>NZ_LN831058.1 GCF_001375495.1 Flaviflexus massiliensis | reverse complement strand
GCAGGGACCGCAGGTTTAATGACCGTGGCGGTCGTAGGTTCGAGGATCGTGGAGATCGCGGTGGACGCCGCTTCGACGACCGCGAACAACGTCAGCACGCGCCTCGTGCAGGAGCGGGCCGTGACGGTCGCGAGCCGGAACCATTCATTCCCGAGGAGATCACGGCAGAGAATCTGAGCAAGGACGCACGCCGTCACCTGCTGTCACTGAACAAGGACAATGCTGACCGAGTAGCTCGTTTCCTTGTCATGGCTGGTTCGCTCATGGATGAGAATCCTGAACTTGCGTACGAACACGCGAAGGCAGCCTACCGTCGTGCCTCCCGCATCGATATCGTTCGCGAGGCTCTTGGTCTTACGGCATACGCCAATGAGAAGTACGGTGAGGCTCTCCGTGAGCTGCGCACGTACCGACGCATGTCCGGAGATATCTCGCACGCCTACCTTGAGGCGGACTGTGAGCGTGGCATGGGTAAGCCCGACCGCGCCATCAAGTACCTGGAAGACATCAACATCTCCGAGCTTGAGCCAGCGGGACAGGTGGAGCTGGCTCTCGTTGTTTCGGGTGCGTATGCGGATATGGAGGAGTTTGAGAAGGGCCTAAAGCTCATCGAGACTCTCAAGGTTGAGTCATTCGATCCGGAACTTCGTGCACCTGTTGAGCAGGTCCGCATGGAGCGCCTGCGTGAACTCGGCCGTGAAGAAGAAGCGGCAGCCGTTGAGGCTCGCTGGTCGCAGTACTGGGATGTTGAGACCATCGAGGTCTATGCAGAGACCATCGAAGAAGAGGAATACTCAGAGGATGCCGATGATGACTCGTACGGTTCAAAGAACTGGGACGAGGAATCAGCAGAATCAGCAGACTCGGCTGACGACTGGGATGGTGAACGCGTAGGCTCCAACCGTTTCGATGACGACAGTGATTCCAACGAGGATGATCTTTCGCATGAGGATTCCGACGACGAATCGGACGATGTCCTCGATGAGGGGGATGACCTCGATGAGCAGGACAGCGAGGATGACGAGCTGGATCAAGCCGTGGATGCAGATGAGACTGTCGAAACCGAGGTTGAAGAAGCTGAGGTTGCGGAGGCAGTTGAGGCAGTGGATGCCGAGCTGACCGTCGCCGATGAAGCTGAGGCAGAGACGGATTCCAGTGTCGAATCGGTGATTGCGGCTGAAGAAGCTGAAATCGAAGCGACGGAAGATATTGCTGACGAGGTTGCTGACGAAGATATTGTTGAGGATACCGATCCGGAGGATGTTGCCCTCGCTGAGACTGCAATCGAAGACGAGCTTGAAGAAGCGACTGCTGAAGTTGTTGAAGAGGTAACCGCCACCGAGGATGCGGAAGACGAAGCTAACCAGTCGTCTGAAGATGTGCTTGATGATGCCTCACTTGAGGACGCGCTTCTTCCCGTTGATGACGTACAGGTCGTAGGTGAACAGACTTCACAGGAAGCAGATTCTTCCGACGAGTCGGAGTCTGAGGAGAAAGAGTCTGCTGAGACTGAAGACGAGTCGGAGCCGGCCACGGAGTCGGATGACGATACGCTTGTCATGTTGCCGGGCATGGAAGACGTGGCCGGTGATGAGGTTCAGGATGACCTGTTTGCTCAATTTGACGATGAAGGGGAAACCAGATGACGTTGAAGTCGTCGGGACAGCTGTCCCAGGCGTACGATGCGGCAATTTACGATCTCGATGGCGTGTGCTATCGCGGGAATGAGCCGATCGATCACGCGGGTGAAGCGATTACGGCCGCTGTGGACAGTGGCCAGAAGGCCGTCTATTTGACCAACAATGCGGCACGGACACCCGCTTCGATCGGTGAGCACCTGCGCAGCCTTGATATTCCTGCTCAGGACTCCGAGGTGTACACCGCCGCGATGGCGGGCGCCGAGTTGGCGACGGAACACATCCCGGCCGGCTCGAAGGTCCTCGTCATCGGTGGCGAGGGTCTGGTGTGGGCTCTCGAGCAGCGTGGTTTCACGGTTGTGAACTCGGCCGATGACGACCCGGCTGCCGTTGTGCAGGGCTTCCACCCGACCGTAGGCTGGCAGGTCATGTCCGAAGGTGCGCTTGCCATCAACAAGGGTGCTGTCTTTATTGCCACGAATCTGGATGCGAGCCTCCCGCAAGAGCGCGGATTCATGCTCGGCAACGGTGCTCTCGTGAAGGCGATTGAGCACGCCACCGGTGTTGTTCCGTTCGCGACGGGCAAGCCCCTCCCGAAGGTGTTCCAGCAGGCTGCCGAGAGCATCTCGGCCGTGACTCCGATTGCTGTTGGCGACAGGCTGAACACGGATATTCGTGGCGCGGTTGCTGCGGGCCTGGATTCCCTCCACGTCCTCACGGGTGTGAATGATGCTCGGGATGTTGCTCTCGCAGTACCTGAAGAGCGCCCCACCTACCTGGCGAAGAACCTGCTCGGACTGAATGAGGAGCACGCTGCTCCCTCGGTGACGGGTAATCGAGCTGAACTTGGTGGGGAATGGGCGGAGGTCACGGACGGTACCCTGTCCGCTTCGAACGCTCTCAATGGTGCGTCGATGGATCTGTACCGTTGTGTGGTGGCGGCCTGCTGGATTGCACTCGACGAGGGCGCGGACCGCGATTCCCTGTTTACTCAGCTGGCTGAACTTCAGGTGAACTAAGGCGATGGAACCTCATCCCGGTCGTGATCTTGACGCAGTCGTAGCAGAACTCACCCCACCCGAAGCGGTGGACGGTGAGGGCCTCGAACGCTCCGCGAAGGCCTTTGACGAGATAGCTCGGGTCCTGTCCGATGCGCTCGGGAAAGCACAGGAGTAGTGGGGCGGCTTCGCAGGATCGATGCGGAGCTCGTGAGAAGGAATCTTGCGAGCTCACGGGATGAGGCTAGGCGTCTCGTCGAAGGCGGCAGGGTCCGCCTCGACGGGGCAACCGTCACTAAGCCTGCCCGGCAGGTAGACCCCGCCCAGGCCATCGTTGTCGACGATACTGACCTGGAGCACTATGCCTCGCGCGGGGCATACAAGCTTGCCGGGGTCTTGGATCTTTTGGGGGACCGTGCTCCCGTCATTGAGGGGCGCAGGATCATTGACGCTGGTGCATCAACCGGTGGATTCACCGACGTCCTGCTCCGGCGGGGTGCCCGCGAAGTTCTTGCCATTGACGTGGGTTATGGGTTGTTGGCGTGGAGGCTGCGTGAAGATCCTCGCGTGACGGTCATGGAGCGAATGAATGTTCGCAACCTGACGCCAGAAGATGTTGCTCCTGCACCGGACATAGTGGTGGGTGACCTTTCCTTTATCTCTCTCACCCTAGTTCTCCCTGCCCTCGTCGGAGCGGTCCGGGAGGATGCCGACTTCCTGCTCATGGTGAAACCCCAATTCGAGATTGGGAAAGAACGCCTTGGCCATGGTGGGGTTGTCCGCAACCTGGATCATCATGAAGAAACGGTAGGGAAGGTTGCGCGGTGTGCGATGCAACTTGGCCTGGACATTGCCGATGTTGCTGCCTCGCCCCTGCCGGGACCGGCAGGCAACGTCGAATATTTCCTGTCGATGCGCCGTGACCATCCGGACCCGGTTACCGACGTGTCGGCCGCAATCCACACCGCCGTCCTCGATGGGCCAGCCCCCGGGCTTTTCGGTAAGGTTTGAACGGAGGAGGTAACATGCGTGAAGTGTATATGCTCGTGCATAGATACCGGCCGGATGCCCAACAATCCGCGGCCCTCATGTCCGATGAGCTGGAGAGGCACGGCTTTTCCGTGCGTCGGTCGGGTCCGCTCGGCAACTCGGAAATCGTTATCGTGCTCGGCGGCGACGGAACCATTCTTGCGGCCTCCGAACTGACACGGGGCACCGAGGTCCCGATTGTTGGTATCAACTACGGGCATGTGGGATTCCTGGCCGAGGTTGAACCGGAGGGCCTGCCCCGCGTGGTTGAACAGATCACGGAGCGAGCATGGACTCTTGATCGGCGCATGACGATGGACATCGAGGTCATGCTTCCAAACGGTGAGCGCGCGATGTCCTGGACTCTTAATGAAGCTGCCCTCGACAAGCACGGAAACCCGATGGTTGAGGTCAGCCTGGGTGTCGATGGTCGGGGAGTTTCGTCTTTTACCTGCGATTCGGTCCTCATGGCAACGCCTACGGGATCCACTGCCTATTCTTTCTCGGCCGGGGGGCCGGTTGTGTGGCCGGACGTGGAGGCAATGCTCCTCGTTCCCGTTGCTGCGCACGCACTTTTTACTCGGCCGCTCGTTGTAGGTCCAAATTCCGAGCTCCAGGTCGTGGTTGATTCTGAGGGGGCACGGTTGGTGTGCGATGGGAGGCGTGACCTTCCCGTGACGGCCGGAACTATCATCACGGCCCGCAAGTCCGATCATCCCGTGTATCTTGCTCGTCTGAACGACACTCCTTTCTCGGGCAGACTTGTAAAGAAGTTCGACCTGCCGGTGGGTGGTTTCCGGGATCGAGGCCGCCAGTGATCTCCGAGGTGAAGATCGAAAACCTGGGGGTTATTGAGGAAGCGACCATCGGATTCTCTGCCGGTTTTACCGCGATTACCGGTGAGACCGGTGCCGGTAAAACCATGCTCCTCAACTCTCTCGGATTGCTCCTTGGTCAGCAGGCCGATGTAAAGAAGGTCCGTCTAGGTGCCGAGCGGACGGTCGTCGACGGCGTGTTCGAGGTACCCGAAACGAGTGATCTCGTTGCCAGCATTGAACAGACCGGTGCCGGAGTCGACCGTGAAGATGACGTTGCTATCGTGACTGTGTCCCGCCATGTTCCCGCCGAAGGCAGGTCCCGATGCTATATCGGTGGCCGCACGGTACCACGGACGACGCTGGGGGAAATGGGTGGCCGGCTCGTCACCATTCACGGCCAGTCCGAGCAGATGAGGCTCCGCTCTTCCTCGGCGCAGCTTGATGCTCTCGATAGTGCCGGGGGAGACGAAGCGCAGGTGGCGCTCAACGCCTACTGGGAGGCCTGGTCCAAGTACCGTGCGTCCCAGACCGCGTTGGAAGAGTTTTTGGCGTCAGCTCGTGACGCTGCTGCACAGCGCCTTGCCTTGACAGCGCTCGTCGAGGCGGTTGACGAGGTCGAACCCGAACAGGGAGAAGAGGATTCGCTACGCGAGCGAATTGAACGGCTCGACTCGATCGAAGAAACCCGCGCAGCCCTCGCGACCTCCCTCGGTGCCCTGTCGGGGGATGGGGAGATGATGCCCGGGGCAACCGACCTCGTTGGCAGGATTGTCGGGAGCATGGTCGGGGTGAAAGAACCCGGCGCCGACGATGTTGCCAAGAGAGCGGAAGCGGTCGAAGCTGAGCTCCGGGATCTCACCCACGTGGTGGGAGACTTGCTGGCATCCCTCGAAACTGGTGAGTCCCTCAACGATCTTCATGCGCGCCGAGCGAAGCTGCGTTCCCTGTCGCGGAAGTTGGGTATGCCAGTCGATGAGGCTCTTGTCGAAGCCGAGAAGGCACGTGAAATCCTTTCCGCCCTCGATGATCCCGAATCGCGCCAGGCACAGCTGGAGGAAGACGTCGAGCGAGCACGTGCACGGGTCGAGGATCTGGGACGCGCACTGTCCAAGGTGCGGGGTCGCGCCGCTACACTGCTCGCTTCTAGCGTCAATGAAGAACTGACCCAGTTGGCTCTGGGACGAGCTGAGATCGCGATTGATGTGGAGGAGATTGAGCCGCGAGCGGATGGCATGGACCGCGTGACGTTCATGTTCAAACCCGATTCCCACGCGGCGAAGGTTCCGCTCTCCCAGTCTGCCTCCGGCGGTGAGCTCTCCCGCATCATGCTCGCCATCGAACTTGTGCTTGCCAAACTTTCGCCCCAAAGCCCTCCTACGTTTGTGTTTGATGAGATCGATGCTGGCGTGGGCGGTGATTCGGCCAAGGCAATCGGAGCCCGATTGGCTGATCTTGCTGCACACGCTCAGGTGATTGTCGTCACCCACCTGGCGCAGGTTGCGTCCTTTGCGGACCATCAGGTGGTGGTGACGCGAGGGGAGAAGGCGACCAGGGTTCGGGCTGTTGCCGGTGAAGAACGGGTCAACGAGCTCGCACGGATGCTGTCCGGATCAGCGGATTTGGATTCGGCCCGTCGACATGCCGCTGATCTCCTTTCAGAGTCGACCGTGGGACGATAGAGCCGTGAAATGGAACTTACGTCGCCGAGGTAAACCCACCGAGCCGGACCAGCTCGGTGGGTACGCGAAGGTGGATTCCCGCACGAAGCGGTTGACAAAGCGCCTCACCGTAGGTGAGGTCGCCATCATCGACCACGAAGATATTGACCGGGTTTCCGCCGAGGCTCTCGTTGCGTGCGAACCGGTCGCGGTCTTGAATGCTGCCAAGTCCACCTCGGGACGGTACCCGAATATGGGGCCGGGTATCCTGCTCGCCGCCGGCATCCCCCTCATTGACGACCTGGGTTCACAGATCATGGATGTTGCCGAAGGGACAAGCATTCATATTGAGGAGGACGGTTCCGTCTATCGTGGATCCGAACTCGTTGCCGAAGGTGTGTGGCAAACCTCGGACCTGAACGAATTGGCGATGGAAGAAGCCCGGGCAGGGGTCTCGACCCAGCTATCAGCGTTTGCTCACAACACGATGGAGTACCTGGAGCGAGAACACGACCTCATCCTCAACTCCGTTGGTATTCCGGATGTGCGGACCGAGTTTGATGATCGCCAGGTTCTCATTGTGGTGCGCGGCTATCACTACAAGGACGACCTGAACTCGCTGCGTGCCTACATTCGCGACTATCGCCCGATCCTCGTGGGGGTTGATGGGGGAGCGGATGCCATGCTTGAGCTCGGTCTCGTCCCCGATGTCATCGTGGGTGACATGGATTCGGTGTCGGATCGTGCGCTGGCATGCGGGGCGGAGGTCATCGTTCATGCGTACCGTGACGGGCGGGCCCCCGGCGTTAAACGCGTTGAGGAACTCGGTGTGCCCTACGTCGTGTTTCCGATGACCGGCACGAGTGAGGATGCCGCAATGATTCTGGCAGACTCGAAGGGCGCAAAGATTATTGTTGCCGTCGGGACACACTCTTCCCTGGTTGAATTCTTAGATAAGGGACGTGAAGGCATGGCCTCAACGTTCCTCACCCGCCTCAAGGTTGGTGGCCGGCTCATCGATGCGAAGGGAGCCTCCCAGCTCTACCAGTCCAGGATCTCCTCCTGGCAGCTTGTTGCGCTCGTTTTGGCGGGAGTGTTCGCCATGATTGCGGCAATCACGACAACGGATGTGGGACAGGCGCTGTGGAGCCTCGTGCAAGCGTGGTTCTCGGACGTGTGGAATAACATAACCGGAATATTTGGTTGATTGAGAGTACGTCATGGTTGATTTTCGGTACCACCTTGTCTCACTGATCGCGGTGTTTATGGCGCTCGGGATCGGCGTGATCCTCGGGGCAGGCCCCCTGCAAAACTCCATCGGGTCTGTCTTGACCGACCAGGTTGACTCGCTACGCGACTCACGAAATGAGGCGTGGGCCCAGGCAGAAGAATCGCAGCGCGAATCGGATGCCTACCGTGAGGGAATGGAAATCCTGTCCGAGGACGTTATCGCAGGCACGCTCGAGGGACAGAACGTGACGATCGTGGCGCTTCCGGGAGCGGGCGACGATGCGATCGCTACCCACCGTGAGAATCTCGAGGCCGCCGGTGCGAGCGTCACGGGCACGCTGCGGGTCACCGAAGAGTTCTTCTCCGAAAGCGGCGCCAGCTACCGCACCGCACTGTCCGGCCAGCTCGATACCTACGTGGAGCCCGCAGACAACCCCATGGGTACCCTCGTCAGGGGCCTGGAGCTTATTCTGACAGGCACGGACCAGTCGGCAAGCACGCTGCTGGAGGTCTACCAGTCCTCCGACAATGCTCTCATCGAGGTTGTTGATCCGGTGACGGCACCGGCCGATGCGATCCTGTTCCTTGGTGTCACAGCCGACGAGATCCCCGAAGAACCCGACACGAACCGCGACGCGATCATCGCCAACGGTGCTGAATTCTTTAGTGCAATCGAGCTACCGGCCGTCTACAGCGCCGATGGTCAGGCCGGCACTCTGCTCGCCACGCTCCGCGGTGAGGGGAGCGTCTCGACCGTGGATTCACCGATGGATGCGACCGCGCTCATCAACGTTCCTTTCGCTCTCACGCAAGAGATCTCGGGGAACGCGGTGGCGTGGGGAATGGCTGAGGGAGCGGAAACCGTTCTCGGTTCCCCGATGCCCATCCAGGCAGTCTCGGAGGTACCTGTCGATGAGGGGACAGGGACCGATCCCGCCAACCCGGATAGCACGGATCCGACCGACGCGGGCACGGACGGTACGGAAGAAACAGATCCGGCCACACCATGATCGGCACCAACATTCTCCGGGTTCTTGCCGGCTTTTCTACCCGCCACCTGCCGTCCCCTGCCTCACCTTCCTGGCAAAGGACGAACTTTCGCGGAGAACCCGTGTCGCTCTGCGGTGGGCTCAACGTGGCAGCCGGAGTTGTTAGTGCGTCACTACTCACCCCCGGCCGCATGGGCACGGCGGGTGCGATTGCGGGAGCGAGCGGCGCACTTGCCGGACATATTGACGATCATCGCGAGCAGGACTTTGCCACCGCCAAAGGACTCTCGGGACACCTCAGTGCGTTAGCGAACGGGCAGGTCACGACCGGGGTATTGAAGATCGGCATCATCGGTACAGGTGCCGGAATATCTGCCCTTGTCCTGCGAGATGGGAAAGATCAGAATTCCAGTGCCCCGGTCGAGGTGGCCGACTGGGTGATCCGCGTAGTTGCTATTGCGGGCAGCGCCAATCTCCTCAACCTGCTCGACCTACGTCCCGGCCGGGCACTCAAGGCCGCGACCGCTCTCTCCATTCTTGTTGCACCTGGTCATGGTGATGTTCGGCCGCTTCTTTCGGGCGTGACTGGCACGGTGGCCGGGGCCCTGCCATCCGATCTTGCCGGCAAGACCATGCTCGGTGATCTGGGTGCGAACGCCGTGGGCGCTGTCATCGGGGTTGCCGCTGCCTCCCATCCCTCGCGTGCGGTCCGGCTGCTCGCAGCCGCAGGCACGGTCGGTCTTATTCTGGCGTCGGAGAAGGTGTCTTTCAGCCGCGTCATCGAATCGAATCGAATACTGTCTGCCGTGGACCGCTGGGGACGATAATGGCGAAGCGGGGACTGTTGGCGTCGGTCGCGGGAGCAGCCGGCGTCATTGCCATTCTCACCCTCCTGTCACGGGTGGTGGGATTTGGTCGGACCGTTGCCGAGTCCTGGGTGCTCGGCGCTACACCGATCGCTGACGCCTACTCGACCGCAAATAACGTTCCAAACGTCCTGTTTGAGGTGGCGGCGGGTGGTGCGCTCGCGGGCGTGGTGGTTCCTCTCTTGTCGCGGGCGATCGCACGCCAGGATACTGACGAGGCGAATAGGATCGCTTCGGGCCTCCTAACCTGGGTGCTTGGACTCGGTATTCCCATCGCACTTGCCGTTGTCCTACTCTCGGGCCCCGTGGCGGGGGCACTTCTGGGCGGTCGGGATCCGGATGTCCAGGACCTTGCCTCCACCCTGCTGACAATCTTTGCGATTCAGGTGCCGATGTACGGCATGTCCGTCGTGCTGAGTGGTATCTTGCAGGCCCACCACAGGTTTGTTCTGCCAGCGCTGGCACCCATGCTGTCCTCCGTTGTCGTCATCGGTGCGTTCGTCATGTACTGGTTGAGTGGAGGGCGGGACCTGACGGACCCGACGCAGGTTCCGACCGGGGCACTCATGTGGCTGGGGTGGGGTACCACCGGTGGCGTCGTGGCCTTCACCCTGCCGCAAGCCATCGGCGTCATGCGCATGGCTCGCCTGCGCCCCACATTCCGTTTCCCCAACGGCCTGGGTCGTACGGCCCTCAAGATGGCATCGGCTGGCTTTGGCGGGCTCATAGCCCAGCAGACAGCGATCGTCCTCATCATGGTCGTGGCCAACAATGTCGGCGGTGAAGGTACCTACCCGATCTTCAAATACGCTCAGGCCCTCTACTTCCTGCCGTACGCGATCCTCGCGGTGCCGATTGCGACGGCACTCTTCCCACGTATTTCCGAACGCGCCGCACTGCCGGACCGGCCCGGCCTGGAAAAACTCACGTCGGGTTCGATCCGTCTCATCGTCACTACCTCCGCCATTGGTAGTGCTGTCTTGGCGGCGATTGCACCGGCGGCGGAAGTGATCTTCACGGTGGTGTACGACATGCCCGAGCTGGACCTGATTGTCACGATCCTGTCAGCCGGCGTCATTGGATACTCTCTCCTCTACCACACTTCACGTGTTCTCTACGCGATAGGGGCTCCCGGTCAGGTTCTCCGCATCACCGTCACCGCCTGGCTCATCGTCTGCGCAGGTGTGCTGATGGCACTCCCATTGACGGACAGCAGGCAGTCCACGCTCGTGGTGTTGGCGCTCGCAAACTCGGTGGGCATGACGGTGGCTGGCGCCCTCGGCGTGAGGGCATGCCGCGCCCAGATCGGGTCCGCGGTGACGGCTGGGCTTGGCAAGTCCGCAGCATTGGCTGTCTCATTTTCGCTGGTCTCGGCGTTTTTTGGGCGTCTCACAAACGATCTCGTCCTAGGATTGGGGGACGGTATTGGGATTGCAATCGGAGCCGCCATCGTCGGCGCACTCTGCGCAGCCACGATACCCGTTATCGTCACTAGCTTGACGGGCCGATCCGTGTGGCAGGTGAACTCATGGGTTGATGATGAGAAAGGGGTGCTGTGAACATTGTCCAAGTTGTTCTGTCGGGCGATGGAGCCATGGCAGGGCATGTCGCCACCCTTTCGGAACACCTCCGGCTAGCGGGCCATGACGTTGTTGTCGCAGCCGATGCTGAAGTGCTGGCAGGCTGGGACATGGGGGCATCGATCGAGATCCCCGCACGGCTATCGGGAACCCAGGTCCGTCTCATCCGCCGTCTCGTCCGCTCCACCGACATCGTCCACGCCCACGGTAATAACGGCGGATTGCTCGCGGCAACCCTGCTGACCGAACGGCACAGGCCAGGATTCATCGTTTCGTGGCACGCTCGCACGAGTGACGGTCGGGCACGGCTCACGGCGCCCCGTGTCGACTCCTTCGGCATCCGCCTCGCCGATGCGGTATCGGGAACCTCACCGGACCTCGTGGCGCTCGCGAATGAAGCGGGAGCAAAGAAAACCTGGCTCGACTACGTACCGAGCCCCCTGGTCCCCGAACTTTTGAGGAATGATCGGCCGGGAGAAAAAGAACGCCTGCAGCGGCGCAAGGCACTCTTTGCCACCCTGTCGGACGTGGCGAGCCCGGGACGGGACATCGACCCAAGCAAGCCCATGGTCCTGACGGTCTCCTCCCTCATTCCCCGCAAGAACGTCCTCAGCACCCTGGAAGCCGCTACCGCGCTCCGCGAGGAAGTCACCTGGGTACTGGTGGGCAGGGGAGACCTGTCGATCGACGACCAGCTGCGACTGGGTGCCATCTCATCTCGCGCACCGCTCGTGCTCGCGGGAGAACGCAACGATGTCGACAAATGGCTGGCGGCGGCCGACGTGTTCGCGCTTCCGTCGGTTTGGGAAGCCCGGCCCTTGGCTGTGCAGGAGGCCATGTCCGCTCAAGTGCCAGTTATTGCCACCCGCACCGGCGGAATCCCGGACCTCCTTGAAGGAGCCGGAATCCTCTTCGATGTTGATGACATCGCCGCCATGGTCCACGGGGTCCGCCGTTTGCTCGCCGAACCCGAGCTGGTCACGTCCCTCACCACTGCCGCACACGCGAGGATCTCGGAACAACCGCAGGCAGCAGATATATCTCGGCAGTGGATCGAACGCTACCGCATCGTTGCCGAAGCGAAGGGCATTGCCACCTAGCATCCGATCCGCACTCCCACGTGCCACAATCAGCCCCCAAACCCGCCTCAATCAACCGATAGCACAGATGTTCGACAATGGGTTGGTGAGTGAGATGCGGTCTAACTAATACTGGAATCACCCACCTTCGGCAATGACCTGCCGCGGTCATGTTGCGCCTCGAGCACTATGCTGGACAGGAACATGCTGGCAGGGAAGGCTCACGTTCGGTATGCGTTAAGAGGTAACGAAACAGCTTGCCTGTCCCGCTCATGACTACCATGTGGGTGACGGATGCCAGCGCCCGGACCGAACACCTAAAGAGAGACGAATGAAGGGGAACACCGTGCAGGACCGCAAACACCGGAGACACAGCCTCGTGAACCGAGAAACCATTTACGAAGGCAATGTTTTCTCGTTCGTATCCGACGATCTCACCCTCGAAGGCCACAAAGAAACGATCCGGCGTGAGTACATCGCACACCCCGGGGCTGTCGCCATCGTTCCACTGCGCGAAGGAGACAATGGTCCCGAGGTTCTGCTCCTCAGCCAATACCGTCATCCCGTCGAAGCGGTGCTGTGGGAGATCCCGGCCGGGCTTCTTGACAAGGACGGTGAAGATCCGCTCGCCGCTGCGCAACGCGAACTTGCCGAGGAAGCGTCACTCGATGCCGCAAGCTGGCGTGTTCTCGTTGACCTGTTCTCCTCACCCGGTTGTCTTTCGGAAAGCCTCCGCGTCTTTCTCGCCCGCGATCTCAGCTCAACAAGCCTCGAATACGAACGCACCGAGGAGGAGGCAGACATGGAATACGAATGGATCCCGCTGGCCGAGGCCGTGCAACTGGCGCACTCGGGTGCCATCCACAACGCGACCACAATTATCGGGCTCCTGTCGGCCGCATCGGCGCTCGCGGGCTACGGGGAGTTGCGGGAACCGAATGCTCCCTGGATGAGATAGGGAAGAGATCCGTTAGGCTTCGTGGACGGGCGACAGGTGATCGGTTGGGGTTGCGGAGTTCCCTTCGCATGAGAAGCGATAGGTTGCGTGCTCCCGAGAGTCGTGATTGGTGAGGAGCCTGAGCTCCTGGGACTCCCACTCATCCCAGTGTTCTGACCAGTCGTAGGGGTCTCGTTCGGACACGCGTTCTTGGCGGGTTTCCCGGTCGCAGTCGAGCCACACGGCAATGTCCGCGGGGATCTGGCCGGAACCGGATCCGACAATGAGAAGAAGTGGTTTGGGGGAGAGCGTGATCGGCTCTTCCAGTGTCTCTGTCCACCAGTTCCACGTCCTCGTGGTGGCAGGGCCGTCACGGAGTTCTTCGGCTAGTTCCTTCACCCTGTGGACGGCTACCTCGAGATCGCCCCAGCCTCTTGCCCACAGTTCCACCTCCACAAAAAGGACGGCAACATCCCTACCATGGAATTCACGGACAAGGCGCTCACCGAGGGACGTCTTCCCAGCACCGGAGAATCCGTCGATCGTGACGGTCACCATCTCCCCACCCGCCTGTGACAGCGAGTCCGCGATATGGTCGACAAGGGCTTGATACATAGGGGATATCCTAGCCTTGAGTAACCCATTCCAAGGAGCTGACCACATGAGCGTTGCACTGCGCGTAATTCCCTGTCTCGATGTTTCGGGTGGACGGGTCGTCAAAGGCGTCCATTTCCAAAACCTGGCCGACGCCGGTGACCCGGTTGAACTCGCGCGAGTCTACGGCATTGAGGGAGCGGACGAACTGACGTTCCTTGACGTGTCCGCATCCGTCGAGGACCGGGGCACGATGATGGACGTGGTGACAAAGACCGCCGAACAGGTGTTCATTCCCCTGACCGTTGGGGGAGGCATACGCAGCGTTGAGGACGTTGCTCGCCTACTCCAGGCGGGGGCCGACAAGATCTCCGTTAACACCGCAGCCATCACTCGTCCCGACCTGCTCAGCGAGATCGCGACCCAATTCGGTAGCCAGGTGCTGGTGCTGTCGGTTGATGCTCGCAGGACCGAAACCAGCGGTGTCGCCCCCTCGGGCTTTGAAGTAACAACGCACGGTGGACGCACCTCGGCGGGCCTGGACGCGCTTGCCTGGGTCAGGGAAGCACAGGATCGTGGCGTGGGAGAAATCCTGCTCAACTCCATGGACCACGACGGCACCACGAAGGGCTTCGACCTGGACATGACGAGCCAGGTACGCGAGATCTGCTCAATCCCCCTCATCGCCTCCGGCGGGGCCGGCACCGTCGAGGATTTCATCAACGTTGCCCGCATCGGAGTCGATGCGGTCCTCGCTGCCTCCGTCTTCCACTTCGGCACCCTCACGATCTCCCAGGTCAAGGAAGGCCTGCGAGAAGCCGGAATCGAGGTCCGCTGATGACCGGGAACGCTGGAAATGATGGGAACTCCCTGGCAGAAACATCAGGCGTGAGTCCCGCCCGCGACCTGTCGGTCGTCACGTTTAATGATGTGGGGCTCGTTCCCGCCATTATCCAAGACCACGAGAATGGTCGCGTGCTCATGATGGGCTGGATGAATGAGGAAGCGCTCACCCGCACACAGCAATCCGGCAGGGTCTGGTTCTGGTCCCGATCACGGGGCGAGTACTGGCGCAAGGGCGACACTTCCGGGCACAGACAGTACGTGCGCGGCATCGAATACGACTGCGATGGGGACACCCTCCTCATCCAGGTGAAGCAGGTGGGTGCGGCCTGCCATACGGGAGCCCGCTCCTGCTTTGACAACAGAACACTGGAGGCGGTGACCGACCATGACGAACCCAACCTGGGGTGACATCTATCCCGGCCGAGAAGAATTCCTCTCGCTCGCTCAAACCCGCAGAGTCGTCCCCGTCACGATGCAGCTCCTCGTTGATGACACGGCACCCTCGAGCATCTACCGCAGGCTCGCAGCCGGCAGGCCCGGCTCCTTCATCATGGAATCCGCCGAACAAAACTACTGGTCCAACTGGTCCTTCGTCGGCATCTCCTCCTCCGCCTACCTCACCGCCCGTGACGGCAAAGCCGCGTGGACGGGAGACGTTCCCGACGGACTCAAGAGGTCAGGAACGACGATGGAGCTCCTCGCCGACGCCCTCCACCACCTCAACTCCGAACCCCTACCGGGGCTTCCTCCCATGACCGGGGGACTGGCCGGAGTACTCGGCTGGGACGTGCTCTACGACTGGGAACCCACCCTGAAGAAGAACGCACCCGCAGAACACGACACCCCCGACGTCGCCATGTGCCTAACCGAGGAACTCGTCGCCATCGATCACCGCAAGGGAGTCGTCTGGCTCATCGCCAACGCCATCAACCGCAACGGCCGCCCGGAAGGTGCGGACGCAGCCTACGAACGGGCAGTGGAAAAGCTGGGGGAGATGAAGGAGGCGCTCCAGCGCCCCCTACCCGCACGCGCACTCGCCCAGCAGACCGGCCCACTATTGCAACCGGTCATGAGAGTCGCACCGGAAGAATTCCAGGAAGCGGTCCGACAAGGACAGCAGCACATCACCGACGGAGACGTATTCCAGGTCGTCCTCTCCCAACGAGCCGACATCGAATGCACCGCCGATCCCCTTGACGTCTACCTCGTCCTCCGGTCCATCAACCCGTCCCCCTACATGTACTACTTCAACTTCGAGGGCGACAACGGACCCTTCGCGGTTGTCGGATCCAGTCCCGAAACGCTCATGGCCGTTCGCGAAGGCCAGGTCCGCACCTTCCCCATCGCAGGGTCACGCCCCAGAGGAACCACCCCGCGCGAGGACCGCGAACTGGCCGAGGAACTGCTCAAGGATCCCAAAGAGATATCCGAACACGTCATGCTGGTCGACCTGTCACGCAATGATCTCGCGAAAGTATCCAAACCCGGCAGCGTCGAAGTCACCGAGTTCATGGACATCGCCCGCTTCTCCCACATCATGCACATCACCTCAACCGTCACGGGCAGGCTCCGAGACGATGTCACTGCGGTGGAGGCGCTCGCGGCCACGTTCCCAGCAGGAACGTTGTCCGGTGCTCCGAAGGCATCGGCAGTCAACATCATCGATAGTCTGGAACCCGCCCGGCGCGGCATCTACGGGGGAGTGGCCGGCTACTTCGATTTCGCAGGCAACGCCGATCTTGCCATCACAATCCGCACGGCCGTCATCTCCAACGGCAAGGCTTCCGTCCAATCCGGTGCGGGAATCGTGGCAGATTCGGTTCCCGAAATGGAAGACCTCGAGACGAGAAACAAGGCGGCCGCAGCACTGCGTGCCATCCAGATCGCCAATTCTCTCGTCTCATAGTGGGGGAGCCGTGAGGACAGCTCCCGAAAACCGGGTTAAGCTGTGCACAGACGTCGACAAAGGAGCACGAAGGTGACTAAAGAGACATATCGCCTGCCAAAGCAAGCGCCGTTCCACAACGAAGGTAATACGGTGGCTGGATGGACGCTGACCTGGGGAGTAAGCCTGGGAGTCCTCCTGACCGGTATCGGCCTGATTGTCAGCCCCATCATGATGTGGATTGGCATCGCTGTGATCGTCATTTCCATCGCTGCCTCTTTTATTCTGTCCAAGGCCGGATACGGCCAGCCGCGGAGCTTGACGAACACCGCTAAGGGCGGCGCCTGGTACGACAGCTGAGAAGGCGCAACCAAGGGGCGCCTCGGCGCCCCTTTTTACTGTATGAAAGGTAGTCATGACCGTTCTTGACGACATTATTGTTGGTGTCCGCGAAGATCTCGCCGCGCGAGAAGCCGAAACTCCACTCGCACAAATCAAGGAAGCGGCACGCGAGGCCGCACCGGCTCTCGATGCTCGAGTAGCACTGCTTGGTGAAGGCATCGCCATCATTTCCGAAGTGAAGCGATCGAGCCCCTCGAAGGGAGCTCTCGCCGACATTCCCGAACCGGGTGATCTGGCTATCGCCTACCAGTCCGGCGGTGCCTCCGTGATCTCCGTTTTGACCGAGTCACGACGCTTCGGTGGGTCGCTCGCGGACCTCGACGAGGTGCGTGCCAAGGTGTCGCTGCCGATCCTGCGCAAGGACTTCGTTGTCACCGAATACCAGATCTACGAAGCACGCGCCCACGGTGCCGACGTCATTCTCTTGATCGTTGCGGCACTGGATGATGAGCTGCTGAAATCGCTCCTGGCACTGACGCGGGAGCTGGGGATGACGGCGCTGGTCGAAGTGCATACCGAAGAAGAAACGCAGCGCGCGATCGATGCTGGTGCTGACGTGATCGGCATCAATGCTCGCAACCTCAAGACGCTCGAGGTCGACATGGGCATGTTCGAGAAACTCGTTGCTCTCGTTCCCGATCAAGTTGTCAAGGTTGCGGAATCCGGTGTTTCTTCTCCGGAGGACGTTCGCGCCTACTACGAGCAGGGCGCCGATGCTGTTCTGACCGGTGAGGCTCTCGTGCGCTCCGGTGATCCCAAGGCAGCGGTTGAAGCGATGATTGCGGTGGTGAGCGAATGAGTGAGATCGGACTGACCGGCCCCTACTACGGTGACTTCGGTGGACGCTTCATCCCCGAGTCGCTCATGGCGGCACTCGATGATCTGACGGACGGTTGGGAGAAGCTCAAGGCCGACCCCGAGTTCCTGCGCGAACTCCACGAGTTGAACAAGACCTACACGGGTCGCCCCTCAATCATTACCGAAGTGCCGCGCTTTGCCGAGCACTGCGGGGGAGCCCGGGTCATCCTCAAACGTGAAGACCTCAACCACACCGGTTCCCACAAGATCAACAACGTTTTGGGCCAGGTCCTGCTCACCCGGAGCCTCGGGAAGACTCGAGTGATCGCGGAGACGGGAGCGGGACAGCACGGTGTCGCCACCGCGACCGCTGCCGCACTCCTCGGACTCGACTGCACGATCTACATGGGTGCGGAAGATGTACGCAGGCAGGCACTCAACGTTGCTCGAATGCGACTCCTGGGTGCCGAAGTCGTGTCCGTCCACCAGGGTTCATCCACCCTCAAGGACGCGATCAACGAAGCGTTTAGGGAATGGGTGGCAACGGTTGAAACAACCAACTACATTTTCGGAACCGCGGCCGGCCCGCATCCCTTCCCGGGACTTGTTCGGGACCTGCAGCGAGTGATCGGTGACGAGGCGCGAGAACAGGTTCTTCAACTTACCGGTGAACTTCCCGACTGGGTGCTTGCCTGCGTCGGCGGTGGCTCCAATGCGATTGGCATGTTTGCCGCATTCATCGACGATCCTGACGTCAAGCTCGTCGGACTCGAAGCTGCCGGTGATGGTTTCGAGACCGGGCGCCACGCCGCACCCATTAACCTCGGCGAAATCGGGATCCTGCACGGTGCGAAGACGTATCTCATGCAGGACGAGGATGGTCAGACCATCGAATCGCATTCGATCTCGGCAGGCCTCGACTATCCGGGTGTGGGACCAGAGCACGCACACCTGGCCGCAACTGGCCGGGTTGATTACCAGCCCGTGACCGACAAAGAGGCCATGGAAGCGTTCTCTCTGCTGTCGCGCACCGAGGGCATCATTCCCGCCATCGAATCAGCCCACGCCCTTGCCGGCGCGATTCGGATCGGCAAGGAGAATCCGGACTCGACGATTCTCGTGTCCCTGTCGGGACGGGGTGACAAGGACGTGGAGACTGCCGCGACCTGGTTTGGACTCGATGGTTCTGCAACACGGGAGGTGCACTAATGAGGGCCGCTGAAAAGATTGATGCCGCGAAGGCAAAAGATGGTGCCGCATTTATCGCCTACCTGCCCGTCGGCTACCCGGACCTGCAGGGCAGTGCCGATGCGGCGGTTGCCGTGGTTGAGTCGGGTGCCGACATTGTTGAGCTTGGCATTCCCTACTCCGACCCGGGTATGGATGGTCCGATCATTCAGGAAACCACCCAGGAAGCCCTCGCGAAGGGCTTTAAGATGAAGGACCTGTTCGGCGTTGTCGAGCAGGTGGCAGCTACGGGTGCCGCGGTTGAGGTCATGACCTACTTCAACCTCATTCTTCGCTACGGCGTGGACCGGTTCGCTCGTGACTTCAAGAACGCGGGTGGTGCTGGACTGATCACTCCCGACCTCCCTCCCGAGGAGGCAGGCGAATGGATCGCAGCCTCGGATCAGTACGAGCTCGACCGGATTTTCCTCGTCGCACCCTCCTCTCGCCCCGAACGCCTCAAGCTCATTTCGGAAACCTCGACCGGCTTCGTCTACGCCGCATCCACCATGGGTGTGACCGGCGCGCGGGCCCAGGTGGATGATCGGGCACGGAAGCTCGTGGCCGATACTCGCTCCCACGGTGCGGAACGTGTCTGCGTCGGTCTCGGTGTCTCCAACGGCCAGCAGGCCTCCGATATCGCCGAGTATGCGGATGGAGTCATTGTCGGTTCCGCACTCATTCACGCACTCAAGAACGACCCGAGCCTGAGTGAGCTGCGTGCCCTGGCAACAGATATTGCCAACGGTTCCCACCGCGAAAGTTCCTCATGATGCCACTGTCCATCCCCTCCCCGCCGGAAGGCGTGTGGATGATCGGTCCGCTCCCACTCCGCGCCTACGCAATCGCAATCCTCATCGGCATTGTTGTTGCCTGGTGGATTCTTGAGCGCCGCTACCGCGCCAAGGGCGGCCCCGCCGATGTGAGCTTGGATGTGGCGGTGTGGATGGTCGTGTTCGGCATCATCGGTGCCCGTCTCTACCACGTCATCACCACCCCGGAACCGTATTTCGGGGAGAACGGTGACCTGTCGAAGATCATCAGGGTCTGGGAAGGTGGGCTCGGAATCTGGGGGGCCGTGGCCCTCGGTGCGGTTGGTGCCTGGATTGGCCTCAAACGTAGGGGACTGCGGATTGCACCATTCGCGGACGCTTTAGCACCGGGCATGCTCATCGCCCAAGCCATCGGCCGCCTCGGCAACTACTTCAACCAGGAACTCTACGGCCGCCCCACAGACCTGCCTTGGGGTCTCGAGATCGACCCGAAAAATATCGTTGGTGGATATCCCGATGGGACGCTCTTCCACCCGACGTTCCTCTACGAACTGCTGTGGTGCCTCGCTGGTGCGGTCCTACTCGTCGCATTCGAACGCAAGTTTAAGTTCAAGGGCGGACAGTCCTTCTGGGCCTACGTCATGATCTACACGGCAGGCCGAGTATGGATCGAAAACCTCCGCATCGACGAAGCACAGGTCTTTGCTGGCCTGCGCCTCAACGTGTGGACCTCCATCGTCATGTTTGCCGTCGCAACCCTGTTCTTCCTGTGGCGGACAAAGGTTGTGAGGACAGACGGTTACGAGGACAAGATCTACCTCGACGACCATGAGCCAGAGGCTGACCCCGATGGGGACAGCTCTGAACTAAACGCCAAGAAGGCTGCCAAGGAAGTACCTGCCCCGGCTTCTCCCGATTCTGACGGTGAGGAAGGCCAAGCGCGCACCGACGTCCAAGCAAGCAAGGTTGCCACCGATTCCGGTGAAGACACGGCCGAGGATCACTCGTCCACAGAGGATGCTAGCGACGTTGACAAGTAGCTAGCTGCCGCTAACTCCCGTGCCGAAAGAAGCACGGGAGCAAAGCAGGCAGAGCGAAAAAGAAGAGTGTTGGCCCCGCGGATTCCATTCCCCGGGGCCAATTCCTCTTTGCCAACACCTCTTTGAAGCATCGACCATATTGAGTACCTTCCCACCATGATCATGACCCGGCAGGGTGCTTTTCTACTGTCCTGCGCGCATTGGGTGTGCGTAGGTTCGAGGGCTACGAACTTTCACTGCTTCTCACGAGGTTTTCCAGTCCTGCACATAGGTGCAAAACGTCCGGGATAGTGTCCTGGAAGGCCTGCTTTCCCTAGGAAGTGGGTGAATGTGGTGTGAATTATCGCGTCGGACTGCAAACTTAGGACTTTAGTTGGGTAAAGTTGAGCCTATGCGAAGAGCGAAAATTGTCTGCACCATTGGTCCTGCGACCTCGAGTCCTGAAAAGACGCGCGAACTGGTTGACGCCGGTATGAACGTCGCGCGCATCAATGCCTCTCACGGTACCCACGCGGACCATGAAGAGACCTACCGGAATGTTCGTGCCGCGGCTGAAGCCACCGGCAAGGCCGTCGCCATCCTGGTCGACCTTCAGGGTCCCAAGATCCGACTTGGCAACTTTGCCGATGGTTCTGTCATCCTCCGGAAGGGCGACGAGTTCACCATCACCACCGAAGATATTCTCGGTGACAAGGACATGGTGTCCACGACGTTCAAGGGTTTGCCAGGCGACTGCAAGCCTGGCGACAACATCCTGATCGACGACGGCAACATCCAGGTCAAGGTCAAGGACGTTGTTGGTCCCCGTGTCATCACCGAAGTTCTCGTGGGTGGCCCCGTCTCCAACCACAAGGGCGTGAACCTGCCCGGCGTTGCCGTGTCCGTTCCCGCACTGTCCGAGAAGGACAAGATCGACCTCGAGTGGGCTCTCAACCTCGGTGCCGACCTGATCGCACTCTCCTTCGTCCGCTCAGCTGAAGACATCAACGACGTTCATGAGGTGATGGACCGCGTGGGACGCCGCCTGCCGGTCATCGCCAAGATCGAGAAGCCCCAGGCCGTTGAGAACCTTGAAGGTATCGTCGAAGCATTCGATGGCCTCATGGTTGCTCGTGGCGACCTCGGTGTGGAACTGCCCCTCGAGCAGGTTCCGACCGTCCAGAAGCGCTGCATTGACTTGGCTCGCCGCGCCTCCAAGCCCGTCATCGTCGCCACCCAGGTGCTCGAGTCGATGATCACCAACCCCCGCCCGACCCGCGCCGAAGCATCCGACTGCGCCAACGCTATCCTCGATGGTGCCGACGCTGTCATGCTGTCCGGTGAAACCTCGGTCGGTCAGTACCCGATCGAATGTGTGCGCGTCATGGGTGACATTATTTCCTACACTGAAGAGCACGGCATGGAGAACATTGTTCCGCTCAACGAGTCCCTCAAGACCCGTAACGGTGTCATCACTCGCGCCGCTCTCGACATTGCCGAGGCACTCGACTGCCGCTATGCCGTCACGTTCACAACCTCAGGTCTGACCGCGCGCCGCATGTCACGCCTTCGTTCCCCGATTCCCCACCTCGTGTTCACGCCCTTCGAGGCCACCCGTAACACCCTCGCCCTGTCGTGGGGTGTTGAGGCCATCATCGTTCCCGAAGTCCACCACACGGATGAAATGGTGGAGCAGGTCGACCAGGTCCTCCGCGAGCATGAGCTTGTAAACGAAGATGAACGGGTTGTCATCACCTCGGGTATGCCTCCCGGCACCGTTGGTTCCACCAACTCGATCCGGGTGCACAAGATCGGTGAAACCCTTCCGCCCCGGAATAGTTAGAGTCACCTAATTTAAGGTAGACTCAGCAAGGCTCGAATCACGGTTCGAGCCCCCGCTCCGGTGGTGGAATTGGCAGACACACCGCACTCAAAATGCGGCGCCGAAAGGCATGCGGGTTCAAGTCCCGCCCGGAGTACAAGTAGTCCCGGCCCTAACGGGCCGGGACATTCTTTTTCGTTTGAAGACGCGGGGAGTGGAACATCCCTCGTGCGTGGATTCAGGTCGTTTGTGTCTAGTGCCGGATCGTTCTCTCATTTCGTGCCCGAAAAAGGGTCATAAGGCAACGCGAGAGCGGTCAGTCGGCTGAATCCGCCGACGGAGCAGAGGATGGGGAAGGTGCGGAGATTGGGGAGTCCGCCTGGACCGGTGCGGGGGCTGGCTGCGCGGGAGCTGGCTGGGTGACAGCAGGTGCAGGAGCGGGAGCGGGCACAGCCGGTGCCGGGGAGGCCGCAGAGACCGGAGTGGATGCATTCGTGGTTGGTGCCTCCGTCGCTGACGGTGCCGTGACAGCTGTTGTGGCACTCGATGACTCGGTCTTCTCGTCAGATTCCGGGTTCTCGTCCTGGGTCGTGTTCTCCACGTCGTAGGTGAGGCTAGAAGGAACGGGAAGATTGTCATCATCTGCATTGGCCAGGCCCACGCCAGCGATGATCCCAAGGCCTCCGAGACCACCCGTTGCGATCCACAATTTGCGAGACATTAGCCCTCCAGTCTCGGTGCCGCCCAGTTGTTTCTAAAGGTTCTGGTGCGAGCGTTTCGAGTTCTTTCCATTGTCTTTCCCTTGACCTACTTCCACCATGAAACAGGATTGAGGTGAAACGGAAAGGAGAGGGACATGAGAGGGTTCTCATCTACACATACGATAAGAAATCAACGTTAAAGTGGCGGTCGTTAACTTAAGGTTAATGTCAAATCGAAGCGATGGTGGGACACGGTAAGCGTTCTCACAGTGGCGAAATGCTGGGCGAAAGTGGCGGTATCAAGCCGATACGCTGACTTCGCAGAACGGGTCAGCGGTGCACTTGTGTGCAAATGTTGGCGGCGGCATGCCGATTCTCCAGCGAGAGCGCTACTCTTAGGGCGATAATGTCCATGGGCATATACATGGCCCGGTGCCGTCATTTGCCAAAGGAGGCCACGGTGGTTGATAACCAAGAGAACTCGCTTGATGACCTCGAGTTCAACGCTGACGAAGCAGGGCGCAACGAGGAACGCCACTATCGTGCGCTCGTTGTGGAAGACGAGGCACTCATTCGTCTCGATATTGTCGAGACCTTGACTGAGGCCGGCATTGACGTCGTCGGGGAAGCTGGTGACGGCGAGGAAGCAGTTGAGAAGGCGAAAGAGCTCGAACCCGACGTCGTTGTCATGGATGTGAAGATGCCGGGCATGGACGGGATCACGGCTGCCGAGCAGATCCTCGCCAACCGCACCTGTGCCGTCGTCATGCTGACCGCGTTCTCCCAGAGCGAGCTCGTCGAACGAGCACGAGACGCCGGAGCGATGGCCTACGTGGTCAAGCCCTTTACTCCCGCCGATCTGATTCCCGCAGTCGAGATCGCGGTTTCCCGCTTCCAGGAAATTGTTTCACTCGAGTCCGAGGTCGCCAACCTCACCGAGCAGTTCGAAACCCGTAAGCAGGTCGACCGCGCCAAGGGTCTCCTCATGTCGAAGATGGGACTGACCGAACCGGAAGCGTTCCGCTGGATCCAGAAGACATCGATGGACCGCAGGCTGACAATGAAGGAAGTTGCTGACGCCGTTATCGATCAGGTTGGCGGACGCTAACAATGCCACCCGGCATGTGCCCTACGTGAATAATGACGTGAACACGTGCCGTGAAGAATATTAAGAGGTTGGGGTGTGCACGAATTCAAAGTGCACACCCCAACCTCTTTGCTTTTAACTTTCAGGCGTCCGAATTCTAAATTCGGGGTTTCACGAAACGCACGGTAAGGCTTCCGAATGCGGTGAGGCGTACGCCGGAGAAGATCTCGACACGTACCCAGATGGAGCCCTTGGAGACGGAAACTACCTCACCCACTGCACGCACCTCGTCGGCGGTTGCTGGGCTGACGTGAGAAACATGGAGGTCGGTGCCAACGGGAACCAGGTCCTCGGGGCAGTGCCTCATGGCAAGACTGGATGCGATGTGCTCGACAAGGAAACCGTTCATACCGCCGTGAAGCAAGCCGTAGGGTTGGGTGTTTCCTTCGACGGGAAGCGTGGCTTCCGCGCGGTCTTTTTCATATGAGAGATAGTGGATGCCGAGCTTCTCTGCGGCCGGTCCACCGCCCAGGTCAAGATGTTTCATGCGCACAATCATAGGCCCTTACTGAATTTATCCGAGCCGACACGTACTCTAGTCTTGTGAACCAACGACTTCTTCTTCTCGACGGACACTCTCTCGCCTTCCGCAGCTTCTTTGCGCTACCGAAAGACAGCTTCCGGACCGACCAGGGACAGTACACCAACGGCATCCATGGCTTCATCAGCACCCTGCTGAAGCTCTACTCAGATGTGAAGCCAACGCATGTGGCGGTGGCCTTCGACCTGTCGGGAGGAACCTTCCGCACGAAGGAATACGCGGAATACAAGGGCGACCGTGCCGAAACCCCGGAAGAATTCAAGGGACAGATCCCCCTTATCCAAGAAGCACTCGATGCTCTCGGGATCGCGTGGATCACGAAGGACCAGTTTGAAGCTGACGACATTGTCGCGACCCTGGCTGCTCGGGGCACGGATGAGGGGATGGAGGTCGTGATTTCCTCCGGGGACAAAGACTCCTATCAGCTCGTCAACGACAAGGTGACCCTGCTGTACCCGATGCCGCGATCGCAGATGCTCAAGATGACACCCGAGGTTGTGAAGGAACGAACCGGTGTCACCCCCGAACAGTATCCGGACATGGCAGCACTCGTGGGGGAGAAGGCTGACAATCTCCCGGGCGTACCCGGAGTGGGTGCGAAGACCGCCCAAAAGTGGATCGAAACATACGGCGATCTCGAAGGCATCATTGAGCACGCCGATGAGATCGGAGGCAAGGTCGGTCAGTCCCTGCGAGACAACATTGACCAGGTGCGTCTCAACCGGAAGCTCAACCACCTGCTGAGAGACATGCCGCTCGAGGTGGGTTTTGAGGATCTCGAGCCGAAGGGCGTCAACCGCGAAGCGGTTCATCAGCTCTTCGACACACTCGATTTCACTTCGCTGCGAGCACGCGTGCTCGCGGAGCTACCGCTCGCAGAGGGTGACCAGGAAGAATCAGAAGAACTGCTTGCCGACCTGACCGTCACGGTAGCTGAGCCCGGGGATGTGGCCAGCTGGCTCAGGGACCACGATGGTGCCACGATCGGTTTCTTTGTTGAAGGGAACGGTGAACCATTCCGTGGGGACGTCGAACGGCTCTCCCTTGCCATCGAAGATGGCAAGGCACTGGTCGCGAACCGTCAGGAACTCTCCGTAGAGGACGAAAAGGCACTGGCGGCGTGGGCTGAATCTGATGCTCCGAAGATCGTGCACGGAGCCAAGTGGACCTGGCATGCCCTCAAGGGATCCCTCGACATTGAATTGGCAGGGGTCACGGTTGATACGGAACTGGCCGCCTACCTACTTCACCCCGACCAACGCAATTACGACCTGGCTGATCTCGTGGTCCGTCACATCGGTGTTGTGCTCGAAGACATGGCGGCCGACGAACTTGATCTTGGCCTCGGGAACCCCGTGGCCGAAGGGCCCGCCAGCCGCGCCTGGTCGCTCCTCCCACTCTCGAGCGTTCTCATGCGAGAGGTTGAGCAGCGGGGCGCAAAAGAACTGCTTGACGTGATCGAGATGCCGCTCATGACCGTCCTTGCCAAAATGGAGCACCTCGGTATTGGTGCTGACCGAAACGTTTTCGATTCGCTCTTCAAGGACTTCGATTCGCGCGTGAATCATGCAGCCGAATCCGCCTACAAGGCAATCGGCCACGACGTGAACCTGTCGAGCCCGAAACAACTCCAGGGCGTGCTCTTTGACGAGCTGGAACTGCCGCCCACGAGGAAAACGAAGTCCGGGTATACGACGAATGCGGAAGCGTTGACGGACCTGTTCACGCAGCTGGCACACCGGGAGGATGACAAGGCGGTCGCGGGACGTGAATTCCTCGGTCAGCTCCTCGAGCACCGGGACGCGATCAAGCTGAAGCAGTCAGTGGAAGGCCTGGGGAAGTCGGTGCTGTCCGATGACAGGATCCACTCCACGTTCCAGCAGACTGTTGCCGCCACGGGCAGGCTCTCCTCAACGGAACCGAACCTGCAAAACATTCATGCTCGCACGGAAGAAGGCCAGCGCATCCGCGAAGCCTTCGTTCCCGGCGAGGGCTACGAGTCGATCATGACGGTCGACTATTCGCAGATCGAGATGCGACTCATGGCTCACCAGTCGGGCGATGCTGCGCTCATTCAGGCCTTCATTGACGGTGAGGACCTCCACTCCTACGTGGCAGGCCACGTGTACAACATTCCGCCCGAAGAGGTGACGCCCACCCAGCGCAACAAGATCAAGGCCATGAGCTATGGTCTTGCCTACGGGCTGTCCGCCTTCGGACTGTCGCGTCAGCTCCGCATCGACGTGGCGGAGGCCAGGCAGCTCATGGATGAATACTTCGAACGCTTCGGGGCCGTCCGGAACTATCTCGAATCGATCGTGGCCCAGGCCCGCAAGGATGGGTACACGTCCACGATTCTGGGAAGGCGCCGCTACCTGCCAGACCTGACCTCGGATAACCGGCAGCGCCGCGAAGCCGCGGAACGCATGGCACTCAATGCCCCCATCCAGGGCTCGGCCGCCGACATCATCAAGATTGCGATGCTCGGGGTCGATGAGGCGCTCCGTGAAGGAAAGTATGCGTCGCGGCTTCTCCTCCAGGTCCACGACGAACTTGTTCTCGAGATCGCACCGGGTGAGGAGAACGCGATTCGTGAGGTCGTGATCGACAAGATGGGATCGGCCGTCACCCTGTCAGTGCCGCTCTCAGTTGGAGTCGGCGTAGGAGCTAACTGGCGGGCCGCTGCGCACTAACAATGAGGGTGCCGGGGAGCATCGCTCCCCGGTCCGGCCCCCACGCACCCCACGTCTCAGAATTCCCGGCGGGCCAGCCCGGCTCCAGGATCTCAGCGACAAGAAAGCCTGATTGGGATAGCCCATTCATGTGGTCCGCAACCGTGTGCGGGAACTCCGCGTACTCTGTTTTTCCGCTTGAGCTCTCGACGTAGGCTTCCTTCTTCCCGTAGGGACGCACCACGGTCAGATCGTCACGGTACGGAGAATCGGGGAAGACCCAGGAAAACGGATGCGTGACGGAATAGATCCACGACCCGCCTGGCTTCAGCACCCGATAAATCTCTTCGAAAGCGGGACCGAGATCGGGGACAAAGCTGAGTGCCCCAAACGAGGTGAAGACCGTGTCGAAAGTTGCGGCCTCGAAGGGCAGGTTCTCGACGCCGGCAACGTGGAGCGGGAAGTCGTAGCCTGTTTTCTCGTTGAGATGGTGGGCTGTTGCGATCATGCCGGGGGAGATGTCGGTTGCGGTGACATCGTGGCCCTGGGATTTGAGCCAGCGAGAGCACTGAGCTGCCCCGGCACCGATTTCAAGAATACGTCCAGGCCTTCTTGGGAGAAGTTGCAGATCCTCTTCGGTCCACCCTTCCGGGCTCCACTGAAACTTCACAACACCGAGGGACGGGTGCTCGGCAAGATAATCATCCCCATACGTGTCCCACCATGTTGCGGCGATGCTGTCAGGGTTGGGAACACTATGGGAGGGTTCGTACATGGGTTGCATGCCATCAGTCTCCCACGGGAAACCCGGTGACAGTGCCGCGCAATGGGTGGTGAGAACCGGTGCTCAAAGTTAATGGTTGGTGACCTCCCGGTATCGGAGGGTCTAACGCGTCACATGTTTTGGAAGTCTGCGCGAATTGGCCTGGCATCTTGGGAAACATCGCGTTATTGTTGATTCTTGGATGTCCTTCGGATAATCCACTTCAACTGTCCAAACTATTACTGTCCCATCGGAGACTACAACTCAATGACAACTACCACGCCCGAGCAGCCGACCACCCCGCAGGTCGCCATCAACGATATCGGTTCTAAGGAAGAACTCCTGGCCGCAGTTGATGAGACCATCAAGTACTTCAATGATGGGGACATCGTCGAGGGCACCATTGTCAAGGTGGACCACGACGAGGTCCTTCTCGACATTGGCTACAAGACCGAGGGTGTTATCCCCTCGAAGGAACTCTCGATCAAGCACGACATCGACCCCGATGAGGTTGTTGCCGTAGGCGATCGTATCGAGGCCTACGTCCTCCAGAAGGAAGACAAGGAAGGCCGTCTCCTCCTCTCGAAGCGCCGCGCACAGCAGGAGCGTGCCTGGGCCAAGATCGAGGAGATCAAGAACACCGACGGAGTCGTTTCCGGTAACGTCATTGAGGTCGTCAAGGGCGGTCTCATCGTTGACATCGGTCTCCGTGGCTTCCTTCCCGCCTCCCTGGTTGAGATGCGTCGCGTTCGCGACCTCCAGCCCTACATTGGACGCGACATCGACGCGAAGATTATCGAGCTCGACAAGAACCGCAACAATGTTGTTCTGTCCCGCCGCTCCTTCCTCGAGCAGAACCAGTCCGAGACCCGCAGCCACTTCCTGCACACCCTCCAGAAGGGCCAGATTCGCGAGGGCGTAGTCTCCTCCATCGTGAACTTCGGTGCCTTCGTGGACCTCGGTGGCGTCGACGGCCTCGTCCACGTCTCCGAACTCTCCTGGAAGCACATCGACCACCCGAACGAGGTTGTCGAAGTTGGCACCCCCGTCACCGTTGAGGTGCTCGAGGTGGATATGGACCGCGAACGCGTCTCCCTGTCCCTCAAGGCGACCCAGGAAGATCCGTGGCAGGTCTTTGCCCGCACCCACGCCATCGGCCAGGTTGTGCCCGGCAAGGTCACCAAGCTCGTTCCCTTTGGTGCGTTCGTTCGCGTCGAGGACGGCATCGAGGGCCTCGTCCACATCTCCGAGCTCGCTCAGCGTCACATCGAGCAGCCCGAGCAGATCGCCAAGGTTGGCGACGAACTGTTCGTCAAGGTCATCGACATTGACCTCGAACGTCGCCGGATCTCCCTGTCGCTCAAGCAGGCCAACGAAGGTGTCGACCCCGCATCCGAAGACTTCGATGCATCGCTCTACGGCATGGCATCCGAGTACGACGAGGACGGCAACTACAAGTACCCCGAAGGCTACGATCCCGAGACGGGCGAATGGCTGGAAGGCTACGAGGCTCAGCGCGAACAGTGGGAGGCCGAGTACAACGCGGCTTACGCCCTCTGGCTCGCACACAAGGAGCAGGTTGCTCGCCAGGCCGAGATCGAGGAAGAGGTTGTCGAGGAAGCTCCGGCACGCGAGCAGGCTCCGGCCAGCTACTCGTCCGGCACCGAGTCGACCGGCACCCTCGCATCCGATGAGGCTCTCGCAGCACTGCGTGAGAAGCTCACCGGTCACTGATTGATCGATAAAGGGGACCGCTCCGGCGGTCCCCTTTTCGTATGCTCAAACAATGTGAACAGTACCCACCACCCGACACAGAAACGAATGAGTGAGCGCCTGAGTCTCGTAGAATAGAACAGGTGAATGTTGGAGCAATGATAGACGCGGAGGATAAGGCTGCATGATTCTTTTGACAGGGTTTGGACCCTTCGGGGCTGATGGTTCGGTCGCTCACGAATCGAACCCAAGCGAGGCACTGGCACTGGTGGCGGGGGAGAGACTGGGCGCTAAAACAGAGATCCTTCCCGTACGCTTCGACATTGGTGACACCGTTCCCGAGCTCGTCAAGGACGCCGATCTTGTCCTCTCAATTGGTGTGGCCGCCAGTCGAACTGTACCCAGGCTCGAGAAACTGGGCGTCAATTGGCAGGAAGCTCGCACCCCCGACATCACCGGTTACGCACCCGGGGGAGTCAGGGTAGATAGCGCGGGGCCTGATTTTGTCGGGACCGGCTGGGACCTGGAACGGATCGGGGCCGAGTGTGGCATAGAAGTTTCGCTCAATGCTGGGACTTACGTATGTAATACGCTCTCGTACTCCCTGTATCGTCATCATCGGAATGCCTGTTTTCTCCACATTCCTCCCCTTGAGCACCTGAGCGAGGACGATGGTGTGGATCTTGTCGAAAGGATCATCGAATGCTGTTTGTCGGCCTAACTGGCGGAATCGGTTCCGGTAAGTCAGAAGTATCGAAGCGGCTCGCACAGGCTGGATTCAAGATTCTTGATGCTGACGAGGTCTCGCGCTCACTCACCGCAGAAAGCGGGGAAGCGGTTCCCCAAATAGCAGAACTCTTCCCAGACGTGGTCGAGAACGGAATTATCGATCGCGCCAAGCTCGCAGATGTTGTCTTCAGTGACCCGGAAAAGCTGGAACAGCTCAATGGCGTTATTCACCCACGTGTGAGGGACAGGATGGCGGAGCAGCTGCGGGCCTATGTCGATGAGGATCCGCGCGCCATCGTGGTTGAGGATTCTCCGCTCCTGATTGAAACGGGTCGAGCCTACGTGCACCAGTTCCTTGTCCTCATCACGACCCCGGACGATACGAAGATTGAGCGACTCGTACGGGATCGCGGCATGACTGCCGAGCAGGCGCGGGCCCGCATCAATACCCAGCTAACCGACGAGGAACGAGTCCCATTCGCTGACGTGGTGATCGACAACCACAAGGAAATGGAATGGCTCGACCACCAGGTTGTGCACCTGATCGACAGGATCCGGAAGTTCGAGGACAACGTGGTAACGGGTACGGTGCCCGAACCGCGTAATCGTAGCCTGATGAATGCGGAACGCCTCAAGGGGAAGCTGGCACACACTGGGACGACTGCCGTTCAAGATGGTATGGATCTGATCGTGCCACCCGAGACGAGCGAGATGGTGCTCCGGCACGTGTGCTGCGTTCCGTACGGGGATATGTGGGTGCGTCCCGACCAGGATGCGTGGGTGCGGGTCCGCCTGGAGAAAATTCACTAGGCGTCTGGCACATGCAGGTACTAGCCTAGAAGGCATGCGACCTGTCACCGACCTCGTCCGTGCCGAGGCACCCTTTGATGTCATCACCGAATACACGCCTTCGGGTGATCAGCCGACCGCAATCGCGGAGCTGACCGAAAGGATTAATTCGGGGGAGAAGGACATCGTGCTTCTGGGTGCGACCGGTACCGGTAAGTCCGCTACCTCGGCCTGGTTGATCGAACAGATTCAACGTCCCACGCTGATTCTGGAGCCCAACAAGACGTTGGCGGCGCAGATGGCATCAGAGTTCCGCGAACTCCTACCCAACAATGCGGTCGAGTACTTCGTGTCCTACTACGACTACTACCAGCCCGAAGCCTACGTGCCCCAAACCGATACATTTATCGAGAAGGACTCATCGATCAACGATGAGGTGGAGCGGCTCCGTCACTCGGCCACGAACTCGCTCCTGACACGCCGCGATACGGTCGTCGTCGCATCCGTGTCCTGCATCTACGGCCTCGGTACCCCGCAAGAATACGTTGATCGCATGGTGAGGCTCGAAGTCGGACAAGTAATTGATCGCGACGAACTGCTACGCCAGTTCGTGCAGATGCAGTACACACGCAACGACATTGCCTTCACACGGGGAACCTTCCGCGTGCGCGGAGACACCATCGAAATCATCCCGGTCTACGAAGAACTCGCAATCCGCATCGAAATGTTCGGTGACGAAATCGACGAACTCTCCTACCTGCATCCCCTCACCGGCAACGTTCTGCGCCAAACCGACCACGCACATCTCTTCCCCGCCTCGCATTATGTGGCGGGCCCGGAACGCATGGAGAAAGCCATCCGCTCGATCGAGGCTGAACTGGACGAGCGGGTCGCCGAACTAGAGTCGCAGAACAAGCTTCTCGAAGCGCAACGCTTGTCGATGCGCACGAGCTACGACCTGGAGATGATGCGCAACGTCGGATCCTGTGCCGGGATCGAGAACTATTCGCGGCATATTGATGGGCGTGGCCCGGGAACAGCACCCCACACTCTTCTCGACTACTTCCCGTCCGACTTTGTTCTCATCATCGACGAGTCACACGTGACCGTGCCCCAGATTGGTGCCATGTACGAAGGCGACATGTCGCGTAAGAGGACCCTTGTTGAGCACGGCTTCCGCCTACCATCGGCCATGGACAACCGACCCCTCAAATGGGACGAATTCCTCGAACGCATCGGGCAAACCGTCTATCTGTCCGCCACCCCGGGCAAGTACGAGATGGAGCAATCGGACGGCTTTGTTGAACAGATCATTCGCCCCACCGGTCTCGTCGACCCCGAAATCATCGTCAAACCGGTCGAGGGGCAGATCGATGACCTCCTTGGTGAAGTGAAGGCCCGCACTGAACGTGATGAGCGTGTGCTCGTCACAACTTTGACGAAGAAGATGGCGGAAGACTTGACCGACTACCTTGCTGAGCGCGGGGTCAAGGTCGAATACCTACACTCCGACGTCGATACACTCAGGCGAGTCGAGTTGCTCCGAGAGCTCCGGCTCGGTGTTTTTGATGTCCTTGTTGGAATCAACCTGCTGCGCGAGGGCCTTGACCTTCCCGAAGTCTCTCTTGTCGCCATCCTCGACGCTGACAAGCAGGGCTTCCTGCGCTCCACCACCTCGCTCATCCAGACCATTGGCCGTGCTGCACGTAACGTTTCCGGACAAGTCCACATGTACGCGGACACGATCACCCCAAATATGAGGGAGGCGATCGACGAGACGAACAGGCGCCGCACGAAGCAGATCGCCTACAACACCGAACGAGGCATCGACCCGCAGCCGCTGCGCAAGAAGATTGCGGACGTGACGGACATGCTCGCCCGCGAAGAGATTGATACCGCCGAGCTACTTGAGGGCGGATACCGCAAGGCCACACCCGTCCCACAAACCCGCGAAGCCCTTGCCGGCAGGGCAACCGGGGACCTCAGGGGCCTCATTGCCGAGCTGGATGAGCAGATGAAGCAGGCGGCAGAGGACCTGAGGTTTGAGCTTGCTGCACGCCTGCGTGACGAGATCCAGGACTTGAAGAAGGAACTGAGGCAGATGGAGGCAGCAACCTCCTAGGGAGCCCCGCCCATTCCCCCAGCGCCCGATGTGATCGACCCTCGTTCCTTACAACTGGCATCATTGTCGCTGGTCAGGCTCTATTAGGCGCCCTTTGCTCAACAATTCCTGGATGGTTGTCTATTTCATAGGGCAACACCCGAGCAAGGTGTGGGCAACGGGTCTTTCGTCCCGTAGAGTTACGGATGAAGCTAGCGAAGGGGAGTATTCCCGAGCAACAGTGGGCCGTCATCACGGTGCGAATGCACTCGGTCCGCGACCGTTCTACGGTGGGAAGAGACCTTCGGATCAACAACCCGGAGGTATGTTTTGCTGGCAACCCAGCTCTCCACCAATGCCATGTTCGCACAGGGTGCATCCACTGCAGAGCAGATGCAGGTCCACACGTGGGAATGGTTCGCACTCGGTGGTATCGCCCTTATCCTGATTCTCATTGACCTCTTCGGTCACGTGCGTAAGGCACACGAGCCAACACTCAAGGAGGCCGGCATCTGGTCCGCCTTCTACGTTGCTATCGCCCTGCTCTTTGGCCTCGTCATCCTGTGGCGCCACGGCGGCACCCTCGCCGGTGAGTACTACAGCGGTTACGCGGTCGAAAAAGCACTATCGGTCGACAATATCTTTGTCTTCATCATCGTGCTTGCTTCCTTCAAGGTGCCGCGTAAGTACCAGCAGAAGGTTATTCTCTACGGCATTGTCATTGCCCTCGTTCTCCGCCTTATCTTCATTCTTCTCGGCAAGGCCCTCATCGACCAGTTCGTTTGGATGTTCTTCATCTTTGGAGCTTTCCTGCTCTACACGGCGATCAGCCAGCTACGCGAGGGCGTGGATGACCCGGATGCGAAGCAGAACGAGATCGAGAATTACAAGCCCAATGCTGTTGTTCGCTTCGCCGAAAAACACTTCCGGGTGACCGAAGGTTTCGTTGATCAGAAGCTTGTCGTGCGCCGCGAAGGCAAGTCGTGGATTACTCCGCTGTTCCTCTGCATCGTTGCCATCGGCACTGTAGACCTCATGTTCGCGCTCGACTCGATCCCAGCCATCTACGGCCTCACGAACGAGCCCTACATCGTGTTCACAGCCAACGTCTTCGCTCTGCTTGGGCTCCGCCAGATGTTCTTCCTTGTGGATGGCCTGCTCGAGAAGTTGATCTACCTGCACTACGGCCTCGCGGCGATCCTCGGCTTTATCGCGATCAAGCTCATCATCCACGCCTTCCACGGCTACGATCTGCTTCTCAATATCCCCGAGCCCGGGATTGCGCTCTCGCTCAGCTTCATCCTCGTCGTCATCGCGATTACTGTCGTGGCGTCGCTGTATGGCAGCAAGAAGCGGGAGGCTGCCGAAGCCGCAGCTCCGCAGCGGTCAACAACCGGCACGAAGGGACAGCAGTCCGATACGCAGAATGTGCCGGGCAGCGTAGGGGATACTTCGAACACCCCACGCCAGGACAAGAATGATCCGAACCAGGGTCCCTTCCTTAACAACTAGCGAGCAGGAAGATCCCAGCCCGGTCATCAGCATTCAAGAGATGCTGATGAGGCCACCGGAGCACGCTACCTCGTAGCAGGAGAAAACGTGGGTGAACGTCGAGTTCACTCACGTTTCTTTGTGACAGGTGGATTGCTGGTTGCGTTGCTCGTGCGTCGTTAGCGCGTTGCGTAGCGTGCGGTGAACGCAGCAACGACCCGGTTGGCGTCGCTGACATCCCACTGGCTGGTCTCGGCAATGAGGCTGTCTGCCTGGTCCGGTTCAAAGTATCCAAAGTCCTTGTAGGTGCGGATTCTTGTGGCAATTCCAGGGGCATCGAGTTCCGGATGGAACTGGGTGCCGTACAGGTTGTTCTTGAGGCGGAACATCTGCACCGGACACGTGGGGGAGGATGCCAGCAGGACAGCGTGGGCCGGGAATACCGTGCAGGCCTCCTTGTGGCCAACGAAGGCACCGAAGGTGTCCGGCACCTCCGCCAGCAGCGGATCCTGCCTCCCGTCTTCGGTCAGGCTGATCATGACTGCGCCGACGGGTTCGGAATAGGTGGAGTCGATAACCGCACCCTGGTGACTGAGAAGTGTGCCAACCCCGTAGCAGGCTCCGAGGAAAGGAAAGTCCCGGACTACAACCTCGTCGAGGAGAGTGCTGATCTCCTGCTCGACCCGCTTCTGGGTATCCGACTTTTGGTCGTCCGGATCCGAGCCCGTGAAGGGACTGCCACCAACGATGATCCCCGAAAAATCATCGAGATTAATGTCTGGCATGGGCCGCTGCTCGAGGCGCAGGCGCACGAGCTCACTTTCGTCCAGGTTGCCAAAGCGGAGGAACTGTTCATATTCAGCATCCGCAGTGTCGTCTTCGGCACGGGTCGCGATCAGGAGGAACGGCTTCATAGGGCTACGATAACGCCTACTCAGCCAGCGTGTCCTCACGACCCAAACGAGACGCAATAATTGCGCACACGAGAAGCTGAATCTGGTGGAAGATGATGACGGGGACGGCGATGGGGCCGATGAGGGAGGCGGGGAAGATCGCCTGCGCCATGGGCAAGCCGGTTGCCAGGGACTTCTTCGATCCGCACATGAGAATCGCGATCCTGCCAGCCCGCTTCACCTTGAACCAGGCGCCTGAGTACCAGGTGAAGGAAAGGATGCCGGCAAGGAGCACGCACGACAGCAGGATGATGATTGTGATCTGGAGGATCGTCACCCCGTCCCACGTATTAGCGGCTGTGGAATCAAGCACCGCGGCCAGGACGATGACGACGACCGTGCCTTGGTCATAGATCTTGAGCGGCTTCGGATACCTGCGTATCCAGTCACCGAACCAGACCTGAAGGATCTGGCCGATGATGAAAGGCAGAAGTAGCTGGGTGAGGACCGTCGTGAGCGATCCCGCACTCGCGCCGTCAATATTCATGAAGACAAGCACGTAGAGCGGGGTCAAGAACATGCCGAGGATATTGGAGAAGGTTGCCGCACACACGGCAGCGGCCGTGTCACCGCGTGCGATCGACGTGAAGGTCACCGATGACTGAATCGTCGATGGCAAGAACGCGAGATAAAGGAATCCGTTCGCGAAACCATCACCGAGTACGGGCGTCAGGACCGGGTGCAAGGCAAGTCCGACGATGGGGAACACAACGTAGGTGGAGACAAAAATGAGTCCCTGCACCTTGAGGTTAGTTAGGCCGTCCAGAACTTCCGAGGTGCGCAGGCGCAAACCGTAGAGGAAAAAAAGGATCGCAACGAGAATGTCACCCGTGACGGCAATGCCATCGCGCACGCCATCCGGTGCCGGCCAGAACAGGCCGACAGCGAAGGCGAGAAGGATGGCGACAATGAATGGATCAACGCGCCTCATGACCAGGGGCCGTAAACAACCGTCCACTCCTCAACGTCAAGAGCCATGACAATGCCTGACTTCATGAACGGGTCGCCAGCAAGATTATTCCGCAGCTCTTGTTCAGAATCGGCCTTGATGATCAGCAGTGCGCCGCCGCCCCGGGGGCCACTCGCAAGCAACCGGCCCGCATCATATTCCGCTTTCAGGAACTCGCGGTGCAGGGGGCGAACATCGTGAATGTCGTCCCGTTCCGGATCATACGTGTAGAGAACAGCAAAAATCACCAGCGTCGTCCTTCCCATTCGGCGAGCTGCGGGCGCTGCTCACCAACCATTGTGGAATCCCCGTGACCGGGGTGAATAACCGTGTCGTCATCGAAGCGAGCAAAGATGCGGTCCCGTACGTCATTGAAGAGCAGGAAGAAAGCCTGATCTGACGGAGTCTTTCCGACCCCGCCGGGGAAGAGTGAATCGCCGGTGAGGATGTGGGTGCCGGCAACGACAATGGCAATCCCGTTCGGGGTGTGACCGCGCAACGCGATGAATTCTAGTTCGAGATCACCAAAGGACTTGTTCTGACCGTTCTTGAGCTCGCCGGTCGCTTTTACGGGAAGGGCTCCTCCCGTTTCGGCGGTGGCGAGAATGTCCGCATCGGGGAAGACATGCGAGACCGTCTCGAGAGCACCAATATGGTCGTGGTGTTCGTGGGTGGTGATGATCGCGTGCACAGTCTTGCCGGAAGCGAGCTCAGCAATCCTGTCCGGTTCGGCGGCCGCATCGACAATGACGGCGTCACCGAGATTGTTTTCGATCAGGTAGACGTTGTTATCCATGTCCCCAACGGACATCTTCGTCACCCGAATATCACCAATGTCGATCGTGACGGGTGGCAGTCCGGGACCGGTGTGATAGCTCAAACTCATGGACCCACCCTACCCAGTTCTGCCGAATACTGTCACCGGAAGGCCACGTTCTGGTCACTGTTTACATACTCGGTGCGAATGCGAAGGTACGTGTCTTCGCTATCATCGAAACTCACATAGGTACATTTGTTCGAGAGCTAGGTGGAGGCGTTACACTAGCCAGGTGACTGAACAAATTGTTGTCCACGGCGCGCGCGAACATAACCTCCGGAACGTTGATCTTGAAGTCCCACGCGACCAACTGGTCGTCTTCACTGGACTTTCCGGCTCCGGCAAATCATCCCTCGCTTTCGATACGATTTTTGCTGAAGGGCAGCGCCGTTACGTTGAGTCCCTGTCGAGCTACGCCCGGCAATTCCTGGGTCGCATGGACAAGCCGTCGGTTGACTACATTGGCGGACTCTCACCGGCTGTTGCTATCGACCAGAAGTCGACATCCCGCAACCCGCGTTCCACGGTCGGTACCATCACCGAGGTCTACGACTACCTACGTCTGCTGTACGCCCGTGCCGGCATTCAGCACTGCCCCGAATGTGGGGAAGTGGTCAGCTCCCAGTCGGCTGAACAGATCGTCAACCACGTCATGGAGTTGCCGGAAGGGACACGTTTCCAGGTTCTCGCCCCCGTCATTCGAGGACGCAAGGGCGAATACGCTGAGCTGCTTGCCGAACTCCAGCAGCAGGGCTTCTCACGTGCCAAGATCGACTCGGAAATGGTCAGGCTCGACAACCCGCCGGCGCTCGATAAGAAGCTCCGCCATGACATTGACGTCGTTGTTGACCGACTTATTCGCAAGGATTCGACGAGGCGACTGACGGACTCCGTTGAGACCGCACTGCGGCTGACGGACGGTCTTGTCGTGATTGAGCGGATGGACGTGGAGGAGGATGATCCGATCCGCTTCCGCCGCTACTCCGAAAAGCGTGCCTGCCCGAACGATCACGCTCTTAGCCTGGAGGAGATCGAACCCCGCACCTTCTCGTTCAACGCGCCCTACGGTGCGTGCGCGGAATGCTCAGGCATCGGCGCCAAGCTCGAGGTCGACCCGGCCCTTGTTGTCCCGGATGAATCGATCACGATCCGCGACGGGGCTATCTTGCCCTGGGCGGGAAACAAGGCCTTCTTCACCCGTCAGCTGACCGCCCTCGGTGACGAGATTGGATTCTCGGTCGATACCCCCTGGGGCGAGCTCGGTAAGGACATCCAGGATACCCTGCTGTACGGCAAGGACTACAAGGTCAAGGTCAAGTACAAGAACCGGTGGGGGAGGGAACGCACCTACGCCACCGGTTTCGAAGGTGTTCTTGATTTCGTCAAGCGCAAGCGTGAAGAGACCGAATCGGAATGGTCCAAAGAACGCTACGAAGCCTACATGAGAGAAGTGCCGTGCCCAGCGTGCCACGGGGCCCGGCTCAAGCCCGAGGTGCTCGCGGTAACTGTTGGCGGCCTCTCCATTTCCGAACTGTGCGATCTTTCCGTGGAGGAAGCATCCGTTTTCCTCAACAACCTGGAACTTACCCCGAAGCAGCAGGCAGTCGCGGATGCTGTGCTGAAAGAAACCCAGTTCCGTCTCGGCTTCCTCGTCGATGTTGGACTCACCTACCTGACACTGTCCCGCGGGGCAACGGGCCTATCGGGTGGCGAAGCGCAACGCATTCGGCTCGCTACCCAGATCGGTGCGGCGCTGGTTGGCGTGCTGTACGTGCTCGACGAGCCGTCGATTGGTTTGCACCAGCGGGACAATGCGCGCCTGATCCAGACTTTGGAGAAGCTCCGGGATCTCGGCAACACGCTCATCGTTGTCGAGCACGATGAGGACACGATCAAGGCGGCAGACTACGTCGTTGATATTGGTCCCGGTGCCGGTGAGCACGGCGGAAAGATCGTCTACTCCGGTCACTACGAGGGACTGCTCGAGACCGAAGACTCCGTCACGGGCGCCTACCTGTCGGGCAGGCGAAGCATTCCCGTGCCCAAGGAGCGCCGCAAGGTCGACAAGAAGAAGCAGATCCTCGTCAAGGGCGGGCGTGAAAACAACCTGAAGAATGTCACGGTCGGATTCCCGAGAGCATGCTTTGTCACGGTGACCGGTGTGTCAGGTTCCGGCAAGTCCACCCTCGTGAACTCGATCCTCTACAACTCTCTCGCCAACCAGCTCAACCGGGCACGCATCGTTCCCGGCCGACACACGTCCGTGACAGGTCTGGAAGACCTGGACAAAGTCATCCATGTTGATCAGTCTCCAATTGGACGGACCCCGCGTTCGAACCCGGCCACCTACACGGGCGTGTGGGACCGGGTGCGGAAGCTCTTTGCCGAGGTACCCGAATCGAAGGTTCGCGGTTACGGCCCCGGCCGCTTCTCCTTCAACGTCAAGGGCGGCCGCTGCGAGGCCTGCAAGGGAGACGGCACCATCAAGATTGAGATGAGCTTCCTGCCCGACGTGTACGTTCCCTGCGAGGTGTGCGAAGGCAAACGCTACAACCGCGACACCCTCGAAGTGAAGTACAAGGGGAAGTCCGTTGCCGATGTTTTGGAGATGACGATCTCGGAAGCACTCGACTTCTTCGGCCCCGTTTCCGGCATCACCCGCCACCTTTCCACCCTCGACTCGGTGGGACTCGGTTACGTGCGTCTTGGACAGTCGGCTACGACCCTGTCCGGTGGTGAGGCGCAGCGCGTGAAGCTCGCGACCGAGCTCCAGCGGCGCAGTAATGGACGGTCCGTCTACGTTCTTGACGAACCCACAACCGGTCTGCACTTTGAGGACGTGTCGAAGCTTTTGAAGGTCTTGCAGGGACTGACCGACAAGGGCAACACCGTCATCGTCATTGAGCACAACCTTGATGTCATCAAGTCGGCCGACTGGGTGATCGACATGGGACCGGAAGGTGGTGCCGGGGGAGGCCAGGTCATTGCCGAAGGCACACCGGAGGACATTGTCAAGGTCAAGGAGTCCTATACCGGACAATTCTTGGCTCCGCTCCTAAGGTAGGGGTTATGGCCGACCCGTCTACCTACCGTCCAAAGACTTCCGATATCCCGACCAATCCGGGAGTGTATCGGTTCATCGACGAGGACGATCGCGTCATCTACGTCGGAAAGGCCAAGAACCTCCGTCAGCGCCTCGTCAACTATTTCCAGGACCTCACCCTCCTTCATCCGCGCACGCGGATGATGGTGACAACCGCGCAACGAGTGGAATGGGTGGTGCTGACAACCGAGGTTGAGGCACTCACCCTCGAGTACGCGTGGATTAAAGAATTCGATCCCCGTTTCAACGTCATGTACCGCGACGACAAGTCGTACCCGTACCTGGCGGTCACCATGTCGGAGAAGATCCCGCGGGCCGGCATCACCCGCAACGCGCACCGCCGCGGGAACCGATACTTCGGTCCCTACACACAGGTGTGGGCGATCCGGCACACCCTCGATTCCCTCCTGCACATCTTCCCGGTCCGCACCTGCTCGGCCGGAGTGCTCAATCAGGCACAGCGTTCGGGCAGGCCCTGCCTGCTCGGCTACATCGACAAGTGCTCTGCGCCCTGCGTGGGTCGCATCAGCGAAGATGACCACCGCGAGCTTGCGGAGGAGCTGTGCAACTTCCTCGATGGCGACACGGGACGGCATATTCGTGCCCGGGAACGGGCCATGAAGGAAGCGGCAGCGAACCTCGACTTCGAAAAGGCAGCACGCCTGCGAGATGACGTGACAGCCCTCAAGAAGGTTGTCGAACAAAACGCTGTCGTGCTCCCCGATCGCACCGATGTTGACGTTTTCAGTCTCGTGACGGACGAACTGGAAGCCTCGGTTCAGGTCTTCCACGTGCGTGGTGGCCGCGTCCGCGGTCAGCGCGGTTGGGTGACCGAGCGAGTCGAAAACCTTGACGAAGCGGGTCTTGTGACCGCAATGTTGCTCCAGATCTACGGCGAGCAGGGTGACCGCGACCTGCTGCGGCCCTCGAGGGAGATGCCGCAGGGACAGGCACGGTCGGTTGACGACCGGACCCACACGCCAACGACAGCTATTCCGAGGGAAATCATTGTTCCGGTCATGCCCGATGACGAGGCCGCCATCACCGCCTGGCTGGAAGAGCGTCGCGGAGCCCGCATCAACCTCCACATCGCTCAGCGTGGCGACAAGAAGAGGCTCGCGGACATGGTGGAGGAGAATGCGAAGCAGGCGCTCGCCCGGGCGAAGGTCAAGCGCTCCGGTGACCTGACCCAGCGCGCGCAGGCACTCGAGGATCTCCGTGACGTCCTCGGCCTCAGTGCGGCACCGTTACGTATTGAATGTTTCGACGTCTCCCACACCCAGGGCACTCACCAGGTTGCTTCCATGGTTGTCTTTGAAGACGGCATGCCCCGCAAGTCCGACTACCGCCACTATATTGTGCGCGGTGAGAATGGCGAGGGGGCACGCGATGATACGGCGGCCATGGACGAGATCCTCCGGCGCAGACTTGCGAAGGTCCAGACAGGCTCCCGCGATGTTGATGACGAGGCGGTTTCCGGAGCCATCGATCCCGATACTGGCAGGGTGAAGAAATTTGCCTACAAACCCAATCTCATCGTCGTTGATGGGGGTCTTCCGCAGGTCAATGCCGCCCAGCGCGTTGTCGACGAGCTCGGGGTGGATGTTGAGGTCGTGGGCCTTGCCAAGCGGCTCGAAGAAGTGTGGGTTCCCGGTGATGACTTCCCTGTCATCTTTCCCCGCAACTCGGCCGCACTGCACCTGCTTCAGCACGTGCGCGATGAATCCCATCGCTTCGCGATCTCTCATCATCGTAAGCGCCGCTCGAAGGCCATGACCCGGTCTCAGTTGGATGCGATTCCCGGGCTCGGTCCCGCACGCCAAAAGGACCTTCTCGACACGTTCGGTTCCGTTGCGAAGATCAAGCAGGCTACCGTCGAAGAACTCGGAACCGCCCCCGGCATCGGACCCTCCTTCGCCCAGCGAATCTTCGACCACTTCCACCCAGCAGATAATGAGGTAGACGAGGAAACGGTTGTTTCCAATACCGAATCTGTTGTCTGCGATTCGGAGGTGGAAAATAAAGCCGGAAAGTGAACCCGGGAAGTGGACCAGGGGATCGTGAACCCGGGAAGCTGCTGGTATGGGTAACGGGAACACGGTTGAGTACTAGTGCGGCCGATTGAACGATCTGTGGCCAGGCCTTGATAAGCAGGACTTCGCCGTCCTTTCCGAGTTGACCTATGGAGTGCCTGGCAAGGGCCGAGCAGGGAGGTATTGCCCGGGAGCAAGTGCTGATCTTGGTGCCCGAGGAGAAACAAAACCTGGCACCATAGGTACATGGCTGACAACGATATTGACCAGACAGATTCCTTCCCTGCCTGGGTTCCGGACGCTGAGGCAGAAGCAAGCAATCCCGCGCCGGAAACACCCGAACTGGTGATCATCACCGGGATGTCCGGCGCAGGAAAATCCCGTGCCGCGGCAGTCCTTGAAGACCTGGACTGGTACGTTGTCGACAATCTGCCACCCAGGCTCCTGCGCGCGCTGACGGGGCTCATGTCGCCAACCAGCACCGTCCGCAGGGTCGCGGTCGTTGCCGATGTGCGCGGCCGAGAATTCTTTGCCGAATTGCAGGTAACCCTTGACGAGCTACGCGATGGGGGAGTGCCCCACCGCATTCTTTTCCTCGAATGCGATGATGCCGAGCTCGTACGCCGCTACGAAAACGTGCGCAGGCCCCACCCGCTCCAGGACGAGGGGCGGCTCCTCGACGCGATCCACGCCGAGCGTGAGCTCGTGGCCGATCTGCGCAAGCGCGCCGATTCCATCATTGATACGTCGAACATGTCGGTGCACGAGCTGGGCCGAAGCATTCGCCAGCTCGTAGCAGCCGAAGGTGAACTGCAGACCCGCGTCACGGTCATGTCCTTCGGCTTCAAATACGGGCTTCCGATGGACGCGGATCACGTTGCCGATGTGCGGTTCATCAACAACCCGTACTGGATTGGTGAGCTCCGGAACCTAACCGGACACGACCAGCCCGTCCAGGCTTACGTCATGGAGCAGGACGGTGTTACCACCTTCGTTGACGGCTACACGGAACTCATCGCCGGGATTCTCGAAGGCTACGAGCGCCAGCTCAAACCCAATGTGACCATCGCTATCGGCTGCACCGGCGGGAGACACAGGTCCGTTGCCGTGGCTGAGCGGATGGCGGCCGGCCTGAGGGATCGGGGCGCACGCGTCGTGACTGTCCACCGCGACTTGGGGAGGGAATAGCGATGCTTCCCACGGGTGCACGTGGCCCCAGAGTTGTGGCCTTTGGCGGTGGGCACGGACTCTACGCCACCCTGTCCGCACTCCGGCACGTCACGGGTAATCTGACGGCCGTTGTGACGGTGGCGGACGATGGTGGATCATCCGGTCGGCTTCGCGGCGAGCTCGGTATCCTCCCGCCCGGTGATTTGCGGATGGCACTGTCGGCGCTCTGTGACGATGGTGAGTGGGGGCAGCTGTGGCGCGATGTTCTGCAGCACCGTTTCGAAACGGACGGTCCGCTCAATAATCACGCGACCGGTAACCTCCTCATCGCGTCCCTGTGGAACCTGCTTGAAGATCCGGTCAAGGGCTTGGACGTGGTTGGTCGGCTTCTCGAAGTGAAGGGCAGGGTCCTGCCGCTCAGTAACTCTCCGATGGAGATCGAAGCTGACATTGTCGACAACGGCCACACCAAGGTCGTGCGCGGGCAGTCCCGCGTTGCTGTCGCGCCTGGCAGGGTGGAGCGCGTGCGGCTCTTTCCGAGCACCGCCAATGTCAATCCCGAAGTGCTTGAAGCCATCGAGGAAGCGGACTGGTGCGTGTTCGGGCCAGGCTCCTGGTACACGTCAGTTGTCCCGCATCTGATGATGCCCGAGGTGAGGGAGGGGCTGGGCAAATCGAAAGCCCAGATCCTCCTTGCCCTCAATCTCACAAACGATGTGGAAACCTCCGATATGTCCCACGGCGACCACATCCGTAGTTTCGTCTCCTACTCGGGTGGGATCAAGCCACGCATCGTAGTTGCAGATCCGTCGGCAATTGCTGACCTGGATGGCTTAGACGATGCTGTCAAGAACCACGGTTCCAAGCTTCTCCTACGCCAGGTGCACCAGGTCGGTGAGCGTGCAGTCCACGACCCGCTACGTTTCGCGGCCGCCCTGCGAGACGCTTTCGAGGGCACCATCACCGATGTTACGAGAGACGCTCCCAGCAATTAAGGGTAAGATTACCTAGCCCGTCTTGGCCTCTAACCCTCAAGCAAAGGATTCCACACCTCCATGTCTGCCCTGACAACCACCGTGAAAGATGAGTTGGCGACAGTTGACGTCAACATTGCCTCCGCTGCGGTGGCTGAAATCGCCACGATGTTTCGGTTTGCTGGTGGTATTCACATCAACTCCGGTCGAGTCGCACTCCAGGCCGACCTGACTCATGCGGGGAGTGCTCGGCGGCTGCGTGAACTCGTGAGCAAGGTGTACCGGGTCGAGTCGGAACTGCACACCATGTCGGCCGGCAGTCGCGGCATGCACCATTACGTTGTGCGGATCGGTCGCGAGGGAGAAAACATTGCCCGCCGCATCGGTCTCATCGACACCTACGGCAGGCCCGTCCGTGGCCTGCCGCCCACCGTTGTGGGCGGATCGAAGGCGGACGCAGCGGCCTCCTGGCGCGGAGCATTCCTTGCTCGCGGCGCTCTTCTCGAACCGGGCCGCAACGCAGCCCTGGAAGTGATCTGCCCCGGCTTGGAAGCCTCCTACGCCCTCGGTGGCCTTGCCCGCAGACTTGACGTTCCCTACCGTGCCCGGGAATCGCGCGGTGCCTTCCGCGTCGACATTCGAGAGGGCGACGGGATCGCAGCCATGCTCAACCGCATGGGAGCCAACGATGCGGTGCTGCGCTGGGAAGAGCTCAGAACAGAGCGGGAAGTGACCGGCACGGCCAACAGGCTCGCGAACTTTGATGACGCGAATATGAAAAGAAGCGCGGAAGCCGCCGTCATCGCCGTCATTCGAGTCCAGCGTGCTTTCGAGATTCTGGGCGATGACGTGCCCGACAATCTCCGCGAGGCTGGTGAGATGCGCATCACGTACCCGGAGGACTCACTCAACCTCCTCGGTGAACGCCTGAACCCGGTCGCGACCAAGGATGCTGTCGCGGGGCGACTGCGCCGCTTGAACACCATGGCGGACAAGCGCGCGAAAGAGGAAAATATTCCCACCACGCTCGACAGCGTCAACGCTCATCTAAGCCGGCGGGACTAGAGGCTAAGCCGACCGAGAACATTTTCACCAAACCTCTTGTTCGCATATAGAAATCCCCTAAAACTTGTATACTGAATGGTGGATCGGCCAGCGGCAGTTGGTCGTGAACGGAGAAGTGTTTCGCTTCCCCAGACCTATCAACAAAATGTGCACGGAGCGCCGTGCATGAGGAGGATCTAGAGTGACTATTCGCGTTGGTATTAATGGCTTTGGCCGCATTGGCCGTAACTTCACCCGCGCAGTGCTCGCACAGGGTGCTGATATTGAGATTGTCGCAGTGAACGACCTGACCGACAACGACACCCTTGCACACCTTTTGAAGTATGACTCCATCCTCGGTGTTCTGAAGGAAGACGTTTCCGCCGAAGGTGACTCGATCACCGTTGGCAACAAGACCTTCAAGGCTCTCGAAGAGCGCGATCCCGCCAACCTCCCCTGGGGCGAACTCGGCGTAGACATCGTCATCGAGTCCACCGGCCGCTTCACCGACGGTAACGCAGCGAAGGCACACATCGAGGCAGGTGCCAAGAAGGTTATCCTGTCTGCTCCCGGTAAGAACATCGACGCCACCTTCGTGATCGGTGTTAACGAGGGCGACTACGATCCCGAGAACCACAACATCATCTCGAACGCTTCCTGCACCACCAACTGCCTCGCACCGCTGGCCCGCGTCCTGAGCTCCGAGTTCGGCATCGTCCGTGGCCTCATGACCACCGTGCACGCCTACACCGCAGACCAGAACCTGCAGGATGGCCCCCACAAGGACCTGCGCCGCGCCCGCGCCGCAGCTCTCAACATCATCCCGACCAGCACCGGTGCAGCACAGGCCGTTGCTCTCGTTCTCCCCGAGGTTAAGGGCAAGTTCGACGGCTACGCACTCCGCGTTCCCGTTCCGACCGGCTCCGCAACCGACCTCACCTTCACCGCAGAGAAGGAGGTCTCCGTCGAGGCCGTTAACGCTGCCGTGAAGAAGTGGGCCGAGGGCGAGCTCAAGGGCATCCTCGAGTACACCGAGGACCCGATCGTTTCCCAGGACATCGCCGGTAACCCGGCTTCCTCGATCTTCGACGCTGGCCTCACCAAGGTCATCGGCGACCAGGTCAAGGTTGTCTCCTGGTACGACAACGAGTGGGGCTACGCAAACCGCGTTGTTGACCTCGCTGTCCTCGTTGGCGAAAAGCTCTAAATCATTTAGGTAGCTGAGATAGACGCCCGCGTTTCCCATCCCGGGACGCGGGCGTCTTCTTCGGAAGGAAGACAATGAAGACTCTCAAATCTCTCGGTGATGTTCGCGGCAAGACCGTCCTGGTCCGCTCCGACTTCAACGTCCCGCTCGACGGCGACAAGATCACGGACGATGGTCGCATCCGTGCTGCCCTGCCCACCCTGACCCGCCTCGCTGAAGCTGGCGCCAAGGTCCTCGTCATGGCACACCTGGGCCGCCCCAAGGGCGAGCCGGATCCCAAGTTCTCTCTCGCTCCCGTCGCCAAGCGCCTCGGTGAGCTCCTCGGCCAGGACGTCGTCCTCGCAGCCGACACGGTCGGTGAGGATGCCAAGAAGGTCGCGGCTGCTCTCGAGGAGGGCCAGGTTGCTCTCATTGAGAACGTGCGCTTCGATGCTCGCGAAACCTCGAAGGACGATGAAGAGCGCTCCGCCCTCGCTGACGAATACGCGGCACTTGCCGACCTGTACGTCTCGGACGGCTTCGGTGTTGTCCACCGCGCCCAGGCATCCGTTTACGACATCGCCCAGAAGCTGCCCTCGGCAGCCGGTGAGCTCGTGTTCAAGGAAATCGATAGCCTCTCGAGGGCAACCGACAACCCGGAGCGCCCCTACGTCGTGATCCTTGGCGGGTCGAAGGTCTCCGACAAGCTCGGCGTCATCAAGAACCTGTTGGAGAAGGCGGACCGCCTCCTCATCGGTGGCGGCATGGCCTTCACCTTCCTCAAGGCACAGGGCTACGAGGTTGGTTCCTCCCTGCTCGAAGAGGACCAGATCGACACCGTCAAGGGCTACCTCAAGACCGCGGAAGAGCGCGGCGTCGAGATCGTTCTTCCCGTCGATGTTATTGTGGCCCCCGAGTTCAAGGCCGATGCTCCCGCCACCGTGGTGGATGCTGACGCGATCCCGGATGATCAGATGGGTCTCGACATCGGTCCCAAGTCCGCTGAGCTCTACGCCTCGAAGATTGCCGATGCGAAGACGATTGTCTGGAACGGCCCCATGGGTGTCTTCGAATTCGAAGCATTCTCCGGCGGCACGAAGGCCGTGGCTCAGGCCATGTCCGATGCCGATGGTTACACCATCGTCGGTGGTGGCGACTCCGCTGCCGCTGTCCGTACTCTCGGCTTCGACGAAGCCACCTTCTCTCACATTTCAACTGGCGGCGGCGCCTCCCTCGAATTCCTCGAGGGTAAGGAACTGCCCGGCATCGCTATCCTGGAGGACTAAATGGCACGCACACCCCTGATGGCAGGCAACTGGAAGATGAACTTCGATCACCTCGAAGCGAATCAGTTCGTCCAGAAGCTTGCTTGGACCCTGAAGGACATGAAGCACGACTACTCGCAGGTCGAGGTTGTTGTGGTTCCCCCGTTCACGGATCTCCGCACCGTCCAGACCGTCGTTGACGCCGATAAGCTCGAGATCGGCTACGGCGCACAGGACATTTCCGCGCAGGAAAGCGGCGCCTACACGGGCGAAATCTCCGCCTCCATGCTCAGCGCACTCGGCGTCACCTACGCGGTGATCGGCCACTCCGAGCGCCGCGAATACCACAACGAATCCGATGAACTCGTGAATGCAAAGTCCGCTCAGGCTCTCGCCCACGGCATCACCCCCATCATCTGCGTCGGTGAGGGACTCGATGTTCGCAAGGCAGGCGACCAGGTGTCCTTCACCCTCGCACAGGTTGAAGGCGCGCTCAAGGACATTGCTGCCGAGAACGTCGCTAAGCTCGTCATCGCCTACGAGCCCGTGTGGGCTATTGGTACCGGTGAGGTCGCAACCCCGGCTGACGCTCAGGAAGTCTGCGGAGCGATCCGCGAGAAGATTGCTGAACTCTACGACCAGGAGACCGCTGACTCTGTCCGTATTCTCTACGGTGGTTCCGTTAAGTCCTCCAACGTTGCCGAGATCATGGCTGAGAAGGACGTCGATGGTGCACTCGTGGGTGGAGCCTCGCTCAAGGCCGACGAGTTCGCCAAGATCGTGTGCTACAACGGTTAGGCCCAAACGACTGGCGTCGTCTACACTAGACCTCGGACCGAAAGGACATCGTGGACATTATTAAAGTGATCGTCACCGTACTGCTGGTGATCTCATCTCTGCTTCTCGTGCTCTCTATCCTGCTACAGAAGGGCAAGGGCGGCGGCATCTCCGACATGTTCGGTGGTGGCATGTCCAGCGCCATGCGTTCCTCCGGTGTGGCAGCGCGTAACCTCAATCGCATCACGATTGGTATCGCCATCACCTGGGGCGTGTGCGTGATTCTCTACGGTCTGATCGTCAAGTTCCAGTAGACGACAGCACAGGCATCTTCCTCCCGAGCAGAAATGCTCGGGAGGATTTCTTTAACCCAAGTGTAGTAACCGAAAGATCGCTGCAAAGGGCTGGGTGACATGTGTGTCCATCGGGATACACACGAGTTAATGACCGAGCGAGTTGGCACGACAGTGGTGAGGAGGACGGGCGCGCGAACTATGTGGCAATGGCGGTTGATCCGAACCAAATCCTCGATCGAGACCATCCATTAATCCTTCCGCGTGGGCTACTTTTCGACCATCACCGATAAATGATGTTGGAGAGTCCGGTCATTCAGACCCGGTGCGCTCTCGAAAACTCCGATCATGGGTGAGGTAACGCCGCCTCAAAGAGGTGGAGACATGAGGAAGACACAGGATGAGGTTGCGCTTGTGCGATGTTGGTGGGAGAGTGCTCCAGAAAAGCGACCACAGTTTTTCTCCCGAATTTGCAGCTTCTACGTCCGCTGTGAGAAAAGGTGCCACCTGGTAAAGAGAACAATGAGTGAGAATGTCAGGAACAGGTAGGGAAGCATACCGTCAATGAAGGCCCAACTGGCTTCATGAGAGCCGCCCATGGTTCAACTCTGTGATCGAAACGAATACCGAGGCGCCAGTTTGCCATCGTGAACGTGATGATGGCAAACTACGATGCGTGACCTACTAGCGAGCCAGAAGAGGGTAGCCAGAGCCAAGAGCAGAGCAGAGTTTCGTCCAAGTGTTGACACTCCAAGAGCAATGGCTAGATGTATTGTCCCGTGAGGTTGGTTACGGTGGGGAAAAGAGCACTGCCTGGGGCATACACGGTCAACTTGACTATGTTGCAGAGCTGACCGGTGGTCGCATGCCGGGTCACGGGGAGGCCCTTGTCTCCGAGGAGGCGATGGTGAAGCTCGGGTTAGATGTGCCCGTCGGCCGGGTGCGTGACGCCAGTAGTTCCGGATTCGAAGAATTGAATATTGTGGGTAGCTTCCGCGCACGGGAGCCGTTCACGTCCTACTCCTCCGGCATCGTCTACATGCCCGAAACGCAAACCAATGCCGCCAACCTCTCCAGGCGATTTTGGTGGATGCTGAGGTAGCGTCCCAAGCTCAGCGGCTTGTTCTCAGCATGATCGACGGGAATGCTCAGGAGCTGCGTGTTGAATCACCGGTGAGCGTGGCACAGTTGCAGGGAGAGATCATGGCTGACGTCACTGTCTTTGGTCGGACTCTGCTCATCGGGGTTCTTCTCGCCGGTGCCGTCCTTGTCGCGATCGTGACCCTGACCGATGTGCTGGTTCGCCGCGCGGATCTTGGTAGGCGCCGTGCCCTTGGTGCAACCCGGGATACGATCATGACTCTGGTTGTGTTGCGTACCGCAATTGCAGCTTTACTAGGTGTTGTCTTAGGTGTGACGGCAGGTTCCGTGATCACGAGTCAGTTGGGGCGATGCCGCCGCTCTCGTTCATGATGGGCGTGGCCATTCTCTCCACAGTCGCGGCCGTAGCCTCGGCGCTGCCACCCGCCATCTACGCAGCCTACCGTGACTCAGTGGCAGTACTTCGAACGCCCTAACCTCGTTTGTTCACCGCGCTTGAGCGTAGCTCGGGTCCTTGCGCGCTCGTGTTGGCAGTTCAATCCAAGGGGAAGCGTGAATCCGAATTATAGCTACTTTCGACAGCCAGTGCGAGGTGATGACACCCAGAGTAAGGGGATGGAAAGACGCGTGTGGCGGTGGATTGGTCGCCACACGCGTCTATTCATGAATTCTGCGCAGGAATTGCGCACCACTTATTTGTTGCTTCCGTGCCCGAAGGGCAGGGAAGCAGTTAGCACCCTGGGTGGATCCCGTTGCCAAAGGCCTCCAGGACGTGACCGTAGGTGACGTCGGGAACCATGCGCTGCAGTTCCTCGGTGAGCCGGTGCTCCTGGGTGCGGGTCTCGAGACGTACCCTCTGGGTTTTGCGGCCGGGACGGATCAGTTCAGCTGTCGTATCCCCGACCTTGCGGTGGAGGACGAGATCGCCCGAAGCACGGGAGAGCGTGACCTTCTCAATGCCGTAGCCCTGGGAGTTCTTCAACGAGACCGGGACATCGAGCCTCAGACCCAGCCAGGAGGCAATGAGATAGGTCGAGGCGTGCTCGAGTGAGCCCTTCACTTCAACCGCGACAACATCCTCATAGGGAGGCTCGTCCAGCATCGCAGCCAGGAAGCCCCGCCAGAGTGTACAGCCAGCCCAGGACATGTCCGTGTCACCGGGGGAGTAGTTCTTTGAAAGCTCCTTGAGGAGCGGAACCGGGTTCGTCGTTGCGATCGTGTTGGTGATCCTGCGGGTTGCGAGGCGCCCGATGGGATCCTTCGCGGGGTTTGCTGGAGCATCCTCCGACCACCACACGACCACGGGAGCTTCGGGAAGAAGCAGGGGCAGCAGGAGCGAGGTGGGGTCGGCACCGGCGCCGCCCTTGGGGCGCAGGATGATGACCTCGGAGACTCCGGCTTCACCGCCGAGCCGGAGCTCGGCACCGAGAGAGGCTTCGTTGGTATCTGCTTGACGGTCGGGAAGGTAGGCGATGACGCGGCAGGGGTGGGACACCGATGCTCCATCAGCCGCATCGAGGGCCGCCTCGATCGATTCGTCGCTGCGCGCAACGACGATGAGGGTGAGGACCTTGCCGAGGGTGACGGAACCGAACTTCTCACGAAGGCGGTCGATCTCGCCAGCCACCTCAGCCGAGGTCGTATTTGATAGGTGCAGAATCATTTATGCCCTCCTCCATGCTCGACCATCGCGTGCTAGCATCTCATCCGACGAATCGGGACCCCACGAGCCCGGTGGGTACGTATCGATCGTGTCGAGAGTGTCCCAGTAGGCGAATGCTCGGTCGAGGAGTCGCCAGGACTCTTCCACTTCCTTCTGCTGTGGGAAGAGGGGCGGTTCACCCAGTAGCACGTCAAGGATGAGGCGCTCGTATGCTTCGGGAGCGTATTCGGTGAAGGCGTGACCGTAGGAGAAGTCCATGGTCACGTCGCGTACGTTGAAGGAGGCACCGGGGACCTTGACACCGAAGCGGAAGGTCACCCCCTCATCCGGCTGAATTCGGATGACGAGCGTGTTGTTGGCCTGGCCTGCCGTGACCCTCGGTTCGAAGGGGAGGAAGTTCGGGCGCTTGAAAACGATCGCGATCTCGGTCACGCGGCGGGCAAGGCGCTTGCCAGTCCGCACGTAGAAGGGGACACCCTGCCAGCGGCGGGTACGCACGGCGAGACGCAGTGCGGCATACGTGTCGGTCTTTGAATCGGGGGCAATGTTGTCTTCGTCCATGTACGACTTGACGAACTTGCCGCCCTGCCAGCCCTCTGCGTACTGGGCACGGATCGCCGATTCTTCGACAGGACCGAAGAAGTCGAGAGCACCCAGGACCTTTTCTTTTTCCTGACGCAGATCGTGAGGATTGAAGGAGACGGGCTCTTCCATTGCCGTCAGTGCGAGCAACTGGAGCAGGTGATTCTGGATCACATCTTTAGCGGAGCCGACACCGTCGTAGTAGCCGGCGCGCGAACCGATACCATTATCCTCGGCCATGGTGATCTGTACGTGGTCAATGTGGTCCGAGTTCCACAGTGGCTCGTACAGTTCGTTCGAGAAACGTAGGCTCAGAAGGTTCTGAACCGTTTCTTTCCCGAGGTAGTGGTCGATACGGAAAACCTGTTCGGGTGAGAAGACCTCGGTGACGAGGTCGTTGAGCTCCTGGGAGGATTCGAGATCGTGCCCGAACGGCTTTTCGATGACGACTCGGCGCCAGCCTTCCGCGTGCTGCGAAAGGCCGGCATTGCCGAGCTGCGTCAAAACGGTGGGGAAAAGATCCGGCGGCACCGCCAGGTAGAACGCGTGGTTACCACCCGTTCCCTGGGTTTCATCCAAGTCCTTGAGCCGATCCCTCAACGAATCGAAGGTGTCGGCCGAGTCGTACTGCCCCATGACAATGTCGAGTGAGCCAATGAACTGGTCAAACACGCGCTGGTCGAAAGGGGTTTGCGCGAAGGTCTTGATCGACTCTTCAACCAGTTCCTCGATCGGTTCCCTCAGCTTCCGTGCCACGCCGGTGATGGCGAAGGACGGAGGCAGGAGGCCGTGCGAGGCAAGGTCGTAGAGCGCGGGCAGGATCTTGCGCTTGGATAGGTCGCCGGTAATACCGAAGAGGACGAGGGAGCAGGGTCCCGCAATCTTCGGTAGCCGGCGATCTTCTGGATGCCGTAGCGGATTGGTCACTAGTCCAACTTTTCCTTCACAGTGTCGAGCAGAGAGTTCCAGGAGTCCTCGAACTTCACCACTCCGTCTTCTTCAAGCAACTGGGTCACCTCGGAGAGGTTGACACCAACCCGGCCAAGCTCGGCAAGGATGCGGCGCGACTCCTCGTAGGTGCCACGTACCGTGTCTCCCGCAATCTGGGAGGACTCGAACGAGGCGTTGAGGGTCTTCTCCGGCATCGTGTTCACCACGCCCTCAGTGACAAGCTCGTCGACGTAGAGGGTGGGGGAGTAGTCCGGGTTCTTTGTTCCGGTTGATGCCCAGAGGGGGCGCTGCACGTGAGCGCCCTTCTCCTTGAGTGCCTGGAAGCGGGGCGAGGAGAAGATCTCCTCGTAGGCTTCGAACTGGAGGCGAGCATTGGCGAGAGCCACCTTGCCCTTGAGCTCGGTTGCCTCCCCACCAATCTCGTCGAGGCGCTTATCCACTTCGGCATCGATGCGTGAAATAAACACGGATGCGACCGAGTGGATCGTCGACAGGTCAATGCCGTTCTCCGCTGCCTGCTCGAGCCCATCAATGTAGGCCTCCGCAACCGCACGGTAGCGGTCAAGGGAGAAGATCAGGGTGACGTTGACGGAAATGCCCTGCGCGATCGTCTGCGTGATCGCGGGCAGGCCCTCGGCGGTTGCCGGGATCTTGATGAGCGCGTTGGGGCGGTCCACCAGGTTCCACAGCTGACGTGCCTGAGCGACCGTGCCGTCCGTGTCGCGTGCGAGGCGGGGATCCACCTCGATCGAGACGCGGCCATCGTAGCCACCGGTTGCCGAGTAGATTTCAGCAAACAGGTCGCAGGCATTGCGCACATCGTCGGTCGTCATCGCTTCAACCGCATCTTCGGCGCGGCCGCCCTTGTAAGCAGCGAGCTGATCCTCATAGCCGTCACCGGATGAGATGGCGGCCTGGAAGATCGACGGGTTGGTGGTGACACCAACAACGTTCTTCTCGTTGATGAGGGCCTCCAGATTACCGGAAGTCAGTCGGGCGCGTGACAGGTCGTCAAGCCAGATCGACACTCCAGCATCGGAGAGCTCTTGTAGGTTCGACATGATCAGTCCTTACTTGAGGGAGTTGAGCGAGTCGCGAGCTGCATCGACGACTGCCTCGGCGGTGATGCCGAACTTCTCGAACAGGAGCGCGCCATCGGCGGAAGCTCCGTAGTGGTCGATGCCGACGCTGCGGCCGTTGTCGCCAACGATGCTTGCCCAACCGAAGGTCGCGCCAGCCTCAACGGAGACGCGTGCCTTGACGTCTGCGGGGATGACCGAGTTGCGGTATTCCTCGTCCTGCTCGTTGAACCATTCGACGGAAGGCATGGACACAACGCGTGCACCAATGCCGTCCTTCGCGAGTTCTTCCTGTGCCTTGACGGCGAGCTGAACTTCGGAGCCGGTGCCGATGAGAACAACGTCGACGGTGCCGGTGGGGGATTCGGAGAGGACGTAACCGCCCTTGAGAACGCCCTCGGCGCCGTTCATCTTCTCGCGGTCGAAGACGGGCAGTCCCTGGCGGGACAGGATGAGGCCGGCGGGGCGATCGTTGCGCTCGAGAATGCCGCGCCATGCGTACGAGGTCTCGTTCGCGTCAGCGGGGCGGACAATGTCGAGGCCAGGGATGGCGCGCAGTGCCCACAGGTGCTCAATCGGCTGGTGGGTCGGGCCGTCCTCGCCAACGCCGATCGAGTCGTGGGTCCACACGAACGTCGAGGGTGCACCCATGAGGGCAGCGAGACGGACGGCGCCACGCATGTAGTCGGAGAACACGAGGAAGGTACCGCCGTAGGGGCGGGTCGTGCCCTGCAGGGCAATGCCGTTAACGATTGCACCCATCGCGTGCTCGCGAATACCGAAGTGGAGGGTGCGACCGTAGATGTTGCCCTGGAACATTTCGGACTGGCGATCCTCGGGAAGGAACGAGGGCTCACCCTTCATGGTTGTATTGTTCGAACCGGCAAGGTCCGAGGATCCGCCCCAGAGTTCGGGCAGAACGGATGCGAGGGAGTTGAGGACCTGGCCGGAAGCGGCGCGGGTCGCGAGAGCCTTCTCGGTTCCGAAGACCGGAAGGTTCTCTTCCCAGCCTGCGGGGAGCTCCTGCTTGATCAGGCGATCGAACAGATCGGCGCGCTCACCGGCAGATGCCTTCCATGCGTCGAAGCGGGGCTGCCATTCGGCCTTGGCCTCGGCTGCGCGCTTGGCGGCGTTCTCGCGGGTGTAGGAAAGGACCTCGTCGGCGACCTGGAAGTCCTGTTCCGGATCGAGACCGATGATTTCCTTCAGTCCCTTGATCTCGTCAGCGCCGAGAGCAGAACCGTGTGCGGCGCCGGTACCCTGAGCCTTCGGGGAAGGCCAGGCAATAATCGTGGAGAGGCGGATGATCGACGGCTGGTCGGTAACCTTCTGTGCCTCGAGGATCGCGTTGTAGAGAGCCTCGGGATCTTCCTTGTATTCGGAACCACCATTGGTCCAGTCCACGGTCTGGGTGTGCCAGCCGTAGGCGGCGTAGCGGCCGAGAACGTCCTCGTTGAAAGCAATGTTGGTGTCGTCCTCAATGGAGATGCGGTTGTCGTCCCAGATCACGATGAGGTTACCGAGGCGCTGAGTGCCTGCAAGCGAGGAGGCTTCGGAGGTCACTCCCTCCTGGAGGCAACCATCGCCAGCGATGACGTACACGAAGTGGTCGAAGGGGGATTCACCCTGTGCGGTTTCCGGATCGAAGATGCCGTGTTCGCGGCGGGTGTTGTAGGCCATACCCACGGCGGAGGCCAGACCCTGGCCGAGAGGTCCGGTCGTGACCTCAATGCCCTTGGTGTGACCGAATTCGGGGTGGCCGGGGGTGAGGGAGTCCCAGGTGCGGAGCGACTTGAGATCCTCGATCTCGAGGCCGCCACCGGTGAGGAAAAGCTGGTTGTAGTGGGTCAGCGACGAGTGGCCGGCCGACATGACGAAGCGGTCGCGACCAACCCAGCGGGGGTCTGCCGGGTCGAAGTTCATCACCTTGTTGAACAAGACGTAGGCGGCGGGGGCAAGCGAAATCGCGGTACCCGGGTGGCCGTTACCCACCTTCTGAACCGCATCGGCGGCAATTGCACGTGTCGTGTCAACGGCCCGCTGATCAAGCTCGGTCCATGTAAAGGTTTGTGAAGCCATTGTGTCTCCTTGTGACGCGGTAAAAAATGGGCAGTTATCTACCAGTCTAGTCTGCAGTCGTTCCAGCTTTCTTCACTATCTCGGATTTTTCGCCAAGCGGTAAAAGCATCGGATGAAACTCGCCCACCAAAAGTCCTACTTCGCCACATTTAGCCTGTGGTATTGGGCTTTCGGTCCGGTGGGTGCGCTAGACTGAGTGACCAGCGGTCAGATAAAAGGTGGTTTGAGTGAGTAAGCGGTCAGCGTCCGATCTCAATACTGAGAATAGTGAGAATGTCACGTCGACGGAGACGGAGAAAGATCCGCCACCCCTACATCCCCAGGGCACGAAGCGTTCCACAGTTGGTGCGTACATTGCCCTGACCAAGCCCCGCATCATCGAGCTCCTGCTCACCACCACCATTCCCACCGTGATCCTCGCGGCTGGGGGATGGACGTCGTGGCGGGTGCTCCTGTCCTGCCTCGTCTTCGGTTATCTCGCGTCCGGTTCGGCCAACGCCTACAACATGGTGCTCGACCGCGATATTGATGCGGTCATGAACCGCACAAAGCAGCGGCCCCTCGTCACGGGTGAAATTAGCCCGAAGAACGCCACGATCTTTGCCACCGTGATCGGCATCATCTCAATTCTCGGCTTCGGCATCTTCACCAACTGGCTGGCTGCGGCCCTCGCCGCGGTCGCCATCCTCCTCTATGTCGTGCTGTACACGATCATTCTTAAGCGCCGCACGGATCAGAACATTGTGTGGGGTGGTGCCGCCGGCTGCATGCCCGTCCTCATCGCGTGGGCTGCCCAGACCGGCACCCTCGAGTGGCCTGCCGTCATTCTTTTCCTTGTGATCTTCTTCTGGACCCCGCCTCACTACTGGCCGCTGTCCATGAAGTTCAAGAAGGACTACCGCAAGGCCGGTGTCCCCATGCTCGGTGCCGTTGCCGACGATGTGACCGTTGCCAAGCGCGTCATTGTCTACGCCGCCCTCACGGTCATCACCTCCCTCGCTCTCATCCCCGTTACGCCGATGGGTTGGCTGTACTCGGTGGCTGCCATTGTCTTCGGGGCCTGGTTTATGTGGTCCTGCATCGATCTCTACCGACACGCCAAGAACCCCGATCTCGGCAAGCCGAAGGCGATGAAAGTCTTCCACGGCTCGATCTACTACCTGGCGGTCTTGTTCCTCGCAGTCGCCATCGATCCCTTCCTCGTGTGAAACCCGACCGGGCAGTCGCCGCCTACCTGAATTCGATAGCGGTCGAACGCGGGCTCTCGGCCAATACTCTGGCTGCCTACGAGCGCGATCTCACCCGTTACCTTGCCTATCTCGAAACCCTGAAGATCACCAATATCGAGAGACTTGATGACGAGCAAACCAAGGGATTTGCCGAGTATCTCGCGGGAAAAGACCTCGCGAAGTCATCTCGTGCTCGCACCCTGACCGCGGTGCGTTCCTTCCACAAGTTCGCAACTGCCGAAGGCTGGACCGAAACCAACCCGGCGAAAGAACTCCAGCTACCCAAGCTCGATTCGCGCCTGCCGAAACCCATCCCGATCGAGCAGGTGACCGCCCTTATTGACGTGGCGGGCAGGAGCGAACCACCCTTTGGGCCACGCGACCGCGCACTTCTTGAAGTGCTGTACGGGACCGGTGCCCGCATCTCCGAAGCCGTCGGTCTCGCCGTCGACGATCTTGACCTGGAAGGCGGAGCTGTACGACTCTTCGGCAAGGGTCGAAAGGAACGGGTCGTGCCGCTCGGGTCATATGCCGTTGAGGCTCTTGAGTCCTACCTGGTGCGAGCCAGACCCGAGCTCGCAGCCAAGGGGAAGGGAACACCATCAGTGTTCCTTAACAGTCTCGGCCGGTCACTGTCACGGCAATCAGCCTGGTCAATTATTCAAGACTGCGCGAGCAGAGCGGGGATCGGCTCCCACGTATCACCCCACACGCTCCGCCACTCGTATGCCACCCACCTCCTGTCGGGAGGAGCCGACGTGAGAGTCGTGCAGGAACTGCTCGGTCACTCCTCGGTCACCACAACCCAGATCTATACGGCTGTGAGCATTGAAACACTGAAGGAAACCTTTGCGACATCGCACCCCCGTGCACGCCGAGGCCACTAATTCGCTATTGTTGAGGGGTGACTGAGAACCCGAACCAACCCCCGCTCATGGATGACCCGGCCGATCAGGACTTCCCGTACCCACCGGAACTGGAATCCCACGGACCCGCCAGGATCATCGCCATGTGCAATCAGAAGGGCGGCGTGGGTAAAACTACGACCTCCATCAACCTCGCGGCCGCATTGGCGGAGTATGGGCGCAGGGTTCTCCTCATCGACTTCGACCCCCAGGGCGCTGCCTCCGCCGGCCTCGGTGTCAACGCGCGCGCCCTCGACCGGACGATCTACACGGAGCTGCTCGCACCCAAGCCCGACATCACCGAAATCATCCACGAAACCATCGTTGATGGTCTCCATGTCGTACCCGCAAACATCGACCTGTCCGCGGCAGAAATCCAGCTGGTGTCCGAAGTTGGCCGCGAACATACCCTCGCGCGGGTGCTGCGGCCGGTCATGGATGACTACGACGTCATCATCATTGACTGTCAGCCCTCGCTTGGCCTCCTGACGGTGAACGCGCTGACCGCCGCCCACGGCGTCATCATTCCCCTCGAGGCGGAGTTCTTCGCCATGAGGGGCGTGGCACTTCTCGTGGAACAGATCGAACGCGTGACCGAACGCCTCAACCCGAAGCTCCGCCTTGATGGCGTGCTCCTCACCATGGTGGATAATCGCACGCTCCACGCACGCGAAGTCATTGCGTCCGTTGAGGAAGGCTTCGGCGACAGGGTGTTCGATACGAAGATTTCCCGCACCGTTAAGTTCCCCGATGCCACGATCGCAGCCGAACCGATCACGACCTACGCACCGACCCATAACGGTGCCCACGCTTATCGCAGGCTCGCTCGTGAGGTTATTGCTCGCGGCCACAGTGCGTGATGAAGGGGCGGCAGGAGTCTCTCTTTGATCAGGAGAGCGCACTCGGTTTCGACGTCACTCTCGACGTCTACTCGGGCCCGTTCGACGTCCTTCTTTCCCTCATTGCCAAGCGTCAACTCGACATCACCGAGATTGCGCTAGCCGAAGTCACCGATGAATTCCTCGCCCACGCTCGAGCCAGGGCAGAGATGGACCTCTCCCAGGCAAGCGAGTTCCTCGTCATTGCTTCCACGCTACTTGCACTGAAGGCGGCACGTCTTCTGCCCTCAACGGAGGAAGATGAGGAGGATCTCGAGCTTCTCGAGGCCCGCGACCTCCTATTTGCGAAGCTCCTCCAATACAAGGCATACAAGGACCTCGCCTCCCTCGTGGCCCGCACCCTGGCGGACAATGATCGTGCCGTAGGCCGGGAGGTACCGATGGAGGAGGAGTTCACGAAGATTATTCCCGACGTGCAGCTCACCATCACACCCGAAGGGCTTGCGGAACTTGCTAGGCAGATCCTTGAACGGGACCGGACCGAGCCCACGATCGGGCTCTCGCATCTGCACGATCCGCTCGTTTCTGTGGAATCCCAGATCCTTGTCCTCAGGCAGAAGCTTGCGGGCGGGAAGCCGATCTCCTTCCGGGAGTTGTGCGCAGATGCTCCCACCACCGCCACCATCGTCGCCCTCTTCCTTGCCGTCCTTGACCAACTGCGGGAAGGGACCGTCACCATCCACCAGGAGCGCGCCCTCGCGGAACTGGAAGTGAGGTGGGGAGCGTGACCAAATCCAATCACCCAGATCTAGGCTCCACCGAGCCAGACATGAATACTGACATCACCATAGAGCCGCCCATCAACCCCGCAAGCGATAGTGACGCCAGGGATCAAGATGAACGTACCGTGACCGATCAGGTTAATGGGTTTGATGAGGGGGACGTGCTGGGTGCTCTTGAAGCGATCCTGATGGTGGTGCCCGAACCCGTCTCGGTGCGTCACCTCTCCGACGTCCTCGGACTATCAGAGGCGATCATCGACAAGCATTTGCGATCGCTGGCCGCCGAATACCGGGGAGAGAATGGCAGGCGGCGCGGATTTGACCTGCGTGAAGTGGGGGAGGGCTGGCGCATCTATTCGTCCCCGGCCTACGCGGAGGTTGTTGGTTCCTTCGTCACCCACGGTCAGACCGGTAAGCTCTCCGGTCCTGCACTCGAGACCCTTGCGGTTATTGCTTACCGGCAACCCGTCACCCGCTCCCAAATCGCAGAGATCAGAGGAGTGAACGTGGATGGTGTCGTTCGGACGCTCACCACCCGGGGGCTCGTTGAGGCAACGGGCCAAGAAGGAACCGGCGCGGTTCTGTATGGTACAACTGGATATTTCTTAGAGAAAATGGGGATGACATCGCTGGCGGAACTGCCACCAGCCTCCCCGCATTTACCCGAGCTGGATGAGCTCGATGAGATAGAAAAGGATCGACAATGAGTGAACAGGGCGAGCGGCTACAAAAGGTGATGGCGCATGCTGGCGTGGGATCTCGACGCTCCTGCGAAGACCTCATCGAACAGGGCCGAGTATCGATCGACGGTAAGACCGTCACCAGGCTCGGCACCCGCGTCACCCCCGATCAGATCATCCGGGTAGATGGGGAACGCATCACCTTCGACGAATCAAAGGTCACCATCGCGCTGCACAAGCCAGCCGGGGTCGTATCGACCATGGATGATGACATGGGCAGGGAATCTCTCGCACAGTTTGTGGAAATGAGGGAGGAGCGCCTCTACCACGTGGGCAGGCTCGATACCGACACCGAGGGACTCATTCTCCTGTCGAACGATGGGGATCTCACCCACCGCCTCACCCACCCCTCGTACGAGGTGCCGAAAACCTATGTGGCAACCGTTGAGGGCCAGGTCAACAGGTCCATTATTCGCCGCCTCGAAGAAGGTGTCACCCTCGAGGACGGCTTCGTCAAGGCCGATAAGGTCAAGATCATCGAGATGGGACTGCCCAACTCGATCGTCGAAATCACGCTCCACTCGGGAGCCAACCGGGTCGTACGTCGCATGTTTGAGGCCGTCCGTCACCCCGTCGTTCGCCTCGTCCGCACCGAGTTCGGCACGATCGGACTCGGCCGGCTCAAGCCGGGACGTTCGCGTGTTATCGGCGGATCGGAGCTTGCTGCTCTCATGAAGTCGGTTGACCTGTGATCATCCGCATCATCGGCACCGGGCTACTTGGTACATCGCTTGGTCTGTGCCTGTCACGAAACCATGAGATTCAGCTCGTGGACGGCTCACCCGTTGTTGCCGCGCTCGCCCAGGATCTTGGTGCGGGCACGGTCGTGACCGATGAGTCGGTATCCCCGGATCTCGTCATTGTTGCGACGCCGCCGGATGTGGCGGCGGAGTGGATTAATGAGTCCCTGCGGTCTTTCCCCGATGCTTTCGTCACGGACGTGGCCTCGGTCAAAGGGATCGTTGTCAACGAGGTTGAGGAGCCCCGTGATCGTTACGTCGGGTCGCACCCGATGGCGGGCCGGGAGCGGTCAGGCGCGATCGCGGCGGATGCTGACCTGTTTATTGGGCGCCCCTGGGTTGTGGTTCCGCACGAAACATCCCAGCCGGAGGCTGTTGCTCTCATGAAGCGGATTGGCATGGAGGTGGGAGCGTACCCGGTGGAAATGACGGCAGTTCTCCACGATCAGGCCGTTGCCCGGGTCAGTCACGTTCCCCAGCTCGTCTCCTCCCTCCTTGCCTCCACCCTGACGGAGGCAAGCCCGACAAGCCTGGGGTTGGCGGGGCAGGGGCTACGCGATACGACCAGGATCGCGAACTCGGATGCAGACCTGTGGGCCATGATCATTGCCGGCAATCCCGGACCGGTCGGGACTGTCCTGAAAGAACTGCGTTCCCGGCTCGATGACCTCATCGAGGGGGTGGACGAGATGGCGGCCCGGGGCGACTACTCGGGCGTGTCCAAGGTTGCCAAGGTCGTCTCGGACGGTAATGAGGGAGTGTCCCGCATTCCCGGCAAGCACGGCGGCGCTCCCATGCGCTACGCCACCGTCACCGTTCTCGTGCCGGATAAACCGGGTGAGCTCGGTCGCCTCTTTACCGAAGCCGGCGATATCGGCATTAACATTGAAGACTTGTCGCTTGAACACTCGGCCGCCCAACCGGTCGGGCGGGCCGAGATCAGTGTCAACCCCGCACAAGCAGCACCTCTTTCGGAGGGGCTTGAGGAACGCGGGTGGACTGTTGCTTCGGTTGAGATGGAGGAGAAGTAGTGGGTATCACGATCGCGATCGATGGGCCGTCCGGATCAGGCAAGTCCACCGTGTCCCGCGAGGTTGCGCGCCGCAACAAGCTGGCCTACCTCGATACCGGTGCCATGTACCGCGCTGCAACCTGGTGGGTGCAGGAACAGGGCGTTGATCTTCAAGATGAAGTTGCAGTGGTTGAGACCGTTAAGTTACTTCCGCTGATCGTTCCCATTGATCCTGATGATCAGACCCACATTTGCAATGGCGAAGATATTTCCGCGATCATTCGCAGCCCCGAACTGTCCGCCGTTGTTTCGATCGTCTCCTCCTACTTTCCGGTGCGAGACATTCTCATCGAGATGCAGAGAAACATTATTCAGTCCGAGCTGACATTAGATTCTTTCTCGAGCGGGCGGGGGATCGTTACCGAGGGCCGTGACATCACAACCGTCGTGAACCCTGATGCTGACGTGCGCGTGTTGCTCATCGCCTCAGAAGAGGCACGACTGAGGCGGCGTGCTACGGAACTCTCGGGCAAAGCAGACGAAGAGACATTGAATAAGACGCGGGACATCGTGTCCGGGCGAGACCGCATCGATTCCGCGGTCACAAAGTTTATGACGGCCTCCGATGGGGTTGTCACGATCGACTCCTCGGATATGACCATTGAGGAAGTCGTGGCAGCCGTGGAAGAGCGTATGGAGAGGGTCCAATGACCGAGGATATGACAGCCGCACTGCGCAGTGCACTGGACCAGTACGACCTGACCGATGAGGATCTTGCCGAACTCGAATGGCAAGAAGGAGCCCCCGCACCAGACGAGAAACCCATTCCTCCCGTTCTTGCCGTGGTGGGACGGCCCAACGTTGGCAAATCCACCCTCATCAACCGCATCCTCGGCAAGCGAGTTGCCGTTGTGCAGGACCTGCCCGGCGTGACCCGTGACCGTGTCCGTTACGACGCCAACTGGAACGGACGCAACTTCACCGTGGTTGATACGGGTGGTTGGGAAACAAAGGTTAAGGGACTCGATCTCAGCGTCGCTCAGCAGGCCGAGATCGCGATCAACGAGGCAGACGCTGCTGCCTTCGTAGTCGACGCAACTGTTGGTGCCACCTCGACCGATGAGGAAGTGGTCAAGCTCCTGCGTGCCTCCGGCAAACCCGTCGTCCTGGTCGCAAACAAGGTTGACTCCGACACTCAGGAAGCCGACGCTGCCTACCTCTGGTCCCTGGGACTGGGGGAACCCTATCCCGTCTCGGCCCTGCACGGCCGCGGATCCGGCGATCTACTTGACCGGATCTTGAAGCTCCTGCCCGAAACCTCGCAGGTCAACGGCAGGTATCGCTCACACGGACCCCGCCGGGTTGCCCTCGTGGGTCGCCCCAATGTTGGCAAGTCCTCGCTGTTGAACCGCCTGGCTGGCGAAGAGCGCGTTGTCGTGAACGAGCTTGCGGGTACGACCCGCGATCCCGTTGACGAGTTCATTGAGCTCGATGGGGAGGCCTGGACCTTCGTTGACACGGCCGGCATCCGCCGCCGCGTTCACCAGACTTCAGGCGCCGACTTTTACGCTTCACTCCGCACCCAGAGTGCAATCGAGAAATCTGATCTCGGCCTCGTCCTTCTCGACGCCTCCGAACCGCTGACGGAACAGGATGTTCGAGTCATTCAACAGGTGGTGGATGCTGGGCGTGCTCTCGTCATCATCGCCAACAAGTGGGACCTCGTCGATGTGGAACGTCAGGCCGAGTTCAACCGCGAGCTCGAGCGTGAACTCGTTCAGCTCACGTGGGCCCAGCGGGTCAACCTGTCGGCACTGACCGGGTGGCACACGAACAGGCTCTCGTCGGCCATGAACCAGGCATACGTCAACTGGAACCGCCGCATCACCACCGCGAAGCTCAACAACTTCCTCGGTGAACTATCCGCAGCTAATCCCCACCCCGTCCGCGGTGGGAAGCAGCCCAGGATCCTGTTCGCCACGCAGCCGAGCACCGCTCCGCCCCGATTTGTCATCTTTGCCTCGGGATTCATCGAGCACGGCTACCGCCGGTTCATCGAGAACCGCCTGCGGGAAACCTTTGACTTTGAGGGATCCCCGATCGAGATCTCGGTCCGTGTCCGGGAAAGGCGCAAGAAGAAGTGACACTCACCCATGTTCTCGTTCGCAGGCCCTCACCGAAGCTCGCCAATGGGCTCTTGACGCACCGCGCACGGACCGAAGTTGATGCCGACCTTGCTTTGCGGCAGTGGGAGGACTACTGCGCGATTCTGGCCGACTGGGCGGAAGTGATCGAGGTAGAACCGGCACCAAATCAAGCCGACTCGGTGTTTGTGGAGGACATGGCGGTGGTGTACAAGGACACCGCCATCATTGCCAACCCCCGCTATCCTTCCCGTGAACCAGAAACGGTAGCCGTACGGAAGGCACTGGAGGATCTTGGTCTGACGATCAAGAAGCTTGCGAACTGGGGCTACCTGGAAGGCGGGGACATTATCAAGCGCGATGGCAAGATCTGGACCGGACTCTCAACCAGGACGGACCTGGATGGTGTGGATTGGCTGAAGCGCGGCCTTGCCGACTACGAGCCACAAATTGTGACCGTCCCAGTGCAACATGCCCTCCACCTCAAGAACGTCGTGACCGCACTGCCGGATGGCACATTCCTTTCCCACCCGAAGTACGGACCACCCGAGTCCTACTTCCCGGGATACCGCAGAGCGATTGAACGTGAAGGCACACAGGCGCTCATTCTCAACGAGACGACTCTCCTGATGTCCCAGGCCGCTCCCGAAACAGTGAAACAGCTTGAGGCGGATGGTTTCACTGTCGTGACGACGGCTATGACAGAGTTTGAGAAGACCGAGGGTGGGGTCACCGGCCTGTCCTTGAGAATCAGGAAATAGTGGCATCAATAACGTTCTAGACGGGTTGTCGAATTGGAGATTAGCCGCAAGAATGAGCTAATCTTGAACAGTCGCAATCGCGAACGGGCTGTGGCGCAGTTTGGTAGCGCACTTGACTGGGGGTCAAGGGGTCGTGGGTTCAAATCCCGCCAGCCCGACCAGCAGATAACGCCGGTATCTTAACGAAAAAGAGATGCCGGCATTATCGTTTTCAACACGGCCCCGGGCGTTCCAATACCCGAGCACGTATCGCTGACCGATCTATTGGGCGGTATACAAATATCTGCAGATTGACGCCTGCCGAGCGTCTATGAGAGTGTGTTTGCCGCGTCTTCCGTCTGCATCCGTTACATCACATACCCGCTGACTATGGCAAGAATTGTCCGGCCGAATTGAATTATCGGGTTGCGTGTAGGGGGAATTATGCCGGTCGCATTGGGCGAGAGCCAAGGTCAGGGCAGGTGCTTAAGCGTCGAATACACATGTGGTTGCAGACCATTGCCAGTCTGTCCGAAAACCGCAGGTGTAGCTATGACGTATCGTCTGGACCACTTCAGGAGCATGGATGGAATAGAGACAACTATCCTCCAAGCGCAATAAATGCTCAGAGTGCTATCGAGTTATCGGTCCAAGATCGTAGATTTCGAAGGAAATATCCATGATCTCAGTCGCTCGAGTCATAGAGCCGTCGGTGTCAATGTAGACCTCTGAGGGGCCACCTCGTTGCGATGTTACAACAGCCTCTTTGAACTCTCGGAACGGTTGATCGAGCTCGATCAGTGCTTCCTGCAACTCTCCTTCGGAACCTTTGATCAGGAGCTGGAGACGAGAGTGCAAATCAATCATTTCTTGCTGGGAAGGCTCTTCTCCGGAATGAAAGCGAAGGATCACGTCGGGAACATCCGCGATCAGAGTGCCGTTGAAGATCTCCTTGCATGCCGCAACATTATCGACGTTATTGGAAGAGCCGTCCTGCGTCTCCTCAGCGGAATTTTCCTCATATTCTTCGGTGTATTCTTCGACTTGTTCTTCGGTCTCTTCTTGTGGTGCTTGCTCAGTTGGAACTGTGGGTGTGGCTGCGCTCGGTAGTTCTGGAGATAGTGCAGAGTCGTCTGACGGTTCACCGCATGCGGTGGCGGTGAGTGTAAGAGCGAGATAATGGCGAGGGCTTTCTTCATGGTCTTCCTATGTTTGATATTTGGCCGGTCCTTATGCGGGACAGTTGAGGACCTGCATTTGCTACTTTTCTAAGGGAGTCTCGTCTGGTGAGAGCTGTTCAAGTAGTGCCTGTCTACCCTGACCTGTACCGAAAGTGCATACTTCCGATGACTTGCTGTCACTGACTAGTGCATTGATTTTCATAGGACTGGCAGTCTCTAGTTTTGCGGATCGGCATGTTGAACAAGAAATAGAGAGCGACCACAATGACTCCGATCCCTTTGATTATGGTCAAGATGAGTGCGAATACAGAGGGTTCGTGGAACTCAGGATTCTCGAACCTCAGCGTGTTGTAGATTTCGTAGAGCTTGTAAGGAATGAGGGTCATGAGGAGCCCGAAAGTTGCCAACAGGACAAAGAGGAACTCCACTGTTGTTCACCTCCCGTCATTGTGTGACTTTTCGCGAGTCTAAATTGTCACGCTGATGGGCGCAGTTGTATCTCTTGGTCTCGGGTCCCCACGATTGGTTCTAATCCAGCCACCACGTGTCGGCATCGATGAGCCAATGGTTGCGCAGGGACAGCGCCCGTTCAATTGCTGCCAGGATGCCAGCAATGAAGAGAGTTGTGTTGAGCCAGGCTGGAAGGTTAATCGGGGAAGTGAAGGTGCCGAGATTGTCTGCGATGACCTCGATCTCTGAGATTCTCTCGATGAGCTGGGGAATGAAGAGCCCGAGTGAGATGAGCAGAATGGCGATTGCCAGCCAACCGATGAGACGGGATGCGACCGGATGCTTCCGCCCAAACGCTGCCCGCCTACCTTCCAGGGATTTCGGGTGGGGCCTGAGAAGAACGGCATCCCCATGTTCGGGCTCGTAATGCATTCGGCTTGCACCGTAGATCGACAGGTTGGCATGAATGATTCCACCCGGGACCGGGAACCTCACAGGGTAGTCACCCTTGTGGGTTTGTACCCCGTCTGTGTAGAGGGGAATCGTCCAATCAAAATAGTCGACGTCGATCGTATAGTTTCGTGATTGACCGTGCTCATCGGTCAGAGGAATAGAAAAAGTTGTCCGATAGAGAGCCTGCCACCAGTGGTAAGGCTTCAGTGCTTTGCCGTTACCTGGCTTGATCGACTTAGATGGCTTTTTCTTTCTTCGCACCTAGCCATCGTACGTGCCAGGCGATGAAGATGGCGGGTTGAGAAGTCCTGCTGGCTCAAGTGCCGATCTGGACCTGCTTTCAACCCGTGCTTGGATGGTCTCTCTATCGAACAAGTCCACTATCTCGAGCGACTGCCACAGCGGCTGTTCGGGAGGACACTCCAAGCTTGGTGTAGATGTGCACGAGGTGGGTTTTGACGGTGGCGGTAGTGATGTGCAGAAGCTTCGCAATCTGAGTGTTCGGTTCACCGTCGGCCACCAGTTGCAGAACCTCCATTTCCCTGACCGACAGGCTCGTCTGCGGGGATCTCATGCGGGCCATGAGCCGGCCGGCGATGGCGGGAGCGAGCGCGGTTTCACCCGCTGCTGCAGCCTTGATCGCGGCAATGAGTTCTTCCGGGGGAGAGTCCTTGAGCAAATATCCACTTGCCCCAGCCTCGACTGCACTGAGAATGTCCGCATCGGTGTCGTAGTTCGTCAGCACGAGAACCGCGGGAGCTTCCTTTTGCGACCTGATCTCCTTGGTCGCATCGGCGCCAGTCTGTTCCGTCCCGAACTGGAGGTCCATGAGCACTACATCCGGCTTCAGCTCTTGTGCCATTGCAATTACTTCACCGGGGGTTGACGCTTCACCCAGGATCTCTAGGTCGGGGTCGCTTGAGAGCATGGCGCGGATGCCGGCCCGGACCACCGGATGATCGTCGGCAAGGATCAGCGTAATCACTGGTTGTCCTTCCCATCCCAGGACACTGTCGTCGACAGGACTGTTCCCTGTCCGGGTTCGGAGTCGATGGCGAGCGTGCCGTCGAGTTGTTCGACGCGCTGCCTGATCGCGTTGAGCCCAAATGAATCAGTGCTTTGGGCGGATTGCTCGATCGTGTCGATATCGAATCCGCGACCATCGTCCGCCACCGTCAACGTAGCCGAGTGAAGACTGCGACCGCTTCCTGCTTCGTGTTCGCCCTTATCTGAATCGAAAGTGGGTACAGAGATCTCGGCAAGCTCGAGCCCAACCCGGATGTGCTCCGCATTCGAGTGCCTGGTTGCGTTGGAGAGTGCGCCCTGGGCGATCCGTAGCAGCGCAGTCTGCAATTGCATCGGCATCTCACCCTCGTGAGCGTCAACGGTGATGTCGATTCCGGTGCGCGCTGCCTGATCGGTTGCGAGTCTCCGCAGCGCACCCGCGAGACCGCGATCGAGTTCCTTGGGGGTGAGCTCATCAATGATGTTTCGGGTTTCTGTCAGGCTCTCCTGCGCAGTTTCCTTGGCGAGGGTGATGTAGGTCAGGCCCTGTTCGCTCCGATCCCGCTCTGCCGCATTGAGCAGCATGTGGATGCTCGATAGTCCCTGGGCGACAGTGTCGTGAATGTCGCGGGCGAGACGTGCGCGTTCCGCGAGCGCACCCTGTTCGCGTTCGGTCTGGGCGAGCTGCTTGCGGGTGCGGAGTAGTTCTGCGAGTAGCTCTTCCCGTTCCTGGGCTTCTCGTTGGAGTGCGCGGTAGGCGAGGCCGATGAGGAGGGCAACGCAGGCTCCGATGAGGGGGCCGATGACGCCACCGATGGAGAAGCCGGAGTGCAGGCCGAGGGCGACGATGGCGAAGAGGGTAGCGAGAATGATGGCAATGCCCCCACCGATCCCCGGGATGAGGTGGATGTAGAGGAAGAACATGGGGAAGACGATGAAGGCTGCCTCGGGGCTCAGCCACGTCAAGAGCGCCCATTCGCCCGTGAGCGCAAGGATCCACGAGGTTCCCGAGCCGGTGGCTAGCACCTGCGGTGTGCTTGATTTGCTCAAATTTTTCGGCACGTCCGTGGAAGGCGTGCTCGTGGCATTCCTTCTCGGTGCGAAGGAAGCTGACACGTAGGTGCCGAGGAAGATAACTGCGATTATGAGCACCCACCATTTGAGGTCACGGTCCTGGGCGAAGGCCTGGGCAATGACAAAAATGAGGAGGCCGGTAACCAGCGTGTGGAGTCCGTACCGGAGCCCGGTAAACACCGGGGCAAGATTTGAGTGAGCCATGACCATTCCAGAGTACGCCAGCGACAGAGCATCTGGATCAACCAAAAGGTTGAGGTGAAGACCAGTTCGATGGGCGATGTTGAATGTCGTGTAGATGACGAGACTGAAAGAGTGGCTGGCACAGGGTGTGCCGCTAGAAAGGTCTGTCATGTTTGTTGCGTGGAGAGAGTTGCGGTTCGCCCGCGGCCGGTTTCTCCTCATCGGTACCGTTGTTGCCCTCATGACCCTCCTGGTTGGTTTCCTGACGGGACTGACCGGAGGGCTTGCGTCTCAGAATATTTCTGCGGTTCTGCAGTTGCCGGGGGATCGGCTCGTGTTGAGCAATGCGGGGGATGATCAACCCATGTTCTCCACCTCGTCCATCAACGAGGAAACGGTGTCGGCGTGGTCGAATGCTGCCGGGGTTGATTCCGTCTCTCCTGTCGGTATCACCCAGGCCCGTGGTTCTCGGGCAGGAAGTGAGGACCAGGTTGGTATCACGCTATTTGGACTAGAAGCTGGTGATGCGGAAGCGAATGAGCTGTTCGGTCTCGTGCCCGCTACCGACCAGCAGGTGGGACTCTCGGAGAGTGCGGCCGATGAACTCGGGGTGGCCATTGGTGATTCGATCACCGTTTCGGGTACAACTTACGGGGTTGCCGCTGTCAGTGGTGACCTGTGGTACAGCCACACCCCGGTTGTTGTCATGACGGAGAACGCCTGGAGTGAAGTAAGCGGAAGGATGGGAGGCACCGGTGATCCCACGGCATTGATTGTTAACGGTAGCCCCGACTGGGACGCCATTGGAACGGCAACCGCGACAGAGGCGATGACAACTGTGTCGAGCCTCATGGCTCTCGACTCATTCTCTTCCGAGATCGGTTCCCTCGCCCTCATGATCGGCATGCTCTTCGGCATCTCCGCCCTCGTTGTTGGTGCCTTCTTCACGGTGTGGACCATGCAGAGAAAGGGAGATGTGGCGGTTCTCAAGGCATTGGGTGCCTCAACGGGATCCCTCGTCACGGACGCTCTCGGACAGGCACTGACCGTTCTGGTCGCTGGCGTGGGCATTGGACTCCTTGGTGTTGTCGCCTTCGGAACTTTGGCTGGGCAGGCACTTCCGTTCATGCTCAATCCCTTAACGACCCTCGTTCCAGCACTCATCCTCATGGTGCTGGGCCTAGCCGGGGCTGCCTTTGCCCTGCGCACCATTACGAAAGCCGATCCGCTCACTGCACTTGGGAGTAACCGATGATTGAACTACAGAACGTCACACTGACCTACCCGGATGGAAATAGTCGCATCACCGCGGTCGACAATGTTTCGCTGCGCTGTGAGGTTGGGATGCTCATGGGGATCACCGGCCCCTCCGGATCCGGCAAGTCCTCCCTTCTGGCGATTGCCGCCTCCCTCATCACCCCCGACACGGGCGGGGTGCTGATCGGATCAGGCGAGAACATGGTCGATGCTGCACAGCTATCTAAAACTGAAGCGACCGAGCTTCGACGGGACCGGATCGGGATCGTCTTCCAGCAGTCCAATCTGCTACCTGCCTTGACCGCAAGGGAACAGATTGAAGTGATGGCACATCTTGGTGGCGGATCGAAGAAGCACAAGGCAACGATCACCGCACGAGCAGATGAGCTTCTGGAAGCTACGGGACTCGCAGCCCGTGCTGACAAGAGGCCCCATCAGCTCTCGGGCGGTGAACGCCAACGCGTTGCCATTGCCCGTGCCCTCGTGCACGACCCGGATATTCTCCTCATCGACGAACCCACGAGTGCACTGGATCAGGAACGAGGAGCGGAGATCATTGAACTGATCGAGCACCTCACCCACAAACGCAACACCGCCACGCTGCTGGTCACCCACGACCTCATTCACCGGTCAGCATTCGATGAGCTCGTCACCGTCATCGATGGCCAGATCCGCGAACCCGCAACCGTCTAAAGAAATCGTAGTGACTCTCGTTATCCCCGCGTACTCAGTCCGGTCGGTTCTTTGCCGAGGCACTGTCCGCGAAGGTGCTTGAGGGACAGATGGTGGCACAGGCCAATGTGCCGCGATCGCACTATCGCCATCGCAGTAACACCCTCACAGTACTGACATCACCCCCTCAGGCGTGGAATACGCTGTGAAGCCGGAAAGATTTGAGCGTGAGTCGTGCTTGAACGAGGCGATGTAGTGTTGTCGGGTTCGAGGTTGGGGAGGTAGGGGAGTGAGACGTGGAGAAACTCGATGTCAAGAAGGAGCCGCACTACAAGGGTAGGGAAGGTGTCTTCCAGCTCCTTGAAGTCCCCGATCAGTCATTCCTCATGATCGACGGAAGCGGAGATCCGAACACTTCAAAGGACTACGAGCTTTCGCTCGAAGCACTGTATCTGCTCGCCTACGCTCTGAAATTCATGAGCAAGAACGAGCTCGAACGCGACTACGTCGTTCCACCATTGGAAGGACTGTGGTAGGCGGAGGACATGGATGTGTCCACCACTCGACGGGATAAGAATGCGTGGCAGTGGGCGATGATGATCATGACCCCGGAATGGATCGATCGCGACATGGTTGAGACCGCCCGTCGGACCGTCACCTCAAAGAAAGACGCCCCAGCCTTACTTGACCGAGTCCGCTGGGAGCATCTGAGCGAAGGCCTGGCCGTCCAAGCCCTTCATGTCGCTTCGTATGACGATGAGGGGTCCGTGTTGAAGACGATGCACGAGGAGTACATTCCAGATAATGACTTGGTCATGACTGGGAAACACCACGAGATCTATCTCGGCGATCCCAGGCGAACGGCTCCCGAAAAGCTGCGAACCCTTCTGCGTCAGCCCGTCGTCCGGACCTGATCGACTCCGGGCCTGATCGACGACGAACCAAGAAGGAAGAAGCACTGTGTGGCCACTACAGTGTAGCCGCACAGTGCTTCTTCTCTTGTTTAATCTTTTACTTCCTGATTTCCTTCCCTTCTCCGCTCTAGAGCACAAAGTGGGAGGGATTCTCTGCCATGTGCACTCTGTGCTTGCCTCTAACTGTTGCGCCTCATGGGGATGGTGAGTGCCGCACGATAGCTGGTAACAAAGGTGATGAGAAGGATGATGGCAATGCAGATCAGTGCCCAATATTCGGGGTTGAATGCCGGTTCGATAAGGAAAAGCGCGATGAGAAGGACGGGGATGGTGGCAAGTAGTGCGGGAAGAGCTCCGAACCTCACCCACATGAATCCCTGATAGAAACCGAACTCGTATATCGCCCAGTATGCCACTGCAATGCCAAGGATGAGAAGGGCGAGCTTGCCCCAGTGAACCTGGCCGAATGCCCCGTCGAATAATAGACCTAGGGCGATGACTGCGATGATGACGCCGGTCAGCATGATGGCGAGACCGAAGGCAGCGAAGCGACCATTGCGCCAGATTGCCATGCGAGTAACGCCAGCCCCGAGATAGGAACGGAACTCCGCGGCTGTCCCGATCCCCATGACCAAAATGAATATTGCTCCGGCCCCAATCGCCCAGTTGGCCACGGTCAGAAACTGGTGCTGCTCGGAGGTTGCAATGGCATAGGTCAAGAACACGTCGAGGCTACTATCGAAGAATTTTCCTGGCAGAACAGCAGTGAGGAGGAATGCGACCGCGAGAACTCCGAAGATCCAGGCAAACATGGGACCAACGGTTCGTGCTTCGGCCCGATCGATTGCATCGGCGAGGGATTGATGTGTTGTCATGATGGATTCCTTAGCTGCTACGTCGTATCGGAAGGGTTGTCAGCATGCGATATGAACAGATCAGCACGATCATGATGCCGGCTGCAGAGGCGAGCCAGCCCAGGGCGTTGAGAATGCCTGACTGATCAAGGAGAGCAGAGATTCCTACAAGGCCCACCGTGAAGCAGCCGATTGCCAGGGTTGCTCCCACCCAGTGGAGACGGACGTAGAGCAGGGAACAGAAGTAGCCGAGCTCGTAAGCAATGAGGATGGCGATGAGGGGGCCGGCAGTCCACCAGAGAATAGTTGTGATGCTAATGCCAAACACTCCACCGTCAAGCAGGAGTGCGGTAAGGAAGGCGATGATCAGAATAAGCCAGAGCATGAGGCCGAAGAAGAGATTTGCGCGACGAGCATCCCGCCACAGCGCCATCCGTGTCATCCCGGCACCAAGGTAGCTGCGCGACTCGGCAGCGTTGATAACGCCGGTCACGAGATTGAAGACCGCAAGAGTTGGGGCGAGTCCGGTTGCCAACGGTAGGTACCGCAGTCCCTGATTACTTGGGAGACCGAGGATACTTTCCTTATTCGTCTCCAGATACGTATCGATCCAGTCCTGGGGCAGGAAAGTGAGGACGATGAAGAGGACTGCGACAACAACCGTGATCGTGATCCCGCTCCACCAATAGCTCTTCTTTTCAAACGATGCGGTGTTATGAGCAATCATTGCGTGTGTCATGAGCGGTCCCTCCGTCCGGTGAGGCCAATGAGAACATCGGTGAGAGTCGCTTGCCTGCCATCGCTTCCGTGCTGGGTTCGGAGATCGTCTGCATTACCAGCTGCTACAACCGAACCCCGGTCGATGATGAGAACATCTTCGACAATGTTCTCGATTTCGGGAACGAGATGTGACGAGAGAATGATCGTGCGAGGGTGGTGAGCGAACTCCCTCAAGAGCGTGTCATAGAATTCCTGGCGCACAACGACGTCCATCCCTAAATGAACTTCATCGAAGATGGTGAGTTTACCGCGGGAGGCAAGGCCGAGGGTGGCGATGTAGGCAGACTGCTGGCCCCGAGACAGAGACGAGTACGTCTTCTTGCCATCAAGCCCCCACAGGTCCATGAGTTCCTCGTAGAGGTCTTCAGACCAGTTCGGTCGAATGAGCCGCCACAATTCTGTTGTCCGATTGAGTTTCGAATCAAGGAAGATCGACGTCGAATCGGTGACGAGAACCGTATTCGGCATCAGTTCCGGATTCTCCCATGGGTCTTCGTCTTTGACGCGAAGCGTGCCCGTGGCTTTGAGCTGGCCAGCAAGCAGCATCCCTAGCGTGGTTTTGCCCGAACCATTTCGACCAAGCAGACCGGTGATTGTGCCAGCCTGAATCTCGGCCGTGACCTCATTCAGAGCGTGATTCTTTCCGTAAGCGTAGGAGACATCGTTGAGCGAAATTGGGTAGGTCATGATTGTTCCTTCAGGATCGTGTTCACAAGGTCAAGAATGGATTCAGAGGACATGCCAAGCCTGAGGCCGGCACGAATGGCGGGGGAGAGCGTGTCCTCGGTGTAGGTCGCCCGCCCGGCCCGGGTCAGTGTCTCGTGGGCTGTCGGGGTAATGAACATGCCAATACCACGACGCTTCTCAACGACCCCCTCCTCAACAAGCAAATTGAAGGCCTTGTTGGCGGTGGCGGGATTGATTCGATACGTCGTCGAATACTGGGTTGTGGACATGAGCTGGTCACCTGCCTGCAGTTCTCCAGCAACAACACGCTGCCGAATATCATCCGCAATCTGGATGTAGATGGGAGTCTGGGACGAGAAGTCCATGACCACCTCCTTGGTTAGTTACACGACTAATTAACCAAAGAACCATAGAGGTGTCAATGTCTTGACCGAAGCTCGTCGAATTCCTACTGCATGTCCTCAGCCACTCATTCCGACTAAACGGTGATGTAGAGCCAATTGCTCCCATGCGTACAGCTAGCATGAAGTACACCAAACTAACTAGCTCGAGCCTCGATATTGGCAGGCGCACAGGTCCTGGCTGGTTCATGAGTGGAGGTAGTAACGAACTGGGATGGCTATGGAAGATGGAAAATATTCCGGTCGCTCGCTCAAAATTGGAGGTTACTAATAGCTGCCACTAACTCATGACACAGGCAGTGGGAGCGAGAAAGTACGCACCCCTGGGAGAGTAGGATGAATGAATGCTTGATTCCGTTATTTCTTCCCTCCAAAGCTTTAATCCCGTTGATGCTGAACTGGCTGAAGCGAAGACTAGATACCTGGAGCGAGTTGAGTCACTGGGGGAGAAGATGCTGTGGAAGCCCCTCGATGACGAGCATGTGACGGCCAGCTGTTTCGTGTTTTCTACCGACGTCGACAAAGTACTCCTGACCTTTCACAAAAAGGGCCAATTCTGGGTGCAGTTCGGCGGTCATCTCGAACAAGGTGATGCGGACTTGCCCGCTGCGGCGCTGCGTGAGGTACGGGAAGAATCGGGAATACCCCACCTCGAACTCACCGGAGGAATTGTCGACCTGAACCGCCACGGCCTCCATGGCGGTTTCTCGTGTGCCGCCCACTGGGACATCGGGTTTATTGTACTCGTTAATCCGGATACTGAGTTTGTTGTGTCAGATGAGAGTGAGACGGTGGGCTGGTGGCCGGTCAATCACCTACCCGAAAACGTCACAGATGACCTTCCCCAGCGGATCAAATACGCCTTGAATTCACTCTCGTAATACGAGAAGCAATCGTTGTGAACACGCAGTTGTTCTGGCGCTTCTGCGTTAAACCCTGATGACACATGACACGTGGTGGGCTGAAAAGGAAACGACCCTTTTCGGCCCACCACGGTCGATCTATTGATTTATGTCTTGCTACTTGCGGTGGCTGAGGATCTCCTCCACCGCTGCGGTGATGGCGTTCACGAGTTCCGAGTCACCGTTCAGTTCGGGTGCGACGTAGTCAAGGACAGCGGTCGCGTTCTCGACCATGTCACTTCCGAGCTTGGACGACACCTTCTCAGCATTCTTGTCAACAACGGGAGCGCCGTTGCCAAGCAGGTGGAGCATCCAGGCAGCAACGGCCTTGACGGCCGAGCTGGGCATGAGACCCTGCTTGCGCTGGTTGATGAGGGTGGGGGCGATACGGACCGGAATCTTCTGCGACCCATCATGCGCAATCTGCGCGAGAAGGTGTCGGATGTTGGGGTTTTCGTAGCGCTCAAGCAACGCCTTAGCGTAGTCTTCCCATTCCACCGACAGACCCGAGCCTGCCTCCTCCCACCACGACTGGACCCAGCCCCGAACCACAGGGTCAACAATCGCATCTGCAACGGTCTCGTGACCGAGGATGGGGGCGGCGTAGGCCATGAGGGAGTGGGAGCCGTTGAGCATCCACAGTTTGCGCTGCTCATAGGGTTCCACGTCGTCAACGATCTGCGCACCGGCGGACTCCCAGTTCGGGCGTCCCGCGGGGAACTGACCCGAGATCACCCACTCGGAGAAGGGTTCGGTTGGAACCGGTGAGGCATCGGTGTAGCCCTGCACCTGCTCGGCCTCGGCCCTATCTTCATCTGAGGTGGCGGGGGTGATGCGGTCGACCATACAGGTCGCCCACACAACATTCTCATCCATCCACTCGATGAGAGATGCATCGACTTCGCGAGCAGCATCGGCCACAACCTTGTGGAAGGCGGAGCCATTGTCGGGCAGGTTGTCGCACGGCAGGATGGTGAGCGCACCCGCGCCAGCTTCCCTGCGAGCGAGAAGGCCCGCAAGGACCTTCGCCGGCGCGGTCGACAGTTCAACACTGCCCAGATCGTGGACCTCGGTGTTTCGCAGCGTCTCAAGGTCGGCTACCACCAAGTCGTCCTCCACATCTAGCGATCCATCGGGGCGGCGGCAGTAGCCGACCTCGGTCACGGTCGTCGTGACGATCGCGAGCTCGGGCGAGGCGAAGTAGGAGATGAAGGACTGAAAGTCGCTAGCAGGATGTACGGCGACGACGGAGGAGATGACCTCGAAAGCGTTGCCGGAGGCTTCCTTCGTGATGAGGGTGTAGAGGCCGTCTTGCGGGGTGAGCAGGTCCGCCATGAGCGGCCTGCGTCCCGTGAACGCGGCAATGCCCCATTCGTCAGCATCTTCCGCATGCTCCGTGTACCAGGCTTGGTGTGCTCGCGTGAAGTTGCCAAGGCCCACGTGGAGGATCTTGACCGGTGCGGCCTTGCGTCCGAACTTTTCTCTCGTTAGTTGGGTGCTCATAGCTTGAATACCTTTCGGGGCTGGGTGGACACGAGGTCAATGGCGGTTTCGATAGCTTCGTCGAGATCTAACCTGTGCTCGGCAACGAGGTTACCGAGGAACGCGGAGTCGACACGGCGGGACAGGTCGTGCCGTGCGGGGATCGAGCAGAAGGCACGGGTGTCGTCAATGAAACCGGAGGTCTTGTAGAACCCGGCATAGCCCGTGACCGAACGCCGGTAGCGCATGATCGCATCCGCTTCGTCGATGAACCACCAGGGTGCACCTACGTAGAGGCACCGGTAGTAGCCGGCGAGCGGTGCAAGTTCGCGACTGTAAACCGTCTCGTCCATCGTGAACACGACAAGGTGGAAGCCGTCGACGTTGCCGTAGGCGTCAAGAAGCGGCTGCAGGTCCTTCGTGAACTGGATCGCGTACGGAACATCGCCACCCACGTCCGCACCAAAACGTTGCTGTGCCTTCGTGTCGTGGTTGCGATAAACACCGGGGTGAAGGGTCATGACGAGACCATCTTCGGTTGCGAGCCGTGCCTGATCGTTAATCATGTGGCGGCGCAGGCGATCGGCATCAGCCTGCTCAATGGTGCCAGCCCGTGCCTGCGAGTAGAGCTTCTCCGCCTCGGCATCGGTCAGTCGTGCCGACCCCGCATCAGCATGCGAGTGGTCGGAGGAGACTGCACCGTGGTCCTTGAAGTACTGCCTGCGCACGCGCATGGCCTCCACGTTGCCAGCATAGGTATCGACATTGACTCCAGTGACCTCACCAAGGTTGTTGGTCAGATCGTTCCATCCGGGACGGCCCGGCTCGAGGTAGGCATCGGGGCGGAACGTGGGAGCGACGGTGCTGTTCCACGTGGGATCGGCAATTAGTTTGGCGTGACCGGACAGGTCCGAGCACGGATCATCCGTTGTTGCGATCGCGGCAATGTTGAACCGTTCGTAGAGAGCACGCGGCCTGTATTCCGGGGTGGCGAGCTTGCCGGCGATCTGGTCATAGATCTCATCGGCGGTCTCGGCACTTGGACGAACACGAACAGCAAACAGGTCGTAGAACTCCTGCTCGAACCAGTAGCGGACCGGGGTCCCACGAAAATACTTCCAGTTCTCACACAGCTTGCGGAAAGCATCGCGAGACTGCTGCTCGGTCATGGGGGAACCAACTGGAACACCGAGGACAGCCAGGTCCACCCCACCCGCGCCGTGGAGCATGCGGTTCGTGTAGTGGTCGGGTGTCAGCAGGAGGCTGGTCGGGTCCGTGAACGGAATATCGTCCGCCAGCCATTCGACGGGCACGTGTCCGTGCGGTGAAATGATGGGCAGGTCCGCGATCTGCTCGTAGATCTCGCGGGTAATGTCTCGGGTGCGCGGATCGGCAGGGAAGAGCCGGTCGGGATTGAGCTCCAAAGGAGCACGTTGAGGCGTAGTCATCACGGTTCTTTCGTTGAGAGGTGGTTCTTACGAGGGGACAGGACCGACGCTCTCCCGCAGGAAAACGTTCATCGGAACAACCACCGTTTTCGGTGCCTGTTTCGACCGGTTCTGAAGTTGGTAGATAAGGGTGCGGGCGGCCCGCACCCCGAGCATGTTCGGCGGGGTTGCCACCGTGGTCAGGGTCGGTGTGGTGAGCGCGGTCGTGATCGTGTTGTCCATGCCGACAACAGAGACGTCGCCAGGCACGTTAAATCCAGCGTTCTGTACGGCTTTCATGAAACCAATCGCAAGTAGATCGTTGTATGCCATGACGGCGGAATACTGTTGTCGGATCCAAACCTTGGCCGCTGCCATCCCACCCATGAGGCTGGGCGGGTAGGGGCCAATACGCCGCAGGGTGATGTCGACTTCTTCGCAGGACTCCGTCAGAGCCCGCCACCGCACTCCGTCAGCCCACGAGGACTCGGGGCCCGCCAGGTACAGAAGCTTGCGGTGATGATGGGAGGCAACGAGTTCGACCGCCTGCCGGATGCCACGATCCGTGTCAGGCAGGATCGATGGGACACCGCGCACGTCACGATTAACGGCCACAACGGGGCGCACCTTGACGATCTGGTTGATCGTCGAATCGCTCATGCGCGAGCTCGTCAGAACGACGCCATCGACAAGTTGGAGGATGCGTTCGATCGACTGCCGCTCCGCAGTATCGGACTCCTGTGAGTCGATGAGAAGCGTCGTGTACCCCTGCGTAGCCGCTTCCCGTTGGAAGCCGCGCATGATGTGCGTGAGGAACGGGTTATTAATGTCGGACACGACGAAGGCAAGGATCTTCGAGGGCTTGCCAGTATCGAGACGGGGCGGTGCCTGCGAACGGTAACCTAGTTCCTCGGCAACCTCGTAGATGCGTTTCGAGGTCTCCGCGTTGACGCGCCCCGGCCGGGAAAATGCCCGGGACACGGTCGATGGGGCAACGCCGGCTTCCTTCGCGACATCGTAGATCGTGATCCGGCGCCGCATTTCTTCCGTTTTACCCTCAGCAGTGCTGAGCGTCGTTTCCTGGACCTCAGGTCTTTCGTCGCTACTCATGAGGATCCCTGGGAGCGGTGATTTGGGCTGCGAGATGACCGGCGCCGTAACCATTGTCGATGTTGACGACGGAGACCCCGGGGGAGCAAGAGTTCAGCATCCCCAGAAGGGCTGCCACCCCACCAAAGGAAGCACCGTAGCCCACCGAGGTAGGTACGGCAACGACCGGACAGGAGACGAGGCCGGCCACGACGGAGGCGAGTGCCCCCTCCATGCCGGCCACGACAACGATGACCCGTGCCTTTTCAAGGGTTGAGCGGTGGGACAGGATCCGATCGAGCCCGGCCACACCAACATCGACGATCTCCGTCACGTTGCGACCGAGATAGCGGGCGGTGAGTGCTGCCTCCTGGGCTACGGGAAGATCGGAGGTGCCAGCGCAGGCCACAACAACCGTGTCACCCAAGGGAGGGGGGAACGCGCCCGGCCAGGCAAGCATCCGTGCTGTCTCGTGCCAGGTTGCCCCTGGCAACACCGCCATAACACCCTCGGCCTTCTCGGGCGTCATGCGGGTGAAGAGGACGGTGCCAAGCGAATGCCCCTGATCGGCCTTGGCCTTCCAGGTCTCGGCAATGTCGACGCACTGCTCGAGTGACTTGCCGTCAGCAAGAACCGCCTCCGGGTAACCGCGACGCGCGAAGCGATCGAAGTCCAGATTCGCGACCTCGCTCATGCTCCCTCCGGCCTGCGAGAAAGAATCTGCATCGTGAAAGCACCGGACTGGATTCCGTTGAGGTCGAAGGCAACGTGGTTGAATCCCGCGGCCTTCACGCCCTTCAAAACCTTGGTACGAATCTCATCGTTCGCGATCCGCGCGATTTCTGCCGTGGGTACCTCGATGCGAGCAACGGTTCCGTGGTGGCGAACGCGGCAGTCGGTGAAACCAGCACCTAACACCACGTCTTCCGCCAAGTCCACCGCCCGCAGCTTCTCAGCGGTTACTTCCTGGCCGTGCGGGATGCGAGAGGCGAGGCAGGGAGCGGCTGGCTTGAGTGCGGAGTCGAGGCCGAATGCGCTCGCAATTTCGCGGACCTGGGCTTTGCTGATGCCGGCGGTTGCGAGCGGGTAGAGGACGGAATGTTCGCGTGCTGCCCGGCCGCCGGGACGGTCGGGGCGCTTCGAATCATCGAGGTTCTCGCCGTAGGCAATAACCCCGAGGTCGTGATCCTCTGCCGCGTGATCATCAAATTGGGAGAAGAGCTCATCCTTGCAGAAGTAGCAACGATCAACGTCGTTCTTCCGGTAGTGCTCGTTGTTGATCTCGTGGGTTTCGATCTCCTCCACACCAAGCCCAAGCTGGGCTGCCTGGCGGTGGGCGAGGGTGCGTTCACGAGCCGCGAGGGAGGGCGAAATGCCGAGCAGGAGGACGGTGCGCTCCATGCCAACCGCGCGAGCAACAAGAGCTGTGAGAACGGCCGAGTCAACGCCTCCGGAGTAGGCGATGCCGATTCGAGGCCGGCATGCACCATCAAGTGCTTCTATAACCTCGGATGCAACTGCCTGCGCGAGCGGTTCGAGGTGGTCGGGCAGCGGGACGTTGAGGTCAATGGCGTGAGGTTTGGATGCTACCTGGGTCATGATGCGACCTCGGTGACATGGCGGCCGCTGAGTCCTTGGCGACTTGCTACCTGATAACTAAACATTGCGCTCCCTTGCACGTTCGACTCCATCCGATCAGCCACTGCGTGGCCGTTTGGCAACCATGCCACAAGTTGCAATGAAGTTCGAGAAGAATGTGGACTTGACACCGGGTTTTGGGGTGATGGGGTGTGCAACAACCGGTTGCCGCACACCCCTAGCTGGTTAGCGCTGGACGCGTGCGTTGCCTTCCCACATGGACCAGACCTGCGCCTCGTCGGCCGGTGCGCCATAGTCGGTGAGTGAGGTGGCTGCGAGTGCACCCGTTGCCCATCCGAACTGCATGCACCTCTCGGGCTCCCAGCCCTGGAGGATGCCGTAGAGAACACCACCGATGGAGCCGTCGCCACCACCGATGCGGTCAAGAACATTAATGTCGCGCAGGGGTGCGACATTAAACTCGCCCTCGCCCCACAGGATCATGCCCCACTTGTGGTGGTTGGCGGACACAACCTCACGCAGAGACGTACCGATGTACTTGGCGTTCGGGTACGCATCCTGGATACGTCCAATCATCTGCTTGAACTGATCGATCTCTTCATCAATGTCCTCACCGCCGGCTTCCGGGCCCTCAATGCCGAGGCAGAGCTGGAAGTCTTCCTCGTTGCCGTAGAGAATGTCGCAGAGCTCTGCAATCTCGTGGAATGCCTTTGAGAGTTCTTCCTCGCGGCCCTTCCAGAAGGTAGCGCGGTAGTTGAGGTCGAAGGAGATCGCGGTGCCGTGCTCCTTGGCCTTCTTTGCCACCTCGACGCAGAACTTGGAGGTCTTGGGGGAGAGTGCTGCAACGAGTCCGGACATGTGCAGGATCTTGACGCCCTCGTCCTTGAACAGGGTATCGAGATCGAAGTCTGCGATATCGAGTTCGAGTCCAACCTCGCCGGAGCGGTCGTTCCACACGCGGGGAGCGCGGCCACCGAAACCGGAGTCGGCGACGTTGAACTGGTGGCGGTATCCCCATGCGTCGCCCTGCGGGATCTCGGGGCCTTCAAAGGCCATGCCGCGGCGCTTGAGATCGGACTTGATGAGGAGGGAAATGGGGGAGCCGGCAACAAAGTTCGTCAGCACCTTCGTGGGCTCACCAAGGTAGGAGGAGACGGAAGCGACGTTTGTTTCGGCCGAGGTTGCGTGCATGAAGAACGTGTCGGCGGTGTGCACGGGCTGGCGGTTTTCGGGAGTAATGCGGACACCGATCGAGGTCGGGACAACCATGGACCAGCGGGCGTCTTCACGGAGTTTCATGAATCTTTTCCTCTTCTAAAAGTATGAGTAGTCGCGGAAGTGAATTGAGTGTGGTCGGGGCTGCGACGATGCAGCAAGCCGGCGACAGTGGTGGGGCAGAAAGTCTTTGTTATGTGATGATGTGCGTCCTGTGGAAGGGTGGGTGGCCAATAGCTGACCACCCACCCAGGTAGCTAGGACTGGACTTCGCTGCGTTCGTCGGTTGCCCAGAGCGTGTGGAAGGTGCCTTCCTTGTCGACACGCCGGTAAGTGTGTGCACCGAAGTAGTCGCGCTGGCCCTGGATGAGGGCGGCGGGCAGGCGATCGGCACGCACACCGTCGTAGTAGGACAGCGAGGATGAGAACACGGGTGCAGGGACGCCGTGGAGCGCTGCGAGGGAAACGACTTTACGCCAGTGCGGAAGGGCTTCCTTCACAGCGTTGTAGAAGTAGGCATCTGCAATGAGGAGGGGGAGCTCGGGGTTCTTGTCGTAGGCGGCCATGACGTCCGCAAGGAAGCGGGCACGGATGATGCAGCCATCGCGCCAGATCTTTGCCATGTCGGCCAGGTTGATATCCCAGCCATATTCTTCGGCTGCGGCCTGGATCTCGTTGAAGCCCTGCGAGTAGGCAACAATCTTCGAGGCGTAGAGTGCCTGACGCACATCCTCAATGAAGGCATCGCGGTCCTCAATGTTCCACTCTTCTGCCACGGCTTCGAAGCCGCGTGCGGCTTCGCGCTGGGGTGTTGCCGACGAGAGTCCACGGGCGAAGGTGGCTTCGCCGATGCCGGTGACGGGGACGGCGAGATCGAGTGCCGTCTGGACGGTCCACATGCCGGTGCCCTTCTGGCCGGCGCGGTCAACGATCAGGTCAACGAGGGGCTTGCCGGTCTCGGCATCGACCTGGCGCAGAACCTCAACGGAAACCTCCATGAGGTACGAATCAAGATCGCCTTCGTTCCAGGTCGCGAAGATCTCGGCGATCTCCTTCGGCTCGAGGCCAAGGCCGCGGCGCAGCAGATCGTAGGCTTCGCCAATGACCTGCATGTCCGCGTACTCGATACCGTTGTGCACCATCTTGACGAAGTGGCCCGCGCCGTCTTCACCGACATGGGTGCAGCAGGGCTCGCCATCAACGTGCGCGGAGATCGATTCGAGCATGGGGCCGAGTCGGTCGTAAGAATCCTTGGAGCCACCGGGCATGATCGACGGACCCCACAGGGCTCCCTCTTCACCACCGGACACGCCACATCCAACAAAGTGGAGGCCGCGCTCCTTCAGGGATGCCTCTCGGCGGCGAGTGTCGGTAAACAGTGCGTTACCGGCATCAACAATGATGTCGCCCTCATCCATCAGTTCAGCGAGGTCATCGATGACGGCATCGGTTGCCGCACCTGCCTGAACCATGATGATGGCAACACGGGGAGGGGTAAGGGAGGAAACGAAGTCTTCAAGCGATTCGGACGGAACGAACGAGCCTTCGTTTCCGAACTGCTCCATGACATCTTCCGTACGTGACACTGTCCGGTTGTGAATGGCGACGCGGTGCTCGTGCCTTGCCAGGTTACGAGCCAGGTTGCGTCCCATCACCCCCATGCCGGTCACGCCAATATCGGCAGTTGCGGGAGCGGGTTGAGAGATGGTCATGGCCTAACTCCTTTGTCAGTAGGGCTTACTCTTCAAGCGTGGTCGAGGCCACCGGCTTCTGCAACAAGTTGCCATGAGTTGCGGCTTCCTGGCAACTATTTCGTAATGGTTCCAGTTTTCCACTCACTAAATTCAGTGGTTGGCATGGATGCCGAGCACTTCTCGGTAGGACAACATCATGCCGTTTTGCCCGTTGTTTCCGGGATCGCCTTACTTCGCAGAAAGCTGCCTTTGCTTGGAGGTGACGCGGTCAAGAGTGAGATGCATACTTTCACTTTTTAGTTGCCAAGAGTCGAAGTGAACCATGCTTGCCCAGCTCAGGGCGGTGATGGGGTGAAGAATTCTTTCAATTCCGTGCCCCACGATCGTGTCCATCATCGACATCTGCCACGCATTCCTCCACTGGTTCCTGGCATTCGCCTACTCATGTCGCAGTATCCAACGCGGCGATTGCGCGCACAGCTGCGGGATTTCCTGCTTAGGATGTCCATTAGAGTGTGTGAAAGGTTGCCAATGTCGTCATCTCAGTCTCGCCCCTTCCTCAAGAAAGCGGGCAGTGTTTGCCTTGCCATCATCGTTGTCCTCGTGACTGTCGGTGGTGGCTTCCTCATGAAGAAGCTCAACGAACCCCTGCCGTACCACGGCGGCGAGCACGTCATCGAAGGAGCGGACGGGACGATTGAAATCGTTCGTGATTCGTATGGCATCCCCAACATATACGCGACTACGGATGAAGATCTGTTTCGTGCGCAGGGCTACATTCACGCTCAGGACCGATTCTTTGAAATGGACTACCGCAGGCACATGACCGGTGGGCGGCTTTCGGAGCTCGTGGGGGATGCGGAGGAAGCTAAGCAGGCTGACATCGTCATTCGATCGATGGGCTGGCGAAAGCTTGCCGAGGAGGAATGGGACCTTCTATCAGATGAGTCCCGAGCGTATTACGAGGCGTATGCAGATGGGGTGAACGCCTACATTGCCGACCGCTCACCCTCGGAGCTAGGGCTGGAGTACACAGTTCTTTCCCTCTCCGTGCCCGTGGCAGACATCGAACCCTGGACTGGAATCGATTCACTCGCCTGGTTGAAAGCCATGGCGTGGGATCTGATGAACAACATGTCCGAGGAAACCGCGCGCGTGGTTGCCTACGCGAGCCTGGGGGACACCGCCAAGGTAGAAGAGCTCTACCCGGCCTTCGACACAACCGGCCACGACCCAATCCTTCCCGAAGGTAGCAGTGCGCAGTTGCATGAACGAGACAGCTACCCGATTGCCAACGCCATCGACTCAGAGGAAGCTGTGAGAGGAGACGCGTCTAGTGACGACGCGAAATCCTCCGGCAATGCTTCGGAGGGAGATGAAAATAAAGGCATGACGGAGGGTGCGGCGAGCGATGAAGAGAAGGTCTTTGCCGCGGTGACAGATGCTCAAGCATCTTTGGACACAATGCCGATCATGCTTGGTCGGGGTGACGGTGTCGGCTCAAACTCCTTTGTCATTGGTGGCGAGCATACGGAGAGCGGCATGCCCATCCTCTCCAACGACCCTCACCTCACCATCTCCTACCCATCGGTTTGGTATCAGGTCGGCCTGCACTGCGTGACCATCACCGATGACTGCACGTACGATGCGACCGGTTTCTCCTTCGCCGGCATGCCCGGTCTCATCATTGGGCGCAACTCCGAACTTGCCTGGGGCCTCACCAACCTGGGAGGTGACGTTGTCGACTTCGTTATCGAAAAGAACACGGGCGAGACCACCTACGAGCGCGATGGCGAAGAGGTTGAGTACGAGATTCGCACCGAGACGATCAACGTCGCGGGCGGTGGCTCTTTCGATATCGAGGTGCGCGAATCCGTGCACGGCCCCATCGTTTCCGACCTCCTCCTATCCGATGAGAAGGCGGCCGAACTTCCGGGTGCTCCGGGGGAGTTCTCAGTTGCTTTGGAATGGACTGCGCTCAAACCCGGCACGACGGGAGACGCGATCTTTGCCATCAACCGTGCAAAGAACGCCGAGGATGTTGCCGCGGCCGCGGCGATCTTCGAGGTGCCTGCCCAGAATATCGTCTTCACAACGTCGGATGGGCACTTTGGTTACCAGGCACCTGGCAGGTTCCCTATCCGCCCGACCATCACCGAGGCCGATGGTGACCTTGAGGCACCACAGATTGAGAACTTGGGAGCGGATGGCAGGTGGCCTCGGCCCGGCTGGGACTCTGCCTACGATTGGCAGGGCTACTATGGCGCGGAAGACATGCCGGCCTCACTCGACCCCGACGAGGGTTTCATCGTGGCAGCAAACCAGCAGGTGACCGCGAGCGCCGAGGGCCCATACCTGGGAAGTTATGCGGATGGGGGATTCCGATCCCAGCAGATGCGGGAGGCCATCGAGGCAGATATTGAAGCGGGCACCCCCATTACGGTGGACATGGCCCACGACTACATGATGCTTGACCAGTCTCCGTTCGGTCTGGAGCTTGCCGAGCACGTAATTGCCGTGGAAACGGGCTCCGAGAGAATTGCCGAAACTCAGGAGATACTCTCGACCTGGCTCGAGGAGGGTGCTCACGCGGGTATCGATGAGGGCGGGGCTCTTATCATGGCCTCCGTCTACTCGCACTTGCTCGACCAGACGCTCGCTCAGCAGATTGAGGGCTTCTCGTCCCTCAACTCAACCAATTACCTCGTGTTCTTTGCTGGTCTGGATGAGGACAGCGAATGGTGGGACAACCCGGCAACCGATCAGGTGGAAACGCGGGATGAGGCGATGCTGGCAGCACTCGAGGCCATGGATCATGACTTGAGTGAGCAGTTGGGTGATGACATGAGCGAGTGGGCCTGGGGCAAGCTCCATGTTGAGACCCCCACGCACTCGGTGATGGGTGGTGAGGCCATCCCTGGGATTGTCCGCAACTATTTCAATGGTGATCCACTCCCGATCCCGGGCAACAATTCGATCCCGAACGCCAATGGTCACTCTCCTGTCGTGGATGAGAACGGACTGGTCGATTACGAGGTGACGACAGGCCCCTCCATGCGCGTAGTCGTAGACATGAGTGATCTGGATGAGGCGATCTGGATCATCTCGTCCGGAGCATCTGGCCATCCTCGTTCCCACAATGTCGACAGCCAGTTTGAGATGTGGGCCAACGGTGAATCATTGCCGTGGCGCTTTACCGAAGAGTCAGTTAAGGAAGCGGGATACGAAACGATGACCATCACGGGGACCCCATAAACGGGTAACTACCGGGTCATTGACATGTACTTCGGGTGGGGCGAAGTGACGAGTCCCGGCGGCATCGCCCCACCCGTATCTCCCGCACTTCCGACACAGATGTTTCAATAAGCTCGCAGTCTGATGACTCACCTGCTGTTTGATGACACCGTATCGATTGCTGACTTCGAAGCGTGATAGGTCATCACGACAGTGGGCGGGAACAAGAAGGGTGATGTGGCCGGATGGGTCCGGGGACAGGAAGCTCGGAGAGACGGGGCGGAGGGCAGACAACAGTCCTGCCTGACGCCCAACTCTTCTGCCTTCCTCTCCACAATTCTGTTACTACCTGTGTTCGCCTAGTTTTGTTCCGTAAATCGATCAATGACGACTGGGGAGTCCCCGGTTGTAAGGCTTGTATGACGCAATCATGGTCTCCACTGGTTGGAGTGTCAGCGAAGGCTTATGATCCGAGTAACTGCCCAGGTGCGATCCAGGTTGTTCCACGCAAGCTCGTCAGGAGTTGCCAGATCATGGTGTGGAAACTTAAAGAATGCACTACGAGAATCCTTTGAGGGAAGAAGAGCGTGTTGGTGAATACGCAAGGAATACCCAGTCCCCATTCGGCAAGCATCACGGACCTAGTGGGCATGCTTGGGACCTCGCGTTCTGGGTTGACGGGTAGCCAAGCGCGGGACTGACTGTCCAAGCACGATCCCAACAAGCTCGCTCAGGCCAAGCCCGAGCCGAAGATCTTGAGGTTCCTGCGGCAGTTCAAGGATCCGATGATCTACGTCCTGCTCGGTGCCGTGGTTCTGACACTGCTCATGCAGAACTGGGTCGATGCCCTCGTAATCTCCGCCGTGGTTCTCGTCAACGCCATCATTGGCTACCTCCAGGAAGGCAAAGCAGCCGATGCTCTGGAGGGCATCCGAAACATGCTGTCCCTCCACGCCAACGCCAAACGGGACGGCACCTGGCTCGAGATTTCTGCTGAAGACCTGGTCCCGGGTGATCTCGTGCGCTTGGCTACTGGAGATAAGGTTCCCGCCGACATCCGTCTCATCGAAACCTCGAGCCTTCGCATCGAAGAAGCACCCCTGACCGGAGAGTCCGAACCAACCGATAAAGATATCGAGGCCGTAGCCGAGGACTGTGGCCTCGGTAACCGCAGCTCGATGGCGTTCTCTGGAACAATCGTTACCGGTGGCTCCGGCCAGGGATTCGTGACGGGAACAGCAAAGAACAGGGAGATTGGCAAGATCTCAACCATGCTTGACGAGGTCGAGTCCATCGAGATGCCATTGACCAGGCAGATGGCAAGTTTCTCCAAGCAGCTGTCGATCGTCATCCTCATCCTCACGGTCATTATAATGGCTATCGGTTTGGTCTACGACTACACGCTCGACGAACTACTGCTGGCCGGCATCGGCTTCGCAGTCTCGGCAATCCCCGAAGGCCTCCCGGCAGTCCTGACCATTACGCTTGCGCTCGGCGTGCAGAAGATGGCGGGACGGAACGCGATCACGCGCCGCATGAACTCCGTGGAAACCCTCGGTTCGGTCACGACCATTTGCTTGGACAAGACCGGTACCCTCACGAAGAACGAAATGACAGTCAAGACCGTCGTGACAGCCAACCGCACGTACGAGGTTACTGGCACAGGCTACGCACCCGAGGGAGAGATTCTCCTGGATGGGGAACCAGCCAACAGGAAGAGGCACCCGAACCTTGCAGCACTCACTCGGATCGCCGCACTCGTTAACGACTCGACCGTCTCCCGCAACGGTGATTCGTGGGTCCTGTCCGGTGAACCGACCGACGGCACGCTGCGCACGTTTGCCATGAAGGGAGGGGTTTTCCGAAAATCGGTCAAGGATTGCGACGCTCCCGTTCGACTCCGAATACAAGTACATGGCAAGCCTGGTCGAACACGATGGTCGGCGCTACATCTACCTCAAGGGTGCCCCCGACCGCCTGCTGGCACGCAGCCAACCCGAGTACGATGCCGAATTAACAGTCGATTCGATCTGTACGTATGGAACCGAGAATATTCACAATGAGTTCTGGGAAAGCGCGATCGATGATCTGTCTGCGCAAGGCCTCCGGGTGCTCGCGGGTGCCGTGAAGGAAGTTCCCGCAGACACGAATTCCATCACGACGGATGACGTGGATGCGGGCGGATTCGCCTTCGTTGGCTTCTACGGAATCATTGACCCGCCCCGCGAAGAAGCGATCGACACGATCGCAACCCTGCACAACGCTGGCATTCGCATCGAGATGACCACCGGTGACCATGCGGGCACCGCGACCGCCATCGGGCACCAGATGGGAATCGGGCAAGGCACCACCGCCATCACCGGAGCAGAAATCGAAGATGCCAGTGATGACGAGCTTCGGGAGGTCGCACGCGACCACGACATCTTTGCCCGCACCAGCCCTGCCCACAAGCTCCGCCTTGTCCGGGCACTCCAAGTCAACGGCGAAGTGGTCTCGATGACGGGAGATGGGGTCAACGACGCACCCTCGCTCAAGCGAGCCGATGTTGGTGTCGCCATGGGAATCAAAGGTACGGAAGCTACTAAGGATGCTGCCGATGTCGTTCTTGCTGACGACAACTTCGCCACCATTGGTCGAGCCGTACACATGGGCCGAACGATTTACGACAACCTCGTCAAATCCATCACCTTCATGCTCCCCACGAACGGCGCCCAGGGCCTCGTCGTCTTCGTCGCCGTACTCTTCGGGCTGACCCTGCCCCTCACGCCCGTACAGGTGCTGTGGGTTAATACGATTACGGCAGTGACGCTCTCCCTGGCGCTCGCATTCGAGCCTTCGGAACCCGATGTCATGAATCGTCCTCCGAGGAAACCCGGCGGATCTATCCTTCCTCGCGAATCACTCATCCGCATCGCCTACGTTTCACTCCTCATCGGTGGTGCCACGATCGGTGTATTCCTCTGGTCGCGAGACCAGGGCATGGACGTTGCCGTGTCACGGACGCTTGCGGTCAACACGATCGTGGTTGCCCAAATGTTCTTCCTCCTGGCGAGCCGATTCACTCGAACGAGCTCGCTCCGCAAAGAACTCTTCACGACCAACCCGATATCGTGGGGAGCCTTTGTTCTCATGGGCTTGCTCCAGGTCGCCTTCGTCTACCTACCGTTTATGAACTCAGCCTTCGCTTCCCAAGCGGTTGATATTCGCGGCTGGCTCCTACCCGTCGCCATTGGCATCGTCATCTTCCTGGTCATCGAGGTTGAGAAAGCATTCCAGCACAGAGCACGGTCAAAGAGCTAGGCGAATGCCCCACCTCCGAGGGGTAGGGGAGACCTGATAGAAGTCGTGCAATGAGCACAACCTGACGAATCAGCGAAATGGTAGCTCCGTGGAGAAAACTTGCGTGGCACCTTTTCTAGGCAACCATTCCCTCTCGATGAATCACTGAGTTAAATAATCTGACCAGAAGTTCAGATTGGCTGTGTTGGGCGCGTGAAATGGTAGCGGCAACAGGCCTCGTAAGTCTCTGCTCCACCCACCTGAGCATCACTGATCGTTAATGCATCGGTATCTCTCACTGTGACGGGCCGGTGGAACACGGCGGGAGATCCGCAGTGGCAGGTAGCCGTCAGCTTGGTAACTCGTTCTGCAACCGCCATTAATTCCGGCAGGGGAGTAAACGGCCTCCCATCAAATGTGACAGATAGGCCAGAGACCAAGACTGAAATATTGCGGTCAAGGATCTGATCAACCACGTACTGAAGATCGGAACCAAAGAACTGCGCCTCATCGATCGCAACAACTGTGGTGTCCCCATCAAGGAGAGACAGTAGCTCGGACGCAGTTTCGCACGGTATCGCCGGTTGCGACAATCCGTCGTGGGTGGATATCTCAGCGACTCCACGGCGAGTATCAATCGCGTGCGTAAAAACCTGCGTTCGAGCATCCTGCGTAGCCATAGTCTCGAGCTCCGTTATGAGCCGGTCCGTTTTACCAGCAAACATGGGTCCGCTGATGACGTGGAGAAATGATCGAGTCATGACTCCACGCTACCCGCCGCCTCGGCACAATTGCCGTCCTGAAGTCAGCCAGATGGTTTTTCCGGAAACGTAACGAGACAACTGTGGAAGAAAGTGGGTCGCCACCTGCTGAGGAAACAGAGAAGCAGGGAAAGGAAAAGTGTGGGGCCCTCGCGAAAGAGAGGACCCCACACTGTTGTTACCTATCGGGAACCAATATCAGTTAGTGCTGGTCGTTCTGGTCAAATCGAGGAGCAAAACGCTCGTCTGAGCCGACCCACTGATCCTGACCGCCGGGTGCGGGCTGTCCCTGGGGTGGAGGCGTGACCTGCCAGCGTCCCTGACCCCGGTTTTGGTCGACGGGCTGCTGCGGGAATGGCTGGTTGAATGGGGCCTGCTGGGGTGACTGACCCATGTACGACACTCCCTGGTGCGGCTGCGATGCGGGCTGACCGAAGGAGGCCTGGCCGGGTTGTGCGGTGCCGTAGATCTGCGCTTCGAGGGCCGCGATATCGGCTTTGCGGTAGCCAAAGGCTAGAGACAAGATCTTTGAATTCGTCGGTACGTGCCAGAGCTTCTTATTTTGAATGGCAAGGTCACCAGGAAACCGAACCGGATATGTTCCGACGGTCAGGCCAATCGGGGTCATCGTCTTGACCTCGTTCCGGGTGATCTTGATCGTGGGAACGAAAATCATGCACGTCCCGAGAATCGTGAGGATTGTCCCGGTGAAGTAGTTGATTGTCTGATCCCCGAAGATTGCAAGTACCAGGAGCAGAACGCCCACCACAACCAGACCGATCGCGAGGGGCAAACTGACACGAATGTTTAAAGGTTGCACCCGGCAAGACTATGCGAGAAGAACAGCAATGTCAGGTTTGGTAAGCCCTAACGGCTGGGGTGTATTCCCCAGCAGTCTCGGAGCTTCCCGAAGGAACGAAGCCACCTGGATCGAGCATCTGTGGTCGACGGGCAAATATCTCTCATCTTCGCCTTTTTCTGACGCGGGTATCTGCCACGTACGAATGTCGAGAAGTGCGGTGCACGTTCCTGAGCCGAATCCGTATTGAGCTCATATGCGCGCGATCTCAGCCAGCGATCAATCTTCTTCCGGGTGAGTTGAACTCGTGTGGACAGAAATCCGTACATGCAAATGACATGAACACGCACGAAATGCTGTGTACCGGTTCGGCAATGGTCATGCGTTGGCCTTCGCCATGACGCAGTTCACGCGAATCTTATTTTACCGGCCGAAAATTAAAGCTGGGAAAAGTCTGTTTAGAATGCTCCTAATAGACCCGGATCGTCGTACCGTGACGGTACTCAAAGGTGATTGAATGTTTACACGTCGTCGTTCGTCAACACTTGCAGCTCTGATGGCCACCGGCCTCGTTCTTGCAGCCTGTTCCTCCGATGAAGGGGGAGAAGAAAGGGGAGGTGAGCCCGTATCGGGCGGCACCCTGACCTTTGCCACGGGTGATGCTGAACCCACCTGTCTCGACCCGCACGTGGGCGGCAACATGCCGCAGCAGATCGCCGGCATCAACGTCACCGAATCCCTTTTCACCATGACGGAAGAAGGCGAAGTCGAACCGTGGCTCGCGGAGTCGGGAGAGATGTCCGAGGACGGCATGACATGGACCATCAAGCTCCGCGAAGGCGTTGAGTTCACCGACGGCACACCCTTCAATGCGGAGGCCGTCAAGGTCAATGTCGAGCACCTGCAAGATCCCGCCACCGAATCGTCGACCGGATACCTTGCTCTTGAGCACGTTGAATCCGTTGAAGTGGCTGATGAGCACACGGCAATCCTGCACATGAGCGAACCGGATGCAGCCCTGCAGGAATCCTTCGCACAGACCTGGCTGGCCATGGAATCACCCGCGGCACTTGAACGCTCCATGGAGGAGAACTGCGAGTCGCCGGTGGGAACCGGCCCCTTCGTTGTGGAGCAATGGAATAGGCAGCACTCCATCGTCTACTCGCGCAACGAGAACTACACGAGTGCCCCCGCGACCGCGACCCATGACGGCCCGGCCTACCTCGAGAAACTCGAGATCCGGTTCATGCCCGATGCGTCTTCCCGCTACGCGGCCCTCCAGGCCGGCGAAGTGGACGTCATCGACTCTGCACAGCCGGATACGATCTCCCAGGCAGAGAAGTCTGATGGTCCGGTCCAGGCTCTTCTCGGTGTCCGCTCCGGAGCATCGACCCGCCTCGAGCTCAACACCGGTGGTAACACCTTCTCTGATCCGCTTGTGCGCCAAGCATTCATGCATGCATCAGACATCGAGACCGGTGTTGAGAACCTCTTCTTTGGCACGGTGGACCGCACCACCAGCCTTCTCGCATCATCCACTCCCTACGGAATAACCCATGACGGCGAATTCGACTACGATGTGGATCTCGCAAACGAACTTCTCGATGAAGCTGGCTGGGAAATGGGAACCGATGGGGTCCGTACCAAGGACGGCGAGCGTCTGACCGTCCGCATCCCGGTCTCCACGAACCAGTCCATTCCTGCCGAACAGTCGCTCCTGGAGCAGATCCAGGCCCAGGCTGCCGAGGTTGGCTTCGAGGTCACCATTGAACCAATGGACCTAGCCTCCTGGTACGCTGCCGCAGGTGCCTGGGAATTCGATGCGATCACCGCTCCGTACGGTAAGTCCAGCCCCGACGTGCTTCGCATCATCTTCCATTCCGACGGAATTGAACCCGCACCGTCCGGTTACCACGCAAACAACATCAACGTGAGCGATCCCGAACTCGATGATCTCCTCACTCGCGCGAACCAGACTTCCGACAAAAAGGAGCGCGAAGAACTCTACGCGCAGGCTCAGCAAATGATTGTTGATGGCGCATACGTCATGCCCCTTTACGACTGGCAGACGCGTGTTCTCTACAACGAGAACGTCGAGGGACTCCGCCTGGAAACGAACCTCTCCACCCCGTGGTTTGGTGACGCCTGGATCAACAACTAGTGAACATCGCGAAAGCGACCCTGCTACGGCTCGGAGGCATCCTTTTTGTCCTCTGGGCCGTAGCAACAATCGTTTTTCTTGCCCTTAAAGCCATTCCCGGTGATGAGGTCGATGCAATCCTAGGGCCCGGGTCGAATGCGAGTGAGGAAGCGGTGGCCCTCGCCATCGAAACTCACGGACTCGACAAGCCCCTCATCATCCAATACCTCATTCAGCTGAAGTCGATCTTCACCTTGAATTGGGGAGTCAGCTATTCCTTCGATCAGCCGGTTCTTGAGATCGTGGAGGAGCAGCTCCCATCCACACTCGTACTATCAATCGTTTCGCTCCTCCTCGCCTGGATTCTGGCTCTCCTTGCCTCGATCATCTCTGTCTTTGGGCGGCTCCCGTGGCGCATCGTGTCCATGGTGGAGATCGTCTTTGCGGCTCTTCCGCACTTTGCTCTCGCGATCGTTCTCATTGTCGTTTTCTCCACCTGGTTGGGGATCCTCCCACCCATTAGCACGAGCGACACGAAGTCGATCATCCTGCCCGCCCTCACCCTCGCGATCCCAACCGCAGGATTCCTTGGACAGATCATGAGGGAATCGCTGCTGGATGCGATGGAGTCACCCTTTATTATTTCTGCCCGCGCCAGAGGCGAGAAGACACTGGGCTTGTACGGACGGCACCTGTTGAGACATGCCTCCCTGCCCGCAGTGTCGCTGAGCGGATGGGCATTCGGCTCCCTCATGTCCGGTGCCGTGATTGTTGAGGAAGTCTTTGCTCGGCAGGGGATTGGTCGCACACTACTGTCTGCTGTCGGGGTGCGGGACATGCCGCTCGTGATCGGGATCCTCATGATCATTGCCTTCGTCTACTGCATGGTCACCCTCATCGTCGACCTTCTCGAAGTCGCGATTGATCCGCGTGCCAGGAAAATCAATCCGCAAAAGAGGAAGGTGTCATGAGCCTTCCCGTTCTCACAACTGCCTCGAAGAGAAGCGGACTTGGTTGGGGTGCCTGGCTAGCCCTGATCTTCCTCGTCTTCCTTCTCCTGTGCGCACTCGTACCGGGACTGATCGCCCCCGGCAACCCACTGGCCGTGGATCCGGCGGCGGGCTTCAGCCCACCCGGATCCGAGCACTGGTTTGGCACGGACGAATCGGGCAGGGATATTTTCCGCCGAGTCGTACACGGCACGAAAGACTCCCTCATCATCGGTGTCGCAGCAACCGGTGTGGGACTGTCGCTCGGTGCTCTCCTCGGTGTCGGTTCTGGGCTTGGCCCGCGTTGGATGGACTTCAGCCTTAACCGTCTCGTTGAAGTTCTGTTTGCCCTGCCCGGAATTGTGCTGGCCCTGCTTCTCATTACCGCGATCGGTCCCGGCGTTGTTACGTCGACGATCGCGGTCGGACTGGCTTCAGCTCCCGGATACGCCCGAATGATTCGTACCCAGACCGTCAAAATCGCCCAATCAGGTTATGTTGAAGCTGATCGAGCTCTCGGCAGAAGCAGAATGCAGATTCTGAACCGCAGAATCCTCCCGAACCTCGTGGTCCCACTCTTCGTCATTGCCACCCTCGGCATTGGCCAGGGCATTGTCTGGGCAGCATCCCTGTCGTACTTGGGGCTCGGCACCGTCCCGCCCTCACCCGAATGGGGTGCGATGATGAACGCGGGACGCACCTATCTCACGTCGAGCGCATGGTGGATGACCTTTTTCCCCGGCCTCGCGATCATCGCGACCGCTGTCGCGACGACGGTCCTGTCACGCGCCATCTCCACCCGAGTGAGGAGCGTGTAAACGTGTACCAAGTACGGGACCTCAACGTCTCATTCAACCGGCCCATCGTCAAAAACGTGTCCCTTGATCTCGTTCCCGGCACCTGCCTTGCCCTTGTCGGTGAATCCGGTTCCGGAAAATCAGTCACAGCCAGAAGCCTCATGGGACTCGCGGGACAGAATGCGAAGGTGACCGGGAGCCTGAAGCTCGAGGGCGAGGAACTGAACGGGATCGGCGGTAGGGCCTGGTCGAAGATCCGGGGCAAAAGCATCGGGCTCGTCCTCCAAGATGCTCTCGTGTCGCTCGATCCCCTGCGCCCCATCGGACGCGAGATTGGGGATACTCTCCGGCTCCACACTTCACTCCCTGCTCGAGACATCCCCGGGCACGTGATTTCAGTCCTGGAACAGGTGGGGCTCGATGAGCCCCACACGCGAGCGAAACAGCGCTCCGAGCAACTGTCCGGTGGTCAGCGCCAGCGCGCACTCATCGCGGCAGCGATCGCTGCTGACCCTCCCATCCTCATTGCCGATGAGCCGACAACCGCTCTCGACCGCACGGTTCAAACCCATATCGTCAACGTCCTCAACTCGCTCAAAGAACAGGGCAAGGCCCTCCTGCTCATCACCCACGACCTGTCCGTGGTGGAATCGATCGCCGACGAGGTTGCTGTCATGGTCAACGGCGAGATCGTCGAGCACGGTCCCACGAGTCAGGTCCTCAACCTTCCGCAGCATCCCACCACCCGGCAGCTCATTGCCTCCGTACCGACCAGATCAACCGCGGCACCCCGAGAAAACCGTGAGGTCGTCATGGAAGGGAAGAACCTGGTGCGGGTCTTCCCCGGTACGTCGACGATCCCGGATCGGAGGGCCGTTGACGGTGTTGACTTCCAACTGTTCAGAGGCGAAACCCTCGGCCTCGTTGGTCCGTCCGGTTCGGGAAAGACAACGTTGGCTCGGCTCCTTCTCGGTCTGGATACTCCAACCTCGGGAGCGGTGGAATTGCTCTCGCAGCCCTGGTCGGACCTGACAGAAACCGAGCGCCGCCCACACCGCCCGAAGATCTCGATCATTTACCAGGATGCACTGTCATCCTTCGACCCCCGCATTCGCGTCGGATCGGTTCTTTCGGATGCCGTTTCGTTTGGAGAATATCCGCGCTACCGGAAGGCCCCGGAACAGGTTCAGAAGCGGGTTAAGGAGCTCCTTGCCGATGTTGGGCTGTCCGAATCTGCCGTAGCTGCCCGGCCCCTGCACCTGTCCGGGGGAATGAGGCAGCGAGTGGCGGTTGCCCGGGCCCTGGCGACAGATCCGCAAATCCTACTGTCGGATGAACCGGTTTCGTCCCTCGACGTGACCGTCCAGGCGGAGATCCTTGAACTCCTCCAGTCTCTGCAAAGGGAGCACGGGCTCACCCAGCTGTTTGTCTCCCACGACCTCGGCGTCATTGGCCAGGTCTCCGACCGCATCGCGGTCATGGAACTGGGCAAGATCGTGGAAATTGGTCACAGAGACCAGGTTCTCGACCACCCCCAACATTCCGCCACACGAACCCTCCTGGGGTCACTTACTCCAAACATCGACAATTGACATCTGGGCATATCGACAATTGATAACAGAACCGGCTGTGGCGAAAAAGCTCTGCCTCGCTGCACGAGCATTCCTCAATGCGGACCGCGCGTGCGACTAGGGTCGTCGTAGGAGTAAGTTCCAATGGTCCAGCCGAATAAACCGTATTCTGGTTACAGTTCAACCTCAGACACGTCCTCTCACCCCAATAGTGGTGTGGTCTTGCGGTCAGTTTAGGAAGGGTACGTGCCGGTGGCAGGTGGGGGACCGGTGACCGTTACCCGAAAGAGCATGGGAGCCAAGAACCATCCCTCAGCGAAAGGTGGAAGCCAAAGGCGGGGGATGAGGAGAGTGACGGAACCTTTCGCTATCGCAATATCCGCTCTCGCACCTGCAAACAATGAGGTTCGCGTCCACCCGGCCAATCCCCGAGGTGTTGAGGTATCAAGAAGGGTGTTCTGGACCGAACTCGATCCTCATCAGTTTTGTTCCCAGTGTTTGTGCCTGGCATGACTGCTAAGTGGGCGAAGTTGAAGAAGACTACAGTGGTTTCATGACTCATTATGACCTTCTCCTGATCGGTACCGGCTCAGGAAACAGCCTGCCGGGACCGGAATTCGCCGACCTGTCGATTGCTCTCGTTGAGAAGGGCGTCTTTGGTGGGACGTGCCTCAATGTTGGATGTATTCCCACAAAAATGTTCGCCTACACCGCAGAAGTAGCTGGAACCCCCGCGGAGGCAGCACGCTTCGGGGTGGATGAAACGCTCAACGGTGTTGATTGGCCCGCGATCCGCGATCGGATCTTTGGACGGATCGATCCGATCGCTCAAGGGGGTGAAGAGTACCGGGTCAGCCACGAAGACAATAAGAACATGACCGTGTACCGCGGTGTCGGTCGGTTCACCGGCCCGAAGACCATGGTGGTCGAGACCGGCAATGGGCTCGAGGAGATCACGGCCGACCGCGTTGTCATTGCTGCCGGTTCGCACCCGACAATGCCAGCCATTGAAGGCCTTGCTGATGTACATCCCCAAACATCCGATTCGATCATGCGAATCGAACAGCTACCCGCCTCGCTCATCATCCTGGGATCGGGATTCATTGCTGCGGAAATGGCGCACGTCTTTGCTTCGCTCGGCACCCAGGTGACCGTGGTAGCCCGCTCCAACGTGATGCTGCGCAGCTACGACGCCGATATTGCAGACACCTACACAAAGCTGGCCTCAGATGCCTACATGGTGGAGCTCAACTTCTCCTCCACATCTATCTCCCGTGACTCCTCGGGACAGGTCACTCTCGTCGGTACCCAGGATGGTGTTGAGAAGAGGATCGTCGCTGACGATATCCTCGTGGCCACAGGCCGCGTGTCGAATGCTGATAATCTCGATGTTGCCGCCGCTGGCATCGGAACCCGTGAAGACGGTCGAGTCGCTGTCGACTCCTACCAGCGAGTGCTGGATCCCTATGGCGATGTTCTCGAGGGCGTCTTTGCCTTGGGTGATGTCTCCTCCCAGTACCAGCTCAAGCACGTGGCTAACAAGGAGGCGAAGACGGTCCGCCACAATCTCCTACACCCGAACGACATGATGGAGACCGACCACCGGTTCGTTCCCGCAGCAGTTTTCGGCCACCCCCAAATCGCAACCGTGGGCATGACGGAAGAGGAAGCCCGCGAGGCCGGCTACGACATCATTGTTGCGAAGCAGCAGTATGCGGGGATCGCTTACGGCTGGGCGATGGAGGACACGACCGGTTACGCGAAGATCATCGCCGAACGCGACACCACGAAGATCCTCGGAGCCCACATCATCGGACCGCACGCACCCACCCTCATCCAGATCCTCATCCAGGCCATGTCGACCGGTCAGACTGCGCGCGATATCGCTACCACCCAGTACTGGATCCACCCGGCGATGCCCGAGCTGGTTGAGAACGCACTCCTTCAGATCACGGGCTAATGCAAGCGGACCCGAACGGAAGCACCGGAGGCCCGGAGCCATTGCTCCGGGCCTCCTTCGTGCCGTCTAGCTCCAAAGACTTTCGTCCCACGTCAGGACTCCATTACCTCACTAACATTCTTGTTATCGCGATAAGAACTTTCTTATCAACTATTCGCTTGGGTGCCTCGTATTGTTTTGAGTCATTCACGACGTTGTGATTTCGGAGGTCACATGGATCTGTCCACTGGAGGGTTGCTCGTCGTGTTATTCGCGGCGATTGCCCTCATCGTCTTTCTTATAGTCGTGCTGAAGATGCATGGCGCCTTGGCTCTCACAATTGCCGCAATCAGCGTTGCCCTCGTGACAGGAGTGGAGCTCGGGAATATTGGCGACCTGCTGGAAGCAGGGGTAGGGAGCACTCTCGGATTCCTCGTCCTCATTATCGGATTTGGGGCAGTGCTCGGGAAGCTCCTCGATGTGTCAGGGGGTGCCGAGAGACTGGCGATTTCACTCCTGAATGTTTTTGGAGTGCACCGTGCCCCAATTGTCATGGCACTACTCGGCCTGATTGCCGGCATTCCCGTTTTTGTTGAGGTTGGATTCGTCCTTCTCGTGCCACTTGTCTTCGTTGTTGCCAAGAAGGCGAGAGTCTCGACACTCTATGTTGGTGTTCCGCTCATCGTTTCACTCATGGCAGTTCACTGCCTTCTTCCTCCCCACCCGGCAGCCACGGCCGTTTCGCAAACTCTTGGTGCCGATGTTGGTCAGGTAATTCTTGTTGGCCTCCTGGTCGCGCTGCCCACGGTTCTCATTGGCGGACCGCTGTACATGAGGGTGGTCCTTAAGCAGGAAGCTCTTGAACTCGTGCCCGCAGGTGTTCACGGTGGCTCAGGGCTTGGTGGTGAACTGAATGAACCCACCATCAATGGAGAATCCGACGAGGTTCAGGATCTTCCGGGTTTCGGAATTACTGTTTTCACGATCCTGCTTCCTCTCCTGCTCATGGTGGCACGTACGGTCGCCGAATCAACGCTTGAAGAAGGCAATGCGCTTCTCAATATCATGCTGCTCATCGGCCACCCGATTATTGCGCTACTCATTTCAGTGCTCTTTGCTTATTGGTCTCTCGGTGTTCGCAGAGGCATCCGGCTCGACAAGCTCTCTGACATCACCGACTCGAGTTTTGCTCCGATCGCGAGTGTCCTTCTGATTATTGGTGCGGGAGGGGCCTTCAACGCAGTGCTGACCGAGTCGGGCGTTGCCCCAGCGATCGCTGACGCACTATCCGGCTGGTCGGTGAATCCTCTGATCCTGGCTTGGATCATCGCTATGGTTCTGCACTTTGCCGTTGGCTCCGCAACTGTCGCCATGATTTCTGCGGCCGGCATTGTCGCGCCGATGCTCATCGTTGATCCGTCCCTCTCCCCGGTCCTCCTTGTCCTTGCCGTCGGTGCTGGTGCGATGGGCCTGACTCACGTCACCGACTCACTGTTCTGGCTGTATAAGGAATACATGGGAATTTCTGTTGGTCAGGCCTACAAGACCCTCACCGGTGGAACAACCGTTGCATCGGTGACCGCCATGGCATCAATTCTCCTTGTCGACCTCATCATCTAGGCCAGGGAAGCGGGCACACGACGACGACCCGTGCCAAAAAGTAAACACTGAGGGAGAGCGTCCTCCCGAAATAATGAAAATAACAAACGTGAAAGGACTGTGGACATGACCGAAGTATTTGGCAAAACGATTAACCAATGGGTGGAAGAGTTCCCCATGATCTCCAGCTTGCAGGAGATGACGGAGTTGGAGTGGTTCAACCCAAACATTAAGAACACTGTGGAGGGGCTTGCGCACGTCGGTCTCACCGAAGCGGATATTAAGGACGCTGCCGACCGGCTAAGGCGGTGGGCTCCCTACCTTGCAGATGTATTCCCAGCAGCCGCACCCACCGCGGGCATCCTCGAATCACCACTTGTCAGCGTGCCTGCCATGAAGTCCGTTCTCGAGGAACGGTACGGGGTTACGATTGCTGGGCAGGTCTGGGCCAAGCTCGACTCACACTTGCCCATTTCTGGCTCGATCAAGGCCCGTGGCGGAGTCTACGAGGTTCTCAAGCATGCAGAAGACATTGCACTGGAGCATGGCCTCATTACCCTCGACGACAATTATCGGGCACTCAATACCGACAGGGCACGAGAGGTATTTAGCCAGTATCGGGTCGCCGTCGGTTCCACTGGCAACCTCGGCCTTTCCATCGGTGTCATGTCAGCCCAACTAGGTTTCCAGGCATCGGTCCACATGTCTGCTGATGCACGAGAATGGAAGAAGGCAAAGCTGCGCGAGCATGGCGTTGATGTTGTCGAATATGAATCCGACTATTCTGTCGCCGTAGCGCAAGGCCGAAAAGAGGCCGAGAGTGACCCCACGATCTACTTTGTGGATGATGAGAACTCTACTTCACTCTTCCTCGGGTACGCCGTTGCGGCGGCACGAATAGCCGGACAACTGACTGCGTACGACGTCCGGGTCGATGAAGATCATCCGCTCATCGTTTACCTGCCTTGCGGTGTTGGCGGCGGCCCCGGAGGGGTGGCGTTCGGGCTCAAGTCAGTGTTTGGTGATGCTGTCCGTTGCATCTTCGCCGAACCGACACATTCTCCTTCCATGCTTCTTGGAGTCATGACTGGCGCTCACGATGGCTTGTCAGTCCAGGACTTTGGAATCGACAATCTCACCGCAGCGGACGGTCTCGCGTGTGGGCGCCCATCAGCCTTTGTTGGTCAACACATGCAGTACCTGATCGACGGCTACTACACGGTGACCGATGAGGAAATGTATCGCCACGTTGCCACTCTCGCAGAAGCCGAAGACCTCCGAATTGAGCCCTCTTCCGCGACTGCCTTCTCCGGCATCGTGCGGATGAATGGCACAGGGAAGCCGGTTGCCGAGTATCGAGAGCGCACTGGACTGACCGATGAGCGCCTGGCCAATGCCACCCACCTGTGCTGGATTACCGGTGGCAACATGGTTCCCGATGAAGAAATGGGTTCCTACATCGCCCGTGGTCAGGAACTGCTCTAGTACGAAGTTCTTACCTCCGAGCAAGACAAGGGGCTGTGGTTGTTCTTCGCTGAACGATGAGTGGAGAACAACCACAGTGTGCCATGAAGGATTCATCTCCGACTTACTATCCGGGTATCCCGTTCCCCGGACTATGGGCTTTCAGATTCGGATGACTTGTCACGGCACCGCCTCGTCCAATTAGACCTTCAATGAGGAACAGTTGAAAATCTACAAGCAATCCACCAATCAGCCGCATTTAGAACTCAACGACAGTGAATACGTCATGTCCTTTGCTCCGCTCGTCACGTTTCTCGGGGAGGCATTGGGGCGCGCGACAGAAGTGGTTCTGCACGACGTAGCCGACCTGGATCATTCGGTTGTTGCGATTGCGAATGGTGAGGTAACCGGCAGGAAAGTTGGCTCTCCCGCAACGGATCTAATTATCCGAGCCGTCCATACCAAACAGTACGACAATAGAGAATTCGTCACCGGCTACACGGTGAATTCCGACGTTCCACGCAGTCTTCGCTCGGCAACATATTTCATTCGCAAAGATGGCAGGATTGTCGGAGCACTCTGTCTGAATGCCGACCAGACGTTGCTCCGCAACCTTGACGCACTGGTCAGCCAAATCGGCAATGCCTACTTCAGCAACCTCGACGACAGGGATCAGGAAACCGAGGAAGAAAAGCCAGAGCTCATTGCCAATTCGATTTCAGAAATCACTTCGACCGCGATTGATACCGCCTTCGGTCAGCGCCCCTACCCGGTGGCGCACTATACACAGGAGGACCGACTCGAGATTGTCAGGATCCTTGACGAGGACGGATTCTTTCAGCTGCGGGGAGCAGTGTCGGTGCTGGCAAGCCGGCTCCTCGTTTCAGAACCAACTATCTACCGATACCTGAAGCAAAGCCGTTCATGACCAAACGACCTAGGTAATAAAAAAGTGCTGGTCCCGAAACCTAAACTTCGAGACCAGCACTCAAGAGTTTCTCCACCGGCTATCTGAGCGGCGCGTGGCGCCTTTCGTTACGCTCGTTCTCCGCCAAGGACAACGTTGACGAAGGGCTGTCCGGAGATCATGTTGCCGACCTGACGGCGGACGAGGCGGTTCATGCGGGGGATCATGGCTGCCGTGTTGCCACCGTTGTGGGCGGTGATGAGAAGGGCCTTCTCATACAGCGGGTGCTCATCGGGTAGCGGTTCGGGATCGGTCACGTCGAGTGCGATCCGGATGCGGTCAGCGTGCTTGAGGAGCGCATCGGTGTTGGCTACTTTGCCGCGGGCCACGTTAATGAGCGTCGAACCGTCGGGCATGAGGGACAGGAATTGATCATCGATCAGGCCTTCGGTCTTTGCGTTGAGGGGGACAACGACAATGACGGAATCAGCCTGGGGGAGCAGTTCGGGAAGTTCCTCTAGGGAGAAGACCGTCCCGTACATGTCCTCCCTGCGCCTCGATGCGACACGAATGACGTTGGCTTCAAAAGGAGCAAGGCGCTGGGCGATGGCGGTACCGACTCCGCCGATGCCAACGAGAACGATTGTGGAGTCCGCCAGACCCTTCGTATCGAACTGGTCCCAGGTCTGGTTCTGCTGGGCCCGGATGGAGCGATCGAATTCACGAGTGGAGTGGAGGAGCATGGCGAGCGTGTGCTCGGCGGTTGCTGTTTCGTGAACGCCGGCTGCGTTCGCCACGACAAGTCCCTCGGGCAAGTCACGCGGGATCGGGTCGTATCCGATCGAGCCGAGCTGGAGCAACTTTGTTCCAGTGTTGGCGACACGCTCAACAAGATCCGGGGTGGTGGCGTGGGGTGCGACAGCAATGTCGATGTGGTCCACGGGTGCTGGGGACTTAAAGTCCCACTCAACGACTGTGATGCCAGGAATGTCGAGATCGATGGTCCAGTCGGGCGAAATGGCTACGGTTACGTTACTCACGCTTCCAAACCTACCCCGCAACGATGGCTTAAACCACTCGTTTCGATAAAAGTGCGCGCCGGTGTTCACTGCCTGAGACAGGTTCCCCCGTGAGCCCTGGTCGTGGACTCACGGGGGAGTCATAGAATGTCGATTCTTCAGGTTTGGATCACGCAGAACTTCAGCGGATGAATTTGACTATCTTTGCAGTTAATCCCGTACAGCGACGGAGTAATCTCTAATCGGTCACGGAGTCGAGGAAGGCTTCACGGTCCGAGGAGGGCAGGTCGAACGCGTGCGCAACACCGGTTTCGAAGAGTTGGCCACGGGCGGACTGGAGTCCGAGGGCAAGCTCCTCGCGGCGTTTCATCGCATCGAAGGGGCCGTTGACGAGCTCTTTGATGTAGGGGAGAGTCTGGTCGGTAAGGGCGGCCGTTGCCGAGACGGGCACCGCTCCGGGCATGTTGCCAACGCAGTAGTAGATGCGATTGCCATCTCGGAAGAGGGGATCGTGGTGGGAAGTCGGACGTGATCCAACGAAGCAACCACCCTGGTCGATGGCAACGTCAATGAGAAGCACGTCGTCCTTGAGAAGGCCAAACATGTCTTCTGTGACGAGCTGGGGTGTGCGAGCACCGGGGATAAGAGCGGTGCCGATGATGACATCGGCCTGTGGCAGTTCATCGCACACGTGGGCGGGGGAGGAGGTGTAGGTTCTGATTCGGGTTCCGTACTCCCGATCGAGTGCGCGGAGCTTCTCCGTATTCACGTCCATGACCGTCACGTCAGCCCCGAGCCCAACGGCGACCTTGGCAGCATGTGAACCCACGGTTCCGGCTCCGAGGACTAGGGTACGGACCGGTGGGACTCCGGGGACACCACCCATGAGCCTACCCGGCCCACCGAAGGGCTTCATGAGATGGTGAGCTGCCTCCTGGGGTGCCAGCCGGCCCGCGATCTCTGACATGGGCATGAGTAGGGGCAGTGCGCCACTGGGGAGGCGTACCGTTTCGTAGGCGACGGCGGTCACACCCGAATCAACAACGCGCTTGGAAAGCTCTTCGTCAGCAGCCAGGTGGAAGTAGGTGAAGACAGTCAGGTCCTCGCGGAGGTAGTCGAGCTCAGCACCGATCGGTTCCTTCACTTTGATGATGAGCTGTGCGCTGTTCCAGACCTCTTCGGCCGTATCAATGATTTGAGCACCCGCGGCAGCGTAGTCTTCGTCGAAGCACTGCGCGCCGGCTCCTGCACCCGTCTCAACGAGAACAGTGTGGCCGGCAGCAACAAGCTCACCAGCACCGGCAGGTGTCAGCCCGACACGTGCCTCATCGTCCTTGATTTCAACCGGGATGCCAACAATCATTGATCGACCTTTCTTTCGTAGCTCTCATCGTAGTTCGAGAACACATCCTTCCACACGTCAACGCCCCAGGAGTTTCACGGCCGCATGTCGAATCGGGATCGAATTGCCGCCAATCTATTTTGACGCTTCACGCCGCAGCGGGGCATGTTGCTCTCCGCAGCAGGTAGTAGCACCGGGGCCTGGGAAGCTCTGCGGCCGAGGCAAAAAATTATTGAGCTTGCGGACCGCTGGGTGTTTTGGCAACTCCCGGTGCATGCCTTTCGACCGCTTGTCGAGACATTTCGCGCAAACGACAAACCGTCGACACGTTGAAGAGTGTTTGTAAAATTGTCGCTGGCATTCAGTTATCGTGTGGCCCGCGGCCGCTCAATCGTCCTAGTATGGGCCCGTGAGCGAGAACTTAACACGTGAAGAAGCGGCAAGCCGAAGCAATCTGACAGTCGATACCTACCACGTAGCCCTCGATGTGCGAGGTGAGGAAACGTTTGACGTCGTCTCAACGATCACCTTCGAAGGCGACCGAGACGAAACGTTCCTCGACTTTATCGGCACCGAGGTGAGCTCCGTTGTCCTCAACGGTGAGGACGTTCCCTCGAACTGGGATGGTGCTCGGATCCATCTGGAAAACCTTCAGTCCAAGAATACGGTGACCGTCACCGCGAAGGGCTTCTTCTCCCATTCCGGTGAGGGCCTCCACAGGTTCGTCGACCCGGTGGACAATGCGGTCTACCTCTACACCCAGTACGAGCCGGCTGATGCTCGGCGGGTGTTCCCCAACATGGAGCAACCCAACCTCAAGGCCTCCTTTGAGTTTGAGGTCACCGCACCGGGGGGATGGACGGTGCTGTCCAACAGCGCCGCGACTGAGACCGTGGATGTTGATGGGGGAGTGCGGCACATTTTTGCTCCCACAAAACGCATTCCTACCTATCTGACTGCGATTGTGGCAGGCCCCTACCACAAGGTTCAGTCCGCGGATGATCCACGTTTTTCTCTCTACTGCCGAGCATCGCTAGCCGAGCACCTCGATCACGAAGAAATCTTCGATATTTCCCTCAAGGGACTCGCCCTGTTCGAGGAAGCATTCGATTACCCGTACCCGTGGGGGAAGTACGACCAAGTATTCGTTCCCGAATACAACCTGGGTGCCATGGAAAACCCCGGACTCGTCACGTTCACAGAAGCCTATATTCCCCGGGGGCACGCCACTCGGGCAATGAAGGCCGGGCGAGCAAATACGATCTTGCACGAAATGAGCCACATGTGGTTCGGTGACCTCGTCACCCCCGTCTGGTGGGATGACCTGTGGCTCAAAGAATCCTTTGCCGAATTCATGGGTGCCTGGGCCTCCACCCACGCCACCGAATACACGGAAGCCTGGGTCGCATTCACGGCACGGCGATCGGTGTGGGCGTTCCTCAACGACAACCGGCCCACCACCCACCCGATCGTTGCCGACATCACCGATCTCGAGGCAGCAGACCAAGCCTTTGACGGGATCACCTACGCAAAGGGCGCTGCTACGCTTCGCCAGCTCGTCACCTATGTGGGAGAAGACGCCTTCTTCGCGGGTGCCAGGGCCTTCTTTAAGAAGCACGAGTTCGGTAACGCCAAACTCGACGATCTCCTCATCGCTCTCGAAGAAACCTCGGGACGCGACCTTCGATCTTGGGCAGATGCGTGGCTCAAGACCACGGGAGTCTCCCGCCTGCAAGTCACCGGCAACATCCTCACACAGGAGGGAACTGAACCGGACGGAACCCCGATCGATCGTCCCCATCGCCTCAGCGTAGGTGGCTACGTCCGTCAAGGCGGAGAGCTCGTCCGGGTGGATCAACAAATGGTGGAAATCACCGACACCGTCACCCTCGACCTTGACGGCGACATCATCATCCCCAACGATGAGGCGCACACCTACGCGATCGCGTCCCTCGACCCCGATCATCTCGAAAGTGTCCTCACCACCCACATCGAAGCCCCCCTCGCACGTAGCGTTGTGTGGGCAGGACTGTGGGAGGCAGTGCGTGATGCCAGGCTTGACCCGGCAAGGTACATGGAGGCAGTTGGTCGTTTCCACGATGAACCAGACTCCAGCCAACTCGGGCAGATGATCCGCAACTGCGAATACATTGTTGAGCACTACACGCACGACCAGGACACTGTCCGCAGCATCTGGCTCGGCATCTGCGATGACTCCTGGCGCGACGCTGTCGACAACCACGACCAGGATCGCATTCACCTGTGGCGGGGCGCGCTCGCACGTGCTGGAGCGACCCTTCCCGAGGCGGAGCCGCTCCTCAAGGAGGCGCTCGCGACGGTCGTGGGAGACCCCGATGCGAAGTGGCAGCTCCTCATAGGTCTCGCAGCAACCGGCTCGACCACCGAGCACGAACTCGACGGGGAACTGATCAACCCGAGCGAGGCTGACATCGTTGCGCACATGGAGGCGGTTGCTTCACTTCCGGACCACCGCCGGCAGGCCTACCGCCAAGCCCTCGACGAAGTCGTGTCCAACAACCGCCTCTCAGCACTCCTGGCCGGCGCCACCCAGCCCTTTGAGGCAGAAACGTACCCCTTCTTCGACATTGCACTGGGAGTGTGGCGTGAACGCACCCAAGAGATTGCTGAACGCATCCTCTACGCACTGTTCCCCACGACGGAGGAGACCATCGACCAGGCTCAGACTTGGCTCGAAGGACCGGGAGCAAATGCCCCTGCAGCCCTGCGCAAAATCGTGCTCGACGGAACCGATTCCCGCATACGCGACAAGCGCGTACGTGACACCTTTGCTGAGACGACGCGCTTCCTCGCCGGAGAGCGCTAGGTAGCTATCGCGAAGAGCGAGTAGTACCAGAGGCCTGTGACAGCCGGCAACCACCCCCTTTTCCTAGAGCATGACGAGACCGGGAAGTCGGTGCCTTTGCCAAGCCTCAGATACCCGTGCCGTCAATCTTGATTAAACTCGCTCGCTCTCTTGCAAAATTTGCTGAGTGGGGTTGAAAATGGTGGTGTGGATCGCTGACTTTCCCCTGATACCCGTTCGTCAAAGCTCGGCGTGTCGCAAGAAAACAGGCTAGGATGTTACAAACAGATAACGGCGAGGAGGTTGGGATGTCGAACCCCGAGATTGATCCCACGGCAACTTCACAGTTCTCTGCGATTAGCGGCTCTCCCGAAACGGGTGAACTCGACGCTCGCAGGATTGGGATGAGCGAACAGGATTTTGCGGCAGTACAGGCACTGCCTCCATTCTCCGCGCTCCTTCTCGTCCAAAAGGGCCCCAATAGCGGGGCGCGGTTCCTTCTCGACTCCGAGTCCACGATCGCGGGACGCCACCCCAAGTCAGATATCTTCCTTGATGACGTAACTGTCTCTCGGCAGCACTGCGAGTTCTTGCGCCACGAGGGCAACTTCTACGTGCGCGATCACGGCTCGCTCAACGGTACCTACGTCAACCGCGAACGTATCGACGAAATGTCACTCATGACCGGTGATGAGGTTCAGATCGGTAAGTACCGGATGACCTTCCATGCTTCACCCAACCGCACACAGTAATGGCGCAATCTGAAAAGAAACTTCATCACGATGACACACCCGTATCGTGGCCATTTGATGTCTCTCACGAACCGACTCTGAAGATCGGTGAGGTGCGCGAAATTCTTAGTGCTGAGTTTCCGATGCTCAACGTCTCGAAGATCCGGTACTACGAGACTATCGAACTCGTTGTCCCGCACCGCACAGCTTCCAATCAGCGCCTCTTCTCGCGCGCCGATGTGGCACGCCTGCAGTTCATCCTCACCGAGCAGCGCGACAGGTACCTCCCGCTCACGCAAATCGGTGAACTGCTCGACCAGCTCGACAGTGGCCGAGCAGGTGACGGCCACCCCGGCCGCATGAGAGCGGTTGCTCACGACGATGTTCCCCGGCCCAAGCCCGGCACACGCCTCACCAAGCGTGAGGTTGCCGACCTGACCGGAGCAACGGTTGAAGACATTGAGGAGCTCGCGCGACTTGGTGTCGTCGAAGTTGATCCGCGCGGACGGCTTACCTCCCACGCTGTGGACATCGTCAGGTACGCGACGATGCTGATCGATGCTGGTGTGGATATTAGGCAGGTGAGGTCCGTCAAGAACTCGGCGCACAACCATGCCAACATGGTGCGTTCTGTCCTGGCCCCACAGCTCGCCAAACAATCACCGGTCGCACGGGAAAGAGCATATGCTCAAGGCAGTGAGATGTCGGCCCTTCTCGTCAAGCTCTACCAGTCTCTCCTGGTCGAAAATGTGGAGATCGAACTCGACTAAAGCCTCAAGCACTACTTGAGGAACGACACGCCGAAACCGAAGTCGGCCAGGTGATTGACCGAGCAATCCTCCCGGCATAACGTTAGGTGAAGCTAAAAGGAATTGGAGGCCGTGGTGAACGAAGCCGCACACACCCAGACCTTCCAGCCCTCACTATTTGGTGAGGATCAACCGCTGGATGAGTCCGAGGGTTACCGTGGACCGATTGCCTGCAAGGCAGTGGGGATCACCTATCGGCAGCTGGACTACTGGGACAGGACCGGACTGGTTTCGCCCAGCATCCGTGGCGCACAGGGATCCGGGTCCCAGCGACTCTATTCCTTCCGCGATATTCTCGTTCTCAAGGTGGTGAAGAGGCTTCTCGACACCGGTGTTTCGCTCCAGCAGATCCGGGTCGCCATCAACCAGCTATCGCAGCACGGCGTGCATGACCTTGCCGGCATCACCCTTATGTCCGACGGCGCATCGGTTTACGAATGCACATCGAACGACGAAGTCATTGATCTCGTCAACGGCGGTCAGGGAGTCTTCGGCATTGCGCTTGGTCGTGTCTGGCAGGAGATCGAGTTCTCTCTCTCCGAGCTACCAACCGAACGAGCTGAAGCCACGTTTGCCGAGGGTGTTAAGGATGAGCTTGCCGAGCGTCGCGCTCGCCGCAACATCTCCTAGGCATCACGAGCGCAGGCTTACAAGTCGCATGCTCAACTGACGGATATTAATCGTCATCATCGTCATAAGAGTGAGGTGGCGGGATATTCTCCCGCCACCTCTTCGTCTCCGACCAACCCCAGCCGGCGCCTCACCACGGGGGACCCATCTGTCATCGTGGTCCCGCCGGGAAGATTAAGATTTTCTGTTCATAGTTGTGACCGCATCGACAGCATCGTCGGGCCCCTCGAATTGGAGCTTGTACTTCTCTCGACCGAAAGCGAATAGAGCCATCTCGAGCGGAGCTCCTATGATCGTCACGGTCCTATCGTGTCGCTTTGATGCAAGGACTGTTGTGCTCCCCACGCCGGGAGCATCGAGAACGATTCTTACCGGAGCCTTGAGGAACGACAGCTGTGAAATAACTTTGAGCGAGGAGAAGATTTCCTTCTGTTCCTCATCAAGCAGGATCCTGCCAAGCTGTGGCTCCTGAGCACGCCTCACGTCCTCGTGGTGGATGACGTACTCGAGAGTGTTGAATGCCTTGTTGACGGCAGACAGCTGCAGCGGAGAGTACTTCTGGTGGCTACTCCTGAACTCGTCGAGAAGCTCTTCAAAATCGGCTTCCTCGAGCCTGGCCTTTGCCTCTCGTTGCCCCTGAGTGAACTTGCCAGGGATTTTCGATGTGAGTGCAAGATGCGGATAGTATTCACGGATCACGAGGTGCCGAAGAAGATCTGTCGTATTCCACCCTTCGCACAGTGTTGGGGCTTCACCACCCACACGTTCCATCGTCGACAGCAGGCGAGCTCGTTCACTTGTGACTAGATCCATACACCCACATTATCGCGGCAACCTGAATGCCACATGGGAGTTGACGAAATTGCAGGGGCACTGGCATGGGAGTGCGCCCCAACAAATCTTGCGTGCCAGTAGTCGTTCCAAGCTAGGAAAACAGCCGGTAACCTGCGAACACGGGCCGCAAGATAAGTTCTGTGGCCGCACAAGAATAGACATGGTCGCGATCAAGTTCCATAGCCACGACGGTTAATCCGTGATCAGGCAGACTCCACGTCCGAATAAGGAAAGTGCGGGATGGTTTCCCACCCCGCACCCGGTTCTTATTCGCTTGTGTTAACTCTGAGCCACGTTCCGTTCTTAGGCAACGAGCTGATCGAGAAGAGCCTTGAGGTCGTCATTGCGGCGAGCATCGGGGGCGAAGCCGGTCTCGTTGAACTCGGTGAAGAGGCTGAGCTCAACGGTAGAGCGGATATCCCACATGTTCATGTTGGCAACGATGCCACGCCACTGCTCGATTGCGCGGGTGCCGTTGGCAGCGCCGTAACCGACGAAAGCGATGCGCTTGTTCATCCACTCGGGAGCGATTGAGTCGAAAGCGTTCTTGAAAGCACCGGGGACACCGTGTTTGTACTCTGCGGTGACGAAGATGAAGGCATCGAATTCGTTGATCTTGTCGCTCCAGGACTGGACGGCCGGATCATCGTAGTTGCGGTTTGCCATTGCCGGGTGGGTCTCGGAGGTGAACAGCGGGACGTTGAACTTCTTGAGGTCAACGAGTTCGAAGTCGGCTCCGCCGTGGGCCTGCGCCTGTTCCAGGATCCACTGGCCTACCTGCTCGCCAACGCGGCCTTCGCGGATCGATCCAACAACGATTCCAACCCTCATCGCTTTTCCTTTTACTTTGTACGACCTCATCATATAACCACAGAAGTAGTTGAGAACAAAACTAGATCGCTCAGAGTGAAGAAGTGTGCATTCCTGATCCTGGCGAGGAAAAGTCGCTCTCCTGATGGGATGCAGGTGAGGGAATAGACAGAAAAGGTGGGTGGTCCGGATTTGTCCGGGCCACCCACCTTTGACGCTACTTAGTAGCCGCTACAAGCCCATGGTTGTAGGGAGCCACGTTGAGAGCGCGGGAATGTACGCAACTACAATGAGGGCGATGAGGATCGCAACGAGGAACGGCCACAGTCGTGAAATGACCGGTTCGATTCGAAGCCTGGCCACTCTTGCACCCACGAAGAGCACATTGCCGACAGGCGGTGTGATCACGCCAATGGAAAGTGCCATAACAAACGCGGTACCGAGGTGAATCGGGTCGATTCCCAGCTCCGTTGTGATCGGAAGGAAGATCGGCACGAAGATGAGGATGGCGGGGGTGGGGTCCATGAAGGTACCAACCACGAGCAGAATGATCAGCATGATGAGCATGACCACGGCAGGGGAGTCGGTGAATCCGAGAACCGAGCTTGCGATCAGGTCAGGGATGCGAGCGAAGGACATGACGAACGACAGTGCGGTCGACACGGCCACGAGCAGCATAACGATCGCGGTTGTGCGGGATGCGTCGACGAGGATGCCGGGGAGCTCCCTAATCCTGATGGTCCGGTATATCATCGACAGGATGAGGCAGTACACAACGGCGATGGAGGCCGACTCGGTCGCCGTAAAGTAACCGCCGAGAATACCACCGACAACGATGACGATCATGAGGAGCGAGGGGACCGCGCGCCAAATAATCTTCAGAGCATCACCGAAGGATACGCGCTCGAAGTTCTTGAGCTTGCCCGGCTGCTTGCGTGCGTACAGGTGGACGACGATCATACAGGCGAGCACCCAGAGGATACCGGGGATGAGGCCCGCCATGAACAGTGCGGCGATCGAGGTGGAAGACACCAGCGAGTACACAATGAACGTGTTGGAGGGTGGGATGAGCATGCCGGCGGGTGCCGAGGCAACGTTGACAGCAGCGGCGAAGCGCCTGTCGTAGTTTTCGTTCACCATGCGGGCGTGCATAACGTTACCGACGGCCGCGGCAGATGCTACGGCTGCACCAGACACTGCACCGAACAGTCCGTTGGCAACAACGGTTGTTTGTGCGAGCGAGGCAGGCATACGGCCCGTGACGACTTTCGCAGCATCAACAAGTCTTCCCGCAATACCACCGTTGTTCATAATGACACCGGCCAACACGAAGAGTGGAATCGCGAGCAGCGGGAACGAGTTAATGCCGGTAAACATGCGTTGCGCAGTCATGAGCGCGGCCTGGTCAATTCCGATCAGCGGCGTCGCAGCGAGTACCGAGGACACGCCAATCGAGATTGCGATGGGCACTGAGAAGACAATGCCGAAAATAATTCCGACGAGCAGGATGAGGCCTGCGAGGGTATTCGGATCCATCATGCCTCCTTGGTGGGTTCAGTGGACCCGTGATCGTCGTCAGTGTCGATCAGCTGGGCCTGGGCTGCCGACTTCTCGGCAATTTCTGGTTCGAGTGCGACTGCGATCTCTTCATCAGCATTGTCCCCATAGGGTTCTTCAGCACCGATCGCGATGCCGATGATGTAGTAGGTGGAGTAGAAGGCGATGAGTAGACCGCTGATTGGGAGAGCTAAATACATTTGGCCAACAGTGAAGGGGAGTGCGGATAGGTCCTGGTTCCAAGCATTCTGGGATGCTGCCCATCCGCCGAACACGAAGATAAGGAGAGCGAAGAACAGAATGACTGTCTGAACAGTGATCGCAACCGCGCGTTCGGGCTTTTCTGAAAGCTTGCGGACAAGGAACTCAACAGCGATGTGTCCGCGTTCGCCCACGGCCAGTGCTGATGCGAATAGTCCCAGCCATACGAAAGTCATACGCGCACCTTCCTCTGTCCATGTCGCCGGATCGTTGAGCACGAGGCGGGTAAAGACCTGCCACACCACAATGAAGACGAGAAGCGCAAAGAGTGCTGCGACGATGACATAAAGAATTCTGTCAAGCGTCTTTTTGATCATTGGCATCATGGTCACTCCTCCTTTTCGGAGAGTGCACGAGCACCCTCATAGACTTTCAGCTGAGTTTCGGTCGTGAGGAAGCGGTCAACGAGCGGCTCGAGTGCCTCATCGAAAATCGTTTCATCCACGATCGTGACGGTGGCGCCATCTTCAACAGCCTGCTGAAGTGCGGTCTCCGTATCGGCAACCCACAGTTCGACGTGTTCAGCCCGGGCAAGTTCCCACCCCTTATCGAAGATCGCGCGGTCTTCCGGGGTCATCGAATCCAGCATCGTCGAGTTGATGATGAGATAGTCGAGGCCCACGAGGTGGTTGGTCTGTGACCAGTACGGTGCAACTTCGTAGTGGCGCTGTGTGGCGTACGAAATTTCATTGTTCTCTGCAGCATCAACAACACCGGACTGAAGCCCCGAGTACAGCTCGCCATAGGCCATGGGGGTGGCGGAAGCACCAAGAGCCTCAGCCATCGCCAAGTTCAATTCAGATTCCTGGACTCGGAGCTTTTTACCGTGGAGATCGTCTGGGCTTTCCACGGGACCAAAAGTCGTGTAGACACTGCGGTTGCCTTGAGTGAAGCCACCGAGAACAACGATGTTGTTCGTTTCGCGTAGAGAGTTGAAGAGCTCTCCAACGACCTCTTCTTTACCGAGCACGAGCATCTGATGGTCAATGTCATCGAATGTCGTAGGCAGGTTCAGAGCAATGAAGTCCTTGTTCAAGTTCTCCAGCTGTGGGCCTGACACAATCGCCATCTCAACCGAACCGTCGGAAACAAGCTGCAGAGCTTCGGCCTGCGCACCGAGAGTTTCGTTCGGGTAGATCTCAATGGACCAGCGTCCGTCCGTCTGTTCCTCCAAGTAGTCACCCCAGTGATCGAGAGCAATATACGAAGGGTGCGACTCCGTCTGGTTCAAAGCCAGATGGAGGACATCCCCGTCGTTCTGTCCCGGTTCAAGAGTGCCACTGCACGCGGTTAGGAGCAGAGCGGAACCGGCTGCCGCTCCTGCTAGTCGTGTAAGTCGCCTCATAGCGCCTCGCTTCCTTGCGTTTCGCCGTGTTACCCGTGTGGATCTCCGTCGAGCTCCATCGCACTGGATAGGCGTTGGTAACATCGCACTTTCATACTATTTATCTGTCAGCGGAAAGAGTTGCTGTTGCCGTGTGTTGCCAGTTCGACCCATATGCGGTCAGCGATTGCAAATAAGTGCAGAATTTCAGGCCGAGAAAACCTCGTATTTGAGCCAAATTTTTACTGCTCACTTAGATCTCAAACCGCATGTTAACACCATTACGTCGATACCCGCGTGCAGCAATTTTGTCATTAAAGCACGATGAATCCGACCACAAAGCACGATGGCAATCACTGGCAAGTATTGGGCTAGCCATGAAATGTCCACTTTTTGGGTACAACTATTCGCGCAACATTGCGCAAACATTCTTGATCAGATTGCCAAGAAGCCTGATGGGCGAGGTGTTGCCACCCCGCCCATCAGAATTTATAGGCCTCACGGACCTGAATTCACTTGCGCGACCTAGTTGTGTTGTTCGTGCTGTGATCGCTGGTCGAGCTTTTCCTTGGTTGCCCAGAGCCCTGCTGATGGGGTGGAGATGAAGAAGACTTCTTCACCGTCGGGCATCGTGTTCCAGCCGTCGGCCATCACGTCCGGGTTGTACCGCTCGAGTGCTTCGTTTACATCCATGTACTGGTATCCGACGGACTCGATGTCTTCCTTCGTGAGTGCACCGGGAGCGTAGGTGATGGTGAAGCGTCCTTCTGAGGAGCCGTGCACGAGGTGTGCAGTTCCGTGGGGGATATCCTGCATGTCTTCCTGAGTCTCGTAGAGCTCCAGTACCTCAGCCTGGCTGATGTAGCCATACTTGCGGATGAGTTCGTCCACTTCGGGCTGTTCACCGAATCGCTCGACACCGGGAGCAATAACAAGCAGCTCGCCACCATCTTCGATTGCCATGCGGGTGCGGTAGACAGCCTTATTGGCGACCCAGGTTGCACGGAACTCATCCGCCTGCATGACCGCCACGATCTTCTTCACCGGCTTGTCGAACTGCGTAATGTTTAGAGCAAGGGAAGCTCGCGCAGCGTCGTAGTAGGTCTCGAGATCATCACCGACGTAGACACCGGTGTGGATGAGCTGGCCCTCGTCGTTGTAGTCCATGACGACCTGGAAGTAGACATCCTTGAGGTGGCCAAGGAAGCGTTCCTCAGCCTCATTGAAGCATGCCCGTACCGGAGTTAGCAGGTTGCCGAGATTGTTCTCGATACCGTACACGGCGGATGCCATGTGAGAGGCGCCAAGAAGACGCTTACCACCGAGCCCAATGAAGTAGTTCTTATTGTGGTTGGCAAAGCCCAGCACCTCGTGAGGAACGATGTGCCCGATGTTGATGATGAGATCCCAGTCTTCCGTGACCGTCATCGTATTCAGGTCGATCGGAATCTCCCAATCAACCAGGCCACCGGTCTTTTCCTTGACGAATTCGGCTTCGATCGTGCCGAGATGCGTGACACCGTTCTTCCAGTCGTGAGGGTGAATCCGCTCCTCAGGAACCGAGCCGAACATCCACGTGTTGTCTTCGGGAGTGTGGGGGACGTGCTGACCAAGGGTGGGGATGAGGTGAACCTCCGCACCGGCTTCATCGAGGTGCTGGTAGAGGAACTCGGTCATCCAACCCACACCTGCGTGGGCCCGGGTGATGTCCGGGGGGAGGAGGAGCACTCGCTTCAGTTCACTCAGACCAAAACGTTTCTTGGACTCTTCGACCATGCGAAGGAGCAAGTCTTCAATCGTTGGGCGATCAATGATCGACGCTTCATGTTTAAACCAAGTCATGGTGACAGCATATTCTCTCGGTCACTCTTCCGTTGTGGAATGCCTTATGTTTCCATTACTGCACCGGTCTCGTCGCGGTGCTTTCAAGAAACTCTAGTTTCGACTCACTTGGCGCTCAGACGGTACAGCCCATGTCCGTTTTGCGTGATTATTTCTAGGTTTGCCAACCTCAAATGCTCACCATCGATGAGGTATTAAACGGCGCCATATCGAGGAAAGGTAAGCCTAACCTTCGGTGACATGAAGGATTTGTAGGAGTATGGTCAAGGTAAATCAGCAAAATTGAATCATTCCAGTATGGAACGTAAGGGGAGTCATGGTTGGGGAAGTTACCTACGAGTCAAAGGCCGATGGCCTGTCGTCAAAGCTGAATTGGTTGCGTGCCGGAGTGCTTGGCGCGAACGACGGCATCGTGTCGACCGCGGGAATTGTTATGGGAGTTGCGGGTGCGGCAATATCTGACCAGGCGCTACTTGCTGCGGGAGTTGCAGGTCTCGTTGCCGGAGCTATTTCAATGGGCGTGGGGGAGTACATCTCAGTCTCCTCCCAACGCGATACCGAGCAGGCGGAAGTGTCACGCTTGCGGAATCTTGTGACGAGCGAACCGGGGGAGCAGCGGGATAGTCTGACGCGCACCTTCATGAGGGAAGGCTTGTCACGAGATACGGCAATGACGGTTGCTGACGAACTCACACAGAAGGACGCGGTTCGCGCACATGCACGCTTTGAGCTGGGAATCAGCTCTGAAGAGTTCACGAATCCGTGGCATGCTGCCTTGGCATCCTTTGCCGCCTTCACCCTGGGCGCACTGATCCCGCTTATCGCCATGGTTGCCTCACCCGATCACCTGAGAGTCGCCTTTACCGTGATAGCCGTGGTTGTGTCGCTCAGCCTCACTGGGTCGATCTCGGCCAGGCTCGGTGGTGCGAAGCCACTGCCAGCAGTTGTTCGAGTCGTCATCGGGGGGCTGGCTGCCATGTTCATCACCTACGCGATTGGTGCACTGGTCGGAACGGCGCTCTAACCCATCGCACACAACACTGCACGTCCCTCGGATCAGCCTAGCCACATCAATTGGTTAGGCTGATCTCATGCACGTAACCTTGCGCACCGAAACCGAAGATGACTGGCGGTGGCTCTGGCATTGGCGACACGAACTCGATGATCCGGACTGGAAGAAGTGGGATTCACCCTTCCTGCACGGCAGCATCGCTCGTCAAAGTTTCGAGGATTTTGTGCACCGCCAGACCATTAGCGGACGCACCCGCGCCATCATCACAATCGATGGTCAGCGGGCTGGCACCGTACACCGGCACGAACTACCCCCGAACGGGGGTGGCTGGTGGGACGTTGGCATCGCCATCTACGATCCAATGTTCCGTAGGCAGGGAGTTGGCAGGGCAGCTTCAGATCTCTGGATCAATCACACCTTCGAACACACAAATGCTCACGTGCTGACAATCAGCACGTGGTCGGGAAATGAACCAATGATCAAACTCGGTCGCGAACTCGGCTTTGAAGAATGCTCCCGCATCCCGCAAGCTCGACTCTGGCAGGGCAAGCGATACGACGTCGTGCAGATGGCACTACTCAAAGAAGAGTGGAAAACCCTTCGCTTCCAGAAGTAGAGAAGTGGACCCCAGAAACTAACCGGGGAAGTGACTCACGGCTATTTCGGTCACCGCGGACCCGCTCATCAGAAAATTAAAATGACATAATATTCATTATCGGAACATTGGAGTATTTGTGTGGGGCCGGGGGCTTTCCTCTGATTGTGCTGTTTCCTTGTTCCCATTTAATCGCTCTGTGTTCTGTTCCCGTTTGCTGAGGAAGCACCAGATACTTTCTAGTCAATGTGCTTGAGTCCGCGGACGATGAGCTCAAACGTTTTGTGCTGTGCCGCCCACTTGTCTTCAGTTGGAAGGCTGCGGAGCACGCCGGTGGAACACAGAACGGCGATGCCGTGCATCGCTGCCCAGACGGCTAACGCGTCCGCACGACTGTCGTCCGAATCGGGATTGATCTGTTCGAGTGTCTCACTGAGGATGAGGATGGGGCTGCCGGAATGTGGAAGCCAGTCCGGGGTTTCCGGGAAGACGTCACAGAAGAGTTCGAACTGCATCGGATTATTGATGGCGAAGGCGAAGTAGATTTCGCCGAGTGTTTTGAGCTTGTTGAGGACATCGAGCTCGGTGATATTGCCGAGGGCGGCCTCGAAATCAACCTCGATCTTCTTAATGAGTGCTTCCCGCACTGCCATGAGGAGGTCTGCTTGGCTGTCAAAGTGTCGGTATGCTGCGGATGGCGAGACGCCAATGCGGCGCGCGGCCTCGCGCAAACCAACGGCCTTGATTCCGCCCTCTGTAGCCAATTCGAGGCCAACTCGAATCAGCTCATTGCGCAAATTGCCATGATGATACGAACGTTCGACGGTATTCACTTGGCCAACTTTCCACTTATGCCCCGGAAAATTTGTTGTCCAATTGTAACCCCTAGAAGTGGCGCGTTGAAGCGACTCGTGGAACGAAAGACAGCGCGGCATAATTGTGCGTTTGTGTGTCCTTTCCCGCAAGAGTTGAATTGTCCGGGCAGAGCCGATCGCAGATTTCTTCTTTCTACTCAAGAAAGTAGCATTATGCCTGGTAAAAAACCCAGCATCCCCCCTTCACTTATAAAAATCTGATTTAGGTGCGTTAGATCCTATTTGAGATATTCAGCGAGGTGCTCTCCGGTCACGGTGTCGGATGTGATCAGATCATGCGGTGTTCCCGAGAATACAACGTTGCCGCCCTCGGTGCCTGCGCCCGGCCCCAGGTCGATGATCCAATCGGCACGCGCCATGACCGCCTGGTGGTGCTCAATGACGATGACGGAGATGCCTGAGTCGACCATGTGGTCGAGCAGGCCAAGAAGTTGTTCGATGTCCGCGAGGTGGAGCCCTGCGGTTGGTTCGTCAAGGACGTAAATTCCGCCTTTGTCTTCCATGTGCTTCGCGAGCTTGATCCGCTGCCGCTCACCACCCGACAGTGTTGACAGTGGCTGCCCGAGGGTGATGTAGCCGAGTCCGACATTATTGAGGCGCTCGAGGATGGCTACCGCTCCCCTGAGCTTTGCCTCTATGAAGAATTCGGCTGTTTCGCTGACTGTCATGCGTAACACATCAGCGATGTTTTTCCCGTGGTAAGCGTAGTCGAGGACGTGCTCTTGGAACCGGTCTCCCCCGCACACTTCACACGGTGAGGCAACCGATTCGAAGAACGATAACTCGGTGTAGACAACAGCCAGACCCTTACAGTTCTGACAGGCTCCTTCAGAGTTTGGGCTGAAGAGAGCGGGTTTGACTCCGTTTTCTTTCGCAAAAGCCTTGCGGATGTGGTCTAGCAGCCCGGTGTGGGTTGCTGGATTGGAGCGGCGTGATCCGCGGATCGCGGTTTGGTCCACGTAGATGAGTCCCTCGATTTCCGGCAGGGAGGAGTGAATGAGGGTGGATTTGCCGGAGCCGGCCACGCCCGTCACGACGGTCAGCACGCCGAGCGGAATATCAACGTCAACGTTTTTGAGGTTGTGCTTGTTGGCTCCCCGGACTTCGATCTGTCCTTCGGGCTTGCGCACTTCGTCTTTGAGCGCGACCCTGTCTGCCAGGTGCCGGCCTGTCACGGTGTCAGACTTTGTCAGCCCCTCAACGTCACCTTCGTAGGTGATGTGACCTCCCCCGGCTCCTGCCAGCGGGCCGATGTCGACAATGTTGTCCGCGATCGCAATGGTTTCCGGCTTGTGCTCGACCACGAGAACGGTGTTTCCCTTGTCGCGGAGCTGGAGTAGCAGAGAGTTCATGCGATCAATATCGTGCGGGTGGAGTCCGATTGTGGGCTCATCAAACACGTATGTCACATCGGTCAGGGGTGAACCGAGGTGTTTGATCATCTTTGTTCGCTGGGCTTCTCCGCCGGACAGTGTGCCGGCGGGACGGTCGAGGGACAGGTAGCCGAGCCCGATCGTGACAAAGGAGTCGAGGACGCCATGGAGGTTGTTTTGGAGTGGGCCGATCCCTGGCTTGTCGAGGCCCGCCACCCAATCACGTAGCTCGGTGATCTGCATGGCACACGCATCCGCGATCGTCGCGCCATCAATCTGTGCTGTGCGTGCTCCTTCTGCAAGTCTTGTCCCGTGGCATTCCGGGCACTCCAGGAACGTGACGGCACGGTCAACGAAGGCGCGGATGTGGGGTTGCATCGAGGAGCGGTCTTTTTGGAGGAAGGACTGACGTATTTTGGGAACGAACCCCTCGTAGGTCGTGTTGATGCCCCGAAACTTCATCTTGACCGGTTCCTTGTAGAGCAGGTCGTCCAGTTCTTGCTTCGAATAGTCGGTGATCTTTTTGTCGGGGTCGACGAGACCAGATTCGGAGTAGTAGCGTACGGACCAGCCTCCCGGCTTGTATCCGGGTACCTGGATCGCTCCGTCATTGAGTGAGAGGTCCCAGTCCAGGATCTCGTGCACATCGAGATCCGAGACCGCTCCCCTACCCTCACAGTTCGGACACATACCTCCCGTTACGTGGTAGGTCGCCAGCTCCCGCTTCTGTTCCTTACCCTTGTGAATTGTAATCCCGCCCTGGGCAGATACAGAGGGGGTGTTGAAGGAGAAGGCCTGCGGTCCACCGATGTGGGGCTGCGCAACCTTGGAGAAGAGGATGCGAAGCAGCGCATTAGCATCCGTTGCGGTTCCGACCGTTGAACGCGGATTGGTGGCCATCCGCTCCTGATCGACAACGATCGCTGTTGTCAGCCCCTCCATGACATCCACATCGGGACGTGCGTTCGTGGGCATGAAACCCTGAATGAAAGCCGAGTAGGTTTCGTTGACGAGACGCTTCGATTCTGCGGCGATTGTCTGGAACGCGAGGGAGCTCTTGCCGGAGCCAGACACACCTGTGAAGACCGTGAGCCTGCGCTTGGGCAGGTCAAGATCAATATTTTTCAGGTTGTTTTCGCGTGCACCACGCACCGAAATAGTGTCGTGACTGTCGGCAGGATGCATCATGTGGCCCTTCGTGCTGGAAGCTCTACCGCGGAAGAGTACCACGCTACACGGACACCTGACAGCGGCCCCAATGCGAACAGTGCTGTTGATACAGCGGGGTGGTTAGATGAGGGGCTTGGCTCCCGGTGTCGTGCCGGCCGGGTATTCCTCCATCGGCACGTCTTCGAAGTCGGTGAGGACGGGATCGAGGATGCGCCAGCCTTGCTCGGTTGCTGCGGCACTGAGTTTCATATCCGGCTGGTCGTTGAGGATGGCGGCGATGACGCGGCCGTAGGCCCCGAGCTTTGAGGGCACGAGGTTTGAGGCGAGAGAGACCCGAGCGCGAGAAGCTTCTGCAGCATCTGCGACATTGAGTTCGAGGAGCAGGTCATCGGATTCGAAGGCGAGGCGCAGGGTGTTGGGTGCCGTGCCCTTGGTGGTCTTATAGATTGCGGTGATCTCTTGGCGGGGGTTGCCGATCGCCTTGCCTGATTCGAGAACGATAGGGACGCCGCGCCACCGCTCGGTGTCGACGGCCATGATCATCCGTGCCCACGTTTCCGTGGTCGATTCGGGATCGACGCCATCCTCGTTGATGTAGGACGGGAGACTGCGGGAACCAACCGTGCCAGCCGTGTACCGGCCTCGCCGAACCCGCTTCACCGTCGTTGCGGCCAAGATCTCGTCATGCCCCATATCTTCATCGGCAAGGGTGCGTGCCATTACCTGAAGGAGGTGCGATTGGATCATGTCGCGTGCCGCACCGGTATGGTCATAGAAGGCCGCCCGGCCCTCAACACCAAGGCTCTCGTTGAACACAATCCTGAGTTCGGCCAGGTGCTCGTTATTCCACAGGGGATCGATCAGCCGATTATCTGACCGGAGTGTGCCGATATTGACGGTTGCTGACATGCCGAGGAAGTGGTCGACACGGAAGATCCGCTCCTCCGGTACGAGCTCTGAAAGCAGATTGTTGACCTCCCGGGCCGAGGCAGCATCGTGCCCGATCGGCTTCTCAACCGCGAGAATTAAACCATCGGGTAGGTCCACGTGCGCTAGCGCTTGGAGGGCTTGGGAGGTGATGGCGGGAGGCAGGGCAAAGTAAAGGACCGGTTCCTCCTCCCCCGCAAGTAACCGCGCCAAGTCTTCTGCCGAGGTGGCATCAACCTGAACATAGTTGCTGTGGGAGGCCAACCTGCTGGCGTGCTCGCCACCCACACCAGCATCCCGCAACGCCTGGGAGATGATGCTGGGATAGTCGGCATCACCCACAACATCAGCACCCACCACTCTCGTTACAATGGAGAAGAGCTCAGCATATTCGCCGACACCGGGTAGAAGGAGACGCCGGGCCAGGTCGCCGGTGCCACCAAGAATGAGAATGCTACGTTCGGTCACACTGACAGGCTAACGGCGTAATCCAGCTGACGCTATCCCACGACCGTGGAATCGCGGCTAGGATGACACCGATGCCTTCTACACCCCTTGAACAGTACGCATTCCTTTCCGATGGACAGACGGGAGCCCTCATCTCCCAGGCGGGCTCCCTCGACTGGCTCTGTTTCCCTAGGTTCGATTCGGAAGCGCTGTTCACTGCCCTGCTCGGAACCGAAGAGCACGGGCGTTGGCTCATGGCCCCCAAGGACGGGACACTCCTGCACCGCAGCTACCGGGACAACACGTTCATTGTTGACTCGCAGTGGGTAACGCCCACCGGGAAAGCCACCATCACCGAGTTCATGCCCGTCAACACACGACAGTTCAAAGAATCCGACGTGGTGCGGTCTGTAACCTGCACCGAGGGCACGGTCGAGATTGAGCATGATCTTCGCCTCCGATTCAACTACGGTGCTTCGGTTCCGTGGGTGGAGAAAGTCAAGGTACGGGATGAGTGGGCGCTCGCGGCAATTGCGGGACCGACCTCGATCCACCTGTTTGGTCCCAGGCTCTCCCCTGAAGGCTACTCGCACGGCGGCACGTACACACTGAGGGAGGGCGAGAGCGAGTGCTGGACCATGGTGTGGTCGCCCTCGTACGAACCGGTCCCCGAAGTGGAAGACCATACCGTCCTTGAAGCGATCACCGCTGTTTACTGGAACAAGTGGGCGGAGAAGATCGATGTTCGCGGTCCCTACTCGGCAGAGATTGTTCGCTCCCTGCTCGTGCTGCGTGCACTGACCGACAACCGCACCGGTGGGATCGTTGCGGCCGCCACCATCTCGCTTCCCGAGGAGTTCGGTGGCTCAAGGAACTGGGACTACCGCTACACGTGGCTGCGCGATTCGGCACTCACGATTGAGGCACTCGTCGCCCACGGCTTCACCGACGGGGCACTCGCGTGGCGCGACTGGCTCCTGCGTGCAATCGCCGGTGACACGCATTCGCTGCGGATCATGTATGGGCTCGCGGGGGAACGGCACCTGCCCGAGTTTGAGCTCCACCACCTGCCCGGTTACGAAAGCTCGACCCCGGTCCGCATCGGTAACGGGGCCGCGGGGCAATTCCAGGGCGACGTTGTCGGCGAGGTCATGCTGGCTCTCGACAAGTTGCGCCGCGCCGGGATGAAGGAAACTGAGCGCTCCTGGGGGCTTCAAAAAGAACTCCTGAAGTTTGCGGAAGAAAACTTTGATCGACCCGAGCACGGCATTTGGGAGATGAGGGGCGAACTGACGACCTTCACCCATTCGCGGGTGATGATGTGGGCGGCATTCGACCGCGGGATCAGCGCCGTACGCGACTTTGGCTATGATGGGCCGATTGAACACTGGGAGCAGTTGCGAGACAGGCTCGCACAGGAGATCGAAGAAAAGGGCTGGAATGAGGAAATTCAGTCCTACACCCAGACCTACGGTGCGGCCGAAGTCGATGCTTCTCTTCTCCAGCTTCCCCAGGTGGGCTACTGCGCCTATGACGATCCGAAGATGCTCTCGACCGTGGCCCGGATTGAAAAAGACCTGGTGGATAATGCTGGATTTGTACACCGCTACCGGACCGCTGGTCGGGTGGATGGCTTGGAAGGGGATGAATATCCTTTCCTCATCTGCACCTTCTGGCTGGTCGAGCAGTACGCCATGACAGGACGAATTGAAGAAGCGAGAAAACTGATGGATGCACTCGTGGGCATTGCCTCTCCGCTAGGTCTCTTGGCAGAGGAATATTCACCGGTTCAGTCGCGCCTTGCTGGGAACTTTCCCCAAGCATTCTCCCACCTGGGTCTCATCCGGGCGGCCGACAGCCTGGGCAATAAACTGAATTAGCCGTATTTGGAACAAAGTGGGGCTCACCCGCGTTGCACTAGGTGCAGATTTAAGGAGAAGAATGGCTGAACGATCACTTCGTGGCATGAAAATTGGTGCTTCCTCGCTCGAAACCGACGAGGGCGTGCGCTTTGTTCCACGGTCCGAGCACACGTACACCTGCCCGAACGGTCACGTGTTCCACAAGACTTTCGCGGAGGAAGCAGACGTGCCGGCACTGTGGGAATGCCACTGTGGCGCGAACGCGCTCCTCGAGAATGCCGAGGAGCCGGAGGACACCAAGAAGGTGAAGCCACAGCGCACCCACTGGGACATGCTTCGCGAACGTCGCACCATTGAAGAGCTTGACGAACTGCTTGATGAACGCATGGCTCTCATCAACAAGAGGGGTATGCGCTCCCGCATGTCATAACCCACCCGGGTACTAAGAAGTCGAGGAGGGGCCGGTCGATCCACTTGGATCATGCCGGCCCCTCCTCATCCTTCAACTCATTCTCAGACCCAATTCAACGATCCGGGGCCTACGAATCGACCTAACGTACGGTGCCAACCATTGGGAGCCCAAGTGAGCCCCGAGAGTGCCCGGCTATCGTTTGGTGATCGACTTCGCTAGCGAGGTGTGGTGGCGGAATCCGCGCTTCGTCGACTCTTTGAGGGATTCAAAGAAGATTGTCGATGACAGCTTGGATTCGCCCGCCTCCCGTTCGTGGAACGTAATGGGTTCCTCAACAATGTGGGCGCCATGGTCATGGAGCCGCTGGGTCATATCCGTCTGCCAGTAGTAGCCGACGATCTCGACATCGTTGAGATCGAGTGCCCGGAGCGTATCGGCACGGTACACCCTGAAGCCAGCGGTGATGTCGGCGTACGGCAGGCCGAGAGCCGCCCGGTTGTAAAGGTTGCCTAAGCGGGAGAGGTATTGGCGGCTGCGCGGCCAATTCACCACTCCCCCTCCGGGAACCCACCGCGAGCCGATGACGAGATCCGGTTCATCCGCCCCATCAGCCCGCTCGAGCATGTTCTTCAGATCCCCTGCCCGATGAGAACCATCGGCATCCATTTGCACCACATGCGTGTAGTCCGATTCCAAGGCCCAGGCGAATCCCGCGAGATAGGCGGCGGCAAGGCCACCCTTACCGGGGCGGTGGAGAACGTGAATCGTGGCATCCGCTGCCGCTCTCGTGTCTGCGTAGTCTCCCGTCCCGTCAGGAGACCCATCATCGACCACGAGGATGTCGATCTCGGGAAGAACACTTTTCACCCGGTCGAGTGTCGACGGAAGGGTCTCGATCTCGTTGTAGGTAGGGATGATGACGATCGGTTTCATGATCGTTCCTTCCTGAGGGCAAACGCCCACACAAGAGACAGAAGCGCGCCAAGGATCGCCCCGACTCGGTAGATGGAGCCATTGGTGGCCGCGGAGGTGAGGTCGGTGCGAAGCGGGATTGTCGCGACACCTGAGGCGGCCTCACCGTTGTTTGACATGTCGGTGACGGTGCCGTTGGGCATGACAACTCCCGATACTCCGATGGTGGAGACCTGGAGTGCCGCACGGGAAAACTCGGCCGCACGGAACTGGGTTTGTGCCATCTGCTGTCGTGATTCGGCACTGTCTCCGAAGGAGGCGGAGTTGACGGGGACGATCAGGGCGGTGCCGCCTGCCATGACAGCATCTCGGACCACATCATCGACAGCGATCTCGAAGCAGATCGGCACCGCCAGAACGTGCTCGACTCCCGCCACGGGAACCGTGACGGTGGCTGGCCCCTCACCGGGGAGCATGTCGGTCGATACCTGGTCAACGGCATCGGTGAAGTTGGAGAAGAAATCTCTAAGCGGGATATATTCCCCAAAAGGCACGGGTCGTGACTTGGAGTAGGTGTCGATCAATTCGCCATCAACCCAGACCGTGTAGTCGTTATACCGACCATCATCCACGTACTCCTGGGTGCCAAGCAGGAGCGGCACTCCCGCTTCCGTGCTGACTCGTTCAACGATCTCCTGTGCCTGCGGAGTCTGCCGAACGTCGCGGTCCGAGGCCGATTCCGGCCACACGATGAGGTCAAGCTCGGGACCCTGCTCGAGCAACCGCATCGTTTCCTCTTCGTGGCGGAGGGTGACGTTGAGGGCCCGACCCTCGTTGTGCTTCCCCACATCGGGACCACCCTGGACCCAGCCCACGCGGAGCGTCTCTTCGGCTCGCACGGGCAGAGACAGCGTCAGGCACAGCGCAATAACCAGGGGTCCGCTGAGAATGAGGGCAAGGCCGCCTATGCGCGATTCAAAGAAGAGCTGATAGATGCCGAGGGCAAGGAGCAGGCTGAGCATGACCGTAAGGAGCGTGACCCCGACGGCAGCGAGATAGGGGGCTGAGCGCAGGAGCGGTGTATCGACCTGTGAGAAGGCGACCATTCCCCACGGGAAACCGTTAAATGGCCAGTTTGTCCGGATCACTTCAACGCCCGCGTAGGCAAACCCGCCCAGTAGAACTGCCGGCACCACCTTCAATGTCAGAACCCGGGACCAGATGGCGCCGACAACACCGATGAACAGGGCTTGCGACACGCACAGGGCTAACCAAGGCAGGGGCTCCCCCACGGCCGTCCAAGTCCACTCCACGAGCGGAAGAAAGAATGCGAGTCCCCACAGGGTGCCTGCCATGAAACCGAACCACATGGGCTGGTTTTTGACGCAGAGTGCGAGGATGGCGAGGGCGGGGAAGGCCAAGAAACCGATATCGACCGGATCGAAGGCCGCCCACATGAGGGTCCCGCCTGCGGCAGAACCCAGCAGGAGGAGAAGACGAGTCAGCACAGTCCAACATTACCGAAAAAAGATCCCGCCGCCTCTCCCTCGGACCGTGGACAGGTGCCCAGCGTTTTCTACCGAAGAGGCGACGGGAGACACGGACTGGCCGTGCGTCATACCTACGGTAAGGAGCCTGCACCCTTTGCGCAAGTCGATGTCACAGATTGTGGTGAAGGTTCCGCCAATCCCAACAAATCCGCGGCGTGTCCGCCACTCCCAGCGTGTCTCAGCGGCCCACATTCACTACCGAACGGTAGGTTGCCGGGTTGCCAAAATAGGTACCGGAGTTGCCTCGTTTGAACGCTATCTAGAAGACGGAGGTGACACCCGGGCGATCGATGAGACGGCGCGCAGTGGCTGCCGAATCCCCGACCGGTGTGCCCTCGGCCGCATGCATGACCTGCGTCAACAGGTCCGCCGTCCGACGCAGTCCATTAATGAAGTCACCGGGCAGGAACTGAGACATGGTGAGGCAGGTTTGCAGAGTAGCTCCCTCAGCCCACGCAACGACGGCCGTGGTCGGATGCGAACTGATCTCGGGTTGCCGGGCAAGCCCGAATCGTTCCTCCAGGTCGCTCAGGTATTCGTGGTTGTGTCGAATCACTCGCCACGCCAGTGGGTCGGCGGGCGGCCGCGCCCGGCCCCTGCGCTCCTTGAATGCGAAGCAGGACAGCATGCCAGCCAACATGACCGGTGACAGGCCGGCAAAGTGCGGATCCTTCAAGCATTCGTAGATGAGCAGGTCAGCGTTCGAATGGAGGCGGCGCAGCGGTGCGGCACCGGAACCCAGCACGTAGGCGCCCCTCTCCCCCTGCAGAACACCCACCGTGGCAAGCAGGTCGCAGGTGGCATCGAACTCCGCACCGACGGAGTCATCGTAGGACTCACGCAACGAGTCAAGATGACGAAGCTGGGAAGAGAGGGAAAGGAAAGCGGTCGCCTCCTCCAGATGCTTCTCCCTGTCCGGGCACGAATGGACAGGATGCTCCAGAAGCTCAGGGGTTTCCCGGACCGCGCCGCGATCCCAGGACTTCAACAGGTCCTCATCCAGGCCAATGGTGACGCGGTCCTCAACGAACTCGGCAATCTTGTCCGCCAAGACCTCACGCTGGCTCGGGTCCCGCAGCTTCATCCCTGCCGGCAGCACGTAGTCACCAACGTGACGCAGCTCGGATCTAACTGACTCAGGTGTGAGCCACACCAGATCCCCCAGCCACGTCGCCACGCGCAGCCGATCATCATCCACCTGCGTGACGTAAGCATATTCGAGTGAGGTCCCGTAGGCGTAGGCAATGATCTCGCCGCCGTTCGCGTACTCAAAGGAGTCGGCAACCCTGTGGCGGTAAGCCTTCTTCGCCTTCTTGCGTGCCGACGATGATGCTCGGGCGGACGAGGATCGCAGTCTCGCATAATCAGCAACATCCCCCGCCTCGCACATACCGCGCAGCTTCTCCGCCTCCTCATCGAGGGCGAGACGGACGCGCTCGCGGGTCACCTCGAGCTTGGTGACTTCCCGGTTGCGCTGATATTGGGCAAAGGAACGGGCGAGCAGGGCGCGGGCGCTCTCGTAGTCGTGGTCGGCCAGCACGTTGACCACGGTGTTGTAGGAGGGGAAGAACGCCGATTCGAGCGGTTCGAGTTCGCCTGCTCCGAGGGTGAGGAGGACATCCGTATCGGTGTCGGTGGTGGGATAGACGAGGGCGTGACCGATTTCGTCCTTCCCGCGCCGGCCCGCACGCCCGATGAGCTGGGTGTACTCAATCCCGGTCAGGTCGGTGAATTCGGTGCCGTTGAACTTCGTCAGTGATTCAATGACGGTTGTTCGCACCGGCATGTTAATCCCCAGGGCAAGCGTTCCGGTCGCGTACACGATCTTGATGAGGCCCCGCTGCATGAGCGATTCGATGAGTTCCTTGAAGGGCGGGTACACCCCCGCGTGGTGGGCCGCATAGCCATTGGCAAGCGCTCTTTCGAAGGACCGGAAGCGGAGCACCGCCTTGTCCTGGTCGGTCAGTTGCTCGCGAATGGGGTCGAGTGCCTGGTGAATGAGTCTGCGTTCATTTCGGGTCGTGAGCGAAACATTGTCTTTGACAAGGTCAGCCACGGCCTGATCGCAGCCCTTGCGGGAAAAAATAAACTCGATCGCGGGGAGCAGGTCGCGTTCGGACATGAGGCGGAGCAGGCTGTATCTCTGCCCGGGCCCGATGCGTTCGGGGAGTTTCTTGCGCGAGAGACTCCCCAGTGCCCGTTCGTTTGGATTCCTGCCGGCCCCGAGGGTCGCGGAGGCCCCGCCCTCGTAGAGGTCGTGGAGTTTGCGTCCCACGACGAGTTGCTGGCGCAGCGGAACGGGACGGAGGGAGGTTTGGACGAGTGTGGTGTTGCCGCGTACGGATTCGAGCCAGGAATGGAATTCGTCGGCGTTGGCTATGGTGGCGGACAGTGAGACGATCCGGACGGAGGTGTCGAGTTCGAGAATTACTTCTTCCCACGTCGGCCCCCGCTCGGGATCAGCCAGGTAGTGAACCTCGTCCAGGATGACGTATCCGAGGTTTTTCAGGTCTTCCCCCGCGTACAGCAGGTTCCTCAAAACTTCGGTCGTCATGACAACAATGTTGGCGCCCCGATTGATCGTGACATCGCCGGTCATCAGGCCCACGTATTCGCTTCCGTACCGGGCGACAAGCTCACGATACTTCTGGTTCGACAGTGCCTTGACCGGGGTGGTGTAGATACAGGTGGTGGAGGTCGCGAAAGACATTTCCACGGCAAAAAGAGCCACCATCGTCTTCCCTGCCCCGGTGGGTGCGCACAGGAGAACGTCTCGTCCTTCTTCGAGTGCCCGTGCCGCATCTTCCTGGAAGGAATCGAGCGTGATTCCGGTGGCGGAAACGGCGTCGGAGAAGTTGTCGAGGTAAATGCCCACGGGGCTAGGTTAGCGGAGGATCCTCAGTGCGCGTGGACGTACTCGCACGGTCACGGGAAGTGGACCAATTTCTTCACCATCAACCATGGCCACAACGCCCTCACCGATCGTGTCGAGCCGGACCTCGGTCACGTCGTGTACGTGGACGAAGTCTTTCTCGACGTGGGTGCCTTCGTAAAGCCTGGGGAGCACGTCGGCCACCTCGAGGAGTGACAGTTTCTTCGCCATGAGGAGTTCCAGCTTCCCGTCGAACGGATCTGAGTCCGGTGAGATCGTGAGCCCGCCACCGAACGACTTCGTGTTCGCCACAGCGATCAGGATAGCCTCGCCCGTCGCCTGCTTGCCGTCGTGTTCGATCCTGTATGTGCGCGGTCTATATCCCGGCAGTTTCGCGAGCACAGCGCGGAGGTAGCGGGAGTGCCCGTGCGGCCAGGAATAGGTGTTGGCAGCCTGGTTAACGATCGCATCAACCCCTGCTGAGACCACCGCCATCCCGTAGCTCACCCCGTGGCTGCCGGTGATTTCCAGAGCGTCGATGGTGCCGGGCTGGCGCTCGTTCAGGGCTTCGATCAGGATGTCGAGACCCGTGTCCCAGGAGGTTGTCAGCCCCAGGTCTCGGGCAATGTCGCTGCCTGTTCCGAAGGGGACATGTCCGAGGAAAACGTCCCGGCCGACAAGGTGCTGAATGGCGAGGTGGATCGTGCCATCCCCACCCATCGTCACAATCCCGTCGAGCTCGCCCGCATCGAGTGCGGATTCGAGGAGTGCGCTCGTTTCTTCGTGAGTGGGGGCACCGAGTGGGATCACCCGGTGGCCCGCTTCGAGCAGGCGGTCACGGACCGTACGTCCAACGAAAGTCCCACGGCCGTTGCCGGCCGTGGGACTGATGACGAAACCTAGGGTTGAATCCAATCCTGTCCTTCTTGTTCATCGCCAAGAAGCTCCGCCAATTCTTTGGATCGGCGCTTTGCTTTCCTCTTGTCGTGAATAATACACAGACCGGTGGCGAGGAAGTAGAACAGGAACATGGGGAGCATGATCATGAGCATCGACCAGGCGTCTGGCAGGGGGTTGAGGAGTGCGCCAAGGACGGCGCAGAAGACCAGGGCCCACCGCCATCCGCTCAGGTACGTTTTGCCCTTGATGATGCCAAGGAAGTTGAGGCCAACCATGAACACCGGGAGCAGGAAGCTCACGCCGAAGGCACCGATGATCTGCATGAAGAACCGGTAGTACGTCCGAGCATCAAGCAGGTTGACAGCGAAGTCCGGAGCGAAGCCGGTCAGGATGACAACCGCTCTGGGGAGGATGTACCAGCCGAGTAGCCCGCCGGCAAGGAAGAGGATCGCGGCTGCCCCAGCAAAGCTGAGGGCCATGATCTTTTCTTTGCGCTTGAGGGCGGGGGCGATGAAGAGCCAGCCCTGCAGGATCCACCAGGGTGAGGAGATGAACAGCCCGATAAAAACCGACATCTTCAACTGCAGCTCGAAGCCAATGCCGACCGAACCGAAGTTCAGCTCGGCATGTCCCCCGCGCTCGTTGATGCCGTCAAGGGGTTCGGCCATGATCGCCGCGAAGGGTTCGTACAGGAACCATCCGGCAATGGACGCAAGGGCGATGCCAATCAGCGCATAAATGATCCGGTTTCGTAGTTCACGTAGGTGCTGAGCAAGCGGCATGCGCCCTTCCGGATCACGGCGTTTGGTGATCCGTTCCGTCACTGCTGGGTGCGGTCTTGTCCCTGATCACGCGGTGCCGTGGTGTCGTAGCTGGCGGGCGGGATCGGGGTGTCAGCGGGGTTCGTGATCTGAGTCTTACCTCCATTGACGTTCGTGTCATCGCGGAGCTCGGACACTTCCTTCTTGAACACCTTCATCGACTTACCAACCGAGGAGGCGATCGTGGGAAGCTTCGCGGCCCCAAAAACGAGAATGAGGACGACGAGGATGATGATGATTTCCCATCCGCTGAGATTCATTGTGACTCCCTAAATGTGTGTAGACCCTAATAGTAACTCGAGTCTAATCGGACATTTCTCCCGACCATCGTCCAATGGTCCTAGCTAGCCTCGTGGCCTTGCCACTATGCCGAGTCTCCCTGACCCGCCTCTTGACCTCAAGAGCGGTTTGTTCAGGGGCGGCGGGGATCTCCGGGGCTTCGATGCTGGCGAGCTTTTCGCTGCTACGTCCAACTTCTTCACCGAGTGCGGCGAGTCGCTTCCAATAACCCCGAACCAGATTCCAGGCGGCGTAAACAAAATAGCCGAGACCGAACAGGACGAGGAGACCAGCAATGAGCCACGCGCTCATTGGACCTCCAGAATCCGCCTGGCCTGCTCGACAACCGCGGCCTTCATGTCGGCCGGCTCAATGTCGAGAAGGTCGGTGCCGATCTTGAGGGCGCAGTTGCGCACCCAGGTCGTGGAGATCGCCTGCACCGTGATCCGGATGCTGTTATCGCCTGCCACCATCGTCGCACCGGGCGTGGATTCCGCGAACCACACGGCTGACGGTTTCGTTGTGAACGTCACAGTCGCACCGCCGGTGGGGTGCGTGTCGGGCTGCCTGCGCAGCGTCCTGCGCGCACGGTTCGCATCCGTCGTGGTGAAGGTCTTACCCGTGCGTGCGTGCGACATTCGATCCAAACGGAACCACCTCAGGTCCTTCTTGTCTTGGAGTGCTGCCAGGTAGCCCTCGTATTCGGATACGACGGCGCAGGGAATGACGGTCCGTTCGGTAACTTTCTCGCCGTACTCTTCGGGACTGTGGTACTGGAAAATCAGTTCTTTCGAGTGGCGTAACGCGTCCCAGACGGTCGTGAGCACATCCTTTGACCCGCGGGATGTGGGTGGCTCTGCACCGATGATCTGGCCGGTCGCATCGTGGAGCTTACCGCGCACGGACAGGAGCGACTCGGCCGACGGTGAGTCGGGAGCAACTAGCTTGAGGAGCTGGTCGAGCATCTCGATCGATACGGCGGCCTCACCAACGGTCAGATAGACGTGCGGGTCGTCGTACTTGGTGGGCTGGTAGGTGATCTCGTCATCCTCGGAATAGATGACGTCCGTGCCATCCTCAGTTTCCTGAGCATCTACGTGGAAATCCAGATAGTAGCGTCCGACCCGGTCTTCGACCTCGGTAAAGAGGATCGTCTTGATCGCGTCGATCGCATTTTCAAGTTTGAGGTCAAAAACGTCGGCAATCTCCCCGATGGATGTTTGTTTTGCGTTGGTGATATAGGTTGTGATCGCGGTCAGGAGCACAACATCGGGTTTACTCATGACTCCCCCAATCCGACAAGGTGTTCGAGGCGCTCCCGATAGTCGGGATGGGAGGTGCGTGCACCCGTGCCGATGACACCCAGCTGTTCCATGAGTCGCGGCCAGTTCACGTTCTCAAACCGGTACTCGTCCCAGCCTTCACTCGTGCCCACGTACTGCGCTTCGTCACGCAGGTGGTCACCCGCACCTTCTGCGAGGAAAACCGAGGCATCGATCGGATCAAAGTAGCGGTTGAGGGTGCCCTTCGGTTCGTAACCGGTCGGCTCGAGTATCTCAACGCTCTTCATGCGAGACAGGCGGAAGTTTCGTTCTTCCGGCTTCGTCTCCTGCATATCCCCCACGACCGCACCAACAGCGAGCCTGGTGCCGCGGCAATAGAAGGCTCCGAGTGTTTCCCACACGCCGGTGACCTCGACCGTATAGAAGCGGCGTTCGGGGTGGCGGGGATTCTCGTACTCGATGCGAATGGGAGCCCGCTGCGCCATGGCCTCAATGATGGTGAACAAGAATCCGTGTTCGGGGAGGGTGATGCGTACGGTTGCCTGATCATCCGTCACACTCGCACCACCAAGGAGCTTGCGGACCGTGCGGCGCGCGATCTGGTGCAGTTCGTCCTTGCCGGTCATGGACTGGGCAGCGAGACGCAGGAGTGTCAGGTCGGCCGAGTTCAGGTCAATTCCGACGAGCCCGTCTCTTTTCAATCGGTAGACAGGATCCGTATCGTCACTGTCGATCGTCACGGGATAACCGAGTTGCTCGAGCCTGTCGATATCGCGGGACAGCGCCTTTGCTCGGTCCGTGCCTGCCTGGTCGTAGCCCAGCTCGTACAGCTCACTCCTCGTGCGAGGACGGTCCACGAGATTGGCAAGCAGTCGAAACGTTCGCTTGCCGGGGTCATAACGTGTTTCAGTCACGTCACTCAGACTATCGCACGATAGGGTTGGTTCGTGATTACTTGGCGCAAAGGGACCCTTCTGAAGGCACTTGGCTCATGGTCTGGGGCGGACGAGTGGCTCGTACGTGTCGAAGGAAAGGACGTCAAGGCACTTTCCTACCGGGACATGGTTGGTTCCCTCCATGAGGGTGCCGAGGTTCTTCTGACCTCCACGGCAACCGACCGGAACCTAGGTACGGGCGGCTACCTGTTTATCGTCGCCCCAACGGACACCCTCCCTCCCCCGCGGAGCGCTCCCGGGCACATGATGAAGGCCCGCTACACGCCCCTGCAAGCGATGGTCCTCGGTGTCGACGAGCAGGAATCCCGTTATCACGAGACCTTGAAGAACGCCCACGAAGTGGGTGGTATGCCGGTAGTGGTGGCCGACCTTCATTCCGCACTCCCCGCTATTGTCTCCTGCGCCCTCCATGCCAATCCCGATCTCACCATCGCCTACGTCCATACCGACACCGCCGCCCTTCCCATCGCCTTCTCCAAGACCGTTGCCACCTTGCAAGACACGTGCAATATCGTGACGGTAACGGCTGGGCAGTCGTACGGGGGCGACTTTGAGGCCGTCAACGTCCACACCGCACTCCTGACAGCACGCCATGTGATCAATGCGGATTTTGCGATCGTCATTCAAGGCCCCGGGAATATCGGGACCGGAACACCCTGGGGTTACTCGGGCACCGCCGTTGGTGAAGCCATCAACGCCATCAATGTCCTCGGAGGCACCGCGATCGCCACCCTCCGGGTCTCGCAGGCCGATGAGAGGCCGCGTCACCGCGGGATCTCTCATCATTCCCTCACCGCCTACACGAAGGTCGCGTTAACCCCGGCTCTCATCCCCATCACGACCGAGGGCATCGATCCGCAAACCCTCAGCCTCATAGAAGCTGACTATCCGGCCTTGGAGGAAACAGGCCTTCTGACACTGAGAGAAGTCACGGGTATTCGGCCCGGTCTCGAGTCGAGTCCCGTGCCGCTTCGCACCATGGGACGGAACCTCGAGGCCGATTACGCTGCATTTGCGTTTGCCGGGGCGGGCGGAGTTCTCGCAGCCCAGCTCCTGGCGTGAGTGCCGAACGAGACCTGCCCGTAGAATCAAGAACTGTCTCGACAGTGCGCGGGACTGGCTGGACCGACCGTCCAGAAAGTACCGGCCAGAAAATTGTTACCTGATTAGGCTAGGCGGGTGTTGGCGGTTCCTGTGGTGAATGATTGTCGATGAGCGTTGCGAGACGCACCGCCTCCCGCTTGGCATACTCACCATCGGCACTCTGGATGGCCATGATATTGATCGTATCGCCCATGACCGTGTCGATCCGGGCCCAGGGACCCTGACCAAAATCCACGCCAATAATCTCGTTCCAGGTGAGTCGGTGGGATAGGAAGAGATTCTTGATGTAGATGCCGTCCTCACTGGGCACGAGGCGCACCTGGTACTGGATCCACAGCAACCCAAGGAGCAGGGCAACAAAGACGATCGTGCCCACATAATCCCAGGTCGTGAATTCGTACATGCCGAAACTCGGGGAGACGGCAAACAGTGCACCAGTTCCGATGATAAGGGCGATGGCGAGGACGACTGAGACGATGCGGGCGAGTCTCGGACGGAAGGGTGTCACAACCTGCAGGCCAGAATCGGGGTCACGAGGATTGCCCGGGCCCCCACTTCGTACAACCCATCCATCACCTTATTGCGATCGTCCTTCTTGACCATGGCCCGTACAGCGAACCATTCGCCGTCGTGCAGCGGCGATACCGTTGGTGACTGGAGACCGGGGGTGATGGCGACGGCCTCTTCGAGGTGGTCGGCACGGATGTCGTAATCGATGAGCACGTAGCCGCGGGCGACGAGAACACCCTGGATTCTGCGGTCGAGAACTTCCAAACCTTCGGGGACACGGTCGGCGCGGCGAATAAGGACCGCTTCTGACATCATGAGCGGCTCCCCGAAAACCGTGAGGCCAGCTGCGCGAAGAGTGGAACCGGTTTCGACAACGTCGGCGATCGCGTCAGCGACGCCGAGCTGGACGGAGGACTCGACTGCACCATCGAGGTGCACAACCGTCGCGTCGATGCCCTTCTCTTTCAGGTGCTGGGAGACCACGACATCGTAGGAGGTGGCGATACGCTTGCCCGCGAGATCGTCAATGGTGCTCATGGAACCGCCCGGGGATGCGAAGCGGAACGTCGAACGAGCAAAGCCAAGAGCCCGGTGTTCAACGGCATCGGCTTCGGAGTCGACGAGTAGATCGCGGCCGGTGATGCCAACATCGACCGTTCCTGCGCCTACGTAGACGGCAACGTCGCGAGGGCGGATGAAAAAGAATTCGACGCCGTTGACTTCGTCGAGGAGGACGAGTTCCTTCATGTCCCGACGCTGGCGGTATCCGGCTTCCTTGAGGAGTGTGGAGGCAGGTTCGGACAGGGATCCCTTGTTGGGGACAGCAATTCGCAGCATTGATCTATTCCTTACAGGTAGCGGTACACGTCGTCGAGGGTGAGGCCTCGGGCGATGAGCATGACTTGCAGGTGGTAAAGGAGTTGGGAAGCTTCCAGGGCCAGCTGCTCATCCGATTCGTATTCGGCAGCGATCCAAACCTCGCCGGCTTCCTCAATGATCTTCTTGCCGATCGCATGGACCCCAGCATCAAGCTCCTCAACGGTTCCCGAGCCCTCGGGTCGTTCAATGGCTTTTTGGGACAGTTCAGCGAACAGTTCTTCGAAGTTCTTCACGGCTCAAGCTTACGACCTTTACTCGGTCCGGGCACACCCGTCCATTTCACCCCGCAAGTACCCGCACGCCACAAGCATCCCGCACACTGCAAGCGCCACAGAAGGCGATCGTCACTATCGTTCGATCTCGAACATGGCCTCGTCGATGTCAATCGGGGCTGTGATGAGTCCTGCTTGAACCATGAACTCATTCATCGCCTCCCAGCGGTCACGGTCCTGGAAACCGACGGTGCCGTGACCGCTGTACAGGGGCAGGGTTGCCTCGAAAGTGGCGCGCGCTGCCTCCCAGACTTCGGGATCTTTCATGTTCGTCACGTAGTTCGACACAATGTCGAGCGCTTCCTCAGGGTTTTCTTCGGCAAAGGTCACGGCCCGATCGAGCCCCTCGAGGAGCCCGGCATACTGCTCCTCATTCCCGTCAAGGTTGTCGGTCATGACGGCAAGGCCGGGGCCAACGAGAGGCACCTCGGGTGCGAGGTCGATTGTGCGAACGTCAAAACCCTGAGACTGCATGGCGACCGCATCGTTGTTGATGAAACCGACCACGGCATCGACATCCCCGCGGGAAAGCGCCGCCATCTGCGTATACCCAATCGACTGCACGTCGACGTTATCCAGGTCGTAATGGTCGATCATGGCGAGCAGCCCAAAGTAGGTGGCACCGAACTCGCCGGGAATTCCCACGGTCTTCCCTTCGAGATCTTCCGGGGATGTGATGGGTGAGTCGGCGGGGACGATAAGGGTGGCGGGATAGTCGCTATAGAGAGTCGCGATGCTCACGAGGTCCACTCCCTCATCCCGTCCCGACATGACCTCGTCCCCCGACGTGAAGACAACGTCTTCCTGACCGGTTGCTAGTGCGGTGAAAAGGGCTTCCTGGGTGCCGTGGTGACGCAGCCCAACGGTGACCCCAGCATCCTCAAAATAGCCTCGGTCGACAGCGACATAGAACGGGAAGAACTGCACATCGGGGATGTAAGTGAGGCCCACCGTCATCGTCTCATCAGTTTCGTCACTGCCGCAGGCCGCGAGCATAAGCAGGGAGAGCGCCGCTACCGCCATTTTTTTCATGAGTTTCCTTTTCGTTGATCCGCCATGTGCTCGATGAGCGTGAGGAGTAGATAAATACCGACCGCAAGGACGACGAGGATCGCGATGACGGCAAAGAGGTGGGCAACATTGGCTGTTGAGCCTTGGCCTCGTGCCAGGGCAGCGCCCAGGCCATCACCACCCATGACCATCTCCCCCACCACCGCACCGGTGATGGAGAGAGTGAAGCCGGTGCGCAGGCCAGCAAGAATCGATGGCGCAGCAAGCGGCAATTCGATGTGCCACACGAGCGGCCCGGTTCCCGCACCGTCCAGCCGAGCGGCCGCAATAATGTCGGGATCGAGTTCGCGAATACCGAGGGCTGTCGAAATGACGACCGGGAAGATGACGAGAATGACGCACAGGACCGTGATCGAGGGCAGGCCATAGCCGATCCACACAACGAGAAGTGGGGCGAGCGCCACGGCAGGAATCGCTTGCGAGGCAGCAAGATAGGGCCCGATCGTTGCGGACACGACACGGGACTTGGCAATCGCGTAGCCGAGAGGGATCCCGAGCAGGGCGGCGATGACACAGCCCAGTCCCGCGGACGTCAACGTCACGCCAGTCGCGCGAAGGAGATCCCCCTCGGTCAGTCCGAGATAGAGCGTGTCCCACACCTTGACGGGATGGGGCAGGAAGTAGCTTTCGACCGCACCCGATTCGGCAACAACCCACCACAGGACAAGGACACCAAGTCCGAAAATGAGTGGAGCGAAACGCCTCAACTGTCCTCCGCGCATTTCGGGGACAGCGGGCACGCGTCACGCACGCAGGGCGTGACAGCCTAACGTGTTTCTCCCATCCGGACTTTCACCGTCGGTTGAGGACTTTCACCTCATCAGCCGCTTGCGCGGGTCGCGGACTTTAACCGCCGGCTCGGACTTTCACCGACCCCGAAACACGCCACGATTTTAGCATGACTAGGGGTGCACATGCTGTGAGGCAAGCAATCTGAGGTTCTCCACTGCCTCACCAGCATCCTCTGCTTTATAGACGGCGGAGCCGGCCACGAAGTTGTTGGCACCCGCTTCAGCAGCCTGCGCAATCGTGTCGGCGCTGATTCCACCATCAACCTGGATCCAGGTCTCGAGGCCCTTCTTGTTGATGAGTTCGCGCAGGCGCTCAACCTTGGGCATGACGGAGGCAAGGAACGGCTGGCCGCCGAAACCGGGCTCCACGGTCATGCACAGCACCATGTCGAATTCATCGAGGATGTCGATGTAGGCATCGATCGGAGTGGCTGGGTTCAGGGCGAGGCCTGCACGCCCACCCATGGCCCGAATCTCCCGTGCCAGGCGGATCGGGGACTTCACTGCTTCAGCATGGAACGTTGCGGAGGCCGCGCCAGCCTCAATATAGGCGGGTGCCCAGCGATCCGGGTCCTCAATCATGAGGTGAGCATCGATCGGAACGGGAGAATACTTCTTTGCTGCCTCGACCACGGGTATTCCCCACGACAGGTTGGGAACGAAGTGGTTGTCCATGACATCGACGTGCGCCCAGTCGGCGCCCTCAATCTTCTTCAGTTCGCCGGCGAGGTCACCAATGTCGGCGTTGAGGATGGAGGGGGAAATAAGAACACTCATAATCTACTCTTTCACTTCTTAACCAGCAGGGCAGCAAACATTGCATCCGATTCGTGCAGGTCCGGCCACAGTTGCAGGTACGGGCCGGTCATGCCATCAAGCTTACCCGGAAGGACCATACTGGAGGCCAGTTCCACCGTGTCGAGAACCTCGACACGGTCCACAAAACGATCAACGATCTGCTTCGTTTCTCGAAGATCCGGGGAGCACGTGGAATAGCAGATGATGCCGCCTTCCCGGGTGGCGTTAATGGCGGCCTCGAGGAGGCCTGCCTGCAATTCCGTCATTCCTTCGGCGTCGCCGTCGTCCTTGCGCCAGCGAGCCTCGGGGCGCCGACGCAGAGAACCGATTGCGGAGCAGGGCACATCGACGAGGGCGCGGTCGAACCGGCCTGGTTCCTCATCGGCCAGCTCACGCCCATCCCCTTCTCTCATGACCACTATGTCACCGAAAGGAGCAACGGCGTCGGCAACAAGATCGAGGCGGTGCGGGTGCAGTTCGTTCGCGAAGATTGTGACGTCGCGGTCTCCGGTGAGAGAGGCAAGGGTCGCGGTCTTACCGCCGGGGCCTGCGCATAGGTCGAGCCATTCCTCATCCCTACCTTCAAGTGGCGCAACCGCAAGCAGGTGAGCCACGAGCTGTGAGCCCTCGTCCTGCACACCCGCACTCAGCTCGCGCACGGATGCCATGCGTCCCGGATTGCCCTTCTCAAGGACGAGAGCATCGGGCACGAGCACCCCGTCAACTACCTGGACGCCGGCTTCCGCAGCATCGGACATGACGGTCTCTCGGGAAACCGCACGCGGTGCGAGGGCTACACGGGCGGGTTCGTTGTTAGCGGCGAGGAGCTTGGGCAAATCCTCGCGGTCGCGACCGGAGGCATCGAAGGAATCCTCGTACACTTCAAGAATCCATTCGGGGTGAGAGGTCTGGGCCGCGAGAACTGCTCGCTCTCCCTGATCCTTCAGCTCTTCTGCAATGAGCTCATCCCATTCTTCGTTCGTGCGTTCGCTGATGCGGTGCATGACGGCGTTGACGAAGCCGGAGGCGCCGGAACCAACTTCGTTGCGTGCCAGGTTGACCGTCTCGTTCATGGCCGCGTGGATCGGCACCCGGAGTCCGAGAATCTGGTGGGCTCCGAGGCGGAGAATGTCCATGACGAGCGGATCAATCTCGTCAACGGGGCGCCCTTGGACACAGTTGGCGATAATCGCATCCCAACGCCCCTGCATGCGTAGCGTTCCGTACGTCAGGTTGGTGGCGAAGCCGCGCCCGCGTCCGCGCACGTTTGCTCTGCGCAGGGTCGCGGGAAGTGCGATGTTGGCGTAGGCACCGTTGCGTACCTGCTCTAGGACGTCGAGGGCAACGACTCGTGCCGGGTCGGATTGCATGCGCGCGGGGCGCCAGTTCGTGGGGCGGTCTTCACTCATGAGTTCCAGACTACCTTTCCGCGTACACCGCGACCCCAGTCAACCGCCTTCATCCACGGTTTCCCCGGGGGCGCAATCTGGTCGAGCTCGAGTGCACCTTCCCCGGTTCCGAGGAGAACCCGATCACCAACCGATACCTCCCCAACCTCAAGTTGGTCAGAGACTGGCGTGGCGGGTCCGATCTTGACCCGGTCACCATTCCAGGTGGTCCAGGTTCCCGGAGCGGGCGTAAATCCGCGGATTTGAGCGTCAAGCTCAACTGCTGGTCTCGTGAGGTCAAGCTTCCCGTCGGCTGTCTTGAGCTGCGGGGCGTGGCTCGGCTCACCGGCCTGTTCCCTCCCCCGTGCCTCACCCGTTTCCAGATCCTTCAGGGTCTTCGCCAGCAAGTCCGCCCCCACATCCGAGAGTCTGTCGAGGAGTTCTCCCGCAGTTTCACGGTGACCAATCTCAACCTCCAGCGTGTCAAACACGGGCCCCGTATCGAGACCTTCTTCGATCAGGAAGGTGGAGATTCCCGTTCGCTTTTGCCCTGCCGCGATTGCGTATTGCACGGGGGCGGCTCCGCGCCACTGCGGAAGGAGTGAGTAGTGCAGGTTAATCCAGCCGTGCGTAGGAACGTCAAGGAGCGCCTTGGGGATAAGGAGACCGTAGGCGACCACTGCCACGGCGTCTGGCCGCAGTTCGTGAATCTGTTGCTGCACGCCCGCATCGCGCAGGCTTGAAGGCGTGAGGACCGACCAGCCGCGTTCTCGAGCAAAGTTCTCAACCGGTGACGGTGTCATGATTCGTTTTCTCCCCACGGGCGCTGGGGCCCGCGTTAAGACTCCGATGATTTCGTTTTCGTCAGCAAGTCGTAGCAGAGTGGGCACCGCGGTTGCGGGGGTACCGGCAAAGAGTATTCGCATGCCCTTACTCTATCGCCAACACCCAAACGCTTCAGATGGCAGCTAAGCATACGGCGCACTGATAGCACCCAATAACGAGGCTGCAATTTCAGGCCGTGGCTTACATGTGCCGACGCTCGACTAGGCGACCCGTCCCCGCTAGTCAGCAATAGCACCTCCAAGTCACCCCATCATCCCAGCCGCAGGCACGATGCCAGCCCATCTTCTCGTCACTGCACTGTTCCGGATCGCGCATTTTCCGTTCACCTAAGCTGATCGGCACCACTCAGCCGTAAGCAATTATCCGCATCACGACAACGACTATAGGAAAACCCGAGAGAAAAGCATCCCTTTTCTGAAATTACACAAATGGGACATCGAAATTTGCCGCCAATATGAATGCATAAAACGGATACCAACAGTCACTCCTCCTCGAGCACGGAGGATTGCAAAGAAACGAATGATACAGAATAGTTCATCTCAGGTCGTGACAACTTTCGCCACAATTCCACGAACAGCCGATCAACAATAATGGCTTTCACACAAGGAAAGTTGAACCTAAATGCAGTGGTCACAGGACCGAATTAGCTTAATATGTCGCACTCTGGAAAGTTTCAATCAAATGAATGCAAACTCGTTGCATTCATTGCGCAATATGTACACGTCGTTCACTCCATCACAATTGGATTACCTTGTCGCTTATTCTGGCTCTCACCACTACTCTGTGCATAGACGCATAGCGGTTGGATACTTTGATCGAAGTGGAACTGTCACTCTCAATCAATTAGCAACTACTCGGGAAAGGGTTCGTTGTGAAGAGCAATCGCTATGCGTCGAGATGATCGTTCAGCGGTAAAAAATATGTGACCGCGGTAAATCGACGTTAGTTTAATAAGAGTCGCTTGATCGAGGACGAAATCAGGTGTGCCGCGGAAGATATTGTGACCGAACGGTTGAGTGCATTCGCGCCATACGAAGATCCGTTTGAACTGAGTGCCATGGAAGCCGTGTGCCGACTCCATCGCGCCACTTCTTACCTGGGCAAGGCATTTCGCAGCGCAAGTAGCGATGAGGAGCTTGAAATTCCCGAAATCCATCTGCTCTTAGCGCTCAGCCTCAACGGAGTTGGTCGGAAGGTCTCGCCTAGGCAGCTGGCGGAAATTTCACTGATGCCACCCGCCACGGTTTCGGTCGGCATCTCCGCTTGGAGAAACTTGGCTTGATCCTCCGTGAACCGGACTTAGATGAACAGTGCACCTTCATTGCCCTCCTGACCGCCACAGGCACGAAGGCAGTTTCGCAGCAGTCGCCCGCGCTGTCTGTCTTTGCACAGAAGTTCTTTGAAGTGTGACAAAGGGTGAGCTGCACGGGCTGTCAGGTCTGCTCAGGCCCGTTGTCGTCAATCACGGAGACACATGTTCCTTCGAACGGAGAAGCGCAGGGACCGGTGATGTGGTTTCAGACGTGCCCCGCTCCCCCTCCCGTTCAGAACAGGGTGCGGGCAAGGGCAGAACTTCGCACCTGCGAGGTGCATGGGCGGGGTCAAGTTGCCCGCCGTCTCACCGAGTCCACTCAAACGAGCACCGGCTCGATCAGAGGATTGGATCGGCTTCGATTCGTATCTGGAGTTGACCGAGATCTTGGAGCGATTCACGCAAAGCTGACGCAAGCCTCCTCGCAGGGGCTCGCTCGTGTAGATAGAGGGCGAGCCCGTCATCTTCCTCGACAGGTCCCACAAGATGGAGTCCCTGGGCGAAGACCTGACGACCACCGCCGGAGAGCATGGCGGCAATACCCGTATCGGGCGGGGTATCGCCTTCGAGCATGCTTGCGACGCTGCCGAGCAGTCGCTGCAGGTCACCGCGCTGACCCGAGATCCGGAACCAGCGGTGGAAGGGTGGCTGTCCGAGCACTTCGCGTTCATCGGCAACTGGGCCCATGAAATCGATCGAGCGAGTGGCAAGGGCACGAACCAGGTGCTCGGGCACTCCCCCGGTAAGTACCAGATGTCCAGTGATTCGGGATGCGACGCGCGACCAACGGGCAACAGCTTCGATCTCGGCATCGAGTCTGAGAGATGCGAGCCTCGCCCCAGCATCAACAATCACCCCGGCCGCGAACTCGCGATCGGGTTCCGCCCCGGGTGTTGCGATAACGAGGCGGGATTGTGATTCCTCGCTGGCAGACCGCACGGCATCAACTCCGACTCCTGGGAAGGCCAGGGCAACTTCTTGAGCAAGCCTGTCTGAACCGCGGGAAACCGCGCGCATCTGCGTTGATCCGCATGAGCACACCCACTTACCTGCTCCGCACCTTCCGCAGGAGGCAATGCTGCCCGCGGTGGGTACGGCGATGCTGGAGCCGCAGTGCTGGCAGATCGCTCGCTTACCGCAACGAGCACATGCAAGAGCCGGAACGTAGCCTGCACGGGGTGCGGAAATCAGTACCGGCCCCGTTGTCAATCCGTCGCGGATTACCTCGAAGGCCGCGGGCGGCAAGAGTCCGCGCTGGTCTCCGGCCCACTGCTCGGCACGCGTGATCTTGGGCCACGCACCACGGGCGGTGAACTGCGGCGGGGTTTCAGAAAGGCGTGGCGGGAAAGAATAGCGCAGCAGAGTTGCATCGCCCTGCCTCATGCGCAACACCTCATCGGCCCACATGTACGGGCTTCTCTTGTCCCTCATCGCACCATTCATCTCGTCAACGATGATCATGAGGCCCGGTTTCATGGGTGCGAAAGCAGCCGTTCGGGTACCGATCACAATACGCGTGCGCCCCTGAAGAATGGACAGAAAGTGCCGGTAGCGGGCCTCTGCACTGAGGTGCGCACCCATGATCCCAATCGGTTCCCCCGGGATCAGTTCGGAGAGACTGGTTCGCACTTTCCCGATCTCTAGTGTCGTAGGCACAACAATAAGTACGGTCTTATCATGCGTAAGGGCCTCGTGCGATGCTCGAGCGAGGTCGGTCCAGACATCCCGGCCCGCGGCAATAACGGTCTCTCTGCCCGAATCAGCACCTGGATTCAGATCGCTATTGCTCTCCTGCTCATTGAGCGGCGGGACGGTTGGGAATGTGGGTGGAGGGAGCGCAGCCACGCTGGTGGCAGCACGTGCGTGACGGGCAGGTATTGCCGAGCGTAGAACATCGTGGAGCGAGCAGACGTTCCGCATCGCAATTTTCTCCGCAAGGACAAACATGTCGTCGGTGACCACGGGTTCGCCAAGAACGCTAAGGATCGCTTTGAGTCGGACGGAGGTGGTGGTGTTGGTGCGGCGGCGGATGAAGCCGGTTAGTCGCTTGGCGCCGAACTGCACCCGCACTCGGGAGCCCGGCAATGCCGAGTCGTGGAGTTTGGCGGGCACGAGATAGTCATAGAGCTTGTCCGGCCACGAAAAAGGAGTATCGAGAACAACCTGCGCCACCGGATCTGAGTGCTCCGCCTCAACTGTGCGCACAGCCCGCTCTGCCTTGAGCAGGGCGGGCTGGCTAGGAAGATCAAAGAGAGCGTCAGGCACTCCTCTAGTTCATCACCTTCCGTACGCTGGTGTTCGCAGACTCGCTAGAGAGCAGCAAGCAGTGCCTCGACACGGTCTGTGCGCTCCCACGTGAAGTCCGGGATCTCGCGGCCGAAGTGGCCGAAAGCAGCGGTCTGAGCATAGATCGGGCGCTTGAGATCGAGTGCCTCGATGATGGCGAGCGGGCGCAGGTCGAAAACCTTCTTCACTGCGTTCGTGATCTCGCCGAGGGGGCGCGCGTTTGTACCGAAGGCATCGACGCGGACCGAGACGGGGTTCGCTTGTCCAATGGCGTAGGCAACCTGCACTTCGCAGCGCTCGGCAAGACCGGCTGCCACGATATTCTTCGCCACCCAGCGTGCCGCGTAGCATGCGGAGCGATCGACTTTGGACGGATCCTTACCGGAGAAGGCGCCGCCACCGTGGCGTGCCATGCCACCGTAGGTGTCGACGATGATCTTGCGGCCGGTGAGGCCAGCATCCGACATCGGCCCACCGATGACGAATCGGCCGGACGGGTTGATGAGAATCGTAAGATCGCTCCGGTCAAGATTGGGAGCGTACTGGTCGAGAACGGGCTCGATCACGTGGGTGGTCAGCAATTCGCGGAGCTGTTCCTGGGTGACGTCTTCATCGTGCTGGGAGGAGACCACGATCGTATCGACCGAGACCGGACGATCGGTTTCGTCGTAGTTGACCGTGACCTGGGTCTTGCCATCGGGACGCAGTCCCGCAACGATCCCGTCGCGGCGGACCTCCCACAGGCGCTCGGCGAGGCGGTGGGAGAGGAAGATCGGCATGGGCATGAGAACGTCGGTCTCGTTCGTTGCGTAGCCGAACATGAGGCCCTGATCGCCCGCACCTTCACGGGAATAGGCTTCGACGTTGCCGCCGGATTCGCGGGACTCGAGAGAGTTGTGCACACCGTCGTAGATGTCGGCGGACTGCTGGCCGATCGAGACGGTGACGCCGCAAGAACGACCATCAAATCCCACCTCGGACGAGGAGTAGCCGAGGTCAAGGAGTGCGTCGCGCACGATCTGGGGGATCTCGACGTAGCTCTCGGTGTTAAGTTCGCCAGCAACGTGGACTAGGCCGGTCGTCACCATGGTTTCAATGGCGACACGAGCATCGGGATCCTTTGTGAGGATGGCGTCCAGGATGCGGTCGGAAATGAGATCGCAGACTTTGTCGGGATGTCCGGCAGTCACTGATTCAGAAGTAAAGGGTTGCACAATCACCTAGTTTAGTTAACGGACATGCGTGGCAATAGTGTCGAGCACGATTCCCGCCATGTGAGACTTCGTTCCCTCGTCCTCCGCCACCGGATTGCCCTCCCGATCGAGGATGGTGATGGCGGTGTCGACGTCGCCGAAACCAACGGTTTCACCCACGCGGTTGACGACGAGAAGGTCAGCGTCCTTGGCGATGGCCTTCTTCTTTCCGTAGTCGAGCACGGTGCCGTGCTCGTCACCCGTTTCGGCTGCAAAGCCGACAACGAGTGCGCCATGGGAGCGGTCGGATGCGAGGCCTTTGAGGATGTCGGGGTTTTCGATGAGGGTGATGTCGGGGGTGGCGCCAGCACCCTTCTTGAATTTTGATCCACCGGATTGGGCGGGACGGAAGTCTGCAACCGCCGCGGTCATGATGAGCACGGATGCCCCGTCCGCCTTCTGCGTCATGGCATCCTGCAATTCCCGGGCCGTGCCGACGGGGTGGACTGTGATGCGCGGATGATTGGGCAGGAGCGCGCGATCGATGTTGCAGGCAACGAGATCAACCTTCGCTCCCCTCTGCGCTGCGTTGAGTGCGAGAGCAATGCCAAAGCGGCCAGTGGAACGGTTGCCAAGGAAACGGACCGGGTCGATGGGCTCGCGCGTGCCGCCGGCGGAAATGACAAACCGGGTGCCGGCAAGATCCTGGTCGATCAGCATGCCGAAGGCCGTTTGTGCGATCTGTTCCGGCTCGGGCATGCGCCCCACACCCGAGTCGGCACCTGTCAGCCTGCCAACAGCCGGATCGAGAACATAGACTCCGCGGTCGCGGAGGGTTTGTACATTGGCCTGGGTGCCCGGGTGGTTCCACATCTGCGTATGCATCGCAGGTACAACAAGAATCGGGCATGTTGCCACCAGCGTGGTTGTTGTCAGCAGGTTGTCTGCGACCCCGTGGGCAAGCTTGGCAATGGTATTGGCCGTGGCTGGTGCGATGACGACGAGCTCCGCCTCGTCACCAACCCGGACGTGTTCGACACCTTCCGGATCATCAAACACGCTCGTGTGGACCGGGTGGGAAGACAGTGCGGCAAAGGTTGTGCGCCCCACCATTTGCAATGCCGAGTCCGTGGGGATGATGCGCACGTCGTGGCCCGCCTTCACGAAGAGGCGAGCAAGGATCGCGGATTTGTAGGCGGCGATGCCGCCCGTGACTCCGAGGACGATACGCGAAGGGCCCGCGGATGCACCGAGGGCCCTTACGGTTGTTTCAGTCATTAGTCTTCGGTGGGTGCGAGAACCAGCTTGTCCTCAACGATCTCGCGAAGCGCGATGGATAGCGGCTTCTCTTCCGGATCGGAGGATACCAAGGGACCGACATGCACAACGTTGCCATCAGCGGACATGAGTTCCTGACGGTAATCATTAATCTGGCGTGCGCGGTTTGCGGAATAGACAGCCAGCGCGTACTTCGAGTCAACCTTATCGAGAAGATTGTCGATCGGCGGGTCTGTGATGCCTTCCGGCTCGGGTACTGTTCCGTACATTTCAGCCTTCCTCTAGCTCAACGACTCATGCTACTTGATTTGCGTCATGATTGACAGGATTTCGCCCGTGGCCCGTGCCACGTCGTCATTGATAACGATCGAATCGAATTCGTCTTTCGCTGCCATTTCCACCCGTGCCGTCTCGAGCCTGCGTGCACGTTCCGAGGGTCCCTCGGTCCCCCGGGTTTCAAGCCGGGTTTCGAGATCCTCGAACGTGGGTGGGGAAATGAAAATTTGGTGGGCGGAGGGCATGGAGGCACGGATCTGTCTCGCCCCATCGAGATCCACTTCAAGGATCACGATTTTGCCCTTGGCCATTGCCTCATCGACGGCAGTGCGCGGAGTTCCGTACCGGTGCACGCCGTGCACTGTCGCCCATTCCAACATGTCGCCATCCGCAATCAGCTCATCGAAACGCTGCGGGCTCACAAAATAGTAGTCCGTGCCGTCACGCTCCCCTTCCCTGGGGGTGCGAGTCGTGGCAGACACGGAGAGCCACATATTTGGCTGTGCCGCAAGGAGTTCACGGACGATTGTTCCCTTGCCGACCGCGGTCGGCCCACAGATGACGAATGCCGGCATTAGCAGAACAGGGTGATGAGAGCCTGACGTTGGTGGGGTCCGAGACCGCCCACGCGACGCGAGGGTGAGATGCCGGTCCGGTCCATGATGGCGCGTGCCTTGGCGGTGCCGATTCCGGGCATGGACTCAAGAAGAGCCGAAACGCGGAGCTTTGCAATGATCTCGTCCTCTTTCGCTAGTGTCAAAACTTCGGACAGAGTAGTCTCGCCAGCCTTGAGCGACTTCTTGAGCTCTGCACGGCGCTTACGTGCCACGGCGGCTTTTTCGAGGGCGGCTTGTCTCTGCTCGGGGGAAAGGGAGGGAAGAGCCATGAGTAATACTCCTGTGAAGATGTGGTTGTGATGTGCGTCAGCGCACCAGTCGTCACCCTATCAAAACAAGGTAACAAAATGATGTCACTTCAGTGCGACTTGGGCATTCTGTAATGCATCGACATCTGGACCTGCACGCAATATCGCCCTGGACACGGGGATGCAGAGAAGATTACCACGAGCAACCCCTTCCGCATCCTGCACCGATGCTCCCTGAGCACCTACCCCGGGAGCGAGAATTGGGCCATGTAGCACCGCTGCATCAACGCCCCAGGCCGCCAGCCTTTGACTAGTTGTGGCACCAATCACAGCACCAAGTGAACCGGGAACACCCGGCCAGTACGACACGTTGTAGGCACCGAGCTCCGCCAGCACCCGCTGAGCAACCGCCACATCACCCGGAAGATCGATACGATCCTGTCCAGGATCCGCCGAACCAGATTTCCGTGTGACAGGTGCGGTTTGTGCGCCCTGGATGGCGGCACCCTCGGGATTCGAGGTGGCCGCAAGCACAAAGATGCCACGATCGTTCTGAGCTGCGAGCTCGAAGGCGGGCTCCAGTGATCCGACACCGAGGTAGGGGCTGAGCGTAACGGCATCGGAGCCGAGCGGCCCATCCCCCAGCCACGCATCCGCATACCCCGCCATAGTCGACCCAATATCGCCACGCTTCGCATCGGCAATAACGAGGGTCCCAGCCTCACGGAAGGCGCCGATGAGTTCTTCGAGGACTGCGAGTCCCCGCGATCCGTGCCGTTCAAAGAACGCAACCTGGGGTTTGATTGAGGCGACCCGCCCCGCGAAGGCCTCCGTGAAGATCTCAGAAAAGCTCTGGAGGCCGGCGGGGCTGTCGGGCAACCCCCAGCTGCCAAGGATGGCAGCATGGGGGTCTGCTCCGACACAGATCGGTCCGAAGCGCTCCTGCGCCTTGGAGAGTCGTGACGCGAAGGTCATCGCGCGTTCCTCGCACCGAGCTCTTGAAGGCTCATGACATCGAAGCCCTCGCCCGACGCCTGGAGTGCCTGAACGGCGGCACCGAAGGCCTGGACGGTCGTGATGATCGGCTTATCGGCCGCGGTTGTTGCGGCCCGGATCTCGTAACCATCGGCTCGGGTACCCGAATCGGAGGGGGTGTTGACGACCATGTCGATCTTGCCCTCGGTGATGAGGTCGATGATCGTGGGTTCGCCGTTGGGGCCGCGACCTGCCGAGTTCCTGCGCACCTCGGTGGCGGGAACCCCGTAACGGTTGAGTAGGGTTGCCGTCCCGGAGGTTGCATAGATCGTGTATCCCATCTCCACAAGTCCGCTGACGGGGAAGATGATCGCCCCCTTGTCACGGTCCGCGACCGAAACGAACACGTTGCCTCCACTCGGGAGTCCGCCGAAGGCGCCCGCCTGGGACTTCGCGAAGGCGAGCGGGAAGTTCTGGTCCAGGCCCATGACTTCACCCGTGGAACGCATCTCGGGTCCGAGCAGGGAGTCGACGATCCTGCCGTCCTTGGTTGCGAAACGCTTGAACGGAAGGACAGCTTCCTTGACCGCGGTCATGGGAGCCTTCTCGATCTTGGTCGCATCCTCTGTAGGAAGGAGCCCATCCTTCTTAAGCTCCGCAATGGTGGAGCCAGCCATGATCAGCGTTGCTGCCTTCGCGAGCGGCACGTTTGTTGCCTTCGCGACGAACGGCACCGTGCGGGAGGCACGAGGGTTCGCTTCGATGACGTACAGAACATCGGAGACGAGCGCGTACTGGATGTTGATGAGCCCGCGTACACCCACGCCCTTGGCGATCGCCTCGGTCGACGCGCGAATTCTATCGATCATGGATTGACCGAGGGTCAGCGGGGGCAGGACGGAGGCGGAGTCACCGGAGTGAATGCCGGCCTCCTCAATGTGTTCCATGACGCCGCCGAGGAACAGTTCCGTTCCGTCGTAGAGTGCATCCACGTCGATCTCGATCGCATCGTCCAAGAACTTATCGATGAGGAGCGGGGCAACCCTCCGGGTCGCGTCTCCCATGGCGTTGGCCTGGCGGGCAAGGTAGTCGCGCAGCTGGGCCTCGTCGTAGACGATTTCCATGCCGCGGCCGCCGAGCACGTAGGAGGGGCGCACAAGAACGGGGTAACCAATTCGGTAGGCGATATCGATCGCCTGCTGGTCGGTGGTCGACGTGCCGTAGGCGGGGGCCGGCAGGCCAGCTTCCTCAAGCACGTTTCCGAACAGGGCACGGTCCTCCGCCGCATCAATCGCCTCGGGCGAGGTGCCGAGAATCGGCACGCCTGCCGCCTTGAGGTCGGCTGCGAGTGAGAGCGGTGTCTGGCCGCCAAGCTGAACAATGACGCCCTCGACCGGCCCGGCTTCGCATTCTGCCCGGTAGACCTCGAGGACATCCTCGAGGGTGAGGGGCTCGAAGTAGAGCCTGTCCGACATGTCGTAGTCCGTGGAGACGGTCTCGGGGTTGCAGTTGATCATGACGGTCTCGTACTTGTCACGCAGCGCGAGGGTGGCGTGCACGCACGAGTAGTCGAATTCGATGCCCTGACCGATCCGGTTCGGGCCGGAGCCGAGGATGATGACTGCGGGACGCTCGCGCTTCGCAACCTCGTTCTCCTTGTCGTAGCTCGAGTAGTGGTACGGGGTATCGGACTTGAACTCGGCCGCGCACGTATCGACTGTCTTGTAAACCGGGTGCAGGTCGTAGGCTGCCCTGATCTCGCGGACCGCCTCCTCGCTCATGTCCCGCAGTTCACCGATCTGAGCATCGGAGAATCCGTGCCGCTTCGCATATCCCAGGAGGGACGCGGACAGTGCGTCCGATTCGGAGATCTCGGTTGCGATCTCATTGAGCAGAACCATCTGGTCGAGGAACCAGGGGTCGATGCTCGTGATCTCAAACATCTGCTCAATGGTGGCACCGAGGTAGAGGGCCTGCTGGACCGCATGGATCCGGTCCTCCGTCGAATGGGAGGCTGCTTCGAGCAGTTCGTCGAGGCTCCGCGTTACCTTCCAGGTGAACGAGGAATTCTTCTTGTCAATGGACCGCATGGCCTTCTGAAGGGCCTCAGTGTAGTTACGACCAATCGCCATTGCCTCACCAACGGACTTCATGGTCGTTGTCAGGTGGTTGTCGGCTGCCGGGAACTTCTCGAATGCGAAACGCGGGATCTTGACCACGACGTAGTCAATTGAGGGTTCGAACGAGGCCGGGGTGGAGCCGGTGATGTCGTTCTGGATCTCGTCCAGGGTGTAGCCGAGCGCGAGGCGGGCGGCGATCTTCGCGATCGGGAAGCCCGTTGCCTTCGACGCGAGTGCGGACGACCGGGAAACGCGCGGGTTCATTTCGATGACGACGACGCGGCCCGTGTCGGGCTCGACAGCGAACTGAATATTACAGCCGCCCGTGTCGACACCGACCTCGCGGATGACGGCGATGCCGATGTCCCGCAGGTTTTGGTATTCGCGGTCGGTCAGGGTCAGCGAGGGCGCAACGGTGATGGAGTCACCCGTGTGCACGCCAACCGGGTCTACGTTTTCGATCGAGCACACGACCACGGCATTGTCTGCCTGGTCGCGCATAATCTCCAGCTCGAATTCCTTCCAGCCAAGAATCGATTCTTCGAGAAGAACCTCGGTGGTGGGCGAGTAGTGCAGGCCTGCACCGGCAATGCGCTCAAGCTCTTCCTTGTTCCACGCGAAGCCCGAGCCGAGCCCGCCCATGGTGAAGCTGGGACGCACGACAACGGGGTAGCCGAGTTCCTCTGCGGCGTCGAAGCATTCTTCGAGGGTGTTGCAGATCGCAGAGCGGGCGGATTCTGCACCGCACTTTTCGACGACCTCCTTGAACTTTTCCCGGTCCTCACCCGCCTGGATGGCCTCGAGGCGGGCACCGATCATTTCGACACCGTACTTTTCGAGTACGCCCAGTTCCGACAGTTCCACGGCGGCGTTGAGTGCGGTCTGGCCACCGAGGGTGGGTAGCAGCGCGTCGGGACGTTCCTTCTCGATGATGGTCGTGAGAACATCCGCCCTGATGGGCTCCACGTAGGTAGCGTCAGCCAGATCGGGGTCGGTCATGATCGTGGCCGGATTCGAGTTGACGAGAATGACACGCAGCCCCTCGTCCTTGAGCACACGGCAGGCCTGGGTGCCCGAATAGTCGAATTCGCAGGCCTGGCCAATCACAATGGGGCCGGAGCCGATGACGAGAACTGAGGTAATGTCTGTGCGGCGGGGCATCAGCCCACCTCCTTGATCATGGTGATGAAGCGGTCGAAAATATGTTCCCCATCGTGCGGGCCGGCAGCGGCCTCGGGATGGAATTGGACGGAGAAGGCGGGAATATCGAGGCAGCGCAGGCCCTCAACGACACCGTCGTTGAGACCGACGTGCGAGACCGCCACCCGGCCGTATCGTCCTTCCCCGTAGGGGGCTTCGGTGGCTTCATCGACCGGGAGGTCCACGGCGAAGCCGTGGTTGTGGGCAGTAATTTCTACCTTGCCGGTTTCGCGGTCGAGAACGGGCTGGTTCGCTCCCCTATGCCCATATTCAAGTTTGTAGGTGCCAAATCCGAGGGCGCGACCCAGAAGCTGGTTGCCGAAGCAGATACCGAAGAACGGAATCTTGGCGTCAAGCACGCCGCGCAGCATTTCGATCTCGTGGGTGGCAGCGGCAGGGTCGCCGGGACCGTTGGAGAAGAACACGCCATCCGGTTCAAGGGTAAGCAGTTCCTGCAGTGTCGTAGCCTGCGGCACGACCGTGACCTGGGCGCCGCGTTCGGCGAGCTGCCACGGAGTCCGGTTCTTAATTCCGAGGTCAACGGCGACGATCTTGACGACCGGGTCCTGACCCTCGAACTTACCGCGCGGTTCCACCACGTAGGGAGCGGGAGTCGAGACAACCGACGCAAGCTCGGCGCCGGCCATGGCCGGCGAGTCATTGACGAGACCAATGAGGATGTCGCGGGCCTGCTGGGAGCCGGTGTCTGCACCTGCGGGCAGTGCAGAGGCCGAGAAGATTCCTGCCTTCATGACACCCCGATCGCGCAGGTGCCGAGTAATAGCACGCGTATCAACCTCGCAGATACCAACAACGTCGTGTTCGATGAGGTAGTCCTCAAGTTCGCCGGTGGCACGCCACGAGCTGGCACGCCTCGCGGGATCGCGTACCACAACGCCCGCGGTCCAGACTCGGTCCGATTCACCATCTTCGTCGTTCACGCCCGTGTTGCCAATGTGCGGGGCAGTCATGACCACGATCTGCTGGTGGTAGGAGGGGTCGGTAAAGGTTTCCTGATATCCGGTCATCGCGGTGGAGAACACGATCTCACCGGTGGTTCGGCCTCGCTTTCCCCACGCGAGTCCCGGAAATACCGTACCGTCCTCGAGCACGAGGAGTGCTTGCTCTCTCATTCGGTTACCTTTCCTTCGAGGAACGTCAGTCGTCCCCGAAAAACTGTGTGCTTGACCCTGCCCGGCAGGGTCCGTCCCTCGTAGGGGGTGTTGGCTGATTTGGTCACCTGATCGCTTCCCTTGACCACGACCGGGTCCTCCGGATCGTAGAAGCACAGGTTTGCATGGTTGCCAACTGCAATGTCTTGACCCTGGTCGGTCATGCCCGCGATCTTGGCGGGCGCGGTGGACATGACGCGAGCAACATCGGCCCACGTCAACAGCCCGGTCATAACCATCTCCTGGTGGATAACAGGAAGTGCTGTTTCCAGTCCCGTCATACCAAACGCACCGGCTGCCCACTCGCAGTCTTTGGCTTCTACCGGGTGGGGCGCATGATCGGTCCCGATCGTGTCGATCGTGCCATCAGCCAAGCCCGCCTTGAGTGCCGCGATATCGGATTCGGTGCGCAGGGGCGGGTTGACCTTGAACCGCGGGTCGTAAGTGCGGGCGAGGGCATGGTCGAGCGACAGGTGATGAGGCGTCGCCTCGGCCGTCACCTCAATGCCCTGGGCCTTCGCCCAGCGGATGAGTTCCACACTGCCCTTCGTGGACACATGGAGGATGTGGAGGCGGGAGCCGACGTGCTGGGCGAGCAGGCAGTCCCGGGCAATGATCGACTCTTCTGCAACGGCCGGCCAGCCGGCCAAACCGATCTCAGCCGAGACGCTTCCCTCATGCATCTGCGCTCCCTCCGTTAGGCGGGGCTCCTGCGCATGCTGCGCAATCACTCCCCCGAAAGAGCGAACGTATTCGAGTGCGCGGCGCATGAGAACCGGGTCGGAGACGCAGTTCCCATCGTCAGAGAACATGGTGACGTTGGCGCGAGACTCGTGCATGGCCTCCAATTCGGCCAGCCGCTCCCCCTTGATGCCAACCGTGACGGCACCAACCGGCTGCACGTAGGCATAGCCCGCCTGCTTCCCGAGCTTCGCGACCTGTTCGACAACGCCCGCAGTGTCCTGCACGGGGGTCGTGTTGGCCATGGCGTGCACCGCCGTATAGCCACCAGCCGCCGCGGCCTTTGTTCCGGTCAGAACCGTTTCCGCATCCTCCCGGCCGGGCTGGCGCAGGTGGGTGTGGAGGTCAACGAGCCCGGGGAGCGCGATCAGGCCGGTGCAGTCAACGACCGTGCTGTCACCCACCTCGAGATTCTCGCCAAGCTCCGCAATGAATCCGTCCTTGACGCGAATATCGGCTGTTTTTTTACCAAGAATGTTTGCCCCGGTGAATAGGGTGCTCATGCTGCCTCCTCATTGGCCAGGGTGAGATAAAGAACTGCCATGCGAACATAGACTCCGTTCTCTACCTGTTCGAGAACAACGGAACGATCCTGGTCGGCTGCTTCCGCCGAGATTTCCAGTCCCCGGTTCATGGGCCCGGGGTGAAGGAGGATCGTGTGGTTCGGAAGCCTGCCCATGCGCTCCATGTTGAGCCCGTAGAGACGGTGGTATTCCTCGGGCGAGGGGAAGAACCCTCCCCCGCTCCCGTTCATGCGTTCGTGCTGCACCCGGAGCATCATGATCGCATCCGGCCCATCGTCGATCGCATCATCCAGGTTGTAGGTGACCTTCGCGTCCCACCCGTCCATGCCCACCGGCAGGAGCGTCGGCGGAGCAACCAGGGTGACCTCGGCACCAAGGGTCGTCAGCAGGTCAAGATTCGAGCGTGCCACACGGGAGTGAAGAATGTCGCCAACAATGACAACCTTTTTGCCCTTGAGGTCGGCTCCGAGGCGGTCAGCACCGATGAGGTGGCGGCGAATCGTGAACGCATCGAGGAGTGCCTGGGTTGGGTGCTGGTGGGTACCGTCACCCGCGTTGATAATCGGGGCATCAATCCAGCCAGACTCAGCAAGCCGCTGGGCTGCGCCCGAGGCGGAGTGACGGATGATGAATGCTTCAGCTCCCATGGCCGACAGGGTCTGTGCCGTGTCTTTCAGGGACTCCCCCTTGGACAGGGAGGAACCCTTGGCGGAAAAGTTGAGCACATCGGCGGACAGCCTCTTGGCTGCCGCTTCGAACGAGAGGCGGGTGCGGGTCGAGTCTTCAAAGAACATGATCGCAACGGTCCGGCCAGCTAGAGCTGGCAGCTTGCGGATCGAGCGCTTGTTCGTGTCCCGCATGGTCTCTGCCGTATCGAGAATCACGAGCGCCTCTTCCGGGCTCAGATCTCTTGTCGACAGCAGATGCCTCATCGGGGATCCTCGATGATCACGGCATCGGTCTCGTCAACTTCCTCCACCTGCACGAACACGCGCTCCGCCCGGGAGGTCGGTAGGTTCTTGCCAACGTAGTCGGCGCGGATGGGAAGTTCGCGGTGCCCGCGGTCAGCAAGGACTGCGAGTTGCACGGCGGTGGGGCGACCGATGTTCGTGAGAGCATCGAGTGCCGCACGGATGGTGCGGCCAGAGAAAAACACGTCGTCGACAAGTACAACAATCTTGTCGTCAATCCCGTCTTCGGGGATCCGGGTAGGGGAAGGTGCACGAGTAGGGTTCCGGCGCAGATCATCCCGATACATAGTGACATCGAGGGCACCGACGGGAACAACTTCACCGCTTGCCTTCTTGATCGCGTCGGCGAGGCGCTGCGCAATCGGCACACCTCGGGATGGGATTCCAAGCAGGATAACGGATTCTGCTCCGTGGTTACGTTCAAGTACTTCGTGTGCCATGCGGGTGATGGAGCGGGAAATATCCCCGCCATCCATAACGGTGCGCTGACTCATGTGGGCCTCCTTGCCGCCTCTCCGGACGGTAGTTAAAGGAGATCCGACCCGGCTGGCCGGACCCGTGCTGTCATTCTAAGCACGATCGGGTGAGCGCCGCTCACTCGTCCATGCACAAGTACAGGCAGGATTTCTCCTGCCTGTACTCAACTATTTATCGGTCTCTTTCCCCGCAATATCGGGAGTTTCTCCCGATAGGGAATGGCCTGGCTGTTCACGGAAATGCTCATCCGCAACCGCCTGGGCGGTCTTGTCCGTGATTGATCCCTCATCACCAACACCGCTCGCAGCCAGATCACTACGAACTGCGTCAGTCGCAAATCCTTCATCATCAGAATCAGACACACGAACATTATCCGCTTCGGATACACGGGCGTGTTCCGAATCGGACTGACCGGATGCTTGAGTGGTGGATTCAGTAGCAGTAACGTCCTGGTCGGGCTTTGCCTGCGCAGCCGCGCGGTGTTCTTTACCTGCGCGGTTGAAGATTGCCGTGATGAAACCGACCGAGCGTTCGTCTCCCAGTTCCCGGACGATCGCGGAGTATTCCTTGACGGCAACGCCAATCTCGAGGTTGTCGAAGCAGATCTCGGCAAGGCCGAGGCGCAGGATTGCGCGATCGAGCGCTGCGAGCCTGCGTAGACCCCACTTCGAGTACTGTTCGATCAGCTCATCGATTTCGTACAGGTGATTGGACACGAGTTCCACCAGCCTGACTCCTGCCGGCTGGATGGGCACCTGTGCGGTGGACAGAACCTGGCGTTCGGCGAGCAGTTCCTTTAACAGGCCGGGAACGAGAATATCTTTCTGTTCGGCCTCAAAGACGATGTCGAGTGCGCGCCTGCGCTGTGTTTCGAGGTGGCGTGCCACTAGTCTGTGGCGCGACCGAGGTATTCACCGGTACGGGTGTCAACCTTGACCTTGGTGTTCTCGTTGAGGAACAGCGGGACCTGGATTTCGTAACCGGTCTCCAACGTGGCCGGCTTGGTGCCTGCCGAGGAGCGGTCGCCCTGGAGGCCAGGCTCTGTGAAGGTGATCTCGAGAACGACCGAGGTCGGCAGCTCAATGAACAGGACGATGCCCTCGTTGGTTGCGACGATGACGTTCTGGTTCTCGAGGAGGAAGTTCGCGGCATCACCAACGATCTCGGGAGAGATCGTGAGCTGGTCGTAGGTTTCCAGGTCCATGAACACGTAGTCGGTACCGTCGTTGTAGAGATACTGCATGTCACGGCGGTCAATGGTCGCGGTCTCAACCTTGACGCCCGCGTTCAGGGTGCGATCAACGGTCTTGCCAGACAGGACGTTCTTCAGCTTGGTACGCACAAAGGCGGGGCCCTTACCGGGCTTCACGTGCTGGAATTCAACGACAGACCAGAGTTGGTTGTCGAAAACGAGCACCATGCCGTTCTTGAGATCGTTCGATGTTGCCACGAAAACTCCTTAAGTTTTAGTCACCCAAACACTACCGCTAACTGAAGCATCAGCCCAAGAAGACCATACCAATGTGAGGCAAGTAGCGAGCAAAAACGGATTATAGGGAAGATACGAAATCGGTTAGTAGGTCAGGTTCATGATCTCATCGGCAAGAACCGGCCACTCACCGCTTGCGGTGTTGATCGTGGTCGCCCCTACCGAGTAGAGGGGTTCACGAGCTTTGAGGTGGGTCAGGTACGACGAACGGGGTGAACCGATCGCAACCGAGCGTGGGATATCGAGACCGGCACGGTTCATCAATACCTTGGCCTCGGCGGTCAAGAACACCTTCGTGGCGCCTTGGCGGACAGCTTCATCCACGCGGGCTCGGACTTCCACGCCGCGATCATCATCGCCCGAGTTGCCGAGCGCACCCGAACCAAGCAGCACCACGTCTGCACCCGAGTCCAGTGCGGCGAGTGAGGCACCGCGTTCAGCCTCCGCGTAGGCGGTCGCCCCCTGGAAGATCAGCAGATCTGATGCGCTCTCGCCCTCCCGCTCCTCCAGGAGCTGCTCAGCATCGCATACCGATAGCCCTCGGCTCTGAAATTCAGCAAGCAACTCGGTGCCACCGGATCCGACCGGGCCTACGAGAATAATCATGCGCCAACCGCTTCCCACGCAGCATCAAGATGGGCCTGACTAGGCTCGAACACAAAGGGTTCACCCTGTTGCCTCAAGAGGATGAAGCGCAGTTTTCCGTTGCGGACCTTCTTGTCGTTCATCATCGCGTCCACGAGTTCGGCCCGTCTGCCGGGCTTGTAGGTGACGGGCAAGCCCACACTCGCAAAGGATTCAATGTGTTGTTCTACGAGATCGGAAACTCCGGCGGCACGAGCAAGTGCTGCGGCGAACACGGATCCGATGGCGACGGCTTCGCCGTGGCGTACGGAGAAGTTCTCAACTTTTTCAATCGCGTGTGCCAGGGTGTGCCCGTAGTTGAGGAATTCCCTGGCCCCGGTCTCCTTGAAGTCTTCGGTGACGATTCGGGCCTTGACGGCAATGGAGCGAACAATCGCCTCTCGCAGTGCGGAACTATCGGGATTGAGCAGTTCGTGTGAGTCCAGGTCAAGGATTGCACGGTCCTCGATCCACCCGCACTTCACAACTTCGCCGAGTCCGGCGACCAGTTCTTCGTTCGGCAGAGTGCGTAGTGAGTCAAGATCGGCGATGACGCTGATGGGCTTGTGGAATGCGCCCACGAGGTTCTTGCCTGCGGGGGTATCGATCCCGGTCTTGCCACCAACGGCAGCATCCACCATGCCCAGCAGGCTCGTGGGCACCTGGATAAGGTCAACACCCCGCAACCACGTGGCGGCGATGAAGCCAGCAAGATCCGTTGTCGCTCCCCCACCCAGTCCAATAACAACGCCATCGCGTGCCATCTTCATGTCACCGAGCGTGTCCCAGGCGCGAACAAGTTCACGGTGGTGCTTCTGCTCTTCCCCCGCGGGCACAACAAAGCTGCGGCTGGGGATCCCACGGGCCTCGAGTTCACGGTGGATCCGGTCCGCCTTCTCGGTGAGTGCTTCCGGGTGAACGACGAGCGCGGAGGATGCGGAGGTTGCGGCCTGGGCAACCCGGTGATCAAGGTGGTGACCAACGTGCACCGCGTAGTCGACGACATCGATTGTCGTCGCATCCGATTCGAGCTGGGCATAGATCTCGCTCGCCAGCCGCGCCGGGGGCCTCGTATCGGTCTTAACCGTCAGGGTCGCGACCTGACGGTAGAGGGGCTCGCGCTCAGCGCTGAGCCTCCGCAGCGACTCTTCGGGGCTCGCCTCAAGCAGTGGCCTGCGCGAGGGATGTCGGGAGACCCGTTCAAGCAGGATTCCGTGATCCGCGGCGATGAGGACGACGCGCTGCCCGCGCAGTGCCTTGCGCACACCGGGGGACACGATTGCTCCCCCACCGAGCGCCAGCACACCATCGAAAGTTGAGAGCGCTTCGATGATGGTCTCCAGCTCGATCTTGCGGAAGCCCTCCTCGCCGACCTCGTCGAAGATCTCGGGAATGGTCTTGCCAGCTTTTTCGACGATGAGATCGTCACTATCGGCAGATTCGAGACCGTGAATCTCGGCAATGTGCTTGGCCATGGTCGACTTGCCGGACCCGGGAAGGCCGATGAAGACCGCGTAGGGACGGCTCATGAGAGGTGCTCCCCGCGTGACTTGAGGTAGCCAGCAAGATTCCTGCGAACCTCGGCAAGCGAGTCTCCCCCGGTCTTTTCCAGCAATGCCTCGGCTAGCGTGAGGGCAACCATGGCTTCGGCAATAACGGCACCGGGCACGACCGCGGTCGTATCGGAACGCTGGTGGATGGCGGTTGCTGGTTCACCGGTCTCGGTGTCGATTGTGGCGAGCGCCCTCGGCACGGTCGAAATGGGTTTGATCGCGGCACGGACGCGCAGAACTTCACCGTTCGACATTCCGCCCTCGGTGCCTCCCGCACGGTTGGTTTTGCGCACAATCCTGCCGTCCTGGGTCACGATCTCATCGTGTGCCTCCGAGCCGCGGCGCGCTGCCGTCGTGAAGCCGTCACCGACCTCGACGCCCTTGACGGCCTGGATACCCATGAGTGCCTGGGCGAGCCGCCCATCGAGCCTGCGCTGGGAAGAAATATAGGAACCAAGACCGGGAGGCATTCCGTATACGAGCACCTCAACGACACCTCCGAGGGTGTCACCGTCCTTCTGGGCGGCCTTGATCTCCTCCTGCATGGCCACCGACGTGTCCTTGTCGAAGCAGCGAGCGGGATCCTCGTCAAGCTGAGTCACATCCCCGGGCCACGGCTTATCAGCATCCTCCGGAACTGCAACCGATCCGACGCGCACGACGTGGGAGACAAGTTCGATGCCTGCGGCCTGGGAGAGGAAGCGGGCAGCGATCTCACCGAGAGCAACGCGGGTTGCGGTCTCGCGCGCAGAGGCGCGTTCGAGGACCGGGCGGGCCTCGTCGAAGCCGTACTTCATCATGCCCACGAGGTCTGCGTGACCGGGGCGGGGCCTGGTGAGCTTCTTGTTGCGGGAAATCTCCCTTTCATCCCCAGTCCCAGCATCAATTAAAAGCTCGGAGGGATCGACCGGGTCGGGACTCATAACAGCGGTCCACTTCGGCCATTCCGAGTTCCGGATGACGAGGGCAATGGGGGAACCAATGGTCTTGCCGTGACGGATGCCGGCAAGGATCTCCAGCTCGTCCTTCTCAAACTTCTGGCGGGAGCCGCGCCCGGCTCCGAGCCTGCGGCGAGCGAGTGCCGAGCTAATGTCGGAGCTCTGCACCTCAATACCGGCGGGTAGTCCTTCGACGACCCCGACAAGGGCGGGGCCGTGTGATTCTCCAGCAGTCATCCACAACATGACAACTATCTTGCCAGAGTTTTAGGCCAGGCCGGTTGCCAGTATCGCCCCTAGGACCATGGCCGGACCGTAGGGTGCGGTCCGCTGGCCCCTCAAAATGCTGACAAGCACCCAGACCGCCCCGATTGCGACGGTCGCCACAAGGGCGAGTCCCAGCGCCTTCCAGCCGAGTGGGAGCAACCAGCCACCGAGCACGGCGGCCAGTTTCACGTCCCCTAGACCAAGCTGATAGTTGGACAGGATCCGGGCGATCGCAAACGTGCAGAAGCCAATACTTGCGCCCACGAGGACAAGGAGGAGCATGATGCCGCCCGCGGGAAAGTCAACCGCCACCATGACGGTGATGGGATGAAGGACTGTGAGGATCCCGGCAATGATGAGCCACCCGTCGGGCAGGTACTGCGTCCTCGCATCGATGAGAAATAGCACCCCGAGAACCGCCCCCAAAAGGGTTGAGTAAACGGTGGTGGCACCGAACAGCTGATCCCAGCCGACAACAAGACCGGCAATAGCGCCAGCGAGCAAGGCAAGGGAAATCCACAGGACCGGAACTCCCCTGGTCCAGTTCATCGCCGTGCCAGTTCAGCCTCGAGAGCCGCCCTCATAACCCCCACATCCGGGGTGCGGTTCGTGAAGAGTCGGACCTGGGAGACGGCCTGGTGAAGGAGCATGGCCCAGCCCGGAACAATCGTTGCGCCACGCGCCTCGGTCGCCGCCACGAGCTTGCTCGGCCACGGGTGATAGTTCACGTCAAGGACGGTGAGTCCGGACAGATTGAGGTTGGCATCCGTGATCCGGTCCGCCAGATCGTCCGCCACACCGCCCGGGAGTGTCGAGACGAGGAGCCCAGTGCCTGCGAGTGAGCTCTCGATGTTGTCGGTCAGCTTTACCAGTGAGGGGCTGAGGTCCATGCGGGAGGCCGCAGCTACCGCCGAACCAAAACCGCCGTGATTGCGGGCGGCGAGCGTGATGTGCTGCTTGATGCCCAGCTCCACGCATGCAGCGAGAGCCGAGGAAGCGGTTGCTCTTGCACCGAGGATGATCGCTGAGGGCGTTGAGATTTCACCGGACTCACGAACTGCTTGGGCGATGCCGTACACGTCCGTGTTGAATCCGACGACCTGCCCGCCACTGGGCTGGTAGCAGACCGTGTTGACCGCGCCGACGGTCTTGGCGAGGCCATCAACAAAATCGAGCTTGTCGATTACGGCCTGCTTGAGCGGCATCGTCAACGACAGGCCTGCCCACGTGTCATCGAGACCGCCGATCAGGTCATCGAGCTGTTCGAGCGGGGTGGGATAGAACCCGTATTCGATATCTTCGCCCATGTCCCTATAGGCGGCATTGTGAATGACCGGTGAGAGTGAGTGATCCACCGGGTATCCGGCAATCCCTGCCTTCTTCATCAGCCTTCCCCTTCTTCATCCCCGCCAACCTCGGGAGCATCGGAACGCCCGTAGTCCGGGTTCTGTTCCAGCCACGAGTCAAGGCGAGCTTTGTTTTCGTTGTGTTCTTCCAGGGTAGCCGCAAACAGCGTCTCACCCGAGTGCAGATCCACAGTGACAAAGAACAGCCAGTCCCCATCAGCCGGGTTGAGAACGGCTTCGATGGCTGGCTTGCCAGCAGCCCCGATCGGGGTGGGCGGCAAACCGCCGTGGCGGTACGTGTTGTAGGGATTGTCGTTCGCGAGATCCTCCGCGGTGGGAATGCCACCGGACTTGCCAACCCCGTAGAGCACGGTCGAGTCCATCTGCAACCTGCCGTTGACCGACTCGGTATCGACCAGCCGGTTTTCGATAACCCGGGCGACCTGAGCGTAGTACTGGGGCAGGTTGACCTCGCGTTCGAGGATGGAGGCCTTGATTAGTACTTCTTGTCGTTCACCTTCGGGAATCCCGAGCGAGTCGAGCTCGGACTTGCGGGCCGAGACCATCTCGGCAAGCACTTCGTGTACAGGGGTGTCGGGGGAAATCATGTACGTGCCGGGCTTATACCAGCCCTCGACGTTTCCTTCCGCCTCGGGGGGCAAGCCAATCGCTTCAGCGTTCTCGGAGGCCGCCGCAACATCGGCAATATCGACATCGAGCAGGTTCGCGATCCGCTCGTGCACCTGGGTGCGGGTGAAGCCTTCGGGGATCGTGATGTTGACGTCGACGCGCTGCGCGTCGTGGTCCTTCAGGAGCGAGATCGCGCGCTGGGCCGGGATCTGGGTCGGCAACTCGTAGGTTCCAGGCTGAATGCTGCCGGCACCGGAATCTGCGTTGAATGCGTCAATGAACGCACCCGTGGAGGCGACCACATCGGCTTCAACAAGAATCGCAGCCATGTCCGATCCCGTGGACCCATCGGGAATCGTGACCTGCACAGGTTCACCCTCTTGGCCTTCGGGATAGTCCTCGGGGCTGTTGCTAAAGATTTCGGAAGCGGGTCCGTTCGTGATCCAGTCCCTCACGTTGGGCAGGATGGCGGCGGTAATGCCGGCGAGGATCGCAATGACCAGAATGACGATGGCGGTGGAGCGGCTGCCGCGTTTCTTACGGGGCCGTGCCTTCTCAGATTCTGTGACGGTTTCGTCACTGAACGCGTCGAAGATGTCACCCATGCGTGCCCTTTCTGCCTACCTGCTCCCCCGGTGGTAACCCCGTTCGGTCTTCGATGTCGAGGGCTAGCTCGAGGATGAGGATAGCAGCGACCTGGTCAACCACGGATCGGTGGCGACGCTCGGACTTGCCTGCCTCGTGCAAAGTCTTGTGTGCGCTAACTGTTGTTAGCCGTTCGTCTACTAAACGTACCCCAATGTTACGATGCCGTAACGCAACCTGATGGGCAAATTTCCGAGCATCTTTCGCAGATGCGCCTTCGGTTCCGTCCATGTTCATTGGCAGACCGACGATGACCTCGATCGGTTCATATTCGTCAATCAGGTCATCCACGTCATCAAAGTGACTATCGCCACGTCGATCACGGTAGAGAGTTTCCACCGGGGAACAGAGAATCGCATCCTCATCGCAGGATGCAACGCCGATGCGCGCCCGGCCCACATCGAAGGCCAGGCGCACGCCCTTACGCTTACTCAGAGGGAGCTCTCAATCGCCCGCGCAGCATTTGCGATCTTGGTGGGATCCTGTCCGCCACCCTGGGCAACATCGTCCTTACCGCCGCCGCCACCACCGAGCACGCCCGATGCGACCTTGACGAGAGCTCCGGCCTTGATGCCGTTCTCACGCGCCGTCTCGTTCGTGGCAATAACAACCATGGGTCGGCCCTTGGACTGACCAAAGATCGCCACCACGGCGGGCTCGGATTCGGCGATCTTGGAGCGCACGTCGAGTGCGAGGGTACGCAGGTCGTCACCGCTCACCCCATCACCCAGGTCCTTCCATGCGAACAGGGCGTTACCGTGGCGGGTTGCGGACTTCGCAATATCGTCAGCGCCGGCCATGAGTTGCGCCGTCCGCATCGCGGCAATTTCCTTCTCCGCGTTCTTCAGGCGGGTCATGATCGAGTCGATGCGGTCGGGAAGCTCATTCGGGCGGGCGCCGACCATGGCCGAGATCTGCGAGACCAGGGCGCGTTCCTTTGCACCTGCCGCGTACGCTCCCTGACCAACGAGGGCATCGATGCGGCGGACACCGGATCCGATGGAGGCCTCACCGAGAACGGACACGAGACCGATGTTTCCGGTTTCGGGAACGTGCGTACCGGCACAGAGTTCCTTCGACCAGTCGCCACCGATTGACACCACGCGAACCCTGTCGCCGTACTTTTCACCAAAGAGGGCGGTTGCCCCCTGCTTCTTGGCTTCGTCGAGGCTCATCTGCTCGTCCGTCACCAGGAGGTTGTCTTGGAGGCGGGAGTTGACTCGACCCTCAATGTCCGTCAAAACATCGGTGGGGACCTGCTGTCCGTGACGGAAGTCGAAACGGAGGCGGGAGGGAGAGTTCTCGGAACCGGCCTGGGTGGCCTGCTCCCCGAGGAACTCGTGCAGAGCCTTATGGACCATGTGGGTGGCCGTGTGGGCGCGCGCGATCTGTCCCCTGCGGTCCACATCGATCTCGGCATGGACCTGGTCATCCAGGGCAACAGAGCCTTCGGTCAGGGTGCCGCGGTGCACGATGAGCCCCTTGATGGGTGACTGAACATCCATGACATCGACAAGACCGCCACCGGCAACAGAAATAGTGCCGTGGTCAGCAAGCTGACCACCCTGCTCTGCCCAGAACGGAGTCTGGTTGAGGATGATCTCAACCTCGGCGGGAGCCTCAGCAGCGGGAACCGGCTGACCATCCACAAGAATCGCCTGGACGGTACCGTCCGTGACTGATTCCGTGTAGCCCAGGAAGTTGGTGGCACCGGACTTGCCGAGCAGGTCCTGGTAGACCTGAACATCAACGTGGCCCGTCTTCTTTGCCTGAGCATCGGCCCGTGCCCGGTCCTTCTGTTCCTTCATGAGAGCCGTGAAGCCATCCGCATCCACGGACACCCCGGCTTCCTCCGCCATCTCCAGCGTCAGGTCGATCGGGAAACCATACGTGTCGTGCAGAGTGAAGGCATCGGATCCGGACAGGACGGTGCTCTTCCCCGATTGCTTGAGGTTCTTGACAGCGTTCTCAAAGATCGTGGTACCGGATGCCAGTGTCCTGCGGAACGCTTCCTCCTCCGCGTAGGCAACCTCGGAGATGCGGGCGAAGTTTGTCTTAAGTTCGGGGTACGACTCGGACATGACCTCCATTGACACCGGCAGCAGGGTCGGCAGGGCAACCTCGTCGTAGCCGAGCAGGCGCACGGAACGGACCGCGCGGCGGATGAGGCGGCGCAGCACGTAGCCGCGACCGTCGTTACCCGGGCGCACGCCATCCCCAATGAGCATGAGTGCGGAACGCACGTGGTCGGCAATGATGCGGAGCTTGACATCATCCTCGTTGTCGGTGCCGTAGGTCTTGCCCGTCAGCTTCTGTGCGGCCTCGATGACGGGGAAAACCTCATCGATTTCGTACATGTTGTTCTTGCCCTGCAGGAGGTAGGCAAGGCGCTCAACACCGAGACCGGTATCGATCGACTTCTGCTCGAGTTCGCCCGTGAGCTCGTATTCCTTGCCCTGGCCCTCGCCGCGCACGAACTGGTCAAACACGTTGTTCCAAATCTCGATGTAGCGATCCTCGGATTCGGCATTGCCCGGCCATCCCGGAACCTTGCCACTCTTGGCATCGGGACCAAACTCTGGGCCGCGATCGTAGTGCCACTCTGCCGTGGAACCGGCAGGACCCGGCTGGCCCGTATCCCAGCAGGCTTCTTCCCAGGGCAGGAGAACGATGCGGGATTCGTCCATCCCGATCTTCTTTGTCAGGTGCTCGTAGGAGACCGTGTCTTCTTCCCACAGGGTGATCCAGAGGCGCTCCGGGTCAAGGCCGTAGCCGCCCTCATCCTGGCTTGTGGTCAGCAGCTCCCAGGAGAGGTCGAGTGCACCTTCCTTGAAGTAGTCACCGAAGGAAAAGTTCCCCGCCATCTGGAAGAACGTGCCGTGACGGGTGGTGCGACCAACGTTCTCAATGTCGTTGGTGCGGATGCACTTCTGCACGGAAGCAACGCGGGGCCACGGTGCCTTCTCGGTGCCGAGAATGTAGGGGATGAAGGGGACCATGCCCGCAATCGTGAACAGGATCGAGGGATCCGGGGACACGAGTGGGACCGAGTCGGCTACGTGATGATTCTTCTTTGCGAAGTAGTCAAGCCAACGGTTGCGAATCTCTGCAGTGCGCATGGTTCCTCTTTGCTATGCCGCGGAGCGGCTCATGGAATGAGGGGAAGTTACGGGCCTCCCCCTATCGGGGACAAACTAGCGGCTATTCTACCGCCGCTGACCGCGCTTTCCGAACGCGCGGCGCACCGCCAAGAACGGTGCCGCAATTGTGGAGGTCACGAGCGTGGTCGTGGCAGACAGGTCTTCCGCGGTCCTGGCTGCGGCCGACGTGATCGTGTCAATACGCTCCAACTGGCCATTGGTACGCGCTACTGCCTCGGCAGCATTCGTCAGTGCGGGCAGGGTCTCGTCGGTCAGCTTCTCAACCGAGACCGTCAGTTCATCGAAAGTCTTCCCCAACTTCGTAAGCGGGCGAATAAGAAAGATGACAAGCGCAACAAAAGCGAGGGCTGCGATGATAGCGGCGATGCCGCCGAGCGTGATCTCCATGGCTGATCCTTTGGGACGAAAAAGCAGTGCGCCCTGAGCATATCCTGCCCAGGGCGCACAAACGAAGATCAGCGCGAGTAGTACTCAACGACCAGCTGGTGGTCGCAGGTCACGGGGACCTCAGCACGCTTCGGGCGACGAACGAGGGTGGCGTTCAGCTTTTCGATCTGAACGTCGAGGTACTCGGGAACGTCGGGCAGAACGTCACGGTGCACACCGGCGGCAGCCATGAGGAACTGGTCCGAAGCCTGCGACTTGGCCTTGACCTGGATGGTCTGGCCGGGCTTCACGCGGAACGAGGGACGGTCAACGATCTTGCCGTCAACAACAATGTGGCGGTGCACAACTACCTGGCGTGCCTGTGCGATGGTGCGGGCGAAGCCAGCACGGAGCACGAGAGCATCGAGGCGCATTTCGAGGAGCTCAACCAGGTTCTCACCGGTCTGGCCCTCAATGCGGTGTGCCTCTTCAAAGATGGTGCGCAGCTGCGACTCGCGAATGCCGTACTGGGCGCGCAGACGCTGCTTCTCCTTCAGACGGACCGAGTAGTCCGAGTCCTTGGTGCGGCCACGGCCGTGCTCACCAGGACGGTAGGGGCGGCGCTGCATGTAGCGCTCAGCCTTCGGGGTCAGTGCAATACCGAGTGCACGCGAAAGGCGCACCTGCTTACGGGAACGTGAATTAGCCATAATTCTCCTGTCGAATTCAATTTGCACACCACTGGGTATCAGTGATGCGGGGCCACCTCGTGGCTAAGGCCCCAGGGAAAGTTGCCGAAGCAACCGAACAAGCGTACCACTACTCTCCATCAACAATGGAGCGGAATCTCGCCAATCTAGGCGTGATTTGTGACTCGAAACCGTTCTCCGTGGGCTCGTAGTAGCGGGTACCCACCAGCTCATCGGGCAGATACTGCTGGGCCACCACATGACCGGGATAGTCGTGAGCATACTTGTAGCCCTCACCGGCACCGGTTTGGCGGGAGGCCCATACGGAGCCATCACGCAAGTGATTGGGGATGGTCCCAACCTTGCCGTCACGCACATCCTTAATCGCCGCATTGATTGCGTTGTAGGCTGCGTTCGACTTCGGCGCTGTTGCGAGATGAACAACCGCTTCAGCAAGGATGATCCGGGCTTCGGGCATGCCCACCAAAGCCACGGATTGGGCTGCAGCCGTTGCCGTCTGCAGTGCCGATGGGTCCGCCATACCAATATCCTCGGCAGCCGAGATCATGAGCCTGCGAGCAACAAAGCGGGGGTCCTCCCCCGCCTCCAACATTCGTGCCAGATAGTGCATGGCTGCATCAACATTGGAGCCGCGTATGGACTTAATGAAGGCGGAGATCACATCGTAGTGAGCATCGCCATCCCTGTCGTAGGCCATGGCCGCAACATCGATCGCTTCCGACACGTCCTCGATGGTGATGGTGCTGTCCTTGCGGGCGGCAGTTGTCCCAGCAGCGGCTTCCAGTACGGTGAGGCTCCGCCTCGCATCTGAACCTGCAAGCCGCACAATCATGGCTCTGGAGTCTTCGGGAAGTGTAAATTTCCCTGCCAGTCCCCTCTTATCTTTCACTGCTCTCTCAAGCAATTCACCAATGTGCTCGGGTTCAAGGCCTTGCAGAGTCAGCATGATGGAACGCGACAGGAGGGGCGTCACAATTGAAAAGGATGGATTCTCGGTCGTAGCAGCGACAAGAATAACCCACCTGTTCTCCACGGCGGGCAAGAGTGCATCCTGCTGTGTTTTTGAGAACCGGTGCACCTCATCAATGAAGAGAACTGTCTCTGCGCCGGAGGTGGTGAGATGACGGCGGGCTTCGGAGATGACCGCACGCAGTTCCTTCACTCCTGCCGATACTGCGGATAGTTCAACAAACTTGCGTGCACCGCTCCGAGCAATCAAATAGGACAGCGTGGTTTTTCCAGTTCCTGGGGGGCCCCAGAGAATAACGGAGGATGGTCCGGCATCCGTGCCGTCAGATTCGATCAGTCTACGCAATGGTGAACCGGGGGCAAGAAGATGATCCTGCCCCAGCACATCGTCAATGCCGCGGGGTCGCATACGAACTGCGAGGGGCGCCCCTGCATCACTCGGAATCCCCTCGGGCTCCATCCCAGCGTTATCGAACAAATCCACAGAACTAGTCTAGCTTCAGGTGCCAACTGCTGATGTTCGGAGCCACAAACCCTTCGGTTGGCCCGTACTCTTTGGTCAAGTGGAGACCTTATTCGGGCTCAACCGGCAACCTCGTCACGCCTTCGGGGTCGGTATCGAGGAAGGCTCTGAGATCATCGTGTTTGATTGCCTCGAAGAGCGGCCTGGCATGCTCCTCATCCGAGAGGACGGTTGACTGGCGACCATCGGGCGACCATCCCGTTCCTCCATGCGGAATCGTCAGGGAGCTAATATAGCCGGATCGCAAGTTCCTGCTGGAAATCAGCAGGTCCCTCATCTCTCCGATGGAGAACCCTTCATCAACCGACACCGACTGGGCAACCGTTTCCACAAACTTCGTTAGCTCTCCCATGTCGCTGAGAATGTTCTTATTGAACATTTCGCTCATGATTGATCGTATCCAGTTCTGGTTGCCGTTGCACTCTCGAAAAGTCACCGCCAGACAGGCCATAGCGTTGGCGAACATACGCCAAGGCTTGCTCTCCATTTAGTCGCTGGTCGCCTGCCGGAATCATCCCATCGGGGGTTTCCAAACGAGAGCTGAGTCGAATACGTACTCCACCCAACGCATCGGACATGGTTGAAAACGACTCAAAGTCAGTGACAACAAAATGATCAATACGAACATCCGTTAGTTGTTCGAACGTATGAATCATGAAAGTGGGGCCGCCGAACGAGAACGCGGCATTAATCTTCGCTTCACCATGTTCAGGGAAATCAACCCACGTATCGCGGGGAGTGGAGATGGCAGCAACACGCGGGCGATCACCTGAAATGTGGAGCAACATGATCGCATCGGTACGTTGCGCTCCAGCCTCCCACTGTCCTGGATCGCCCGCCGAGATTCTCGAGTCGGAACCCAAGATCAGTATGTTGACGGGATCTTCCCCTCTTTCCTATCTGAAGATCTGAGGAGAATCCAACCGCCCAAATAATGTTCGATTCAGGCAATTTGATGGTCGAATATCTCGCAATATTAGTTGACCCGTCCCAGCGTGTGGGAGTCCGTGACCTTCGATTCAGGTGGCGGCCCTGACCTGTGGGACGATTCCCCTTGGAAGATTGAGGAGTAAAAGAACATGGCAGAGATCCAGGCAACTATTTCACGTTTCACCGTATCGGCAACGGAGTGGCTGACGGGAGTCAATGACTGGATCTACACATGGATCATCATTCTTGCACTGACCGGCACCGGCATCTACCTCACGATTCGCACTCGTGGAGTCCAGTTCCGTCACGTACGGTCAATGGTCTCTCACCTGAAAGAGTCAAGGCGAGGAGCGCGTGGTGGAATTTCTTCCTTCCAGGCATTCGCTATCGGTATGGCAACCCGGATCGGGATCGGCAACATTACAGGTGTCGCTCTCGCCATGATACTTGGTGGCCCCGGGGCACTGTTTTGGATGTGGGTGGTCGCATTCTTCGGCATGGCAACCGCTTTCGCGGAAGCAACACTGGCCCAAATCTTCAAGCAACGTCATGCGGGTGGCACTTTCCGGGGCGGTCCTGCCACCTATATTCTCCACGGCACGGGCTCCAAGCTACTTGCCAACCTTTTTGCGATTTTCATGGTTTTTTCCATGATTGTCGCCATGCCCATGGTTCAGGCAAACTCAATTTCGGGTGTGCTCTACGGCACCCACAACATTCCACTCTGGGTATCTGCTGCCCTCATCGTTATCAGTACTGCAGTGGTTCTCATCGGTGGAGTTCGAAGCATCGCGAAGGCCACCGAATTCATCTCTCCGGTCATGGCGCTTGGCTACATCATCACCGCGCTCGCGATCATTGTTCTTAATATCGATGCTCTTCCTGGCTTCTTCCGGGATGTTTTCGCCTCGGCTTTCGGACTCAATGAGACACTCGCTGGTAGCGCTGGTGGAATTCTTGCCACAATCCTCAATGGTGTGCGCCGAGGTCTCTTCTCGAACGAAGCCGGCATGGGGACCAATCCGAATGCCGCAGCGACGGCGACGGTTGATCACCCGGTTTCTCAGGGTCTGATTCAGTCACTTGGCGTCTTTTTTGACACCATGCTTGTCAGTACCGCGACTGGCTTCATTATTTTGACCTCGGGAGTCATTGATCTTCGAGGTATTGACGACTCCGCTTCTTCACACATCACCTCGGATGCTGTGACCGCAACACTTGGTGATTGGATGGCGGTTCCTTTTTCCATCATGGTTTTCTTCTTCGCATTCTCTTCAATTCTTGGCGCGTACGCGTATGCGGATGCAAATCTCGTATTCCTCGGCAAGACCTCAGTTGCGTGTCAGCGCGCTGCACAGCTCACCGCAGTCATTAGCTCCGGTATCGGGGCTCTATTGGCGATCTCGTTCGTGTGGACGTTGATGGACACTGCCATGGCATTCGTTACCATCGTCAATCTCATCGGGCTCATTGCACTCACAAACTGGGTGGTTGCCAGCCTCAAAGACTACGAAAATCAGAAAAAGGATTCCGAGCTCATTGAATTCGCGCCACACAGCGGAGTACTTCCCGGAAAATTGACCACCAACGGGTGGGGCACCCCCTAAGTTGAAAGTCCGCGGCCCCCATGCAAGGCTCCCGTAACGTCCGGTACCCTTGCACGAAGGCATTGTGACGAGTTGAACATTCAAGGGTTAGGGACCTGAGCGCGCCAACCGTGATGGCCGAGCCCATCCAGCATCTTCCCGGGTCACGGTCTTTCCTCAAAGGCGGAAGACTGGATCCTCGCTGTGCATTGTTCAGAATGTGAGGTACCGCGTACTGGGCATTTTCCCATAATGAACCAGAGATGATGGACTGGTGTTAGCGTGGCTTGGTCGACTTGTGTCACATCATCCGCGCACTACCGCTTCACGTTGGATTGTCTTTATCGGACTTTCTCTCATGCTCGTCTTCACAGGGGTAGGTGGCACCTCCCTGTTTGGCTCCCTCAGTACTGGCATCCCGTCTCGCCGAACACGGAATCATCGGTGGTCTTTGACGACAGTGAGAATGAAGCAGTCTCAGTCAGCTATCTGATCAATGGGTCGACCGCGGAGCAGCTCGCCGACGATTGCGCCGTATCGAGAAGAGTTCTCACGCTTGCCGATGACCTCATGGAACTTGACGGGGTCGAGAGTGTTCTCTCCTACCCGGTCTTCGCTCTGGATATTAGGCAAGAAGTCGAATCCCAGCGGCAGCAGGCACTCGCCGAGGTGGAGAGTGGTTTCACGGAAGCCCAGAAGGAAATTGATGCTCTTGCCTCAGTCGATCCTCAGTCAGCCGCTGTGGCACAGGAGCAGATTGACGCTGAAAAGCAGGCTGCCATCGACCAAGTCGGTGCTGAGATCGATCGGGAGCTCAATTCACTTCTCGCGATCACCCCATCGGAGGGAACCGGTAGCGGTGATGAAGCACCTGTTAACAATGAGGTATCTGGCAATGCAGAGGAACCAGCATCTGATGGCAATGAGTCTCAGTTCGCTCATTGCAAGTGATGAGAATGGCCAGGTTGTTGTCATCGAACTGGAATCCGGACAATCGGAGGATGAGCAGAACTCAACCCAGGAAGCTGTCCTTGCCGAGCTTGATGATGCATCATCCAGCCTAGCCGAGATCGTTCCCGAAGTTACTACTCACGTTCATTCATTGGACTTGACAACGGCTGCTGTCATTGCTCGGGTGCAGCAGGATCTGGTGATGGTTGAGTCTATTGGCCTCCTCATCGCGCCTTCCTCATGGTCGTGGTGTTTGGTGGTTTGCTTGCAGCGGGACCGCCACTCATTGGGGCAATTTCTACGATCGCGGTAGGGATGGGAGTGCTCTAGATTCTTGCTAAGGTCACGACTGTCGATTCCTTCGTCATTAACATCATTTCGATTATTGGTCTCGGATTATCGATCGATTACGACCTGCTGATTGTTGCTCGCTACCGGGAGGAGAATCAACGACATCTTCCCGATCTTGGGTATGAGCCAGATGTCAGTGACATTCCAAAGGCCCCGACAAAGGAACAAGCAAGCGAATTGAATGGTATGCGGTCCACCGCAAGCCAAACCACGACCTCAACGGCCCGTCGCACCGTGTTCTTCTCCGGCATGGCCATCGCCGCCTCCATTACGGCCCCGCTGGTCATGGAAGCACAAACGCTACAGATGATTTCCATGGGCGGCGTTATCACGGTGATCTTGGCAGTTTTTACTTCGATCACCCTCGTACCCGCACTCATCAGCCTTTTCGGAAACAATCTGGCCCGCCCCTTCAAATCTGTCAAAGGTGCCGGGGTTGCGGAAGCTCACTCAAGGTATTTGGGACGAAGCTACCGATCATGGAGTATTCTCCAAAATCGCTCACTTTGTGCACGATCGTCCGTGGCCGATCTTCATCGTTCTCGGGGCACTGCTGGTGATCATCGCACTCCTGATCGGCAATCTACACCTGCGCTCCTCCTATAAGAATTACATTCCCGAGAAATCTGATGATGGGCAAGCAATCGCCCTCCTATCGGAGCAGTACCCAGCATTCGCCACCCCCGACATCACCGTTCTCGCCGAAATCCCCGTCGATCAGGTAGCCAACAGTAAGCTCGCAACAATCTTGGCGGAAACATATCCCGATGCGGCACTGACCTTCACCGAGGGTGCAAGTGCCGATCTCACTCGTATTAGCCTTGATCTCGATGTTGAAGATTCGCTCAGCATCGAAGTCGGGAATATCGTCTCTGACATTCGCTCAATTCATGTCGATGTTGAGTTCAGGGTGGAGGCAATGCTGCGTTGCAGATGGACTTCAATGGGTCGCTTGCTGAGGGTCTCCCACCTGCCCTCCTCATCATTGTCATTGCAGTCTTTTTCCTACTTGTTCCTCATGACCGTGTCCCTCATGGCCCCTCTCAAGACCGTCCTTCTCAATGGGCTTTCACTCTTAGCATCCCTTGGACTCACAGTGTGGATCTCTTTGAGAACGGTTACCTGGGCCTCGAGGCCCTACCTGGGCTTGACGCCTACGTTGTGGCTATTGCTCTCGCGTTCGCTTTCGGTCTGGCCATGGACTGCGAGGTTTTACTCCTTGCTCGGATCAAGGAGTATTGGGACAGGGGTTACGCGAACAATGATGCGGTGGCATCCGGACTTCAGCGGTCCGGTCGGATCATCACCTCGGCCGCAGCGATCATCATTGCCGTGTTCATTGGCTTCGTCTTCGGCGAGCTCGCAGTCGTCCAACAGGTCGGTGTCGCCCTCGTAATTATCGTTGCACTCGACGCAACCCTTGTTCGTATGCTGCTCGTTCCGGCAACGATGACCCTGCTGGGCAAATGGAACTGGTGGGCACCAAAGCCACTGGTGAAGATCTACAACAGGTTCGGCACCCACGATTGAGTTGATCGACGGGTGGTCTTGCCACCAGCAACGCCACCCGTCACTCTAACTCCCGAACATACTGAGCCAGGTGCACCTACGAGGTTGAGCAGCTCCTGCGCTCAGCTACTTCTGCATAGACCTTTCTTCCCAGCGAATCGAAAACCCGGGCCCCGACCACTGTGCCAAGAAGCTTCCATGGGAGCCCCATGGTCTTGAGCACTGCAGCAACGGCACAGTGCCCGCGCTCAACGGTCTCACCAGCAAAAACCAGGTAAGACTCATACTCGCTGGGGTCTACTCCGCGATGGGTCAGGTCTGCATACCCGGTGAACTGCACATCGGTTCGCTTCTGTGCCCACCTCGCAAGCTTCGCACACATCGTGCAATTGGCGTCATAGACACATGTCGCAGGGGTATCTACCGTGATCCGATTTTCCACGTTCATCTCAACCTTTCCCCTTCCCGGTCTTTGTTCAACGCAATCAGCATTCAAACAAATACCTCGCGGTGATGACTTCCCTATCTAACGTACTCCACTGAGGTGCGGATGGACTATGGAGACCAGGTATTTTCTGATGTGAGAAGTTAAAGGAAATTGGCACCCCGCCAGGGGTGCCAATTCGTTGAGGATAGCAATCTCATTCGTTCAGGACAGTTTTCTCATTCCAGAAGGTCCGATGTCTCCTCCGATACGTGATACCTGCTTACTCAGTGACGTGCACGAATCCGTGTGCGCCGCGTTCGGCTTCACTCATGATGTGGTTGACGACCGCGTAGTTGCCGGCCTCGGGGAATTCGAGTTCCACGAATCCACCTTCGGCAGGTAGCAGGGACAGTACCTGCGACCCACCATCGGTTGCCCCAGTCCAGGATGCACCTTGACGGATGAGGTAGGTTCCCTCACTCCAGGTGGTATCGAACTGTCCCCCAACGATGTGGAATGCCAACGGTACGTTCGGTCCGGCGTCCAGTACCCAGAATCTGACTCGTTCACCAACGCGGGCTTCGAAGCGTTCTTGGTCGTACTGGTTGGCAACACCGTTAAAGACAACGCGGTCGGGGTTGCCAGCAACGATCTTATCGGCGTCGAGTTCCTCCGCTTCCTCTGCAGAGTGAGCTTCATTAGCGAGGTATACCTCGGATTGAACAACAACATATTCGCGATCAACCGGGTCAAGGTCATCGGGTTCGATGATGACCGCGCCGTGCATGCCAGCCGAAATGTGGGTGGACATGGGTGCTGTCGAGCAGTGGTACATCCAGATTCCCGAGCGGGTTGCCGTGTAGCGGTATACCAGCTCTTCACCGGGAGCGATCGTTCGCATGGGCTCGTCCGGTGCGAGTGCACCAGCATGGAAGTCGATCGAGTGCCCAATGGTGCCATCGTTGACGAGAGTGATCTCGAAGGTGTCTCCCACCCGTCCCCGCAGGACTGGCCCCATGGAGCCGCCGTTGAATGTCCACCTGGTCTGCCACAGCCCAGGTGCTACCTCGAGGGGTACTTCCGTGACCGTGAAGGTGACTTCGTGGGTAACCGGACCATCAGATTCTGGCAGGGGCTCGAGAGCCGCAGGATAGACCTCGCCAATCTCCGCACCATCAACATCGGGAATGGTTTGAGTGGCCGCATGGCTGTCGTGGCCACCAGTGCCAGCTTCGCTGCCATCGACAACCACGTCGAGGGTCATGCCCATCTGCCTGTGCCCAGCAACCGAACAGTAGCCTTCTTGGGAGTAGGACTGCGTGCCGAAGTTGATCGTTTCTGACTGACCTGGCTGCACGCGCGATGACTGCACGTCCCCGATCACGAGGTCGTGCCCGTTCTTGTCATCCTCGTTCACGAGGGTAACAACGAGTTCGTTGCCGGCAGGCACATCAATGACGGCTGGCTCGTAGGTCATGTCTGCGGTTGCCACGACCGTGACCTCGGTTGTTTCTCCCGTTGGTTCCACTGCGGCTCCCGCCGCGGCCGGACCACCACCAAAGTTGGGGTTCGCGGGCAGTGAGCTATCACTGCCGGGTAGAGCAACACCGAAGGACACGGCAAGGAGCAATGCCACAACGGCTGCGATGAGACCGCCAGCTGACCACACGGATGACACGCCAGAATTGGATTGCTGCCCCCTCATCACACCAGGCTTGTTCTCACTCATGCGTTTCCTCCGCATTCTTCGTCACGAGGTTCTGTGTCTCGGGATTCTTTGTCACGGGTTTGGGGTTGGTTGATTCCAGGCGATGAGCCTCCTGCTGCTTGCTGTGCTTCAGTCCTCTAAAGACAGCCAGGAACATGATGGGGATGGCGGTCATGAGCGCAAAGATCCCCAGTGCTGCTATCACGATGCGAACCGTGTCGGGTACGGGCAGTAGCCACACGATGAGTGCCATGTTCGGCACCGTAATACGGAACGTGGACCACGTGTTGAGGCCATCCTGGTAGACAACAACATTTTGAGGGGATCTGCCCATGAGCACGGGGAGCAGGTACGAGAGTGCACCGAGCAGGATTTGGATGGCGAATCCGAAGGCGAGGACCGGTGCCATATCAACCAGGCGGTCAGTGACCTCCGGCCAATCCTCAGATACCGCGAGCAAGACTCCGATCCAGATGAGTCCAACAATGGCCCAGACCATGGCGGCACCAACGGAAGCGGGAGCAAACTCCCGAATGCCTTTCAAAGCAACCGGCTTCCACAGGGTTCTCCCCCACCACACCAGTCCCCCGGCGTAGCAAAGAACGCCGATGAGGGAAATGATGGTCTGGCCGAGTAGCGCACCGCTTGACACGATGACGATCCCGGCAAGCAGTGGGTACAGTGCCTGTTTGACGAGCCGTTCCGATCGGTCATCCATCCGCGCCCTGACCATCGTGGGCCAGAAGGTCACGAGTGTGCCAACCACGGTCAGCCCAATCCAGCCAAGTAGGTTGAAGGTCATGTGGGCGATCATGAGCCTGCCCCGCCATTCATCCCCAAAGCCGAAGGCGAGGAGCACTCCGAAGGTTGCTCCCACGGGGAGCATGAATGCTGCGGTGATGTAGTAGCGGATAACGATCCGGAACCTGCCGGGAAGTGCCGCCTTCACTTTCCTTATGAGAAAGATGGCATGCCACACAACTGAAACAGTGACGAGGATGGCTCCGACCATGACGAGGACCCACATGTCCATCGGGAAGCCAGCAAACACGAACAGTGCACCGAGCGCAACGATGAGGCTGCGCCTGTCCTGCATCTCCCGCTCATTCTCTTGCGGCCTTGTCTTCAACAGGGTGTTAGCGAAGTATTCCGACCACACGAGAGCGGAGTGGGTGAGTGCACCAAGGAACGTGACGTGGATAGCAAGCCAGTCCGAGGACAGGATCTGCTCATGGAAAATGACAACGACCACCAGGACAAGGAGCCAGATTATGGCCATGATGTCCCTAATTGGGCTGAACGCACGGCGTTCTTTCTTCGGTCCGGGAGTACCCGTCGTCGGGCGTGATCCTAGCTCCACAACTATCCCCTGGCCTTTGTCTTCTTGGGTTCACCTGTCTCCTTGGGTTCACCAGCAACGACAGTACCGATGATGGTGACAAGGAATATCAAGATCGCAATGACATTGATTTGACCGCCCAACAACCATAGACTTCCCTGCCCCACTGCAATCTCGGCAAAGACCCGAATAAGTAGGCCAATGTTGAGCAGGACCAGCGGCAGGTACATGATCGGCCTGTAGGGAACGGGGATGCTCATGACTGCAGGGAAGATCGTGGGCGCGTGAGCCATGATCATGGTGAATGCGAATCCGATGAAGATCGTGTGAATCACGACATCGTAGTACGCGGTGCCGACCGCTCCCGCGGTCAGAATCCAGGTTATGGCTCCAACGATGAGCCAGAAGTATCCGGTCAGCAGAGCGAATGCCGTATAGCGGTGTAAACCTGTGGACTTGATGAGGTGGCGGGGCACATCATCCTTGATCAACCACAGGGCAAGTAAGAATTGAACGCCTCCGAATATTCGTGCCCCAACCTCGGGCCACAGGAGCGATGCAGTCGCTGCCAGCACAAGGGCAGTTGATAAGACAAGCAGGGTGGGGACAGCACGCCTGCCCATGGAAAGCTGAGCGAGCTCCGCTCGCTCAGAGACAATCGTAATGATGAGGAATGCTCCCAGGAGGGGAATGAGCGCGGAGACATCGAAACGCAAAACGAGGATCGTGGCGACGAGCAGCGGAACGGCCGACAGGATCTGGGTGGCAAGGAGGGTGAGTGGCGCCCTACGCCACAGCCACAGGTAGATGAGGGAGAACACGAGTGCTCCCTGAATCATGAGGAGATGCCCAACCATTCCCCAGAACGATGCCGTGCCCCCAACGGCGAGCATGATGCCACCCGCACCAAGTAGTCCGGGAGCAAGGAAAGCCCAGTTGTTCTTCGATGCATTGTGGGCTAGCGCCTGGGCTCGTTCCAAAGAAATTAAGGTACCGAGGAATCCTGCCGTCATGACAAATCCGTGCACAGAATCATCCTGGATTGCAGAAGGTGCCCACGATCCCAGATTGAGCAGTCCCGCATTCATCCCCATGAGGAGTGAAATACCACCGAGAACCAGAAAAACCACCCGCCACGACACTCGCCGTGACTTCTTGCCGCCCGTTTGGGCGGGGGCCTGGAGTGCACCCAGAGACATACCGTTCACCCGTCCTTACTTCAATCCCACACTACCCAAGGATGCACCGGGCTCTTAAGCGTGAGTGTTCACGGCCCCGTGCATGGTTGTGGCTGGGATGCAGCTCGACCCTCCGCATCCCAGCCACAAGTTATCTGGACTACTTGCGCGTGAGAGCGATGGTCCAAGGCTCCTCGGAAACGTAGGAGATCTCGATGGCATCTTCGCCATTGATGTCCTTGAGCTGCTGAAGGAGGGGAAGCGGATTGTGCGGGGCGATGAGATGCATGGTCATTCCCGGACGTAGCTGAGAGAAGGAGCCGATGACGGCACCGTGACGGATTGCGTGGGGGATGATGCGAACGTCAAGTACGGGAACGTCGTGGTCGTGTTCACCGCAACCGCATCCGCCGCCCTGTCCCGACACATCGGTGAGTGAGAGTTCAGCCATTTTTGCCTCCAAGTGTTTGTGAAACTGTCTCCGCTTATTTATTACAGAGTAATCCGTACTTAAAAGCAGGTGTCGGGACTACTGTCCTAATTTGTCCGAATATTTTCTGCTTCAGTCGCGCTGCCTGCAAATCCATCTTCAACAGTCGTGGCCATGGTCGCAATCTCTTGGGAACTAGGAAACGATGTTGAAACTGAGGCCACGACTAACTCGAGGGCTGCGCTGAGAATTTCCGCAGAAATATAGGAACTTCGCCCGACTAGCAACTGCAATATTGGCGAGGTTTGATTGAAAGAACCAGGCATATTTCCGAGACTCGAGAATTCGCATTGGACGCTGTGGGTTGGGATTGAAGGTCAGTCGTTGACTACTCACAGCATGTCGTTGGCTACTTAGAAAAATATGGAGTGGGACTCCAAGTTGAACGCTTGGAGTCCCACTCTGGCCCTACATATCGTCGCAATGCTTACAAAGAGGCCAATTGTTTTTCCCTTGTCGCTTGTTGCGAGCAGGGATCTGCTGGCCAGTAGGACAGTTGTCGAATACATGATGAACATCTGGATCACTCTGGTTAATAGAGTGATATGCATCTACTCGCATGCATCCTCCTTTTATTTTGTTGTAAACGTGTCGTCTGACACAGTCTCAGCGTACAAATGGGTTCGGACAAATCTTTTCCAGTATTGGCTTCCATTGCATGTCGGCATATTTCGTCAAGTCAAAGAGTTCGTAGGCAGTGACATGACACCAACAGAATTGCGCTGCACGGTTCGAAGCTTGCTTAACTAATTAGCCGTGTGCACAGTTCCTAAGCGAGACAAATTTCGCTCGGCATGTCGAAGCGAGTTGAGGATGCTGTTGATGACTAGGAAGCGGATGCGCCGTTTATAAATCCCTTGCGAGGGTACAAAGTAGCCCCGCAAGGGTAACCAAGCGGGGCTACTAAGATTCAGCGGAACTTCGGTTACGACTCTTGAAGGGGTGTGGTCGAGTAGGTGATGTACTCGTGCCCTTCTATGATTCCAAGGCGGTTGTAGAGGCGTCTTGCCTTATCGTTCCAGCTCCACATGCCGAACGTGGTGAGGTCGGTTTCGTCGAGTTCACGGTTGATGGTGCCTGCCATGACCGAACCGCCGATCCCTCTCCCCTGCATATCAGGGTCCGTACCCAGCCCTGCAAAGTGCGATCCGAGGGTGCCGTCGCTGTTACGTCGGCGTTCTACTCCCATGGCTCCACCGAGCAGGTTCCCATCGACGTACCCGTACCACGTGAGCTCGTCGATATCCCTGAGCGCTGACGTAGTTGGGTTCGAGGCGGTAATAACGCGCTCGATCTCTGCCCGCCACTGGGGTCCAAGCTTTTCGATGTGCTCATCGTGCGTCGGAGTCTCAAGCTTGTCTTCCGCGTAGAAGAAGATCCACCTGTTACCCACGTATTGGCCCAGCCAACCCTTGTGGCGGTCGGCAAGTCCGGCACTGGTGTCGTCTTGGAGCATGGCCCGGGACGGGCCGGGAAGTTCCCCGGCACCAGCCAAACCATTCAGCGTTCCGCTTCTCGCCTGCTCGCGCAATCGATCGAGTGCCTCATTGACTTTGCCCGGATCACCGAGGGCGAGGAGGCGGAGGAGGTCAGGCTCACTTGATCTGGCAATGAGATCTGCCATGCTCTTGACCGGTTCGGCTACGTAGAGCACGACCGCGTGGTCGGGTGAGGTTTTGTGGAGCAGGAGTTGTCCCTGCTCCACGAGTTCCATCCACTCCGTCTGGGAGGTGTACCAGAAGATCTCGGCGGCCCGGCTGATGTTTAACAGCGGGCGCGACTCGACGGGTTCGGTCATCGCTACTTGGCAGATTCCTCAAGCTGAGCCTCTGCCTCACCGGCGACAGCATCCTTCGCCTTGGGCTTGGCATCCACTCCTGCTTCCTTGCGCTGTGCGGGGGTAATGGGAGCGGGAGCATCGGTCAGCGGATCGTACCCACCACCCGACTTCGGGAAGGCGATGACGTCGCGAATCGAGGGAGCATCCACGAGCAAGGCGACAATGCGGTCCCAGCCGAAGGCGATACCGCCGTGGGGCGGTGCACCGTACTTGAAGGCATCGAGGAGGAAGCCGAACTTCTCCTGGGCCTCGTCCTGGGACAGTCCCATGGTCTTAAAGACGCGTTCCTGAACGTCGGAACGGTGGATACGGATGGAACCGCCACCAATCTCGTTGCCGTTGCAGACAATGTCGTAGGCGTTCGACAGTGCCGAACCTGGATCCGTATCGAACGTGTCGAGGTGCTCGGGCTTGGGTGCAGTGAACGCATGGTGGACGGCGGTCCAGGCTCCCCCACCCACAGCAACATCTCCTTCGGCCTTCGCTTCGGAAGCGGGCTTGAACATGGGGGCGTCAACAACCCACACGAACGACCATTCCTTGCCGTCGATGAGGCCGCAGCGTTCACCGATCTCAAGGCGGGCGGCACCGAGGAGGGCACGGGATGAGGTGGTATCGCCGGCAGCGAAGAAGATGCAGTCGCCGGGCTGGGCACCGGTTGCGGCCGCGAGTCCCTCGCGCTCAGCATCGCTAATGTTCTTGGCAACAGGGCCACCGAGCGTGCCGTCTTGGGCGATCGTGACGTAAGCGAGTCCCTTGGCACCGCGAGCTTTGGCCCATTCCTGCCACTTATCGAAAGTACGGCGGGGCTGGGAGCCACCACCGGGCATGACAACCGCACCCACGTACTCGTTCTGGAACACCCGGAACGGGGTGTCCTTGAAGTATTCGGTGAGGTCGACAAGTTCCTGTCCGAAACGCAGATCGGGCTTATCGGAGCCGTACTTGGCCATGGCATCGGCGTAGGTCATGCGCGGGATCGGGGTCGTGATCTCGTAGCCAATGAGCTTCCAGATCTCAGCGAGCACATCTTCCGCAATCGCGATGACATCGTCCTGCTCAACGAAGGACATCTCAACATCGAGCTGGGTAAATTCGGGCTGACGGTCTGCACGGAAGTCTTCGTCACGGTAGCAGCGGGCGATCTGGTAGTAGCGTTCCATGCCGGCCACCATGAGGAGCTGCTTGAACAGCTGGGGCGACTGCGGCAGTGCATACCAGGATCCGGGGGCAAGGCGTGCGGGCACGAGGAAGTCGCGTGCACCCTCCGGGGTGGAGCGAGTCAGCGTCGGGGTTTCGATCTCAACGAAGTCGGCTGCGTCAAGGACCGTGCGGGCAGCGCGGTTCACCTTGGCACGCAGGCGAATCGCGTTCTGTTCGTACTTACGGCGCAGATCGAGGTAACGGTACTTCAGTCGGGTCTCTTCCCCAACCTTGCCGGAATCCTCAGCATGCTCAGAGACCTGGAAGGGTAGCGCCGCTGCCGTGTTGAGAACCTCGACCTCGTCAGCAACAACCTCGACATCACCGGTGGGAATACCGGCGTTGGCGTTTCCTTCGGGGCGTTCGCGGACCGTACCGGTCACCTGAATGACGTATTCGGCACGCAGTTCGTGCGCGACTTCCTCGCGGATCACGATCTGGGCGATGCCGGAGGCATCACGCAGGTCGATGAAGGCAATGCCGCCGTGGTCACGGCGGCGATCAACCCAACCCACGAGTGTGACGGTTTGGCCAATGTGGGAGGCACGCAGGCTTCCCGTGTGGTGCGTACGGAGCACGATTCCTCAATTCGTTGACGGTTCCGGTTTGCGAGACAGGCAAACCCGGGCGGGGGCGAAACGAGCCAGCGCCACATCCCAGTTTAGGATACGAGTCACTCGTGTCCACCTAGTGACGGAAGTTGTGCGGTGAGAGAATGCCCATTATGGCCAGACATCCCCGCAAACAGCGCACCGCATCCGAGACCGCACAACGGTGGCTCCTCTGGATCGCGACAGCAATCATCACGTGCATCGCCTTCGAGGCACTCGCGGTTACCACGGCCATGCCCACCGTCACGAAGGATCTCAATGGTGAGCACATGTTTGCGCTCGCGAACGGTATTACGCTCGCTGCTCAGCTCATCACGACCGCGCTGTGTGGGCCGTGGGCCGATGCGAAGGGTGTGCGCGCACCGCTCTTTACGGGTCTCATTGTTTTCTCGGCCGGTCTGGTCATGTGCACTTTCGCTCCCGAGATTGAGATCCTCGTGCTGGGCAGACTCATTCAGGGGCTCGGAGGTGGCCTCTGCATCGTTCCCCTCTATGTGCTCGTGGGCCGGCTGGTTCCGGGCAAGCGCCAACCCACGTTCTTTGCGGCTTTCAGTGCCGCCTGGGTTGTTCCCTCACTCATCGGTCCCGCACTGTCGGGTTTCCTTGCTCAGCACGTGCACTGGCGTGTCGTGTTCATCATCGTTCCCGTCCTTCTGCTCGTACTTTTGCCGCTCTTGGCGAAGGTGCTGTCGATGCTTCCGGCCATGGAGTTCACGGGCAAGCTCTCTAAGCTCAAGACCGTGGCCCTGCCGGCACTCGGTGCGGGCATTGCCGCCATTGCCCTCCAGGTCATGTCCGGAACCGATTCTGAGGATTTCACTCCCCTTGTCTTCGCGGGGATCGTGGTCGCCGCTGTCGCGGCACTGGCCTTTGTGCGCCCCATGCTTCCCAGTGGCACGCTTCTCCTAAAACGGGGTATGCCCTCGACGGTTGCGTTGCGTGGCATGCTGAACGGCACCTTCCTGGCGGTGGAAATCTATCTCCCTCTCATGCTGCAGCGCATTCATGGCTGGGAGCCGCTTGATGCGGGGCTGACACTCACCGTCGGTTCCATCACCTGGTCGATTGGTTCATTCGTTCAGGCACGCATCATCGATCCGGGCCAACGTAAGCGGCTCGCAAGCTTTGGTAGCGCAATCCTGCTGATCGGAACCGCTGCCACCATCCCCGTTGCGTGGGTGTCGGTAGCCCCCTGGTTCCTCATTGTCGCCTGGGCGGTTGCGGGCCTGGGGATCGGTATCGCCTATCCGGCGATGGCAACCCACGCGCTCGCCCTCACCCCGATCGAGTCGCAGGGTCAGACCTCGTCCGCCCTCCAGGTATCCGATACGCTCGGCGCTTCCCTGTGTATTGCGTTCGCCGGCATTGTCTTCGCCCTCATCTCGGGCTTTGGCACCGCGTCATTCGCGGCCGTGCTCATTGCCATGTCGCTCCTGGCGCTCGCCTCGCTGGCGGTGTCGTTCCGGGTTGAGCCGAACGTCACCGAAACTGACCTGACGCATCAAGCATCGACCCGGTAAGGTTATGAGGGCGCTTAGCGCCGGGAGGCGTCAGTAGGCGCCGGACACGCGCCAACGTGGCGCGGTATTAGAGCTGACGCTGCCATTCTTGTGTGATTCGGGCAGGTTGGCAGATGAGGAAACACAATGGCGGATACGCCCGCATCAAACACCCCCGAAACAGAAGAAAACCCCACCACCTTTGCTGACCTTGGTTTGCCGGCGGACCTCTTGGAGGCCGTTCAGGCCCTCGGTTTTGAAACCCCCACCGCCATCCAGGAGCAGACCATCCCGGTTCTGCTCAGTGGCCGTGACGTTGTCGGCGTGGCCCAGACCGGTACCGGCAAGACCGCAGCCTTCGGCCTTCCCCTTCTCGCCCAGGTTAACCCCGACAAGCGCAGGGTTCAGGCACTCGTGCTTGCCCCCACCCGCGAGCTCGCCCTCCAGGTATCGGACGCGATCTCCGACTTCGCGAAGGTCAATCATGATCTCAATGTTCTCCCCGTCTACGGCGGCTCCTCCTATGTGCCCCAGATCCGCGGTCTCGAACGCGGCGCACAGGTTGTTGTCGGCACCCCGGGCCGTGTCATGGATCTCATCAACAAGGGCGCCCTCGACCTCAGCCACGTCTCCTACTTTGTTCTCGACGAGGCCGACGAGATGCTGCGCATGGGATTTGCGGAAGACGTCGAGACCATTGCGGGATCCCTCACGCGTGAGGGCCGGATCACGGCTCTCTTCTCGGCCACCATGCCGCCCCAGATCCGCCGTGTCGCGGATCAGCACATGACCGATCCGGAACACATTTCGGTATCTAATCCTCGCTCCACCGTATCCACGGTCAAGCAGACCTTCGCCGTTGTGCCGTCCCGCCACAAGATCGGTGGCCTGGCACGAGTCCTCGCAACGAGCGACGCAGACGCAGCAATCGTGTTCGTTCGTACCCGCGCCTCGGCCGAGGAGCTCGCTCTCGAACTAAACGCTCGTGGCGTTCAGGCTGCCGCAATCTCCGGTGATGTTGCTCAGCGTGACCGCGAGAAGCTCATCGACCGCCTCCGCAGCGGCTTCCTCGATGTTCTCGTGGCAACCGACGTGGCCGCCCGGGGCCTCGACGTGGAACGCATCGGACTTGTCATCAACTTCGATATCCCGAAGGAGATCGACACCTACGTGCACCGCATTGGTCGCACCGGCCGCGCGGGACGCGAGGGTGTTGCCCTGTCCTTTGTCACTCCGCGTGAGCGTGCTCGCCTGCGGAAGATCGAGCAGGCCACGAAGGCTCGCATGGAAGAAGTGGATCTGCCCACTCCCGCCGAGGTGTCGAAGCTACGCGCGGAGCGTCTCATTACCCAGGCGAAGGAACGCTACACGGTCGGCCGCCTGTCGGTGTACCGCGAGGCACTCGATGCTTTCAAGGCAGCTCAGGAGGCCGAGGAGACGGACATGTCCGTCGACGATCTCGTCTACGCACTGCTCGCTCTCGGTGTCCGTGACCCGGGCCCGACCGACAACGACGAACCGGATCGCCTGAACGTGCGTGATGACCGCAAGGGTGACCGCAATGATCGCCCGGGCCGTGAGCGTAGCGGTCGCGACCGTGGCTCCCTGCCCGGCGCCCGCCGCTACCGCGTTGAGGTTGGTCACCGTGACGGCGTCAAGCCGGGTGCCATTGTTGGGGCGATCACCGGCGAGGGCGGCCTGCGCGGCTCCGATCTCGGCAAGATCGACATTTACCCCTCCTTCTCCCTCGTCGAGATCGCGGGCGATCTCAGCCAGGAAGCAACCAACCGCATCTACGATGCCGAAGTATCCGGGCGGGCTCTTCAGATCCGTCCCGATGAGGGGCCGCGCGGTGGCGGACGCAAGTTCGACCGCGGTGGAGACCGCGGCGGATACAGGCGCGGAGATAGGTTTGATAAGCGTGGGGGTGACCGTTTCGACAAGCGTCGTGGCGGCTCTTCCAAGCGTCGCCGAGACTACTAGAGACAGCGGAGCGACACTCACCTTCTAGGTGACGGCGAGGGACCTACGGGTCCCTCGTTCGCTTATCCCCACAGGTTTCACTCGCTCAGATCTCGCTCATTCGAGTCTAAGTCAGCCGAGTCTCAGTCATTCCTATACGGCACTTATTCGAACCAGAAGTGGCTGCGCAGACCGGGTGCCAATTCTTGGCCGGAGCTTTGCTCGGACATCACCATGCTGCGTTCACTAGTCGCTACTCGAACACAGCCATCCTGCTTGGACATGTCACTGCTCGAATAAAGCCACCCTGCTTGGACGTATCACTGATCGAGCGGGCTGCATTTCTCGTTCGCGATGGCATAGCCGAATGAGGTGACATTCATCGATGCATTGTTTGAGAGATTTAGGTTCTGCGCCTCGATATAAGGAAACTGCCTGAAGTTGCGCCACTATCGGCACAGCTCCAGGCAGTTCAAGTCACCGGCTAGGTGTTTGTCACCGTCCAGTTGGTTGAGTGTTACTTCTTGCCCACTGTCGTGAGGCGACCTGCCACATCGGATAGCATCCGTGATTCTTCTAGGACCCGGTCAACATCATTAAGCATGTGCTCCTCGGCGACTGGATGGATCTGTTTGATCAATCGCTTACGGACTCGCTTCTCCACGCTTGCTGCGCCCCGATTTACGCACAGTCGCCCAATGATGGTGAGGACCAATCCCACGAGTAACCCTCCGAGGAACAGCAATGGCGGGAGTGGAACCTCGCCGAGTTTCGGGGGATCCGGGAGCGGGAGGACTAGTGCGTTGGCGGCCCAGATGGCGATGAGCCACCCGAGACCAACAATCGCAACGACGAAGAAGAGCCACTGAAGGAAGTTCATGACCTGCCACCAGGCGGGCCTCTTGTCGTAACCCAAGTCTGTTGAAGCAATGACACGGTCGGCATGGTCCAGGACGGTGCCGGTCCGGTATTCGGTGCTTTCGGTCAGGTCCCGCCGCCATGCGGCCGGCAAGCCCTCCGTCGCTTCACCCATGATCGTACGAACAAGCCCGCGTACCTGGGATTCCTTGGCAGGGGTTGCTCGCACCCCGGTGAGCGTGGGCACATCACCCTTGTCGGGAACCAGGTGCAGTCCCTTGAGGGGGTCTACACGGACGTTGGTGAGCCAGCGCAGTGCCGGCCAGCCAACCCACTTGCGACCCCTGAAACGGTAGGAACCGGCGGCCGCTTTCGCAACCTGGTCGACACCCGCTGCACTCGCAACAGCGGTCGCGATCTGTTCCCGATTCTTCTTTGTCAACCCGGGAGCCTTTGTACCCAGTTCCTTCGACAGGTCGGTGCCGATCGCACGCACGTCAGCCGCCATCCGATCGTGTGCCGCCTGCTGGGAGCCAGCAACGGACTCGATCGTGGACCGCAGTCCTGCGATTCCCTCTCCGGTGCGAGTCGAGGTCGCGATGATCCGTGCCGAGAGGCCATCCTCGCGAATGATCCGCTGAGCATCGGCAATCATCGCGTCACGTTCGGCCGGATCAACCGTATCGATCTGGTTAAGCACAACAAGGGTGACATCCGAGTGTTCGGTCATGGGACGCAGGTAGTCCTCGTGGACAACGGCATCAGCATACTTTTGGGGATCGAGAACCCACACGAGTACGTCAACAACCCCGGCGAGGCGTTGAGCGATCTCCCGGTTCGCTTCCTCTGTGGAATCGACGTCCGGGAGGTCGAGCAGAACGATACGGTCGCCGTGCTTATTGAACAGGTGGGGACGGATGTGTCGATCGCGGACGTGTAGCCAGTCGAGGATCTCGGTCGCGCTCTGCTCCGATACCGCGATCGGCTCATTGGTTGTGGGGCGGCTCGCCGAGACTTTCGACAGGTTGGTTTTCGCAAGCGTATTGAACAGGGAGGACTTGCCCGAACCGGTGGCGCCAAAGAGAGCAACAACCGTCGTTTCGAGGCCCGCGGCCTGGCGATCCACGATCGCATCACGAAGTTCTCGGGCACGCGAGAGCAACGCGGGTGATACTCGGTCTTCCGCTAGGTCGATTGCTCGCGACAGGTCATGCAGGCCCTCGTTGAGAGTCGTCACAGGCCATTCTCCTCACGGCGGGCAGCAGACAGCAGGGCAAGCGCCTCCCCCAAGTTGTCACTCGCGGACGCATCCACACCAAGGGTTGCGAGCTCGCTACGGAACGGTTCAGCATCGGTGACCATGAAGGCGCCGGCCCGGTCGGTCAGGTCGGCGACGGCCTCCTTCGCCATCTTCCGCACCGCATCATCCCCAAAGATCGCTTCCAAAAGCTTCTGTGCCACCACGGCCGTACCACCAGCCACGACCACTTCACCACCGGACAGCCCTGCCGTCGAGGCGAAGATGACGATCATGAGGGCGACGGCGACCGTGTTGAGGCCGAGGGACAGAACGCGCGCTGTCGCCCGCTTGTCCTTCCCCTCAACCTGGATGAGTTCGGTGAGGCGGCCCTGCCATTCCCGTACCAGCTGGGTGGCTGCCTCCTTGCGTTCCTCGTGGCTGCGGAGGCGAGAGGCGGCGTTTGCCGCCAACTGGTCGCCGCCGAGGCCGCGTGCCCAGGAGCGTTCAATCGTGGCGATTGCGGATTCGGTTTCACCGATGAGCATGGTGGCGATCCCGTCTTCGATCGCTTCTTCGACGTGTTCTGGCTCGACTCCGTCGCCCTTGAACCACGATGTGATCCGGTCACGGAGTTTTCCAACCCCGGCTTCGACTTGGCGGAGGATCTCGCCCGTGCCGACAAAGTCCTGCCAGCGAGCGAGCACCTCGCCACGCAGGACCGATCCGTCGCTCACCGCAGAGACGAGCTGGGCGTGCGCCTGGGCGAAGGTGTCATCAACCTGGGAGGCCAGGGTCACGAGGGCGGAGCGTTGCTCGTTGAGCGCGGGCAGGAGGCTCCTGCCGCGGATGGCAACACCATCAACCGCACCGCCCAGGGTCTGGCGAGCAACGGCCGTTCGTGCCGCCGAGTCGTGCGCGAGTCCGTTCAGCCAGGCTCGCACGTGCGCAACATCAGCCTCAGGGATGAAGTCCTCCTCACCAAGATCCGTTTCCCCGATGACGAAGAGGGGTGCATGGGACAGTCCCCTCTCATCAAGCCGGCGAGCGAGATCGGCTCTAACCTCAACTCCCACACCTGCAGGAACGCGGTTGAGGACGATGGCGATGACAATATTTCGAGAGGCCGCCTCGTCCAAGAGTGCCCACGGAATCGCATCAGCATAGCGGGCAGCGGTTGTCACGAAGAGCCACAGGTCAGCCGCGGAGAGCAGCTGTGCAGCCAGCCTCCGGTTTTCTTCGACGATCGAGTCAATATCGGGAGAGTCGAGCAACGCGAGTCCGCGCGGCAGGGACTCTGCCGTAGCCAGTTCGAGTTCGGTGTGGGATTCTCCGCCGGAACCGTGTACCCGGGCGAGCTCGGGCAGGATCCGATCGCCTTCGAACCAGTCCCGGTCGGCGGGGTGATGAACGAGGAGAGGAGTCCTGGTCGTGGGCCGGATCGCACTCGACTGCGCCACGTGGCTGCGGGTGAGTGCGTTGACGAGCGCGGATTTGCCGGAGCCGGTGGAGCCACCGACAACCGTCAGTAGCGGAGCATCGAGCGACGCGTACCGCGGAAGCACGTAGTCATCGAGCTGATGCTTGAGGTCTTGCGTCTCCTCCCGAGCATCGGCCGCCTGGGGCAGGTCGAGAGGAAACGACACCCGGTCGAGAGTCTCTCGCACGTCTGCGAGCAGGCTCGCGACCTCGTTCGCGGTCGATCCGATTCCTGCCGGGGCTCTCACGAAAGCATCCGAATCGACGGTGACAGGTCTTCGGAGGGCGGCGCCCACGTGGCGGGATCAGCATCTACCTGATCGCCGGAGCGAATGTCCTTAACCGAGTCGGGCTCACCGGGGAACCAGACGTAGGGGATGCCGCGGCGGTCCGCGTAGCGGATCTGCTTACCGAACTTCGCGGCGCTCGGAGATACTTCGGTGGGGATTCCGCGCTCGCGCAGGGCCATGGCAACCCGGTCCGAGACACGGCGCTTATCTTCATCAAGCACTGCCACCAAAACCGCGGTCGGAACCTTTCGTGACGGCTCAACGAGAGGCTGTCCGAGCACGCGAGCAAGAACCCTGGATACACCAATGGAGAGGCCCACACCCGGGTAGGTTTTCTTGCCGTCCGTGGCGAGTGAATCGTAGCGTCCACCCGAGCACACGGATCCCAGATCTTCGTGGCCAACCATGGTCGACTCGTAAACCGTGCCCGTGTAGTAGTCGAGGCCGCGCGCGATCTTGAGGTCGGCAACGATTGAGCCGGGCATGAGCTCGTTCGCACCTTCAACAAGGGTTACCAGTTCGTCGAGGCCGGTCTCCAGCAGTTCGGAGCGGGCTCCGAGTGCGAGAACTCGGTCGGCGATCGAGGCGTCGGTGCCGGTAATGCCGGCGAGTGCGAGGGCTAGCGCTGCCTGCTCCCCGGTCGCACCATCGGCAACCAGCAGTTCCGCGACAGCCTTTTCACCGATCTTGTCGAGCTTATCGATGGCTCGCAGGGCGCCTTCGATGTCGGTGATGCCGATGGCCTCGTAGAAGCCCTGGGCGACCTTGCGGTTTGAGGCGCGCACAATGACGCGGGGTATCGGGAGCGTGGAGAGCGCGTCAACCATGACGAGCGGTAGCTCCATGTCATGGTGCTGGGACAGGGTGTCCTGACCAACGACATCAACATCGGCCTGGACGAATTCGCGGAAGCGCCCATCCTGCGGCCTCTCGCCGCGCCACACTTTCTGGATCTGGTAGCGCTTGAACGGGAACATGAGCCGGCCCGCGTTCTCAACGACATAGCGTGCAAGCGGGACAGTCAGGTCGAAGTGGAGTCCCAGTTCAGCATCGTCAGTGGCCTGGTCCGCCTGGAGGCGGGACAGGAGATAGATTTCTTTCGATGTTTCACCCTTGGACAGGAGCTGGGAGACAGGCTCGACTGCCCTGGTCTCGATTCCGGAGAACCCGTGCATCTCAAACGTCCGCTGCAAGGTTTCGAGGACGTGCTGTTCTACGAGTCGTTGTTCCGGAAGCCACTCGGGGAAACCGGAGAGTGAAAAATGACGTGCCATGAGCGCTATTATCGCACGCTCACCAACAGGCAAGCGTGATATCGCACCGTAGTGTGGTAAAAACCAATCACGCGGTGATCATCGCTGCTTGGCGCAGGTGCTGATTTGCTTGCAGTTGGTAGCCGAGAGTGGAGAGCTGGCCATGACCGGTCGCGAGCACGGTATCGGGATTGATCGAAACGGCAAGCATCCGCAGCGTGGACTGCATTTCCTTATCGTCCCCACCATCGAGGTCCGTGCGACCAATCGAATCTCCGAGAATGACGTCACCGAGGAACATGAAGGCAACCGGCTCCGGTTCAGACTTTCCTTCGCTCGCACCGCAGTTGCAGCCCTCGCATCCGCCGCCGCCGCAACCGTCTTGCGACACGGTGATGGCTCCTTCACCATCCTCCAGGACACCTGCGCTCAGGTAGCCGACCGAACCTTCCGTGTGACCGGGAACGAGCACTGCTCGCACCGGGAAACCGGGAGCAATCTGAGCCCCGGAGCCTTGCAAGCACAGTTCGGGAATGACCTGGACGTTGGTGGGCTTCACCCATTCCTCAGCTACGTCGATACCGATTCCGCCCACGTGAGCGAGCGGATCGTCGAGACGATACAGGTCCGGCTTCGCGATATAGACGGGCTTATCTCCCGCAACCTTCGCAGCATCCCACACGTGGTCGGGATGACCGTGGGTGAGGAGCACTCCGGCGAGCTCGAGGCCTTCCTTGGCCAGTTTCTGCTCCACCCAATCGGCACTGCCAGCACCCGGATCCACAACAAGAGCCTGCTTCGTGTCCGTGTTCTCCCAGATGTAGCAGTTCGCACTGAGGAACGTCTCGGTGTAAATGAACAAACGCATGGCACTACGTTATCGCTCTTCCCCGCCCAGACCAATCGGCGAAGACCGGCTGTGCCCTCCGAGGCCGGCGGTTCCTTCCAATTGAATGGCAATGGATCATCACCAGTCGGCAGGCCCTAATCGATCGGCTGCTACGCAAGAAGTGGTACGTGAGGGCGTTTGCAGAACGGGACCACGAAGCTCAGCAGCTCTCGCGCACCACACCGTTTGGGTTGGCCACCTATTTATATGAACCGCCTTGGTCAATCTCAAAAGAATGACCAGACTGCCCCAAGCAATCCTCTCACTGTGTTGTTTGGGGCTGTATTGGAGTAATTTCGATCCGTTGCCACGATGTGAGCCAGAACATCGTAGACTATAGATCGTCCCAACACGAGAACGGTCACGCATCTGCCGACCCCGTCCCAAGGAGCACACGATGACGCAGTCAAATCCGGGTACCGAGCCCATCAATCATGAAGAATCCGCAGAACACGCGGTCGAATCCACCAACGAGCAGGCGCATGCCACGGAATCTACTGCGTCGCAGACACCTGCCGAAACCGAGCAGGTCAACACAAACGTGAACGAAGAAGCAGAGTCGGCACGGGCGACGGAGCCCACCGCCGAACAGACAGAAGAAACCGCGGCAGCGGATTCTCCTGAGCAGAGCGAGGAAGCAGCTCCCGCCCCTGCCACAGAGGATCAGCCCCTGGAAGATGGCCCCGGAGTTCCCGAGGCACCGGTCGAAGAACGTGCAGCCGAGCAGACTGAAGCCGCTGAGGCAGCTGCGGAGACAGCCCCGGCAGAGGGCGCACCCGTGCCGCCCAAGCCGCATGGCACAGTTCGCCCAACTCCCCCGCCCGCACCAGCTCCCGGTCACGCCGTTCCGCCGCGTTCCCAGGACTGTCTCCTCTCCACCCCCAGATGGCTACAAGAGACGGGCCCGAGGCCCCCCGCCCCCGGCAAGCCGGCAGCCAAGCCTGCCGTGGTGCCCCCGGCTCCGCCGGTCGATCCCAAGGCGGCAGCCGAAGCGGCCGAATGGGGTCGCGTGGATGAGGAGGGTAACGTCTACCTGCGTTCCTCCGGTGATCAGGGCGAGCGACTGGTCGGCCAGTACGCGATCGGTGACTCGAAGGACGACGCTCTGGCGGTCTACGTGCGCCGCTACCTCGACCTGGTGGCACAGGCTTCACTACTCGAATCCCGGCTCGAGATTGTCAACCCTCAAGAGATCAATCCCGGCCTCAAGGCCCTGGACGAGGCTCTGGTCGAACCAGCTGTCGTCGGCGACGTTGAGGCCCTCAAGTCCCGTGTCGAGGCCATTCGGGAGCGACTCAAGGTCCGTCAGGCCGAGTTTGATGAGGAGCGCAGGGTCGCCAAGATCCAGGCTCTCGCCGATCGCACCTCGATCATCGAGCGCGCCGAGGCCATTGCCGCACAGGACCCCGAACGCACTCATTGGCGCGACTCCCGCAACGAACTCACCTCCCTGCTTGAGCAGTGGAAGCGCGCACAGAAGGCCGGCCCCAGGATCGACCACGCTGCCGAAGAAGGACTGTGGAAGCGCTTCTCTCGCGCTCGTACAGAATTTGATCGTCACCGCCGCCAGCACTTTTCTCAGCTGGAAGCAAAGCAGAAGGAAGTGACCTCCAAGAAGGAAGCTCTCATCAAGCGCGCAGAAGAGATGTCCTCCTCCACCGACTGGGGAGCAACATCTGCGGCTTACCGTGATCTCTTAGAGGAGTGGAAGGCCGCCGGCCGCATCTCCCGCAAGGAAGATGACAAGCTGTGGGCACGCTTCCGTGCCGCACAGCAGGTGTTTTTCGACGCTCGTCAGGCAGACCGCGACTCGATCAACTCCGAGCAGAGTGCGAACCTCGCCAAGAAGCTTGAGCTCATCAAGGAAGCTGAAGAGATCCTCCCGATCAAGGACATCCAGGCAGCGAAGAAGAAGCTACACGATATTCAGGATCGTTGGGAACAGATCGGTTTCGTCCCCCGCAAGGACATCTCCCGTACCGAAGGCAGGCTCCGCGATGTCGAGTCGGCCGTTCGTGCGGCTGAGGATGAGCAGTGGCGCAAGACCGATCCCGCAAAGGTTGAGCGAGCAACCGGCTTCGCCGCCCAGCTCGAGGATGCCATCGCCAAGCACGAGCAGGAGCTCGCCGATGCTCAGGCGCGTGGCGACGAGAAGGCCGCCCAGCGCGCCCAGGAAGCACTCGATGCTCGCAGGTCCTGGCTCGAGCAGCTCAAGTAGCAGCGTTACTCACGAGTAGTCTCACGGTAGGTGGGCGGTTCCCTAAGGGACCGCCCACCTACTCTTTAGTACATCACTGATCGTGCTTCGCTGACTCTTCCCATTTGCTTCCATCTCAGTTTCGCCCTCCGTGCCATCTCCTAAACCGCTCCCCGGTCCCCCAGGCCTGTGACCAGCCAGTTGTCCACATTGGAGACAAGTTGAGGTCTTTACGCCGCTGATTGTGGTGTGATGGGGTATGGAGTTTGCACCGGTGACGGCTATCGAGTTGGGGGCACCATTCTTTGGTGATCCGCACTCCCCCGTCCTGTGCCTAGTGGGTCCCGATCATGCCGTGCCGGTCGATCTCTGCCAAAGCCCCGCACTGCGAGCAAACGCGGTGGCTCGCGGCCTGCGAAGCCCGGCGGTTCTCGTTGATGAAAGTGCCGTGTTTGTTCATACGGGCAGATGGACGATCGATCCACTCAGCCTCCGCAGTGTTCCCACCGCTCCCCTCCCGGGCAAGTCGACTCGGTGGACGACTGATCGGCGGCTCCTGAAAGACCAGCATCTAACACAGATCGGTTCCGCTTACGTGACGACGATGGCGCGGACGGCTGCGGACCTGCTCGTCCTACCGCCGGAGAGGGCATTACCGGGGATTGTGCACCTGCTCCGTCACGGAGTTGACGTGCGGGAAGTCCGTGAGATTCTTGGCCAACGATTTCGCGGCCGCGATAGCTGGCAGGCTAGTCAGCTGATTGGGCAGATTGCCCGGCATCTACCCGACTATCCCGGGCACCAGTCACACGATAGGCCTCGTAGACGCCTTCGATACTCTTCAGTGCGCGCAGCACTTGGTTCAGGTGCCTACTATCCGCCATCTCAAACGTGAATCGTGACTTCGCGACCCGTTCGGAGGATGTGTTGATGTTGCCGGAAATCATGTTGACCCCGTGCTCGGACAGGACTCGGGCAATGTCGGCCAGCAGCCCCGCACGGTCGAGTGCCTCGATGGCGACCTGGACGAGGTAGACGGAGCTACCTTCATCCGACCACGACACCGGCAAGAATCGTTCCGGCTCGCGCTCGAGTGACTTAACGTTCGGGCAGTCAGCGCGGTGGACGGAGAGCCCGTTACCGCGGGTCACGAAGCCCACGATCTTATCGGGCGGCAACGGAGTACAGCAGCGAGCGAGCTTGACCATGACATCGGAGTCGTCAAGGTTCTCGACGGCCACACCCGCAGAGTTGTTCGCGGGGCGGGTACGGATCCTTGTTGGCGTAACCGCTTCGGCGAGGGTCTCTTCCACGCCGGCCTGACCGCCCTGGGAGGCGATGAGGCGGCGCACCACGGACTCGGCTGACACGTGACCTTCACCGATAGCGGCGTAGAGGTCTGAAATATCGCTCCCATTCAGATCATCGGCAACACCCTTGAGGGTGTCGCGAGACATGAGGCGATGAACGGGCTGGTTCTTCCGACGGATAGCCTTCGCCAGGCGTTCCTTACCGACCTCGATTGCTTCGTCGCGGCGGCTTCTCGTGAACCAGGACTTGATCTTGGCGCGTGCGCGCGGTGAGGCGACGAAGTCGAGCCAGCCCTGGCTCGGCCCAGCATCCACGCCCTTGGCCGTGATGATTTCCACCGTGTCACCGGATTCGAGCGTGTGGTCGAGGGTGACGAGCCGGTCATTAACCTTGGCTCCCACCGTACGGTGCCCAACTTCCGTGTGAACCGCGTACGCAAAGTCGACCGGAGTGGCTCCCGCCGGGAGGTCCATGACCTCTCCCTTCGGGGTGAAGACATACACCCTGCTTCCCGACATCTCGTAGCGCAGAGAGTCAAGGAACTCGGTCGGGTCGGCAGTTTCTCGCTGCCAGTCAACGAGCTGACGGAGCCAGTTGAGCTGAGTTTCCTGTTCGGTTGGCAGGTCCTTCTTTGCCTTCGTGGCGTTCGGGTTTTCCTTGTACCGCCAGTGCGCGGCCACACCGTACTCGGCGCGCCTGTGCATGTCGTACGTGCGGATCTGCACCTCCATCGTGTTCTGGTCGGGACCGATGACCGTGGTGTGGATCGACTGGTACAGGTTGAACTTCGGGGTGGTGATGTAGTCCTTGATGCGCCCCTGAATCGGGGTAAAGAGCGTATTGACTACGCCGAGGGCCGCGTAGCAGTCCCTCACTGATTCGACGAGGACTCGGATGCCGATGAGATCGTAGATGTCCTCGAAGTCTCGGCCACGGAGGATCATCTTCTGGTAGATCGAGAAGTAATGCTTGGGCCGCCCGGTAATCGTGCACTTAATGCGTGCGGCCTTCAATTCCTTACCGAGCTGTTCCTTCACCGACTCAAGATAGGCTTCACGGCCGCTTGAACGATCGGATACGAGGCGCTCAATCTCCCGATAAACATCCGGGTAGAGGGTCTTGAACGAGAGGTCCTCGAGCTCCCATTTGATCGAGTTCATGCCCAGGCGGTGCGCGAGGGGAGCATAGATCTCGAGTGTCTCACGGGCCTTGTTCTTGGCCGAATTCGACGGTACGTAGCGCCACGTACGAGCATTGTGCAGGCGGTCCGCCAGCTTGATCAGCAGGACTCGAATGTCCTTCGACATGGCAATAACCATCTTGCGGACGGTTTCCGCCTGGGCTGCCTCACCGTACTCGACCTTGTCGAGCTTCGTCACCCCATCAACCAGCACGGCCACGTCGGCCCCAAAGTCGGCCGTTAGTTCATCCAGTGAGTATCCAGTATCTTCCACCGTATCGTGCAGCAGTGCCGCAGCGAGCGTATCCGTATCCATCCCGAGCTCGGCCAGAATCGTCGCAACCGCGATCGGGTGGGTGATGTAGGGCTCGCCGGATTTGCGCATCTGGCCCTGGTGGCAGCGTTCTGCGACCTCGAATGCTCGAATGACTTTCGCGCGATCAATGGTGCGGCCTTCTATGGCCGCCATGAGCGGTTCCAGGATGGTTGGGACATGCTGCGTCCGCCCGCTCAGCCAGGCCAGTCTCGACCTGATGCGGGGAACATCACTCTCCGGTTCCGCCATGCCCATCATTGTACGGCCGATGGGGACGATCGGGAAAACTCCTGCCTGTCGGCCTCCTCCGCGAAACAGATCAATACGAGATCTCGGCCAATCCATCGTGCATGGGTGCTTTGAACAAACGGACTACTGCTGGACCGAACAAGCTAACTTCCGCTGGACCTGAGCAGGCTTACCTCCTCTAGGCCTGAGCAAACAGCTCACCCTTGGTCCCGAGCGATCGGAGATCACGGCTACATTAGAGCGTACGGAGCATGGTTTGCCACGCGAGTATTTGAGGGAGTTGGCGTCTGCCGCACCAGATCAAGTCTGGAAAGCATGCGAATGCCCTGTGACGAAGCGTTGCGCTTCGCACAGGGTATCGGCACTCATCGTGAGGTGGTCTGCCACCTCACGACAGTTAGTAGGTGAGGACGGCTTCGACGTTGCGCCCTGCGAGGCGCTCGCGCCCACCCAGGCTCTCAATCTCCATGAGCACACACAGGGTGTCGGCCTTACCGCCGGCTGCTTCGATGAGTTCGAATGCGGCGTTTGCGGTGCCGCCGGTTGCGAGCACGTCGTCGATCACGAGGACGCGATCACCGTCGTTGACGGTGAAGGGCTGGAGTTCCATGCGAGCCGAACCGTACTCGAGGTCGTAGTCGATGCCGACAACGGGTCCGGGAAGCCTGCCGGCCTTGCGGACGGTAATCATGCCAACTCCGAGAGCCACGGCAAGGGGTGCGCCCAGGATAAAGCCACGGGACTCAAGTCCGGCAATCGCATCCACCTTGCCGCGGTAGCGGTCGGCGAGGATGTTGATGAGGGCCGTGAATGCCTTCGGGTCGGCAATCAGCGGGGTGACGTCCTGGAACAGCACTCCGGGGGCCGGGAAGTCATTCACTTCACGAATGTGGGATTGGACGAGGTCCACGATGTCTTGCGGGAACGTGTTTTCGGTCATGCCTTCTTCTCTTCACTCAACTCAGCGCCGGCCTCGCGGCGCGCCAGAACACGTTCGGTGTGCTCCTTGATGTCCTGCTGCCTCTCCCCGAGGGTCACCGCAAGGGGTGACGCAACGAAGATCGACGAAATAGCCGAGATAAGCATACCGACAAATAGTGCCAGTGACAGGTCGCGAAGCGTACCGGCACCCTGGAAGAGGACACCGATGACGAGGATCGCGCCGACGGGCAGGAGGCCCGTCACGGACGTGTTGATGGAACGGATAAGAGTTTGGTTGACTGCCAGGTTCGCGGCCTCCGCGTACGTGTAGTCTTCCTGATCGGCGAAGCCACTCGTGTTTTCCCGAACCTTGTCGAACACGACAACCGTGTCGTACAGGGAATATCCGAGAATCGTGAGGAGGCCAATGACGGTGGCGGGGGTGACTTCAAAGCCCGAGGCCACGTATACGCCGACCGTGATGATGAGGTCGTGCAGGAGAGCGCCGATCGCTCCCACCGCGATCGTCCATGTCCTGAAGTAGATCCACAGGACGATCGAAATGAGGATGATGAAAACAACGAGGGACTGCAGTGCCTGTTTCGACACGTCAGCACCCCACGTGGGTCCAATGAAGGTGGAGGCCACATCGTCGATCGGGACACCGTAGGCTTCCGCGAGGCCGCTCCGAACCTCCTGGGTTTCCTCGTTCGAGAGTTCACCGGTTTGAACGCGGATCGAGTTCGCACCAATCTCGGAGACGCGAGCATTATCCTCACCCGAGTACTCGGCAACAATATCGATCGCATCCTGCTGGGAGGAGTTCGTGGTGCCGGAGATCGTGAACTGGCTTCCACCACGGAAGTCGATGCCGAGGTTGATGGGTTTGACCATCAACAAGATCGCGGTGAGAGCAACAAAGACAAGGGAAATCGTGTACCAGATCTTCCGCTTCCCAATGATGTTGAAGCTCTTCTTACCCGAGTACAGGTCGTTACCTAGGGAGTACATGGACATTAGTTTTCCTCCCGCTGTGCGGCACGGCGTTCAGCTGCCCGGCGTTGCGCCAGGGTCATTCCCCGCCCATCGTCCTCGCGTGAGACCGGCTGCGGGGAAACATCCTCGGCCTCGGTCTCCGCATTCTTTGATTCGGCGGCCAACCGCGCTTCCTTTTCACGCTGCTTCTTGCGTTGCTTCTTTGAGGGACGAGAATTAGCCGGGCTATCGGCAACCGCTGTCTGGGTGTTCTTCTGCGGCCGTTCTTCCATGACGTCCGCATCGAGTTCCAGATCCGGGCCTTCGTTGCGGACGCGACGCTCCGTCTTCTTCGGGGCCGGCTCGCGGAGCCTGCCGCGGCCCACGTAAATGGGTTCCCCACCAAGCGATGCGGAGGACATGCCAGAGAGGCGATGCCCCTGACCAAAGAACTTGGTCCGGACCAGCATCTGCATCATCGGATACGTGAACAGCATGACGACAATGACGTCAATGATTGTGGTGAGACCGAGGGTGAACGCGAAGCCGCGCACGCCACCCACAGCCAGGAAGTACAGGACGACCGCGGCAATGAGGTTGACGGCATCCGACATGAGAATCGTTTGCCGTGCCCTACGCCAACCGTATTCAACGGCGCCCTTAAGGGAACGACCGTCCCGGATCTCGTCCCTGATGCGCTCGAAGTAGACGATGAAGGAGTCGGCCGAGATACCGATCGAAATGATGAGACCGATGACCCCGGCAAGGGATAGTCGGTACCCGATCATCCACGACAGGAGCGAGATCAGCAGGTAGGAAAGCCCCGTGACAGCCACGATCGACGTAACGGCCAAGACTCCGAGGCCATGGTACTGCCACAGGAGGTAGAGGACGATGAGGGCGGCACCGATCGCACCGGCGATGAGCGAGTTCGTCAGCTGCTCGGAACCGAGGGTGGCCGAGATCTGATCTTCGGACAGCACCTCAAAAGTGAGTGGCAGTGAACCGAACGAGAGCTGGTTAGCAAGGGACGCGGCTTCGGGGGCCGTGAAGTTACCCGAGATCGCTGCCGATCCACCCGTGATCGGTTCCTCAAGGGAGGCGACGGAAATGATGGACCCATCGAGGACGATGGCGAAGAGGTTCTTTGCCGACTGATAGGGGTAACCCGACAGTCTCGTCGTGACCTCGGCGAACTTGTCGCCACCTTCGCTCGTGAACTCGAGGTTGACCTGCCAGCCACCCACGGTCTGTCCCTGCTTGTTGACGCGCGGACCCGAGTTCGCATCCGACAGGTCCCGACCGTCCAGTTCCGTGGGGCCCAGGATGTAGGAGGTGCCTTTTTCGAGATCGCACGACACGATCGACGTATCGGGTTCGACGTAGGTGTTTTGGAGGCGAGAATCAGCTGCCAAGCAGTTGATCGTCAGCCCCTGGAAGAGAACCTCTTCCGTGATCCAGGCATCGTCCGAGCCCGACTCCGGCGTCCCTGAAGGTTCAGACGAGAGCTCACCGTCACCGTCGAGGTCGGCCATGGCCTTCGCCGTGGCGATTTGCTCGTCGGTCAGCGCGCTGCCGTCTTGCGAGTAGACGGGGGCAAGCCCCTGGCTGGCGAGCACCTGATCGGTGTAGTTGATGACGGGACGGAGCCCAAGAACGGCCGAGGTACGCACGAGGTCGAGGGTTTCTTCGCTCGGGTTACCGGGCAGTCCAACCACGATGTTGGCGCCGCCCTGCGAGGTGATCTCCGCTTCGGAGACACCGGAGGCATCGACGCGTTGGCGAATAATTTCGATCGCCTGCGCAATGTCTTCGTCGGTGACCTCGAAGCCGTCGTCAACGACGGGAGCAAGAATGATTTGGGTTCCGCCCTCAAGGTCGAGGGCGAGATCGGGTGACATCCTGTTGTTGTCGGATGTCATGGTGCCCGTCACCAGGGTTGCCACGAGGGCGATGACGAGCAGGGTAAAAATAACAAGACGCGAGCGAGGCGACCGTTCGGTCGCCTCTCGAGATGTACTCACCTACCGGCCCGCAAGCCCATCATGGTCATCACGCGGGGTGATGCCGTCGTAGGATTCGAGCTCGTCCTCATCCTCATCGGATTCGTAGGTGTGCTCGTACGGGGGCTCGATGACGGAGCTGATCGCGGTCGACAGCCACTGGGTTTCGTCACCTGAAGCAGACTCGAGGGTCACCACCCCACCGTCAATATCGACGATGACACCGATCATGCCCGTGGAGGTCACAACAGTGTTGCCAACAACAAGGGCGTTTTCACGCTGGGTAGCGGCGGTCGAAGCCATCTTCTTATTAGCTCTAGACATGAGCAACATAAAACCGCCAAAGATGACGAGAAGAATAATAAATTCCACGGGAACTCTCTTTTCCGAAGGTCAATCAGAGACGAGTATACGGCAGAATACCTAGCTGTCGAAGAGGGTCCCATCGGGAACGTGCAGGCCAAGATGCTCGTAGGCGGCCCGCGTGGCCATCCTCCCCCGGGGCGTGCGAACCAGTAGTCCTTCGCGGACAAGGAAAGGTTCCGCAACCGATTCGATGGTCTCCGGTTCCTCCCCCACGGACACGGCGAGGGTGGTTAATCCCACAGGGCCCCCACCAAAACGCGTACAGACCAATTCCAGAACCGACCGATCCAACCGGTCCAGACCGAGCTCGTCAACCTCGAACACGGAAAGTGCGGCCCGAGCGGCTTCGAGGTCGAGGATGCCGGTGCCGCGAATCTGCGCCCAGTCCTGCACTCGGCGGAGCAGGCGGTTGGCGATGCGCGGGGTGCCCCGAGATCTACTCGCCAGCTCCATGGCCGCGTCCTTCGTCAGTTCGGCTTCGAGCAGGCCCGCCGAACGCGTCACAACCTGGGCAAGCTCGGCCGCGGAATAGAACTCGAGGTGACCAGTGAATCCAAAACGGTCACGAAGCGGGGCAGGCAGCAGGCCCGCACGCGTCGTTGCCGCCACCACGGTAAAGGGCGGAAGTGGAAGCGGGATCGAGGTGGCTCCCGGCCCCTTCCCCACCATGACATCGACGCGGAAGTCTTCCATTGCCAAATAAAGCATTTCCTCGGCGGGCCGAGCCAGGCGGTGAATCTCGTCGATGAAGAGAACGTCACCTTCCTGCAGCGAAGACAGCACGGCCGCAAGGTCACCGGCGTGCTGGATCGCGGGACCCGACGTGAGCCGGAGTGCTCCTTGAACCTCGGCAGCAATGATCATCGCGAGCGTCGTCTTACCCAAGCCCGGAGGTCCCGATAGGAGAACGTGGTCGGGGGTGGTTCCCCGAGCAATCGCTGCCTGCAGGACGAGGGAAAGCTGGTTGCGAACCACTTCCTGACCGACGAACTCGTCCAGCATTTTCGGACGGAGCGCGGCCTCCGCGGCTCGTTCGGAGGCCGGGGCGTTCGAGTCCATGACCGAAAAGTCGTCCATCACTTACCGCCGAGCTTCTGGAGGGCGAGGCGGAGCATGTTCGAGACGGGCATCGACCCGTGCTCTTCCTCCACGGCAAGAACGGCCTTCCCGGCCGCATCCTCCGACCAGCCCAGCCCCACGAGAGCGGCAACCACGTCACCGGCAACGGAGGCCGGGGTCGCAACCTCCACCTGCGAGCGTGCCGGCCCAAGTTTGGTGCCCAGTTCAAGCAGAATGCGCTGTGCGCCCTTGCGGCCGATCCCCGGGACCTGAACGAGTCCGGGAATATCCTCTCGTTCCACGATGGACCGCAGAATATCCGGGGTATGCACCGATAGAACGGCAAGGCCGATCTTGGGGCCGACACCGGTGAGCGAAATAAGAATGTCAAAGGTATCCCGCTCGTCTTCGTCAGCAAACCCGTAGAGGGTCAGCGAGTCTTCACGAACGATGAGGGAGGTGTGGAGTAGGTCCTCCTGACCGACTCGAAGCTCCGATAGTGTCGTGGCCGTTGCCAGCACCTTGAACCCAATACCCCCAACCTCAATCGTCGCGGACGAGGCTGACAGGGCAACAACAGTGCCCCTCAGGAGCGAGATCATAGAACCTCCCTGGAACCGAACATTTGTTCCATCGTATCAGCGCTTGCGCGTGGAGCGCGCATTCGCACTCATCTGCTGTGCCACAATGCCGGACATGCGACTTGTGCGCTCAGCCTGAGCCCAGGCCTTCTGAGCCGCCGTCATCCCCGCACCTTCGCTCGGCATGGCCGAACCACCGTGCTGCGCAGACTGGGCGGTTCCCTGCCTGTCGATGGTTTCACCGCGCCACGCATGGGTGATCGCCAGCGCAAGAGCATCCGCAGCGTCCGGGGGCTTCGGCAATTCTTTGAGGCGGAGGATCCGCTGGACCATGAGTTGGACTGCGCGCTTCTCTGCCCGCCCGTCCCCCGTCACGGCCGCCTTCACCGCGGAGGGCGAATAGAGAGCGAGCGGCAGGTGCGCACGCGAGGCTGCCAGCATCGCCACCCCCGCAACCTGGGCCGTACTGATGATGGATCGAACATTGTCCTCCGCGAACATGCGTTCTACGGCCACAACATCCGGGGAATGCTTGCCCATCATCTCGTCAATCCCGTCGGCAATGATCTCCAGGCGGCGATGGGGAGCCATGTCGGCGGTCGAACGCACGACGGCTACATCCACGTAATCCACGTGGCGTGCCGCACCGGCTTCGATCACTCCGATACCGCACCGGGTGAGGCCGGGGTCGACTCCTAAGATTTTCATGCGTTCCTCCGCACCTAACTTAGCGCACCGACAAGGCCCCGGATGATTGCCGACACGGCCCCGAGCCCGGCCACGGCAATACCGATTCTTCGTGCCTGCTGTGGACTCACGCGGAGTGAGAGCCTTCCGCCCAGGGCGATCGCAAGCACAATGGCTGCGGTGATGACGAGCAGGACCCAAGCTGGTGGGAGGGCGTTGAAGTGTGTCGCACCGATGGCAATCTTGGTGATGACGGAGGTGAGCCCAAACCACAGGAAGGTGGGCTGCAGGGTTGCCGCGAAGCTTCGCTGTTCCCATCTGCTCAGCAAGGAGTAGATGACCAGCGCGGGTGCCGCGACTCCTGCCACAACGTTGAGGAAAGCCCCGAGGGCCGCGAAGGGACCAAGCCACCAGGGGCCTGTGAGATGCGGGAGGGTGCGAACTCGTCCCGATGTGAGGGTGACGGTCAGTGCGATGAGGACGGCGGTGCCGACGATGACGGACAGCCAGTTCCCATCCAGATGTTTGACGAGGTAGGCGCCGGGGACTGTGCCGAGGAGTCCGGCGGGCGCGATGATCGCAAACCTGCGCCGGTCCACCCCCGACCTCAGAACAAATCCAATTAGGAACGAGCTCAGGACCGTTGCGACATTGGTGACGGTGACGCCAACATTGGCGCCGAGCAGGAGAGCGAGAAATGGGGACAGGACAAGTCCCATCCCCATTCCCGATATTCGTTGGAGTACGCCTCCGAAAACCACCGCCACTGCCATGAGTAGCGTGGCGAGTCCAGTCACTCTTCGGCGTTCATCTCTTCGAGAACTACGTCTGGAATGTCGAGGTTAGAGAAAACGTTTTGCACATCGTCAAGATCTTCAAGTGCGTCAATGACCTTGAGAACCTTCTCGGCTCCGGTCTTGTCCACTTCAACCTTCATGGATGGGACGAACTGGACTTCGGCCGAGTTGTAGTCGAAGCCCGCATCCTGCAGTGCGGTACGCACAGCGACAACATCGTTGGGTTCGGACAGGATCTCGTAGCTTTCGCCCTCGTCGTTGACTTCTTCAGCCCCCGCATCAAGCACCGCCATGAGAATCTCATCCTCGGATACGCCATCGGCCTTCGCGACCTCGACAACACCCTTGCGAGCAAACATGTAGGAGACCGAGCCCGGGTCGGCCAGGGTCGAGTCATTGCGGCTCAGTGCCACGCGCACTTCGGATGCTGCCCGGTTACGGTTATCGGTCAGACACTCGATGAGGACCGCGACCCCTCCCGGGGCATAGCCTTCGTACATGATCGACTCGTATTGGACGCCGTCAGAACACTCACCAGAGGCGCGCTTGAGTGCGCGATCGATGTTGTCCGATGGAACGGAGTTCTTCTTTGCCTTCTGGATCGCATCGTAGAGTGTCGGATTACCGGCAGGGTCGGGGCCGCCCGTACGTCCAGCCACCTCAATGTTCTTGATGAGGCGCGCAAAAAGCTTCCCGCGCTTGGCGTCAAGCGCGGCCTTCTTATGCTTGGTGGTTGCCCACTTTGAATGTCCCGCCACGGGGTTGTTCTCCTCGCTACCGATAATCTTTCTGAACTATTGTAGCCCTTTTGCTAGGTCCCTAGCTTTCGCTGACGGTCAGCACCTTGCCATCCCATTCCGGATACCAGGAAGATGCCATCTGTCCGATACCGAGGGGGTAGATCTTGGTGCCCTCGCGATCGGCTTGGATGATGTCGGCAGGATCCCACCATGCCACCTCATCAAGCACGTCTCGTTCGAGGTCTGTCAGGTTGTCCTGATTCCAGGAACTGACTGCTTCCGCCTCGTCACCACTGACGTAGAGGAGGAAGAACTTCTCGTATTGGCGCCTTGTGCGGTAGGTGAAGTGGAAGAGTGCGGTGCGCTCCAGGACCGGACCAACAAGGCGTGATGGTTCGACGTCGAGTCCGGTCTCTTCAAAGAGTTCTCGCACCGCCCCGTCACTCGGGTCTTCTTCCGCACCAATTCCACCCCCTACGGTGAACCACCAGCCGTGTTCCGGGTCCTCAATGTCGTGACCACGAATGAGGAAGAGTTTGCCCTCGGGATCGATAAGCACCACCCGTGAAGCCGTCCGTTCGACGATCCCATCGGCTCCCGGCACCCATTCGCTTTCCGAATCGGCATACCGTCCCTCTGCTCCCTGTTCAACGGATTCGCTCTGGGGCTCAGCTGTTTCGCTCTGGTGCTCAACTGTTTCACCCATCTTCTTCGAGTTGGGTTTTTGGCTGTCACCCTTTTCGTGTTTGGGAGTGGTCACCGGCGGACTCCAGCCATGAAAACCTGACGGGCGGCGGTGATGGAGGCGAGGGTCCGTGCCTCTTCCCGCTGCGCCTTGTGGACGGGCAAGAGCTGCAGCGCAGCCCGCTGCCTGTTGAGCGCAAGGTGAGCAGATTCCTCCTGGAACTGCTTCATCGCCCTCTTCGCATCCGGCCCCCGCGACCCGGCCCAGCTTCGTGCCTGCCGTCTCCCGTCCAGGCTCGTCAGCATCGCAACCTCGTGAGGAGCGAACCAACCTGCCCGTTGATATTCGAAGAGACGCTCCCGAATGATGTTCTCTTCATCCTTACGGAACCAGAGAACAAGGATGAGTGCCGCAATGTAGCTCGGGATTTGGATCACCCAGAACAGGAAGCCGAGGGAACCTTCGCCGTTGAGGAGGATCCCGACATCGGTAATAACCGCCCACCCGTTGTGCATGAAGTGGATGGAGCTGGCGATAAAGAAGCCCGGCACAAGAAGCGGGATTGCCATCCACCGCGACCGAGCATAGACAGCGAAACCGAGGAAGAGGCCGACCGTGGCCGTGCACAGCGGGTGCAGAAGCGGGGAGGAGAACCGCAGGAGTGCGATCTCTTGCAGATCGTCGTAGAACCGGGTGAAGTACAGGATGTTTTCCACGAATGCGAAGCCAAGGCCGGACATGGCGCCGTAGCAGATGCCGTCGATCGGGCCATTGAAGTAGCGTTTAAAGAACACGAACAGCAGGACAACTCCGAGTCCCTTGGCGAACTCCTCGACGATCGGGGCTGACGCAATGGCTCCCCAGATTTCGCCCTTGTTCATGTTTCCGGTTTCGAGGTACACCTTCTGAGACCACGCCGTGTTGAGCCATGCCGAGATTGCGACAGCAACCCCACCGCCCCACAGGAACATGGCGATCATGAGCCACTTGGGTTCCGGTTCCCACGAGTCAATCCACCAGACCAAGGCAGAGACAATTATGACTGGAATCAGTGCGACCACGCCGGCCGATACTGCGCCCCGGACCCCGGCGCTCTCGGTCAGCATCGGCAGGATGATGAGGAAGCCGATGACACCCAGGACGGCAAGGGCGATCACCATGACATAGAAGCCAACCGAGTGACGTTTCGGCATCCTCCACGGCATGTGGTGCCCGACCCGTGTCGGGTTCTGTTGTGGGACCCAGGGGCGTTCCTGTGCGCGCGTATAGTTCGCCGGCTGATTATCTGCGGGTTGCACGTGACCCGGCGCGTAGCCTGCACCGTATTGGCCCTGCGAAGTGGGGTAGGACATGACTTCCACACTAGCGAACAATGAACCTCTTCCCGGCCGAGACGTGCGGTACCAGCTCCCCAGCCCCAAAGTCACACCCGCCGAGAGCAGGGGTTGCTTTCCAATGACACGGACGGTCTTAAACAGGAGAACGACGTCCGCTCCCCAGCGAGACAACCATATCCAGTTTCCAGGAGGACAACGAGAGCCAAGCTCTAGCAGAACAGCGGCGGCCAGGGCCCTGCAGCACAGCTAGACTCTGGAAACGACTGCACCCACCCTTGCGGGTGGGTGCACGTAACAGATTTCTGCTGACTTAAGAGGCTTGGTTATTCGTCGTCCATATCGACCGGTTGCGGCATAGGGGCGCCACCTGCCATGCGTAGCGCACGCACGAACCAGTTCGAGCGGAGCCTGCGTGCCTGGTCAACGAATGCGTTGTGGAAGCGACGCGCGAGCTTCACATCATCGCGCGCTTCCTGGAGAAGGTCATACCGACCGCGCTGCCACTCATCCAGTTCCGAAAGCTCCAGCCCATCGAGTACGAGGCGGAGGGTGCGGGACAGATTCGATTCGACGACGCTCCGGTCGTCGGCATAGTGGCGGGACTGTCGCCTGTGACCAGGCCCATCCTCGAGGCCGTCTTCTGACAGCGGGGTGTGGGTTTGACCGAGCGCTACCTGGGAGGCCTCGGCGAGCAGGATCGCTCCCGCCACGTCCAATGCCTCACTCGCCGCGAAGTCCGAGGCTATCGTCGCACGATGTGCTAGTGCCTCGTTGAGGGTGAGCCGGGATTGGATGACGGTGCGGTGCAGCCGGTCGAGCCTACGTGCGTTGAGGATCCAGATGAGGGCGAGGATGACAATGATGATCCCAACAACAACGAAGGTGAAGATTCCCCAGTTCATTTACCCCACCCCTCCACATTACGGCCCGCTGTTCGAACTGCGATGGAATAGACGGACAGGATCTGGGAGGCAACTGTTGACCAGTCGTACCGCCATGCCCGTTCCTTCGCCGCGGCGATGGTTTGGGCCCTGCGTTCTGGTTCGCCGAGCGCGTTGATGATGACACGAGCAAGATCATCGCTGTCTTCACTGCGGAAGTGATCTCCGTAAGTGCCGTGATCGAGCACCGCCTGGAAGGCCGGGATATCAGAGGAGACAACGAAGGATCCCGCACTCATCGCCTCGATGAGGACAATACCGAAGGACTCACCTCCGGTCTGGGGTGCCACGTAAATGTCGACCGATGACAGCAGGGCTGCCTTGTCTTCTTCCGAGACGCTCCCGAGGAATGTCACGGCCTGCGCATCCTCACCCAGGATCTCGAGAGCCCGATCGTTGTCACCCCTGCCGGCGACAAAGAACTTTGCTCCCGGATAGGCGGCACGGACTTGGCGGACGGCTGCTGCGAGGATGGGAAGTCCCTTGCGGGGTTCGTCGATCCTACCCAGGAACCCAATGGTTGGGTGCTCCGGCGTTCCGGCGAAGCGCGGGTCCGGGCCCGAGACGGTGAAGCTGTCGACACTCACACCGTTGGGAATGACGTAGGCATCTCCTCCCAGGTGCTCCACGGCGGTGCGGCGTGCCTCTTCGGACACGGCAATCCGTGCCCGAGTCTTTTCCAGAACAGGGACGAGAAGAGGGGAGGCGATGGAGAGGAATTTGGAGCGGTCCATTGCCGTGTGGAAGGTGGCGACGACCGGGATCTCGGCATTCATGAGGGCCAGCATGGCGAGCGACGGAGTGAACGGCTCGTGGACGTGCAGGACGTCAAAGTCGCCGTTCTGTAGCCACTTGCGTACCTGCCAGTTAACGCGGGGCCCGAAGGCGAGGCGCGCGACGGAACCGTTGTAGGGAATGGGAATGGCTGCGCCGGTTGCTTCAACAAAGTCGGGAACTTCGGTTCCCTCGGAAGCGGGAGCGATCACAGACACGGAGTGCGCGCGGCCGATGAGTTCTTCGGCCAGGTCTCGAATATGGAACTGCACTCCCCCGGGAACATCCCAAGAATAGGGGCAGGCGATACCAATTTTCACTCTGTCTCCGCTCGTCGTGCTTTCAATCGTGCCATGTCCAGGTCGTCAACATACACCTTTTGCAACATGTGCCAGTGCACGTAGTGCTTCCGCAGCCAGGGACCAACAGCATCCATCCACTCCTGGCACATGCGGGCAACGTCGGCTTCTCGCTTTTCTCGCGGAGCATCAGGCCCCACCTCGGCAGCAATTGGTGGGAACACGTCAATGATCATGGCCCACTTCGATCCGGCCTTCTTGCGTTCGGATCCCCTGAGCTTGATGTGCCTCATCATGAGCGGCACGAAGGGGCGGCCGGTGCGTTGGGCGAGCAGAGCCGGCCCCGGCGCAAGCATGAGGTCGTGGCCGAGGAGGGTGGTTTGCACGCCGGAGGCGGTCAGGTCCCGATCCGCAAGCAGTGGAACGAGCACGGGTTCTTTGGCTTCGTCAATGAGATGCTCGAACACGTTCTGTCCCTGAATTGCCAGGTAGATCGACATGCCAAGCCCGGTGCGGTAATCAATGAATCCCTGGGCCATGCGGGGGTCGCCGAGGTTCTCTGCCACGGTCACCACGTGCGCCAGGTACTTCTCCGACCAGGCTCCGGCAAGATCCCAGTTCCCGGTGTGCATCAGTGCCGAAGGGACGGCTCTACCTGCCGCGAACTCTCCTCTCATGTACTCGTCCGGGATGAGCCTCACGCGCTGAGCGAGCTGCTCATCGGACCAGGCGGGAGTGCGGAACATTTCATAGTAGTAGCGCATGTAGTTACGCATGCCGGTCACAGCAGCACCGGTCAGCTTCAGTCCCGTGAGGTCCGGGTCGATCCGCCGATAGTTCTTTTTCAGCTGCTTGACGCCCTTGATGTTCGCCAGCGCGCTGCCAACACCGATGGCGTCAAACAGGAACCTACCGATGGGCTCGGGTGCCTTTTCGACGAAGGCCGTGGCCTTTTGGAAGAGCGTGAACGTGTCCACCTGGAAGCCTTTACCCACTAGGTCAGGTCACCATCCCGACGCGCGCATTCTTGGCCCGTAGCCTTGTGTTCTCCCGCCTCTCCCGCGTCGCCCTCTTCTCGAGCTTCGCCTACTCCCCCGGCAAAATTCGCGGCCTGTCCCGCAAGTTCAGCCTCTTCGGCTTTGGCTTGACGGTAGACGGTCCACATGCGCTGGATAACGGTGTAAAAGCTGAGAACGACAAGGAGCCAGGTCGCTAGCGTCAGCCACCAGTCTCCCCATTCAAGTCCCACGAAGAACACGCCAACGAGGATGACGGTGAGTCGGTCGGCTCTCTCCGCTATCCCGACGTTCGCCGTGAATCCAACGGATTCGGCTCGGGCCTTCGCGTAGGGGACGATCGCCCCCATGAGCAACGCAATCGTTGCCCCAAGCGCGGTCCAGTTGGCGAGCGACTCGTCCGCGTGGAGGATGGACCAGATGGCAACCGCGAGAAAGATCGCCCCGTCCGCAAACCTGTCCATCGTCGAATCGAGGAACGCCCCCCACTTCGAGGTGGTGCCCGTGAGGCGGGCAATCTGACCGTCGAGGTTGTCAAAAATGACGACCGCGAAGATCGCCCACGCCGCCACCGTCAAATGATCCGTGGGGATAAGCCAGAGCGCAATCGCACACGAAAGTATCGTGCCCGTGATCGTCACGGCATCGGCCGAGATTCCCATCCTGACAAACAGGCGTGCGACGGGACCGAAGAGGACCTGGAAGAGGGGCCGTCCCGATCTACTCAGCATCGTTTCTCCTACTGGTTGACGCGTTCGCGGACCTGGCGGACGATTTCCGCCACCGCATCATCAATCGGAACACCGTTATTTTGGGAACCGTCACGGTAGCGGAACGAAACCGCATTCGATTCGGCATCCTCACCGCCGGCGATGAGGACGAAGGGGACCTTCTCCTTCGCGGCGTTACGGATCTTCTTACCAAAGCGATCATCGCTCCGGTCGATTTCAACCCTGATGCCTTCGGCACGGAGCTTGCCGGCGACCTCTTCGAGGTAGCCTTCGAAGGCTTCGGCGACGGGGATGCAGGTGACCTGGACCGGTGCGAGCCAGGCGGGGAAGGCACCTCCGTAATGCTCGACGAGAACACCGAAGAAACGCTCAATTGAACCGAAGAGGGCACGGTGGATCATGACGGGGCGCTGGCGCGAACCATCGGGTGCCGTGTACTCGAGTTCAAACAGTTCGGGTTCGAAGAAGTCGAGCTGGATGGTGGAGAGCTGCCAGGTGCGGCCAATCGCGTCCTTCGCCTGGACGGAGATCTTGGGGCCGTAGAATGCTGCACCACCCGGGTCGGCCACGAGTTCCAGGCCGGTCTCGTGCGCCACTTCTTCCAATGTGCGGGTTGCTTCCTCCCACGTCTGCTCGTCACCAACGGACTTCTCGGGGTCACGGGTGGAGAGCTCAAGGTAGAAGTCGGCCATGCCGTAGTCCTTGAGCAGGTCAAGAACGAACTTGAGGAGGCTCGCAAGCTCCTCCTTCATCTGCTCCCTCGTCGTGTAGATGTGAGCATCGTCCTGGGTGAATCCGCGAGCGCGGGTCAGGCCGTGCACGACGCCGGACTTTTCGTAGCGGTAGACGGTACCGAACTCGAAGAGGCGGAGCGGGAGTTCGCGGTAGGAGCGGCCGCGTGAACGGTAGATGAGGTTGTGCATGGGGCAATTCATGGGCTTGAGGTAGTAGTCCTGGCCCTGCTTGGTGACGTTGCCGTCAGCATCGACTTCCTCGTCCATGTGCATGGGCGGGTACATGCCGTCCGCGTACCATTCGAGGTGCTTCGAGGTTTCGAACAGGTTCTTCTTCGTGATGTGCGGGGTGTGGACGAAGGAGTAGCCGGCTTCGAGATGGCGTTTGCGGGAGTAGTCCTCCATGACCATTCGTACCATTTCACCCTTGGGGTGGAAGACAGGCAGTCCCGAGCCGATCTCGTCAGGGAACGAGAAGAGGTCGAGTTCGGTGCCCAGCTTGCGGTGGTCGCGCTTGAGCGCTTCGGCGAGGCGGGTCTGATAGGCGACTAGCTCGTCCTTTGTGGGCCAGGCCGTGCCATAGACCCTTTGCAGACCATCGTTATTTTGGTCGCCACGCCAGTAGGCTGCGGAGGCTCTGGTGAGAGCAAATCCGTTGCCGAGTACCTTGGTGGTGGGGACGTGTGGTCCGCGGCAGAGATCCTTCCAGGCAACTTCGCCGTTGCGGCGCACGTTGTCGTAGATGGTGAGCTCGGCTCCACCAACCTCAACTGAGGCGCCCTCGGCGGCCTCTTCAGCTTCGGAGTGTCCCTTAATGCCGAGGAGTTCAAGCTTGTAGGGCTGGTCTGCGAGCTCGGCGCGGGCTTCTTCTTCGGTGACGACGCGGCGCTTGAAGGACTGGCCTTCCTTGACGATCTGCTTCATGATCTTCTCGATCGCCTTCAGATCTTCAGGGGTGACCGGGTCGATGTTTCCGAAGTCGTAGTAGAAGCCGTCGGTGATGAAGGGGCCGATGCCGAGGTTGACGTCCGGGTTGATCTGCTGGACTGCCTGGGCGAGCACGTGGGTGGCGGAGTGGCGGAGGATGTCGAGCCCATCCTGCTCGTTGATATCGACGCCTTCAACGGTGGTGTTCTCGGGAAGGGACGTCAGGTCCGTGTCGAGATCTTTCAGCTCCCCATCGATCCGCAGTGCAATGATGTTGCGGGAATTACGGAAGTGGTCAATGCCGGTGGTGGGTTCATTGAGTTCAACTGTTGAGCCGTCAATCACGAGCGTGGGCACGATTATTCTCCATTCGGTTCTGTCCGCACATACGACGGTGCGCACGCGAACATCATACCCATCCCCGCCATCACTCCTCCCAACCAGGAGGCCTTCCCTCCGGATTGTTCACATGCCAGGAAGACCAGCCAGGTATTCAGCGGAAGAGAGCCTGTCAGCTATCTGTCCACGATAAGTCCACGACAAGGCAACCGTTCTCCATACATCCGGCATCTATGAGAACCGGTTTTATGGAATGTGGGTGGAGAGCAGGGCGGTCAGAATCAGCCACGTGGTGGGGATGGCAGGAGGGGCGAGACGGTGTCTCGCCCCTAGGCACGAGTGCCTGATTCTGGTCCGTGCCTGGTCCTATGGTTTATCGGATGCGGTTGACGCCGGGGGTGTCCGTTCCGTTTCCGTCCCAGTCGCCGACGAGGATGTCATCGGCGGCCTTGCCGCAGCGGAGCGTGGTTTCGGCTGGGCCGCCTTCGAGGACATTGCTGATGAGGAAGGCGCTACCACGGCGCGCTGCGAAGCTGTCCTTGCCATCACCATCAAATTCACCCGCGTGGATCCCATCCACAGCCGATTAGAACCCGGGTTCGGCCACTTCGTTCGGGTGATCGAAGTCGAGGTAGTAGGAGTTGATGTTCGCAGGTGATGGGAGCGTAGGCAGCCCACCGTCGGTCATCTCCCCCGCGTACGGGATCGTGGGAACCTCGTAGCCGCCGAAGCGCCCGTGGTAGCCACTGCCTTCGTGACGAGTCAACCCAAATTCGCGGATCCTGTTGGCAGTGTACGCGTAGCCACCCTTTTCGCGAACGAGATCGTTTGATTCGCCAACCTTGTTTGTGGTGGGGCTGCCCTGGACCATGCCAAACGGAACGGCAGCGCCCGGGGAGGCATTGCCGTAGGCGTCGTTCGACTTGTTGTGTGTAGTGTTGAGCTCGCTTCCAATGAACTGTTTGACGAGATCGAATGGTGCAGAGTCGTCTGCTACTGCGGGCAGTGCGGCGGCAAGCGTCACGGACAACACTGCCGCTACCGCCCCTCCACCATCGTTGTTAATCGTCTTCTATAGCTATGCTGGTTCGTCACCGGCATACTCATGTGCATCCTTTGTCTTGTCCCAATGACGAAGCCAGACTAGGGGCGAACAGTTACGGGGAGATGACCGAGACACAAACGAATGTGAACAGCCGATGACTCTCGAAGAGAAAACAAAAAGGGGCTAAAGAATTCACTGTATGTTCACAGAATGGAATTGACCTCATAATTCGTGTAACCCCGCTGGCCATCCCACAGGCCCCGAAGAATGACAGCATTGCAACCATCCAGGCTCTCCGACCTGCATTCCAAACTCCGGGTAAACGCAGCCGCCATGAGACTTCCGTCACGAGCTGTGGCAAGGTTATTCCCAACTATGAAGGGAGTCACATGTCCGAATCGTCAGAGTCCGAGATCTACCGCCCGTACCCCGAGGCAGTAGCCGGATCGTGGGCCGAGAACTGGGAAGAGATCGAAGCAAGAGCCAAAGCCGACCCGTACACGTACTGGGAGGAACGCGCCTCCGAACTCGTGTGGTCACAGCGGTGGGACCAGGTTGTTGACGATTCGAATAAACCTTTCTACAAGTGGTTCGTGGGCGGCAAAACCAATATCGTCACGAACGCCGTCGACCGGCACGTGACCGGCCCCCATAAGAACAAACTTGCCCTCATCTGGGAATCCGAAGACGGCAAGACCGTTCGGACCTTCTCCTACTTCTCACTCAATCGCGAGGTGGAGAAGATGTCGAACATTATTCGGGCGATGGGTGTGAATAAGGGCGATCGCGTCACGATCTACCTCCCCCGAATTCCCGAAGTCTTCTTCGCCATGCTCGCCTGCGCCAAGCTCGGCGCCGTCCACTCCGTTGTATTCGCTGGTTTCTCCGCAGATGCTCTCTCCTCCCGCATCGATGACTCCGAATCCAAGCTCGTCATCACCGCCGATGGCTCCTGGATCAACGGATCAGTGTTCCCACTGAAAGACATTGTGGACGAGGCGGTGAGGTTCTCCCCCACGGTCGAGAACGTCATCGTAGTCAAGCGCACGGGCACCGAGGTCACGATGGACCCGACACGCGACCACTGGTACCACGACCTGGAAAACCTCCCCATTTCACGGGGCCGTTGTGAGACCGTGCAGCTCGATGCCGAAGACCCGCTCTATATTCTCTACACCTCAGGGTCCACTGGTAAACCCAAGGCGATCCTCCACACCCACGGCGGGTACATGGTCGGCACCTACACGACCCTCAAGTACACCTTCGACATTCGGGAAGATGACAGGTTCTGGTGTACGGCTGATGCTGGCTGGGTGACAGGCCACTCCTACCTCGTGTACGGCCCCCTGCTCAACGGCGCCACGACCTTCATGTACGAGGGCGGACCCACCTTCCCTCACCCCGATCGGTGGTGGCGACTCATCGAACACTACGGAATCACCACCTTCTACACGGCACCCACCGCAATCCGTTCCCTCATGAGGTTTGGTGATGCGTGGGCAACCCGCCACGACCTCTCCTCCTTGCGCCTGCTCGGATCCGTAGGCGAGCCGATTAATCCGGCTGCCTGGCACTGGTTCTACGACGTGATCGGCGGAGGTAAGGCACCGCTCATGGACACGTGGTGGCAGACCGAGACCGGCATGTTCCAAATCGCGGGAGTACCGGCAATGCCACAGAAGCCGGGCTCGGGCGGCCGCCCCGTCTTCGGGCAGGAAGCCGAGATCCTCGACGAGGCTGGCAATCCGGTGCCTGATGGGCAGGAAGGTTTCCTCACCCTCAAGAATCCCTGGCCGGCCATGGCCCGCACCATCTACGGCGATGATCAGCGTTTCGTTGACACGTATTGGAGCACCTATCCGGGCAGGTACACAACCGGGGATGCTGCGAAGCGTGATGCGGATGGCTACTTCTGGGTGATCGGCAGAACCGATGACGTCATCAAGGTCTCGGGCCACAGGCTCGGCACCGCGGAAGTCGAGTCCGCCATCAACTCCCACCCGGCAGTCTCAGAATCGGCAGCTATCGGGCTGCCCCACGAGGTCAAGGGCAACGCCATCCATGCCTTTGTTGTCCTCAACCAGGGACACACGGGCAACCGGGAACTCACCGAGGAGATTCGGGCTCACGTTTCAACTCACCTCTCCCCCATTGCCAAGCCCGACGAGATCACCTTCACCGACTCACTTCCAAAAACACGATCCGGGAAGATCATGCGGCGAGTGCTTCGCGCACGAGCCCTCGGCCAGGACGAAGGCGATCTCTCAACACTCGAGGATTAGGCAGCCAAAGAACTGAATCCAGCAAGGGCTGGAAGTAAATGTTTAGGGGCGGTGGAGCAGACCTTATGGTCCGTTCCGCCGCCCCATCTTCTACGCTTATTTGACACTCCATAATGAAGTGTCAGATGACTCGACCAGCCATTTTATTAGCAGATATCGATGTAGTCGGTGCGATAGGTGTTGTGATCAATCCCGTTAATGTTGACCACGATTGTGTTGAGGTCCGGGAAATCGCAACCAATAAAGTTGAACCAGTGGCGTCCCGTGTTCTCTGCCAAAAGGTTGAGATCGCCTTCGGACCAGCCGCCATCGGTTATCAAATTCACCCGCAGATACGACGACGTGTTCTCGGCGCTCTCGTAGAAGCAACCCCAGTGATCCCACTCGCCAAAGGCGCCGCACATGTCGTAGAAGCTCTCGTAGTCGGGCCCTAAGTGGTAGAGGTACGTCTCAACGACTTCGTCTGCATTGAATCCGGACTTGCCGGATTCTGCCGCGGGCTCCTCAACCTCTTCGGACGGCTCAGGCTGAGGTTCGGGAGTTGGTTCGGGTTCCGGCTTCTCAGTTGTCTCCTCTTCGGTCGGCTCAGGCTCAGGTTCGGTTGTTTCTTCCTTGGGCTCTTCCGTTGGCTCTTCGGATTCAACATCGTCCTCATCGGTGCCGCAGTCTCGTTCTACAGTCAGTCGTGGCTCCGCATCGATCGGTTCACCCACTTCTGGCAGTTGGGTGCAGACAGTCCAGTTCCCTTCATCGATAATTCCGAAGGTTCCGCCACCAATAATCTCAAGGTCACCGCCATAGCCAGCTCGCTCAATGTCACTCTTGGCGATATCGAGCGTCACGCCGGTGACGTCCGGCATCGTCAGATCATCACTGTCTTCAGAGCAGGCACCAACGAGAGCGACAGCTGCCACTGCGATCATGGCGAAGAGAGATCGGGGACGTTTACCCGCAAAGCTTTTCATCTTTACTCCGATAGCTTGGTCGCACGGACTCCACTCCGTACGCGTACTTCAACTAGTCATGCATTGTCTGCAAGCCAAGGCTCCAAAGGGACTTCCTGAATGCTTCCCGCAACGGCATGCGTTCATTGGATCCCCGACACTTCGCCACACCAAGATCGGATGTGAGACACAACCCCCGACCAGGAAGACAGACTTCTCCCTTACTTATCGCAATGCACGCAAGTAATCGAGTTATCTCCTGCCTGGATTCGGTTAGTCCCTCATCTTTGAGGCGGACTGCCGCAGTGAGACCAGTATAAAGACAGGCCCGAAACAAAATCTCACAGTCTCAAGCCGCTATGCATAAAGAAACTACCTTCATCACGAACGCTTGAGAAATAGCGTGAGACGCAAAAATAAGTGACTTGTCAGTGAAGGAAACGGCGGAATCAAAATGAGGATGTTGGTGTAAAGATTTCGGAGTCTTCAGTGGCGCAATCGAGATCCGGCATACTATTCCAACCAACAACCATCACCCTCGGTCAAGGCTGTATAGGCACCGCGCCACCGGGGTGAACATCTCAGTCCGGACTTAATGCCGCCGGTCTGCCAGTCACCCCAATTAAGGGCTAGAGGGCAACTTGAAGATGGGCCGGAGCGGATGTTGCATGACCAACCCCCCTTCGCTTCGACCAATTCTTGCGTTCCTATTCCTCTGTTTCGCTGAAGTCGGCCTCCCAGAGGCCGTAGGCGACTCCAGCCGGCGTAGCAGCGTAGGTGAACCTGCCCATGTCGTCCATCTCAATAAAGTCCCCAACCACGGTGCCACCGTTCTCCCCCACGAGGGCCGCAGAAGTGTCGAGGTCACTCGTCAAGAGCAAGACAAACCAGGTTGCGCGAGCATCGCCCCGGTCGCGTGGGAACGAGAATCCATAAGCGTCTTGACCGGATCCTGGCACCTGGATCGTCCAATATTCGTCGCCGTGATTCACCACGTCGAGTCTGAAACAGTCTGCGTAGAACTGCGCAGCCGCACCAGGGTCGGGACTCATGTGCTCGAACCAGAAGGGTGCTCCCGGAACCATCATGATGCCAATGCCGGGGAAAGTGATGGGTTCCCATAGTCCAATCCAGACACCGGATGGGTCGGTCAGGAGTGCCTGCTTGCCGAGGGTCATGACGGTTAGAATTTCTTCACCGTCAAAGGACTCGGGCTGCGCCCCGTGCTCCCGCATCCGCTCAAGTGATTCTTCCATGTTGGAAACTTTTAGCCACACGTCAATGCTGTCTGGCTGCGAGTCTGACTCTGGAATGGGCTACACCCCACTGACCGGTTGCCCAGCAACGGAGGCTAGTGCATAGCCATCAAGGTCGGGGTCACCCGGGGGTATTTCCCATCCTGCTGTTTGTCGAAAGAATTCAGTTCCGGTGTCCAGGTCATGAAAGTTCACCTGCCTCCAACACGGCGTGCCATCTGAAAAATCCATAATTCCTCCCAAGGTGAGACACACGTTACAACTCATGAGGCGGCGAGGATGGTGCTGAAGTGGAATTACGAAGAATTCCAGTCTCTAGCAGGACGCCATGAGCGTAGTACGTGACACATTTTGCAAAAGTGAGATTCAGAAAATTAGCTATTGGCCGTAGAAAGTCAGAGCTGATAGGACTACCAGATTAGAAATGAGGAGCCTTAGATCAAGGCCGAGTTTGATCTTCAGGCCTCGACCTGGCCCGCGCAGAAAAAGGAATGGGTCCGAGATAATTCTCGGACCCTATCTTGTGGGCGATACTGGGTTCGAACCAGTGACCTCTTCCGTGTCAGGGAAGCGCGCTACCGCTGCGCCAATCGCCCTCTCTTGCGAGGTGGGTACGGGATTCGAACCCGTGTACACGGCTTTGCAGGCCGTTGCCTCGCCTCTCGGCCAACCCACCGTGTGAAGTCTTCAGACTTCCCGGAGCGGATGACGGGATTCGAACCCGCGACCCTCACCTTGGCAAGGTGATGCTCTACCAACTGAGCTACATCCGCGATACCTTCCGGCTTCCCGGCGGTGCTCAATAAATATAGTCATTTTCTTCTCCGGTTGTCCAACTGGCTGAGTGTAGGAAGCATCACCTTCGTTTTCTTGTCCGACACCGCATGTTTACTTGGCCCAAACCTCAGCGATCAGATATCCTTCAAGACGCAAGCTTTTAGCTCGCGGGCGATTAGCTCAGTGGTAGAGCGCCTCGTTCACACCGAGGAGGTCACTGGTTCGAACCCAGTATCGCCCACCACCAAGGCCACCGTTTCAGACGGTGGCCTTTTCTTTTGCTTCCTATTCGTCTCCTTTACTTTTACTCTCTTCGGACCGATCACTGTGGCTGGTGCGAATCATGGCGCGGCGTATGGGCCATTTGAGGTTGGGACAGTTTCGGTTTTTTGATGCTTTACTCCGTGATTTGTCGGCCCGCTTTCATCAGAACGAAGTTCGGCCATGCGGGTTTTTTGACGAGTGGCATTCGCTTACTCAACGGGTCACATCCGAATTTCCCGGTTTCCGTGGCAGGCTTCAGTTCTTGCAAGACGCTGCTTCCCCATTGAATTGGGGCATGCCGTGGTCGAAATGCGCACTACGAAGATACGGAAGTTCCTATGTGTTGCGGGCGAAAGGTGGCGGGAATCCTTATCTGGATTTCATTCGGAATGTGAACATTATTCGCCCGTGACTCAACATGTCGGTCGCGTCTCGTGTGGTGGTGTAATTTCTGGGGCTTGTGTGTCGTCGTGATCGGCGAGTGAGCCATCGTGGGATGGTCAGTGAGAACGACCAAGTTACTCACGAAAGGACATCCCACGATGGCTCTCAACCAGTCTGCCTTGATCGAGCTTTTAAAGGAACTCGAACTCACTGAAACAACTGAACGTATTCGACTTCTCACCGAGCGCGCCTTCCAGGAACTCATCAACGCCGAAGCGACAGCAGTGATCGGTGCTGGCCGTTATGAACGCTCCAACGACTGGGCCACCCAGCGTAACGGGACCCGGCCCCGGACCCTCTCAACGACTGCCGGTGATCTTGAACTACGTATCTCGAAACTTCGCCAGGGATCATTCTTCCCCTCACTATTGGAACGCCACCGGCGTGTTGATAAGGCATTGTTCGCGGTGGTGATGGAAGCCTACGTCCATGGTGTCTCAACCCGGAAAGTTGATGATCTGGTCCGCGCCCTGGGAGCAGATAGTGGGATCTCTAAATCAGAAGTGTCACGGATCTGTCAAGACCTCGACCAGGACGTGGCTGAATTCCAAGGACGCAGTCTTAGTGATACCACCTACCCGTACGTGTTTGTTGACGCAACCTATTGCAAAGCCAGAGTCGGCGCCAGGGTCGTCTCCCAGGCGATCGTGATCGCGATCGGCATCGCAGCAGACGGACGCAGGCAGGTCCTCGGCTTCCAGGTTGGGGACACCGAGTCGGAACCGTTTTGGACCGAGTTTTGCCGTGATCTCAAAGCCAGGGGCCTATCGGGGGTGCAGTTAGTCATCAGTGACTCACACGCTGGCCTGGTCCGGGCGATCCAGGTCGCTTTCCAGAGCGCTGCATGGCAGCGTTGCCGGGTACATTTCATGCGGAACGTACTTGCTCGGGTCCCGAAGGTTGCCTCCCAAATGGTTGCGGCAATTATCCGGACGATCTTTGTGCCCCGTGGGAAACGAGAGCTCGTGCACGCCCAGTTCACAGACGTCGTTGCCATGCTCGCCAAGAGTCACCCTACTGTGGCTCGAATTCGTGACGAAGCCAAAGATGACCTGGGGTGTACTAAAGATGTTGGACAGTCATTGATCAGGGAGAATCAAAGGTATGGGTTCAACATCGAGGCGTAAGTTTAGTGCGCAGTTCAAAGCTGAGGCTGTGCAACTGGTGATCCAGTCCGAGCGACCGATTGTGGAGGTTGCCGGTGAGCTCGGGATCAATGCAGGCACGTTGGGGAACTGGGTGAAGAAGTATCGGGAAGATAATCCAGAGCCGGCCAAGAAGATGACCCCGGCCGACTACGGACGGCTGGCGGAGTTGGAAGAGGCGAATCGGCGGCTGCGGATGGAAAATGAGTTCCTAAAAAAAGCCGCGGCCTTCTTCGCCCGGGAGCAGGGGTAGCCGAGAAGGCTGCCCTGATCGAAGCGGAGAAGGACAACTATCCGATCGCGTGGATGTGCACGCAACTTGGTCTGGCGCGCTCGAGTTTCTATGCCTGGCGTACCCAGGTGAATCAGGTCAGCGCCTCGGCTGCCCGTAGGGAGGTGCTGAAGGTCCTGATCCAGGAAATTTACCACGAGCACCGCAAAACGTACGGGTGCCGGCGCATCACCGCTGAACTCAACGACCGCGGCTACCCTGCGTCGGTGGGGTTGGTGGCCAAGCTCATGCGCGAGCTCGGGTTAGCGGGGATTCAACCACGTGCTTATCGGCGCACCACTATCGTCGGTGAGGAGCCGGTGGTGATTCCGGATCTGCTGGAGGGAAATTTCGATCCTGCTGCCCACGCCCCCGGGCACGCGTTGGTTGGTGATATTACCTACCTGCGCACCGGGGAAGGGTGGCTGTACCTGGCCACCGTGATTGATCTATCCACCCGGATGGTGGTGGGCTGGCAGATGGCTTCCCACATGCGCACCTCGCTGGTGATCGACGCGTTGGGGATGGCCATCGACCACGGACGCATCGCGCCGAATTCTGTGTTCCATGCGGACAAAGGAAGTCAGTACACCTCGAGCGAATTTCAGAAATATTGCGAGAAGGTCAAGGTTCGCCCCTCGGTAGGCCGGACTGGGGTGTGCTGGGACAATGCGGTTGCGGAAAGTTTCTTTGCCTCGTTGAAGAACGAGATGTACTACCACCAGGTGTTCACCACCCGGGCCCGTGCCAGGTTCGCGGTCATGGACTATATCGAGGTTTTCTACAACCGCCAGCGTCGGCACTCCGCTCTCGGCTACCGCACCCCGGTCCAGACCTGGCAAGACCACGAGAAAGACCTCGCTGCCACGGCAGCGTGAAAGAAGAAAAACACTAACGACTGTTCAAGATTCTTGACACAGCCCAACCTGCTCGCCTTTACCGAGTTCCCGTCTCAACATTGGCAGCAGATCTGGTCAACAAACCCGCTCGAGCGCTTAAACAAAGAAATCAAGCGACGCACGAACGTGGTGGGAACATTCCCCAACCCGGAAGCACTCTTGCGACTGACAGGCCATGTCTTAATCGAGCAACACGATGAATGGGAAGCCACTGAAAGACGATACTTCAGCGAGAACTCAATGAAACTCCCGGGCCAATCCCCACAAGCAATCACACCCGGAATCAAATCCGCATAGACTACAACTACTGACCCACCCACAAAGAAGTGAAATTCCACCACTCACAGGGACACGACCCAACATGTCAGCAATGAGAGCCAGTTCATGAGATTCTAGAGCCATGGAAATTTGGCCTGGAAAACCGTACCCGCTTGGCGCCACCTACGATGGCGCCGGCACTAACTTCGCAATCTACTCCTCCGTCGCCGAGCGGGTGGAACTGTGTCTCCTCGATGATGATAAGAACGAAGAACGCTTCGAACTAATGGAAGTCGACGCCCACGTGTGGCATTGCTACATGCCGGGAGTGCGTCCCGGTCAGCTGTATGGTTACCGCGTACACGGTCCTTACGATCCCGCGAATGGGCATCGCTGCGATCCGTCGAAGCTTCTCCTTGATCCTTACGCGAAGGCGATCGACGGTCACGTCCAAAACAATCCCGCGATCTTCTCCTACTCATTTGATGATCCAACCCAGCGCAATCAAGACGATTCGCTTGGACACACGATGATCTCGGTCGTCGTTAACCCGTTCTTCGACTGGGGTCACGATCGTCCCCCCGGCCACGAATACCACGACTCGGTTATATACGAGGCGCACGTCAAGGGGATGACGATGCAGCACCCGGACATTCCCGAGGAACTACGGGGCACCTACCTTGGGCTGGCACATCCTGCGATCATCGACCACCTGACAGAGCTGGGCGTAACGGCGATTGAGCTGATGCCCGTGCACCAGTTTGTTAACGACACGCACCTGCAGGAGCGCGGTCTGTTTAACTATTGGGGTTACAACACAATCGGATATTTTGCTCCCCAAAACACGTACTCGTCAGCGGGCTACCGGGGTGGTCAGGTTGATGACTTCCGGTCGATGGTGCGCACCTTCCACGAAGCCAATATCGAGGTCATTCTTGACGTGGTCTACAACCACACGGCCGAAGGCAACCACATGGGTCCGACACTGTCGTTCCGTGGAATCGACAACGCCTCCTATTACCGGCTGGTGCCGGGCGATGAGGAGCATTACTTCGATACGACCGGTACCGGTAACTCCCTCAACATGTCCTCCCCCCATTCGCTCCAGCTCATCATGGATTCGCTGCGCTATTGGGTGACGGAGATGCATGTTGACGGGTTCCGTTTCGACCTGGCATCCACGCTCGCTCGCGAGCTGCACGCCGTTGACCGACTCTCCACATTCTTCGACATCATCCAACAGGACCCCATCATTTCCCAGGTCAAGCTCATTGCCGAACCCTGGGATATTGGCGAGGGCGGGTACATGGTGGGCGGATTCCCTCCCCTGTGGACCGAATGGAATGGCAATTACCGTGACACGGTGAGGGACTTCTGGCGCGGTGAGCCGTCCGTGCTCTCTGAGCTAGCTTCTCGCCTTACGGGCTCATCCGACCTGTACGAACATTCGGGACGTCGCCCCATGGCCTCCATCAACTTCGTGACTGCGCACGACGGGTTCACCATGAAGGACCTCGTGAGCTACAACGAAAAGCACAACGAAGCGAACGGTGAGGGCGGTAACGACGGCGAGTCCCACAACCGCTCCTGGAACTGCGGGGTTGAGGGTCCAACCGACGATCCGAATATTTCCGCGCTTCGCATGCGCCAGATTCGTAATTTCATGACCACGCTTCTGATCTCTCAGGGTGTCCCGATGATCTCGCACGGTGACGAAATAGGGCGCACCCAGAACGGCAACAACAATACGTACTGCCAAGATAACGAGATTTCCTGGGTCGATTGGGAACTCGAAGAATTCCAAGAGGAATTGCTCGAGTACACGAAGAAGATGATCAACTTCCGCAAGGACCATCCGGTCCTGCGCAGGAGGCGGTTCATCGAAGGAGATTCGGGGCATGGCGGCGAATCTCACCAGGGAGAGATCGAATGGTTTGTACCCAGCGGTGAACGCATGCAGGAGGAAGACTGGAATACGTCGTTTGCTCGTTCCGTCATGATCTACCTGAATGGCGCGGCGATCTCCGAACCCGATGAGCGGGGCCGTCCCGTCATCGACGACGATCTTCTCATCCTCATCTCCGCTGACGACCAGGCGATCGACTTCCGTATCCCCGGTAAGGAATACGGTAGCACCTGGCACGAGGTCATTAATACGGCTCACGATGACGTTGAGGAACGACAGTACGGTCCCGGCAACATCCTGGCCGTCGAAGGCCGCTCCATCGTCATCCTCGTCCGCACGATTGAAGATCGCGAAGCAGAGCTCGAGGCGGCACACACTGCCGAAGAGGCAGCCTCAGCCGAAGAAGCCGGCTCTGCCGACGACGCAGCCTCCGCTGAGGAGGCCACAGAACCGCAGGCAGACACCGATGGAGCAGAATCCCGTACAGAACACGATGGTGCGTCACCGGACGTAGAAGGTGATGCCGAGAACCAGCAAGAAGCTGATGACGTGGAGGACAACTCATGACCGACAGGCCAAGCCATTCGCACGTACCACCCGAGGGACGGAGACTGCCCGTCTCAACGTACCGGTTCCAGCTGGGCCCGGATTTCACGTTCGCGCAGGCACAGAAAACACTTCCGTACCTGGCTGAGCTGGGGATCACCGATATCTACTGCTCCCCCATCCTCCAAGCCGCCCCCGGCTCCACTCACGGCTACGACGTAACGGACCATTCGACCATTTCGGAACCCATGGGTGGCGAGACGGCGTTCCGGGAGCTGGCGGACAGCGCCCATAAACTGGGGCTGGGAGTGATCGTTGACGTGGTCCCGAACCACATGGCGGTCCCCACCCCGCTCTACCTCAACAAGGCACTCTGGTCCGTCCTCAAGTACGGTCCCGAGTCCGACTACCACGACTGGTTCGATATCGAAATTGAGGATGATGGGGAAGGGCTACTCATGGCGGTCCTCGGCTCCCGCATCGGCAACGTTCTTGCCAACGGCGAGCTCACGCTCGACACGATGATCGTTCCGGGCCTGGAGGATCTGGGCGAACAGCACGTGATCCGCTACTACGATCACGTCTTCCCCGTCCGCGAACAGACCGAGGCACTGCCGCTTGCCGATCTTCTAGAGCGTCAGTACTACCGGCTCGCCTACTGGAAGGTTGCCAACGAGGAACTGAACTACCGCAGGTTCTTCGACGTCGACACGCTCGCCGCAGTGCGTGTGGAGGACGAACAAGTTTTCCATGACACCCACGCGCTCCTCCTCTCCCTCTTCAACGACGGCTACATCGATGGTTTCCGGATCGACCACCCTGACGGGTTGGCAGACCCTCGTGGCTACTTCCGTCAGCTCTCCGAGGCGACGGGCGGCGCGTGGATTGCGGCAGAGAAGATCTTGGACGGTGATGAGGAGCTGCCGAGTGACTGGCCGATCGCCGGAACAACCGGTTACGACAGCGCGTGGCGGATCCAGGGACTTCAAACCGATCCCGCCGGCCTCGTTGACCTCGGCTCAATCCTCACGGAGCTGACGGGAGATACACCCGGGAACTTGCCCCAGATCATTCGTGACGGCAAGGCCGAGATCATCCGGGATACTCTCTTCACCGAGGTTGACCGGCTCGCCGATATCCTCTCCCAACTGTGCCGTGCGGACGTGCGACTACGCGACCACACGTTCCGTGCCTTTCGGGAAGTGATTGTCGCTCTGCTGTTGGAGATGGACAGGTACCGTGCCTACGTCGTTCCCGGTGAACGTCCCTCACCGGTTGCGGAGCGCGCACTGCGTGATGCCGCCGATCGTGCCCGTAAGGTACTCGACGAGGACCGGCAAGAAACTCTCGACATTGTGGTGGAACTGCTCCTCGGTGAGGAGATTGGTTCGGCTGGTCGCACCCATGAGGCGCAACGCGCGGAACTCATTGTGCGGTTCCAGCAGACGTGCGGACCAGTCATGGCCAAGGGAATTGAGGACACTGCGTTCTATCGGTGGACTCTGCTCACCTCCTCGTGCGAGGTCGGTTCCTATGCTGTCACTCCGACCTATTCGGCGGACCAGTTCCATGCTTGGGTGCATCGCACCATGCAGTCTTGGCCGGCCACGATGACCGCAGGAACCACGCACGATACGAAGCGTGGCGAGGACGTGCGTGCCCAAATCGGTGTTCTCTCCCAGTATTCGACCGAGTGGCGCGAGCTCGTCAACGACCTTCGCGAGCGTTCGAAGAAGCAGCGTCCCTCTTCGCTCAATGGTCGTACCGAGAATCTCCTGTGGCAGACAATCTTCGGTACCTGGACAGAGAAGGGTCCGATCGAACACGATCGCCTCGTCCAATACCTGGAGAAAGCCTCCAGGGAACAGAAGCTGTGGACCACGTGGACGGACGTGAACGAAGATGCCGAAAATGCTCTCTTCATGTTCGCTCGCTTCCTTCTCACCGACCCGGTGGTGAATGAAAAGATGACGGGGTTCTTCAACCTGACGCGGCCATCGGTCCGTTCCGCATTGCTCGCCACCAAGGCAATTCAATTGACCGTGCTGGGTGTCGCCGACAACTATCAGGGTGAAGAAATCCTTCACAACTCTCTTGTTGATCCCGATAATCGCCGGCTTGTTGATTACGATCAGCTTGCCGCGCTCCTGGAAAAGATCACCGAGAACGGCAAGCCCTCAACTTCAAGCCTGGATCAGGAAAAGATGTGGCTCACGTCCACGATTCTGCGCTTGCGGAGAGACATGCCGGACGTGTTTGTCGGGGCCCGATCCGGATACGCGCCACTTCCCACGACCACCAGTCACGCGCTTGCCTACACGAGGAATCTCGATGGTGAACCGGCTGTTGCGGTCGTGACCGAACGGCACCATTCGGGCATTGCTGCCGCGGGCGGCTACGGTGACCACACAGTTGTCCTGCCCGAGGGCACGTGGACCGAGATCCTGACCGGCACCAGCCTCGAAGGGGGCGCGATTCAACTCGCGGACCTGCTGGGCACCTTCCCTGCCGCGATCCTACGAAAGGACAGTTAATGCTGTGGGCACCCAAAGCCACAACCGTTGACCTGCTGCTCGGCACAACCGAATGGCAGCCGGGCGATCCGCTCACCCGTGTCCCACTGAGCGGGGATGGCGAATATTGGGACGTTCCCGACCTTGAGCCTGGCGTTGCCTACGGTTTCTCGCTCGACGGTGGCCCGCTCCGCCCAGACCCCCGCAGCCCAGAGCAGCCCTGGGGGCCGCACGAAGCATCCCGACACTTCGATACCGTCCAACTCACGTGGTCGGATGACCGATTCGACGGAGTGGACGCTCGCGGAGCAGTTATTTACGAGATGCATGTCGGCACCTTCACCCCCGAGGGCACCTTTGCTTCAGCAATTTCGAAACTCCAGCACCTCAAGGACCTCGGGGTAGACATGGTGGAGCTCATGCCCATCGCCCCCTTCCCTGGCAACCGAGGTTGGGGCTATGACGGGGTGAGCTGGACCGCGGTCCATGACGCCTACGGTGGTCCGGCCGGCCTTGCCGAGTTTGTTGATGCCTGCCACGGGCTTGGAATCGGTGTCTGTCTCGACGTGGTCTACAACCATCTCGGTCCCGACGGCAACTACCTGGCCGAGTTCGGTCCCTATTTCACGGGCAAGCACGAGACCCCGTGGGGAACCGCTCTCAACTTTGATGACGAGGGCAATGAGGGGGTGCGTGAGCACCTCCTGTACTCTGCGTTGCGTTGGTTTGCTGACTTCCACATCGATGCGCTCCGGCTCGACGCGATTCACGCCATGATCGACGACTCCCCCGTCCACATTCTTGCCGAACTTGCTGATGCCACCCGCTCCCTGTCGGGTGAACTGGGCAGGCCCCTGCGCCTCATTGCCGAGTCGGATTTAAATGATGCTCGCGTCATCACACCGACCGAGCAAGGCGGGTGGGGTATGGACATGCAGTGGGCTGACGATGTGCACCACGCTATCCACGCCTACTTCACGAACGAAACCCACGGCTACTATGCCGATTTCGACTCCGATAATGCCCTGTCGAAGGTCTTCTCGGGAGTCTTCTTCCATGACGGCACGTTTTCCACGTTCCGGGACAAGACGTGGGGAGCTCCGGTCCCGGACGAGATTGATGGTCACGCATTCGTTGTTTACGACCAGGATCACGACCAGGTAGGAAACAGGGCGGTAGGCGACAGGCCCTCGGAGCACCTGTCCGAGATCGAGGCACTCTCCTCACTAGCACTCGTCATTCTGTCGCCGTTCACCCCGATGCTGTTCCAGGGACAGGAATGGAACACGAAGGGCCGGTTCGCATTCTTCACCGATCACAACGATGAGCTTGGTCCGCTCGTGTCCCAGGGTAGGCTCTCAGAATTTGGTAGCCACGGCTGGGAAGAGATCTACGGAAGCGACTTCACGGTGCCAGATCCGCAAGCAATCGAGACCTTCGAATCATCGAAGCTCGACTGGGCAGAAAAGGACCGCAACGCGGAGGTGCTCGACTTTGTGCGCCGCCTGATCGAGCTGCGCAAAACCGAGCCAAACTTCGCATCATCAGATCGAAGCACGACGAAACTTGAGAAGCCGGCCCAGCGCCAGCTCATCCTCCACCGTCACTCCTCACGGCTCTTCATCAACCTGTCCGATCAGCCGATGACTGTTCCCGCTGGAGAGTTCCTCCTCAGCTACGGCACTATTACTGACGACATCACGCTGGAACCGGGAGCGCTCGCCGTTATCCGATAATCAAGCTTTTCTGGAGGGGCGCGATCGATACGGTTGCGCCCCCTCGTCGTCCTCGCTGAACCGACAAAACATCCGTGAAAGCCGATAACCTCCAAGCATCCGCACATATGCCTCAGATCACAGAAGGAAACTGTGAGCGCACGCGTTGCACTCGTCACGGGCGGTACGAACGGAATTGGGCAGGGGATCGCACGCGTTCTCCTATCCGAAGGCTATTCGGTCATGGTCACGGGCCTAACCGATGAGGAACTCGCTCAAGCCAGCAAAGAACTGTCAGGAGATGTCGATGCGCTCCTGCTCGACGTGAGGAACCCCCAGTCCTGCGAAGACGCAGTCAAGGCAACAATTGATCGTTTCGGAAAACTTTACGTGTTCCTGTCCAACGCTGAGGTTTATCCGCAGGCCAAGCTCGAAGCCACGACCGATGACGATATTGATCTCATGTTCCAGATCAATCTTTACGGGACAATACGGATGGTCCAGGCAGCCCAGGAAGCGCTCAAAGAGGCTGAGCACGGAAGAATTATTCTCACAAGCTCCATTACCGGCCCCATCACCGGCTACCCAGGCTGGTCCCACTACGAGGCCTCCAAGGCCGCGCAGCTCGGCTTCATGCGCTCGGCCGCCATGGAATTCACTCCCCACACAATCACCGTGAACGCCGTCCAACCCGGCAACGTCACAACCCCGGGACTCAAGGCACTCGGCGAGGAATACCTGAAGGAAATGGCATCAGCGGTCCCGCTCGGGTACCTGGGTGAGCCGGAAGATATCGGTGCCGCCGTTGCCTTCCTTGCCTCCCCAGGCGCCCGCTACGTCACCGGGCATGCCATCGTTGTCGATGGCGGCCAGATCATGCCCGAGTCACCGGACGCTCTGAAGGAAATGTAGATCCAATTATCCAATATCAAACTGTGAACAGTTAATTCACACAGTTTTGTGACCTCTGGGCCGGCAGGTACTCCCTGCCGGCCCAACTCGTCAGCCGGCCAGCGGAGAACTCAAACAGGGTTGATGTCCCAGCGTTTCTCTGCCCACAACATTCGACACGGATCGGTCTTTACATACCCAAATACTCGCCAATGAGCCATGATAGAAGCATGAACGAACCCTACCCGTACCGAGGCAGCGACGCTTGGAATAACGAGCCCCGCTACAGTGACGACGAACGGACGTGGGCGATCCTCGCTCACCTATCAGCGCCCGCGGGCACGATCTTCTCCGCCGGGTGGCTGGGCTTTCTCGGACCACTACTCATCTGGATGTTCCAGAAAAACAAGAGCCGACTCGTACGAAAGGCATCCGCACGAGCCTTCAACTACTCGCTTGCCCTCTTCCTCCTCAATATTGTGGCCTGGATGTGCTTCTTCACTTTCCTCCTCATCCCGCTCGCCATCGTCCTCTGGGTTCTGGAATTCATCCTCATACTCTGGAGCCCGATCAGGGGTGCCATGGCAGCGTCGAAGGGCAAGATCTACCGCTACCCCTTCAGCATCCCCATCCTCCACTAGGAGCCGCTCGGAACATCCCATCGGTAAATTGACAAGCTCCTAGGCAAACTGCCACCAGACATCGCGTGCCCCACCTGGTCTTGAACCGGGTGGGGCACGCACTTACTTAACTATTTGGCTGGAAGAATCTCATTCACGCTTAGGCCATGCCTCGGAATCTTTGAGTCCGATCAGTACGTTCTTCCAACTGAGCTGATTACTGTTCAGATTCTGTCTTGGATGATTCGGTGTCGTTCTTGCGGGAATTCTTAAGGTCATCGATCTTGCTGACCACGGTGCGCTTCGTTTTGAGGGCGAGCTTGAGTGCGTGATAGCGGGCTCGGTGCAGCGGCAGATCCCACGCGCCATCAACGTCCGTGATCTCTTCGGAGAACTTTGTTTTGAAACCGCGCACACCGGCCAGCTGCGGAGCACGCTCGGAATCAATCCCCATGAGGTCGAAGGTTTCCACCCCGCTGTCTCGGAGCTGTTCTGTCATGAACCAGACAAGCAGGTCAGGAGCTCCCGCCCTGCGACCAGCGGCCGAGGAGGCGGCGTAATAGTAGGTGGCGAGTGGACCGTTGACGGTGACGATCCCCCAGCAATAGATCTCGTTCCCGTTCCGTACGGTGAACAGGCGCGCATGCTCGGGCCCCAGGGACTTCAGCATCGTGGTGTAGGAGGACTTGGGTGCGATACCAAAGCCGTCGCGATCCCCCGTTTCTTTCAGGAGCTCGTAAAGATCATCGAAGATGTCGAGGGCATGGGCAGTTTCGTCTTGTGCGACCATGTCCTCATTGCGCAAGGACTTGCGAACGTCTCTCCGACCGCGCTTCTTCATGCTCGCCATGAGTTCCTCGGAATCCATCGTCAGGTCAAGGACCACGGTCCGATCAAAAGGAACGGATTGCAGTAGGTCCTGAAGCTTGGCCGAGGTGTGATGAGCGTGGAGGCGCACGAATGCGTACTTCCTGTCCTTTTTCAGGAGAGCAGCCAGGTCATTGTGGAACTGTTCTTCTTCCCGCGCGGTGGGTGCAGAGGTCCACACGGGGCCGTGCTTGGCCCACAGATAGTAGAACCCCGTCCCTTGGAATGACGTGAGTGAGAGGAAGGCGCGGTCCTCGCCATCAACCTGCCACACGTAGCGACCATAGGGTTCACGGCCCGCGACTGCTTTGTCATAGCGGTCCCAGGCGGGTGACTGTTCGAGCGGCAGATTCACGCCGGCGGTGCCCACTCGGGACATAAACTCGCCTTTTTGCAGCTCGACAATTCGTGTGAACGGCATGATTCCTCTTCCGTCAGGGGCTCGGTCAGGGACCAGTCTACCCGCCGGGTCCACTCCACCGGCGCGCCTGACGGGGTGGTCGTTCCATCCTCGTTAATGTGTTGGTGTGCCTGACGTACCACCGCTGTTTCTTGCCAGCCTGGACTCTTTGCGCAACCATTCGTTCCGCCGCGAGTTCAGATTGCAGGAGATTCCCGCGCCCAAGAAGATCGCGCCCTGGGCTGCGGCACTTGCCGCCGAGGTCAATTCTTCCGGCGGTGCACTCGACCCCGATGGTTATCTTGCCGAAGCACGCTTCGTTCTCCTTCACGACCCCGAGGGCCAGCCGGCCTGGGATTCCACGTTCCGCATTGTGTGCCACGTGTCCGCACCGATCGAATCGGAGCTTGGAGACGACCCATTCCTGGGTGAGGTGGTGTGGTCATGGCTGACTGAAGCTCTTGATGCTCACGGGGCGGAATACCATTCGTTGAACGGAACGGTCACCCGGCAGATCGATGAAACGTTTCGTGGTCTACACTTGGACGGTACCCGTGTCACGGTCGAGGTCAGGGCTTCCTGGTCTCCCGCGACCGAGAACGTGTCAGATCACCTTGATGCTTGGGCCGAATTCGCTTGCACCGCGGGCGGTCTTGACCCGGACACACCGTCAATTACCCCACTGGATCGTTTGTGAAGCTTGATGAACCCCGCGGCGGAATACCGCCGCTTACTTCTACGCCCGAAGATTTCGCGACCGCCATCGCCGCACTCAAGAAAGGCACAGGTCCGTTCGCAATCGACACGGAACGAGCCCAGGGCATCCGCTATTCAGGCCGCGCCTACCTCATCCAAATCAAGCGAGAAGGTTCCGGGCTCTTTCTCATCGACCCGCCTCCGCTGTCGGAGATGATGCCGGAGCTGGCAGAAGTGCTTGCCACCGATGAATGGATCCTCCACGCAGCAGACCAGGACCTGCCGTGCCTGAATGACGAAGGGTTGCAGGCCCCAAAACTGTGGGACACGGAAATTGCGGCGCTCCTGCTGGGTGATGAGAGGGTCTCCCTCCAGGCTGTCATCTCCCACGAGCTCGATATTCAACTCGCAAAAGAGCATTCAAATTCGGACTGGTCTCAGCGACCGCTAGCACCCGAGCGCCTGTCGTATGCTGCTCTCGATGTTGATCTGCTCCTCGAGGCACGCGAGTCCCAGATCAAGCGTTTGAAAGAGGCGGGCAGATACGAGTGGATAATGCAGGAGTGTGCACATCTCCTCACCGCTCCCCGCAAGCAACCGAACCCTGAACCGTGGCGGAAGATTGCCGCCACTCTCCGCATTCGTGACCGCCGCACCCTCGCTGTGTTGCGGGAACTCTGGTGGGAACGCGACGCGATCGCACAGGAACAGGATCTGGGACCGGAAAAGGTCCTCCCCGGTAAGGCACTCGGTGCTCTCGCCGACTCACACCCCACCTCCCTCGAGTCTCTCAAGAGATCGTCCGCACTCCGCACCCGCACGCGCCGGGCACTCGCGGAACGCTTCTGGGATGCGATTGACCGCGGACGCAACACTGACGATCTGCCGAGCAAGACTCCGCCGACGAAGGACGGGTTGCCGGACGTACGTAACTGGAAGCATCGTCACCCGGAGGAGAACACACGCTGGGAGCTTATCCGGCCCCTGATTCTCAACCGTGCGGATACTCTCGGGATCCGCCAAGATGTACTCCTCAAGCCCCTCATCCAACGCACCCTCGCGTGGGAGGGCTGGAAGTCGCTGGACGACATGGTCTCAGTCCTCTACAAGGCGGGTGCACGGCCCTGGCAGATCGAAGAGGTCGCGGTCGTACTCCCCCGCTCAGACTCAGAAGCGGCCTGAACGCCAATCACGTAAAGTCCGATGTTGAAAATCAGGGTATCCCAAGGGCAACTGCGTACCGCTTTCAACAACGGGGATGCTTGGTTACCTCATCCTTCTTGTACCTAAGCATCGTTGGCGATTGCTCCAGGGTTAGGCGTCCTTGGCAATCGTGAGCGCAGGCCCGAGTCCCGCGGCGGCACGAACGGCAGCGGTCACATCATCCCCGGTCATCTTCTCTCTGGCCAGAATGTCGTTGCGAGATCCGTGTTCGATGAAGTGGCGTGCAATCCCGAGTGTTGTGACGGGCTTGCTGATGAGGTCAGCAAGTTGCTGACCGACACCACCGCTGCGCAGACCATCCTCGATTGTCACAACCGCATCATGCTCTTCCGCTAGATCAGCGAGCTCTTGGGAAATGGGGAGGACCCAGCGTGGATCAACTACCGTGACCTCGGCGCTGTCCACGCTTGTCGCGGCAAGCGCCGCATTCGCCATCGCGCCCACGCTCACAACCAGGATGCGTGAGCCCGTCCCGTTCGAACGGCCGAGAATGTCAAGTTCACCGTGCTTGCCGACTGCCTTGATCTCATCCGGGATTGTTCCCTTGGGATAGCGCAACAAGGTCGGTCCGCCACTCACGGCGATCGCTTCGGTCAGTTCTTGGCGGAGAGTCTCCTCATCACGTGGTGCGGCGACCCTCAATCCGGGGATCATGGCGGCGAGGGATAGGTCCCACATGCCGTTGTGGGATGCACCGTCATTACCCGTCACTCCGGCGCGATCGAGGACAAGGGTCAAGGGTGCCTTGTGCAGTGCCGCATCCATGAGCAACTGATCGAAGGCACGATTGAGGAAAGTGGCGTAGAGGGCGACGACGGGATGATACCCGGCATACGCTAGCCCCGCCGCTGCCGTCATCGCATGCTGCTCGGCAATGCCCGTGTCGATCACGCGGTTCGGGAACCGATCTCGGAATGGGCCAAGTCCGACGGGGCGGAGCATCGCGGCGGTCAGCCCAATAACCTTGTCGTTCGCCTCGGCAATCTTGACGATCTCGTCCGCGAAGACCGACGTCCACCCAAACCCTGCTCGTTCGATCGGCAGCCCGGTTTCGGGATGAATTTGTCCAACCGCGTGGAAATGATCGGCCTGATCATCGACCGCCGGCTGATAACCGCGACCCTTTTCGGTAATGGCATGAACAACAACAGGCCCGCCATAGTCCTTGGCGATCTGCAGCGCGGCATCCAGTTCAGTGATGTCATGACCATCGATGGGCCCCACGTATTTCAAGCCGAGGGAATCAAAGATGCCAGCATCGACAAAAATGTCCTTCACACCCTTTTTGAAGCCGTGAATCGCATCGTATGCGAGGCGTCCGGGGGGGCCTGAGGCACGGAGCGTCTTCTTTCCCCAGCTCAAAAGATTTTCGTAGTTCCGAGAAACACGAACCTGGTCGAAACGTCTCGCCATGCCACCAATCGTCGGCTCGTAGGAACGGCCGTTGTCGTTCACAACGATGACGAGCGGGAGTGAATCATCTTCGGCAATATTGTTCAGCGCTTCCCACGCCATCCCACCCGTCAGGGCACCATCTCCAATAACGGCAACGACACTGCGCTCCTCACCCGAGAGCTGATAACCCCTGGCGATTCCAAGTGCCCACGACAGGGCAGTGGAAGCATGCGAGTTCTCGACAATATCGTGCACCGATTCGGCTCGCGACGGGTATCCTGACAGTCCACCTTCGGACCGCAGCTGGGTGAAGTCCTTGCGGCCGGTCAGGATCTTATGAACATACGACTGGTGGCCCGTGTCGAACACAATCGAATCACGCGGGGAATCAAAAACCCGGTGCAGTGAAATACTCAGCTCGACGACGCCCAAGTTGGGACCCAGGTGGCCACCTGTGGCGGAGACGGAGTCGATCAGGAAGCACCTGATTTCTTCGGACAACTGCTGCAGTTTCTTTTCATTCAACCGCGACAGATCCGCCGGGGAATGAATGGTTGACAGTATGCTCACCTGCGCTCCTCCTGGTACTAGCACAACACCCTATCACCGGCTTTCATGGCCTCTCGGGACTTTGGGAAAGTACTTTCATGGCCAAAACTCGGGGCTCGCGACAGCATCCCGAACCAGTTGTCGGAACTCACCTATCGTCTTGGCGTCAGGAGTCGCAGGTGAACAGGTGAATCGAATTAGCTTTGTGGTGGCTTGGCGTGGCGGCCGGGGCGTCGGACGCGATTTCGTGCTTCGTCCTTCACTTCAGCCACTTGCTCACTCTCCGCTGGAGATTGCGCATCGATTTCTAAATTCGTACCAATCGCTGATTTGTTGCGGTGGGGCTTGTATTCTTCTGGCTCAGGTCCCCGGCTTGTTGCCGGAGAAACCGGTTCGATCTGAGAATCATTTGTCGTTACGCCTGGACGCTTGCCTCCACGCCAGATCGACCAACCCAAAGTAGCGACGGTAACGGTGAGGATAACAAGCCACCAGGGGAAATGAGGGAGATTAGGTGAAGCACGTGCAGCATCCTCCGCCTCCACCGGGGTCGGGTACACGCGTTCGGCTGTGACGAGAATGCGGTGAGAATTAATGCCCAGTGGCGTACAGGTAACGAGAGTGATGAGGTCACGGTTCTGTTCGGGAAGGATCGCCTCGGTCTGGTCGGGTTCAATGACCCGGACTTCCCTTACCTGATAAGCGAGGACTTCGTTCATGACGGAGAGTGTGATAAGATCTCCCTCTTCAGCCTGATCGAGTTCGTCGAAGAGGGTGGATTCCGGAAGTCCCCTGTGAGCCGTCAGCACGGACCTCGTCCCTTCACCTCCCACGGGGAGGGACGTGCCCTCGAGATGCCCCACCCCGTGGCGGAGCGTGTCATCATCGGTGCCGTGGTAGATCGGCAGATCGATGTCGAGATCCTCGTAGCGGAGCCTGCCCATGAAACCATCATCACCAGCGTTCAACAGATTGTTGTAGGCCAGCGGATCATCGGACTGGATGTCGTCCTCTGCAATGTCGGAGGTTGCGACGTTTTCGTTGGCCTCGTAGATAGCGCCGGAAGCGAGCTGCTCATTGTATTGGCGAGCTGTTGTCAGTTCCTCCAACACGACCTTTGGATCATCAAAGGGTGGTGACTCGGCCCTGGATTGCGCAATCTCGATGGCTCGGGACTGCTCCCGTTGAGCAAACCAGGAGGCAATTGAGGGATAGAGGAAGACGAGAAGACCGGCAAGGATCACGATCGAGGCAATGAGCTGCATCCACGGCACACTCCACCGGCCTTCCGGGTCGGTCCCCCGTGCTGGTTCCTGACCAGGTTCTACCTGTTTTGTCTTCTCAACCATTATTGCCTTCCATGTGCAAGGTGGTGCCGGGAGTTCTCCCGGCACCACCTCACTGTGCTACATCAGGTGAATGCTAGCTCTTCTTGCGACGAGCCAGGTACATTCCGCCGCCACCGACGACGACAAGGAGAATGCCCGCCACTGTCATGAGGATCGTGCCCTGCGCACCCGTCAGCGGCAGATTCGGGCCCGCGGTCTTTGCGTTGACAACGTCAAATTTCTTGATGGACTTTTCACCGGGGGTGATGGTCACGGGATTGTTGATTGCGACGCCAGTGTGGCCCGCGGGGACAATGGTTTCGTAAACGCAGTAGTCCTTGGTCGGGGTCGGATCAGCCGGACCCTGGTTCGAGTTCGCTACCCACAGGCCAAGGCTAGAACCCTGGTTGTGATCCCAGGAAACAACACCATCATCGCCAGAAACACCGGTTGCGATGAGACCGGTCTCCGGAACGGAGGTCGAGCACTGGTTGTTGACCGGCTCGTAAACTTGGAACTCTGCACCCTGGAGGGGAAGCGGGTCATTGGAGTCATCGACCTTCCTGATCTCCATCTGACCCCAGTAGGTGTAGGCGCTCGTGTTGCCGTTCACGGTGGTGCGGTTGAAGGTGGTGTAGTAGTTGTCGGTCGTGTTAGCGATCGCACCATCTTCACCGATTGTGTTGACGGTGGTATCGAAGGTGAGGGTCATGGTGCCGGACATGTTCTCATCGAGGACCTGGCGGCCCGCCTCGTTCAGCGTCCACACCGCATTACCCGACACGTCGAAGTGGGTGCCTTCCGTGAGCGTGGTCGAACCAACGGTCAGTGAGGTTGAGCCCTTGACGAGAGACAGGCGAGAATCGAGCGAGTCGGTGATGACGGCTTCGTTGAAGGTCTCGTTATTGTTCAGCGAAGGAACGGGGATCGTGATGGTCCACTTGACAGTGGAACCAACGGTCAGAGCATTGGGCCGCTCCGAGATGACCTTGCTTGGTTTACCCATGAGCTGGTTCTTGGGGTTGGCGACGACGTTGTAGTTCCAGCCGTTCCCACTGGTGCCTTCGGAGGTGGGGATGGAGGCGTAGAAGTTCGGGACTTCGGAGACAACATTGTTGTCACCGTGGCCGGACTCTTCAACAAAGTAAACACCGAGACCAAGCTCGAAGGTAACCTGGCCTGCTTTGTTGGTGGCCTTGACCTGCTTCGTGTCGGTCACGCAGAAGTCGCCAGCGGGCGCAGCCGGAGCGGACGCAAACAGTGCGTCAAGGCCGGTCCACTGGCCAGCCTTCGTAAGGTCAATGGGTGCGCAGGTGCCGCCGTTCATGCGACCAACCTGGGTCACGGTGAACTCGACATCTGATAGGCCTTCCTTGCCCTTGAGGTCTTCAAGATCCTGGCCCGTTCCACCCTCGTAGAGGTTGATCGTCAGCGTACCTGCATCAGGTGCGCCGGGCTGGCCGGGGCCAGCGGTGGCAGCCGAAGCTGCCGTGCCGGTAGCAACTCCGCCTGCAAGCGCGAGCATGAGGGCACCTGTTCCTGCGGTTACCCTCCGCAGCATGTTCTTAACGGTCATGAAACCGATTCCTTTCTTGAGACCTGTGCGGTCGATCTCTGTGTTTCCTGTGACCGGCATTCACCGATCTACGAAACGAAGGTGTTGAATAGTTGAAACCTATTGGGGGTGGACTGGGGTTGGTTGTTCGGTCGGGTCGCGGGATGCGACCCAAAGTGACTAGGTTTGTCGTCTTTGGTCACTGCACTTGTTGAGGCAGCACGTTCGAGGTCATGACCTCCTGGCTGTCCTACGCCTGGTCCGCCACAGGAAGGTGGCTCCCACGGCCGCCAGAAGCATCCCGGTGATCGTGTAGTGGTCTCGTGAGATCCCACCGGTCAGCGGCAACTCGGGTGACGCCATGGGGGTGTTCGGGATGGCCACAAGATCAATGACCAGCTCGCTGGCGCCAATCTTGAATGTGATGGGATTACTCAGCTTGTAGTAGCCGGCCGGTGCCTTCGCTTCGGTCAGCGTGTAGTCACCCCACGGAAGATTGGTAATCGTGAACTCGCCACTATTGGTGTTCGTGTCGGTTGTCTGTGCGCACAGTTCGGTGGCGCCCGCATAGCAGTCGAGGATGGTGAGAGGTTGGCCGTTGTTGAACTGCGTGGGTCCTGTCAGCGTCCATTCCGAATTCGAGAGACGGTTTCCATCCGGGTCAACCTTTGACCAGCTGACGGTGCCGGGCAGGATGCGCACCTCGTTCGATACGACGATCGTGGCATCGGACAAGTCTGCCAAATCCGTTGCGGAGACGGGCGCGGTAACCTTGGGGGCTCCGTCCCATTCGTAACCATTACCAGGGTTGGCGATGCGCTTCGCTTCCACCTCGCATGTTGCTCCGAGTGGGATCTGCTGCCCTTCCGAGCTCCAGACTTCCCCGCGAGCAAGGGGGCCCCAGGAGCCGGTGATGGTCTCGTTGCCGGCGGTGCACGTCCAGGTACCCTCGACAACGCCGCCACTTGATTCGGGGAAACCATGGGTCGGGAGGACTTCACGAATCGCAAATGCACCGTACACCCGATCAACTGCATTCGTGACAGTGAGGTTCGAGGTAGTCCCGGAAGCAATTGTTACCGCAGGTCCCGCAACACCCGGTTTCCAGGTGTAAGACTTATCAGGAAGCCCGTCGCTGGTACCGCCCTCTGGGGCATGGGTGATGGAGCATTCGGACCCGGCCGGGATCCGGTCTGGGCTTCGCGATCCCTCATCCGCCACCAGCGTTGCTCCGCCTTCACCGTTCACGGTCCAAGTACCGCTCGCAACGGTTTGTTCGTTGAGAACACAGGCGTAAGCACCGGAGAAGGGGATGTTACCCGAGCCGTTCGGGACAGACTCGTCAAACAGGTTGTCGATCGTTAGCACGCCGGGTTTTGGTGCGTTCACATACGTGCAGTTGATGCTGTCACCGGGCGCAATCCCAGTCAGGTCCTTGGCTGCCTCACTCGTGAGTACGACATTGTTGGTCGAGCCATCCAGGTGGGTGATGACGCACTGGCCTGAATCAAACTCAAATCCGGGCTGCTGGAGCTCAGAAACTGAAATCGTTGCTCGATCAGAATTCGAGGTGAAACGAACCGACCAGCTGGCGTGTCCCTGGCTCGACGACTTCTGGGTCTCTGTGCCGACGAGGGTTGCTCGGCCAGAGGTGGAAGACTTGAGCTTCGTCGTCAAATCCCATCCGCCTGCTGGCGCAGGATTCTCACCCAAAGAGTCAGCCACGCGCTTCTCAATGGTGATGTCAGCAACGAGCGGCTTGTTGTAGAACGAGCAGAGAACAGAGTCTGCGCCGTAGGGAATCGTGATCCTTCCTGACGTGCCGTTCCCACTCGCACTCGAGTCGAGCACGCCGTCAACAAAGCAGCGGTAGCTCGAGGCGTAGTTCGAAAGGTTTCCGCCCGATGAAATTGATTCGCTGAAAGTCAGTGGAACACCACGCACAGTCGGGAGAGGACCCACGCGTTCCGACTGGATCCCACTTGCCTTACCCTCAGTCGTCGCCGTACCAATGGTGCGGCTACCCTGCCTCAGGGTAAGGGTGAACTGGTCAGTGCTCGACACACGCTCACCATCAATGTACTTTTCGATCGTGATCGTAGGCGGCGAAGAGCAGCTAGCAAGGTCACCGGAGTTCACCAGATTACTCGTGACAGTCTTACCATTCTCCCAGCCGGGCATATCGTATGACCGCACTTCGTTATTTGACGAGACGTAGGCCTTGCCGTCGGAGTCGAATGCCAGGCCATTTACACTATCCATTGCCCTGAAGCTTGCTGATTGTGAGGCCGGAATCTTTCCGCCGTTGGCTTGACGGAAATTCTCTGCGGTCACCGAGAAGATCGTGACGTTGTTATTTACGCCACGAAGAATGTAGAGGTTTCCAGCTCCGTCAAAGGCCATGTCACCATTCAAGGGGCTACCACCGTTCGAGGAGCTACCACCATTCGTGGAAACCGTGCCTTTAAGCCTCAGTTTCGTAGAGGCGGAAGGATTGTATTCGTAAACCTTGAAATTGCCGTTGCTCGTGTAACCTCCGAAATAGTAGAGGTTTGAGGAAAGGTCGACTGCACCTGCAACAAGATTAGTTTCAGTATTTCTTTGTCCGTTGAGGTTCGCTGTACTTGCCCCTGTAGACGACCAAGTTCCAGAATTCACATCGTAGGAGTAGACCCTGGCATTACGAGACGTACCTGAAGTATCTGATGAACGGAGGATTGAGTAGATGTGGCCTTCAGTACCGATCCCTAGCCCATTAAAGTCAGTGCCGGAAGAAGCTGGCCGGCCAAGGTTGGTGATCTGGCCGTCAGGTGCAACCTGCTGTAATTGTCCCGAGCGTCCGAATCCGAATGAGTAGCCGGGCTCGCACATTGGCTCGGTCTCCACCTTGCGCTGCTGGATCAGGGCCGGGGCTTCGCTTACGGCGTCGCTTGGTTCGGTTTCCGGGTTTGTCGAAGCAGCATCTCCCCCAGACTGAGAATCTGCTATCTCGCTTGGTTCCTCATCATTGCCAGCAGAAGCTACCGACTCATCGGTAGGCGAGGTGGACGAAGGATCAACGACATCGTCAGCACCGGTCGCGAACGCTTGGGCAGCAAAAACCACCACAAGGGTCACGGAAATTACCAAGGCAATAAGGCTCTGGTAAAAATGGGAGTGCTGACGCCACCCGAATACGGGCATTTTTCTCATGAAAAAATGATTCCTGGATCTTCTTAGGGGTTTAACTAGAATGGAAAACAGCAGGTTTGATTAACCGGCTGCTTCGACGGAGTTCATCGTAAGACGGAGTTCATCGTAAGACCGCCTGCGGTTAAACTCTACCAGGTTTTTGCCGGACGGTCTCAACCAATTGCAGAGCGGTAGCTTTTCAGCAGGAATGGCTTTACATCCCCGAATGAAAATATCAATTGCTTGAATTGACAACTATAGGTCAAAAGTTGCCACCAATTGCTTTGTAGCTCATTTACTCAAAGATGCAAAGCATGTGGTCAGCGATTCAATCCACTTATATTAACACCATTCTTACCAAGAAGTAAGTTGCAGACACTGTGTCTGATAAATGCGGTTTCGGGGAATGTAGTCATTTGCATAGCTATACAACATTAAAGCGGTGAAACACGGTCTTTTAGAGCCTTCGATCTCATTGAACAGTTTCCCAATCGACAAGGCGTGTTTGAGCACTGTCTAGATTGTCCGATTTTTCGGCTTATTTAGTGGTGAGTCTCATCAACCGGTGATAAGCGACAGGTCATCAATTCGCCTAGTTCGAGCTGCCACCGCCTGGTGAATGGCTTCAGTCATGCGATCTTGGGCGGAAAGTGAACGTGTGTTTCTCGTTACCTTGTGACCTGTTTATTCCGAAAGGGCGAATTCGTCCAGCTTTCTTGATGCCAGCAATGGGCAAGGGACGAAATACCTACCTCGGAAAAAGTAGCGCCCCATCAGCATCTGTCCACATGTCTTATTTACTTACGGCAGCGCCAAAAAACCGAATTTCCGGCACCGCAACAGCTGATGTGGAGACTCTCCGCTACCGTACTGTGCCTAGCCACAGTGCCCTGTTGTCAACAGCAGATCTGTCACTTGAGCGAACCCGACCACGGCATTCACTGTGCCCTTCCGAGGTCGTTCCTCCCCCGCCTTGAAGGTGAACCACTCGTGCGCTGTGGGTTACATCGGCTCAATGGAGGTAGAGGCTTGTTGCCGGCTGGCACGTGAGCTGGGAACAGCACTTCCTGGACCCGAACGGTTCTCAGAAGGAGCCAGCACCTGGCATGGCGCCGAGGCGTCTCAGGGTCTGATTCACCTTCCCTCTTTGGACCTCCTGCCGGTTCATGGGTTCGGTCCCTCAGATCTAAAAAGAGACCAGGTCTTGATGTTCTAGGAGGCGGACATGGGTGTGGGCGGAACGATTTCTCGTCCCGCCCACAGCTAAGACAATGCCTCCCGCGTGCGAGCACGTGGGAGGCGATGTGGTTAAACGTTGAAGCCGATGGCACGCAACTGTTCACGGCCTGACGCGGTGATCTTCTCGGGACCCCACGGCGGCAGCCACACCCAGTTGAGTCGGACTTCGCTGACGAGCCCTTCGAGAGCCTGCACTGCCTGATCTTCGATGACGTCGGTCAGCGGGCATGCCGCAGACGTCAGGGTCATATCGATGATGGCAGCGTTACCGTCGAGGGTGATGCCGTACAAGAGTCCGAGGTCAACGATATTGACACCGAGTTCGGGGTCAATCACGTCTCGCAGAGCCTCCTCAATTTCGGCTACGGTGAGTTCACTCACTGGCCTTCTCCTTTCATTGAGCTGGCCTTGATTGTTGCATCGCGCATCGCCATCCAGCCAAGCAGTGCGCACTTGATACGTGCAGGGAACTGGGCGACCCCAACAAAGGCCGATCCGTCTTCGAGACGGTCCAGTTTGCTGTCGTCGATCCCCTTACCCCGCGAGTTCATCAATTCTGAGAAAAGATCAAGAAGCTCGTTTGCTTCCGTAACTGTCTTTCCTTCGACAAGCTGTGACATGACGGAGATGGAGGCCTGGGAAATGGAGCAGCCTTTCCCGTCCCACACAAGCTCGGAGATGGTGTCGCCATCCATATTGACCTGAACCGTGACCTGATCGCCGCACGTCGGGTTGACCTGGAACGATTCACCGTCCGGGTTCTCCAAAATTCCGTGACCGTGGCGCGCTTTCGCATGGTCCAGAATGATGGCCTGGTAGAGCTGGTCTAGTTCGTTCATGACACTCCAAAGTAGGAACGGACACCCGTAAGGGCGTCGAGGAACGCGTCAACGTCCGCCTCTGTATTGTACGGGCCAACGGAAGCGCGTGACGAGGCAAAGGTGTCGAACACCTGGTGGATGGGTTGCGCACAGTGGTGACCAACACGGATTTCTACACCGCGAGCATCAAGCACCTGGCCCACGTCGTGCGGGTGAACATCCTCAACAACAAAGGCAACCGCACCGACACGGTCCTCAGCGCTCGTAGGTCCGACGACTCGCACACCGTCGATGTGCGTGATCCCCTCAAGGATCCGCTCGGTCAGTGCGTGTTCGTGGGCGGCAATGGTCGGCATGCCAGCCTTATTCAGGTAATCGACAGCGGCACCCAGGCCCACTGCCTGGCTCACCATCTGCGTTCCCGCCTCAAATTTCGCAGGAGCCTTCGCATACGTCGTTTCTTCCATGGTGACCACTTCGACCATGGATCCGCCGGTGAGGAAAACGGGCAGGGCATCAAGGATTTCGGCCTTGGCCCACAGGGCGCCGATACCGGTGGGGCCAAGCATCTTGTGGCCCGAGAACACGGCAGCATCCACGCCCAGGTCCGTCATGTTGACCGGGAAGTGCGGCACCGACTGGCAAGCATCAAGGACGACCAGGGCGCCGACTGCACGGGCAGCTGCAACAATCTCGTCCACGGGTGCAATCGCACCGGTCACGTTCGAGACGTGCGCGAAGGACACAACCTTCGTGTTCTCGTCGATGACATTGAGGGTGGACAGGTCGAGCCTGCCCTGGTCCGGTCCTCCCATGGGGAGGACGTCGAGCCAGCGGAGCTGGGCTCCGGTGCGAGCACACAATTCCTGCCAGGGTACGAGATTCGCGTGGTGCTCGGAACGGGTGACAACAATGTTGTCACCGGGTTTCAACGCGAAGCGCTGGGTGGCCGCACCACCCCTCCCTGCCGTTGCGTTCGACAGGGAGTAGGCGATGAGGTTGAGACCCTCTGTTGAGTTCTTGGTCCACACCACTTCGTCGGTGTCTGCCCCGATGAAGGAGGCAACCTTGGCGCGAGCGTTCTCGTACGCTTCGGTCGCTTCCTCCGCCAGCAGGTGGCTGCCGCGTTTCACAGCGCCATTCGCGGTCGTGAGGAACTCGCGTTCCGCTTCAATGACCGGCATGGGCCGCTGCGAGGTTGCTGCGGAATCGAGGTAGACAAGCCGATTCCCTCCCCTGCCCTGGCGTGCCAGGATCGGGAAATCAGAAATCGGGACGGGAGTGGTCATGTGGACTTCTTTCACAGGTAGCGGTCGTAGCCTTCGTCTTCCAGGCGCTGTGCGAGCTCTGCGCCGCCCGAGTCAACGACCTTGCCGTTGGCGAACACGTGCACGTGGTCGGGCTTGATGTACTGGAGGATGCGGGTGTAGTGGGTGATGAGAGCGATACCGTTGTTGGTTGCCTCGTGCACGCGGTTAACACCCTCGGAGACGATGCGGAGCGCGTCAACGTCGAGGCCGGAGTCGGTCTCGTCGAGGATTGCGAACTTGGGCTGGAGGAGCTCCATCTGCAGGATCTCGTTGCGCTTCTTCTCACCACCGGAGAAACCGGTGTTGAGGTCACGCTGTGCGAAATCGTCGTCCATGCGCAGCTTCGACATCGACTCCTTGAGGTCGGAAACCCAGGTGCGGAGCGCGGGGGCTTCGCCGTCGATGGCGGTCTTGGCGGTACGGAGGAAGTTCGAGACGGTCACGCCGGGAACCTCGACGGGGTACTGCATGGCGAGGAAGAGACCTGCACGGGCACGCTCGTCAGCGGTCAGTTCCACGATGTTCTCACCGTCGAGGAGAACCTCACCCTCGGTGATCGTGTACTTGGGGTGGCCAGCGAGAGCGTAGGCGAGGGTGGACTTTCCGGAGCCGTTGGGGCCCATGATGGCATGGATCTCACCGGGGTTGATGGTGAGGTTAACGCCGTGCAGGATCGGCTTGTCGCCTTCATTTGTCTCGACCGAGACGTGGAGGTTCTTAATTTCCAGTTTGGACACGGGGGTCCCTTTCTTGTTTTTAAAGATTTAGTTCAGAGGACTGTTGGTGTCGACGAGCACGTTGCCTGATTCGAGCTTGAGCGCGTAGACGGTCACAGGGTGGATGGCAGGCAACTGACGCGGCTTACCGGTGCGCAGGTCGAAGATGGAGCCGTGCTTCCAGCACTCGATTCCCCCATCTTCCACATCCCCGTCCGACAGCGACACGTTGCCGTGCGTGCACAGATCGGAGAGCGCGTGCCAGGAACCGTCCGAGTCGCGGGCGATCGCCAGGTCCATCCCGTTGATGGTGACCTGTTCGACTTCGCCCGGCTCAAGATCGGTTTCTTGGCACACAACCTGGTATGTCATGCCTCGACGCCAGCCATTGTCTGGTCGAGTTCGATTTCGATTGCTTCCATCAGCTTCTCCTGAATGGCGGGAACACCAATCTGGTTGATGAGGGAGGCAAAGAAGCCACGGACGACAAGGCGGCGCGCGATATCCTCCGGGATGCCTCGTGCCTGCAGGTAGAACAGTTGCTCGTCGTCGAAACGGCCGGTTGCAGATGCGTGTCCAGCACCCTCAATTTCGCCCGTCTTGATTTCGAGGTTCGGAACCGAGTCGGCCTTCGCGCCCTCGGTGAGGACGAGGTTGCGGTTGAGCTCGTAGGTGTCGGTACCGGTTGCTGCAACGTCGATGAGGACGTCGCCGATCCATACGGCGTGAGCATCCTGGCCCTGGAGGGCACCCTTGTAGGTGGCATTCGAGCGGCAGTCCGGAACGCTGTGGTTGACGAAGAGGCGGTGCTCCTGGTGCTGTCCAGCGTCCGTGTAGTACGCGCCGAGCAGCTCCATGTCGCCACCCGTGCCCGTGTATTCACCATCGGTTGTGATGCGGACGATCTTGCCACCGAGGGTGACAACGATGTGGCGGATGGAAGCATCCTTGCCGAGGCGGAGGCGGTTGTTGGCGAGGTGGATGGAGTCATCCTCCCACTCCTGCACCGTCACGAACGTGAGGTGTGCGCCGTCCTTGACGTCGATCTCGATGGTCTCGGACAGCTGTCCGTCACCCTCGTGAGCAACGACGATGGTCGAGTTCGAGTTCTTCTCAGCCACGATGTGGAAGTGCAGTGCGGAGGGATCGCCGCCCTGGCCGGTCACCTTGATGAGACCCTCAACTTCAGCCTCTTCAGCAACGGTGACGACGTGCGCCTGCTCGGTGCTGTTCCAGGCCACGACCGCGGAGCGGTCGCCGGGTGCCTGGATGGTTCCGATGCGAGCATCGTCGCGGCTCACGATCTCAAGCTCGACGCCTTCAGCGGTTACCTGGGGCTTGGTGCCTTCGAGCTTATCAACGAAGAAGGGGGCGAGTTCCCGTACGGGAGTGAAGCGCCAGTCCTCTTCGGATCCGTTGGGGACCGGGAAGTCGGCTAGGTTGAACGAGGATTCACGGTCGCCACGGGACGTCCCGATAACCTGCTTGTTCAGCGTCGGGTCGTCGTTTGCCAAAACGGCGCGCGAATGATCGGTAGACAAGTTCGTCGTCATTAGCCGACGGCTCCTTCCATTTGAAGCTCGATGAGACGGTTGAGTTCGAGGGCGTATTCCATGGGAAGCTCGCGAGCGATCGGCTCAACGAAGCCACGGACAATCATTGCCATAGCTTCGGCTTCTTCCATGCCCCTCGACATGAGGTAGAACAGCTGGTCTTCCGAGACCTTCGAGACGGTGGCCTCGTGGCCCATCTCAACATCGTCAACGCGGACGTCCACGTACGGGTACGTGTCGGAGCGGGACTCGGTATCGACAAGGAGCGCGTCACAGAGCACGGTCGACTTCGAATGCTCGGCTTCGGGCATGACCTGGACAAGACCGCGGTAGGAGGCGCGGCCACCACCGCGTGCAACGGACTTCGACACGATCGACGAGGACGTGTAGGGAGCCATGTGCACCATCTTCGAACCGGTGTCCTGGTGCTGTCCCTCACCCGCGAAGGCAATGGACAGGGTCTCGCCGCGTGCGTGCTCACCCATGAGGTAGACAGCGGGGTACTTCATGGTGACCTTGGAGCCGATGTTGCCATCGATCCATTCCATGGTGCCGCCCTCTTCCACCGTGGTGCGCTTGGTGACGAGGTTGTAGACGTTGTTCGACCAGTTCTGGATCGTCGTGTAACGGACGCGAGCGTCCTTCTTCACGATAATTTCGACAACAGCCGAGTGCAGGGAGTCGGTCTTGTAGATCGGTGCCGTGCAGCCCTCAACGTAGTGAACGTAGGAGCCCTCATCAGCAATGATCAGAGTGCGCTCAAACTGACCCATGTTTTCCGTGTTGATACGGAAGTAGGCCTGGAGCGGGATCTCAACGTGAACGCCCGGCGGGACGTACACGAAGGAGCCACCCGACCACACGGCGGTGTTGAGTGCAGCGAACTTGTTATCGCCCGCAGGGATCACGGTGCCGAAGTACTCCTTGAAGAGCTCCGGGTGTTCCTTGAGAGCCGTGTCGGTATCGAGGAAGATGACACCCTGCTCTTCGAGGTCCTCGCGGATCTGGTGGTAAACCACTTCGGACTCGTACTGAGCAGCAACACCTGCAACGAGACGCTGCTTCTCAGCCTCGGGAATACCGAGACGGTCGTAGGTCTCCTTGATGTCTTCCGGCAGGTCTTCCCACGACGTGGCCTGCTTCTCCGTGGAGCGCACGAAGTACTTGATCTGATCAAAATCAATATCGGTCAGGTCAGCACCCCACATGGGAAGCGGCTTCTTGTCGAAGAGCTTCAGTGCCTTGAGGCGACGCTCGAGCATCCACTCGGGCTCGTCCTTCATGTCAGAGATGCTCCGAACCACATCTTCGTTCAGACCGCGGCGCGCATTCGCACCCGCATCATCAGAGTCATGCCAGCCGAACTTGTAGTTGCCGATCGAAGCGATCGTCTCTTCCTGTGTCATCGGCTCGCCGACACCGGCATCAGGCCGTGTCTGTGTCATTGATTTCCTTCCGTTGCGTTGTTACGCGTTGGTTTTCCCGCGGAGCGGGATGGGATCAGCAGTGGAATATGGGTAGTACAAACGTGGTCTCCGCCAGCAAGCGTAGCGAGTCTCTGGACGTGAACGCCAAGCAGTCGTGAGAATGCTTGAGTCTCCGCCTCGCACAGTTCCGGGAACTCTCCAGCAACCTGCTGGACCGGGCAGTGCCCCTGGCAGAGTTGAAGCGCCATTCCCCTCGGGCCGACGCTGCGGAGCGATGCTGCGTAGCCGTCCTGTGAGAGCTTCTTCACGAGCACTTTGGCGCGCGCTGCGGGATCCTCGCCTACCTGGTTGAGGTCCTTGCTGTAGCGGCGTTCAAGCTCGTTACTCCGTTCGGTCGCGAACTTCTCGACCTTGTCGTCACCGAGTGACTGGCGGATAAAGGAGAGCGCGTGGGCGGCAAGTTCGGAGTATTCGTTGGTCAGCTGCAGTTGCCCATCCTTCGTGGCAACGTAGTGACGGGCAGGGCGTCCGCGGCGGGCCTTCGTTGAGGGGCCGGTTTCGTGCACCTCGATGAGGCTGTCTTCTTCGAGCACACCGATGTGCCGGCGAACAGCTGCTGGTGTGAGGTAAAGAATCTTTGCGAGACTGGCGGCCGTGATCGGTCCTCGCTCAACGATGAGCTCTAAAATTGTGTCTCTCGTGCCGGATTCTGGTTCCTGAACGACTGTCATAACCTCCTCCTTTCACTCGACTTCTTTACACAACAGTTTCCTTGCTTATTTACGTAATTGCAAGCATACCGAACGTGGAGCCTGTCTCGAACGAAGAATTATCACCGTCCTATCAGTGTTTAATGAGGCGATGATCACCCCGTCCGAGACTGCCTGCCGCACGTCCTACAATGGGAGTCATGTTCACGCACGCACTCGAGGTCAAGAACCTCGTCATGACCTACGGCGATCGCACTGTCGTTGATGACGTGTCGTTTAGCGTTGAATCGGGTCGTATCGCGGTGATCCTTGGTCCGAACGGGGCTGGGAAGACGACGACCGTTGAATCGTGTGAGGGGCTCCGCACCCCCACGTCCGGAACCATTACGGTGCTGGGGCGTGACAGAGTCAGCGAGGATGCCGAGATTAGGGAGCGCGTCGGAGTCATGCTGCAGGATGGCGGACTCCCCCAGGCAGTCAAGGCCGGTACCGTCCTCACGCACATCTCACGCCTGCACCGCAACCCCCGCTCAGTTGACGAGCTCCTCGACCTGCTTGCCTTGAGGGAACATGCGAACACGAAGGTGCGGCACCTTTCCGGTGGTCAGCGCCAACGGCTCTCACTGGCCTGCGCACTCGTCGGTAATCCTGAACTTGTCTTCCTTGACGAACCGTCGGCCGGCATGGATCCCGCCTCGCGGCGCACCATGCACGCAATCGTGCGGGATCTCGCTGACTCTGGAACCACGGTCGTGCTCACCACGCATCAGATGGATGAGGCAGAGGCACTGGCGGATCAGGTGATTGTCATGAGGGGTGGGCACATCATTGCTGATGGCCCGGCGGACGGTCTCCTCGGTGGGCGTTCCATTTGGATCGAGTCGGACTCAGCCGCTCAGATCGAATCGCTTCTCACGGGTGCCCTGCCGGGCTTCCGTTCCCGGATTCGGGATTCCTATCTGGAAATGTATCGGGACGGTGCCGCCACCACGGAAGACCTCGGCCGCGTAGCAGCCGTTCTCACCGATCACGGCATCCTCGATGTCAGTGTTGCCCTGCGCGCCCGCTCCCTTGAAGATCTCTATTTTGACCTGGTGGAGACGGTATGACAGTCCTCGCACAAACAAAGTTTGAGACAGCCACGATTCTCCGCAACGGGGAACAGCTTCTTCTCAACATTCTGTTTCCCATTGCAGCTCTCGTTACTCTGACCAAGGTTCCCGTCATCGGCGGGCAGTCGTTGCCCATCAATCTCGCATACGCCTCGGCTCTGGCGCTCGCATGGGCGTCCACCGCGTTTTCTTCGCAGGCGATTGCCGTGGCTTTTGATCGGCGCTGGGGCGTGCTCCGCATGCTTGCCACAACGCCACTCGGTGCCCGCGGCCTGTTCGCCGGCAAGTTCGGTGCCATCACCATCGTCGCCCTCGTCCAGGCCGCCATCCTCACCCTCGTCGGACTGTTCCTTGGCTTCGGGATCAATGTGGGGGCGGTTGCTCCCGGCGCCCTGTTCCTCATTCTGGGGCTCGCCGGTTTCCTCGGACTCGGGCTACTGATTGGCGGCACGATGAAGCCCGAAGCTGTGCTCGCTGTCGCGAATCTGCTGTGGGTGGTCATGGCCGGACTCGGAGGACTGCTCCTCCCCTTGTCTGAGTATCCGTCCTGGTGGGGAACTGTCCTGAGCTACACTCCCCCGGGCGCTCTTGGTGAGGGACTCCGCTCCCTTGCGAGCGGTGAGGGATACCTGAACTATCTCGTTGTTCTGGCAGGATGGGCAGTGGGTGGGGGTCTGCTCGCAGCCTCCCGCTTCCAGTGGGACTCAAAGTAGGAAAACATGTACGTCGACAAGACCACCCGTAATCTCGCGATAGCGAATCTCATTGCACAGATCGGCATTATTCTCACCGGCGGACTCGTTCGTCTCACCGGTTCAGGACTGGGATGCTCCCAGTGGCCCATGTGCGAACCCGGTAGCTTCACCCCAGAGTTCCACGAAGCACTAACCATCCACCCGTACATTGAGTTCGGCAACAGGCTTCTCACGTTCGTGCTCAGCATCATTGCCGTGCTCCTCATTGTTGCCGTCTACAAGAGAGAACCAACCGCTTCGCGTCCCGAGATCAAGAAGCTGTCGTGGTTGCCCCTTGCCGGCATCATTCTCCAGGCTGTTGTTGGCGGCGTTACCGTCTGGGTTGATCTGCATCCTGCCGTTGTTGGTAGCCACATGCTGATCTCCCTCGCTCTCGTCGCGGTCTCCGCCTACCTGATTTGGCGTCTTGAGAGTCCCGATACGAAGCCCATCCAGCTCGCTTTTTTCACCCGTCCGCTCAGCATTGTTCTCGGCCTGTCTGCGACCCTGCTCGTCAGTCTCGGTGTTGTCGTCGCGGGTGCCGGCCCGCACTCGGGTGATGAGAATGCTCCCTACCGGTGGGCGATGGATACCGTTGCCATCACCCGCACCCATTCCGGATCGGCATGGCTCTTCACCGCCATCACCCTCATCGGCCTCGTTCTCATCATTCGCCACCAGAAAACTCACCCCACGACAGACGTCGAGACTGCGAAGAAAGCCTGGTACGGCATTCTCACCGTTACGATCCTCGAGGGCATCGTCGGCTATATTCAGCACGCAACGAACCTTCCCGAGGCTCTCGTTGCAGTCCACATGGTGCTGGCGGCACTGCTTGTCATGACGGTCACCTGGGGCATTTCCACCCTCCACCCCCGTCCGGTACCCGTCAACCAGCACCTCACTTCCGAAGCCCAAGCGATCAATTAGTAGGCTACGGTCCGCAGCTCGGCTCAGATAGAGAAACTGCGATAGGGCGATTGCGAAATCACTGGGGATTGGCTTGCAGGTTACACAATTCGTTGACCGAGCCTGTCACAAACAAATCCCCCAGTCGCCTGACAAACGGCGAACAGGGGGATCAGTTTTCGATTTGTGTAATCCGAACCAGGTGTTCGAATTTCCGATTAGTAGCTGCGCGCCCGGCTCCCACTCCCCAACCGGTAAATACCAGGAACAATGCTCCCTTACTCGTGAGAGTTCAAGAATACTCAGGTTGAACAGAACCCGGTTCGCGATGATTGAGTCGTAGAAGTTCTTAGAGATAAGACTGCGGGCCCGTCATTGACGGGCCCACGAGCATCTCGATTCCCCTGTCTACTGACGGACAGGAAGGGGAACTGTTTTATAGCATCAGTGCCGCGATCCAGGCGAAGAGAAGCATGCCGATGTTGCAATGCAGGAAGGTGGGGATAACGGAGTCCTTGATGTGGTCGTGCCGCCCATCAGCATTCAGACCCGCCGTCACTCCGAGGGAGATCGTCGAGGCTGGTGACCCGGCATCACCCAATGCGGCTGCTGCACCGAGGAGGCAGATCGTGGCCAGAGGGCTGAATCCGAGCTCGAGTGCGAGCGGAATGTAGATCGGTGCGAGGATCGGAACGGATGCGAAGGAGTCACCGAAGCCGATGGTGATGAAGAGGCCGATGGCAAGCATGAGGAAGGAACCGAACACCTTGTTACCACCAACAAAATCTGCGGTGGCACTAATGAGGGGCTCAATATCACCGGTCTCGGCAAGGAGGCCCGCGAAGCCGGAGGCAACGGTGATGATGACACCGATCGTTGCCATCATGAGCAGGCCCTGAGTGAAGACATCATCCTGCTCCTTCCACCGGAAAATGCCGCCGATGCTGAGCAGAATGAAGCCGACCATGGCTCCAAGCAGGAGCGAGTCGAAGGCGATCTGGAAGTAGAGAACGGCAGCAAGTGCTGCCGCGGTCATGATCAGCGGGAACGGCCTGATCGACGTTGTTTCGGTAGCCTCCGTCACGACGGAGCCCCGGACGGGTGCTTCGTAGGTGCGCTTCTTGCGGTAGCTGATTGTGACGGCGACGATCATGCCGGCCACGAGGCCCATGACGGGCCAGAACATGGCCTTGGGAGCCATGGTGGCGGTGGCGGTGAGGCCGTGTTTGGCACCGAACTCGTTAACGTTAGCCAGCAGGATCTCGTTCAGGTAGATCGCACCAAAACCGGTGGGAAGAAGCAGGTACGAGGCACTCATCGAGCAAGCGAGGATGCACGCAACTGCACGCCGATCAACCTGCAATCTGTTGAACACTCCGAGGAGGGGTGGGATGAGGATGGGGATGAAGGCGATGTGAACCGGGACGAGGTTCTGTGACAGGAGTGAGGCAAGAATAAGAATTCCGTACAGGGCCCACTTCACGCCGGTCGACGTTTTTCCTTCGTCGGTTCCGACCTTGCGCGAGACCCAAGTCGCGAACATTTCGATCAGTCCGCTGCGGGATAGTGCAACGGCTAGAGCACCGACCATGATGTAGGTGAGACCAACCTGTGCGCCAACAAGGAGGTTGTCGTTGAAGGCAGTCAGGGAGCCTTCAACTCCCATGCCCGCCTGCAAACCGCCTAGCATCGCAGCTACCAGGAGTGCGATCGTGACCGGAACCTTGATGAGGCAGAGCGCGGCCATGGCAATGATGGCGAGCACGACGGCATTGACGTGATGGCCGGTGATCTCAAACAGTCCGTACACCAGTCCCAGGCTGACGATTGTGATGAGCGCGTGACGCGGCATCACCTCGTTCCAGCCAATCGGCTGATCTTTTGTTGCCACGTCTTCAGTTTTCACACTCATGGGGCTCCTTTCGCCACGTCATGGTAACGCGCAGGGCCCCAGGTAAGCCCTCTCGGCCATCTGGTGGATGGTTATGTTTGGTCACATCCGTCCTGACTGGCTCACTCGGACTTTGCCAGTGATTTGACGTGCCGCTTCCGTCGACATGGGTGGGTCGCCCGTTTCGCACAATATCGACCACTATCATTACGAGCGTTTGATCGTTGTCACCACAGTTCAGGAAAACTTGGTTTGTGAGGCTGCGTGCTTCAGTTGATTGCGAGGGGGTCGACAATCGCGATGAGATCGCGTGTGCCCTGGGCTTGTCCGGCCGGGATCTTGATGAGAAGCCGTGAACCAACCGGTGTTTCGGTTACCCCGGTTCTGATCCCCTCCATGGTTCCCTCCAGATCCAGCAGGATGGGGCCCTGCTCCCAGGTCGAGTCCAGGAGGTCCCCCGTGGACGCCTCGTACAGGGAGTATTGAACGTAAACTTCGTCATCCGCTGCAATCTGGGGGCCGGTGCCTCGGATGGCGATTGTGGTGCTCAGAGAGTTGACTGTGCCGGGGCCCGACAGTTCGGGCACTCCGGCTTCGTTTACTTGGATCACCGGTTCGCTCGTGATCTCGCGATCCTCGCCGTGGGCGGTGGTGTAGAGCAGGTCGAGGACAATGATTTCGGCTCCGCCCTCCTGGGGATTCACCTCGATGATCCGTGTACCCTCGCTCTCACCGATCGTCTCCAGGGGCGATTCTTCTGCTGGGCCGAGGATGATGTCACCTCCCGCAAGGACCTGACCATCGTCATCAAAAGAAGTTGCGGTGTAGAGGATGGTTGTGTCGGCCGCGATGGCTCTCCCGCTTCCCTCCTCAACGAGGCGGGTTTGCTCGCTCGGGAGCTCTCCCGACACGGTGGTGATGGTAGGGGAACCGAGGTCTCCCCCGGTTTCGACTGAGAAAGGGGTATCATCAGTCGGCTCCTCGCCCGGTCCCTGGGAGCAGGCTCCCAGGGCTAGAACGAGTGTGGCGAGGACACGTTTCACACGTGCTCCAGGAGTTCATCCACCCGCTCATCCACCGCCGAGAACGGGTCCTTGAGCACAACGGTGCGCGCCCCATCCGCCTCCAGTAGGCGCAGATTCATCCAGTCCACCATGAAGTCCCTGCGAGCATCGGTCGCTGCCTTGACGAACTTGCCGCGCAGTGCCGCACGGGTGGTTGCGGGCGGGTGGTCAACAAAGTGGCGGGCGGTCTCTTCTGACACGAGCCGGTCGAGCAGGCCCTGGTTTGTCATGGTGAGGAAGAGTCCCGAGGTGGGTGAAATATCGTGGTAGGCGAGCTCAAGGCGTGCCAGTCTCGGATCGTCCCATCCGGTGCCGGCCTTGGTCCGGTACCGGTCAAGCAGGTGAAGTTTCGCCACCCAGTCAAGCTTGGTCGACACCTTGTCGAGGTTGCGCTGCTCGAGCGCATCGAGTGCCTCGAGCCAGAGGTTTGCGAGCGATATTCGGGTCTCGTCGAGTTCTGTGAAGTAGTTGAGGGACTCATAGTGCGAGTGAGCTGCCTCAGCGAATTCACGTTGGATCTCGAGAGCGGTCCGGTACCCTCCATCTTCCAACTCCACCCGCGCGGTCAGGGTGATGTCGTGGGAGATGTCCCGGATTGCCTGCATGGGATCGCGGAGCTTCTGCTTCGGCATGATGACGCCGTCTTCAAGCATGACGAGCAGCATCTCGGTCATCGCAAATTTCAGTGCCGTCACGGTCTGGGACATGTTCGTATCTCCCACAATGACGTGCATGCGGCGATACATCTCGATATCACCGTGGGGTTCGTCGCGGGTATTGACGATCGGACGGGACCGGGTCGAGGCGGAGGAGATGGCGTCCCACATGTGGTCCGCACGCTGCGACAGTTCGAAGGTCGCGCCGTCTGGTTGACGGCGGATGTGCCCGGCACCGGTGAGGACTTGGCGGGTGATGAAGAAGGGAATGAGGGAGTCGACACGGGAACGGAAGTCGCGTCTCCTGCGGAGCAGGTAGTTCTCGTGACAGCCGTATGAGTTCCCTGCGGAATCAACATTGTTCTTGATCAGGTGCAGTCGCTCGATCGAGCCCTCTTCCGCGAGCTTCGCGTTCGCATCATCTGCCATCGACTGGTAGATGAGGTCACCTGCCCGGTCGAGGGCAACGAGATCGGTGATCGAGACGCACTCTGCGGATGCGTACTCGGGGTGCGCTCCAACATCAAGGTAGAGTCGTGAACCGTTGCTGAGGAAGGTGTTGGTGGACCTGCCCCACTCCACGACCTTGCGGAACAGTATCTGGGCTGATTCTTCACCCGTGAGTTGGGAGGGTTCGCCCGTGGTCGTGGCGCTGGTGAGACCGTATTCGGTCTCCACTCCCATGACCCTTTTCGGGATCACTGTCCGCCCTTTTGGACGAAGCCCTGCACGAATGCTTCAGCGTTGGTTTCGAGCACGGAATCGATCTCGTCCAGCAGTGAATCGATGCCTTCGTGTTCGATGGACTTCGCCTGCACCTCCTGGGGTGCGTTCTTCTGCGTCTGTGTTTGCTTACTGATTCTTTCCTGCATGGCTAGCTCCTCAGTGTGTTAAGAAAAGTTGCGATCGTCGGTGCATTCAGTGCATCACCAACGAGTTCCTTCGTTCCTGCCAGGGGGTTCAAGGTCGGGATACGCAGGAGGGATTCCTCCCCCGTCTCAACCGTGATCGAATCCCACGATGCGGCATGCACCTGACCGGGATAGGTCTTGATCAGGGAACCGCGCACGAATGCGCGAGTGTTCTCCGGCGGGTTCGTCGCCGCGTTAAAGACTTGATCTGGTGTGAAGAGACGATCGATACGTCCGGCCCGATCGAGGCGGTCCACGATCGAACGTCCAGCCCTCAGATCGTGCCACTGCAGGTCGAAAGCCACGACCTTGGGATCATTCCAGGGGAGGTTGCCGCGCGAACGAAGCCCCTCGAGCATCTGCATCTTCGCCACCCACTCGATCTTGCTCGCGGCCGAATACACGTCGGTAGAAAGCAATTCAATCACCTCGTCCCACGTGTCGAGCAGGAAGCGGGTTTCGTCATCGAGTTCGCCGGCTGCGGTCATGGCGGTGCGGCACATACGAGCGTAGTGAGCCTGGATTTCCAGTGCCGTCGCACTACTACCATCCCGGAGTGCGATCTTGTGGGTGAGGCTCGTGTCGTAAGAGACTTCCTGCGTCTCCCACACCGGGCTCGCAATAGCGAGGGAATCGAGCTCGAGGCCCGCTCCCCCGTTCTCAAGCAACCACAGCACAGCCGACGTGGTGCCGAACTTGAGGAAGTTCGAGTAATCGAACAGGTTCGCGTCCCCACCTATCACGTGGAGGCGGCGCCAGTTTGATGCGGCATGCGGTTCGTCGCGGGTGTTGATGATAGGGCGATTAAAGGTCGTTTCCAGCCCAATATCGTTCTCGACGTAGTCTGCACGCTGAGAGATCTGGAACCCCGGCTCCTCGGATCGTTGACCAAGGCCAACGCGTCCCGCTCCGCACAGGACCGGGCGGGTGACAAAGAAGGGAACCAGTGCGGCAACGAGATCATCAAAATCGACGTTGCGATCGACGAGGTAGTTTTCGTGCGAACCGTAGGTCGCGCCCTTACCGTCAACATTGTTCTTATACAGCGTGGCCTGCGTGCCCTGCCCGGCAAGGATATCCATCGCGTCCCGTGCGATGTGCTCCCCCGCCCTGTCGTACAGCACCGCATCGAGTGGACCAAGAGTTTCGGGGCCCGAATACTCAGGGTGAGCATGATCAACATAGAAGCGGGCGCCGTTGGTGAGGACGGTGTTGGAGGCGCGCGGCAACTCCAGTTCCGCCTCGCTTGGACGCCGCACGCTCGTCGGGCCCGATGGCGCCATGGCATTCGGATTATCGGTGAGCATGGACGGATCGGCAGCTGCTCGCTCAATGCGGTAGCCGCGAGCATCGTTCAACGGATCCTCACCCCGATAGTCCCACCGGATGGGGCCGGACGGACTTCCCTCACCGGCGCTCGCGTACGCGTCGACAATGTAGGCGGAATATTGGATCGGATTGATCGGCTGGTCTGCCAGGATCCCAAACTCGGTTTCGGTACCGATGACGCGGCGAACGGTCACAGCTTCCCTCCCCAATCAACACCTTCAAACGAATGCGCGGGCGACGAAAGGTCGTCACCCTCACTCCTACCACCCGAAGCGTGATCCGCGCCGTGTGCCCTTGCGTTTGATGCGGGTTCCAGTTCCTGCCGGGCCTGGTGCTGGCCCGCGAGGGAGCGAACGAAGGTGACGCGGCGGTTCGGGCGTCCATTAACCCTGGCCCATTCATCCGGGTTCGTGACACCAGCGATGTCTTCGTTCTGGCGGATCTCCTGGTCGAGCGCTGTCAGCAGGTGCTGAGTCTTGATCCCGCGCTCGCCGGTGTTGAGCAGTTCCTTGATGGCAAGGGTCTTGGCTCGATCAACGAGACCCGCGATCATCGCGCCGGAGGCAAAGTCGCAAAGGTAGAGGGTTTCGATTGCACCATCGGCATACGTGATCTCGACGTACTCGGTTTCTGGCACGCGAGCGAAGAGAGCATCGATGGCCGTGTTGATCATCGCGGAGACTGCCCCCTGCGGCGATCCGTTGCGGGCCAGTTCGGTTTCGTGGATCGGCAGGTCCGCGGTCAGGTACTTGGCCATGATGTCGGCAGCACCGTCGCGCGTGGGTCGTTCGATCCGGATCTTGATATCGAGGCGTCCGGGGCGCAGGATCGCGGGGTCGATCATGTCCTCGCGGTTGGAGGCACCGATGACGATCACATTATCAAGCGATTCAACGCCATCAATCTCCGCAAGCAACTGAGGCACGATCGTTGTCTCCGCATCGGAGGACACACCGCTACCACGGGTCCGGAAGAGAGCTTCCATCTCGTCAAAGAAAATGACGACCGGGTATCCGCCCGAAGCTCGTTCACGAGCGCGCTCAAAGATCTCTCGGATCTGGCGTTCGGTTTCACCGACGTACTTGTCGAGGAGTTCGGGGCCTTTGACGTTGAGGAAGTAGGCGCGGTCGTCACCCGTCGTGTCAGCGAGGCTCGTGGCGACGGCCTTGGCGATGAGTGTCTTTCCGCATCCGGGAGGCCCGTAGAGAAGAACGCCCTTCGGTGGTTTGAGTCCGTGGTCACGGTAGAGCTCGGGGTGCTCGAACGGCATTTCGACCGAGTCTCGGATCTGTTCGATCTGGGGACCGAGTCCGCCAATGTCGGAGTAGGAGATGTCGGGGATTTCTTCGAGCAGGAGCTCTTCGACATCCGGCCTTTCGAGCAGTTCGTACACGAAGCCGTACTCGAGGTGGGCACGGAGTGAATCGCCGGGTCGAATATTTTGTGCGATGAGTGGGTCGGCGATGCGGAGTACCTGCTCGGCATGGTTCGTAGTCACGAGGACCCGGTCCTTGCCGATGATGAGCTTGGCGGTCACAACATCACCGGTCTCGGGGAATCCGAGACCTTCCAGGACGACGAGCTGCTCTGACATGCGGAGGATTTGCCCGGGGCGGAGCGTTCCCGCACCGCGATCAACGGTCACCTGCATGTACCGCCCGCTCAGGAGGATCCGTGCGGTGTTGTCGAGTGCGGAGGAGATGAAGATGCCGTAGGGGCTGGGCGGGGAGGCGAGTGCTTCGAGCCGCTCGTCCATCTTCTTCAGTTCCTCACGAGCCCCGGCAAGTGCCGCGGCCAGCTTCTCATTCTGACGGATGAGGAGCGTCACCTGCTCGTTCGTACTGCTCGCTGAGCTCATCAACTTCCTCTCATCTGGTCATTCCAGTATCTCGCAGCTCCAGGCACGTGTCGACGTGGGTCAGCCCACGCCTGAGCGGACACCACCTGGACAATATTCCTCGAGCATACTCCTTATGCGTTGGTGGGCCTTCGGAGTGCTGGCATGGTGGACAGGCACCACCTTGGTTTCCATAGGAGTAGGTATCGCGCGCTGCAAACTCTCAACCACACACACCGGCACACCTGTCATGCACCACCGGCAATGCCGCCCCAAACCCCGCACACGGTTCTTGTCACAGTATTCTGTACCCGGAACTTGTGCCCGGAGTTTGGCTCTCGTGCTCGGAGATCGGACCTTGTGCTCGGATCAGAAAACTCAGCGGCGCTCGTTCGTTTCTTCGTTATCGCTATCCGGATCGGCCGTAGCGACGTCGGGGAGCTGATCGGCGTTTTCGTCCTCTTCGGGGATGTGAGAGGAGCCGGTTTGTTCCATGAGGCGCCGCTGATTGATGTCGCGCAGCACCCTGCGGAGCTTCTTGGGAGACATCTCGGGCTCGGTCATGGGAGGGGGGCTCTCGTCTTCCCATGGCATGGTGTCCGAATAGGCAAGTTTCGCAGGACGTCGCTTCTCCAGCAGCGGTTCGCTTCCGGGTGCGAGCCTGCGTGCCGTGATGAGGAATCCGGTGTGCGCAACCATCCGGTGATCCGGACGGACGGCCAACCCCTCCAAGTGCCACGTACGCACCAAAGTTTCTGTTGCTTCGGCTTCCGTGAAAGAAAAGGTTTTCCGCAGGTCTTCAACGAATCGTGACATTTGCGTGGTCGTAGCGACGTACGCGAGAATGACACCTCCGGGACGAAGCACGCGAACAGCTTCGTCGAGGTTCTCCCAGGGGGCGAGCATGTCCAGTAACACGTGATCGACGGACTGGGCTTCCATATCCCTCAGCACGTCGTTCAGGTCACCGAGTTCCACAGTCCACGGCGGAATCGTGTCCCCATACCAGCTTTCGACATTGCCGACGGCGATGGTGGCAAATTCTTCGCGCCGCTCAACGGAATGAACGTGACCGTCCGGTCCGGTGGCTTCCAGGAGCGAGAGTGTGAGCGCACCCGAACCAACGCCTGCCTCAACAACCTTTGCGCCCGGGAACACGTCTGCCACGGAAATGATCTGGGCTGCGTCTTTGGGGTAGATGGGTGTGGCACCGCGTGGCATGGAGAGGACGTAGTCGCTGATAAGGGGGCGGAGCGCGAGGAGCCGGTGCCCGTCATTCGTATCCAGCACGGAGCCTTCCGGCTGGCCAATGATGGCGCTGTGTCGGAGCCTGCCGCGTCCGGACTGGAAGTAGCCGTCGTGGGTGAGCATGGTGGTATATTTTCTGCCCTTCACATCGGTGAGCTGCACTCGCTCTCCCGCACGGAAGGGGCCGCGTCGCCGGTCGGCACCTGAGGGATGAATAGTCACAGTGGACCAGTCTACCGACTGTTCCTCACCGTCCCTTCGCTAGGCTAGTCACATGCGTTACCAACCAGCTCTTTCAGTATCTCGACTGAATGACTTCAAGCAGTGCCCGCTCAAGTTCCGTTACCGGGTGATCGACAGGATTCCCGAGCCGCCCTCGTCGGCCGCCACGAAGGGCACCCTCGTCCATTCCGTACTCGAGCACCTGTTCGATCTGCCTGCCCAGGATCGCACCGTTCATCAGGCAACCAATCTTCTGGAGCCGCAGTGGGCCGCTCTGGTTGAACGCGATCCCGAAGTTCAGAAGCTGTTTGAAGAAGAGTCTTTCAGTGAGTGGCTGGATTCGGCACGGAACCTGGTGCGCACGTATTTCAATCGGGAAAATCCGACCATGCTCAATCCCTCCCGTTCCAATCGGGAACGGATGATCACCGTTGAGCTGGACTCGGGGATCCGTTTCCGCGGTGTTATTGACCGTGTCGATGTTGCGCCATCGGGTGACTTGAGGGTCGTGGACTATAAGACGGGGAAGATGCCCGGGCCGATGTATCAGAACGAGGCACTGTTCCAGATGAGAGCGTACGGTCTGCTCCTCAAGTACGACCAGGACAAAGAACCACTCCAGTCCCAGATCATCTACCTCGGTTCGGACTCAACTCTGACCTACTGGACTGACGCAAACGACAGCACCCAGGTCGAAGAGAACATCGTCGGGATCTGGAATCAGATCCTGGACTGCCTCGATCAGGGGCAGTTCCCGCCCCGCACCTCAAAACTGTGCGACTGGTGCAATTTCAAGGACATCTGCCCAGCCTTTGGTGGTCAGGAACCACCCATGAGCGAGGAGGGCGTCGCGAAGCTCAGAAGGGTTGCTCTAACTTAAGCAGAACCAAACTAACGCCTAACCAGACAGGTTTCACGCTGTTGAAGGCGTGACTATACGCGGTAGTGGCGTGATGCTGATACCACTTCGCAGGCGATGACAACGGCAAAGGGAACAAAGGCAAGGAGCTCGACCAGTCCCGTGTAGGTCCAGCCCAGCCCCATGATCGCAAGCACGAGAATTGCCACGTTTCGCAGCACGGTCAGATTCGTGATCGGGCGGGGCCTGACTGACAGGCACGCGCACACGCTCCCCCTGGCCCGGATAATGAGCACCAGATAGATCGCTGCGAGAAGAACTCCTGCACCGCCTACCACCCAGGCAGTGATGCCGCGAGCAAAGACGAGTCCCACAACGAGCAGAAGCTGAGTGGCTAGGTGCGCCCATGCAACAGCCGGCCTCATGAGGGGTGAGGGCAGATGCAGGTCCCGCATCTGCCCCAGCATCGATCGTGGCATTCCCCTGACGCTGGTGGCGGCCGACAGTGCGAGAATCAGGGCCCAGAGGAGGGCCGCGATGCTCACGACAGGCTGACTCCCAGGAGTGCCTGGCACATGTCCTTGAACAGTGCGGCACCATCGCGGTCGTCGTTGTATTCGTTCGTTTCCGCCCACTCATCGATCACCGCGAGGGCGCCCGGGGTGTCGAGATTGTCGGAGAGCCGTTCGCGGACCTTGGCCAGAAGTTCCGCGGCACCGGCACCACCCGTGTGGTGAACGCGACGCCAGCGGGTCAACCGGCGCTCGGCACGGTCCAGGTCCTCATCCGTGTACTCCCAGTCCGAGTTCCACAGGTGACCAAGAAGTACGAGACGCACCACCATGGGTTCAAAACCACGTTGCAGGAGACGGGAAACGAGGACGAGGTTGCCGAGCGATTTGCTCATCTTGTGGCCCTCGAAGGCGACCATGCCGATGTTCATCTGCCCCCGCACGTTGACCTCGGGGTGGAAGTCAGCCATGTGCAGCAGCGACATTTCCTGGTGCGGGAAGACAAGGTCGGCGCCGCCGCCCTGAATATCGACCGTCTCGCCCAGGTAGTCGCGTCCGATGAGAGCGCATTCGATGTGCCAGCCCGGACGCCACGCACCTGCCCGAGCTCCTTCGGACTGGAAGTCGCCGTCCTTGACGCCCTTCCAGATGATCGGGTCGAGCGGATGCTTCTTGCCCGGACGGTCGGGGTCTCCCCCGTTTTCCCGGAACACTGAAATGAGATCCATGCCCTCCAGGTGGTAGGAACGATAGTCGTCGTCGCTCGTCTCGAGGTAGTAGTCGGTGCGGCCGTCCTCGGTGAGGCCGTATGCGCGGCCTTCCTCGATCAGTTCCTTCACTTCGTCAACGAGAGGATCAATAATCTCGGATACAGCAACCCAGTTGGTGGGTGGGATGACGTTGAGGGTCTCCATGTCCGTACGGAAGAGCTCAATCTGAGAATCGGCCAGCTCCCGCCACGACACATCGGTTTCTTCGGCACGTTCGAACAGCGGATCATCAATGTCGGTGATGTTCTGGGCGTAGTTCACGTTGAGTCCGGCGTCCAACCACGTGCGCACCAGAATATCGAACGATACGTAGGTGAAGGCATGACCGAGATGGGTCGCGTCGTACGGGGTAATCCCGCATACGTACAGATTGGCATCCGAACCGGTTACGGACACCCGCTCTCCAGTACGAGTGTCGAGTACACGCAAGGTGGGCGCAGTCCCCGGCAGAGAGGGGACTTGCGGAGCCGGCCACGAACGCATAGAAACCTTTCTGGTCACAGTGCCTCCAGCACGCCCATTGCCAGCAGAGCAACGACGACTGCGGCGAGTGTCAGGCGATAGAGAACGAACGGGAGATAAGACTTGGTTGAGATCAGCTTAAGGAACCAGACGATGACTATGTAACCAACAATGAAGGACACCACAGTTGCCACGAGCGTGGGTGTGGCTCCAACTTGAGGGCCGGAACCATCGTCAGAAATCAGTCGGTAAAGTCCCGAGCCGAGCACCGCAGGAATTGCGAGCAGGAAGGAAACGCGTGCCGCAGCTTCCCTCGTGTATCCCAAAAGCAAGCCGATCGTGATCGTGCCACCCGAACGAGAAACACCGGGAATCAGTGCCATTGATTGGGCAAAGCCCAGGATCAGGCCGTCCTTCATCGACAGATCAGTTTCGCCTAGGCGCTGCTTGCCGAGGCGGTCTGCGAGGCCCAAAAACACCGCAAATAGGGCGAGCATGAGGGCAGTGAGGTAGAGGTTGCGGAAGACGGAATCGATCGCGTCTTCCAGGAAAAGACCGAGCACCACAATCGGGATTGTGCCAATTATCACGATCCAGCCCATGCGAGCATCGTGCGGATCCGCGGGCGTGCGGTCCTTCCACGGGCCGAACGGCAAAGCGTTGAACCAAGCTTTAATAATCCGCCAAATATCGTGGCGGAAATAGAGGACGACAGCCAGTTCGGTGCCGATCTGGACCACTGCCGTGAACGTCACTCCCGGATCCCCCAGTGAAGGGAACAGCTCCCCCACGATGCGCAAATGCGCGGATGAAGAGATTGGCAGGAACTCGGTCAGTCCCTGAACGAAGCCAAGAATGACCGCTTCAATAATTCCCATAGCGATACCTTAAGCCTCTCCCACGGCTCATGCAGTAGGCTCACAGTGTGAGAAAACGCAAGCTTGGTTCGATCGGTACCTATGTCACAGCCCTCGGGCTCGGTACCCTCACATGGGGACGCGACACAACGCCGGATGATGCGGAACAGCAACTCGACATGTTTCTAGATGCAAACGGTTCCGTTATTGATAGCTCACCCTATTTCGGGGGTGGAGAAGCAGAGCATGTGCTCGGCGAGCTTCTCCAATCCCACGTCGATCGAGATACCCTCCACATCGTGTCCCGGGCCGGTCTTGGACCCGATGGCGTTGATGCCTCCCGGTCCAGTCTCGAGAGGTCCGTGACAGCATCGCTGGCGACTCTCGGCACCGACTGGATTGACACCCTCATCCTGGCGGCACCCGACCAGTCAACCCACTACGAAGAAACGGCCGACGCACTCGCCGCTCTCACCCACCGGGGACTCATCCACGGGGTTGGGCTCGGAAACTGCCCGGGGTGGTATGCGGGAATCATGTCGACACTCCTGGCCGAGCGAGGCGTCAGGCTGTCCGCACTACATGTCGAATACAACCTTTTGCAACGCGGCATCGAACGCGAACTCATTCCGTTCGCGGAGCATGCCCAGGCGGGCATCATGGTCTGGTCGGCTCTAGGTCGCGGGGTTCTCGCCGGCCGCTACCGACACTCGATCCCACCCGACTCCCGTGCCGCCTCCCCACACTTTGCGAGCTTTGTCGAACCCTATCTGGGTGACAAGTCCCGGCAGATCGTCGAGGCAATCGCGACAGCGGCGGACGGACTCGGAGTCGACATTGCGACCGTGTCCCTCGCCTGGGTGCTGTCTCGCCCCCACGTGTCCGTTGCCTTCATCGGCCCCCGCACCGCGGCCCAGCTCAATGCGATCCTCGCCGATTTGGATGAAGAAATGCCGGACGCTGTCCTCGAAGCCCTGACCGACGTCACTTCTCAGACGTGGGGATATCCCGAGCGGTTCTAAACCCTGGCATTTCATCCAAAATCTTAAGGTAAAGCGGTGGGGACAGTTCCGTTTCTGGAAACTGTCCCCACCGCAAACAGTTATGTCGTCGACATCTTAGTCGTCTAACGGCTCAAGATCGTCGTCATCGAAGTCATCCTCGAAGTCGTTATCATCATCGTCAAAGTAGTCTTCATCATCGTCGTCTTCGTCGTCATGATCCTCGTCCTCGTACACGTCGAACGGAAGTTCAATCCCGTAATTCGTGAAGACGGAGTCGTCGTACACCAGGTAGGCGTCAGCAAGGTTATCCATTGCTTCGATGACCGAGTCGGCATCGGGGTCCTGCGTGTTTGCGGCGGTATCGTGAAACGCTTCAAGAGCCCCAATGAGGCGATCAAGTGCGGTACGCGGATCAATCATGTCAAGATCCTATCTCGAAAATGGCATGGGGGCACGCCCGGCTCTCAAGAAATCGTGCAAGGAAGAACGACTACCAAACATTGGTTACTCATGCGCTCAAGCGACCATTGATCTAAGAAAAACGACAAGATCAAGAACTCTCAAAGACTTTGTCGGCACGGTGAACTACACTGTCGTTAACATCAGCTTGGTGACAAACATGTGCGTGGAGTTTTGTTCTGGCATTTCCACAGTTTGTCCCGCAAGACCTCTCCCTGGTGAGAGGAGGACGCGGCGGGAAGGTTGGGTGTGGCCCCTATTCTCTTCCCGCCGCGACCGTTACTCAGTTCCCTCTTGTGACAGGGCTCAGTGCAGGAGCTGCCCGCCACTGACGTCGATGGTTGCTCCGGTCATGTATCCCGACTTTTCCGATACGAGGAATGTTGCGACGGAGGCAATCTGTTCGGCTGAGGCCACGTATCCGATCGGGATGCGTGCCTCGTAGAACTCCCTCTTGTCCTCCAAAGCGTCCGCAATCATCGGGGATTCCATGGTGCCAATTGCGAGGCAGTTGACCGTGATCCCGTTATTTCCCATCTCGCGCGCCAGTGACCTCGTCATGGTCACCAGGCCGCCCTTCGCGGTCGCATACGGGACGTGACCGGTCGACGAGCCACGGAACGCGGCCTGCGACGTGATGTTGAGGATCCTGCCGGGACGCTCCTGCCCGGTGCAGTGGGAAATAAACAGCTGCGAGAGGAGCATGGGGGCACCGAGATTGACCTCGATCGTGTCATCCCACAGCTTCTCGTCGAATTCGCCAATGTTGGCGGTGAGCCACAGGCCAGCATTGTTGACGAGAATGTCGAGCCCACCCAGTGCTTCAACCGACTTGTCGAAGAGGTTCCGTGTCTGGTCCCGCTGGGAAAGGTCGGCGTGAATGGGAACGACGGTGCCGTCGATCGAATCAGCCATGGCCCGTGCTTCGTCTTCACGGCTGCGGTAGTTGAGCGCAACGCTGGCGCCCTCCTCCGCAAGAAGCTTGACGAGCGCGGCTCCCATGCCGGAGGCCCCTCCCGTGACGAGGGCACGTTTACCGTTGAGATGCAGATCCATTCTTAGTCCTTTGCAAGAAGTTCGAGTAGTTTGGCGCTCAGTAGCTTCGGTGTCTTCGCGAACGCGTCCCGGGTCGATCCCGCCAGGTGCGACGTGATCGTCACGTTTGGTAGGGACATCCACTCCGAGTCAGCTGCGAGCGGTTCCTCATCAAAGGTATCGATTGCGGCTCCCATAATCTTTCCCTCTCGAAGGGCGGAAAGCAGGGCCTCCTCGTCAATGAGTCCCGAACGTGCCGTATTGACGAGCACAGCATTCGGCTTCATGAGGTTGAGGAGCTTCTCATCAACCAGGTGGTGGTTGTCCGCTGTGAGGCGGGAGTGAAGGGAGACAACATCGCTCGTGGAGACCAGTTCCTCGAGGGTGTCCACCTTCGTGCCATACTCGGAAGACTCCAGGTAAGGGTCGTAGAACTGGCAGTTCATATCCATTCCCTGGAGGAATCGCATGACGAGCTGACCGATGTTGCCGGCTCCGATGAGGCCGACGGTGCGTCCCTCGAGCTCCCAAATATTGTCCGAGTTCGGGAAGTCTTTCAGCCACACATGGTTCATCATCGCCGCATGGGTGCGAGCAATGTTGCGGGTCTCAGCCAGAATCATGCCGACCGTGAACTCGGCAACCGCGCGAGCGTTACGCCCACCCGTGTTGACAACCTGGACACCCTTGGCCTTTGCGGCCTCGGCATCAACGTTCTCCGTACCGCCGCGGAGCACACCAACGACCTTGAGGTTCGGGCTGTTGTTGATGACGGAGGCACCAATCGGGGCGAACTGGGTAATGATGACTTCGGCTTCGGCTGCCTTGGCAATGATGTCGGCGGGAAGCTCCACGCCGTTCGGGCCGTGCTGCTCGACTGCGAGGTTAACTTCCTGGAGTTTCTCGATCGATTCCGATTCCCATCCCACGTAGGTGATGGCGTGCCCGGCTTCGTGCAGTTCCCTCGTGCCCTCGATGAGCATGTCGAGGGGGATGAAGGCGTCGGCAATGGCAAGAATATTCATGAGTGTCCTATTTCGGGTGAGTAATAGTGTCGAGAATCGAGACGAAACGTTCGTAACGCTTCGCGAACAGTTCAGCGAATTCAGGATTCGGTTCGACCGTTGTGCGGGGTGCTGACGTCATGGCGCGTACCGCGCTCGCGACGTCCTCGTGCAGTCCGGCTGCGACCGCTGAACAGATCGCCGTACCGAGAGTTCCGGATTCGGCAGCATCGACAATGTCGAGGGGTTTGCCGATCCCGTCGGCAAACATCTGGAGCCAGATGCTGGAATTCGCGGCACCGCCCGTGAAGCGGACGTGGCCGGTCAGGTTCTCATCGTGGGCTCGGAGGTTTTCGATGTGGTACAGGTGGGAGAAGATGACGCCCTCGTACACGGCGCGGACCTGGTGGCGGATGTCGTGGTATCCGGTCATTCCCACAAAACCTGCACGTCCGCCGGGGATGATGTCGGTGCCGTTGATGTAGGGCAGGAAGATGGGGTCCTCACTCTCGGGGGTGAAGTCGTGGATCATCTTCTCGCATGCGGCAAACACCTCATCATCAGAAATGTCCTCATGGCCGAAGGCCTTGAGGGCCTTGCGGATGACGGAGTTGATGTACCAGTCGAGGTTTGAAACACCGTTCGGGCTCGCATCCAAGAACAGGTAGGTGTTGTCCACCGGGTACGGGACAGTCAGCCACACCTCATTATCGGAGTCGAGGTTGACGTCGCGTGACAGCACTTCGTTGATGGACCAGGTGCCGGTGATGACGGTGAGTTCGTGTTCGTCGACGAGACCGGCAGCCAGAGCGCTTGCCGCCACGTCCATGACGCCACCAGCGACCGGGGTTCCCGCCCTGAGTCCCGTCAACTCCGCAACTTCATCGGTAATGTAACCGGCAATCTCGGCAGATTCGCAGAAGGGCGGGAACTTGTCAGCCCAACGGGAGATTCCATAGAAGTCGAAGAGGTCACGGTCGAGCTCCTTCGTCACGACATTGGAGATACCAATGCCGCACGAGTCCGAGACCTCCATCTTTGCCTCGCCCGTCAGGCGGAACCGAATGTAGTCCTTCGCGGACAGCACGTAGTCGGCGTTGTCGAACAGCTCGGGCTCGTTCTCATCAAACCAGGCAAGCAGTGCAGGTGGCTGGCCAGCCCACACGGTTGAGCCGGTCTTGGCGCGGACTCGCTCATCGTAGGTCGGGTCCGCGAGCCACCGGTCAACAAATGCTTGCGCCCTGCCATCGGTCGAAATGACACCCGGACGGGGTGCACTGCCGTCCTTGCGGGCGAAGTAGATGCCGTTGCCGTGCCCCGTGACCGCGAGCGCAGCAATGTCTGCCGGGTCGATGTCGGATTCTTTCAGGACGTTCTTGATCGCGGTGACATTGGCGTCCCAGAACTGGTCGATGTCGCGTTCGGTGAAGAGCGGGCGGGGGTTGAGGGATTCGAGGTGGGCTTGGGAGAGTGCGTAGATCTTTCCCTCAGCATCGTAGATTGCTGCTTTGGTGACGGTGCCACCGTTGTCAATTCCGAGAACATATCGATTAGTCATCGTTGACTCCTCTGTTGCTGTGTTGATGGGTTGGTTGGGTGCTGCCTGTGGGGTTGGGATTGTGTCTGTGCTTAGGATTTCTATGGATCATGGATGAGTGACTCGGGTGCCGGACGATAGAACGTTCGCAGGTTTCCTGGGCCCAATGTTCGCCGTTCTCTTTCGTGCAGCGGTTGCGCTACGGCGCTTCCTCGTACCTGTCTTGCTCCTGCCCTACAGCCTGGCCATGTGAAGTCAGGTTTGTTCGGCACGTGATAGCGCCGTGTTCGACGAAAACTCTCCGGCCCTTGGATGCAGACCTCGTCTATTTGGATGGTTTCCACAGTCCTGGACTGGAGACGGTGATGGCGCGATATCCGCAGGCAAAGAGATTTTCTCTTTCCTTTTCGGTGACGATCATGCCCCCGGCGATGAGGGTGGAGGTGTCCGCGTAAGGTTCGAACAGGTCCCAGTATCGGTCTGCCATGGCTCCCGGCAGGATCTCGATTCCGTCCGGTCTGGTGTCTTCGAGGACCTGCTGCCCCTTTTCAAGGGAGCGGGAATCCATGATGAAGACCCGGAGGATTCCGATCATGCCGGCCTTTTGTGCGTAGGAGACAACCTGTGCGCTCTGGGTGAGCACACCGGCAACGCCGTACATGTTTTTCAGGAGCCTGATGCCCTGCCGGTCGGGTCGGAAGCCGCCGATGAGATCGCAGTGGACGAGGACTTTCCGGCTAGCTGCGATGCATTTCTTGGCGAGCGCCTCAAGGTTGCCGATGTGCACGTTGGTGAGGAGCACGTAGGGGGATGCGCTGTCGAGCGCCTTCTCAAGTTCTTTCAGGTAGCGGACTGAGGGGATGACAGTCCGTTCGGGAATTTCAATCATTGTTCTCGTTGTAGATGGTCATGGCTTGCTGTGCGGTCGCATCTTCGTGGACGAGAGCGGCGAGTGCAGACACCATGGCGAAGGGTTTGGGGTCTTGGGTGATGTTGCGGCCAACCGCCACACCCGCTGCGCCGCAGGCGATGACATGTTGGACGAAACCGAAGTAGGTTTCGTGATCGGATTTGGGCCCGCCCAGTGCCAGGACGGGGACCGTACAGTTATCGACAATAAGCCGGTCCTCATCGGTTCCCGAGAATCGGGTCTTGATAATGTCGGCACCGAGTTCTTCGCTGAAGCGTGCAGCGGTCGCGATCTTCGCGGGGTCCGCGGATTCTGGGCTGGTGACGGGGTAACCGAACGGGAGTGCTTCGCACATGAACGGCACATTCCATTCGGTGGATTGACGGACGAGCCGGGTTGCGAGTTCATTCGAGGCGCGCTCGTTGAAGGCCCCGGGGAAGTTCATGATGACAACGCCGTCCGCACCCAGCTTCAGTGCATCTGTCACGTCAAAGGCCGGCATCGTGTCCGGAACAGTAGCATCGTAGACGCCCGCGGTCACATCCACGCGCAAGGTCAATCCCACATTGGTGAAATAGTCGGCGAAGTTACGTGCCTGACCGTAGGTGACGAGCACATTGTCGAGTCCGGCTTCTGCCATGTCCGGCACTTTCAGTGCCGCATCGTCAATACCTGCAGTCTTTTCCGCAAACCCGAAACCGTCGAGTGCGAGTGACACCGATCGACCATCGGGGCCGAAAATATTGTTCATCCTGCGTGTTTTTGACATGTGCAGTAACTCCTTCGTTGACTTGTCACGCAGGCCGGGAACGAAAAAAGGCCCGCGCAACCGTTATTTGTTAGCGCCGAGCCTTCGTTACCATCCCGTAGTGCATATTTTGTTTCAGCCATCCTAACATCACCCAATCAGTTTTGTGAAAGGGATCGCATAGGTTGATCGAAACATCGAGCTTCTAACTGAGTCTTTTATATCTGAGCGGAACCTACCACCGCTTCAGTCTCGAAGGACACTCAACTGAGTCACGAGACGGCTTTCGGCTCATACGTGTCTTGCCGTCGCTCATACGTTTCTTACCGTCGAGAGGCGCACTGCGCAACCAGCACACGTCTCATCCGATTCGCTCCCTTGGACGTGGAAGAAGGTAGCCTCGGGCCCGGCTCGGTCCGTCATTCAACGGTCCGGCCGGGCCCTGTGTCTGTCACTGAGACGTCTGCGTGCAGAGTTTCTTAGCCCGCGAGGAAGCGTGCGAGTGTACGCGTACCGAATTCAAGCGATGCGAGCGGAACGCGCTCGTCATTGCCGTGGAACATGGCGGAGAAGTTGTAGTCAGCCGGTAGCGCGAGCGGAACAAAACCGTAGCCGGTAATCCCGAGTTGCATGAGTGATTTGTTATCGGTCCCGCCCGACAGCAGGTAGGGAGCGATGATCGCGTCGGGGTCCTCAGCCAGAATTGAGGCCGCCATCTTTTCCACCAGCGGAGCATCGAAGGGCACCTCGTAACCCGAGGTGCGAACGACCGATGTCACGTCAATGTCGGGGCCCGCCAGTTCACGAATCACGTACTCGGCCTTATCCTCGGTGCCCGGAATCGGCCTCATGTCAACGCCTGCCGTGGCAACACCGGGAATGACATTGACCTTGTAGCCGCCATTCAGCTGCGTCGGGTTGGCCTGGGTCTTGAGGGTAGCTCCAACGAACGGTGAAGCCGGCCCCAGTTCCTTGACGAGAGCTGCCAGATCATCCGGGTTTTCCGAGAACGGCAGTCCCGTCAGTTCCGCCACTTTTTCAAGCAGGATTCGAACCGTGTCAGTTAGTTCGATTGGCCAGTGCTCTTGGCCGATGAGGGAGATGGCGGTCGCGAGCTTCGTGATCGCATTATCATCGTTCACTTGAGAACCATGGCCGGCACGCCCCTTGGCTGACAGTGTCATCCAGTTCATGCCCTTTTCGCCCGTCTGGATGAGGTAAACGGTCTGCCCACCAACCTGGACCGAATAGCCACCCACTTCCGAGATCGCCTCGGTTGCGCCAGCAAACAGTTCAGGATGGTTGTCAACCAGCCACTGCGCTCCGAGCACGCCACCAGCCTCTTCGTCGGCGAAGAAGGCAACGATCAGTTCACGTTCGGGCTGCCAGCCGCGGGTTGCCATGTCCGCCAGCACGGTCAGGATCATAGCATCCATGTTCTTCATGTCGACCGCTCCCCTGCCCCACAGGTAGCCGTCCTTGATGACCCCGCCGAACGGGTCAACGGTCCAGTCCTCCACGATCGCAGGCACAACATCGAGGTGACCATGAAGAACGAGGGCGGGCAGCTCCGGGTTTGCGCCCGGCACGCGGAGAATAACGCTGGCACGTCCCGGCTCAGACTCGTAGATCTCCGGTTCGTACCCGTACTCCCTCAGGTAATCGACGACGAAATCGGCTGCGGGACGTTCCGGTTTCGTGCGGGGATCGGGCCCATAGTTGGAGGTATCAATCCGAATCAGGTCAGCGCATAGTTCAGCAACACGAGAGGTATCGATCGTTGCCGGGTCAACAGTAGTCATAGCGGCAACTCTAGTCGCCCGCACTCCGCCCAGCCATCGAGTCCGCCCCAGCCCAATTGATCGCGATCACGTAACGTATCGGCACATCGGACAATTAGCAATGAATTGGGAAAATGAGGTGCAATTGCTGAAATTTGCCTGAATCCTGTCTCAATGTTCACTTAATGGATGAAAAAAAATGTTAGGTGAAGCATAATCGGAAGAACTTCGTCGCGAGGAAGCGTCGAATGAGATGTCAAATAAGAGGAGAACACATGACTAGTCATGTACCTGGTTCTCGGAGAAAGCTCCGCACCTGCATCGCCACATTTGGTGCAGGTGCGCTCGCTTTTGGGGCAATGGTTGTCCCTGCGCATGCAGCTCCGAGTGCGGAACCTATCCATGAATCCGATCCGTCACCACTTATCGCTCAGAGTGCCAATCAGGCAACAATCACCGGCTCAGCCTACGGTTCCCGGGCAACCGGTGAATGGTTCGTGTCTTTCAAATCCGCACCCATCGTCAACGGTGGAACCGAAGCCCGCGTCCAGGCAGAACTCAGCCAGTTTGAATCAGCTATTTCCGACCTCGATGTTGAGGTGAAGGCCGACCATAGTGAGCTGTGGGCAGGTGCTGTCGTCACCGCCGACGATGAAGAACTTGCCAAAGTCCTCGACCGCGTCGACGTGGCCGGGGTCTTCCCCGTTCTGCTCGTTGACGCACCGGAGAAGCTCGACCTTGGTGCCGAACCGGAGATGCAGTTCGCGGCCGGCATGACCGGAGCCGACTACCTGCAGGAGCTCGGTGTCACCGGTGAAGGCCAGGTCATCTCCATCATTGACTCCGGTGTCGACATTGATCACCCGGCTTTCGGTGGCACCGGTGTCTCGGATGCGACCCCGTGGGGCGCCGAGGGTAACGGCAGCCGCATCATTGGTGGCTGGGACCTCGTCGGCGACAACTACAATGCCGATCCGGCCTCACCGAACTACGATCCGGTGCCGGTTCCGGATGCCAACCCGGATGACTGCCAGGGCCACGGCACGCACGTTGCCGGCATCGCCGCCGGTAACGACGCAACCACGGGCCGCAAGGGTGTCGCACCCGATGCCCTCATCCTCGCCTACCGTGTGTTTGGCTGCGACGGTTCCACCGACTCCGCCATCTTGCTCGAAGCGATGGAGCGCTCCGCAGCCGACGGTGCCGACATCGTCAACATGTCGATCGGCGCTTCCTTCATGACCTGGCCGAACTACCCGACCGCTGTCGCGGCCAACAACCTGGTGGATGCCGGTGTTGTCGTCACCGTTTCACAGGGTAACTCCGGTGACTCGGGCATCTTCTCCGGTGGTGCTCCCGCCGTTGCCTCGAAGGTGATCTCGGTCGGTTCGGTCGATAACTACGCATCCGAATCCCCCTCGCTGATCGTCGCGGATCAGCAGATCGCGTACAGCCCCGCTTCCGCCTCGCCCGCGCCGCCCGCCGACAACACGACACTGCCGATCATCGCCTACCCGGCCGGCTCCGAAACCGGTGCTGTCCCGATTGAGGGCGCTGACGGCAAGATTGTCCTCATCCAGCGTGGAACCAGCTCGTTCTACGACAAGGCACTTGCCGCTCAACAGTCGGGTGCGGCCGGTGTTGTCATCGACAACAACACTGCTGGCATCATCAACGCCACCGTTGAGGGCGCAGAGCAAATCACGATCCCCGTTGTCACCATCACGCAGGAAGATGGTCAGGCCATCCGAGCTGCCCTCGCTGACGCCGAAGAAGAGCTGACGCTCACCTGGTCCTCGGAAACCGTGGTCTCCGAAATTGCAACCGGTGGCCTCATCTCGGACTTCTCTTCCTACGGCCTGTCGGCCGACCTGACGCTCAAGCCCCAGGTGTCCGCACCCGGTGGTTTCATAAACTCGGCATACCCGCTGGATGCATCAGATGGTGACGGATCCGGTTACGCAACCATGTCCGGTACCTCCATGGCAGCTCCGCACGTTGCTGGTGCGGCCGCCCTCATTCTCGAGGCCAGCCCACAGCTCAACCCCAGCCAGGTTCTCACCAACCTGCAGAACACCGCAGACCCGCTCCTGTGGTCGCTCAAGCCCGAATCGGGTCTTCCCGAGCCCGCACACCGCCAGGGTGCCGGCATGATCAACATCCCGAACGCCGTGTTCGCAAACCTCTTCGGCACCCAGGTCAGCCCGTCGCAGATTAACCTCCGTGACGCAGACACGGGAGCCTCCGAGACGCACACGCTGACGGTCACGAACCGCAACGACGTTGACGTCACCTACACTCCGTTCCACATACCCGGTGTGGCAACAGCAGGCATGAACGAGCTACCCGACTACTACGGTGCTTACGCAACCGTCACCTGGTCTGCGCAGTCCCTGACGGTCCCCGCCGGTGGCACCGCCACCATCAACGTCACCATCACCGAGCCGACCGGCTTCGAGGGTGGTATCTACGGTGGCCAGATCGGTCTCGACGGTTCCGATAGCACCCAGTCCATTGTCGCCTACGGCGGCATGGCGGGCGACTACGAAACCGATCGTTCGTTCATGACCCAGTGGACCTATGCCGACTTCGGTTTCACCGCGGAGGACGTGGGTGACCTCGTCGATACTCCAATCTATTCCACCCCGGGCCTCGGTGTCCTCGAATCGTGCTCGACACTGCTCGAGGGCGAGTGCGTGAGCGCCGGCAACTACAGCTGGGGTCACGACGAGTACGTGTACTCGATGGCTGACGGTGACACCCCGTACGCCATTCTCCACATCGAGAACCCGATCTCGTCGCTGAAGATCGAAGCGTTCCACGCAACCGCTTCCGGTGGTAAGGGCGCACCCGTGAGCCCCGACTACAACATCGTGTACGAATCAGACGGTGAAGGCTCCATGCCCGGCATCCAGGTCTTCCAGTGGGATGGCACCTACCTGAAGTACGCGGAATCCGATCAGCCGCTCAAGGCTCTCGACGGCGACTACGTCATCGAAGTCACCGCGGTCAAGGGCGTTGGCGATCCGTCTAACCCCGACCACGTCGAGACCTGGCTCTCCCCGGTCTTCACGATCGACCGTGACGGCCAGCCGGGCGAAGGCCCCGGCACCGGCTCGATCAACGAGAACGTCAACAAGGGCTTCCTGCTCTACAACGACTTCACCTCCCCCGCTGACCACTACTTCAACTACGGCCGCAAGGGCGACGAAGTCTTCGTAGGCGACTGGGACGGTGATGGCGTCGACACGATCGCTGTCCGACGTGGCACCACCTTCTTCGTCCAGAACAAGCTCACCGGCGGCAACGCTGAAACCTCGTTCAACTACGGACGCAAGGGCGACGAGGTTCTCGTCGGCGACTGGAACGGCGACGGCAAGGACTCCTTTGCAGTCCGCCGCGGCAACACCTTCTACGTCACCAACGCGTTGCGCGGCGGCAAGGCCGACGTCCAGTTCAACTACGGACGCAAGGCCGATGAGGTCTACGCAGGTGACTGGGATGGCGACGGCAAGGACTCCTTCGCAGTCCGCCGCGGAAACGCCTACTTCGTCAACAACGATCTCCGTGGCGGTTACGCATCGAACACCTTCAACTACGGTCGTAAGACCGATGATGTGCTCGTTGGTGACTGGGATGGCGATGGACAGGACACGATCTCGGTACGCCGAGGTAACGTCTTCCATATCTCCAACTCCCTCGTTTCCGGCAACGCCGCACGCTCCTACACGGTGGGACGTGCCACCGATGAAGTTCTCGTCGGTGACTGGAACGGCGACGACATCGACACGATCGGCCTGCGCCGCTAATCGATAATGTCAACACGGGAGCCCCGGTAGCTTGTGCTATCGGGGCTCCTTCTGTTTCTTATCTCAACCCAGCTTCGCTGACACGAGACGGCACCACCGCTTCTCAAGACTCCTGTACTACCTGTCCTCGCCGCATAGCGGTGCAGCGCGGGCGGTTCAGCAAGACCGAGCTCTCCTATGCGGTCCAACACGATCATGATCAGGCCCGAACCGCGCCGTGTTTCAAGACTCAATCACGAGCGTTGTTTTAGGACGCAATGACGAGCCTCCCTGGCCACATGCTTATTGCGTCACACAAAGGTCAACGACTAATGATCGAAGGTGAAGATGCTTGCCACTTTTCATGCATTAGCCTCTGGGAGTTGGCCAGACGTTTACTTGTCGTGGGATGTAACTTTACTTCGGCTCCCTAGGTTGAATTTGTCAGTGTTCTCCCATGGAAAGCGTGTAATGAACAAGAAACTTGCCGCCCTCACGGCGGCCATGACCGCGGGCCTGATCGCAGTCACCGGACCCGCCGCACTCGGCGAGCCCGCCGAAGCCAAGCCCAGCCTCGAGTCCCCCGCACTCTCCTCCACCAACGACAACCCAACGGTTGTTGATGGCAGGACCGTCCCCACCGAGGTACGTGACGGTTTCCGTGTCCTCCCCTACCTGCAGCGCGCAGGCTCGACGGAGATGACGGTCAACTGGTTCTCCGAAACCGGTGGCACCAGCCCGATCACCGTTCACGGCCCCGGGCTTCCCGCAGAAGGCCTGACGCTCGAGGTCGAGGGCGTGCACAACCCCGTCAACACCTACCAGGCAGGTGAACTCACCCTCAAGGACCTCAACAAGAACAACGCCAAGGGCAGTGTTCCTCAGGGCACCTGGATCCGTGGCGAAAAGCCTTACAAGCACTCCGCTCGCATCACCAACCTGGTTCCGAACTCCGACTACACCTACTCGGTGAACGAGGACGGTTACGTTCACGAGGCATCCTTCTCGACCTTCCCCGAAGCGGGCAGTGACCTGACCGAACCGATCCACATCATCGCCTTCTCCGATACTGAAACGGACCCGGTTGGGCGCGTTACCTTCCGCGAGTGGGTGGAGACCACCACCCTCGCCGAAGGTTCAGAACCCCGCCCCGGCGCCGACTCGGTGTGGGCACAGAAGTACGGAACCTCCACGCGAGACGGCAAGCTTGCCGTCAACTACCCGGTCACCGAGGACGACGCTCAGCGACTCAACAACATGATCATCGAGGAGCAGGATCCCGACATGATCATCCTCGCGGGAGACCTGACCGAGCGTTCCTCCTGGCAGACCCACTGGGACGAATGGTTCCGCTACTTCGCGGGCGACCAGGGCCAGGTTCTCGACTCAATCCCGATCTTCACCTCCCCCGGCAACCACGAGGTTTACGGATACTGTGCTTCGGCCGATGACTGCACGCCGGTCATGAGGGCACGCGCAGCATACAACTGGTCGATCGATACACACGGTTCCACCAATGAGCACGCACTCGACGCCTACCACCGCACCGACTACGGTCCGGTCACCTTCATTTCCATCGACTCCACCAACGGCACCGACCAGGTGCCCGGCGACCCGGCCCCCATCTCCGGTAACGACGCGAACATCACCGATGAGCAACTCGGTACCGACACCCAGAACGCTTTCACCATCGAGCAGTACCAGCGGGACTTCCCGAAGGCTGTGGAGATGGGCTGGTTCCCCGGCGTGGAAGCGGATGATCCGATCGATCAGCCGAACTTCATGCCCGGTTCAGAACAGTACATTTGGCTCGAAGAGCAGCTGAAGGACGCACGCGCCCAGGGACAGACGATTGTTCTCCAGTGGCACCACGTTGCCTACTCGAACGGCACCCATGGCACGACCATGAACCACACCACCGATACGGACGCTCAGCCCGGCACCCCGATGCGCCACCTCCAGCCCCTCCTCGAGGAATACGACGTCGCAGCTGTCTTCTCCGGACACGACGAAATGTTCCAGTCTTCGTACGTCGACCAGGCCGGCGACGGCACCGGTGTCTACCACTGGGATGTTGGTGTCGCATCCGACGGACTCCGCGGCGACAAGCTCACCCTGAACGACGAGGGCGAACGTGTTCCGCTCCTGTTCAACACCCACTCGACGTGGATGGCGCAGGCTGATGAACCGGAAATGTGGGAAACCAACGAGAACGGTGTCACCCACCTCGTTTCGGGTGGTAAGCACTACGGCCACCTCGACATCAAGATCCAGCCCTACGAGGGCAACCCCCTGACGACGGGTGAGATGCCGGCTGCGGAAATGGTCATGACCCCCGTCTCCATGTTCCCCATCCTTGACGACAACTACGATCTCGTGGATGTTGAGCGCCGCGAGATGCTGTCAGGTCAGCAGTCCGTCTACCTCGACGCCAATGGCTCACCCATGGCTGGCGAAATCGGCGAAGCACCGGTCGATCCCGACCCGGAACCGGAACCGGAACCCACTCCGACCCCTGACCCGATCCCGACCGGTAACGCCTTCGCTCTGTCGAACTCGTGGGATTCCACCACGCACGATGTTGCCTTCGCTTACGGCCGCATCGGTGACGAGGTCCTCGTTGGCGACTGGGATGGTAACGGCACCGACACCCTCGCGGTCCGCCGTGGCAACACGTTCTTCGTCAACAACGAACTCAAGGGCGGCAACGCCACCACCTCGTTCAACTACGGACGCAAGGGCGACGAAGTGCTCGTCGGCGACTGGAACGGGGACGGTAAGGACACGTTCGCGGTCCGCCGAGGCACCACGTTCTTCGTCAACAACGAACTCAAGGGCGGCAACGCCACCACCTCGTTCAACTACGGACGCAAGGGCGACGAGGTCCTCGTCGGCGACTGGAACGGGGACGGTAAGGACACGTTCGCGGTCCGCCGTGGCACCACGTTCTTCGTCAACAACGAACTCAAGGGCGGCAACGCTTCCACGAAGTACAACTACGGACGCATCGGTGACGAAGCGTTTGCTGGCGACTTCGACGGAGACGGAACCGACACTGTCTCACTCCGCCGCGGCAACAAGTTCCACGTGAACAACTCCCTCCGTGGTGGTAACGCGGATAGCGTTCTTGCCTACGGCCGCGCATCCGACATCCTCTTCATCGGAGACTGGGACGGAAACGGCACCGACACCCCCGGTGTGAACCGCCCGAACTAGTTTCCGCGCAGTATCACTATCAAGGTGATGCGACACGGATAACGATCGGTCTGAGGGCCCCTCTTCGGAGGGGCCCTCACCACTTGGAAATAGATGGCACATAAACATCCGATATGTGCCGCGAACTTGCTGCTGCCTGAATCACTGCTGGTCATCAACCTGAGCGAAGCCGCACGGGAATAAAACCAATTTGGATCAGGGGTCGCGACTCGACCCTGAAAGCAGTGTGTCAGCCTCAGGCACCCACCACTTGCGATCATTGTCGATCGACATTTTTCACCACGACTTACCCGGCCCGGAGGAGAATCATGACGAGCCGAAAGCACCGAACTATCCTTTCCCTGGCGCTCGCCGTCCTCATGAGCCTCACCATGGTGGCCGGACCCGTGTCTTTCGCAGATACGAACGACGAAGACAGCGAACCGGAATCGTACGCTCGCCTCTATACAGAAATCGACCAGTCAAGAACCGCGATCACCCAACAGTCTTCTGCCCCACGCAACACGATCCAGGCAACGTGCGGTTCGGGCGGTCCTTGCCTCTTCTACCTCAACAACTCGTGGCAGAGCGGGAATGCTACCCTCCAGTTCAACTACGGTTCGGCATCGGATAAGCCACTTGCCGGCGACTGGAACGGCGACGGCAAGGACACGATCGGCATCCGCCGAGACAACGAATACTTCCTCCGCAATAACAATTCCGGTGGCGGGCACGATCACTGGGTAAAGTACGGCAAGGCAAGCGATCAATCGTACATTGGCGACTGGGACGGCAATGGCACGGATACGATCGGTATCCGTCGCGGTAACGAATACCACCTGCGAAACATCAATTCGAACGGGCCCGCACACAAGGTCATCCGCTACGGCAAGACGAACGATAAAACGTTCGTCGGTGACTGGAACGGTGACGGTCGCACAACGATCGCGGTCCGCCGAGAAAATACGTTCTACTTGAAGAACAGCCTCAGCTGGGGCAGCGCCGACATCAAATTCAACTACGGCAGGCGTGGCGACGAAGTCCACGTGGGCGACTGGAACGGTGATGGTAAGGACACGTTTGCTGTCCGCCGTGGTAACGAATGGTTCATTCGCAACGACTTCAAGTCCGGCAATGCCCAAACCACGATCCGCTACGGCAAGGCGAGCGACACTCCCATCGTGGGTGACTGGGATGGGAACGGGACGACAACACCCGGCGTTCACCGCCCCGGTTCTACTTCACCCTCGCTCCCCTCACAGACCCCGGTCATGGTCTACGGCACCCTACGAACCGGGCAGCCTGCCCACAATGTTGTGCAAGGACGCTTCACCCTCAACGTACTCGGTAGGGCACCATCGCTCGAGCTGTGGGTGACCGACCACCCCTACCCCTCGTATCCGGTGTGGCCGTGGGCGCTCCCTGGCTCGACGGGCATGACCGGCGAGATGCTGTTCTTGCCGAACGCCACCTACAACGCCGAAGTTGCCAGACTCGACAATTGGGAAGGGTACACCCCTGGCGGGAACCCGAACACGATGAACTACATTCGTGAAAAACGAGCAACAAACCAGAACAAGAGTGCCTGGGTTTACGTGGCAACCCCGTGGCGTCAGACCTATGCCAAGAACTACGGAACGAAGGTGGTTTCTGGTGATATCACGCGCTTCTAAAACAGCACTTGCCCTGACCGGTATCTTCATTGTTGCGGCCTGCTCAAGCGGGGCCGATGCGGATCCTACTCCCGAGGTCGATCCCGTCCCGGTTGGCACAACCAAGCCAGATCTCGATACCAATAACTCCCCCAATGGCCAATCACCCGAGTCCGACGAGACTCCGGAAGTTTCGGACAGTGGTGACGTTGAGGGAACACTCGGTGAACCGATTGGGCTCGCAGGGGGTGGGGACGAAGCAATCTTCACCATGACCGTCAACTCGATCGAGCACACCCCCACCTGCCCGTCCCGCATCGATCCCGTCGATGTCGAGAACGAGAACGGTTCCTTCCTCGTCGCAGACATTACGGCCGAGATGGCTGCCAACTACGGAGAGTTTCTAGAAGAAGGTGAGGAACCCTTCCTCGCCACCGCGACGGACGCGTTCCACCTCACCGACCTCAAGGGAGTCGTTCAGTCAGACGTCATCACCATCTCCTCCTACGAATGCTTCTCCATAGACGAGCAGCTCGCCCCCTTCATCAACCCCGGGGAGACAGCCAAGGGAGTTATTGCCCTCGACACGAGCCTCGAACACGGTTACGTTGTGTACAACCCGTGGGGCGTGGACGGGTCGGGATGGCGCTGGGAGTTCTAGCACTGACATCGGCAAAATAAGCGAGTCATTAGATTCTTACGATTCAACATCTCCAATTCAGTTAATCCGATTCGGATATGAGGGAGTGCCCTGCGAAAACCCGCAGGGCACTCCTCCGTTCAAACCTGATCGAACACATCCCGAATGGATCGGCGAATGCCCGGGGCTAGCAAATGTGTGGCTAGTTCCTATTCCAGTGTTGTTGCTTCGAGTCCGAGGACGCGGTCGATGCGGGGGCGGAAGTAGTCCGGCCCCTTTAGCACCTTTCCGTCCTCACGGTAGATGGGCTTGCCATCGGCTCCAAGCTTCGACAGGTTGGCTGCCTGCACTTCACGCAGCACGTCCTCAAGCGGGATTCCCGTCTCCAACGCCATGCCGTAAATGACATAGACAAGATCGGCGAGAGCGTCGGCAACCTCGACCGTGTCACGGCTACCGTCATCGAGCAGCACGGCATCCTCGTAAGCTCGCGACACCGTGTCTCCGGCGCCTTCCCCGTAATAGGCTGTCACGAGTTCATGAAACTCTTCGGCGATGAGCGCCATGCGCATGCCGCTTCGTTCCCGGTCCACATTCGGCCCGTCCTCCGCAATCGGCATGGCATACGTTTGATGGAATTCCCGCACGAGCGCTTCCGGGTCACGAGCATTCGGTACTGCCCTCCTACCCTCCGAAGGACCGAACCAGGCCGAAGCGGGCTTGCGGGGATCATCCTTCATGAGGGTGGCAATGAGGTGATCCTTTGGTTCACCGTTCTCGAAACTTGCTCCGCGACGCACACCCTCAAACTGGAAGCCAGCCTTCCATGCCACCTTTGTGCTCGCCCAGTTCGGGACTCCCCGCTCTACTAAACAGGACCACCCAACAGCGTAACTGCCGTGTTCGAAAGCAAAGTCGATGGCAGCCGATACCGCCTCTGACATGTACCCCTCACCTCGCACTTCGGGGTCTAGCCAAAACCCAATGTCGGTACGCTTCCCCTCCCCTAGGGGCCTGAACAATTCCACCATGCCAACAAGCTGTTCTCCGAGAAAGATTGCCCAGAGGGGGCTATCTTCCTCCCACCTTTCCACTGCCGAACCAAGGAAGGCCTCAGCATCCTCTTCCGAGTAGTTGGCAGGTACAGTTGTCCATCGCTGAACTTCAGGATCGCGGCAGATCCGAGTCACGTCGCTGACAAGGTCGAGTGTCGGAATCGTGAGAGTAAGACGGTCGGTCGTGAGCGTAACTGGCTTCATGTCCCCCAGGTTACTCGCTTCCAGGCACGGCTCGCCTTTCCTTGGGCATCTGTGAGAATTGAATATGGGCGAGCGACATCACACCAAAATAGCCCCCTGGAGTTGGCGAAGTCCGAACCAGACGTGGTAAATTCTTATACGTTGCTTCGGCCAAGGCCGAGTCACCTGCGCGGGTGGCGGAATGGCAGACGCGCTAGCTTGAGGTGCTAGTCCACGTAATGTGGGTGGGGGTTCAAGTCCCCCTCCGCGCACAGTCCGAAAGGGCGGTATGACAACAAAAAGTCATACCGCCCTTTCTGGTTTTCCAGGATTGTGACCCCGTCCGGGCGGCGACAATCCAATTCACACAACCGCCCCTGACAGCCACTGGACCATGTGGCGACGAGGCCCAATGGGATCACACTCAATAGGACGCTTTTTCCACGGCGAACTTTTGGAGACGGCCACGTCTTGGTGACGCCTCGAAGCTTTAGTCGTTGGGCCCAGATTTATCCCTCATGATGTGTGCGGTTATTGAGCGCTTCGTGGTTAGGCCCCATCATCCGACAGGCCGGCTCACTATAAGGAGACTCGTTACCCGTGAAGGGTCACGTCTCCTTCAAGAACCGTCTCTGGCTCGAAGACGTAGTCACCCTCAACCGCGAGACTTGTGACGCGCTTGAGGGACGGTATCGACTCGCAGCGCTTTTCAAACTCGTTGATCGTGCCAAAGAACTCGGGATCAAGACTGATGTGGGGCAGACGAGGTACGGTTTGGACAATCTTGCCATCATCTGTGAAGTCAAAAAGATCCGAACGGAGAAGAAAGAGATCATTGGTTGTCTTGACCGGCATGAACCGATCCCGGCCCACAGCAATTGCGGTCGAGCCGGGGAAAACTTCGATGGCGGAGCCCATCCCTGTTTCGAGCTGGAAGACCGGAGTTGAGGTCTTGTCAGTGGGATCCACGTTCTTGGCATTGCGGATCACGGGCAGCCCCAAATAGCCGTTTCCACGAGCGAGTTCGGCAGCTACCGCCTCGAGGTCGAGCCACAGCGTGTTTGTGTTGAAGTAGGAGTGGCGCTGTAGGTCCTGGAACGAATCTAGGTCGGCAGGATCGGTCTGCGCGATCTCACGCAGGATGATCGTGCCGTCAGAGTTGCGGACGGCGAGGTGACCCCCCTTGCGGTCAGACGCGGCCCGCTTGCACACCTCCATGGCAAACGGTGCCCCACTGTCGGCAAACCACTGGGCAAGAACCGGGTCAGGGTAAGCGCCAAGGTTGTCCCCGTTCGCCACCATCGCGTACCGGAATCCCCGATCAAGAAGTGTGCGAAGTAGCCCAGAACCCGGAAGCGCAGTGAACAGATCGCCGTGCCCAGGAGGGCACCACTCCAGGCTCCGATCCGCGGGCCACAAGACTGGCATGTAATCATCCTGTCGGATCTTCGGGACCCGGTTCTGGATGAAACCGAGCGGAATCCCCTCCACCGGGAGATCCTCATATTTGGCGAGGAAGCTGCTCGTGTCGTCTTCGGTGCGGAATGAGTTCATGAAAATCAGAGGCAGGGTTGCACCGGTCTGTTCCCGCACGGATAGGACCTGCTGAACGGTGATATCAAGGAACGTCTGATCGGCCGTCACATTGAGGAGAGACTTAGCTTTCTGCAGCCCCATCGATGTGCCAAGCCCGCCGTTGAGCTTGATAACTGCGGTCCGCTTGATTGCGTCCCCAGCCCCGCCTTCAGCATCGAATGAGGGGATGTTGGTGAGCGGACTAATGTCGGATTCACGGATAAAGTCGAAGGAGCCCTGTTGCACCGTCTCCAGATTCTGCTGGAAGACTCTGATCGCTAAATCATTGAGCCCTGCATGCCTCATCTTTTCAGCGGCAACCTCGCCAGCCTTAGTCACGCTTTCCCTCCATCACTATTTGGAAGTTCCTCGGACGATGCCGAGTATCCCTCCCACGAGTAAAACACAGGTTGCAACAATGAGAAGCCATACCCCAACACCAAACGTACTGCCTTGGGCGACTTGGGCGCGGTGGCTCGAATTCGTGGCGAAATAGGTTTCCATTCCGCCAGCAATCACGCCTGCCGCAACGGCTACCGAACCACCCATCAATGAGGATTTGGGTTTCCTCGTTGAGGTCAGCATCATGACGGCACCGATGATGCCAAGCAGTGCAGCCGCAAAAATGATGTATGAGTTTGCCGATCCGGTTGCCGCACCCCACAGTTTCACGCTTGCCGTTGGCAGTTCGATTAAAGGAAGGAAGGGCATGAGAGCGGCCATGAAGCCGCCGGCCAATGCCATGACCCCACCGAAAACACCAATCGCTGATGTTGCAGAGTTATCCGTGGCATAGTGGGGACTATTCGGGTATGGCATTCCCACCATGTTTTGTCCCGATGCCCCCGCCCGGGCAGGCTGATGTTGCTGCCAGCCGATCTGTCCACGCTGCTGATTCCCATGAGAATCATTCCCGTGGCCGTATTGGGGCATGTGGGGCGGACCCGCCTGCTGTCCCATCGATCCCTGTGAGTCTTGCGGTCCTTGCTGCTGAACCTGCTGCGGATATCCGGGAGCTGCACCATTCCAGCCCGGCTGATTCGGCTTGCTCCATGCGGGCCCATTCCCTGGCCTGGGAGCAGACGATGCCGAGAAGGGGGTGGGTGAGCGGCGGATACCGTGAGGGTTAACTCGCGACCCTTCCGGCCGAGGTGGGATCGGTGCCGGGTTCGGGCGAATATCCCCCGGTTCGTACTCTGGTTCCGGTGTGTTGGCGGATGGCAGGATCGTCCGATCCTCCTCCTCAGGCGGCGGTGTGGTCACTGATCCTCGTCAAGAATCTCGGCATCCTGAATATCGTCTTCGACGACAGCGGCCAGGATCTCGTTCGATAGTGCGTCAATCTTCTCGTTGAGGTCCTTCAGTTGACGCTTCTGTTCCTTGTCCGACATGACCTCAACCAGTGGGATCCCGGCCTCGATCTTTGCCAGCTGGCCCTTCCAGCGGGTTGCCTTCTCTGCAACGTCGGGAGTGTTTGCGGAGGCATACAGGTAGGTCACCTGTTCGCGGAGCACCGCGAGACGGGCTTCAACGCCGGGAACGCCCTTCTTATCTTTCGCGTTCTGGTAGGACTTGAGCTTGCCGGTCAGCTTGTGGACAACTTGCGGATTGTTGTCGATCACTTTCTTGATGACCGGTCCGTATTGGCGCACCATTTTGACCACCATGGGTCCGGAAACGATGGCCCAACGAATAAGGTGGGTAAATTTCGCCATTTCTTAATCTCCTCAAAGGTCATTACCACTTTACCTGCTGAGCTGGCATTTCGCTGAGAACCGGCACGGCGAATTACCGGAAGTCTCGTGACGTAACAGGCAGAGATAGGGGGAGATGAGCGAAGCTATCGGCAACAAAATTCACGGTCCCATCAGCCCGTTCGACCATGCCTCGAATCAGGAGCGCCCGCGAGCGCCTCGCAATATCTCGATATCTGTTCCACAGCCCAGAGGAACAGACGACATTGAGCATCCCCGTTTCGTCCTCAATGGAAAGGAAAATGGTGCCTTTCGCGGTGTGGGGGCGCTGCCGGTGCGTGACGATTCCCCCGACCCAGAGCCTCTCCCCAACGGGGGCTCCCAGAATGTTGAGGATGGGGAGAACGCCCTGCTGGGCGAGCCGTTCCCGTACGAGAACGGTGGGATAGTCGGCTGAGATTCCTGTCCGTGTCACATCCGCAATCACCGTTTCCGCTCTGCTCATTTCCGGCAGCTGGGGTGCAGCCACACCCACCTCAGTCCCGGGGATTGTGGGTTGAATCCAGCCGTGACCAACCCGCTGAGACTGTCCGAGCGGACCTGCCGCCCACATGCCTTCCCTGCGAGAGATCTTCAAGGAGGTCAGTACTCCCGCCTCCGCAAGGATCCGGAGTTCACGCTCCCCCAGTTCGGCTCTGCGCGCCAGGTCCGCCATCGACTCAAACGGGGCTTCGTGTCGAGACTGGCGGATACGGTCAGCTCCCTCCCCCAGTCCCTTAACCGAATCAAGTCCGAGACGGAGCACGAGATCCTCATGGGGGTAGACCCGGTTGTTGGCAGGAGCCTGCGGCGAGCCCTCCTCACCTGGAACGGGCACCGTACTCCTTTCCAGGCTTGCCTCCACGGCGGAATGGTTAACGTCAGCGCGAGCAATCCGCACGCCGTGCCGCCGTGCATCAGCCATCAGGGACTGGGGTGAATAGAAACCCATCGGTTGGGCCGCGAGCAGTCCCATATAGAACGCCTCAGGATGATGCACCTTGAGCCAGGAGCTCGCATACACGAGGTAGGCGAAGGAGAAGGCGTGGGATTCGGGGAAACCAAAGTCTGCGAAAGCTTTGAGGCTCTCATAGATTTCATTTCCCGCCTCTTCCTCGATCCCTTTTGCCTTCATGCCAGCCAGGAGTTTTCCGCGCAACGCTTCCATTCTCTGCACCGATCGTTTTGACCCCATGGCTTTACGCAACTGGTCGGATTCCGCCGGAGTGAAACCGGCAGCATCCACCGCGATCTGCATGAGCTGTTCCTGAAACAGCGGAACCCCGAGAGTTTTCTCCAGCGCGGGCTTGAGGAGAGGGTGAAGGTAGGTGACGGGTTCGCGTCCGCGACGCCGGGAAATATAGGGATTGACCGCATTGCCCTGGATCGGCCCGGGGCGGATGAGAGCAACTTCCACAACGATGTCGTAAAACTCTCGTGGCCGTAGCCGCGGGAGGGTGCTCATTTGGGCGCGGGATTCGACCTGAAACACTCCCACCGTATCGGCGGCGCACAGCAGGTCGTATACGGCCGGGTCGTCTTCCGGAACCGTATGGAGCTCGTAAGGCCGGCCCTTCTCGTCCCTGAACCCCTGATCTGCGATTTCGGTAAAGGCAAGCCGTAGCGCGGTGAGCATCCCAAGGCCCAGCAGGTCGAATTTGACCAGGCCCGCCTCCGCACAGTCGTCCTTGTCCCATTGGAGGACTGTCCTACCGGGGGCCGTTGCCCACCCAACGGGGCACACGTCGATGACGGGGCCCGCACACATGACCATGCCTCCCGAGTGGATGCCGAGGTGGCGCGGCAACCGCAGCATCTGTTGCCCGATGCTCAGCACCTGCGGATCGATGCCGTCAACCGAGTCTGTCGATACCTCGGTCTCGCCACCTTCGCCGTCGTCGGCATGGAGGAGTGAGCCCCAGCGTTCCACCGATTTTGACCAGGCATCAACCTGGCCAAGCTCGAAACCGAGAGCCCGTCCAGCATCTCGCACCGCCATCTTCGGCCGATAACTAATAACGTTCGCAACCTGCGCGGCGTGTTCCCGCCCGTGCATGTCATACACGTGTTGGATGACTTCTTCTCGCCTGCGCGCCTCGATATCAATATCGATATCGGGCGGGCCGCTCCTGCCCGGTGACAGAAACCGTTCAAACAGCATTTTATGTCGCACGGCATCGACCGCGGTGATGCCGAGAGCAAAGCAAACGGCGGAATTGGCGGCGGATCCTCTGCCCTGACAGAAGATGTTGTTGATCCGGCAGAATTCCACGATCTCGTGAACGATAAGAAAGTATCCGGGGAAGTAGAGTTCTTCAATCACCGCCAGCTCGTGGTCGATCTGTTCCCAGGCTCCTACCGTCTCGTTCCGGTCCCCGTAGCGCTGCCGCGCACCCCGATAGGTCAGTTCCCGCAACCATGAGGCTTCCGTGTGTCCCTCCGGGACAGGGAAGGGCGGGAGTTGCGGGGCGATGTGTTGCAGGTCGAAAGCCAGTTCACTGCCAAGCTCACTGGCAGCATCCACCAGGTGCTCGTGCCGAGCATGGATTCTTCTCATCTCGGCATCGGAACGGAGATAGGCTCCCGAAGCCGGAAGCCACGCATCAATATCGTCGAGAGTTGCCCGGCTTCTGATCGCCGCGAGAGTATCAGCCAGCGGCCGTTCCTCGGCCGTCGCATAGTGCACCTGTCCGGTTGCCACGGCCCGTACCCCGTAGTCGCGCGCAAGTTCCACCAGGGTGTCTGCCCGCTCGCGGTCGTGCGGGTTCCCCAGATCGGTCACCTCAACAGCCACGTGATCCTGCCCGAAAAGCGCGATCAACCGATCAAGTTCCCGCCCGGCTGCCTCGTAGCCCTCTGTTTCAAGTGCGCTTCGCACGTGACCTTTGCGGCAGCCGGTCAGGATCTGCCATTGCCCACCCGAGGCTTCCGCCAACCCCTCCAGGCTGTAATCGGCTCGTCCTTTGCGTCCCGTTGCCAGCTGGGCACGCCCGATTGCGGACGAGAGCCTGCGGTAGCCATCCACCCCGTGTGCCAGCACCAGGAGGTGCCGTCCTTCCGGGTCGCGTGCACCCGCTCGTTTGTCCGCATAGACCTGTCCCTCAAGGGGTAAGGACAGTTCGGTGCCGATCACGGTTGGTAGTCCCACATCCCGGGCCGCGGTCGCGAGCTGAACCACCCCGGGAAGCCCATCGTGGTCGGTGAGTGCCAGGGCCGATAGCTCTAATTCGGCCGCACGATTCACCAAGTCTTCCGGGAGGGAGGCTCCGTCAAGGAAAGAGAAGGCGGAATGAGCGTGCAGTTCAGCGTAGCGTGCCACTAGCTGTAGATCCCTTCCAGGAACCAGCTGGCACCGCTCCGGTAGATGAGAGCAGCCGGCCCCTCAAGACCAAGCTGGAGGTAGGCACGCCGATAGGCGTCTTTTGCCCACCACCGCCCGGATACGTTCCACGGTCCGGCATAGTTCCACACTCGCACCTGACCCGAGTAGTAGCAGGAGGCATGCGAATAGCTTGGGGTTCTCTTTCCCTGCCCTGCAAGGAGAACCATGGCGGTGGGGACAGGATCATCGCAACCAACGCAGGCAAGCTCAATGTCGGAGCCCACGTAAATATTGCCCCCGCACCGGCAGGACAGTGCCACCCGCGGTGGTTCTGGGAACACCACGGACGGCCAGGGCCGGGGCACGGCCCCAACCCATGGCTTGATAGGTTCCTTCTTTTCCGTAGAGACATGCCAGTTCTCAAATTCGGTGGCCGCATCAGGCGACCTGCCACCCGTCACTCGAACGGACTGCACACCACTATCCCCGAGCATCCCCTGCACCCGAAGCACGCTTCGCTGTGCCTGCTCCTGGCCTCGGCGGCGGTCTCCCCACAGCGATGTCTGCTGGGTACCCGCCGCCGTCAGGCCCGTTGCCACCAGTTCTAGGTAGACCAGTTCACCAAGCGGCCGGTCGCTCGCTAACCAGCCGGATATTTGCCAGCGGACCCTGTCCGTCATGTCCCGTGCCCGGTTCACGCCATCAACCGACCAGGTGCGGCTCTTCTCCAGGCCGTTCGAGAAGCGTGCACTCACCATGAGCTGCCCCGCCACCTGCATCCGCTCCCCCAGCTTCCCAGCCAATTCATCAGCCAGTTGCTTCGCCAGGAACGCCGCCTGTTCCTCGTTGCTGACCGCATCGACGTGGCGGCGCACCGCGATGTCTCGTGCCGGTGCGGTCGTTTGCGGGACGGCATGGTCAGCACCCTGGCACAGCTGCCACAGCACCGTCCCCACCATCCCAAACCGGGACGCAACCTGGGCATGGTCGAGCGCCACAAACTGCCCGATTGTGCGCACCCCGAGCCCGGCGAGCGTCTCGATCATCGCCTCCCAGTCTTTCTGCATTGCAGGGTTACCGGCCACCGTCAGAACCGCGGTGAGTGGAAAGTCAGCCAGGAAGGATGCCGTCTCCTCAACCGGCACATTTGCCCCAGCTCGTGCCGCAAGCACGCAGGTCAAAAGCCCGCTCCCATAACCGACCTGGGACTCTTCGGACTGGCTCGCCACGGATGAGATCAGGGCCTGCGCAAGTTCATCCAACCCGCCCGCTGCGCGGGCCGGGGCTGCGGCCCCGAAGGTAACGAGACCGGGACGGATAATGACGGTGGTGGCAACATGATCGTCGATTGCATCGAGAACAGCACTGAAGACCCTCTCATCACGCTCATCATCCCTCGCGATGACCTGCAGGTCGGGGACAAGGGAGAGCGCCTTCCGCCGAGTATCGCCCACCCGCACTCCCTGCCGGCGCGCGCTCGGGCTGGCGGCACGCACCTTCGTGTCGCACACTGCCACCGGGGCCTCCGGGGATGCGAGAGAGGAGGAGACCGCTGCCGCAACCGGCCAGTCCGGGACCCACAGGGCGCCTCGCAGTGTCCCAATCATGAGACCACCGCCCTCAGCGCACGCGGTGTCGCCACAAGTTCCTCTCCCGTCCACAGGCAGGAGACTGACGACATTCCAGCAGACACGCGGAAGCGGAGCCGCTTCAGGTGCCCCACCCCGTCCGCATAGCCTTCCGCACCCTCGTTTTCTACGCGCAGGGTCCCCGACGATGTCGACCAGTTTGTTGCAAGGATCGTGGCTCCTCGGGCTCGCACCCGTTGGGCAATTGCACGTTCCTCGCGAATCCCGAGGTTCATATCGCCGGCCGCGATAATGTCGAAGCCGTCCGCGAGCGCGGTCAGGATATTAGCGGCCTGGGATCCGGGGTGCGGGATGTGTGCTGTTCGAGTGAGGTCGAGTCCGTGTTCCGTTGCGGCTCCCCACCCGACCCAGGGCAGGCCGAGGATGGCGGTCCAGGCTCCCTGTTTGGAGGCGTGCCCTGCGAGAGCGAGGAGGATGGTTGCCGAGCCCGTGACGGTGAGGACTCCGGGGGTGAGAGAGGGGAGAACGGGCTGGAGAACATCGGGGGTGTTCCAGCCTCCCTGCTCTTCGACACGAGTGAGGCCGCTGGCTGTTTCTGCTTTGTGCAGGACTGCACGAGCGTATTCCAGTCGCTGTACTTGGTTCATCACCCCTCCTCGATTAGAACGTTTGTTCGATAGCTAGCTTAGGGTCTCGAACGGCAAAAATCGACCGTAATTTTGAGTGACGCGGACCCCGTCCTCTCACATGGGTGTGACTGCTGACATAGACTGGGGTTATGAATCTTGAGCGTCCCATTGCACCCGATCCGTACGAGTCTCTTCCCCCGGTCCCCTCTTTTACGTTGGAATCAAGCGATCTTGTGGCCGGGCAGGCAATGCCGAAGGAGCACACGTTCGAGGGCGAGAACGTGTCTCCCCAGCTGTCATGGCACGGTTTCCCAGAGGAGACGAAGAGTTTTGTTGTGACCTGCTTCGACCCGGACGCCCCAACACCATCCGGGTATTGGCATTGGGCGATCGTTGATCTCGATACGGCCGTGACGTTCTTGGATCGCGGTCACGGGCAGTCGGACTTGTTCCTTCCTGGCGCCGCCACTCACGTGCGGACCGATGGTGGCGAGTGGGGCTGGGAGGGCGCGAACCCACCTGCCGGTGATCGTCCGCACCGCTACATTTTTGCGGTCCATGCTCTCGATGTTCCGACCCTGGATCTGCCGGATGATGTGTCCATGGCAGCGGTGTCGTTTAACGCGTTGTTCCACACGATTGCTCGTGCCACGTTGGAAGTGACGTATCAACAGTAGGTAGTCTTGGCTCGTGTTTGATGTCGTCTTTTACGAGCCCTGCATTCCCTCCAATACGGGCAACGCTATTCGCCTGTCTGCCTGCACGGGTATCACCCTTCATCTGGTGGAGCCTCTGGGTTTTAATTTCAGCGATGCTCATCTTCGTCGTGCCGGTTTGGACTATCACGACCTGGCTGATCTGAAGATTCACAAGAACTGGGATGCTCTCCTGGAGCATCTTGGTGAAGGGCGGAAGATTTACGCGTTCACGGGGCACACATCTAACTCTTTTGCCGATGTGTTGTACGAGCCCGGCGATGTTTTGCTCTTTGGCCCGGAGCCTACCGGACTGCCGGAGTATGTCATGGACCATGGGGCTGTGACGAAGCGGGTACGCATTCCGATGCAGCCTCATATCCGGTCATTGAATTTGGCAAATTCGGCATCGATCGCCATCTACGAAGCGTGGCGTCAGAATGGTTTTGCCGGGGCTGAGTAGCCCCGGCAAAACCTCTCACGCGTGACGGTCAGTCCCCTGTTTCCCGATCTGTGTTATCGGTGTGGGGCCTGGCTGTCTGATGGGGTTAGATTCGGCGTCGTGAGACGAGAATCCCTGCCCCGAGTGTCAGGAGTCCGATGCCTCCGGCAATGAGGCCGCCGACCCGTGGGCCGGTGAAGGCGAGGGGCTCTTCCGGTGTGGGGCCCGCGGCCCCGGGGATGGTGAAGTCAACCCTGTCCCAGCCGTCAATGTCGTCAGCGATGGACTCGTTGGGCTGGTTGGCGCCTTCTTCAAGGTGGTCGTCGGGTGAGTCGACGTAGGCGATGTTGTGTCCGTTGCCGGTGATGGTTGCTGCAACCGTGAGTGTCTCGCAGTCCCCTGCCTCGAGGTTCCCGATGTAGAACGTTCCGTCGTTGTACCGTTCATCATCCGAATCGAGGGAGGTGATGGACTGTCCCCCTTCGTCGGTCACGGTTACCGCGGTGGCGGTGCCGTCTCCGAGGTTGCAGACTTCGATCTCGAAGGTGGCGCTGGTGGCGTTGATGTCGAGGATGCGCTTGTCGATACGCAGGTCGGGTTGCGGGAGTGTGACGGTGACAATGTCGCCACGGTCGGTATCGGTTTCGAGTGTTGGATTCGGTTCGAATCCGCCATCGTGCGGGATTGTTTCCGACTCTGTATAGGCGCGGTTCGTGACGGTGTCGATGCCGCGTTCGGCACGGGCTGTGACGAGGACGGTTTCGACTTGCCCGGGTTCGAGGTCACCAACGTGCCAGGTGAGACCGTCGAACTCACCGGCGGTGGGCTGGGCGAGTTCTGCCTCGAGGTGCCTGTCAGGAAGGTCGTGAACGGTGACGCCTTCGATGGTCTCCCCACCCAGGTTTCCAACCTCAATGACGTAGGTCAGGAGATTACCATCGAGCTCGGCCAGTTCCTTGTTGATGGCAAGCCGTCCTTCGCGGCTCAGGTCAACGACGTCGGCCTGGTCCGTATCCTCGTAAACGGTACTGTTGGGGATGGGCTCGAGCGGGTCGGTGAGTTCCCTCGGTAGCTCCGGGTTGTGAACGAAGACTGCGTTGACGACGCGTTGGGTGTCGGTCACGAGGTCTCCGGTCACGGTGGCGGTCACGAGTTCACCGGCGCGGAGTGTTCCAATGTGCCAGTCTGCTCCACTCGCTTCTCCCACGCTCAGGTCGCTCCACGCGATGGTGGCAGGGTCGAGTCCCATTCCCGGCAGGTCGGTTGCCGTCACGAGGCTCGCAGCGGTGACCGTTCCCTCCTCGGGCTGGGTGTCATTGGCGACGGTAATGGTGAAACTCACGGGTCCGGATTCAGGCAGGATCCCTTCATGGTGCTTGTCAACCTTGAGAACGGGCTGTTCGGTCAGTTCAACAAAATCGCACCTGTCGGTGTCCGACTCCACGTCAACGTTGGGGACGCAGGCCGGGGGCGGGGTTGGGACGCAGTCATCGCAGGGTTCTGCCACAACCATGTTTTCCACCGGCCCACCGGTGGCAATGCCCGTGACGGTAGCGGTGAGGATCTGCCCTTCGGGTAGATCACCGATGCGCCACACGCCCCCTTCGGCGGTGCCCTGGTCCACGTGGGTGAAGGTGATGTCAGTCAGTCCCTTGACCGGTATATCGACAAGGGTCGCTCCGCGCACGGTGCCCGGGCCGGTTCCCTTCACCTGGATCTCGAACGTCAGCTCCTCACCGGCAGCAAGGGCACTGTCCGAACCTACGAGCCTCTTGTGAACCTGAAGGTCGGCGGGGTCGCCAACGGTCGTGGAGGCGCTCGAGTTGATCATCGTGGTTGAGCCAACCGTGCGGGTCTGCGCCGAGTTCACAAACAGGTCCCCGTTGGTCGCACCCGTAACCGAATAGTCGATGGTGTAGGTCGCGACCTGACCGGGCCCGAGATCACGGCTGACCCATCGCACGGCAGTGACGTTCTCTTGACCGTTCCATTCCTCCCACATGCTGGAGGGCTGTCCTGGCGCGCCATTTTCCGTTGCGGCAGGGTCGGGATTAAGCGTGCTCGGGTCGGCGGTGGTGACCCACGGTTCTCCCCCAGCGATCTCCACAATGCTGACATCAGCGGAGGTGATGGTTCCTCGACCATCCCCTTCGAAGGGCAGGATGTCGATCGTATCCGCGACTGTGACCGGGTCGGCATCACGGTTGTGCAATTCCACCGTCCACCTGTTGGCACCATCAAGCGCAAATTCGGAGGATTCCGACATTTTTGCGAGGTAGGTTCCTGACGATGCGAGGGCAGCAACCGAAGCCGAGTCACTATCGGTTCTCAGCCGCGCACTGTCCTGATTTTCAACAGCAACCTGTGCCGTGAGAGATCCGGTCCCGGTCCTGTGCACGGTGACAATATCGGTATTGAGTGGAGTTCCCACTTCAACCGACCCATCCCACGTCAGCACTTGGCGTCCGTGTTCTTCACCGATCGTCGGGTCAACCTCTGAACTGACGTATTCCACCCCCGCAGGGAGAGTGAGCCTATGCGTGACCGTATCGGTTCCCCGATCGGCAAAGGGTGCTGCCGAGACTCGCGTCTGGACCGTCCAGGTAATCTCCTGACCGCGTGCGACCGTGTCGCTCGATGCCTCAAGGGAGACGGAGGTGCGAGACGGAACGGCTTCCACCGCATCGCGGAAGGTCGTGGTCGATCCGTATCCGGGGGCTTCCGCAATGGGTGACCCCGTCATGTTCCATCCCTGGCTAATATCGAGGCTGTGTCCTCCGGCCATCCATGCACGCTCCCCTTCGTCCAGGTCTTCGGCCGCAAGGTAGCCGGCACCGAGGATCGGACGGGCAGTAAAGTCAGCCTCCTGCTTCGCCGGATCAAAGAGAATCCGAATCGCGGTCGGATCAGCCACCGCGGCCTGCGACCATTCGCCCTGCCCGCAGTCCGGTGTGGCAAATCCACCCGGGATGGGGCCGGACAGGTACTCAAGGGTGTAGTCCTGCAATTGGGTCACGGAATAGAGCCCGTTGTATGACGTGGTGCCCTTCTCGCGATCGAAAATCAGGCAGTAGCCGTGGGTTGTTCCCGGCTCGTAGTCCGCTGTCCCGTGGCCGAGATAGTGGGCAGAGTTGACGATCCCCACCATCTGGTCACCCGGCAGGATTGGTCCGCGTCCCTGCCAGTTGTCCGCGCCGGCCGAGAGTGTGCCGGTCCCCTGGGCGGGGTCCCACACGTCGCGGTGAACGGCCGGCAGCTTTGCCGGATCGTCGCCCGGTTCCGCGAGGATCCCGCCCGCGCTTGGGGCATGTCCGTTGACGAAGCGGGCACTGACCGAACCATCGGAAACGAAGGAGGTGACCGACAGATCGTTCGTCGTACGAATCTGTTCCGTCAACTCCGCCGTCGCCGTGCGTGCCCTGACGGAGCGGACCTGGGCAGACCAGGACATGGCCATGTTGTTCTGCTCGGCAGAGTACACGGGGTAGGTGAAGCGCAGCCCGAAGGATGCGACCGGAACCGTGTCCAGGACCTGACCGGCACCATCCACACTCGGTGAGATAACATCCGCGACGGGGAAGGTCAGTGTCAGCACGTTCTCAACAATGCCCACCTCAACTTCCGGCCTGGGGTAGTGACCGCTGTTCGCGGCAACCCCGGTCATGGCACCGCCCGTTCCGACGTTGACAATTTCGAGGTGCTTCATGTGCTCGGAGATGTCGGGACCGCTCGTCGTATCGAGAACAAGCTCGATAGCAACATCACCGTCGAGTGGTTCAGCCCCGATGGGAACCGACACCATGATCGGCACGGTCGTTGTCGCATCGGCCGTCTCATTAAAAAGGTAGTCCGATGGCGAGATTCCTGCCGGGGCCAGGGAAACGTCGATTCCGGAGGTGGCGACGATGGGAATGTTCGGTGCGTTGGCAACATTGCCATGTGGGTCGGTGACGGTGACGGTGAGGTTGTCACCGTTCGAACCCCACGCCCGCACCGGGACGGGAAGCATCCCTGCCACACCGTCATCGTCCGGCATCGTCAGCACGCAACTAATCTCGGTGGGGCTCAGGATGGAGCCGTCCCCGCACTGGTCGGGCATTGACACCATCGTGCCGCGCTCTGCCGTGATCGTAAACGTCGATTCGGTTGGTTCAGCATCGTCCAGGTATCCGTGAGCATAGTTCGAATCCCATTCGATGGTTGCTACCGCCACGTCTCCCGAGGAGATTTCTGCCGGCGCCCCATCCCAGTCCACGTTGAGTGTCGCGGTGAGGTCAGCCTGGGCTGCCGTGATTCCTGCGCCGGACAGCAGTCCCGTGAGAGCGAGGCAAGCAAGTGTTTTTCTCACTGCTTCCTCCTGATGACAAATAGGGCGATAGAGCTAACGCAGATCAGGAGGAGTACGGCCGGTATCCAGAGGCTATCCATGATGCCTCCCCGCTCGGGTCGCGACCGGCCGGGGCCGGGGCACAGCTATCTGACTGATGAACATGATTGTCCTTCCTTTGACTTCGGGCTTAGCCCGCTCATCGAGAACAATCTGCCCACCCAGGCACCGATCTGAATGCAGAGGAAAGCCCCCTGTGGAACAGGGGGCTAAAGAAAAGACGTGGACTACAGCTTGCTGGTGGCGGTCTCCCACGCGTCATTCATCATGACGTTGAGCGGCACCTGGAAGCCGCGCGCAATAGCAAGCAGGGTCTTCATTTGCGGATTGGACATGTCGCCACGGGGATTCTGTCCGTGCTCAATGTACTGGTAATTGCTCAGATCCATTCCCACCGAATCTGCGAAAGTCTGTTGGCTAATCCCCCGCTCTTTCCGGTACCGCAGACAGACCTGCCCGAGGGCGCGAACAAAAATAGCATCGGGAACGGAAGTAATACTCACACATTAAACCCACCACGAAGAGGGTGCTCGAGCAACCGGTTATAACCGGTAATCACTGTGACCTTCGCGATATCGATCGAGTGAGCAGTGACAAGCAACATTTTTGGGTCAGGATGACCTGTGATCCCCGTGCAATCCTTGGGTGACCGCATAGCTTGCTACCGCTGACGCTGCGGCGACGTTGAGTGAGTCCACACCACCCGCCATGGGAATCCTGACCGTGTGGGTTGCGGCGCGAAGCGCCCACTTCGACAGTCCGTGCCCCTCGGTTCCGAACAGGAGCGCGACTCGATCATCGGGCTCCAGAGAGTTAGTGAATTCCGCGAGGGAAACGGACTCCTCGGTCAGCGCGAGGGCGGCTACCTTCCACCCCTGCCCAACCATGACTTCCAGGTCCTGCCACGATTCGAGCCGTGTCCACGGCACTTGAAAGACGGTGCCCATCGAGACGCGCACCGATCTGCGGTAGAGCGGGTCGGCGCACCCTGGGCTGACGAGGACTGCATCGACGCCAAGGGCTGCGCACGAGCGGAAGATCGCACCAACATTCGTGTGGTCAACGAGATCTTCAATAACGGCAACAACCTTCGCGTCCTTAACAATGTCGGCGACCTGGGGTAGCGCAGGGCGGTGCATGGCGGCGAGAGCTCCGCGGTGCAGATGGAATCCCGTGATCTGTTCGAGCACGTCCTCCCCGGCAAGATAAACGGGCGTCTCTCCCCCATCAAGGCTTCCGCAGGCCTGCTCGATCCACGGTTCGAGGGTCGGAATCCACTTGGGCGCGGTGAGGAAAGAGCGAGGCTTGTGGCCGGCCTGGATGGCTCGCATGACAACATTCGTGGATTCGGCGAGGTACAGGCCCCGTTCTGTCTCCAGTTTCTTGCGTAGCGCCACGTCGGTCAGGGAGGTGTAGTCCTGCAAACGTTCATCAGGTCCAGAGAGCTCGACGTACACGATGTCCTTCCGGAAAGAGTTGAGGGCGGCATGATTGCCGCCCTCAATTGTTGCACCCAGGTCGCTACCCTAGAAACATTTCTTCGTCTTACTGCTGGTCGTTCTCGTCACGGTGCGGACGATCCGGGTCCTGTCCAGCCGTGTCGCTACGACGTGCACGGCGACCCGAGTGCTCCCCAGCTTCGGAGGCCTCGTCGGTTGCGCGGGCAGCCTCCCCCTTCGCGGCCGCGAGGGCATCGTCAATGTCCGGGAGGGACGTGTTGAGCAGGGCATCAGCCACGTCCTCGTCACCGTGACCGAAATCAACCTTGGGCTGCTCATCCGAATCGCCCGCGACCGGGGTCTTCGGGGTGCCACCGAAACCGGTGGTGACTGCGTTGAGTGCCTCGGTGAGTTCGGTCGGAATGATCCACATCTTCGACGACTCCGAGTCAGCGATCTTCGGCAGCATCTGAATGTACTCGTATGCGAGTAGCTTCGGATCTGCGTTGCCACGATGGATAGCGTCGAAGACCTGGAGGATGGCTCGGGATTCACCCTGGGCGCGGAGGATCGTTGACTGAGCGTCTCCTTCGGCCGTGAGGATCGCGGACTGCTTTTCACCCTCGGCGGTCAGGATCGCGGACTGCTTGATACCTTCAGCGGTGAGGATTGCTGCACGGCGGTCACGTTCCGCCTTCATCTGCTGCTCCATGGCCGACTGGACGGTTGCGGGCGGGTCGATAGCCTTGAGCTCGACACGGTTGACGCGGATGCCCCAGCGTCCCGTCGCCTCATCGAGCACTCCGCGGAGCTGTCCGTTAATCTGGTCACGTCCGGTGAGCGCCTGCTCCATGTCCATCGAACCAATGATGTTACGCAGGGTTGTGACTGCGAGCTGTTCGATACCGGCCATGGGGTTGGCGATCTCGTAGGTCGCTGCCTCGGGCCCGGTCACCTGGTAGTAGATGACGGTGTCGATGTTGACAACGATGTTGTCGGAGGTGATAACGGGCTGCGGAGGGAAGGGCACAACCTGTTCACGAAGGTCGACGCGCTGGCGGATCTGGTCGATGAAGGGGACGAGGAAGTGCATACCCGGGGTGAGTGTGCGATGGTACTTGCCCAGTCGTTCCACAATCTGTGCCTCACCCTGAGAGACGATGCGGACGGACTTGAAGAGGGCCGCTGCAATAAAGACAACGAGAACAAGTAGGAGGATCCAGAGAATAATCTGGCCCGGTGACGTGTCTTCTAACATGATTCCTTACCTTGGGCTGACGATCGCGGTTGCGCCGTCGATGTGGTTAACAACGACCAGAGCACCGGAGGGGATGATGTCGCCTGCCGTTCTGGCCGACCACACTTCACCACCAAGCTTGATACGGCCGCCACGGGCCGTCACGTCACTGATCGCTTCTGCCTGCCGTCCGAGGAGGGCATGAGAATTGGTTCTGGTTTCGGGGCTGGATTGGTAAATGTGGTTCCGTGCCCAGGGTCGTACCGTCAACAGGAGGATGACGGCAACGACTGCGAAGGTAATAACCTGGACAGCCAGGTTATCGGTGAAGCCCGCGGCGGCTGCCGCGGCTAGTGCGCCACCAGCCAACATGAGGAAGGTGAACTCGACCGTCAACATCTCGATAATTCCCAAGACGATTGCGATGATTAGCCAAGCCATCCAGCCCATATGTACTCCTCATGTTGTGACTCAGTTACCAGTATAGGGCGCGGCTGTGAGGCCAAGCTCAGTTCAACGTCGCACGGGCCGTGTAGCGGTCCCCAGTTTTTTCAACACCAAGTTTGATACCGAAGCATTCCGATAGGTTCTCACTCGTCAACACGTCATCGATCTCGCCGCTGTCAAGAACGGATCCGTCCTTCATGAGCAGAACGTGGGTGAAGCCCGCAGGAATCTCTTCCACGTGGTGGGTCACGAGGATCATGGACGGCGCTGCGGGATCGGAGGACAGGGTTCGCAACGATCCCATGAGTTCCTCACGTCCGCCCAAATCGAGACCGGAGGCAGGCTCGTCGAGGAGCAGGATTTCCGGATCGGGCATGAGCGCACGAGCAATGCCCACACGCTTCTTTTCCCCAGAAGAGATCGACGCAAACGTTCGGTCGGCGAGTTCACCGACGCCCATGGTCGCAAGGAGTCCGCGCGCACGCTGGTCGTCTTCCTCGTCGTACTGCTCCCGCCAGTGGGCCGTCACTCCGTAGGCGCCGGTCCGGACCACGTCGTGGAGGTGTTCCGATCCCGGGATCCGCGCATCGAGTGCGGAGGATGCGAGGCCGATAAGAGGGTGAAGCTCGGCTGCGTTGGCCTTGCCGACCTTCTCACCAAGGATGGTCGCGGTTCCCACGGTCGGGAAGAGGCGGGCTCCAGCAAGCTGAATGAGGGAGGTTTTCCCGGCCCCGTTGGGGCCGAGAATGACCCAGCGTTCACCCTCGTTCACGGACCAGTCGACACGGTCGACAATATTGCGGCTTCCGCGCCGCACCGATACCTGCTGAAGTTCTAGAACATCTCCCATATATCCCAGTTTAGTCCACTCAGAAGCGGTCGAGGACCCTGCGATAGAAGTCCATCGTCTTCACCGCAATGGAATCCCACGAGAATTGCTCTTCGACACGCTTACGGCCGACCTTACCCATCGCTGCGGCGCGTTCGGGATCGGCGCAGACCTCGACGAGGGCTGAGGCAAGGTCAGCTTCGAACTGCGTCGAATCCTTCGGGGTTCCGGTCCCGTCATCAACCTGGTCGATGGGAACGAGGAGTCCGGTCTCGTTGTGAACGATGCAGTCGGGAATGCCTCCGGTATCGGAGCCCACGACGGGCAGGCCGCACGCCATGGCCTCAAGGTTGACGATCCCGAGAGGCTCGTAGACGGAGGGGGTGACGAAAGTGGTGGACATAGATTGAAGGAACACCATCTTGTCGTGCGGGAGGTGCTCTTCAATCCAGACAATGCCGTCGCGTTCCTTCTGAAGGTCCTCGACGAGCCCGCGGACTTCGTTCGCGATCTCGACGGTGTCGGGCTTACCGGCACAGAGAATGACCTGGATGTCACGAGGGAGCTGGGCGACGGCACGCAGGAAATGCGGGACGCCCTTCTGCCGGGTAATGCGACCAACGAAGATAATTGTGGGACGGTCGGGGTCGAGCCCGTAGGAACGGAAGTAGGCCTCGGCTTCATCGAGGGACTCGGGACGCTTCCACGCATCCAGGTCGATGCCGTTGTGGATGACCTCCACCTTGGATTCGTCAACCTTCGGGTAGCTGCGCAGAATATCTTCTCGCATGGCGCGCGACACCGCGACGAGGCCAGCGGCTCCTTCGTACGCGGTCTTTTCCGCGAAGGCGGAGAGCTCGTAGCCGCCACCGAGCTGTTCCCGCTTCCAGGGGCGGAGCGGTTCGAGCGAGTGGGCGGAGATGATGTGAGGAATCGAGTACATGAGTCCCGACAGGTGGCCGGCGAGGTTCGCGTACCAGGTGTGGGAGTGGACCAGGTCTGCGCCCTCGACGCCGGCAACCATCTGCAGATCGACCCCGAACGTCTTAATGGCATCGTTGCCTTCGAGACCGTCCAGGTAGTCGTATCCCGTGACGGTGACACCGGGAACCGGGTTGCCGTCGCGGGGGCCGTCGAAGGCGTGGACGTGCACGTCGGCATGATCGGCTAGGACTTTTGACAGTTCCGCAACGTGGACACCGGCACCACCGTAAATATTGGGTGGGTATTCGCGTGTTAGTAAATCAACCCTCATGGGAACTCCCTTTCAATGTCGTGACGTTTCCTTCCTTTATCGTACCCACGGAAGTGGAGAATTTCTGCAAACTCGGTGGTCCCGGTCACGGTCTTGGGTATAGTTGTCGTCATGAGATCTAATCCCCGTGTCCTCGCCATTGTCCTCGCCGGTGGGGAAGGAAAACGCCTGATGCCGCTCACTGCCGAGCGCGCCAAACCGGCCGTTCCCTTCGGAGGCATCTACCGACTGATCGACTTCTCGCTGTCAAACCTCGTGAACTCGGGGTACTTGAAGGTTGTTGTCCTCACGCAGTACAAGTCCCACTCCCTTGACCGCCACATTTCCAAGACGTGGCGCATGTCTACCATGCTCGACAATTATGTCGCTCCGGTGCCTGCCCAGCAGCGCAAGGGTAAGAACTGGTTCCTCGGTTCTGCAGACGCCGTCTACCAGTCGCTCAACACGATTGAGGATGAGCGGCCCGACATTGTGGTCATCACTGGTGCGGACAATATTTTCCGCATGGACTTCTCGCAGATGGTCGAGTCCCACATTGATTCGGGATTTCCGATGACCGTAGCCGGTATCAGGCAGCCCATCGAGCTTGCTGACCAGTTCGGTGTGATCGATGCGGACCCGGACAACCCGGTCAAGATGCGCGCATTCCTGGAGAAGCCCAAGGATGCTGTTGGTCTGAAGGACTCCCCGAACGAAGTTCTCGCCTCCATGGGCAACTACGTGTTCAACACCGATGCGCTCATCGACGTCGTCAAGGCCGACGCGTTGGATGACGACTCATCCCACGACATGGGTGGTTCGATCGTGCCGAAGTTTGTGGAAGCCGGGCAGGCCGGTCTCTACGACTTCACGTTCAACGACGTTCCCGGTTCCACCGATAAGGACCGCAACTATTGGCGTGACGTGGGAACGATCGACGCGTTCTACGACTCCAACATGGACCTCATCTCCGTGTCCCCCGTCTTTAACCTGTACAACGACAAGTGGCCGCTCTTTACCGGCTACACGGGTCTGCCGCCCGCGAAGTTCGTCTACGGTCACCACGAACGCCTCGGCCACGCGCTCGACTCGATCATCTCCCCCGGCGTCATCATCTCCGGTGGTGAAGTCATGGGCTCGGTCCTGTCCCCGCACGTGCGCGTGAACTCCTGGTCGTCGGTACGGAACTCGATCCTGTTCGACAACGTCCAGATCGGCCGTAATGCCACGATCTCGAAAGCAATTCTTGACAAGAACGTGCGCGTCGAGGAAGGCGCCCAGCTAGGCATCGATCCCGAAGAGGACATGGCACGCGGATATCACGTAACGGAATCCGGAATCGTTGTTGTTCCGAAGAACAGTATCGTGAAAAAATGACGAATCCCAACGGAGGGGACAGGGTTCGACTCGGACTCGTGTCCCCTCGCCCCTTGCCCGGCGCCTACCTGCGCCATGCCCACAGCTACCTCGACAGCCGAGTGCGTGACCTGACGGCCACGGAGGTTCCCGTGGACGGCTTTGCCGCCACCACCTTCACGGGTACCGCCACGGGTGACTTCGCGGGCTGGAACGAGGAGCTTGTCTCCCCCGCAACCGCTCTCGGCATCGACGCCGCACTCACATGGGGTGACCTCGCCGAACACGGCCCCGCCCTCATCGTCACCGACGTCGACTCCACCTTCATCCAAGATGAAGCGATCGAGCTCCTTGCTCGCCGCGCCAACAAGGAGGACGAGGTCAAGGCCGTCACGGACAGGGCCATGAGGGGCGAACTGAGCTTCGAAGAATCCCTCACGTTGCGTGTCGCTGTCCTGGAGGGGTTGCCGTCCACCATCATCGACCACGTTGCCCGCGAAATCCGGCCCACCCCGGGCGCGGAGCGCCTCGTCGAGCTCGCTCACGATCGCGGTGCCCGTTTCGGACTCGTCTCCGGTGGTTTCACGAAGATCCTCGATCCGCTCGCGGAGCGTCTCTCGATCGATCAGTGGATCGCCAACGAACTCGAGATCAACGACGGTGTCCTAACCGGCCGCACGATTGGTCCCGTTATTGGTCGGGAAACGAAAGCCGAGAAGGTAACGTCGTGGGCCGACAAGTACAGGGTTCCGCTCGATCGCACCGTGTGCGTCGGCGATGGGGCGAACGACCTCGACATGCTCGGCATCTCCGGCCTTGGCATCGCCTTCCAGGCAAAGCCCATCGTCCGTGAACAGGCAGATGCCAACATTTCCTTCAACCGGCTCGATGCTGTTGGCGCACTCTTTGGCTGGGCATAACCCCGCACGCTTCGAAACAACTCGAGACGGGTAGCAAGATCCAAGAAGGCTGGTGGAGAAAGAATCTCCACCAGCCTTCTACGCATCGTTAACGGTCCTTAGTGAACGGAGATTGGCCGAGAACTTCAGACACCGGTGTCAGCGTTCCATTTCCGAGCTCGTCAGGCAGGAGTGGGTACTGAACTGAAGAACCCTGGAGCTCAGTCTTTACGACTGCGGCCTCATGACGTCGATGATGGTGCCAGGGCCATCCCACGAATCGAATTCAAGAACGATGGCTGTTGAGGGGGAAACTCCGGTGCGGACTTCGTGGACACGTGCGGACGTTGAACCCAGTAGCGCCGATGCTGCGGAGATCGTTGGTTCGTGCCCGACGATGAGCACCATCTTCTCATCCTCGGACAGATTCCTGACGAGCTCGATAACGGTCTCATGTGAGCCCAGGTAGAGCTCCGGCATTTCCTCAATACGGTCGGCATCCACCTGGAGGAGGCGGAACGTTTCCTTCGTCCGGGCAGAATCTGACACGTAAGCAGAATCGAATACGGTATCGGCGAGCTGCCTGCCTCGGTCCTTTGCCTGTTCCCGCCCTTCATCGCTCAGTCGGCGAGCCTTATCGGGCAATCCATCGTTGGCGCGAGCATGGCGCATGAGTACAAGTTTCATAGCAACACTGTAAACCGCGAATATTGGTTGCTCCACCAGGTGGCGTAACCTGGGACTATGGGAAAACGCGCATCGAAGATCGTATCGGTCACCTCGGTACGGCGCGCACTCAACGAAGACATTGAGGGGCGGAGCCGCCGCTACCTCGTGTCCATGATCTTCCGCATCATCTGTTTCATCCTCGTTCTCCTCATCCCGAACTGGCCCGCCCGCATCATCCTCGGCCTCTGCGCAGTCATCATCCCCGCAATCGCCGTCCTCGTCGCCAATGCTGGCCGGGAACGCGGCCCCTCCCCCAGGCTCGTCGAAAACCACGGCGAGCTCACCACCTATGAGGCGACCCACCACCTGAACGAGGGAGAGTTTTTCCGGTAATGGGCAAATACTCGTTCCTCACCAGCCCTCGCTGGATCGGGCTCATCATCCTCATGATCATCGCCTCCATTACCTGCGTGTTCCTCGGGCAATGGCAGCATGGCCGCTACGAAGAAAAAGTTGCGCGCGCCAATCAGATCGACACCGCATGGGACCAGGAAGCAGCTCCACTCGGCGAACTTGATAGCCGCAGCGACGAATGGCACGAAACAACAGTGACGGGTGAATTCATTCCCGACAGTCAGCTGCTCCTGCGGGGGCGCTCAGTGAGCGGTCAAGCCGCCTACCAGGTCATTGCCCTCATGAAAACCGAGGTTGACGGCCACGACACCACCATCATCGTCGATCGCGGCTGGATCACCCGCCTCCAAGCAGACGGCGACGACGGGAGTGAAGGAAACGTCCCACTCCCACCCGCCGGTACGGTAACCGTCGAAGGCAGGCTCCGCCCACCGGAAGAACCCAATGATCGTAAGCCCGCACCCGGCTACCTCTACACACTCAACCCCAACCAGGTGATCGACGCACTTCCCAACTCCGTGACAAATCTCGCCCCGGTCTACGAGGGCAGGATCGAACTCTCCTCAGACCAGCCAGGATCTCATGAAACTGGAGCACCCCAGGCGTACCCCAAGCCCTCAACATCACTCGGCTCCCACCTGGCTTATGCGTGGGAGTGGCGGTTCTTTGCACTGGCTGCGCTCGCGGTCGTCCCGATCCTGGCGCGCCGTGAGGCAGCCGAAAACACGTGGGTGGTAGACGGGGTTGACCTGCGGGAACTGGACCTCACGGACGAAGAGTTGAGGGACCTGGGGCTGAGTACCAGCAGGACAGAACCGAAGAAGAAGCCTTCCCGGCGTGGGCGCACCGATGAGGAAATCGAGGATGAGATCCTCGATCAGGCGAGCGCGATCAATTCCAGGTAGTCATCGCTCCACAGGTCCTCATCGCCATCCGGTAGGAGCAGGACGCGTTCGGGGTTGAGTGCCTCGACGGCCCCCTCATCGTGACTCACCAGCACAACGGCACCTTCATAGGTGCGCAGTGCTCCGAGGATCTCTTCACGGGAGGCAGGGTCGAGGTTGTTCGTGGGCTCATCAAGCAGGAGCACGTTGGCTGCCGAGACAACAAGTGTCGCGAGAGCCAAGCGGGTCTTCTCACCACCGGATAGGACACCGGCAGGTTTGCTCGCATCATCCCCCGAGAACAGGAAAGACCCCAGGACCTTGCGGACCTCGGTGTCGTCCAGGTCCGGTGCGGAGGCCCGCATGTTCTCGTACACGGTTTTTGTCGTGTCGATCGTTTCGTGTTCCTGAGCGTAGTAGCCGAGCTTGAGCCCGTGCCCGGGCCTCACCTCACCGGTGTCAGGTTCCTCGACCCCTGCCATGATCCGCAACAGGGTGGTCTTGCCGGCACCGTTGAGGCCGAGGATCACGACCTTGGAGCCGCGGTCAATGGCGAGGTCCACGCCTGCAAACACTTCGAGCGAACCGTAGCTCTTTGACAGTTCGTGGCCGGTCAGCGGGGTCTTCCCGCACGGAGCCGGGGTGGGGAAACGCAGGGCCGCGACCTTGTCGGCAGCACGTTCTGATTCCAGGCCATCGAGCATGCGGTTCGCACGCCTGGCCATATTCTGTGCCGCGACGGCCTTCGTTGCCTTGGCTCGCATCTTGTCCGCCTGAGCAAGCAGGGTTGCGGCCTTCTTCTCTGCGTTGGCTCGTTCCCTGCGGCGTCTCTTCTCATCGGTTTCGCGCTGCTTCAGGTAGAGCTTCCAACCCATGGAATACACGTCGAGTTCGGCACGGTTGGCATCGAGATGCCACACGGTGTTGACCGTCTCATCCAAGAGCTCCGTCGAGTGGGAGATGACAACAAAACCACCGGAATAGTTCCGCAGGTAGTCCCGTAACCAGAGGATCGAGTCGTGGTCGAGGTGGTTGGTGGGCTCGTCAAGGAGCAGGGTCTTGGCCTGCGAGAACAGAATGCGAGCAAGCTCAACGCGGCGGCGCTGACCACCGGACAGGGTTTCGAGGGGCTGAGAGATGACTCTGCCGGGCAGCCCGAGAGCGCTCATGATGGTTGCGGCCTCTGAGTTCGCCGCCCATCCACCCGCAGCAGTGAATTCCGCATCAAGACGGACGTAACGTTCCATGGCCTTTTGTTGGCGGGCTCCGGTGAACTCCCCCATCTCCCATTCGGCCTTACGGATCCTCCGGATCGTGTCATCGATCCCGCGAGCAGAAAGAACCCGATCCCCGGCAAGGACACTCAGGTCACCCGTGCGGGGGTCCTGAGGGAGGTAGCCAATCTCACCGGACCGCGTGATGGTTCCGGAGTGCTCAATGACATCGGAGGTGACGCCCTCTCCTGCGAGGAGCCTGGTCAGAGTGGTCTTACCAGCACCGTTGCGTCCCACGAGACCGATTCTCATGCCCTTATCAATACGGAAGTTCGCGTTCGTCAGGAGTTCGCGGGTACCGATTCGCATGGAGACGTTTTGGCCAATAATCACCGGCACAGTCTATCGGGACACCGTGTTGAAAGGCGATGATGGCAGGCAGAACGTGAGGAACTTAGCCGCAGCCATGACGTATTCAGAGGTCAAAGCGAACGTTGGTGATGGAAGCGGAAGACATGGAAATTCTCTTCCTGACAAGGTCATGGCCTGCACCCTTGCCCAAGCGGGAATGAGTGCAGTCCATGAGCCGACGTGGAGTGCTCCTAGTTGGTCGCCGTGCTGGGATCGGTGATCGTGGCATACATGAGTGCCCAGCCACTCGATTCCGACGTGGTCATGAGCGCGTAGGGCCGATCAACAGTGATGCTGACCGGTGCTTCTCGGTCCGGTGCGGCCCCATCCACCGCATCGGTCTGTGTCACCGCGGACGCAGCAATTCCCTTGTCATCAATCCGCAACGTGGTGTTTTGGATGACGAGGGTGATAAACACATTCTCGGTTACGGAATAGTCCGCCAGGCCGCATCCCTTCTCACTATCGGTTAGGTGCTCGAGCGCGATCGCATCTTTGTTTTCGACCAGATCGGTTTGAGACTCGAAGTCGACAGCTGGCAGGGTCACAAATACGTCAAAGCCTCCAGCATCATCCGTGTTCCAGTCCTCGGCCGTGAGCTCATTTGGGTCAATCGTGTCATCCGGGTAGAACACGTAAGTCGGGTCCGTGGACCGAGTCGGGAGCTCAATGATCGTCCCACCATCCACCTCCCATCCGATCGTCTTCTCGCCAGTGCTGTAGCCATCAACAGTGACTTTTTCTCCCGACAGCGTCGTGAAGTCGATGGACTTGCTATGAACCTGGCCTTCCCATGCCGTTTCGTAACGCATGGCTGACAGGAACGAGAGTGCAGTCGTGTCCTTGAGAGGGCTCGGGAGCTCGGTTTGTAGACCACCGGTTGACTCATCGACCCAGTCATTGAGTGCGGGGTTCAGATTCTCGACCGTGTCCGACAGGAACATACTGTCGTACGTATTCGCGACGTCCTGGACGAAGTCCGTCTTGATTGTGTCAATCTCTTCATTGTGGGCGATCGCTCCATCGAGGGAAGTTACGGCATTCTTCCCCTCGTGGCCAACACCGCCCACGAGGTCGGAGTAAACGGCGGAGCGGCAATCATCGTCAACACCAAGGAAGGCATTGATTTCAGTCTAAGTTTCACACTGAGCTCCCTCTCCCGCCATGGCCAGTGCATATGCCAGCGAGGCAGGAGAAATGAGGCCGTTGTCGGAGCCGCTGGCCCGCAAGGCCTCGATAGCTGAGTTGAGAGAAGTATTCACTGCCCGCTCCAGTTCCTCATCCGACGCGGGATCACCACCATTGAGAGGATCTTCTGTTGCCGTGGGATCAACCGTGGGATCATCCTGGTCGTTCGCTGCCTCATTCCCGCAGGCGGACACGGTGAGGATCATGGCGATGGCGAATGCTCTTCTGGTTTTCATGATGTCCTGCCTAGTAACTGAAACTTATAGTCGACGGGTTGGGTCTGTGATGGTGCCGTAAAGGAGCGTCCATCCCGTATCAGCATCCGTGGTCGTGATGGTGAAGGGTCGATCGATCTGAACGTGCTGCACTTCTTCGTCGTCGTAGAGTGACGGTACTTCACTGGGATTGGTGGTGTCGGTGAGTTCTAGCTCTTCTCCCGGAGGGATGGAGATACCGGAGGAACTGAGTTCGTAGGAGGCAACGGGATTCACGAGTTCGGTATTGAGGCCCACCCCATCCCGCATCTCGCACGCATCACCTTGCATGCCCTTCCCGTCGTACGTTCCTCCCATGTCGAATGCTGTCGTCGTGGAAAACGTTGGCACGGTCACAACAGCATCGCGCGGCAAACCGATCGTTTCCCAGTCATCGGAAGTCACGGGCTGACTGGGATCATCGGGCAGGAAGATTCGGGTTGGGTCAGGGCTGGTAGTCGGTAGCTCAATAACAGTTCCTCGATTGGCTTCCGACGCTTTAGCTCCAGCTATCTCGAGAGCGGGAACGGGTTCGCTCCGTCCTTCCTCAAAGGTGAAGGTCATCGTCGTGACACCGGGTGCGGAACTCCATGTGCTCGAATATTCCAGGTGGGTGAGAAGAGCAAGGTCGGTGGCGGTATTGAGGGTTTCGGGAAGCATGCTGTTCCGTCCCTTCGTTACGTCCACCATCCACTGGTGCCCGATCTCGTTCATGTCATCTCCGGCTACGCTGATGACAGGAATGGAAAAGTCCGCCACTATCTCCTCTGACTCGGAGAGCATGACTGCCGTTCGGTCAGCATTGTGAATGAGTAGCCCATTCAAATTGGTCGAGTAGCCTTCCCCTTCCAGAGGCAAGTGGGAGGCAAGTTCTAAATGTGTAGCGGCGATGTCCTCTCCACCGTCAAGTGTTTCCGTAACGGCTGGGGAGATACAGAAGGGGCCGGTCGAGGCCACGGCCAACTGGTAGCTAACGGAGGCCGGGGAAAACACGAAATTCCCGTTACCTCGTTCGGTAGAGTTCGCAATGATCGGTCAAGTCCTTTGGTGTGGTGTAACTTTTCGGGGTTGGGTTAGGCGGTGAGGAAGAGTTCCTGGCCGGGATGGTGATCGGTTTGCCCGGTGGGGGCGTTGAGGGTGTGGATGAGTTTTCGCATGGAGACTTCGGAGAAGTAGCGCCGTTCGGCGTAGAGCCATTCTTCGTGCTGTTCTTGAAGGACAGCTCCGACTAGGCGGGTGACACTGGCAGGGTCGGGGAAGATCTGGACCACGTCAGCACGACGCTTGATCTCCCGATTCAACCGCTCGATCGGATTATTGGACCAGATCTTCTTCCAATGCTCTTGAGGCATGTCAGCAAAAGCTGTCAGCTCTGCTTCGGCCTGTTCGAGCATGGCTGCTACCTCGGGAAACGAGCCAGATAGACCGTCAATGACGGTGCGGTATTGAGCTCTGACAGCCTGCGCGGTGGTCTGAGCAAAGATCGTTGAGACCAGGGCATTGACAGGCTTAGATCGGGCTGAGCCGACTCGTTGGGTGATGTTACGGGCGAAGTGGACCCGGCACCGCTGCCAAGCCGCCCCAGGCAGGATCGCTTTGACTGCGGCTTTCAACCCCGCGTGAGCATCCGAGGTCACTACCGCCACCCCGAGCGGATCAGCGCTTGTGGCGACTTTCAGGCCGCGCTCTCGCAGGGAGCGGAGGAACTCAGTCCAAAAATCGGTGGTCTCAGAATCACCCAGTGCCATGCCCAGGATCTCGCGGTTACCCTCACCGCTGACGCCGGTGGCTATGACAAGTGCTTGAGAGACGACTCGGTTACGTACACGCACGTCGAGATAGGTCGCATCCAGGAACAGGTAGGGGAACCAGGTGTGATCCAAGGGCCGGCCCAGGAACTGGCTCACGCCCTCGTCAATGTCAGCACAGATACGCGAGACGGTTGATTTTGAGATACCGGTGTCGTTGCCCAGGGCTTTGATCAGGTGATCAACCTTGCGGGTGCAGACACCATCGATCCATGCCTGGCAGATCACTGCATAAAGCGCTTTATCTACCCGACGGCGCGGGGACAGCAGCGCCGGGAAGAAAGAGCCCTGACGCAGCTTAGGGATCTGTAGGTCAACTTCCCCGGCCGGGGTGGCAAGAGTCTTGGGCCGGGTGCCGTTACGGTGAGTGATCCGGTCAGGGGTGCGTTCGTGAGGGCCAGCGCCGATCTTGACGGTGGCTTCAGCATCGATGAGATCTTGAAGGCCGGCCTGGAGCAGGCGGCGGAAGACATCGTTGTGAGCAAGATCAGGGTCGGTGAGGACTTCAGAAATCAGGGTCGTCAGGGCAGACTGGTGGTGAGTCATCGTGGGATGTCGCTTTCTTGTATCTTGGTCGAACATTTGAGTCTCCCACGATGACTCCCAACAATCTTCACCATCACCGTTGCTGGAAACCCGCAGGAATTTACACCACACTAAGGGACTCACCCGAGCGCGTGGAGCGGTCCCCTGCCCTTATCAACAGCACCTGCTAGGGGAGCCCATCGCCCACGCAAAAGATTGAAGACCAACGATATTTTTTGTTGTCAGCGCAGCACACCATGATACGCTTTAGATACTAAATCCCCCACGCCTCTCGACGATGCGCACTTGGGGGATCTTCTCTATCTCGGGTCCGGAGGTTTTCCAATGGCGCAGGATCGCCGAGGGCCGCGCCCACGCGGCACCCAACATTACACCAAACCGCCCCTGGCGCTCGACGAGCTTGTCGCACGCCTAGCCAGCCGGGGTCTCGTTATCCCGGATCGTGACCGAGCTCTCCGATATCTGCGGCACATTGGTTACTATCGACTTTCTCCCTATTCAATCCCGTTTCAAATAGCTGGATCAGATCACTTGTTCAGAACCGGAACTAGCTTCGACAACATACTTGACCTCTACGTTTTTGATCGCTATCTAAGGCTTCTTGTCATGGATGCACTTGAGCGGATAGAGGTGGCGGTTCGTGCCGCAATTACTGACCGCATGTCGACCACGTATCGGGACTCACACTGGTACATCAGCGAGACTCACTTTCAAGATCAGCGCAGGCATCAGGAGCTATTGCGAATCGTCCAACAGACTGGTGTCACACGGCTACATGGAACCCCCGAAAAGGGAGAAGACAGGTTAGTGCACCGTTCAGCGCTTGAACACTACTTAACCACTTACGGATTCCCAGAGCTTCCTCCCTCTTGGCTCATGGTCGAGACACTCACAATTGGACAGCTGACAAACATGTACCGGAATCTTTCTCGTCGACAAGACCGTACGAACATAGCTAGAAAACTTGGCATAACGGAACCACTGCTCGATTCCTGGATGCAAACTTACGTCCGAGTCCGAAACATTTGTGCCCATCATGGCCGACTGTGGAATGTCGGACTTGGTAACTACCCAAAGATTCCGACGTCGACGCAAGTATCGTGGCTTGATGGTGAAGGAGCACTCCCCGAAAGTTCACGGAAGCGCCTATATCCGGTAATGGTCTCCTTGCAGGTCGTACTCAACACAATTTCACCTAAGAGTAGCTGGGCTCAGCGATTACAAGACCTATTAATCACCAGGCCAAATATGAATTTGCGTGGCATGGGTTTCCCCGAGGATTGGGCCACTAATCCATTCTGGCGAGGTCACATTGCCTGAATCTTAAACAGATGTGTGCCCCGTCAGTGTTCGACCTGACGGGGCACACATCTGCAATTACGGAGAACCAGCTAAGAATTCTATTTAGGTAGTTGCCGGTCCCTCACAACGATGGGTTTAGTTGTTGACAAGCTGACGAAGCACGTACTGGAGAATTCCGCCGTGGCGGAAATAGTCGGCTTCACCGGGGGTGTCGATGCGGACATTCGCTTCGAACTCGACCTTGTCGCCATTCTCCTTGGTGGCCACCACGGAGACAGTCTTCGGGGTGGGGCCGTCGTTGATGGCAGAGATGCCGGAGATATCGAAGGTCTCAGTACCGTCCAGGCCAAGCGATTCGGCAGTGTCACCGTTGCTGTATTCGAGCGGCAGCACACCCATACCAATGAGGTTGGAGCGGTGAATACGTTCGAACGATTCGGTGATGACTGCCTTGACGCCGAGCAGGGACGTGCCCTTGGCAGCCCAGTCACGCGAGGATCCGGAACCGTATTCCTTACCGCCGAGAACGACGAGGGGAATGCCGGCCTCACGGTAGGCCTCGGATGCATCGAAGATCGAGTCCTGTTCGCCAGTGAGGAAGTTCTTCGTGTACCCGCCCTCAACGTCGTCCAGAAGCTGGTTGCGCAGGCGAATGTTGGCGAAGGTACCGCGGATCATGACCTCGTGGTTGCCTCGGCGCGAGCCGTAGGAGTTGAAGTCCTTGCGTGCGATACCGTGGTCGGTCAGGTAACGACCTGCCGGGGAATCCTTCTTGATGGCACCCGCCGGGGAAATGTGGTCGGTGGTCACCGAGTCGCCGAGCTTCGCGAGAACACGGGCACCGGAAATGTCTTCGACAGGGCTCGGGGTGAGTCCCATGCCCTCGAAGAAGGGTGCCTTACGAACGTAGGTCGAGTCCTCTTCCCACGCGAAGGTGTTGCCCTCGGGGGTGTCGAGTGCGCGCCAGCGGTCGTCACCGTCGAAGACGGAGCCGTAGCTGCGGGTGAACATGTCGGAGTCGATCGCTGCATCGATCGTTTCCTGAACCTCTTCCTGGGATGGCCACACGTCAGCAAGGAACACGTCGTTACCCATGTGGTCCTGGCCAAGGGCTTCGGTTTCGAAGTCGAAGTCCATCGTGCCAGCCAGAGCGTACGCAATGACGAGCGGAGGGGATGCCAGGTAGTTCATCTTCACGTCGGGGTTAATGCGACCCTCGAAGTTGCGGTTACCTGACAGGACCGAGACAACGGTCAGGTCCTCGTCGTTGACAACGCGGGAGATGTCTTCGGGGAGGGGGCCGGAGTTACCGATGCAGGTGGTGCAACCGTAGCCAACGAGGTTGAAGCCGAGAGCGTCGAGGGAGGGCCACAGGCCTGCCTTCTCGTAGTAGTCGGTGACAACCTTGGAGCCGGGAGCCATCGAGGTCTTGACCCAGGGCTTCGACTTCAGTCCAAGATCGGCCGCCTTCTTGGCGAGCAGTGCCGCTGCCATCATCACCGACGGGTTCGACGTGTTCGTGCACGACGTGATCGAGGCGATGACAACGTCACCGTGATCAAGCTTCGTCTTCGTTCCATCCGGCATCGTGATCGGCACGGTGCGGTGCGGGCGAGTTGCAGCCTTTGCAGCAACTTCACGGGAGTCACCGGGAACCGAATGCCCATCGGGCGAGATCGGATCGGACGCATCCATGGTCGACTCAATTTCGAGATCAAGTTCGGTGGACTCGTGGCCCTTGCCCGAAATGTAGTCGGGCAGGGTGCCGGCGAAGGACTCCTTCGACTCGGTCAGGGGCACGCGGTCCTGAGGGCGCTTCGGGCCCGCGATCGACGGAACGACCGTCGACAGGTCAAGCTCAAGGTATTCGGAGTACTCAACCTCGACGGACGGATCGTGCCACAGTCCCTGCTCCTTGGAGTAGGCCTCGACGAGAGCGATCTGCTCCTCATCACGGCCGGTCAGGCGCATGTAGTCGAGCGTGACATCGTCGACGGGGAAAATGGCCGCGGTCGAACCGAACTCGGGAGACATGTTGCCGATGGTGGCGCGGTTTGCGAGCGGCACCTCGGCGACGCCCTCACCGTAGAATTCTACGAACTTGCCGACCACGCCGTGCTGGCGCAGCATTTCGGTGATCGTGAGAACCACGTCGGTTGCGGTGGTACCGGCAGGGATCTCGCCCTTGAGCTTGAAGCCAACGACGCGGGGAATGAGCATGGAGATCGGCTGGCCGAGCATCGCGGCCTCGGCCTCAATACCGCCAACGCCCCAGCCCAGCACACCAAGGCCGTTGACCATGGTCGTGTGGGAGTCAGTACCGACACAGGTGTCGGGGTAAGCAACGGTCGCACCATCCTGCTCCGCGGCCATCGTCACGCGTGCCAGGTATTCGATGTTGACCTGGTGGACGATGCCGGTGCCGGGGGGAACGACCTTGAAGTTTTCGAATGCGCCCTGACCCCAGCGGAGGAACTGGTAGCGTTCGCCGTTGCGCTCGTATTCGCGCTCCATGTTGAGCTCGAGAGCCTGGCTCGTGCCGAACACGTCGATCTGGACCGAGTGGTCGATGACCAACTCGGCGGGGTTCAAGGGGTTAATGGACTCGGGGTTGCCGCCGAGTTCGACAACGGCCTCGCGCATCGTGGCCAGGTCGACAACGCAGGGCACGCCCGTAAAGTCCTGCATGACAACGCGTGCGGGAGTGAACTGGATCTCCTGGCTCGGCTCCGAGTCTGGGTTCCAGTTTGCAAGCGCATTGATGTGATCGGTGGTGACGTTCGCACCATCCTCGGTCCGCAGCAGGTTCTCTGCCAGGACCTTCAAGCTGTAGGGCAGTTTCTCCAGTCCGGGAACTGCATCAAGGCGATACATGTCGTAGGTTTTATCCCCGACATTGAGAGCAGCTTTTGCTCCAAAACTGTCAACACTCACGGTGTACTCCTCAATTCAGGCGACAAAAATCGCGAATATCTCGATTTCAAGATATCCCAATTTATGACTGCCAGCAACCCAACTTGTCCCGTGTCAAGCCCTTTTTTGGACATAAACATGTTCCGCAATTGGGTCTTTTGCATTTATCGGCGCAAGCTCACAATCAGCCCGGTTGAGCTGATCCCGTCACCAACGCACCCACGCCCACCCTACTCCGACTTGACCGTCCGTTGACCGTTTTGAGGAAGTCGTGGACCTCGGTCGACTCGTGAAAACCTATGGCCTTGAAGGAGCGAAGAATCTTCTGCTCAGTACCTGGCTCCTCGTTAGGCGAGGACGGTGACCACTTCGAGGTGGGAGGTGTGGGGGAAAAGATCGAAGGACGCGAGGGACATGACCTGACGTCCCGCTTCGACCATGGCCCGCACGTCGCGTGCCATCGCAGCCGGGTCGCAGGAAACCAGTGCGATTGCCTGCGTATCTGACTTCGCAATTGCGGTGGCACCGGGAATACCGAGGCCGGCTCTGGAGGGGTCGGCGATTACGACATCGGAGCCCTTGGCTCCCTCGGCAAGAACCTTGGGATTGATGGCGGCCTGGGCGATCCGGGCATTGGGGGCATTGCGTTTGGCGTCGCGGACCGCTACCGCATTGCCTTCCCACATGCGAACCGCACGTGCCTGATCGGTGAGCGGGAGGGTGAAGAACCCCGCTCCCCCATAGAATTCTGCCACACGGTCCGTACTGCGAAGCCGCACTCCCTTGAGGACCGCGTCAAGTAGCGTCACGGGTGCTTTTTCGTGGGTTTGCCAAAATCCGGTAGCGGTCACTTCCCACGAATATCCTGCGGCTCGCTCCAGCACCCTGGGAGAAGTCTTCTCCCCCGGTGCCCGGTACACGTCCTTCCCAACGGCGACAACGGTGCCCTGCCCCGACGGGTCAACAATCCTGACCCTGTCGCCGGGCTTCCACGTGCCCGCCCAGTCGTCCTGGCCGGTGATAATCGCGTTGATGGCGTCGGTTGCGAGCGGCATGTTCTCAATCGCGACGAGGTCATTGGAGGCGTAGGCGTGCATGGCAAGCCTGCCCTCGTCGTTAACGTCCAGATCGAGTCTCGTTCTCGTACCAAGTCCAGGACCGACTTCGCGAACGTTGATGCCGAGGCCGCGTTCCTTCAGGTGGTCGCCTAGTCCCCCACCGAGGTGGTTGATGCAGTCTTCAAGGACGGCGGTCTTCCATTCAAGCTGTGCCGCTCTCTTGAGGTAGCCAAGCTCGGCACCGCCCGCCACGTCCCAGACGTGGTCGACACGGTCCGTGGAGGGTTCGAGAACCTTCGTGACGGTTCCGGTCCAGGTCTTTTGGCTATCGTCGATGTCGACCTCGACCCGTTCGCCCGGTGCGGCACCGGTAACAAGGATGATTCGCCCCTCATCCCGCGCCAGCGTATAGCCACCATGGACCGGCGATCCCGCCACTAACTCACGTTTCACTGCTCTTCACTATCTTCCAACTGGTAGGGAACTTCAGCCACGATAACACCCGGTTCCAATTTCAACTCGGACAGGAGCGCGGGTGTGGAATGTCGAACAAAGAAGCGTTTCCACGCGGCGGAGGTCGACACAACGCGGGGAGCATAGATGATGACAATGTCGCGGGGCGCTGCCTTGCGTAGCGACCGGACGTGTTCGATCACGGGACGACGCTCCGCACCCTTCGGGGTGCCAAGGATCCGGAGCTCAACCGGCAGTTCCGCTGCTTGCCAGTCGCGGGTGAGCTTCTCGGTATTGTTCGGGTCCACGTCAACAACGAGACCGGTGATCGTCGAGGGGCGTGTGGCACGGGCGTAGGAGATGGCCTGGAGGGTGGGGCGGTCAAGCCGGTCGACGAGAACTATGACGTGCACCCTGGTGGGAAGTACTCGGCCCTGGGACAGGTCTTGTGCAGCCAGGGTCTCACCAATCTTTCCGCGGCCTCTGCGGAAAAGAAGCAGGATCAAGGTGGGGATGAGGAGCACCCCGAAGGAAACGATCGTGTAGAACGGCTGAACAATGGCCGCCAGCACCAGCACCACCAGGGCAAGCAGTCCCAGGAGGAGGCCGATGCGGATGGAGAGCTGAGCGTCCCGGCGCTCGGTGAGCACGGTCGAGTCACGCATGATCTTCCGGCCCCGTGCTACAAGTCCCATCATGACCATGAAGAAGCTCGTGAACATGACGATCACGAGCCCTGTCGACACTCCGAGGGAGGTCTCCATGAGAAGTGAGGCAAGAGCGCAGCTGATGGCGATCGTGGCGATGACGATGCGGCGGGGCCGGTGAGCATCGGCCGGCGCCATGTTCTTCGGCAGAATCCCGTCGGTCGCCAGCGCCCTCATGTATAACGCCACCTGAGCATAGGCGGCGAGACCGATCGCCATTGCCGCAACGAAGAACAGGATCCCGATGATGGCGGCACCGGTCGTGCCAAAGAAGATCTCCCCCAGCGCTAGAACCGGTGACAGCCGGAGGTTGGTGGGGAACTCGACCAGGTGAACGAGGTAGAGGTATCCGGAAATTACGACGAAGGTGGGGACGAGAACCGTGAGGACCGAGCGCAACGAAACCCGGCGGACGCTCGTCTCCCCAAAGGACCGCTCGGTTAAGAGTCCGGCGAGCGCTGCCGGCAGGCATGCCCCGAGGGCCCCGATCCCGAGCGAAGAACTCAGGCCACTCCCTGCCCTTCCATTGATTGTGCCCCCGGAGATCACCCGGTCGAGATCAATCCCGTCCAGAAGCTCGAGAAGAAGTCCGGCACCGACAATCGTGATAATCCCAAGGCCTGCGGGGATCATGAGCACGTAGAGGAACCGGGCCTTCGGTTGGATCGCAAAGATCGACGGCAACGCGAGAAGGAGAATGAGCACGGCGGAGATGAGAGGGGCTGAAACCGTCCGCAGATCCAGGATCGGTAGCAGCGAGTTGACCGCAATCCCGGCAGCGAGAACAACCACGAGGACGTAGGCGACGAGCTTGGCCGCGGCTGTGACGATGCCGGAGACATCGGACAGATAACGAGCAACCACCCGGTGGTCGGCGGTCCTGTTCAGCACTCGTGCCAGCACCCGATACCCCATGCAGCAGGCCAGGAGCACCACCAGGCCAATCGCGAGGGCCGCGGCATAGTTCAGGGGCTCGTCTGAACCGAGTCCTGCCCGCAGGAGTGACTGCGGGGTTTGGTAGAGCGCGAGGAAGGCTAGGCCCGCTGCGGTCACAATCCGCAACTGCCGATATTCACCCGGTACGTGTACGACTCTCATAATGAATTTAGGCTACGCCACGGACCGACTTGGGGTAGCGTAACGTACCGTGCACTACGTCATTATGGGATGCGGGCGGGTGGGGGCCTCACTCGCCACCGAACTCTCCAATCGCGGCCATTCCGTGTCCATCATCGATCAGGATTCGGATGCTTTCCTGCGCCTACCAGACAGCTTTGAGGGCCAGCGCGTCACGGGTGTCGGATTTGACCGGGAAGCCCTCGAAGAAGCCGGAATCGCCGAAGCGGCCGGCTTCGCCGCCGTCTCCTCCGGCGACAACTCCAACATCATTGCGGCCCGCGTGGTGCGCGAGACCTTCGGGGTCTCCAACGTGGTGGCACGCATCTACGATCCCGAACGCGCCGCCATCTACGAACGCTTCGGCGTCCCCACGGTCCCGACGGTGTCGTGGACAACGGATCAGGTCATGAGGCGACTCATCCCGCTCCCCGCCCAGGTCGAACTGCGCAATTCCACTGCGGACCTATCGATCTATCATGTTCAGATCGGTGAACCCTGGCTGGGACGGTCGGTTGCCGAGGTGGAGGATGCTTTGCCCGTGCGTGTCGCCTTCCTTGTCCGGGGCGGCGAGGGAGTTATTCCCCGCTACGACACAGTCCTGCAACTGGGTGATGAGATGAGGATCGTGGCCTCTCCCAGCACGATTCGCCGTGCCGAGACCGTACTGGCTACGGGACCGAAGGAGGACACAGAGTGAAGGTCATTATTGCCGGGGCCGGCTCGGTCGGTCGGTCGATTGCCCGCGAGCTATCCTCCAAATCCCACTCCATCACCCTCATCGATAAAGAAACTCAGGCAATGAGGGTGGCTTCGGTTCCCGATGTGGACTGGTTGCTCGGTGATGCATGCGATCCGCAGGCCCTTGCCGAGGCCGGAATCGACGATTGCGATGTCATCGTTGCCGCAACCGGTGACGACAAGGCAAACCTTGTCACCTCGATGCTCTCCAAGCTTGTTTACGGGGTGCCCCGGGTTATTGCCCGCATCAACAACCCCCGCAATGAGTGGCTGTTCGATGAGAACTGGGGCGTCGACGTACCCGTTTCGACCCCGCGGATCATGACTTCCCTCGTGGAGGAAGCGGTTTCCGAAGGTAATCTCGTGCGAATGGCTCGCTTCCACCGTTCCGGCACATCCCTTTATCAAACGCACCTCACCGATTCCGCTCCCGTGGTGGGGATGTCGATTGGCGAAGTGATCCTCCCACCCGGAGCTGTTCTCACGACCATTGTTCGTGACGGAAATCCACTCAACGCCGAACGAGACCTCACCCTTGAAGGTGGGGACCAGATCCTCCTCCTCGTCTCCGAGGAAGCAGAGCCCGATCTCGACCTCATCGGTCAGCTCATGGGTGCTGACCTGACGGGTGAGGACTCTTCGACAGAAGACTAGGCATTTAAACTCGTCACCATTGAAGCACCAAAAGTGCATGCTTCACAGGGGATAGAAAGCGCCACGGACAGAAGGATCCCGGATCGTATACGTACGTCTTCCGCTGAGGCTTCGCCTTGCTCGGCTGTCAGTAGCTCAGGCGAGGTCCCGAAGCTGAGGTGAACACTCATGCGGCTTCCAGGTATTCGACAGTTGGTCCCTGTTACACAGCATTCGGTCCCTGTCAGAGCGTCCGTCGGTCCCTTGATTAGAAACCGACGGAGGTTCTAACGGGACGCTTTTCTTCGATAATTGTTCAGCTCTTCTACCGGGCTGTGTTATTGCCATCAGGCTGAGGAGCATCATCCGCTGCGGGAGTATCTTCATTGTTCGCTGCCAGGCCCTGTGACTCGGCAACGCCACCATTGCCATCAGATGACTGCCCGGGATCACCTGTATCTTCCCCCACGACGATCTGTTGGCCCGGCTCACGGCACAGAATCCACGTGAACCAGGCGACGATACCGAACAGGAACGGTCCCATGAGGACCCGGGCAATGCCGAGAGCCTCGACCTGATCCTCGGCAAGATAAAGAGGCAGTTGGACTGTGAGGCGGAGGGCGAACATCCCGACCCACAGCCAGGTCGCAAGATAGTAGCGGCGCTTCCTCGCAGCCTGTTGTGGATCGTTACGCCACGACTGGTCCCGACCCTTGAGGAGGGATACCGCGACTCCAATGATCGGCCACCGAACGATAATGGAGATGAGGAGACCTGCCAGGTAGGCACCGTTGGTCCACAGCCCCATCGCGAAATAGTTACCTGCTTCCCCGGAGCGCCAGGCCCATACGGCCGAGATCAGGACTCCGATGGCGCCGCTGAGCGCGGGGGTGATATCGATGCGCTGGATGAGACGAATGATGAGGCAGAGGGCGAAGGTGCCGACTGCGGTCAGGACTGCGGGGACGGTTTCACCGGTGATGGTGAAGACGACGACGAAGAGAATTGAGGGGAGAACGGCCTCGATGAGGCCGCGCACCCCACCCACTGCTTCCCAGACCGAGAAGTCATCGGCGACAACGGATGCGAGGCCGCCCTTGCCGGGAACGGGAGTTTCGGTATTACTCATGTCGAGTCCGCTTTCAACCAGTAGATCGGGTTATACATCATGCGTCGGGGAGTAGTGAGCATCTTCCCGCGGGCCGTCATGGACCGTCCCACACGGAATCCCGGTAGGTCACGGTGACCCACAAAAATTAGTTCCACCATGTCGTCATGGTCTTCGACCTGGACTTTAAAGGTGGGGTGGGCGTTCACCGCGGGGAGGGTGATCGCCTGAATTCTTCCGGTGAACTCAACTTCACCGGAGGTGTTCATGCAAGCTCCGGGAGTTCCGGACCGCGGGTCTTGATGGCGGGGAGCGTGCCCAACTTCGCTTCCACGCGCTCGCGGGCCGAGTCCGGCATTTCCAGTTCGAGGAGGTCACGGACCGGGTGCGGTTCGCTCCCCCGGTCAACAACGACCTCGCGGAAGTAGTCATCGACGATCGCGCGCACGTCGGCGTTCGTGACCGCGTCGCCTTCGATGGTGGCACGCAGGAACCAGCGGGGGCCATCGAAACCAACGTAGCGGACGTGGCGGATCTCGTTGACATCCTTCTTCGGGACCATCGCCTCGATCTCGGGACCGAACGGTCCTTCACGGAAGTTCGCGGTCCCTCCCGAACCGGACACGGTTTCGGACAGCTCCTCACGGATGTCGTGCCACAGGCCGGTGTTCTTGGGTGCTGCATAGACATTGAGTGTGACGGCACTTCCCTCAAATTGAACCAGGGCGCCAATCGCTGCCCGGGTGCGCTTGTTGATGGTGAATTGGACCCTGATACCGGGCTTCTTCGGCAGGTGCAGAACACCAAAGTTGTGCATGCCGTCAACGGTGTCAACCAGGGAAATGTCGCGTGGCCCGTCGCTGGCAGTGGCCTCGGCTACGGGATCCTGTTCCACTTCCGTGGCTTCGGGTTCGCTGACGGGGCCCTGCTTCTTGCGTCGCGAGAAGAATGCCAATTCTTGCGCCTTTCAGTCTTGATCGATACCACCCTACCAAGAGATAGGTTTGTTGGTTGTGCCGCGAAGATGGGATGCTTGACCGGTGACCTACTACTCAGAAAAGCTCTATCCCGGGACCTGGGTTCTCCTTGCGGTTGCCGCCGTGTCGGGAATTATGGGGCTCGTGTTTTTGCCCTTCTCTCAAGCAGCCGCGCTCATTGCTTTCGTCGTTCTCGCGATTGCCGGTCCCGCACTGGTTTGGTTCGTGTCGCCGAGGATCAAGATCGCGAAGTCAGGCACCGGAGTGAGCGGTGTTGAGCTCTTCTGCAACCGGGCACACATTGACCTCGCACATCTTGGCGAGGTCAATGATCTTGATGAAGAAGCAGTCCGAACAAAACTTGCTGAATGGTCAACGGGCCAGCATTTCACTCTCTACTCTCCCTGGGTGAAGACCGCTGTCGAGATCGAGAATATCGATGACGCGGATCCGATTGAGAGTTGGATTCTTTATACCCGTCAGCCGGACAGACTCATGTCCGTGCTTAGGAAGCACACTCCGAGCAGATAAGCATGCCGTCCTTCTCGTAAGCCAGCTGGCTCCTGTGGTGAACCAGGAAGCATTCCGAGCAGGTGAACTCGTCGTCCTGTGCGGGCAGAACCGCGACAGCAAGTTCAACGTTGGACAGATCAGCTCCGGGAAGTTCGTACGAGTCAGCGGCTTCAGCCTCATCCACGTCGACCGAACCAGACTGATGATCGGAACGTCGAGTCTTCAGCTGCTCAAGTGAGTCCTCCTCGATATCTTCGTCGCGCTTGCGCGGTGCATCGTAATCAGTCGCCATATTTCCGCTTCCATAACCCTAGGTTCGCTACCTTCCTGGTAGCGGGGACATTATTGCCCTTTCCGTGCGAATTATGCAAGTCCCTTAGTGCCTCCGTCAAGGAGGCCAGATAAACTGTTGAACACTCCGAGACTATTACCCGCTTTTCAGCTATAAGCTGGCACCCTTGGAGGAGATGTCATCTAGGAGGACACATATGCTCGAGCTTGAGTTTCTTGGGGTACAGCCCGAAGGAAACCACATGACGCTGAACGATTCAGACGGTAACCGGTACTCCCTACCCATTACTGATGAATTGCGTGCCGCGCTACGTCGCGACCGTGTCGTGAGCCCGACCGAGGAACCCAAACCCATGTCCCCCCGCGACATTCAGGCCCACTTCCGTGCCGGCCGTACCCTCGAGGAGCTGTCCGAGCTGACGTCCATGCCCGCCTCGCAGCTCTCCCCCTACGAGTTCCCGATCCTTGCGGAACGTGATTATGCCGCCACTCAGGCACGCGCCTATCGGATCGGTCACGAGATCGGTGCCCTCAGCGTTGAGGAGCTCGTCACGTCAAGACTTAAGTCCCGGGACGTGGAATCTGACAGTATCGCCTGGAGCGCAATACGCGAACAGGGGAAAAACTGGGAGCTAACAGCAACCTACACGGTGGCCGGGCGCGAGACGGTTGCCTCCTGGTCCATCGACCAACAGACCAGCTCCCTGACCGCGCTGAATGATGAGGCACGCTGGCTTTCCGAGACCGAAATTCCGGTCAAGGATTCTCCGTGGCGCCCCCTGTCAGTCTCCGCCTTACACACCAATGAGGCAGAAACCGAACCCGCGGCCGAGTCCATTCCCGAGCCGCGTGAGGATTCTGACAGCGCTATCGTTTCCATGCTCGATACCCTCTCCGCACGCAGGGGAACGAAGCAGGCGATGACGATCGACGATGAGGATCTGCCTCCCGCAGCACATCCCCCCGCTTCCCGTCCCGAGGAAGCGACCGATGCCACCGTTCTGTCATTTCCTCCCCGGCCGGCTCGCACGCCACGCACCGAGCCGGAAGCCGGTACCGAGGCAGAGAATACTGCACGTCTCTTGGCCAGTTCCGCACAGGAGGCAGTCTCCCCCGATGCGGCGTCCGCAACCTCATCAACTGAAGCTTCAGGACAGAAGTCAGATGCTGTCTCTTCGTCGCAGCCCCCTGAGGACGACGTGACGACCGAGCCCGAGGCAAATGCGAAGTCGACCAACAAGAATGACGACGGCAGCGGTGACGACGGGCTGTTCAAGAAGCCTGCCCAGGGTACTCCGAAGCGCCGCAAGCGGGGAGGTAACCGCCCCGCGATGCCCTCCTGGGACGAGATTGTCTTCGGCCAGTCCAAACACTAGAGAGACTGCGCAAACGCGAGGATGCCCGCCGTCCCATTGGATCGGCGGGCATCCTCGCATCCCAAAGAAACTGAGCCGCGCACATTAGGCTTATAGGACATTTGGTGTTGGTTTGGGTCGGGTTTTTCGGCTTGCTGTCAACGTTTTGTCGGGATTGAAGTTCGATGGTTTCAACTTCACAGGTGGACACTACGTGTTGGTTTCACTGCGACTTTCCCCCGGCATAGAGCTAAAAGGTCGGGGTCAGAGTTGGGTTCCTGGAGCCAGGTTATAGGACATTCGGTGTTGGTTTCACCTCGACTTATGGGCGTGTTATCACCATAAAAGCAGGTTTGGAGTTGCCTGATTAAAGGCGTGAATACGCCTTCTTGTAGTCCTTGTCAGCGGCCCATGACCCGGTACGGAAAGACCGGCACGGGACGCCAGCGCTACCGATGCCCCTCGTGCGGGACAACCCAGGTCGCACAGATCAATACGGACGCGAAAGACCTCGCCCTGTTCCTGAGCTTCTTGTTCTCCCGCAAGCGCCAACGAGACCTGCCCGGGGCCGGGCGCACCTACCGGCGCCGCACCCAACGCTTCTGGGCACTGTGGCCTTTACCCCCGATCGTGGACGAGGTCCACCGGGTCGTCTACGTTGACGGGATCCACCTCGGCAGGCTTGCCGTCATCTTGATCGCCACCAGCAACACCCACGTGCTCGGCTGGCACCTGGCCCGTACCGAGCGCACCACCTCATGGGAAGCCCTTCTGTCGAAGATCGCCGCCCCCGACGCGGTGGTCACCGACGGCGGGCAGGGATTTGCTGCAGCCAGACGGAAGCTATGGCCACACACCAAGGTCCAACGCTGCCTGTTCCACGCCTTCAGCCAGGTCCGTCGGCAGACCACCACGCGCCCGCGAACCCAGGCAGGAGTAGAGATCTACGGGCTGGCCAAGGCTCTGATGAAAGTATCAACGAATGTTGAGGCAGCCGCGTGGCTGGTGGCGTACGGGCAGTGGCGCAACCGGTGGGAAGAGTTCCTGGCTGAGAAAACGACCCTGGCTACTGGCAGGACAGTGTTCACTCATCAGCGACTGATCACCGCACGATCGAGCTTGGATACCTTAATCCGTTCCTCGACTTTGTTCACTTTTGTTGACCCCAAGAATTATCCTGCTTCGGCCTACCTGGCAGTGCCGCTGCCGGCAACCAACAACCGGATCGAGGGCGGAGTCAACACCCAGCTGCGTGCCTTGCTGCGTGATCATCGGGGAATGAGTTTCGAGCGGCGTATCAAAGCGATTATGTGGTGGTGCTACATGCATACCGAGACGCCGTTGAGTCCGGCCATGATCTTGCAGACCATGCCCACCGAGTCCCAGATCAGTGAGCTCTATCAGGCAGCGGCTCGCCGTGAGAGCCATGAGCGTGACATCGGCCTGCCCGTCATGGGCACCATCGCAGTCTGGAACGAGCTCCACCACACCAGCCCCCACCCGAACTCCTGGACCTAGCTTCTAAAACACGACCCGACCAACACATTTTGTCCTATAAGCCGCACATTACCCGAACTCTGAAACAGATCTGAGTCCAGTCAGCGGGGCCTCAATATCTCAGATGGAATTGCAACGGGGATGGATTTACACCGGGTCAGGGTCTAGCGTGTGCCTTCACCCAGGGGCAGGGCATCCTCGGTCAGTGGTGAGGCATTGACTGCGGCAGCGGTCATCGACTTCATGTGGTGCTTGCGGCACAGCACCTCGTAGCCAACCTCGGCCTGATTACCGGTGTCACCTACGACGATCTGTTCACCCTCGGTCACCATCAATCCGCCAACCGTACGAGCATTGTGTGTCGCACGAGCACCGCACCAGCAGAGCGCTTCAACTTGGAGGCGCTCGACCCTGTCCGCCAGCTCCATCATCCGCGCCGATCCCGGGAAGAGTTTTGTCCGAAAGTCCGTGGTAATTCCGAAACCGAAAACATCGATACCGATGTCGTCAGCGATCCGGGCGAGCTGTTCAACCTGCTCGATTGAATAGAACTGGACCTCGTCACACACGAGGAAATCGACACGCTCACCGCGCATGCGGTGTTCGGTGATGAGCTGCCAAATGTTCGTGTCCGCTTCCACCTCGATGGCGGGCACGTCGAGTCCGAGACGGGAAGAGAGCCGCCCCTCACCGGCGCGATCGTTGCGGGAAAAGATGAGTCCCGCCAGTCCCCTGGCATTGCGGTTGTATGCGAGCTGAAGAGCAAGGGTTGATTTGCCGCAATCCATCGTTCCGGAAAAGAAAACAAGCTCGCTCAAGTCGTAACCTCCACCAGGCAGGGAATGTCCATTTCTTCATCGGTCAACGAGCCGTGCAGACCGGTGATGCTGAGCGCCCAAGCGCTCATGAAGCGGGAATCGCCGATGCCAAGTCTGCCATGAGAAAAGGCGATGACGTCACCGATAACGGAGCGGGTCTGGTCACTTACAGGACCCAGCAGCCCGGATTCGATCCATTCATTTTTCGTCAACACGGTGGCTCTGTCGCCCAAATACGCCTGCCAGCGGGCCGAAACAGCATCAGGGTCTTCGGTGTAGATCTGGGCGGCACGCTCCTCCCCTGCCACCAACGTCACACCCTCCGAGAGACTCGGAACGGCGGCCACATCGATCCGTTCCTCAACATCGATCATGCCGTGGTCAGCGGTGATGATCAGGAGCGTATCGGGCGGGAGTCTTCTTGCGAGCCTGGCCATTTCACTATCGAGATTCTCTAGCTCGGCAGTCCACGCATCCGACTGCCACCCCTTGCCGTGCCCCACATGGTCGACTTCGCCCCAGTACAGATAGACCAGGTTCGTCCACTCCAATGCGGCAAGCGCGCCATCCACGCGCTGTTCAAGGGATTCACCAACAACGGGCTTGCCGCCCCGCCATGCCGCATTCGTCAATCCGGAGCCGAGGAACTTTGCTGGCTGCACGACAGCAAGCTCATGGCCCTGGGCCGCGAGCTTCTCGCCAATGGTTTGCTGGCGCTGCCAATTTTCGGCACACAAGTCCGTGTTCCAGGTGATGAGGCTGAATGGGTCACCCGTGTTCGGGTCACGCAAAGAATATCCGGCCATTGCCGTCTGCCCCGGAAGCAGACCCGTACCAAGGCCGGTGATCGCGGCGGCTGTTGTCGACGGCGACACGGTTCTGATGGGATCGGGACGCTCGGTGAGCCTTCTGCGCAGGAAGGGAGCATGTCCCTTAAGTGCGCCTAGATTGTGGTAGCCGAGCCCATCAACCAAAACAACCACTGCGCGGCTGGCCTGCGGTAGCCCAAGAGCCTGAGCAGACCGTTCACCGTCCAGGCCAGGCAGGTCATATCCAAGAACATGGCATGTTCCGGCCAGGACATCGGTCACAAGGGGGCTCTGTTCGGTCATGTGTCCCAGCTTAGCGGGTGACCGTCTCCACCATCCGAATACGTTTCACCTCACGGCTTTGCCCGCTTCGGCGTGAAAGAATAGGGGAATGGCAAGATCCAAGAACCCGGGCATCCCGACCGACATCATCGAACACATTGTCGATATTGACGTGTCCGAGGAAATGAGAGACTCCTTCCTGGAGTACGCCTATTCGGTCATCTACTCGCGTGCATTGCCTGATGCACGGGATGGTTTGAAGCCGGTTCAGCGCCGCATCCTGTTCCAGATGGACCAGATGGGGTTGCGCCCGGACAGGGGTCACGTCAAGTCTTCCCGCGTTGTTGGTGACGTCATGGGCAAGCTCCACCCCCACGGTGATGCCGCGATCTACGACACGATGGTGCGCATGGCCCAGCCCTTCACGCAGCGCCTGCCCCTCATCGACGGCCACGGTAACTTCGGTTCGCTCGACGACGGCTCGGCCGCCTCGCGTTACACGGAAGCCCGCCTCACCTCCGCTGCCCTGGCGATGACTCAGGACCTCGACGAAGACACCGTCGATATGGTTCCGAACTATGACAACTCCTACCAGCAGCCAGAGGTTCTTCCCGCGGCGATCCCCAATCTTCTGGTTAACGGAGCTGCGGGCATTGCCGTTGGCATGGCGACGAATATGCCGCCCCACAACCTCGGTGAAGTGATTTCCGGCGCCAAGCACCTGCTGGCCCATCCCGATGCGACCCTGGATGACATCATGCGGTTCATTCCTGGACCGGACCTGCCCGAGGGCGGCAAAATCGTTGGACTTTCCGGTATTCGCGATGCATACGAGACCGGCCGCGGCACGTTTAAGACCCGCGCCACCACTCGGATTGAGAACATCACCACCCGCAAGAAGGGCATCGTCGTCACCGAACTCCCCTACCAGGTGGGTGCGGAGAAGGTTATTGAACGGATCAAGACCGCCGTCCAGTCAAAGAAGATCCAGGGCATCACCGCCGTTCAAAACCTCACCGACCGTCACCACGGTCTGCGCCTCGTCATCGAGGTCAAGAACACGGTCAATCCCGAAGCGATCCTCGCGAAGCTCTTCAAGCTGACACCGATGGAGGACTCTTTCGGTATCAACAACGTTGCCCTCGTGGACGGTAAGCCTCAGACACTTGGGCTCCTGCCGCTTCTCGAAGTGTTCGTCAACCACCGCGTTGACGTCACGAGGCGCCGCAGCGCCTTCCGCCTCGGCAAGGCCAAGGACCGCCTCCACCTCGTTGAGGGCCTACTCCTTGCCATCCTCGACATTGACGAAGTCATTGCCGTTATTCGCACCTCCGACGATTCGGCGGCCGCTCGGGACCGACTCATGTCGGTTTTCGACCTAACCGAGATCCAGGCAGAATACATTCTGGAACTGCGCCTGCGCAGGCTCACGAAATTCTCCCGGATCGAACTGGAAACGGAACGAGACCAGCTCCTCAAAACGATTGCGGAGCTGGAAGAAATTCTGGGATCCGAGAAGCTCCTCAAGGAGCTTGTCGCGGACGAGCTCACGGAGATTTCCCGCCAGTTTGCCACCCCGAGGCGCACCATCCTGCTCGAGTCCGATGGCACGGAACAGATCATTGCCGAAGACGTTGAGGTCAGTGACGAACCCTGCCACGTTGCGCTCTCCGTCACGGGCCTCATCGCACGAACAGCCGAACTGCCCGATACTCCAGACCGGCAAACCCACGACGCCATCATCTCCGTGGTCCCAGCAACTACCCGCGGTCAAATCGGCGTCGTCACCGCAGCGGGAGAGGTCCACCGTCTCGACGTGGTCGACACCCCGGCACTCCCCCGCGGAACGCGGTCTCTAGCCGGCGGTGTTCCGCTCAAGGAACTGCTCCCACCCGGAACGGAACCGGTTGGTCTTATCTCTCTCGAGGAGGATGCTCAGCCCGTCACGCTCGCAACCTCCCTCGGCAAGATCAAGCGGGTCACGCCCACCTATCCGAAGGCAGACACATTTACGATCATCTCCCTTGCCGACGGTGACTCGGTTGTGGGCGTGGGTCATGCTGGTGACGATACCCAGCTCGTTCTCGTGACCTCTGATGCGTACCTCCTGCGGTTTGGTGCGGATGCTGTCCGGCCCCAGGGCCGCACAGGGCAGGGTGTTGCCGGGATCAAGCTTGCGCAGGATGCTGTCGTTCGCGCGCTCGGTATTGTGCCAACCGGTCTCCTAGGTGAGGCCAGGGTTGTCACCATCACCGGCTCGTTCGGAGCTCTCCCCGGAACCGAAACAGGCTCCGTCAAGACCTCGCCACTCGACCGCTACCCCGCCAAGGGTCGGGGTACCCTCGGTGTTCGCACGCACCGTTTCTTGCGGGGCGAGGACCTGCTGTCACTCGCCTGGGTCGGCCTCGATCCGCGCGCCGTCGGAACGGGCGGTCAGCCGATTGACCTACCGGAAGTGAACGAGAAGCGCGACGCTTCCGGCACTCCACTCTCCTCGATCGTCAGCGGTATTGGCTAGTCGCCTCACTGTCACGTTCAAGACGCGTAGGTTGTGGTCGCCTCTTCTGAGAGGCGACCACAACCAATTAGATGACCTCTGTTGGTTTCATTGCTCAAGCCTGCACCTTTTCCGATCCCCACCCGCTAATCGATTTCCTTGTCAGATAAAGAAAGCTTAGAAACTTTCATACGCCGAAATTGCAGGTCAGTTACGTGCCGTTGAAGACAGGTTTTCTGAGAACATGACGGTATGACTTCTATCGTGTGGGACATGGGCGGGACGCTCTTCGACACCTATCCATCAATCGACCACGCGTTTGCTGACCTCTTGACAGAACACGGCCACGACATCGACCTCAGTGAGATCTCTGCCCTCACACGGGTGAGCCGGGAACACGCCATCACCACGCTCGCTAGGCAGTCAGCGGTACTTCCTTCCCTCTTTCGTGACCGCTACGACGAAGTCAAAGAAGGGTGGAAAACGAGTCCGCCTCCGCTCATGGCGGGAGTCCTCGAGGTTGCTAGGGCGTGCAAGAGCAGTGGCGGGAAGAACCTGGTCGTTACGCACCGAGATCGCGACTCCGCCCTTCAGCTCCTGTCGACGTCAGAGTTTGTTGCTGATGACTTGATCAGCACCTCCGATGGCTTCCCCCGCAAACCCGATCCCGCTATGATCTTCGAGATTCTCTCACGCAATTCCATCCGGGCATCTGACTGCATTGCCATTGGAGATCGCCCGATCGATGTCCTGGCTGCTAACTCCGCGGGTATCGAAGCCTTTCTGCTGGTCTCGGCAAGCGTGCCGCATGATAGTGATGGCACCACCATCACCTCACTCACCGAGCTCCTGCCATCCCTGTAGTCAGGGAGCTGTGGATCCCGATAAGGCTCAGATAGCGTGGTGGAAGTCGGCTTTGTACCGCATATGGGATCCAGATCTTGTACGGCGCGTGAGAACCCGGTTTGGCTCTCACGCGAAATTGGGAGTACTACTCTTCGACGGGGTCTGCAGGCAGTCTGACCCCACCCGGAAAGACGGGCTTCGAATAGAGGATTGTGTTCCGGACGGGCTCGTAGCCGAAGTGGGTGAAGAGGTCGAGCATGGGCGATTCACCGTCAGCATCAACGCTGATGTCCATCCCCGCATACTCCATCCCCGCCCGATCATACGCATCGGCTGCAGCGTTGAGGAGAACGGTTGCGAGGTGCAGGCCGCGGTAGTCGGGTAGGACAACGAGTTCTTCCGTATAACCTTCCGACCATCCGAATGCCGGCCAGTCCTGCTGGTACTTGTGCGAGAGGATGTAACCCGCAAGCTTTGACCTGTCCGACCGAGCATCGACCACAATGAAGGACCACTCGGGTACGAAGAATTGGGAATCGAGTGCATCGGATAGCTCAACGAGCTGCTGACGGATGGATGCACCGAATTCGGTGTCTTTGATTTCCGACCAGGCAATAAGCCGGAAGAAGCTGGGCAGATCCACCTCGGAACGTGGCTTGGACAGGTCACGACGGAACTGTACGTAACCACCTCCGGGCTCAAATTCTGCTCGGATCAGGAGATCGATAAGGCTGTCGCGACCCTCATCGACATGGATTTCCATTCGCGCATCGGCACGATCCTCGGCAAGTTCACGAGCTGATTCGTTGAAGAATTGGATGACCTGCCGGCCAAGACCGTACCCGCGATAGCCGGGGTGGGTGCCGCCCGAACAGCGAAGGGGTCCGCCGTCTGCCGGGTCCCGTACCACGCCGTATCCAGCCAGCACACCATCAACAATCAATCCCAGGGAGCGGGTGTTCATGCCGGAGTCGAAGTAGTCTTCGAGTTCGGACGGCAGGGTCCTGAATGGGGCACGGTCGTGCCGTTCAATTGCCGCGACCATGCTGACCAGTTCGGGAAGTCGGTCCCTTTTGAGTTCAATCCGCATTACATCTCGATAGCGTAGACGATATCGGTGGAACGAGGAAAAAAGTCCCATCGCGTCACCCACGACTTTGACGTCTCGTTCAGCGTCGTATCGACTGCGATCCCCGTGTCCCCAATGCCGGATTCTGCGCAGGCTTGCAGGTGCTGGGCCATGAGAGCATCCGCGATCCCACGGTTACGCCATCCACGTTCTGTTGCGAGGAATTCGATGCGGGCTTCTTTCCCGTACTCCCCCTCATCAACCCTCGCAAGGAGAAAACCAACAACGATCCTGTCATCGTTCGTGACCGCAACATACGACAGATCAGTGTTCACCTGTGAGGTTTGACGAGCAAAATCCTTGGAGGGCATGAGCCTGCCCCCGAGGCTCAGCGACTGTGACCTGTTAAAGACCGTACGGATTTCCTCATTGAGGGATTCATCGAACGGGATGAGACTGACACCTGCTGCCTCGAGCTTGGCGCGAATGACCGGGTTGTTGTGCTCGGTGCGTTCGATGGTTCGGACGAGGTATTCAACGGTCCTGCTGGGGCTGAATCCAGCGGCTGCCAGGAGCCTGCGACGCTCGGTTAGGTGGGAGACAACTCGTGACTCGATCGAGACGGGCAGGTCCCGACCATCAGCCGAAATGAGTTGCCTGGCGCGCCCATCCTGCCAGTCGATGAGGGCGCGGCCGATGCCGCGTCCTCGCCAGGTTGGGTCAATGAAGGCTTCCAGCAGGCTCACGTGTTCAGAATCGGCACCTGCAAGTAGGGCAACGATCCCGACGGCACGCAGGTCACCGTGGGAATCCCGTCCTCCGAGTACCTCGTACGTGTGGGCGGTCGGAGCTGCGGACAGGTACGGTGCGAAGTCGCCGGCGGTGCGGGGTGTGCTGGGCCGGTCGTTTGGGCGGCACCGCAGTTCCAGCTCATACACTTCGTCGACGTGGCTCTCGTTCAAGAGATCCCATGTGAGTCCCAGGTGCGATCCTGGGAATTCTAGAGTCTCGGGGACTCTCAGACGTTGGTCGAGGGACCCGGCTCGCGCCGTCACGCGGTTCGATTCCATGGTCCCGAGTTTACCAGGGCTCAGATGTCGATCCGTGCCCGGTCGACGTCGCTGGAGCCTTCGATGATGAATTCTTTTCGGGGTGCAACATCGTTACCCATGAGGAGCTCGAAGACTTCCTCGGCTGCCTTGATGGATTCCTCATCGGCCATTGACACTCTGCGCAGTGTCCGGTGGGCGGGGTCCATCGTTGTTTCGGCAAGCTGATCCGCGTCCATCTCACCCAAACCCTTGTAGCGCTGGATCGGTTCCTTGTACTTGCGTCCCTGCTTATCCAGCTTCTTCAGGAGCGCGGTCAGTTCCGCCTCGGAATAGGTGTAGATGACTTCGTTGGCAGCCTTGCCACGGCCAACAACATCAACTCGGTGCAGGGGCGGGACGGCCGCGTAGACGCGTCCGGCTTCGACGAGTGGCCGCATGTAGCGGAAGAACAGGGTGAGGAGGAGGGTGCGGATGTGGGCGCCGTCGACGTCGGCGTCGGTCATGAGAATGACCTTCCCGTACCTGGCGGCATCCAAGTCGAATGTGCGGCCCGATCCGGCTCCCACGACCTGGATGATGGAGGCAACTTCGGCGTTCTTGAGGATGTCGGCCGGCGAGGCCTTTTGAACGTTGAGAATCTTTCCTCGGATCGGCAGAAGCGCCTGGAATTCGGAATTGCGTGCCAGCTTCGCGGTACCGAGTGCCGAGTCACCCTCAACGATCAGGAGTTCGGTGTTCTCAACCGCCTCGGAGCGGCAGTCGGAAAGCTTGGCGGGCATCGTCGATGTTTCGAGTGCGTTCTTGCGGCGCGAGAACTCCTTGTGGAGTCGAGCCGCTACCCTCGCCCTCATCTCCGCCACGATCTTCTCAAGCAACCGGTTGGTTTCGTCACGCTGCGAACGCTTTGTCGAGGTCAGGATTTCCGTCAGCGTGTCTCCCACGACCTTGTTGACAATGCCGCGGACCGGTCCGGTACCAAGAATTTCCTTGGTCTGGCCTTCGAACTGTGGCTCGGGAAGGGAAACTGTGACCACGGCGGTCAGGCCCGCAAGAATGTCTTCCTTCTCAATCTTCGGGTCCTTCGCCGTGATCTTGAGGCGGCGCGTGTTCGATTCGATGAGCTTCCGCAGGGACCGCGTGAGTCCCGCTTCGAATCCCTGAACGTGCGTACCGCCCACGGGCGTAGCAATGATGTTGACGAACGATCGCATCGTCGTCTCGTATCCCTGGCCCCACGCCAAGGCGACGTCCACCTCGCAGATGCGTTCCGTCTCGACAGGCACCAGGTGACCGGTCTTCTGGTCAAGGGTCTGCACGGTTTCCATGAACGAGCCCTGCCCACGAATGTGGTAGGTCCGTGTCACGGCAGCATCGGGAGCGATTTCTTCGACGAAGTCGACAACACCACCGTCGAATCGGAACTCTTCTTCCGTCACGTCACTCGTCCGCTCGTCACGGATCACGAGGGTCAGCCCGGGAACGAGGAATGCGGTCTGCTTTGCACGGGCAAGAATCTGCTCGAGAGAAATGCTCGTCGTATCGGGGAAGATCTGCGGGTCGGCCCAGAAACGCACCCTGGTACCGGTCTTCTTCTTCGCAACCTTCCCAACAATTTCGAGTGACGAATCGGTTGTGAACGGGGTGAACGCATTGTCGGGTGACTTGGTGCGACCGTCCTTGAATACCCCTGGCTCGCCGCGCCGGAAGGTCATGCGGTGGGTTTGACCGTCGCGATCCACTTCCACATCGAGGCGGTGGGACAGTGCGTTGACGACGGAGGCGCCGACGCCGTGCAGACCGCCCGAGGCAGCGTAGGAGCCGCCACCAAACTTACCGCCGGCATGGAGCTTCGTATAGACAACCTCGACACCGGACAGCCCAACGCCGGGTACTTCGTCGACCGGGATGCCTCGACCGTTGTCGGCGACAAGGATGGAGTTGTCGGGCAGTAGTGTGACACCGATGCGGTCGGCATGCCCTTCGAGAGATTCATCGACTGCGTTATCAATGATTTCCCACAGGCAGTGCATGAGGCCCCGGGAGTCCGTCGACCCGATGTACATGCCGGGTCGCTTACGGACCGCCTCGAGGCCTTCGAGGACGGACAGATGACGAGCGGTATATTCAGGCACCGTTTGATCCTAGGCGAGAAACTGAGAAAAGCGGGGCTTTGCCTCGCCAATGTGAAAAAGTGCGGGCTAAATCAATAACTGACTTAGCCCGCACTTTCGAAGAAACTCTGAGTTCAGTTCACGCTTTCGGCCGTGAGCTGTGCTCGCTCGTCGACAATGTTCTTTGCAGTGGCGGACAGCTTGTCGAGGTGCTGGTTGGCGTGGTGACCGCAGAAAAGCAGCGAGCCGGACTCGAGCTCAACCCTGACGTATGCGCGAGCTCCGCATGCGTCGCAACGGTCTGTCGCGGTCAATTGCGTTGGTTCTACTACTGATGTACTCACATTAATATCCAACCACAGATCATCCCGTTTTCTTCCCACTGTCCGTGTGAGTTCGCTTGCGGCCCAAAGTTGCCCCACGTCACAGACCCTCACCGCACACCTTGCCAATCCCCTACCGCGCACCATTCCAGCCACATCCCGGTGGTACGGATCTAGAATCAGATACTTATTTATCCACGTGACCAGCAGTTTTTTGTCCTGCGTGTCGCCGCAACGTTTGGTGTGGGCGTGTACCTGGGGGACAATCGGGGCGTGGAATTTGCGGTTATTGACGTAGAAACGACGGGGCTCGATGCGACGGTAGACAGGATTGTCGACCTCGCCGTCCTCGTCACGAACGATCAGGCCGCCGTCAAGGATCGCTGGTCGAGTCTCGTCAACCCCGAGCGAGCCATCGGCGCTACTCACATTCACGGGCTGACCGACAACGACGTGACAGATGCTCCCGTTTTTAGCGATCTCGTTCCCCATCTCATTCGGCTCATCCGCGGCAGGATCATCGTGGCACACAATGTCGCATTCGACCTGTCTTTCCTCAATGCCGAGTTCGAAAGAGCAGGATTTTCCTATGTTCTTCCCCGAGAGGTCGGGGTGTGCACGATGGAGCAGTCCTATCTTTATCTTCCCGAAGGCAGACACAACCTTGCGGCCTGCCTGGAGCGTGCCGGTATCGACCGCACGGACACGATCAGCCACCGTGCTGCCTCAGATACTGAGTCCGCACGTGCGCTACTTGCCTACTACATCCGTGCTGAAAAAGAAGGACGCAAGGTACTTGACTCGGCAATCAATCGGCACAGCGGCGGCGAAATCACGCCACGCGAATGGGAGCGAGCAACCCCGGTTAACCCCGCCACGAATCCGGCGTAGAGGCGCGAATCCGCCGTCCGGACGCAAAGCATCAAGAAGGCTACATTCTTCTGGCGATATGGCTGTTGCCCGCACTCCAAGCATCGTGGCTTAGTGTGCGGGCAACAGACCGAGCTTTTCCGATTCTCGATGAACCGATATGCCTCTAGTCGAGGTAGTCCCGGAGCACCTGCGAACGAGACGGGTGGCGAAGCTTCGACATCGTCTTGGATTCGATCTGACGGATGCGTTCGCGGGTCACGCCGTACTTCTTACCAATCTCATCAAGGGTCTTGGGCTGACCGTCGTTAATGCCGAAACGCATCGTGATCACGCCAGCCTCACGCTCGGACAGGGTGTCAAGAACCTGGTGGATCTGCTCCTGAAGGAGAATGTGGGCGACACGGTCTGTTGGCACAACAGCCTCGGAGTCCTCGATGAGGTCACCGAACTCGGAGTCACCATCTTCGCCGAGAGGCGTGTGGAGGGAGATCGGTTCCCGACCGTACTTCTGAACTTCAACAACCTTTTCCTCGGTCATGTCCAGTTCCTTCGCGAGCTCCTCGGTCGTGGGTTCACGACCCAGGTCCTGAAGCATCTGGCGCTGCACGCGAGCAAGCTTGTTGATGACCTCAACCATATGGACCGGGATCCTAATGGTGCGGGCCTGGTCCGCCATGGCACGCGTGATGGCCTGACGGATCCACCACGTTGCGTAGGTAGAGAACTTGAATCCCTTCGTGTAGTCGAACTTTTCAACCGCACGAACAAGACCCAGGTTGCCTTCCTGGATGAGGTCGAGGAAGAGCATGCCGCGACCGGTGTAACGCTTGGCAAGAGACACGACGAGACGCAGGTTCGCTTCCAGCAGGTGGTTCTTGGCGAGCTGTCCATCGCGAACCATCCACTTGAGGCGGCGTTCGTAAGCCTTGTCCTTAATCTTGTCCCGGTCCTCGGTCAGGATGAAGTTCGCATAGAGACCCACCTCGATACGGCGAGCGAGCTCCACCTCTTCCTCCGCTGTCAGAAGCGCGACCTTACCGATCTGCTTGAGGTAGTCCTTGACCGGGTCAGCGGTCGCACCCGCAACGTGGATCCGCTGGGCTGGTTCGTCCGCATTATCGGAGTCCTTGACAACGAACTGTCCGGTGCGTTCTTCAGCGTGAAGCATGGTTCGGCGCGAGACACCGTCATCGGCGTCTTCCTTGTCCTTCGCGTCCTCGTCGTCTTCAGCGTCGTCTTCGAGATCGTCCTCGTCGGTGTCTTCCTCGTCGAGTTCGACCTCTTCTTCGTCAAGATCCTCCGGCTCAAGATCCGGGGAGACGGCCGAATCGATCTCTTCAGCGGAGTCGACCGGCTTCACAACCTCTTCGGCCACAGGTTCGGCCTTGGTGGACTTGCGGGTCGTGGTTTTCTTCGGTGCTGCCGCGGCCTTCTTGGGGGCAACCTTGGTAGCAGTCTTTGCCGTCGTCGTTGCCTTCTGGGCAGGGGCCTTCTTAGCGGGCGCCTTCTTGGCTGGCGTCTTGGTAGCTCCGGCCTTTGAGGCCGATGCGCTCTTCGTGGTACGGCGCGCTGACGTGTCGACATCCCCCTTCACGTCGGTGGCTAGGGTTCGAGTCGTAGTCGCTTCAGACACTGAATACCTTCCAAAGTAGAGGACGACCATCCAATGGGAGGGCCTATCATGTGACAACGCCACAAACTGAAGATTTGTTCCCATACCCGAAATTTTTCGAAAAAGAAACAGTGATCTTCAGCTTCTTGAACGCTCCACCCTACTATAGGTAGTCGCTCACCGGTGGGCACGAGCAGGCGAGGTTACGGTCACCATAAGCCCCGTCAATACGCCGAACCGGAGGCCAATACTTCGCCGCGACAACGGCTGATAGTCGTGCCGGATCAGCCAAAACCTCGTCCGCCACGGCCGGATAGACGGCGGTCTCGCGAGTGTACGGATGTGACCATTCCCCCACGAGAGCAGACGGCGCCGTATGTGGCGCGTTCACGAGCGGGTTATCGTCCGCCGGCCAAACACCTTCAGACACCTGTCGTGCCTCGTCGTGAATACGGAGGAGCGCATCGCACAGCCTGTCGATCTCGGCCAGGTCTTCCGATTCGGTTGGTTCGATCATGAGCGTACCCGGGACCGGGAAGGACATGGTGGGGGCATGGAAGCCATAGTCGATCAGCCGTTTCGCCACGTCGTCAATCGTGATCCCCGTATCGCCACGGAGCGGACGCAGGTCAATGATGCATTCGTGACCGACGAGTCCCCCGGGTCCGCGATAGAGCACGGGCAGGACCTTGTCCAGGCGGGCTGCCACATAGTTCGCGGCCAGCACCGCCGACTGGGTCGCGAGGCGCAGCCCTTCACCGCCGAGAAGAAGAATGTAGGCGTAGGAGATCGGCAGGATTCCAGCAGAACCGTAGGGTGCCTGCGAGATTGCGCCGCTCCCCCGCGTTCGAGCGACCTCCGCTCCAGTCCTGTCACCATCGCGCATCGGATGCGAGGGCAAGAACGGGACGAGATGAGACCGAGCAGCGACCGGACCCACACCCGGGCCGCCACCACCGTGCGGAATGGCGAACGTCTTGTGCAGGTTCAGGTGCGAAACGTCGCCACCAAAGTCACCGGGGCGAGCCACGCCAACAAGCGCATTGAGGTTTGCTCCGTCAATGTAGACCTGACCGCCAGCCTCGTGCACGCGGGAGCACACGTCGCCAACAGAGTCCTCGTAAATGCCGTGCGTGGACGGGTAGGTAATCATGATCGCACCCAGCCGCTCCCGATTGGCCTCGATCTTGGCATCAAGATCATTGAGATCAACTGACCCGTCGGCCGCAGTTGCAACAACAACAACAACCTCGAAGCCAGCCAGAACGGCGGAGGCCGCATTCGTACCGTGTGCCGAGGCGGGGATGAGGCAGATACGGCGGTCGTTATCGCCGCGCGAATCGTGGTAACCGCGAATTGCCAGCAGGCCGGCCAGTTCACCCTGGGATCCGGCGTTTGGTTGGAGGCTGACACCGTCGTAACCGGTTGCCGCACCGAGCCAGTCCTCCAGTTCACTGATGAGCTCAATGTAGCCGCCACGGTCGGTGACTGGAGCGAACGGATGAATCGACGCAAATCCGGGCCAGGTGATGGCAGACATTTCGATAGCCGAGTTCAGCTTCATCGTGCAGGACCCGAGCGGGATCATTCCTCGATCGAGCGCGTAGTCCTTGTCGGCCAGCGTCTTGAGGTAACGCATGAGCTGTGTTTCCGTCCGGTACCTGTGAAAGGTTGGGTGTCCGAGGTACTCAGTCGTCCGCGCAAGAGAATCAGGGAACCCACATTCAATTCCGTCACCGGTCCGCTCACTGTCACCCGCGAGTGCCTCCACGATTCTGTCCCGAATTTCGGCAGTCGTCTTCTCATCGCAGGAGATCCGGATCTTCGTGTCATCGACTCGCCACGAGGTGATATTGGCGTCGAGCAGGAGCTTCTGGGCCTGTTCTGAACCGTTGAGGGTCGTGACTTCGAGGGTGTCGAAGAAGGAATGGGAGCTGAGTTGAAGTCCTCGGCTCGTGAGATCTGCCGCGAGTGCCACCGCGTGTTCGTGGACGGTTCTCGCGATAGATTTCAGTCCGTCCGGCCCGTGGTAGATGGCGTATGCCGCGGCCATGACAGCCAGGAGCACCTGGGCGGTGCAGATGTTGGAGCTCGCTTTTTCGCGTCTGATGTGCTGTTCGCGAGTTTGGAGTGCGAGACGGTAGGCGACCGCTCCGTCGCTGTCTTTCGATACTCCGACGAGTCGTCCCGGGAGCTGCCTCTTGTGTTGTTCTTTCACTGCGAGATAGCCGGCGTGGGGGCCGCCGCCGGCCATGGGGACTCCGAAGCGTTGGGAGGATCCGGCCACAATGTCGGCGCCCCATTCGGCCGGGTTTTCGAGAAGTGTGAGGGCGAGGAGGTCGGCCGCGACGATGACGAGGGCACCAACTTCGTGGGCACGGGACGTGATCTCTTCGAGTTCTTGACGGTCGGGAACGTGTCCGGATGCTTCCGGGTACTGGATGATGATCGCGGCAACCTGCTCGTCGATCGTGGTGAAGTCCGATTCGGTGAGGGTGAGGTCAACGGCTCGGGCCCGGGTGTGGAGGACAGCCGATGTCGCATCGAAGAGGTCGGGCGAGATGAGAACGGTGCTTCGGTTCTTGACTACTCGGTTGGCGAGCAGCATGGCTTCGGCGACCGCGGTGGCTTCATCGAGCATGGAGGAGCCGGCAATATCCATTCCGGTCAGGTCGGCAACCACGGTCTGGAAGTTGAGGAGCATTTCGAGGCGCCCCTGGCTGATTTCGGGCTGGTAGGGTGTGTAGGCCGTGTACCAGGACGGGTTCTCTAAAATGTTGCGGCGGATCGCCGCGGGGGTGACCGTGTCGTAGTAGCCCTGTCCGATCATGGAGGTGCGGACGGTGTTCTTGGCGCTGAGCTCTTCCAGCCTTGCCAGCACCTCCTGCTCGGATCGGGCTTCCGGGAGGCCGTCGATCGCGGTCCTAGTCAACCCGGCTGGCAGCGTGATGTCGGCGAGTTCGTCGAGCGACGACACCCCAACTGTGGCGAGCATGTGGTCGCGGTCCGCACCCCAGGTTCCGATATGTCGGGTCGCAAATTCTGTCATTTGGTATCGGCCGTCAACTCCTCGTATGCGTCAGCATCCATGAGGTCGCCAGCTTTCTCGGTGACCTCGAGCTCGTAGAGCCAGCCTTCCCCATGGGGGTCATCGGTGGCGAGCTTCGGGTCGTCCACAACCGCCTGGTTGACGGCGACAACGGTTCCGCTCGCGGGTGCAACGAGGTCGGAAACGGACTTGACGGATTCAATTTCCCCGCACGCTGCACCGGCTGTCACGCTGTCTCCGACTTCGGGGAGTTCAACGTAGACGGCTTCGTCAAGGGATGTTGCAGCGAACTGGGTGATGCCGACGCGTGCGGGTACTCCGTCGGTCAACCATTCGTGATCGGGGCTGTATTGACGATCGGTGGGGAACATGGTGCCTCGTTTCCTAGTTGGTGCTCGTATAGAACGGGAGTGATGTGATGGCCATGGGTTGGTCTTTACCGCGAACGGTTGCAACAACGCTGGTATTGGCCGGTATTCCCTCGGGGAGGATGGCGAGCGCAATCGGGTATCCGAGCGTTGGTGAAAGCACACCGGAGGTGATGACTCCTACGTCGGTTCCGTCGATGGAAATGATGGAACCTGCCCGCGCAGCTCTCCTGCCCTCGCCGCGCAGTCCGTACAGCGTTGTGGATGCGGCGTGGTTTCGCAGAGCCTCTACTCCAACAAAGTCGTGGTCGAGTTTGACGATCCCGCCCTGGCCAACATCGGCAGGGGTTCTTTCTTGGGAGAGCTCGTTGCCGTAGAGGGGCATGCCAGCCTCGAGGCGGAGAGTGTCGCGTGCCGCAAGCCCGCAGGGCTGCAACGAGTTTTCCTTGCCCGCCTCGGCAAGAATATTCCACAACTCTTGAGCCCCGTTGGCATCAGCCATGATTTCGTAACCGCGTTCACCCGTATATCCGGTGCGAGCCACGTGGACCGGTAGACCGCCAATGACGAAGGTGTCGTGGCGGTAGTAGCCGAGCTCTAGAAAACGGGCCGGGTCGTCAATGACGGAGCTGACAATATCGGCGCTAAGTGGTCCTTGAACGGCGATGAGGGCGCGGGCATGAGTGTTGTCCTGAATCGCGACCTTGGCATCAAGCTCGGTGGAGCGTCGCGTCAGTTCGTCGCTGACGGTGCGGCAATTGGCGGCATTGGCGATGACAAGATAGTCGGTCTCATCCGTGCGGTAGACGATGAGGTCGTCCAGGATTCCTCCGAGTTCATTCACCATGAGGGAATAGCGGGCCCTGCCCACCTGCATGGTCGACAGGATGTTGACGAGCGAATAGTCGAGAACCCTCCCGGCATCCGGTCCTTCGACGCGGATCTGCCCCATGTGGGAGAGGTCGAACAGGCCTGACCGGGTGCGGACAGCCTCGTGTTCTTCCCGATCCGATGTGTACCTGAGCGGCATGTGCCATCCCGCGAAGTCAGTCATGGTGGCGCCGAGCTTCTGGTGGACACTTTCCAACGCCGTGGCTTCCAGGGTCATATGAGTATTATTCCCGCTTCCTTGCACCTGGGGGGCATCGTTTACTCGAATGCTTCCGCTTGTGGCGGCATGTTTCCCCGGGGACGTCGCTGTCAATGCCACGCTATCGCATGTGGGCGTTCAGGGCGCGGTATTTCGTCAAGATGCCGACTGCATTTGTCCCATCCAGGGCGGCATGATCTGCTGGGACATGGCCGCCCACACGAGTTTTGCCAGTCTGCTGCGTTGCCCGGTTGACCTGACCCGGTAGTAGAGGTGGGTTGCCAGCCGGTCGAATCCGCACCACCAGGCGATGTAGGCGGCGCAGCTGAGGGCATGCACCGTGTCCTGGTGCCCGACGCGGGCGGCAAGCACCGCGAGCGCCGCCTCAATCCTGTCCGGATTGGGTGGTGTACGGGGCGGAATGAAAGTGCCGCGGGGACCGAGCGTGTCTCTGCCCTCGTCGCCAACGGACCAGACGATGACCGTGTCACGGATGGAGCCGGCCTCAAGCGACCCCTCCATGGGAACGACGCTGCTCACTTCGCCATTCATGGCGCTGGCGAGAGCGGTCCGCCATTGGTCATGCGCCCGTCCGAGGTCCGCAACGCTCAGCGTCCGTTTCTCACCACGCGGCTGTTCCCCGGAGAACGCGGCAATGTAGTGGTCGAGGCGTTCGTTGCTCATCCCGTCGAATTCGGGTTCGTCGAGCCAGCCGTGCGGTGAATAGATGCGGAATCGGACCCCGCCGTGGGCGATCACGGTATCCCACGGACCGTTATTCGGCCCTCGGGAGCGACCGATCTCGTCAACTAGTTCGGCGCGTTCACGTATCAACCTATCCTCGAGGTCGGTTCCGTCGGGGAAGAGGAAGGCCACGGTGGCCCGGGGTGATGTGCGACCGATGATTTCGGGCAGGTGGTCGAATGGGATGAGAAAAACACTCGTACCGCTAGTTCCGTCTGCGTCAACGAGTGCGAGCTTCCCGTTTAACCGGTAGTTCCCGGCTTCGACCGCGAGGTGGGCGAGGGTTGCGAGGGGCAGGATTTCTTCAGTGACGTTTTTCATGCCTCGATGAAACCGCGAACACCCACCCGAATTAATTGAGGGAAGACGACCTGTGGATGGTTGTGTAAAACTGTTTGACTGTGGCAACCGGTTAGAGTGGTGGCATGCACGAGTCGTTCCCACAGATCATTTCCGAGCGCACGATTGCGGCGCTGGACGCACATGGATTCGCCGATGCGGATCGTCACCTTCTCGGGTCTTTTATCGACCCGACCCGATCGCTTCTCGGCGGCGGTAAGCGTGTGCGCGGCCTCCTGTCGCTTGCGGGCGCCATGTGCGCGACCGGCAACGAACCCAGCGATGATGCGTTCGAGGTCGCGGCAGCGATCGAAATCTTCCAGGGCGCGGCTCTCGTGCACGACGACATCATGGACGACTCCCCCACCCGCCGCGGTCAGCCCGCCGTCCATATCCAGTTCGCTACCGCCTTCGACGACTCCGATCTTGTTGGCGATTCGGTGATGTTTGGGCGCGATGCGGGGATTTGCTCCGGTGACTTCCTCCTCGCCCTCGCCTCCACCCACATGCTCAAGCACGCCTCGCAGGCCGCAAACCTTCGTTTCCAAACGATGTGCGCCGAGGTTGCTTTCGGACAGTTCCTCGATGTTCGTGCCGAAAACATTGACCTACTCAGCATGCTGAACGGACCCAATCCACGGGAGGCGCTCCTGGCGGCGCGCGAAGATGCCTTCTCCGTCATCCGCCACAAGTCCGCTCGGTACTCCGTTCGTGACCCGCTCTTGATCGGTGCCGAAGCGGCCGGCGCCGACGAGAACCTCCTTGCCACTCTTTCCCACATCGGGGCTCCCCTGGGCGAAGCATTCCAGTTGCGCGACGACGCGCTCGGCGTGGCGGGAGATCCGTCCACGACCGGCAAGCCCACCGGAGGCGACCTGAGGGAAGGTAAGCGCACGGTCCTGATCCTCACGGCCCTCGCGAGACTCGCTGGCTCCGAGGAGGCTCACATGATTGCAGAGTCCCTTGGTCAGCCTCTCTCGGATGACGAGGTCAACACCATTACCGGTCTCATCACCAGCAGTGGCGCGTGGGAGGAGCACGAGGCGATCATTGCCGAGCGGGAGCAACAGGCTCTCACGGCCTGGCAGGAACTGCCCGACGGACCTGGCAAGGATAGCCTCGATCAGCTCATGGATCGTCTAACCACCCGCCAACACTGAATCAATCCCCACAGGCAGAGCGTGCCTTGAACGAGCATGACTTATTCAAGGCACGCAGTTCCCTGCAAATGTTGTGAGCATCAGGCTGGGAACAACGGTGTTCCTGCCCTGCACTACACGCCAAGATCATTGGACTCCAGTCACCCAAGTAAGAGACTCGCAAAACCGCGATTCTTCCCGTTGGGGAAGGTCGTATGTGATGACCGGTAGCGCAATCGGTTAAAGCACGCCATGGGGTGTGATCTCTTTAAATCAAGAGAATTCGTCCTAGCGGACGAGGTTTCCGGGTCTTCGTTAGTAGGCGAGACCGGATGCTATCCGGCGCACGGCACGATGCTTGCCCTGTCGTAGCGCTTCCATGGGTGTCATCCCCAGTTCCGCATCTTCCCGATGCAGCCATTCGTGAGCCTCGTCGTCACTGAACCCGCTATCGGAGAGAAGGATGAGGGTGCCGCGCAGGTTTCCCAGCACCTGCCACGTTCCGTCTTCCTCCACAAGCTGATCGCTCGTCACCACGAGAGGGCCTTCCGGACGGGTCGCCAAAAGCTTGTGTTCGGAGATGAGGGTGCGGACGTCACGAAGCCGAATATTGAGGGCTACTGCGACCTCTGGGAGGGACATATTGTCGGGTAAGACAGAGTTCACGGAAAAATAGTAGGACCAATTTCTGGAAACGGTTGGCGACACGCCGCAAAACCGACTAGTGTCACATCTGAACCATCTGTCACAAACTCATCACAATTCACAACAAGATCATCACGATCATTGTTCCCGTGTTTCACTCCGGAGGATTCATGGCCTACTCACGTCGCTCTCTCAGCGCTTCGGTTGCCGTCACTGCAACCGCTGCCGTGAGCGTTTTGGCACCCGTCCCTGCCACGGCGGCCGACCTGCCAGCAGGTCCCGCAATTAAGCTCCCCTCAGCCACCTATCAGGTGACGAGCGGCGACACGATCTGGGATATTTCCCAGCGCTTCGGTGTCTCCATGAACTCGATCATCAGCACGAACAATCTTGGTAACAGTGCCGTTATTCATCCCGGTCAGCGCCTGGAGATCCCCGGTTCGAGCGTCACTGCCACACGAGCTCCTACAGCCTCGTCGACCAAGTCTTCGTCGAGCTCGTCGTCCACCTACACGGTTAAGCGCGGCGACACCCTGTCCGGTATTGCGCTCAAGCATTCGACAACGGTGGGTGCTCTCAAGTCCGCCAACAACCTATCCTCCGACCTCATCTTCCCCGGGCAGAAGCTCAACTTGAAGGCATCGTCGTCGGCTTCGAAGCCCGCCACCGCAGCTCCGGCTCCTGCTGCACCTTCCTCAAGCAGTTCCTCAGCCACGACCTATACGGTCCAGCGCGGTGACACCCTGTCCGGTATTGCGCTCAAGCATTTGACAACGGTGGGTGCTCTCAAGTCCGCCAACAACCTATCCTCCGACCTCATCTTCCCCGGGCAGAAGCTCAACTTGAAGGCATCGTCGTCGGCTTCGAAGCCCGCCACCGCAGCTCCGGCTCCTGCTACACCTTCCTCAAGCAGTTCCTCAGCCACGACCTATACGGTCCAGCGCGGCGATACTCTCTCGGGCATTGCAGCCAAGCACGGCACGACCGTGTCAGCGATTGTTTCGGCTTCGGGTCTGAAGAACGCGAACGTCATTTACCCGGGACAGAAGCTAACCCTGCGCGGCTCTGCTCCTGCGGCGTCGGCTCCCGCCGCGTCCACTCCCGCACCGTCCACACCGGCACCGAGTGCTTCGTCGACGACGTACACGGTGCAGCGCGGTGACACCCTGTCCGGTATTGCCACCAAGCACGGCACATCGGTGTCCGCGATCATGTCGGCCTCCGGACTGTCCTCCACGGTCATTTACCCGGGCCAGAAACTGACGGTTGCCGGCACTGCTTCCGCCCCTGCTTCGAACTCGAACCAGGATCTGGTGCCGAACACGTTCCTGCACTACACCTACCCGGATGCGACGGTCCGTTCCGCGAACGAGAACAAGGCTTACCTCAACTCAATCGCTGTCCCGTCCCGCGCCGAAACTCAGGCCATGGTGCGAGAGATCGCTATCCAGTACGGTGTCGATCCCGCTCTCGCCCAAGCTCACGCCTTCCGCGAATCGGGCTTCGATGCTCGGGCCGTTTCCCCCGCGAACGCGATTGGGACCATGCAGGTCATTCCGTCTTCCGGTGAGTGGGCATCCGACCTCGTTGGCTACGACCTCAACCTGCTGAACCCGCGCGACAACATCATCGCTGGCGTTGTCATCATCCGTCAGCTCCAGTCGATGTCCGGTTCCCTCGACGTCGGCATCGCCGGCTACTACCAGGGTCTTGGTTCGGTGCGTCGCTACGGCATGTTCTCCGACACCCAGAGCTACGTGGCTCGGGTCAAGGCCTCGATGGCCCAATTCCGTTAAACCTCACAGGTGCGTCCTCCCCAGCCCCGCTTCAAAGCAGGGCTAGGGAGTGTCGTTTAGGCTAGGTACGTGAAATCTGTGCCAGATCCTCTGCTCGGTACCGTCATCGATGGTCGGTACCGGATTCATGCGCGCCTCGGACGGGGCGGCATGGCCACCGTTTACAAGGCACAGGACCAGCGGCTTGATCGCAGCGTTGCCGTGAAGATCATGCACCCCCACTTGGCTGACCAGGCTGACTTTGTTGATCGCTTCCACCGCGAAGCACTTGCCGCCGCAAAGCTCTCCCACCCCAACGTTGTCTCGGTATTTGATGAGGGGACGATCGAATCCGATAATCTCCATGACACGACCTACCTGGTCATGGAGTACATCAACGGTGACGACCTGCGCACCGCACTGTCCCGCCGAGGTTCGTTCTCTCTCAGGATGGCACTCGAAATCACCCGCCAGGTCCTCTCCGGACTCGGCAACGCCCACCAGGCCGGCCTTGTCCACCGGGACGTGAAGCCCGAGAATGTCATGCTCGTCCAAGGGGACGGACTCATCGCGAAGGTCACGGACTTTGGGTTGGCACGGGCCATGGCTGCGGCACGCTCCACGACCGCGGGCACGGTTCTCGGCACAGTCGCCTACCTCGCTCCGGAAGTCCTCCAAGAAGAAGTGACCTCCCGTTCTGACGTGTATGCGGCCGGCATCATGCTCTACGAGCTCATCGCGGGAGATGTGCCATTCCGGGCAGAAACCCCCATCGCACTGGCCTACAAGCACGTCAACGACAACATGCCACGGCTCTCCACGGTCGCACCGTGGATCCCCTCCTCCGTCGACTCCCTCATCGGATTGCTGACCGCAAAGGACCCCGCGCAGCGGCCCGCCAACGGCATCGTTGCTCGCGACCGCGTCCAAGAGGTCCTCAATAATCTTGACGACATTATTGCCAAGCGGCGCATTGCCGTCTCTCCCACCGATCTCGAGCACCGGTCCACGCCCGCTCCCGAGGATCCTGCGAACGGCAGTTACGACACTCGGTCCTTCACGCCCGCCCACAAGACCGCCCTGCTGACCGCACCGCCCGAGACGAAGCGACGAAACTCGCGCGGTCACGAACTTGCCAGGCAACGCTCGGGCTCCAATGAGGTGAAGTCCTCAACCTCGTCGAAGCTGTGGCGCTGGCTCATCATCTTGCTCCTTATTGCCACCTCGGCCGCCGGCATCTTCTGGTACTTCACTGCCGGGCCGGGAATGAGAATGGCACTCCCCGATGTCACGGGCCGTCAAGAGGATGCTGCCGTCAAGGTGCTGGAAGAGCTCGAGCTCACCCCCGTTATCGACCACGACTATTCGGATGAGGTGCGCGAAGGCTACGTGATCTCGACCGATCCGTCGGTGCCATCGGAGATGGCGCGCGGTGACGAGGTCACCCTGGTCGTCTCCCTCGGTGTCGAACAGGTCGAGGTTCCTGCCGTTATCGGACTCCCCCAAGAAACCGCCGAGCAGGTTCTCACCAGCAGCCGGCTCACAGCCGATTTTGAGGAAGACTATTCCGACCAGGTGCCCGAGGGAAACATTATTTCCCAGGATATTCCTGCGGGAACCGAGGTTGATCACTCGACAACCGTCACGCTTACCGTCTCACTTGGGCGCGAACCCGTCACCATCCCCGATGTCAGCAACGAGACTGCAGAGGATGCGGCTGACATCCTGAAGAACGAGGGACTCGACGTTGTGACTGAGGAAGCCTATTCCGACGATATCGAGGAAGGACTGGTTATTTCCCAGTCCACTTCTGGTAGCGGTTACCGCGGCGATACGGTCACGATCACCGTCTCCCTCGGCCCCGAGCTCTTCGAGGTGCCCGACGTCTATGGCATGTCAAGAGATGACGCAGAGAAGCTGCTCAACGACGCCGGGTTCGAGGTTGAATTCGACAACTTCCTCGGCGGCGTTTTCGACCAGGTTCGCCAGCAATCAATCCCGGCCGGAGAACTGCATCCCGCCGGCACGATCATCACCCTCATCGTCGTCTAGCAAGCCCTTCCCTACCCTCCCACTTGCCACCGTATTGGTATAGGGCGAAGGATCACTTTGGTATAAGGCAATGGTTCAGCGCAGGATTCCGTCCGGCCAATTCCAGACACAGAAAGGTCGGGGTCAGAGCATCCACTGTGCTCCGACCCCGACCTTGACGCAGTTCTTCTCTGCGCACTGTGCCTGTGTTTTGTCCCCTTGAAGTTACTTCTTGTCGCGCAGCATCTGCGAAACGAGGAAGGCCACCTCGAGGGACTGACGATGGTTCAGCCGCGGATCGACCAGGGTCTCGTAACGCTGGGACAGGATCTCTTCGGACAGTTGCTCAGAGCCGCCCAGAACCTCGGTCACAGAGTCACCGGTCAGTTCGATATGGACACCGCCGGGGACGGTGCCCTTGGCAATGTGAACGTCGAAGAAGCCCCTGATCTCGTCAACCACATCTTCCATGCGGCGCGTCTTGTAGCCGTTGGACGCGGTGATGGTGTTGCCGTGCATCGGGTCCGTCATCCACGTCACGGGACGACCATCCTTCATCACGCCTTCGACAAGGTCGGGCAGGATGTCACGGATCTTTCCGGCACCCATGCGGGTGATGAAGGTGAGGCGACCCTCTTCGCCCTCGGGGTTGAGCTTGTCCATGAGGCGCAGAGCAGTATCGACCGTCGTGGTCGGTCCAAGCTTGACGCCGATCGGGTTGCGGACGTGAGAGAGCAGTTCGACATGAGCGCCGTCAATGTCGCGTGTGCGTTCGCCAATCCACAGAAAGTGTCCGGACGTGTTGTACGGCTGAGAGGTGCGCTGGTCGATACGCGTCATCGCCGTCTCGTATTCGAGCAGCAGAGCCTCGTGCGACGAGTACATGTCGACGGTCCGCAGGTTCGGGGAGTCGATACCGACTGCCTCCATGAACCGCAGAGCCCAGTCGATGTCCGCCGCCATCTTCTCGTACTTCTTGTAAGCGGGGTTCTCCGTGAAGCCCTTGTTCCACTCGTGGACCTTGGACATGTCGGCGAAGCCACCACCGGTGAAGGCACGGATGAGGTTGAGGGTGGTCGCGGAACGGTGGTAGGCGTCCACCATACGCTGCGGGTCCGGGATCCGCTGTTCCGTGGTGAAGTCGTGCCCGTTGACAGCATCACCCATGTACGAGGGGAGCTCAACGCCGTCACGGTTCTCGATCGGGTTCGAACGCGGCTTCGCGTACTGCCCCGCCATGCGACCGATCTTCACAACGGGAAGGGCCGCACCGTAGGTGAGGATGATCGACATTTGCAGGATCGTCTGAATCTTGGCGCGGATCCGGTCAGCTGAAATCGAGTCGGCAAACGTCTCTGCGCAGTCCCCACCCTGGAGGATGAAGGCTTCGCCGCGTCCTGCCTTGGCGATCTGTTCCTTCAGCGTGTCCGCTTCACCTGCAAACACCAGCGGCGGCATTGAGCGCAGATACTGCCCGACGCTCCGCACCTTAAGTTCATCAGGCCATGCTGGCTGATGTTTGGCGGGCAGTTCCCGCCAGCGCTCGAGCGACTGGTATATCTCATTGACTGATCGTGATTCCACGTGATGATCCTATACAGAAGTGACCACGTGACAGAATTTGTCCGGCACGTGGTCACTTCAAGTTGTGTTGTCCGATTAATTGATTCGGACTCGTGACAATTTTACGGTTGCTAGCGCGGTTTAGTCGGCCTTGAGGGGCTGACCGATGGTCTCCATGACCTCTTCAAACCAGGGCTGGAACATGTTGAAGGCCTTGTGTCCGGCAATGCGCTTGAAGTCGATCGACTTCAGCTTGTTGTCGTCCTCTTCGTCGTGGCCAACGACACCCGAGTCGCCCCTGAAGGCTGATTCGACGGCGAAGTCGACAAGGCCCTTGATGAGGCGGAGGTCTTCTTCGCGGGCGCGGGCTGCACGCGAGAAGTAGCCGGACTTCTGAACCATGACCTTTTCGGCACCGAGTCGGTCAGCGAACTTTTCGGCGAACCACTGGCCGGGGTTGATCTGGTCGAGCTTGACGTGGCCGAAGGGGTCCCGGGGAATCTCTTCGCCCGCTGCTTCCATCTCTTCGATGATCTCGTCAACGCCTGCACCCTCGGAGAGGAAGATGTTGACGTTGCCCTCGGTGTCCATGATGGTCTTGAGGCGCTCGGCTTCGGTATCGAGGTTGATGTCCATCTCCGGCAGGTAGACGGCGTGAATGTCCCAGCGTTCCTTCTTGAGGCCCGCCGAGGGCAGGAATTCCTGCTGGTCAACCCAGCGGCGGTAGTCCGCTGCGGCGCGTGCGGTGAGGTAGCCGCAGTTGCGTCCCATGACTTCGTGGATGATGAGCATGCGGGGCGAGGAGCGGTGCTCACCGATGATGTTGATGGCGTATTCGGCTGCCTCTTCGGCTGCAGTGAGGGCACCCATGGACTGGGCGATGGGAACGATGTCGTTGTCGATGGTCTTGGGCAGGCCCACGACCGTCAGTTCGTACTGGTGCTCGTGCAGGTAGTGTGCGAGGTCAGCGGCGGTCGTGTTGGTGTCGTCGCCCCCAATGGTGTGCAGAATATCAACGCCATCGGCGCGAAGCTGCTCGGCTGCCACCTCGAGCGGGTCCTCACCCTCCTTGACGAGACCGCGCTTGACGCAGTCCTCAACGTTGGTGAGCTTGACGCGGGAGTTGCCGATCGGGGAACCACCGTAGTTCTGGAGGATCCGGGCGTTTGCGCGTGCTTGCTTGTCGAAAACGATCTTGTCACCGGTCAGGAGGCCGTGGTAGCCGTACTGGTAGGCAATGATCTCAATTTCGGGATCAATTTCGTTGTAACGCTCAATGAGTCCGCCAACTGCCGACGATAGGCAGGGGGCGAAGCCGCCCGCAGTCAAGAGAGCAACACGATTGAGAGCCATGGGTAACCTTCCTTTTGGAGCAATACGTTATTCATTCTATCTGGCCTACCATTTAAAGCATGAGTCCACGGAACAAAGATGACGACACAGAGGGTACCGACTGGGAGCGGTACGCTGCGGAGCTCGAGGATGCTTTCGACGGCTCAGATTGGCCCATTTCCCCTGCTCCAGCGCCGATTCGTCCCGAGCGGCCCCGCGACTGGGTGCAGCCGGATGTGGATGATGAACGCCCAGAAGCGGCCGATGAGGTGTTGGACGCCACCTATCGCGCCATGGAAGGAACACCCCGCTCCACCCTGGAACGCGCCCTCCTCGCGATCGCAGGGATCGGGCTGGTCCTCATTGTCCTGTCCGAAATTTCTTTCATATCTTTGTCCCCCACTCTCTTTATCGTGGTTGTTATCGCGACCGTAGGCGCGGCTGTCGCATGGGTGGTGTCCTATGCGACGGGGAAGGAAGATGACGACGGAATGAGGATCTAGTGGCTGGCCGGCTCGTTCTTGAGGATGCTCGACGAGCACCCGAAGGTATCGATGTCCAGCTCGCCTTCTCGGATTTGGGCACGGACCTGCGTTCCGTCACCTTCGTCGTTGTCGATCTTGAGACGACTGGCGGAGCACCGGGGGCGGAAGAGATCACCGAAATCGGGGCCGTGAAGTCGATCGGCGGGGAGGTCGTCGGCACCTTTGGGACCCTCGTCAATCCCAATCAGCCAATCCCGCCCTCCATCACCGTCCTCACCGGCATTACGACAGCGATGGTCATGGATGCGCCGCGAATCGCGACCGTCCTGCCTGCCTTTTTCGAGTTCGTAGGAGACTCCCCCGACACGGTCCTGGTCGCGCACAATGCGCGCTTCGACGTCGGACATCTGAAAGCCGCTGCCCAGGCTCTTGACCTACCGTTTCCCAAGGTTATGACGCTCGATACTGTGCAGCTCGCACGCCGGACAATTTCAAAAGACGAAACCCCCAACTACAAGCTGGGCACACTCGCGCGTGTGATCGGTACAGCCGTCACCCCCACGCACAGGGCGCTCGATGATGCGCTTGCAACAGAGGAACTTCTCCAGTTCATCCTCGGCAGGCTCGGTCCCCTCGGAGTCAGCCACCTGGAAGACCTGAAGACCGTGACCGACCCCGTCCCATACAAGCGTCGTGTTCGCGCCTCTCTCGCCGATCACCTCCCTCGCACGCCCGGGGTTTATCGTTTCATCGGTCCGGGTGATCAGGTCCTCTACGTGGGCACCTCGGTCAATGTTTATAAGCGAGTCCGGCAATATTTCACCGCCGCCGAGAAACGCAATCGGATGGGGGAAATGGTCGATCTCGCGGTCCGGGTCGAAGCGACCTCCACCGCCACCACCCTCGAGGCACAGGTGCTCGAGTTACGTGACATTCAGACCTACGATCCGCCCTATAATCGGCGCTCCAAGAAACCGCAGAAGCGGCCCTGGCTCGTGCTGACAAAGGAATCCCACCCACGGCTCTCCATCGTCCGCTCCGTGCCCGTAGCTGACTTCCCAGACGCCCTTGGTCCCTTCACCTCGGCCCGCTCAGCCAAGCTCGTCAAAGACCTCCTGGAAAAGACCACGCGGATCAGAACGTGCACGACCAAGTTTCCCCTTGTACCGGCGGAGAATGCACGCGCGTGCTCTCTTGCGGACATGGGCAGGTGCGATGCTCCCTGCCTCACGGGAATCACCCAACCGGCCGTCCCACGCACTGCCAGCAACCTGTCCGGCCTCATCGACGAAACCGTCGAGAAAGCTTTGGAGAACATGAGGGAAATGTCCTCCCGGGAGGAGTTTGAGCGAGCAGCCGAGGAACGGGACCGGCTCTCCTCTTTGATCAAGACTGCCGCACGCAAAGAAAATCTGCGCCTTCTCACGAGCGTTCCCGAACTGCGCGCCTCCCGCCCCGGGAAAAAGGGTTGGGAGATCGTCGTGATCCGCTACGGCAGGCTCGCGGGTACCGCCACCGTCAGCTCAGCCCACGAGGTGCTCGGCATGGCCGAAACCCTTGCTGCCACCACCCCACCCGTCCAGGAACCCACGCTCGCGTGCGGGGCGGCCCCGGTGGAAGAGACCGAACTCCTGTTCGCGTGGATCTTCTCCCCCGGCACCAGGCTCCTCAACAGCCCAGAGCAACCCGTCGCTGTCTCTCGCAATTCCCCACATCGCTTCCGGATCGTCGAGCTCGCGGGAGACAAGAGGGCACCTTCCAGGGCGTAAGCTTGTCTCATTACCGGTAGCGAAAGGATGTCAGCATGCTCACCGCCATAGTTCTCATTGATGCCGAGAGCGCACGGGTCCCCGAGGTCGCAGAAGAAATCACTCAAATCAAGGGCGTTTCGGAGGTGTACTCCACCACCGGCGACCGTGACCTCATCGCCGTCGTCCGTGTCTCCGACCACGACAAGCTCGCAGACGTGATTGCGGACAAGATGGGCAAGGTGGAAGGCGTGATCGACACCGTCACCTACATTGCCTTCCGCGCGTACTCTCAGCACGACTTGGAAGCTGCCTTCCACATCGGACTCGACTAATCACTCGCGAGCGGTGAGGCGTCCCGGGCACAGCCTGGGCGCCTTCGTCGTTCAGCTATCCAAGAGTCTGATTGCCCAAAGTCTGAATTCCAGCACTGGACATACAACGGTGTTGGTTCAGAGAAACATCGATGTGTCAATTGAAAATGTTCGAATCTCGAGTTTCGAGTCAGAGGCCTCAGGTCTCGGATCTCGGTGGAAGGTGGGGCACCCACGAACTTGTTTGAGTTCGTGGGTGCCCCTGACAGATAACGGCGCTCATTACTCCGCTTGGGAGAGCGACACCCATCTGCTGAGGAGATCTTCGGCCTTGCCCGAGTCGATCGTGTCGCGTGCAATGTCCAGGCCAGCACGGAGGCGTTCGATGAGAGTGCCGGAGTTCCGGTCCACTCCGGGTGCCCTACCGTAGGCAACGAGTGCACCGGCAACGTTGAGCAGGACCGCTTCGCGGCCTGCACCCTTCTCACCGGCAAAGATCCTGCGGGCAACATTGGCGTTGTAGACCGCGTCTTCGCCGCGCAGGTCCTCGACCGTAGCCGGGCTCAGTCCCAGATCCTTGACCGCGTCGACGATGCTGTACTCGACTTTTCCGTCGTGCACTTCCCATACGTGGTTGACCGACACAGCATTCAGTTCATCCATGCCGTTATCGCCGCGGAAGACAAGCGCATCGGTACCTCGGCCAGCGAGTACCCCGGCCACGATAGGTGCGTGGTGGGCGGAAGAAACTCCGATCGCTCCGGCGCGTGGGCGAGCCGGGTTCGTCAGTGGGCCGAGCACGTTGAACGCGGTGCCAACACCCAGCTCCTTCCGTGCCACACCTGCGTGCCGCATGGAAGGGTGGAAGAGGTTGGCGAACAGGAACGTGATTCCGAGTTCTTCGAAGTTGGAGATCACTTGCTTGACGGGCAGGTTGAGGTCCACTCCGAGAGCCTCGAGGCAGTCGGCGGAGCCGGACGCTGATGAGGAGGCACGGTTGCCGTGTTTGACGACCTTGACCCCGGCGGCGGCGATAACGATGGACGACATCGTGGAGATGTTGATCGTCTTCATCCTGTCGCCACCGGTCCCGACAATATCGAGGGTATCCCGGTCAATATTGATGGATTTTGCGTGCTCGAGCATGGCGTCCGCCAGTCCGCGCAATTCATCCGTGGTCTCACCCTTGGTGGCGAGCGCGGTGAGGAAACCTGCGAGCACAACCGGTGACGTGAGCCCGGACATTACCTCGTCCATCGCCCACCGCGTGTCCTCAGTGTCGAGGTCTTCACGGCGAATCAGGCGAGCTGTCAGATCGGACCAGGTCCGCCGGCTCATCGGTTGCTGGTTTCCAGCAGGAGCTTCGTCACCTTCTGCTGAATGTCGCGGGGGTTGATCGGAAACGAGGCCATCTCCTCAGCGAGAGACCAGCGACCGAGCCATTCGTCTTGAGGGCGGGCAATAAGAAGAAGAACGGGCGGGCAGTTGGCAACTTCGTCCTTGAGCTGCTTGGCCAGTCCCATGCCGCCAACCTTGGAGGCTTCACCGTCCATGATGAGAAGGTCAAAGGTTTCCTGTTCGATCAGGTCGGTGACGCCGAACTCCGTCGCTGCCTCGTACCATTCGATCGTCGGCGCACCCTTCCCGGGGCGGCGTCCAACAGTGGTCCGCACCTCGTCGCGGGTTGCTCGATCATCGCTGTAAATCATGATCTTGGCGCTCGCCTGTGAGCCGGCTACTGCCGCATCCTGGGATCGTACGAGATCCGACATTCTGTCCTCCATCCGGAACTGTGTAGATACGAGGGTTATCCTATCCCGTCAACAGGGAACGTGTGTCATTCGTCCACTGTCCCGTTACGTCAGAATGATGTTGTGCAACTCGCCGGAAAGACGTGCCGACTATGGCATAGGCCTCAAGTAGCGACACAATCGTTCAAAAGTCGCTGATATCTATGCCACTATTGGGACATTTCGCCCAAATATAGGACTTTCATCCCAGGAAATGCACAAGTTCAGGGAATTTTAAGACATAATGTCCACTGTGAGTACAGCATCTTCGGCTGCCAATCGTGCGCCACACGTTACGCGTCCCAATGTCCTGTCGGTGGGTATCATCGTCTGGCTTTCCAGTGAGGTCATGTTCTTCGCTGGCCTCTTCGCCATGTACTTCACGCATCGCTCCGTTGCCGGTAGCGCCGCGTGGAGCGAGGCTGCTGAGGTCCTGAACGTGCCCTTCGCGGCCATCAACACGACGATCCTCATGCTCTCCTCGGTCACGTGCCAGTTTGGCGTGTGGAAGGCTGAGAAGCTGATTGCCCGCCGCGAGGGTTCGATCTTCCAGGTGAGGAAGTGGGGCATGACCGAGTGGTACATGCTCAGCTTCATCATGGGCGCGATCTTCGTCAGCCTCCAGATCTTCGAATACTCGGAGCTGGTCAGCCACGGTGTCACGGTCTCGTCCAGCAGCTACGGATCGGCCTTCTACATCACGACGGGCTTCCACGCGATCCACGTCGTGGGCGGCCTGGTGGCCTTCCTGCTCATCATTGGCAGGACCCAGATCACAAAGAAGTTCAGCCACCGCGAGGCATCGACCGCTGTCGTGACGTCCTACTACTGGCACTTCGTTGACGTCATCTGGATTGCTCTCTTCTTCATCATTTACGTGCTCAAGTGATGATGACTTTTAACCGACTTACCAACTACTTTGCAGAAGCGAGGCCATCATCGTGAAGATCACTGCCCTGTCCAGGAGAAGCCGTTACGCACCCGTCATTCTCCTGATGCTTGCCCTGTTCTTTACGGCCGGAATCTACTCACTTGTTGGCCCTGACAGCGCAACCGCGACCCAGGGCTCTTCCGAAGCCAACGTCCAAGAAGGCGAAGCCATTTTCGAGGCGAACTGCGCCTCCTGCCACGGTCCCGATGGCGCGGGCACCGATATTGCACCCTCGCTCACGGGTGTCGGTGCGGCTTCCGTCCACTTCCAGATGATCACTGGACGCATGCCGATGGCCAACAACTCTCCCCAGGCTGAGGTGAAGCCCGCCCAGTTCTCCGAGGAACAGATTTACGACGTCGCTGCCTACGTTGCGACCCTGGGCCCCGGTCCCTCCATTCCTTCCGAGGACATGGTTGACCCGGCCGGTGGTGACCCGGCTTCGGGTATGGAGCTGTTCCGGACCAACTGCTCGATGTGCCACAACGCTGTTGGCGCAGGCGGCGCACTGTCCGAAGGTAAGGTTGCTCCCTCGCTCATGGACTCCACTCCCACGGAGATTTACGAAGCGATGGTGACGGGACCGCAGTCCATGCCGGTCTTCAACGACGCCAACATCACCCCCGAGGGGAAGCAGGACATTATTGCCTACATCACCCACCAGCAGGAAGCAGACTCTGTCGGTGGTAACAACCTGGGCTCGGTCGGCCCGGTCGTTGAAGGTATGTGGGTCTGGATTATCGGTCTCGGCGGCCTCTGCCTGATCGCCGTATGGATTGGAGCGAAGAAGTCTTGAGTAACGACATTCAGCACGGGTCGACGCTGAGTAACGAACCGGAAGAACGGTTCGAGAACCCGGGCCTCCCCCCGCACAAGCCGCGCAAGAATGAGTCGAAGCCGAGCCTGAAGAAGCTCGACTCGGCAATCGTCACCGGCATCTTCTCCCTATCCGCGCTCGCCTCAATCGCAGCCGTTGTCCTGTACTTCGTTCTGCCCGATTACACGACGCTCGCCAACATTCGTGTCGGCAACCTCGTTCTCGGTCTCGGACTTGCCATCGGTTTCGGTGGTATCGGTATCGCCGCGATCTACTGGGCTCGTGCGCTCATGGACGACAGCCCGAAGGTCGAGGAGCGTCACACCTCCCGAACCTCCGCTGAGGCTCAGTCTGAGGCGATCGAGATCATGCGCCAGGGTGTTGCCGAATCCGGTGTTGCCCGCCGCCCCTTCATCACCGCAGCACTCGGTGGTGCACTCGCTCTCGTTCCCCTCCCCTTCATCGTTCCCCTGGTCGCAAACCTGGGTGAGGAAGACGGCTGGAACATCGGCAAGCTCAAGCACACGATGTGGGCTAAGGGGACGCGCCTCATGACCGACGGACCGCACGATGCGTCTCGTCCGATTAAGAAGGAAGACGTCACCATCGGTTCGGTCTTCCACGTGATCCCCGAAGGCCTTAACGATCTGAGCCACGAAGAGGGCTACGCGGACGAAAAGGCGAAGGCCGTTGTTCTGCTCATCCGTCTCGACGAGAAGGACCTCAAGCAGCCGGAGAAGTCCCTCGACGGCATCGTTGCTTTCTCGAAGATCTGTACCCACGTGGGTTGCCCGGTTGCTCTGTACGAGCAACAAACCCACCACCTGCTGTGCCCCTGCCACCAGTCAACGTTTGACGTGGCCGATGGCGCAAAGGTTGTGTTCGGCCCGGCGAAGCGCCCGCTTCCCCAGCTGCCGATCACCGTGGACGAAGAGGGCTACCTCATTGCGGAAGGCGACTTCCCTGAGCCTGTTGGACCGAGCTACTGGGAGCGTAAGAAGTGACCACCCCAAAGTATTCACAAAAGCCCAAGCAGCAGGGCGGCGCCTTCAACTATGTTGATGAGCGCACGGGACTGTCCGGTGTCATCAAGGGATTTGCGCGGAAGCTGTTCCCCGACCACTGGTCATTCCTCCTCGGTGAGATCGCGCTCTACTCGTTCATCACCCTCATCATCACCGGCATCTTCCTTGCCATGTTCTTTGTACCCTCCATGGGTTCAACCACGTATCCGCTGGATGCTCTTCCCGTCACCGAGCAGGGCAACCACATGTCGGAGGCATACGCGTCCACGCTGAAGATCTCGTTCGAGGTCAAGGGTGGCCTGCTCATGAGGCAGATGCACCACTGGGCTGCGCTGCTGTTCATGGCGTCGATCGTTGCGCACATGTTCCGCGTGTTCTTCACCGGCGCATTCCGCAAGCCTCGCGAGCTCAACTGGCTCGTCGGTTTCACCCTCCTCATTCTCGGCCTGCTTGCCGGTTTCACCGGCTACTCGCTCCCCGATGACGTGCTGTCCGGTAACGGCCTGCGTATCGCCGACGGTGTCGCGAAAGCCATCCCGATCCTGGGTACGTGGGTGTCCTTCGCGCTCTTTGGCGGCGAATTCCCCGGCATGGACATCATTCCGAGGCTCTTCACGCTCCACATTCTTGTGGTGCCGGGTCTGATCCTCGCTCTCGTTGGGCTACACCTGCTCATGGTTGTCGTGCACAAGCACACCCAGTATCCCGGTCCGGGACACAAGGAAGACAACGTCGTGGGCTTCCCCGTCTTCCCGGTCTATGCCGCGAAGGCCGGCGGGTTCTTCTTCATCGTGTTCGGTTTCATTGCGCTCCTGGGCGCAACGCTATCAATCAACAATGTGTGGAGCTACGGCGGGTACGATCCCTCCCCCGTTTCCGCGGGTGCTCAGCCTGACTGGTACATGCTGTTCCTGGAAGGGGCGCTGCGCCTCATGCCGGGTTGGGAGTTCGAGTGGCTCGGATTCACGTTCTCCATGAACATCCTGATCCCCGGTGTCGTCATCCCCGGAATCCTGTTCACCGTCCTGGCGATCTACCCGTTCCTGGAAGCCTGGGTAACCGGAGACAAGCGCGAGCACCATATCCTGGACCGCCCCCGCAACGTTCCCGTCCGCACCGCAATCGGCTCGATCATCATCGTCGAATTCTTCATCCTCGTTCTCGCAGGATCGAACGACATTCTTGCCACCCATTTCGAGATGTCCCTCAACGGAATCACCTGGTTCCTGCGCATCCTGTTCCTTATCGCCCCGTTCATCACGTTCTGGATCGTCAAGCGCATCTGCCTCTCGCTCCAGCGTCGTGACCGTGAACTGGCGATGCACGGGCGAGCAACCGGTCGTGTCGTCCAGACCGCTGACGGAGCATTCCACTCGGTGCACCGTCCCCTCGACGACTACGAGCTCTGGACTCTCGTCCAGCACGACCTGCACCGCCCGCTCGAGATCGGTTCCGCAAACGATGCCGATGGTCACCCGCGCCCCGAACACAAGAAGCTCAAGCGCCGTTCCGCGGTGTCCCGCTTCTTCTTCGAGGATCGCGTGGAGCCCGTGACTCGCAGCGAGCTCGCGGCGGCTCAGGCTTCGCACCACCAGCTTGACCACACCTCGCAGTCAACATCGATTGCACAGCTCGAGAAGCCAACCACCAACACAATCGAATCCTGATTTCGCCAAGAGCGGGTTTGCTAGCGGCAGACCCGCTCTTCAGCGAGACTGGTAGGACAAGAGTCCCGGGACATCACCGGGCATTACGGAGGAATTATCATCATGGCAAAGTACACACTGCCCGAGCTTCCCTACGACTACGCGGCACTGGAGCCCCACATCTCCGGCAAAATCATGGAGCTGCACCACAGCAAGCACCATAACGCGTATGTGACCGGAGCTAACGCAGCTCTTGAGAAGATCGCGGCCGCACAAGAATCTGGTGACTTCAGTGCACTCAACCAGTACCAGCGGGACCTGACCTTCAACCTTGGTGGACACATCAACCACTCGATCTTCTGGAAGAACCTCTCCCCCAACGGTGGTGGCGAGCCCGAGGGTGAGCTCCTCGAAGCAATCAAGGACGCATTCGGCTCCTTCGACGGTTTCGTCAAGCAGTTCACCGCAGTAGCAACCGGCATCCAGGGCTCCGGCTGGTCCGTTCTGGCATACGACACGGTCGCTGGTCGTCTCACGACGTTCCAGATGTACGACCAGGCCAACAACGTTCCCGCGGGTACCCTCCCGGTCCTCATGCTGGACATGTGGGAGCACGCCTTCTACCTTGACTACTTGAACGTCAAGGCCGACTACGTCAAGGCCTTCTGGAACCTCGTCGACTGGGAAGACGTCGCTGCACGTCTCGAGGACGCCAAGAAGACCGTCATCGTTAAGTAACGACACCATGGTTGTGCGGGTGGGAAGCATTGAGCTTGCCGCCCGCACATTCTTTTGCCCGGATTCAGTCCCGATGCAATCCGCGGTCGTTACACTCGTACCACTAGCCGCCCACCCACCGAGGAACAACTCATGACCGGGCAGACCCCGCCCGAGCCAGGCGAGGAGCGGGCCTACAACGCCCTCCCCCCATCCGAACCTGCCCCGTTTACGGCACCCTCTGCGCCCGAGAGCCCCGGCAATGCGGCACCAGACCCGTGGAGTGCTCAGCCTCCCCAGCAGCAGCCACCCGCTCCTCGGTGGAACAATCAACCGGGACAGAGTGCTCAAGGATCACAGTCTGGTCAGGTGCCTCCTGCAGCTCCTGGAATCATGTTGCAGCCTTCCACTCCCCCAAACCACGGATATAGCCCCACAGGCCCCCAGCAACCCCAGCATGGTCATCCGCCCATGTACAACCAGGGGCTGGCGGATCCCGACGGGCACCAGTTTTGTGGTCCCGAGGGCGGACCGAGCAATCAGGCCTATCCAGGTCAGGATCGACCTTGGAATCAGCCTCATTCCAGATATCAGCAACAACCTGGGTCCAACACTCATCCAGGCCACCAGTTCCCTGGGCATGCCCCGGGTTCTCACGGACAGCAAGCTTCCTGGGCGGAGAGCTATCCTTCCGCTCCCTCCGCACCCTCCGGTCCCATTGATTTGAACAGGCCAGCGCCATCGGGTCCCGTTCCTTCCGCGCCGTCGGGTCCTGCACCATCAGCACCATCGGGCCCGGCAGGTGGATTCCCTCATGCTCAGAGTGCACCTCCCATGGGTGTCGGGTATGGGCCACAGATGAATCAGTCGCCTGTCATGGGTCCTGGGGCACCTTCATACCAGCAGCAAACCCAGGGATTTGCTTCGGCATCCAGTGCCAACACGGGTGCCCAGTTGCAACCGGGTCAACACCAGCAGTCTGGACAGTACGGTCAGAATCCCGCACAGATGGATCACCAGCCCATCCAGAATCCTCCCCAGGGCTACTATTCAGGCCCTGGCCCCTACCAATACAACCCGGCTGGCTACGATGCTCCGCCGAAGAAGAACACCAAACTATGGGTGATCCTTGGATCCTTTCTCGCCATCGTCATCGTTGTCAGTGTCATCCTCTTCTTTGTCTTCACGGGTGAAGACAAGTACCGGGAAGGCATGGAAGTGATGTTCGAAGAGAGCGATCTAACCGCGATCTTGGCACGGGATGCCGGTGTGATGACAGAGGAACAATATGAGGCTTGGTTCAACTGCGTGGTCGAGGAGGGACGCGAGTCGTACCCTGATTCGTTGATCGAAAAGATTGAAGAGCAAGACTTCGACATGACACCGTCCGAGCAGGGCGAAATGACCACCGTCTTCACCCGCTGTCTCGAAGAACACGTCGAATAACGCCAAAACTATTGCGGTCTTCCCATAACCCTGCCCCTTGCCTTCTCGGTTAAGGGGCAGTGTTATGCGGACCGAGCAATACGTTGGGTACGGGGACCCTTCACCCCGCTGTTAACTTCTCACTCGTAGGTAACAAAGTTAGGTTGAGGACGTAAACATCCGGCCAGCATGGCGGTCCGGACAGCACATGGAAGGGACCATGATCATGACGAACGGTAATCAGAATTGGCAGCAACCCGGCGCGCCTGGAGGACAGCACTATCAGCCCGCCCCGGGCAATCAGCCATACCAACCAGTTCCCCAGTATTCCGCACAAGCACCTGGTAGCGACCAGGGTGCCTACTACTCGCCCGACGGTCACCAGCCGTACCCGATGCCCCCTCAGAAGTCGAAAGCTCCTCTCTTCATTGGTCTAGGCATCGTCATCCTTGCCCTCATTGCCGGCCTCGCATTCTGGTTAACAAGCGACGGTGTTGGAGATGGCAAGCCGAGCCGTGCAGACGTGCGTGCAGGGATCGAAGAAGTCGTCATCGGGCAAATGGAAAGCCAGGGACAGTCCCCCGAAATGTTTGAAACCCAAGGTATCAGCCTGGACGGATTCTACGACTGCGTTGTTGACGATGTCTATGATGACGTCTCTGATGAAACCCTCAGGCTCATCGCTGCAGGCGATCCTGACGCCGAAACCGGTAGCGCAGATGCCTCGATCCTTGGGCAGGCCAGCAACACCTGCATGGCGCAGCTGATGTTCGAATAATCCTCCCTGCACATAGTCAGTCCTTCATCTCCAACCGGCTCCCGGAAGTTCCTTAACAAAATTTGGAACTCACGGGAGCCAGCTGCTTGCAGACGCAGATACCTGGTTCCCAGCATTCTGTTCCTATCCGCGCTCACCCTTGAACTGCATCCTAATCAACGTCAAGGTGCTTCAGCCCTTGCCCGTTCCTGCCTCATTTGCGCCAAGAACAAGTAACGAAAAATACGTCTTTATCTACGGAACAAACCAAGATGTTGAACTGGGGAATTCACCCCGTGATCGAGCTGTACTCACAGTTCTTCTGGGTGTTAGGTTGTAACGCGAACGTACTTTTTCACACATCACGAATCGGCCCTACTCACGGACTGAATCGAGTAAAGGTAGATCGAAATGACAACTGGGAATAATCAGAATTACGGCCCTCAGGGCCAGGGTAACTGGGGACAGCAGCCTCCGTCGGCTCCTTCGGGTCAGACCCCGGGATACCAGCAGGACGCTCCTTACGGTGACCCAAACCAGGGCCAGTACGGTGGCCAGGGACACGGCGGCCAGCCGCCCTACGGCCAGCCCCCTCAGGGCGGTGGCTACGGTCAGCCTCCCCAGGGTGGCGGTAGCAAGACCGGCATGATCATCGCCATTGTCGTTGTCGTGCTCCTTGCACTCGGTGCCGGTGCGTACTTCCTTTTCTTCAACGGCGATGACGAGAAGTCCGATGACGATCGCACAACCGAAGAGACCATTGGCACCGAAGAAACGTCCGACACCGAAACCGATGGTGACGACACCTTCACGACTGATGAGAGCGAAGATCCCTTCGGTGACGAGACCACCGCTGATGGAGGCGAGGAAACGACCGATGGCGACGAGCAGTACGGCGATCCCAATGCTGATCCGGCCGCGTTCCGTGCGGGCATGGAAGAAATTCTTGCTGCCAGCGGCCTTACCGAGGAGCAGGCAATTGCACAGGGCATCACGGCCGAGCAATGGGACGACTACCTCAGCTGCGTGACCGACGAGTCTCTTCAGCGCCTCACGCCTGAAGTTATCGAATCCATTTCGAACGGTGTGGACGTCTACGACTCCAACTCGGTGAGCGAGCTTTCCGACATTGCCACCTCCTGTGGCCAGCAGGTAGGCACCCTCTAAACCTGACTCGTAAGAGAAACGACCTGTGGGCGGTGGTATTTTTGCTACCGCCCACAGTGCTCTCTTCGCACTGCCTCCGCCCGATGCTAATGCATTAAACACAGCGCGAAACTGAAAACTTTCAACAGTAAGCACCTACGGAAGTGGTGTTAGATCCTCCTGCTCACAAAAATCGCGCACTCCACCCCAAGGTGTCGAGAACCTCCACTGCCAGCCCAAGAAACTACGTATATTGATCATGTTTTTGCGGGACACATTGGCGTTGCATGTGTGTATCATGTTAGCTACAGCACAACGAAGGAGGACCCGATGTCCGAAAAGAATGATGAGAACGGAAAGGTGCACGACAACGCTCCTTTCAATCCCCTCTCCCCTCATGCTGACGACCCAGATTTTGAACCCCGTCCCACCCACGAACCTGAAGTAGGACACGGCGGTGAGTACGATCAGGTACCGTACACTGATCAAAGGGAAGAGACGACTGGTGAAACTGGTCGGGGAGAATACGATCAGAAGAACTATCGCGATCGCCAGGCCGGTCGACCAGACGGTCACGACAGCTGAGTGAAACGAGGGGCGTGAAATCACGGATTCACAAGAGTCGCGGCATCTATTCGATCGCCGCGGCTCTTCTTATTGGTATCACCGGTGTCCAGCTTTTCTTCATCACCGGTGTCACCGCGAATGAAGTAAGCCAGGCTGAATATTCTGAAGCGCTCCTCGACCAGCTTGATTACGATTCACGACTCGCTCCGCCACGAGAAGCAACACCAGCCGAACAAGTATTCTTCAATACGTGCCTGACTAATGGCACCTTTCAACGTGTAACAGCTCGCGGACGTGATGTTGTGGCACATGCTAATAATCTTGGGAAACTCCACGACAAGGACTTTGAGGTCATCGTCTTCCGTGCCAGAGACTGCCGAACGGAAGTTTATGACGACCGCGAAAAACTGAACTAGGCCTCCCTCCACTTCTCGCCTTCAAAGACTGTCGGCCCAGAACGCATCGGACACAGCGGCTGCTCCCCGAATCACTCAATCCCGAATAAACCTCATTGAGCGGCAATTCCGGCAGAACGACGACGGGTGTGGCCCCGGACTACCCATCACCCTCACAGCACGTTCCTGTGGCCTCCTGTGGGCGGCTAGGAAGGTTCTACGGCCTCCTCTTAACTATACAGACGCTGCCTCGCCCTATGGCGATTGTCTGCCGCGTTAAGAACAGCGCCACTTCTCTCAGCACCGTTCATCAACCCCTGGGAAGGCCTTCGTGAACGCAGACGTGCTGCCGAGCTTAGTACTACCTCTGCCAATCCACCAACATCCGCTATTCGAATGAGTCAGGAAGAGGTTACTTGGCCCCTGACAGGAGGGTTCTTACTCGGTTATCTGTGCTATTCCCCCAACACTCGAACTTGCCTAATGGAAAAGGCTGAGAGCAGAAAGCAAATGCCCCGACCACTATGGTCGGGGCATCTTCCATTTCAGTTAGTTACGAGCTCAGTGGGCGTAGTGTCCACGGTTGTTCTCAAGTGCGTAGCCGATCACTCCGATGATGGAGACGGCAATGCCGAGACCGAACATCCACCAGCCAACTGCGAGTCCGGCTGCGACGAGTGATGCGGCGATACCGATGACCAGTGGCCACCACGAGTGCGGATTGAATTCGCCAACATCGCCCTCAGCCTCATCGATCGTTGCCTCCTCGTCGTCGGATGGACGGAAGTCCACGCGGCGCGATGTCAGCCACAGGAAACCTGAGACGAAGAAGAACATGAAGCCCAGACCGACCAGGGTCATGGTCCCGATCGGTTCTGCATTGGTGACGATCGCGTAGGCTGCACCGACAATGAAGAAGAAGGCTCCGGGAATGAGGAAGAGGAAGAACTCGGCAACAAGACCGCGACGTTCCTTCGACTGCTGTGTTGTCACTTCGATTCCTCCAGTATCTTGCCGGATGTGTCAGGTTGAATTCGTTCCATAGCCGCGACCTCGGGATGGTGTAGGTCGAAGGCAGGACGTTCTGAACGGATCCTCGGCAGTGACGTGAAGTTGTGTGCCGGGAGCGGAGAGCCAGTTGCCCATTCGAGGGATCCGCCGAAGCCCCACGGGTCGTCCGGAAGCGGTTCCGGCTTGGGCCCGGTGTGGGTCTTGAGAACGTTCCAGAGGAAGACGATGGTTGAGATCGCTAGAATCGCGGAACCAATCGTCGAGATCTGGTTGTACGTCTGGAAACCATCCTCGGGCATGTAGTCCGGGATACGACGCTGCATACCCTGCACACCAAGCCAGTGCTGGATCATGAACGTTAGGTGGAAACCAATAAACGTGAGCCAGAAGTGGAGCTTACCAATGCGCTCGTTAAGCATGCGGCCGGTGAACTTGGGCCACCAGAAGTAGAAGCCCGCGTACATTGCGAACACAACCGTTCCGAACACGACGTAGTGGAAGTGCGCAACAACGAAGTACGTGTCGTGGATGTGGAAGTCCATGGCTGGCGAGGACAGGATGACACCCGTGACGCCGCCAAGAACGAACGTGAGGAGGAACCCGATGGCAAACATCATCGGTGTCTCGAAGCTGAGTTTTCCTCGCCACATTGTGCCGATCCAGTTGAAGAACTTCACGCCCGTCGGCACGGCAATCGCCATCGTCAGCAGCGAGAAGAAGTTGAGCATGACGCCACCGGTCGTGAACATGTGGTGTGCCCACACGGTCACGGACAGGGCAGCAATCACAATCGTTGCGTAGACGAGGCCCTTATATCCGAAAATGGGCTTGCGGGAGAACACGGGGATGACTTCGGAGATGATGCCGAAGAACGGCAGGGCGATTACGTACACCTCGGGATGTCCGAAGAACCAGAAGAGGTGCTGCCACAGGAGAGCGCCGCCGGCTTCGGGGTTGTAGATCTGGCCACCGAGGATGCGGTCGAATGCGAGTCCGAACAGTGCGGCGGCGAGAACCGGGAAGGCCATGAGAACAAGCATCGAGGTGATGAGGATGTTCCAGGTGAAGATGGGCATGCGGAACATGGTCATGCCGGGCGCACGCATCGTGATGATCGTTGCGATGAAGTTGACGGCACCAAAGATCGTGCCGAAACCGGTCATGATCAAACCCATAATCCACAGGTCACCACCGAGACCCGGTGAGAACGCGTTGGTCGATAGTGGCACGTATGCCGTCCAACCAAACGACGCTGCCCCCTTCGGGGTGAGGAAGCCGGCGATGGTGATGAGACCGCCGAAGCTGAACAGCCAGTAGCTGAACATGTTGAGCCTCGGGAACGCGACATCGGGGGCACCGATCTGGATGGGAACGAGGACGTTACCGAACGCGGTGAAAAGCGGTGTCGCGAACAGGAAGAGCATGATCGTGCCGTGCATCGTAAAGAACTGGTTGTATTGTTCTTTCGACTGGAGGAGCATGCCGGGCTCCCAGAGCTCGGCCCTAATAACGAGGGCCAAGACACCACCGATCAAGAAAAATGCGAAGGACGAGATGAGATACATGTACCCGATCGTCTTGTGGTCCGTGGACGTAATCCACGAGATCGCGATCTTACCGAAGGACTGCTTCTTGGGCTTCAGGCCCGGAACAAAGTCTCCTTCGATAATGGACTGGTCAACTTCAGTGGTCGCCATTGTCTGCCCCCTCTAGGACGTACTGCCTGTTGTACTCGTCGCCGCGGGTGCCGGTGTTCCCAGCTTCGCGGAGCTTTTCCATTTCGGCGTCGTAAGTGTCGCGGTCCACGACCGCAACGTTGAAGACCATTTCTGCGTGGTATTCACCGCACAGCTCTGCGCACTTGCCTGAATACACACCTTCCTCTTGCGGGGTCACCTGGAATGTGTTGACGCGGCCGGGAACCATGTCGATCTTGTACAGGAAGGCGGGGATCCAGAACGAGTGGATGACGTCGCGCGACTTGATTGTGAATTCCACCGTCTCATCGACCGGCAAGTACAGGGTCGGGAGCTTCTCCTCGGCTCCGACTTCGCCGTCATTGAAGGAGATCCTGTCACCCGAGTAGTGAACATCGTCGGTCGTGTAGTTGAAGTCCCAGCTCCACTGCTTGCCGTAAACCTCGATTTCAACATCGGGTTCGGCCGAGACGTCGTTCATTTCCGCGGTTGCGCGGGTGGAGAAGACGAAGAGCACGCCGACCATGATGATCGGGACGATCGTGTAAAGGATTTCGAGAGGCACGTGGTAGCGGAGCTGCACTGGGAGCTCGTTATCGTTCTTGCGCTTGCGGTAGGCGATGACGCACCACAGCACGAGAACCCACACGAGTGCACCGACAGCGACGGCTGCGAACCATGCACCGTTCCAGAAGTCGATAAGCTGACCGGTCCTATCGGTCATCTCCCTCGTCGAGGGCAAGAATCCAACGTCGATGCCCTTGCCTGGTTCGCTCGGAGAATGATCCGACGAACATGCGGAGGCGAGTGCTACGACACCGAGGAGCGCGCCGAAGCGGGCTATTCCCCTACGCCGTTGCTGTGTTTCACGCACGGTAGTGTACCTTCCTTCACGTTTCCCTCCCCGCTCAATCCCAGCGGAGATAGGGACTATCGTCCTAGTACTCTACTGTACATAGTTTTTTCAGGGTTGAGTGCCAACGAATATGAGAATTCCTCGGTTTTTTGTGGAAAAACGGACATTTCCCCGCACCCATGTGGTGCGGGGAAATGTTTACAGACTATTGCCGGCTCGTTTTGGCCAGTTCTTTACCTACTCAACAGCTTGCGCAGGAGGCAGTTGGGCAACAACATCGACGAGTGCCGCCATCGACGGGGTCTCTTCATCACCCGGGATGAGGAGGAGGACTCGTGATCCGATCGGCACGCCTTCGAGAGCATCGAATGCGGAGCCGCCACCGATTGTGGTGTTCTGCACACCACCAAAGTCGATGGACGATTCGGCTTGGCCGTTGTTCCACGTCGCTGCCGAGTACTGGAAGTAGACAGTCGTACCTGCAGAACCGACCTTCTCGCCGCTACCTTCGGCCACGACGATGGAGTCGAGTTCCGTTGGCTCTTCTTCGCCCTCCTTGACGGTCACCTGGCTCAGTTCGCCAAGTCCGCCCTCGATATCGACAGGTAGTTCGTCAGCGTCGGTGACAACTTTCGCCTCCGGGTCACCGGTCTCATCCGGTGCGATGGCATTGTCAATATCAACAACGAAAACAATCGTGTCGGTTTCGCCAATACCTGCGGAATCATTGCCACCCATGGGTCCGTATCCGAGATCCGCGGGGACGGAGATGATGACGCGGGAGCCAACCTTTTGGCCGGCAAGGCCGTCACGCCATCCCTGGACAACGGAATTCAGCGGGAATGCTGAGAGGGCACCACGTACGTAGGAAGAATCGAACGTTGTGTCGCTCCCCCACACTTGACCAGCGTAGTTGACGAACACGAGGTCTTCTCTCGCGACCTCGCGACCATCGCCTTCTTCCACGACCGATACCTGGAGCTGATCCGGTTCGGTCGCGCCTTCGAAGTCGAGGCTGACGATGCCATCTTTCTCTACGATGGAGGGCATACCCTCATCTGAAATCACCGCGTCAACCTCGGCTGGAGTGCCGGACTCGTCATCGGACGGGGCCTGCTCAGCCGAGGTTGTTTCTTCAGTAATTTCTGACTGTGTCTCGTCCTCGTTGGACGAGCATCCTGCTAGAACCAGGCTCGCTACTGCTGCGAGCGCGACGATCCGTCGCGTCAATCGCATCAGTGGAACGAGTCGCCGCAGGCGCAGGAGCCGCCAGCGTTCGGGTTGTCAATCGTGAATCCCTGACGCTCAATCGAGTCAGCGAAATCGATCGTTGCACCATCGAGGTAGGGCGATGACATCTGGTCGACAACAACACCGACACCGTCGAAGTCGCGGACGAGGTCGCCCTCGAGCTCACGCTCATCGAAGTACAGCTGGTACATGAGACCCGAGCAACCGCCCGGCTGAACTGCGACGCGCAGACGCAGATCGTCGCGACCTTCCTGCGCGAGCAGGCTCCGCACCTTGTTCGCTGCGACATCGGTCAGTTCGACACCGTGGACTGCGAGTGTTTCAGTCATGAGTTTCTCCTTAAAACTTTAGCCGGGAGGCTACTACAAGATTACGTGCATCCCCCAAGCTTTCCAAGGACCTTCCTGGCAATTGCCTGGGACTGTCCGTGAATATGCGGTTTTCTATCGGGCCCAGGTTTGGGCGATGGCGACCATGGCGTGTCGCAAGCCGTCAACATCGCCACCCGCTGCCGCGTACGAATACGATCCGGACAACCCAAAGCGTGCGAGTTCGTGTCTTTGCAGTCGTCCACCGCCGTAGATCACGACAACGGGTATCGCGTGCTCCTCAGCCTCCCTCGACAGGGCAAAGAGCGACCGAGGTAGGTCAAGACCGATGTCACCTGTCACGTAGACAACAAGATCTGATTCTGGAATGGATCTCTCGAGTTCTCGTACCACGATGTCGCCAGCCCAGGCGAAACGGGCACCGATCGCTTCGAACAGGAGCCCGCATCCCCCGCCCAGGCCACTCGTCGGGCTTTTGGCATCCATTCCTCCCGGAAGGAGTGACGGGCGCACCGAGGCTGGCAGGTTGCCTCCCAGGTGCCGTTCGAGATCCTGCGCGTCCATGGGGCTCAGTAGCCCGTGTCGATCGAGCCAGCGCGGTAATCCGTTAACTCCAAGTAGAGGTTGCTCGGAGGAGGACGTGACCAGCAGATGCGTGCTTGCCAGACGCTGCGCCAGTCCTGACTCATCCTGCACGCCGAGTGCTGTCATCATGCCCCGCCCCATGTCTGGGGGGACCTGGCGGGGAAGGTTAATGGTGAGCATACTGGGTAATTCCGCAAGGACCTGGTCGAGTGCCAGCCCGAGATTCGTCGAGTCCTCACCCCATGCATCAGACACGTCAATCGTCCAGGCACCGTCCTTCGAGTGAACGGGTACGGGAGATCCATCGGCATCCACAACGCCGAGCTCTCCCTTGGTGAGTTCGAACAGGACGTCACACAGGTCGCCTTCCCCGTCACTCACCGGAGCAAGCGTAACGTCGGCGCGCTCCTGCCATGCGGGAGCCGCTGCCTCGAGCATGACTCCGGCAGAGGCCGACTTAGTCTTGCTCGCGACGAGGAGTACTTTCACTTTCCAAGCCTCGCAAGGAGGAGTGCCTCGGCAAGGATTGCGTTGCGGAAAGTGCCCAGGTGGAGGGATTCGTTTCCGGAGTGCGCCCGAGTATCCGGGTCCTCGATACCTGTTACGAGGATCTTTGCGTCGGGGAATACCTTGGCAAGGTCGGAGATGAAGGGGATGGAGCCGCCCACACCGATGTCGACGGGTTCGGTTCCCCACGCGTCCCGAAGTGCGCCGCGTGCGAGGTCCATGACGTCATTGTTGGTGGCCTGGAAGGACGGACCAAGTTCACCCGCCCCGAAGCTCACGTGTGCTCCGAACGGAGCATTGTTCTCCAGGTGCTTCTTCAAGTGCTCGAGAGCCTCTGCAGGCTCCTGGCCGGGGGCAATCCGCAGCGACAGCTGGAAGCGGCAAGACGGGATCATCGTGTTCGAGGACTTCTCGACCGAGGTCACGTCCATGCCAATGACGGACAGTGCGGGCTTGGTCCACAGCCGCGAAGCAAGCGACCCGGTTCCTGCCAGCTCCACACCATCAAGGACACCCATATCTGCCCGCAACTGCTCTTCGGGATAATTCGCCTGAGCATCGTCGTATCCGGTTAGCCCCTCAACAGCTACCGCGCCCGTGTCGTCGTGCAGCGTGGCGATGAGACGCGATGCGATCATCACGGCGTCGAGCACCGGGCCACCGTACATACCCGAGTGGAGTGCGTGATCAAGAACGTCCACCGTCACTTCGAGACCAACAATGCCACGTAGCGACGTGGTCAAGGACGGCACATCAACGGTCCAGTTGTTCGAGTCGGTGACAACAATGACATCGGCTTCCAGGCGATCGCGGTGCGCATTCAAGAAATCAACGAACGTGGGGGAACCGATCTCTTCCTCCCCCTCGATAAAGAGGGTCACCGAGACGGGTAGTCCGCCCAGCTGCTCCAGAACGCGAAGCGCACCAGCGTGAACGAGGATGCCGGCCTTGTCATCTGCCGTGCCGCGACCATACAGCCGCCCGTTGACCTCCGTTGGTTCAAACGGTTCCGTATCCCACGTGGACCGATCCCCGGGGGGCTGCACATCGTGGTGAGCGTAGAGAAGCACGGTTGGGGCACCCTCGGGGCCAGCCTTGTGTGCGAGGATCGCGGGTCGGCCCGTACCGCTTTCTGTTTCTAGCTTGATGATGTCGATATCGGTGATTCCGCAGTCGCGCAGGATGTCGGCCACGCGCTCGGCTGAACGATCAAGCTGGGTCTGGTCGAAGGCCGGTGAGGACACTGATGGGATGCGGACGAGGTCCTCAAGCTCGGCACGAACCGTGGGAAGGATCTCATCAACTGCGGATTGGAAGGAGGCGAGGTCTGTCATGTTTCAAACCCTACTCGTTCCACGTTACGATTGGCACGTGAGCAAGGATCAGGAAACGGACAAGCCCGAGGTCATCAATACGGTGCCCGTCGGTAAAGGTAGGCCCACTCCCAAGCGTAAGGAGGCTGAGGCCGCGAACCGTCGCCCCCTCGTTCCGAAGGACCGCAAGGCAGCGAAGCGAGCGGCCCGCGCACAGCGTGATCTCGAGTTCCAGAAGGAACAGCTCGCCATGAAGACCGGCGATGAAGCGAACCTGCCCTACGCGCACCGTGGCCCTGTCCGTAAGTGGGCACGCGACTATATCGATGCTCGCTTCAACCTGGCTTCCTACTTTTTCTTCCTTGCGTTCGCGGTGCTCTTGCTCGTCTTCCTTCAGACGATCAACGCTCAAGCCGCTCTTATCACCATGATCGTGCTGTACGTCCTCATGGGACTCATGCTCGTCGACTCCTTCCTTGCAACCGGAAAGTTGAAGAAGAAGGCGATCGCGAAGTTTGGTGAGGAGCGAATTCCCCGCGGACTGCGCTGGCAGATGTTCGGTCGCACCTTCTACCCGCGCCGCTGGCGCCGTCCCATTCCCACCGTTGATCGTGGCGAATGGCCCGCCGGCGCCAAGTAAGCACCGCACATTCACATTCAATACGTACCTGTGGTCCGAGGCTAGCCTCGGACCACAGCCTTATCACCAACCACAAGATTGGCCACCAAAACAATTACCTTCATTGCCGCACCCACCTACACCCAATTTTGAAGGGCAGTTTTCCGATCCCACGTTTCCGTTCCTGGGCAGGAGCACCGTTCCAGGTCTAGAATCGTGATGTGGTTAACTACGAATTTCTTGGCAACTCAGGACTGCGCGTTTCGAATCTTATTTTCGGCAACTGGCTGACCCACGGCAGCCAGGTCGAGGAAGAGGCCGCAACCGCATGCGTGCACGCCGCCCTCGATCACGGCATCACAACCTTCGACACGGCGGATGTTTACGCGAATGGTGCCGCCGAGCAAGTCCTCGGCCGCGCTCTCGCGGGAGAGAATCGGGACAATCTCGAAATCTTCACGAAGGTGTATTGGCCCACCGGCCAGAAGCGACACAATGATGCTGGGCTGTCTCGGAAGCACATCATGACGTCGATCCATCGGTCGCTCCGCAACCTCGGGACCGACTATGTGGACGTCTATCAGGCCCACCGCTATGACGTGGAAACCCCGATTGAGGAGACCATGCAGGCGTTTGCGGACGTGGTCCGTGCCGGCAAGGCCCTCTACATCGGCGTCTCCGAGTGGACTGCCGAGCAAATCAAGTACGCCCACGACTTCTCCAAGGAATTGGGATTCCAGGTGATCTCGAGCCAACCCCAGTACAACATGCTCTACCGAGTCATCGAGTCCGAGGTCATTCCGATGTCAGAAAAGTGCGGGGTCAGCCAGATCGTGTGGTCACCCATGGCCCAGGGCGTACTGTCAGGAAAGTACCGGATTGGTGAGGAACTCCCCGCCGGGAGCCGCGCCACCGATTCCAAGGGCGGGGCCCGCACCATCCAGCGTTACCTGTCCGACGAGATCCTCCGTGCGGTTGACGAATTGGAACCGATCGCGAATGAGATGGGACTGACCCGCGCACAGCTTGCCGTTGCCTGGGTCCTGCAGAACGACAACGTCACCTCCGCCATCATCGGTGCCTCCCGCCCCGAACAGATTGCCGAGAACGTGGTGGCTGCCGACGTCACGATCCCCGCTGAACTCATGGCCCGGATCGACGATGTTCTCCGCGACGTCATCATTGATGATCCGCGCCTGACCTCGGAAAACGCACCCCACGAGCGTCCCGAGATTCTAACCCGGTAAGGATCGCTTTGGTGCCAAGAGTCAGTCCTCTCCTGGCACCAAAGCGATCCGGCCCTCCTACAGGTGTGAGAGGGCGCGGTTGAGTTTGCCCGGTAGAGCCGGTCCTTCGTAGACGAACGACGAGTAGACCTGCACAAGGTCAGCTCCGGAGCTCAGCATGCCCTGAGCATCGTCGACCGTGGCCACGCCACCAACGCCAATGATGATCTTGTCGACGGGTAGCCTGTCGCGGAGTTGACGGACTATCGCGAGGCTCCGGGCAGTCAGTGGCGCACCCGAGACTCCGCCGCGGGAATAGTCGTGCTCAATCGTTGTATTGGTCGCAACGATGCCGTCAAGGTTCTCGCCCAGAACAATGTCCGCCATCTCCCCCACCTGCTCCGGGGTTAGGTCCGGAGCGATCTTGATGAGAAGCGGCACATGCCTCTTACTCGCCTCGTCTGCGGCGCCACGGGTGGCGTTAATGATGGGTGCAAGTGCCTCGGCAGTTTGTAGGTTTCGCAGCCCCGGTGTGTTCGGGGAGGAAACGTTGATGACGAGATAGTCGGCGTACGGTGCGAGCCTGCGTGCCGCAATCCGATAGTCCTCGGCCGCGTCCTCTTCCGAGGTCGACTTATTCTTTCCGATGTTGACGCCGACGACAATGGAACGGCCGCGCTTCGTTGACCGCAGCTCCTTCAGCCGCTTCGCGACAACCTTCGAACCGTCGTTGTTGAATCCCATGGCATTCCGCAACGCACGGTCTTCTACGTGACGCCACATGCGGGGCTGCTCGTTGCCCGGCTGGGGCTCCGGTGTCACGGTACCGATCTCGATAAACCCAAAGCCGAGGGCATCAAGGCCCTCGATGGCGGTGGCATTCTTATCCATGCCTGCAGCTAGTCCGACGGGCCCCGACAGCTTTCGGCCAAAAACGGTTGGGCGCACCGGTACCCTGCGGCGACCCAGGCTCGCCCTCAGAAGGGGTGCCAAGGGGGATCGTCCAACGGCGCCAATCGCCTCAAGTGAGCCATGGTGTGCCTGCTCGGCATTGGTCTTGGTTAGAACATTGTCGAAAAAGAGTCGGTACAACACGCCCCCAGTCTAGCGGGCTTCACGCCTGCCCAATATCGGTGCCCACTCTCTCCCGACACAATGATCCTGCTTCATCATTCCTTAGGTGCAGTCCTTCACCGGGACGTCGGAGAATAGGCAAGATGACGACTGCTCAAAAGACTTGGGCGACTCTTGCCGAAGCTGTAGTCCCGCACATCCAGGTACCAGTTCAGGGGCTATAAATCAGCCTCTCATCGAAGGTGAGAGGCTGATTAGAAGGTGAGACTCTAGCCAGTTACGACCCGAGCGGGTGGTTAGCCGTTCTGCTGGGCGAGTCGGGCGGGCGAGGAGGTGTAGAGCCAGATGATGGCCATGACGGTCACGATGGTCGGAACGTACCAGTAGGCAAGCCCACCATCCCGCCACGGGCTCCACATATCGAGCGGGAGATTGACGAAAATCCCGATGATCGGCAGGGTGAGGTTGATGATGGCCCCGGCCCAGGCAACTCGCCTCATACGGCGACCATTGTGCAGCAGTCCCGCGCTCATCCCAATCCAGACGATCGCGGCCACGAGCGTAAGAACCGCGGTGGCCGGTCGGTCGTTCATGAACGCCGATGTCGCACCGACGACTCCGAGCCAAGAAAAGACGAGTGTGAGTCCTGCGATGAGGAAGATGAGTAGGCGTGCGCTGCCGCGCGCGGTGCGCCGGCTGTCCGACAGTTCGTGTGACGACGAGTCCTGTTCCACTCGACCTCCTTCGTTACCCAGCTATGATGATAGACGTGTCTGAACTGAACTTTATTCAACAAGCCCCAGATAAAACTACTGCCAACGTCCTAGTTGTGCCCGTCGTCACCGGCGAGGACGGCATCCACATCCTGTCGGATGCGCTTCCGAAAAAGGTTGCTGCGGGACTGGATGAGGTACTGCCCAAGCTCGGAGTTTCGGGTAAGACCGGCTCGCTGACTCGCATTCCCTCTCCTTCCGGCATTGCTGCCGACACCGTTGCCTTCGTTGGTACCGGCAAGGACCGCGCCTCCCTCGAAGCAATCGATCTTCGCGAGGCCTTCGGAGCGGCTGTGCGCGGTTTGTCAGGTGTCTCACACATTGCGCTAGCGGTGCCTTTTGAGGATCCGGAGAGCGCCTATCAGGCGGGCCTTGGCGGTCTGCTCGGTGCTTACATCTACGAGGATTACAAGGTCCAGCCCGCACCCGCGGACACCATCACCGTTGTCACCCCCGCCAAGCTCAAGAAGGCCGAACTCGACGCACTGTCGGCCGAGGCTCAGGTTGTTGCGGAAGCGATCTCACGGGTTCGCGACCACGTCAACACCCCCGCATCCGACCTGACTCCGGTTTCGATGGCGGAACTCGCGGAAGCCTACGCGAAGACCGACCGTTCCCTCTCGGTCCAGGTGTGGGACGAGAACCAGCTGGAAGAGGAAGGCTTTGGCGGCATCCTCGGTGTTGGCCAGGGCTCACTCAATCCGCCCCGCCTCGTCCGCTTTGAATACAAGGCCAAGGGAGCGACCGAAACACTTGCGCTTGTCGGCAAGGGCATCACCTTCGACTCCGGCGGCCTTTCACCCAAGCCTGCCAAGTCCATGGAAACGATGAAGACGGACATGACCGGTGCCGCTACCGTTCTCGAAACCGTTCTTGCCGCCTCCCGCCTTGGCCTCAAGGTCAATCTCGTGGCGTGGCTGTGCCTTGCGGAAAACATGCCCTCTGGCACCGCCACACGCCCCGGTGACGTTCTCACCATGTACTCGGGCCGTACCGTTGAGGTCAACAATACGGATGCTGAGGGGCGTCTCGTCCTCGGTGACGGCCTGGCACGCGCGGTCGAAGAGAAGCCGACCGCGGTCATCGATATCGCGACTCTGACCGGCGCTCAGATCGTTGCTCTCGGCCCCCGCATCACCGGCGTCATGGGAACCGATAACATTCGTAACGAGATCATTGAAGCAGCTGAAGCCACGGGTGAAGACATGTGGCCCATGCCCCTCCCCGCTCACCTGAACAAGGGCTTCGACTCGGATATCGCCGACACGAAGAACTCCGGCGGACGCGGCGGCGGCATGCTCTCCGCAGGCCTCTTCCTCGCTGAGTACGTCGGTGACACCCCCTGGGCTCACCTCGATATCGCAGGCCCCTCCTTCAACGAAGAGGGCCCCTTCGGTTCCACCCCCAAGGGCGGAACCGGCGTCGCAGTGCAGACCCTCCTCGAGTGGGCAACCGCCCACACCGCCGAGAAGTAAGCCGGCAAAACAAAAATTCGCACAGACTCTTCCGAATCTTTAGCTGACTCGGGCCATCAACGCCTCAGCCGAATAGGAAGAAAGAAGGACGCGCAAACGATTGGGGCCCGCGCATAGGCGCGGGCCCCAACTCATGCTTCTATATTCCCCAAGAATGCTCTTGACCCCTGCGAGTTTAGGAAGCCGACTCATCGAGTCCTGCGTCCACAGATCGACCTTGTCCAAGTTGTCGACAGGGCCCCCAGAAGTGGGGTGAATTGAGCCGGTCTGATGCGGTGAAAGTCCTCACACGAACAGGAGCGGATTCACAAATTTCTTGGGCGAGAGTCTGCCGCCCACAACCAATTCGGAGCTTACCCGAGGCTGGTGTATCGGAGCTTTCAGCCCTGGGGGCAGCCTGAAATCGACAGAAACCGGTCGCAGTTTCCTAACTGAAGGCCGAGTCGCGCATCCGCTATGCCGTAACTATTTGTTCTTGCGCGACCATTCCCGCATGCGCTGCGGGTACCCTGTTCGGATCACTTCGTAGAAGGGTAATCCCAGCTCAGCGGCCAGTTTCGCGGCCTCTTTGACGCTCGGAACGGGACGCCTGGTCCATTCCCCATCACGGGCCACAAGAATGAGAGACATGGGTTCACGGGCTCCGGCCGGCTCGAAATAGGCTTCGACACCTTTGCGTGTGCTGATGAAATCCCGGAAGTGTTCTGCCGTCGCATTCCTGCGGTCACGAGACCCACCGCTACCCAAACGAGAGAAAATTCCCATGAGCTTATTGTACTTTCTCCCTCAGCAATCAGAGAACATGAGCGAACTACCATGACGTTTGGCCTAGAAAGTGGAACAATAACAGGTGAGTGACGCGGCCGTTCGGCCGGGTTTTCGAGTTGAGATTAAGGGAGATCTACGTGGCTGACACGCAGGAATACGACATCGTTATCCTCGGTGCGGGCTCGGGTGGCTATGCAGCTGCCCTGCGCGCAGGACAGTTGGGATTGACAGTGGCACTCGTCGAGGGTGACAAGGTCGGGGGAACCTGCCTTCACCGGGGTTGCATTCCCACCAAGGCGCTTCTGCACGCCGCTGACGTAGCCGACGAGGCACGTGAGGGCGCGAGCATTGGCGTCAAAACCAGTTTCGAAGGTATCGACATGGAGGCGCTGAACTCCTACAAGGACGGTGTCGTTGCCCGCATGTACAAGGGCCTGACCGGACTCGTGGCTTCGCGCAACGTTGAAACCGTTGAAGGCTGGGGCCGCCTCACCGGACCGAACACGGTCCAGGTTGGTGACCGTGTCCTCAAGGGCAAGAACATTATTCTCGCCACCGGTTCCTACTCGAAGTCGATCCCCGGCCTCGCAATTGAGGGCCGCGTTATTACTTCCGAGCAGGCTCTGCAGATGACCGAGGTGCCCGAGTCCGTCGTGGTTCTCGGTGGTGGCGTTATCGGTTCCGAGTTCGCTTCCGCATGGAAGTCGATGGGTGCTGACGTCACGATCATTGAGGGTCTGCCCAATCTCCTCCCGAACGAGGATCCCGCCATCTCCAAGGCCCTCGAGCGTGCTTTCCGTAAGCGCAAGATCAACTTCAAGACCAAGACGATGTTTGACCGCGTTGAACAGAACGAGAACGGCGTCAAGGTTTACACCCAGGACGGCAAGTCCTACGAGGCCTCCTACCTTCTCGTCGCCATCGGTCGCGGCCCCGCGACCGCCAACCTTGGCTACGAAGAGCAGGGCATCCCCATGGACCGCGGCTTCGTCACCACGAACGCACGCCTCCACACCGGTGTTGGCAACATTTACGCAGTCGGCGACATTGTTCCCGGCCTCCAGCTCGCGCACCGCGGCTTCCTCCAGGGCATCTTCGTTGCTGAAGAGATCGCTGGACTCGAGCCCAAGGAAATCGACGAGACCCACATCCCCCGTGTGACCTTCACCAATCCTGAAGTTTCTTCGGTTGGCCTCAACCAGGACGCAGCCGAAGAGAAATACGGTAAGGACAACATTGAGGTTGCCGAGTTCAACCTTGCCGGTAACGGCAAGTCCCAAATGCTCGGAACCGCCGGTTTCGTCAAGCTCGTGCGCGAGAAGGACGGACCGATCGTTGGCTTCCACGCCATCGGCGCTCGCATGGGCGAGCAGATTGGCGAAGGCCAGCTCATGGTGGCCTGGGAAGCGTTCCCGGAGGACTTCGATGGCCTCATCCACGCACACCCGACCCAGAACGAAGCCGTTGGCGAAGCGGTTCTCGCTCTTGCCGGCAAGCCGTTGCACACCCACAACTAAGCTCAAGGAGACTGACACACAATGTCTGAAGCAATTAAGATGCCCGCACTGGGCGAATCCGTCACCGACGGTACAGTCACGCAATGGCTGAAGAATGTGGGTGACACGGTCGAGGTGGACGAGCCCTTGCTTGAGGTATCGACCGACAAGGTTGACACCGAGGTTCCCTCCCCCATTGCCGGTGTTCTCGAGAAGATCGTGGTTGAGGAAGACGAGACCGTCGAGGTTGGTGCCATCGTTGCCTACATTGGTGACGGTTCCGGTTCCTCCGATGACTCGGGCAACGACAGCGCAACCGAAGAAGCAGCTGCCAAGGAAGCACCCGCCGAAGAGGCTCCCGCTGAGGAAGCTCCCGCTGAGGAAGCTCCCGCTGAAGAGGCGCCTGACACCGAATCACAGGATTCCGGCTCTTCCGACGGCGAGAAGGTCACCATGCCTGCGCTTGGCGAGTCCGTCACGGAAGGCACCGTCACCCAGTGGCTCAAGGAAGTTGGCGACACCGTTGAGGTAGACGAGGCTCTCCTCGAGGTATCGACCGACAAGGTTGACACCGAGGTTCCTTCCCCCGTCGCCGGTACTCTGCTCGAGATTCTCGTTGGCGAAGACGAGACCGTTGACGTTGGCGCACCCGTGGCCATCATCGGTTCCGGCTCCCCCAAGAAGGCGGAAGCACCCGCCCCCAAGGAAGAGGCACCTGCCGAGGCCCCGAAGCAGGAGGAAGCACCCAAGGAGGAGGCTCCCAAGCAGGAGGAAGCTCCGAAGGCAGCAGCTCCCGCCGAGTCCGCGGCCCCCGCAGCATCCGCTGCCGAATCCGCAACCGGCACCTACGTCACCCCGATCGTGCGCAAGCTCGCTCGTGAGCTCGATGTCGATCTTGACTCGGTCAAGGGCACGGGTGTTGGTGGTCGAGTCCGCCGCCAGGACATTGAGGAAGCAGCTGAGGCAGCGAAGAAGGCCGCCGAGGCAGCCGCTGCACAGGCAGCAGCTCCCGCAGCTTCCGCCGCTCCCGCGAAGTCCGCGAAGGTGACCGAGGTGTCCCCGCTGCGTGGCACGACGGAGAAGATGTCCCGCCTGCGCCAGGTCATTTCCCAGCGCATGATGGACTCTCTCCACGGTTCCGCACAGCTCACGACCGTTGTCGAGGTCGACGTGACCAAGGTTGTGGCACTGCGTACCGCAGCGAAGGAGAAGTTCCAGGCATCCGAGGGCGTTAAGCTCACGTTCCTGCCCTTCTTCGTCAAGGCAGCAACCGAGGCGCTCAAGGCACACCCGAAGATCAACGCTCGCATCGTCGACGAGAAGAATGTCGAATACTTCGGTCACGAGCACGTTGGTATTGCCGTGGACACCGAGCGTGGCCTCATGGTTCCCGTGATCAAGAATGCTGGCGACCTCAACATTGCTGGCATCTCCAAGTCCATTGCCGACCTCGCGTCCCGCACCCGTTCTGGCAAGGTCTCCCCTGACGAATTGTCGGGCGGCACCTTCACGATCACGAACACCGGTTCGTCCGGAGCACTGTTCGACACCCCGATCGTCAACGCACCCGAGTCCGCAATCCTCGGTGTGGGCACGATCGTCAAGCGTCCCGCAGTCGTCAAGGATGAGTTCGGTAACGAGTCGATCGGTATCCGCAACTACATTTACCTGGCCCTGTCGTACGACCACCGCCTCATTGACGGTGCTGACGCCGGCCGCTACCTGTCCGCCGTGAAGGCCCGCCTTGAAGAGGGCGACTTCGCTGCCGAGGTTGGCCTATAGTCAACGCACGCACGTGCACATAGGTTAGAGTGGAGGGTCCTCGATCGTGGATCCTCCACTTTTTCTTCTCATGAACGTACTTTCTTCCTTTACTAGCTATCGTGACCTGCCTCGGCTCTGGGGTGGGTCTTTCATGCCGCTCGCATTCATTGGTCGGCTCCCCACTTCGATGATCATCATCGGGGTGCTCACTCTCGTGACACAGCATCACGGGGTTTCTTCCGCAGCGGTTTCATCCGCCGTACTCGCGATCGCAACCGGTATTGGGCAGCCCCTCATTGGGCAGTGGACAGACCGGGCAGGCCAGCGCCTCCCGTTCCTCATTTTGGGTCCCGTCAACGCCGCTACACTGATAGGTTTGGTGGCCGTCACGGAGCTCGGACAGCCATTCTCCGTTGTCCTTGTCTTCTGTGCCCTGGTCGGATTCACGACAACTCCCGTCGGTGCTCTCATGCGCATCAGGTGGTACTCGGTCGCAAAAACACCGAAGACAATCGCAACCGCCATGTCCTACGAGACTGTTGCGGATGAATTGAACTTTGTTCTCGGCCCCGCCATTGTCGGCATTCTCGCGACGACGCTGTCTCCATCAACACCGTTGATCTTGTCCGCTGTCATTGCCGCAACGTGCGTCACGACCCTGGGTGTCCATCGGTCAGCACCAACCACATCGAGCAAAGTTGAAGGAACTCCCTCACCTGCCCTGTGGCGAACGGTGACCCTCGTCGCGGCATCGCTCCTCGCCATGCTGTGCCTCGGCTCGTACTTCGGATCCATGCAGACCTCGACCACGGCAGCCGCGGAAGGTTTTGGTTCAGCAAGCTACGCGGGACTTATCTATGCGGCAATGGGTGCCGGCGCGGCCATCACCGCCCTGAGTGCGGTCGCGATCCCCGAACGGATCAGCCAGCCCGCCCGCATCGCCATTTCAGGCATCATCCTCGCCATCCTCGTCCCCATCGCCCCCTTGACGAACAGCCCCTGGCAGCTCGCGGGAATCCTCTTCCTGCTCGGACTCGCAATCGGCCCGGCCTCTGTGGCCATGTTCACTCTCGCATCGAGGCGCGCCCCGCGCGGTGGTGACGGGGTGGCGATGACGGCGCTGGGGGCAGCAAACGTTGGTGGTGTTGCCATCGGTGCGGCACTCGCTGGACAACTACTCAAGACGGAGCTTGCCTACGCCTTCTGGGTCGCCGCGGGATCCGCTTTAGTCATGGGTCTCATAGGGCTGATCGCGGCTCTGCGCGATCGTTCACGCTAGACTAGGAATCATGGCAAAGGCAGACAAAGACCCGAACAAGCGCCGGTGGTATCAACTCCTCGGTGACGGTTACAAGATCGCGAAGAAGTCCTACCCGGCACTGCCGTGGATTCTTCTTGGCGTGTTTGTTCTCGTCACCGGCGGTTTCATTACCGTCGGCATTGTGACTGGAAACTGGATCCTGTGGACCATTTCCGGTGTCATTCTCGGCCCCATGCTGACGATGGTGACTCTCACCCGCTTCATTGAGAGCGCGTCGTATAAGCAGATGGAGGGGATCCCGGGAGCTGCCTCCGCCGTCATCGGCCGCATCCGCCGCGGTTGGTCCTTCCAGGAGGAGCCCGTCCGGTTCAATGCTCGCACCCAGGACATGGTGTTCCGCCTCATCGGTAAGCCCGGTATTGTCCTTGTGACCGAGGGTCCCACGAACCGCGTGCAGAAACTCGTGGAGGACGAGCGTAAGCAAGCTCGCCGCATTGCGCCGAATGTTCCCGTTCACGCCATTCATGTTGGCACCGACGAGGACCAGGTCAAGCTGGGCAAGCTCATGAAGTCTCTGAAGAAGCTTCCCAAGACCCTCACGTCTGCCGAGGTCGGTGTGGTCGCGAAGCGTTACGACTCGATCAAGACCAACCAGCTTCCCATCCCCAAGGGCATCGATCCGTACAAGATGAGGCCCGATCGCCGCGCCACCCGCGGACGCTAATCCCCAGCCTTCTGTGTCCCCGCCACCGGCGGGGACACTGTTTTCTCCGGCTTACACCACCGAGAGGATTCGGCCAACACCACGTTGACGATCAGATACTCGTAAACCCCCAAACATTGAACGCGCCCCGTTCGAGAGATGGACGAAGGACCAGCGTGATGTCTCGCAGGTGACATGGTGACATGTCCTTGCCATGGTGAATAAATCCGTGCAACTGTTGACCTACCAACTGCATGGCGAACGTCTCAGACCTATATCGAGATCTCCGGTGAATAGCCCCGTTTTCTTGGATTCGCTCTCTACGCTCAGTTGCTTCTGGCAGCGCTACCTGGTCTCGAGGAATGCTTAGCGAATGTGGGTGATTGTGGTTCCCATGAGCGCATCATGGTAGCTACGACCATCGGGAACTGTGAAGATGGCCGGCAGGACGAGGCACAGCAGAACGGTGCGGCCGAGAGCTTTGAGCGGTCCTGGGAGTTGGCCGTTGGTGCGGCGAACACCGAGTCTGAGGAAGAAGTGGCCGATGCTGCTTCCGAGCGTTCCGATGAGCAGAAGCTGCATAAGTGCGAAAACACCGAGGGTAGCGAATTCGTTGAAATGAAAGAAGCCAGCCGAAATGGCCATCGCCAGTCCCCAGTCGGTAACAAGTGCGGCAATGCGCCGCCCAAAGGGTGCCAGGGGAATCGATTCAGCCATGCCCCTATCCTAAACGGTTCCCTCACCGATCCCGGATTTTGGACATGTGCGGAGTAGAACAGTGGATGTTAGGCAGTGACGGGGCGATATCGATATAGCATTAGCGGTGAACGATAGAGGAGAGAAATGTTCGCCAACGCTGAAGAGGCCATTGCCTACACTCGGGAACAGGACGTGAAGTTTATCGATGTCAGGTTCTGTGACCTGCCAGGGATCATGCAGCACTTCAACATTCCCATAGAAACATTCTCCGAAGAGGTGTTCACCGAGGGGCTCATGTTTGATGCTTCCTCGATCCGCGGCTTCCAAGCCATCCACGAATCGGACATGAAGCTGATCCCGGATGTCTCAACCGCCTACATTGACCCGTTCCGCAAGGCCAAGACCCTGGTCGTGAACTTCTCGATTGTGGACCCGTTCACCGACGAAGTGTATTCGCGTGACCCGAGGAACGTGGCCGCGAAGGCTGAAAGCTACCTTCGATCCACCGGCATCGCCGACACCGTCTACTTTGGTGCCGAGGCCGAGTTCTACATTTTTGACGACATTCGTTTCGACACAAACGAGCACTCGTCCTACTATCACATCAACTCCAACGCAGCCTGGTGGAACACCGGCCGCGAAGAAGAGGGTGGCAACAAGGGCTACAAGACTCGTATGAAGGGCGGGTACTTCCCCGTCTCTCCCAACGACCAGTTCGCTGACCTGCGTGACGAGATGAGCAGGGTCATGGCCGAGTCGGGACTGCGTGTCGAGCGCGCCCACCACGAGGTTGGCACCGCGGGCCAGCAGGAAATCAACTACACCTTTGACACTCTGCTTGCTGCCGCCGATGACCTGATGAAGTTTAAGTACATCATCAAGAACGTTGCTTGGGAGGCCGGCAAGACCGCCACCTTCATGCCCAAGCCCATTTTCGGTGACAACGGATCAGGCATGCACTGCCACCAGTCGCTGTGGAAGAACGGCGAACCGCTGTTTGCTGATGAGCGGGGCTACGGTGGCCTGTCCGACATTGCACGCTGGTACATTGGCGGCCTGCTCAAGCACGCACCTGCACTCCTTGCTTTCACGAACCCGTCGGTGAACTCATTCCACCGTCTCGTTCCCGGCTTCGAAGCACCCGTCAACCTCGTGCATTCGGCACGCAACCGCTCCGCCTGCATCCGCATTCCCGTCACCGGTTCTTCTCCGAAGTCGAAGCGCCTCGAGTTCCGTGTACCCGACCCGTCCTCGAACCCGTACCTGGCTTTCGCGGCACAGCTCATGGCCGGCATTGACGGAATCAAGAACCGGATCGAACCTGCCGACCCGATCGATAAGGACCTCTACGAGCTTCCCCCCGAGGAGCATGCGATGATCGAACAGGTCCCGACCTCCCTCGAGGATGCACTCGAAGCGCTGCGCAATGATAGCGAGTTTCTACTCGAAGGTGACGTCTTCACCCAGGATCTGATCGACACGTGGATCAACTACAAGTATGACCACGAGATCGCTCCCCTACGTCAGCGCCCCCACCCACACGAGTTCGAACTCTACTTCGATATCTAAACCAATAAGAATGTCGTGGCCCGCACAATCCCCTGGCTGGGGCATGCGGCCACAGCTATTTCAGTTCCGAATACCTTGCCCTACTTCGAGGACGTTACGAAGCGCGAACGCAAAGATCCCACCTACCAAGCTGTGCGCACCGTGAGCGCCCCGATCGGGTGAGGCTCGCGGGCAGCATGTCTGGTTATCTACTGAATGAGGATCGGTTGAGATCGCGCTTCACAACCTCGTGTCATAGGGTTGTGTCATGAAGAAGCACCCGGAGGACTCCAACGACTGGTCTGACTACGTCAACAATCGTGACGACTGGGCAATCCCTGAACCAAATCAAGACCAGGTTCCACCTCACTCGCTTGAGAGCGGTGGCCAGTTCCCGCCCCCACCGAATGCTGGCCACGGTGAAGGGGCGGGTCCCTACGGGATGACGTCCGGGCCGTGGGAAAAGTATGACGACCGCGATCCCAACCCGCCCCGCGAGTCCACGCCCTACGATGAAACGAGCCCGTGGACTAACCATGCGGCGTGGCGGTACCAGCAAAACCCTTACCGGGAATCCCCCGAGGAGCACAGGCAAGGTTGTGCAGGCGTGGTATTCGGTGGGGTGGCCCTCGGCATTGCCCTCATCGTCATCGCCCTCCTGCTCCTCTAACATCCCGCCCAAGGCCTTCAAGCATTCGGTTAGAACTCCATGACTGGCTTCGGGCTCTTTGGAATCCTGGCAAGTATCGAGATTAAAGCGGGTGCCCTCCCATCCGACAATCACTTTATGGAGGGGCGCAGTCGCTGAAGTCTATCGCTACGCTATTTGGCTGGTTTCTTCGCCGGGGACCGGCGGCTTGTACCAGTCGACGAGCGTCCAGGAGCCGGGTTGTCCGTCAATGGCTCCGAGTGCGCAGTTGGTCATGTGGGGTAGAACGTCGCCGGCGGGATCGCCAACCATGATGGTTGCCCAGACCTGCAGCATCATCCCGTGGGAGACCACGAGGAGTGAGTCTTCCTCGGATTCTTCTATGGCTGCGTTGAAGCGTTCGAGTACTTCATGGCCGTTTTCGCCACCGGGAACACGCCCAGACAGGTCGCCCTTCATCCACCCATAAGCAATCTCGAAATACTTACGCAAGTAGTTCGCATCGGTGGTCATCTCCCAGTCACCACCGGCAATTTCCTTGATCCGCGCATCTTCACGCGGGGCAAGATTCTTCGCCTTCGCGACGGGCTCTGCTGTCTGGTGGGTACGAACGAGGTTGGAAACGAGGATCCCATCCAATTCAATGTCGGTCAGGCGGTCACTCAGTTCTTGTGCCTGGACTCGTCCAGTCTCGGTCAGATCGGCGCCCGGTGCTGCGGTGTCGAGTGCTCCAGCAACATTGGAGGTGGTTTGTCCGTGCCTGGCCAGATACAGTCTCATGGTCTTCTTTCACTCATCCATCTCTTCAAGAACGCGGGACATCACGGTCCCTCCCCATCCTCGCCGAAAAAGATCCGTTCGACAACGGCTCGGGCCCTGCGCGCGAGCCGCAGATAGTTTTCCTCAACTTCGTGGCGCGCAGACAAGTCGTGCGACAGGAGCGCAGCAATCATTGCCAAATCGGTGGAGTCCGAGGGGAGCATGCTCGTACGTGGACCGGTGGTGCGGCCAGTGCCGAGGGCAATCGCGAGGCGGAGTTGCTGAGCATAGAGCCAACTCTCCGACAGTCTGTCCGTGTCGTCCTCGCTCAGGTATCCAAGGGACCGCAGTGCCTCGAGCCCATCCATCGTCGACGTTGTTCGCAGGGATGGATGCTCCCCCGCGTGTGCGAGTTGAAGGAACTGCACCGTCCACTCGACATCGGCGATCCCGCCGGGACCGAGCTTGAGGTGACGTTGCTTTTGTTCACCGCGGGGTGCACGCTCGGCCTCAATCCGAGCCTTCATCCGCTTCACATCCCGCGTCTCTGCCTGACTCAGTTCAGGCAGATATCGAACGGGCTCAATCATGGTGATGAATTCTCGCCCCAGGTCCGAATCTCCCGCAACGGGCCGTGCCCGAAGCAACGCCTGCCGCTCCCAGGTGTAAACCCACCGGTCGTAGTAGTCGCGGTAGGAGTCGAGAGACCTGGCAAGAGGGCCGTTCCTCCCCTCGGGCCGCAGGTCGGCATCAACCTTGAGGGGAGGTTCATCCGATCCCTCGGTCAGGAGCGCCATCATGCTCGCGGCAATGTCAACCGCAACCTTTTGTGCCAGGATCCGATCCTCGATCAGGGGATCGTGGACGATCATGATGTCGGCATCGGAGGGATAGGACATGTCGGCACCCCCGAGCGATCCCATGCCGATAATGAGGTAACGTGAGGGCGTCTCATCGAGTCCCCGCTCGACGAGCACCTTGTCGGTTGCGGCACGCAGTGCAGCAACGATCGCGATCTCGGATGCGAGGGTGATAGATTTTTGGGCACTTCGGGTATCGATGATGCCAAGCACAAGCGCCATTCCCGTTCGCAAAAGCATGCGTCTACGTAGATACCTGCCCACGAGTGCAATGCCTTCGGGGGATGTGCGGCGGGAAATGAGGGCGTCGAGCTCTAGGTGGAGGGCTTCGATGCTGAGGGGGTGCAGGTCCTTTTCCCCTTCGAGCCAGGCGACGCATTCGGGCAGTCCGGGCATTGCCTCCGCCAGATACCTTGAGGTGGAGAGAATGTGGGCGAGGCGTTGCGCCGCCATCCCCGAATCCCGCAAAAGTTTCATGTACCAGTGGGTGCGGCCCATGGTTTCTGACAGAATGCGGAAATGGAGGAGCCCAGAGTCTGGATCGGGTCCGTCAGAAAACCATCCCAACAGGACCGGGAGGAGCTGCCTCTGGATCTTGGCGGTACGGGACACTCCCTCGGTCAGGGCCGTAATGTGCCGGATGGCTCCAGCGGGGTCACGGTAACCAATCGCTGCCAACCGATCGGCCGCCGCATCCCGATCCAACGCGATCTCTTCATCGCTCAGACGAGCCGCTGCCGGCAGGAGGGGACGGTAGTAGATGGTCTGATGGAGAGTGCGAACGGAGTTTTTGACTTCCTGCCATCGGGTCTCCAGGTGGTCCGGGGAGGTCATGCTCGGAATCTTCATGGATCGAGCAAGCCTGCGTAACTGCTCTGGCTGATCCGGCAGAACATGGCTGCGTCGCATGTTCTGCAGCTGCATTCTGTGTTCGAGAGTGCGGAGAAACCGATAGTGCTTATCAAGCTTGTCCGCGTTGTCGCGGGACACATAGCCGCCGTTCTTCAACGCCTCTAGCGCCCCCAGGGTTGATCGCACACGGAGGGCTTCGTCGACTCGGCCGTGAACGAGTTGGAGAAGTTGGACGCTGAATTCGACATCCCGTAGTCCGCCTGCCCCGAGTTTGATTTGTCGAGATGCCGATTGGCTCGCAATTGTGGATTCGACTCGTTTCCTCATGCGCCGCGATGATTCAACGAATCCTTCTCGCTGGGACGCAGACCAAACAAAGGGCGCGATCGCTTCTACGTAACTCTCCCCCAGCTCCCGGTCTCCAGCTGAGTGCCGGGCCTTGAGGAGCGCCTGGAATTCCCAGTCATGTGCCCACCGCTCGTAGTAGGCAACGTGCGAGGCGAGGGTGCGGACCAGCGGACCATCCTGGCCCTCGGGTCGCAGGTTGGCATCAAGTGGCCATAGGGCCGGAACTGTGCCGGGACCGGAGACTGCGGCAGTCAGGGTGCTGGCGAGTTTGCGGGAGATCTCCAGCGCCTCATCCTCGCTCTCACTTCCACGCCCAGTATGGTCGTTGGTACCGTCTCCCACTTCCCCTTCGCCACCTTCCGCTGCCGGTTCGGCAACAAAGATGACGTCAACGTCGGAAATGTAGTTGAGTTCGCGGCCGCCAAGCTTGCCCATGGCAATGATGGAGAGACGGGCCTTGTGCTCATCGGGCGTGACGGCGCGTGCGAGCGCGAGGGCACCCTCCAGTGCATCATCCACGAGATCACTGATTCGCCGCGCAGTCTCCGTAAAGTCGCCGATCGGGTTTTCACTCGTCAGGTCACGGGCCGCAATGGCTAGGAGCCTGCGATAGTAGGCGGACCGCAGGAGGCCAACCCCGTCATCCCACTCAACGCTTGCCACACCGTCTCGAACCTGCAGTGCCTCGGCAATGTCGGTGCGATTATCAGGATCGTTGTTTGCTTCGAGCTGTTCGCCATTGCCTTGGTCTGACAGTCCCACAAAGTCGTGGAGCCACTCCGGGTGGGTGACGAGCATGTCCCCCAGTGCGGTGGACATGGCGGTGATGGCGGTGGCGGCTCTTCTCACGCTCGGATTGGTGAGAATGAGCTGGAATTCTTCAGGTGACTGTTCGGAGATCCGGAGAAGGGTGAGCAGGCCGCGGTCGGGGTCAGCTCCAAGCGACAGGTCATCAAGGACGGGCCACCACTCGTCCATCACGCCCTCAAGTAAGCGCGCCACTTTCGCGGGTTCGGCAAAGCCGAGCCTGCGAAAGGTGCTGGTGGGGCTTTCTTTCCGCATGCTAGTTCACTGAGAGGAACCGTTCCCGCTCAAACGGGGTCACCTGGTTGCGGTATGCCTGCCATTCGTTTTCTTTGTTCCGCAGGAAGTATTCAAACGCTTCTTCCCCGAGGGTTTGGGCAACGAGCTCGGACTCGTGCATGAGGGACAGTGCCTGCTCAAGATTGCCGGGAAGGGACCGAATCCCGAGCGCGCGGCGTTCATTGCGGGACAGGGACATGACGTCATCGAGAGCCTCATCGGGCAGTTCGAGGTTTCGTTCGATACCGTCCAAACCAGCACTAAGCAGCACAGCGAAAGCCAGGTAGGGATTCGTGGCAGAGTCAATGGCCCTGTATTCGATGCGGGCAGACTGGGGTTTACCGGCACGGAGGGTCGGGACACGGACGAGCGCGGAACGGTTGTTATGCCCCCATGACACGAACGATGGTGCCTCATCGCCTGCCCACAACCGCTTGTACGAATTCACATGCTGATTGGTGATGGCGGAGATGGCGCGGGAGTGCTCGAGCAGACCCGCCATGAACTTCCGTGCCGTTGCCGACAGCAGATAAGTCGCGGACGGGTCATAGAAGACGTTCTTGTCCCCCTCGAAGAGTGACATGTGGGTGTGCATGCCGCTTCCCGGCTGGTTGATGAGGGGCTTGGGCATGAAGGACGCGAATACCCCCTGGGAGATGGCCACGTCCTGAATGATGTTTCGGAACGCCATGATGCTGTCCGCCATGGACAGCGCATCCGTGTACCGCAAATCAATCTCGTTCTGCCCCGGACCCGCCTCGTGGTGGGAGAACTCAACCGGAATGCCCATGCTTTCCAGTGCCGCGACAGCATCCCTGCGGAAGTCGAGAGCAATCGAGCGCGCCGAGTGATCGAAATAGCCCGCACGGTCGATCGGTTTGAAGTCCACATCTGGATCATCGTGCGGATGGAAGAGATAGAACTCGATCTCGGGATGGGTATAGAAACTCAAACCCATGTCCGCAGCGCGATCGAGTGCGCGGCGCAGAATGGATCGCGGATCGGACCGTGCCGGTTCCCCATCACGAGTCGTGATGTCGCAGAACATGCGGGCGACCAGCCCACCCTCGGCCGTGCCTGGCAAGATCTGGTACGTGGACGCATCGGGGTGGGCAAGCATGTCCGCTTCGACGACGCGAGCAAGTCCTTCGATCGAGGAACCGTCGAACCCGATCCCCTCATCAAAGGCCTCTTCAAGCTCCGCCGGCGCGATCGCTACGGACTTCAATGTCCCGATAACGTCGGTGAACCAGAGCCTGATGAAACGAACATCGTTCTCCTGAATGCTGCGTAACACGTGATCTTGTTGACGGTCCATGCCGCTCCCTTCTCCGGTCACTATCCTACGCGTTTCGTTACCGGCCTCTCATCGCCGTGCCGGCGCGGTAAGGTATGTTCCATGACCGAAGGAACTAACTCGACATCCCGTCCTCGACGCTTCCGAATCGCACACCTGGCCGAAGCAAAGTCGCACGGCGATAAACTCACCATGCTAACCGCCTACGACTCCATGACAGCCACAATCTTCGACGCTGCCGGCATCGACATGCTGCTCGTCGGTGACTCGATCGGCACCACCGTATTCGGTGAGGCAAACACGCTCGGTGTCACCTTGGCCGACATGGTGCGCGCCACCAAGTCCGTCTCAACCGGCCCCCAGCGGGCGCTCATCGTTTCGGACCTGCCCTTCGGCACCTACGAAACCAGCCCCGAGCAAGCCTTTACCTCAGCCGTTGAGCTCGTCCGGGCAGGCGCCAATGCGGTGAAGCTCGAAGGTGGAGTCCGGGTTGTCGACCAGATCAAGAAACTGGTTCTCAACGGCATCCCCGTCATCGGCCACATCGGTTTCACACCCCAGTCAGAAAACATTCTGTCCGGACCCCGCGTCCAGGGGCGCGGTGACGATGCTGCCGACCGAGTCCTGGAAGATGCTGTGGCAGTGCAGGAAGCCGGAGCTTCTGCCGTTGTTCTCGAAATGGTTCCGGCCGAACTCGCCTCCCGCATCACGTCCATCCTCCAAATCCCCACGATCGGGATCGGTGCGGGCCCCGACACGGACGGTCAGGTGCTTGTATGGTCTGACATGGTGAACATGACGGGCTGGCAGCCCTCCTTCGTCCAGCGCTTCGGGGAGGTTGGTGCCGCACTCAATACCGCAGCAACCGACTATATTAATGCCGTAAAATCCAAGTCCTTCCCCACGAGGGAGCACTCCTTCTAGCAGTCTCAACCTCCGGCTCTTAACCTGAATCCTGAATAAGCCAGGTGCACACGGCCCCATCGAGATACTGCTCAAGAACGACTCTTGGCCCGCGTGTGACATGCGGGCCAGAAGACTATTTCAGCTCTCTACCTAGAGTTTTATGCTTTCTCGAGCATGCAGGAAGTATTGATTACTGAGCGCTGAAGCTCACTAATCAATAGGCAGATCCCTACCGCCAGTACCCATTCGCAGCAGCGACGGTTTGGAAGTGGATGGCGATAACCTGGGAGGCCATCGTCAAGCTATCGGCATTTTCCGCATAGACCGGGCGGAGCTTGTGCAGGACTTCGGCGTCACCTTGCGTGAGCTTCACGCTTCTGCGAGACAAAGTAATCGCAAGCTGAAACCCTTCCTCGGGCGTGCTCGTTATAAGGCTGGGGAGCCATGATTCAGACATTAATCCTCCACTAAATAAGCACGGTTTTACTCATAATATATGAAGTGAACCCTTCTTGTAAGAAATTACTGCGCAACACGCGTGCATAAAAACTGTCCAGAAAATAGCAATCTTTAGCTTAGAAATCCAACAAGAGTATCCGCGGTTATCGAACACCCAGCAGCCTGGCGAGAACCGTTCGCTCTGCGCGGTTCTTAGAGAATTACCCACGCAAACCCCACAGAGGCGCAACTTCACGGAATCCGAGCTCGGAGGTCCCCTACTCCAAAGATTGACAGAATCTACCAGGCACAATAAAGAATTTTATTAATCATCAGATATATTGCGCCATATTCCAGCGCTAAATAAGATCCGGAACCAACTTCATAATCTCAAATTAAAGTAGAATAATTTTACCGCTATCCATTGCATATGCAAGCTCAAGAAGTTAGCCTTTGTCGAAACGAGAAGGCACTGGCGCCTACCGAGTTGATCACCAATGAGAAGATATCTAAAACTGACAGTCCTCCTTCCACTTAGCTTAGCCTTCACAGCTTGCTCACAAGAGGCAGAAGAAACGAGCAGCAAACAAGTGGAAGAGTATTTTACGGGATCTCCTGACGAGTTCTGGCAATTAATGATTGCATGCTATGACGAGCACGGGATTGAATCCGAACAGCAAGGAAATAGTCTCGGTGTCTCTTCCACACTTGACACCGAAGACTTCCTCCCGATCCAAGAGGAATGTCTTTCGAGAATTCCCCCGATGCCGGAAACGGAACAACTTCCCGAGGACCAACTTCGACGCATGCATTCTTGGCGCGTGGAGCAATACGAATGTATGGTCGAAAATGGCTACCTCACCGGTCAACCACTCAGTTTTGAAGAGTTCATGAATCGTGTGGAGGAAGATAATAGCTTGTGGTCAGGCCTAAATGAGCTCGACTCGGCCGATATTCCAGCAGCCCAAACTACGTGTCCAGCGCCGTTAGATGAATGGTAAAGACAATAGAGAGGTAGGGCCGAGAATTACGCATTATTAATGACGATCATTCAAAAGGTTTTAATAAAACTAAAAAGTAAGCTTGAGGAAGCAAGAATATGTCATGAAGCGACTACATCAAGTTCTACTCTGCGCCACGCTCTTAGTTGCAGCACCGACCGTAAGTGCATCAGCTTGAATTAATTCGGAATCCCCAGATCAATGGGGGACAAACAACTTAAGCGGATCTCATTCATGTACTTTCCCCATGAATGTTACGGAAGTTGGCAATCTAACAACCGAGGCATATGGTTTTGTTACACATATCGCTCCTGGTGGAGAGTTTCGACAACAGTTTCAGAACTACAACAGCTTTCAAGTTAATTATTCCCACGCGAAGTCTGCCTTTAATAAAGAAACCATCTGGGGCGGAGGGCCCTGGGAGATGACTTCTCACGGCTATCGGTACGCCACCCCAGATTGCCAGTCATTCGGATAAGGAGACATAGGCAGTGGCACGGAAGACTCAACGGCGACATGTCCATATCGCGTGGCTCCTTGTTGTTCTTATTGCCATTGCCCTCACCTGGGTTTCAGTTCGGGCAATATCCCCACCCCAGGTAGAACAGACGGCCCCTGAAAGGGAAACGTACCTTGTTCGCGAGGGAACGCTGTCTCGCAGTGTTGGCCTTTCGGGATCGGCCACGTGGGAGACAAGCACTCCAGGAGTGTCGGGTGCACAGGGCACGCTGACCGAAATCAATCTCGAAGATGAGATCCAGGCCGGTACTGTCGTCTTTTCGGTCAACCTTGTTCCCACGGTTGCCATTGAAGGAGCCATTCCTGCCTTTCGCGACCTGGAGGAGGGCATGACGGGGCCCGATGTCGCACAGATTCAAGCTTTCCTTGGCGTGGAGGAAACCGGTGAATTCGATGCTGGTACAAGGACTCGAGTAATCGAATGGCAGGAGGAGGTGGGCTGGGAGCCCACCGGGGTTGTGAGTCGCAGCCACATCCTTGTTCTACCGGCTCTCCCAACCAGAGCTGAGCTGGCCGATGGGGTGGTCCTGGGAGCAACGGTTGCTCCCGGCCAGCCTGTCGTCACCACCTACACATCGACTCCTCGAATCTCAGTTCCCACCGATCCATCGGATCGTGAGGCCCCAGCCGGTGGAATGACTGCTCGGATTGAGATTGGCGGTGAGGAGTTTCCCGGAATTCTTAGCGTTGATGACTCGCTGGATGGCAGAACACTGGAGGTTGTGCTCGATGATGGAAAATCAGCGTGTATTGATACCTGCCCGGATCTGGTTCCCCGCGGGGATAATGTTCCGGTTCGAGTGGTTGTTGACCTCGTTCCAGAAACCACGGGCACTCTCGTTCCGATCTCAGCATTGCGCGCCCAGCCGGACGGCAGTGCCATTGTGGAGCGGACCGATGGTAGCGAAGTCGTCGTCGAGGTGACGTTATCCCACGGCGGTCAGGCCATTGTTGACCTGGATCCGGGTACTGAAATCTTCCTCTTTGGATCATCATGATCTCTCTCAACGATCTGTCGTTTCGGTATCACGATGAGCAGTCGTGGATTATCCGAAATGAGAGTCACGACTTCCATCCCGGTACAGTCACGGTGCTGACCGGTGTGTCCGGCTCCGGAAAGTCAACCCTTCTCTATCTCCTAGCCCTCATGCTCTCCCCCACCGGGGGCAGAGTGCTCGATAGTGGGGATGTCGTGTCACGGTGGCCTGACTTTCGCCGCGCGCAGTGGCGTGCCGAACGGATCGGTTTTGTCTTCCAGGACGCCGTCCTCGACCAGTCGCGGTCGATAATTGACAACGTTCTCGAGGGATCCCTCTTTCGTCCCGGCCCACCACCCATCGAACGCGCACACGATCTGCTGGAGAAGTTCGGTGTCCAGGTTGATCCACTACGTAAACCGGGCGAAATCTCCGGCGGTCAAGCCCAGCGGGTCGCTCTCTGCCGGGCACTCATCAATAGCCCTTCCCTCGTCCTGGCAGATGAACCGACCGGGAACCTCGACAGCGACACTGCCGATATCGTATGGGACGCACTGGAAGAGGCTGCTACTAAGGGAGCAACAGTTATTGTTGCCACTCATGACAGGATCAGAGCATCGAAATATCAGCATCAGCTCATCGTTGAGAACGGTAGGATCGGGTAGTGGAGTGGAGGCGGGGGCTGCGGGAAGTCCTTCAGTCGGTACGAGCCCACACGGTGACTGCGGCCCTCGTAGCTCTCGTTGCCGCCATCATGTCCGCCGCGGTCCTTGCGAGCGCTGGCCGCGCGGCAATGACCGAACGTGAGGTGATGGCGAGCATTGAGTCCACAGCCCCTCGGCTCATCGCCGTCAATATTCAAGCTCAAGCACCCGGCTATTCCGCCGACACCGTTGCAATTCTCAACTCTCTCAACACGGTTGACTGGCTCATTGCCCTCGGCCCGGTGACCGATGTGGGCAATCCTGCAGTCCCCAGTAGCCGTAGCCTTGCTCGCCCGCTCCTCACCCCATTACCACCGGAGGTCGAGATCATTCAGGGACGATATCCGGGGCCGGGTGAAGCATTGCTCTCGAACCCGACTATGAACTCCCTAAGCTATGTTCTTCCGGCGGGCACCTTGGAAGCCGAAAGCCAGTACGCAATTGTTGGCTCCTACAGCGCAACCGGCTCACTGAAGGACCTGGAACGCCTTGTTCTCCTCGGTCCCACAGGTACCGATCCTCCCGATGCTTACCAGATTTACATTGCTGCAATAGATATTGAGTCAGTCAGCCTGCTGACCTCCCAGATTCTCGCCCTGTCCACACCCGAGCAAGCCAATCACGTCACGATCGACACATCCGACGAACTCGTTCTCGTCACTCAAACCATCTCGGGTGAACTTGGCTCATTCTCCCGGCAGCTCTCGGCAGGGATCCTTCTCAGCGGGACAATCCTCATCGGCCTCACCTCAGCCATTGCCTCACTGGGGCGGCGCCGCAACTACGGTAGGCGTAGGGCACTTGGAGCGACCCGTTCCGCGATCATCGCTCTCGCCCTGGGTGAGAATGCCATCCCAGTCATCGCCGGAGCAAGCCTGGGGACCGCGCTTGCCGTCACCCTCATTGGGTTCCTTGCTGGTGTAACGGCTCACGTAGGTTTGATTATTGCGGTGCCGATTCTCGTATCGCTGGCAGGCATTGCCGCAACGGTTCCTTCCGCGATCTGGGTGGCAATGAAGGATCCGGTAGCGGTTCTCCGGATCCCGTAACACCGGGGACGAAGTAGCAGGTCCACGTCAGCCGAATTCTTGGGTTGCCGTGGCAAATCCGAAGCTTGCTGCGATGGAGTACACAGTGGGATTGCCTGAACGGGATGCTTCACACTTATTTCGGTCCACGGTCTTCCGGTGGGTTCTGACGCGGTGAACTACGAGCACATGGTCGGTGTCGGCCCGGTAGCCGGTGCCCCAGGTTCATAACTCTTGGTCTTCGTCTTCGTTATCCCATTCGTCTTCCCAGGCCTTTTCTTCCTCGTCAAAGCGTTCGTTGCGTGCCTTTGCTGAAGCGAGAGCATTGCGGGCCTCTTCTTCCGTGGCATAGGGACCCATGAGGTCCGTCCATCCGGACTGTCGCCCGATCTCGACCTGCCCTGTTTTCGTGTTGTACCAGTACTCACGGTTGAGTGGATTCGCCATTGTGGGCCTCCTCGGCGCTAAGCTTGGTTCTATGCTTGCACAGCGCGCACCTCTTGGCACCCTTGTTCCCGGAACTCTGTCCCCGAAGCGACAGGTTCCCTCGTCGATCGAACGTCCAGAGTATCTGTTCCATGATGGTCCGGAAGTTGTGACAGCTTCCGATGTGAAGGATGTTGAGACCATCGAACGGATCCGGCGCACGTCGAAGTTGGCCGCTCAGGCGCTCGAGCTTGTTGGTCAGGCCGTGCGTCCCGGGATCACCACGGACGAACTGGACCGGATCGGTCACGAGTTCCTCATCGACAACAAAGCCTATCCGTCGAGCCTAGACTACATGGGTTTCCCCAAGTCCCTATGCACCTCGATCAATGAAGTGATCTGCCACGGCATTCCCGATTCCACGGTTCTCAACGAGGGCGACATCGTCAACATTGACATCACTGCCTTCCGGGAAGGCGTCCATGGCGATACCAACGCGACCTTTGCCGTCGGTGAGATCGATGAAGAATCCCAGTTGCTCATGGAGCGCACGAAGGTGGCGATGGAGAGGGGCATCAAGGCAGTGAAGCCCGGCCGCGCCATCAACGTCATCGGCCGCGTCATTGAGGCCTACGCCAAGCGCTTCAACTACGGGGTTGTTGAGGACTTCACGGGCCACGGTGTGGGCGAAGCCTTCCACTCGGGCCTCATCGTCCCCCACTACGACACGGCACCCAGATACGACACCATCATGGTGCCCGGCATGGTATTCACCATCGAACCCATGCTGACCCTTGGAAACATTGCATGGGACCAGTGGGATGATGGGTGGACGGTCCTGACGAAGGACCGTGGCCGCACAGCCCAGTACGAGCACACCCTTGTCGTGACCGAAGATGGCGCGGAGGTGCTGACCCTCCCATGATCGATGCCCTGGGAATCGACATTGGCGGCTCGGGCATCAAGGGCGCCCCGGTTGATCTGACAACCGGCGAGTTCGTTGGTGAACGCTACCGCATCCCCACTCCTGAGAAGTCCACTCCGAAGAACGTAGCGGAGGTTGTTGGGCAGATTGCTCAGCATTTCTCCCTGCCCAAGGGCACTCCGATTGGGATCACCGTCCCGGCACCGATTGTTCACGGTGTCGCGTCGTGGATGGCGAACCTTCACAACTCGTGGGCCGGCACCAACGTCAATGACCTCTTCAGCGATGTTCTTGGTACAGCCGTTTCGGTTGTGAACGATGCTGATGCTGCTGGCTATGGCGAGGTCGAGTACGGTGCAGCCAAGGGACAGTCCGGCACCGTCCTTGTCACAACCCTTGGGACCGGTATTGGTTCCGCCCTCATCATCAACCACCAGCTCGTTCCCAATACCGAACTGGGCCATCTCGTTCTTCCCGGCGGTAAGGAAGCTGAGCCCTGGGCATCAGCAGCCGTCAAGGAACGCAAGGAACTGACCTGGGAGAAGTGGGCGGGCCGCCTCCAGGTGGTCTACGCCGAGTACGAGAAGCTCCTGAATCCCGATCTCATCATCGTGGGTGGCGGGATCTCCAAGCAGGCGGACAAGTTCCTCCCCCTCATCACCACCAACGCACCACTCATCCCTGCCCAGCTCCGAAACTCTGCCGGCATCATCGGCGCGGCCGCACTCGCAGCTAAAGACAGCAATTAGGCACGTAGCCGTGTGGTCGGCACATCACAGTGCCGACCACACGGCGCCTCCGCGAAAGGTTTAGTATCGGTGCCTGCTACCTGCGACTCCCCCACGGGTCGGTCACAATCGTTGACACATCAAACTTGATGTCCGGCAGTGCCTGCCCAAGTTCTTGTGCGAGCTTGGGCAACAGCGGCCATTCGCTCGCGAAGTGAGTGGGACAAATGAGTGCCGGTCCCCCGCCCCACAGGTGGTCGCTGGCGGGGTGATGGCGCAGATCGGCCGTGATGTAGACGTCGGCACCCTGCTCGGTCACGAGACCGAGGAAGGAATCTCCCGACCCCGGGCTCACCGCTACGGTACGGACAATCTTGTTTTCGTCACCACCGACGAGAATGCCGGCGGGAGTTCTCGGTAGCTTGTCTGCCACGAGGTCCGCTAGTTCACCCAGTGTCGTCGGCTCGATCGAACCGATCCTTCCTAACCCAAGGCTCACATCAGTGCCGGAAGGAACAAGTGGTCTGGCATCCTTCATTCCCACAAGGTCAGCCATGGCCTGAGCTGTTCCCCACGAGTCTGCGTTCGTGTGGGCTGTGTAAAGCGAGACACCTGCGCGGATCAGGTCCGTCACCCACTCTCCCTTGGTGGTGCTCGCAGCAACCGTGGTGGTACCCCTTAAGTAGAGTGGGTGGTGGGTCAGTAGCAGATCGTATTCGCCTTCGATGGCTTCTTGAACTGTTGCGCGGCACGGGTCGACAGCTAGGAGCACGCGCTGTGCCCGCCAATCGGGATGCCCGGCAACAAGTCCCACAGCATCCCAATCCTCGGCCAGAACTGGCGGGCAAAGTTTTTCAATGGCGGTCATGACATCGTGAATGCGCATGGATTCAGCTTACCGCCAGGCGCAATATCCCGTGCGTCCTGTGAATGCCAACTGTTGGGATTGTGCTCATCATCCCGTTAGTTCTAGGCGAATGCTCCGCTGAACATTGAGAAATAGAAAAGTGGGGACAAGCTGGCCGATACGCCGGGTTTTGTCTAGGGCGACCATCCATCTGGGACACGTGTTGCCACGTGCCTCTAGCAACCCACCCGTCGGCCCGAGCCGTAGCCCGTGTACGAGAAGCATTAAGCCGACTGCCTGGTCTTGCTCCCGGTGGGGTTTACCGTGCCGTCCTGGTCACCCAGTCCGCGGTGAGCTCTTACCTCACCCTTTCACCCTTACCTTGCGGCGGTTTACTTTCTGTTGCACTAGCCCGCGGGTCACCCCGGGTGGGTGTTACCCACCACCGTTCTCTGTGGAGCCCGGACGTTCCTCGACACAATGTGCCGCGGCCGCCTAGCCAGCTTGTCCAGTCTCAGTCTACTCGGCACTCGCCCCAACCACTACCGGAGCAGTGCCTCACGCATCAAGCCGCGTTGGCCCCAACGGACAGCTACGCTATGGAGCAACGTACGTTGCTTATCTGCGAACGCACAATAACCCGTACTGACTCGAAAGAATCCGGAGGTCAACTCGAAGTAGGTACCCTGCCCTATGCGCTCGATTCCAAAATAAACGTCACGCTTGACAAGAACAACAATCATTAACGTAGGACGATTGAGTTCGAAAACAAAAAGACTGTTTCATCCTTGGCGGTCGGCTGGCACGTCGAGACCAGCCTACGTACCGCGGGCAGCTCTTCTCGCGGCGTGTTGTGGCACTAACGGCGTGCGCCCATGATCAAAAGGTTGTACCGTCACTTACTCTCCGCACCGAGGAGGCGTTACTGTGCCACCGTCTAAAACGATTCTATTCTTAACCACCTTTCACTGTAGGTCGTGACTGTATGCATAGCACGCTCGCCCAGCTTGCGGCTGAACTTCTTGAACAGTTCGCGCGCTTTTTCCTCCGGAGACCTTCTCCCAGCTACATGAGCTTCGTGGACTCCAAAGCCTCGGTCAGGCCGCGATTGAACTGAATGAGCGGGCGTCTTAGCACAAGTCCTATGAGAAGAGCCGGGAACGCGAACAGACAAAGCAGTCCAAGGGAGGCCCAGAGGTCACCGCCGTAGACGCCTGCGATCGCTGAACGTACAGCATCGATCGCATGCGTTGCAGGAAGGAAGGGGCTGATCTGCCGGAACCATTGCGGGAGAACCGCGAGTGGATAGGCCCCGCCGGAGCCAGAGATTTGGACGACGAGCAGGAGAACAGCCAGAGCCTTACCGGCATTGCCGAATGCGGCGACTGCTGTATAGATCAAGAGCGTGAAAACAATGGAAATGATCCACCCCGTCAGTATCAACAAAAGAGGGTGACGTGCCTCGATCTGAACGAAGAGAACCAAGCCAGTAGTGACGAGGCTAGCCTGTGCAAGACCTACCAGGGCAAATATTCCATATCTGCCTAAATACTGCTGTGCTGGTGTGAGGTTAGGCCTGCCAGGTAGAACGTCCGCTTTGACATCAACTCTGATAGCAACAGTCATAAGTAGCGCTCCCACCCACAGAGCGAGGACCATGTACAGCGGAGCCATTCCCGCACCGAAGCTAGCAACTGGGAATACCGCGATCCGCTCTATCCCAACAGGCTGCGCCAGAGATCTTGCGAGGACACTCGGATCCGTTCCGATGATCGCGGTGACCTCGTCGAGCTCCCCGGTGTCAGCTGCGCGTGCAAGCGATGCCGCAAGCTCGTCGAACTTGTCTGCCGTTTCTTTGAGCGAATCGGAGATTTCTCCCGTGGCTTGAAAAGCGCTTAACAGCGATGCCAGCACCGAACCGGACTGTGCCGACAGGTTTGAAGATGCTGAGGCTAGGTCAGTGCCAATGGCTTCAATATCTACCTTGATTTTGTCGAGCGTTGACGACAGCTCGTCGAGCTGTGGCTTGAGATTGGAAATGTAGGCATTCTCCGCATCGTCGATTGCCTGCTTCGCCTGCGCAATTGTCTCCTGAACCTCCTGACGGGAGGCTTGAGCTTCGCTGTTGTTGTCTCTAACAGCCTGTGCAGCGGAGACGAGCCTGTCATAGACATCCTGCTGACGGGATATTGCTGTCTCGACCTTGAGGATGACGGAGTTAATTCCATCAAGCGCTGACTCTGGCAACATTGGGGCGATTTCGTCCCGGAGCGTGTCGCGCGCGCGAGTGTAGCTGTCGATCTGTAGTTGGACTTCCTGGGCAAGCGTGTCGATGACGTCGGCCTGTGAGGTGCTGCCAGAATCGAGCTCGGCAAATAAATTATCAACGCTCGCGCTCACATCGTCGTAGGCATCCGATGTAGACGCGAGTGCATTCGCGAGCCCTTGGGTTGCTGTCTGCACGTTCGAGCGGAGACTTTCGATCGCAGCGGACCCATTCGAAACAGCAGTAGACACACCCTCTATGGCCATGCTGGATCCACTGACAAGGTCATTGGCACTGCGAACTACAGTCATACTGCTTTCAATGACGGAACCAAAGGCCTCTGCGGTTTGCGCGGCGCCGCGTAGATCGCTTCCAATCTTGCTAACTCTCAGTTCAAGCTTTGCGAGAGTTACACGCGTCTCGTCGTCAGTAAGGAAATCTGACATGGATGAGATCAATCCGAGGGCAAGATTGCTGAGCGTCTCGGTGAATACCTCCGTTATGCGAGCTGACACACCTTCCGCACCTTGCTCGGTGAGAGTAGGCGCAAGGGCGTTCTTCTTTTCGTTTGTGTAGTAAGCAATCGGATCGCTCTCGTGGCCCTCCGCAAAGAAGGTCACCATATCGGCACTGAAGGACTCAGGAAGAACGATAGCAGCATAATACTCGCCCGATTCAGTTCCATCTATCGCTTCCTCTTCTGATGTAATGACCCAGTCAAAATCATCATTGGCGCGAAGAGCAGACAGAGCCTGGTCGCCAACATTAATACGAACGGGTATGAGATCGCTCTCATAACCAGCATCGGAGCTCGCAACGGCAACTTTTAGGTTCTTGGTGTTCGAGAAAGGATCCCAGCTCGCAATCACATTGAACCACGTAAATAGAGCAGGGATGACAATGAGCCCGAAAATGACGATCGATGCCAGAACGCTACTGGTAGCACGATGGAGATCGCGCTGCATGAGCCGAAGTATGTCTCTCATTCGTTCTCCTCCCGCTTGCCGATAGTGTCGGAGTCTGCTCGATGTCGTCCAGATCCACAGTGGCCCGCCACATCGGTGTCCTCATGCAACTGGCTCTCGTCCTCAATCAAGGGGGGAACATCTGGATCCGTCACGCAAGCGGCGTCCGACCCGACGCCTTGCCCTCCTCCATCTCCCTGATTATCAAGGTCCGAGCTCTCCACAACGGGCATACTCTCGCCGCCACCAATGCCCGCTATCTCGCTACTTAAGGTTGCTTCGCCTTCCGGCTCCTCCGGGACACTTGTGACTGTCTCGTCCGCGCTTTCGGTCATCGGAACGACATCCGCTGTCCTTTCACGCTCGGCAACAAGTACCTGCTCCATCGGCAGGGCTGTAACCATCGCCTCATCAGAACCGTCACCATCGGCACTCCTTACCTTTCCGTCATCAGCCCGCGCGACACTGCTGAGCACAGAGTCGTCGAGACTCGCAATCTGTTGCGCACGGCCCAATGACTCCTTGACATATTCAAGAGCGATGATGACTCCAATTATGATGAGGCTGAGCACAAGCCATGCGGCGAGAAGAGTGGCATTGGCAGATGGATACAGCCCACCGGCAACGGCCAGAATGATGGTAAGAAGGAGGCCGGCAATCAAGGTTGTACGAAGGAGTGTCGGATATCGCTTCGCGAACTGCTCGGACCTCTGAGTGACATCCTCGTGGTATTCCTGTCGGTTCTGGAGAGCGTGGACGATGTCCGAAAGTCTGTAACCAGATCCCTTCACGTGTACGGTCTCACTGATGAAGAGGTCTGTCGCACCGATCTGGCGGTTAAACATCAAGATGATATTCGCCAATCTACGGCGTAGAACGAGGCCAAGGAGGACGGAAGCCGCAACAAAAGCTGCTAGCGCCGCCATGTAGAACCAATAGTGCCCTTGGTAGAGGCCGCCGATGGTCTCCCTCATCGCGTCAATGCCATACGTGAATGGTAAGAATGGATAGAGACCTCGGAAGAACCCAGGCATCATTTCGATCGGATAGAGTCCGGAGGCGCCCGGAATTTGCATGACGACGAGGAGAATACATAGACCTCTTCCCACATGGCCAAAGGCAACGCACAGAGCGTAGATAACGCTCAAATATGCCAAAGCTGTGAAAACGCCTGTTGCGACGAAACCGATACTGGTCACCGCCTGAACCCCAATCATGAGGTCACCAATGCATACGACTAGGGCTTGTACCACGGCGATCATTCCTAGTAGTAGGAACCGCCCAAAATACGCCTGACGTACAGTCAGCCCGTCAACGCCCTCCGGATCCACCTCGAGCTTGAAAATGACCATGAGGACGAAAGCGCCGATCCATAGGGACAGATTGGTGAAAAGGGCGGCCATCGCTGAACCGTAGGAGTTCACGTGAAACACCACGTGCTCATCAATAGTGACGGGTGATGCAATAAACTGGGCTATCTGTTCCGTGTCCAGACCCGTCAATGAGCTGAGGTCGTTCCAAATGGACGCCTGGCTGAGCGCGACAAGATCGTTATGGGTTGTCTGTATGCCATCGTCGATTTGATCAAGGTTCTCGTCAAGCCTGTCGAGAACACCTGAAGTCGCGACCAGTTGTTCGTCGATATCGGTCAAGAGTTGTTGGGCTTGGATGAGCTGATCCTTTTGGGCATCGAGTGCCGCTGAGAACGCACCGGCGCTCGTGGTCAGCGCGCTCATTGACTCATTGAGACCCGGTAGTGTCTCTGCCAAGACGGTGCGCATCTCAACTGCCGCATTTTGTGAATCCTGAGCGAGATTGTCCAGCTGGCCCGCCGTGTCTTGTATCGCAGTCGCAACAGTATCGGCACTGGAATTGAGCGCCTGAAGGTCTGAAAGCAGCTGCTGATCTGTCGCGTTACGATCCTCGAGAGCATCCAGCAGCCCCACTATCCGCTCGGCTACTGCGGAATCGGCATCTGCGCTCTCGAGAAGGGTACGGAGTCGTTCTATTGCCACACCGTTGGCCTCAACGGCTTCCGAAACATCGGTGATTGCGCTTTCGGCCTTCGAGCTGAGTTGCTCAAGAGACTGGACGACTTCCGTCACTGCGATGTTCGCGCCCGACGTTCCTTCTGCGAGAAGTACCGTGCCATTTAGATAAGCATCCGTCGCGGCGTCGCCGAATGCAATAACCTCGTTCTGAACGCTGGCAACAATTGATTGGGCTTGAGTCACTGCTGTCTGCACATCAGTCAGGACCGTATCGACGTTGGTCAACGTACTACCCGCCAGAGCCAACCCTTCCCGGGACGACTGCACATCAGATTGTAGCCTGCCGAGGCGCTGGCGCGTGGTCGACACCTTTGATTCCGCCTCGTCAACTGCGCTCAAGGTGTTGCCCTGAGCTTCCAATAACTGAGCTTCTGCCGAATTTCCAACGTCTCTCAGAGCCTCGGTAGCGGCAGCTGCAACCTGTTCCGAGAAGGTGCTGGTGATCTGCTTGTCGAGCTGCGAGGCCCCCACGTCCGTGATCTTGGGTGAAATCGCACTCACTTTCTCATTAACGTGGTATTCGAGGCGCGGCTGGACGAAGTCACCAGTCGTGATGCTGAGAAGATTTCTACTGAAATCTTTCGGAATGACAATCGCGGCGTAAACATCACCACGCTTCACAGCTTCAAGAGCTTCGTCCTCCGACATGAATTGCCAGCCGAGCTGGTCGTTAGCATGAAGCTCGTCGACCACGAGCGCGCCGACATCGAGTGGTCCAGTGAGCTCGGATGACGAACCTTCGTCCAGGTTGACGACAGCAACCTCAATACTTCCGGTATTCGAGTACGGGTCCCAAAATGCGCTGATGTTTAGCCAGGCGTACAGTGCCGGCGTAAAAATAACGCCGACAATAACGACCCACGCCTTCCGCACTCGGAACAAGCGTCTAGCGTCTCGTGAAAAAACTTTCCAGATATTGGACACGCGCTAATTGTATGGCGTATTGATCACCGATCAGTAGTCCCTCAGTGCTCAGGTATTTGCCTCGGACAGGTTTCCAGCCCCTCGAAGGGACTCAGTGGGCGCCATATCTAGGTCTTGGCCCTCCGAGGCTCGCTTGGTCGATGCTGCCCTTGGTGCTCTCTGGAGCACGTCTCAGCGATTTTCTCCCGCACGATGCCGAATGCCGATTACTCCGTCAAGATTCGAGATAGTCGAGTAGTGTTGCGACCAGTCTCACAGCAGGAAGATTCAACCCGCAGAGTTGATCCGAATGCTCCTTTCTCGCCCTCCCCCGACGTTGGTGCATTATGGACCAATCGGCGCGTATTCAGCACAGAAGTATGCTCATTCATTCTTCCTCAGGAGGTCGGGACTTATCACCTTGATGTTTGGCCTGACGACTGTTGCTCTCTGCAACATGATGTCTCACTGTTTATGGTCGGCGCGAGGTTACCTCTCTTATGGCGCCTTGGCACGGCCGACTTGTCTCGTCCCGAGAAGAACCTGACAAGGACGGGCTATTCATTGATACCAAGCCCGGGGTCATCCGAGACGACCGAGGCTGCAAGAAGTGTCTGGAATTTCAATATTTCGCCGGCTCGCCATAGGCGGTATGAGATTGGAGTGTTCGGACGGAAGGTTCGCGTTGCCTTAGCGGGAACAGCTTGACCGCGAGTGCCCACAGAAATCGATCAATAGGTTTCAGCCGGCGATGACGCCCGCACGTCACAGAATGTTTTTCCCAGAGCAACCGATGCCTCGTAGGATGGACGAGTGTTGATACTGCTCCCCCCTTCAGAAGGCAAAACCGCACCATCATCCGGCCCTTCGCTTGATCTCAGTTCCCTCTCGATCCCCTCTTTCACGTCGCTCCGGGAACAGTTAATTGCTGAACTCATGGAGGTCAGTGGTCAAGATGATGCGATGGAGGTGCTACAGGTTGGGAAGTCAGTTGCAGACGAGGTAGTAGCACAACGACATCTATTAACTTTACCCACCGCACCGGCACATGAAGTTTATACAGGCGTGCTCTATCAGGCAGCCAATTTCTCATCACTGTCTGCCGGCGCACTTCAGCGTGCTCAGGAGTCAGTCCTTATCTTTTCGGCATTGTTTGGCGCTCACGGACCAACTGATCTTGTTCCCCGATACAGATTGAAGATGGGCGCGAAGCTCCCTGGAGGTACCCCTCGGTCTCGGTGGCGGAAACAATGGGCAGAGCTCGATGGCGTTGCTGATGGTCAGGTTGTCATCGATGGCAGGTCGGGCGATTATGCCGATTGGCAGCCGCCCTCCACCGCAACCTGTGTCAAGGTACGTGCCGTACGGGATTTGGGGGACCGTCGCCAAGTCATCACTCACAACGCAAAGTTTTACAGAGGGCTCTTTGCTCGCCTGGCACTCACGGCTCATTCAGTTCCGACTACGGTGGACGAACTCGCCCACCTCGCAACGAAATCTAGCGATGTGCTCGTGGGCGACATCGAACTCAGCGGCACCGGCAACCATTACACGATCACGATTGTCGAAAAGGTTACCGACTTCTTTTAGCGACCTGCGCGCACGTGGAGACATCTACTCCATCGACCGCTGAGAAGCGCACGCTTAATATTCGCGGACGACAATGGCTCCTGTGTCTTCGGTGAGGTAAACCTCGTCAGCAGGCAGCGCCTGCACGGCTTCAAACTCTACGACGGAAAGATCCATACCCCCATCCACCGTGCCGTCGGACTTCATGACCACGACGCCCGTTCCTCCCATGCTCCTCGATTCCTCATAGGCATCGATCACCTGGGCCGGAATGCTTCCTGCGCAGCGGGTGCGCGTGTAGATCGTAGCTTCGATATCCTTCTCCAGTTGGGCGACGTCACTATCCCTGCGGGATTGGAGATGCGCAACCTGAGAGTCGAGCTCTTTCCTTGTTTCCTCGTCCCACCTGGCATCTGCCTGGACCTGTTCTAGAAGCTCCATCGCTTCCAACTGCTCCATTTCCGCCGCGTCGCGCACCTCTACCAACCCGTCGATTTCAGACTGGAGCACGAGTAGCTGACGCGAGTCGACGCCTTCACCGGAGTCTAGTTGATGCTGCTTCCGGTCGATTCCAGCATTGAGCTGGTCGACTCGGATCTCTAAGTCGGCGATGACCTGTTCAAGTGGTGCGCCGCGGGAGGCGCGCTTCTCGGTCTGCTGTTCGTGGGTGGCTAGCTTCTCTTCCCTGGCTGCCAACTCCTCACAGACCGGAAGGGTGGCAAGTAGGTGCCTCAGTTTTCCTAGTTCACCGTCGATTCGGGCAAGTTCGATAAGTGCCTGTTGCTCCTCCGCTGTTGCTTTCATAACCACCTCGTCAGCTTGATCGCACGTGCCGCACGTTCAGGAGAGAGGGATGCGACGCAGGTGGGATCCTGCTGTTCGGTCCCGATCTCCATGGACGACTCCAAGCCATCATACTAAACGGTGACGGTAGCCCTAATGCTAACCGCTGACTAGTAGCCAAAAAACCGGTTATCTTCCGCCGTCGCCTCTTCATCCATAATCACGCCACCATCGTCACTCCAATCCTGTCCTCAATATCTCGATCCTGAAGTTCACCAACACACGCCGTGAGGTTGTGGAAGTAACAGACGTGAGTCTTGCTCACATAGGGGCGAAAGACACATCGAACTGACCGTCAGGTATGGCGATGGTCGTTTCTCCCCCGGGTGTCCAGTTCTGATAATTCAGCAGTCCGCAGTTACACCGAGGCAGAGATCGTTCCCAGTTACTGACCTTGTGAAAGCTGTTCGAGACAAGCAACAAGCTCGACACTTCCCGCAGCAGTTTTCTCTGTCTGGCACAACATTTCGGGCGGTCTACTGTCCGTCTTCTTCCGCGCCTGTCCGGTAACACCAGCGTCAGCTACCGATTCTGTAGGCAACACCGATACTCAGACGAGCTAAGTCCGAGAAGTAACCACGAGAAGTCCAGGTGAGGAACGACCAGCATGAAGAGCGGCGGGGCGGTCAAGTCAGCGCCCCGCCATGGAAATAGAACGCGATCACAGACTTTACTCGCGACTTCCGAGCTCTTGAGTCTCCACCACCAACGCTTGCGGCGTGATTTTTCGAGACTCTTTAGTCGTTACTCCCTCGCAGGCCTGCTCGAATGCGCTCGCGGTTGGCGTAGGAGATGGCGACAAGAGGTATGTTTGCGGGGCAGACTTTCGCACACTCCCCGTGCAACGAGCACGGACCGAAGTTTTCATCTGCGGTTTCCACCATCGCCTTCGCACGCTTGCCTCTTTCGGAGGCCGGAATGGGGAGCATCGAGAGGTGCGCGAGCTTGGCTCCAACGTACAGGTTTGCCGATTCGTTGGGGCATGCTGCAACGCACGCGCCGCAGCCGATGCAGGCAGCGAAGTCGAGCGCTGTTTCTGCCGTGTCGTAAGTGATCCGATCGGAGTCAGCCTCGGGCGCCGTTCCCGCGGCAACTTGGACGTGACCACCCGATTCGAGGACGTCGGTCAGTCCTCCACGTTCGACCATGAGGTCCTTGATGACCGGGTATGCCCCCGACGAGAGTGGTTCGATCGTCACCGTGTCACCATCGTTAAATGACGAGAGTCGTTGATGGCAGGCGGGAGTGTTCGAGACCGGCCCGTGGGGCCGCCCATCCACTTCGATTCCGCAGGCACCACAGATGCCTTCGCGACAGTCGGATTCGAAGGCCACGGGTTCTCCCCCGCCCTTCACGATGTCGTCGTTCATCTTATCCAGCAGTTCAAGGACTGACAGTGACGGTTCCAGCTCGGTGACTTCGTGTTTCTCGAACTTTCCCTTCTCGGCGGGACCGCCCTGTCGCCACACGTTGACGGTTAGTTTCATCGGTAATCCCTCACTTCTAACGGGACGGCTTCAAAGGTTAGTGGTTCGGTGTGACGGGTAAAGGCCGGTTCGTTCGGCCACCCGCTGGTTTCCCAGGCCGAGATATGAGCCCAATTCTCGTCGTCTCGCTTGGCTTCTCCCGTCTCGGTTTGGTGTTCGGTCCGGAAGTGCGCACCGCACGATTCGTCACGGTCGTACGCATCGACGCACAGGACCTCGGCAAGTTGCAGGTAGTCTTCCACCCGTCCCGCATACTCCAGTTCCTGATTCACTCGATCAACCGGTCCAGCAATGAGGAGGTCCTCGTAGAATTCTTCGCGGATCTGCCGGATCTTGGTGATGGCGGAGGTAAGGGATTCGGCGCTACGCGCCACCCCACATCCGGCATACAGAACTTCGCCCAGACGGCGGTGAAAGTCCCGCGGCGGGGTCTTCCCATTGATGGCGAGTAGGCGATCGAACCTATCGTACGAGTTATCCAATGCTTGTTTCACGGCCGGGCTGTCGGCCTCTGGAAGCGCCTCACCCAGATGCTGTGCCAGGTAGTTCGGGACCGTTGTCGGGATGGTGAACCAGCCATCAACACAGGCCGAGAGCAACGAGTTTGCTCCGAGCCTGTTGGCTCCGTGGTAGGCAAAACCTGCCTCGCCGGCCGCAAAGAGTCCGGGGATGGAGGTCATAAGCTGGTAGTCGGTCCACAGCCCTCCCATGGTGAAGTGGGCTCCGGGTGCGATTCTCATGGGCACCGTGTACGGGTCCTCACCCGTGGCGTCGGTGTACATGTGAAACAGGTTCCCGTACCGAGCAGCGATCTCATCCTTGCCAAGCCTGGCAATGGCGTCACGGAAGTCGAGATAGACGGAGTTTTTGAGCGGACCGACCCCGTGGCCAGCATCAATCATTTCTTTCGCCGCTCGGGAGGCAACGTCTCGGGGCGTGAGGTTGCCAAATGCTGGGTACTTGCGTTCCAGATAGTAGTCCCGTTCATCATCCGGGATCTCGTTCGCGCCCCTTTCATCCCCCGGGTCCCTCGGGACCCAGATCCGACCGTCGTTGCGGAGCGATTCACTCATGAGGATCGTTTTCGACTGCCATTCGGTCGAGATGGGGAGCGCAGTCGGGTGAAACTGAATGAACGAGGGCATTGCCATGTGCGCACCTCGGCGATGCGCCCGCCATGCTGCCGACGCATTCGAGTTCTTTGCCAGCGTGGACCGGTAGTAGATGTTTCCGTATCCACCCGTGGCAAGAACGACCGCGTGGCCGAGCAACGGCTTGAGTTCGCCCGTCACGAGGTTGCGAACGATCACTCCCCTCGCCCTGCCGTCCTCCACGATGAGGTCGACCATTTCGTGGCGCACGTACTGGGTCACCATGCCGTCATTGACCTTGCGAGCAAGTTCGGCGGATGCTGCGACCTGGAGTTGCTGTCCGGTTTGTCCGCGCGTGTAGTAGGTGCGGGAAACCTGGACGCCACCGAAGGAGCGGGTGTTGAGGGAGCCACCGTATTCGCGAGCGAAGGGCACTCCGACAGCGTTGAGATGGTCAATGACCTGGGATGAGATCTCTCCCAGCCGGTAGGCTTCCTTCTCCCGGCCACGGAAGTCACCTCCCTTAACGGTGTCCTTCACAAAGCGAGCAACCGAGTCGTTATCGACCTTGCGGCCCCGCGCGGCATTGATGCCGCCCTGGGCAGCAACCGAGTGGGCCCGGCGCGCAGCATCGTGATAGGTCACGGAGATGACGTGATAGCCGAGATCGGCAAGCGTTGCTGCTGCTCCCGCACCGGCCAGGCCGGTGCCCACAACAATGACCGTGAACTTGCGGCGGTTCGAAGTGCCAACGAGCTTGTAGCCCTGCTTCGCATTCGCCCAAGCCTGCTCTGCAGGCCCGGCAGGCTCCGCCGCATCGAGGATCGTTCCGGGACGAACTTTCGGCCCATCGGTCACCACCGCATCCGTTTTAACAGAGCCGTGATCGTGGCCCGGATGGGATCCGCGGATCGACATTGACCCGCGGACTTCTTCACTACGTTCTCGCACGGCTCCCACGTCCCTATTTCTCTTCTTGTTCTTCACACCAAATCTTGTTTTCTTAGACTTTTGTCGAGCCAAACCGAGCCTCATGACACCACTCCAAGCAGGACGGCAAGGGGTATCGACATGTTGACGAGGGCAACGACAACGGCGAGCAGGTGGGCAATTGCCTGCCAGATCTTCCTGGTCCGCTCCCCCGTTACTCCCAGGTCCGTCACGATCAGCCACAGGCCGTGCACGAGGTGGAGGGCGAGTGCGCCCATGGCCACCATGTAGATCACCGCGAAGAGCGGCTGGCTCATTGAATGAACGAGGTTCTCGTACGCGAAAGATTCGGTCGCGGTTGGTGCCTGGAACCCGCTATTCGCCTGCCCCGTCGTCAGATCAAGGATGTGAATAAAAATGAAGAGCAGGAGAACAATTCCTGTCCAGAGCATGAGCCGCGAAACGAACGACCCAGCCCTCAGCTGCGGTTTCTTCCGGCCACCTCTCAGCCTGTACCCCCGGTATCGGATGAGGAGGGTGGACCAGATGTGGAGGATGAGGGAGGTACCCATGACCCCTCGCACGATCCACAGCAGGCCCATCTTCGGCAGCAGCGGATATCCCGCCACCTTGAGCCAATGTGCGTAAGCATTGAAGCTTTCCGGTCCCTGATACACCTTGAGGTTGCCCACCATGTGCACGATCACGAACAGTGCGAGCAACGATCCCGTCACTGCTGCGGTGACCTTCAATGTCCAGTTGCTGGGGCGGACCTGAGGAATAACGTGTCGAGGTTCAACACGACCCCGATCGAGCGCTTCCTGATCCAAACCCGGGGCATTGCTACTGCGGGGCAATCGCCGCTGTTCCCACGGTTCGATTGACGTCTCTTGTGCCATTGTGCCTCTCCTAGCATCGTCACCTTCACTCTAGGAAAAGAAAACAGCGAACCCGTGGGACCTAAATCCCCGGAAACACACCACAAACGGGCAGTTCAGACATCCCGGACAGGCCGCCGCTCATTCGATCCTCCAAGCCCCTACCAACACGACCGAGCGGTCTGATTCCACGCTCAACATCTTTAGGGAATTCCCTTGTCTGGGTGCAGACTGGGAGCGTTGCCACCAGGTCGACAAGGTCACATCAGAAACATTTGCACTCAGTGCAATTCGATCTTTAGAGTGGTCAGGTGCGCATGGACAAATCAGGACACCCCGAGTCAGTGAAGGAGCGCAATCGCCGCGCGATTGTCGCTGCCGCTGGCGAACTTGCCTCAACGCGAGGCATGGGGAACTTTACTGTCGCGGAGCTCGCTGACGCAGCTGGCACGTCCCGCCGCTCGATCTTCAATCACTTCCACACGGCAGACAGTGCGGTTTACGCCTACCTCACCTCCCTGATCGAGGACCTCATCGACCAGATCGAAGACATTTTCGACGACATTGATTCGGTCGACGATTTTCTCACGCAACTCGGTGAGGCCCTCAACTCCGACCTGTCCTTCCGGTACCTCGGTCACGTCACGGAGGTCCTATCCACGGATCCTCGCCACATGAACACCCTGTCGTGGTCGAGCCAGATCATTGAGGAATCCAGCGAGATCCTCGACCGTGTCCTGCGGACATATGTGCCCTCACTCAACCCGGTTGATGGCGTGTTTCTCGCTCACGCGATTATCTCCGCAATCCAAACCGCCCAGTCTATTTGGGCCCACGGAACCCTGGTCGACTCCGGTTCCCGCTCGCACTGGGAGGCTCTCAACAAGAGAGCCCTTGACAATGTCCGCCACGGTTTCGCCGACCGCACCTAGTTCTTTCACCGCAATCACCCAATCGTCTCAAGTCAGCTCTGCCAACCAATCGAAAGGTCACTTTCATGGCTTCATTCCTTCAGCGACTCGGTCGCGGAAGCGCCACACATTCCCCGTTCGTTATTGGGATATGGGCGCTGCTGCTTGTCGGCGCCATCCTGCTCGGCACCTTCGCGGGCGGCACCTACTCATCCGAGCTCTCCATTCCCGGAACCAGGTCGCAGGACTTGGCCGACCGTCTCGAATCAGAACTACCCGAGGCAGCGAAGGGCACGGGAACCATCACTTTTACCTCTGAAAGCAGCGACCCTCTGTCGGAGGAGCAGATCACCGCGATCTCAACCGCACTGTCGGAGGCGGAGAAGGTAGATGGCATCTTTGCCGTCACCGATCCATTCGTAAGCGCGGAGGAAATGGAGAAGCAGCTCGCCGAGGCCGAATCCGGCCGTGAGCAGCTCACCGCCGGCCAGGAAGAGATCGATGCTGGCCTCGCTGAGCTCGAGTCCGGTCAGGAACAGCTCGACCAGGCCCGTGGCGAACTCGAGGCGGGACGCGCACAGCTCGATGAGGCCCTGGCGCAGGTACCGGACGTGCCGACGGACCAGCTACCGGCGGACGTAGCAGCACAGGTGCAAGAACTCCAGGCCCAGGTCACAGCCCTTGACGAGGCCGAGGCGGAGCTCGATTCCCAGCAGGCTCAACTCGATACGGCACGTGCCCAGGCAGAGGCCGGACAGACCGAGATCGATAACGGTCTGGCCCAGCTGGAGACCGCTCAGAGAACACTCGACATCGTTGGCGACTACTCCGTCATTTCCGAGGACGGCACCGCCGCCATCGCAACCATCACCTTCGACGGTGACGGCATGTCAGTCACAAGCGAGACCCGTGACGGGCTCCGGGCCGCGATCGACCAGGCCGGTGACTCCGGTGTGCTCATCTACTACTCGCAAGCAATCGCGTCCGACATCTCGAACATCTTTGGCCCCACCGAAGCCATTGGCTTGCTCGTTGCCGCCATTGTTCTTCTCGTCATGCTGCGCGCGATCCTGCCCGCAACCCTCCCCATCCTCACCGCCCTCGTGGGCGTGGGCATCACGGTCATGATCACCCAGGCGCTTGCGGGTGTGATTGAGATGCACCAGATCTCCCCGATTCTCGGCATTATGCTGGGTCTCGCGGTCGGCATCGACTACACCCTGTTCGTCGTCAACCGACACCGCCGGCAGCTACTGCGCGGCTACCAGATCGATGACTCGATTGGTCTCGCGGTCGGCACCTCCGGCAACGCCGTTGTCTTCGCCGGCTCCACCGTCATCATCGCCCTCGTCGCACTCAACCTCGTTGGCATCCCGTTCCTCGGCGTTCTGGGTAACGTCGCGGCGCTCGCGATCCTCATCGCCGTTCTTCTGACAATCACTTTGACTCCCGCGATCCTGCACCTCATGGAATACCGTGTGCTTCCCAAGAAGCAGCGCAAGCAGGCTCAGGAACTCGACCGAATTGTCGCGGTTCACGAGGCCAATGACTCGAAGCCGGTTCCGCTCCCTGTCCGCCACCCGTGGGCCACGACCATTGTCTCGCTCGTTGTTCTTGGCGTTCTCGCGATCCCCTTCTTCTCGATGAGGCTGGGACTGCCCGATGGTTCGAATGAGGATCCGGGTTCGGATGCTTACGAAAGCTACATGATTACCTCGGAGGCTTTCGGTCCCGGACGCAACGGCCCACACATTGTGGCCGCCGATCTGCCGAGCGGACTCGACGAGGCAGCGCGGCAGGAAACGATCCTGCAGATTGGTGAGGAACTGTCTGCCACGGAGGGAATCGTGTCGGTTCTGCCGGCCGGTGCCTCCGAGGATGGTGACATGGCCGTCTTCCAGGTCATCGGCACCACCGGTCCCTCGGATGTGGAAACGGAGGACCTCGTCCACACCATTCGTGACATGTCACCTCTCACCATTGAGGGCAACGAGATCACTCTCGATGTCACGGGTCAGACAGCCATGCAGATCGACGTGTCGGAGAACTTGGCCGAGGTGCTGCCGGTCTACCTGGCGGTCGTTATCCTCATTTCGTTAGTCCTTCTCGTCATTGTGTTCCGTTCGATCCTCGTGCCGCTCCTGGCAACTGTCGGGTTCCTGTTCTCGGCACTCGCAGCCATGGGTTCGGTCGTTGCGATCTACCAGTGGGGCTGGCTCTCCGACATCTTCGGTGTTGACAATCCGGGTCCGATCCTCTCGTTCCTGCCGATCATTCTCGTTGGCATCCTGTTCGGGTTGGCGATGGACTACCAGCTGTTCCTCACGACGGGCATGCGTGAGTCGTGGGCGCACGGCCGCCCAGCCAAGAAGGCCGTGACGGACGGACTGTACGCGGGTCGTGCGGTCGTGATCGCCGCCGCCCTCATCATGTTCTCCGTCTTCGCCGGCTTCATCTTCTCCGAGATGACGATGATCAAGCCGATTGGTTTCGGTCTTGCCTTCGGTATTCTCCTCGATGCGTTCGTGGTGAGGATGAGCCTCATTCCCGCCGCGCTCTCAATCTTCGGAGAGAAAGCCTGGTGGATTCCGGCCTGGCTCGACAAGATCCTTCCCTCAGTTGACGTGGAAGGAGCATCGTTCCAGCAGCAAGCTGAGGAGAATGCTGTTGGAACTGATAATGCCGGCTCGGACGGCTCCGCTGACCAGGAGTTCGAAGACAAGGCAGATGGCGGCTCCGAAAAGAAGGGCAAGCACGTAGCCCCCTAGCCAAACAGCAGACCGTAATCGGTTTGGTGAATTGAGGTGGGGTCTTTCTCTGACTAACTAGTCGAGGAAAGACCCCACCTTTCATCTATCACCACACCGCTTCTTCACGACTCCGCTATCCCGTTACCGCTCCGCGTCACTTTCACAACGCCCCTAGCAGATCCTCACCGCTTCTCTCTTCTTCTTTCTTCTCCTCTCTATCTCTCTTCACTGCAAAACCCGGGGTTCTCCGGATCTGCTTGACTTGTCATGACAATCCTCACCTTCGAGATGGCATGAATGTGGGGGCTTGATATGGTGGTATTTGATTTGGGCTAGACGAGAGCGAGGTGAGGGACATGAATTCTGATAGTTCCCGCCACCGATCATTCAGCGCGCTCTCCTCAATTTTTAGGGCCTAGGCACCCACACATGTAGGCAGGATGGATCCTGCCGGTAACTTCCAGGGAGGGCGCGGACTCGTGAGTAACCATCTCCCCACGTGAAGGACCACCATGCGCCAATCTTTGACTGCCCTCCAAGGTACGATTCAAGACCTCCTCGCCCGCCAAGACTGGACCGCTGTCCAGGAGCTCATCGAACCCGCAAACGTCGACGAGACCGTGACAGTTTTCGAACGCCTGCCGGTTGCGAGCCAGGCCGTGTTCTATCGGCTTTTGGAAAAGGATCGTGCGGCCGGGGTTTTTGATCTTCTCTCCCCCAAACAGCAGGGTGACCTCATTGAAGCCCTACAAGGTGAGGAAGTGGCCTCCCTCTTTGCCGAATTGGACCCCGATGATCGAGCGTGGATTCTCGACGAACTGCCGGCAACCGCAGCAACGAGACTGCTCAGCGGATTGACGCCTGATGAGCGGCGGCTCACCAGCATCGTTCTCGGCTACGAACCGGGCTCAATCGGCCGCCGCATGTCCCCCGAGTATGTATCAACCAGGGACACCTACACCGTGGAACACACCCTGCAACGGGTGCAGCAGCACATTGATGAAGCGGAAACGATCTACACCATTCCTGTCGTTGACAACGGTCGTCACGTCCTGGGCATCGTCAGTTTGCGTGATTTGCTGCGCCACGAGCCCGATACCCTCATTGGGAGCATCATGCGGGAGGCGAGGGTCGCGAGCGCCTATTCGTCCGCGGAGGACACAGCACGTCTCATCATTGATCGAAGGCTCCTTGCTCTGCCCATCGTTGATGATGAGAATCGGCTCGTCGGTATTGTGACGGTGGATGATGCTGGTCGGATTATTGAGCAGGAGGAGTCGGAAGACTCTGCCCGCCAGGGCGGTACCGATCCTTTGGGGAAGCCGTATTTCTCAACCCCGGTCCGGTCCCTCGTTCGCTCCCGCATTGTCTGGCTTCTCGTTCTGGCAATCGGAGCCACCCTCACCGTCCAGGTTCTCTCCATTTTCGAATCTGAGTTGGCTCAGGTCACGGCCCTCGCCCTCTTCGTTCCACTCCTCATCGGAACGGGCGGCAACACCGGTAATCAGGCATCCACCACGATCACCCGCGCGCTTGCTTTGGGGGATATTGAGAATCGAGATATCGCGAAAGTGCTGGTGCGGGAACTGAGCGTGGGATTGCTGATGGGAGGCATCCTCGGGATCCTCGGCGGCATCATTACGGGCGCTATTTATGGTCCGAGCATCGGGCTGACCATCGGGCTGACTCTTGCCGTGGTGTGTACGATGGCAGCGGCGGTTGGTGGGATCATGCCAATCATTGCGCGGCTTCTCGGGGTTGATCCCGCGGTCTTCTCCAACCCGTTCATCACCACCTTTGTCGATGCCACCGGTCTTGTCGTGTACTTCCTCATTGCCAAGACCGTTCTGGGAATCTAGATCAGCACTTTGTCCAGCATATGGTGACTCTTCGCATTCCCGATCTGTCATGATGGGACTTGAAAACGCGGCATTGAGCGAAGGGATTGAACGGTGAGTGAACAGAGCAAGAGAGTGTCCGAGGTGATTGCCGCAGGACTGCTAGGAATCACTTCACCGCTCGGTCGATGGAGCGCCACCGACCCTCCTCAGGCCTTTCTGGAGTTCCATGAGGATGGCAGGCTCACGGGAAACGACGGCTGCAACGCCATGGTGGGATCGTGGTCCAAGAAGGGTGCAACGGTCGCCTTTCACCAGGTCGCTTCCACCCGCATGTTCTGCATGAATGTGGATATGTGGCTGACCGGTTTAGACACGGGACAGCTCAGCGGCAACACCCTCTCGATCTCCAACGCAGACGGTGATGTCATCGGTGTCCTGACAAGGGAAACCGGCACGGACTAGGCGCCTGGATCCGGTCAGAATACACGCGCATGGCTCATCCGGAATGGTTGAATTCTCACTCCCTTCATACCCTTCCCCAGTCATTTCCTTTGCGTGGCAGTTTGGCCACGGAGGGGCGGTCCGCCTGACATTCGCTGACAGCTGTGACAAAGTAGCCCGCATGGCACACACAACAGCCGGCACCACCAGTTCCCACGCAACCGGACCCGATTCCAAGCACGATCCTGGTACAGCGGCGACACCCGCGGTAGCACACGGCGTCCATTCCGAAGTGGGCAGGCTCCGTAAGGTCCTCGTGTGCCGGCCGGGACTCGCCCACGAACGACTCACCCCAACGAATTCCGATGAGCTCCTGTTCGATGACGTCATGTGGGTCGAAGCAGCCAAGCGCGACCACCGCGACTTCGTGGAGAAGATGCAGGGCCAGGGCGTTGAGGTTGTCGAGTTGCATGACCTGCTGGCTGAAACCATGGCAATACCGGAAGCACGAGCATGGTTGCTCGACCGCAAGGTCCACCCGAACCGGGTCGGGATCGGGCTCGTTGACGGTACCCGCACCTACCTGGACTCCATCTCCCCTACCGACCTCACGAGATTCCTAATCGGCGGGCTTGCCACGGCCGAACTACCCTCCGAGTACCGGAGCGGACACATGGCCCTCTCACGGGACGTCCCCGTCGATAGCGAGTATTTACTCCCACCCCTGCCAAACATGCTGTACACGCGTGACACCACGGCGTGGATCTACGGTGGGGTGACGATGAATCCCCTCTACTATCCGGCACGGAAAGAGGAAACGTTGCTCATGGAGGCGATCTACACGTTTCACGAGAGCTATCGGGACTCGGTTCGCTGGTGGGGTGGCTCCGATACCGACTGGGCGAAAGTTCATCTAGAAGGCGGAGATGTCATGCCCGTCGGAAACGGTGTTGTTCTGATCGGGATGAGCGAACGAACCTCCCACCAAGCACTCACCTCCCTCGCAGCATCCCTCTTCGAGGCGGAGGCAGCCACCGAAATCGTCGTTGCAGGAATGCCGAGGCTACGTGCCGCCATGCACCTCGATACCGTCCTCACCTTTGCCGACCGTGACCTCGTGACAATCCACCCCAAGATCGTTGACGCCATCCACCCCTACGTCCTGCGTCCCACGGAGAGGGAACCAGGAGTTAAAGTATTCGATGAGAAGGGGCGTCACTTTGTTGAGGTTGTTGCCGAAGCGATGGGGCTTCCAAAACTCCGCACGGTTGAAACCGCGGGCAACGTGTACGAATCAGAGCGCCAACAGTGGGACTCCGGCAACAACGCCGTCGCCCTCGAACCCGGCACAGTCTTCACCTACGATCGCAACACCCTGACCAATTCGGCGCTGCGGAACGCTGGGATCAACGTCATCACGATTGCCGGGGCGGAGCTTGGTCGGGGCCGCGGAGGTGGCCATTGCATGACCTGCCCAATCTCGCGCGACCCGCTCGACTAGCGAATCACGCTTCAAGCTTGGATGCTGGCCGCCGATCCCTTAACTGGTGCTAACGATCAGTCCTGGCTCGACATACGATCAGTCCTGACCCGTAGTGCGGTCCACCCTGCGCATATTGAAGATGGTCGCGGCGTAGGTGATGCCGGTGATGGCGTGGAGGATGGCACCGACCGCGGCGGCAACGACGCCAATCGAACCAAGGAAGCTGAGTTGGGAGATTCGACCAAACACGGTGAGCGGCAATCCTGCCATGAGGATCGCGGTCCGCACCTTACCGAGATAGCTGACCTTCGCTCGATACTTTCCCTTGAAAACCAGGTAGATGATGGCGAGGGTGAGATCGGTTCCGATCACCACGTAGGCAATCCAGTCGGGCAAATGGTGCCCGATGACGAGAAAGAGGGCGATGACCGCGACGCCGAGACGGTCGGCAATGGGGTCAAGGATCTCTCCGACCTTGCTGACCTGATTGAACCGGCGAGCAACGTAGCCGTCAATCCAGTCGGTTGCTCCAAAGGTGACGAGCAGGATCGCCGTCACGACCGGGCTGGAATCGATCGCGAGCAGATAGCAGATGGGGATAAGGAGCAGGAGCCGAACGAGGGTGATGATATTGGGAATTGTCAACCAGTCTTCGCGCCTCAGCGACCTCTTCATAGCCCCTCTTTTTATAGCCCTCGCAGATAAGCTTTCCGTCAATCGTAGCCGTCAGTAAGCTCAGTTCCCATTTCGCGGGCAAACGTCACCTGGCATTCATCGAAGAGCCAAAACTGAACAACTTATACCCAACCGTTGAACTGTCAAATTCGTCGTCATCTATTCTCGGCCCGGCGCTACGAACGAGGTGAGCCTTCCACATCCCTCATTCACACGTCCCCACGGAACGGGGATGGTGAGCGTGGCGATCGAGCTGGTCACGAATCCATCGTCCAGCTTCTCCCACGCCTGGCTCCCATCCGGCTCCGCCAAGTACTCGACGAGGTCATGCGCTCCGGGAAAGTGCCCGATCAGCAACACCGTCTCCCCATCTCCCAGAGTTCGCACGGCAGCAATCAGGTTGGTGACACCCGCTTCATAGATGTCGTCCACATAGGTCACCGGCCCATCAATCCCAGCATCCTGTACGAGTTTCCAGGTCTGCCGAGTGCGAGTCGACGGCGAGCAAAGAACCGTATCGATTGAAGGATGCTGTTCGGCAAGGTACTGCCTCGCCGCATTTCCCTGTCGCCGGCCACGTTTATTCAGGGGCCGCAGAGAGTCCTCGACCCCTGTGTTCCAGGATGATTTGGCATGCCTCATAACGAGCAGTGTTACCATGCAGGGGATCCTAGCAACCGCGGCAATCCACTACCGCCGGAGCAATTGATACAAAATCCATTCTGGTTTTGGTGCTTCGATCGTGACGGAGCGACAGCATATCGTTAAGGACGAATGCAAAACCTCGCAAGTAAGGTCACATCGGAACGGTGTGCCCTAGGGTGTACCCGTAGGGTCCGGTGCACTGTCGATCGGGAACCGGATGTTGAAACGAAAGTGAGTGGCGTTGAGTCTCGTCGTGTCGGCAATTGTCCCGATCTTCCTTGTGGTGGGAGTCGGATACATTGCAGTCCAATTCGGTCCATTCAAGCGGGAGGACATGTCGATCCTCTCTACTTTCGTGGTCAAGATTGCGCTCCCGATCCTCGTGTTCGTCAACGTCTACGGCAAGGCCGCATCCGAGATCTTTCGCCCCACCTATTTGCTGACCTATGCCCTGACCGCGATCATCATGTTTGGCCTCGCTTACCTGTATGCGAAGGTGATGAAGCGTAGCAAGCTACGAGCCACCTTCATGGGTATTGGCATGGCGGGGACGAACAACGGTTTTATGGGTCTTCCCATCTTCCTTATCCTCGTACCGGAATGGGCCGGTGTTGCGGTCGGCATGGACATGCTGGTCGATAATGTCTTCATCATCCCTCTCACCCTGTTCCTTGCCGAGCACGCAACCGGCTCCGGCTCTCTCATTCAGCGCCTCAAGACCACGGCGAGAGAAGTCCTCCTCCACCCCCTTGTCATCGCAATCGCCCTCGCACTCGTCCTCAACTCCATCGGATTTGTCATGCCAGACTGGGCCGGCCGATCGGTGGATCTTCTCGCCAACACCACGACCGGCCTTGCGCTCTTCACGGTGGGTGGGATCCTTGCCGGGCTACAGATCAAGGGAGCTCTCCTCGACGTCTTTGTTGCGGTGAGCGGGAAGCTGGTGGCCATGCCCGCCATCGCCATCGGCGTCCTCACCCTCCTCATCGCCATCGGGCTTCCGGACCTGCCGATCGAGCTCAAGGCCGCCGCGATCATCACCTGTGCGCTACCGACCTATTCCATCCTGCCCTCCCTGGCCGAGCCCTACGGTGAGGCCGACGTCAGCACCGCCATCGTCATGCTTTCCATCCTCGTCTCATTCATCACCCTCGCAGCCTGGATCGTCATTCTCGGCTCCATGGGCTGGCTCTAGTTCACGGTTGGCACGGCCACAAGCACCGCATCGACGGTCGGCACGTGCCACCTCCCCAAGAGACACCAGTCAGGCAATTCTTAACCTGCTTCTTGTTACTAACCGCACCTCATTCCAGACATTTCCTAATGCGGTTTATTCGTTGGGATAACAGTCTTGTAAGCGGTTTCAATCGTTTTCTCCGCATGCCGAGCACGAATAACCTCCCTAGGCTGTTATGTGACAGCAAATACAAGGCTGAGGGAATTCCTGATCACGATGACACGGAAACTACTGGCACTGGCGGCCGCCGGGATCGTCCTTGCTGGTTGCTCGGATAGCACCGAAACCGGTGAGGAACCCACCGAACAAGCAACGCAGCCAACCGAAAGCACGACACCAACCACCGAACCGGCACCCGAAACACCATCCGACGACACGACGGAGGTGGCTGATGAGCCGACGGATGCAGAGACATCCGAGCCACCGACAACCACTCCTCCTGCTGAATCAACCCCGTCACCGGATGATCTGACCTCTGCACCCAATCAGTGTCAGGAGAGCGTACTCGAAGCCGTCGTCAATCCTGACCAGGTGCAATTCACCGGAGATGACGAATACGAACCTCTTGAGGAAGCCGCAGATTCGATGGGATCCGGTTATGTCATGAGCGGATCAGCCGTTGGTGCGGACAAGATAGATCAGCGGGTCACCATTCACTGGAATTGTGAGATGAACTGGTCGGGTGAGAATTGGTCGATCACTCAAACAACCATCGAGGAGCCGCCTTCTGCGATCATTCACGACCCCGCGCGCCCTGAAACCGGTCAAGACATGTGTGAGCTTGCAGTCGAGCTCGAAATGACCGACCCGGTTGACACGAAGTTTGATTACGAAACGATTGACGGCACTCACTTGAGCGGCAAAGTTTTCTCATTCAACCCCGCCGACGAGTGGAACAGCACTGGGAATGCGATCTGACATGGAATGACGAGAGCCACGAGTGGGACGCGGTTATCGAACTATCCTGAGATCGCACCAGTCACCTGAGAGCAAGCGCGGCCACAAGCTGAATTAGAGAAAGACCAGTCCAAGGAGAGCGGATCCAAGCACGACCAGCCACGCCGGTTGCTTCCAGACCGCGAGCGCCACCAATGCCACCGCCATGACCCCAAAAGTTTCGGGTCCGGTAATGCCCGAGGTGAAGACGGGAGTATAGAGAGCGGCTGCAAGGATACCGACCACGCCGGCGTTAACTCCGGAAAGGACCCTGCGGACCCGGCTGCGGTGACGGAGACCTTCCCAGAAGGGGATGATGCCGACGATGAGGAGAACGGATGGGAGAAAGATTGCGAGCAGGGCGACAACAGCACCCGCCACTCCCCCGCCCACGGAGACGTAACCGAGGTAGGCCGCGAAGGTGAACAGTGGCCCTGGCACAGCCTGCGCAGCCCCGTATCCCGCCAAGAACTGGTCGTGGGTGACAAGACCGGTTTGTACCGTCTCTGCCTCGAGGAGCGGAAGAACCACATGACCTCCACCGAACACGAGGGCACCAGCACGGTAGTAGGTATCAATCTGGCCAATAATGGGCTGGGACGTCAGTGACGCAAGAAGGGGAAGTCCAACGAGGAGGAGAAAAAACAAGCCGAGGCAGATAACTGCCACGGCACGCGGGATCCCAACTTTGATGTCAGAGACAATGTCATCCCGTTTCTCAGAATCTCCCAACCAGAGCCAGCCAACAATCCCTGCAACGAGGATGGCAATGACTTGGGAAAGCACCCCCGGGAAGAGGATGACGATCAGGAGGGTGACAAGCGCGATCGTTGCTCGCTTCGCATCGGGTGTGAGCGACTTTGCCATGCCCCAGACGGCGTGTGCGACAACGGCAACTGCCGCGGCTTTGAGTCCCAGCAACCATCCCGCCCCGGCAGTATCCCCGACCGCTGTCAGGCCAACCGCAAAGAGAACGAGCAGAATCGCTGACGGAAGGGTGAAACCAATCCAGGCGGCGAGCATGCCCAGCCCGCCGGCACGGTGCAGGCCGATCGCCATCCCCACCTGCGAGGAGGAGGGCCCGGGAAGGAATTGGCACAGCGCCACCAGGTCCGCGTAGTCCCTGTCAGATAACCAGTTCTTACGCTTCACGAATTCATCACGGAAGTAGCCAAGGTGAGCAACGGGCCCACCGAAAGAGGTCAGTCCCAGCCTTGTAAAAACCCCGAGAACGTGTCGGGCCGTGGGCCGATCTGAAGGCTCAATTCGTGTCACAATTTAACCATGATGGACGGGGAGACTTCCGTCAATCCGGCGACCCACGCGAACCGATCAATCTCTTCTCGAACGTCAATTTAGTCCCCATCTCACCCGTTGCGAACCCACCAGGTGGAGACAGCAAGCGCGAGTAGCATGCGATGTATTCACTCTCCGCTACGAGCGACTACCTTGCTCGAGTCACATGGAACACAAAAGGATCCGTACTTGAAGGCAATTCTGCTCGACCAGCCGGGCACTCCCGACACACTCCGACTCGGTGTAATTGACGAACCGACCGCAGGACCGGGTGAAATTCTCATCCGCGTCCATGCCTGCGGCCTCAACCCGGTTGATGTGGGAGTAGCTGGCGGCGGCAATCCTGCATGGTCCTGGCCACACGTGCTGGGTCTCGACGCAGCAGGAACGATCGAGGCTCTCGGTGAGGGAGTTACCGAATTCGAGATCGGTCAGCACGTAGTCTTCCACGGTGATCTGCGCCGAGAAGGCGGACTCGCCGAGTTCGTCACCGCGCCAGCCACAATCCTCGCCACCATCCCCGACGAAGTCACGTTCGAGCAGGCAGCCGCACTCCCGTGCGCTGGCATGACAGCATTCCAGGCGGTTCACCGCCGTCTTCACGTATCTGCCGGACAAACAATTCTCATCACTGCCGGTGCCGGTGACGTTGGTGGATATGCCATCCAGCTCGCGAAAAAGATGGGCGCAAAGGTCATCACCACCTGTTCTGAAGCAAACATTGAACGCGTCAGGAAGCTCGGCGCGGACGAGGTCATCAACTACCGCACGGAAAACGTGGTGGAACGCGTCAAGGAACTGACCAACAGCCGAGGGGTGGACGCCGTTATCGACACGGTCAGTGCAGAATCCGCAACCGAAAACCTCTCCATACTGGTCCATGGTGGTGGGCTTGTGTCGATTGCAGGCCGGCCCGATGGTTCCGTGATCGAGCCATTCACCTACGCAGTTTCGCTTCACGAAATTGCGCTCGGTGCCGCACATTCCCACGGCGACGAAAAAGCACAGGCTGATCTGAGAGCGATGCTGGAGGAGTTGATGGCGGCTGTCGCTGACGGTTCCCTTGACCCGATGTTGGCGCATGTCGTTCCGCTCGACCAGGCACCCGATGCTCTCGCTCGTATTAAGACCGGCCACGGCCACGGCAGGACGGTCGTCACTATCTAGAACCGATCTGTAGATGTAGGTGGAGGGGTGGACAGAATTGTTCACCCCTCCACCTACGGATTTCACGTACGATCAGCTCGGCTTCAGGCTTGTCCCAAGAGGACTGACAGTCGTTCACCCACCAAGGAAATTGTCGAGGTCAATGTAAAATCCCCAACCCTCGCCAAATTCCCATTTGACTCACACGCAAACTCATCAGTTTCAATTTGAAGTAAGCATTGTTCCGAGGATGACTTCTCCTCGTTCGCTACAGCCTGTTCAGAGATCGCTCATTCTCTAGTTCAACTCAGCATCAATCTGACGCACATAAACCCCCGCTCGGTCTTCGATCAACTCCTTCGGAAGCGGATTCTTTAGAGTGAATTGCACAGCGTGCGCTGTGGTGTTGTATCCATCGAGTCGGTCCCTCAGTTCATCGATCGCCCACGATGATGGATAGAAGCTTATGTGCTTCTTTGAAGCGGTGAAATAGACGAGAGCCCACCTCTTCTATTTCAGGGTCGGCATTCGATAGCTAATTGTTTCTTCAAGACCGGGAACAAGATGGGTTACAAATTCGCGTATCCGCTCGAGTTCACTGCGGAACTCAGGATTCACTCCATCCAAATACTCCTCAACACTTGCCACTTTGTCCGCCATGATTACCTCCTTGTCCGAACTGTATCCCCATCCAACATCCCAAGTTTCTGCAATGAGTCTGCTGTCGGGTTCAACTCCGCAGCAGGTACGGATCTTGTGAGTTAAGGCAAGCACTCCGCCTTTAACTCCCGACTTATTCTCAAGAATTCAGTATTCGACTCAACGGCACTGACAGAACCTGCCCACAAGAGCCGGGTTTGGTCATGAAAATACGGACACAAAGCATTGACGTATACCCCTCGGGGGTATATGGTCGAAGTGTAAATGACCAGTCAGATGACAAATAAAGAGGAGAAAGCGGACCTACATGAGCACAGAGCACGACTCTCATCACGAGCATCACGGTCGTGGAACCGAATCTCACGTCAAGGGTGCGGCCGTGATCGACTCTGATCAAGCCCCTGGAGACCACTCGGGCCATAAGCCACATGCCGGCCATGCAGGACACGACCATGGTTCAGGACATGGTGGACACGGCGGGCATGGTGATCACGGAGATCATGTTGGCCAGTTCCGCAGGCTGTTCTGGATCATGCTCGTCATGGCAATCCCCGTTGTCATTTTCAACGACATGTTTGCTGATCTCCTTGGCTACCAGGTGCCAGATGCTGAGTGGGCCCCTTGGGTATCGCCAATTCTGGGCACAATCATGTACCTCTGGGGTGGTTGGCCGTTCCTGACGGGTGCTGTCATCGAGATTCGTTCGCGCCAGCCCGGCATGATGCTCCTCATCGGCCTGGCCATCACCGTCGCCTTCATCTCGTCCTGGGGTGCTTCTCTTAATCTGCTCAATCACCAGTTGAACTTCTGGTGGGAGCTTGCCCTCCTCGTAGTCATCATGCTCCTTGGGCACTGGATTGAGATGAGGTCACTGGCTCAAACCACATCTGCCCTGGATTCACTTGCTGCTCTGCTTCCGGATGAGGCAGAGAAGGTGGACGGCGATGAAGTCATCAAGGTGTCCCCCGCTGATCTCATGGTCGGCGACGTAGTCATCGTCCGCCCGGGTTCATCCGTACCGGCCGATGGTCGCATTGTCGATGGCTCTGCTTCCATGGACGAGTCGATGGTGACGGGTGAATCGACAACTGTGCGCCGCGAAATCGGCGACAATGTCGTGGCTGGCACGATCGCCACCGACTCCGGCTTGAGGGTCGAGGTCACAGCAACCGGTGACGATACTGCCCTAGCGGGAATCCAGAAGCTTGTCTCTGATGCTCAAGCGTCCTCGTCACGTGCGCAACGCATCGCAGACAGGGCTGCAGCTTGGCTATTCTGGTTTGCTCTCGGAGCGGCCATCATCACAGCCATTGTCTGGGCATTTGTTGGCACACCGAACGAAGCCGTTGTTCGAACGATTACCGTGCTCGTCATCGCCTGCCCTCACGCTCTCGGACTCGCCATTCCCTTGGTTGTCTCCATCGCAACCGAACGTGCAGCGCGCGGCGGTGTCCTCATCAAGGATCGTCTCGCTCTTGAATCGATGCGAAGCGTCGATACTGTCCTGTTCGATAAGACCGGCACCCTGAGCAAGGGCGAGCCCACCGTAACCGGAATAGAACCTGTTGGTGACCACACCGAAAACTCGGTACTCGCTCTGGCAGCAGCAGCTGAAGCAGGCAGTGAGCACCCGCTTGCTCGCGCCATTACCGGTGCCGCACAGAATCGTCAGCTTGAAGTTCCAACCTCCTCCGATTTCTCTTCCTCCCCTGCTGTCGGCGTCAAAGCCGCAGTCAACGGAACAGCGATTGAAGTCGGTGGCCCTTACCTGCTCGAGGAGCGTTCCGCTCAGGAGCTTCCCATCGCTGAACAGTGGCGAGAAGAGGGCGCAATCATTCTCCATGTACTGGCAGACGGTGAAGTGATTGGTGGTCTCAGACTCGCTGACGAAATCCGTCCCGAGTCTCGCGATGCCGTTGACGCTCTTCACGCTCAAGGCTCGCAGGTCGTCATGATCACCGGTGACGCTCAGGCAGTTGCTGACACTGTTGCCAAGGACCTCGGCATTGATCGCGTCTTCGCGGGCGTCCGCCCTGAGGACAAGGCCGCCAAGGTCCAGGAACTCCAGGCTGAGGGCCGCAAGGTCGCCATGGTGGGCGATGGCGTCAATGACGCACCCGCATTGGCCCAAGCCGATGTTGGCATCGCCATTGGTGCCGGGACCGATGTAGCAATCGGCTCCGCCGGAGTCATCCTTGCCTCCTCCGATCCCCGCTCAGTGCTGTCAGTCTACGAACTGTCACGCGCCACCTTTAGGAAGATGAAGCAGAACCTGTGGTGGGCTGCCGGATACAACCTGATTTCGGTGCCTCTCGCAGCCGGCATCCTCGCACCCATTGGGTTTGTGATGCCGATGAGCGTCGGCGCGATCCTCATGTCACTGTCCACAATTGTGGTCGCCCTCAATGCTCAGTTACTGCGTAAGCTTGACCTCACTCCGGAGGCCAGTACGGACAGGATCCTTAGCCACAAGCAAAGCTACGCAGACTAAAGGCTGCCGACACTGTACTGCCGACGACCATCGGGACTATCCCGGCCACATTCAACCAACTCTGCACTTAGCTCACGTGCATTGAAAGGCTAGATCATCTTTGACCTAGGTCTTCGTTGAGGTAAATGAAATGAGTCGGGACATAAACTGTCGCCTATGTCCCGACTCATCGGATTTGTGGGCCCGGAGGGACTCGAACCCCCGACCCCCTGGGTGTAAACCAGGTGCTCTAACCAACTGAGCTACAGGCCCTGAACCACATTGGAGATAACGACTTTGCGTTACTCTTTGGTGGATCGATTAGTGACTTTACACGGATTCATTCCGACCGAGCAAACGAGAAACAGGTTTTTGGGATGTTCGTGTTCAACGCCACCAGTTGTCGCGCATTCAAGCCGCTTTCAACATCGCGGCATTCGCTTTTCTTGAGCGATATATTGCGCTGACATGAGTGCGGGGTAGCCATCGATCCTTCGAATCCTGGCCGCCCCACACCCAACAAATTCAATTATTGGAATGCCCTACTTTTCGGGGAGCCCCTTCTCCCCCTCTGCCCAGACCTTGCCTGTGTAGCGGGGATGCATGAAGGCTTCGTGGGTGAGGTAGCCATCGACCTGCTCTGCGGTCAGCAGCCCCATTTCCACCACGACTTCCTTGACGGACTTGCCGGTGCGAGCACATTCCTTACCGACCAGGTCACCGTTGTGGTGGCCGATGATCGGGTTGAGGTAGGTGACGATGCCGATTGAGTTCTCGACGTCCTGGCGGGTGCGTGCGGCGTTGGCGGTGATGCCAGTGATGCACTTGGTGCGCAGGGTGTCACAGCCCTGGATCAGGAGGTGGATGGATTCAAACGTTGCTTCCGCCAGTGCGGGTTCCATGACGTTGAGCTGGAGCTGACCGGCTTCTGCCGCCATTGTTACCGTGACGTCGTTACCAATGACCTTGAAGCAGACCTGGTTGACGACCTCGGGGATGACGGGGTTGACCTTGGCGGGCATAATCGACGATCCCGCCTGCATCTCCGGCAAGTTAATTTCATTGAATCCGGCACGCGGTCCGGACGAGAGGAGGCGGAGATCGGATGCGATCTTGGAAAGCTTCTGGGCGGTGCGCTTGAGTGCTGCATGGACGATGACATAGTCACCGGTGTCGCTCGTGGCCTCAACCAGGTCGGGTGCGGAGGTGATGTCGAGCCCGGTGACGTGGGAGAGCTTGCGCGCCGCAACCTCCGCGTAGCCTTCGGGGGTGTTGACTCGGGTGCCGATGGCGGTGGCGCCGAGGTTGATGGAAAGGAGGTAGTTGGAAGCACGCTGGAGAACAACGTTTTCTTCCTCCAGGGTTGTTGCCCAGCCACCAAATTCTTGGCCGAGAGTCATGGGGACTGCGTCCTGAAGCTGGGTCCTCCCCATCTTCAGAACCTTGGAGAACTCCTCACTCTTTTCCCGCAGAGCCTCGGCAAGGCTGACGACACTCGTGCGCAGGTGCATGACCAGCCGGTAGATCGCGAGACGCAGCGCTGTCGGGTAGGCGTCGTTCGTGGACTGCGACTTGTTGACGTGATCGTTCGGGTTGATGACGTCGTAGCGGCCCTTCTCGTATCCGAGGAGTTCGAGTGCCAGGTTGGCGACAACCTCGTTCGTGTTCATGTTGACCGAGGTGCCGGCACCACCTTGGAATAGGTCGATCGGGAACTGGTCGATGCAACGGCCGTTTTCGAGTACTTCGTCGCAGCCAGCGATGATTGCGTCAGCGATGTCTGACGGGAGTGACCTCAGTTCCTTGTTGGCAAGAGCCGATGCCTTCTTCACCTCGACCATGCTTCTGACGAACTCGGGAACGTCCCGCACGAGCCGTCCTGACATGGGGAAGTTCTCCATCGCTCGCAGGGTGTGAACGCCGTAGTAGGCGTCGGCTGGAATCTCGCGAGTCCCCAGGAGGTCCTCTTCAACTCGGTACTGTGTCACCGCTTTACCTTTCAGAGAGCAACTCGGTGTCGCTCATGTCTTCGTGGCATCGTTAGGCAAGCCCATCGCCCCGGTTCCCGCATGCGATCATGCCCTGTTCATTTGAGCATTTACATCGCGCCGCTGAGTTCCGTGGCGCTCTACGATTGCTCAGCCAGTGTCAGCAATCTGGACCACCTTTGAGATTAACGGGTTGGTAACTTTTCTGCGACATTAGTGACTTTTATGTCGCTTCAACTCAAAGGATGAAACTTTTCCCACGCTTTCGTCGATGAAGTCCAATTTGTTTTCATGAGTGCGGGGTGTGGACTGTGCGCATTCATTGGAAGGCTGCCCTTGAAGAATCACCATCAGCATGGGAGCGGTGGCAGGAATCAGCATAGAAGCGGTGGGATCGTGAGTGAAACTATTCCGCGAATGAAGCCGTCAACGTCATTCAATACAAGAGGACTTAAAGGATTAGAAGGATTAGTTAGCGGAAGTGAAAGGGCGGGTGACATCGTCACCCGCCCTATGGACTGTTACTGATTCTTAGCGCCGTGGACCCCGTGCGGACAGGCGGACACCCGTCCATTCCGGTGATAGAGCGGCCGCGGTGGTGGCGGAAAGTCCAGCGTTTTGCGCTGCTTCTTCCACCACGATGTGTTCGACGTAGCCGTCACGTCCCATAGCTGGAATCAAAACCCACATGATTCCTGAACCATCGTCCAGGTTGCCTTTTGCATCAACGAGAAGATCGGCGAGGTCATCTTCGTCTCCGTCATCATCACGCCACCAAATCAGGGTGCCGTCACAGACATCTGCGTAATCTTCATCAACGAGCGCTTCGCCCGTTGCGTCTTCGATCCTGGCTCGGAACCCGTCATCGACGTCAGTGTCCCAACCAAATTCCTGAATCACTTGACCGGCGTGCAAGCCGAGTTCAACTGATCCGTTCGAAGAACCGGTCCTTTCCTGTGTAGACCGCGAGGCTGCGGTCGCTTGATTTTCCACAACCCTAGTTCACCAAATCTTGGGGGAAATTTCCACGTCTACCACCGAATTTGGTGAAAACTGTGGCTAATCGGTAACAAAACGAGGGGGATGAGGGAACTTTCACAGGGAGAGAACGAGAAGAGGCGGGACGTTTGGCCCCGAAAGCGGTAGATTTGATTGTACTGGTCAAGCCGGCCACAGTCGGCCCGCCCCGCACCCTCTAGTGCACTGCAAGGAGATGCTGTGAGTTCACAAGACAATACGTCACCGCTGATTAACGGCCTGCTAAGCCGAGTCCCTGACATCGATTCAGAGGAGACTCAGGAGTGGCTTGATTCAATCGACGATCTGATCAACCACCGTGGCGGACCGCGAGCACGTTACATTCTGCTCTCAATGCTACGCCGTGCACGGGAACGCAACATTCAGGTCCCAGCCAACCTCAACACCCCGTACGTGAACACGATCGCGGTTCAGGACGAGCCCTACTTCCCTGGCGACGAGAAGATTGAGCGCGAGATTCGCCGTTGGGTCCGCTGGAACGCCGCCGTTCAGGTTACCCGCGCACAGCGTCCCGGTGTTGAAGTCGGTGGCCACATTTCTTCCTACGCATCGGTTGCCACCCTGTACGAGGTTGGTTTCAACCACTTCTTCCGCGGCAAGAACCACCCCGGTGGCGGAGACCAGGTCTTCTTCCAGGGTCACGCAGCCCCCGGTAACTACGCACGTGCGTACGTGGAGGGCCGCCTGACCGAAGCTGACATGGACGGCTTCCGCCAGGAACACTCCCACCCCGCGGGCGGACGAGGCATCCCCTCGTACCCGCACCCGCGTCGTATGCCGGACTTTTGGGAGTTCCCGACCGTGTCGATGGGTCTCGGCCCCGCACAGGCTATTCACCAGGCTTGGTTCAACAAGTACCTGCAGGGTCGCGGCATCAAGGACACCGACCAGCAGCACGTGTGGGCATTCCTCGGTGACGGTGAGATGGACGAGCCGGAGTCGCGCGGCATGCTCCAGCTCGCAGCCCAGCAGGGTCTCGACAACCTCACGTTCGTTGTGAACTGTAACCTGCAGCGCCTCGACGGCCCCGTCCGCGGTAACGGCAAGATCATTCAGGAGCTTGAAGCATTCTTCCGCGGAGCCGGCTGGAACGTCATCAAGGTCATTTGGGGCCGCGAATGGGATCCGCTGCTCGAGGCCGATCACGACCGCGCTCTCGTCAACATCATGAACACGATCGTTGACGGTGACTACCAGGGCTTCAAGGCCAATGACGGTGCTTTCGTTCGTGAGAACTTCTTCGGACGTGACCCCCGCACCAAGGCCATGGTCAAGGACTGGTCGGATGAGAAGATCTGGTCGCTCAAGCGCGGTGGTCACGACTACCGCAAGGTCTACGCCGCATACAAGGCAGCGACCGAGCACACCGGTCAGCCCACCGTCATCCTCGCCCACACCATTAAGGGCTACCTGCTTGGCACGAACTTCGCTGGCCGTAACTCGACGCACCAGATGAAGAAGCTCAACGAGCAGGACCTCAAGGGTCTGCGCGACACTCTCGCACTCGATATTGACGATTCGCAGCTCTCGGATCCGTACAACGCTCCCTACTACCGTCCCCCGGCAAACAGCGAAGCATACGAGTACATGCAGCAGCGCCGCAGGGAACTCGGTGGCTACCTGCCTGAGCGCCGTCAGACCTGGAACGGTATCCAGCTTCCCGAAGCGAAGCGCTTCGATGTCTTGAAGAAGGGGTCGGGCACCCAGAAGGTTGCCACGACCATGGCCCTCGTGCGTCTCCTCAAGGAGCTCATGAAGGACAAGGAGTTCGGCAAGCGCGTCGTTCCGATCATCCCGGACGAGGCTCGTACGTTTGGTCTGGATGCGATCTTCCCGACTGCGAAGATCTTCAACACCCACGGCCAGAACTACACCGCCGTGGATGCCGACCTGCTCCTGTCCTACAAGGAAGCCGAGTCGGGCCAGATCATGCACCTTGGCATTAACGAGGCAGGTTCCGCTGCCACGCTCGCCACGGTCGGCACCTCGCATGCCGTGCACGGGGAGATGATGATGCCGTTCTACATCTTCTACTCGATGTTCGGTTTCCAGCGAACGGGTGACCAGTTCTGGGCAGCCGCTGACCAGCTGGCTCGCGGCTTCATCATCGGTGCAACCGCTGGCCGTACCACTCTCGCTGGTGAAGGTACGCAACATATGGATGGGCACTCCCCCGTCCTCGCCTCTACCAACCCCGCGATGGTGATTTATGATCCTGCCTACGGCTACGAGATCACCCACATCGTCCAAGACGGCATCAAGCGCATGTACGGTGACGGATCGGATGGTCGCGACCAGGACGTCATGTACTACCTGACGGTCTACAACGAGCCATTGCTTCAGCCTGCCGAGCCGGAGAACGTGGACGTTGATGGCATCATCCGCGGCATCCACAAGATCGCTGAAGCACAGGAAGGTGACGGCAACCGCGTTGGTCTGCTCGCCTCCGGTGTCGGTGTCCCGTGGGCCCTCCACGCGAAGGAAATTCTCGAATCCGACTGGGGCGTCAAGGCACACGTTTACTCCGTGACCTCCTGGTACGAGCTTCGCAAGGACGGCCTCGAGGTGGACGAACACAACTTCCTCTACCCGAACGAGGAGCGTCGCACCGCCTACCTGACCGAGAAGCTCCAGCACGATGCTGATGTCTTCGTTGCCACCTCGGACTTCGAGCACCAGGTTCAGGACTCGATCCGTCGCTGGGTGCCCGGCACCTACTCAACACTCGGTGCTGATGGCTTCGGCTACTCCGATACTCGTGCAGCTGCTCGCCGCCAGTTCAAGATCGACGCCCACTCCATGGTGGTCCGCGCTCTTGCGACTCTCGCTGATCTCGGCCGCATCGATCGTGGTGTTGTCCAGCAGGCTATCGACAAGTACGACCTGTTCAATGTCATGGCCGGTGAATCCGGTGAGGCCGGTGGCGACGCCTAGGAGCCATCCAGGATCAGCACAGGACAGGTCGATAAAATCGACTAGTTAAACGCAGAGGGGCGCCGATTATTCGGCGCCCCTCGACTTACTGAAAGAGGAGCATGCTCGTACGACTGACGTGGGGCTACTTGCGGGAACGAAAATGGAAGGTCGCAGGGGTCCTTGTTCTTCAACTCATCCAATCGATGGCTTCCCTCATGCTTCCCGCACTGAACGCGGCGATCATCAACGACGGAGTCATCGCGGCCGATATTGGGCGGATCTGGGTCCTGGGCGGGCTGATGCTTGCCGTGACGATCCTGCAGGTCATCACCATTGCTGGCGCGATCTACCTCGGTGCGGGACTTGCAATGGGGCTCGGTCATCACCTGCGCCGCGAGGTCTTCACCCAGGTGCAGCAGTTCGGCAGGTCCGAGCTTCACGAATTCGGTCCCGCCTCCCTCATCACCCGGTCCACGAACGACGTCACGCAGGTGCAGATGGTCGTCCACATGACCTTCACGATTATCGTCATGGCACCGATCATGGGGGTGGGCGGAATTATCATGGCCGCGGCACAAGACGTGACGCTTTCCGGCCTGTTCCTCATTATCCTGCCGCTTCTGGCCGGCTTCGTATTCTTCATGATTGTTCGGTTGGGACCGCTCTACGAGACCCAGCAGAAGCGGGTCGATACGATCAACCGGATCCTGCGAGAACAGCTGACCGGCATCCGCGTCATTCGCGCCTTCCAGCGCCAACGGGCAGAGAAGAAACGCTTCCGGGAAGCCAACGACTCGCTACGCGAGGTGTGGCTCAAGATCGGGACGACGTGGGCGTTTATGATGCCCGTCGTGCAGGCAATGATCGGTGTCTCGTCCGTGGCAATCGTATGGTTCGGTGGGTACCGGATTGAGGATGGTGGGATGCAGGTGGGTGCGCTCATCGCGTTCATCAACTACCTCATGCAGATCCTCATGGCGGTCATGATGGCGGCCATGATGTTCATGATAATCCCGCGCGCCCAGGTTTCTGCCCGCCGCATCTCGGAGGTCCTCAACATCCCGATCAGCATCACGGCACCCGAACAGCCCGCCGATCTGCCACCCTCCCCCGCAACGATTGAGCTCACTGATGCAACGGTCCAGTTCGCGGATGCTAACAGCCCGGTTCTGGATTCGATCAACCTGTCGTTCCCACCCGCGTCAACCACCGCGATTGTGGGCGGCACAGGCTCCGGAAAAACTACCCTCGTCCATCTCCTCAGCCGCATGGTCGACCCCGCCCGTGGCACGGTCACCCTCGGCGGTGTGGACGTGCGGGAACTCGATCCGGCTGCCCTGCGGTCAAGGATCGCTCTCGTTCCTCAGAAGGCATACCTGTTCGCCGGCACCATTGCCTCAACCGTCACCGGTCAACGCGGTGCCACGGAGTTTGATGAGGATCGGATTTGGCGAGCGCTCCATTACGCCCAAGCCACCGAGTTCGTGCAGAAATTGGATGATGGTCTAGCTTCTCGGGTCGATCCGGGTGGACGCAACCTGTCGGGTGGTCAACGCCAGCGCCTCACCATCGCTCGAGCCCTTTACCGTGCCATGGTTGAGGACACAGATCTCTTGGTCTTTGACGACTCGTTTTCGGCTCTCGACTTTGCCACCGATCAGAGGCTCCGTGCTGCCCTCCCGGAGGCGATACCGAATACTGCAGTTCTCATCGTTGCGCAGCGCATTTCAACCATTCGCGATGCCGATCGGATCCTCGTGCTCGACGAGGGACGGGATGTTGGTCAGGGAACGCACGAGGAGCTCATGGAGAAGAGCGAAACCTATCGCAAGATTATCGCCTCCCAGCTTTCGGCAGAGGAGGCAGCATGAGCCAAGGCTCCGCACCGGGCCAGAAGCCCAAGAACTTCCGTGCCACGACTAAACGACTCCAGGGAATGCTTAGACCGGCCAGGATCAAGATCCTCGCCATTATCATCCTGACCGCGATTGCGGTGGTCATGCAGGTGGCGGCTCCCGCCATGCTCGGCCGAGCAACCGACCTCATCTACACCGGCGTGCTGGGCAGGATCCTCGACGGTCTCCCCTCGGGACTCTCAGCCTCAGAGACGGCGGCGCTCCTCGAGGAGCGCGGGCAGTCGGAGCTCGCCAACATGGTGGGCAAGGCCGATGTTACTCCCGGGCAGGGAATTGACTTTGGTCAGCTGGGGAAGATCCTGCTCATTGTCGTTGGACTCTATCTTGCGGCTGCCGCCATCAGCTTCCTTGCCGGCTGCATCATCCGTGTCGTCGTTCAGAATCTCGGTTGGGAGTTGCGTGCGAGATCCCAGGCCAAGATTGACCGCGTGCCCCTGTCATACATTGACGGTAGGTCCCGCGGTGACCTTCTCTCCCGCGTCACGAACGACGTTGATAACGTTACGCAGACACTCATGCAGACCCTCAACTCCGCCTTCCAAAGCATCCTGACGATGATTGGTATTACGGCGATGATGGTCGTCATCAGCTGGCAGCTGGCACTCCTCACGTTCATTGTTGTTCCGGCCGGAGTCTGGCTTGCCACGAAGATCATGAAGAAGGCACAACCCTATTTCCGTGACCAGTGGAAGACCACGGGCGACGTGTCGGACACTGTCGAGGAGGCATTCACGGGACACGAGGTTGTGACGGCGTTCGGTTTGCAGGACGTGTTTGTCGACGAATTCGATGAGAAGAATGACAAGCTCCGTCACGCCTCCTTCATGGCCCAGTTCATTTCCGCTCTCATGCAGCCCGCGATGAACCTTGTCTCCAACCTCGGCTACGTCATCGTTGCCGTCGTGGGTGGCATCCAGGTCGCAGCCGGTACAATCACGCTTGGTTCGGTCCAGGCCTTTATCCAGTACTCTCGCCAGTTCACTCAGCCTTTGGGTCAGCTCGCCTCCATGGCCAACCTCCTCCAGTCCGGCGCGGCAAGCGCCGAACGCATCTTTGCCTTCCTGGATGCGGAGGAGATGGAAGAGGACGGGACTGCCACCATGCCAGAACCCCGGCGGGGCGAGGTTGAGTTTAGGGATGTGCGATTCTCGTACGAGAAAGGCACCCCGATCATCACGGGACTTAATCTGCATGCCAAGCCCGGACAAACGGTCGCCATTGTTGGACCAACCGGTGCCGGCAAAACCACCCTCGTCAACCTGCTGCTGCGGTTCTACGAGATCAACTCGGGTCAGATCCTCATCGACGGAGTCGATACGAGAAACGTCTCCAAGGACGAGCTACGCCGCAACATGGGCATGGTCCTCCAAGAGACCTGGCTGTACGAGGCATCGATTGCTGACAACATTGCTTTCGCCAAGGACAACGCCACACGCGAGGAAGTACTCGCCGCAGCGAAAGCTGCAACCGTTGATCGCCTCGCCAGCCAGCTCCCCAAGGGACTCGACACAATCGTGGATGACGATGGGGAGATGATCTCCGTTGGTGAGAAGCAGCTTGTCACTATCGCACGCGCCTTCCTCACAGATCCGCAGATCCTCATCCTCGACGAGGCGACCTCCTCGGTCGATACGAGAACAGAAATGTTGGTCCAGGAGGCCATGAGCAGGCTGAAGGCGGGCCGCACCTCCTTCGTCATTGCACACCGTCTCTCCACGATCCGCGACGCCGATCTGATCGTGGTCATGGAAAGTGGTGACGTCGTCGAACAGGGTACCCACGATGAGCTCATCGAGCGCCAAGGTGCCTACGCCCGCCTCTACCAGGCACAGTTCGACAGAACCGAAGACGACAATGCCGACTAGCCTCACAGGAAGCTGAGAAAGCTCGGAAAAGAATAAACGAAGCCCCGCCTCTTTCGAGTCCGTTGGACTCGAAAGAGGCGGGGCTCGTCATTCACTCCATTACGGGAGCTCTCCCCCTTGCACCGAAAGGGTTCGATGACGTGCTTGGGATGGGCGAGCGACCGGGTGTTGAGCAACTAAGTGTTGAACAACAAAGACTTAACTTCGCTATGGGGCCGGGATAATAGAAAACAGGAGCTCACGAAGTTGATCGGTCGTGTCGACGGTCTTCCACGCTCGGTCCCGTTCTTCCTGACCACCAGCACCCCAGGACACGATTATTGTCTTCAGGTTGTTGGCGTCAGCACCTTCAATGTCGTAGATACGGTCACCAACCATGAGAACCTCACCCTCAACCGGTCCGATTCCTTCGAGGGCGGAGGAAATGATGTCGGCCTTGCGGGCACTGAGCCCATCCTCGCTTCCTCCACGGATCACTGTGAAAAGGTGGTCGAGACCCTTGGCTTCGAGGGTGAGTTTTGCGCCGGACAGTTTCTTCGATGTGGCGAGCCCGATCGGTAAGACTGCTGACAGGTCCTGCAAGAGTTCTGCCATCCCGCTAAACACGGGTGACAAGGTCATGACCTCGTCGTAGTGGGAACGGTAGTAGGCAATGTATTCCGGAATATCGTCCTCGGCCGCACCCATGTCCCCCATCGACCACTTGAGTGGCGGGCCGACGTACTTGATCATGTCCGCTGACTCTACGGGTTTGCCGGTGATCGTCTCGGCCGTCTTGGCGAGCAGAGAGGTGATGATTGGAGCGGAGTCAATAATTGTGCCGTCAAGGTCGAAAAGAATGGCTCCGAGTTTCACTCAAACATCTCCACACTGCCGGCACCTTCACGAGCAACGTTAGCAAACCCGGACGACATGTCGACAACTGTGGTTGCGCCTTCCGTTCCCACCGGTCCCTCAATCACCACGTCAAGGAGATGACCAATCACTTCGTTCACTTCCCACCCGTCGTTCATCGGCTCCTCCTCGCCGGGGAGGATGAGAGTGGAGGAGAGAATCGGCTCGCCGAGGGAGGACACGAGTGCCTGGGTGATCCGGTGGTCAGGGATCCGCGCACCGATCGTGTTCTTCTTCGGATTGAGGGTCATGCGAGGCACTTCCTTGGTGCCTTTCAAAATAAACGTGTAGGGGCCCGGAGTGAGCTGCTTGATCAGCCTGAACTGCGCATTGTCGACAATGACGAACCGGCCGAGCTGGGCGAAGTCGCTGCACAGCACCGTGAAATGGTGTTTATCGCCGACCTTGCGGATTGCACGAAGTCGCTCAAGCGCATCCTTGTCCCCCAGCTTGCAACCAATCGCATATCCCGAATCCGTGGGGAAAGCGATAACACCACCCGCGCGGACATCATCAACAATCTTGTTGATGAGTCGCTCTTGCGGATTGTCGGGATGAATTTCAACGTAGCGGGCCATGGTCACTCAATTCTCGCGCTGTTCGCGTTCCTTCAAACGCGACTCGGCTTCAGCCTCTGACTGTTCGATAAGTTGCGAAAGGAATGCGAGCCGGTCCTCGTGCTCCCCCTTGATCGCGTACTGCTCCAAGATCTGGAAGTTCTTGGTGGCAATATCCGGGCGGTGAGCATCAATCGCGGCCAAAATCAGCTGCTCCCCCGCTGCAAATTTCTGGTTCTTCGGGTCCCAGTAACCAATGCCAAGGGAAATACCGCTATCGGCGTAGCCGGCCTCGCGCAGAACCTTGATCGATTCGCCCAGTGCCCGACCGGTTTCATCTCTTTCGATGGCGGTCTGGAGGCGGCGCGTAGCGCCTTCAACATCCGATTCAACGGACAGGCGTGCCAGTTCGATGAGCGGGTACCAGGCGTTGGGGCGGCCGCTCAACTCTTCGGCGAGGGACCACATGGCGAGGTTCGCCTGCTCCTGGGGCGTGCTCTCCGCTCCCTCTGCCGTCAGCGGATCCTCGACTGTCATGGAGCTACTTGCTGCCTCATCGACTAGTTCTGCCAGTCCCTGGAAGGCCGCAATGTCGTTCGGGTCCTCAGACAGCGCCTCCCGGAGTTCAATTCCGCGAAGTACCTCTGCAGCGTCCTCCCCTTGAAGGGCTCCGGAGTTCTGCATGAGCTGTCTCAGTAAGTCTATGAAAGCCATGCTTCCAGGATAGCGAACCAGGCCACAGTTGTGGTGGGCCACATCAAACTGTTCGCATTTGAGGTAATAATGAATTATGACTTCCACGATCGAGGTAGCCCGCGACATCCTTCACACCCTGGCACCCGAAATCGCGGTGGAAGAAATTACGGAGACGACAGATCTCGAGGCCGATCTGCAGCTCGATCCACTCACCAAGTATGCTCTCGCGTTTCGACTGGAGCGTGCTCTCAAAGTAACAATCCCCGATTCCCGCATTGAGCAGGCTAAGACCATTCTCGCCCTCATCGCTGAGGACTAGGAAAACCTTCCTCTTTGTCGCCGGAGATTGCTCAGGCCACTGCCAAGAGGCTTCGCGTACTCACAAATCCCGCAAAAGAGCGGTGGCATGACGATACGTGTCAGGTCCTCTGGTCCTGACGATCAGGGCACAGCCTCCTATTCCTCCCCTGACATGGTTCAGCACCCCATGAAAGATGGGATGCCGAACGTATTGGCCCGATGAAGGTGTGGACAAAGGGTACTAGCCGACTCGGTGTAGCCAGCGCACGGGCGCTCCCGCGCCGGCGTACCTGAACGGTTCTAATTCATCATCCCAAGCCTGGCCGAGAGCCAGGTCGAGGAGCCTTCTCATTTCCGCAGGGTCCGACTCCACGTATTCCATGGCCGCTCGGATTCTGTTCTCGGGAACGACAACGTTGCCGACGAGATCGGTTTGAGCGTAGAAGATTCCCAGTTCGGGCGTGTGAGACCAGCGCCCGCCTTCAGATACCGGCGTGCTTTCTTCCGTAATCTCGTAGCGCAAGTGTTCCCAGCCATTGAGGGCTGACGCGAGCATCGCCCCCATCCCCACGTCACCGGTCCACGAGAATTCGCCACGGTGATACATGGGGTTGGCGGGCTGGTCTATCCACTCGATGTGGACCTGGTATCCCAGGACACCAGAAAGCGCCCACTCCACATGCGGTTGGAGGGCGGGCGTTACAGAATGTATGAAGACAACGCCACGGGTGGCGCGCTGTGTTGTCATCGGAACCTCCTTAGGTGAGATTCCCCGTCACACCCAGTACGTTTCCGATACCACCAACTGTGCCACATGGCGGCGTTTGACGCTAGCCGCGGGCTTACTTTGAGGGCAGTGCCTGAGTGAAGATGTCGGCAACGGTCGGGTCCCAGAATTCAAATCCCGACCCTACGAGTTTGTCTGGGAGTACACGCTGGGAAGCAAAGGCTGCCTGCTTCGCGAAGTCACCAAGGGCAAGTGTCAAAACGGGACGGGGCGCGACGAGGAAGGCGGGGCGATGAAGGTGCTTCGCAAGCAGTTCATGCCACTGCCTGTTGCGCAAAGGGTTGGGAGAGGTGAGGTTGACGGGACCAGCGAGCTCGTGTTCGATCACGTGGAGGGTGGCTCTCACGTGGTCGCGTAGCGAGATGGTCGACATCCACTGCTGTCCATCCCCCAGCCTCGTACCCAATCCGAAGCGGTACAGATGCTTGAGCAAGCCCAGCATGCCCCCTCTCCCGTCCATGACAAGTCCCGTACGCAAAGCAGAGTGCGTGACACCGAGCTTCTCCACTTCCCTGCCGGCTGCCTCCCATTGAACACAGAGATCTGCCAAGAAATCATCACCCGGCGAGTCAGTTTCATCAAGGACACGGTCGCCACGGTTGGCGCCGTAGTAGCCGATGGCGGAGCCGGTCACGAAGTGCGAAGGTCGCTCATGTGGGTTCAGTCGACCGATCCCGTCAATAAGAGTTTTCACCGAACTCAATCGGGAGCTAAGGAGATTCGCCTTGTAGGAAGCAGTCCACGGCCGTGAAAAGAGGCCGGCACCGTTGAGGCAGACGACAGCATCCGCGCCTGCCAAGACTTTCTCGTCAACCCAACCGTTTCCTGGATCAAAGTTGGGTGTCTCGTGCGCATTTGTCCCACGTGACAGTGTTGCCACGGACCACCCGGCTTCCTCCGCACCGGTAACCAGTGCGGATCCGAGGAAGCCCGATGCTCCAGAAACAACGAGTCTCATAGGTCTCTGATCTTCCTCAGTGCCTTCTTACGAGCAGCGCGGTCGAGGCGGTCGATGTAGAGGTGACCGTCAAGGTGGTCAACTTCGTGCTGGATGCAACGAGCCATAATCTCTTCACCTTCGACAACTACTTCGTTACCTGCCAAGTCTACGCCCACGGCCTTGGCGTACCAGGCGCGCCTGGTCGGGAAGAAATGACCGGGGATGGAAAGGCATCCCTCATCATCATCTTGGTACTCATCTTCGGACAGGCCCACGATCTTCGGGTTGAGAATGTATCCGATCTCACCCTCGATATTCCACGAGAATGCACGCAGGGAAACACCGATCTGATTCGCAGCTAGACCGGCCCTACCCTCGTCATCCACCGTCTCCAGAAGATCTTCAACAAGGGATTCAACCTGGGGGGTGATTTTCTTAATCTCGTCACACACGGTCCGTAGTACCGGGTCACCAATCACACGAATTTCTCGGTAAGCCATGCGCTCATTATTCCACAGGAATCACAGCAAGCCTGGTGCGGAACCCGTCTGCTAGGAGAGTCACAGAAAAGCTGGGATGAAGGAAAAAGAAATGGCCCTCAACGTATGTTAAGGGCCATTGGCTCCCGCAGCTGGATTCGAACCAGCAACCCTTCGATTAACAGTCGAATGCTCTGCCGTTGAGCTATGCGGGATTGCGACATAGCGACTTTAGCAAGCTTAGCCGTCCGGTTTCAAACTCGCTTCAGTGATTTTTCGAAACTGTGCCGAAAGGCACTAGTTCACCCTCATCCCCACCGTTTCGCGCACCGCAACTTCGAGTTCGTTTACCACTTGTTCCACCTTCTCAGGTTCAGCATCGTCAATGTTGTAACCAAGGGCCTGGGTGAACATGGATCCATCAGGATTTCTTCTCACAAACACCCGGACCCAACCCACGTCGGTGACGAGTGCCGTCTCGTGGTAGACGATGGATGCCTCGATGCGGTCGGACAGGATGAGGCCGATGTCGAGATCCGATTGAGGGCCGAAGTCAAGAGTCAGGTCTTCGACATCATCAGCGATGGCCAGGGCATCGAATCTGCCCGCCTCGCCGTCCCACTCCCCCGATGCGTAGTTTACCCAGGGCCACTCGGTAACGATCTGCGAGCCATCAACAATTCGGCCAAAGTGCTCGGTCACGACCACCGTTCGCCCATCGGCCAGCTCACCGCTCCATAGTCTTCGCTCAGATTTCATCATCAATCACTTCCACGATGCTGACGGGACTGAACAGGGGTGCCGAATCATCATCGGATACCCAGCCCCTAACTGTCCGCCCGGCAAGAAACGCAATCACGAGCATGAGAATGCCAGCGATTGCAAAAAGAAGGAACTGTTTGCGCTGCTTGGCGATTGCTTCTTCTTCGCTCAGCGGGAGCTGAGGCTCATCATCTTCTTTAGCCACCGGGCCTCCTTCATATTCTCTGCCCATTCTACGGTGTTTGGTGGCGAGGACCGGAACACCCGAGCTACAACCAAGGCAAGTGCCCCCTCCACACCCGTCACTTCTCAATGACTCGGCAATAGTATTTCGTAAAGGCAAGGATCTTCACGGAAAGCTTGGAGCCATTGACTCGCCCTTCATTCAGGCAAACAATGGAGGCATACCCATGTTGATCCAGATCACAGTCTCACATGGGAACTTTTCAATGAAGGAGTCCACCATGGCCATCGCATCACGTTCGACTACGACCACATGGGAAGGCGATCTTCCTTCCGGCAAGGGAACCCTCTCCCAATCCAGCTCTTCAGTTCTCGACAACCAGGTCGTCACCTGGGGATCACGCACGCGAGCACCCGAGGGCAAGACCAGCCCCGAGGAACTGCTCGCAGCTGCGCACTCCTCGTGCTTTGCCATGGCATTAAACGATCGCTTGAGCCAGGACAAGATTGTTCCGAACCGCCTCGAGGTAACCGCCGAAGTAACGCTCGACGAAGTGAATGGTAACCCAACCATCACCACCTCCAAGATCACCCTCAAGGCCGACATCGACGGCATCACCGAAGAAGCATTTAAGGCCGCGGTTTCCGACGCTGAATCAGGTTGCCCCGTTTCTCGCCTCTACGCCTCGGCAGAGATCACGGTCGACGCAGAACTCGTCTAGACCTTTCAAGACGGTGCGGGGACAGATCACTTACGATCCGTCCCCGCACTTTCTACTACTCCAAAGATTCCGTAGTTCCAAAAACTCTACGACTACCTCCGCAGCGCAACTACCCAGCTATCCCCCCACTAACGCAAAACCGCTCCCACATGCTCTGAGTTAGTTCAAAGTCGCCTCAAATCACGCCTGTTCGACACTTTCAAAAGAAAGACCGATACTTGGGTTATGAGCGCTCCTGAAGTCAATGTGTGGAAGACCGTGACCAGCCAGAATCCGAATCACGCGGTGAACTACGCGCAGCGGTGGCGGACACTAGAGCAAGCCGGTCACGATATTCACGGAGAGGCCCGCCTCATCGATGCCCTGACCAAAAGGGAATCACGGATTCTTGATGCTGGATGTGGCTCGGGCAGGCTCGGCGGCTACCTTGCGAGGCGTGGTCACCAGGTGATCGGACTCGATCTCGACCCCTACCTCATTTCTGTCGCTCAGGAAGACCATCCTTCCGCTCAGTGGGTCACGGGAGACCTCGCGACCTTCCAGCTTCAGACCGATTCCGGGCTCGCCCAATTCGACCACATTGTCTCGGCAGGCAACGTCATGACATTTCTGGCGGGTAGTGAACGCGTTCCCTCTCTGACTCGCATGAGGGAACACCTGGCACCGGGTGGGCGCATGACGATTGGTTTCGGCGCTGGCCGCGGGTACGAGATCGACGACTTCGAAGCCGACGCACAGGAAGCCGGGCTCAAGCTCGATGCTCGGTTTGGCACCTGGCAGCTCGCCCCTGCAAGCGATGAGTTCTTCGTTCTCTTCCTGTCGCACGCACAGCGCCCATTGCCTAACGAGGCAGCCACTTACTCGATTACACCTCCCCGTTCATAGGCTTCAACATCCGACTTCACCAGGCACCGAGATACATAAAGTCGTTCGAAAACGTTTTTAGAAACTCGGAGATCCGGCTTCGACTTGCGTTGGGTCAATCTTTGCTTGGGCAAAGACGAAGTACATATGCACGCCGTGCCAACGTCCCTGGGAATACGTCCAAGTTACCCCTAACTGCAAAATGGGGGCACATTTCTGACAATTCGGAAGGCCTAAAACGATGCGAAAAATCCGCCGAACTCACGGTGACACCGATGGTACCAAGGGGTTTCATAGGAATCTCGGAGATTTCAAAGCAGTTTAACCCCGGGCCAGTATCACCCCATCAGATTGCACATAACGTCACGAGGCATTTCTTCGAAATAGACGTGGTGTATACATTTGGCATGTTTCAGTGAGGCCTTTCGGCTAACCTGCATGGCAGGCCGATGTGGCATAGGCAACAGCGGCTCCCGACAATCAACGATGACTTTCGGAGGCACCTTGACGGATGCAGTGCACACAGTCCCCGGACTGGATGACGATGTAGAGATTCGAATCGACAGGTGGGCGTGCCCCACATATACGCAAACACCACCCATGACGTTTATTTCGCTCAGGGTTTCAACGCCGCTCGACACCGCCTGTGGCAACTCGACTTTCACAGGCGCCGGAGTCTCGGACTCCTAGCTGAAGTGTTCGGAGAACGTCTCGTTCCATACGACCGGGCAGCGAAGAAGTTTATTTACCGTGGTGACATGCGTGCGGAGTGGCTTGCGTATGCCAATTCAACCAAATCGGTGGCAGAAGCGTTCACCGCTGGTATCAACGCCTATATCTCCCTCATCGAATCCGGTGTCATTGAAGCACCGCTCGAGTTCAGGGCCCTCCAGTACGAACCAGCGAAGTGGGATCCGACGGATGTGTCGCGGATGAGGGCGCACGGGCTTTACTTCAATATTCGGAATGAAATTGCTCGCGCCACGGTGCTCCACAACTGGGGTGAGGAGGTCGAGAAACTGCGGAAGATTCGTGAACCGGAACGCGATCTCGAGATTCCCACAACCCGAGGTTTACCCCTTATTCCTGGATCCTCGTGTTCTTTATCGACTTTGACCTCTTCCTTGGGGAACTCATCAAAACCCCGCAATGGTTGAGTAATTTCTCTCGCTTCACGCACACTCCCCTGCTCCCATACAGCGAGTTAAAGGTCTTACCGCTGGCAATCGTGATCGCCCTCACCATCGTCCTCTACCTCGCGAGCCTGAGGCTGTTGAAAGGCCGTGACATCCACAATTCCTAAGCACGGAATTCGTGTACTTCGAGAATGCAGCTTGCAAGAGCTCCCCGTATCGCCACCTTCTCCGGAAACTTAGCTAGCTTCACAACCGTTCAAGCACTATGACTTGAAATAAGCTATTCAAGACAATGAACTTGAGCCGGAGGAATGTGAATGAGATTAATCCGAGTACCCTAACGGGGGCTCTCGGCCTCTCAGACAACCGAGCACGTTGCCACACACACGTTGCCACACAACAGAGAGATCCACTTCCAGACCGGAGGCATGCGCTTCGTTTTCTCAACGTCGCATTGGTCCTCTAGAATGTATGCGTTGCCCCTATAGCTCAGTCGGTTAGAGCAGTGGACTCATAATCCATGGGTCACAGGTTCGAGTCCTGTTGGGGGCACTGGGATAAATCTGCTTTGGTGGTACCGCAACTTCACTTTGGGACCCCCTCAGTCAGACCATCTTCCACGATTGAGACTGACGAAGTTGTTGGTCCAATAGGAATGCCGGCTGAATGGAACTCTCTATCGGTTTTTTCTGAAGTTCTTCGACAACCACGTTGGCTTATAGAGACCAAGCATCTCCCTAGGCAATGCGTTCGCTAATTATCCCTGCCATTCAAATTCATTACCTGCGACTCGGCATCGAGTCTTTCGTCGGACTCCGAGCGAGTTGCAGCTCGATTGAGGTATTGAAGGGCAAAGAACAGGGTCGTGACGAAAATTATTGACTGCCCAGCAAGTTCACCACCCGACTCTGAGATGGTCAGGACGTAGTACGCCCTCCCCTGCCATCCGAGCGCACCAGCTTCGATCCCTATCCCACCAAGAAGAATCGCAATCATGTCAATGACGACAGCGAAGAAAAGCAGGAATCCAAGTCCTGCTATAAAGTACTTGGTTTGATTGCGTGCTCTCCTACCCGAATACTTCCATGCCAGAACTGCAGAGATGAGAATCGGAATGCCGAGGAACAGCCAGGCAAGTAGCTCGCCGAGATCTTCAGCTCTCAAGCCCCACATGGGTTCGAGGCTCAGCAGGTCAATAAAGGTGCCACGAAGCTCCTCGTGAATCCGGAGGTAGTCGTCGAGAACGATGAGGATCATGGTTTGGCCAAGAACAATGTGGGTCCAACCTTTCTTGACTGCGACCGCCAAGAACAGAATGAGCCACGCCGAGGCCAGGGACTGGATGTATCCGATCATTTCCGACAGGCTCCGGTCCGCATCGGAATCAAACCAGTGGTGGCCGGCGAAGGGGAACATGCCGCGCACGTGGTGCAGGCGGTGCATCATGTCCAAAATCAGAACCCCGACAATGAGGGTGACACATACCAAACAGTGCGATCCACCAGACTCGGGTGAACCGGGACCCCATGTTCTCTCGCACCTTGGCACGAATATCTCTCATCATGATTAGGAACACTAGGCACCCTTTAGGACAGACAGATGAGGAGCGCATGAGGATCCTGGGATGGCGGTTTTCGCTGTCAGCTCGCCAATAACGAACAGCGATCTGTGCGACCGTGTCGAAGGAGACCGTCCGCTACAGTAATTCCCATGGCCAACTCGATCGAGGATTACTTTCCGAACGGCGCAGCCCCGCGGCTTCGTATCAAGAACATCGAAGCACCACCGGCTGATGCTGCTCGGCCAGAGCCTACCAACTTAGCGGAGGCCCTAGCACCAGCATTGCGGCTCCTCGAACGCAAGAAGCTCGCGGTTATTACCGGCGCGGGAATCTCGACGGATTCGGGATTGCCAGATTATCGGTCCCCCGGCTCTCCACCCCGCAACCCCATGACAATTCAGCAGTTCATGGCCTCTGAATCCTTCCGCTCCCACTATTGGGCACGGAATCACGTAGGGTGGCGGCACCCCTACAAGGCGAAGCCAAATGTCGGCCACCGGGCACTCGCATTCCTCGAAGAACGCGGAATCGTCACCGGGATCATTACGCAAAACGTTGACATGCTACATGGTGCGGCGGGAACAAAGCGTCTAGTGAATCTCCACGGTCGAGGGGACCGGGTCACCTGCACTCAATGCGGCATGATCATGCCGCGTTCCGAGCTGAACGTGATCTTGACAGAACTGAATCCGGGATGGGCAGAGCGTCACATTGATGATGTTGAGATTGCTCCCGATGCTGATGCGGCTATTGAGCAGACGTCAGGATTTGTCGTTGCGGACTGCCCGATCTGTGGCGGTATTCTCCGCACGGACGTTGTCTTCTTCGGTGGCACGGTCCGCCCCGAGGACACGGCTGAGGCACGTGCCATTGTTTCCGAGTCTGACGCTGTTCTTGTGGCTGGAAGCTCGCTCGCTGTCGCGTCGGCCTTGCGATACGTTCGGGAAGCTCATCGGGACAGCAAACCGATTGCCATCATTAATCGTGGCGATACTCGCGGCGATAAGTTTGCCGACCTCCACGTTTACATCGGCACATCGCGGGCACTTCCCTATCTGGCTGAGAACCTGCCGGACCTCTAGTATCTAGCTCCCCCGGTCGAGCAATAAATGGGAAACAGGCGAGCAATTCGCTTTCATTCACCGGGGTTACAAATGAGTTGAGGGGTGCTGGTTGCAGTTTCGCTGCCAGCACCCCTCACGTGTTGGTTTAGGAATCAGCCAACGTAACGGTTCACAGCAATCGTATCGATGCCGTCGCCGTTCCAGTCGCCAATGATGACGTTGTCATTTGCACGACCGTATCGGATCGAAGTACCCGCATTGCCGCCAGTGAGTCCATTGTTGATGATGTAGGTGTTTCCACGACGGAGTGACATGGTGTCCTTACCGTCGCCGTTCCAGTCACCTGCGATTGCATCGTCGGTCACTCGCCCGTAGGTGTAGGACCGCGCAGCATTTCCGCCGGTAAAGGAATTGCTGACATGGAAGGTGTTGCCACGGCGTACTGTCACCGTGTCCTTCTTGTCACCGTCCCAGTCACCGATGAAAACTTCATCGGTGGTACGACCGTAGTTGAACGACGCGTCGGCGTTGCCACCGGCAAGGCTGTTCTTCAGGTGGAACGTATTGCCACGGCGGATACCGAAGGTGTCCTTGCCGTCGCCGTTCCAATCACCAACAAGCACTTGGTCGTTGACGCGGCCGTACTTGAACGGGCTGTCGGCGTTTCCGCCACGCAACTCATTGTTCACAAAGAAGGTGTTGCCGCGACGGACTGCGAGCGTGTCGTAGCCATCACCATCCCAGTCACCCACGAACACTTCATCTCCCTGACGCCCGTATGCAAAACGGAAGTCCTCGGTGGGCTTATTCCACGAGTTCAGGATGTAGAAGATATTGCCCTTGGCAACTGCCGAGTAGCTGAACTTCCAGGAGGAGGTTCCCAACAGGTCGTAACCGGGCACTGCGCGAGCGGTGACGGTCACCGTCTGTCCGTTTGCGAGATCGTAGGTGCCAGTCACAACCTTTCCGTTAATGACATACTCGACGCCCTTAACGTTCGGGATGGTGACTGTCTTACCGAGCAGCGTCGGCGCAACAGCTGTCACTGAGTCGTTGACGTAGGTGAAGGACCAACTATCAGCCGAATCCTCAGCAAGCTCATAACCGGCAATCGCGCGAGCGGTGACTTCAACGGTTTCACTAATCTCAACCGCGACCGATCCGGACACGACCTTGCCGTCAACCAGGTACTCAACACCCTCAACCACAGGGATCGTGATCGTGTTGTCCTCAAAGGCCGGGGCCACCGCGGTGACCTCAACGATCGGAGCAACGTACTTGAAGTCCCACTCCGTAACTGAGTCCTCTGCGAGGACATAGCCCTCGATCGCACGAGCCGTGACAGTCGTGTCCTTCGTGATTTCGACCGTGCCAGAAACGACCTCGCCGTCAACCACGTACTCGACGCCCTCGACCACAGGAATGGTGATCGTGTTGTCCTCTAAGGCCGGAGCCTTCGCCCCAACCACGACATTCACGTAAGCAAACGACCAGCTAGCAGCCGAATCCCCAGCAAGCTCATAACCGGCAATCGCGCGAGCAGTCACCTCAACGGTTTCACCAATCTCAACCGCGACCGAACCTGTGACAACCTCGCCATCAACCACATACTCCACACCGTCGAACACAGGGATGGAGATGGCATTGTTCTCGAAGGTCGGGGCCGTGGCTGTGACGATCACGTCGACATAGTCAAAGTCCCACGAGGTGGTACCGACAAGGTCGTATCCGGCGGTTGCCTGCGCGGTCACGGTCACTGTCGAATCGATCGGCACGGTGATGTCACCCGTGACGGCTTCGCCGTCAACGAGGTATTCCACGCCTTCAACCACGGGGATCGTGATCGTGTTGTCCTCAAAGGCCGGAGCGGTTGCCGTGATCTGGGTATTCACATAGGTGAACGACCAGTCAGCATCGCCCTGAAGCTCGTAGCCGTCGATAGCACGTGCCGTAATCTCAATTGTCTGCCCAACGAGCAGAGTGATGTCGCCTGTGACGGTCTCCCCATCGAGAAGGTATTCGACACCCTCAACGGTCGGAATCGTCACGACATTGTCCTCAAGCGTTGGCGCTTCTGCCTCGACAACGGTGTTGATGTAGGAGAGCGTCCACTCGGTGACAGCTCCGTCTTCGAATGCGTAGCCGTCTGCAGCGCGTGCCGTGACGGTCACACTCTCACCGATGTTCAGAGTAATCTCGCCTGTCTGCACTTCGCCACCGACGAGGTATTCGACTCCGTCAACCGTCGGGATCGTAATGGTTTCACCATTGTCACCGGACTGGGTCGGGGCTTCGGGTGCAACCGCTACCGCGTTACCAACAAAGCTCGTGGTTACACCATCGAAGGTGATGGAGTTGATGACGACGGGGCCGGATTCCCACGTGAGAATCCCGTACGCGAGAACATCGTGCTTACCGAGCGCTGCCTTGATGTCAGCCAGTGATGCACTGGTGTTCTTGGCAATGACAACGTCGCCGTTCGAGTCAACGATGTTCTGCGAAGTGGTCCACTGGGCATCCTCAGAGATGATTCCAGACTCGTTGAACTCTGTTCGGATGGTCGTGAACTTCTCGTTCAGGCTGCCGTCTGGGTAGTAGAAGATCGGGATCTGCGCGAAGACCGGATCGTCACCGGATGCGATATCAACTTCAAGGGTGGAAGCCAGCTCCACACCATTCTGGATGAAGTTCTCGGGTTCGAATCCGTTGATGAGCTGGACGGTTCCTTCAAGCTGGACGCCATTGGCTTGGGGGCCACGGTAGACCGTCTCATAGGTTCCCGGGTTCGGGTGGCCATCGTGCCATCCTGGATAGGCTTCTTCGTCGGGACGAATCTGCTCGTCAATGACGAACTCGTCTGCCCCGTCGTAGCTTCCCGTTGCTTCATCTGCCTCGTAGAAGTATGTCGTCACGTCCTTCGCGGAGAAGGATGAAATGAGGACATCCTCGGAGGGCTTGTCAATGATAAATCCGGCTGCAATGACGCGGGCATCGCCGTACGAATTCAGTGCTGCGACGATCTCGTCGATCGGGTAGGCGGTGTTTGCCTTGATGTCGGTGCCAATGGCGCGGGAGCTGATCCACTGATCGTTATCAGCATCTGCACGCTGGCGAAGTGTGGCCCAGTTCCAGGATCCCATTTCCTCGTTGTAGTCGAAGCGAAGTGGGATCTGGTAGTGAACGAGCGCATCGTTGGACGTCACGATCTCCAGGCTTTCAATAAGAGCAGGGATCGCTGTACTGTCTGCCAATGCTCCGGTGGGACCGACTAGGTCGTTGCCGTTACCTTCAACGATGAGGGCGCGTTCGCCCTGCGGAACGACGATGCCGTTGCGCTTCTGGTCAGCATCCGTCGTTGAGCTGGGGTCGAAGTGCCAGACATTGTAGTTCTCGGTTTCTTCCGCTGCGTTGGAGGTCGGAACAATTGCCGACAGCGGGACGTACACGTCATCCGCCTCCCAGGCAGCCTGCTCCTGGTAGAACGACGTTGTCACACCATCAAACGTGACAGAGCGAACGGTCGCATTGGCGTTTGCTCCGCTCGTGAGGAAGCCGTATCCAATAACTGCATGGTTGTCGATCTTGCTGAGAAGCTCATCGAACGACAGAGCTTCGCCGGACTTGATAATGATCGCGCCGGTGGCATCCTTGATGTCTCGGCTGGAAACCCACGCTTCGGCATCGGCGAGCTTGCCCGATGCGGGGATCTGTGCGCGCAGTGTCGTGAACTGGCCATCACCAAGCACGCCATCCTGGAACGCAAAGATCGGGATCTGCGACCATACCGGGGAAGACCCCTCGGCAACTTCAACTTCCATCGTACGAGCCAGCTCGAGCGCATTCACCAGAGCCAGGTCGTCACCCAGGCCGTTGAGGATCTGGACGTCCCGGGTCAGCTTGAGTCCTGCCGGGACACCGTTCTCCATGACGGTGACGTACTCTCCACGAGCGGGCTCGTGTCCCTGGTGCCAACCGTTGTACACGGCCTCATCGGGACGAATCTGCTGGTGGACGAGCGTCTGCGCCTCACCCGTGTAGCTGTCCGCAACGGGAGCGCCATAGAACTTCACCTGCTCACCGTTTGCGGTGAAAGACGAAACGAGAACGTCAGTATCGACCTTGTCAATAATGAATCCCGCGGCGATCGGCGTGACGTTGTCACCGCCCGCCTCGTCGAGGGCATCGGCAATCTCGGTAATGTTGTAGGTGGCATTGTGCGCAATTTCAGGGGTGCCATCGCCATCAGCATCGATGGCTGCGGAACTCACCCATTTATCGTCTTCCGCGCTTACCTGCTTGCGCAGGGTCGTGAATTTGGGTGCTATACCCTCTTCACCCCAGCCATAAAAGACCGGAATCTGGTAGTGAACCAGGTTGGGGTGCGAGGTGACCACATCTAGGCTCGAGGCAAGGTCGGTCACACTCGTGGCATCGACGGGCTGTCCGCCATTTTCCACAACATCGTTGCCGGTTCCCTCAACGATGAGAGCGCGCTCTCCCGCCTTGACGAGGAGACCATTGAGCTTCTGCTCGGCCGCGACCGTCGAACTGGGGTCGAAGTGCCATACGTTATAACTAGCGGTTTCTTCTTCCGGGGTGCTTGTCCAAGTAATCTCTGACGCCGGCAGATATCTAGCCTCATCAGCAGCCACCGCGGCTACCGATAGTAAACCAATACCACTCGTAGTCAGAGCAATTGCCGCGGTTGCGGCAATACCTCTTCGTATCATCATTCTCTCCAATGTGAGTCAGCGTGTATTAAACACAACTTCATTATGAAGGAGAGTGAGGACAAATAACTTTAAAATTCTTGAAGTTTACACTGCGGGGCAGAAATCCAAATTTTGTGTACGTACATTAACAAAAAACCAACATTGGACAAACAGTCGAGTGCACACACTAGGAAATGACCGAGGGTTTGCGACTGACTGCTGGTACGGCCACTATCAAGCTAAGATGCACAGCTCCGCGTGAAGTCCATTCAGAGAGCTCGGCAAATACAAAAATCACACAGGAGTCAAACCAATTCTATAGATTCGGTGAACAAATTCACGGGCACCCTACCCAAGCTTGACCTGTGTCCACGCTACGCCTCTTCGTAGGCTCGCTTTTGTTGTTCGAGCTGCATGAGCCTGGCAAAGAGTGCCTCGTAATCGTCGTGTTCGGGATCCGTGCGCTGAAGCCTGCCCCGGATTTCACCGATTTGACGGGTCACACCAAGCCTGAGAAGGGACAAGATGATTCCCCGAGCATAGGTCCACAGCCCTTCCGGGTCGCGTTGCGGAAGTGGCGCAACCGAAATTTGGGAGATCGCAGCCACCACTTCGGGTTCGGCCTGGGAGGAGACTTCGTCGACGAACCAGTTGCTTGCCTTCGAGGCGGCATCTGGCACTCCCCTTCCCGCAAGCTCTTCTTCCTTCACCGCGTAGGCGGCAACACCGCCCGCTGCCCGGATCGCGTCGTGGATGGACCGGTGGACCGGCACCACGAATGTTTCTGCCGGCAGATCGTCAACCCCGGCCGCTCGAGCATAGTTCGGCATCTGCAAGATGACTTCAAGCGCTTCGCGTTCAATCCGTTCGATCGGGTCCCGAAGCTGATTGCGGGGCGCCAACTGGGCAGGTGTTTGCCGCGCTTGGCCTCGGGGGCCGCCCGCGCTTCTAACAGCGGAACGCACCGAGTCCTCGTCCATCCCCAACCAGCCAGACAGCTGCCGCGAGTACTCGCCCCGCAGGACCTGATCGCGGATGCCCGCGACCATGGGGGCTGCTGCCCGCAGTCCTGCCACGCGTCCCTCGGCTGTTTCGAGGCGGGCCCCTTTGAGCACGGAACGGATTGCGAAGGCAAAGAGTGGTTCGCGGGATTCGATGAGGGCGCGCACCCCCTCATCACCATCCTGCTGCCGCACATCGGCCGGGTCCCGACCCGCGCGATCAACGGCAATGAATGTTTGGGCCGCAAAAGACTGGTCTTCTTCGTATGCTCGCAGGGCGGCCTTCTGACCGGCCTCGTCACCATCGAAGGTGAAGATAATTTCTCCGCCCACGGACCTGCCAGACGACAGTTGCACTCCGGCCGAGGGCGATGCCGAGTCTCCGATGAGGCGGCGGACAATCTTCGTGTGTTCAGTTCCGAAGGCGGTGCCGCAGGTTGCGACCGCAGTCGTGATTCCTGCCAGGTGGGCAGCCATGACATCTGTGTAGCCTTCGACGATGACGACCTGACGGTCGGTGCTGACGGCTTTCTTTGCCCTGTCCAGCCCGTAGAGCACCTTCGACTTCTGGTAAAGCTGCGTTTCGGGGGTGTTGAGGTACTTGGGTTGTCCCTCACCGATGATCCGGGCACCGAATCCAATGGTTTCACCAGTGATCGAATGGATTGGCCACATGATACGGCCACGGAACCTGTCATACATTCCCCGAGTGCCGCTTGAGAACAGCCCGGTTGCGGCGAGCTCCTTCTCGGTGAATCCTTTTCCGCGCAGGTGGCGAAGCAATTCATCCCACGAGTCTGGTGAGTATCCGACTTCGAACGAGTCGATGACCTCGCGGTCGAAACCCCGATTGGTTAAGAATTCGAGGGCAACAGAGTTGCGGGAGAGCTGGTCTTGGTAGAACTCGACGGCTGCCGTGTGCGCATCAACGAGTCGCGCCCTCGTCACTCCCCTGTTCTCACGCGGTCCCTTCTCGTCGCGCAGCTCCACACCAACCTTGCGCGCAAGGAACTGGACGGCCTCGATGAACGGGATGTGTTCAATTTTCTCAACGAACGAGAAGACATCGCCGCCCTCCCCACATCCGAAGCAGTGCCAGCGGCCCACGTGGGGGCGCACGTGGAAAGACGGGGACTTTTCATCGTGGAAGGGGCACAGCCCCTTCATCGAACCCGTACCCGCATTCCGCAACGACACGTAGTCGGACACGATGTCTTCGATGCGGACGCGTTCGCGCACCTTGTCGATATCTTCTCTGGGGATCACAGGGAGCTCCTGAGCATTCCACACAGGCGCGCATGCCATCCCATCGCCGACTGGTCGGTCAGCGAAGCAACCTGGTCGATGATGGCCCGGAGTTTCGCAGCATCGTCGCCCGCTTCCCGATACGTGTCGAGGTACATGGGATCCATTTCTGCAGGCCGGTCCCACAGGGCGTCAACCAGGTCGAAGAGGACGGAGCGCTGCGACAGGTAGGTGGGTTCAAGTTCCCGTGGTGCCATGACGTACGTGACCGCAATGCCCTTGAGGAGCAGGACCTCGTCCGCGATCTCCTCGGGAATAACGACCTCGCCCCGATACCTCAGCGAGGTTGGGGAGGCATCTGTCACCGCGGTGAGGAACCGACCGATAAAGTCTGACGTCAAGTCTTTCAGGCGCGCAAGATCGCGCTGGCTTCCGTCATAGCTCGTCGGGAGCAGGGGCTGGAGTCGCTCGAAGGCCGCGGCAAGCCGGTCCGCGTCACCGCCATACCAGTTGATGGTGGCTTCGATGACCTGGCCGAGCTCGTTTGCCAGGGTGTCGACATGCACGTGGCCACGAACAATCGCATCTTCCACGTCATGAACCGAGTACCCGATGTCGTCAGCGAGATCCATCATCTGCGCTTCCACGCACTGTCCCTCATTGCTCAGCCGAGCCCACTCGTATACGTCGCGATCGTCCTCGTAGAAGTTGAACTTTCGCTTCCCTTCACCCGCTCCCCACGGGTATTTGATCGTTGCGTCGATCGTGGCGCGGGTGAGGTTCATGCCGGCCGGCCTCCCGTCGGGGAAGAATCGTTTCGGTTCCAGCCTGGTGATGAGGCGCAGTGTTTGCGCGTTCCCTTCAAAGCCACCGATGTCTTGGGAAACTTCCGCGAGCGCTCGCTCACCGTTGTGCCCAAACGGCGGGTGGCCCAGGTCGTGGCAGAGCGAGGCGGTTTCGACGAGGTCCTGGTCAGCTCCCATGTATTTGGCGAGCGAACGTCCGATCTGTGCAACTTCGAGAGTGTGGGTGAGCCGGGTGCGCACGAAGTCGTTGGTAGCGGGCCCCAGCACTTGGGTTTTGGCGCCAAGTCTGCGTAGCGCAGCGGAGTGAAGGACGCGTGCCCGGTCTCGTTCGAAGTGGGAGCGGGCGGCACTGTGGGCACCCTCGGGTGCCCACCGCTCTACATCAAGGCCGTCATAGTCCACCTTTAGAGCTTACAACGCTTCCGGGGTGGGGTGAGCATCCTTGTTCCTGTGGACCGAGTGCGGGTCCTCTCATCGCCAGACCGGCGGGGGTGTCAGCCTCCGGAGATGCCGAGTTCGGCCGCGTGGATCTTGAGGCTTTGCTCGGGTGAGAGTTGGCGGGAGTCGAGCCAGAATTCGGGCAGGTGCGGTTTCTTCTCAGAGCCGGCACGCCCCCTGGGACCGTCAGCCGCATCGGGATACTCCTGGTCGGGAATGGCGGCGAGGCGGTCGTCAAGCTCTGCGAGCGTGGAGACGAGTGCGAGGTCGCGGCGGGCCTCCCCACCGATGGCGAAGCCTTTGAGGTACCAGGTGATGTGCTTGCGCATTTCTCTCATGGCGCGTCCCTCGTCACCGAAGTGGTCAATGGAGTATTCGGCGTGCCGGTGGATGATGGCGCTGACTTCCCGGAAGCTGGGGCGGGCTCGGACGGTGGAGCCGTGGGAAGCGGCAACGAGATCGGTGAAGATCCAGGGCCTGCCCTGGCATCCGCGGCCTACAACAATTCCCGCGCACCCCGTGTGTTCCCTCATCGCGTCCGCATCGTCCGCGGTGAAGAGGTCACCGTTGCCGAGGACCGGGATGTCGAGTTCGTCGACGAGGGTCGCGATCGTGTCCCAGTCGGCTTTACCCGAGTAGTGCTGGGCCATGGTGCGTCCGTGGAGTGCCATGGCAACCACCCCCGCATCCTGCGCGATCCGCCCAGCATCCAAATACGTCTGGTGGTCGCCGTCGATACCGATGCGGGTCTTGATAGTGATGGGGATGCCGCCGGAGTTGTCGACGGCTGCTGTGACGATCTCGGTGAAGAGGTCTGTTTTCCAGGGAAGTGCGGCTCCCCCGCCCTTGCGGGTAACTTTCGGGACCGGGCATCCAAAATTCAGGTCGATGTGGTCGGCACGGTCCTCGTCGGCCAGGAGCTTGACGGCGGCTCCCACGGTTTTAGGTTCTACTCCGTAGAGTTGGATGGAGCGGATCGGGTCCTCCGGGTCCGGTTCGACCATGCGCATCGTTTCCGGGTGCCTCTCGACAAGAGCGCGGGTGGTGACCATTTCGCACACGTAGAGTCCGCTCACGCCCTCGTATCCGGCCTGGCGGGCACCGAGCTCGCCCGCTTCGCGGCAGAGCCTGCGGAAGGGCGGGTTCGTGACGCCAGCCATGGGCGCCAGGACAACGTCCGTGACGGTCAGGTTTCCAAAGTTTAGTTCAGGCACGCGCTAGCCTCGCAGCAATTCCGGTCGTGAGTGGGATGGCGAGCACGAGTCCGATCGAGGCAACGAGGGTGCGTACGATCTCTTCCGCGATTTCGCCAGTAGACAGTGTAGCGAGGAAGGACCGGTCGAGTAAGGCTGCGGACATGAGAAGGGGCAGGGCTGTACCCACATAGGCGAAGGCGAGCGTGTAGATCGTGGAGGCGATGTGATCTCGACCAATGACCATACCCTGCCGGTAGAGCTGGGCGACGGTCGCGTCCGGGTTCGCGGCACGCAGTTCCCACACGGTTGATACCTGGGTGATGGTGACGTCGTTGAGAGCACCGAGGCCGGCGAGAATCATGCCGCACACGAGTACCTGGTCGAGCTGAATGCTGTAGGAGGTGAGCGACAGTGCCGAGTCGGTGAGCGTACCGGTCAGGTTCGCGAAGTCGGTGGCGACAATGGCGAGCACACCGGTGACGAGCAGGCCTCCCGCGGTGCCAAGAATCGCTGTCGTGGTGCGGATTGAGATGCCGTGGGCGAGGTAGATCGAGGTGAACATCATCGCCCCTGCCCCGACGAGGACAACGAGGAGCGGGCTCGACCCTGCGAGCAGTGCGGGGAGCATGAAGAGAACGACAACGGCGAGGGACAGTCCAAGCCCCGCGACCGCAGCCAGTCCCTTGCCTCGGGCGACGAGGGCGACAACGAAAAGATAGAGCCCGATGAGAGTCCACAGGGGGACGTCCCGTTCAAAATCCCAGAATACGTAGGGCGTACCGGTGCCGATCGCAGACGGAGTAAACAGTGCCTCTATGGTGTCCCCCACGTCCAGCCCGTTCACGATGATTTCGGGTGGCACGTGGACCGGAACTTCGGTCCCGACATCCCCCTCGAGCAGCATCCGGACCGGGGTGGCTCCGGTCTCGTCCACTTCCCCCATCTCCGTGATCCGCCCCTTTTCGAGGCGTGCCGAGTCCGCGAGGAGGGGAATGGATCCGGCCGGGGTGTTGGACGGGGGCCAGAGCAGGATGAGTCCGATGAGGGTGGCGAGCGCCAGGGGTACGACGATGATCGACTGCCAGGTGGCAATGCGTTTTGTCGTACCCCTGTCGAGGCTCACGTCCTCATGGGAATGCACTAGCGCGGGATTCGCTCGTTGAGGTACGAGGCGACCTTGGACAGGGAGACGCGCTCCTGAGCCATCGTGTCGCGGTCACGAATGGTGACGGCCTGGTCCTCGATCGAATCGAAGTCGTAGGTGATGCAGAAGGGAGTGCCGATCTCGTCCTGGCGGCGGTAGCGGCGTCCCACGGCTCCAGCATCGTCATATTCGATGTTGAACATGCCGCGCAGTTCCTGAGCGAACGCCTTCGCGGGAACGGTCAGCTCCTCCTTGCGGGACAGCGGCAGGACCGCTGCCTTAACGGGTGCGAGTCGCGGGTCGAGCCGGAGCACAACGCGCTTGTCGACGCCGCCCTTCGTGTTCGGGGCCTCATCCTCGTGGTAAGCCTCGACGAGGAACGCCATGATCGAACGCGTGAGACCTGCCGAGGGCTCAATGACGTACGGGGTGTAGCGTTCACCGGTCTGCTGATCGAAGTACTCGAGCTTCTTACCCGAGTGCTCAGTGTGGGTTGAGAGGTCGAAGTCGGTGCGGTTGGCAACGCCCTCAAGCTCGCCCCAGTCGCCACCCTGGAATCCGAACAGGTACTCGATATCGACGGTGCGCTTCGAGTAGTGGGAGAGCTTTTCCTGGGGGTGTTCGTAGTGGCGCAGGTGGTCCCGGTTAATGCCGAGATCCACGTACCAGTCCGTGCGGTACTGGAGCCAGTACTCGTGCCATTCCTCATCGGTGCCGGGCTTGACGAAGAACTCCAGCTCCATCTGCTCAAATTCGCGGGTACGGAAAATGAAGTTACCCGGGGTGATTTCATTACGGAACGACTTTCCGACCTGGGCGATGCCGAACGGCGGTTTCTGGCGTGCCGAGGTCATGACGTTGTTGTAGTTGACGAAGATTCCCTGGGCGGTTTCGGGGCGCAGGTAGTGCAGGCCCGACTCGTCCTCGACGGGGCCGAGGGTCGTCTTGAGCATCATGTTGAAGTCACGAGGCCCGGTCCACTGGCCCTTCGTGCCACAGGAGGGGCATCCAAGCTCAGTCAGGGGAATGTCATCCGGGTTCTCAAGGTCCTTCTTGTGGGCGAATTCCTCCTGCATCTGATCCACGCGGAAACGCTTGTGGCAGTTGAGGCATTCGGTCAGCGGGTCAGAGAAGACACCTACGTGACCGGAGGCAACCCAGACCTCGCGCGGGAGGATGATGGACGAGTCGAGTCCGACAACGTCCTCGCGGCCCTGCACCATGTTGCGCCACCACTGGCGCTTGATGTTTTCCTTGAGCTCCACACCGAGCGGCCCGTAGTCCCATGCCGAGCGGGTACCGCCGTAGATCTCACCGGAGGGAAAGACGAAGCCTCGCCTCTTCGCGAGAGAAATGACGTTGTCGAGTTTCGAAGTAGCCATGGGAACCTTTCTGTTTCCCGTACCTGGATGGCACGGATGCTGACATACGCCTCCCAGTATCCCCGAAACAGATCCGAAAACCACATTCTGCCGTGTCCCACAACGCACTCCACCAAATTGACAACCATTATCATTAAGGAGAGAATGGTTCTCATGAAGCGTTATTCACAGTCCGTTGCTGCCCTCGGCGCACTCGCCCTGGTCCTCGCAGCCTGCTCCGGAACCGATACCGACACGGCAGGGGGCGGAGACATTACCGTCACCACCTCCATCTACCCACTCCAGTACGTGGTGGAGCATGTGGGTGGCGACTACGTCTCGGTCACGTCGCTGACCCCGGCAGGCTCGGACGACCACAGCCTGGAGCTCTCCCCCAGGCAGGTCACCCAACTCGAAAGTGTCGACCTGGTGCTCTACGCCTCGCGCTACCAGGCGGCCATGGACGACGCGGTCGACGCGACCGCGCCGGCACGTGTCATCGATGCCATGGGTTACGTGGACGTCATCGAGAACATCGACCACTCCGACCACGATCATGGGGACGGGGCGGACTCCGCTGACGGTCACGAACACGGCGCGGCCGAAAACACGGATAGTCACGATCACGACAATGACGACGCCTCGGATACCGCTGACGAGCACTCCGATGACCAGGCATCGGAAGAAACTACTGATGAACATTCGCATGATGGGCACGATCACTCGGGTCCCGACCCCCACTTTTGGCTAGACCCCACCCAAACGGCGCTTTTGGCAGAGCCCGTTGCCGAGCAACTGGCGGAGATTGATCCCGAGAACGCCGCGGAGTACCGGCAGAACGCGGAGCAGCTCGTCGCAGATCTGACGAAGCTTGATGGGGATTTTCATGCCGGGCTGTCCCAGTGCGAGACCCGCACGTTCGTTGTCTCTCACGAAGCCTTCGGCTACCTTGCAAACGCCTACGACCTTGAGCAGGAGGGCATCGCCGGACTGGAGATCGACACCGAACCGTCCCCCAGGCGTGTCGCAGAGGTCACTGACCTCATTTCCGACTCAGGAGTATCATTAATTTTCGCGACCTCCGATGCCGAATACTCGATTACGAGCGTGCTGGCTGAGGAAGCAGGCGTGGACGTGGACATTCTTGATGCTGGGGCCACCCAGCGAGATCCCGATGTCGATTACGAGGAAATCATGAGAACGAATTTGTCAAAGCTCCAAGGTGCATTGGGGTGCAGTTGACAGCGGTTGAACTCACGAACGTTGGGGTGCGCCTAGGCGCATCCCAGATTCTGTCCACTATTGATCTCACGGTCGAATCCGGCACCACTCTCGGGATCCTCGGCCCCAACGGATCCGGCAAATCCACTCTCGTCAGGGCCATGCTCGGGATCTTTCCCCACACCGGCACCATCAAGCTTTTCGGTGCCGAACTGCCGGGACGAAGTATTGACTGGAAACGGATCGGATACGCGCCTCAGCGCGTCACTTCCACGGCGGGAGTTCCGGCAACCGCTCTCGAAGTCGTTGCCTCGGGCCTTCTCTACGGCAAACGCGTCCGGCACGCGAAGAATGCGAAGCAGAAGGCCCTTGAAGCACTCGACGAGGTAGGGCTCGCCTACCGCGGAAACGAATCCGTTCAAACCTTCTCAGGTGGCCAGCAGCAGCGAGTCATGCTCGCCCGCGCTCTCGTTCGCAAGCCCTCACTCCTGTTCCTTGATGAGCCCTTTTCGGGAGTGGATCGGCAATCGCGCGAGCAGATCACGAAGACGCTCATGCGGCGCCGCGAGGAAGGCCTCACCATCGTCGTCGTCCTCCACGAACTGCAGGAACTCGCACCCATGATCGACAAGACGATTGTTATCGAACACGGGCGCATCGTGCACCGGGGAGCAGCACCGCTTGCCCAAACGGGTCACGATCATCCTGACCACGAGCACGACCACGAGCACGGAGATGAGGCGTTGCCCTATCGGACACCGGACTTGGAGGGACAGCTGTGATCGATATTCTGAGTGAAATGTGGGGCAATGGCCTCCTGCGGCGCGCTCTCATCACCGCCGCAATCGTTGGCATCTCCGCCCCCATCATGGGCACCTATCTAGTCCAGCGCAGGCTCACCCTTCTCGGTGACGGCATTGGGCACATGGCGCTCACCGGTGTCGCAGCCGGTTGGCTTGCTGCGTCAGCTGCTGGAGCAACCCAGCAGGATCAGTGGGCAGTTCCCGGTGCCATCATTGCCTCCGTCGTTGGCGCTCTCGCAATCGAATTTCTTCGCAGCCGCGGCAGGGAATCGGGTGACGTGGCGCTTGCCCTCCTGTTCTATGGCGGCATCGCGGGTGGCGTTCTCCTGATCGGGCTTGCCGGTGGTACGACCGCCAACCTCAACGCCTACCTGTTCGGCTCCCTCTCCACCGTGACAACGATGGACATGTGGCTTTCTCTCGGACTCGCCATCTTCATCATTCTCGTCGGCATCGGTCTTCGCCCCGCCCTCTTTGCGCTCTGTCACGACGAGGAGTTCGCGAAAGCGAGCGGCATCCCCGTGCAGCTTCTCTCGGTCCTCATCTCCGTCACCGCGGCACTGACGGTGGCGATTTCGATGAGGGTGGTCGGGGTTCTTATGGTGTCAGCCCTCATGGTCATCCCCGTCGCCACCGCCCAGCTCGTCACCCGTTCGTTCACGATGACGATGCGGCTCGGCATGATCATCGGCATCATTGTTGCCGAGGCCGGCCTGATCATCACCTACGTGTACGATCTTTCTCCCGGCGCGATGATCGTGACGCTCACTGTGGCGTTGTACGCGATCGTATCGCTCGCCCGCCCCCTCCTTGTAAGATCGAAGGTGGAAGATCCTCATCCGACCATGGATGATGAGTTGAGAGGTGAAAATTGTCGAACGGCGTAGGTCAACCGATCCGTCGCTCCACGCGTGCCCGCTCCATTATCCGCGAGACACTCGATTCAACCGATAAGTTCCTCTCCGCGCAGGGCCTGCACGAGCTGCTGACCGAACGCGGTGAGGACGTTGGTCTTGCCACGGTTTACCGCACCCTCCAACTGTTTGCCGATGACGGTGACGTGGACTGCCTGCGTGATTCTGATGGAGAGATGCTCTACCGGAAATGCCTCCGTCAAGCCCACCATCATCACCTGATTTGCCGCAGGTGCGGCTCCACCCAAGAAGTGGAAGCACCACAGCTGGAGGACTGGGCCGAAAGAACGGCGTCTCAGCATGGCTTCGTTGGGGTCTCCCATACCTTTGAGCTTTACGGGGTGTGCGCGGCCTGCCACGGAGATGCTGATGCCTGAGTCGATCTCCTCAGGCCCCTTCATCTGGCTCTACCTCTTCCTGCTGGTCGTCGTCTTCACACGGGCACAGGCAACCTACTGGCTCGGCTACTACATTGCCTCCAGACTCATGAAGAACGTGCCGGAAGAGGGATGGCGGAGAACGTTCTACGACTGGTCCCAAAAGGACGCCGTCACAAATGGAATCGCCACTCTGCACAGGCGCGGTTGGATCATCATCCCGCTGTCTTTTCTGACGGTCGGATTCCAGACGATCATTCAGCTCAGTGCCGGACTCACCCGCATGGTTCCTATCAACTATACGGCCGCCATGTTCCCCGGCTGCCTCGTGTGGGCACTCATCTATTCCACGATCGGTTTCTCAATGTGGAATGCTCTCATCGCGGCCTTCGCGGGCTCTCCGGCCGGCATCGCCACCCTCATCATCCTCATCGTCGCAATCGCCCTCTGGGTCAAGTTCCGCAAGAAGGCACAGGAGAAACTCATCAATGACTGAGGTCAACGTTCGACTTCCCATCCGACTTGGCCAGTTCCTGAAACTCGCCAACCTTGCCGAGTCCGGTGCTCACGCCCGCGAACTCATCGAAACGGGTGAGGTCCTCCTCAACGGCTCTCCCTGCACGCAGCGCGGCAAGCAGTTGGGCGAAGGTGACACGGTCACCGTTCACGGTGAATCGATCACCGTCATCGCCGACTAGGCTGATCACCTTCCACCTGCCTCACCAGCAGCGCCCAATAGTTTCACTGCAGCGATTGTTCGCGTAGCCGGCCTATTTTCACTGCCACCATTGTTGGCACACTCGGTGCATTAGCTCGTATTCGCCGCCAAATGCACGCCCTCATGAACGCCGTTCGTTGAATGGAATTTGTGGGTAATATGCGTTTCCGTTTTCGCATTGTGTCCAATTATTGGACACTGGGAAGAACCTTACTTCCGACATCAGGGAGATACGACCATGACGGCAGTACAGATCAACCATCTCAAGAAGCATTTTAATAGGGGCAAGGTCAAGGCCGTAGACGGCATCGACCTGACAATTAACAAGGGTGAAATCGTTGCCTTTCTCGGCCCTAACGGGGCCGGCAAGACCACGACACTCGACATGGTTCTCGACCTGACCGACCCAACGGCGGGAAGCGTTCAGATTGAAGGCCTCTCCCCCAGGGACGCAATCCGCGACGGAAAGATTAGCGCGGTCCTCCAAACCGGTGGCCTGCTCCACGACCTCAAAGTCGGGGAAGTGATCGACTACGTAGCCTCCAACTACCGCACCCCCACGCTCGGCCGCGTCGTCCTCGAACGGGCGGGTATTGGCCATCTAACCAATCGCAAAGTGTCCCTCTGCTCCGGCGGCGAACAGCAGCGACTCAAATTCGCGCTCTCACTCCTTCCAAACCCCGACCTGTTGATTCTCGATGAGCCGACATCGGGGATGGATGTGACGGCACGCCGTTCCTTCTGGACGACGATGCAGGAGGAGGCCCGGGAGGGGCGCACCGTCATCTTCGCCACCCACTACCTGGAAGAAGCCCAATCCTTCGCGGAGCGAGTCATCCTGGTTTCCGGCGGCCGGGTGGTCGCCGATGGTCCGATGTCACAGATCCGCCACCACACCGACATCCGCCTCCTCGCCGTCCGGGTGGCAGACGAAAACGCGGTGCACGCACGACTCTCGCAAGCCTTTCCCGATCTTGCGTACTCGATTCACAACGGACTCCTCGAAGCAAAGAGCGCGAATAGCGACGATCTTGCTCGTTTTCTGCTGTCACTCGATGGCGTCGCGGGGCTCGAAATCGTTGCCCCCTCGCTGGAGGATGCGTTCGTTGATCTGACCGAAGAGGTGGAGACATCGTGAACGGCACCATGTATTGGATCGAAATCAAGCGGATCCTCCGCGACCCCGCCTCCCTCTTCTTCATCATCGCCCTACCCGCCTTCATGTTCATCATCTTCGGTTCCACCATGGAGTGGGCGGATGTTCGGGTCGGTAACGGCAACATCGCCATGGCCACCATGATTTCCATGAGTGCCTACGGTGCGGCAACCGCCACGTCCAGCGTGTCGGGCATGGCGGCCGTCGAGAAAACCCAGGGCTGGGGCCGACAGCTTGCCCTCACCCCCATGAAACAGTCCACGTACGTGGGTGTGAAGACGGCACTGGCCATGACGGTGGGGGCTTTCCCTATCGCCCTCATCTACCTTCTTGGTTTCCTTCTCAAGTCCGAAGCTGATGGGATGACCTGGCTTCTGTCGGCCATCATTCTTGTCGTCGGGTCGATGATGTTCGCCCTCTACGGCCTGGCCTTCGGGCTCTTGTTCAAGAACGAGACCGGTGCCTCGGTCGGCTCCGGCATCCTCGTCATCCTCGCCTTCCTCGGCAACCTCTTCGTGCCCCTGTCTGGCATCATGCTCACCATCGGAAAGCTCACGCCCCTCTACGGATATGCAACGCTTGCGAAGTATCCGCTGTACGAGGGGACGGGGTTCGACACGAACGGGAACGCGACCGATGAGCCTCTGTGGCAGGCACTGCTGAACTTCACTGTCTGGACCGCGATCTTCGCCTTCGTCTGTGTCTATCTCGTGCGCAGGGGAACCCGCCGCATGTAACCAGCACAAAGCACAGCCTATCTACACCCCGCACCGACTGAGGTCGTCGGGCAACAACCCTTACCCTTGCGACTACATATCCCGGTCCTCGTACGTCTTCGTTCCCCGTGTTCCCCGTGTTCCCCGAGGTAGTGACGATGTTTCTTAGGAAACGAGGATCATGCCGGTGGTGGCAATGACGGCCACGAGCAGGGTGGAGAGCGCTCCAAGCAAAACGGGTTTCATTCCTGCCTGTTTGAATGAGGAGAAGCGAATTCCTGCTCCGAGTGCGAACATGGCCGCGGCCAGGCACAGGGACTGGAGGAGGGAAATAACGGTTCTGACCGAGTCCGGGATATCGACGAGGGAAGCAAAGACGGATGCCGCGATGAAGCCCACGGCGAAGAGCGGGATCAGCGGGGCACGCTTATCGGACTGATTGTTGCCACGTTCGAGGAATCCTAGCGTGGCGATCACGGGCGCGAGCATGAGAACGCGTGCGAGCTTAACGATGACCGCAACGGTTAGGACTCCCCCGCCCATGATCCCGCCCGCGGCCACGACCTGCGCCACCTCGTGGATCGATGCCCCGGTAATGAGGCCCTTGAGGTGATCGTCGAAGCCCGTCAACCCAAGCAGGAGGGGAACGATGGCGATCATGGCAGTGCCGTACAGGACAACAAGCCCGATCGCGGTCGCCACCTCGCTATCCTTGCGCTTAATCGTGGACTCAACTCCAGCAACTGCCGCAGCCCCGCAAATCGAGAAACCGGCACTGATCAACACGGACTGTGATCGTGTGACCCCGAGCCACCGTCCGATCAGAATGGTGCCGAACAGGCCACCGAAGACCACGGCAATGACGACCGCAACAACACCCCATCCGAGGGCGACGATGTCGTCCAGGAGGATCGAGAACCCAAGGAGCACGATCCCGATCCGCAGAACCCTCTTCGAAGCGACGGCAAGACCCGGAGTTAGCGAGTCGGGTATTCGAGTGAGGTTGGCGACGGCGATGCCCGCGATGATGGCGACGAGTAGTGCACTAAGCCCCGGGACGAGCCTTTGCAGGAGCACACACGCGGCTCCGACGATGAGGCTAAAGGCAAGTCCGGGGATAAGCGTTTTTTGCACGCTTTCCACCCTACTCCCGTTTTTCCTTCGCCCGCCTAACCAGACACCAATCAGACCAAGCGGGTTGAGTCACTCAGTTCTCAAGTACTTCCAATACTTGCGGCGCCCAACAGCGAGTATTTAGCTCAATCCAATACCTAGCCGGTCATACCTCCGCTTCCGGTAAAGGCCCTCTCCCAAACGACAACCCTGCCAGTCCGAGCTCGGTGCTACGGTCTGGCAGGGCATCATGGATCCCGCTTGTTTACGCCAGGCTTCTGGCTCCGAGGATGACCGAGATGTCAGCGGCGAGTGCTGGGCCGGATTGGACATGGAGGGTACCGGGCAGTTTGACGATGACCGACACGTGGGGCTTCTTCACCTTGAGGTGGACGGGCGTGTTGCCCGGGTAGTTCTGAAGCAGGTGGCGGAGCTCGTTCATGGTCCGTTCCGTGCAGCGTTCCTCAGGAATGGAGATGAGGACCGGACGATCATCGACACCCCTCGTGTCGACAGGTGCGACATCCTGAGCGTTGAGCTGGATGTCCCCGTCCCGGTTCGAGACCTTCGCACGCACCGAGACAACAGCATCCTGGACGAGGTGATCGACGACCTTCTGGTACGTGGCGTTAAAGACGTTGATCGAGATTGATCCCGTCATGTCCTCCAACATGACTTGAGCCCAGAGTCTGCCGGTCTTCTTTGCGACACGCACCTCAACGGACGTGATGAGACCAGCAACGGTCACCATCTCACCATCCGCACGGTCCTCACCTTCAAAGATCGACACAACGGACGCCGTGGAGGCTCGTTCAACCGCCGCCTCAAGCCCGGACAGCGGGTGGTCGGACACGTAGAGCCCCACCATGTCTCGTTCAAAGTTCAGCTTCGTCTTCTTATCCCATTCGGGTACGTCCGGAACTTCAATATCGAAGGTGGGCCCCGATCCTCCCAAATCGGCAAACAGGTCGAACTGGCCCGCGGCCTCGTTCCGTTTGATTCCGACAACCACATCGACGGCTTCCTCGATGATGAGGGCGAGTGCCTTGCGGGTATATCCGAGTTGATCGAATCCGCCCGCTTTGACGAGGCAGTCGAGGGCGCGCTTGTTGCAGACCGGGAGCGGCACCTTGTCCATGAAGTTCTGGAAGGACGTGAACTCGCCGTGCTCTTCGCGTGCCTCAATGATTCCTTCAACCACGTGCGCGCCGACGTTACGGATCGCGGAGAGCCCGATCATGATCGAGTCACCCACGGCGGTGAAGTTCGCGGCTGAGCTATTGACGTCTGGTTGCTTGACGACGATGCCCATGCGGCGGCATTCGGCCAGGTAGAGGGCGAGCTTCTTCTTGTCCGACTTCTGCGAGGTCAGCAACGCAGCCATGAACTCCACCGGGTAGTGGGCCTTGAGGTAGGCGGTCCAGTAGGAGACGACACCGTAGGCGGCAGAGTGGGACTTGTTGAATGCGTACTGGGAGAAGGGCAGGAGGATATCCCACAGCACCTTGACGCACTCCTTCGAGTACCCGTTGTTGACCATGCCGGCCTCGAAATCGGCAAACTGGGCGTTCAGTACCTTCAGCTGCTTCTTACCCATGGCCTTGCGGAGCACGTCTGCTTTACCGAGCGAGAATCCGGCCACCTTCTGGGCGATCTGCATGACCTGCTCCTGGTAGACGATCAGACCGTAGGTGGTGCCGAGAATGTCCTGGAGCGGCTCTTCCAGTTCGGGGTGAATGGGGGTGATTTTCTGCAGACCGTTCTTACGGAGCGCATAGTTCGTGTGCGAGCCCGCCCCCATCGGTCCCGGGCGGTACAGCGCGGACACAGCCGAAATATCTTCGAAGTTGTCAGGCTTCATCTGCTTGAGCAGGGTGCGCATGCCCGCACCATCCAGCTGGAATACGCCAAGCGTTTCGGCCCTGCCCATGAGCTCGTACGTTTCCTTGTCATCGAGGGGCAGATTATCGATGTCCGGTGCTTCTTTACCGTTATTGCGGATGTTTTCGAGAGCATCCTCAATAACGGTGAGGTTACGCAGCCCCAGGAAGTCCATCTTCAGCAGTCCGAGTTCCTCGCACTGCGGGTACTCGAACTGGGTGATGATAGCGCCGTCCTGGGGGCGCTGCATGATCGGGATGACGTCCTCGAGGGGTTTGGAGGACATGATAACGGCGCAAGCGTGGACGCCCCACTGGCGGGTCAACCCCTCAATACCGGTGGCGAGTTCGAACACCTTCTGGTTGTCCAGACTCGACTCAATATGAGCCCGGAACTCTCCGGCCTCCGCATAGCGAGGTGCATTCTTGTCGTACACGTCGCCGAGCGGAATTTCCTTCCCCTGGACACCGGGAGGCATCGCCTTCGTCATCCGTTCACCCACGTCATACGGGTAGCCCAGCACGCGCGAGGCGTCTTTCAGTGCCTGCTTCGATTTGATCGTGCCGTAGGTGACGACCTGGGAAACGTTTTCCTTCCCGTACTTGTTCTCGACGTATTCGATCACTTCGTTGCGGCGGCGCTCATCGAAGTCGACATCGATATCGGGCATGGAGACACGTTCGGGGTTGAGGAACCTCTCGAACAGCAGGCCGTGCGGGATCGGGTCGAGGTCGGTGATCTGAAGGGCGTAGGCGACCATGGAGCCCGCACCGGAACCACGTCCGGGACCGACGCGGATGCCCTGGCTCTTTGCCCACTTGATGTAGTCGGAGACAACGAGGAAGTAGCCGGGGAAACCCATTTGAGCAATGACGCTCACCTCGTAGTCGGCACGCTGGCGAACATCGTCCGGGATCGTATCCCCGTAGCGGTAGCGAAGCCCGTTCTCGACTTCCTTCACGAACCACGAGGTCGGGTCCTCGCCCGGAGGTGTGGGGAACTCGGGCATGAAGTTCGCGCCCTGGTCGGCTGTCACAAACTCCATCTCGGCCCGTTCAGCAATCAGCACGGTGTTCGAGAGTGCCCTCGGAACATCCCCGAACAGTTTCTCCATGTCCTGGGTTGTTCGCAGGTGGTAGCCGTGCCCGTCGAACGTGAACCTGTCAGGATCGGTCAGTGTCGAGCCGGAGTTGATGCACAGCATCGTGTCCTGGATCTTCGCATCTTCTTCATTGACGTAATGCGAATCATTCGTGGCAATGATCGGAGCATCAATGGTCTTGGCAAGCTTGATGAGGTCGTTACGCACCCGGCGTTCGATCTCGTTGTCGTGGTCCATGAGTTCGACAAAGTAGTTCTCTTTGCCAAACAGGTCCTGCATTTCACCCGCGGCACGAACCGCCTCGTTCCACTGTCCGAGCCGAAGCCGGACCTGCACCTCACCCGAGGGGCATCCAGCCGTGCCGATGAGTCCCTCGTGGTAGGTCTCCAGGAGCTCACGGTCGATCCGTGGCCATTTGCCCATCTGTCCTTCGAGGGAGGCTTTCGATCCCATCCGGAACAGGTTGTGCATGCCCTCAGTTGAGTGCGCAAGCAGTGTCATGTGCGTGTAGGCACCGGAGGCCGACACGTCATCCGCCTTCTGATCATCCCGTCCCCAGCGAACGCGTTCTTTCGAGAAGCGGGAGATCCCGGGGGTCACGTATGCTTCGAGACCTATGATGGGCTTGATCCCGGCTTTCTTGGCAGTGCGATAGAAGTCGTAGGCACCAAATAGGTATCCGTGATCGGTAATAGCAAGCGATTTTTGGCCATTTTTTACCGCAGCATCCACAAGTTTCTGGATCTTGGCTGCACCATCGAGCATCGAATATTCGGTGTGTACGTGGAGGTGCGCGAAATCTTCATCTGCAATAGCCATACTCACCAGTTTAGGTTCCCGGCAGGCAGATAACAGACCAGAAAAGACCGTTGTGACCCGATCGGCTCATGGCCACGCCGTTTCATCGGGGAGTCCCCGGCGCGTCGCCGTAGCAAGCGTTAATTCTTCAGACTCTCCCGCACCCGCTTGGTCTTCCGAATGCTACTTGGTTCACGTGCCCATACTGGTCACGACAACTGAGGCGATCAACGACCATCAGGTTCCCAGGTCTCAACCTCGGTACTTCGTGGGCCGGCCACTCTCTACCTCTTAACCTGCAGACCCGTGACTTCTAGTCGGACACTCCAGTCACGGTCTTGCTCATATCTCGATGCCAGATTTCAGCATCGAGATACTCCCGATCATCGACATAGTCGTATCCAAGAGCACTGTAGAAGCCCTGAGCCTGGTCCTGGGCAGAGAGTGCAATAACAAGCCTGCCATCGCTGCAATATTCCGCGTACGCGATGCTTTCCAGCTCCGCCATGAGCTTCCGGCCTAGACCGGTGCCTCGGACGCGCGGGAGAATGCAGATCCGGCCGAGATGAACCTGACCTGGACCGTCGAGGAGGATTCTGCCCGTTGCGCACGGCCCTTCATCGTCCTTCGCGAGTACGTGAACGGTCGTGGCTGCGTGGTCAAGATCGTCGAGTTCCTCCTCCACGGGCACGTGCTGTTCGTCCACGAAGACTGCCTTACGGACCGCGAAGGCACCCTCTAGATCCTCGCTCGTTTCAATTCTGGTGATTACCACAGGTCACCCTCCCTCATCCGATCCAGTGCGTACTGCAGGTCGGCAGGATAGTCAGAATGGAAAGTCACCCCATCACCCGTGCGGGGATGGGCGAACGACAGCTCGGTTGCGTGCAACCATTGGCGGTCGAGATTGAGTTTCGCAGACAGGGTCGGGTCGGAACCGTAGAGGGGGTCGCCGATGGCGGGGTGATGGACCGCGGACATGTGCACCCTGATCTGGTGCGTGCGCCCGGTTTCTAGGTCCACTTTGAGCAGGCTTGCTCCCCCGAGGGTTTCAATCGTGTCGTAGTGGGTGATCGAGGCTCGGCCTCCGGCCACCACTCCCATCTTCCACGAATGCCGAGTGTCCCGGGCAATTGGCGCATCGATCGTGCCCTTCGCGGGGAAGGGATGACCTTGGACGAGAACGTGGTAGATCTTCGAGACTGTGCGTTCCTTGAAAGCTCTCTTCAGAACCGTGTAGGCCTGTTCAGACTTTGCGACCACCATGAGCCCCGAAGTACCCACGTCCAAGCGGTGCACGATCCCCTTGCGTTCGGATGGACCATAGGAGGAAATCTTGACCCCTGCCGCACGGAGCGCACCGACCACGTTCGGTCCCTCCCATCCGACCGACGGGTGGGCTGCGACCCCTGCGGGTTTGTCGATGACGATGATGTCGTCATCTTGAAAGACGACATCCATGTCCACCGGGGTTTCGACGGGCTCAGCCGGTTCGGGTGCCGGGATCTCGACTTCGATACCTTCACCGTCGAGGAGTCTGCGGGAGCGTTGCACGGGGAGGCCGCCAATTCTGACCTTCTCCTCGTCGATCAGGTCACCTGCCTTAGACCGGGTGAGTCCCGTCAGGCGAGCGACCCCAACATCCGCTCGTTCGCCAGCCAGTCCTTCCGGTACGAAGTATCTGCGCAACTCGCTCATCGCCCTCACTCCTCTACGTTTTCTGGCTCGTCCTCCGCCCGCTGTTCCACTCCCCCGAAAGGGATGCCTCGCAGTTCAATAATAATGAGTGCAACCACGCCGAGGACGAGGGCGATATCGGCAATGTTCCCAACAAACCATCCGTTGTAGTTGATGAAGTCAACGACGTGTCCCTGCCCGACCGACGGGTCACGGAAAATACGGTCAATAAAGTTCCCTGCTGCGCCGCCGAGGATCACGGCGAGGGTAATGCCCCAGGCTCGTGACCGGCACTCTTTCAGGACGTAGGAGATCGCGGAGATGACGACGATTGAGAAGATTGTGAACAGCCACGTGTTACCGGTCCCGAACGAGAAGGCGGCACCCGGATTGTAGACCAGGACGAAGCTGAGGAAATCCCCAATCACGGGGATGCGTTGACCGTCGGCGAGGGCCTGTTCGGCCCAGAACTTTGTCCCCTGGTCCATGAGAATAACGGCCAGGGTGATGGGGAGAGCAAGTCGGTACATAACACATCGATGGCGGCCCGTAGGCCGCCATCGAACTCATGTCTCTTAGATGCTGCCCGCGCCGGTGTTACCCGACTCAACATTGGACAGGAGGGACTCGAGGTAGGACTTGAGGCGTGAACGGTAGTCGCGCTCGAAGTCACGAAGCTCGGAAATCTTGCGCTCCAGGAGACCGCGTTCCTGCTCGAGCTGGGTGAGGGTCCGGTTGTACTGGTCCTCACCTTCCTTGATGATGCGAGCCGACTCGGTGTTCGCTTCCGCGAGGATGCGTTCGCTTTCTTCGCGGCCCTCGTTGACGTACTTGTCGTGCAACTGCTGTGCGAGTGCGAGGACGCCCGCTGCGGGGCCGGCAAGGTCGCCGGTCTCGTTCGTGGTCTGAGGTTGCGTCGCTGCCGCTACCTGCTGGGTCTGCCCGCCGCTGGCTTCGAGTTCCCCAACGCGTGCCTTGGACTGAGCAAGCTCTTCACGGAGGCTGTCACGCTCTTCCGTCAACTGCTTGATCGTTTCTGCAACCTCGTCGAGGAAGTCATCAACCTCGTCCTGGTTGTATCCCTCTTCACGGTAACGGGACTCGGTGAATGTCTTGTTTACGACATCGTCTTCAGTGAGCAGCGCCATGTCTTCACCTCTTGGTAGTTCGGGTAGTGCTTGATCGTTCTCAACACTACACCAGGATTGTCAAGATAATTGCGGTCTACAGTGCAATAAGGATTCTTTGGATGATCCACTGGGCGAGCGAGACACCGAAAAATAGGATCAGGAATCCCATATCGAGCGCCACGGCACCCAGCCTGAGGGGCGGAACGTACCGTCCCAAGAATCGGAGCGGAGGATCTGTCAGCCCGTACACCAAGTTCGAGACGACTAGCAGCACGCCGGTGGGGCGCCAGTCACGAGACAGTACGGTCACCAGGTCAATGACGACCCGGGCGAACAGGATCAGGGTGTAAAGCCAGAGCCCCCACCACAGGATTTGGAGTAGAAGAGCCATTAATGACCGAGTCGGTTATTCCCATCGGAAGGGTACTCATCCATGCGGACCGAGTGGGGGGTCATGAGCAGGACATCTTCTGAAATCTTGTTGAGGTTGCCACCACGGCCGTAGCAGACTCCGAGTGCGAAATCGGCAATGCGCTGGCGTGCGTGATCGTCCGCGTCAGCAAGGTTGAGGATGACGGGGAGGTTCTTGCGGAACTCGTCAGCGAAAACCGCGATGTCCTGGAACGTCTTCGGACGGCAGGTCGCGATACGCGACACTTCTTCGTGGGCCGCCACGGGCCTGATGCTACTCACTGGAGTCTCTTCCTCGTAGTCGGAATACTCTTCGTAGCCGTCGTCGAAGTACTCTTCGTTTTCGTCGATGGCCGGTGCTTTCTCCATGAAGCGCTCAAACATTCCCACGGCGCTCCCCCTTCCGTTAGTAGCATGCCATGATTACGGTAATTCAGTCGGTCATTCTTCGGTGCTAGGTCCCGCGGAGTGTCGTCAACCCGGCAGAACCAGAACCCCCGCAAACCGCCCAGCGCGGCCCTTTTGACGGCGGTGCGAGAAGAATCGCTCATCCTCCATCGTGCACGCCTCGACCAGATCAACATCCACTCCTTCGGCTTCCAGGAGCCTCACGAGTGTGCCGGGGATGTCGATGCTCGGTGTTCCCCAGGAGGTGGTGCTCGCAGAACCAGGTAAATCCTTCTCGGCTTCCGCCGCCACCTCCTCCCCCACCTCATAGCAGCTTCCGCAAATCGAGGGTCCAATGACAGCGCGGACATCCGTTGCACCAGCCGACCTGAGAGCGTGAACCGCCTTGGTGGCTATACCACCGAGGAGTCCTTTCCGTCCCACATGCACAACTGCGCCGCGGGTGACGGGCCCCGTACCAAGGAGCAGGAGTGGCACGCAGTCTGCCACCATGACCGCCCCGCCCTGACCGGGCCCCAGCAGCAAGCCATCGGCTTCCTGCACGTGCGGTGCAGCATCAACAAGCGTGGTGCCGTGCACCTGGCTCATCCACGACAGCGGACCAGTCTCGTCTTGGAGGCGGCCGCGCCACAGGTCAACGTTGTCAGGATCGTCTCCCACGTGGTAACCGAGGTTCCCGGCATACGAGTCCGGGGATGTTCCTGCTTCCCTCATCGTGAAGCCTGCGAACACCCCCGGCAGATCAACCCGGTAAATGATTAGTCCTCGTTGAAGAGGAAAGACGGAATGTCGAGATCAGAACGACCGCGCTCTTCCTCAACAACGCGTGGGCGCTGCTGAGGCTGCTGGGGCGCGACCGGTGCAGAGGGGGTCACGAGGTGACCGGGCTCAGCCTCGGTCGCGGACTCGGATTCCTGCACGGGAGCAACCTCGGGGCTGGTGGGGAAGGCCTGCGGCTTCGTCTGGGAGACTGCTCCGGGGATACGGCCCTCGAGGATGTGGTCCTCGGCCTCGTCGAAGCCCGCGGCAATGACCGTCACGTTGACGACGTCGCCGAGGGATTCCTCGATGATCTGGCCAACGATGATGTTCGCGTTCGGGTCGACCGATTCCTGGACGAGCTGGGAGGCGCTTGCCAGCTCGCGCATCGTGAAATCGGTTCCAGCCTGGAAGGAAAGGAGCACGCCGTGAGCACCGTCGATGCGGGCCTCGAGGAGCGGGGAGGAGATCGCGTTCTCGGTTGCCCTCATGGCCCGGTCCTCGCCGGATGCGGAGCCGATACCCATGATGGCTGTTCCTGCATCCTTCATGACCGCCTTCACGTCCGCGAAGTCGAGGTTGACGAGGCCGGGGATCGTGATGAGGTCGGAGATTCCCTTGACGCCGGAGCGGAGCACTTCGTCAGCCATGTGGTAGGCCTCGATGATCGAGGGCTCGGATTCCGCGATCTCAAGGAGACGATCGTTGGGGATGACGATGAGGGTATCGACCGAGCTACGCAGCTCCTTGATGCCTTCGGCTGCCTTCGAGGCACGCTGACGGCCTTCGAATTCGAACGGGCGGGTCACGACACCAACGGTGAGTGCACCCAGTTCACGGGCAACGTTCGCCACGATTGGGGCGGCACCGGTTCCGGTTCCGCCACCTTCACCCGCGGTCACAAACACCATGTCTGCGCCCTCGAGTGCAGCGCGAATGATGTCGATGTTTTCTTCGGCGGACTTGCGTCCAATTGCGGGGTCGGCGCCCGCGCCGAGGCCGTTCGAGACGGAGCGGCCAATGTCGAGTTTTGTCTCCGCCTCGGACTTGACGAGGGACTGGCCATCCGTGTTGACGGCAATGAATTCAACCCCGGCAACACCATCTTGGATCATACGATCGACGGCGTTGACTCCTGCACCACCAACGCCAATGACCTTGATGTTTGCTGCATTGTTGATTGTTGACATATTTCCTCCGGGGACCTCAAGTTATGGTTGAGGTTTCTTGGCTCCAACCTCGCGCATAAGTTACGGACCTTCGGGGCCTCGTTCAACTACCGACGCGCCCAATCGGCAAAGTCGTCTAATACGTGACGGGGGCATCCGGCAATGTCACATCGTAGGTGCCGGCGGGTTGATCGAGCAGAACCGCGATAATTCGCGCCTTCTTCTCGTTCTCCTCCGAGGGACCCCACTTGATAACACCGGAATCGAGCTGGAATTCGATGAGCCCCGACGAGGAGATGGTGGCTGTTTGGACACGCCCGCGGACATCTTCTGGCATGGTTGCCACCGCATCGAGGAGCCCGGTGAGTTGAGCCTTGGCGTGGTCACCATCCAGGTCCATCGTCAACCTCGGTAGGCTCGCCCTCACCTCATCGGAGATCTCCAACTGCACAGCATCTTCCGAGATTCCCACGCACGATCCTTCGTCGCCAACGCAGGCCACGGGTTCGCGTGCCGTAATGTCCACGGTCATCCCGTTCGGGAACGAGGAACTGACGGAGGCATCAAGAACGGCCGGATTCTCTTCCAGCTGCCCTTCGATCTCGGCTGCGGACAATCGGAGCACCGGAGTCCCGGTCGCGGTGCGCGCAATCTCCCTGACCTGCTCCTCGTTGACAACGCCCGCGGGGTCGTCAATCGTGAGCTCGATCTTGTCTTCCTTCACAACAAAGAAGGAGGAGAAGAACAGGAGCCAGATCGCGCCAGCAACCAGGCCGATAGCTGCGAGAAGGCCGGCCATGCGGAGAAGCAGCTGCTTCCGTCGTGCCTGTCTCTTCTTCTCGATCTTGTCTGTCAGCACGTACGGGTCGGAGGACTTCTTGCGGTTCTCCGGGATGGGCAGTTCGGGAACCGTGCCGGTCTTTCGCCTCAGGCCCCTCTTCTGCTTCGCTCCCCCGCTTGTCCATGCCTGCGCACTTTCTTCGGCGGTATCCTTCTCGGACCGCTTCCGTCCCGGGAAGCCTGTCATCACCGGCTTTGTGGCAGATACCCGCTCGGAAGCGAGCTTGCCGGCGGTGCGGGGCATCAATGGTTTACCCGAGGCGGGCGTCTTTGTTTTCCGTACCGCCCGGTCGACCGATGACTCACGCTCGGACTCGGTCTTCCGCTTGGATGTGCGTTCGCCTTCATGCCCGGCCCGACCGTCTCTCTCGCGCGCGGTGTCGGTTTCCGGGGGCGGGATCTGGCGGTCCCGTGCTGGGTCCGTTTGGATCCTGCGGGGCTGCTTGGGTGGTCTCACAGCAGGTCCAGGATCTCGGGACCGAGCTTGGTGACGCTACCGGCACCCATGGTGACGATCAGGTCCCCGGGCTGGGCTCGGCTGGCAATGACGCGTGCCGCCTCGTGCATGTCCTCCACAAATTCCCCGCGCACCATCTGATCGGTAATGAGGAACCCGTCGACTCCCTCGACCGGTTCTTCTCGCGCACCGTACACCCCGGTCACGATCACATCGTCGGCCAGGTCCAGTGCCTTCGCGAATTCGCGAGCAAAGTTTTGGGTTCGGGAGTAGAGGTGGGGCTGGAAGACAACAAGAATCCGTCCCTCGGACTGCTGAGCCGTTGCTCGGATCGTTGCCTCCACCTCGGTGGGGTGGTGTGCGTAGTCGTCGTAGACATCGATGCTGTTCTTCGTGCCGCGCTTCTCGAAGCGCCGTCCTGTTCCCCGAAATGTCCCAAGGGCGCGAGCCATGGTCTCCGGGTCGACACCGAGCTCAATCCCCGTCGCCCATGCCGAGGCCGCATTAAGCAGCATGTGATCACCCGGGACCGCGAGGCGCACCGTGGCGCTAGCGTGGGGTCCGCGGTTGGGTTGGAAGGTCAGCGTGGCAGTGCCAGGACCTGTGATTGTGATCTTGATATGGGCATCGGTTCCAGGAACCTGGTTACCGGTCCCATAGGACCAGCGCCGCCCTTCTGCCGCCTGCAGGAGTGCCGCCGCCCCCTCGTCATCACCGCACCCGATGAGGAGACCGCCGCGCACGCGGCAGGCCGCAAAGTCAACGAAGGCCTGCTGGAATGCTTCCTCGGTGCCGTAGTGGTCGAGGTGGTCCGGTTCGATGTTTGTCACGATAGCAACCGCGGGAGTGTAGTTGAGGAACGAGCCATCCGACTCATCCGCTTCGGCAACGAACACGTCCCCGCCACCAAGTTTCGCACCCGAGGCACCGCCGGGCAGGGTGGACCCTACCGCGTAGGACGGGTCAAGGCCTGCTTCGGTGAGGGCAACGGCAAGCATGCCCGAGGTTGTGGTCTTACCGTGGGCTCCGGCCACCGCAATGAAATCCAGTCCTGTCGCTGCCAGCGCGAGTGCTTCGGAGCGGTGGAGGATGCGTTGCCCGCGGGCGCGAGCAATCGCGAGTTCCGGGTTTGCTGGCTTAATGGCGGACGAGATGACGACCGCAGCATCAGGGTCGACATTGCCGGCATCCTGGCCAATGAAGATCGTGACCCCAATGGATTCGAGACGCTGCGTGTTAGCGGAGGCGGTGGCATCGGATCCGGTGACCGTCTGTCCGCGTGAGGCAAGGAGTTCGGCAACGGCAACCATGCCTACTCCGCCGGCACCGATGAGATGGAATTTCATGCGCACTCCTCCACGAGGTCGGCGACGGCAGAGCCGCCGTTCGACACCCCGGACTGGAGCAGGATGTCGCGGCGTTCTTTGAGCGTCGTGGGGTTGATGAGGGGGACGATCTCGGATCGGACCCGGTCGGCCGTGAACTCGTCGTTGGGGATATGGGTGAAGGCGCCAGCATCAATGTAGGTTTTGGCGTTGAGGTACTGCTCGCCATTACCGATTGCGAGGGGGACTACGACGGCGGGAATTCCGAGGGCGGCAAGTTCGGCGACCATGCCCGCACCGGACCGTGTCACAACGAGGTCGGCAACCGCGTACGCCTCTTCCATGTCACCCACGTATTCCTCAACCCGGTATCCCTCACCCGTGGAACTCGAGTCAACGTCGGAACTCTTGCCGCGCCCGGTGATGTGGAGGACCTGAGCGTGCTTGCGAATATCGGTGGCGGCCTGGGAGAAGGCAACGTTGAGGCGTTGTGCACCCGAAGAACCGCCGGTCACGAGAACGATCGGGGTTTCGGGGTCGAGTCCGAAGCGTTCTGCTGCGGCATTGCGGCGTTCCCACCTGCGTTCCGGCACCTGAAAGTCGGCCGCGAGGTCACTGATTTCTTTCCTCAACGGCAGTCCCGTGACGCGGGTGATGCCGTTCTTGGCGGCGAGCGGGGTCGTCTCAAAGGTCAGGGAAACACCCTTAGCCCAGCGGGCCCCGAGCTTGTTTGCCAGCCCGGGGCGAGCATTTTGTTCCTGGATGATGACGGGGATCTTTTCCTGTCGCGCAGCCAGGTATGCCGGAGTCGACACGTAACCACCGAAACCGATGACCGCATCAATGCTGCGGGCGCGCATGAGCCCACGCAGTTCGTTCACCGTCGCTCGCATCCGTCCCGGCAGTCGTACCAGGTCCAGGGAGGGCTTTCTCGGGAGTGGGATCTTCGCAATCGGATAGAGTTCGAGTCCCGCGGCAGGAACGAGGTCCGCCTCCAGGCCCTCCATCGTCCCAATCGCCAGCACCTCGTGTCCACGCTCGGTGAGTTCCCGTGCGGTTGCCAGCATCGGGTTGACGTGGCCGGCGGTACCACCGGCAGCGGCAAGTACTTTCATTTGGTGCTCCTGACCGTAGCAACGGACTTGAATGCAGTTTTCGACAGTCGCAAGGATTGGGCCACTCCCGGCTGGCGCAGAGCCATCGAGAGAACCACGCCGACAGCAAGCAGGCAGGCGATCAGCGAGGAACCACCCTGGGAGATGAACGGCAGTGGCACACCAAAGACCGGTAGCACGCCGGTCACGACCATCATATTGAGCAGGGCCTGCCCGGTCAGCCAGACCGCGATCATCGCAACAAAGTACCGGACCCAGCGGTCCCTGTGGTGGGTGGCGATCCGGAACAGACCGAAGCCGAGAACAACGAAGAGGATGATGATGGCGAAGCAGCCGGCCAAGCCCAGCTCTTCACCAATAACCGCGAAAATAAAGTCGTTGTGCGCCTCGGGAAGGTAGTTCCACTTCTCCCGGGAGGCACCGAGTCCGACACCGCCAATCCCGCCGGTGCCAAATGCCCACATCGCATACTCCGACTGGGTCGGGTCATAGACGTCGGGGGTGATGAAAATGTTCTCAGCGTAGTCCGCGACACGGTTGAGGCGCGACGGTTCCATTGCGATGAGCAACACGGCAACGACGGCAACGCAAATGGCGATGATCGCGACCCAGCGTCCCGGGATTCCCGCCAACCAGAACAGCACCCCGTACATGAGAACGAAGATGATGGCGGTGCCCATGTCCCGGCCGGCGAGTACGCCGCCGAGCGCGATGAGTGCTCCCGCCCCTGCCGGCATGGCGACCTTCCTCATGTCCGACATGTCAGACTTGGCAAGCCGCCCGACCATGACCGCGAGCCAGAGAGCGGCGGCAAGCTTGAGGAACTCGGATGGCTGCAGGGTGAAGCCGCCAATGTTCACCCAGTTGTTGTTGCCGCGCGAGGACATGCCGAGCGGGGTCAGGACAAGAAGCTGAAGCCCGATCCCCGCAATAAAGATCGGCCAAGCAAACCGCTCATAGAACCGGGGAGTAATCCATGCCGCGATAGGCAGCAGGATGAGCCCCACGATTCCGAAAGTGAGCTGACGTTGAGCCTCCGCAAAGCGTGCCGCAGGATTGTCGTACACGAGGGCCTGCGAGATCGAGGTGACGGACGTGGCGGAAAAGACCATGACGATTCCAATAACCGTCAGGATGAGCGTGGCGGAAAGAACCAGCAGAACGGCCTGGCGAATAACGTCCCTCGCCCGCTCGTCTTCCGCGGACAGTGTGACGCTCATTCTTTACTCCAAAACTGCCTGGGCGAACTGTTGGCCACGATCGGCATACGAAACAAACTGATCCCATGACGCGCACGCGGGTGCCAACATGACAACACCTGCCCGGCCGGCCAGCTGGCCAGCCGCGTGCACAGCATCGGTCATGACTTTAGCGGAGCCCGGGGGGATGATCGTGACGGGCACGCCCTGGGCCTGCGACTCTAGCGCATCGAGGATGGGTTCCTGCACCTCGCCAATGACCACGACACCCTTGAGCTTGTGCGCAATATCGGCAACCAGGTCATCAAAGCGTGCGCCCTTACTCACACCGCCGGCGATCCACACGACGGAACCGTCGTCCTGGGCGCGGATGGAGGCGCGGGCCGCGTGCGCATTCGTCGCCTTCGAATCGTTGATCCACGTGACCCCGCCACGGACCGCGACGGTCTCGATCCTGTGCCCGCCAAGACTGAAGGTCGACAGGGCGCGCTGGATCGCGGCGGGTTCCACGCCTGCCGCGCGCACGAGTCCCGCCGCCATCATCGCATCGTTGAGCAGATGCAGGGGCACGTCACCGTGGGCGAGGTGCTCAAGGTCGGAGAGCTGGAAGAGTTCGTGGGCCGAATGGAAGCGTTCGGGGCCGAAAGCACGCTCGGCAATGATGTCTTCGACGAGACCGATCTGTCCCGATGCGGGCACGGACTTCGTCAGCCCAATGGCGCGCGCCCCTTCCACCACGTCAGCTTCTTCGACCATGGCGGAAACGATTGGCTCATCGACGGGATAGAGGCAGGCAACCTGAGTATTGCTGTAGACACGGGCCTTCGCGGCCCGGTATTCCTCACGGGATCCGTGCCAGTCCAGGTGATCGTCGGCAATATTGAGGCATCCCGCTGCGAGCGGAGACATCGTGTGGGTCGAGTGCAGCTGGAACGAGGACAGTTCCACGACGAGAATATCGGGGCCCTGCTCATCCGTGGCCGCGGTAATGAGGGGGTCACCCACGTTACCGACAGCCTTGGCGTTGAATCCCCCGGCGTTTGCCATGGCCTCCGCCATCTGCACCGTGGTCGTCTTCCCGTTCGTGCCGGTCACGGCCAGCCACGGAGCAGCATTGCCTTCGGCATCGACGCTTCTCATGCGCCAGGCCAGCTCCACTTCGGACCAGATGGGGATCCGGTAGGCTCCCATGGCCCGGTAAATGTCCGAGACGGCTGGGATACCCGGGGCAATGACGACGAGATTGGGATCCCAGTCGAGAAGTGCTTCGGCGGTCAGCAGGCGCGCGCCCACGTCGTCACCTTTCGCATCCCACTGCGACAGGGTCGCTCCCGTGTGTTCGATGAGGGCCTCATAGGTTGCAGTACCTGACACTCCCATGCCCACGACCGCAATCCGGGCCCCATCAAAGTCTTCCCGCTGTGGAACTGTTCTCACTGCGATGCCAACCATTCCGTGTAGAACAGTCCGCCACCGAGTGCGGCAAACAGGGCGGCAACGATCCAGAAGCGGATGACGATCGTGACCTCGCCCCAGCCCTTGAGTTCAAAGTGGTGGTGCAGCGGCGCCATCCTAAACACGCGTTTTTTCGTCATCTTGAAGACCCCGATTTGAATCACGTCCGACATGACAATGATGACGAACAGGCCACCAATGAGTACTGCGAGGAACTCGGTGCGGGACAGGATCGAGACACCGGCGAACGCCGCGCCAAGTGCGAGCGAGCCGGTATCCCCCATGAAGATCTGTGCGGGTGAGGCATTCCACCAGAGGAAGCCGAAGCAGGCACCGACGATTGCGGCACAGATCATGGCAAGGTCACGCGGGTCGCGTACCTCGTAGCAGCCGGTTGCGGGGTCGAGGATAGACAGGCAGGACTGATTCGACTGCCAGATCGTAACGATCGTGTAGGCACCAAACGAGATCATCGAGGCACCGGTCGCAAGTCCATCCAGACCATCGGTCAGGTTGACAGCATTCGACCAGGCCGTGATGAGGAAATTGGCCCACAGCACGAAGAGCACAAGACCAACACCGACTCCCGCGAATGCGAGTGTCAGGTCCGTGTCACGGACGAAAGACAGCCGCATGGATGCGGGGGTCCGGAAGTCGTCGTTGCGGAATTGGAGGGCGAGCACGGCAAACAGGATGCCGATGAGGGCCTGTCCCACGATCTTGCCGAGCGGGCTCAAGCCGAGGGAACGCTGGTTCGAGATCTTGATGTAGTCATCAAGGAAACCAATGAAGCCCATGCCCACCATGAGGAACATGAGGAGCCAGCCCGATGCGCCCGGCGATCTGCCAGCCACGATGTTGGCCACCGCGTACCCGACAATGGTTGCCAGGATGATGATGACACCACCCATGGTGGGTGTGCCGCGCTTCGTGGCATGCGAGGTGGGGCCGTCTTGGCGAATGAACTGCCCATACTGTTTCTTCACCAGGAACTTGATGAAGAGGGGCGTGCCCAGGAGGGAAATCACCATGGCGACTCCCATGGAAACCATGATGGTTAGCAAGTCTCCTCCTTCACTCGGTCAGCTAGTTGCCAAATCTTTGATCCGTTCGATCCTTTAAACAGAATAGTGCCTGGACTTTCCAGGAGGGGCATGATGACGCTCCAGGCTTCCTCAACACCGCTCACTTCGGCAACCTCAACGCCGGCACGCCGGGCGCTCTCCGCGAGCGGAGGCGCTCCCACGCTGATGAGAGTGTCGATCCCGAGGTCGGCCAGTTCGGTCCCGATTGCGGCATGCTCCGCATCCGATTCTTCACCGAGTTCCAGCATGACACCGAGGACAGCGGTCTTCCTCCCGCTTCCCCCGATCTGGGCGAGAGCACGCAGCCCCGCCCGCATCGAATCCGGGTTCGCGTTATACGAGTCGTCAATGATCGTGAGATCGCCCTTCGACCACACATCCATGCGATGCGGTGATGCGGCACCCAGACCGCCAAGGAGGCGGGCAATCTCAGCAAGGTCCGTGCCGGCAACGATCGCAACCGTGGCCGCGGCAAGCGCGTTTGAAACGTGGTGTTCACCGACAAGTCCAAGGTGGACCGGAGCGGACTCCGGGCCCGCGTGGAGCGTGAAGGAGGCCCTACCATCGGCTCCCACCTGGATATCGGTGGCGTACACGTCGACTTCTGTGAGCTTTGAGAATCTCCGCACATCACTCGCACGGTCGGCCATGGCAGCCACGCGGTGATCATCGGCGTTGAGGACGGCAGTGCCACCGGGCTTGATTCCGGTGACGAGCTCGGCTTTCGCCTGGGCAACCTTCTCGATGCCACCAAACTCACCAAGGTGAGCGCGCGCCACTGCGAGGACCACCCCAATGTCGAGCGGGGCGATGCCGGTCAGGTGCTCCAGGTTACCAACCCGATCCGCACCCATTTCTAGCACCAGGGTCGCCGTGTTCTCGTCGGCCCGCAAGACTGTGAGCGGCAGCCCGATCTCGTTATTGAACGATCCGGGGGGCGCGATGATGGGGCCGCGCGGTTCGAGGAGAACGGCGAGCAAGTCTTTCGTCGTGGTCTTTCCGACCGAACCGGTCACGCCAACGACGAGGGGGATTCCAGCTTCCCGGACTCTGGCCAGGTTGTGGCGTGCCAGGTCACCGAGCGAATCCTGCGTTGATGGGACGGCGATGAGGCGGGCCGGGTCGGCACCCGTGGCGAGTGCCCGCTCGGGGTCTTCCACCAGTGCGGCACTTGCGCCCTGCTCGAGGGCCTGCTGGACGTAGTCGTGTCCGTTGACGCGCTCCCCGGGGATAGCAACAAACAGGGTCCCGGCAGTCGCCTGCCGGGAGTCAATGGTCACCGAGCTTGCCGTAGCATCCTCGTGGCCCGCGCCGAGGAGGCGACCTGTGACATCGTCCGCGATCTGCTGAAGCGATACGGGAATCATGCGGTTTGCCTCCTTGCGAGAGCTGCTCTCGCCTCCACCCGGTCATCGAGCTCGTATTCGATTCCGGCTACCTCTTGAATGGTCTCATGACCGCGCCCGGCAATCAGCACGGTATCGGACTCTTCTGCATGCGCAATCGCGTGTGCGATCGCTTCTGCCCGGTCCCCAATCTCAACGATCTGTATCAAACCTTCGGCTCCGGCTCGGATCTCTGCCCTGATCTTGGCAGGGTCCTCGCCGTGGGGATCATCATCGGTCAGGTAGAACACGTCAGAGCCCTCTGCCACGACCCTGCCCATGATGGGCCTCTTGACCGCATCGCGGTCACCGGCCGAGCCGGTGAGCGTGATGAGCCTGCCCATAGTGTCTGCTCGCAGGGCCTCCATGGCCTTCGACAGCGCATCGGCGTTGTGGGCAAAGTCGATCACGATCCTGGGGTGGGTAGACAGCACTTCCATGCGGCCCGGGACCGTGGGTGTGATCGAGGTGATGGCCTGGTCGGCGCCGGGAATGCCTGCTTCGAGAACCATGGTCGCGGCGAGCGCCGCGTTGGCGACATTGAATTCGCCCGGCAGGTCCGTGTGGCACTCGTGAATAGCCGGATTCGGAACACCATGCTCGGTCAGGGTGAAATTATCATCACCCGTCAGCAGCCAGCCGTGCCCGTCGCGGGGTGACCGTCCCAACCACGTGACGGGACGACCATTGCTCACCAGCCTGTGATAGAGCCGGTATCCGTACTCGTCATCGGTCCATAGCACGGCACGTTCCGACTTTCCTTCCTCAAACAGCAGTGCCTTCGCTTCGAAGTAGTCGTCGAGTGTCTCGTGGTAGTCGAGGTGATCCTGGGTGAGGTTCGTAAATCCGGCAACCGTATACCTGATCGGGTCGGTGCGCTTTTGGGACAGGGCGTGGGAGGAGACTTCCATGACCAGTTCGGTCCCGCCCTCGCCAACGAGGCGGTGGAGGAACTTCTGCAGATCAGCAGGCTGGGGTGTGGTGAGCCGCGCTGGCACGTCTCGGCCCGCGATCTGCAGGGCCACGGTGCCAACGAGACCGGTCACGAGCCCGAGCTTGCTCAGGATGTGGTCGATCATGTACGCGGTCGTGGTCTTGCCATTCGTTCCCGTCACACCGAAGCTACGCAAGTGCTTGGCCGGTTCGTTAAAGATGAGGGAGGCAACCGTTCCGAGGATCCCGGCCACGTCATCAACAATGACGCGGGGAACACCGTCGGGGATAAATTCTTGCCCTTCCTCGTCTGTCAGGACTGCAACGGCACCCTTTTTGAGTGCGTCCTCCGCAAAGCGGGCTCCGTGCACACGCAGCCCGGGAACACCTGCGAACAGGTCACCGGGGGTGATGTCGCGGTTGTCGGCACTGATACCGGTCACGTCTTGATCGGGAACGCTGACGGAGCCGAAGGACGATAGTTCATTCAGTTTCATCGGTACTCCACATACTCCCGGTAGGTGCCATCCTCGTTCAGCAGATTCTCGCTCTGCGCCCTGTTCATCTCGGACTCGGTCCACGGGTATTGGACGAGCGGATCGGTCGAGGGTGGGATGCCGAGGTGCCGTACCGCGAAGGCGCCGAACTCACCAAAGACCGGGGCGGCGGTTTCCGAACCGTAGCCTGGACCTCGACCATTGTAGACAACCACCGCGACGGCGATCTGAGGATCTTCAGCCGGCACAACACCCACGAATGTACCCACGCGATCGTTCAGCTGCCCGGACTCGTCCGCCATCTGTGCCGTACCGGTCTTGCCGGCCACGTTGTAGCCGGGGATCCGCGCGTAGTAACCCGTTGAACCACTTTCAGTCACAGCCTGCATGATACTCAGCATCTGGCCGGCTGTTTCCTCTTCAATGACTCGTACCGGGTCGGACACAATTGTGGGCTCGACCGTGCCGTCGGGGCGGGTGATCGAGTCGATGATGTGAAGGTCGGTGCGCACTCCCCCGTTCGCGATCGTTGCCACCATCTGCCCTAGCTGGGCGGTTGTGAGGGCGTAGGACTGACCGAACATGGTTGTGTACCGCGTGCGGTTACCCCACGTGTCGGGACCGGAGATGATGCCAGCCGATTCGGCGGGCAGTTCGAGACCGGTCCGCTCCCCCAAACCAAACAGCCGCATGTATTCGTACCGGGTATCGTCGTCGATCGTGTCACCGATCTGGATGAGCCCGGTGTTATAGGACTTGGCAAGAATGCCGGCAACGGTCATGTTCTCCGACGCGTGCGCATCGTTGTCCTTGATCGTCTCCCCGTTCGGCATCGTGATCGTGGACGAGACCGGGAACATGGTGAGAGGCGTGACCGTTCCCTGGTCGAGGGCGGCCGAGAACGTCATGAGCTTGCCGGAAGAACCGGGTTCAACGGGGGTCTGAACAACGCGAGAGCCAACCGAGCCGCCTTCGCCCGGGTTCTGCGGGTCGTAGGTTCCGGTATCGGACAGGGCAAGAACGCGTCCGGTATCGACCTCGATCGCGATCGCGGCACCCCATTCCGCACCCTGGGCCTCAACCGAGGTGTTCAGTGCCTCGTCCAAGGCATACTGCAGATCCACGTCGGTTGTGAGAGTCACGGTGCTGCCGTGCTGGGCAGCTTCCTCAATTGTTCTGCCGGTGGGAATAACGGCACCCGAGCGAGAAATCTCGACGGTGAGCGAACCATCGACGCCAGTCAGTTCCTCATCCATGGTCCGTTCAATACCGGCCTGGCCACCAATATTTCCCGAGTCATCCTCACCGAGGAAGCCAAGAACGGATGCCCCGACCTTGCCGTTCGGGTATTCCCTGCGCATGAACTGTTCCGGCTCGATCCCGGGGATCCCGTAGGAGTTGATCTGCCGCCACACTTCGGGTGACACGTCGCGGGCAATATAGGTCCAGGTTGATTTCGTGTCCCCGCCGTAGAGCATGCCGGCAAGGCGCGCCTCATCAATACCGAGGATCGGGGCGAGTGCTTCCGCGGCAGCGGGTGCGCCCCTGCCAATGATGGTGCCGTCCTCGTCCCTGCGCACGTAGTCACCGATGAGATTCTGGTTGACCGCCACGTTGTAGCGTTCACGAGACACGGCAAGCACGTTACCGTTCGAGTCCACAATCTGGCCTCGTTCCGCCGGGATAGTATAGGTACGGGACCGGTGCTGAACTGCGGTATCGGCGAGCGTGTCTGCGCGGACCACCTGAAGGTCGATCAGCCGCACGGACAGGAGTGCGAGCCCAACAACGAAAACCACGATGATGGCCTTCAGCCTGGAAACGAAGCTGTTGTCGAAAGTGACCCGTTTGCGAAACTTCTGCAATCGGGCTTTGAGGGACGTGGTACTCACGTCAGCCATTATTGCCCGCTGTCGACGCTACCACCGGTAACGACACCGGGACCGAGGTCAACGTGACGAATCTCGGTCGCGGGAACCAGACCCATCGATTCGGCCCGTTCGCGCAGTGCACCCGCGGTTGAGGCTTCCGAAATCTCGTCGACAAGCGTGTTGCGCGTGTCGGCAAGATCATTGAGCAGCACCTGCTGTTCCTGAATCTTGTAGGCACCCTCGACCATGGCGGTGTTGAGCATAAAAACTGTTGCAAGAGCCCCACAGAACAGGACGATGCAGGCAATCGTGGCTAGCACGAAGCCCTTCATGGGTGCGGGAGTGGGGACGACTTGAATGGCCGGCAGCCCGGTTACGACGGGCCGGCGCGCCGGGTGAGCTACTGGTGCGGTGGCGGAAGCTGTTGCGCTCATTGTCGTCCTTTACTGGTTTTCTCGCAGGCACGTACCCGCACCGAAGCTGATCGTGGGTTTCTTGCAATCTCGGCCGCGTCGGCCTGAATTGCTTTCTTGGTGATGAGTGTGAAGGGAGGTGTGTCGAGGTCGACCGGAACCCCGATCGGTGTTGAGGAGGTCGCCCCCTCGGTCATGGCGCGCTTGACGATTCGGTCCTCGAGCGAGTGGTAGGACTCGACGACGAGGCGACCGCCAACATCCAGGCACTCCATGGCGGCGGGTAGTGCTCGCTCCAGGATCGCCATCTCGTCGTTGACCGCGATGCGCAGGGCCTGAAAGGTTCTCTTGGCCGGGTTGCCTCCCGTGCGGCGGGCCGCAGCGGGAATAGCTTCCTTCACGAGGTCAGCCAACTGGGAGGTCGTGAGGTGGTCGCGGTCCGGGTGGTTCATGATCTTGGATGCGATCTTGCCGGCAAATCGCTCCTCCCCGTAGGTGGAGATGATGCGTGCGAGTTCACCGTGGGTTGAGGAGGAGATCAGATCCTGCGCGGTCGGCCCCTGCGAGGTATCCATCCGCATATCCAGAGGAGCATCCTGCGCGTAGGCAAAGCCCCGTGAGGCGTCGTCCAGCTGAAGGGAGGAGACTCCGAGATCCATGAGAATCCCCTGGGGCCTCCCGTGCTTCTCTGCGATCCGCCCGATCTGGTCGTACTCGGCGTGCTCGGCCACAAACCTGTCCCCAAAGGGAGCAAGGCGTTCGGATGCGAGCCTGATGGCTTCCGGATCGCGGTCGATTCCAACGACCCGGAGGTTCGGGAACCGCGTGAGTGCGGCTTCCGTGTGCCCTCCCATACCGAGGGTCGCGTCAATGAGGAGTGAGGGTTCGGTGAGCGCGGGTGCGAGAAGCTCCATGCACGTGTCCAGCAGGACGGGTACATGCAGGTCAGCCGCGCTCATGGCACCTCCTCGTTTTTCTCAACAGTGGTCCTCTCCCGTATTTCTGACAATGGGGAATTGTTGCCAGAACCACGGGAGAAGGCCACCGCCCGGGACTAGAGAAGCCCCGGAATGATCTCTTCATCTCGGTCGGAGAACGCTGCTTCCTGCTCTTCCAGGAACGAGCTCCAAGCGTCGGCGTTCCAGATCTCAACACGGTTGCCTGTGCCGATCACTGCCAGGTCTCTTTCGAGACCCGCATAGGTCCGCAGGTTCGCGGGGATGGAAATCCGTCCCTGACGATCGGGCTCCTGGTCCACCGCTCCGGACATCAAGACACGCAGGTAGTTGCGTGCTTCTTTGTTCGAGAGCGGGGCTTGGCGGGCCTGCTCCTGCATCTCCATGAAGTCCTCCACCTTGAACACGTAGAGGCAACGTTCTTGACCGCGGGTGATGACAAGTCCGTCCGCGAGCTGGTCGCGGTACTTGGCAGGCAAAATCAGGCGTCCCTTTTCGTCAAGCTTCGGCTCGTACGTCCCAAGGAACATCCGACTCACCTCCCCCTGCCATCAGTTGGCACCACTTTACCCCACTTCCCTCCACATGCAACCGCAAATCACCGCGTCAGGAGGGTAGTTTTCGCCAATTTTCAACGAAAAATACGGTGGAGGAAGAATATGAAGTTCAGCTTGTTGTCAGGCAAGGAAAAACCCGGCCGAGGCCGGGTTTCAGTTCCGTGGTGGGAAGTGGTTGGGAGGAGTGGGGGCTTAGCTCCCGTCCTGTTCCCGCCTGCGTTCCCACATGTCCTGCTGGCGGGCCATGAAGGATTCTCGTGACGGGCCGCGCCTGCTATCGGTGGGGGCCGGTGGAGCGCTGCTCAAGCCACGCGGACCGGAGAAGATGTAGAGGGCCCCGCCGAGCATGACGACGAAGGCGATAATGCCGAGCCAGCTCATGGAGAAGGCGACGGCTGCGACAAGGATGCCAAGGCCGGCAACAACGATGAAGAGTCCAATCACGAGCCTCTTGAGGGAAACCTGGCGCGCGGGCTGGAAAGATTGAGCCAGCTTCGGATCTTCATCCCGTAGCTGTTCCTCGAGTTGCGCGAGCATTTCCTGCTCGTATTCTGACAGCGCCATGGAGACCTCCTAGTCATCGTTACTGCTCATCATAGCCCGTCCTCACCCCGAGGGGATAGCAGAGTGCCGGGTCCCACTACCCCGGAGCCAAACTTCTTCCTGATGGTGTCCAGGGTACGTTCAGCCTGCTCAGTCCGGCCATCGTCACCCAGTATCGTCTGGGTGGATTCACCCGGTTCAATGCTTTCTACGCGGACCCCGACGAGCCGCACTCCCCCGGGCGGCATGTCCAGCATCGAGATGGCGACCCGGTAGATTTCGGATGCCAGGTTTGTTGGTGACATGAGGGTGTGGGAGCGGGTGATCGTTGAGAAGGAGGCGTCTCGAACTTTGATGCTGATCCGCCAGGCAACGAGCCCCCTCTCGCGGAGCCGTCTCGCGCATTCGTGGGCCTGGTGGAGCATGCGGGCTTCGACCTCACTCCTCACTGTGAGGAGATCGAAGTAGGTTTCTTCTTTCCCGATCGACTTTTCCACCCTGGTCGTCACAACGTCGCGCCGGTCAATGCCGTTGGCAAGTTCCCACAGTTTGCCACCCATTTTCCCTAGCATTCGCTCAAGGTCAGCTTGGGACAGTTCACGGATGTCGGTGACGGAGGTGATGCCGCGGCTGGCGAGCTTCTTTTGCGTTGCCTCTCCCACTCCCCACAGGGCACCGATGGGGAGGTCTCCGAGGAAGGCGAGGGTCTCGTTTTCCGGGACGAGGAGGAATCCGTCGGGCTTGGCATGAGCCGAGGCGATCTTCGCAACGTGCTTGGTGGCGGCAATGCCAACCGACGCCGGTACCCCCTCCTGTTCTCTGATCGCGGCCCTGATGTGTTGTGCGATCTGGACGGGCCTGCGTTTGCGGTCTCCGGAAACATCGAGGAACGCCTCGTCGACCGAGACCTGTTCGACGGTCGGGGTGAAGGATCCGAGGATTTCCATGATCCGTCGAGACACGGTCGAGTAGATGCCGTGCCGCACCGGAATCATGATGAGGTCGGGGCACAGGCGTTTTGCTTGCACCACGGGCATGGCCGAGTTCACGCCGTAGGCACGGGCCTCGTAGGAGGCTGAGGCGATCACCCCTCGTTCTTGGCCGCCAACGGCCACGGGTTTGCCTCTCAGGTGGGGGCGTTCCAGGAGTTCCACTTCAACAAAGAACGCATCCATGTCCACGTGGAGGATGGGCGTGCGGGAATCATCACCGCCTCGCATGCGGCGACCCGCCTGGGACCGCGGAGCCCGTGACATGGCACCTCCCGTACTGTTGAACCATGGAAGAAATGACGTCGATGAGCATCGCAAGTATCACGGTTGACCCTGATCGACCTTCCCTCCTCACACTCTATCTGGATGGTCTGCCGTCTTCCGCCCTCGATTTGACCGATCCGGAATATCTGGAGTTCGAATACATGCAGCACATGCGGCTTCTCACCGAGGGACGGTTTCCACGAGGGACCGGCATCCGGGCCCTCCACATCGGTGGAGCCGGCTGTGCTCTCCCTCGCGCTCTCGACGCTTCGCACCCGAACTCCCGCCAGCTCGCGATCGAGGTCGATGAGATTCTCGCGACGAAGGTGCGCGAATGGTTCCCGCTCCCCCGCTCCCCGCGCCTGCGCATCCGGAATGCCGAGGGACGACAGGTTCTTCATTCCCAGGCCGGGAAGGGTTGGGACGTGATCGTGCGGGACGCATTCGCGGAAGGAACCGTTCCCTACCATCTCATGACCCAGGAGGCGGCGATCGATGCTCGGAACGCGCTGGCTCCCAACGGGATCTATCTTCTTAATCTCTCTCGCCACTACAAGGCCGAGATCGCTACCGTACTTTCCGTGTTTGATCACGTCATTGCCATCACGGATCCGGCGATCTGGTCGGGCCGACGCTACGGGAATATCGTTCTCGGTGCGAGCCAGCAACCCTGGCCCAACATGACTCGGGAGGTCTATCGTCTGCCCATGCCAGCAAGAATTTATTCAGATCTCAAACCGTCAGCATCGCCCTACCTGGACCTTCCCGAAGTCAACCTAGGACTCTCCAACGACTGATCCCTGGTGATTCAACCCAGGTGAGCTTGGGCGGCGTCAACGGCAGGCATGCTCACCTGTCTTACTTGAGCAAGGAGTCCCGTCTATTTGTCGACCTCATCGGGAGTGATCGCCGAGGAGGCAGGCGATGCGCTCCAGTCCGCGATTCCCGCACGTCGTGCTGGATCTGGAGCTAGCTCTACCGTCCACGTTTGATCGCTGGCAATATCAGTCTCGGTCTCAGCCTCGTCGGCTCCACCCACGTCGTTGCCAGCATCCAACTCTTCTACCGACACACCTGCGGCGTTCGGGGAAACAGATTGAATGTCGGGATTCGACTCGTCGTATCGTTTCGTATCGACCTCGTTCGGCGTCGTGTTCAACTCAGCATGATCAATCTGGTCGACCGGTTTTGACGAGGAGTGGGCGGAGGCAGGGGTGCGAGCACCGGTTCTGTTGTCGAGGAGCGGGAACGGCCACCGCCTACCGGTTCTTTCACCAGCCTGCTCATGCAGTCCTTCCTTTTCGTCTGCTCTCGCTACGCGGTCGGCACGGAATTCGCGGAGGATCCTCTCGATCGCAATCCGTGCTGGTTGGATCGTGGTTCCTCGGTCCTGTTCGAATCGTTTGGTGGCACTGCGGCCGACGATCAGGAATCCGGCCACCCCGATCCCGATGAGAATGAATTGGGTGGACAGGGCCGCCTTGAAGTCCGTGAGCTCGTAGTTCCCATCGGGTGCCCGGTGGTCGAGGACGAGACCGATGATGTAGGAGGAGATGAGGGCGGCAAAGAACGCGCCCTGATTGACAAGCCCGTTAGCGACGCCGAGACCGCGGATGGGGACGGAGGTGCGAGCGAAGTCGAAGCCTATCGCGGAGCCGGAGGCTCCGAGAGCTAGGACAACGAGAAGGATTGCGAACTCCCATTCCTCGACCGGCCGCGAGCGCGTCAGCACCCAGGCCCAAGAGAAGGTGAGGATGAGGGCGATGGTGATGACGGGCCAGCCTCGCCGAAGGGGGTGGCGGGATACCATGCGTGCAACAAGCGGTCCGGTGACGATGCCGGCGACCGAGCACACGATGAGGAGTGCGGAGGCAACGGACTGGTCAATACCGTTGGCTGCCATGAAGGGCACGCCCCACAGGAGCAGGAAAACGTTTCCTGGGAAACCGAGGGTGAAGTGGGCCCAGAATCCCTGCCAGACTCCCGGGTGGGAGAGGGACTTGGTCGCCGTCTTTTCGGTATTGGGAACGAATTGTTCTTTTTCTCTAATGAATACAGCGGCGAAAAGACCGACGATGCCGCCAACGATTCCCATTGCGAGGAACGCCTTTTCCCACCCGAAGTGGGCGAGCATCATGGCGAAAGGGATGGAGGAGATGACCTGCCCCGCCTGCCCCAGGAACGAGGTCAGCTGGGTGTAGAGGGGTACCCTGCCCGGTGGGAACCACTGCGGGATCAGTCGGAGCACCGAGGTGTAGGCGGTTGCGTCTCCCATGCCGATGAGGATGCGGGCCGCGAGCGCACTCGGGTACGTACCTGCAAACGCGAGCCAGACCTGGCCGCCCGCAAGAATGATGGCCCCGCCGATGATGATGGGGCGGGGTCCGGACTTGTTGCTGTTTCTTTTTAACATCTTGATGGCCCCCGCCGGCCCCTGTCCCTATCCCCTCGCGAAAGGGATAAAGGGGAAGGAGGGGGGGGCGGCCGCGGGCACCACGGGGGTCGGTCCCGGAACCCGCGGCCAACCCCGGCCCGCCGCAAAGAGTGAGGGCCCCGCCGATGATGATGGGGCGGGATCCGTACTTGTCGAGGAGGATGCCGAGCGGGATCTGACATCCGGCATAGACGGCTAGCTGAACGACTGTGAAGAGGGAGAGTTCGGCTGCGGAGATGTCGAATCGGGAGAGTGCATCAAGTGAGGCCACACCGAAACTAGTTCGGGCGGCCACCGCCATGATGTAGACGGCTAGCCCGGCTAGCCAGATTCGCATCGTCATTCGTCTTTGCGTTTAGCGTGCCTTCCGCGCCTGCGTCCGGGGCGCTGGTTGCGCCTGGCAAGGAACTGCTCAGCAGCCTCACCGAGCTCGTCCGCGCTCGGGATCTCCGTCTTGCTCACGTCCGAGGGGATGATGAACCCAGAATTGGGTCCCTCCGTGTCGTATTCCTGTTCGAGGGAGGCAACGAGGGTCTGGAAGTCTTCCTGCTCCCCGTAGGCTGCTTCGATCTGTTCGGATTCGCTCTGCGCGGCCCGCTCGATATCTCCGAGCGGGAGGGCTAGCCCAGTATCGTCCGATACGTACGTGACGACGGCTCCGGCCGCTGCCGCATACATTGAGTTGACGAGATAGAAGGGTACCCGGGATAGAACTGACGTCGTTTCAATCCCTGATGTTCCGAGCGTGTAGACGAGGAACTCGGAGAAGTTCACGGACTGAATGTAGGTGGATTCCTGGTCGGGCTGGGACCTGCGGTAGCCGCGGATCAGCAGATCAACGGGGCGGGTGTGCGGGATCCCGGACGGGAGACCACCGAGCGCATAGAACCGTTCGACACCGAACTGGGTGGCGAGCTGAAGAACTCCCTCGGAGAGGGAGTGCCAACGCAAGTCCGGTTCGTTGCCGCGCAGCATGATGTATTTCTCGCCCTCAACGTCTTCAACCAGGTACACGTCGAGACGCGGGTCGGTCATACGGGTCATGGCGCCATTCTCGAACGTGATCATGGGACGTTCGGAACGGAAGTCGAAAATCAGGTCGGGATCGAATGAAGCGATGAGTTCACCCTCGCCGAGCGCCTGGCCGACAGCGCCCGAGATTCCTCCCGCATCAAACGGCCCACCTCCGACCACGCAGATTAGGGTCGAGATCTGCTGTGGGGTTTCGTCGGGATCTGACGTGAATTCCAGCAGGTCCGTCATGGTCCACCTCCGCTCAAGAATGACAAGATGCCTATCCGTCTTGGATAATTGTATGTCTCATGAGCGATGGAGAAACAATGGACTCGATTTCTGAGGAGCAGGGCTACCTCGACACAGCCTATGCACGCCTCGATTCCTTGACGGCCGATTACGCGCAAAAACTGGCCGATATTCGCATCGAGGGGCGGGGAAACCCCGACGAGCTGAACCCGGAAGAACTCTTCCAACGGGACTCGTTTGCGGCCGACTACGAGGATCATCTGTCGCGACTCGCCCACGTTGAACACCAGCTTGTGCTCGGCCGTCTCGACTCAGAAAACGGTGACATCACCCACGTTGGACGCATCGGGCTCCGTGACGAGGATCGCAGTGTGATTCTTCTTGATTGGCGCGCACCCCAGGCCGAACCGTTCTATCGCGCCACCGCCCTCAATCCTCTCGGCATGGTGCGCCGCCGCCACATTCAGTCCCGGCTGCGCAAGGTCACCTCCGTCGAAGATGAGCTGCTGACCTCGGACACCGAAGCAGCTGCGAACTTGAATCTGACCGGTGAGGGCGCGCTCATGGCCTCACTCGGTTCTGCCCGCCAGGGCCACATGTCCGACATTGTCGCCACCATCCAGGTTGAACAGGATCAGATCATCAGAGCCGACTCCACGGGAGTCCTCGTTGTCCAGGGCGGCCCCGGTACAGGCAAGACCGCGGTCGCACTCCACCGTGCCGCCTACCTGCTGTACGCCCACAGGACCCGATTCTCGCGCTCCGGTGTTCTTATCCTTGGTCCCAGCACCGGATTCCTGTCCTACATTTCCCGCGTCCTCCCCTCACTCGGCGAATCCGATGTTGTCTCCAGCACCGTCGACCATCTCCTCCCGGGCATCACACCAACAGCGGTTGATTCTCCCGAAGCCGCTGAGATCAAGGGCCGGACAATCTGGCAGACCATTGCCTCACGCGCGGTCGAATACTTGCGCCGGCCACTGAAGAAACCGATCCGACTGCGCATCAATTCGCACACGATTGAGCTCAAGCCCGAGTTCGTGTCCCACGGCCAGTCCCGCGCCCGCCGCCACGGCGGGCCTCATAATGAGGCACGCCAGGCCTACGCACGAACGGTCGTCGATGCGCTCGTCAAGGAATACCTCATCGTGTCCGACACGGAGAACCAGGACTGGCTGCTTGCCGACATCGCCTCAAATGAGGACGTGCGCCGGGAAGTGAACCTGCGCTGGCTGCCCGCTACCCACACGTGGCTCCTCGAGCACCTGTACGCCCACCCCTCACTGCTCGCGAACCTCGCACCGGAACTGAGCGATGCGGAACGGGCCCACCTGTACCGGCCTCGGGGCTTGGGCTTCACCTCCGCCGACATCCCCATCCTCGATGAACTCGCCGAGCTTCTTGGCGACATCCCAGTCGACACCGTGCGTGAGGACAGCCTGGAGGCATACACGGAAGCAACACTGTCGGGCATGAATCTCGGTGGCGGGATCGTGTCGGCGAAGATGCTTGCCGAGCGGCAGCGCGCCGCCGAATCCACGCACCTGCCGCTCGCTGACCGAGCCGCGGCGGACCGAACCTGGGCGTACGGCCACGTCGTGGTCGATGAGGCGCAGGAACTGTCCCCGCTCGCGTGGCGCATGGTGGCGCGCAGGGTTCCCTCCCGTTCCCTCACGATCGTTGGCGACCTGGATCAGCGGGCAGCGGGTGCTCCCGCCGGTGGCTGGGAGGAACTGCTTGGCAACCTGTCATCCCACCTGAGGGAAGAGGTCTTAACCATTTCTTATCGCACGCCCGCCTCGATCCTGCACGAAGCAGAGCGGGCCATGAACCGGCGCAACATCACCCTCCACCATCCCGTCAACGCGGTACGCGAGGTGGAGAATGCGATGCGGGTGGAAGAGCTGAATACAGCGATCGAGAACGAGCTCGCCTTCCTGAACGAGAGCTTCGGTCCCGGTCAGGGGCTCATCGCGATCATTTCCGAGAACCCGCCCACCATTGACCATCCCCAGATCCAGACCATGACCCCGCGCGAATCCAAGGGACTCGAATTTGACTGTGTCATTATTGATGGGACGATCAAAGAGCCCGGTGACCTTTACGTCGCCATGACACGACCTACTCAGCACCTCATTCTGACACCAGGAACGGAGATCTGATGCAGATCACAATTGGACCGGAACCCACCTACCTTCCGGAAGATCTCGAAGTCGATGCCCTCCTCGCCGCCAGCGCCCCGGAGGACGTTGCGCGTCGCCGCCCCGACTCTCCCCTCGCCTGGGCCAATCTCGCCCAGGAGGCTTGGGAGGACGGTGACGAACTCGAATCGTACGCATACGCCAGGGTCGGCTATCACCGCGGACTCGACCTGCTCCGCAAGAATGGTTGGCGCGGCCAGGGACCGGTCCCCTACTCGCACGAGCCCAACCGGGGCTTCCTCGCTGCCCTCTTCTACCTGGGCAGGGCCACGCAGGCCATTGGGGAAACCTCGGAAACCACTCGCATTGCCGAATTCCTCGACAACTGCGATCCTGAAGCCCGCTCACACTTCGAGGCGTAGTTCTCAACACTTGGCACAGATTTGCCCGAAAGGTGGACAGGCGAGGATGATGGCACTATGACTCGCGCTCTGCTACTTGAGAATCCACATTCTAACGCTGACGCCGCCTTTGCTCGTGCCGGTATCGAGGTCGTGCGCCATCGCGGCGCCCTCGACGAGGCCGATCTTATCGACGCGCTCGATGGAATCGACATCCTCGGCATCCGGTCCAAGACCGAAGTCACCCGCAAGGTCCTCGAAGCTCGCCCCAACCTACTCTCGATCGGAACCTTCTCGATCGGCACCAACCAGATCGACTTGGAGGCCGCCACGAGCCAGGGAGTGGGCGTATTCAACGCCCCGTACTCCAACACTCGTTCTGTTGTCGAGCTCGCGATCGGTGAGATCATTTCACTCTCCCGTCGCCTCCCCGTCCAGGATAAAGCCCTCCACCAGGGGATCTGGGAAAAGTCCGCAATCGGCTCCCACGAGGTCCGTGGCCGCACCCTCGGCATTATCGGTTTCGGCAATATCGGTATGCAGCTGTCCGTCGTGGCAGAGGCGCTGGGCATGAGGGTCGTCTTCTACGACACTGCCGAGAAGCTCGTCATCGGTAACGCGCGCCGCATGAACAGCCTCGAGGAACTCCTCGAAGTAGCCGATATCGTCACCATTCACGTTGATGGTCGGGCCGAAAACAAGAGCTTCTTCGGCGAAAAGCAGTTCGCGATGATGAAGCCCGGCGCCATCTTCCTCAACCTCTCCCGCGGTTTCGTGGTCGACGTTGACGCTCTTGCCGAGCGGATCAAGCAGGGCCACATCGCTGGCGCAGGCGTCGACGTGTTCCCAAGTGAGCCCCGGAAGAACGGCGACACGTTCGAGTCGGTTTTGACCGGACTCGACAACGTCATTCTCACCCCCCACGTGGGAGGATCCACGGAAGAAGCGCAGCGCGCAATCGGACTCTTTGTGTCCGAGAAGCTTGTCAGCTACTACCGCAAGGGTGACACGGACATGTCCGTCAACATGCCCCAGATCAACGGATCGCCCGCACAATCGTCGCGCTACCGCATCGCCTGGGTACACACGAACATGCCCGGCGCTCTCGCCAAGGTCAACCAGGTCTTCGCGGAATCCGGTGCCAACATCGAGGCACAGCAGCTCGCCACCCAGGGCCAGATTGGCTACATGGTGACCGACATTTCCTCCAACATCCCCCAGGACGCAGTCAAGGCCCTCGCGGATTCACCCGAAACGATCCGCCTCCGTGTCCTGTCCCGGGACTAGGACACCGGTTTCGCGATTGGCGCAAGCCAACAACTAAATACTCAGACCAGCTGTGTGGGGCCCAAACGGGTCCCACACAGTCATTTCCCCCGTCTTCTTCTCAAAACCATTTGACGGGTTCTTCGTCTCTCCACAGGTACGCATGCCAAAATGGACAGTGAGTCGTTTTAAGTATGAAGGAGAACGCTATGGCGCGTGCCCATTACCCTGCTGGTGTGCCGGACGAAATTGAGCTACCCACTAACCCACTGTCAACCCTGCTTGACCGCGCGGTCGCAGACTTCCCCAACCGTCACGCGATCGACTTCATTGGCCAGAAAACCACCTACGCCGAGCTTGGGGAAATGGTGAAGAAGACCGCTTCAATGCTGACTTTGGCGGGCGTGAAAAAGGGTGATGTCGTGGCTGTCATCCTTCCCAACTGCACGCAGCATGTTGCCATCGCATACGCCACCTGGGCAATCGGCGCCACACTTGCAGAACACAATCCCCTTGCTGCTACCTCCGAGCTCGTCGCACAGATCGATAACCACGGTGCTCAGGTTGTCATCGGCTGGGAACAGACGCTGGAGAAACTCGCGAACAAGCTCCCCGGCCGCACCATCCTCGCGGTCAACCTGACGGCCGCTCTTCCAAAGCGCTCCCAGCTTCTCCTCAAGCTCCCTATCAAGGCGGCACGGGCCCAAAAGGAGAAGATGAGGGGCAAGGTTCCTAGCCACGTCTTCTCGTTTGAAAAAATGGTTGCCTCGGCACCTGCCGAATACGTGGCCGAAGGCCCGGACATGGACGATGTTGCTGTCTACCTCCACACCGGTGGTACCACGGGCACTCCAAAGGCAGTGTGCCTTACTCACTTCAATCTTATGTCAAACTACAGCCAGGTGGTCGCCTGGCTGCATGAATTCAAACGCGGCGGGGAAACGATTGCCTCGATCCTTCCGTTTTTCCACGCATTCGGCATGATGCTGTCCCTCGTCCTCGCAATCGGACTCGCGGGTACCCAAAACGTTCTCCCCACGTTCGACCCAAAGATGCTCATCGCTTCCAACAAGCGTCACCCCATCACCTTTTTTGCGGGAGTTCCTCCCATGTACGAGAAGCTGCTTGAGGCCATGGGTGACGACCCGAATCCGTTCACCAAGCTCAACTATTCGGTGTCTGGAGCCATGCCTCTCCTTCCAAAACTCGCAGCCCAGTGGGAAAAGGCAACCGACTCTCTCGTGATCGAGGGCTATGGCATGACCGAGTCCTCCCCCGTGATTTCAGGCTCGCCCATCTCAGCGGACCGTCGCCCCTCCACGCTCGGCCTGCCCTTCCCCTCAATCGACGCCAAGATCGTTAACCCGGACAACATTGAGGTGGAAATGCCGGAGGGCGAGGTGGGCGAGCTCATTGTCCGCGGCCCCAACATCTTCGTCGGTTATCTCAACCAGCCCGAAGAAACGGCAGCGACTCTCATTGATGGCGAGTGGCTCCGCACGGGCGACCTCGCTCGCTGGGATGATGGCTTCCTTGTCATGGCTGACCGCCGCAAGGAAATGATCATCCGCTCCGGATTCAACGTCTACCCCTCCCAGGTGGAAGATGTTGTGCGATCGATGCCCGGAGTGCGTGACGTCGCCGTCGTTGGAGTACCCGATGGTTCCCGTGGCGAGCAGGTGGTCGCCGCATTAGTTCTCGAACCCGGTGCTTCCATCGATCTCGAGAACGTCCGTAAGTGGACGCAGGACAAGCTCTCGCACTACTCCATGCCGAAGTCCATCGCCATCTTCGACGAACTCCCCCGCTCTCAGCTCGGCAAGGTCATGCGACGCTCAGTCAAGGAACAGCTCAATGAACTTGAGCTGACCGCTGGCCAGTGGCGAAAGAAGCTTTCTGAAACCGGAGAGGACCTCATGGACAGGGCGACAGAGCTCCGAAGCAAGCTGGAAGCCACTTCAGCCAAGACGAAGGATGAGAAAGTCACAGACACGGAAGCAAGCCAAGGAGCTCCCAACTTCCCTGAGTCCGCTGAGTCCACACATACTTCTAACGACCAGACAGAAGAAAAGTAGCGAGTGCTGATATGGGTGTGGGGCGGCAATTGCCGCCCCACACCCATATCTGTTTCAGATTTGTCTGAACTCGCGGAGTCAGTCCGATTACTCAGCTCCCTGAAGTGCCTCTTCATTGCTTTGACGAAGCTCGTTGATCGCCGCGTCAAAGTCATCGAGATTCTCGAAATTGAGGTAGACAGATGCGAAACGAAGGTAGGCGATTTGGTCGAGTTCACGTAGCGGGCCGAGGATGGCACGTCCAATATCGTCGGAGTTGATGTGTGCAGCCCCTGTGGCCCGGACAATTTCCTCCACCTGGCTGGCTAGTACTGCCAGATCATCGCGGCCGACCGGTCGACCCTGGCACGCCTTCAGCACACCATCGATAATCTTTTCACGCGAGAACGGTTCGGTGATACCGGAACGCTTCACAACAACGAGCGAAGCTGTTTCGGTAGTGGTGAACCTGCGTTTGCATGCCGGGCATTCGCGACGCCGGCGAATCGCTTGTCCCTCATCAAGCGAGCGAGAGTCGATAACTCGGGAGTCGGTATTGTGACAGAAAGGGCAATGCATTCTGTCATTTTACACTCGGCGTCTAGATTGTGAGCCAGAGTTGAAGACCGAAAGCGAAGGCCACGCTTGCGGCAATCGTGACGCCAATCTTGAGGGCACCAACGAGACGCTCAAGTCCCTCGTTAACTCTGCTTACCTCATGTTCGGAAGCGTCTGCCACAGCAGAGAGTTCAACGACCGGGATCGGTGCGGGCTTTGGGAGCTGGGGAACATCGATCGGCGCACGGTTGGATACTGCGCGGAGCCTCGGGAGGTCAACGGGGCGCAGACCGGTGTGCTGGGGCTGGGATACGAGAAGAGCACTCATGGCTATCTCCTTCACTTTCCTCGAACGTTTGTTCTCGAACAACTGTTTGCATTCTATACACGACCCGCCGATTAGAACAAGTGTTTGATTGTTCACCTCACGGCCGCATATCCTGTAACCAGGTTACGAAGCGGTTCGGACAGAATTTTTTCCTTAAATCCACCAGGGCGGGAGCGGCAATGACCGAGAACATCACGGATAGGCAAGTTGAGGTCCTGGCGTTCCTCCAGCAGTTCATGATGAAGAACGGCTATGCCCCATCCGTCCGCGAAACCGGTGCAGGCATCGGGCTCGCGAGCCCCTCATCGGTCAAGCACCACCTCGACACTCTGGAAAAACTGGGGCTGATCGAGCGAGATCCGCGCCGCCCACGCACACTCATGCTGACCGATCGAGCACGCTCCGTCCTGGGCGATGACTCACCGGCCGAGAATCCCGACAGTGTTCAGGTTGCAGAATCGGTCGCCGTTCCCCTCGTCGGCCGAATTGCCGCAGGTTCCCCAATCCTGGCGGATCAGATGGTGGAGGACGTGTTCTCCATCCCCCGTCAGATGACCGGCAATGGTGACATGTTCATGCTTGAGGTATCCGGTGACTCCATGATTGACGCCGGCATCCTCGATGGCGACTGGGTTGTTGTTCGTCAGCAGCAGGATGCTCGCAACGGCGACATCGTTGCTGCCTTGATCGATGATGAAGCCACCGTCAAGACTTTCGATAAGAGGGACGGGCACGTCTGGCTCCTCCCCCACAACGATGCATACGCACCCATTCCCGGAGATACTGCAACAGTTCTTGGGCGCGTCGTCACCGTAGTGCGCGCACTGTAGTCGAAAATAGGATCATTCAAGCACTGCCTCTCATCGGTCACTCATGGAGCGGCAGTGCTTGTTTGTTCCCCTTGGAGATTCCGCCCGCCCCCTTGTCACCAACGGCAACGCCGGGTCATCAATGGCAACACCGGTGAAACCGCCATCCTGTTTGGAGAGAGCAGGAAACTAGGCTGTGTGCTCGACTGTAAGAGATCCTTCAGTCTGCTTCGCGTGCAAGCCGAGCTAGCGACTTCTTGGTAAGCTCCAGGTCTTTGGTTGGCCACATGGGTGGCATGCCGGCGCGGAGGTAGCCTCCATACGCCTTTGTGAGGAGCCGTGAATCAAACACGGCAACGACGCCCTTGTCGTTCGTGGAGCGGAGGAGCCTGCCGGAGGCCTGGGCCATGAGCACTGCCGCATGGGTGGCTGAGACCTGCATGAACCCATTCCCACCCCGTCTACCAACCTGTTCGGTGCGAGCTTGAGAGACCGGGTCATCCGGCCGCGGGAAGGGTATGCGGTCGATGATAACGAGCCGGCAGGCTCGTCCCGGGACGTCAATACCCTGCCACAGTGACAGTGTGCCGACGAGGCAGGCCCGATCATCTGATTTGAATGCGTCAACGAGGGTAGAGAGTTGGTCTTCGCCTTGGCAGAAGATTGGGACGTCGAGGTGCTTGCGAAAGTATTCGGCCGCTGCTTCAGCTCCCCTGCGTGAGGAGAAGAGTCCGAGCGCCCCTCCGTCGGAGGCTCGGATGAGTTCAACCATGCGTTGGAGGGCTTCCTCGGATTGGCCATCGCGCCCAGGTGCCGGCAAGTCCGCACCGATGTACATGATTCCCTGCTTGGCATAGTCGAATGGGGATCCCACATCCATCCCCGTCCACGGCCCCTGATCTGGGAAAGCGAGACCCACCTGGTAGGCCATCGGATCAAAGGAACCGCCCACTTCGAGGGTGGCGGAGGTGAGGACCGCGGCTCGGTCCGAGAAGATTTCGTTGGCGATGGGTCCAGCAACATCGAGCGGAGCGCCGTAGAGCCCGTCATCACTGGCCCACACCACGTGTGTGCCTTCCTCGGAGAACAGATCGTCGACGTCTTTGATGAAGGCCTTGGCGAACTGTTCTGATTCGCACGATTCCTTGAGCGTGCGGGCCATGGCACCGAGCGATTCTCGCACCGGATCCGGGATCATCCGGATTCTGCCCTCAATCTCCGTGAGCGCCTCGAGGAGGCTATCTCCGTGGCGAAGGAATTCGGTGTCGAGCTTGCCCGAGGAGCGCATCATCCGAGCAATGCGGTTGATGTCGGCGGCTCCGATCCGGATCGTGAGCTGGCTGGTTACCCGCCCCACAAGGTCGTGTGCCTCGTCGATGATGACGGCACCCGAGGGTGGGAGGACCTCAACCTTGGAGGATTGCACCCCGAGCATCGCGTGGTTCGTGATCACAATGTCTGCCTCTTGAGCTTCGAGGCGTGCCTTCTCGGGGAAGCATTCGTTGATGAGTGGGCAGTCTTTACCGTCGCACTCCTGCTTGGTCACAGATATTTGGCGCCACACCTGGTCCGGCACACCGGGAACGAGACTATCTCGGTCACCCGTTTCCGAGTTCAGTGCCCATTCTCGTGCTCGCAGGACCTGCTTCCCAGTATCGGTCGCTTCGTCCTCACCGAATAGCGCATCCTGTCCAGCATCCTGATTCACTCGTTTGAGGCACGCATAGTTTTGCCAGCCCTTGAGCAGTGCGGTCTTGACTCGCACTCCCGTTTCCTTCGCGACCGCTTCAACGACCCGGGGCGCATCCTCCTGGGTTATTTGGCGTTGCAGGGCGAGAGTTGCGGTGGAGACAATCGCACGCCGCTGTGTTTTTGCGACCCAGAGCGCAACCGGGACGAGGTATCCCATCGACTTTCCGGTGCCTGTGCCTGCCTGGACGAGGAGATGACCGCCGTCTTCGAGCGCGGTGTAGACGGCCTCCGCCATCTCAACCTGCCCATCCCGACGCTTGCCACCAATCCCGGCTACAACCTTCTCAAGAACGTCAGTGACCGACACTGCACTCCAGGAGCTCGGAAGCTAGATCCTCGTCGACCAGCGCGTTCAGAACCGTCCCGTTCTCGCTGTAGCGTTCAGACAGGATTTCACCCTCGGTGTGGACACGGGAGATCAGGTCGCCCCGATCGAACGGCACAACGACATCGACCGAGACGGCGGGCCGCGGCAGACGCTGGGCAATCAATTCTTCCAACTGTTCGATGCCCTCACCGGTCTTGGCGGAGACAACGACAGATCCCGGGAACCGGGAACGGAGTGCAGCGAGGTCGACCGGATCGGCAAGATCGGCCTTCGACAGGACGATGACTTCTGGGACGTCTTCCGCACCCTCGACGTCCCGCAACACCGCGTGGACGGCCTCAACTTGGCCGACCGGGTTCGGGTGCGAGCTGTCGACCACGTGGAGCATGAGATCACCTTCGGCCACCTCTTCCAGGGTGGAGCGGAACGCTTCCACGAGCTGGGTGGGGAGGGAGCGAACAAATCCAACCGTGTCAGAGATCGTGTAGGCACGACCATCCGTCGTTTCACTCCGTCGCACGGTCGGGTCAAGTGTTGCGAAGAGTGCGTTCTCAACGAGCACTCCCGCGTCCGTGAGGCGGTTCATGAGGGAGGATTTACCGGCGTTGGTGTAGCCCACGACCACGACCGACGGGAGGTGGTTGCGTCGCCTATTGGAGCGCTGCGTGCGCCGCGCTGGCTCCATGTTCGCAATATCTTTCTTCAGCTTTGCCATGCGCTGACGAATGCGGCGGCGATCGAGTTCGATCTGGGTCTCACCGGGACCGCGCGATCCGATACCATCACCGGCACCGACACGGCCACCGGCCTGACGGGACATGGATTCACCCCAGCCACGGAGTCTCGGGAGGAGGTATTCGAGTTGAGCGAGCTCAACCCGGGCCTTGCCCTCTCTTGACTTCGCGTGCTGAGCAAAGATGTCGAGAATGAGGGTGGTGCGGTCGATGACCTTGACCTTGGCAACGTCCTCGAGGTTACGTCGCTGATTGGGAGACAGCTCCGTGTCAACAATAATCGTGTCCGCCCCGGTCTCGGCTACGAGATCAGCGACCTCGCGAGCCTTGCCGGAACCGAGATAGGTTGCGTTATCGGGCTTGTCACGGCGCTGCAGGACCCCGTCGAGAACGGCAGACCCGGCTGTCTCGGCCAGTGCTGCGAGTTCACGCAGGGACACTTCGGCTTCGGCGGCGGTACCGGAGGTCCATATCCCCACCAGGATCACGTTCTCGAGGCGAAGCTGGCGGTACTCGACTTCGGTGATGTCTTGGAGCTCTGTCGACAGGCCCGGAACACGTCGAAGTGCGGACCGCTGTTCTCGTTCTAGATCGTCACCAGCAAACTCGGGTCGGTAGTCTGCATCTGCTTGCAGGGCCGTACCCTGACGGGAAAAAATGTCTCGTTCGGTAATTAGAGTCTCCTTATTGCGGTCCCATTATCTCATGGAGGGCACTCCTACGGTAGTTTAGTTCTGTGCCTGAACACTACTTCTCCACCGACCCTGGCTCTGCCGATAAGCGAGCTGACTACAGCTTCACGATCCGCGGTACCCGCTTCGATATCACCTCCTCGAGCGGCGTCTTTTCACACGATCGCCTCGACAAGGGAACCCAGGCGCTTCTCAAGTACGTTGTGGACCCACCACACGAAGGTTTGTTGGTTGATGTGGGATGCGGCTGGGGGCCGATTTCCCTCGCTCTTGCCTCGGCCTCACCGAATGCTCACGTGCTTGCCGTGGACGTTAACGAGCGGGCCCGCGCTCTTACGCAGGAGAATGCGGAACGCGCCGGCCTCACGAATATTCAGGTCGTGACGCCCGAGGAAGGGCTGGAGATCGCCCGCAATCGCGGCATTGAGGCAATCTGGTCGAATCCCCCGGTCCGGGTCGGCAAGGGGCCTCTCCACGCGCTACTGCTCGACTGGTTCCAGCACCTGCAAGGCACGGCCAGCATCGTCGTTTCGAAGAACCTCGGTGCGGACTCGCTCGGCACCTGGCTTCAAGGTGAGGGCTACGAGGTGGAAAGATTAGGGTCGACCGGTGGCTTCCGGGTCATGGATGTCAGGAACCCTCGCCCACGATCCCAGCAAGATTAAACTCGGCAACGATCTCGGCGGGGCCGGTGACTTCAATGGATCCGCCAGAGAACCTAATTTCAATCTCGTGGCCGCCAGCGTGGGCGAGGTAGATCCCGGTCGCGGCCTCCCCCGCCCACGCATGTAGTGCGATGGCAGCATCTCGGATTCCCAACTCCGTTAGTTGCTCACGACCATCCTGGAAGCCACGCGCCTGGAAACGCGTAGCGGCCCGCTCAATACCGTCGAAGTCGAGGATCGGGGCATCCCCGAGCGGCACGACCAGGACGAGGCCGGCACCCGGCTTTTCAGGATCAACCTTCCCGCTGCCTGTCGCGGCGTTGAGTTCTTCGGAGTGTTCGAGGGCGACGACAATGCTGGGGTCATTCGACATCACCGTGAGGCCGCCCCTCATGCCACCCCGTGCACCGGTCACCCCATCGAGCGTGACAGCAACATCGTAGCCTCGCTCCACGGCTTCCTTGCTGACGGGTGTTGATGGCGAAATCTGGGTGAGGTACCTGTTTCCGGTCCGGGTCACGTAGACCGGCCCATCGGGAGTTTCAAAGGCTAGCGCTTCACCGTCACCCAGGTCGACAAGCCCAGAAACGCGCAGGTAGTGGGCTGCCAGCCTGAGGAACGGTCCAATATCTCGCAACTCATCCACCGACCACGTATCGACTCGCCAGAGAGTACCGTCGGGGTTGGCGCGGACGACTCGCATGAGTACCTCGCCACCAATGCCCGTTGTGCGATCCAGGATCGTTGTCGCGTCCTTTGCCGTCACCTCCCGCGAGGCTGTGAGATCGGGGAAGATAATGGCGTCGCGCCCTCCCGCGTGGCCCTTACTGAGGGTGAGTCCTTCGAGGACGGGAATAATCATGCAACTATTCTATCGACGATTGTGGGTGGCTTCCCGGACGATCGTGGGAAGTTCCGAGACATCGCGAGCAGAAAGCCATCTGACCCGCGGGTCCCGCCGGAACCACGTCAACTGCTTCTTCACCAGCTTCCGGGTTGCGGCCGACACCAGCTCGCGAGCTTCCTCTTCGGTCAGTTCCCCATCGAGAACCGCGAGAGCCTCGCGATATCCGGTAGCGGTGCGTGCCGTGGGGGCCTGATCCAGGCCCTGCTCCCGCAAGGCTGCCGTCTCGAGAAGGAGTCCCTGATCAAACATGAGGTCCGTGCGGAGCCGGATCCGTTCCTCCAACTCCCCCATCTCCATCTCCAACCCCACGACAATCGTGTCGACGTACTGCGACGTGTGGCGCGGGAAGACTGGCTGGAAGGATCTGCCCGTCACCTCGTTCACCTCAAGGGCACGGACCACGCGCCTGGTGTTGCGCGGGTCAATGACCCTGGCGGACTCGGGGTCGATGGCGGAAAGCTCAGCGTGGAGGGCAATGTCCCCAATCTCGGTAAGCCGCTTCTCGTAGCGTTCCCTCACCTCGGGAATCGTTCCGGGGAAGTCAATCTTGTCGAGCGCCGCGGCCACGTAGAGTCCCGAACCACCAACGAGGATCGGGACCTTGCCTAGGTCAACAATTCCATCGATGTCACGGCGCGCATGCTTTTGGTATGCGGAAACTGAGGCTTCCTGCGAGATATCGAGAACATCGATCTGGTGGTGGGCGATCCCGCGCTGCTCGACTTCCGTCACCTTCGCGGTACCAATATCCATGCCCCGATACAGTTGCATGGAATCGGCACCAATGATCTCGACCGCTTCTGGGCCGCCGAGTCGCTCCGCCAACTCAATCGCCGCGGCTGACTTGCCGACGGCGGTTGGGCCAACGATGGCGATTATCATCGCGTGCGAATCGTGGGCAGTCCGAGCGAAACCGGTCCGCGGGCCTCAGCCTCAAGCTCTGCCACGCGTGCCTTTCCCTTCGCCCACGCCTCACCGGCACGAGTCCGAATGATTTCGAACGTGCCACCGTTCAGCGCGGAGTCCGCGAGCAGGTGGTGAGGTGCACCGTGGGTGACCGTGGCCCGCACCATGTCACCAGGTCGGGGCAGTTCGGCATCGTGATTCGGGCCGGAGAAGGTGCCGGCCAGTGATCGCAGGTGGTCGGGAAGGGCAACGTGGACGAGCCTGTTGTCCTCGGCCCGTCCGGTCAGGCGTTCGGTGTCTGCATCCTTGCGTCCCTCGCCCGCGGCGATCAGAATGTCGACCGTGCGACCCACCTGGGCTTCGTTTTCTTCGGTGGAGATGCGCTTCTGGAGGGCAATGAGCCGGTTGTAGCGTTCGCTCGCAACCTCGGCCGGAACCTGGTCCTCCATATCAGCCGCAGGCGTTCCCGGGCGGGGTGAATACAGGAAGGTGAAGGCAGAGGAGAAGCGGGACTGCTCGACCACGTCGAGAGTCGCCTGGAAGTCTTCTTCCGTCTCACCGGGGAAGCCAACGATAATGTCGGTCGTGATCGCGGCGTTCGGAATCTTTTCCCGCACGGAGTCGAGGATGCCAAGGAACTTCTTCGACCGGTAGGAGCGTCGCATGGCACGCAGGATTCTGTCCGATCCGGACTGGAGCGGCATGTGCAACGAGGGCATGACGTTCGGGGTCTCCGCCATCGCATCAATCACATCCTGCGTGAACGCGGCAGGGTGAGGCGATGTAAAGCGAACGCGCTCAAGACCTTCAATATTGCCGCAGGCACGCAGTAAATCAGCGAAGGCACCGCGCTGACCAAAGCCAACACCGTAGGAGTTCACGTTCTGCCCCAACAGGGTGACTTCGATGGCACCCTCGGCAACCACGGCTTCAATTTCTTGCAGGATCTCGCCGGGCCTGCGGTCGCGTTCTTTGCCGCGGAGCTGAGGGACAATGCAGAAAGTACAGGTGTTGTTGCAACCGACCGAGATCGACACCCAGGCGGCATATGCTGACTCGCGCCTGGTGGGCAGAGTGGAGGGGAAGACCTTGAGGGATTCTTCGATCTCGACCGCGGCCTCACTATTGTGGCGAGCACGCTCAAGAAGAGTTGGGAGCACATCGAGATTGTGGGTGCCGAGGACGACATCGACCCACGGGGCCTTCTCAACGATCCCATCACCCATCTGCTGGGCCAGACAGCCGCCGACGGCAATCTGCATGCCCGGACGCTCACGCTTGACCGCGGCGAGCTGACCGAGGTTACCGAAGAGCTTATTGGCCGCATTTTCACGGACCGAACACGTGTTGAGGACAATAATGTCTGCCCCTGCATCACCAGCATCCGTGGCGCGCGTGGCCGCCTCGGGCACGTTGTCAACGTGCTGATAGCCTGCCGTCTCGAGTAAGCCGGCAAGCCGTTCGGAGTCGTGGACGTTCATCTGGCACCCGAGGGTGCGGATGGCGTAGGTGCGGGGCAAAGTTGTCTCAGTCATCGCAGTCCATTCTAGGGCCATGAGCCGGGGCCAGCGGAAATCTCTAGTTCATGATCTGTAACGCAACGAATCCGCACAGGCCGGCCCACAGATAGCTGGCGAGCGAACCGATGATAAAGCGTTCGTTTATCGCGGGATCCTCCTGCAGCTCCGCCCATCTCCCCAGGGATTTAATTGCGACAACGACAGCGATGAGCCCCGGCTGACCGACAAGTACTAGGCCCGTGGTCGACAATCGTTCGAGAATTCCGATGACCGAACCGCCAAGCAGGACGTACTTTCGTGCCGGTGGTGGCAGCTCGATGACAAGATCGTTGTCCTTCCGGCCTTCCTCAGGCACAACCCGCACGAGGGCAAACACTCCCTCAACAACCGGCCATCCCACAACAGCCGAGAACAGGAGAGCCACGATGGCGATAACGATATCCATCAGATCCTCCCCAAGAGAAAGTCGATGGTGGGCCAGAGGGATTCTTCAATCACCTGTCCCCCGTAGCCCCGCCGCTGGGAGACGGCTTCGACACTGATACCGAGAACCTTGGCAATATCGGAGGCGCTGAAACCCAAGCGCTGCAGATCGATCGCCTCCCATTGCGCTTCGGTTCGTTGCCCAAGAAGGAAACCGGTTGCTCTCAGTACCGATTCGGCAGCTTCTGCCGCCTCGGAGTCATCACCGCTGACTGCAATGGAGGGGGAGAAGCGATTAAGCGATTTTGCTCGATCAACCGCGGTCCGTGCATGAACATAGGCGGGGCCGGTTCCCGCCCGCGCTGTTGCGCCGAGCTCGGCCTCACCAACGCCAATCCCCACGTGCCATCCACCATCGCGGAGCAGGTGAAGCGCAACCTTGCGAACACTGGTGGGTTCGGCTGTTACGCCCTGGATCTCGTCACCCGCGGTGCGCTCAAAGTCCCGCACCATTGCCAGCTCACTGTCCGAAAGCGCTTCGAGGAGCGCGGGGACACCGTCGGTTCCGCCGCGGGAGCCAACCTGGTCGATCGTTAACACAAACATGGAAACCCAGCCAATAGACTTGAATACTTATTTTCAAGACTAGTAGCTTGAGTCATCGTTGTCATCTAGTGCGATGCGGATGGCGGCCATGGCCTGGTCCGGACTGAAGCCCCTGCGGGCAAGCGCACCAAAGATTCTGCGTTTACGAACCTGGTAGTCGAGCCCCTCAGTTGCCCTGGCCTTCTTCAATGCCAGATCGATTGCTGCTTGGCGTTCATCGTCCCCACTCACTTGCTCGAGAGCGGCCTCGGCCGTTTCGCGGTCAATGCCCTTTTTCTCGAGCTCACGGGCAAGGCCACGTTTTGACACGGGCTTTTCTGCCATGCGGCTACGGACGAGCATGTCCGCAAACTTTTCATCATCAACAAGTCCAGCATTCTCAAACTTGTCGACTGTTTCCGCCGCGATATCCTCCGGGACTCCGCGGCAAACCTGGGCGGTCATGAGCTGCTGGCGAGACCTATCCATCATCGCCAACTGCCGCATGATGATCGCCCGGGCTTCCTTGCGGAATTCCTCGGGAGTTTCGTCACCGGTGAGTTTCATTAGAACTCGTCGGGAATCTCTTCCCCACCAACCGGATCAGCGTCCGGGGTTACTGCGTATTCACCAATGCCGAGCTTCTGGAGGATCTTCTGCTCGATCTCCTCGGCCGTGTCCTTGTTCTCAATGAGGTAGGTGCGCGCCTTTTCCTTACCCTGACCGAGCTGTTCACCCTCGTAGGTGAACCAGGCTCCGGACTTGCGCACAATTCCGTTGTCCACACCCATGTCGATGAGGCCACCCTCCTTGGAGATGCCCTGACCGTAGAGGATGTCGAACTCCGCCTGCTTGAACGGCGGGGCCATCTTGTTCTTGACGACCTTAATGCGGGTGCGGTTACCGATCGGCTGACCGGCTTCCTTCAAGGTTTCGATGCGGCGCACGTCGAGGCGCACGGAGGAGTAGAACTTCAGGGCCTTACCACCGGTCGTGGTCTCGGGGGAACCGAAGAAGACACCGATCTTTTCACGCAGCTGGTTAATGAAGATCGCGGTGGTGCCGGATGCGGAAAGGGCGCCCGTGATCTTACGCAGGGCCTGGGACATGAGGCGGGCCTGGAGGCCGACGTGCGAGTCACCCATCTCGCCCTCAATTTCCGCCTTGGGAACGAGTGCTGCCACGGAGTCGATAACGACGATATCGAGAGCTCCGGACCGAATGAGCATGTCCATGATCTCGAGAGCCTGTTCGCCCGTATCGGGCTGAGACACAATGAGAGCGTCCGTGTCGACGCCGAGCTTACGAGCGTAGGCGGGGTCAAGTGCGTGCTCGGCATCAATGAACCCGGCGATGCCGCCGGCACGCTGAGCGTTTGCTACGGCGTGGAGCGCAACAGTGGTCTTACCGGAGGATTCTGGTCCGTAGATTTCAACGACCCTGCCACGGGGCAGTCCGCCAATTCCCAGCGCCACGTCAAGGGCCACGGATCCCGTGGGGATGACTTTGACACTCTGAGCGGTCTGGTCGCCCAGTCGCATGATCGACCCTTTACCGAACTGGCGGTCAATCTGCGCTAGAGCCGTATCGAGTGCCTTTTGGCGGTCTTCAGCTTTCACAGCCATCATTATCTCCTTGAATAGGGCGGGTAGAACAGGCGAACGGTAGGGAACCCGCCCTCGCCGAGCGGCAACCTAAGAACAACGCTAGGCCACGCCTTAGACACAATATTCGTCAGAAATCCTTACTGTGGACATCCGCGAAGGCGCTGTTCCGAGGAACATCATAACTGAACATTCGTTCGAATGGAGGAACCACGCCGCCCTATTTGTGTTTCCGGTTCTGTCGGTGCCGGAACTCGGTCTCGTCATCGAGATCCATTTCGTGACAGATCGCCGACCAAACCTTCTGCGGCTTCTCCCCACTATCAAGCAGTTCTGTTGCCGTCCTGTGCCCCAGTTGGGGCAGTGCAAGGGTTCGGACAATCGCCTGCCCGTACGCGCTTCCAAAGGTGTCGCTCACGACAACCCAAAATTCAGAATGATTCATGATCTCCAAGGACGCGCGAAGCCGCGGCCGTAGCCGCGGCTTCTGCAACGCGCAGTTTTAGTTCACGCCTGCTTCAGCGAGAGCTTCCTGGACGGTGTCCGGGACACGGAAGCTCGGGGGTACCCGGCCTTCCGAGAGGTCGATTCGGTCGGCGACAAGGCGAAGCACGTGGCCGAGGGGGACATTGAGCGCCTGGCAGATCGACAGGAGCAGCTCCGAGGAGGCTTCCTTCTGTCCACGTTCGACCTCGGACAGGTAGCCGAGGGAGACTCGTGCATCCGAGGATACCTCGCGCAGGGTGCGGCCCTGTCGCTGACGGTATGCGCGGAGGACATCTCCCAGTTCGCGGCGGAGCAGTGCAGGTTCGGACGACTTGGATGCGCCCAGGTCGCGGGGGCGAATAATATCTACGTTCTTTTTCCGGTTGACGCCGGTTCGTGTTTCCATTGCCATCACTAGCTACAACGAGCGATCATCTGCTTTTGTTCCCGAAGTTCCCATTCGGGCCGGGGGCTATCAGTTTATTTCCAGGATTTGGTTAAACGTTGGTATTGCGCGAGTTCTTGCGGCAACTCTATGCCGGCGAGGATCGACAATGCCACTGTTGCGGAATAGTTTCGGATATTGGTACGAGTTCCCGGGAATAAGAAGGAATAGGCGAAACCATTTTCGCGACCGATCCAGACCGTCCCGGCCTCGTACCCATCCGACCCTCCCGGTCCTGCCACGCCCGTCGTTGAAACGGCTCGACTGGCTCCAGTCAGGGTTGCCACTCCCCCGGCCATCTGCACCGCCACCTGCCCATCGACCGGGCCGACCGTTTCGAGCAGTCCTTGATCCACTCCCAGCACGCGGGCTTTCACATCATTCGTGTAGGACACGATCGACCCCAGGAAGACGGTGGAGATTCCAGGTTGTTCAACGAGGAGCGCGCTAACGAGTCCACCAGTTAGGGATTCTGCAACGGCAACGGTTTCTCCCCGGTCCAGAATCGTTCGGGCAGCGACCGCGTCCAGTTCCGCTAAGTCCTCTGCAGTCACAGGTTCCCCTTCTGCACTGACACTATTCGTTGACACTTGAGCGCGCCAGCTACTCTAGAAAGCCTAATCGTTGTCGCCGTTCTCGCCGTTTTCTGGCCAATCAGTTTTCGGTGTCGATCCCGGTTCCGGTTCCAATGTATCGCCTTGCAGTGCTGCAGCCGTTGAATTCTCGGAGCCACCCGAGGGATGGGTCATTTCCTTGTCGTAGTCGCGTGAGATCTGGATGGCGTCTTGGACGTATTGGATGGCGGACCAGATGGAGGTGATAAGCGCGCCAACCACCAGTGCCCAGGTCAACCATTCCATGGCGGTGGCGAACCAGTCGGGGAAGATTGAGCGCCACGGGAGGAGCAGTCCGCCGATAAAGAGGGACTGGAGCATCATCTTGAGCTTGCCGCCCTTACCGGCGGCCATGACTGCCTTCCTCTTCATGTACATGCGCATGATGGTGATGCCGAGTTCACGGGCGAGCATGACGATCGTGATCCACCAGGGCAGCATGTCGTGCCAGGAGAGCATGATAAGAGCGGCTCCGATGAGGGCCTTGTCGGCGATCGAGTCCGCCAGCTTCCCGAAGTCAGTGATGAGGTTGCGGGAGCGCGCCAGATAGCCGTCAAGTTTGTCGGTCATGGCGGCAACGAAAAAGATCCCGGTCGCGATCCACCGGGAGGTGGTGTCAGCATCCCAGAAGGCCCAAATGAAGGCAGGGATGAGCAGGAGCCGAATGACGGTGACGACATTGGCGATGTTGAGAACCGGTACGGAATCTTGATTGGTCACCCCTTAAGCATAGGTTGTTGTTCGCTGTCATCCCCTATGCTTGTACCATGTCCTTTCGCCGGTTGAGCACTGTCGCCCTCGCATCTGCCTTCTTTTTGGCTTCCTGTAGCTCCATAACAAGCCAGGGTGACAGCGAGTCGGAGACTCCCGATGCCAGCGAATCGACCTCCCCCGAGACCACTCCGCCTTCTTCTGAACCAGCCGGTGATGAGGAATCCACGCAGGGCACAGACGAAACTGAAAAGCCCACCGATGACGAGATAGAAGCGGCCGATCCCGGTGAGCCCATGGCTCAGCTGACGATCGTGTCCGGCGGCGATATTCTTCTCCACCCCTCGATCTACGAAACCGCACGCACGGGTCCCGACTCTTTTGATTTCACCTACCAGTACGAGGGTATTGAGCCGTGGATCAGCGGAGCTGATCTGGCACTTTGCTCACTCGAGGTTCCGATCGCTCCCGAGGGCACGGAATATTCGGGATATCCAAGCTTCGGTGCACCCGCAGACCTTATTTCCTCGCTCAAGGAAGTCGGATGGGACGGATGCAACACGGCGACGAACCACACGATGGATCGGGGCTTCGCAGGCGTAGAACGCACGAATACCGTGTTGGAAGAGAACGGCATGGGCTTCCATGGTGGCGCACGCACCGAGGAAGAATCCAAAGATGTGCAGTTTTATGACATTGAAGTGGAGGGCCGCACGGTGACGGTCGCCCACATTTCCGCCACAGCATTGACCAATGGGGTTCCGATCAGGACGGAACAGCCGTGGTCCTGGTTCGTGATCGGTGAGCTCGGCCCCTACGAAACATCGGACGTCATCGATATGGCGGAGTCGGCACGCGAGGAGGGTGCCGACCTTGTTGTTGTCTCCATGCACTGGGGAACCGAGTACGTGTCGAAGCCGATCGAGGAGCAGCAGATTATTGCGCAGCAGCTTGCCGATTCCGGCCAGGTCGATCTCGTCTACGGAAATCACTCCCACGTTCCCGAGCCTGTAACAGAACTCGAGGGTGGTCCGCGGGGTGAGGGCATGTGGGTCGCCTGGTCGATGGGGAACCTCATTTCGGGACAGACCATCGCCAACCACGGATACCGAGTAACAACGGGTTATCTTGGCACCGCAACAATTGATGTACCAGCAGAGGGCCCAGCCACGGTCGACCGCCTCGATTGGACCGTCGTGACCCAGGATGCTCCGGGCAATAACCGACTGTACTTCCTCAATGAGGAGCTGAGGGGCGGGCGCCCGGCCACCCTGACGCTGAGCGATGCTGAGCTCCAGGAGCGAGCCGCCGTCACGTATCCGGTCATGGAAGCGAACGGCAGTAGCGAACGCCTCGAGGTTCCGACCCAGGTCTCTACCTCCGTTGAGCCCCGCAGGTAACAGTTTTCTGCGAGCTATTCGTTTTCAAGAACTTCGAGGGAAACCGAATTTCCATCAAAGACTTCCGGAAACAGATCGGGGCTAGTTGGGAATACCTCTCCCTCAATGACGGGAAAAACCCCTTGCTCTGCAAGAGTCGTCGACCAAACCTCACTATCGATCGTGCCCGGATTTGGTTCATATGACGACGCGATGATCACGTAGCTCTGTCCTGGCTCGAATTGGTCACCGACCTCAACCTCACTCACGGTGCCGCTCTCGAGCTGCGTCACAACAATGCTCTGTTCCACGAGGGACTCATCCCCCGAAATGACGTCGTCCACGTGCGCGGTGAAGTATTCGATTCCGGCGCCTGGATCCCCACCAAAGTTGGGCTTCCCATCCAGGCCGAAGTCCACATAGCGCCCGTCCGAAGAGACAATGGTAACCAGCATGGTGGCGTCATTGGCTGCCTGAGCAGATTCAAACGACGGGTATGTCACCGGAGCCAGTTCAACGACCTGCTCGTCACGATTCTCTGTGCCCTGCCAGGCCTTGATACCACTGACGAGTGCCACAGACGATACAGCGACCGCGCCAGCGACAAGAAGCCCTCTCTTCACCATGTTGCTCACCTCCTGCTAGGCGGTCTTGTTCACGAAGCTTCGTGAACCGGTACGAATACCGGATGCGAATCCGCTAAACAACATGTCATTGACTGTTGCCCTCGAGACGAGGGGTAGAGAGATATTGCACCTGTGCAACATCGGGATGGCTGGACCCGGTTCTTCAGGTCGGGGCGGAAAGAACAAAAGAATTCCGCCTATTCTGAAAAACAATACCCGGCTTCCGAAAAAACAAGACCATGCTTGGCAACGCTACTAGCGGCATATGGCCTAGCTACGCCGATAACAAGAGAACTGAACTTTCTGGGCTCCGACTCGCAGCGCCTCTCCCGCACCCAAGGCGATATCCCGCAAAGAGTGGAAAGAGGTGAGGGCTTGAGTACATCATGTGCACTCAAGCCCTCACCTCACAATAGTGGTTATCCTCTGCCTGTCAGTTGCCAGGCATCTTCAGAATCATCATCGTCCTCGTCCCAGTAGTCCTCTGCCGAGGGAACTTGGGAGGCGGGAAGGATCTGGGTGCCGTCGACCGGCTCCTCCTCAACGGGAGTCTCGTAGGCACCCTCGGGTGGTTCTTCGCCCTTGAGCATGGCGAGAACTTCAGGGAGCTGCTCGGGCATAACGAGGACTTCGCGGGCCTTGGAGCCTTCCGAGGGGCCGACAATGTCACGGGACTCAAGCAGGTCCATCATCCGCCCCGCCTTGGCGAAGCCGATTCGGAGCTTGCGCTGGAGCATGGAGGTGGATCCAAAGTCGGTGGAGACAACGAGTTCAGCTGCCTGCAAGAGCACGTCAAGATCGTCACCGATGTCGTCGTCAATCTTCTTCTTCGCATCCGGCTTCGCGGTCACGTCCTCCCGGTACTCGGGCTCCATCTTCCCCTTGACGTAGTCCACGACCTTCTCGATCTCGGACTCACCAACCCATGCGCCCTGGACGCGGATGGGCTTGGTGGCACCGGACGGCATGAACAGTGCATCGCCCTGACCAATGAGCTTCTCGGCACCCGGCTGGTCAAGGATCACGCGGGAGTCAGCAAGCGACGACGTGGAAAAAGCAAGGCGCGAGGGCACGTTCGACTTAATCAGGCCGGTAACAACATCCACGGAGGGACGCTGGGTGGCAAGCACGAGGTGGATGCCGGCGGCACGGGCGAGCTGGGTGATGCGCTGAATGGACGCCTCAACGTCCTTCGGTGCGATCAGCATGAGGTCGGCGAGCTCGTCGACCACGACGACGAGATAGGGGTAGGGCTTGATTTCGCGTTCGGATCCGGGAAGCGGCTTCACGTGCCCGGCATGAACCGCCTCGTTGAACTGGTCGACGTGGCGGTAACCGAACGAAGCAAGATCGTCGTACCTGCGGTCCATCTCCTCCACCACCCATTCGAGAGCCTCAGCGGCCTTCTTAGGATTGGTGATGATGGGGGTGATGAGGTGCGGGATCCCGGCATAGACCGTCAGTTCAACGCGCTTGGGGTCAACAAGGATGAGTCGCACCTGGTCGGGTGTGGCCCTCATGAGGATCGATGTGATCATCGAGTTGACGAAGGAGGACTTACCCGAACCGGTTGCACCTGCCACGAGCAAGTGCGGCATCTTCGCCAAGTTCGCGACCACGTAATTGCCCTGGACGGACTTGCCCAAGCCAACAACGAGCGGGTGCGCCTGCTTCTGGGCAACCGAAGACCGGAGAACATCGCCGAGGACCACGGTCTCACGGTCGGCGTTCGGGATCTCGATGCCCACGGCCTGCTTGCCGGGGATGGGTGAGAGGATGCGAACATCGGCCGATGCGACAGCATAAGCAATGTTTCGGGACAGCTGGGTAATGCGTTCGACCTTGACGCCGGGGCCGAGCTCAACCTCGTACTGGGTGACTGTCGGTCCGCGAGAGAAGCCGGTGACGGTCGCGTCCACGGAGAATTCTTCAAAGACCCGAGTGAGCGAGGCAACGACCGAATCGTTAACTTCGGAGCGTTCCAGGTGCGGGGAACCTGCCGTCAGCATTCCCATGTCCGGCAGCTCGTACGCGAGGCTTGCCGACAGTTCGGGCTGTTCAAAGAAGGTTTGTTCGTCTTCCGCTTCCTCGGGTGAGGGTTCCGGTGCCGGCAAGTCCACCGATGCCTTCGGGCTCACGACCTCCGTCGGATCGGGGATTGCGGGGGCTACGGCCGTCTTTTTGGGCTTCCGCTTCGTCATATCGACCTGGGGCAGATCGGGAGCCTTCTCCATCTCCCAGCTCTCGTCGTACGGCTCCGCCTCGTCACTGAAGGCAGCATCCCGCTTCCGCTTGATCCTGTCCGCGAGCGACTCCTTCGCTTCGCTTTCTTCCTTCTCCGGCTTACGCTCCCGCATCATGTCGATAACATCGCGGATCGAAGTCGAGGTGCCGTAGAGAATCGAGTAGATGGCAAGCAGGATGAGGATCGGGACAGCGCCGTAGGGCGACAGCAGGTAGGACAGCCCCCCACCCGCTAGCCAGCCGATGATGCCGCCCGCATTCTCCACTCCCGCAATGTCATCCATCGGATTCCCTACACCCCGAAGAATGTGGAGGATGCCGGTCACGGAGATGATGAGGAGGACGGTTCCGATCACGAGGTTCTTATTTGCGTTCCTCGTTGATGCCCGGAACAGCCGGATCGCGAAGAAGACGAGAACGATCGGAATAAAGATCCCGAGCAGACCGATGGGGCCGGCCGTGATGTGGTGAATAAAGGAGCCGAGCGCCCCGGACAACTGGAACCATTCCCGCAACGCAATGATGATTGCGAGACCGATCAGTGTCAGGGCAAGACCGTCACGCCGCGCCGGGGAGGTGTCCTCCACGACCGGTTTGGGCTGGATCTGGGTCTTCGCTGTCTGCTGCGTGCGCGCACGACCACCGGATCGCACACGACCGGTGGTCGCCTGCGATGCCTTCCGTCCAGGTTTACTCGGTTCAGACTTACTCACACCCTCGAGAATAGTTCCCCTACCAGTCACTTTCCTACCCACGCGCCGAAACATAGAGCTAAGCGGTTTTTCTCACGCACCCGTAACAGCCTCAGTATTCACCAAAAATCTGCCTCAACGAAAGGATCCCCGACAGTTGTCGAGGATCCTTCCTACTTTGATTTTCCGTAACCTCGACTGAGCCAATGGTGAATGACAGGCCGGGGTAAATCAATGAACCGGTGAGCTCACCAGTGTCATCGCAAACAGGTCTTTCGGATCATCCGGGTTGGCGATGAGGTCGATCGCGTCCTGCAAATCACTATCGTCAGTCATTCTTCTACACACCTTGAGTGCGGCGAAGTCGGAGATCGCGAAACCTACTGAGTCAAAGACTGTAATCTCTTCAGCCGAGGTACGTCCCGGGTGCTTCCCCGCCACGACTTCCCAGAACTCGGTAACCGGGAAGTCCGCTGCAACCTGCTGAATCTCTCCCTCAATGCGTGTCTGTTCCTCGAATTCGACGAACACGCTGGCACGGTCAAGGATCGCGGAATCGAGTTCGGTCTTACCCGGGCAATCGCCGCCGATCGCATTGATATGAACACCGGGAGCGACCTGGTGGTCGTGAAGGACGGTAGCGAGCTGCTTGTCTGCCGTGCATGTGGTCACCACATCCGCACCGAGGATCGCCTCGTCCGCACTCCCACAGATCGTGATCGTGAATCCGAGCGGCTCCATGTTCCTCCGGAACTTCTCCATCGCATTCGGATCAACATCGTAGATCGTCAGGTTCTCGATCCCCAGCGCCGCCCTCATGCCCAATGCCTGGAACTCCGCTTGGCTCCCCGACCCGATCATCGCCATCGACCTGGAATCCGGGCGTCCCAGGTACTTCGCAACAAGAGCCGAGATCGCAGCCGTCCGCAATGCTGTCAGGAGGGTCATTTCAGCAACAAATACGGGGTACCCGTTATCGACGTCTGCGAGCGCACCGAAGGCCGTGACTGTTTGGAAGCCGCGGGCGGGGTTGGAGGGGTGGCCGTTCACGTATTTGAACGAGTACTGCTCACCGTCGCTCGTCGGCATGAGTTCGATGACCCCGATAGGTGAGTGCGAGGCGAGTCGGGGAATTTTTTCGAACGACTGCCACCTGCCAAAGTCGCGATCGAGCTCCCCCATCATCTCTCGAATGATCGCTTCGACCCCATCGTGCTGAATCCAGCGAACCATGTTGCGCACGCCCACAAATTGCGTCATTGAATCCTCCATACTGAACGTCATCGTTCACAAAGTGCCATCTTTTCATCGTAGAGGCACAGCTCACAGAGTGGAAGTCCCAAAGTATAAGACGCTCTTGAATATTTGCTAGAGCTCAGATTCTCCCCAGATTCCTCGGAACTTAGATCTCTGACGAGTAGGTCGATGGTACGGAACGAGTGAAGGCCACCCGGGGGTGGCCTTCACTTCTCTGTTTCTCGTCTGTGATTTCTGTACTTCGATGTTTTCTATACTTCGATGACCGTGGGAACGATCATGGGCTTGCGGCGCAGCCTGCGGGAGACCCAGCGCCCAATGGCACGGCGCATCGCCTGCTGCATCTGGTACGTGTCCGCCCCTTCGTCCAATGCATCCTGCAGTGCCTGCGTGACATCGGGTAGGACCTTGTCGAACACCTCGTCGTCTTCCGCCATTGCCCTCGACTGAATGTGCGGGCCGGAGACGATCTCCTTCTTGGTTGGGTCAACGACGGCGAAGAGAGCGACGAAGCCTTCTTCGGAGAGGATCCTACGATCCTTGAGCTCCGCCTCGGTCAGATCACCAACCGAGGAACCGTCCACGTAGACATAGCCGCAGGGAACGGCGCCGACAATACTCGATTGCCCATCAACCATATCCACCACGACACCGTCCTCGGCGAGCATGATGTTCTCTGCCGGGACACCGGTCTTTACCGCGAGCGCACCGTTGGCGACAAGGTGGCGGATTTCGCCGTGGATGGGCATGACAGCCGTGGGCTGGACGATGTTGTAGCAGTAGAGGAGCTCACCGGCTGATGCGTGTCCGGATACGTGGACGCGAGCATTGGCCTGGTGCACAACCTTGGTGCCGAGCCTCATGAGCCCGTTGATGAGGCGGAAAACGGAGTTCTCGTTGCCGGGAATGAGAGAGGAAGCAAAAACAACGGTGTCGCCGGGGCCCACTGAGATCTTGGGGTGGTTCTCGTTTGCAATGCGGGACAGCACCGCCATGGGCTCCCCCTGGGAACCGGTCGACATGTAGACGCGCTTCGATTCGGGGTAGTCATTGATCTTCTTCAGATCAACAAGCACGCCGTCCGGGACATCGAGGTAGCCGAGGTCAGCCGCAATTCCCATATTGCGAACCATGGAGCGCCCCACGAAGGTGACGACACGGTTGTTGGCGGCTGCCGCGTCGAGCACCTGCTGGACACGGTGGACGTGGGAAGCAAAGGAAGCGACAACGATCTGACCTGTCGCTGCGGAGAAGACCTGGTTGAGGACGGGTCCAATCTCGACTTCGGCAGTCGTGAAGCCGGGGACCTCGGCGTTGGTGGAGTCCGTCATGAACAGGTCGACGCCCTCTTCACCGAGGCGTGCGAAGGCACGCAGGTCGGTGATGCGGCGGTCGAGGGGTAGCTGGTCCATCTTAAAATCACCGGTAATGAGCACGTTGCCGGCGGCGGTTCGAATCATGGCGGCGAGAGCATCGGGGATGGAGTGGTTGACTGCCACAAATTCGACTTCGAAGGGACCGAACTGTTCGACGTCGTCTTCCGATACCTGGAGCGTGTAAGGGGTGATCCGGTGCTCGTGAAGTTTCGCTTCAATGAAGGCGAGGGTGAGTTGGGAACCAACGACAGGGATGTCGTTCTTCAGTCGAAGGAGGTAGGGGACGGCACCGATGTGGTCCTCGTGCCCGTGGGTGAGAATAATGGCCTCGATATCGTCGAGGCGGTCCTCGATGTATTCGAAGTCGGGCAGAATCAGGTCAACACCGGGCTGTGCTTCTTCGGGGAAGAGCACTCCACAGTCAACAATGAGGAGGCGTCCGTTGATTTCAAAGACGGTCATGTTTCGCCCAACCTCACCCAGACCACCGAGAGGGACAATCCTCAGGGTGTTCTTCTTGAGGGGGCCGGGCTTGAGGAGATCTGGTCGAGCGTAATTCACGTCCACATTCTCCCATGAAGTGAGAGTTTTCTGCACCCAACCCGCACGGGTAACTTTCCCATCCCCATTCCAGCCCATTCCGGCTCTTATCCCCGCCACACCTTCCGGAAAGAAAATAAGTCACGGCCTTAATCACAGCGTGGTCAATCGGACTTCGAAGTGGCCCGAATCACCTCGATGAAATAGCTGACTGCCCGAGGCGGGAAGCCTCGGGCAGTCAGCTATTCAAGGTAGGACGGAGCAGTCTTAGGACAGGTAGCCCTGGACCCGCAGAACCTTCCGCAGTTCGTCGAGTTCTCCCTGACCCGCACCAACGAGCGGCAGGCGAACAGTCGCGTTCGGGATCGTACCAATCATGGCGAGGGCTTCCTTGGCCATGACAGCTCCCTGTCCGCCACCCATGATGACGTCAACGAGGGAGTGCAGGCCGCCATCGATCGTGCGTGCTTCCTCATAGTTCCCAGCGTCCACCGCGTCGATCATCGCCCGGTAGCGAGCTGCCGCCACGTGTCCCACGACGGAGACAATGCCGGAGGCTCCAATGGTCAACCATGGCAGGTTGAGAGCATCATCGCCCGAGTAGTATTCGAGTCCCGTACGGCGGGAAACGGCAATGCCGGTGGGAAGATCGCCGGCAGCGTCCTTCACCGCCTTGATCTTCGGGTTCTCGGCAAGGCGATCGAACGTCTCGTCGGCGATCTTCACTCCGGTGCGTCCGGGGATGTCGTAGACCATGACGGGTAAACCCGTCGCATCAGCAATCGCGCTGATGTGCTGGAAGATGCCCTCCTGGGAGGGGCGGGAATAGTACGGAGAGACAACAAGGAGCCCCTGGGCACCCGACTTCTCTGCACCGACGGCGATGCGCACACCGTGCGCGGTGTCATTGGAACCCGCACCTGCAATCACCAAGGCCCGGCCATTCACCTCGGCCACGACCTCGCTGACAAGCAGGTCCTTCTCAGGCTGGTGCGTGGTCGGTGATTCTCCGGTCGTGCCGGACAGGAGGATGCAATCGGCACCCTGATCGACAAGGTGCGATGCGAGCTGGCGTGCGGACTCAATATCGAGTGAACCGTCGGGGGAAAATGGCGTTGCCATTGCCACTCCGACAGAGCCAAAAGTTCGAGACGGTGTACTACCCATGTCCCAACCCTAGCGTCTTCCCCGCTGACCGAGGCCTCCCTTTGGCGGAATGTCGAACATGTGGACACGTTCTGCCACCATGTCACCCGTTAATTCGTACTGTCATCGACCAAGAAACTTATCCATCGACAGACGAAATCACCATCCTTAGCCGACGGGTCGGAGGGTGTCCGATACGCCGTGAGGGTAGCGATTGTGGACCGATGTGGGGTTGGTCGATACTCTAGGTGGGTGACTGCAGCTCTTCCCGATTCATTCGTTCGCCCCACCATCATCTCCGACATCCCCTTCGTGGGTGATATTCATTCGGCAACGATGAAAGCCACCCTCGAGGCGGCCCTCGGGCACGATCTTCCCAATGAGGTTGCTGAGCAATTGTCTGCAGAAAACCTCTCGAAGAACTGGTCTCTATCCGTCTCTGCCCCGCCGGCACCCACCTACCGGACACTGACTGCGGTTGAAGGTGCTGCGATCGTCGGCTTCGCCGCCGCTGCTCCCGCCGACCAGGCTCTCATCGGTGCTCCCGAGAACAATCCCGGCACCATCGAGATTCTTGCCCTTGAAGTCCCCGCAAAGCACGGCCGCAAGGGCCACGGCTCCAGGCTCCTCGCCGCCATCGCAGAGTTCGCGGAGCAGGACCATGCGGGTGAGATGCAGGTGTGGATCATGGTCGGCGATGAAGCCAAGACCCGCTTCTTCCAGGGGGCTGGTTTTGCTCCCCGCGGCATCCAGCGTTCCCTCGAGCTTGGCACCGACCTCGTCACCGAACAGTGCTGGTACACGGTCCTGGAGCCCGAGGATCACACTGGACACCATCACTAGGCTCCATTCAATTAACTTCTAGAAAGTAAGGTCCCGGTTCTGACCAGAACCAAAATGTTCTGGTCAGAACCGGGACCTTACTCGTTGATGCCTGGGCTTAGATGTCCATGAGCTTGTCGAGTCCGAACGTGAGTCCGGGACGCTTGGTCACCTCGCGGATGGCGAGGAGCACGCCGGGCCAGAACGAGCCACGATCGAAAGAGTCGGTGCGGATGGTGAGCTGCTCACCGGGGTTACCGAATACAATTTCCTCGTGTGCGGTCAGTCCGCGCAGCCGTACGGCGTGAACGCGCACTCCATCAATGTTGGCACCGCGAGCACCATCCGGATCCGTTTCGGTCGCGTCCGGCATCTGCCCCAAGCCCGCTTCGCGCCTCGCTTCGGCGATGTGCTTGGCGGTGGTGATGGCGGTGCCGGAGGGCGCATCGACCTTGTTCGGGTGATGAAGCTCAATGACTTCGGCTGATTCGAAGTAGCGAGCAGCCTTCGCAGCAAATGCCATGGAGAGGACTGCTGATAGTGCGTAGTTCGGGGAAATGACCGCTCCGAGGCCGGGCTTGGTGGCCAGCTTCTCTTCAACCTTGGCTAGCGCCTCGTCGGTCCATCCCGTCGTTCCGACAACAGGGTGTACGCCGGCCTCAATCAGGGCAAGGACGTTGTCGAGAGTCGCATCGGGCCTCGTGAACTCGATTGCGACTTCTGCCCCGCCCAGAGTCTTGGTCGTGATCGGGTCACCAGCATCGAGCTGTGCGACGAGTTCGAGTCCGTCAGTTTCTGAGACCCCTGCCGCCATAGCATGTCCCATGCGGCCCTTAGCTCCAATGATTGCTACCTTCATGGTCGCTATCCTATCGGCCCGACGGTGACGCAGGCTCGCTCGTTCACGGTCAGCATGGCAAGCACCTCTTCGATGTCGTCGCGGGTGACAGCTTTTTGGCGGCGGAGCGCTTCGTCGAGGGAGATGAGGCGTCCGGTGGAGAGTTCGGCAAGCCCGAGGCGGAGCATGCGCTGCTGGACCGCCTCCGCATCAAACACCGCTCCAGCCCGCAGCCTGCGGTACGCGGATTCCACTTCGGATTCCTTCACCGAGCCCACAATGCCGTCCAGTGTCTCGTTCATGAGCTCCGCAACGATCTGAACGTTTTTGGGTGACGTGGGTGCCCCGAGAGCAACGAAGCCACCGGTTTCGTAAGAGGAAGCAAAAGAGTAGGCGGAATAAGCAAGGCCGCGCTTTTCCCTGATCTCTTGGAAGAGCCGCGAGGACGATCCGGTACCGAGGATGGTGAGGGCCGCAAGAAGGGCGGGGCGTCTTTGATCCAGATGCGTCACGCCGGGCATGCCAACCAGCACGACCGCCTGCTCGGAGGTCTGCTGGATAGTCTTATTGGAAAGACTGTAGCTAAGTGGAGTCTCAACTCTACGGGGAACAAACTCCTCCCCCGTAAGTTCCCACCCGTACTTACGCAGCCCAGCAAGAACTGTCTCCACGAACGTCTCGTGGTCGACGGATCCTGCGGCCGTGACGACGAGTTCGCCAGCATGGTAGTGGTCCCGGTAGTGCTCGAGAAGGGCTGAGTGGGCCAAGTTCGTGACCGACTCCCTCGTGCCACCCACCGGCCGTGCGAGCGGGTGGTCCCCGAAGATCGCTCCCGGTAGCGCCTCGTGGGCAACGTCGCTCGGATCATCGGCGTACATCGCAAGCTCGTCAAGGATCACGCCCCGCTCGACAAGCATATCCTGTTCATCCAGCCTCGCGGAGGTCACCATGTCAGCGAGCAGATCCACGGCGGGAGCTAGGTCCTCGTCAAACACGCGGCCGTGGTAGGCGGTGAACTGCTTCGCGGTCATGGCATTGAAGTCACCACCGAGATAGTCCTGCTCTTCGGCAATCATTGTGGCTGACCGGGTGCGGGTGCCCTTGAACAGGAGATGTTCCAGGAAGTGCGTGGATCCCTCGTGTCCCGGCATCTCGTCCCGCGATCCCGCTCCGATCCACATACCGAGCGCGACAGAACGCTGGCTTGGGATGTGTTCGGTGATGAAGCGGATGCCGTGTCGGATGGTGCGGCGCAGGTGCGCTCCCGAATCCTCAACGTCAATCTCTTGGTCGTGGAGGGAAATTTCTGTGTATGTCATATGCGGCAGTGGGCCGGCCATGTTGGCCGGCCCACTGAACTCCTTCAGTTGTGAGTAAGTAACTCGGGGAAGGGATTAGTCTTCGTCGGACTTGCGGGTGCGGCGACGCTGACGGTTACGGGGCTTACGCTCCGCCTGCTCGTCCTGGCCGTTCTCGCCGTTACCACCGTTGTCCTGTGCGTCGGTCTCAACGTCGTCGTCCTGGTTTTCTTCACCTTCGACGACGGCGTGCAGGGAGAGCTTGCCGCGTTGATCGATCTCGGCGAGCTCAACCTGCACATTGTCACCCACGTTGAGAACATCTTCGACGTTCTCAACGCGCTTGCCGCCAACAATGCGACGGATCTGGGTGATGTGGAGGAGGCCGTCCTTGCCCGGGGTGAGGGAAACGAAGGCACCGAAGGAGGTGGTCTTGACGACCGTTCCAACGAAGCGTTCGCCCACCTCGGGCATAGTCGGGTTCGCGATCGAGTTGATGGCCTGACGGGCTGCCTCGGCGGCGGAGCCGGTGGTGGCACCAACGAAGACCGAACCGTCGTCTTCGATCGTGATCTCGGCACCGGTGTCTTCCTGGATCTGGTTGATCATCTTGCCCTTGGGGCCAATGACCTCACCGATCTTGTCCACGGGAATCTTGATGGTGATGATGCGGGGTGCGGTTTCGTTCATGTCGTCCGGAACCGAGATCGCGTCATCCAGAATGTCGAGGATCGCGAGACGAGCATCGCGTGCCTGACCAAGAGCTGCGGCAAGAACCTGTGCGGGGATGCCGTCGAGCTTCGTGTCGAGCTGGATGGCGGTCACGAATTCACGAGTACCGGCAACCTTGAAGTCCATGTCGCCCAGTGCGTCTTCTGCACCGAGGATGTCGGTGAGGGCAACGTAGCGCTGCTGACCGTCGATCTCTTCAGACATGAGGCCCATGGCGATACCGGCTACGGAGGCGCGCAGGGGCACACCGGCGTTGAGGAGCGACAGGGTCGATGCACAGACGGAACCCATCGAGGTGGAGCCGTTGGACCCGAGAGCTTCGGAGACCTGACGGATCGCGTACGGGAAGTCTTCACGCGAGGGCAGGACGGGCACGAGGGCACGCTCTGCGAGCATGCCGTGACCGATTTCGCGGCGCTTCGGGGAGCCAACACGGCCGGTTTCACCGGTGGAGTAGGGCGGGAAGTTGTAGTGGTGCATGTAGCGCTTCGACTTCTGCGGGGAGAGGTTGTCGAGCTGCTGCTCCATCTTCAGCATGTTGAGCGTGGTAACACCCATGATCTGGGTTTCGCCGCGCTGGAAGAGGGCGGAGCCGTGCACGCGGGGCAGGACGTTTGTTTCGGCCGTGATCGAGCGGATCTCGGCGGGCTGACGTCCGTCCATGCGAACCCCGTCCGTGAGGACGCGGTGACGCATCTGCTTCTTGAAGACGGAGTTAACGGCGGCAGCGAGCTCGCCTTCACCTTCCGGGTAGTCCTTCGACAGCTCGGCCACGACGTGGGTCGTGAGTTCGTTCAGGGCATCATCGCGCTCTGCCTTGCCGACGAGCTGGAGGATGGGGTTCAGGCGATCGCCGATCTGCTTCTCAACACGCTCGAACTGTTCGTCCGTGTAGGGCAGGAAAAGCGGGTAGTCCTGGGTTTCTTTACCGGCCTGGTCGACGAGCTCCTGCTGAGCATCGCAGAGGACGCGGATGAAGGACTTGGCGGCTTCGAGGCCCTCGGCCAGGGTCTCCTCGGTCGGTGCCTGCGCACCGTCCTGGATGAGGTCCCAGGCGTATTCGCCGGCCTCGGCCTCAACCATCATGACGGCAACGTCGTCACCGACGACACGGCCGGCAACGACCATGGTGAAGGATGCGCGGGGCAGGTCGGAGAAGCGCGGGAAAGCCACCCACTGGTTGTCGATGAGGGCAATGCGGACACCGCCGATGGGGCCGGAGAACGGCAGTCCCGACAGGGTGGTGGACATTGAGGCGGCGTTAATCGCCAGAACGTCGTAGGCGTCATCCGGGTGCACGGCCATGACCGTCGCAACAACCTGAACCTCATTACGCAGGCCCTTGACGAAGGCGGGGCGGAGCGGGCGGTCAATGAGACGGCAGGCGAGGATGGCGTCCGTGCCGGGGCGGCCTTCACGGCGGAAGAACGAGCCCGGGATACGACCGGCCGCGTATGAGCGTTCCTCGACGTCAACGGTCAGCGGGAAGAAATCAAAGTGATCCTTCGGTGCGCTGGAGACAGCGGTGGCGGACAGGATCGCGGTCTCACCATCGAGGTAGGCCATGGCGCTGCCGGCGGCCTGGCGGGCAAGAAGCCCGGTTTCGAAACGGATCGTGCGAGTACCGAACGCACCGTTATCAATAATTGCTTCAGAGAATTTCACATCGGGACCTTCCATGGTTCCCCTTTCATTACGGGGCCGGTAACGGTCATCGATTGCCAGCCACGGACCCCTTCGTTCCGTAACATGCAACCGAAGACCAGTCGCCGCACACCCCTTCGTCTTTTCTTCAGTGAATGTGCTGTGTCTAGACAGCGGTTGGCCCGGACCAGATGGTCCGGGCCGGTGAGTTTAGCGTCGCAAACCGAGACGTGCAATGAGCGCACGGTAGCGTTCAATGTCTTCGTCTGCGAGGTACTTGAGCAGTCGCTTGCGCTGACCGATGAGAAGCATCAGTCCGCGACGCGAGTGGTGGTCGTGCTTGTGTGAACGGAAGTGCTCCGTCAGGTTGGTGATACGCTCGGACAGGAGCGCTACCTGCACTTCGGGCGAACCAGTGTCACCCTCATGGGTGGCATATTCTTTAATGATCTGCTGCTTCTTTTCAGCTGAGAGAGCCATTGATTCTCCATTTTCTTTCCGTTGCACAGAGCTCCGGGGCCTGTTCTCCCGGGCATGACGCATCCGTGGCCGATCTGACGGCCTAGCAATCGTAACACGATGTCCGCCCACCCACATGTCGACTTTCGGTGACCTTGACAACGAAGGACATTCAAATCGGGAGAGCTCCGGGCTCATCCTGACGGGGCCCGGAGCGGTCATTACGGGGTTTAGTCTGTGCGCTACGGGGTTTGCCGACGAACGTCGGTTCCCGCGGTCACCTGCTCGGGGTCGACCCTACCGCTGACCGGGACACCGAGTGCGAGGGCGGTTTGCCGCAGGTCTTCGTCCATGCGTTCCAGCAGTTCCTCAACGGAATTAAACGTGACCATGGGGCGCAGGTACGAGACGAGATCGATCGCGACCTTCTCCCCGTAAAGGTCCAGATCCGCCCTCCCGAGGACGTGTGCTTCCACGGTACGACCCTCGCCGTTGAACTGCGGATTCGTGCCAATCGAGATCGCGGCGGGCAGGTTCTCGACCGCCTTCATTCCCGGGACGGTCCGTACCAGCCACCCGGCATACACCCCATCCTTCGGCACAACACCGGCGGAGGATGCTTGGAGGTTGGCTGTTGGGAAGCCGAGTTCGCGGCCGCGCTTGTGTCCGTGCACCACTTCCCCGCGCAATCGGTGCAGGCGCCCCAAAACCTTCGATGCGGCCTTGACGTCTCCGCGGTCGAGAATTTCCCTGAGCCAGGTTGATGACCAGCGGCGTCCCGAATCATCCCTCAGATCCCGTACCACGGTCGCCTCGAAGCCCAGTTCGTCAGCCAGATCGGAGAGTGTTTCGACATCGCCCTCGTTACCCGAACCGAACCGAGCATCCTCCCCCACAACCACCGCGCGAGCCTTCAATTGCCCAAGGATCTGGTCGACCACAAACTCCCGTGCCGTCGCGGTGGAGTAGTCCAGGGTGTAGTGCTGAAGGTAGGTGGCATCCACGTTGAGGGCCTCAAGCCTTCTCATCCTGTCTTCAACAGAAATAACAAGCGGGACCGTCAAACCCGGATTGTGAACGGTGGCAGGGTGGGGATTGAAGGTGAGAACTATGCAGGGCAGGTCCCTCTCGCGGGCTTGCCGGACCGCTTCGGTGATGACGGCACGATGTCCCTTGTGGACTCCATCAAACACGCCGATCGTGACAACGGAGCCCGCAAGGTCAGCGGGAATATCGCTGGGCTGTCGCCAAATCTGCATTATCGGCCAGACCGCAGGCCAAGCTGCTGGCGGCCCTCGGACCGGTCCACAATGTTCGGGTCAACGGTTCGTCCGTGACCGCCGCATCCGCAACCGCCACCCTGGTGGGAATGACCGTGGCCGCCACCGTGGGCGTGACCGTGACCTCCACAGCCACATCCGCTGGATGCTGCCGATACTTCGCGCTTTCCACATGCACAGGTTTGACTCATGGGCACAGTCTACGTCGATCCACCCACCGAGGCGGAACCGTATGCACTTGGAGAAACAGGGACGTAGGTGATGCTCGACAAAATTCTGCAACACTTCCAGCATTGGTCTGCAGGACTAGCATTCCACTGACCGTTCGACTGGCCATCCGGTAAACCGGTCCCTCGTACGTCATCCGGTCCGTGCTTCCGCATGACTTGCGGGCACGTGTTTTGATTCTTCCAACGACCGCCATCTCTCCCTATACGATATCCAACGAAAACACCTGCCCGGTGTCTGTTTTCTCCTTTTCTCGGTTGATCAGCTTGGGCTTTGGCAAGCTTGTTCTATGGATACCAAGATTCTGTTGGAATGGCTGTTTATTACCCCGGAAGGTGCGCTGGCGACAATTATCGCCACGACCGTCATGTACCTTCTTGTCATTCTCGTGTCACGAATACTTGGTGCTCGAGTGCTCACGGGTTTAACGAGTTTCGACATGCTGGCGGGAATCATCTTCGGTGCCATTATCGGCCGTGCCACCCTGGGTCCGGGCCCCACCCTCACAACCGGCATCATCGCTTTCCTGACACTTGTTGCTCTACAGGGAACGATCGGACAGATCGCCCACACGAAGCGTGGCGAGTACTGGGTAAACAACCAGCCGATTTTGCTGTATGCAGGATCGAAGCCCCTCGAGGATGCGCTTCGGAGGACCCGAATCAGTCGTGACGAACTCCAGTCAAAGCTTCGCCTGGCGGGTATCCAATCCAACGATCAGATCTCGGCGATCATCCTCGAACCGACCGGCGCAATCTCAATCTTGACCTCGGACCGGCTCATCGATCACGGTCTTGTCGACGACGTGATCGGCAAGGAGAAGATCCCGCGCGGCCTGATCCGCTGGACCGAAGAAGCTGACGCCATCTAGTGACAAACATTAGTTGGGCGCTAGAGGTCACGACCAAATACTTCGCCGGAATAACCGCTCCACCAAAAACTCATTTGTCGCCGAAAATAACCGATCCTACGTGAGGAAAGCCGTGAGCCGGGCAACGTCCTTCGCGGTGGCGGTGAGGTTTTCGGCAGTGTGCTCTATCGCTTCCGAAAGGGAACCGGGGCGCCGAGCTATGGGGAACACAGCGGTAACACCCTCGGCGTAGACGTCATCGATCCCCTCGCCAATGGATCCTGCAAGGACCACGACGGGGAGGTTGGGCCCCCGATGCTTGGCTGCCCAGCGGGATACTCCTACCGGCACCTTCCCCGACAGGGACTGGCCGTCGATCTGACCTTCGCCCGTGATGATGAGGTCCGCGTCCTTGATGATGTCGGTAAAGCATACGGCGTCGAGGAGGGTATCAATTCCGGGCCGGAGCTCGGCGCCGGTGAAAGCAAGAAGGCCTCCACCAAGTCCCCCGGCTGCCCCCGCTCCGGGGACCTGAGCGATATCGATATCGAGATCGCGTTTGATGATGTCGGCCACGTGGATAAGACCGGAATCCAGCTCTTTCACCGTGTCGGGATCGGCTCCCTTTTGAGGACCGAAGACATAGGCGGCACCGTTGGGGCCGGCAAGAGGATTGTCGATGTCGCACATGACGGTGACGGAGATACCGGAGAGAATCTCTTCCGCGCCGGTGGCATCGATACGGGCCACGTCTGTGAGCGTGGCGCCGACGGGAACGAACTCCTCATCCGACCCGTTATAGAACCGGACGCCGAGAGCGGCAGCCGCCCCACATCCCAAATCCGTTGTGGCGCTGCCACCTGCACCGACGATGATATGGGAGCGGCCCGAACCGATCGCATGGCGGATGAGCTCCCCTACACCATAGGTCGTGGTCGCTGGCGCATCCTTCCGGCCCTCCGCCAGTGGTAGGCCGGCGCATTCCGCCATCTCCACCACCGCATCCGTGTCGCTGAGCAACCCGTAGTGAGCGGTAACGGTTTCTCCCGGGAACACGCCGCACACCTCGGCGCTGGCTAGCTCCCCGCCGGCCGCTGCCAACATCGCCTCGACCGTACCCTCCCCTCCGTCAGCAACCGGTACCTGCACCACCTCAGCATCGCTGACGTACTGGATGCCGGCGGTGATGGCAGAGCATACCTCGGTGGCAGTGAGGGCGCCCTTGAAGGAGTCGGGAATGACAATAATCTTACGCATGGAGAGATCTTTCTACCTGGGCGACACAAACAATCGTAGTGGCGCCGCGGAGGGAGGTCCGGTCGATCGATTCGGGCCGGCCGGACCGTTCATGCCTATCGGCGGCCAGTTCCGGTGATCTTAGTATTTGGTGTGCTATACGATGACGAGGCCGAGCAGCCAGATGAAGATCATCGACGTCACGCCCATGAGACCCGTCACCACGGTCTGGGTGCGGTAGCCCTGCTGGGGCGTCATACCACCGAACTGGGTGACAACCCAGAAGTAGGAGTCGTTCGCGTGCGACACCGTCATGGCACCCGCCGCGATCGCCATAACCGCAAGCGTGATTTGCAGTGGAGTTTCCAGTCCCAAGGTGGGCAGGAGCGGAGCAACAATACCCGCGGTGGTCACGAGTGCAACCGTGGAGGAACCCTGCGCGGTCTTGAGGATCGCGGAAATAAGGAACGGGAAGAAGAGGCCAACCGAGGCAAAGCTCGTCGCATTGTCCTGGATGTAAACAACGACGTCAGTGGAGGAAATGACCTTGCCGAGCACACCACCCGCGGCGGTGATGAAGAGAATCGGGCCGACCGTGCGAAGCGTCTCATCCGTGATGTCGTACATCTGCTTGCCCTTGCCGACGGTCGCGATCGTGATTGCAGCGAAGAGCACGCCGACCGCGAGTGCGATGACGGGGGTGCCGAAGAATCCGACAATGTCGCCAAGGAATCCGGTCCACTTGAGAACCGAGCCGATCGAGCCGAGTGCGAGGAGAAGAATCGGGACAACGATCGGAGCAAAGGATGCACCGATTGAGGGGAGTTTGCCGTAGGAGGCACGGAGCTCCTCGTAGGCGCCCTCGAGAACGGCCTCGTCCTCGATGATCTCGTCTTCCGTCGACTTCACGCGCTTACCGATGTAGAGGGCGAAGAAGTACGACACGATGAGAGCCGGGATCGAGACAAGAAGGCCGATACACATGACCAACAGCAGGTTGTTACCAACGCCCAGGGTGTTCGCGGCAGCGATCGGGCCCGGGGTGGGAGGAATAAACACGTGGGCCGTGTACAGACCCGCCGAGAGTGCCACGGTCATGGCCACCGACGAGGTCGCGGTCCGGCGTGCGAGTGCCCGCCTGATCGGGTTGAGGATCACGAAGCCGGAGTCACAGAAGACGGGAATGGAGACGACCCAGCCCATGAGCTGCGTGGCAAGGACTGGGCGTTTCTTTCCGATCACGCGCACGATCGCGTCAGCAATCTGGAAGGCGGCACCGGTCTTCTCCAGAATGAGGCCGATCAGGGCACCGAGGATGATAACGATACCGATCGAGGTGAACGTACCGGAGAATCCGGCACCGATAACGGTGGCGATGCCCTGCTCCACCACTTCCCCATCGACCTTCCGGTCAACGAGGGGAATGCCGCCGATGAGCCCGAATGTGAGGGCGACGAGCATGATGGAAATGAAGGGGTGAACCTTCCAGATCGAAATCATGGCGATCATGACGATGATCGCCGCAACAAGAACGAGGATCAAAGGTATTCCGGTCATGTCAGCTCCTTTGCTTGAGACCTTCAGGGAATATACAGACAAACCTTAGGAGCGCCCCACTCGCATTGTCGACGTTCCCCAGACCTGAATTTCTTAATTTCTATGTGCTCCAGACCATAAGCGGCTATGGTTACTGGTCAGTAGGCTTAAGTCTCTTCCACAACGTGGCGTGGAACGGGTTGTGCAGGGCCGAGTAGTCGTAGCGGGGCGCTACTGGGGATGGGACATCATGCAGATTTCATTGGAGAACGCGCAGCGGATCGTCACCGAGATCAGCGACGTGCTGGGTGAGGACGTCAACCTCATGGATCAGTCCGCAATCATCATTGCGAGCACCGACCCCAATCGCGTTGGCAATCATCACCTGGGCGCGGAGCGCATCGTTGTCGAGGAGCTCGACCGGCTCATTATCCGGCCCACTGACAAGATCCCAGGCGTGCGTCCGGGACTGAACCTGCCGATCTGGGTGGAGGGAAGAATCGCGGGAGTGCTCGGAATTACGGGAAGCCCAGCAACATTCACGACCCCCGCCCACGTGTTGCAGAAGATGACGGAGATTCTTCTTCGCGAGACGCAGTCGAGAGAAAGGGCGCAGCGTCACGGCCGTTCCTACACGCGGTTCCTCCAAGCCTGGCTCCGAGACGCACGGGAGGTGACAAAGGAGCTGATCACCGAGGGCAGTGATTTCGATATTGACGTCCGATCTCACTACATCGTTGCCACCGCTCAGGTGCTCCACCGCTCCCCCATGGGTGCCCACACAATGATCGTCTCTCGGCAGGCGGAGGTTGATCGGATCAGCGAACTTGCCATGGAGAGGGCACACCGCCTTGGTGCCACCACCGCCCTCCTCGATTCCCGCATCGTCATGCTCTTCCCCTGCACGGGAGGTAGTACGAATCAACAATCCGGCTCACCGCACGTGCACGGCACCGACAAAAGTTCTGAATCCGACCGGTTCCTCACATCGATCGTTGAGGGTCTCGAGAACACGGCGGAGCATGTGCGAAACACTTCACCGATGAGGCTTGTTGTCGGTATTTCGGGCGGTGGCATTCCGGCCCCCGAGGCCATGTCCCAGGCCGAGCGAGCATTGAGTTACGGCACAAGGTCCGCTGTCGATGTGCATCGGTTCGATCAGCTCACCCTCGAACTTCTCCTTGCATCAATCCCAGAACGCGAACGCCTGTCTTTTATTTCCCGTGTTTTTGGCGGAATCCCGGCGGAGTCGCGCGACGAAACTCTCCGTTCCTTGCGAGCCTATTTCGATACGAACGGCGCTCTCTCTCAAGCGGCACAGCTCCTGTTCATTCACAAGAACACGCTCACTGGCAGGCTCAATAAGTTAACCGAGCTGACGGGGCTTGATCCGCGCCGGACCTCCGATGCATCGATTCTGTGGCTCGCCCTTCACCTGACTCAGGATTCCACCGGCGAGCCACAGCCACTGGCCTAGTGCAGTGGATTCGCGACTGGGCGCAACTTTCCGTCAAGAACGGGACACTGCATCAAGTTTCTCCAGTCACGCTCAAGCTCAGATGGACATGGGTTCGGTTCGGTTCAGTCTTGGAAAACGGTTGCGGGGCCGACCTGGTTGCCGCGCCGGGTTCCGATGGCAATGAGACGGTCATCGCGGATCAGCGCAAGCGGGAACGAGTCGGCTTCGACCGTGATGAACTGCCCGTATCTCACCGCTTGCTCCTGTTTCGCGGAGATTTCGACGTGGGGCATGGAGCGTTTCGCGGCCTCCGCCATCCCCACCACCTCAATCGCGCCCTGTTCGGCTTGAGCACTGAGTTCTTCGATCGCGGATGCTTCGTGGCGGGTGAAGCCACCAACTCTCGTACGACGAAGTTGTCTGATGTGGCCTTCACTGCCGAGTAGCTGGCCAGTTTGCCGTGCGAGAGCACGCACGTAAGTGCCGGTCGAGCACGTAACTTCGATATCGAAGTCTGCGAGGTTATCGTGTCGGTCAACCGGGCCCGTCCGCTCGAGCCGGTCGATGGTGACGGGGACGGCCTTGAGCTCAACCTTTTCTCCGGCCCGAGCGAGGTCGTAGGCGCGCTTCCCGTCAATTTTCTTGGCGGAGTACGCGGACGGCACCTGGTCGATTGGGCCGTTGAGAGCACGGAGTGCCTCATCGATTTCTTCATCGGTCGCGGCAATACCGGGCGTGGAGAGGATCTGGCCATCAGCATCCTCAGTATCTGTTTCCTGACCCAAGCGGAACCTGGACTCGTAGTCCTTATCGGCTCCGGACAGGTAGGTGAGAAGTTTCGTGCCCGCACCAATGCCGAGGACAAGAACGCCTGTTGCGGCCGGGTCGAGAGTGCCGGCGTGACCGACCTTGCGGGTGGCTGCGAGACGGCGGACCGCCGCCACCACATCGTGGGATGTGGCAGCGGCGGGCTTGTCAACAACGAGGATCCCGGACCCTGCTGGGGCGGTTCCTCGAGGAACTGTGATCATTCGGTTTCGTCAGCCGGCTTCTTGTACGGATCGGCGTCACCCGCGGGGGCAGCATTTTCACGCTGCCGAGCAAGCTCTGCGTCACGTGCTCGTGCAGCCACCAGAGCATCCTCGATGCTCTGGGCTGTGACGGGGAGTGCGTCGGCAACGAAATCGATTGTCGGGGTGAGTCGCAGGCTCAGCTGCTTACCCACCTCGGAACGGATCATGCCGCGCGCGGATTCGAGCGCAGCACCGGAGGAACGCAGGTCCGCTTCGTCACCGAGAACGGTGTAGAAGATGGTGGCGTTCTGCAGGTCACCGGTGACGCGCACGTCGGTGACGGTCACCATGCCCAGGCGCGGGTCCTTGAGCTTGCGATCGATCATGACGGCCACGATCTCGTGGATGCGGTCGGCGACCTTGCGTGCGCGAGGGTTCTCAGCCATGGAATTTCCTCATTCCCAGGGGTGGGCCCCGCCGGGGCCCACCTGCCTGTCGTTAGTCGCGGGGCTTCTCCCGCATCTCAAACGTCTCGATGATGTCGCCTTCGGCGATGTCCTTGTGGCCGAGCGTGATACCGCACTCGAAGCCTTCACGGACCTCGGTGACATCATCCTTCTCACGGCGGAGAGAGACAATCTCGAGATTCGGGGTGATGACAACGCCGTCTCGTACGAGGCGGGCGCTGCTGCCGCGCTTGATCGTGCCAGAGGTGACCATCGAGCCGGCAATGTTGCCGAACTTGCCGGAACGGAAGATCTGACGGATCTCCGCGGTACCGAGCTGGACCTCTTCGTAGATGGGCTTGAGCATACCCTTCAGGGCTGCTTCCACGTCGTCGATGGCGTCGTAGATGACGGTGTAGAACTTCATTTCCACACCCTCGGCATCCGCGTAGTCGGCGACACGTTCCGCGGGGCGGACGTTGAAGCCGATGATGACAGCCGAGTCGACCGTTGCCAGGTTGACGTCGTTCTGGGTGATCGCACCAACACCGCGGTGAATGATGTTGAGCGCCACTTCGTCGGAAACTTCCAGTTCGAGAAGCGAGGACTCGAGAGCCTCGACCGTACCCGAGGAGTCACCCTTGATGATGAGGTTGAGGGTTTCAACCTGACCGGCCTTGAGTGCCTCGTTGAAGTCTTCGAGGGAGATGCGTTTGCGGCGCTTCGCGAGCGTTGCCGCACGCTTGGCTGCCTCACGCTTGTCGGCGATCTGTCGTGCCTGACGCGAGTCTTCGGCGACGAGGAAACCGTCACCGGCGCTCGGCACGGATGCCAGGCCAAGAACTTGAACCGGATCTGACGGACCCGCCTCTTCAACCGAGTTGCCCTTGTCGTCGAACATGGCGCGGACCGTACCGTGTGCGGAACCAGCCACGATCGGGTCGCCGACACGGAGCGTACCGGACTCGACGAGAGCGGTGATGACGGAACCGCGGCCCGTGTCGAGCTTCGATTCGATCGCGACGCCACGTGCCGGCTTGTTCGGGTTCGCCTTGAGCTCGAGAGCAGCATCTGCGGTCAGCAGAACAGCTTCGAGAAGCTCGTCGATGTGGAGACCCTGCTTCGCGGACACGTCCACGAACATAGTGTCGCCACCGTAGTCTTCGGCAACGAGACCATATTCGGTGAGCTGACCGCGGACCTTGTCCGGGGAAGCCCCCTCAACGTCAATCTTGTTGACCGCAACAACGATCGGCACACCGGCAGCCTGAGCGTGGTTCAATGCCTCAACGGTCTGGGGCATGACACCATCGTTCGCTGCGACAACGAGGATCGCGATGTCCGTGACCTCGGCACCACGGGCACGCATCTGCGTAAACGCCTCGTGACCGGGTGTGTCGATGAAGGTGATGGCGCGCTCTTCGCCATCGTGCTGAACCGATACCTGGTAGGCACCAATGCGCTGGGTGATGCCGCCGGCTTCGCCGGCCGCAACCTCTTCGGAACGAATGGCGTCAAGCAACCTGGTCTTACCGTGGTCGACGTGACCCATGACGGTGACGACCGGGGGACGCGGGAGCAGATCCTCATCGTCCTCTTCAGCATCTTCTGCTTCGAGGTCGATGTTGAAGGATTCGAGAATCTCACGGTCCTCATCATCGGCGGACAGGATCTGAATGTCGTACCCGAGCTCGGCACCTAGCACCTTGAACGTGTCTTCGTCCAGGGACTGGTTGGCGGTCACCATTTCACCGAGGGTGATCATGACCGTCACGAGTGCTGCGGGATCGACCTGAATCTTTTCAGCGAAGTCGGCAAGCGAAGCACCGGAGCGGATACGGATAACGGTGGAACCGTCACCGCGGGGGACGCGAACGCCACCCACCATCGGTGCATGCTGCTGCTCGTACTCTTGACGCTTCGCCCGCTTCGACTTCCGTCCCTTACCGGGACGGCCGCCGCCACGACCGAACGCACCAGCGGTACCACCGCGCTGCGGACGGCCCCTATTCGGACCGCCTGCACCGGGAGCACCCTGAGCAGGACCGCCGGCCTGACCGGGACGGTTACCGGCGGGCTTTGGTGCCGTCTTCGGGCCGGGCTTGGGAGCGGCCGGTTTGGCCGTCTCGGTCGCGGGAGCTGCCTCCTTGTCGGCAGGCTTCGCGGCAGGCGTGGCCGCCTGCTTGGGTCCCGGCTTGGGAGCCGAGGTTGTCTTCGGGGCAGCCTTCGGAGCTTCCTGCTTCGCGGTTGCCTTGTAGTGTTCACGAGCCTTCATCTCAACGGGAGGCTCGAGCGTCGATGACGCAGATTTAATAAACTCGCCTGCATCGGCTAGGTATGCGAGCAGTTCCTTGCTCTGGATACCAAGCTCTTTGGCGAGTTGGTGGACGCGGACTTTTGCCACATTTCTCCTTCGTGTGGGGTCCGCGCAGGTGCGACAGACCCGTTATTGCTGGCAGCTCATCGCTGGGTACTCATCGGGCGCCCATCGGCTCTCTACCCGCTTTCTTCGTCGCTTCTTGGGTCATGGCTCCGGTTGAGCCGTGATCGAACCAGGCGCTTACCTCGGTCGTGTCGGTCGCCTGTGGAGACAGGCGCCCATAGGACCGGGATTTCAGCATCTTGTCCAGGCAGTCGCGGCGACGATGTAGCCACGCACCTCGCCCTGGAAGCATCGCCTCGGGGTCTACAACAAGCTTGTCTTGCCGTGCCACGAGCCGGATCAGGACGGATCGGGGTTCGCGTTGTCGGCATGCGATGCACATGCGTTGAGGTATGTGAGTCAACACCTGTCCATCCATCCAGCGACGTAAACCATCAGCCAGTCTATCAATTCCGGCTCACATTCCAACTACCTTGTTTACAAGGTGTGAGATGTCTCAGTTCTCAGATACGGGATTTTCTTCATCAAAGTCCGAACTATCTGCCTCGTCCAGATCAGCTTCCGCGGCCTCTGCCGCAGCAGCAAGTGCGGCACGTCGTTCCTCAGCCTCTGCACGGGCGGCAAGAATCTCGGATTCCTTCCGGATATCGATCGACCATCCGGTCAGCTTCGCTGCGAGGCGCACGTTCTGCGCTTCCTTGCCGATAGCGAGGGAAGCCTGATCGTCGGGGACGATGGCGCGGGCCTGACGGTTGTCAAGGCTAAGAATGTCGACGTGGCTGACCTTGGCAGGCGACAGGGAGGCGGCGATGAAGCGGGCCGGGTCGTCATCGTAGTCAACGATGTCGATCTTCTCGCCATTCAGTTCCTCCATGACAGCCCGCACGCGCTGGCCGTTGTGGCCGATGCAGGCGCCCTTCGCATTGAGGGACTCATCGGCACTCCACACGGCAAGCTTGGTGCGGTGCCCTGCCTCGCGTGCAAGCGCAACGATCTCAACGTCGCCACCCTCGATTTCGGGCACTTCGGCCTCAAAGAGGCGGCGCACGAGTTCCGGGTGGGAGCGGGACAGGCGCACGGTGGCACCGCGGTGACCAACGGACACATCCACAACGTAGGCGCGCAAGCGATCCCCGTGACGGAAGCGTTCGGAGTGGACCTGCTCGTCCTTCCGCAGGATCGCTTCGTGCTCACCAACGTTGACAAAGAGGTCGTCGGGATTGGAGCGGGGCGGGGCGGCTTGGACAACACCGGAGACTACGGAGCCCTGCTTGCCTTTGAAGGAGCCAAGAACCCGGTCAGCTTCAGCATCACGCAGTCGCTGAGCAATGATCGAACGGGCGGTTGAGGTGGCGATACGACCGAAATCGTTCGGGGTATCGTCAAACTCCCCGGCGGGATTACCGTCGTCATCGAATTCGACGGCCCACACGGTGGCTTTGCCGGACACGCGGTCCAGCTCTACACGGGCCTGATCGATTGCTCCGGGTACGCGGTGGTAGGCGTGCAAAAGTGCGTCTTCGATAGCACCGACGAGAACGTCAACACTGATTCCGAGCTCTGCTTCGACGATTCGCAGCTCGCTCATCTGAATATCCACGGGTACTCCTAGAGTTCGACGTCCATGCGGGCACTAACAATATCGGAGAAAGCGATTTCCTCCGACTGCCCGTCTGTGCTGATGGTCAGTGTATCGTCTCCGACTGATTCAACGCGTCCCCGAAGCTGGCCCGAGTCCGTGGTAACAATAACGATTCTGCCCTCCGCACGACGGTAGTGGCGAGGTGTTGTCAGCTTCCTGGTTGCTCCCGGGGTGGTGACTTCAAGAACGTACTGTCCCTTCGGGGCGGCCGGCGACTTGTCGAGCGCCGCAGAGACAGCTCGGGTGACATCACCGAGCAGATCGGAATCCACTCCCCCCGGGCCATCACCAAGGTCCACGGTGACGCGCATGAGAGTGCGCTTGCCCGCGGGCTTCAGCTCAACTTCTTCCAGGTACAGACCAGTTTGCTCCACGACGGGAGCGAGGATCTCGTGGAGGTTCTTGACGTCATTCATGATGTCTAGGTTACCTGGCACGCCACCGCGAGCACACCCTGGCACTCCCAGATTCGTCACCTGCCAATCCGTACGCCTGTGGCACTATTGAGCCATGACCAATCGCAAGGGGCTCAGCACACCAGCATTCGCGCTATCGGTTGCCATTGGTATCGCCATCTTCATTCTCGCCATGGTCATCTTCGGCACCCGGCTCGATACAGGACCGAACGATCCGCCACCCGCGAGCGCCGACGAGGTTGCTCGCCAAGACGCGGCATACGCCTACCGTGACCTTTACGAAGCAGCCACAGCGGGTGGAGAGAATTACTCCACGGTTGCAACGATGGCCTCCGATCACCTGGATACGATCGGTGATGTCTGGGTTCCCTGGCCGGACGAGGTACCCGAGGGCGCCACAAACCCGCCCGCACCCGAACCGGCTTCATCCGATGTTCGCGAGCTCCTCGCCACCTCCATCTCCCACACCCAGCTGGCACTCGAAGAGGGAGACCCTGCGGACGCTCCCCTCTACGCCTCCATCCTCATTCGCCAACAGGTCGCCTACGACTCCCTCCCCGCCGATACAACCGCGGTGGAAAGTGAGGGCGGTAACGACAGCGGTGACGACAGCAGTGACGCACCCGGGGACGAAGGTGAATCAACGGACGAGACTGCAAGTGGTGCCGGTGACGAGGCAGAGTCAGGGAGCGGGCTTTCAGCCACTCCCCTCACCCCAGCAGAAATCGCCGAGCTGTCATCGGAGTCGTCACTAATCGAATTTGATCGAGCCCGCCAGTGGCTGGAGACCGCTGCTCCTCATCTGGATTCGCCCGAGCGGATCACCAACCGCATTGCGCTCCTCAACGCCTACACCAGCCAGATCCTTGACTCCGGCACAGTCGATAACAGGGAAGCATTCGCTACACTCCCCGACTGGTTCTTGGCAGACCCGGGATCCGAGACTGCTCTGCGCCTAGAAGAGGAAGCCTACGACCTGGTCATGCACGAACTGTTCTCCTACATCCCCGCCTCCACTATGGATCAGAACTCCCAAATTGTTGCGACGATCTTCGAGTTCATGACCGTGGATCAGCGAGCCGAGATCGAATCATTCCCATTCCTCACGGTCACGGAATAATCATCGCAGGACAATAACGCCACTACCCGCCTGCACAACAACATCACCCATCACAGCACATCCGAGCATCAGTTCCCCCACGGCTAGGCTGGGTTGGTCATGAAGAAGTAAACACAAGGCGATGTACACCGGTGGACATGGTGCTTGCCAGACAGAAAGTAGGCGCAAATGGTAAAAGACATAATCCTGGACTGCGATCCAGGGCATGATGATGCGATTGCAATCCTGCTGGCAGCAGGTCACCACGACATCAATTTGCGTGCAATCACAACCGTGGGCGGCAATCAAACCCTGGAGAAGGTCACCCGGAACGCACTCGGCCTGGCAACGCTCGCTGGAATCACTGCCCCAATCTCTGCGGGACACGATGGGCCGCTCAACCGTAACCTCGTCACCTCTCCCGAGATTCACGGCGAATCGGGGCTCGACGGTGTGACACTGCCAGATCCAGCAATGGATCTCGATCCGCGTCACGGAGTTGACCTCATCATCGACGCCATCATGGAATCAGATCCGGGAACCATCACCCTGGTACCAACCGGGCCACTAACAAACATTGCATCCGCACTGCAGAAACAGCCCGAGATCGCCTCCCGGGTTGCCGAGGTGAGTCTTATGGGTGGGGGCGCCAGCGTTGGTAACGCCACGGCCGCTGCCGAATTCAACATTCTTGTCGATCCCGAGGCTGCGGACATTGTCTTTTCAGCGCCGTGGAAGGTCACCATGGTGGGCTTGGATGTCACCCATGAAGCCCAGGCAACACCCGACGTACTGGACCAAATCCGGGCACTCAACACGCCGATCAGTTCCTTTGTTGATGATCTGATGGCTTTCTTTATTAGGTCAAACCAACGTGAGCAACAGTTCGCCGCTCCCCCGGTTCACGATCCCGTGGCAGTCGCCCACGTTATCGACCCGGGTATTCTCGCCACGGAACACCGGCCCATCTTCGTTGAAACGGCAGGTAAGTATACGACTGGCATGACCCTCGTAGACCGCAGGCCCTGGATCAACCCCGACAAGAACACCCACGTTGCCACGGGAATTGATGTGGACAGGTTCTGGGATCACGTCATCAACGCGATCGGGAACCTGTGATACTGGTTGAAACTGGTCAGGGCTGAGAAGGTTCGGCAGCGGTGAGCGTGTGAATAACCGTTACTCGCATTCTTCGTCGTTTCGACATAGCAATGGGAGTGTGAAACAAGCCTGAGCTTGTCTCACACCCCCTCGCCGTTCCCAATAACCACGAGATCAGAAATCTATACCCAATACGGAAATCTCTTGATCAAAAGGTCTGGTTACCTGAGTTTTACTTCTGGAGTTTTGCGTCAAACAGTGCTTTTGCACCCGAGAATTCCGCGATGGAGCCGCCGGCTGAGATATCCTTCTGTGCCGGAATCTCTGCAGCTTCCTTGCCTGCAAGAATTGCACCGAGACCAACCGCCTCGTGGGGCTGCAGGAATGCAACGCCGTCGGAGTCTGCAAACACCACGTCACCAGGGCGAACGACAACACCGCACACAGAAACCGGAACGTTGATCGCTCCTTCGATTCCGAGGATACGGGTGGTGATGGGGCTAAAGCCGCGTGAGAAGATCGGGAAATCGTACGCGAGTGTCTCATCGTAGTCGTTGATTGCACCATCGATGACGGCACCGACCGCTCCCCTGGCCTTCGCGGTGTAGGAGACGAGTCCGCCGAAGGCGGAACGCTCCGTGTCACCACTCTGGTCGAGGACGAGGACGTCACCGGGGCGGATCAGGTCGGCAGCAACGTGTACCGCTGTCGAGTCCATGTGAGGGATACGAACCGTGACGGCTGTACCAACGAACTTAACCGGGCGCCGGTTTGGGACGAGCCCCTTTGCAAACCCGTCGTCACGCAGGTGGCCGAGGGTCGACACGCAGGTACCTGACAGTTCCTCAACAATCGAGGGGTCGATCTGTTCCGGCATAGGATTTTGAATGAACACTGTTCTCCTTAGTTAGCACCCGACAGGTTCGGGATGAACGTGACGATGTCGGGGAAGATGATGAGGATCGCGACAACTATGAGGTCGGCGAGGATGAAGGGGACAATGCCGCGGAAGGTGGTGCCAAGACCGACTTCCTTGACCGTTCCCGAATAGACGAAGGCATTCATACCGACCGGCGGTGTAATGAGCGCCATTTCCGCCACCTTGACGATGAGCACGCCCAGCCAGATCGCGTCGAATCCATAGCTGGTGAGGATGGGGTGCAGGAGCGGGGCGGCGATGAGGATCATCGAAATGCCGTCCAGGAACATCCCCATGGGAATGAGGATGGCGAGGCAGAGCGCGAGCACAACGTAGGGCCCAAGATCTGCCGAAATAACTGCATTCACGAGAGCGGATGACGCACCCGACAGCGCCAGGAAGTAAGTGAAGACTCCCGCGCCTGCCAGCAGCAGGAATGTCATGGACGTCAAACCGATCGATTCGATGAGCGATTCCTTGAGTGCACCGAGTAGCTTCGAAAAACGGGTGCGAAGAATGAGAATGATCAGTGCCGCGAGCGCACCGAAGGAGGCAGCTTCGGTCGGTGTTGCGACTCCGGCGTAAATCGTCCCGATCGAGACTCCGAAGATTACGACCAGGTATGCGCCGCCCATCCAGTCAGCCTTGATCTTGCTGGCTTCCTTCGCGGCAGCTTCCTCACGCTTGATGGGAGGATCATCCGTGTTCGCGGTCTTCTTCCGCTCACGCAGAACAAGAAGAATGATCGTCACGCCATAGGCGAGGATGGTAACAAGCCCGGGTCCGATACCTGCCAGAAGCAGCTGACCGATCGACTCTTCCGTCACAACCCCGTAAAGCACGAGGACAATCGAGGGTGGGATGAGAACTCCGAGAGTACCACCCGCACTCACAACACCCGCAGCGAGCTTGACACTGTGGCCGGCCTTAACGATCGCATCGGTTGATACGCGAGCAAGGGTCGCAACAGTGGCAACAGAAGAGCCCGTCACTGCCGCAAACAGGCCAGAGCCTGCGAGCGATGCGAGAGCAGCACCACCCGGAAGCTTCCGCAAAAGCCGGGAGGCGATATCGAAGCCTGCCTGGGCAAGACCCGATTTCACCGCGAAGATACCCATGAGGATAAACAGCGGGATAATGACAAGAGAGAAGTCTGCCGCTGAGGAGAAGGGAGAGTTTGCTCCGGTTGAGATTGCCGCATTCGTGGAACGAAGCATGACAACGCCAACCATTCCGGCAAGCATGAGCGACAGGCCCACATGGAAGCGAATCGCGAGCAATACGAGGAACGTGACAATGACGGTAATGAGTGCCGTTACGGCTGCTCCGCTCATGATTCCTCCCTTTCATTCGTAGCCGTGTAGCCCTTGTTCACCGTGCCTGTGAACTCTTCGGCTTCAAACTGGGCCTGCTGAACAATGACTGAGTCGCCGTCGAGGCCAATACCGTCCCTCATATCCAGGAACTCATTAATCGATTTCCAGATCGCAACGATGAAGAACAGGACGAAGGATGCAACGAGAGCTCCCTTCGCAGGCCACGTCGCAAGCCTCAAAATGCCGTTCGTCGTTTCCATGCGATCGAAAGCGGAAACCATGCTGTCCCACAGTCCCCAGCTAAGGACGAGCCCGAGGAGGGCGAGGAGGACGGTCCGTAGCGCGGCAAGAGCGATGCGGAGTTTTGCTGGCAGGTTCATTTCCACCAGGTCAACCGAGACATGCCTACCATCGATTTCTGCCGCGGCAAGCCCCAGGAATGCAATCGCGACGAGTGCGAGGGTGGAAATATCGACGGCGCCAACGATGGACTTGTTGGCAGTGGTACGCCCGAGGACGTCACCAACGGTGAGGAAAATAAGGAACAGGAGCAAAATTCCCGAGATCACAACAAGTGCCTGGGAGATGATCTGCAGGGGCTTAGGAATGGTTCTCACAGTGTGCCTCCCATGCAAGCCACGAGCGGATCGTCGTAGTCAGACTTTGTTTCCTCGTCTGCCAGAATTTCGCGGTAGTCGTCGAGAACCGATTGCGCGTCGTAGCCGCGCTCATCGTAGCGCGCGACCCACTCGTCGGCGATCTTGGATTCTTCCGCCCACGCCTCGACATCTGCATCGCTGAAAGAAATGAACTCTGAACCGGCTGCATCCAATTCATCGCAAGCAATTTTTGCTGCCACATCCATTTCTTCCAAACCAAAGTCGATACCCATGGCAGATGCCTGGTCGATAGCGTCCTGGTATTCCTTGGGCATGGACTGATACAGCTCCTCGTTGATAACAACGATCGAGCTTGAATAGGCACCGATCCCCGGATCAACGATGTACGGACTGACCTTGGTCAGGCCAAAGGTTGACAGGTTTGCAAGAGCGAGTGCCGTGTAACCGTCAACAATTCCACGCTCCATGGATTCGTAAATATCCGTGGCTGTCATTGCCACCGGATTGACGCCGGAGTCGAGCAGCACTTCGGAAGCGAGACCGCCCGATCGGATTGACCGACCGGAAAGATCATCCGGGGAATATGCGGGCTCGTTGAGGCCCATCGCCATGATTCCCAAAGGTAGCGGGAAGAGGAGTCGCACGCCCTGCCTGTCGAAGTCGTCCCGATAGCCGGGGCTCTCCTCGTACAGGCGAAAAATGGTCCTCATATGGGCCTCGGGGTTCTGGGTTTCGAACGGCAGCTCGATCACCGTGTACATCGACAGGTCGGATGCCGCATAGATCGATCCGACCTGCGCAACATCTGCACGCCCATCAAGAGTCGCCTGCACGGTTTCATCAGCACCAACAAGGCTTTGCGAATAGTGGAAGACCACCTGGACTTCGCCGTCCGTCAGCTTCTCAACCTCTTCAGCCCATCGCTGTGCCGACCGTGACTGGTCGGATGAGGAGCTCGAATATGTCGTGTAGTGCAGCACGTACTCGGCATCGGATTCGCTGCAGGCGGCGGTGGTAGCCAGCGCAAGGCCGGCGATCAACGTCGCCGCCATTCCCTTGCGCCTAGCCATCAACGACCTCAACTTTGTAACGGCGCAGGCTGAGAGCGGGGTTGGTCTTCCGAACCGCTGCGAGGCGCTCCTGTGTGAGCGTGGCAGAACCGATTCCCTGGATCTCACCAACCTGGGCGAGTGCAATACCCATGGGGTCGAGGATCGCAGACTGACCTGCACCGTGCGGGGCGCACTGGTCGGCTGCGAGCACGTAGACCGTGTTTTCGATTGCGCGGGCCCGGATGAGGGTATTCCAGTGGTATTCCTTCAGCGGTCCAGGCACCCATTCGGCGGGCAGTGCAAGGACGTCAGCACCAGTATCAATCAGTGCGCGCGAAGTCTCGGGGAAGCGCAGGTCGTAGCAGGTCTGCATTCCAACCGTGAATCCATCGACCTTGAATACGTCACCGTTACCGGGATCGGCAGCGAGCACGCGGTCTGATTCCTTATATCCAAATGCGTCGTACAGGTGGACCTTACGGTAGGTTGCCTTCACTTCGCCTTCATCGATTCCGACGAGGGTGTTGTACACGTGGGTCTCGTTCGCAACCTCGTTAATGCCAGCGACAAGGGCGATGCCAAGTTCAGCGGACAGGCTCTTCAGAAGCGAGACCGCGGGACCATCAAGCGTTTCTGCACTTTCGACGAATCGCATATCCATGGTTGCCACGGTGAAGATTGCGTATTCGGGCAGGACTGCAAGTCGAACGCCATCGCCCGCTGCTTCACGCACGAGCTTTTCAATGAGCTCGAGGTTCGCGGCCTTATCGTCGGAGGGGCTGTATTGGAGTACAGCGGCTTTCAAAGTCATGAGTTCTTCCGTTTCGTCATGGTGTGGAAATTGTTCAGTGTCTGGGTAAATCCATTGAGAATCGCGCCGTACTGCATGGCGAGAACAATGGTGGATGCGCCTTCTACGTAGGCGAGTTTCTGTTCTGCTTCGCTCCATGCCGGCAAGATCCAAGGCTTGTTTGCCTTCTTTGCGGCATGTGCGAGATGACGGATATCTGCGAGATCCGCTTCGGTCACGCTGTAGGCGCCGCGATCAACGCGGAGGCTCAGGTCGGAGGGGCCAACAAAGATTCCGTCAACGACGTCAAGCTCGAGGATTCCGTCAACCTGCTCAAAGGCAGAAGCATCCTCAATCATGGCGTAGCACTTGGTTTCGGTATCCTGAGCCGTCACCCATTCGTCAGTGAATCCCCGGTAGTTCGAGGTGCGACCACCGGCGAAGCTACGGTCGCCGAGCGGCGGGAACTTTGCGTAACCACAAACCGTTCGTGCGTGCTCGACTGACTCGATGTGGGGAATAGCAACCGCATTCGCACCAAAGTCGAGGGCCTGCTGGATGGGGCCACGCTCGGGTCCCAGGACCTTGACGATCACGTCCATGCCCCGGGCTCGAATGCCGGGGACCAGCCAGTCCAGTGCCGCCAGATCAAACAGTCCGTGCTCAACATCGAGAACGACGGTGTCGTAACCGGCTAGCTTTGCCATCTCTACTGCGGCCGTTGATGGTTCCGTTAACCATACGCTCAATGCAGGAAACGTCATTGCTCTCCTTCCATAGGGCCGGACAGCGTTGCCCGACTCACACAGTGTAGACGTAATGTATACATGAGATGTATTCAATGTCCATCCCGTGGAGTATGCTGTCCCCATGGATCAGCTAAGCGAAACCGCACCAGCCCGGGGACCTCGGCGGGTTTCAGCGAGTGATCGAGCCTACGAATGGATTCGTGACGCAATCCTGACCGGAGTGTTCCAAGAAGGTGACTTCCTCGATGAAGTCGACCTGTCCCATGAGGTTGGCACCTCGCGCACACCCGTGCGGGAGGCGTTGCACAAGCTCCAAGCAGAGCGCTACATCGAGATCCTGCCCCGCCGTGGAGCACAGGTTCACGTCATTAGCGCCCGCGAACTCGAAGAAGTGTACGCAACTCGGCTTGTCATTGAATCTCACGCGGCTTCTGAGATCATTTCCCAGGGCAAACAACTCCCCCCATCAGCGATGTCTCTCGTCCAAACTCACCACAGTGCGGGACTCGCACGCGAGTGGAACAAGTCCGCTCAATTGGACCAAGAAATTCACGCACTCATCGTTGCGCAGGCAGGCAATGAGGTTCTGTCGGGACTCTATAACAGCCTCCGTCCGCAGCAGGTGCGTCTCGCAGTCCGCACCATTTCGACAGCGCCCGATCGACTCGCCACAATTCACGCTGAGCATGTCGAAATCGTGGAAGCTATCAACAACGGGGAGCTCGACGTTGCCCTCGATGCTTTGAAGCGGCATGTGACCAAGATTCCGTCACTCATGCAGACTTTCAAATAGCTCACGAATCCCCGCGTCCCATGGACTGATAATCCATTGAACGCAGATTCGAGTACGCAGTCTTCCAGATAGTCCCAAGATCGCAGATCTGCGTTTGATGGAAGTTTCCGGCCTCATAGAAGAGGTCCGCTCAGTCCTTGAAACTTCTCTCCAGACACTATTTACTCCACATTTCTGGAAGAACAAAGAGGTGTGGGGCTGCGTCCTAATCGGACACAACCCCACACCCATCAGTCAGACGTGAAGATTACTCTCCGTGATCAGCTAGATCCTTATTGAGGATGTCAGAGAGCTGTGCGACAGCTTCATCAACACTGACCTCAGTTGATTCACCGGTCGCGCGGTTACGGATTTCGACCTTGCCGTCGGCAAGTCCGCGGCCCACCACGAGTCCGTACGGGACACCGAGGAGCTCGTAGTCCTTGAACTTCACGCCGGCCGAGACCTTCGGACGATCGTCGTAAATAACGTCGAATCCGGCCTTGGTGAGGGCGGAGCTCAGTTCTTCGGCCTTATCGAAAAGCTCATCTCCCTTGCCCGTGGCGAGAACGTGAACGTGGGCGGGTGCGATGTTGATCGGCCAGATCAATCCGAGATCGTCGTGGTTCTTTTCCGCGAGCGCAGCCAGCGCCCTTGATATTCCAAGCCCGTACGAGCCCATGGTGACAACCTGGGACTTGCCATTCTCGTCAAGAACCTTGAGGTCGAGAGCTTCCGCGTACTTGCGACCAAGCTGGAAGATGTGTCCAATTTCGATACCGCGGGCGAGTTCGAGTGCTCCGGAGCCATCTGGGGCAAGGTCGCCTTCGCGGATCTCGACGGCCTCAATGGTTCCGTCTGCTTCAAAGTCGCGTCCGTAGACGAGGTTGAAGACGTGTTTGCCCTCAGCGTTAGCTCCGGTCACCCAGGCTGAACCGCGTGCGATCCTCGGGTCGAGGAGGTAGCGAACTGAACCGGAGATGTTGCCGTCTTCGTCGGTCACTCGCTTGTCCGAGTTGGGTCCGATGACGGTGGGGCCGATGTAGCCGGGAACCAGCTCCGGATGATTCTTCAGATCCTCGGGGCCTGCGACCTCAACTTCGGCGGGTGCGAGGGCTGCCTCGACTCGCTTCAGGTCGACATCGCGATCACCGGGCAGACCAATAACGACGACTTCGCGTTCACCAGTGGGCTGAGTGAGGGTAACGACGACGTTCTTCAGGGTCTCGGATGCCTCCCACGAGGTATCCCTCAGGTTCAGTCCGTTCGCGGCCTCCAAGAGAGCCTCGATCGTGGTCGAGCCCGGGGTGTCGTAGACCGCTGCTTCGGGCACGTCGGAGTAATCGACATCCTCAGCGGGAGGTGTGGTGACTGCCTCGGCGTTCGCGGCATAGCCGCCCGGTGAGCGTACAAAGGTGTCCTCACCGATTGAGGTGGGGTGCAGGAACTCTTCGGACTTGGAGCCACCCATGGCTCCTGATACTGCGGAGCAGATGACGTAGTCGAGTCCGAGACGGGTGAAGATCTTCTCGTACGTGTCCCTCATCGTCTGGTACTGGATATCCAGCCCATCGTCACGAACATCAAACGAGTAGGCGTCCTTCATGATGAATTCGCGGCCACGGATCAGACCCGCGCGTGGACGTGCCTCGTCACGGTACTTCGTCTGGATCTGGTAGAGGTTGACCGGTAGGTCCTTATACGAGGAGTACAGGTCCTTCACCAGAAGGGTGAACATCTCTTCATGAGTCGGTGCCAACAGGTAGTCGTTTTCCCTGCGGTCCTTCAACCTAAACAGGTTGGGACCGTATTCTGCCCATCGGTTGGTTGCCTCGTAGGGTTCACGGGGCAGGAGCGCAGGAAAGTGCACTTCCTGTGCACCGGAGGCATCCATTTCCTCCCGCACAATCCGTTCCACCTTGCGGAGCACCTTGAGTCCCAGTGGGAGCCAGGAGTAGATGCCGGGGGCGGCGCGGCGAATGTAGCCGGCGCGCACGAGAAGCTGATGCGAGGGCACCTCGGCATCTGCCGGGTTTTCACGCAGGGTACGGACAAAGAGATTCGACATTTTCAGCACCCATCTAGCATACCGAATCATGACCGCTATCGTTTCCCACCAATAATGTATTCACTGGCAGGTCGCCGATCTCATTTCCATCCTCGAAAGCAGGCCTCAATTCGAAGACAGGTCCACGCAGCCCAGGTTGACACTTAGTTCCCTGCTGCTCACAGAGCCATTGCTCGCAAAACTAGCTACCAGTCCGCTAGACCAAACGTGTGCAGATCTTTATAGGAGGACCGTGGCGAACTCGCCAACCTGGTGGAAGCCGACGCGGTCGTAGACTTTGAGGGCGGCATGGTTGTAGGAATTGACGTAGAGGGAAACGGTGGGAGCAATGTTTGTGCGCACGTGCTCCACGACGGCAGCCATGGCACCCGTCGCAATCCCCGTTCCTCTCAGGTCCGGAGCCGTCCACACTCCTTGAATTTGTGCCACACCGTTGTAGAGAGCACCAATATCGGCCTTAAACTCAACCCTTTCGTTCCCATCCGGACCAATTCCTGTCCGGATGAGGCTGTGTCCCATACGGCACAGCTCGTACACGCGAGAAAGATATCCTGGGCCGTAAGCAGTTGGGTCGTAACCGACCTCCTCGGTGAACATGGCGACAGCTGCCGGTGCCACGATCGGAGCATCCTCGATCCGTGCGGGACGCACAGATGGATCTGCCTGGACTTTGAGTTCCCCGGCGACGAGCGAGGGCTGACTGGCACGTACCTCAACTTCGTCTGCGCTCCAGTAGTCCCTGAGCATCTCCCACAGATCCAGCACCTCGTCGGCGTTGCCGACAATGGAGGAGCATTCCCTTGGTCTGTTCAAAGCAAAGTCCGCATACAGGAGCCGGTCAGCATGGTTGGTTCCCACCGGCACCATGTTTGCTCCGTACCAGACGGTGTTCTGGAGCTCGCCACGTTCCACAATGCCGAGCATGCGGGACGATCCTAGTCCCAGGCTATCGACGTGAACCGCTGCCAAGACGGATGCCACGGGGTCTTGGGCTAGATGCTGGAGAACTGCACTCCGATAGCGGCCCGAGAGCCTCGTAACCTTACGGCCGGATGATCCCCACAGCATCAGACAATGACGTCCGGGCTAACACCCTCAGCCGATTCCAGCCCCAGCTCCTCGGCGACAATGCGGGCGCGAGAGATCAGTGCATCCACGATCTCATCTTCAGGAACGGTCTCCACGACTTTACCCTGAACAAAGATCTGGCCCTTGCCATTACCTGAGGCAACACCAAGGTCTGCTTCACGGGCTTCACCGGGGCCGTTGACAACGCAACCCATGACAGCCACGCGAAGCGGGAAGGTTACGTCCTTGAGTCCCTCTGTTACCTTCTCAGCGAGGGTGTAAACGTCGACCTGAGCGCGACCGCAGGAGGGGCAGGAGACGATCTCGAGCTGCTTTGGTCGAAGTCCGAGGGAACGCAGAATCTGCTCCCCCACCTTGATCTCCTCCACCGGAGGGGCGGACAGCGACACTCGGATCGTGTCACCAATGCCCTGAGCAAGAAGGGCACCAAAGGCAACGGAAGACTTGATTGTGCCCTGGAAGGCAGGGCCAGCCTCGGTGACTCCAAGGTGGAGGGGCCAGTCCCCCGCCTCCGAAAGGAGTTCATAGGCCCGCACCATGACCACCGGGTCGTGGTGCTTTACGGAAATGGCAAAGTCGTGGAATCCCGCTTCCTCAAAGAGCAGAGCTTCATTCACAGCGGACTCGACCATTGCCTCAGGAGTTGCTTTGCCGTACTTCTTCAAGAGCCTGGGATCGAGCGAGCCGGCGTTGACGCCGATGCGCATGGCTGTCCCGTTCAGGTTTGCTGCCTTAGCGATCTCGGGGATCTGGTCATCAAACTTCTTGATATTTCCCGGGTTCACCCGCACTCCCATGCCGGCATCGATAGCAGCAAACACGTAGCGGGGCTGGAAATGAATATCGGCAACCACGGGGATCGTGGACTGCTGAGCGATAACTTTGAGTGCGTCAGCATCCTTATCGGTCGGGCACGCGACCCGCACAATATCGCATCCCGCAGCGGTGAGTTCAGCGATCTGCTGGAGTGTGGCACCAATGTCGTGGGTCTTTGTCGTCGTCATCGACTGCACAGAAATGGGAGCATCCCCACCCACGTAAACATCCCCGACTTTGATCTTGCGGGTCTTCTTCCGTGGAGAGAGCACGGCAGGCTCTTCATGGATCTTTGGCATTCCCAGCGAAATTGGTTCACTCACGCATCCCATTATGGCACTGCAGAACGGATTGTGTTGGGTATCTCTAACTCGCGAGCACAAGCTACCAACTTGCGCGATCCAGTCCTGTCGTCAACCGCTAGAGAATCGTAATCGGATTCGCAATGTCGACAACAATGAGGATGACTGTCATGAGCACGAAAGCCATGGCAACCCCGTAGCTGAGCGGCATAAGCCGTGCCGTATCGGCAGGTCCCGGGTCTGGTTTGCCTCGGAGCTTTGCCCACTGGCGCCTTGCCCCCTCGTAAAGGGCTCCCGCAATATGCCCACCGTCGAGCGGCAGGAGCGGCAGCATATTGAAGGCGAACAGCGAGATATTGAGGGCGATCAGGAGGTTGATGAGGTCCGCGGACTTCTCCACCCCAGAATAGCCTTCAATATCGGATCCGGTGATCTGCCCAGCCACTTGGGCGACTCCGATGATACCGACGATGCCGGTCTGGTCGCGCTCCTCGCCGCTCACGAAGTCGTAGGTGAGGTTCCACAGCTGCTGCGGAAGACGAATAATCACTCCCCCGGTCTGCCACAGCATATTGCTGATATAACCAGGCACCTCCGCGAGAGACTGCTGTTCCAGACCGACTGCAGGAGAGATACCAACGAAGGGCACGGTGTGAGTAAGTTGCTGACCGTTCTCGGTGATCGGGTTCCCGTTGACATCGATCATGGGACGCTCCTGCATGACAGGAGTGACCGTCACGGTCATCGCCTCCCCATCGCGCACAATCTCCACGGTCGTGGGGGCTGCTTCTCCCCCGGCGATGGTTTGTTGAACGTCGTTCCAGTCGTCCACTTCGACTCCGCCCCAGGACACGATCACGTCGCCGGGTTGGAGCCCTGCCTCGGCTGCAGGCCCCCTCGGGTCCTCATCTGTGCATTCGGTCGCGCTCACACATTCGGAGACGGTACCGACCTGGGCGAGCATGGCGGGGGCGCCAATCCCGACCAGGAGGACGATGGAGAGGACGATGGCGATGAGGAGGTTGACGAAGGGGCCACCGAACATGACCCCAAGCTTTTTGGGAGCCGACAGTTTGTAGAAGGCATGTTCTTCTTCGCCCGGTTCAATCTGTGCGGTGGAGACCTGGCGAGCTTCTTCCGCGAGGGTGAGCTGGCCTTTACGGTTGTAGATCTTGGTTCCCTCTTTCGAGGGTGCGTACATGCCCGAAAGGGTAACGAAGCCACCGAGCGGTATTGCCCTGATCCCGTACTCGGTTCCCCGAATCGTCTTGGAATAGATCGTTGGCCCAAAGCCAATAAAGTACTTGGGTACTTTCACTCCGAAGCGTTTGGCGGGGATGAGGTGGCCGAGTTCGTGGAGCGCGATCGCAAGAATGATCCCAACGAACAGGACAAGGAATCCTGTGATGCTCACGCTGCTAGTTCCCCTGCTCTCTTTCGCGCCCACGCCTCCGTCTGATCAACGGTATCGATCGTGATCTCGGAGGGAGATACAAACTCATTCAAAACTCTGGCAACAAGATCCGTGATCGCGAGGTACGCGATCCTGCCCTTGAGGAACGAGTCAACCGCGACCTCGTTCGCGGCGTTGAGTACTGCCGGATGGAGGGGACCTGATTCGAGTGTCTCCTTGGCCATTGTCAGTGCCGGGAAGGTCTCGTGATCAACGGGTTCGAAAGTCCACTGCGTGGGGCTATCCCACGCGCACGGGGTCGCAACCCCGACCAATCTTTCCGGCCAGGTGAGGCCGAGGGCAATGGGGAGCTTCATGTCGGGCGGCGATGCCTGTGCGAGCGTCGAGCCGTCGATGAATTCCACCATCGAATGAATGACCGACTGGGGGTGAACGACGGGAACGATCCGGTCCGGTGCAATATCGAAGAGCAGGGAGGCCTCGATCAGTTCGAGGCCCTTGTTCATGAGGGTCGAAGAGTTGATCGTCACGACGGGACCCATCGCCCACGTGGGGTGCTTGAGGGCGGCCTCGGCAGTGACATCCTGAAGCTCGCTCCTGGTCTTCCCTCGGAAGGGTCCGCCCGATGCCGTGAGGATGAGGCGTGAAACTTCGCTATGGCCGGTCACAACCGGGGAGGTGAGTCCCTTCTCGTGGCGTCCCCCGAGCAACGCCTGGGCGATTGCGGAGTGTTCGGAGTCAACGGGGACAAGCTGTCCGGGACGCACCATTGCATCCTTGACGAGGCTTCCACCAGCAACCATCGATTCTTTGTTCGCAAGAGCCAGGGTGGCACCGGAACGGAGCGCTGCAAGCGTGGGGCGAAGCCCGATGGATCCCGTGATTCCGTTGAGGACGGTTCCGTTTGGGACGAGGGTGGCAAGCTGTTCCGAGGCACCGGGACCGGCAATGATCTCTGCCTTCGCACCGGCTACACTCAGTGCCTGTGCGAGCTCATCGGTCTTGGTGTCATCGGCAAGAGCAACGACTGGCACGTTGAAGCGGGCGGCCTGTTCGGCAAGGAGGGTGAGGTTTCCTCCCCCGGCAGACAGTCCTTTGATCTCGAACCGCTCGTGTTCTTGGGCGACCTCGAGTGCCTGAGTGCCGATGGATCCGGTGGATCCGAGGATAACGATCTCATTCATTCGACTGCCCGAAGAACAGCGCTCGCCCGATCAAGATAGGCATCGACAACCGGGATCGAATAGGAGCGCGACTTGAGCCGGGTTTTGAAGGCTGCGGAGCTAATGTCCTCCGCGGTCATTTCCACCCGCCCATCAAAATACTTCGCGAGACTGTCCAGCAGATCGTCAACCTCTGCACGATCGTAGCCCCTGCCTTTCTTCGGTGCGTCGAATCGTTCACCGCGTGGGCGATTGAGTCTCGGGTAGAGGGAGGAGGCAGAGTCGTAGGCTTCGGACAACCAGGCTTTCGTTCCCGAAGTGGAAACAACCTGGGCGCGCTTGCGTTGCCAGCAGGCCTGCTCGAGACGATTGAGGGCCTCGTCGACATCGTCAACGCGGTAGCCGTTGCGAGACATGGGGAACGCGACGGTGCGGATCCGCTCGATGTCGAGCTCTTCGGGTAGTTCTTCCTGCTGGTAGAGTTCCCGGGCTTCCATCAGGAACGTATCAACCGCGTCAATATCGTAACCCTGCTTCCAGTTCCCCGTTGTCCTAAACGTCGCCACTACGCCTGACCTTTCTGGGCCACCAACTCCGCTGCTAGCTGGCCGCACGCACCATCGATATCCGAGCCGCGAGTGTCTCGGATTGTTGTCTGGATCCCATTATCACGCAGGGTTTGGACGAAGGTGTCTTGGGCGCGCTTGGTTGACGAGGTCCAGATCGAACCCGGGGTGGGGTTGAGCGGGATCGGGTTGACGTGAGCCCAGCCGCGGCCGCGCTTGTTCAGCTCATCAGCCAGTGCCTGTGCACGCCACTGGTGGTCGTTCATGTCCTTAATCAGTGCGTATTCGATCGAGACGCGGCGACCGGTCTTGACGAAGTAGTCGCGGGACGCATCGAGAAGTTCGGTGACCTTGAAGCGAGAGTTGATCGGGATGAGGTCATCACGCAGATCATCATCGGGGGCATGGAGGGAGACGGCGAGTGTGACGGGGATGCCGAGGTCCGCAAGCTTGTTGATGCCGGGGACGAGACCAACCGTGGAGACGGTGACGCCGCGGGCAGACATACCGAAGCCCGATGGGGCGGGATCGCAGATCCTGTGGAGGGAATTGAACACTGCTTTGAAGTTGACCATGGGTTCACCCATGCCCATGAACACAATGTTTGTGAGCTTCACCTTTTCGCCGAGGTCACCGCGTTCGCAGGCAAGGTGTGCCTGGCGGATCTGTTCCATGATTTCAGCGGTGGAAAGGTTGCGGGTGAAGCCCTGCTGCCCAGTCGCACAGAAAGGGCACGCCATCCCACATCCGGCCTGCGAGGAAACGCAGAGGGTGGCCCGTTCCGGGTACTTCATGAGAACCGATTCGACCATGGCCCCGTCATACATCTTCCACAGGGACTTGATTGTTGACCCGCCGTCCGCTTCCAGGTCACGCACCTTCTCCAGGAGGGGTGGGAAGAGGACCTCGCCGAGGCGCTCACGGTCCGCTGCGGGCAGGTCCGTCATTGTTGACGTGTCAGCATTGCGGTGCACGTAGTACTGGCGAGCAATCTGGTCCATGCGGAAACCGGGGATCTCCAGTTCCTCCGCGAGTTCCTTCCGTTCTTCAACGGACAGGTCAGCGAAGTGGCGGGGCGGCTTGCCGCGGCGCTGGGCTGTGAAGGTCAGGACGGGACGGGGTCCCGATTCGACTGCGGGGCGGACCTGGCGGGGCTTTGAGTTACTCACCGCCCAAGTCTCTCAAAAGAAGGGAAGACTTTACACCCGGTAAACAGACAGGTAGCTCACGCGCCGAAGCCACCCGTGGCGGCCAAGAGCAGGATGTAGACGACGGGGGCGCACACGAGGACAGAGTCAACACGGTCAAGGACACCGCCGTGTCCGGGGAAGATCGATCCCATGTCTTTCACACCAAGGTCGCGTTTCAACAGGGATTCAGCAAGGTCACCGGCCGTTGCTGCGATCGTGCAGGCAATGCCCAGGATGATCCCCCACCACCAGGAAATGTCGAGAGCAAAGTGGGCGCAGACGATACCGATGAGGACCGCGAGGGTAATGGACCCGGCGAATCCTTCCCAGGATTTCTTCGGTGAAATCGAAGGCGCCATCGGGTGCCGACCAAAAAGCACGCCAGCAAAGTATCCGCCAGTATCGTTCGCGACGGGGAGGACGACGAAGGTGATAACCGCCCAGGCACCGTTATCCATCCCCGCAAGCAGCACCGCGAAACCGCCGAGAAGACCCACCCAGGAGAGGGCGAACATGGCGGCGGCACTGTCTCGTGCCGCCCACTGTCCCCCGACCCTGATGCGCCATACCATGACGAGGAAGGCACAGAAGAAGAAGGACAGGAGCAGGCCAAGGTCTTTCCACACCCAGGCACTGAGCGGAATGATGACCGAGGAAATCCAGAGCGGAACGACGGGGATGTAGAAGTTGCGGGTGGAGAACGCTCCCGCCGCCTCCCACAGTCCGACAATCATGAACAGGCTGACAAGAACAACGAAGCTGTCGATCCAAACAAAGAGTGACAGCCCGACGACAGCGAGGAGTGCGACCGCGGTGATAATCGCGGCCGGCAAATTCCTCCCCGCCCGAGAGTCGGAGGGCGGGGGTGGCTTCGGGGGCCCGGGGGCGAGCCTGCCCAGCCACGCATCACCTCGTACCGCCTCCATATCAGACTTCGAGAAGATCCTTTTCCTTGGCTTCAAGGATCTGATCAACCTGGTCGGTGTGGCGCTTCGTCACGGCTTCAAGTTCCTTCTCGGCGCGTTCCACGTCATCTTCGCCCGCTTCGCCATCCTTCTTGATGCGATCGAGCTCTTCCTTGGCCTTGCGGCGCACGGAACGGATCGTGATGCGAGCATCCTCCGCCTTCGTGCGTGCCAGCTTGACGTAGTCGCGGCGACGCTCCTCCGTGAGCGGGGGCAGGTTGATGCGCAGGAACTGACCATCATCGGTCGGGTTCACACCCAGGTCAGATTCGCGCAGTGCGCGGTCGATGGCGGCGATGGCGCTGCGGTCGTAGGGCGAGATGGTGACGGTACGGGCCTCGGGAATGGCAACCGTTGCGAGCTGCTGAAGCGGGGTGGGTGCACCGTAGTAGTCGACGAGGATCGAGTTGAACATGCCAGCGTTGGCACGGCCGGAACGGATGTTAGAGAAGTCGTTCTGAGCAACCTCGATTGCCTTCTCCATTTTTTCTTCTGCTTCAAGCAGTACTTCTTCAATCATGAGTTGTCCTATTCCACTGGTGTTGATGAGACTACGGTACCGATCTTTTCGCCAAGAAGCGCGCGCGTGACGGCACCGTCTTCTCCCATGCCAAAGACCCGCATATTCATATTGTTATCCATGCACATGGAGAACGCGGCAGCATCCACGACCCGAAGTCCCTGACCTAGAGCATCCTGGTAGGTGACGAAATCAAGCTTTGTTGCGGTCGGGTCGACCTTCGGATCCGCTGTGTACACCCCGTCGACCCCGTTCTTGCCGACCAGGATCTCGTCGCACCCAAGTTCGAGGGCACGCTGAGCTGAGACGGTGTCGGTCGAGAAGTAGGGCATGCCGGCGCCGGCACCGAAGATGACAACGCGGCCCTTTTCGAGGTGGCGGATGGCGCGGAGCGGAATGTAGGGCTCTGCAATCTGCGTCATGTGGATTGCGGTCTGCACACGGGACGGCACTCCCGCGTGCTCGAGGAAGTCCTGGAGCGCAACGGCGTTAATCACGGTGCCGAGCATACCCATGTAGTCGGCCCGTGCCCTGTCCATGCCAGCATTCTGCAGTTCGACACCGCGGAAGAAGTTGCCGCCACCGACGACAATGGCAACCTCCACGCCCTTCGAGACCGCCTGCTTGATCTCTTCTGCAACGCGGGTGAGGACCTGAATATCAAGTCCGACGGCGCCGCCACCAAACATTTCACCCGAAAGCTTGAGTAGAACGCGTCGCACCTGGTCATTGTTATAGTCGCCTTGCACCGCCGACTTTTCCGTTGAGTTCGTCATGATGAAGCAGCTACCCTTCCGCTTAGTTTTATCCGCCTTTTAGCCTATCCGACTTGAGGCCGATAATCGTCTTTTCCGTGGCGTATCGTCGCCCACGAATTCTCCTTCCCCTCCCATTTGCCACGCACTTAGGCAGACATGTCGCCTACCCGATGGTTCTGGTTCCCGGAGTTTCGTCCACCCAGTTCCACTTAGGCGGGTGGCAGACTGGTTCCTGAATAGTCTTGGAAGGACATATCATGCCAGTTGAACTCATTACCGCACCTACCCCTGAAGTTATCGACGCGATCAACGAACTCCTGCCCCAGCTCACCTCCACCCCAACCCCGTTGAGCGAGGAACAGGTCGAGGCCTTTTTCAATCAGGACCGCACCTTCTTCTTCGCGTTCCGCAATGAGGAAACTGGCAAGATCAACGGCATGCTGACCCTCGCCACATTTATCATCCCCACGGGGCTTCGTGCCTGGATTGAGGATGTTGTGGTCTCGGAGGAAGCCCGCGGTCAGGGTGCGGGCCAGGCTCTCATCGAAGAAGCAATCGCATACGCGGACCACATCGGTGCCCGATCCGTCGATCTCACTTCCCGCCCCTCACGAGAGGCCGCCAACCGCCTCTACAGGCGGTGCGGCTTCATCCAGCGCGAGACAAACGTGTACCGCTACAAGAAGCAGAGCTAACCGCTCACCTCTATCTATCTGGCCTGAGCTCAGCTCAGAGCGACGAAGCAAATGGTGATGGGCATCTGCCAACCAGGTGCCCATCACCCGAATCCTATGAATCAAGAGTTCATCCAGTACTTGAATTCGTGCGGTTCTTGAACACCTGCAGTTGCTTGGCTCGTGCAGTTCCTGAGCTCGTACTATTTGTCAGCCCGCACAGTTCTTGGGTTCAGCCCCGGAAACTGGCTGTCATTTCACGCTATTTAGGTGAGGACGAGTCCGAGAACCCACAGACCGGCACTGAGAGTTCCCGCGATCAGTTCAATGAGGATTGAGAGGAGCACTCCCTTGAGCGCTGACTTTGTTTGCCGCCAGGCTCCCGCATTATCTTTCAGCCGGATCCACTCAGCGGTGTAAACACCCACGATAAAGCCGATCGGCATACCCACCACCGGGATGACAAAGAAGCCGATGAAGGCGAGGATGATACCCGCGGTTAGGGCACTCCAGGGTGCCCCCTCGTCTCGCATGAGTTTCGCTGGCAACACGAACGAAAGCACGTAAGAAAGAATGATGACAACAGCAACGGCAGCAAAGATGCACCACGCCGTTGCTGTTCCCACGGCCCAAGCCCAGATACCAATTGCGATGAGGATGATTGGGAGACCTGGGTAGAGCTGGATGATGGTGCCGATGATGCCAATGGCGATGGCAAGGCCCACGAGGATAAGACCGGGAAGTTCCATTCCTATAAGGTACTGCCCCACTCCCCCGTGCGATCAAATAATTCGCATATTCAACGAAAGAACTTCAGCAAAAGCGCATGCCACGGGATTGTCACCGCTCAGCGGCAAGGTAGCGCTCTGAGAGGGACGAGTAGCACTCTGGGAGTGAAAAGACTGTGTGCCCGCAAGATTGCGGGCACACACTCCACCAACGGTCAGTAGCATGTCAGCTCACTGACAGGTTTCGGATTGGAAGCAGTCCTACTTGGTTGCTGGGCGAGTCATCGAAGCCACATCGAGTGCAACATCGAGCTGGTCCTCCGTGATTTCACCGCGCTCCACATAGCCAAGGTCGATGACGGCCTGGCGTACCGTGATGTTCTCCTTGACAGAGTGCTTCGCGATCTTGGCTGCATTCTCATACCCGATGATGCGGTTGAGCGGTGTCACGATCGAGGGTGAGGACTCCGCCAGTTCCTTAGCGTGCTCCACGTTCGCTGTAATGCCATCGACGCATCGCTTTGCGAGCACCTCGGACACGTTGGCGAGGATGTTCATCGACTCGAGCAGGTTCTGTGCCATGACGGGCAGCATGACAAGCAGGTCGAAGTTACCCTGGGCACCAGCAAAGGCAATTGCTGCATCGTTACCGATGACCTGGGCCGCCACCTGGATCGTTGCCTCGGGAAGGACGGGGTTGACCTTGCCTGGCATGATCGACGAACCGGGCTGCAGATCGGGGAGATTGATTTCTCCGATGCCGGCACGGGGTCCCGAACCTGCCCAGCGCAGGTCGTTCGCGATCTTAACAAGCGACACGGCGACGACACGGAGGGCGCCAGATGCTTCGACGAAGGAATCCTGTGCGGCCTGTGCCTCAAAGTGGTTGGGTGCCTCCACGAAGGGCAGTCCCGTGTTCTCGGCAATGAGTTCGATGACGCGCTGAGAGAAGCCAGCGGGGGTGTTGATGCCGGTGCCAACTGCGGTGCCGCCCAGCGGGAGCTCCGCCAGGTGCGGGATCGTGGCCTCGACGCGGGTGATGCCGTTGCGGATCTGCTGCGCATATCCGGAGAATTCCTGGCCGAGCATGATCGGTGTCGCATCCATCAGGTGAGTACGACCAGCCTTGACAACATCCTTGAACTCTTCCGCCTTCCTCTCCAGCGACTCGGCGAGGATCGTCAGCTTGGGAACGACAACGCGGACCGCGGCCTCGGTGGCGGCGATGTGCATGGAGGACGGGAACACGTCGTTCGAGGACTGGGAGGCGTTCACATGGTCGTTCGGGTGGATCTCGATCCCCGAGTCACGCGTAGCGATTGTCGAAATGACCTCGTTCGTGTTCATGTTCGACGAGGTTCCGGACCCGGTCTGGAACACGTCGATTGGGAACTCGCCATCGTGATCGCCAGCGATCACCTGTTCCGCGGCTGCAGCAATAGCCTTTGCCTGCTCCTCCGTGATGACACCGAGCTCGGCGTTCGCGAGCGCGGCGGCGCGCTTCACTTGGCCGAGGGCACTGATGTGGTGAGAGGTGAGCGTCTTACCGGAAATCGGAAAGTTCTCGACTGCCCTCTGTGTTTGTGCACGGTAGAGGGCATTGATCGGAACCTGAACTTCGCCCATTGTGTCGTGTTCGATACGGAACTCTTCACTCACTTGTTTTCTCCTTTGATGTGGTGATGGCTCAATTGTCCCTCACCTGAGCTAAGAAAACACGGCGAATGGTCCCTCTCGTCTAGTCGGGCTGAACCACAATCTCAACGCGCTGGAACTCCTTGAGGTCCGAGTAGCCCGACGATGCCATCGCGTGCTTGAGTGCACCAACGAGGTTGAGGACACCGCGAGCGTTGTGCGAGGGCCCGAACAGGACCTGCTCGAGCGTTCCCTCGTCACCGACCCAGACTCGTTCACCTCGGGGCAGGTCGGGGTGGCGTGCTTCCGCACCCCAATGCCAGCCGCGACCCGGTGCCTCACTGGCACGCGCGAGGGCGGTGCCGAGCATGACACCATCCGCACCGCAGGCAAGAGCCTTCACGATGTCACCAGAGGAGGAAACCGAACCATCGGCAATGACGTGAACGTAGCGGCCTGCCGACTCATCAAGGTAGTCGCGGCGTGCTGCGGCAATGTCGGCGACGATAGTGGCCATGGGGGCGGCAACACCGATAGTGCGGCGGTTGGCGGACGATGCGCCACCTCCGTAGCCGGCGAGCACACCGGCGGCACCGGTGCGCATGAGGTGGAGTGCTGCCGTGTACGTGACTGCGCCACCGACGATCACGGGGACGTCGAGTTCGTAAATGAAACGCTTGAGGTTGAGGGGTTCTCGGTTCGAGGAGACGTGTTCGGCCGAGACGGTGGTGCCGCGAATGATGAAGAGGTCAACACCGGCTTCGACAACGGTGCGCCAGTGTTCCTGGGTGCGCTGGGGTGAGAGTGCTCCGGCAACGGTGACACCGGCGTCCCGGATTTCACTCAGGCGGGCGGTGATGAGTTCGGGCTTGATTTGTTCGCGGTACAGCTCCTGCATGCGCACACCGGCCTGTTCGGCAGGCATGTCAGCCAGCTCATTCAGCAGTGCGGTCGGATCCTCGTAACGGGTCCACAGGCCCTCAAGGTCGAGAACACCGACTCCGCCAAACTTGCCCATCGCGATTGCGGTCTGTGGGGACGTGACCGAGTCCATGGGTGCGGCCATGATCGGAATATCGAGATAGTAGGCGTCGATCTGCCACCCGGTCGACACATCCGAGGCATCTCGTGTGCGACGCGACGGCACGACGGCCACCTTGTCGAGTGTGTAGGCGACGCGCGCCCGCTTTCCGCGACCAATTTCAACCTCTTGTACCATTCCACCAGTGTAACGAGAGCCAACCGATTTTTGCCTCTCGCCCGCGTAGAATCGTGTCATGTCGACGCAAACACACTGGACCGCTGGACCGCTCGTTGGTTTTGATACCGAAACAACGGGGGTGAGTCCGCGCCATTCGCGTCTCGTTACCGCCTCTATCATCATCACCGGCGAAGAATCTCAGACTTTCGATTGGCTGACAGACCCGGGTGTAGAGATTCCGCGTGCGGCTCAAGATGTTCATGGTATTTCTACCGCTCAGGCTCGCTCCCAGGGCAGGCCACCTGCCGAGGTCCTCATAGAAATTCGCGACATCCTGGTTAGGCACATGGGGGCCGGTCATCCCGTTGTCGCCTTCAATGCTTCCTTTGATCTCACTCTCATGGAATTTGAGCTCGCACGTCACGGGCTTTCCACCATGACCGAGCTCCTGGGTCACGAACCCGCTCCCGTTCTTGATCCCCTCGTTCTTGATCGGATGCTCGACCCTTATCGAAAGGGGCCGCGCCGTCTCGAAACACTTGTCGGCATCTACAAGATTGATGCTGGCGGATTCCACGATGCTCACAACGATGTTGTGGCTACACTCCGACTGCTGCGTGCCATGATCAATCAGCACGCGATGCTCAAAGCCTCATCCTTGAGGAAGCTCCAAGAGCTCCAGAAGCAATCGCACGAGAAGTGGGCGGTCTCGTTCAACAAGTGGCTGGAAAGCAGGGGCCGGAAACCCGATGTTGATGCGTCGTGGCCACTGGCGAGCCCGCAGAATTCCGGCGACTGAGAGTCACGAGAGTTCACGTACCTCCACCCCCACCCCCGACCATCCAGATACAGCGACACTCCCCGGACATTGGATCGTGCTGGTCCAGTGACCGGGGAGGTTCGAATACGGCAATATGCCTGTCCGGGGATGACTATCGGATCATCCGCTAGGTGGTTTTAATTAATGCTGTAGTTCGGTGCTTCGGCGATGGCCGTGATGTCATGAGGATGGGATTCCTTGAGGCCGGCCGGGGTGATGCGAATGAACTTGCCCTTTTCCTTGAGCTCCGGAATGGTGCGTGCACCCACGTAGAACATGGACTGGTGCAGGCCACCAACAAGCTGGTGGGTAACGGTGCCGAGGCTACCCTTGTACGAGACCTTGCCTTCGATACCTTCGGGAACGATCTTGTCATCAGAGGCCACGTCAGCCTGGAAGTAGCGGTCCTTCGAGAAGGACTTCTTGCCGCGGGAAGCCATCGCGCCGAGCGAACCCATGCCACGATATGCCTTGTACTGCTTGCCGTTGATGAGGACGAGCTGACCCGGGGATTCCTCGCAACCCGCGAGGAGAGAGCCGAGCATAACGGTGTCGGCACCGGCCACGAGTGCCTTTGCGATATCTCCGGAGTACTGGAGCCCACCATCACCGATCACCGGCACACCGAGGGGCTTACAGGCCTTGGCGGCTTCATAGATTGCGGTGACCTGGGGAACGCCCACGCCAGCAACCACGCGTGTCGTACAAATCGAGCCCGGTCCAACGCCGACCTTGACCGCGTCAGCTCCCGCTTCCGCGAGCGCCAGCGCACCCTCATACGTCGCAACATTTCCACCGATGATCTGCACGTCATCGAAGGTGGAGGATGCCTTGAGGGAGCGGATCATGTCGAGGGCGAGGCGTGCTTGACCGTTGGCGGTGTCGACAACGAGCACGTCAACACCGGCTTCGGCGAGCGCCTCTGCGCGCTGCATCGCATCACCGAAGTAGCCAACGCCAGCTCCCACAAGGAGGCGACCATTGGAGTCCTTCGATGCCATGGGGAACTGTTCGGAGCGAACAAAGTCCTTGACGGTAATGAGGCCGGTGAGGATCCCGTTCTTATCAATCAGGGGCAGCCGCTCACGCTTGTACTTGCGGAGTAGCGCGGTGGCATCCTCGTGGGTGATGTTGGAGTCACCCGTGATGAGACCTTCGGAGGTCATGACATCGCGCACCAGGGTGGTTCCCCACTCTGCCACTGGTGTGAAGCGCAGGTCTCGGTTGGTACAAATGCCGAGTAGCTTGCCGTCCGGGTCGACAACGGGCAGTCCCGAAACACGGAACTGTCCGCAGATCGCATCGAGTTCATCGAGAGTCGCATCGGGGCCGATGGTCACGGGATTGGTGATGCGGCCGGTCTGGGTTCGCTTCACCAGGTCCACCTGGTGTGCCTGATCCTCGATCGACAGGTTGCGGTGGAGAATGCCGATACCACCGTTACGGGCCATGGCGATCGCCATGCGCGCTTCGGTCACAGTATCCATTGCTGCCGAGGCGAGCGGGATTTGGATGTTAATCTCTTTCGTGAGTCGCGCCGAAGTGTTCACTTCCGACGGGATCACGTCGGTCTCTCCAGGAAGCAGGAGGACATCGTCGTAGGTCAGTCCGATAAAGCCAAAGGGGTCATGATTCTCGTTGCTCACACCCCAACCTTAGATCCAAAGCGAATATCTGGCGATATCCGCCCACTGTGAGACTCGTCAGCGAAACGGTTTTCGAGGCCGCTCTGGGAACCACTCCCCACCCGATTCAGGTGAATATTGTTGACTTCAATTCCGGGCCGGTCAAAAATGGAACAGTAATCACAACCGTTGAAATACCAACGGTTTCTTTTTTATTGCCGCCGGTTTTTGGCAGGCGGCAATGCGACCGATACCCCTAGGAAGAGGTGCAAGCTCAGTGGCTGACATCCATCGACTTCCCGGACCAAATTCAGATCATTGGGAGTGGCAGCTGGACGGGCTGTGCCGTTCAATGGATCCCAATCATTTTTTCCATCCGGAGGGAGAACGTGGTGGACCACGGCGTCGCCGAGCTGAGGCCGCAAAGAGGGTTTGTGCACGCTGCCCGGTGTTGGAGCTGTGCAGGAAGCACGCACTTGCCACTCAGGAGCCTTATGGGGTGTGGGGTGGCATGAGTGAAGAAGAACGCCACGCCATCATTGCCGCTCAGCGCATCAAAAGGGTCTCATAAGTTCATTCCACAGAATTGTTCGGGGTCGGTACTCATGAGGTACCGGCCCCGTGTCGTCCCGGCCGCTCACGAATAGTCGACAAACAATCAGATTCCCCATAGAGAATCGAACCATCCCATAAAGATCTCAGGGACAACCGAAGGACTCTCCGCGTTGCCTGACTCTCGTGTCCCGCTTCACACTTCCGAAATCCCAGTCATCGAAATGGTTGATTAGTGCAATGGCAGACAAACATGACTGAAGGGGCGACCTTTCGGCCGCCCCTTCACAGGCTTTAGTACTTCTTATCGGGTTACTTCTCGACGACAGCGAGCACGTCGCGGGTGGAGAGGATGAGGTATTCCTCGCCTGCGTACTTCACTTCGGTGCCACCGTACTTGGAGTAAATGACTACGTCGCCGACGGCTACATCGACGGGAACGCGGTTACCCTTGTCGTCAATGCGACCAGGTCCAACGGCGACAACCTTGCCCTCCTGGGGCTTCTCGGTTGCGGTATCGGGGAGAACGAGACCCGAGGCAGTGGTCGTCTCAGCTTCCAACTGGGTGATGACGATGCGATCCTCGAGAGGCTTAATGGAGACCGACACGCGGACCCCTCCTTTTCCTATCTAAACGGATTGGACAACGCCTCTGTCCGCCGTCGCGGGGGCCGGAAGAAACGTGTGCGTGGCGAACCACGTCTGCTACATAGAATAAAGAGTAGTTAGCACTCGGTCAACTCGAGTGCCAATTGTTCACGATGAGCGAGTTGATGCCATACGCACCGCCGCAAAGAAGCGATTCACAACCTCAGATCCGCCTCTTATTCGCCGGTTTGACAGTCGATGGACTCTCGGATGAGAGCAGCGTGGCCGCAGAGCCTGCCGTACTCTTCGATCATGTGAACCATGATCCAGTGAAGCCGAAAACCACACCTTTCTTGCACTGGTGCTTCGCGAGCGCATCCATTCCTTCAGCCGAATAAGCTTCCTTGGCACAGTTAGTCAGAGTCTGCAGTGGCCTGATGCCACTCCGAGCGCAATGTCTCACCCGAGTCTTCGCCCGCACTGTGCCAATCCCAGTCGTTGTCAGCATCACAGTCGACACTCTCCCGCGGCTGTCCGTAGACCTCCCCGGCAAGACAGTCAGAGAACCACTGTCGTTCTACCAAGGTGAGGTGCTTGAGCATCCCACCCAGTGTTATCTCGCTTGGTCTTGTCGCTGTCTCAACCGATCATCAGACAGACTGGCGGTCTTCATGGCGATTGTGCCGCGAAGAAAGCTCTACCCACGAGTATCTCCCACTCCCCCGCATCAAATGGTGGATCCACTCCCCCATGTTCATCAGTTGACTCAGTCATGGGCGAAACCCTACGGCAAGGCCGCATTCCACGCAGGTGGGAAGGGGAGCTTACGCGTAGATTCACTGCCTTCATTTGCCCCGCCCACAAAGACCGCGAGTCTTATCCCCCGCTACGCAGGTGTAATGATTTCGATCTGGCACTATGGTGTGGTGCCTTCTCCACTACACGCGGATGTCCTTCATCTCCTGGATCAGCTACCTCCCTACCGGGAGGATGAGGTCTTTTCCCTGACGAACTCACTCCGCAAGGACGGGTGGCAGCCCGAGATCATCTCTCAGGCTCTGACGCAGGCACGCCTGCGAGAGAAGGCTGTGCCGAAGTTTGGTGATCGCGCTTCGAAAATGCTTTTCACCAGCGATGCTCTCGAGCAGGCAAGCCGGCCGGAGGCAGCAGCGCACCATGCTCGGATTTTTCTCGATGCTGGAGTGCAATCGCTTCGGGAGATTGGGTGCGGCATCGGTGCCGACACGACTGCCTTTGCTAGCGCTGGACTGACCGTCACCGCCCGCGAACTGGATAATGAAAGAGCACGTCTTGCTCGCCACAATCTGGCTGACTTCAAGAACGTTCGCATTGACGTGGCTGATGGTTTGGCCGATATCGATGAGGATGGGATGTGGGCGGACCCCGCACGCCGTGGCGCCAAGGGTCGGATCTCTAATCCTGAGGAGTGGATGCCGGCCCTGTCCTCAGTAGTTCGGGCCGCTCGTGGAGTCAAAGTCGCAGGGATCAAGGTTGCCCCCGGCATTGATCACGCCCACCTGCCATCAGATTCCAGAGTCGAATGGCTGTCGCTTGGCAGGGACCTGATCGAGGCAATCATCTGGTTGGGGACCGGTGAACCAGCACGAGTGGCAACCCTTCTGGATGGTGGGCAACTCGTTGTTCCTGGACCCCCGAACGGTCCCGTCACCATGGTTGATCCCGCGCCGCTTGGTGAGTACGTGTTTGAACCCGATCCGGCCATCATCCGTTCGGGAGGTATCGCCCTCCTGTGCGAAAAGTATGATCTTGCCCCGGTCGCACCGGGGATCGCCTACCTCACCGGCAACTCCCCCATCACCTCACCTTTTCTCGATGCCTTCCAGGTGAAGGATGTTCTTCCCCTTCAGGAAAAGAAACTGGCTCGTGAATTGAAATCACGAAATATTGGTTCGCTAGAAATTAAGAAGCGCGGGGTCGATATCACCCCGGAGACTCTTCGGAAACGCCTCAAACTCTCGGGGACTGAGTCAGCCACGGTGATCCTTACCCCGCTTGTCACTGGACGGCACGCCCTGCTCGTCAACCGGCTACCGCAGCATTAAAAAATTTAAGCTAACTACTTGGGGACATCCCGTTAGGGCACCGCCCCTGGACCACGGCGCGATTCCGGGAATCTTTGGGTGGACGCTACCGGTAACTTACCAGTACTTAGAGAATATGCGGGGCCCTGTGGCCGACTATGCCCTGATGAGCTCCATCGGCATCCCAGTATCGACCGTGATGTCGAGGGATGAGGGGGCAACCCCAGCTCGTACGAGGGCTGAGCCGAGCGCTGCGATCATGGCACCATTGTCGGTGCAGTAGCGGATCGGTGGGATACGGACGGTCACGCCCGCCTTCTCGGCGCGCTCTGCGACGAGTTCACGCAGGCGGGAGTTGGCGGAGAATCCTCCACCGATGACGAGAGTATCGGTCCCCTGCTTCTCACAGGCAGCGATGGCCTTTGCCGATAGCACATCGGCAACAGATTCGGAAAATCCGGCGGCAATGTCCGCAACCGGCACTGCTGCACCCGATTCCTCCAGGCCCTCAATGAAGCGAGCAACCGCCGTCTTGAGCCCAGAGAACGAGAAGTCGTACTGGTGCTTCTCCTTGTTCCTGCCACCAACGAGACCGCGCGGGAAGCGGATCGCGGTACGATCACCCTCCTTGGAGAGACGATCAATGTGAGGGCCACCCGGGTAGGGCAGGCCGAGGATGCGGCCGATCTTATCGAAGGCTTCACCCGCAGCATCATCCAACGTTGATCCGAGCTCTTCCACGTCGGTCGCGATGTTGCCGATGCGCAGGAGTGACGAGTGGCCCCCCGAAACGACAAGCCCCACGGAGTTGTCCGGGATCGGGCCGTTGACAAGTTCATCGACAGCGATATGACCAATGATGTGATTGACGCCGTACAGGGGCTTCCCCAGTGCAAGAGCAAGGGCCTTGGCAGCAGACACTCCAACGGTGAGCGAACCAACAAGGCCGGGACCCGCCGTGACCGCGATTGCGTCCACCTCCGCAAGCTCGGCGCCTGCCTTCTCGAGGGTCGCATCGAGCGTGGGAACAAACGATTCGAGGTGGGCACGGGACGCAATCTCGGGGATGATCCCGCCGTATCGAGCGTGCTCGTCCATCGACGACGCCGTCACATCGGTCAGCAGGTCGTATCCGCGTACGAGGGCGATGCCGGTCTCGTCGCACGATGTTTCAATACCAAGAATCAAGGGTTCAGCCACGAGAAGCCAGTCTAGTGCACGAGAAAGCAGCATCCTAGGGATCACGGTTTTCCTTGATTCAACTAACACCCGCCGATTCCATGCAAATTCGCATTGGACCTACGGGGTTCATACTCACACCCGCACCGCATTCGGTACAGTCTCGCGGCTCATCCAAGGATTCGGCCACTGCGGTTCTGAGAAACAAGTATCCAAATACCGGTTGTGAGGGGCTGGGAGAACTCGTGTCGGTACTGGTAAGGCCCGCACCTTGATAACAATGTGCGGGCCTTCCGTGGTTAAGGGTGTGCAACCGGGCTAGATTGCGGCTCCGGTGCGCAGGTCCTTGTTGAGCATGGAAATGAACTCAATCGGGATGCCCTTCGGGCAGGCCGCCTGGCATTCACCAATGTTCGTGCATCCACCAAAGCCTTCAGCATCGTGCTGACGCACCATGTTGAGTGCGCGCTCGTCACGTTCGGGCTGTCCCTGCGGGAGCAGGCCGAGGTGAACGACCTTGGCTGCGGTGAAGAGCATGCCTGAGCCGTTGGGGCAGGCTGCCACGCAGGCGCCGCATCCGATGCAGGCGGCGGCCTCGAAGGCGAGGTCGGCGTTGGTCTTCGGGACAGGCTGTGCGTGAGCATCGGGGGCCGCACCGGTATTAACCGAGATGTAGCCGCCGGCCTGGATGATGCGATCGAAGGCGGAGCGGTCGACGATTAGGTCCTTGAGTACCGGGAAGGCCGTGGAACGCCAGGGTTCGATCGTGATCTTGTCGCCATCCTTGAAGCTGCGCATGTGCAGCTGGCAGGTGGTGGTGACTTCGGGTCCGTGCGGGTCGCCGTTGATGACGAGGCCGCACTGGCCGCAGATGCCTTCGCGACAGTCCGAGTCGAAGGCAACGGGTTCGAGTCCTTCGGCAAACAGTTCCTCGTTGAGGACGTCCAGCATTTCCAGGAAGGACGAGTGTTCGTCAACATTGACCGCCCGGGTTTCAAAGCGACCGGGATCTGCAGGTCCGTTCTGACGCCAGTATTCGAGTGTAATTCTCACTTGTAGCTCCGCTGCTTCATTTCGACAAATTCGTACACGAGGTCCTCTTTGTGGAGGGTAGGTGGCTGGTTGTCGTCGCCCCACTCCCACGCTCCAACATAGGCGAATTCGTCGTCGTGTCGGAGGGCCTCGCCCTCTTCGGTGCGTGACTCGGCACGGAAGTGTCCGCCACAGGATTCCCTGCGGTGGAGCGCATCAATGCACATGAGTTCACCCAGTTCAAGGAAGTCGGCAACGCGGCCGGCCTTCTCGAGGGACTGATTGAGATCCGCTGCGCTACCGGGAACCTTGACGTTGGTCCAGAATTCTTCGCGCAGGGCACGGATCTCGGTGATTGCTTCGCGCAATCCTTCTTCGGTGCGTTCCATGCCGCACTTTTCCCACATAATGTGGCCCAGTTCCTTGTGGAATGAATCCACGGAACGGGTGCCGTTGATGCTCATGAGGGTGTTGATGCGGTCTTCGACGCTCTTGAGGGTCTCGGCGACCTCGGGGGCGTTCGATACGTCCTCGAAGGGCGCTCCGGCCAGGTAGTCGTTGATCGTGTTGGGCAGAACGAAGTAGCCATCGGCCAGGCCCTGCATGAGAGCCGAGGCTCCGAGGCGGTTCGCTCCGTGGTCGGAGAAGTTTGCTTCACCCGTGACGAAGAGCCCGGGGATGGTGGACTGGAGATCGTAGTCGACCCAGATCCCACCCATCGTGTAGTGCACGGCGGGGTAGATGCGCATGGGAACTTCGTACGGATTCTCACCGGTGATCCGCTGGTACATGTCGAACAGGTTGCCGTACTTGGCAGAGACCGTGTCCTTGCCGAGACGTTCGATCGCTTCGGCGAAGTCGAGGTATACGCCGCGTGCTTCACCGTCGATCTTTGGTCCCACGCCACGCCCCTCGTCACACATGTTCTTTGCCTGGCGGGAGGCAATGTCACGGGGCACGAGGTTACCGAAGGCCGGGTAGATGCGTTCCAGGTAGTAGTCGCGATCCTCTTCGGGGATCTGGCGGGGATCCTTCTCGCAGTCTTCCTTCTTCTTCGGCACCCAGATCCGGCCGTCGTTTCGGAGCGACTCGGACATGAGGGTCAGCTTCGACTGGTATTCGCCGGCCTGGGGGATGCAGGTGGGGTGGATCTGCGTGTAGCAGGGATTCGCGAAGTAGGCGCCCTTGCGGTGTGCGCGCCACACGGCCGAAGCATTGCAACCCATGGCGTTCGTGGACAGAAAGAACACGTTGCCGTAGCCGCCCGTGCCGAGCACGACCGCGTCAGCGAGGTGGGTTTCGATCTTGCCAGTCACCATGTCGCGGGTGACGATGCCGCGGGCCTTGCCACCAACAACGATGAGCTCAACCATTTCGTGGCGTGCGTAGGTCTTGACCGTGCCGGCCGCGACCTGGCGTTCGAGCGCCTGGTAGGCGCCGATGAGGAGCTGCTGGCCTGTCTGGCCGCGAGCATAGAACGTGCGGGAAACCTGGACACCACCAAAGGAGCGGTTATCCAGCAGGCCACCGTATTCGCGGGCGAAGGGCACGCCCTGGGCCACGCACTGGTCGATGATCGATTCGGAGACCTCGGCGAGGCGGTACACGTTGGATTCGCGTGAACGGTAGTCGCCTCCCTTGACCGTGTCATAGAAGAGCCGGAACGTCGAGTCGTTGTCGTTGCGGTAGTTCTTCGCAGCGTTGATGCCGCCCTGGGCGGCAATGGAGTGGGCGCGGCGTGCCGAGTCCTGGTAATAGAACGCGCTCACCTGGTAGCCCATTTCACCGAGCGATGCGGCTGCCGATGCTCCGGCGAGGCCGGTGCCCACCATGATGATGTGCATCCTGCGCCTGTTCGTGGGGTTCACGAGCTTGGCTTCGAACTTGCGGGTCTCCCACTTCTTCTCGAGTGGGCCGGCCGGCGCCTTCGTGTCCGCGATTGGTTCGCCTTCGCGGTAGAGGCCATCAATAAGTTCAGTCATGTCACTAGTTCCGTTCACGGGATGAGGCCGAAGAGAATGGCGGTCGGGGGAGCCATGAAGCCGATGAAGATAATGGCGGCGATGACAATGGCGATGCCGTGGAAGACAGGCTCGCGGTGCCTGTTGCTCCAACCGAGGGTCTGCAGGGCGGACCATGCTCCGTGCCTGATGTGGAGGCAGAGGGCAAGGATGGCGATCAGATAGATCGCGTAACCCCACCACACTTCTGGCTGGAAGCCAGCAATCATGCGGTCGTAGGGGGTGAGTGCCGAATAGTCATCAGCGCCAACGGAGATGGTCAGGGTCGTGAACTGCAGGAGGTGCCACACGATGAAGAGCAGAAGAATAATGCCGCCCCAGCGCATCGTCCTTGACGCATAGGTCTGCTGGTTCTTCTTGCCACGCTTCACCTTGTACTGGTTGGGGCCGCGTGCGGCTTTGCCGCGGCGCCACAGGATGATCGCTGCCCGTGCGTGTAGCACCAGCGCTACCAGCAGGATGATGCGAAGAATCCAGAGCACGCTCCCGTGAGGAACGATCGGATAGCCAACGTCGCGCAGGAACTGCGCGTATCCGTTGTACGCTTCCGGCCCGTTGAACATCTTGAGGTTGCCGTACATGTGGAATAAAACAAAGAGCACAAAGATGAGCCCGCTGACCGCCATCTGGATCTTCAGACCCACGGAGGTTGACAGCTTTCCTACCTTCTTTGGCGCTGTCGTCGTAGAGGTTGCCATACATCACATCGTAGCCCTCGACACATGTCCATTTTGCGATTTCCGTCCCAGCTTGTCCCCCGAGTCTGCAAACTATTCGCCCGCCACTCGCGCAAAATTCACCCAAACCCACGAAACACTATCATTGGGATAGATTATGGATGCGCACATAGATGGAATACATCCAATAAATGTGATCCAGGTCTTAAGCGAGATCTGTGTTTCCTAAATGCTTGCGTAATTCTTTTCGCATGACCACGGCATCGTCATCGCGGTAATAGCGCTTTCTGCGCCCCACCTCGACAAAGCCGAGCCCCTCGTACAGGGAGCGCGCACCCCGGTCACTTGCTCTCACTTCTAGAAAGCATGCCTCTGCTTTGCCGGCATGGGTGAGGAGCTGGGTAATGAGGCGGGTGGCGAGACCCTCGCGCCTGCGTTCGGGACGTACCGAGATTGTCAAGAGTTCAGCTTCAATCCCGAGGGCCAGAATTGCCGCCGCATCGAGCCTGCCCGCTCCCCCCTCAATCACCGTGCCAGTGCCGTCCTCGCCTGGAGAACTACTCGTTGAGTCAACGCCGTAGGCGACGATGCGATTGGTGGCGAGTTGTTCGGCAATCACTCCTGCCGGCCATGCCTCTACACCAAAGATGTCAAGATCGAGCTGGGCAAAGGCTTCCGTGTCGGCCGGGCCGAGGAGTCTCATGCTCCGTGAATGTCGGGCCGGCGCAGGTAGAGGGGTTCCGTACCGAGATCGAGTTCTTCACCGGAGTCAACGCGTGCGAGCCGTGAGTTGGCAAGGCGCACCATGACGAGAGGGTCGATCTCTTCGTTGACGGCGCCTTTCAGGATGTCGCTGTACAGAACGGCCCCTGGTCCAACAAAGGTTGCGTCCGGGTAGCGTTCGGCGAGCGCCTGCGGGGTGAGAACCTCGGGACCCCAGGGAATGTCGAGATCGTCGTTGCCGCGCGCGGTGACAACCTGTGCGTAGACTTCCTTGCGCCGAGCGTCTCCCACGGCAATCACCGGGGAATTCGGAGTGCCACTCTTGCCGACTCTGTCGAGTCCGGAGCGTCCGAGGATGTCGAGGGAGCCGATACCGATGAGGGGGATGTTCCATGCCCTGGCGAGTGCGCGTGCGGTGACGAGCCCTGCTCTCAGGCCGGTGAATGCGGCCGGGCCGGTGCCGGCAACTATGCGGTCGGGTGTGCGGTCGCCGACGAGTTCGTTGATGAGGGGGGCGAGGGTTTCTGCGTGGTGACGGCTGTCGGGGCTTCTGCGAACCTCGGCATCCTGGTCGACGAGTGCGATGACGGAAACGGTGGATGTATCAATCGTCAGCGTTAACACGGTTGCCTCCTCGGCGGTAGAAGCGGACGGGCCTAATGTTTCTGTCACGGATTTAGAAATGCTGCGGGGCGTGGGGTGAGTGCCGTAGCCAGGTGAAGATGAGGGTGAGTGTGAGGAAGAGGGTGAGGACGATTCCTGCAATGGTGACCGGCGTATAGTTCCGTTGCGACGGCTCATCGCCCAGGATCGGGCCTTCATCCGCGAGAGATTTTCGCCAGTCCAGATACGAGCTCAGTGTCGTTGATCCCGCCAAGTATTCGAGAGCGTCGGTGTTCGCGGGGATGATTTGTTCGTCCCGGAGAATGAAAAAGCTCCCGTATTTTGCGTCATACAGGAGTGTGTCGCCCTCCTCGAGTGAGTGAATGCGTTCAGCCAGGTACGTGTCGGCAACGACAGCTCCCTCGCTGGTTATTTCGGTCTCGTGGTAGGTGAGGACCCCGACGGGGGTGTCGTCGGAGGTGACGGGGGCGGCGAAGTATTCGGGTTCCGTTTCCACCCGGCGCGGGTCGCTGGAGTCTTCCGGTATAGACACTGCGGCAACGGGTTCCCTAATGACGAGCTCTTCGAGCTCCTGTTCGCTCAATTCGGGGAACATGCTGCCCGCGAAAGACTGCAGTGTTGCTTGCCCTTCAGTGTCGTACCACTCTTTGGCAGAGTCGGTCAGGGCTACGCCCGCTGCCCCTAAGAGCACGAGCAGCATCGAGAAGACGACGAGAACGGAACGCACTAGGATCCCAGTTTTTCCACGAGCGCACGGGACTTAACCCCAGTGCCCCTGATCGTCAGGGTCCTAGGGCTGTCGTCGAGCAGGTCTTCCGGTTCTTCACCCGTGTCCGCTCCCGTGGAGCGGACAATATCGATTTCCAGCCTGTCATCGGACAGGCCGTCGGTCTTGCCCTTACCCCATTCGATCACCGTGACGGACTCGTCCAGGGACGTGTCGAGGTCAAGGGCGTCAACGTCGTCCAGGTTCTCCAGGCGGTAGGCATCCACGTGCACAAGGTCGGGATTGCCCCGGTGAACGTGGGAAATAACGAACGTGGGTGACGTGACCCTGCCGGTCACCCCAAGCCCGTCGGCAAGGCCCTGGACGAACGTGGTCTTCCCTGCACCGAGCGGTCCGGAGAGCATAATGAGGGAGCCGGCCTCCACGTGCGCCGCGATCGACTTCCCAATCGCGCGCATGTCGTCCGCGTCGCGTGCCACTAGTTCCATGCCGTCCTCCTGTCAGTGCCCTACTTTACCCCGATACGTGCGTGGAACGTGCCTGCCGAGACGGGTTGTGATTTCGTACCCAATCGTGCCGGCAAGATCCGCCCATTCATCCGCGCTCGCACCGCCCTGACCGTAAAAGATCACCTCATCACCAACCTCCACCCCATCGGGCAGTTCGATCACAACCTGGTCCATGCAGACCCTGCCCACGACGTGGGTCCGGATCCCGACAACAGTGACCGGGCCGAGTGATGATGCGGAACGCGGAATCCCATCCGCGTAGCCAAGCGGCACTGTCCCGAGCCGCGTGGTGCGGTCGGTGATGTCCGTGTGCCCATAGGAGACCCCGGTGCCGGCAGGTACTTTGCGGGTGGCGACGATGCGGGAGGTGAGAGTCATGACCGGGACAAGCCCAAGCTCATCCGCTGTTTCGACATTGGGGTTGGGGCTGAGTCCGAAGAGCCCGACGCCGGGACGCACCATGTCAAAGTGGGTCTCGGGATGCCACAGGAGCCCGGCCGTGTTGGCCAGGTGCCTGATTTCTGGCACCACTCCAGTCCCTTCCAAAACATCCAGCGCTTCCCGGTAGGCAGCGAGTTGACGACCCGTCTCGGAACTGTCCGGCTCATCGGCTCGCGCCAGATGCGACCACGCGCCAATGACCCTCACTAGGCCATCAGCTTCGGCACGAGCAAGTATGGCGCCGGCCTCCGCGATACGTGACGGTTCGAATCCGCCCCTGGACATTCCCGTATCCACCTCGATGTGCACGCGGGCTGTTTGACCAAGTAGGCGGGCGGCCTCGAGAACGGCATCCAATGCCCAGGGGGCACCGATGGAGATGTCGAGCTTCGCCCGAATGGCATACGTCAGGTCCGTACCCGGTGCGTAGAGCCAGGTGAGGATCGGAATGTCGGGCTCGCATTCGCGCAAGGACAGGGCTTCGGACAGCTGTGCAACGCCGAGGTAGTCGGCACCGGCTTCGACAAGGCGGCGCGACACCTCGGCCATGCCGTGCCCGTATCCGTTCGCTTTGACGATGGCGGCGATCTTCGCATTCGTTAGCGACTTCAGGTGGCGGAAGTTCTGTTCGAGCGCATCAAGATCAATGCTGGCACCGCCAACCATCTCTCCGTATCCACCATCCGGTCCTGACATTGTCCCGTTCTCTCCTTCGCCGCTCACCGGTCTCCCCTCATGATTCTCACAATCCCGTTCCCGCTCACTTGTGCTCTCCCCACTGCGACACGGGTAGTGTGGCGGGGCTCAGCCACGGAGGGCCTTGCCGATGGCGTGGGGGATGCGGGCGATGATGTCGGTGGCCCTGATGGGACGGGCGGAGTCGGCCGCTTCCGAATGGATCCAACTTGCTGCGGCCGCCATGAGGGCCGGCCTACCGTGACCGCGGCCCGCCCGCGCCACCTCGTCCCCAATTGAGGCGAGAAGCGTTCCGAGCAGTCCCGCATACACGTCCCCCGCTCCCGCGGTCGCCTTCCAGTGGGAAGGTGCAGGCTGAGCATAGACGGGGCCGTCCGGCCCCGCAATAAGATCCGTTGCCCCCTTGAGCACGATCGTCGCGCCCGTGACCGTGGCCGCGAGGCGGGCGGCACGGATGGGAGCGGCTTCGACATCGCGCCGGGTCAGCCCTTCACCTCGTGCGGACAGGAGTTCGGCAAGTTCACCAGCATGAGGGGTAAGAACCACGGTGGAGGGCAGGTCGGTGTAGTCCTCCTTGAGTAGTTCAAGAGCCCCAGCATCAAGCACCACCGGATGGTTCTCTTCGAGTGCCCGGTCGAGTGGTGCCCGCAGGCGATCAGCCTCGGTGGCGGGAACACCGGAACCCAGAACGGTTGCCTGCGCCCTGCCAAGGCCAGTGACGACCTCCGGGTAGCTGCGGAGCACGAGGCCGGCAGTGTCGGGCGAGTCGAGACGGACCATGCCCGGGCCGGCCGCGAGTGCACCACCCACCGACAAGATGGCGGCACCCGGATAGGATTCGGAGCCGGTTCCGAGAAGCACAACGCCGCGCGTGTACTTGTGGTCGTTGGGACCGGGAACGGTCAGCAGATCCGCGACATCCGCCCCCGTCAGGCTCGCAAGAGCCGGGGTACCTGGAAGGTCGAGTCCAAGATCGATGATCTCGACCCGTCCGCACACGCGGGATGCTGGTGGGGCGAGGAGTCCGGGCTTCGCCGCTCCCATTGTCACCGTCACAGTCGCGGTTAGGTGCGGTCCCGATAGGGATCCGTCGTCGACTCCGATGCCGCTGGGGCAGTCGGCCGCTACAACGATTGGTTCGTCCGGGCAACGGAGCCGTTCGTTCTCAAGCAGATCCACCACTCCCGCGAGTGGTTCGCGCAGGGGTGGGGTGATGCCGATACCGACGATCCCATCGATCCAGACCCCAGCGTAGCGGGCAGCCTTGATGAGAGCCTCGGTTCCGGGTGCCACGATCCGGCATCCCGCCTCACGGGCCGCGGCGAGGCCCTCCTCATGAGCGTGGTCGGTCAGGACTACGAGATCGACGCGGGCTCCGCGGCGTGCCAGGTACGCTCCAGCAAGTAGTGCATCTCCCCCGTTGTTGCCCCCACCCGCAAGGACGAGGATGTGGGAGCCGGTGACGAGGTGCCCGCGGGCACGGAGCTCGTCAGCGACCACGGTTGCGAGCGCAAAGGAGGCCCGCTCCATGAGCGGCACACCCTCCGCTAGGAGGGGTTCCTCGGCTGCCCTGACTTCTGCGGAACGAAAGGCTCTCAGCATGGTTACTCCACGGTGACGGACTTGGCGAGGTTCCTCGGCTGATCCACGTCCAGGCCCTTCTCGGTTGCGAGTGCGCAGGCGAAGATCTGGAGCGGAACGACCGAGACGAGAGGATGAAGGAGCGTCGGGGTCTCGGGGATGCGGATCACCGTGTCCGCGTATTCCGCTACCGCGGTATCTCCTTCTTCGGCGATACAGAGGACGCGCGCACCCCTGGCCTTCACTTCCTGAAGGTTCGAGAGGACCTTGGCGTGCAGGACTGGCCTGCGCGGGGTTGGGACGATGAAGAAGACGGGCTGGTCTTCTTCCACGAGGGCGATGGGGCCGTGCTTGAGCTCGCCGGCCGCGAAGCCTTCCGCGTGAATGTAGGCGAGCTCCTTAAGCTTGAGTGCTCCTTCGAGAGCGACGGGGTATCCGACGTGGCGGCCGAGGAAGAGAACGGTCTTGACGTCCTTCATGCTGGCAACGAGCGCCTTGATCTCGTCTTCTTGGGAGATGACGGCAGTGATCTTGTCGGGCATGGCCATGAGCTCATCCAGGTAGGTGATGACCTCGTCCGAGTACTTGTTGCCTCGCAGCTGGGCCAGGTAGAGGCCCAGGAGGTATGTGGCGGTGATCTGCGCGACGAAGGCCTTTGTTGACGCGACAGCAACCTCCGGTCCCGCATGCGTGTAGAGGACGGCATCGGATTCGCGGGCGATGGTGGAGCCGTGCGTGTTGACGATGGCAAGGACCTTTGCGCCTTGGTCGCGGGCGTGACGGACCGCCATGAGCGTATCCATCGTTTCACCGGACTGGGTGATGGCAACGACCAGGGTCTTTTCGGATACGACGGGGTCGCGATAGCGGAATTCGTGGGCGAGCTCCACTTCGACCGGGATCCGGCACCAGTGTTCGATCGCGTACTTGGCGACGTGGCCGGCGTAGGCTGCCGTGCCGCAGGCAACGACGATGATCTTGTCGATCCTGCGGAGGATCGATTCGTCGATGCGGAGTTCGTCGAGCATGAGGGAACCGGATTCGCTCATGCGGCCCAGCAGCGTGTCGCGCACGGCGGAGGGCTGGTCGTGGATTTCTTTCTCCATGAACGTGTTGAATCCGCCCTTCACCGCGGCTTCGGCGTTCCAGTTGATCTCGAACTCGTCGCGTTCGACGGGTTCACCCTCGAAGGTCTGGATCGTGACGGAGTCAGGTGTGATGGTGACGAGCTCGTCCTGTCCCATTTCGATCGCGCGCTTCGTCTGCCCCACGAATGCTGCCACGTCGGATCCGACGAAGTTCTCACCATCGCCCAGACCAACAACGAGGGGCGAGTTGCGGCGGGCGGCCACAACCGTGCCCGGTGCGTCTGCCGCGATGGCAACGATCGTGAATGAGCCTTCGAGCTCGGCCACGGTCGCGAGCAGTGCCTTGGTCAGGTCGCCCTCCTTCTTGTAGGAGAGGGCGAGGTGGTGGGCGACAACTTCCGTGTCGGTCTGGGTGACGCGTTCGATGCCCTGCTCGGCAAGTTCACGAGCGAGTTCGGCATGGTTTTCGATGATGCCGTTGTGCACGAGGGAGATCGATCCGTCGAAGGAGAGGTGGGGGTGAGCATTCTCATCCGTCGGTCCGCCGTGAGTTGTCCAGCGGGTGTGCCCAATCGAGGTGGCGGAGTTCGGGAGCGGGTTGCTGGCGAGCTCATCGAGGAGGTTCTGGAGCTTACCAGCCCTCTTGACCTGGGATATTGTCCCGGTTGTCACGGCAACACCGGCCGAATCGTATCCCCGATATTCGAGCCGTGACAGGCCCTCGAGAACAACGTCAACTGCACGCGTTGAGTTTTCTGCCCCAACATATCCGACTATTCCGCACATACTTCTAGCTCCTCGCAGATGATTTGGTGACGAGATGACAAACTATAGAACATGACCCAATTCCCGGCTACGAACCCGCTGGATCCTTTCCTGTATCTTACGCGGGATCACTGGGAGTCACTGGCAACCAGCACACCTCTGCCGCTGACTCCACACGAAGTGACCGAACTGTCGTCCCTCGGTGACCCGATCGATATGGCGGAGGTGGATGCCGTGTACCGGCCGCTGTCCGCTCTGATCCAGATGCATGTCGAGTCCGCACTGAGAAGGCACGTGAGGGTCAGTGACTTCCTCAAGACCACGGAAGAACACACGCCTTTCGTTATCGCGATTGCCGGGTCCGTTGCCGTCGGCAAGTCCTCCGTAGCTCGTCTCCTGCAGCGCCTCCTCCAACGCTGGCCCTCCACCCCCAAGGTCGAGCTCGTCACTACGGACGGTTTCCTGTTCCCCAATGCCGTCCTCGAAAAGCGCGGCATCATGAACCGGAAGGGCTTTCCCGAATCGTACGATCGGCGCGCCCTCCTGCGCTTCATGAGGGCAGTCAAGGCCGGCCGCTTCCCGCAAGAAGTACCCTATTACGATCACGTCACCTACGACATTGTTGACGACCGCGTGCAGCAGGTGCAGGCCTGCGACATTGTCATTGTCGAGGGCCTCAACGTGCTGCAGGCGCCCCGCCCCGATGCCACCGGCCAACTGTCCGCAGTCTCGGACTACTTCGACTTCTCCATCTATGTCGATGCCGATATCGACGATATTCGTTCCTGGTACGTCAAGCGTTTCCTCAAACTGCAGCAGACCGCGTTCGTCAATCCACAGTCCTATTTCTCCCGCTATGCCGACCTGTCCGTCGAGCAAGCCAAAGAGATTGCGAACAAGATCTGGTCGACCGTTAACGCCCCCAACCTCTCCATCAACGTCGAGCCCACCCGCTCCCGCGCAACCGTCATCCTCCGCAAGGGCGAGAATCACCGGATGGAATCGGTTTACCTGCGAAAAAGCTGATAGCGCACCGCTAAGCTTCACGGTTAAGCCCAGGGATTCGTGACAGAATTATTAGCGTGGCTCACCTGTCGTGGTAGGCCCGTCGGCTGGCCATAAACAGGGCGCTAGGTGAGGGAGGTAGGATGAACGAGTTTCGACCAGACCGCTGGATTTTGGCGTGGTCCGTCCAAACTCGTAGCCGTATGACCGGCGCTGCATCCTTCCCACTCACCACCCACCAGGTTGACGAAACCACGCTCACCGTCCCCACGCGGTCGGGGCCGATGAGCACACTCGTGTATCTTTCCCGCGGCATCGCTCCACTATCCGGTGACGAACATTCTCGCCCTCCCCTTCACATTCAGTTTCACGGTGGCGGCATGATCGGCAGAGCAGTCCGGGAAGATGAGCACGTGAGCCGCTACCTCGCATCCGAAACCGGAGCCATCGTTCTCACTCCCCACTTCCGTGCCGCACCCCAGGTCACGTTCCCCACGACCGAGCAGGACTGCTTTGACGTGCTCCAGTGGGCCCGAGCAAATGCCGACCGGTACGGATGGGACCCCGAACGGATCACCGTTGGCGGCACGGGAACGGGAGCGAAGCTCGCCCTCAACGTCGCCCAGCAGGCACACGAGACGCGAATGGGACTGGCAGGACTGATCGCAACCACTCCCGTGACGGACGTGAGCCGCCCGAACCGCAACCCGATCGCAGAGCAGCAGGGCGACGATGAGCAGGACGGTTTCCTCCACCGGCTCTACGCCAAGATCGTGACCTTCACTGCGGATGCGTACTTCCCGGATCCGGAATCACGGATCCAGCCGCTCGCCAGCCCCGCCTACGATCTGGCACTCGTGAAGAAGATGCCGCCCGTGTTCATTCAAACGGGAAGCGATGACCTGCTGAAGGACGATGGCGAGAACCTCGCCAAACGCCTCAACAAGGCCCGCAAACCCTTCCTCCTCACCGAATACGAGGCGGGCCACGGCCTCACCATTCACGGCAGCAACGAGGTCATTCAGCAGGCTCTTGACGACCAGGTCGTATTCCTACTCAATCTCTACCAGTAACACCGGCTAGAGCCCTGGCTCCCGTTAAACATTCGGGTGTCGCATCACTCGATTTCAACAGTTCCACAACTGGAACCCCGACGTGTCTAATCGGTTAATTCATCGCGGGACCTTACCCGGTTGACGGTAGATATCCCTCTGCCCTGAGCCAGTCGAATAGCTGGTCAAGAAGCTGGCGGCACGTTTCTGTTGCTCGGTCGGGTTTCGCGACTAGCTCCCTGATCATTGGATCAGCATCGCGCGGCTGGGAGGGTAGTTTCTTCAGGTGGTTCAGTAGCCTCTTCTCCCCCGGGTGGGTGCGCCTATTGACAGCGAAGACGATGTCGAACCAGCTTGCGAGGATGGCGGTTGTGCGATGCTGGATGGAAACGGGATCCTGGCGCACCTGTGCTGCGGAGAGTTGCTCCTCCAAGGAAAACATCACGCCACGCAGGAGTACGGCATTGTGATCCACGATTGCTCGTGCCAATGCGTCCGGATAGTCGCGACCAGCAAGTTCTTCCAGTTCCGCCAGCTTCTCCGGGCTTCGCCCGGAGCGCCCGCGCTCTTGCCAGGTGCGGACGGTGTGCCAGAACGCGGTGGTGTACCCCAGTCGTGGGACATGGTGGTCAAGGATGCTTCGCAGGTTCTCGATCGTGTCTGACACTTCCCAGAACATCACGTCGAATTTTCCTGCGTCTGTCTCCCACGCATCCCCATCACCAAAGTGGCCCGGGGCCAGTGAATATCTGGGCGGTAAGCGGGGGCCGATGAGTTGTTCACGCCAGGACAGGTCAATTTGCCCATCGGTCAGCACATAGATATCGAGATCGGAATGAGGATCTGCTTCCCCAGTGACACTCGAACCGGCAACGTACACCGCAACAACAGCCTCGTGATCGACGTAATCCACGTGCTCACACTAGCGACTGGCAGGCGGGCGATCAGGCATTCTCAGCAGCGCTGATTGAGGGAGACCTCGTGAGAGAGATGGAGAGATAGAGGGATGGAGAGATCGAGAGAGTATGCGTGCCCTTGGGATTTCGTTGATTGGTCCACAGGCAGCATTGATGTCGGAACCTGGTGCGCCTAGGCGGCAGCCCAGTAGCCGACGGCGATGGCAATGATGATGACGATCGCGGCGAGCAGGGTGACGACCGGCATGGGGATCGAAGTGTGGAGCCTGGGGCGCTCGAGGTAGGCGGCTCCTGCTCCCTGGAGAGGAGTGTAGGGGGCGGTGGAGAATTGCTGCGGGCGGGGGGCCTGCTGGCCCCACATCGGCGCCGACTGGGCTACCGGACGGCGGTGCCCCACGGGGGCGAAGTTGTTCGGAGCCTGGTAGCGGGCAGCGGGTACATAGTTGGTGTTGAAAGGGGCTGGGCGGGTCTGAATCGCGGTCATGATGATTACCTCCTGAGATGACGATAGAACATCTCAAAACCGCATGAAACCACCGTTATAGGTGAGTGGTACCCGGGGAGTCCGCCCCATCATCAGGAAAGTTTTCAGCCCATTCCTGTGCTGCCTTCTCGGCCTCAGCGTAGCGCTGTGGGAAGAAGGTTCGCTGCAGGACGGAGATGAGCTTGGAGACGATAGCTCCCAGGAGCACTCCTACAACGATCCCGAGCAGCATGGACAGGAGTGGGTGACCCTCGAGAATATGAGCCGCCCCAATGCCTATCGCGATCGAATAGCCCGCCCACAGCATCGATGACAGTGCGTCCACGACCGAGAAGGTGGAGCGGCGATAGCCGATGGAGCCGGCACCCATGTTCACCGCGATACGGCCGATGGGGATGAACCGGGCACCCATGATAAAGACGGGTCCGTGGGACAAGAGAAGCACTCCCGCCCGCGCGTACGCGCGGGCACCCCTCCCCCGGTTGAGGAAGGGAATCTTCTTGACGGGGATGCGTTTGCCGATCGAGTAGGCAACCTGGTCACCCAAGAACGCTCCCAGGGTGGCGATGGCCCACAGGAGGAAGAGATTGGGTCCCTCGGATGTGACCGTCAGTGCCGCAAGGGCAATGATGATCGACTCCGACGGTAGCGGGGGGAAGAATCCATCAACAATGCAGAGGAGAAAGGTGATGACCAGGGCCCACGGTGAGGTGCCTGCTGCAATGACCCAGTCTTGGATCACGTGAAAGATTTCCACCGGATCACTAGAGCGCTAGCTGGGAGGAAACAACCTTTGCGAGGTCGTCTGCCACGCGGTCGGCCTGGTCCTGGGTTGCGGCCTCCACCATGACCCTTACAAGCGGTTCCGTGCCCGAGGGGCGAAGAAGTACTCGCCCGGTCTCCCCAAGCTCCTCCTCGGCCTTCTGGACGGCTTCCTGGAGGACGGGATCGGTCGCGGCGCGGGTCTTATCGACGCCGGGGACATTGACGAGGGTTTGTGGGAGGCGCTGGATGAAGCTCGTGAGATCCTTGAGAGTCTTCCCGCTCTTCGCCACCTGCTCGGCAAGCAGCAGAGCAGTCAGCAGCCCGTCACCCGTCGTCGCGTATTCCGCGGCAATGACGTGGCCGGACTGTTCTCCACCGAGGGCGTAGTTGCCTGCCCGCATTGCCTCCAGGACGTAACGGTCACCCACACCTGTCTGGATGGTCTTGATGCCGCGTTCCTTCATGGCCAAAATAAGCCCAAGGTTGGACATGACGGTGATGACGAGGGTGTCATCGGTCAGGTGTCCCGACTCTTTCATCCCCACCGCAAGCACGCCCAGGATCTGGTCGCCATCAACCAACTCACCTTCGTGGTTGACGGCGAGGCACCGGTCAGCATCCCCGTCGAAGGCGACACCGAAGTCAGCTTCGGAGGCAACAACGAGAGCCTGGAGCTGTTCCGGATGGGTGGAGCCGCAGTGGTCGTTAATGTTCTTCCCATCGGGTGCCGCATTGATGACAACAACATCGGCTCCGGCCCGGCGCAGTGCCTCGGGTCCAAGTTCGCTCGCAGCACCGTTGGCGCAGTCCACGGCGATGCGTAGTCCCGACAGGTCGGTCTCAAGAACGGTGGACAGGTGATCGAGGTATTCGCGGGAGGCGACCTCGTAGTCGTCTCCGATCTTGCCGACTCCGGTCCCGGTGGGGCGTTCCCAGTCTTCACCGAGGCGTGCTTCGATGGCGTCCTCGGTGGCGTCCTCAAGCTTGTAGCCATTGTGGGCAAAGAATTTGATCCCGTTGTCCGGCATCGCATTATGCGAGGCCGAGATCATGACACCGAGGTCGTAGTCCTGGTTGGCGGACAGATAGGCGATTGCCGGGGTGGAGACCACGTCAACGTGGGTGACATCGACACCTGCCGAAGCGAGGCCCGCAGCAACTGCCTGAGCGAGCATGGCGCCCGACTGTCTCGTGTCACGACCGATGATGGCAGTGGGCCGGTTCGTTCCGTCACGGTCCTTGATAAGGACTCGGGCGGCTGCCTCACCCAGTTGCAGAGCCAGGTCGGCAGTCACGAAATGGTTGGCGAGCCCGCGGACTCCGTCGGTCCCAAACAGTTGACCCACAATGTTCCCTTCACACGGTAATAAATCTGTCCCCAAATCTACCGCAACTAGCTCTGTCAGTCCCGGGACAACCGCAAGAATCGCGCTTTGAGAGCAGTTCCATCCATCCCGCATCACCCCAGCACCTCCCAGCAAACCACGATTGACAGAAGTGGGGACAAAGCAGAGGAATGATTCCGGCTGATTCTCGAACAAGTTTTCGGATAGAAACAACTCACCCCCGCAAATGCGGGGGTGAGTAGCGTTCGGGAAAGCTTAGCGCTTCGAGAACTGCGAAGCCTTACGGGCCTTCTTGAGGCCTGCCTTCTTACGCTCAACTGCGCGAGCATCGCGCGTGAGGAAGCCGGCCTTCTTCAGTGCCGGACGGTTGTGGTCGCGGTCAATGTTGTTGAGGGCGCGGGCAATGCCGTGGCGCATGGCGCCGGCCTGTCCGGAGGTGCCGCCACCGTTGATGCGAGCAATCACGTCGAAGCGGCCCTCGATGTCGAGGAGCGCGAACGGGGAGCTCACGAGCTGCTGGTGGAGCTTGTTCGGGAAGTAGTCTTCCAGGGTGCGGCCGTTGATGGTCCACTGTCCCGTTCCGGGGACGAGGCGAACGCGTGCAACGGCTTCCTTACGCCGACCAAGTGCTTGGCCGGGGGCGGTCAGGGACTGGCCCTGGCCTGTCTCGGGAGCATCGCTGCTCACTGTGTACGAGCTTGGGGCGTCCTCAAGCTCAACGTCTGCTGCGGTAGTCTCTGCCACAGTTCTCCTTAAAAGTTCCTGGTCCGTGCGGGGCTCTACTGAGCCACCTGGGTCAGCTCAAAAACCTCGGGGTTCTGGGCCTGGTGCGGGTGCTCTGCACCTGCGTAGACCTTGAGCTTCTTAATCTGCTGGGCTGCGAGGCGGTTGTGAGGGAGCATTCCCTTCACGGCCTTCTCGACTGCGCGCTCGGGGTACTTCGTGAGAAGTTCCTCGTAGGATACTGCGCGCATGCCACCCGGGTAACCCGAGTGGTGGTAAGCGAACTTCTGCTGACGCTTGTTACCGGTCAGGCGAACCTTCTCGGCGTTGATGATGATGACGTGGTCACCCAGGTCAGCGTTGGGAGCAAAGTTCGGCTTGTGCTTCCCACGGAGCAGGGTGGCAACTTGAGCTGCCAATCGGCCGAGCACAACGTCGGTGGCGTCAATGACGAACCACTTAGATTCAACGTCGCCGGGCTTAGGTGTGTACGTACGCACGGGCTATGCCTTCGTTTCTCATGTGGGGAAAGCTGTTCGCATGGCTCACGTTCAGCTTCCACCAGGGTAAATGAACAAATCTCGTTGTTGTTTTCAACGCCAGGCGAGTGGGAACGCACAGACGGATAACACAACTTTCATAACTGTAGTGGCACGGCCCAACCTGGTCAATTGCTTGAGCCAGCTATGTGAGTGGGTTCTCACGGACACGGCGCGCCATTTCAGCCCGTTCAGCGTATCGCTGCGGGTCCGGATAGTCCACCATTTCGAGGGTGAGTCCGTGAGCCGGAGCAACAATGACTCCCCGGTCACGGCTCTGTTGCTCAAGGCGTTCCTTCGGCCAGGTCACGGGCCGCTTGCCCCGGCCAACTTCGATAAGAGTGCCAACAATGGTGCGGACCATGGAGTGGCAGAAAGCATCAGCCTCCAGGTCAACGACCAGCAGGCCAGCATCGGGGCCCAGCTCTGGTCGTGACACCGCAAGCTTCCGCAAAGTCCTGATCGTGGTGGCGCCTTCGCGGGGTTTGCAGAAGGAGAGGAAGTCGTGCTCCCCCAGCAGATCAGCACCGGCGATCATCATCGCCCTCTCATCCAACGCATCAGTTCGTAGCGCGATGTGGCGGGTAAAAACTCCGGGGATATCGCGGTCGTCAATCCGGTACCGGTAGGCCCTGCCTAGCGCTGAGAAACGAGCATCAAAATCTTGGGAAACAACGGTTGCGCCAGATAGGACCACCTCGGTAACGAGGCGGGCGGGCCCGCCTGCCTCTCCCCCATCTCTTGCTAACACTCCGGAGACGCGGGTGAGGAATGCCTGTTCGGGTGTACGGTCGGATCGGCCGGGGAGCCGCGCCCAGGCTTCGTCTTCGACGTCCACGTGAGCGACCTGGTGGGAGGCGTGCACGCCAGCATCGGTCCGCCCCGCCACGGTCAGCTTCACCTCGTGCCGCAAAACCGTCTCCAGGGCTGCCGTAAGGGTCCCTTCGACGGTGCGGAGGCCGGGCTGGGCAGCCCAGCCATGGAACGACGTCCCGTCGTACGCCAAGTCGATACGGATGCGTTTCATCCAACAAGTTTCGCACACGGTGGCGGTCGTTCCGGCAATGGATGCTAGCGTCTTGTTCATGGACAATAATTCGCACGAGGGACCTCTCACCCTCGGGGTGGACTGCGGTGGCGGCGGTATTAAGGCAACCGTCTTGGACGCTAGTTCTTTCCAGATCGCCCCCGCACTGCGCGAGCCCGTGCCCTACCCGCTTCCCCCGTCGAAACTCCTGTCGCTCGTGGCGGGCATGGCGAAGCAGCTACCGACCTTCGATCGGATCACGTTGGGCATGCCCGGCATGATCCGCCACGGCATTGTTGTCCACACCCCGCACTATATTTGCCGGTCGGGACCCCGGACGAAGCCCGTGCCCGAGCTCATGTCGCAGTGGCAGGATTTTGATATGCAGGGGGCGCTGAGCAAAAAACTCGACGTGCCGGCACTCGTGTTAAACGATGCGGAGGTGGCGGCCTCCGGTATCGTGACCGGCCAGGGTCTAGAGTTCTTCATGACACTTGGCACTGGGCTCGGAACCGCTCTCGTCGATCGGGGTGTCCTTTCCCCTCACCTCGAGATCTCACACGCACCGATGCGCTGGGGGCTAACTTTTGACGATGTGCTTGGCGAACACGAGCGGCGCAGGCTTGGTGACTCCGCCTGGTCGAGGCGCGTCCTTCGCGCCATCGAACTGCTCTATCCCGTAATCCGGTGGGACACGATCTATATCGGTGGCGGCAACGCCTCCCGTATTGTCCCGACCGTTCGCGAGCGCCTTCCCGAAGCAAACTTCGTCTCAAACGCTGCGGGCATGTCATCCGGTGTTCGTGCCTGGAGCCTGTCGGGAAGGTAAACCCTTCAACTACATACTTAAGTCCAAGTCAAACTAACGGTGAACAATGTGCTCACGCATCGTTGTTCGTCCTTCCAACTATTAGTGTTGAACTATGAACAGTAAGCCAGGAGTTTTCGTTCTCAGCTTGCTATCCCTCATTGGGTTGGCATCTTGCGATGGTAGCGAAACCCCACAACAAGAGGAGAGCACCGTGACGACAGCTGTAGAAGACCTTCCCACACAGGTTGAAACCACTCTTGCGGAAGAAGGATGGACGAAACTTCAGTATGGAAGTACGGGCGCTCTTAACACTGTGGTTGAGATGGAGAGGGAGTCGGAGAGTGGGGGCACTGGACGCTTCATCATTCAGTCCCGCACAACCAGCATCGCTCCCGAGCAGATCCGTGAGGAGCGCATAACGAGCCTGGAAATTGATTCTTCAACAAAGGATGTGTCTGATGTTGGGACTCGTGAATTCGGGGCTGAACCGGCCTTCGGACTCCAGTACTTCAATACTGACAACGAGAGAACAACACAGTCTTGGTATACACGCAGCGGCGATCAGCTCCTGACAATTACCGTGGACTATCCAGGAGAGGGCGATATTCCGTCCGACATAACTGCGGCACTTGACGCTGTCACTCTCTAGTCACCTTGAGGTCGACTGAAAGTCCGTATCAAGGGCCAAAGTCTTCTTCATGAACTTTTCTGGGGGTCTCACCGATGCGGTGAGGCCCCCAGATGCTTTAGAGCGCTTCGCCCTCACAGTGACTGCTTGATAACCCTGTACATCTCGGATCTTCTCGAGGATCCCTTCACAAGTACTGGCGTACCCGAACGAGCAAGGTTCAGGTACGCCAGTGCTATCGCGCGCTTCAATCAGGGGTTATAGTTCACCGAATCGTTGTAAGCATTATCAACGATGTCGGCAATGTCATTGTTGAAGTCGGCGGTATTATCGCCATCGCCGAGGCGGTAATCGTTGACCCAGAGGTTATAAGCCTGTTGCTCCTCCGGTGTCATCTGGCCCCACTGGGTGATTGTGCCGTCGGGGTTAACGAAGATCTGGTTTGATCTGACTTCCTCCCGTTGCTGCTCAAGCGCCGCGAGTTCCTCTGGAGTCAAGGCATTTTCAAGTGCCTCATTGCCCGCAATAATGCCGTTAGCATTACTCATGTCACGCAACTGACGCTCGATATTTTCGAGCCCCACACCACGGGCGTCTTGGGCATTTTCTTCGTTATTCGTCGAGAGGAATGCATCGTACGACGTCTCGGTAGCGCCCTCCTGCCCCTTCTCAATGGCAGTTTGCACATAGTCAGGGAGTTCATCCCAACCCGGGATTTTCGAGACAGGGAGGAAGTCAGTCACAAAATCGATTGAACTGCGAACGGTCGAATTCCGAGCATCGGCCGCCGCCCCCTGAGCAACGTCGGCGTTGTAGTCGGCTAGCTCAAGGTGGGTAAGTAAAGTACCGTAGTCACCCGCTACGTCGTTGTAATATGCCCCGTTACCTTCAATCTCAGCCTGGATCATTTCGGTCCTCATACCTGCAGCGGCCGACGTGGAGATCTTGCCGAGTGCCGAATCCGCAACCTGTTCAGACCATGCCTGGAGCTCTTCAGCGCTTGCGTCACTGCCGGGATGTGCGGGCGTGTCGTATGAGAGATCGAAGAAGAACCCATTTTCAGAATCGGTGAGAGCATTGTGGAGCTCCGGTGAAAGCGCCAAGGTGTAGCCGCTACCGTCGAGGCTCTGCATGTACGGTGGTGCGCCTGCAACTCCGGAAGGAAGACTAATTTCTCGTGCAAGATCCGAGGTGTACTCCTCCAAGATCGAGCCCGCCATGTGACGCAATCCGGCATTGTTCCGACCAAAGTAGTCCTGCCCTTCACCTTCCTTATTACTTAGGAAATTCCAATCAGAGACTTTGTCGTCACCCCCGAGGAGTCCGGGCGTCTGGTCTCGTTGCAGCCCATCGTTGTATCCGTCAAGGAATCCATTAAGAATTTCGAAAGTCTCCGGATGTTGACGAGCATCCGGTGTCGATGTCGCCTCATCGATGATAGTTCCGAGCTGAGTGCCCTGGTCGGGCCACGGAGCCTGATCCATATCGGTTACGTGACCAACCAGGTAGGCTGTCATGTTTGTATTGTCGTTACCGTAGTCGAAGCCCGTCTCGGAGCCGAGGAATGTTCGTGTCGCATCAGGGTTGCCATCCATCACCTTGAACATGTTGTACAGGGGATCCCTGAAATCTGTCGGGCTTGCCCCTGACATCATTTCGAACTGGAACGGACTCTCGTGACGCCACTGAACGATCTGGTGTCCCAGCGAGTTGGTTCCACCATCATTAAGGAAACCATCGGAGAGCGCGAGATTCTCATAGTGGTCACCTGTCGCACCCAGCATCTGCGTGAGATAGTAGTAGCCGCTCGTGCCGTTATAGCCATAGTTACCTTGAGCAGCTTCACCAATATCGCCAAGGTACTGCGGCGCCCACTCTTCATACCCGGTGTTGCCAGAGAAAACCAGAGCATCCCTGCCACCTTGCCACACGTCCCAAGCAGTATTACTTCCGCCGGCCGGTTCTGATCCGGTGGCGAGCATGAGGGCAGCCCCCATGTTTGCCTGGAACTCGCTGTAGGCGGCCTGGTATTCGGCCGGCAAACTCACCATGTAGTCGCGTTGTGCACCCGAGATTTCGAACATCTGCTCGGGAGGTACACGGTCGGCGAATGCTGCGGCGAAGAAGGGGTCATTGGCAAGCAAATCCCCGTACTGTTCGTTGAAGGCCTCGAGAGCTTCCTGAGAGGGCATGCCGCCCTCACCGCTCGTATCATTCAGTAGCTCGACAGCACCTTCAACATCCTCTTGAGCGTTCTCCCAGCGAGCATTCGAACCAATATGATCAAGGTCCCCGAAGAGTTCTACGCCAATGTTGTTCCGGTTCGGCGTGTAGGGATCCCCACCGTCAGTTGCGATATCGCGGGGAACGAGACCGTCGATTGCGGCCGCCACAAGTCCGCCCTTTTCCTCAGCGATCCCGTCGACTTCATCAACAGACTGGTTGTAGTACCGTGCCAGGTCATCTTGATTCTCTTCCAGAGTCTCGTGCTCTTCCTGGATGAGCCGATCAAACTCTGACGTATCAACGGTGACACCCGGCTCAGCCCGAGCGATAGCAGCGGCCTTCTGTTCCTCATACGATTCAACATTCTCGTCGTGGACCCGACGCGCTTCGTCCCACTGCTGCTGGTAGTCGGGAATGGTTGTTCCTACCAGGGTGTCATAGGCGGACTGGTAGTCATTGATAGCAGTTGCAGCATTGTTGAGCGCGGCTTCAGCGTCACCAATACGGGACTGGACCACGTTCGCTTCGCTTGAATATGCTGCAGCTGCGCTACCGGTCCAGACATCTATTGCACCGCCCTGTTGGGCTATAGATGTCTCCATGAGGGCGGAAGCAACGTTATCAAGCGCTCCCGCAAACTCCGTAACCGACGTTGATTGAGTAGGAAGCGGGAGTGCTGCCGAACCGGACTTCGTCGAATAGCTCATGAATCTACCTCCACCGAGGATGTCAGGAATTCAAAATCTTGAGTGATGACTGACTCAGTCGAGTCTGCGTTTGAAAGAGTTTCCGCAGATCCCGACCCGAGTACTCCGCAGGCATCCGAAAACTCAAGAACGATTAAATTCATCGTTTCGATGAAGTATCCCATTTCCTTCTTCATACTCTCGGTGCCAGAATTATCTGTCTTACCGGAGCCACCAACCGTATCAATCGGTAAAGGTTTAACACGGCTGTCGGCTTCGCCACTCAATTCGTTGACGCCGAACGCGATGTTGGCAAGAGTTTGTCCGTCATTCCAGCCAGTCTGCGCATGCGTATTCAGCTCGCTGCGATCGTAATTGATGACACCCACAGGCACCCTTTCACATTCTTCCCAGAACTCAGTCCTTTTCAGCCTAGTGGCGATGTTGAAAATTCTCGCGCTGGCGAAAAATTGTTTGCCAATTCTTAACCCACGTTCCGGCTCGTAAAACCCTAGAATCGTTCAATTGATAGTGAAAGGACTGGGTTGGGGAGCGATCCCCGCCAAGGAGTTACTAACGTCCGCTGGCTATTGCAGGTTCTTGAGCAGATCTTCAAGAGTGGTCGAAGGTGAGAGTTCGATACGTGCCCCGGCCTCAGCATCCGGGTCGGGGTGAAGGGCCTTGACAGCATCGCTTACCCCTTCCATCTTCACGTCCAGCTCCCCCACCATCTGCGCCGCTTCATACAGCTGATCTTTGAGGTAGTCGGGAATGTCGGACTCAAACTTGTAGTAGATCTTGTGTTCGAGGCTGGCCCAGAAATCCATGGCAATCGTACGGATCTGGAGTTCGACGCGGACTCGTTCTTCACCGTGGGAGAGGAACACGGGAATCTCGACGATGAGGTGGAGGCTGCGGTAACCATTGGGTTTCGGGTTCTTGATGTAGTCCTTGACCTCGAGCAGCTCCACGTCGGGCTGCTCGGTGAGCATGTTGGCGATAACATATGCGTCCTTGAGGAAGCTACAGACAATGCGGATTCCTGCAATGTCAAAGATGTTGTCCCGAATGCCGTCGATCGAGATCGGGAAGCCGCGTGCCTTCACCTTCTTCATGATGCTTTCGGGTGATTTGATCCGGCTCGTCACGTGCTCGATCGGACTGTAGTCGTGCAACTGGGAGAACTCTGCCTTGAGGATGTTGATCTTGGTCAGCACCTCCTCCATACCAAACTCGTAATTGAGCATGAAGCGGGTGAAAGCGAGACGGAACTGGTGGATGTCCTTCACCTCGGTGTTCCGCACCAAATTCAAGACCCTGCCGTCTTCCTTGCCACGCTCCATAACGACTCTCACTTTCAGAAAATTCTGAACCCCGGCCGCGCACATAACGCCGACCATTCCTCTCATCCTAAGACACCGCCGCCGGCAGACCCACGCAGATGAACCAGTTCGTTCTGCTGTGACTCCTCCGTACCAGGATTCAGGCACATATCTTCCACGCTTCATTCAGAAACGAGCAGAACCAGTAAACAATGCTTGGGTACCGGGTGCTGTTATGCCTTGGAATATGGTCGTGCCGGGGTAGGAAAGATCCCGCCCCGGCACAGCCTTCACTGCTGAAGTGTTTCAGCTACTCGACTCGGTTGATGGCGGGGGTATCGATGCCGTCACCATTCCAGTCACCGATCACGATCGTGTCGGTTGTGTAACCAAAGGCTACAGACCGCTCCGCATTACCACCGGAATGATTGTTGTTGACGTGGATAATGTTGCCTCGTCGCAGGGTCACCGTGTCCATCCCGTCCCCATTGAAGTCGCCAACTAGAACGAGGTCCCCGGTCCGCCCGTAGTTGTAGCTGCGCTGGGCGTAGCCACCAACCAGCGTGTTGTTGATGTGGAAGGTTGTGTTCCTGCGGACGCTGATCGTGTCGGTCCCGTTGCCATCCCAGTCACCAACGATCACTTCGTCCGCCTTCTTGCCGTAGTCGAATGCAATATCAGCGTTTCCGCCACGCAGTGTGTTGTTGAGGAAAAAGCGGTTGCCACGGCGCACCCCGAGGGTATCGGTGCCGTTGCCGTCCCAGTCACCGATGATGACCTCGTCCCCTGCCTTGCCGTAGTTGAACTGGATGTCGGCTGAGCCGCCTGAGATCGTGTTGTTGAGGTAGAAGGTGTTGCCGCGGCGCACACCAAAGGTGTCGGTTCCGTTGCCGTCCCAGTCACCAACAATGACGTCGTCACCGACGCGGCCGTAAACGACCGATTGGGCAATGGCGAGGGTGGACCAGTCATTCGTCAGATGCATGTAGTTCTTGATCGAGGGCTGAGGAGCAGCGGGGGTCCCCGAGACCGTCACCGTCGTCGAATAGGTCTTTCCCGAGGTAGTTGCGGTGATGGTTGCCTTGCCGCCACCAACAGCGCGATAGGAGCCATTTCGATCAATGGTCAGAACGCTACTGTTCGAGGATGTGTACGTCGCATCGATCGTGACGGGAACCGCGCGCAGCCACGTCATGGCCTTCGCAGACCCTGTCACCTCTGCCGTACCCGTAGCTCCCGAGTTCAGGGACACCGGGACCACGATTTGGCCCGACAGCCTGTTGAGGTTCGAGGCGTTAACAGCAGCTTCGAAAGTGTAGGTGCCCTTAAGCTTGGTGCCGCCCGTTGAGGTAGAGGTCGCGCCTTCCATCCACCCCACCGTCACGCCACCGACGCGAGCAAAGCCGTAGGACTTGTAGCGGGGGTTCAGGAGGTTGTAGAGGTGGCCGGTGTCGTTGTTGAAGGCACCGTTGTAGCGGATGAGATCATCGCGCTCCCCCGCCCACGAACCGTTCTTCACATCGGCAATCGACACGGCGATATCTGCCTGGGTGGTGAGGATCTCGCCGGGCCAACGCCCGCGAACATCAGCTTCCTTGTAGGAGCTACCGTCAGGACGCACATGACCCCAGGTGATGTTCTGTTCATAGGCCCTCTGAAGAGCGGAACGTTCCAGGTCCGTGCTCCACTGGACCGCGTTGATGTACTGCTCCCGGGTCATCCCCTGCTCTTGCACAACCTTGTAGAGCGGCTTCCCGTCGAACAGTACCTCTTTGTCGTCGTACATCTTTGCGCGAATCTCTCGCAAAGCGGGAAGCGCCTCCGCCTGAATCTTGGCCTGATCGACCGCGAGATCAGCGGAGACAAGGGTTCCCGTGCCCGGGTTTGTCCCGAGGCGAGGATCTGCTGCCGCATTCGCAGGCACTGTGAACAGTGCGGTTGATAAGAACAAAACAAGGGCAAGAACGGAGCCCAGGACACGAGAGGCCACAAAGTTTCCTTCAGTCGGGGAAAGTTAGGTCTCAATTCAATAACAAACTGAGTCACTGGCAGAATACCAGGTCAAATTCTCCCAGTTAGTCGTTCTGCGTCCTATTTCAAGCACGTTTGTTCACCTTCATGCACACGTTGCCCACGGTTCACGAACTGAGTCCGGAAAATGCGGGATTACGAGACTGACTGTCGTTCGTCGTGGCTATCGGTCCCCTCAATCCCCGTGACGGTCGTGAGGAGAAAAACCGAGTCCAGATTTGCCACCACTCCGTGGCGTACGTGGGTCAGAGCCTTGAGCTCGCCCTCCCGGATCGTGTCTGTCTCGGTACCCACAATCGTGATCTCACCTTCGATCACGAAGATCGATGCTGCGGGAGGAGAGTTGTGTGGAGCAAGCTCCGTCCCCTCGGTCAATGCAAGTACCGACTGTCGTAGCGGCCCGTCATGCACAACGATCGCGGCATGCCTCCCGGTGTCGGATTCCTTCGCAACCCTCTTTGCTTCGTCGACGACATCCATGAGTTTCATGGCGAACTCCCTTCGTTCTCCTCCCATTCGACCACCCAACAAGCAGGAGGTCCAGGGTCACGAAGCAATGAAAGCTAAAGGGCCAGGGAAAATCCCTGGCCCTTTCAAAGAATCACTCCTGCGAGTTACTTCTCTTCCTCGGTGACTTCCTCAGCAGCTTCTGCTGCCTCGGGAGCATCCGCGGACTCCGCTGCTGCGGCGGAGTCGGTGGACTCTGCGGACTCAACGGAGTCAGCTGCCTCGGCAGATTCGACAGAGTCGGTGGACTCGACTTCTTCTGCTTCTTCAGCTGCGGCAGCCTTCACGGCTGCCTTCTCGGCTTCAGCAACAACGGCCTGCTTGGGCGAAACTGCTTCGGTCACGAGGGAGATGACGGCCATTGGAGCGTTGTCGCCCTTGCGGTTACCGATCTTGACGATGCGGGTGTAACCGCCCTCGCGCTCGGCGAAGGTGGGGGCGAGCTCTTCGAAGAGGATCGCGACAGCGGAACGGTCGGTGATGTCCTTGAGGACGTCACGACGAGCAGCGGTCGTGCCCTTCTTGGCCTTGGTGATGATACGTTCCGCGTAGGGGCGGAGGCGACGTGCACGCTTCTCGGTGGTCGTGATCGAGCCGTGCTCGAACAGCGACTTCGCGAGGTTGGCCAGCATGGCCTTTTCGTGAGCGGCGCTTCCCCCGAGGCGGGGACCCTTAGAGGGCTGAGGCATGATGTCTCCTTGTAATGATTGTCAGTGCGCGGCGTCGTCGCTGAACATGGACGAACCGTAGGAATCGTCGTAGCCACCCATGAAGGCGCCAGGGGAATCCTTGAGTGCAAGGTCGAGCTTTGCGAGCTCGTCCTTCACGTCCTCGATCGACTTCGCACCGAAGTTACGAATATCCAGCAGATCTGCCTCAGAGCGCAGGATGAGCTGGCCAATGGTTTCGATTCCTTCACGCTGCAGGCAGTTCTGCGAACGTGCGGGAAGATTGAGAATGGTGATGGGACGCTGCAGGTCCGAAGACTGCGCCTCTTCCACGGGGGCCTCGCCGAGTTCAATACCCTCAGCCTCAAGGTTGAGTTCAGCTGCAAGACCAAACAGTTCAACGAGAGTCTTACCTGCGGAAGCGAAAGCATCGCGGGGGTTCGTTGACGGCTTGGTTTCCACATCGACAATGAGCTTGTCGAAGTCGGTGCGCTGCTCAACACGAGTAGCTTCGACCTTGTAGGACACCTGAAGGACCGGCGAGTAGATCGAGTCCACGGGGATACGACCAATCTCGGCATCAGGGTTCTTGTTCTGTGCGGCGGAAACGTAGCCACGGCCGCGCTCAACAATCAGGTCGATCTCGATCTTGCCCTTCTCGTTGAGAGTGGCAATGACCAGATCCGGGTTGTGGATCTCTACACCAGCGGGCGGGTTGATGTCACCAGCGGTAACAACACCGGGGCCCTGCTTGCGAACATACATCTGAACCGGTTCATCGTTCTCGGAAGAGACAACGAGTTCCTTGATGTTCAGGATGATTTCGGAAACGTCTTCCTTCACGCCTTCGATGGTCGAGAACTCGTGCAGAACCGAGTCGATCTTGATCGAGGTGACTGCCGCACCGGGGATGGAGGACAGCAGGGTGCGACGGAGCGAGTTACCCAGGGTGTAGCCGAAGCCGGGCTCGAGGGGTTCAAGAATGAACTTGGCCCGGTATTCGGAAATAACTTCCTCGGAGAGGACGGGACGCTGTGCGATTTGCACGATATTTTCCTTTCAGCAGTGACCGCTATATGACACTGCAGTACGGAACCGGCACCGAGGTGGGCCGGGTCAACAAATCAGACGCGGCGGCGCTTGGGAGGACGGCAACCGTTGTGTGCCTGCGGGGTGACATCCGAAATGGAGGTGACCTCGAGGCCGTTGGCGGTCAGGGTACGGATCGCGGTTTCGCGGCCCGAGCCGGGTCCCTTCACGAAAACGTCGACCTTCTTGAGGCCGGATTCCATGGCGCGGCGAGCTGCGGTCTCTGCAGCCAGCTGAGCAGCGTAGGGGGTGGACTTACGAGAGCCCTTGAAGCCCATCATGCCGGAGGATGCGGTCGAGATGACTGCACCGGTCGGGTCGGTGATGGTCACAATGGTGTTGTTGAAGGTCGACTTGATGTGGACCTGACCATTGACAATGTTCTTGCGCAGTGCGCGACGTGGGCGCGCAGCGGTACGTGACTTAGGGGGCATTAGTTACATTCTCCTTGAGATCATCGGTTCGCTGAGCGAACTACTTCTTCTTGCCTGCAACGGTGCGCTTCGGGCCCTTGCGGGTACGAGCATTGGTCTTCGTGCGCTGGCCACGAACGGGGAGGCCGCGACGATGGCGGATACCCTGGTAGCTGCCGATCTCGATCTTGCGGCGAATGTCTGCCTGAACCTCGCGGCGCAGGTCACCCTCCACCTCGTAGTTCGAATCGATGAAGGTACGAATCTTAACCTGGTCATCCTCGGTGAGGTCCTTCACCCGAACGTCGGGGGAAACACCGGTGCCGGCGAGGATTTCGGAGGCGCGAGTGCGCCCAATTCCGTAAATGTATGTGAGTGCAACCTCTACCCGCTTTTCACGGGGGAGATCAACACCTGAAATACGTGCCAACTTTAACTCCTGTTGGTAGGCCGGAGGTGTGGTGCGCTACCGTCCAGTTCCTGGTCCATGGCCTCCGGGCCACGGGCAAATCTGTAGCGCTGTCGCGGGCGGGTGCCCACTTTCAGGGATTCAGCCCTGACGCTGCTTGTGCCGCGGGTTTGTGCAAATAACCATGACGTTGCCGTGGCGACGAATCACCTTGCAGTTGTCACAGATGCGCTTCACGCTTGGCTTGACCTTCATGTCCAACCTTCTTTAAGCCCGGGAGGTTTCCCGGGCTCGGTGTAGTGCGGGGCTTACTTGTAGCGGTAGACGATTCGACCGCGGTTCAAGTCGTAGGGAGTAAGCTCCACAACAACCCGATCCTCGGGCAGAATCCTGATGTAGTGCTGACGCATTTTGCCCGAAATGTGGGCGAGCACAATGTGCCCATTTGTCAGTTCCACACGGAACATCGCATTGGGAAGTGCTTCTGCAACAGTTCCCTCAACCTCGATGACGCCGTCTTTCTTCGCCATAACCCCCGCTAACGCAGTTAATCTGAAATGCTATCGGTTGATAGCTACGGTATCCCTGCTGATACAAGGCACCGACTATTCAGTTTAGAGGAAAGCGGACTCGAACTGTAGGGGGAAGAGATGTGCAACGTCGCACAAGGAGTTCTAATCTCAGAGCGCGGGGCTGTCGGACTACTGACTCATATTGATTGGGGAGGCGCCGAGCATCAGCTACTCGGCGCCTCCCCAATCAATTATGAGTCAGCTGCTGGGCGGTCGCTTAACTTGTTGTGACTAGTCGAGCGGCACCGGGGTAATACCGAAAGGCTTGAGGCCTTCCACTCCCCCGTCACGTGCGGTCAGCACCCAGATGCCGTCCTTGTGGATGGCAACCTGGTGTTCCCAGTGGCAGGCATTGGAGCCGTCCTTGGTCACCACGGTCCAGTCGTCGTCCAGAACTTCGTTCGCGGGCCGGCCAAGTGTCAGCATGGGTTCTACGCAGAGGACCATACCGGGCTTGACCTTGGCGCCCTTGTTGCGGGCGCGGTAGTTGAGGACATCGGGAGCCATGTGCATTTCACTCCCGATGCCGTGGCCCATGTATTCCATGACAAGGCCCGGGCGTTCGTTCTCGGGAATCGAATCGACGTAGTCTTCGATCGCTCCCCCAACCTCACCCACGTGCTTCGCGTTTGCGAGGGCTGCGATGCCGTGCCACATGGCGGTCTCGGTGTGGTGTGAGAGCTTCTTGTTCACTTCGGATGCGTTTGGCATCGTCACCGTGAAGCAAGCATCACCGTGCCAACCGTCGAGGACCGCACCGCAGTCGAAGGAGACAATATCGGAATCGGTGATGACGCGGTCACCGGGGATTCCGTGGACGATCACTTCGTTGACGGAGATGCAGGCGTTGGCGGGATAGCCGTAGTAGCCGAGGAAGTTGGAGCGGGCTCCCGCTTCCTGGAGCACCCTACCCGCAACGAGGTCGAGTTCCCCGGTTGTCATACCGGGCTTGACAGCCTCCCGCAGAGCGTCATGGATGTCGGCAACGATGAGGGCGGATTTCCTCATCTTGACGATCTGCTCGTTGGACTTGTACTCGATTGCTTCGCGACCGAACATTACTGTGCCTTGAGGACGGCCTGGATGCGTTCTTGGACCTCGTCCACGGATCCGAGTCCGTCCACGCGGTGGAGGATGCCTCGCTGCTCGTAGACGCGGGACAGCGGCTTCGTCTGCTCGACGTAGACTTCCATGCGCCTGCGAATGATGTCCTCGGTGTCATCGGCGCGGCCTTCGATCTCGGCACGCTTGAGCAGACGCTCAACAAGCACCTCGGGTTCGGTCACGAGCTCGACGACGAGGTCGACTTCGCGGCCCTGCTCGAGGAGGATCTCGTCGAGTGCCCCGACCTGCTGGAGGGTGCGGGGGTAGCCATCAAGGAGGAAGCCGTTGTCGGTATCCGGCTCGTTCAGCCGGTTCTTCACCAGTGCGTCCGTAATGTCATCGGGAACGAACTCTCCCCGATCCATGTAGCCCTTGGCGATGGTGCCGAGCTCGGTGCCTTCGGAAATGTTGGTGCGGAAGATGGCGCCGGTGGAGATGGCGGGGATGCCGAGCGATTCGGTGAGAATCGTGGCCTGGGTGCCCTTGCCTGCGCCGGGTGCACCAAGAATGATCATGCGGTTCATCGGAGGAAACCTTCGTAGTGTCGTTGCTGGAGCTGGGCGTCGATATCCTTCACGGTCTGCAGACCAACGCCCACGATGATGATGATGGACGTGCCACCGAATGCCATCATCGTGATGCCGAGCTGGTTGAAGACGATGGTCGGGATGAGGGCAATGATCGCCAGGTAGAAGGAGCCTACCCAGGTGATACGAGTGACAACGTTCTTGAGGTAGCGGGCTGTCGGTGCGCCGGCGCGGATGCCGGGAATGAACCCGCCGTAGCGTTTCATGTTGTCAGCCACCTCTTCGGGGTTGAAGGTGATCGACGTGTAGAAGAACGCGAAGAAGATAATGAGCAGAGCGAACGTCAGGAGGTAGAGCGCGGAGGTCTGGTTGTAGTTCGCAGACAGCCACTGCACCCAGCCGGCAGTCGGGTCACCGAACTGCATCGCCATCGTCGGTAGCGCAAGAAGCGAGGTGGCGAAGATGACGGGGATGACGTTAGCCATGTTGATCTTGATCGGAATGTAGGTGGTGGAACCACCGTAGGTGCGGCGGCCCACGACGCGCTTCGCGTACTGGACGGGGATGCGACGCTGGGATTGCTCAACGAAGACCACTACGACGGTAATCGCGAGGAACAGAACAAGAATGAAGATGAGGTTCTGAACGCCGTTGTTCGAGCGCAGCACCTGTCCGAGGGCCGGCGGGAAGGAGGCACAGATACCGGAGAAGATAAGAATCGACATACCGTTGCCGACACCGTATTCCGTGATCTGTTCACCCATCCACATGATGAGGCCCGTCCCCGCGGTCATCGCCAAAATGGCGAGCAGAATCATGGCCGGGGACGTGTCCGGGAAGGGGTTGACGCTACAGCCGAGGAAGAGGCTCGAGTTTGCGACCGAGATGACGACTGCGGACTGCATGACGGCAAGACCGATCGTCAGGTAGCGCGTGTACTGCGTGAGCTTCGCGGTGCCCGACTGGCCTTCCTTGTGAAGCTCCTCGAAACGAGGAATCACGACGCGCAGAAGCTGCACGATAATTGAGGCGGTAATGTACGGCATGATGCCCAGCGCGAAAATAGAAAGCTGGAACATGGCGCCGCCCGAGAACATGTTGAGCATCGTCAACAGGTCAGCGGAGCCGGATTCGGCTAGACACTGTTGAACGTTTTCGTAGCTGACTCCGGGTGCCGGAACGAACGTACCGAGACGGAACAGCACGATGATACCCAGCGTAAACAGCAGCTTGCGGCGCAGGTCCGGTGTGCGGAAGGCCGAGACGAATGCGGAAAGCAAACTTCCTCCTTGGTGGTGAGACCCGGTGGGGGCCACAGACAGTGTAACGCGCCTGACAAACGATCAAAGAACCGCGACAAGCGTGCAATGAGGCGGGCCGTCATCCGGCCCGCCTCATGTTGCTAATTGTGGTGCTTCATCGTGCGGAGATGGAGCCGCCAGCAGCTTCAATCTTCTGCTGAGCGGATGCCGACCACTTGTCGGCCTCCACCTTCACCTTGACCGAGATCTCGCCCGTACCGAGAACCTTGACAGGGTGGCCCTTGCGGACTGCGCCCTTGGCAACAAGTTCGTCTACGGTCACGTCGCCGCCCTCGGGGAAGAGGGAGTTGATGCGATCGAGGTTGACCACCTGGTATTCGACGCGGAACGGGTTCTTGAACCCGCGCAGCTTCGGCATACGCATGTGCAGGGGCATCTGCCCACCCTCGAACCCGATCGGGACCTGGTAGCGAGCCTTCGTACCCTTGGTACCGCGGCCAGCGGTCTTACCCTTCGAGCCCTCACCGCGGCCGACACGGGTCTTCGCCTTGTGTGCGCCGGGTGCGGGTGCGAGATCGTGGAGCTTGGTGACGTCGTTCGTGTTTTCCGACATCATGCCTCCTCTACGGTGACGAGGTGCGAAACAACGTTGATCATTCCGCGAACCTCGGGACGGTCCTCACGCTCAACGCTCTGGCCCACCTTGCGCAGGCCGAGCGACAGCATGGTGTCCCTCTGCTTCTTGTTTCCACCGATGGTGGACTTGGTCTGAGTAATCTTCAGCATCACGCACCCACTCCGGCTGCTGCGGCTTCGTTCTCAGCTTCGGCTACTTCAGCGGCCTGCTTCTCGCGCTGTTCAGCGTCGTAGGACGCACGCTGGCGGAGCATGGCTGCGGGAGCGACCTGCTCGAGGGACTTGCCGCGGCGGGCCGCGACAGCCTCTGGCTGTTCGAGCTGACGAAGAGCTGCGACGGTTGCGTGAACGATGTTGATGGCGTTCGACGAACCAAGCGACTTGGTCAGGATGTCATGGATGCCGGCAGCTTCCATGACTGCACGCACCGGGCCACCGGCGATTACGCCGGTACCTGCGGATGCGGGGCGCAGGAAGACAACGCCTGCTGCGTCCTCACCCTGAGTGGTGTGCGGGATGGTGCGGCCGATGAGGGGAACGCGGAAGAAGTTCTTCTTCGCTTCCTCGGTGCCCTTGGAGATAGCCTGGGGCACTTCCTTGGCCTTGCCGTAGCCAACACCGACGGTGCCGTTACCGTCACCGACGACAACAAGTGCGGTGAAGGAGAAGCGGCGGCCGCCCTTCACTACCTTGGATACGCGGTTGATGGTGACGACGCGCTCAATGTAGGCGTCTTTCTGTTCGTTGCGACGGTCGTTGTTTCCACGACGTCCCCTGGGACGGTCGGAACCGGAACGCTCATTGTTGCGCTCGCCGTCGCCTTCCGGACCGTTGGTCCGACGCTGCGATGCAGCCATAGTTTTCCTCTACTCTCGTTCCGTCACTACAGGGTAAGGCCAGATTCGCGGGCACCGTCTGCCAGGGCCGCGATGCGACCATGGTACTGGTTTCCGCCACGGTCAAAGACCACGGACTCTACACCTGCAGCCTTGGCGCGTTCGGCGACGAGTTCGCCAACCTTGCGTGCCTTAGCGGTCTTGTCACCATCGTTGTCGCGCAACTCCACCTCGAGGGAGGATGCTGAGGCAACCGTGTGTCCGGCCAGGTCGTCGATAACCTGGGCAACGATGTGGCGATTGGATCGGGTAACAACGAGGCGCGGACGCGCGGCGGTACCGGTGATCTTCTTGCGAAGGCGAAGGTGCCGACGCTTGCGGGCAACAAACTTGCCCTTTCCCTTGATCGAGACAGCCATCACTTACCAGCCTTTCCGGCCTTGCGGCGGACGTGTTCACCAGCGTAGCGAACGCCCTTACCCTTGTACGGTTCAGGCTTGCGGAGCTTACGGATGTTGGCCGCGATCTCCCCTACCTGCTGCTTGTCGATACCGCTCACGGTGATCTTGGTGGGGCCTTCAAGCTGGAAGGTGATGCCTTCCGGGGCCACGACCTCGATCGTGTGCGAGTAGCCGAGAGAAAGCTCCAGGTTGGAGCCCTTCTGGACTGCGCGGTAACCGGTACCAACGATCTCGAGCTTCTTGGAGAAGCCTTCGGTTACGCCGGTGACGTTGTTGAAAATGAGTGTGCGGACCAGGCCGTGGAGCGAACGTGATTCACGCTCGTCGTCAGGACGGGACACGACAATCGCGCCATCTTCCTGAGCGACGGTGATCGGGGCAGGAACCGTGTAGGACAGGGAACCCTTGGGGCCCTTGACCGAAACGTCCTGACCGTTGATCGTCACGTCAACACCGGAGGGAACGGTCACGGGTAGCTTACCAATACGAGACATGTGTGTTTCCCTCCTTACCAGATGTAGGCGAGGACTTCTCCGCCCACACCCTTGTCCTTGGCCTCACGGTCGGTGAGCAGACCTGAGGAGGTGGACAGAATTGCCACGCCCAGGCCGCCCAGAACGGTCGGCAGCTTCGTTGACTTAGCGTAAACGCGCAGGCCCGGCTTCGAGATACGACGAAGTCCGGCGAGCGAACGCTCACGGTTGGGTCCAAATTTCAGGTTGAGCGTGAGGGTCTTGCCGACCTCTGCATCGTCAACATCAAAGCTCGCGATGTAGCCTTCGCGGACAAGAATGTCCGAGATGGCTCCCTTGAGCTTCGAGTACGGCATGGAAACCGTCTCGTGGTACGCCGAGTTGGCGTTTCGCAGACGCGTCAGCATGTCTGCGATGGGGTCTGTCATTGTCATCGGGCCTGCGCCCTTTCCCGTCGCGGTTTCCTTAGGACCTGCGACGTAGATGGAATTACCAGCGGGTGAATGCTATTCAAAGCGTGTTCAGTTTTCCTTGAACGGGAAACCGAGGTGACGAAGGAGTGCGCGTCCCTCGTCATCGTTGTTAGCGGTGGTGACGATCGTGATGTCCATGCCGCGCGTGCGGTCGACCTTGTCCAGGTCGATTTCGTGGAACATCGACTGCTCGGTCAGACCGAACGTGTAGTTGCCGTGACCGTCAAACTGCTTCGGGGAGAGGCCGCGGAAGTCACGGATGCGGGGCAGTGCGAGCGACAGGAGCCTGTCGAGGAACTCCCACATGCGGTCGCCACGCAGCGTGACGTGGGCACCGATGGCCTGGCCTTCACGCAGCTTGAACTGTGCGATGGACTTGCGGGCCTTGGTGACCTGCGGCTTCTGACCGGTAATGGCGGTCAGGTCCGCGATTGCGCCGTCGATGACCTTGGAGTCGCGTGCTGCGTCTCCGACACCCATGTTGACAACAATCTTATCGAGCTTCGCTACCTGGTTCGGGTTCTTGATCGAGAACTCTTCGATCATGGCGGGCACGATCTTCTCGCGGTAGTTCGTCTTGAGTCGAGGGGTTACCTTCTCAGTCGTTGCTTCGCTCACAGCTCGATCTCCTCTCCGCCACGGCGGCCGATGCGGACACGGGTCTTGCGGGTACGACCGTCGCGCTCCACCTCAACCTCCTTGTAACCAACGCGGACCGGCTTCTTGTCCGGCCCCACGAGGGCAACGTTGGAGATGTGGATGGGGGCTTCAACGGTTTCGATGCCGCCGGAAGCGGAAGCTCCGGGCTGCCCGGCCTTCGTGTGCTTCTTGACGCGCATAACACCCTCAACGATCACGCGGTCGCGTGCCGTGTCAACGGTGAGGACACGTCCCTGGAGGCCCTTATCGCGGCCTGCGATCACCTGGACGAGGTCGCCCTTCTTGATCTTCGCCATCTACAGCACCTCCGGAGCCAGTGAAACGATACGCATGAACTGCTTGTCACGAAGCTCGCGACCCACGGGACCGAAGATACGGGTACCGCGCGGATCCTGACCATCGGTCTTGATAATCACGGCAGCGTTCTCGTCGAAGCGGATGTACGAACCATCGGGACGACGGTTTTCTTTCTTGGTGCGGACGATAACAGCCTTGACTATTTCGCCCTTCTTAACATTGCCGCCAGGGATTGCATCCTTGACGGTGGCAACGATGGTGTCGCCAATTCCGGCGTAGCGTCGGCCTGAACCGCCGAGCACCTTGATGCAAAGGATTTCCTTCGCACCGGTGTTGTCGGCGACCTTGACCCGCGACTCTTGCTGGATCATGAACTATCTCCTGTCGTCGTGCCGGTTCTCTTGCGAGCCTGGCCGAACGGATGGGTTGGTGGGGAGAAGACTACTTGGCCTTCTCGATGACCTCGACCACGCGGTAGTGCTTGGTAGCAGACAGCGGGCGGGTCTCCATGATGCGAACGAGGTCTCCCACGTGCACTTCATTGTTTTCGTCGTGCGCCTTAACCTTCTTGGAGCGACGGATGACCTTGCCGTAAAGGGCGTGCTTCACCTGCTCCTCAACCTCGACGACCACGGTCTTGTCCATCTTGTCGGACACGACATAGCCGCGTGCGGTCTTGCGGTAGTTGCGCTCAAGCGACTCGGTGTTCTGAGTGTCAGTCACTGTCGTCCTCAATTCTTCTCTGCCGGAGCGGTCCGGATCTTGAGCTCACGCTCGCGAGCAATGGTGTAGATGCGGGCGACGTCGCGACGTACTGCCTTCAGTCGGCCCTGATCCTCGAGCTGCCCGGTGGCGGCGGAGAAGCGCAGGTTGAACAGTTCAGCCTTGCATTCGGCCAGGCGCTCTTCGAGCTCCTGATCGGTCATCTTGTCCAGATCTTCAGGGAACAGTCCCTTGGTTCCTACTGCCATCAGTTGTCACCGCCTTCACGCATAACGAAACGAGTCTTCATGGGCAGCTTGTGCTGCGCACGGGACATGGCCTCGCGAGCAAGTGTCTCGTCGACACCGGAGAGCTCGAAGAGGATACGGCCCGGCTTGATGTTGGCAACCCAGAACTCGACCGAACCCTTACCGGAACCCATGCGGACTTCGGCGGGCTTCTTGGTCAGCGGGCGGTCGGGGAAGATGTTAATCCACACCTTGCCACCACGCTTGACGTGACGGGTCATGGCGATACGAGCTGCCTCGATCTGACGGTTGGTGACGTATGCCGGCTCGAGAGCCTGAATGGCATAGTCACCAAACGCGATGGTGTTACCACCCTTGGAGTAACCCGAACGGGTGGGGCGATGCTGCTTGCGGTACTTAGTCCTGCGAGGGATCAGCATTGTCTATGCCTCCGATTCGCTGGTAGATGCGGCCTGCTCGGCCTGCGGCTTGCTTGGACGGGGGCGACGTGCGCCTCCGCGTGCGGCTTGCTTGGACGGGGGCGACGTGCGCCTCCGCGGCGTTCGCCACCGCGGCCACGACCGCGCGGAGCTTCGTTGAGCTGGCGCTGGTATTCGGCTTCGGTGATGTCGCCCTTGTAGATCCACACCTTGACACCGATACGACCGAAGGTGGTCTTGGCTTCGTGGAAGCCAAAGTCGATGTTGGCGCGGAGGGTGTGCAGGGGCACGCGGCCTTCGCGGTAGAACTCCGAGCGCGACATTTCAGCGCCACCCAGACGACCCGAGACCTGGACACGGATGCCCTTGGCGCCGGAACGGAGAGCGGACTGAACGCCCTTGCGCATGGCACGTCGGAAGGAGACACGCGATGCGAGCTGCTCCGCGATACCCTGCGCGACGAGCTGTGCGTCAGCTTCGGGGTTCTTGACCTCAAGAATGTTGAGCTGCACGGCACGGCCGGTCAGCTTCTCAAGCTGCTGCTTGAGGCGATCAGCCTCGGCGCCACGGCGACCGATGACGATGCCGGGGCGAGCAGTGTGAATATCGACCTCGACGCGGCCAGACTTGCGGGAGATGTTCACGCGAGAAATACCCGCGCGCTCAAGTCCCTCTTCCATCATGTTACGGATGGCAATGTCTTCGGCGACGAAATCCTGGTAACGCTGTCCCTTAACGGTCGAATCAGCGAACCAGCGCGAACGGTGTTCGGTGGTAATGCCGAGTCGGAACCCGGTCGGGTTGACCTTTTGTCCCACTAGCGGGTCCTCCCCTTCTTCTGGGCGACTTCGTCGCCGACAATGATCGTGATGTGGCTCGTGCGCTTCAGGATCTGGTTTGCCCTACCCTGCGCACGGGGCTGGATCCTCTTCATTGTCGGGCCCTCGTTGACGTAGCTTTCGACGATGTGAAGCGAATCGATGTCGAAACGCTCCCCAGCCTGATCTGCTGCCTGGCGAGCATTCGCCATAGCCGACTCCAGGAGCTTACGGACAGGTTCCGCAGCGGCCTGGGGCGCGTATCGCAGCACGTCGACGGCCTCGACAGCACGCATTCCGCGGACGTGGTCCACGACACGGCGTGCCTTCATGGGCGTAATACGAATGTATCTCGCCTGTGCCTTGGCTTCCATGTGTTCCTAACTTTCTTAGTCGCGGCGCGCCTTAGCGGCGGCGTCCCTTGCGGTCGTCCTTCTCGTGACCCTTGAAGGTCTTGGTCGGAGCAAACTCTCCGAGCTTGTGACCAACCATGGATTCGGTGACGAACACCGGAACATGCTTGCGGCCGTCGTGGACTGCGAACGTGTGTCCCAGGAAGTCCGGTGTAATGACCGAACGGCGGGACCACGTCTTGATGACGTTCTTGCTGCCCTTTTCGTTCTGAGCATCGACCTTCCTCTGAAGGTGCTCGTCGACGAAGGGGCCCTTCTTCAAACTGCGTGGCATATCGTTCGCCCTCTCCTATCGGTTCTTGCCGGACTTGCGACGGCGGACGATCTGCTTGTCGCTGGCCTTGTTCGGACGGCGGGTGCGGCCTTCCTTCTGTCCCCAGGGGGAGACGGGGTGGCGACCACCGGAGGTCTTACCCTCACCACCACCGTGCGGGTGGTCAACCGGGTTCATGACGACACCGCGGACGGAAGGACGAACGCCCTTCCAGCGCATGCGGCCGGCCTTGCCCCAGTTGATGTTGGACTGCTCGGCGTTGCCGACCTCGCCCACCGTTGCACGGCAGCGAGCATCGACGTTGCGGATTTCGCCGGACGGCATACGCAGCTGAGCGTTCTTGCCTTCCTTGGCGACGAGCTGGACCGACGAGCCTGCGGAACGCGCGATCTTTGCTCCACCACCGGGACGCATCTCCACTGCGTGGATGACGGTACCAACGGGGATGTTGCGCAACGGCAGGTTGTTGCCGGGCTTGATGTCCGCGGCGGGACCCTGCTCGATGCGGTCGCCCTGCTTCACGCGGGCGGGAGCAACGATATAGCGCTTGTCGCCATCTGCGAAGTGCAGGAGGGCAATGCGTGCGGTGCGGTTGGGGTCGTATTCGATGTGTGCAACGGTTGCCGGTACGCCGTCCTTGTCGTGACGACGGAAGTCGATCACGCGGTACTGGCGCTTGTGGCCACCACCCTTGTGGCGGGTGGTGATGCGGCCGTTGTTGTTACGACCACCGGTCTTGTGCAGCGGACGGACGAGTGACTTCTCCGGCTCGGAGCGGGTCAGCTCGACAAAGTCAGCCACGGACGAGCCACGACGACCCGGTGTCGTGGGCTTGTACTTGCGGATACCCATGAGTTAAATCCTCAATCTTCCTGCCGGCCTCAGCCGATCTGCCCGTAGAGTTCGATGGAACCTTCACGCAGGGTCACGATGGCGCGCTTGGTGTCCTTGCGCTTGCCAATACCGTCACGCGTGCGGCGGGTCTTGCCCTTGCGGTTCATGGTGTTAACCGAATCAACCTTGACGTCGAAGATCTTCTCGACAGCGATCTTGATTTCGGTCTTGTTGGAGCTGGGCGCAACTTCAAATACGTACTTGCCTTCGTCCTCGAGTCGGTAAGACTTCTCGGTCACGATGGGGCGGATGATGATGTCGCGCGGATCCTTGCTGTGAAGGTTCACTTCTCCTCCTCCTGGCCGCCACCAACAAACGAGGTGATTGCGGACTCGGTGAAGACGACATCGTCGTTGACCATGACGTCATAGGTGTTGAGCTGTTCCACGGTGAGGACGTGTGCCTCAGCAAGGTTGCGGACAGACTTGGTGCTAACCAGGTCGCCACGAGACACGACAACGAGTGCCTTGCGGTCCGCGATAGCGGTCTCGAGGAGGCCGCGTGCTGCCTTGGTGGACGGGGTGTCACCTTCGACGAATGCCGAGACGACGTGGATGCGGCCGGCGCGTGCACGATCGGACAGTGCCGAACGGAGCGCAGCAGCCTTCATCTTCTTCGGGGTGCGCTGCTCGTAGGAGCGGGGCTGAGGTCCATGGACCACGCCGCCTCCCGCGAACTGCGGAGCGCGGATCGAACCCTGACGAGCACGACCGGTGCCCTTCTGCTTGAACGGCTTCTTGCCACCACCGCGAACGGCTGCACGGGTCTTCGTTGCAGCGGTGCCGCGACGTGCAGCAGCCTGCTGTGCAACAACAACCTGGTGGATCAGGGGGATGTTCAGTTCCACATCGAAGATCTCAGCGGGGAGATCGAAGGAACCGGACTTCGCGCCAGCGGTGTCGAGAATATCGACGGTGAGGTTCGCCATTGTTAGGCTCCCTTCGTGGCGGTGCGGACAACAACGAGACCACCCTTGTTGCCGGGAACGGCGCCAGCTACGAGGAGCAGGCCGTTCTCGATATCAACCGATTGGATGGTGAGGTTCTGGACGGTGCGACGGGCATTGCCCATGCGGCCGGCCATACGCAGTCCACGGAACACTCGGGACGGGGTCGAGGCCCCACCGATCGATCCGGGCTTGCGGTGGTTACGGTGTGAACCGTGGGAAGCGCCGACACCGGCAAAGCCGTGGCGCTTCATGACACCAGCGGTGCCCTTGCCCTTGGTGGTGCCAACAACGTCAACGACGTCACCGGCTTCGAACACCTCGGCGGTGAGCTCCTGGCCCTTTTCGAACTCGGCTGCTGCCGCGGTACGAATCTCGGCCAGGTGGCGCTTAGGGGTGGTGCCTGCAGCGGCAAAGTGGCCCTGCATAGGCTGTGTGACGTTCTTCGGCTTCTTGTCGCCTACGGCGAGCTGGATAGCGGAGTAACCGTCAACTTCGGGGGTGCGCACCTGTGTAACAACGTTGGTGCCGACTCGCACGACCGTGACCGGGATCAGGCGACCTGCCTCGTCCCAGACCTGAGTCATGCCGAGCTTGGTGCCGAGGAGCGCCTTGGGCGCTGCGGCAACCGCTTCAGTTTTGTTGGACATGATGAACCTCAGAGCTTGATTTCGACGCTAACGTCACCGGAGAAGTCGATCTGCTGGAGCGAATCGATGGTCTTCGGTGTGGGATCGATAATGTCGATCAGCCGCTTGTGCGTACGCTTCTCAAAGTGCTCGCGGCTGTCCTTGTACTTGTGGGGAGAACGAATAACACAGTAAACGTTCTTCTCGGTCGGCAGCGGCACCGGGCCAACTACCTGAGCACCGGTACGAGTCACTTCGTCGACGAGCTTCTTCGCCGCGCTATCAATGACCTCATGGTCATATGACTTGAGCCGGATGCGGATTTTCTGTCCCGCCATGGCGTCGTCTACCTCTCTTTAACCGCAGTGTTCACCTGTACCCGCATCCGGGAGTGTCTCACCGCGGAAGACCCGCGACAATCAGCCCTATGTTGGTTAAGTGAACCATTTTCTTTTTACCTGCCAGCCCGTGTGGACTGACAAACGTCTTTCACGCTCTCTCGAGCAACCGTCCTAGTCTGGCAGAAAAGCCCCCGGACGTGCAAACATCTGAAGAAACTGCGTCCTGGTTAACACCGGGACTGACTCTCTCCAGCCGAAAGCGACTCATCCATTCTAACGGGTTCAAAAATCATCCGAAAGAGCTGACATCGTGACTCTCGTTATATCTACCACGCTGCGCTCTGTTTCCGGTCTTGGTATGTATTTATAGCGCGCTCCCAACAATGTTGTTCACGGCGACGTCCCTCCCCTTCCCCTCCCTTCTCTCCTTACCTCTCGCCTTCCTCTCCCATTCCCCTTAACTCCGCGAGACCGCGAGTATCCGACGTGAGGCGGGTTCTGGCGAAGGTCACATGGACGGAAGGCTGGATCTGCCGGTCTTGCCATTACACTTTCCTAGGATTTACGGCTAGGAGGCCCTCATGTCTTTGTTTCGGTGGCAACTTCACGGTGATGGAAAAACGATTGCATCAGGGGAGGTTGTTCAACCGAACGAACGGCTCGCCTGGCCCCAAACCATAGGTATTGGAGCTCAGCACGTCGTTGCCATGTTTGGCGCAACGTTCCTCGTTCCTCTGCTGACCGGTTTCGATCCGGCCACGACCCTTTTCTTCACCGGGATCGGCACCATCCTGTTCCTCCTCATCACCGCGGGACGGCTGCCCAGCTACCTGGGATCATCCTTCGCGCTGCTCGCACCGCTTGGGGCCGTGACAGGATACGTGGCAAACGGTGGCCAGCCGCTCGACGAGGAGCTGGCTTCGCTCGCCCAGGGCGGTGTCATTGCGACCGGCCTGTCGCTGGCTCTCATCGGCATCATCGTTCACTTCGCAGGAGCGCACTGGATCGACAAGCTCATGCCGCCGGTTGTTACCGGAGCCATCGTTGCTCTCATTGGTTTCAACCTGGCACCCGCGGCATGGAACAACGTGGTTCAGGCACCGCTCACCGCGATCATCACGATCGCAGCAATCCTGTTCGTCACCGTTTTCTTCAAGGGAATCATCGGCCGGCTCTCCATACTCATCGGTGTCATCGCCGGCTACATCGCCGCCGTTGCGCAGGGTGAGGTGAACTTCGATCGGATTGCGAGTGAAGCCTGGGTTGGTGTTCCCGAGTTCCGTGCCCCCTCTTTCGATATCTCCCTCATGGGGCTCTTCATCCCTGTCGTTCTCGTCCTTGTTGCTGAGAACGTGGACCACGTAAAGTCCGTGTCGGCCATGACGGGTAAAGACCTGGACGACATCACCGGCCGGGCACTCTTCGCGGACGGTCTGTCGACCGCACTCGCCGGCTCTGGCGGTGGTTCGGGTACAACCACCTACGCGGAGAACATTGGAGTCATGGCGGCAACCCGCGTCTATTCGACAGCCGCCTACGTCATCGCCGCATTCGTCGCTCTCGGCCTATCCATGTTCCCCAAGTTCGGTGAGCTCGTCGCCACGATCCCGCCGGGCGTTCTCGGCGGTGCGGCCACGGTGCTGTACGGAATGATTGGCATGCTCGGGGTTCGGATCTGGGTCCAGAACCGCGTTGATTTCTCCGACCCGGTCAACCTCAACACCGCCGCCGTTGCCATGGTGCTCGCCATCGCAAACTACACCTGGCACTGGGGCGACATGGTATTCGAAGGCATCGCCCTCGGCTCCTTCGCAGCAATCGGGATCTACCACGCCATGCGCTTCATCGCCCGCAAGCGCGGCACCTCTCTCGAGTCCCCCTCCCCCGCCTCCGTGCCCGGTGGCGCGGAGCTCGATCCCGGTGCCCTCCATCGCGAGCCCCGCTCAGACGAACAACCAAAGAACTAACAACCCATAGTCCTGCGGTCATCAACCGTCGGGCAACAATTAAGGAGTGGGCCTCCCGCACCAGCCGAATGGCTGATAGTGGGAGGCCCACACGTCAATGAACTCCTTATCCTCGCGTACTCATCCCTCAACACTCGGGGAAAGCTCGAAAAACAAGTACTACGGCTACGGCACACGGATGTTGGCACCACGGTTTGCCCGGGCCTGATCCCGTGACACCTACCTGGTGAGTCCCTTGCGTTCCTTCAAAGCCACAAGATTCCTTGCGCGCTCGAGTGCTTCATCGAGTGAGTCGAAGAGATGTTCAGCCCCTCCCAGGGCATCGATAACACCGACTCTGTCGGCAAGGTCCAGCAGGCTCGGGTCCAGGCCCTTGAGATAGACGACGTTTCCAGCTTCGCGCAGGCGAGTGACGATATCGGCGAGGGCCTTCGCACCTGTCACATCCATGACCCCCACGCGCGATAGTCGCAGGATGACGACATCAACATCGTCGAGGGTCGGAATTTCTGCTTCGAGGCGATCGGAAACACCGAAGAACATGGCCCCGTCGATACGGAAGATCGCGATCCTCCGATCTTCATCTCCGTGATCCTCGCGGCGCACACCCGACTGCTTGGCGAGGTGGCGCAGGACGAGGATGCACATGACGGCCACGCCCACACCGATCGCCCAGATCAAATCCAGCACGATCGTGGTCACCGCGGTCGTACAGAACACGAGAGCATCCGATCTGGTTGACTGCAGCATCGTGCGTGCAGTCGAGCGGGAGACCATGTTGAATGCAGTAACGACCAGAACGCCCGCCAGACTGGCAAGCGGAATCCGGGAAACAATCCCGGAGGCGAGATAGACAACCGCGAGGAGGAAGAGGGCATGGGTGATAACCGAGAGGCGGGTGCGCCCGCCCGCACGGATGTTGACGGCCGTTCGCGCCATCGCGCCCGTGGCCGGCATGCCACCAAACATTCCTGACGCAACCGAGGCAAGGCCCTGCCCAACGAGTTCACGGTCGGGGTGGTAGCCCTCCCCCTTGACGAGCCCCGCAGCGACCCGTGCCGACAGGAGCGACTCAATTCCCGCCAGGAGCGCGACGGCGAACGCGCCGGGAACGAGAGCGGTGATGAGGTCGAGGTTCATGGCCGGCATCGACGGCATCGGTAAACCATCAGGAAGTGCCCCAATGAGTGGGACATCCAAGGAGAACGCAAAGACTATGAGGCTGCCGAGAACGACTCCGATGAGGGAGGCAGGCCAGGTCGGAAAGAAACGCGTTACTAGCAGGATCACGAGGATGGTTCCGGCAGCAAGGCCCAGCGTCGTGAGGGCCTCCGGCCAGGAGGCGATCCCGATCGTTTCGATCGCGACCTGCAGGGTATTCGATCCGGCGGGAGCATCAACTCCGAGAAGGTTGGGCACCTGCTGGAGGGCAATGATGGTCGCGATCCCCAGGGTGAATCCTTCGATCACGGGCCAGGGAATGAGAGAGATGGCTTTCCCCATCCCAGCTATCCCGGCGAGCACGACAATGACTCCTGCCAGCACCGACAAGAGCGGCACGGCCGCGGCACCGTGCTCAAGCACGAGCGGGGCAATGATGACAACCATGGCCCCGGTCGGTCCGGACACCTGAAGGTTGGAGCCACCGAAAACGCTGGCAACGATCCCGGCAATGATGGCGGTGACGAGACCAGCGGCGGCGCCCACTCCGGATGACACACCGAAGGCAAGCGCAAGCGGGAGGGCAACAATGCCGACTGTGATACCGGCGGCAATGTCACCCTTCCAGTGGTGACGGAAAACAGTAAAATCTTGGCGAATGGGAAGCAATGACACGAGATGACGACGCAGTTTTACAGAAGCCTTTCACGCATTCACAACGAAACAACTTCGGCCAAACCAACACGGTGAGCCATCTCTACTTTATCAACTGCAACATGCGAAAACCGGAAATCAAGTAACCTCACAATTCCGCAAAGAATATTCCTTAAACCTTCCTTTTTCGAATCGGGAGGTAACAAATCACCCGTTCCGCACAGGCTCACTACGTCCCCATCGAGCGAGCACCACCAGGCCCCGAGCAAGCCCCCACCAAAACCCGGGTAAATAAAAAGCTACCGGTCGGTGCCGGTAGCTTCCTTCTCTCTTGCGTGCTGCTAGACGACTCGCGTCTGCCTGCGGTAGGCGTTCCAGGCGAAGAGTGCCAGGGTTCCAACGAGGGCGATGAGGACGGAGAGGTTCACCTGGGGCTCACCCATGATGAAGTGCAAGGCCACCTCGATGGCGATGAGGAGGACGACGAAGGTGACGAGCAGGCCGATAACGGCTCCGAAGAAAGTCTTAAGTGCATGACCCATGGCTCGATTCTCTCACACGAGCGATTCAGGGCAATAGCCCAAAACTGCCAATTTTCGAGTTGTGGACCACGAATTCACGCCCAAAGTAAACACTTGGGAAACGCCGCATTGACGCCAGTTAACGGGCTTCGTTTCCGCTCCCGGGGAGGTACTCGAGCAGGGTGGCGAGGGGGCGTTCGGTCACCGCGTGAACGGTGGCACCCGAGCCGCGCGCCGCAGCCAGTCCCGTCATCGAATCCTCGAACGCCAAACACTTCTCAATGTCCACACCGAGCCGACTTGCCCCAAGCAGGTAGGGTGCGGGGTTGGGTTTGCCAGGGATGTCATCGCTCCCGGACACAAAGGTTGTGAATGGGTGATGGGGTATTCCATCGACGAGGGCCTGAACGAGGTTGCGCGGGGAAGCAGTGACGAGAGCCTGGGGAACCCCATTCTCCTGGAAGAAGTCGAGGAGCTCACCGGCACCGGGGATGAGCGGAACACCGGCACGGATGTGTTCTTCAATGTGGGCAACAACCTGGTCGAAAAGTTCCCATGCGTCAGCCTCTTCTCCCCCGCGTCGCACCGCGTCCGCGAGCGCCTCCGCATGATCTTTCGAGGAGACACCGAGGACTCGCTGCGGATCCTCGTCAGGGTGCCAGATGCCGCCATGCTCTTCGACGACGGCAATGGAGGCTGCAAGCCATTCGGGTTCGGTGTCGATGATCGTCCCGTCCATGTCCCACAGCACTCCCGCGGGCATGCTCTCCAAACCGAGTTCTCTCAAGAGTGTTCTTGGCATGTTCCTACCCTATCGATTCTCAGCTCGGCAGCGCTCAAGACATGGGTAATCCCCGGGGCTTTGTGCCCCGGGGAGTACCGTTGATGCCTGCTATCCCACAGGCTTGGGATAGCGGCGGGAGGCGTTACTTGACGTAGCGGTTCACGACTGGGGTGTCGATGCCGTCTCCGTCAAAGTCACCAATGTAGGCAATATCGGACGCCTTGCCGTATCCGATCGAGACATCGGCCGGGCCGCCCGAGAGCGTGTACTTCACGTGGAAGACGTTGCCACGACGGATCGCGATCGTGTCGTTGGCGTCTGCCTTGAAGGTGCCGACGAAGACTTCGTCGGTTGCCCTGCCGTAGTTGAACTTGGCATCGGCATTGCCGCCCTTCAGGGCATTGGCGACATAGAAGGTGTTGCCACGACGCACCGTGAACGTGTCCTTGCCGTCACCGTCGAAGTCGCCAACGTACGCCTCGTCCGTGACGCGACCGTAGTTGAACTTGGTATCGGCATTGCCGCCCACGAGCGTGTTCTTCACGTGGTAGGTGTTGCCGCGGCGCACAGCGATCGTGTCCTTGCCGTCTCCGTTCCAGTCGCCGACGAGAACTTCGTCGGTTACCTTGCCGTAGCGGAAGGAGATGTCGGCGTTGCCGGACTTGATGGTGTTGTCGAGGAAGAACTCGTTGCCGCGGCGGACGCCGAGGGTGTCCTTGCCGTCGCCGTCCCAGTCGCCAACAAGCACTTCGTCACCCTTGCGTCCGAAGACGACGGTCTGATCGGCCTTGGTGGTGGTCCAGGAGTTGGCGATGTAGAACAGGTTGCCCTTGGTCGGGGTGACGGGTGGTTCACCCGGCTCCTCGGGCTCCTCGGGATCTTCGTCCTTAGCCGAAACCGGGAAAGACCAGGCTTCGACCGTGGTGTCGTCCGCGTAGGAGACGAGCAAGTAGGCTTCCTGTTCCGTGTCGACGGTGACGTCGGCTAGGTCCAGGTTGAGGCTTCCTGCGGTAGCAGCGGCTTCGCTCGAGGCGAGGAGCCTGCCATTCAGGTCCGGAGCCCAGGGGCGAGCCTGACCATCGGATGCGGAGCAGGCATCGTTACCGTATTCGGACACCTCACAGGAGCTCGTCCACACCGGAATATAGGTGGGGTCGCCCTGCCAGAGGAAGGCCCGAACCGTGCCAGCATCCGCGCTCTCGACGGCGAGGGAGACCGTGTCTCCCGTCAGGGACGGGGTGACGGTGACCGCGCTGTTGGGCTGCTCTCCCGCAATGGTGTTACCGGACACTGCGGACTGGTAGACGGTTTGCGGGGATTCCACACCGAGGAGTGCGGTGTTGGGGATGATGGGTTCCGATACCTCGGTCGAACGATCCGCCGGCGGTGCGTAGCCCTCGAGGTAGGCGTGGCCCCAGCGGTACGGTTCAGACTGCTGCGATCCGAAAGCGGACCAGGCGAGCCTGGTTTCACCAACAAAATTCTGGTTGTCCGTGTCGTAAGGGGAAATGTTGAGTCCCATGTAGGTGGGATCAACCTCGTTGGTGGATTGATCACCCGTGGGTGCGTCGGAGGTGGGTCCGGTGGCTGCGGGGAGCTGATCGAGAGGAATCTTGACCTCGATCTGGTAGCGGCCACCCACGTAGGCGTTACCCTCACGTTCCGCATAGACCGCAACCTCGACACCTTCGGCGTTCAGTCCGCCCTCAATGTCAGCTGCGAGCGGTCCAGACGAGAAGCCCTGGTGGTTGTCAGCGTCCCTCGTCCAGCACGGTCCGTTAACGCCGTTGCCGGCCCAGTTGTCAGCATCGTCAGTGAAGGGGAAGACGCCGAGCTTGAAGGTCGATGACGTGTCGACGGAGTTACCGAGGGGATCGAGCTGAACCTCGACGGAGTCAACAAGCCAATGACCGAAGCAACGGTCGGGGGTGGCAGCGGCAGAGGCCGTGTCATCAACGACGTCGATCCACATGTAGAGGGCGTCGTCGAACCAGCCGAGCTTCGTCGTAGAGTCGGCACCGCAGTCGGTGTCGCTCTCACATTCGGGGCCTTCCCAGTGGTTGGAGATATCGATAGCCTGCGTGTATTCATTGCCGGCACCATCGATGTCCGGGGCCGCTTCGAGCTGCGGAATCACAGTCGAGGGAACAACGTAGAGCTGCATCGTCTCCTCAGCAACCGACGTACCGGACGTGGTGGTGGCCGTAAGAGCGTCGATGCGCCCGCCCATATCGGACGGGTCCGTGTTCGTCAGTATCGCGGTCACAACCTCGGTTTCACCCGCGGGAATGTTCTCGAACGACACACTTTCGTTGTCGATAACGAAGCCATCTGGGATGTCGAATTCAACGGTTCCCGATGCGGCCTCGGAGGTCCTGTTGGTGACGTCAACATCGAGAGACACGGATTCGCCTGCGCCGATCTGGTTGATCGCGGGAGAGTTACCTTCCACGCGGACACCGGAGGCATCGGCCCATTCCTCAAATTCGAGGAAGTTGCCCCAGCGGGAGAAGCGACCATCAACCGGTGCGGTGACTTCCACGTGGGTTTCATTGTAGGCGGTGACATCGGCGCCAGCGAACCTCACCGGCAGGCGCACCACGCCGGGTGGAGCATCCGGTGCCACGTTGACGGTGAAGGTGACCGTTTCACTCTGTCCGGGGTTGAGTGCCGGGATCTGTGCGTCGCTCTCGACGCTCCAGCCCTCGGGGACATCAACGGTAGCGGTACCCGCGGGGGTCGCGGTCTCACCGGCGGTGACGGTGAGCGTCACGGGAGTGGTTTCGCCCGGGGCAGCAAAGTATTCGGTTGCTTCCGGGTAGTAGATGGTGCCGAGCGGCATGCCGCCCGGATCCTGGATCGAAGAACCGTAGTGGACGGCGAGGTCGTTACCGGCCGCCTCGGTTCCGAGCTCCTGCATGGGAACCCATGATTCACCGATAAGGTAGTTGACGCATCCGGGGTCGACAGTGTTCTTGACCATGGTGCGGGCCTGGGTGGCGTGCAGCTGCCCATCTTCCCGACCAACCTGGGCCCAGGTCTTCTTTTCGCCGGCGGGCTTGCCTGCGGTGTTGCCTTCCACCCATTCGTACGGGGATTCGTAGCCGGTCCACGTGCCGTGGATCGTGTAGGCGTTCGGGTTGTTCGGCTGGTAGTCAGCCATACAGTTCGGAGCATCGGTCACGCGCCCGGTGCCATCGGGGTTGCCCCAGGTCTGCTGGACAACCTTCTTCACCTGCCACACGTCGGTCGCATCCGGTCCCTCAAGTTGTTCGGGGAACATTGTCGGATCGGAGGCTGCTGCCGCAGCATCGTATGCGAGCCTGCCCGCGTACTGGTGGTTGCCGTGCCCTGCCGAGACGGATCCCGTCCAGGAAACAAGGATCTCCGGCTGGGTTTCACGAACCACGCGTACAGCGCGCCTCAGCACGTCTTCTTCACCCCAGGCCTGCTCCGTCAGCGGTGCAGACGTGTTGTAGAAGAAGTCGACCTTGTCGAGGTAATACATGTCGACCGTGCCTGCACGAACATGCGAAGCACGGTCCTCGTTCTCACGGCGCAGTCCTAGGTCGGGACCTGCCTCCGGCCCCACCGAGTTCGAACCACCCTCACCGCGAGTGGTGAGCATGATGCCGCAATCAATATCTGCCAGGTCACCCCAGACGCCACACGGGGCAATAATCCCCGCATCATCATCCGGGTGCGACCAGACGCCCAGCACGTCGAGTTTGACGGGCGAGACATCCGTGGCGCGGGTGCCCTCTTCTATCTGTAGTGTTTCTTCGGCACTGGCCCCATCATCAGCGCTCGCTAATGTTGGGGTCAGCAGGCCGGCGATGGCAACCATCGCCAGTCCTATTTTCCTTTTCATGCTTCCTCCTTGAAGCCCGACCATCACCCCGGGATTTTCACCATAGTGGGGCGCTGTAGGCCACAGCCTACGTACAATTGGACTCTTTTGGAAGAATATGGGAGAAATTCCCAATTTGGCGATCATTATTGCGCAGCTATGAGCACGTATCCATCACTGTGGCTGTGAGTGAGGGGCGAGGAGGTGCTGGCCCTTCCGGGCCTGTACATGCCCTTCTCGCTACGTAACCGGTTAATTGGACGCCAATCCGATTATCACTTTGCTATCTGGTTACATGCCGAATGATCGACCTATTCCTTGACTGCGCCCTCGGTCATGCCCGCAATGAAGTACTTCTGCAGGAACACGTAGAGGATGATCATGGGGAGGGCAACAAGCACCGCTGCCGCTGCCATGAGGACCGCCGATGAGGTGTGGTTCGTTTCGAAGAACGCGAGGCTCATGGGGGCGGTGCGGAACTTGCCCATGGGGGACATAACGAGCGGGATGAGGAAGTCGTTCCAGGTCCACATGAACGTGATCATGATCTGGGTGACGATCGCTGGACGACCCATCGGGAGCAGCACTCGCCACAGCACCTGCCATTCGCTCGCCCCGTCCATGCGGGCCGCATCGATCACCGATGGGTTGACGCCCCGGAAGTACGCTCTCATCCAGAACGTGCCGAATGCGAGTGACTGGGCGATCTGTGGCATCGCGACCGCCCAGATCGTGTCCGTCAATCCCAGGTCTCGCAGGTCGTAGAACAGGGGAATGACGAGTGCCTCGGACGGGACCATCATGCCCGCGAGGAAGATGAAGAAGATAATATTTCCGCCCCTGGGTCTGATGACGCCAAGAACGTATCCGGTCATGATCGAGAGGATGAGGGCCGTGGTGACGACCAGCACCGCGATCATCACCGAGTTCTTCATGTACAGATTGAAGTTACCGTCATCCCACGCAGTCGCGTAGTTCTCGAAGTGTCCCCACGAATGGTCGGTCGCGACCGTGGAGTCGAGGGAGCGGATGAAAACCGACAGGATCGGGTACAGGGCAGAGATTGCGAAGAGGCAGAGGATGGCATAGGTGCCAATGCGCTCGGTACGGGACATTTACTTCTTTTCCCTTTCACCGAGGATATTGACCACGAGGTTGATGGAGAAGATCAGGAGCGTCAGGAGCACGGCCAGCGCGGACGCAGTCCCAACGCTGCCGGCCCTGAAGGCCTGGTAATAGACCTCGTAGGCGGGAACGGTCGTCGATGTTCCGGGGCCGCCCGCTGTTGTCATGTAGACGAGGTCGAAGGTTTTGAGTGCGTTGATCGTTGTCAGGGTGATGCAGACGAGGATCTCTGCACGCACGGCGGGGAGGGTAATGTACCGGAATTTTCCGAAGGCTCCCACGCCATCAAGCGTCGCGGCCTCGTAGTAGGACTCGTCAATGCGGGCAATGCCGGACATGAGGAGCACCGTGACAAGACCGACCGACACCCAGGTACCGATGAAGCCCACCGCGGGCAGCGCCCACGTGAAGGAACCGAGGAACGACTCCTTCATTTCCACACCAAACCATCCCAGAACGGTATTGATGGGCCCGTTCAAGGCATAGATGTTGCGCCACGCAACCGCGAGGACCACCATGGCAATGACCTGCGGGAGGAAGACGACGGTGCGGAAGAACCCGAGGCCCCGCGCCTTACTGCGGACAAGAATCGAGGCGAGGGGTAGGCCAATGATGATGGGGAGGATCGCGAAGAAGAAGATGAGGACAAGGCCGTGCAGGAACGCAGCCCGCAGCCTTTCGTCTTCCCAGACCGCAACGTAGTTGTCGAAGCCCGCCCAGGTAGCATCCCCCAGTCCGTCCCACTCCCACATGGACAGTCCGATGACTCGGATGATCGGGTAGATGATAAAGGCGCCGTAGACGAGAGCCGGGATGGTGAGCAGACCGACCGTTGTGACGAGTCGGGTACGTCGTTTGCTGTGCGCCTTGCGCCGAGGGCCGGCACCACCGGTGGTGGTGCCGGCAACCTCAGGTACTACTGCCATTATTCGGTCGTTGCCTCGGAGTAGGCCTCTTCGAGAATCTGAACGAACTCTTCCGGAGTGGAGTTGCCTGCGATGAGGTTCTGGAGTGCATCACCGAGCACCTGGTCCATGTTCTCGGTTGCCCAGTCCAGGTAGGGGGTGATGTTGCCTTCGGTCGTCAGCTCATCGAATGCGGTCATGACGTCCGCAACAACACCCTCTGCCTCATCGGCGTAGTCGGCCGCGTTGTTGACGGGAACGTTGCCGGTTTCGGCCAGGATCTGCATGGCCTCATCGGAGGTGATGAAGTCGATGTAGGCCGCTGCCACATCCGGGTCCTTGGCTGCGGAGGTCATGGCGAAGGGCAGGCCGGTGCCGCCGGTCGTCGTGGGTCCATCGCTCGGGGGCAGTGCGAAGCGCACGTCGTCACCCATCGCTTCACCGAGGTCGGCTGCGAGCCACGAGCCACCGATGAGGTAGACACCCTCACCGTTGGCGAAGTCCTGCCACACCTGGTCGTAGTCTGCGCCGTTGACGCCGTCGTTGAAGTAGCCTTCCTCAACCCAGGTCTGGAGTTCGGTGGCTGCTTCAATGTTTTCTTCCGTGTCCCACGAGGCACCCGGGTTGCCGAAGCCGAGGGTGGAGATCTGGTCGGCTTCTACGTACTGGCCCTGGATAGGCCCGAAGACGTGGCCGGCGGGCCACTTGTCGATGTTGCCGAGGACGAGCGGAGTTTCACCGGCGTCCTTGATCTCGGCCAGCTGCGACTCGAGCTCGTCCCAGGTTTCGGGGTATTCGAGGCCGAGTTCGTCGAGCTTGGACTCGGAGTAGTAGATGCCGACAGTCTCGCCAACCTGGGGCAAGCCGTAGACGCATCCCTCACCGAAGACCTTCGCATCATCAGAGTAGGAGGAGTAGGAGAGGATCGACTCTTCGAAGCGGGAATCCCATTCGTAGGCCTCAACGTAGTCGTCAAGGCACTGGATCTGACCGGAGGACACGAACTGGCCCATCATCGAACGCGAGTTGTTGGCCTGAACAACATCCGGTGCGTCCGCACCCGTCAGCGCGAGGCGGAGGGTGGTTTGCAGGTCGTCGAACGACTGCGAGTTACGTTCGATCTTGATGTTCGGGTACTTATCCGTGAACGCTTCGTTGAGGCGTTCCATCTGCTCGTTCTGGCCGCCACGAACTTCCTGGTCCCACACGACAAGTGTCTGTTCGGGCGCTTCGCTAATGTCAGTCGAGACTTCACCGCTGGTATCAGTTTCACCACCGGTCGTTTCCTCATCGTCCGACGAGGAGGGGTTACATGCCGTGAGAACGAGGAGCGCTGCCGCGCTCAGTCCCACGATCTTCTTGCTGGTCTTCATTGTTGTTTCCTTCCGTCGGCGCATCATTGCGTCCGAACACCGTTAACCCTCGCCTGCACTGCACGGACCGAGTCGCCCGCAAGCGCATTCAAGGCTGAATCGTTTCCTACCCACTCGATTAGTTCATTCATGGCCGGCGCGGCGCACGATCCGCCAATCTTTGAGACGGTCCACGCAGCCGAGCACTGGCCAAGATGAATGCTGTCCGACAGGGAAGCTCCCGTAGCCAAACCGGTTGCGAAACCCGCGCTAAACGCATCCCCCGCTCCCGTGGTGTCGATGGCGTCGACCTCAATCGCTGGAAACACGTCACTTCGAATATTATCGCCATCGCGCCGCGTCACATGCACTCCCTCGCCGCCGCATGTCACAACCACGGTCGGCACGTACTCGACCAGGGCAAGCGCCGCATCGGGAATCGTTAGGGTCCGCGTGTACTGCTGCGCTTCAGCGCAGTTGGGAACAAAAACATCAGCCACGTCGAGCGCACGCAGGTGCTCTTCGGGCCACAGACCCGTCTCATCCCACCCGGTGTCGGCAATAACGATCGTGCCCTGTTCGCGCCAGCAGGCCACCTGCTCCCGCACGCGCGCGAGATAGGGAAGGGAGGCCATGAAAATATCGGGGGCCGGGGTACCTTCCGGGGGAAGCGGAACTTCGTCAACACCCTGAGTGGTAAGAGCCCGGTCCCCCTCCATGACCAGCGATACCGTGATGTTCTGGTATTCGGTTGGTTCCGCGAGGCTCATGTCGACCTTTTCGTCAGCGAGCATCTCGGACACCCAGTGGCCAGCACGGTCCCGCCCAACGTAGGTAATGACCGAGGCGTTCATACCCAGCCGAGCACAAGCCACGGCCTGGTTTGCCACTCCCCCGGGCATGATCGCACTGCCAGCGACCCACTGCTCCTCACCGGGGCGCGGCGCATGGTTCAATCCCGCCATGACGACGTCAAGGAACAAGGAGCCGGCAACGTAGACAGTGGGTGAACCCAACTCCGGCGTGACATAACCCATAGGGGAAGCGTAGAGGCGAGAATCGCTGAATGCAAGTGATCGTTAGTGCGTGCTTGTGAACCTAATTTGCATTCATTATGCTCAGTCTATGCTCCCCGCCGAACGCCGGAAGCGCATTCTTGAAGAAGTGCGCACATCTGGGGGACTCGATGTCGTGTCCCTTTCCGAACGCTATCAAGTCTCGAAGTCGACGATTCGCCGAGATCTCAACCTGCTCGACTCGCAGGGCATGCTCCAGCGGGTCCGTGGCGGAACAATTGATGTTAATGCGCGCACTTTTGCTCAGATCGCACCACATGCGGCCGGTGACAAGCATCGAATTGGGGAGGCCGCAGCCGAAATGGTGGCGGATGGAGACATAGTTCTCATCGATATTGGCACCACGACCGCTGCCGCGGCCGAGGCGCTCTACGGCAGAAGAGTTACTGTTCTGACCGCCTCCCTCGCCGTCATTGACATCCTCCGCAACTCCCCCGGAACCGAGCTGGTGGTCCTGGGTGGCGTGGTCCGCTCAACCTATCTGTCCATGGTTGGATCCCTCACGGAACAGGCAATGGACCAGCTCCGTGCCGACATCGCTTTCCTAGGCACGTCGGGAGTGCGAGAGGACTTGATGGTCATGGACTCCACGGGTACAGAGGTACCGATTAAGAAGTCGATTCTGCGCAACTCGAACCGGTCATATCTTCTTGCCAGCCCTGACAAGTTCCCCGGCTCCGGGATCCTCCAGATCGCGCCGATCACCGATTTTGATGGCGTGATCACGACCGCGACGGGCCCTATAGTTGATTCCATCAAGTCCCTCAACACACAGGTGATTCATCCATGAAACTTCTCCTCGTCGGCGGCGGCGGCTTCCGTGTTCCTCAAATTCTGAGTGTCCTCACGAATCCCGACCTCCCCATTCATTTGACCGAGGTCTGCCTCTACGACATTTCCGAGGAACGACTTGGGGTCATGAAGGACGTTGTGGCCCAGCTTGGCTACGAGAACCTGCCGACAATCACCACGACGACGGACATGACCGAGGCAGTGACAGGCTCGGACTTCATCTTTTCCGCCATGCGCATCGGCGGCACCTGCGGGCGTGTCATTGATGAACGCGAAGCACTCTCCCGCGGCATCCTCGGCCAGGAAACCGTTGGCGTGGGCGGCTACGCCTACGCCTTCCGCACCCTACCGGAGGCAATGAAGCTCGCCGAAGCGGTCCGCGATCACGCACCGAGCGCTTGGGTCATTAACTTTACGAACCCCGCGGGCATCATCACCCAGGCCATGCGCACCGTCCACCGCAACGTCGTCGGCATCTGCGATACCCCAATTGGTCTCGTACGCCGCGCCGCCACCATCGCCGGCCACAGGGAACAGGACATCACCTACGACTACATCGGGCTCAACCACCTGGGCTGGCTGCGTTCTCTGGAATTCGAGGGCGAGGACCTGCTCCCCCAGATGATCGCCGATGACGATGTGCTGGAACACCTGGAGGAAGCGCGCACGGTCGGCTTCGACTGGATCCGCACCCTCGGTATGATCCCCAACGAGTACCTCTTCTACTACTACTTCAACCGAGAATCCGTGGCGGCAATCTCCCACGGTCAAACCCGCGGAGAATTCCTCCAAGAACAGCAAGGCTCCTTCTACGAGCAGGCAGCGGCCGAGCCGGCACGTGCTGGAGAACTGTGGACCGCAACCCACAACGAGCGCGAAGCCACGTACATGGCGGAGTCTCGCGAAGAGGGCGAAGACCGCAGGGAAGAAGACATGGGTGGCGGGTACGAGCACGTGGCTCTGGAGCTCATGACTGCGCTCGCAACGGGAACTCCGGCACGCATGATTCTCGGTGTTGCCAACGGTGACGGAGGAGAACTCCTCATCCCTCAACTGGCACCCGATGCGATCGTCGAAGTTCCCTGCAATGTCGACAACACGGGTATCCACCCCATCCCCCAGGCACCGCTCACCGGACCGGAACTCGGGCTGGTCACCACGGTCAAGGCCTGCGAAGAACTCGTCATCGAAGCAGCGCTGACCGGTGACCGCGAGCTAGCTTGGAAGGCACTCGCCTCCCACCCGCTTGTTGATTCGATTACCGTAGCCAAGGACGTCCTTGATGCCTACATCGAGAAGAACCCCGCCATCGCCAAGACCTTTAACGCCTAGTATTTGGTACTAAGAATGGGAGTGGCCCGCAGATTCTGCGGGCCACTCCTTTGTCTTTCGCCGGGCAACCCTCAGGCTCCCAGGACATCCGTCACTGCACCTTCCTCGAGGTGACCAACACGTATGCGCCGAGGCCGAGCATGACGCCGATCAGGGCGAATGTTGCGGGGCTAATCGCTCCTGCGAGAAGCCACTGCCGGAGGGTGCCATCCTCCGAACCGGGAACCGGGCCGTTGATGTCAGCCGCTTGTCCGGTGCTGAAACTGTTCAGCATGCCCTGAGTCCGCTCCGTATTGCCCCAGATAACAAAGCCAAGGAATATCAGGGCACTGATTAGCGGCGGAATCGCTCCCGTAGCAGTTTTTCTATTCGGCCACAGGCAGGCAATAATAACGGCTCCGATGATCGTGAGGGCAAGGCCCCACAGGAGGGCAGACGGCCCGCTCAACGACACAATCTCGTTCGACCAATTGACGCTCACTCCCAAGTAGGCGGCATCCAACCGAATGCTTGCGATACCAATGGCGACGATGCCAAGGAAACCAACGAGTACAGCGATACAATTCGGACTACGAGTGACTGAATTTGAGCTTTTGAATTCTGTTGCCGTATGCGCTTTTCCGTCATTTAGTCTCCCAACATCCTCGTTGCGTATGCGCTCAACGGTAACAAGGAAAATCGGGGGGGCGGAGATTTCGTGAACTGAAATCCCTTTGTTATCTACTTCTACGTCCTTCTACTTTTTGGCTTCGTCTTGTATCGAAATACTGTCGACCCGATCACGTTCGGTTGATGACCTCGGGGCTCCGAGAAGAATTACATTAAACAGGAAGTGTCGCTGACCCTGACAGCACACGTACAACCGTGCATCAGAAGTGAGATGGCTGGGCGTAGCGGACATTTTCCGTTACCCCCAGCCGAGATTCTCGCCCTAGGTGAGACTCAAGCGCGTTAGGCCGCATGCCACCCAAGCGACGCCATGCGCTCAGGTGTGCTAGACGACCGTCACCTAACGAACGGTGATGGTGACCGGCCCAGCCGTGTAGTCAACTTTGCCTAGGATTGACGACGGTGCACGGAATACTCGTCCCGGAGCTGCTGGCCACGAGGTTCGAGTCGAACCGATGACCTTGCCACCCTGGCGTGCTTCCACCGTGGGCCGGGCAATATATTCATCCGTCCAGAACAGCAACCTTTCCCTCGAAGGAGCTGTGTCGCCTGGGCGAATGATGTTGGGGCTGACCCAGCGGAGGGAGGAATCAACCTCGAGGTCGACGCCATCGGTTGGTGCGCTTGCTCCACCAAGGTAGGCAAGCACCTGGTTAGCGACGTGCTTGCCATCCAGTGCCGCCACGTCCGCAGTATCGACCGGGTGAAGGAGGTTACCGATGGCGAAGGTGCCGGGGCGGGATGTTCGCAACCCGGTATCGACCTTGGGAGACTTCGTTGCCGGATCCATCTCCAGTCCCAGCATTCGTGCGATCTCGTGATCGGGCACCCAGTCCCCCGTGAACACGACCCAGTCGGTTTCGATTGTCGATCGCTCTCCGGTTTCCGAGTTCTCGACTTCGATGGCGGAAACCTGGCCCTTACCAATGATTCTTGTGACGGTGGAGTTCGGGACGACCCTCGTTCCAAACAGGACCTTGCCTGGTCCTCGGAAGACTCGGTACGACTCACTCCTCGGATACTTGGTCACGAGAGCAACGGGTTTGGCTCCCGCCTCCTTCAAGGTGAGCGCTGCCGACCAGGAGACGAGCTCGCCACCGATGATGACGGCGCGGCCCGAGAGCTTCTGGTCATGCATGTGCACCATGTTTTGCAACTGACCGGTGGTCAGTACCCCGTCCGGTCGGTCGCCGGGGACGCGGCGTGCCATGCGGGGGCGTTCGCGAGCACCGGTGGCCAGAACGAGGGCCTCGGGTTTGATTGAGAGTCTGCCCGTGGGGCCGGTTGCCTCGAGCGCACCATCGGCACCGATGTTCGTGACCTGAGTGCTGGTCAAGATCGTGACACCGGCGTCTTCGGCAGCCTGCGTGAGCTTGCGGGCGTAGGCGGGACCGGACATGAATCTTTTCAAGTCCCTCATCCCATACCCCGGGTGGTCGGAATGGCGGGGTATTCCGCCGGGCGTTGCCTCGCGCTCAACGACAAGCACCTCGCTACCGAGGGACTTGCCGAGCTCCGCTGCCGCGGTGAGCCCGGATGGGCCGGCACCAATAATGAGGACCTTGGGGTTCAGTTCTGTCACCATGTCAGGCCTCCTTCTTCAACGATTCGAATTGGGTCTTAACCTCGGCACCGCAGAAGAAGCCCTGGCACCTGCCATTCATGGCTCGGGTTCTCCTGCGCAGGCCGTTGATGGTCGTGGGTGGGATCGTCTGATTCATGGCGTCCCGAATTTCTCCCCGGGTGACGCGCTCACAGAAGCAGACAATCTCACCGTAGGCAGGGTCCTTCTCAATGAGTTCGGCGTTCGCGAAGGGGCGGACCTGGTGTTCACCCAGGGGAGCCATGGTCGGCGCGTCCGGCAGGTTCTCCCTCTCGGTGAACTCTAGGCCAGCTTGCCTCATGAGATCCATGAGGTACAGGGATACTGCCATGGCACTCGTCAGTCCCGTGGACCGGATGCCACCTGCGGTCGCGTAACGTTGGTCCGCATCAACCTCGACAAGGTAGTCACTCAGGTTGTGAGCAGCACGCAAGCCCGCGTAGGAGGACGTGACCTCTTCGGTCAGGAGCTGAGGGAAAATGTGGGCACCCTTTTCGAGCAAGAACTCGAATCCGGATTCGGTCGTCGAAGTGTCGGTCTTGTCTTCCCCATCATCAGCCGTCGGACCAAGCATGACGTTCCCAAACGCCGTGGGACTGACGAGAACGCCCTTGCCCTTCTTGGAAGGAACCGCGAGAACGATCTTATCGACCAGCTGAGAAGAGAGCTTGTCAAACACGAATAGTTCGCCCTTGCGGGGGTGAACCCGGATCCGGTCGAAACCGAAATACTGATCGATCGTGTCACCGCCGAGGCCGGCCGCGTTAATCACCCAGCGGGCCCCTACATCGCCTTTACTCGTATGTAGCGTGGTCGTGTCCTCCCCTGTCGTCACGCCGGTGACGGCGTGCTCCAGGAGGAGGGTCGCTCCCCGGTTGACGGCATCGGTTGCCAGTGCGAGCGGGAGGGACCAGGCATCGATGATCGATTCATCGGGGACTGCGAGTCCCGCGAGCGCCCCTCCCCCAAGGTGGGGTAGCTGATCGTAGACCTGCTCGGAGGTGAGGATTTCGGTTTTTTCGTAGCCGTTCTTGATGGCTTTTTCTTGTAGGGAGGGGATGGTTGCTTTCTCTTCCTCATCCCAGGCCACGAGTATCGCTCCGGACTTTTTCAATCCGACACCGGTGCGGTGGCTGTATTCCTCTGCCAGGTGGTAGCCCTCGCGGACGAGCCGGGATTCGAGGGTGCCCGGGGTGGCATCGAAGCCGGTGTGGAGGATGGCGGTGTTGGCTTTTGACGTTCCTTCACACACATCATCTCTCGCATCCAGTAGAGCCACGCTGTACTGCGTGCCTGCGAGATCTCGTGCGATCGCGTTACCGACGACGCCCGCACCGATAATGACGAAATCGTATGTTGTTGGTGCAGCCATATTATTGGGTCTCCGTCGTGGCCGTGGCTTCAGCTTCAACTTCCGCGTAGGCCGGGTAGCGCCGTTTGGCGATGAGATAGGCGAGGATGATGGCAGCGATTGCCGCCACCAGTTTACCAACGAGCATGGGGACGATCATGTGCGAGGCAATGCTGGCCGTGAAGCCCAGGTGGTCGCCCAGGAGCGCCATGGCCGACACGGCCCATGCCGTGTTGATGAAGATTCCGCGCTTGTCCATGTCCTTCATCATCTGAAAGGTGGGGATCGCGTTCGCGAGGGACACAATGAGACCGCCCGAGGCTACCTCATTCATGCCCATCAGCTTGCCGAAGCTACCAAGCGGCTTGCGAGCAACCTTGACGATGAGGTGCATGAGCGGGAAGGCTCCCATGAGGAAGAGGCAGATCCCCGCCACGATTTCGAGGCCCTCGGTGACGGGAACAAGTTCCCAGCCCTCCGGCATGATCGTCCACTTCGTCAAAGCCTCAAAGGTTCCGATACCGAGGGCGATCGAGATGATGAAGACGAGGAACTTACCGAATCCGAGGAAGCCCTTGGTCATGGCTGTCGGTGCCTTCCACAGCCCGAGGGCGATGAGGGCGGCAGCAATAATGATCGGAACGAGGTTGGCGAGCACCATGGTGATGGAGAAGCCCGCAACCAGGCCGCCGATGAACACTCCGACGGGGATCATGACGACACCAACGAGAACGCCGAGTGCAAATTCGGGGCGGTTCTTTTCTTCGACGATGCCGAGGCCCACGGGGATCGTGAATACCACGGTGCATCCGAGCATCGCGGCAAGGATTGTTCCGGCCAGTAGCCCGGCATCTTCCGTCCGCGCCATCTCCATCGACAGGTGGAAGCCACCCATGTCGTTCGCGAGCAGGGTGCCGGCGAACATGGCCGGGTCTGCACCAAGGAATTCGTAGATGGGGACGACGACGGGATTGAGTACCTTAGACAGGAGCGGGGCAAGAGAAATCATGCCCACCATGGAAAGGGCGAGTGGTCCGAAGGTGTTGAGACCTTCTTCGAACTGCTCTCCCAGCCCAAATCTGTTACCGATCGCGCGATCTAGCGCTCCCACGAGCACGAAGATCGCCATGATCACGACGATAATATCGTTCACTCCCATGGCTAGAACTCCATATTCGCTTCAACGGCTGCAACCCAGCGCTTGCGGAATGCATCGGCTTCCTCGGCCGTGATCTGGGGTTCGTAGGTGACCTCGGGCTCCCACGCGAAGGGGCCTTCCTCGAGGGTCAGTTCGGGGTTGAGAGCAAGCCTCATGGCTGCCGCAGCGCCGAGGGCGGTGGCATGTGCGGACGGGTAGGTATCGATCGGGGCCTGGATAAGGTCGGACTGGATCTGCATGAAGACCCGCGAACGTGTGAGCCCACCATCGACCTTGAGGCGCTCAAGCTTCTGGCCAACCTCGTCCGCAATGAGCCCTTCGAGCTCCGCGATCTGTGCCGAGATGCCTTCGAGGATGGCGCGGGCGATTTCGGCTTTGCCGGTGGCAAGCCGCATTCCGGTCAGGAACGCTCCCGTGTCGGGGCGCCACCAGGGCGCAGCCAGTCCAGCAAACGACGGACCACAAATGACTCCTGCGGAATCCGCGGCCGTGATCTTGTCGAGGTCCGATGCGGTGTCGATGATGCCCATGTCGTTCATCCACCGCACCGCTGAGGCCGCTGTGTAGACCTGACCATCAACGCAGTAGGAGGTCGCTCCCCGTAGCGTCCACGCAACCGAGGTGGTCAGTCCCGTTTCGAACCGGTGTGCCTGATCGCCGAGGTTGACGAACAGGAATGCTCCCGTTCCGTACGTGCACTTGCCCTCCCCTCGGGTCAGGCAGTTCTCTGCCAGCAGCGCAGCCTGCTGATCGACAATGAGTCCGCCAACGGGGATTTCCCCGCCGAACTCAGTCGTGGTGCCAACGATCTCATCAGAGGCAACGAGCCTGGGGAGCTTCTCGTTCTGAAGGTCGAAGATTTCGAGCAGCTCATCGCTCCACTCGACCTTGTCGACGTCGAGAATGAGGGAGCGGGAGGCAGTCGACGTGTCGGTGACGAACTCTCCGGTCAGGCGGTAAATAATCCACGTGTCAGTCGTGGTCACAACGCCTTCGGTCGTGAGGTTTTCACGAATCCAGGTGAGCTTGGGAGCGGTGAAGTACGGGTCGAGAACGAGAGCCGTGAGCTCGTGAATGCGGTCGGCATGCTCGGTCAGGCGGTCCGTGACCGCTGAGGCACGCTTGTCCTGCCACACAATGCACGGGGTAAGGGGCTTGCCGGTCTCGGGATCCCAGGCCAGAACCGTTTCTCCCTGGTTGGCTAGCGCGATGCCCTCAATAGGTTTGCCGGCCTGCTTGACCGCTTCCTTCCCGGCCTCAATGACCGAGTTGTAGAGTTCTTCCGGGTCCTGCTCGACGGCACCGCCCGGGAGATACTGCGGGTGAATGGAGTTCTCCACGACTGCGTGGACTCCATCCTCATCAACGACGATTGCCTTCGAACCCGAGGTTCCCTGATCGAGTGCAAGAATTGCCATGGTACTGCTTTCCGGTCAACGCTGACCTTGTTCTCACTTAGGCGAGGAGCAGGCTCGCTCCACGCTCTTCCAGTAGGGCGACCTGGTCCTGATCCAGGCCGCGATCGATTGCAATATGGGTTGGTGTTGCCACGTCACAGAGGCGGAAGGGAGCAACCTTGCCGACCTTCGTGGAGTCCGCGGCAACAATGGATGTTTGAGAGTTCTTGAGAACTGCCTGCTTGACGTGCAGTTCATCAAAGTCGTAGTCCGTCACCCCGGCTTCGGCACTGATGGCGCCGATGGAGATGATGGCCAGGTCCGGGTAGAGACCGTCCAGAAATGAGGTCGCCATGTTCCCTGACAGCGACAGTTCCGATTTGCGGAGGCGACCGCCCGACACAATGATTTCCGCATCGGGCAGGGCCGACAGTGTGCCAACGGCACGCAGCGAGGCTGTCACGATCGTCCCGCTGAACGTGCGAGGGATTTCCCGCGCCATGGCTTCGACCGTCGTACCGAGATCAAGGAACACCGTTCCCGTGTGGGGAATGAGGGAAGCGATGCGCGCGGCAATCGATTTCTTCTGCTCTGCCGCAATCGACTCTCGTTCGGAGTGCGATGCCTCGCTGCGTACCGCGGGAGCAACAACCGCTCCCCCGTACACACGCTCGAGCAGGTCACGCTTTTCCAGTTCGAGAAGATCGCGACGAATCGTCTCGACCGAGACCTGGAAGCGGACGGCTAGTTCATCGGTTTCGACACCACCGGTGGCGCGAAGGTCTCGAAGTATGAGCTCCCTGCGTTCCTGTGCGAGCATGAATCCTCCTTGATCAATACTCGAAAGACTAACCCACTTCCACAGCAACAGGAAATATTCCACAACAAGTTTGCATGCACGCTTTCCCTAAGCATGCGGGAGAATGCCCAGCTCCTGGGAAATGCCCACTCTCTTGCATTGAAAAAGCGGGGGCGACCGCAATGATCGTCCCCGCTTTCGCGGAAATATGTGTGGATTCTTGTGGAACTTATTGTGCGGGTCTTACCGACTTGAAGCCACGTGCAGAATCCTTAGTTTTTCAAGTGGAGTTGTCCACGATGTTCCGAATGGAACTCGCCGAATTAGAAGGCCGGGATGACTTCACCGTTGGGGTAGTTCTCGGTGATGAAGTCGGCGACTTCCTGGGAGTGGAGCAGTTCGTCCAGGGTCTGGATGGCTTCCAGCTTCTCGGTGTCTGCGTTCCAAGCGAGAACGTTGGCGTAGGGGTTTCCTTCGCCCTCTTCAATGGCGATGGAATCCTCGGCGGGAACAAGTCCACCGTCGAGAGCGAAGTTGCCGTTGATGATCGCGAGGTCGACCTGGTCGAGGGTGCGCACGAGGTTGGGGGCCTCGAGTTCAACGAATTCGACGTTCTTCGGGTTGTCGACGACATCGTAGATCGTGGGGTTCTCGACCGATTCGTCGAGGGTCAGGACGCCATTTTCTTCGAGCAGCCAGAGTGCGCGTGCCTGGTTCGAGGGGTCGTTGACGATCGAGACCTGGGCGCCCTCGGGGAGATCTTCGATCGAGTCGATGGTCTCGGAGTAGGCGGCGTAGGGCTCAATGTGGACGCCTTCGCCACGGTCGAAGTCGTAGCCGTTGTCTTCGGAATCGGCTTCGAAGTAGGGAACGTGCTGGAAGAAGTTCGCATCGAGCTCGCCCGAGTCGAGGTTGCGGTTCGGCAGCACGTAGTCCGTGTACTCAACAACCTCGATGTCGATGCCAGCATCTTCAGCCAGGTTCTCGTCAATGAAGTTGAGGATGTCGGCGTGGGGAACCGGGGAGGCACCCACCTTGAGGGTCACGACCTCGCCACTCGCGGAATTGCCATTACCACCGGTTGTTTCCTCAGCGGTGTTGTCATCGGAGGAGCAGGCGGACAGGGCAAGGGCCGTGGTGGCTGCCAGAGCTAAAATAGTGCGACGCATTGTTGTTTCCTTTGTTTGAAAATGGGGTGCTCACGTGAGACCGTGCTCAGGAGAGCGAATGATTGCGAGTCGGCTCTACCGGTATATGGAGACTCAGCGGTGGTCCACATACCGGCTGAGCATGTCGCCAAGCATTTGGACGAGCTGCACAATGATGACGAGAACGACGACCGTGATCGTCAGAACGTCGAGGTGGTAGCGCTGGTAGCCGTAGTTGTAGGCGAGGGCTCCGAGCCCGCCGCCACCCACGGTGCCGCCCATGGCCGAGAAACCAATGATCATAATGACGAGAACTGAGGTGGACTGGATGATCCCGGGTAGCGCTTCGCGCAGGAGCACATCCCCCATGATCCTCGTCCGGGATGCTCCCATCATTTGCGAGGCCTCAACCTTGCCCGAGTCGATGGCAAGGAGATTCGTTTCTACGAGCCTGGCAAAGAACGGAATGGACCCAATTGCGAGCGGGAAGGCCATTCCCCGCCAGCCAATATTGGTCTGCATCACCCAGTCCGTGACCGGGAGCAAGATGATGAGCAGAATGATGAAAGGGATGGAGCGACCGACGTTGACGATGAGGGACAGGATGAAGTTGATGATCTTGTTGGGGCGAATGCCGCCCTGCCGGGTTGCCACGAGCGCCATGCCGATCGGCAACCCGATGAGAACGGTCGCAAGCGACGCCCATCCCACCATGAGAAGCGTTTCAACGGTCGCATCCCACAGCTCGTTCTGAATGATTCGGTTACCGAACCATTCCATTTCTTCAGTACGTGCGTTCGCTATCATGCCGCACGCTCCCCTGCAGTAATGCCTTCCGCTCGCAGCACGGCTAAGGTCCGCTCCCGCTCCGCCTCATCAACCGACAAAGCTAGGCGTGCGATCTGTGCAGCTCCAATCGTTTCGAATGTGCCAGCGGTGACATCGGCACCGAGCTCGGCAACGAGAGCAAGAACCTGGGAGCTCGCCGGCTCACCCGGTTCGGACGTAAACGAGATGTCGATCAGGGCCTTGCCCGGCTGGATCTCATCAACCCTGGGCTTTGGAACAATGGCATGCGACAGACTCGAGTTCGTATCGGCCACGATCTCGTCCACTCGTCCCGATTGGACGATCTTGCCATCCGACAGCAGGGTGACAGCGTCGCAGGTTTCGCGAACGACCGCCATTTCGTGCGTAATGATAACGACCGTGACACCGGTCTTCTCTCGAACATCCTTGATGAGGTCGAGGATCTGCTGGGTGGTGACCGTATCGAGAGCCGAGGTCGGCTCGTCGCACAGGAGCACGGCGGGGCGGGCGGGGGGGCGTTTCCTTTTCCACACCCAGTGGGGTTAAAAAGAGACACACCTCCTCAACCACGAATGGCCTTGAGCCCCGAACGGGGAAGGATGAGGCGGGCGGCGAGCGCGCGAGCGATCGCGACGCGCTGGCGCTGACCGCCGGAAAGCTGTGCGGGATAGGAAGATCCGCGATCCCCCAAGCCAACGAGATCAAGGAGTTCCTGGGCGCGTTCGCGCCGCTCCTCACGCTTCACGCCCGCGACCTTGAGCGGGTATTCAACATTGGCTCGAGCAGTGCGTGCGTCAAGAAGATTGCCTCCCTGGAAGACCATGCCGATCGAGCGGCGCGCTGAGCGTAGTTCCTTTGGGCCAAGCGCCGCCATGTCCCGACCGTTGACCCAGACGTGGCCTTCGGTGGGCTTCTCAAGTGCGGTGAGACAGCGGATCAGGGTGGACTTTCCCGCACCTGACTGACCCACGATGCCGTGGATCTGCCCTTCGGGTATGTCAAGGTTGATCCCACCAAGGGCCACTACGGGCCCCGGGTACACCTTGTGGACATTGTCCAGCTTGATCATTCATCCTCCATCGGTCCTGGCGGTAGCACCGGTTAACTCCTCGGTTGCTGCAGCGTCATAGAGCCAGGTCTCTCAGCCACTCTTGATGGTTATTCAATTAGACATCCCCGTTACCGAGGAGTCCTTAGCGTCTCAGAGTTTGGAACCGCAATGCAATATGACCCACCACACGCTCCACAATTCCACCTATTCAGCCGACCTGAAACGACCGGTGCAGGGCGTGGCTGTGCCCCTCACATTCTGGAGGGGCACAGCCACGTATGGCAAGGAAATGAGCTTCCAGCTAGCGCTCGTCGTGGGTTCGCGGATCCCATTCGCCGAGCTCACGCTGGGGCAGGCCGCCGATCGCTTCAACCTCTGCCGGTGTCAGGGTGACCTTGATGGCATCAAGGTTTTGCTTTCGACGCTCCTCGCTCGTGGATCGGACAATCGGAACTGCACCAATGGCCCGGTGCCAGGCAAGCACGGCCTGGCTGGGAGTAATGCCGTGGGCCTCCGCGGCAGACTTGACGGGTTCGGTCTCGAACAAGTCGCCTCCCTTGGAGAGTGGCGACCAGGACTGAACGGTAATGCCACGGTTCTTGAGCTCGGCACGGAGCTCGGGGCGGTGGATGCCGGGATCGACCTGGATCTGGTTGACCGCGGGCACGTGGCCGGTGCGGGACTTCAGTTCATCGAGGTGCTCGGGAAGGAAGTTCGAAACACCGAGAGTGCGAACGAGCCCCTCCTCCTGGAGGGTGATCATTTCTTCGTATGCCTGCGGGTAGAGGCCGAGCATGGGAAGCGGCCAGTGCACCATCCACACGTCAACGTAATCCACGCCAAGCTTCTCCAGGCTCAGCTCCAGGGCGCCGCGCACGTTGTCGTGGTCGTGACCGCGAAGCTTTGTCTGGACGATGACATCCTCTCGGGCAATGCCGCTGTCCCGGATGCCTTGACCCACAGCTTCCTCATTCTCGTAGCGCGATGCCGTATCGATGAGCGTGTATCCGGCTTCGATGGCGGACGTGACGGCACGGGCTGCCTCCTCGCCCTTGAGGGGCGAGGTTCCAAAACCAATACCGATGGACTCAAAATCTATCTGGGCGTTCATATCCCGAGGCTATCAACCGACACTCCCCGCGCGAAGGAACTCACCCAGGAGCTGATTCCCTTGCCAGTTCCTCACTACCGTATCGGCGCGTAAATCCCTCGATGCTCACGATTCACGATTAATTCCTGACTTAAGGCCACGAGTCAAAGACGTTGGCTTGACGGGACGGAATACCAAACCACAAACACCCTCTGTGGCGAAGGTCACTTTGCGAAGAAATTGAGAGGCATTCTGACTCACTCGAATCGGCAATCTTTTCGTTGAAACATCAAGAAGAAGTAGGTTTCGTCAGTTCGCATCGACAGGTCGTTATGCGCCATTACTCGGCTAGATTCTGGGATGCCTTCTCGGGCTGGGATGTGAGACACATTTGTGAAAGTTGATTTATTGATTACAGTTCTAGCCATGGCTACGACTGCACAGTCAACTATTTTCGAACACATCGTGTCAGCTTCCATGCACGACATCATGTGTACCTGTTGTTATCTGTGAAGCCAGTTCAGCCGCACGAGTCGGCACTCTAAATTCCAGGATTGGTCTCACGCATATAAAGCCCTTGGGCGACCTGTATGCGCATGGCATGCCTGAGCCAATTCTCTCCAGCCTGTAGGCAAACCACTTTCATTCTCCGCGTTGAATGAGCGGACGCGTATGCATTTGCGTACCCACTTCTGTTCCCCAATGCGCCACTCTCCCCCACCCAAAAACAACAAAAAAGGAGACCACCATGGCTCGGTCCTTCACCAAACTCAGCCGTACCGTCGCAGCATCCGTTGCCCTCATGCTCACCCTTGCTGCCTGCGGCACCGCCGATGACGAGGCAGAGGTGATCCGTGTCGGTGGAACAGGCACGAGCTTCCCCCACTCCTACAAGGACGGTTCTGAACTGACCGGTTTCGACACCGAGGTCATTACCGAAGCGGCTGAGCGTGCCGGATACGAAGTGGAATTCCAGACAATGGACTTCCCCGGCCTCATGGGTTCGGTGACGGCGGGCCGCATCGATACCACGGCGACAAACCTGACCTGGACTGAGGACGGAGCGAAACCTACGTATTTACTCGCGCCTATGCTTTCGGTGGTGTAGTTCTCGCCGCTCGCGCGGACGATGAGGAGATTCAGACCGAGGATGACCTAGCCGGCAAGACCATCGGTACGGGTGCTGGTTCCACAAACGAGGCGGCCGTTGAGGCGTGGATCAGCGAAACCGGAAACGGAGCAACCGTGCGACCGTACGACGGGCCGGCCCAGGCGCAACAGGACACCCTGCTCGGCCGAATCGATGGGTATGCAGGCCCGCTCGCGTCGATCAACGCGAACATCAACTCGAAAGGCCTTGAACTCAAGGTAGTGAGCGGGACCCTCACCTATGAACAGACGCGTTTCCCGTTTGCCAACACGGAGCGCGGACGCAAGCTTGCCGAGGACATTTCGGCATCGCTGGAAGAGATGGAAGAGGATGGGACGCTAGCTGAGCTGTCCGAGAAGTACTTCGGTGAGGACCTGACGGTCCCGGGTGAGAACTTCACGGTTCCGGATCCTGCCGAACTGTCCATTCCCGGTGGCGAAGGCTGATGAAAGGTTTCGATCCAGCCTACATGGTGAGCGCAATCCCTGCGCTCCTTGAGTTCCTGCCCACCACGCTCCTCATCGCGATCTTTGCGATGGTGCTGTCAGTCGGAGTTGGTCTCGTTCTCGCACTCATTCGCTTCGCCCAAACACCGGTCTTCAACCATGTCGCGATCTTGTACATTTCGTTCTTCCGTGGCATTCCCGGGCTCGTCCTGCTGTTCCTCATCTACTTCGGTCTACCCCAGCTCATTCCGGGCATGAGCAGCATGTCGGCGATGATGGCGGCGGTGGTCGGGCTGGGGCTCAAGGAAGCCTCGTACCTGGCTGAGATCTTCCGCGCCGCCCTCATTTCCGTTGACCGTGGTCAGCGTGAGGCCGGACTTAGCCTCGGGCTGACAGCAAAACAGATTTACTCCAACTACGTCCTCCCCCAGGCTGCGTACAACGCGATCCCCGGGACAGCGAATGTTTTCATCGGACTCATCAAAGAAACATCGATCGTCTTCACGCTCGGCATCACCGACATGTTTGCGAGCGCTCAGATGACCGCGGCTGACAATCTCCGTTACCTGGAAACGTATCTCATGGTCGGCGTCGTCTACTGGGCCGTCATCTTCCTAATCGAACAACTCGTCCGGGTCCTCGAGTCCCGCATGAGCCGCCCCTACGTGAGGTGAACAATGATCCGCGTCCACAATCTCCACAAGACCTACGGTGAGAACGAAGTCCTCAAGGGCATCGACCTGGAAGTGAACCGGGGTGAAGTCGTTGCCATCATCGGCCCCTCCGGTTCCGGAAAATCAACTCTCCTCAGGTGCCTCAATCTCCTCGAGCGTCCCGATCAAGGCACGATCACGATCAGCGACACTGAGGTTGAGCTTGTCGGGAAGCTCCACAAGAAGGAAATTTCCGCACTCCAGTCCAAGACCGCCATGGTCTTCCAGCACTACAACCTGTTCCGCAATCGGAGCGCACTACGCAATGTGCAGGACCCGATTGTGCTTCGAAAAGTTGCTGCTAAGGACGAGGCGAAAACCATCGCCCAAAACCTCCTCCGCAGAGTTGGCATCACGGCCGAGGTTGAGAACCAATTCCCGGTGACACTATCCGGGGGCCAGGCCCAGCGAGTGAGCATCGCCCGCGCTCTCGCTATCAATCCGGCCGCAATCCTCCTGGATGAGCCGACCTCGGCTCTCGACCCCGAGCTCGTCGGTGAAGTCCTCAACGTCATCAGCTCGCTAGCTGCCGAGCACACCACGATGCTCATCGTCACCCACGAAATGCAGTTCGCGGCTGACGTTGCCGATCGGGTGATCTTTATGGACGAGGGACGGATCGTCGAATCCGGTCCCGCCCACGAAGTCATCCATACCCCGAAACATCCTCGAACGAAACAATTCCTCCGCCGCTCGTTCACGGCACCCGAACTTTTAGGCCGCGAGCCACAGCGCCAGGTCAGTTAGGAAGGACAGTCATGACACAGATAGACAAACCCCTGGAAGGGTGGCGAGTGGTGGAGTTCTCCCACTTCATCGCAGCCCCCTCCGTGGGACAGGCACTCGCCGACCTCGGTGCAGAAGTCATCAAGGTTGAGAGCCCCAAGGGCGATCCCACCAGGCCCGCCACGGGCAGCGTTGCCTCGAGCATCTTTGAGACCTTCAACCACGGCAAGAAGTCCGTTGTTCTCGACCTGAACGATGAAGAGGACGAACAGATCGCCCAAGAGCTCGCTCTCAGCGCCGATATTGTCATCCACAATATTTCCGCCTCCTCGATGGAACGCCACGGACTGGGCGGGAAGACTCTGCGAGAAAAAAACCACGCCCTCATCTACGGCTCGATCCGCGGCTTCCCGTCCAATACCTCCCGCGCGAACGACAAGGGCTTCGATGGGATCGGCCAAGCCGAGTCCGGCATGATCTGGGTTAATGGAACCGAGGAAACGGGCCCTCTTAAGCTCCCCTACAACCCGGTTGATGTGGCAACCGGCGATTCGCTGCTTCAGGGAATCTTTGCCGCGATCATCAAACGGCTCCGCACCGGCGAAGGCAGCGAGGTAGAGACCAGCCTGTTCGAAGGCGGACTGCACGCACAGAGTTACTACTGGGGGCTCTTCCTCCAAACCGGGATCAACCCCGGCCGCATCGGCAACCGCGAGCCCGCCGTGGCACCGGCCGCCGAAATCCATCAGGTGCGCGACGGCTATGTCATTTTCTCCGCCTACCTGCCCGCCCACTGGGAGGCACTCTGCCACCTGCTCGACATCCCCCATCTCGTCACCGATCCGCTCTACCTCACCAATCAGGATCGCCTCGAGAACCAGGATGATCTGTGGCAGGCACTTCAGGATGCTATCGACAAGAAGGACTGGACGGTCAACGAGGCGGGGCAAGCATTCGACACCATCCGGATTGCTCACGGTCAGGTTTCCAGCTATCAGGACATCTACGACCGCGGCCTCCTTCACGAAAGCCAGCAGCTCGCACAAATCACGGAGGAAGGCAGGGCCCCCTACTACGTGTTCAACAGGCCGTACCGGTTTGTTGATGCGCAGCGCCCCGCCGTCGCGCTACCGCCGCCCAAGCTCGGTGCGCACACCGACGAAGTCATCTCATCCCTGAATCAAGACAACCATGTAGACAATAGGAAGGTGGGCTGACATGACTGACACAGTGATTGTGACCGAGCGCGGGCCCGTTCTCGAGATCAAGATCAACCGCCCCGACAAGCGAAACTCCCTTACCCAGGAAGCGGTCGATGCACTGGGTGAAGCCTACGACCTGCTCGAAACGGACCCCTTCGCTGCCGGCATCGTCCATGGCGAAGGAACCAAAGCGTTCTGTGCTGGAGCGGACTTCAATGCCCCTCCCCCGGATGATTCTCGTGCCTACCCGAACTTCACGATCAAACTCTCAAAGCCGATCATCGCAGCCGTCGAGGGATACGCGGTGGGAGCTGGATTCGTACTCAGCCAGTCCTGTGACATTGTCGTGGCAGGTAAGGGAGCTCAGTTCGGTTACCCAGAGGCCCGTATCGGCATCACCGGTGGTGGTGGCACATTGATTGCCTCCCGGGTCCCAACCAAGGTCGCTGCCGATCTCCTTCTGACGGGACGTTTCTACGAGGCCGAGCGAGCACGCGAAGCCGGGCTCGTCAGCGAGGTTACAGAAACCGGAAACGCTCTCACTCTCGCGCGTGAACTCGCCGACCAAATTGCGGCAAACCACGCTCCCTCAGTGCAGCTTCTCAAGACCCTGATCGATCGCGAAACCCAAACGACAACGGTCGAATCAGCTCAGTTGCTTGGCACCCTTACGACCAATACGCGGGATGTCAGCCGCCTGACCTCTTCGCAGGGACTCAAGAGCGCCGCGAGCTAAACCAGCTCGCTTCCTCAAGACCAGTATCGAGTCATGGTTAGACGTGGCCTCGCGCCATGGCTCGATACTTGTCCAGGCTCAGCAACGAACTCAGTCCACTAGCAAGGGCGTCGCTGGGTTGGGATGGTTGTGGGCTGACAGATCACCTGCCAGCCCACAACAAACTCCTTCTTATCTACAGCAGTGTTGCCAAAGTTTTGAGTTCCTGATGCATCACGTTGACCACCGTGGCACCGGCCCCAGCAGCCGACTGGGAGCCAGGAATTGAATCTTCGAAAGCAAGGCATCGGGATGGTTCCACACCGAGCCGCTCCATTGCAGTGGCGTAAGGTGCGGGGTTGGGTTTGCCCGGGATCGGTTCATCGCCCGTTACCCGGGCAGCAAAGTACTGCTTCGGCAGGCTCTTAATGGCCGGCCCTGCGAGTTCGATGGGGGTGGCGGTAATGAGGGCTTGCGGGATATTGGCTTCCGCGAAGGCCTCAAGAAGGTCGATCGCTCCCGCCATGAGAGCCGGCTGTGAATACACGTGCTCAGCCATGTGACTTGCGACCTCGTGGAACAATTCCATCGGTTCGGCAAGCTCCCCGCTGTCACGTTTGAGCATGGTGTGCATGTGCTCAGCATGATCCTCGGTCGAGCATCCGTGAAAGACAAGCTCATCGTCGGCGGTCCAAATGCCACCCCGTTCCTCAATGACAGATCGGGTTTTGAAAACCCACTGGGATTCTGTGTCCGTGATCGTGCCATCCAGGTCCCAGAGGATCGCGGCGGGTTGAAAATCAAGTCCGCATGCGCGGAAAACGTCGTGGAGGCTCATGCCACCACCCTAGCTGAGGGCCCGATCGGGAGCGACCAGTTTAGAAGTAGCGATCCAAGAGCAAGACTGATGCCACTGGAGCACAACAATGCTCCCTCGCTACTGTCGCGGTCCAGCTGCCTTGCCGAACGAGGTTGCAGTAGTTAAATAGTTTCTTGCTCCAAGGCCATGAAACAACCCGCTGGTCCAGTTGTGTTAGGCCCGCGGTCGGGGCTGGAAAGACGAGTGAGCCCCGGACGAAGCCGGGGCTCACTTTGAAGATCTTAAGATCTAGGATGATCGAGGTCAGGCGATGATCTTGGTGACCTTGCCCGAACCAACGGTTGCGCCACCCTCACGGATAGCGAAGCCGAGGCCCTCTTCCATGGCGATGGGCTGGATGAGCTCAACGGTCATCTCAGTGTTGTCGCCGGGCATGACCATCTCGGTGCCCTCGGGGAGGGTGATGACGCCGGTCACGTCCGTGGTACGGAAGTAGAACTGCGGGCGGTAGTTGGAGAAGAACGGATTGTGACGGCCGCCCTCTTCCTTCTTAAGCACGTAGGTCTGAGCTTCGAACTTGGTGTGAGGGGTGATCGTGCCGGGCTTGCAAACAACCTGGCCACGCTCAACGTCTTCACGCTTGATGCCACGGATGAGCAGACCACAGTTCTCGCCTGCGTCAGCGTGATCCATCTGCTTGTGGAACATCTCGATACCGGTGACGGTGGTGGTCATCGGCTTCTCCTTGATGCCAAGGATTTCGACATCGGAGTTGATCTGGAGCTGACCACGCTCAACACGACCGGTCACAACGGTGCCACGGCCGGTGATCGTGAAGACGTCCTCGATGGGCATGAGGAACGGCTTGTCGAGTTCGCGGACCGGATCCTCGAAGTACTCGTCAACCTGCTCCATGAGGTCCTCAATGGACTTGACCCACTTCTCTTCGCCTTCGAGAGCCTTGAGCGAGGAGATCTGCATGACGGGAGCGTTGTCACCGTCGAAGCCCTGCGAGGAGAGAAGGTCACGGACCTCCATCTCGACGAGCTCGAGGATTTCCTCGTCGTCAACCATGTCGGACTTGTTCAGCGCAACGATGAGCTGCGGAACGCCAACCTGGCGGGCGAGGAGAACGTGCTCACGGGTCTGAGCCATCGGACCGTCGGTGGCAGCGACAACGAGGATCGCGCCGTCCATCTGAGCAGCACCGGTGATCATGTTCTTGATGTAGTCAGCGTGTCCGGGGGCGTCAACGTGTGCGTAGTGACGCTTCTCGGTCTGGTACTCGACGTGGGACACGTTGATGGTGATGCCGCGCTGGCGCTCCTCGGGAGCGTTGTCAACCTGGTCGAACGGGGTGAACTCGTTCAGTTCCGGGTACTTGTCAGCAAGAACCTTCGAGATTGCAGCGGTCGTCGTCGTCTTACCGTGGTCGACGTGACCGATGGTGCCGATGTTCATATGCGGCTTGGACTTGTCGTACTTGGCCTTGGCCACTTGTCCTCCTGTAGGACTCGGGTAGTTTCTCTGCTTCAGGATACAGGAGCATCCTTGGGGCTGAGCGATCTACTAGTCGGTTATTTTCTTAAATGACCTAGGCTCACTCGCCCCGGGTCTTCTTGATGATTTCCTCGGAGACATTCCTCGGAACTTCCGCGTAAGTCGCGAACTGCATGGTGTACACCGCACGGCCCTGCGTCTTGGAACGCAGGTCGCCAACGTAACCGAACATTTCGGACAGCGGAACTTGGGCGCGGACGATCTTAATACCGGTCGCGTCCTCCATGGACTGAATCATGCCACGGCGAGAGTTAAGATCGCCAATCACATCGCCCATGTATTCTTCGGGGGTACGTACCTCGACGTCCATCATCGGCTCGAGCAGCACGGGATCCGCCATCTTAATGCCTTCGCGGAACACGCCCTGACCGGCGATCTTGAATGCCATTTCCGAAGAGTCAACATCGTGGTAGGCACCATCGAGGAGGGTGGCCTTCACGCCCACCATCGGGTATCCGGCGAGGACACCGTTCTCCATGGCTGCCTGGATGCCCTGATCGACGGACGGAATGTACTCGCGGGGCACGCGACCGCCGGTCACGGCATCCACGAACTCGTACATTTCGCCATCTTCCGTTGTTTCCAGCGGTTCGAAGGACACCTGGACCTTAGCGAACTGGCCGGACCCACCGGTCTGCTTCTTGTGCGTGTAGTCGACCTTGTCGACCTTGCGACGGATCGTCTCACGGTACGCAACCTGGGGTGCACCCACGTTGGCGTCAACCTTGAACTCGCGGCGCATACGGGTCACGAGAATGTCGAGGTGCAGCTCGCCCATACCGCCAATAACGGTCTGGCCGGTTTCCTCATCGAGGCGGACGGTGAAGGTCGGGTCCTCTTCAGCGAGACGCTGAATCGCGGTGCCGAGCTTCTCCTGGTCACCCTTCGACTTCGGCTCGATAGCCACGTGAATCACGGGCTCCGGGAACGTCATCGATTCGAGGATGATCTGCTTCTGCGGATCACACAGGGTGTCACCGGTCGTCGTGTTCTTCAGACCAATAACAGCGTAGATGTGGCCAGCGTGGGCTACATCAACCGGGTTCTCCTTGTTGGAGTGCATCTGGAAGATACGCGAGATGCGTTCCTTCTGGCCCTTGGTCGAGTTCTGGATCTGAGAACCAGCTTCGAGGGAGCCCGAGTACACGCGAATGTAGGTGAGCTTACCGAAGAAGGGGTGCACGGCGATCTTGAAGGCGAGGGCCGCGAACGGCTCGTTTTCGTCTGCCTTGCGGACGAGGATCTCTTCCTCGTTGTTGACGGCGGTGCCTTCGATGGAGGGTACGTCAAGCGGGGACGGCAGGTAGTCAACGACACCATCAAGCATCGGCTGAACACCGATGTTCTTGTAGGCGGAGCCACAGAACACGGGGTATGCCTCGCCGGCGATCGTCAGCTTGCGGATCGCAGCCTTGATCTCCTCAACGGTCAACTCTTCACCACCGAGGTACTTATCAAGAAGTGCCTCATCGGTCTCAGCAACGGCCTCGAGCAATTCGCCGCGAACTTCCTCAACCTTGTCGAGCATGTCAGCGGGAATCTCTTCCTCGATGACAACGGTGCCGTAGGTCTTTTCGCCGTTCTGCTCGGCCGGGAAGCGGTACGCAACCTGGCGCACGATGTCGACTACACCGGAGAGGTCGTTCTCGGAACCGATCGGAAGGGTCACGACGAGCGGGGTTGCCTTGAGGCGATCCTTAATCGTCGACACGGTGAAGTCGAAGCTGGCACCGAGCTTGTCCATCTTGTTGACGAAGCAAATGCGGGGGACGTTGTACTTGTCCGCCTGACGCCACACCGTCTCCGACTGCGGCTCAACGCCTTCCTTACCATCGAACACTGCGACAGCACCGTCGAGGACGCGGAGCGAACGCTCCACCTCGACCGTGAAGTCGACGTGTCCCGGGGTGTCGATCACGTTGATCTGGTTGTTCTTCCAGAACGCGGTGACAGCTGCGGAAGTGATCGTGATACCACGGTTCTTCTCATCTTCCATCCAGTCGGTTGTGGATGCGCCGTCGTGCGTCTCACCAAGCTTGTAGTTGATGCCGGTGTAGAACAGAATTCGCTCGGTTGTCGTCGTCTTGCCAGCATCGATGTGAGCCATGATGCCAATATTGCGGACCTTTGTCAGGTCGGAAAGCACTTCCTGTGCCACTATAAGCTCTCTTCGGTTCGAGGTAGTCGGACAGCCGCTTACCAGCGGTAGTGAGCAAAGGCCTTGTTGGACTCTGCCATGCGGTGGGTGTCTTCACGACGCTTCACTGCGGCGCCGAGGCCGTTGGAGGCGTCAAGAATCTCGTTCATGAGACGCTCGGTCATCGAGTTCTCACGACGCTGCCTGGAGTAGTCAACGAGCCAGCGCAGAGCCAGGGTAGTGGAGCGGTTAGCCTTCACCTCAACCGGCACCTGGTAGGTGGCGCCACCGACACGGCGGGAACGCACCTCGAGGGACGGCTTAATGTTGTCCATGGCTCGCTTGAGGACCTCGATGGCGTCCTGTCCGGACTTCTCGGCAACACCGGAAAGTGCGCCGTAAACGATGGTCTGAGCGGTTGACTTCTTGCCGTCACGCAGGACGCGGTTGACCAGCTGGGTCACGAGCTCCTGGCCGTAAACGGGATCTGCAACAATGGGACGCTTCGGAGCGGGGCCTTTACGTGGCATTACTTCTTCTCCTTCTTAGCGCCGTAGCGGGAACGTGCCTGCTTGCGGTTCTTCACACCCTGGGTGTCGAGAGAGCCGCGAACGATCTTGTAGCGAACGCCCGGGAGGTCCCTCACACGACCGCCACGAACGAGCACGATCGAGTGCTCCTGGAGGTTGTGGCCTTCACCGGGGATGTATGCGGAAACCTCGATACCGGTCGAGAGGCGCACACGGGCGACCTTACGAAGGGCCGAGTTCGGCTTCTTGGGGGTAGTTGTGTATACGCGGGTGCACACCCCACGACGCTGCGGGCTACCCTGGAGCGCCGGCGTCTTGGAGGCGCCTGGCTTCGAAGACCGACCCTTGCGGATCAGCTGCTGAATAGTGGGCACTCTATCTCCTGCTCATTATTTACTGGTGTATGGACTCGCTAAAAGCGAGAGCGTGACGATCCGGTCTTTCGCAGCAACGCCGGACTGTCTCCTCCCCCGCGGGTGCAACTCCCGCGCGCGAGGCAGGTTCGCCGAAACGAACACCGTTTATCAGATTAGCGCGATTTCGTGTGTGTCGTCAAAGGATTGGCCTGTATCGAGCGGTGGTACTCGACACAGGCCAATCATTAGATTGTCGCGGTCACGGACTAGTTTCCGAATGCGGGACCGTAACCGGAGTATCCGGTTCCGTAGAGTCCGGCACCCAGATCGAGTCCCGAATCGTAGGGATCAAGATCCTGGCGGATGAAGCCCGTCATCTTCTCAAACTCGAGGCGGGCCTCCGTGGTGGGCTCTGCCTTCGCGTTGCGGAGCTTCTCGAGGCCGGTGCCGGCCGGGATGAGCTTACCGAGGATGACGTTCTCCTTGAGACCGTTGAGCGGATCTCGCTTCGCGTTGAGCGCGGCCTCGGTCAGGACCTTCGTGGTCTCCTGGAACGATGCGGCGGACAGCCACGAGTCGGTTGCGAGCGACGCCTTGGTGATACCCATGAGTTCGGGGCGTGCGGTGGCAGGCTTGCCGCCGCGTGCCACGGCCTCGCGGTTCGCGGACTCGTAGTCCTTGACGTCAGCGAGCTCACCGGGCAGGAGGCTCGTGTCACCGGATTCAATAACGGTGACGCGGCGCAGCATCTGCCGGACGATGACCTCGATGTGCTTGTCATGGATTTCCACGCCCTGCGAGCGGTACACGGCCTGAACCTGTTCCACCAGGTAGAGCTGGGCACGGCGACGGTTGGAGATGCGGAGCACCTTCTTCGGGTCGACGCTACCCTCGGTGAGCTGTTCGCCCACCTGCACGTGTCCGCCATCCTCAACCAGGAGCTTGGACGAACGCGACACCTGGTAGGAGAGGTCTTCTCCACCATCGTCACGCTTGATGACGATCTGGCGGGAGCGCTCGGAATCCTCGATGGAGACCGTACCGGCCGCTTCCGTGATCGGGGCTTCACCCTTCGGGGTACGTGCCTCGAAGAGCTCCTGGACACGGGGCAGACCCTGCGTGATGTCGTCGGCCGATGCCACACCACCGGTGTGGAAGGTACGCATCGTCAGCTGGGTACCGGGCTCACCAATGGACTGTGCGGACACAATACCGATGGCTTCACCGATGTCGACGAGCAGGCCGGTTGCGAGCGAACGACCGTAGCAGAGCGCACATGCGCCGCTGCGGGAGTTACAGGTCAGGACCGAGCGGACCGTGACCTCGTCGAGGCCAGCGTTGAACAGCTTCTCGATCTCCACGTCGCCGAGGTCGGTGCCGGCAGCAACAATGACGTTGCCATCAGCATCCGCAACATCAGTTGCGAGCGTACGTGCGTACACGGACGTTTCAACAGCCGGATCTAGGTGGCGGCCACCCTGATCATCAATGTAGGCGATCCTGTTCGTCAGGCCCTTGCTCGTGCCACAGTCGTTTTCACGAATGATGACATCCTGAGCAACGTCGACGAGACGGCGCGTGAGGTAACCGGAGTCTGCGGTACGCAGAGCCGTATCGGCCGTACCCTTACGGGCACCGTGCGTTGCCGAGAAGTACTCTAGAACGGAAAGGCCCTCGAAATAGTTCGACTTGATCGGCAGGGAAATAATTTCACCCTTCGGGTTGGCCACGAGGCCACGCATACCGGCAAGCTGACGGACCTGGGTCCAGTTACCACGAGCACCCGAGGTGACCATGCGGTTGACGGAGTTCTTCTCGGAGAAATTCGAACGCATTTCTTCAGCCACGCGCTCGGTCACGTCGGTCCACAGGTCGAACAGGTCGCGACGACGGTCAGCGTCCTCGATCATACCGTTGTCGAAGAGCTCCTCGATCTTGGCGGCTTCCTCTTCGGCTGCTTCCAGGATCCCGGCCTTCGAATCGGGCACCTCAATATCCGACAGAGAAATCGAGACACCGGAGCGACCGGCCCAGTAGAAACCGGTGGACTTCAGGGCATCCAGCGATGCACCGACGTCAACCTTCGGGTAGCGCTCAGCGAGCTCGTTGACGATCGCGCCGAGACGCTTCTTATCCACAACCTCGTTCACGTACGGGAACTTGACAGGGAGGGCGTCGTTGAAGAGCGCGCGGCCCAGGGTCGTGTCGAGCAGGACCGGCTGACCCTCCTCCCAGCCTTCCGGAGCAACCCAGCCGCGGGGCGGGATCAGCTCGGGGAAGCGGATGCGGATCGGTTCGTTCAGCGAGATGTCCTCGTTGTCGAACGCCATGATCGCCTCACCGACGGACGAGAAAGAACGCTTCTCACCCTCGGCCCCCGACTCGGAGGTCAGGTGGTAGAGGCCAATGATCATGTCCTGGGAGGGCATGGTCACCGGGCGACCATCCGACGGCTTCAGGATGTTGTTGGCGGACAGCATGAGGATGCGAGCCTCGGCCTGAGCCTCGGCGGACAGCGGCAGGTGCACTGCCATCTGGTCACCGTCGAAGTCGGCGTTGAACGCGGCACACACGAGCGGGTGCAGCTGAATGGCCTTACCCTCAACGAGCTGCGGCTCGAACGCCTGGATGCCGAGACGGTGCAGGGTTGGTGCACGGTTCAGCAGAACGGGGTGGTCGGTGATGACCTCTTCGAGGATGTCCCACACCTCGGAGCGCTGACGCTCAATGAGGCGCTTGGCTGCCTTGATGTTCTTCGCGACCTGCTGGTCCACGAGACGTTTCTGCACGAAGGGCTTGAACAGCTCGAGGGCCATGGCCTTCGGCAGACCACACTGGTGGAGCTTGAGGGTCGGGCCCACAACGATCACGGAACGACCGGAGTAGTCGACGCGCTTACCGAGCAGGTTCTGACGGAAACGACCCTGCTTACCCTTGAGCATGTCCGAGAGGGACTTGAGGGGGCGGTTACCGGCACCCTGGACGGGGCGGCCACGGCGGCCGTTGTCGAACAGTGCGTCAACCGATTCCTGGAGCATGCGCTTCTCATTGTTCACCATGATTTCGGGAGCATCGAGATCAAGCATGCGCTTGAGACGGTTGTTGCGGTTGATGACGCGACGGTACAGGTCGTTCAGGTCAGAGGTCGCGAAGCGACCGCCGTCGAGCTGCACCATGGGGCGCAGGTCCGGCGGGATGACCGGGAGAACGTCGAGAACCATCGACTCCGGCTTGGTGCCGGTGGTACGGAAGGCGTTGACGACCTTGAGGCGCTTAAGCGCACGGGTCTTACGCTGCGCGGTTCCGGTCTGGATCACTTCCTGAAGGATCTCGGCTTCCGCTTCGAGGTCGAAGGTGCGCAGGCGCTCCTGGATGGCCTCGGCACCGCGGGATGCCTCGAAGTACATGCCCCAGCGGCCGTACATTTCGCGGTACAGGTCCTCATCACCCTCAAGGTCACCGACCTTGAGCTTCATGAAGCGGTCCCAGACCTCTTCCACGCGGTCGCGTTCGGCTTCGGCTCCCTTGCGGATATTGGCCTGGTCCTTCTCACCAGCATCCTTGATTGCCTTCTTTTCCTTCGCGGAAGCATTCGCTGCTTCAGCTTCTTCGAGTTCGCGCTCCATCTCCTGGGCGCGCTCCTCGATCTCGACATGCATCTGGTTCTCAATTTCCTTGAGTTCCAGTTCGAGTTCGCCACGCAGTTCCGGCATGGCTTCCGAGCGACCTTCTTCATCCACGTCGGTCACCATGTAGGCGGCGAAGTAGATGACCTTTTCCAGGTCCTTCGGTGCGATGTCGAGCAGGTAGCCAAGGCGTGACGGAACACCCTTGAAGTACCAGATGTGGGTGACGGGGGCCGCGAGCTGGATGTGACCCATCCGCTCACGACGCACCTTGGCGCGAGTCACCTCAACGCCACAGCGTTCACATTCAATTCCCTTGTAACGGGGACGCTTGTACTTACCGCACGCGCACTCCCAGTCCCTCGTGGGACCGAAGATGCGTTCGCAGAACAGGCCGTCTTTCTCGGCCTTGAGCGTACGGTAGTTGATGGTTTCGGGCTTCTTGACCTCACCGTGCGACCAGGAGTTAACATCCTGGCTCGTTGCGAGTGAGATATGGAGCTGATCGAACAGATTAACGTCGAGCAAGTTTCCTACTTCTTCCTATGCACCCTGCCGCGGAGGAGGGCTGGGTGGGCGCTAGACCCAGCCTCTTCTCCGTGATCAGAATTCCATTGCACCGAAGTCTTCCAGGCCAGTAGAGAGCGCGGGCTTCTCTGCCGAACGGAAGTCGTCTTCGGTGTCCTGAAGGTTAATTGTGTTGCCGCTAGCATCGAGCGCTTCGACGTTAAGGCAAAGTGAACGCATTTCCTGGATGAGGACTCGGAAGGACTCGGGGATTCCCGGCTCGGGAATGTTGTCGCCCTTCACAATCGCTTCGTAGACCTTGACACGACCAACCGTGTCATCCGACTTGATGGTCAGCATTTCCTGCAGCGTGTGCGCAGCACCGTACGCTTCCAGTGCCCACACCTCCATCTCACCCAGGCGCTGGCCACCGAACTGGGCCTTACCGCCGAGGGGCTGCTGGGTCACCATCGAGTACGGGCCGGTCGAACGTGCGTGAATCTTGTCATCCACGAGGTGGTGGAGCTTCAGCATGTACATGTAGCCGACCGAGATCTCGTCGGGGAAGGGTTCGCCGGAACGTCCGTCGAAGAGCTTCGCCTTACCGTTCTGGCCAACCATGAGCTCACCGTCGCGGTTCGGAAGAGTCGCACCGAGAAGACCCTCGATCTCGTCCGGTTCCACACCGTCAAAAACCGGGGTTGCCACGGTCTGGCCGGGAGCACCGGTCACAGCAGTTTCAGGCAGGCGCAGGGCCCACTCTTCACCGTCGGCACGTGCCTCGCTCGCATCCCAACCGTTTGCAGCAATCCAGCCCAGGTGCAGTTCGAAAACCTGACCGAGGTTCATACGGCCCGGAACACCGAGCGGGTTGAGGATAATATCAACCGGGGTACCGTCCGGAAGGAACGGCATGTCCTCAACGGGGAGGATCCGGGAAATAACACCCTTGTTGCCGTGGCGGCCGGCCATCTTGTCACCGATGGTGATCTTGCGGCGCTGAGCAACGTAGACGCGGACGGTCTGTCGCACGTCGGCAGCCAGCTCATCATCGTTTTCGGCAGAGAACTCACGGACACCGATGACGATGCCGGACTCGCCGTGCGGGACGCGCAGGGACGTGTCGCGAACTTCCTTCGCCTTCTCACCGAAGATGGCGCGCAGGAGGCGCTCCTCCGACGTCAGCTCGGTTTCACCCTTCGGGGTGATCTTGCCGACCAGAATGTCACCGGCCGAAACCTCGGCACCGATGCGGATAATGCCGCGCTCGTCCAGGTTCGACAGGACCTCTTCGGACACGTTCGGGATGTCCCGGGTGATCTCTTCCGGACCGAGCTTCGTGTCGCGAGCATCAACCTCGTGCTCCTCGATGTGGATCGAGGTCAGCATGTCGTCGGTAACAACGCGCTGGGACAGGATGATCGCGTCCTCGTAGTTGTAGCCTTCCCACGACATGAATGCGACGAGGAGGTTACGTCCGAGTGCGAGCTCGCCGTCTTCGGTTGCGGGGCCGTCAGCAAGAACTGTGCCAACCTCAACGCGGTCGCCTTCGGAGACGACAACCTTCTGGTTGTAGCAGTTGCCCTGGTTCGAGCGTTCGAACTTGGTGATGCGGTACGACTTGTAGTCTCCATCGTCGGTGGCGATGCGGATGATGTCGGCCGAGGCCTCTTCCACCACGCCAGCCACATCGGACTGAAGGACTTCACCGGCGTCAGCTGCCGCGCGAGCTTCCATGCCCGTACCAACAAGCGGAGCATCGGTGCGGAGCAGCGGAACAGCCTGGCGCTGCATGTTTGCACCCATGAGTGCGCGGTGCGCGTCATCGTGCTCGAGGAAGGGGATCATGGCGGTGCCGACAGACACCATCTGGCGGGCCGAGACGTCCATGTACTCAATGAGGTCGATGGCGAGGAGCGCGGGTTCACCGCCCTCTTCACGACAGAGAGCCTCTTCGTCCATGAACGTACCGTCGTCGTTCAGGCGGTCGGTTGCCTGGGCGATGACGTAACGGTCCTCATCATCCGCCGTCAGGTATTCGATTTCGTCCGTGACGACACCGTTGACAACCTTGCGGTACGGGGTTTCGAGGAAGCCAAACGAGTTGACGCGAGCAAAGGTAGCGAGCGAACCGATCAGACCGATGTTCGGGCCTTCCGGGGTCTCAATGGGGCACATACGGCCGTAGTGAGAGGGGTGAACGTCTCGCACTTCCATGCCTGCGCGGTCACGAGCAAGACCACCCGGGCCGAGTGCGGACAGACGGCGCTTGTGGGTCAGGCCCGACAGCGGGTTGTTCTGATCCATGAACTGCGACAGCTGGGAGGTTCCGAAGAACTCCTTGATCGCGGCCACGATCGGGCGGATGTTGATGAGCGAGGACGGCGTGATCGCAGCGGCTTCCTGCGTCGTCATGCGCTCACGCACCATGCGGTCCAAGCGGGACAGGCCGGTACGCACCTGGTTCTGGATGAGCTCGCCTACGGCGCGGATGCGACGGTTACCAAAGTGGTCAATGTCGTCGAATTCGATCTGAACGTCGGTGGGGCCACCGCAGTTCGCCTCGGCCTTGTCGGCGTGGAGGGCGAGAATGTAGTGGATCGAGCCCACGATGTCTTCGAGGGTAAGCTGACGGGTCTTGTTGTCAGTGTCGAGACCGAGCTTCTTGTTGATCTTGTAGCGACCAACCTTCGCCAGGTCGTACCTCTTGTCGGACAGGTAGAGGTTGGAGAGCAGGTTCTCACCGGCGCGTGCGGTCGGCGGCTCGCCGGGACGCAGCTTGCGGTAGACGTCGGTCAGTGCCTCTTCCTTGGTCTGAACCGTGTCGCGATCGAGCGTGTCGAGCAGGATCGGGTAGTCCGCAAATTCTTCGCGGATCTCTTCGTCCGTCATGCCCCAGGCCTTAAGGAAGTGGGTGACGGACTGCTTGCGCTTACGGTCAACGCGCACGCCAACAGCGTCCCGCTTGTCGATCTCGAACTCGAGCCACGCACCGCGGGACGGAATGAACTTCGCTGTGTAAATGAGCTTGTCCGAGGTCTTATCGCGCTCCGACTCAAAGTAGATGCCGGGGGAACGAACAAGCTGGGAGACAACGACACGCTCGGTGCCGTTGATGATGAAGGTACCGCCCGGGGTCATGAGCGGGAAATCGCCAAGGAACGTGGTCTGAGACTTAATCTCACCAGTTTCCCTGTAGTAGAAATCGGCCTTGACGTACAGGGGTGCGGAGTAGGTGAGGTCCTTTTCCTTGCACATGTCGACCGTGTACTTCGGATCGAAAAGACTGGGCTCGGAGAACGACAGCTTCATGGTGCCTGCCGCGTTCTCAATCGGAGAGACCTCTTCAAAGATCTCTTCCAGTCCCGACTTTTCACCGGGAGCCGCATTCTCCCTCCAAGACTTTGAACCAATCAGCCAATTGAAGCTCTCAGTCTGAAGACCGAGCAGGTCCGGAGCTTGCATGGGCTCCTTGATCTTGGCGAAGGATACGCGGGCCTTGCGGCCCCGCGAAGCGGATGCTGTCGAAATAGGCGAAACAGCCAAGTGGGATCCCTTCCCTGGAGATGGTAAGGCGTATACTCACTTCTGCGAGGCGGAGTCGCGTAATTCCCGTACTATCCCCAGAGGATACACGTCACCCCACACAAGTAAGCGCAAATATTAAATGTACACTGTCAAATCGGACGGGTCTAGCCCTCACGCCTGTGTAAGGGGTCACGTGCCAAGGCCACACTCAGTGACCACGTCTATTATGCCACCTTGGGGCCATATTCCTAAACATTGACCGACCCAGACCCACCGGGTCGCGGTGACCGATGCGTACGCTTCTTCGGTGGCGCTTCTAGTGTCCGACCCTACCCCAGTCCCCGCCACTTGCGCACGCATTCTCCACAGCGTGCCCACGATCCATCATGAGCACGGCATGGCAAGAGGGAGATCGACGATCTCACTCGGGGAAACACCTGCCTCCTTCTTTCTCGTTCCCCGCTCGTCCGGTTCGGGTTCCGTGTGTCGATTTTCCTTTAATGTCCGTTGTTGTTGGGATGTTGCGTTGGCCGATGGTCCCAGCTCTGAGCTGTTTTCGATTCTTAGAATGTGGTCATGAGCACGCCAATCAAAGATGAGGCGGCTGCCCGCCGCCGCAAGCTGGGATCGTCCATGAGCCTGACAAAGCGGGTCGGTCTCATCGTTGGCATCCTCGCGTTCCTGTTTCCCCTGATCGTTGACATTCCGAACCTCCCCGAGGCCGGGGAGCGCATGCTGGCGATTTTCCTTCTCGCCATCGTGTTCTGGATTACCGAACCCATTCCCCTTGTCGCAACCGCCGTCCTCGTGATTCTCCTCGAGGTCCTCATGATTTCGGCAGGCACGATTTTTGAGATCGGTGGCGGTTTTGAGCCGTTACCGGCAGCCGACTATTTCTCGGCTCTCGCGAACCCCGTCATCATCCTCTTCCTGGGTGGATTCATGATTGCGGAGGGAGCGGAGAAGTATCGGCTCGATAAGAACATCGCCGCCGTTCTGCTGAAGCCGTTCGCTGGTTCGATCCGGCTGACGGTGCTGGGCCTCATGATTATCACGGCTTTGCTCTCCATGTTCATGTCAAACACGGCCACAACAGCCACCATGTTTGCCGTCATTATTCCCATCATTGCCGCGGTTGAAGGGAAGAAAGCGAAGGCCGGGTTTGCGCTCGCCATCCCCCTCGCCGCCAATGTTGGTGGCATCGGGACTCCGGTCGGCACTCCCCCGAACGCTATCGCGGTGGGCGCCCTGGCCGAGCGCGGCATTCAGGTGTCGTTCATTGACTGGATGATCATGGCCGTGCCGCTCATGCTCGTCGTGCTCTTCCTCTCGTGGCTGCTCCTGTGCGCCCTGTTCCTTCCGAGGGAAGGAAAGATCGAGATCAGTTTGGAAAAGAACTGGGACTCCTCCCCGAATGCGAAGCTCTTCTACTCCATCGCTGCCCTAACGATCGTGCTGTGGATGACCGAGCCGATCCACGGAGTCTCCTCCAACATCGTTGGTTTCTTCCCCGTTGTTGCACTGCTCAGCATGAAGGTGATGTCCGGCGACGACATCAAGAAACTGGATTGGCCCGTTCTCTGGCTCGTGTCGGGAGGCATTGCTCTCGGAACCGGCGTGGCGGCCACGGAACTAGACGTGTGGCTCGTCGAATCGATCCCGTGGGAGACCTTCTCCCCCACCCTACTTCTCTTCGTATTCGGCATGATCGGGCTCGGCATTGCCAACGTCATCTCCCACTCCGCGGCAGCCAACCTGCTCGTACCTCTCGCCGTTTCTCTGGCATTCTCGCTCGACTCGGTCGATGTCACGGTTCTCGCCGTGGTCGTGGCACTCGCCTGTTCGTTTGGCATGTCGCTCCCGATCTCCACCCCACCAAATGCCATCGCCTACTCCACCGGTGAAGTCTCGGTGAAGCACATGGCGCTTGTCGGGGTGATCACCGGATTCGGAGCCACCCTGCTCCTCATCTTTGCCATGCCGCCCATGTGGGAACTCTTGGGACTCGTCTAACGCCCGCACGAGTCAGCCTGGCCTAGCAGAGCAAGAAACACTCACTCCATCGTATCCGGGCACGCGATACCGCACTATTGAGGAAGGAGGCGGCATGACACATCCCCACGGCATCATCATCGGCGAGGGTCCGATAGCACGGGACATCGCCGCCCTGCTCGTACAAGAGCGACCGCAATGGCGAATAGAGCAAGCTGGTGACGCGACAGGTGCGCGGACCCTTCTTTCCACCGGCCAGTCCCCCGCCTTCATCATCACCTGCCTTGAAGGCGATGGTGGGGACGCAGCGGAAGGTCTTATGCCGCTTGTGACCAAACATTCGGTGACTCGGTCAATCCTCGTGACGTCTACCTCCACCGTGACGGGGCTGGAGCGTTTGATAGACGAGGGCCGGGTCGATCTCATCGTCCACGGCCCCTCTCTCAAGCCCGCTCGTTTCCTCACGGACCTGTCCCACCAGGTGAGGCGCTTCGAAGACCGAGTCGCACGGGAACAGGATGAGGCAGTGGAGCGAGAATCGTTCATCTTCGCCCTGCCGGATAGTGACGACGAGATCATGGCGAAGATCGTGGCCGGCATTGATGATCTGCTCGGCTTTCAGCCCCGCATCCAACTCCCGGCCGGTGTGCGACTGACCCGGGAGGGTGAACCAGCCGAGGAAGCAACACTGTGCCTATCGGGTCAGGTCGCCCTGGAACGCGAATCCCATGCTGGCAACGTCCTCATGCATCACGCATCCACCGGCCGGATCATCGGCCTCCTGTCTCTGACCGACCAGAGGCACTCATTCTTTACCTCCCGGACCACGACGGACGTCACCGGTATCAGGCTCACTTTCGAACAGCTCAACTACGTGATCCGGACCCGCCCGGAAATCGAGCTACTGATCGCAGTGCTCCTCATTCGGTCGCTTGATCGGCGCCTGCGCAGGGCGGAGGAGATCCAGATCGAGAAGGTGGAACTGACCGCCAGGCTCGAAAAGGAACAAAGAGAACTGCGCGCCACGTATCAGGCTCTCGAACAGGCCCGTGCCGAACTCATGTCCCAGGCCCGCTTGGCAACCCTTGGTGAACTGGCCTCAGGTGTTGCCCACGAAGTCAACAACCCGATTGCCGCCATCATCCGCACCGTCGATCATCTTGGGGACGGGATTGCCGACCTGATGGGACACCTGGGAGGAGAGGCGGGGGTTGCTCGCTTGGCACTGGACCGGGCGCTCACCTCGAAGCCCGTCTCCACCCGGGAAGCCCGGGCTCTCAAACGTACCTTCACGGAGCTCACCGGTGATCCCGCGCGTGCCAACAGGCTGGTTCTCGCCGAAGTCGATGAAGAGACCCTGATGGCACTCCCCCGGGGCCGCGAGGACCTTCTCGACGTGTTGGAAACCGCCGCTTCAATCGGAACCGGCCTGCGCAATCTACGCTCGGCATCCACCCGAATCAGTTCCCTTGTTGATTCCCTCCGTTCCCATGCGAGGCCCGATGGTGATCCCCTCACGGATGTGGATCTGAACGAAAACATTGACGATGCTCTGCGCCTGCTATCACACAGACTCAAGGACATCGAGATCGTTCGGGAGTTTAGTCCGCTTCACCCCATCACCTGTCATCCCGGGCAACTCTCCCAGGTGTGGACCAACCTACTAACCAACGCGGCGGATGCTGTGGCGGACCTGCCGCACGGTCAACTCACGATCACTGCGGACAGTATCGGGGAGGACTGGGTGCGGGTCACGATCCGCGACAATGGCCCCGGCATCCCACCCGATCTACGCGACCACATTTTTGAGCCCCGCTTCACGACCAAGGCCGGCCGTGTGCAGTACGGGATGGGTTTGGGGCTGACGATTTCGAAGACCATCGTTGAGCGGCACGGGGGTCGCCTCACCCTCGACTCAACGAGCGCCGGAACTGTTGCAACTGTTGAACTACCCAGGGAGGGACCATGACACTCGCACTACTGATCCTTGACGATGAGCCGGAGGTCCGGGACGCCCTCGAACGGGACCTCATCTCCGTGGCGGGAACGATTCGGGTCGAGGTGGCAAGCGACGTGGACGACGCGTGGGAAGCCATCGAGGAGATTGACCGGGATGGTGACAGTCTCGCTGTGGCGCTGTGCGATCACCGGATGCCGGGGGTAACGGGGGTGGAGTTCTTGGTGGCGATGATGGACGATCGTCGAACGACGCAAACCCGCAAGGTCCTCGTCACAGGCCAAGCAGACCTTGCCGACACCATCCGTGCGGTCAATGCCGCGAACCTCGACTACTACATGGCCAAGCCCTGGACCCAGAAGGAACTCCTCTCGGTCGTTTCAGACTGCCTGACCGACTACATCGAGGAGAACCATCTCGACCCGCTCCCTTACATGCCCATCATCGACCGGGTACGCGCCATGACGATTATTCGGGACCGCAGCGATCTTTCGTGATGTAACTCGAGAAGTAAACCGCGACCACCACCATCCCCACCCAGGCAAGCATTGGGAGCCGCCACCGTTTCCTACAGCCGGTGGGAACTCATGGTCCAATGCCGGATTCTGGGGACAATAGCAGAGTGCCGGGGAAGGTAATCCTTCCCCGGCACTCTCAACTCTGACTCGATCGAGTCAATAAGTTACTTCAGGACGACAGTTGCGCCAGCAGCTTCGAGCTGTTCCTTGGCCTTGTCAGCGGTCTCCTTGTCAACGCCCTCAAGGACAGCCTTGGGTGCGGAGTCAACGAGGTCCTTTGCTTCCTTAAGGCCGAGCGACGTGAGCGCACGAACTTCCTTAATGACAGCAACCTTCTTGTCGCCAACTGCGTCGAGGACGACGTCGAAGTCCGACTTCTCTTCCTCAGCAGCAGCTTCGCCACCGGCTGCAACAGCGCCACCGGCTGCAACAGCAGCAACGGGAGCAGCAGCGGTAACTTCAAATTCCTCTTCGAACTTCTTAACGAAGTCGTTGAGCTCTACGAGGGTGAGCTCCTTGAAAGCCTCAATGAGCTCTTCGGGGGTGAGCTTAGCCATGCTAGCCTTCCTTCCTTCCTGCTACGCGAGCAGATTCTTGTGGGTGCCGCCCTTAGGCAGCGGATTCCTGCTTCTCGCGCAGGGCATCGACGGTGCGCACGGTCTTGGTGACCGGCGCCTGGAGAACGTAAGCAGCCTTGAACAGCGATGCCTTGAGAGCACCAGCAGCCTTGGCGAGCAGGACCTCGCGAGACTCGAGGTTGGCAAGCTTGGCAACGTCTTCGGCGGGAACGATAGCCCCTTCGAGAACACCAGACTTGATCACGAGCTTGTCGTGGTCCTTGGCGAAGTCACGGAGAGCCTTGGCTACCTGGGCGATATCACCCTTGACGAAGGCGATAGCGGTGGGTCCAACGAGTTCCTCATCGAGGCCCTTAACACCCGCTTCCTTCGCGGCAATCTTGGCAAGCGTGTTCTTCGCAACCTTGTACTCGGCGTTGTCGCCCATTGCGCGCCGAAGGTCCTTCAGCTGCTCAACGGTCAACCCGCGGTACTCGGTCAGCAGTACGCCGCTGGACTCGCGGAACAGGTCCACGAGCTCGGCAATCGCTTCGCTCTTTTTCGGCCTTGCCATAGGGCCTCCTTCCAATTATTGCCGCCAAATCAAAAAGTCAATAAAAATGCCCCGTGCAGGCGGCACGGGGCATGAAAGCTCTATACTCACCTGCGCTGGCTTCTTTACGAATTTCACCCCGTCTGGCTCACGGGTGACCGGCGGTCTTCGGCAGATTCAAGATTATGCCATTGCCACGTGATCGCCAAGTGCTGGGCAGGAAGTGTGCGCCACAACTCACGGATGCCTCACATAAACGGGCAACCCGCCCCGCGCTCGCGGACGATCGATGCACGTGCCGACGAGACCCCGGGATCCTCATCGTCCGCTCAGCATAAGGCGGGCCATCAAAAATCCTTGCTCGCGTACCAACGTTCTGGACAGCCTCCACTAACTGCACTACTATGTGTCACCTAGTACTAGGTAAGGCAGATATGGTTCCGAAAGATTCTCAGTTGCGGCGGGGAGTGCTGGAACTCGCGATCCTGACGCTTCTTGGCGCCAGGCCACACTACGGCGGGGCAATTGTCAGCAATCTCAGTTCCCGCCAGGGACTCGAGTCCGGGGCGGGCACCGTCTATCCGCTCCTCACGAGGTTGAGCAACTCCGGTTACGTCAGCACGACGTGGCAGGAATCTCCGTCGGGTCCTCCCCGCAAGTACTACCAGCTGACCCCGCAAGGAACGAAGCATCTTGCTCACCTATCCCAGACCTGGAGCGACCTGGTTTCGTCCATGACAGACCTGATGAGAGAAGGAAACCCATGACTCCTGAAAATTTCTATCGAGAGGTGCAGGCATATCTGGCGCGCGGGAGCACCGATCGCGATCGGATTCTCGCGGATCTCAAGGACATCCTCGATCTTGGGGTATCTCCCCAAGACCTCGGCCATCCGGCGGACTATGCGCGCAGCGCCTCGGGCGCTGATGAGATGGAGGAGGAGAAGGCGCCCAGGTATAGCCGGGTCTGGGATCCCATGAACCCCAGCATCTTGGTTCCGAGAGTCATCGGGCTCGGTTGGGATGTGAATCTGGGGGCCTTGGCAGTCAAGCTTGGATGGCTCCGCCCGGACGACATGGATGAGGACGTCATCGAGGCGATTCCGGACGCCGCGCTTGCTGTTGCGCGAGCACTCCCGATCGCCGCAGCAATCGCCACCGCTGTCGCAAGCATCGTAGCGGCCGCGCAGTCGGAAGGCCGGCTGCCATCCGGGTGGGATGCAAAGTTTCGACCACGAAAGCACGCGAGCACTGCCACCGCCCTACTGCCAAGCATTCTGATCTCCTGGGGTACGGCCGCGTGGTCAAGCATGGCGAGGGAGCGCCACGATGTTCTATCCCGATCAGTCTTTGCCACCTCCCTGTCCCTCATTGGGACCGGAACTGCGATCATGGCGGCACGAGCGACGCGTCTCGGCGATCGGGCTCAGCCGATCATGGGAGTTGCCGGGATCCTCGTCGCACCTCCGCTTGCCTCAGTCGCGGCCGGATTGCTTCCCGTCAGGGCAGGGCTGCTCCGGACCTGGAAGGATGCTGGTCTTCATGGTTAACACTACGATCCCCGACCTCTCGCCCGCGGTCTGGGTCGGTCTTGGCATCCTGGCTGCTGTGAGCCTTGGTCTCCTCGTAGCGGCGGTCATCGCCGTGATTCGCACACCGGAGGATGGGCTACCCGAGGAGTTGTCCCGCGTCGCATGGATTCTCATCTGTCTTGTTCAGTTTGCTGGTCCGATCGCGTTCTTTGTCCTCCGCGCCAGGCACCGGCGAGAAGCCAGTAGGGATGAAGCGATGCCAGAGCAGCTGGATGGCTCAATCGAACCACCTGTGCCGGTGCAGATGGAAGGGAAAGAGCGTAGCGGCACCGACACTCAGGCTCAGGTCTCCGACTCCCAGGGAAAAGCGGGTTCCCAGATCCGTAGAGAAAATGGCAGGCAGGACAATCGCCTGGACATTATTGGCAAGCTCTATGGCTGAACCCGCGCTGGCGATCAGAGGCCTGTCCAAGTTCTATAGCACCACAGCCGCTCTCAGGGATTTCTCCGTCACTGTTAACGACGGTGATGTCTGCGCACTGGTCGGACCCAACGGGGCGGGAAAGACGACTCTCATCAATCTCCTTCTCGGCCTGACACACCCGGATAGCGGTTCCATCGCGATCTACGGGCACCGGGCTGGCAGCATCTCGGCACGCCGCCACGTCGGCTTCCTTCCCGACGTTCCCTCATTTCCGGGTTGGATGACAGCGGAAGAGGTCCTTCGACTCTTCCTTGACCTATCGGGGAAGTCAGACCATTCGGTCGTCCATCCGCTCCTTGACGCCGTCGGGCTCTCTGGCAACAGCCGGCCGGTCCGTCAGTTTTCTCGGGGAATGAAGCAGCGGCTTGGTCTTGCGCAGGCACTCGCGGGATCCCCACGCCTGTTGGTTCTGGACGAGCCGACGTCGGCTCTCGACCCCTCGGGCCGGCGCCTCTTCCACGAGATCATTCGTTCCCTCCGAGGAAGAGCCACGGTCCTATACTCCACTCACTCCCTCATGGAGGCTGAAAGTGTCTGCAGTTCCACCATCATCGTCCACGAGGGACAGCTGATCCGTCACGCCACCCTCGACGAACTCATTCACGAAGGGCAGGGCCTGATCGTCGACGTGACCGGCCCGGTCGAAGCCCTTGTCGACAGGCTCCGCTCTGCGCACTGGGTGCGATCAGTTGCGACAAAGAGCGACTACTCTCGGACCAGGATCTTCTTGACTGTCACCGACCTCCCCACGGCTCAGCACGACCTTCTCCCGCTGATCATCGACACGGGGGCACTCCTGTACTCGCTCGAGCCCCGCGGGCTCGAGGACATCTTCCTTGAGTTCACTGCTTCCGAAACCCTGTCGAACGGGGGAACGCCATGAAGGCAATCCGTACCCACATTCATCACGAGCTCACCGGCATGGTCCGTACGTGGCGGGGTCCTGTCATTCTCACAGTCGTCATCTTCTTGGCACTCTCCGGCCCTGCCCTCACGAAGTTCCTGCCCGATTTCATCTCATCAGTCGCCGGACTAGGGTTAGAGGTCGGCACTGCCACGGGCGCCGATGTGGAGGCACAGTGGGCGAAGGATCTTTCTCAAGTCATCACCTTTCTCCTCATACTCACCGCGTCCTACTCCCTTGCGCATCCGCTGAGCAGCGGCAGCGCCGGCCTCATGCTGGCGCGACCCATCAGACGCCGCACTGTGCTCGCGGCACCGGCAATTGCCCACGTCATTGTTGTGGTGGTAGCGGTAGGGATCGGGGCGGTAGTAAACGGCATCGTTACCTCTCTCCTGTTCGACGCAGGGTTTACTGCTCCGTGGGGACCAACGCTCAGGTGGCTCGTTCTCATCGGTGTCCTGTTCTCGGCAACATTCGTCGGCGCTGCCACGACGGGGAGCACTGCCGGGGCGGCGGGCATCGGGTACGGGCTCTACTTCCTTCTCGCCCTCCTCTCGGCCATCCCCTCACTCTCCGACTATTCACCCGCCGGACTTCTTCACCTCGCAGGAAGTGAGAGCTGGCATTGGTCCGCGCTCACGGGAGCCACGCTTAGCCTCGTTCTCATAGCTATCGGAAACCGACTCTTTGCGACCCGGCCACTTTCCGCGAGTCCGCAACCATAACAAGGATCTGCGAATCCGCAGCCTCGGTCCAGCCATTCTCGAATTTTCCGCAAGCCTCGTTCGACGCTCGGATTAGAGGAGCGGCGAAAGCAGAAGCGCCGCGTAGCCGACAAGACCAATGACGAGGAGAATGCATTTGTTCTTGACACGCTCGAAGAGGATCCCGATAAAGGTCACGTACATGGGAACTGCCGTGATGGCGTAGCGTCCTGAGATAGCACGGAAGTAGGCGCCGTTCGACAGGATCTCGCGGCCCTGAACAATCAGGGCTGTAACAATGGGGAGAATCACGACAAGGATGGCGAGATGGCGGGCGGGTCCGGTGTTCCTCACGGCCACATACAACGCGGAAGGTATCAGAATGAGGAATGCGACGTAGAGCATCCAGCTCCAGCCTTCCAACAATCCGGAGTTAAGATCGGGATGGAGGTACCAGTCGCCGGCTGGTGAAGTCAGCCCCCAGGGCGCTCCCCCACCAACAATCGTGTTGAGAACGGCGAGGGAGTCACCGATTTCGAAGGGTTCCGTCGAGAGCCCGGTGATCGAGGGGACGTAGTCAGCGGGCCTGCGAGAGCTCTGGAATGCAGTCCACAGCACGTAGGGAAGCGCCGTGCCAAGGGCAACGCCGAGGGCGGGTTTGAGCCTCTTCCACTTCTCGTCCTGGAAGAGCGCGACAAGGAATGCGAGAATGCCGACGGCGAGAACCGCCACGACCGACATGGTTCGAGTCGTTGAAATGAGAGCGGTGAGAACGAACGGAAGTACCCACCCGTGGTTTCCGTGTTTGAAAATCCTGGCCGCCATCCAGACCGCCGCGGCACCCGCCAGCATGCTGATCGCATCGTTGTGGACTATGGCAGCTGACTGAGCCAGTGCAGGCGCGCTCATGGCGATGAGCGTGGCGCCCACCGAGTTTCTTCTCCTCACGGCCCAGGAGCGGATCGCGAGGTAGAGGCAGGCAGCGCCGGCAGCACCGAGGAGCGCAGAGGCGATGCGGGCACCGTCGGTGAAGTCAACGCCGATGACACCGAGCGCCTTGCCCGCTCCTCCCGCGAACGCGAAGTAAAGGGGCGGGTGGAAGGTGTTGTAGTTTTCGCCCTCAAAGGGCCAGTCGGTCGCCGGGTGGTCGGCAACTTCATTGCAGGGCGGGGGCACAACGCCGCGGATGTCTCCCTCCATGCCCCGACAGCTCCATGCCTGCCTCGCGTACTCCGACAGGTCATCACCCTGGACGGGGATGATGCCGTTAGAGACCTGGTAGGAGTAGTCGATGTAGGTCCACTCGTCGTACCGGGACAGTCCCGGGGAGGCGATGATCGCGATCGTGGACCACAGGAGCGAAGCCACTGCCAGGAGCAGAGCAACTCCCCATTCGGGCATACGGAAGCCCCCGACCAACTGGTCGGGGGCGGAAACCGCATTACCGGGCAGGACTAGTCCTCAAGCAGGGACTTGGTCTTGGTGGCGTCGAGGGGGATGCCGGGGCCCATCGTGGTCGAGACGGTTGCCTTCGTGATGTAGCGGCCCTTGGATGCGGACGGCTTGAGACGAAGGATCTCTTCCTGAGCTGCGGCGTAGTTCTCGACGAGCTGTTCGGTCGTGAACGAGGTCTTGCCGACGATGAACGCAAGGTTGCCGTGCTTGTCGACACGGAATTCGATGCGGCCACCCTTAATGTCGTTGACTGCCTTCGCGACGTCCATGGTCACGGTACCGGTCTTGGGGTTCGGCATGAGGCCACGAGGACCGAGCACGCGGCCGAGACGACCAACCTTGCCCATGAGGTCCGGGGTTGCGACAGCGGAGTCGAAGTCGGTCCAGCCGCCAGCAACCTTCTCGATGAGCTCGTCGCCGCCGACCTCGTCAGCACCGGCGTCGATAGCCTGCTGAGCGCGGTCACCGGTGGCGAAGACGATGACGCGAGCGGTCTTACCGGTGCCGTGGGGCAGGTTGACCGTTCCGCGGACCATCTGGTCTGCCTTACGGGGGTCGACGCCGAGGCGGAACATGACCTCAACGGTGGCGTCAAACTTGACCGTTGACGTCTCCTTCGCGAGGTTCATGGCCTGGAGCGGCGAGTAAACTTCGCCAGCGTGGATCTTCTCCGCTGACCTCTTGTAGTTCTTTGAGCGCTTTGCCATTGCTGCTTTTCTCCTTAGCAGTTGTGGTTAGCGGACCTGCGCAGGCCCTTCCACATGCCGCGGTTGCGGCTGTTGATATTGGGGTGACCGATTAGTCGGTCGTGATGCCCATGGAACGGGCGGTGCCTGCGATGATGGCGGATGCTGCCTCAATGTCGTTGGCGTTGAGGTCGGGCATCTTCATTTCTGCAATCTCGCGAACCTGTTCCTTGGTCAGCTTGCCGACCTTGACGGTGTGCGGGGTTGCGGAGGCCTTCTTGACGCCAGCAGCCTTCTTGATGAGCTCTGCTGCGGGCGGGGTCTTCGTAATGAATGTGAACGAGCGGTCCTCGTACACGGTGATTTCAACGGGAATAACGTTTCCGCGCTGGGATTCTGTTGCAGCGTTGTAAGCCTTGCAGAACTCCATGATGTTGACGCCGTGCTGACCGAGAGCCGGACCGATGGGCGGTGCCGGGGTAGCTGCGCCAGCCTGAATCTGGAGCTTGATCAGGCCAGCAACCTTCTTCTTGGGAGGCATGATGATCCTTATTTCTTGTAACGTGGCGACATCCAATGGCAGAGGGTGACGCCCTGGTTTCCTTCTAGTCGGCCTTCTTGACCTGGTTGAAGGACAGATCGACCGGGGTTTCCTGGCCGACAAGTGTCATGAGCACCGTGAGGCGCTGGTTTGCTGCGTCGACAGCGTCGATCGTGGCCGGCATGCCAACCCACGGTTCGGTGGTGAGAATGACGTTCTCGCCCACTTCGAATTCGACGGAGATGACGGCGGGGGCACCCTTGGTGGGCTTGCCCTGCGAGCGGAGTTCCTTGGCCACTTCTGCTTCGACCACGGGGGTGAGCATCTTGATGACCTCGGGTTCGGTGAGTGCGACGGGGTCGCGGCCGTTACCGACAAAGCCGGTCACGCCCTGGGTTTCCTGTACGGTCCTCCAGGCGTCGTTGTCCATGTTCATGCGCACGAGTGCGTAGCCGGGCATGCGCACGCGGTTGACAAGCTTACGCTCGCCGCGCTTGACTTCAAAGACTTCTTCCATCGGCACCTCGACCTGGAAGATGTGCTCTTCCATGTTCATCGACTTGGTGCGGATTTCAATGTTCTGCTTGACCCGCTTCTCGTAGCCCGCGTACGTGTGCAGAACGTACCAGCGTCCGGGCAGGCCCTTGAGCCTCTTGCGGATCGCTGCGGGTGACGTGGGGTCGTCAGCTGGCTTCTCAGCGGGCGTTTCGGTGGCGGTGTCTTCCGTGGCTTCCGGGGTCACGTCACCGGCCGAGGTCTCCTCGACGTTTTCTGGCGTACCCTCGGGTGCCATATCTGTGGACTCGTCCATCGACACGTTTTCCTACTTTCCTAGCCGAAGATCAAGAATGCTAACTGACCGAAAAGGGCGTCGAGCAACGACACGATCACCATGATGATAATGACGAAGACGGTCACGGTCAGGAACAGGTTGCCCAGTTCCTTACGTGACGGAGTGACGACCTTCTTCAGCTCTCCAATGATCTGGCGGAAGAACAAACGGATTCGCGCCCAGAGACCGAGCTTCTTTTCGGATTTGGGCGAGCGTGAACCGTCTCCGGCTTGGGTTGGTGCGTCGCTCACGCGTCTGTCCTTCCTGTGTTGAGATAAAGGAAGCGGTTCCGAAGAACCGCTTCCTCTGGCAGGGCAGGCGGGACTCGAACCCACAACCGTCGGTTTTGGAGACCGATGCGCTACCAATTGCGCCACTGCCCTACGACTGAGAAAGCCTTGTCTATTATGCCCCGGAAGGACCCTAATAGCCAGTGAGCGTTCTCACGCCTTGCACCACTTTAATGTGCTCACGTATCGAAGTCGAACCAGCACGGTCCACCGTGGCGAGCATCACCACGCCACGAACCCAAACCGGTTCACTTCCGCTCAGAACACTATCAGGGTTCGAGATGCCTCACCGCATCACTTTCCTTATCACGTCTCCTTTCTTTCCGACTTTCCAAATCTTTACCGATCATGTCGCGGTCGCTCATTTGGCTCGGTGATGTTGCCCCGTTCACTGGCACCACCTGGTGGAAAGTTGCACGTTTTGTCCTGTTCATATCCTGACCAGGTTTGACAAGTGCGCAGACATGGCGGGTTGAACGTGGAAGTATGGGGGGCGTGAATACTCAATCTCCCGCGCGCCGCGTTTCAGCGCGACTTGGCGCACTTCAAGAATCTGCAACCCTCGCCGTTGACGCCAAGGCTAAGGCGCTCAAGGCTGCGGGACGGCCCGTTATCGGTTTCGGTGCCGGTGAACCCGACTTCCCCACCCCCGACCACATTGTCGAAGCGGCAGTCAAGGCGGCCCGCATTCCCGCGAACCACCGCTACTCCCCCGCGAAGGGCCAGCCCGCACTCCGGGAAGCCATCGTGGCCAAGACCCTCGCCGATTCCGGTGTCGAGGTTGATCCCAATAACGTGCTCGTCACCAACGGCGGTAAGCAGGCAGTCTTCCAGAGCTTCGCTGCGTTGGTTGATGAGGGGGATGAAGTATTGCTTCCAGCCCCCTACTGGACCACGTACCCGGAAGCGATCCGTCTCGCGGGTGGCGTTCCCGTCGAGGTGTTTGCTGGTGCAGACCAGGAATACAAGGTGACTGTTGAGCAGCTTGAAGCCGCACGGACCGACCGCACCAAGGTTCTGCTGTTCTGCTCCCCCTCAAACCCGACCGGCGCCCTGTACTCGAAAGAGCAGACCCGCGCGATTGGCGAATGGGCTCTCGAGCACGGCATCTGGATCATCACGGACGAAATCTACGAACACCTCGTCTACGACGGTCTCGACAATTCCTACATTCTCCGCGAGGTTCCCGAACTCGCCAACCAGACCCTCGTTCTCAACGGCGTGGCAAAAACTTATGCCATGACCGGGTGGCGCGTGGGCTGGATGTACGGCCCCTCCGACATCATCAAGGCCGCAACCAACATGCAGTCCCACCTCACCTCAAACGTGGCCAATGTGTGCCAGGCCGCCGCACTCGAGGCACTGACCGGCGACCAGTCATCGGTTGCCGAGTTCCGGGAAGCCTTCGATCGTCGCCGCAAGCTCATCGTCGCCGAGCTGCGGAAGGTGAACGGCTTCGAAGTTCCCAACCCGCAGGGCGCTTTCTACGCCTACCCATCAGTAGAGAAGGTCCTTGGTCGCGAGATTGCGGGCCGCACCCCCACCACCTCGTCCGAGCTGGCAGAAATCATTCTCGAAGAAGCCGAAGTCGCGGTCGTTCCCGGTGAGGCATTCGGTCCCTCCGGATTCCTCCGCCTGTCGTATGCGATGGCGGATGAGGACATCCTCGAAGGTGTTGGTCGCATCCAGAAGCTTCTCGCCTAAACCCTTCAATTAATACACGCACGAACTGTGCGGTTTGGGGCTCGGTCTCATGACCGGGCCCCAAACCATTCCCGCTGCAATTTGTCACCCGTCGTGTTTCCACCGTTCGAGGCACGTCTAGTTTCTAGGTTCGTGGACTAACTTGTTTCTACGATTCGTAGCCCGCCCAATTCCTACGTTCCACTTACGCCCTTTACTTACCGCATTCGTCGTTTCTCATTTTCGCCTCATAAACACCTTGCATAATCGTCTTGGAAGGGGATGACAATGCGATTTTCTATGCCTCGGTGGTCGGTGCGCACCCGAATCGTCACAGCCGTGCTGTTGCTGACGGTTGCGACACTTGTCGCGGTTGGCATCACCTTCTACACGGTCCAGCGCAACCATATTGATGACCGCATCAATCAGCAACTGCAGATTGCGATGGAGGAATTCTCCGCGGAAGCCACCGAAACCTATGAGGCGGGCACGTTCGATAACCTGTCGGATCTCATGCAGGACGTGCTCAGCCACCGAGTGCCGGAGGACTCGGAGGGCATGGTCGGGTACGTGGGTGCCAGACCGGAGTGGACGCAGCCGGGTGGTCTCGACATGGTGGCCGATAAGGAGCTCATGCAGATCCTCGCTGAACGCGTGCAGGCACTGCACGGCCAGGAACAGGGCGAGACCCGCACAGTTGAGACCTCAACATCGACCTACCGCTATTCGCTCATGCCCATCACCCTCGGAGATCTTGGAGAGGGCGCCTACGCGGTCGCCTACGATGTGGATGCGGAAATGGCGCAGCTGACCGACACGTTCCGCATCTACGTGATCGCAGCCCTCATCTGCATCGCCGTCCTCTTTGCTGCTTCCTGGGTGATCGCCGGCGAACTGCTGCGCCCCATTCGCGAGCTACGAGAAACGGCCAGCCAGATCAATGAGACGGACCTCAATGCTCGACTCGAGGTCGATACGAAGGATGATTTGGGGGACATGGCGATCACCTTCAACTCGATGCTCGATCGGATTCAAAAGACTTTCGATTCCCAACTGCAGTTGTTAGATGATGCCGGGCATGAGATCCGCACCCCGATCACCATTGTTCGCGGACACCTCGAACTCATGGACATCGACGATCCGGACGACGTGAGCGCCGTGCGTACACTGGCGATGCACGAGTTGGATCGAATGCATCGTCTTGCCGATGATCTCGTTCTGCTTGCGAAGGCGGAGCGTCCCGACTTTGTTACGAAGCACCCGGTTGATGCGGGGCCGTTCATTGACCACATCTACGAACTCGTCCAGCAAATCAGCGCCAACCATTCGTGGCAGCTCCAGTCCCGCATCGAGGCCATCATCGCGATCGATGAGCAACGAATGACCCAGGCCATGATCCAACTCGCCGCCAACGCCGCGAAGTTCTCCCCCGAAGGAACTCTCATCAGCATTGGTTTATCCGTGGACCGGGAGGTCAAGATGTGGGTAAAAGACCGCGGTATCGGGGTAAGTTCGGAGAGACGAGCGGAGATCTTCGAACGCTTTGGCCGCGCTAACACTACGGTGGAGGGAGCGGGCCTCGGTCTGCCGATCGTCGCGGCCATTGCCGCAGCGCACGGCGGCCGAGTCGACCTCGATTCGACACCGGGTCACGGTTCCACGTTTAAGATTGTTTTTCCCCACGAGGAGATCTGATGGCAAACATTTTGATTGTTGAGGACGAGGCGGGGATTTCATCCTTCGTGTCCAAGGGATTGAAGGCCGCCGGTCACCTGCCAACCGTCGCAGCGACCGGCCAGGACGGCCTCCACTATGCCCTCACGGGCGGCTACGACCTCATTATCTTGGATATTGGTTTGCCCGACTTGGATGGCTACCAGGTGCTGGAGAGGATGAGGGGCCAGGGTGTGTCCACCCCCGTCATCATCCTCACCGCCCGCTCCTCCGTTGGTGACACCGTGCAGGGTCTCGAATCGGGAGCCGATGACTACATGGCAAAACCCTTCCGTTTTGAAGAGTTGCTTGCGCGCGTGAAGCTCCGCCTGAGGGCAGAAACAACCGCCGGCCCATCCTTGAACCAGCTGCAGGTGGGTGATCTGATCATGGATCTTCCCCGCCATCAGGTCACCCTGTCCGGCAAGATCATCGACCTGTCAGCGCGGGAGTTCGCCCTCCTTGAGGCGTTTCTCAATCATCCGGGCCAGGTTCTTTCCCGCGAGCAGCTCCTCGACCGGGTCTGGGGCTACGATTTCGACCCGAACTCGAACGTTGTCGATGTTTACGTGCGCTACCTGCGCCGCAAGATTGGCAATGGCTGGATTACGACGGTCAGGAATATGGGTTACCGGCTGAGTGAGCCGACTAACTCACACGACCGGAAGTAGTCCCGACACACCCCGCTATCCTTGAACAGTGACAATTCATGGGGTAGATAAACGCGCTTTTCGGGATACGAGGAAATTCAGACCAGAACTCCACGGGGTTCGCGGCCTTGCCATCTTCCTTGTCGTGGCATTCCACATCATCGGTAACGGCACGGTCTCCGGCGGTATCGATGTCTTCCTGGCAATCACGGGTTTCCTCGCCCTCCCGAGCCTCATGCGACGCACCGGAGATGGCTGGAAGCTCGGTCTTGCGGCACGCTTCTCTGGTCTCATCCGCCGCCTCCTCATCCCGCTCCTCCCCCTGCTTCTTGCCGTCGGTATTGCCGGCACCTACCTCATTCCCCTGTCCGAACAGCCCCAGCTGTTTACCGAACTGCGCGCTTCGATCCTCTTCTATGAGAACTGGGAACTGGTCAATTCACAGTTGACATACGAAGCTGCCGGTCCCGAAACCTCACCCCTGCAGCACCTGTGGTCAACGTCGATCCAGGGTCAGTTCCATCTCGTCATGACATTCCTCGTCATGCTCGTTGCTTTCATCGCGATCAAGGCGCGCAAGTCCAAGAAAACATCCCTCATTGTCGTCCTCACCCTCATCACCATCGCATCCTTCGCGTGGGCGGTGGTTGACACCTCGATCTCGCAGGCTTCCGCCTACTTCTCCACCGCATCCCGCGCCTGGCAGCTGACCCTGCCCGGCATCCTCGGCCTCATTGTCGCCGACCTCAAGCTCTCACCAACAGTGCGCGCCATCATGTCCTGGATGGGAGTCGGGCTGATCGTGTCGTGCGGTTTTGTGCTGGACGGGGCGCGTCTCTTCCCCGGGCCTGCCGCGCTGTGGCCCATTCTTGGCATCTGCCTTGTTCTTGCGGCGGGCGAAACCAAGACACGGTGGGGTGCTGACCGACTGCTGGTGACGTGGCCATTCCAGAAGGTTGGCGACATCTCCTATTCCCTCTACCTGTGGCACTGGCCGATCCTCATCTTCACCCTCCAAGCCACGGGCATGGAACGCGTCGACTTTGGCACCGGAACCCTTGTCTTCATCGTCTCGATCATTGCTGGCGCAATCGGAAAATGGGCTTTTGAGGACAGGCTCGCCAACTGGTCGTTCGCCTTCCCGTACCCCAGGAGGGCCTTTGCCTCCGGTCTCGCCATCACCCTCGTCTCAGTTATCGCAGCGTCCGGAGCTCTCACAGCTTCCACTACGCGCCTTGATAGTGCTATTGACGGCTCTGTTGCAAAAATCGTGAAGCTTGAGCATGCTTGGCGGAGATTGGACGGACGGAACGATGACGGATTTCAAGTGGCGCCATTTCCAGGGTGATGTGATCCTGTGGGCGGTGCGCTGGTATTGTCGCTATCCGATCAGCTATCGCGACCTTGAGGAAATGCTGGCGGAACGCGGCATTTCGGTCGACCATACGACGATCTATCGCTGGGTCCAGTGCTACGCCCCGGAGATGGAGAAGCGGCTGCGCTGGTTCTGGCGGCGTGGCTTTGATCCGAGCTGGCGCCTGGATGAAACCTACGTCAAGGTGCGGGGCAAGTGGACCTACCTGTACCGGGCAGTCGACAAGCGGGGCGACACGATCGATTTCTACCTGTCGCCGACCCGCAGCGCCAAGGCAGCGAAGCGGTTCCTGGGCAAGGCCCTGCGAGGCCTGAAGCACTGGGAAAAGCCTGCCACGCTCAATACCGACAAAGCGCCGAGCTATGGTGCAGCGATCACCGAATTGAAGCGCGAAGGAAAGCTGGACCGGGAGACGGCCCACCGGCAGGTGAAGTATCTCAATAACGTGATCGAGGCCGATCACGGAAAGCTCAAGATACTGATCAAGCCGGTGCGCGGTTTCAAATCGATCCCCACGGCCTATGCCACGATCAAGGGATTCGAAGTCATGCGAGCCCTGCGCAAAGGACAGGCTCGCCCCTGGTGCCTGCAGCCCGGCATCAGGGGCGAGGTGCGCCTTGTGGAGAGAGCTTTTGGCATTGGGCCCTCGGCGCTGACGGAGGCCATGGGCATGCTCAACCACCATTTCGCAGCAGCCGCCTGATCGGCGCAGAGCGACAGCCTACCTCTGACTGCCGCCAATCTTTGCAACAGAGCCGGTGAGGGTGCTATCCCATAGCGCCCGATCTTCTGGCCGCTTGGGATTCCAGAATAGAAAAGCGCGCTTGGCAATGACGACGTTCTCAATGCCGAAGTCATTGCCTTGCTCGCCGGCAAGCGAAATCATGGATGAAAACAGGCGTTGCGCCTGATTGCGAAGGGTGGCCGTGTAACGGCCATCGGTGTGCATTCCGAGCCTTTGTAGAAATTCCGATTGCGACCGGCCAAGGTTCAACACGGGGTCTTTCGTTCGCACGGCCTCGGTGCATATCCAAGCAAGCAAGGTGCGCGGCATAGAACCGTAGGGCAGGCCGATGCTCGGCTTGCCCATGATCGACAAGGTGACGATGCCATTGGTGCGCTCAAAGTAGCTGGTCTTGGGGTCGGTGTGGGGCATGGTCGCTTGCACAAGGCAACGGGCCATGTAGCCGACTAAGCCAGCTTCGCGGGCATCCTCCATTTCGAGCGCGAGGCTCGTCTTGATGATCTCGTTGATACGATGGCCGGGGGCTTTGTTGTTCTTAGGCATGTTGTTCCCTCCCCGGCATGGTGATGGTTGGTCTAGTGTTTGTGGGTTTGATGTTCCGGCGTTTGATGAACAGGCGCAAGGTGTGAGGGCTGACGCCTAACAACTCGGCTGCGCGACTTTGCGGCAAGCCAAGGTTCACGTATGCCTGTACTTCATCAATACGGCTGTCCAGCTTCAAGGCGCTCGATTTGCTGCCCTTGGGTCGCCCGAGCGTCTTGCCGCGCTCTCTGGCGACTTGTAGCGCCTCGGTGGTACGTGCCTGAATGAAATGCCGCTCGATCTGTGCAGCCAAGCCAAGCACGGTTGCCATGATGTCGCTTTGTAGGCTGCCGTCCATGATGATCTTCTGTTTGGTCACATGGACGATTAGGCCGCGCTCGCTCGCCGCTTTGAGAATTTCCAAGGCGGCGAGGGCGGAACCGGCAATGCGCGTAATCTCCGGCGTCAGTAGCACGTCGCCACGCTCGGCCTTTTCGATGATTGCTCCGAGCTTGCGCTTGCGCCAGTCCTTTGCTCTGCTGGCAATTTCTTCCTCGATCTGTAGCGGCGCGAAGCCTTTGGCGTTCGCGTATTCGAGCAAACCGTATTTTTGGTTTTCCGGGTCTTGGCCGTCACGCGAAACCCGGAGATAGGCATAGTATTTTGGCATTTGCAGGGAAAACGTCAGATTCGGTTAAACATGCCTCATTCTAGCGCAGATTAAATAGGAATTAAATACCCTGTTGCGGTATAGATAAAACGTTGGTTTGTTCTGCCCTATGAGCGTACAAAAAAGGCCGGGTGAGTGGCCCGGCCTTCGTTTAGGTGCTGAATAGGATTGGTTCTGGTGCCAGCCTCATGAGAAGCGCGTCATAAAACCACATGAGGGCCGACGCACCAAGGCCGACGCCTGCGACCGATAGCATGATGTGGGTCTTATTGGCCGAGTCCAGCCCAAGCCACATGATCGGTAGGGTGATGAGACTGGCGAACGAAGCCAAGCCGAGAAGAAAGCGCACCGGGCCGCGCAGCCACCAGAGAATGAGGAACACCAGATGTCGTTTTCAGAAGACGGCTGCACTGAACGTCAGAAGCCGACTGCACTATAGCAGCGGAGGGGTTGGATCCATCAGGCAACGACGGGCTGCTGCCGGCCATCAGCGGACGCAGGGAGGACTTTCCGCAACCGGCCGTTCGATGCGGCACCGATGGCCTTCGCGCAGGGGTAGTGAATCCGCCAGGATTGACTTGCGCTGCCCTACCTCTCACTAGTGAGGGGCGGCAGCGCATCAAGCGGTGAGCGCACTCCGGCACCGCCAACTTTCAGCACATGCGTGTAAATCATCGTCGTAGAGACGTCGGAATGGCCGAGCAGATCCTGCACGGTTCGAATGTCGTAACCGCTGCGGAGCAAGGCCGTCGCGAACGAGTGGCGGAGGGTGTGCGGTGTGGCGGGCTTCGTGATGCCTGCTTGTTCTACGGCACGTTTGAAGGCGCGCTGAAAGGTCTGGTCATACATGTGATGGCGACGCACGACACCGCTCCGTGGATCGGTCGAATGCGTGTGCTGCGCAAAAACCCAGAACCACGGCCAGGAATGCCCGGCGCGCGGATACTTCCGCTCAAGGGCGTCGGGAAGCGCAACGCCGCTGCGGCCCTCGGCCTGGTCCTTCAGCCACCATGCCCGTGCACGCGACAGCTGCTCGCGCAGGCTGGGTGCCAAGCTCTCGGGTAACATCAAGGCCCGATCCTTGGAGCCCTTGCCCTCCCGCACGATGATCGTGCCGTGATCGAAATCCAGATCCTTGACCCGCAGTTGCAAACCCTCACTGATCCGCATGCCCGTTCCATACAGAAGCTGGGCGAACAAACGATGCTCGCCTTCCAGAAAACCGAGGATGCGAACCACTTCATCCGGGGTCAGCACCACCGGCAAGCGCCGCGACGGCCGAGGTCTTCCGATCTCCTGAAGCCAGGGCAGATCCGTGCACAGCACCTTGCCGTAGAAGAACAGCAAGGCCGCCAATGCCTGACGATGCGTGGAGACCGAAACCTTGCGCTCGTTCGCCAGCCAGGACAGAAATGCCTCGACTTCGCTGCTGCCCAAGGTTGCCGGGTGACGCACACCGTGGAAACGGATGAAGGCACGAACCCAGTGGACATAAGCCTGTTCGGTTCGTAAGCTGTAATGCAAGTAGCGTATGCGCTCACGCAACTGGTCCAGAACCTTGACCGAACGCAGCGGTGGTAACGGCGCAGTGGCGGTTTTCATGGCTTGTTATGACTGTTTTTTTGTACAGTCTATGCCTCGGGCATCCAAGCAGCAAGCGCGTTACGCCGTGGGTCGATGTTTGATGTTATGGAGCAGCAACGATGTTACGCAGCAGGGCAGTCGCCCTAAAACAAAGTTAACCTCTGAGGAAGAATTGTGAAACTATCACTAATGGTAGCTATATCGAAGAATGGAGTTATCGGGAATGGCCCTGATATTCCATGGAGTGCCAAAGGTGAACAGCTCCTGTTTAAAGCTATTACCTATAACCAATGGCTGTTGGTTGGACGCAAGACTTTTGAATCAATGGGAGCATTACCCAACCGAAAGTATGCGGTCGTAACACGTTCAAGTTTTACATCTGACAATGAGAACGTAGTGATCTTTCCATCAATTAAAGATGCTTTAACCAACCTAAAGAAAATAACGGATCATGTCATTGTTTCAGGTGGTGGGGAGATATACAAAAGCCTGATCGATCAAGTAGATACACTACATATATCTACAATAGACATCGAGCCGGAAGGTGATGTTTACTTTCCTGAAATCCCCAGCAATTTTAGGCCAGTTTTTACCCAAGACTTCGCCTCTAACATAAATTATAGTTACCAAATCTGGCAAAAGGGTTAACAAGTGGCAGCAACGGATTCGCAAACCTGTCACGCCTTTTGTACCAAAAGCCGCGCCAGGTTTGCGATCCGCTGTGCCAGGCGTTAAACATCATGAGGGAAGCGGTGATCGCCGAAGTATCGACTCAACTATCAGAGGTAGTTGGCGTCATCGAGCGCCATCTCGAACCGACGTTGCTGGCCGTACATTTGTACGGCTCCGCAGTGGATGGCGGCCTGAAGCCACACAGTGATATTGATTTGCTGGTTACGGTGACCGTAAGGCTTGATGAAACAACGCGGCGAGCTTTGATCAACGACCTTTTGGAAACTTCGGCTTCCCCTGGAGAGAGCGAGATTCTCCGCGCTGTAGAAGTCACCATTGTTGTGCACGACGACATCATTCCGTGGCGTTATCCAGCTAAGCGCGAACTGCAATTTGGAGAATGGCAGCGCAATGACATTCTTGCAGGTATCTTCGAGCCAGCCACGATCGACATTGATCTGGCTATCTTGCTGACAAAAGCAAGAGAACATAGCGTTGCCTTGGTAGGTCCAGCGGCGGAGGAACTCTTTGATCCGGTTCCTGAACAGGATCTATTTGAGGCGCTAAATGAAACCTTAACGCTATGGAACTCGCCGCCCGACTGGGCTGGCGATGAGCGAAATGTAGTGCTTACGTTGTCCCGCATTTGGTACAGCGCAGTAACCGGCAGAATCGCGCCGAAGGATGTCGCTGCCGACTGGGCAATGGAGCGCCTGCCGGCCCAGTATCAGCCCGTCATACTTGAAGCTAGACAGGCTTATCTTGGACAAGAAGAAGATCGCTTGGCCTCGCGCGCAGATCAGTTGGAAGAATTTGTTCACTACGTGAAAGGCGAGATCACCAAGGTAGTCGGCAAATAATGTCTAACAATTCGTTCAAGCCGACGCCGCTTCGCGGCGCGGCTTAACTCAAGCGTTAGATGCACTAAGCACATAATTGCTCACAGCCAAACTATCAGGTCAAGTCTGCTTTTATTATTTTTAAGCGTGCATAATAAGCCCTACACAAATTGGGAGATATATCATGAAAGGCTGGCTTTTTCTTGTTATCGCAATAGTTGGCGAAGTAATCGCAACATCCGCATTAAAATCTAGCGAGGGCTTTACTAAGCTTGCCCCTTCCGCCGTTGTCATAATCGGTTATGGCATCGCATTTTATTTTCTTTCTCTGGTTCTGAAATCCATCCCTGTCGGTGTTGCTTATGCAGTCTGGTCGGGACTCGGCGTCGTCATAATTACAGCCATTGCCTGGTTGCTTCATGGGCAAAAGCTTGATGCGTGGGGCTTTGTAGGTATGGGGCTCATAATTGCTGCCTTTTTGCTCGCCCGATCCCCATCGTGGAAGTCGCTGCGGAGGCCGACGCCATGGTGACGGTGTTCGGCATTCTGAATCTCACCGAGGACTCCTTCTTCGATGAGAGCCGGCGGCTAGACCCCGCCGGCGCTGTCACCGCGGCGATCGAAATGCTGCGAGTCGGATCAGACGTCGTGGATGTCGGACCGGCCGCCAGCCATCCGGACGCGAGGCCTGTATCGCCGGCCGATGAGATCAGACGTATTGCGCCGCTCTTAGACGCCCTGTCCGATCAGATGCACCGTGTTTCAATCGACAGCTTCCAACCGGAAACCCAGCGCTATGCGCTCAAGCGCGGCGTGGGCTACCTGAACGATATCCAAGGATTTCCTGACCCTGCGCTCTATCCCGATATTGCTGAGGCGGACTGCAGGCTGGTGGTTATGCACTCAGCGCAGCGGGATGGCATCGCCACCCGCACCGGTCACCTTCGACCCGAAGACGCGCTCGACGAGATTGTGCGGTTCTTCGAGGCGCGGGTTTCCGCCTTGCGACGGAGCGGGGTCGCTGCCGACCGGCTCATCCTCGATCCGGGGATGGGATTTTTCTTGAGCCCCGCACCGGAAACATCGCTGCACGTGCTGTCGAACCTTCAAAAGCTGAAGTCGGCGTTGGGGCTTCCGCTATTGGTCTCGGTGTCGCGGAAATCCTTCTTGGGCGCCACCGTTGGCCTTCCTGTAAAGGATCTGGGTCCAGCGAGCCTTGCGGCGGAACTTCACGCGATCGGCAATGGCGCTGACTACGTCCGCACCCACGCGCCTGGAGATCTGCGAAGCGCAATCACCTTCTCGGAAACCCTCGCGAAATTTCGCAGTCGCGACGCCAGAGACCGAGGGTTAGATCATGCCTAGCATTCACCTTCCGGCCGCCCGCTAGCGGACCCTGGTCAGGTTCCGCGAAGGTGGGCGCAGACATGCTGGGCTCGTCAGGATCAAACTGCACTATGAGGCGGCGGTTCATACCGCGCCAGGGGAGCGAATGGACAGCGAGGAGCCTCCGAACGTTCGGGTCGCCTGCTCGGGTGATATCGACGAGGTTGTGCGGCTGATGCACGACGCTGCGGCGTGGATGTCCGCCAAGGGAACGCCCGCCTGGGACGTCGCGCGGATCGACCGGACATTCGCGGAGACCTTCGTCCTGAGATCCGAGCTCCTAGTCGCGAGTTGCAGCGACGGCATCGTCGGCTGTTGCACCTTGTCGGCCGAGGATCCCGAGTTCTGGCCCGACGCCCTCAAGGGGGAGGCCGCATATCTGCACAAGCTCGCGGTGCGACGGACACATGCGGGCCGGGGTGTCAGCTCCGCGCTGATCGAGGCTTGCCGCCATGCCGCGCGAACGCAGGGGTGCGCCAAGCTGCGGCTCGACTGCCACCCGAACCTGCGTGGCCTATACGAGCGGCTCGGATTCACCCACGTCGACACTTTCAATCCCGGCTGGGATCCAACCTTCATCGCAGAACGCCTAGAACTCGAAATCTAACGTCCGTTCGGGCATCGAGGTCCATGTCGGGGTGGGACGGGCCCGTGGCTTCAAGATCACTTGCAGTCCGACCGCGATGTCTTGGTTGCGCGAGAGGTTGTCGATATCCTCCACTTCCATCATCAACCCTGGATAATGCCGCCGCCGTCATCGCCGCCGACGCCCGTGCCGGGCTTTTCGGGCCTGTCAGGCTTGCTCGGCCTTCAGCCTGCCTGGGCGAGATCTCCGGCGGACGGATTAACGGCGGAGCTTCGCCGCCTTTCGTGCGTGTGAAGGCCGAAGATAGTTCTCTCAAAAACATCCGTTTATGAGAGATACCAAATGTCATTTTCAGAAGACGACTGCACCAGTTGATTGGGCGTAATGGCTGTTGTGCAGCCAGCTCCTGACAGTTCAATATCAGAAGTGATCTGCACCAATCTCGACTATGCTCAATACTCGTGTGGGCTCTGTTGCAAAAATCGTGAAGCTTGAGCATGCTTGGCGGAGATTGGACGGACGGAACGATGACGGATTTCAAGTGGCGCCATTTCCAGGGTGATGTGATCCTGTGGGCGGTGCGCTGGTATTGTCGCTATCCGATCAGCTATCGCGACCTTGAGGAAATGCTGGCGGAACGCGGCATTTCGGTCGACCATACGACGATCTATCGCTGGGTCCAGTGCTACGCCCCGGAGATGGAGAAGCGGCTGCGCTGGTTCTGGCGGCGTGGCTTTGATCCGAGCTGGCGCCTGGATGAAACCTACGTCAAGGTGCGGGGCAAGTGGACCTACCTGTACCGGGCAGTCGACAAGCGGGGCGACACGATCGATTTCTACCTGTCGCCGACCCGCAGCGCCAAGGCAGCGAAGCGGTTCCTGGGCAAGGCCCTGCGAGGCCTGAAGCACTGGGAAAAGCCTGCCACGCTCAATACCGACAAAGCGCCGAGCTATGGTGCAGCGATCACCGAATTGAAGCGCGAAGGAAAGCTGGACCGGGAGACGGCCCACCGGCAGGTGAAGTATCTCAATAACGTGATCGAGGCCGATCACGGAAAGCTCAAGATACTGATCAAGCCGGTGCGCGGTTTCAAATCGATCCCCACGGCCTATGCCACGATCAAGGGATTCGAAGTCATGCGAGCCCTGCGCAAAGGACAGGCTCGCCCCTGGTGCCTGCAGCCCGGCATCAGGGGCGAGGTGCGCCTTGTGGAGAGAGCTTTTGGCATTGGGCCCTCGGCGCTGACGGAGGCCATGGGCATGCTCAACCACCATTTCGCAGCAGCCGCCTGATCGGCGCAGAGCGACAGCCTACCTCTGACTGCCGCCAATCTTTGCAACAGAGCCCTATTGACACCTACCGAGACTCAATCGTCCTTGAGGACCATCCGGGGGCGAGTGCCATGGTTGCCCCCGACTACATTGATATTGCACCCCAGCCATTCCTACCTGACAGCAGTATCTTGCGGCACGATTTTGGCTGGAACATCCACCTGACGCTCGAAAACAATTGTGTTCAGCGCAAGACAGCTTCCGACCCAGTCTCCTGCCAATACCCTGAATCAACGTCTGGTCCTCTTGTCATCATGGTCGGGTCTTCACACACCGGTCAGTGGTCCACTCCATTTGGTCAGCTGGCTGAAAAGTATGGTTGGGACCTCGAGCTTTATGAAAAGTCGGGTTGTCTCTTCAACCGCGATGGAATCGAAAATGATGCCGGAGTTCTCATCACGGATAGCTGCGTAGTGTGGAATGACAACGTTTTGGAAGCTATCGAGGAACGCCAACCTGACCTTGTCATTACAACCGGTACCACCCGAATCGGTAACGAACCAGAGATGACGACGGACGGAATGCTCGAAGCCATCAACCACGTAGAGGAGATGGGTATCCCTGTCTTCCTGCTTCGCGAGAACATGCACCGCACCGAGAACATCGAAACTTGCATCGCTGAATCTCAGGGCGACAAGGTGTTTGACTGTGCTGAACCTCGTGAGCTCTTCTATGACCCCGTTATTGATGCAAGTGGTTTCCCCTCAGAATCCGAAAACATCACCATGTTTGACACATCCAAATACACATGCGACGCCGACCAGTGCTACGGCATCGTTGGAAACATTGCGGTCCTACGCGACGAAAACCATCTAACAACTACCTTTGCTAATTCGGCTCTACCATTCCTTGATGAAGCACTACGTGAGTTCGTCCCACACCTCACAGTTGAAGACGAGAAAACGCCGTAGTCTCGAGGACATGTTCAAGTGCGATAGCTAGAGCTATCGCACTTGAAAGTCCAAGCCTTGTGGTGACCCTGGCCGCATGAGGTCCTCAAGTGTCGTTGCACGAGACTTAAGTGTCACACACACCTTTCGGAGCCCTTGAAGATCTCCGAAAGAACTTAGTCTCTCGACAAAAACATGACTCGCTGTCACGAGAGCACGCAGACTAACGAGGGTTGGCTGCGATTCGGTTGCGCTTGGCGAGGTGTCCGTAGCCGCGTGCCAGCCACATTTCTGCAGCCGCAAGTCTGCCTTCCGCATCGCTTAACCATTCACGACCGTCCTCGCGGCGAGCACCGGCTATGAGCGAGAGCGTGACCCCTGCGCAGCGGGCCATGAGGGCAACCGGGTCCACCTGCTGTTCGCAGATGCGGGTCCAGATCTCGAGCTCCTCGGCCACGTGCGGATAGGCATGCGGGGCGAGGTACGGGAGCACGGAGATGTGCCCGAGTAGGCACCCGAGGTCGTCAACACGGTAGCCGGGTCCGAGAGAGTCAACATCGATGAGCGCGGACACGGTCGAGTTGCGAGCATCCATCAGAATGTTTGCCTCATAGAAGTCGCCGTGGGTGGCAACGATCGGGCCCGGATCGGAGTTCGCCATCAAATAGTTGACGCCCGCGGTCAGGTTCTCGATTCGGTTCCGGTAGGAGGGCAGCACCGTGATGGCAGCGTTTCCGTAGTGGTCTGCTCGTTCGGACCATGCGGGGCGCCTTGTCAGGTTTGAGGCCTCGGCAGGAAGCTTTTCCAGGAGCCCGAGGAGGCTGCCCAAGATCTTTTCAACGTTGTGTCCCATTCCTCGCGACAGGAGGTTCGCGAGCGGCTCCCCCTCCCCCGCACTGATGAGGACAAGACCGTCGGGAGTGTTGTGTAGCACCCGGGGTGCGGGTATGCCGGCGTTGACCAGCATGTTGTGACGCTTAACCAGAGAATGGGCGTGGTCGGGGCGCACCACCTTCGCGTAGGCACGCGCACGGTTCGGATAGTTCACCCTCAGCACTCCACGTCGAGTGGGGCGGTAAGACAGAAGCTCGAGCTTCACTCGCTGCCCCACGAGTTTGCTCATGGCTCCCGATTCGCAGGCAGTCTTCAGTGCCGGGAGTTCCGGGTCGTTCGGGTGGCGCCACACGTGGACGACGATCCCTTCGGGACCGTCGATGCGGACGAGAATGTCGGACGGAGGCTGGGAGACTCGGCCCGTGGTCGCACAGATGTATTCATCGGCAAGGTTTCCACCCGGTACGAGCACTTGAGAATCGCTGGGGCCTTCGATCTGCACCGTGTATCCCACGGTCACTCCGGCGCCGGGTCGGTGGTGGACGGAATGAACCTTCCACGCGCGGACGATGCCCGCGCTCGCCAGTGCGGCACTCAGCATGTCGCCGGCCTCTTGGCCGGTGAGAAGCTCTACTTCGCGAGCTTCCCGAAGCGCCTGATCAGTGATGCTCATGTGGCTATTGTCCCCAACTTTCTGTCGACTTGCTCGGTGAGTGTGTTTGCGCGGGACTGTTTCCTTTGGCAGATTGAGCTTGTGCGCGATTTGGACGAACTACCGAAGGTACACCTGCATCTCCACTTTACCGGCTCGATGCGGGTGGAATCTCTGCGGCAAATAGCAGAAGAGCAGGGAGTCCGGCTTCCCGCCAACGTTGTCGACAATGTCGCACTCTCCGTTCCCGCTGACCAGCGTGGCTGGTTCCGTTTCCAACGCGCCTATGACGCTGCCCGCAAGGTCGTGAACAGCGAAGACGTTATGCGCCGGATCATCCGAGAGGCCGCGGAAGACGATGCGAAGGAAGGTTCCCGCCGGCTCGAAATCCAAGTCGACCCGACCTCGTATGCGCCGTTTGTGGGGGGACTCACTCCGGCCCTGGAGATCGTCGTTGATGAAGCGAAGGAGTCGAGTAAGGCAACCGGTGTTGAGGTGGCAGTGATCGTTGCCGCCTCCCGCATGAAGCATCCGCTCGACGCGCGGACTCTTGCTCGCCTTGCGACGAAGTTTGCGGGTGACCAGCCGGGCGATGTCATCGGTTTTGGTCTGTCGAACGATGAGCGGCGCGGAACGACATCGGAGTGGGCCCCTGCCTTCAACATTGCGCGCAGGGGCGGCCTTGCCGCCATGCCCCACGGCGGTGAGCTCCTCGGCCCCGATCACCTGCGTGAAGTCGTAGCCCACCTCAAGCCCACGAGGATCGGGCACGGCGTTCGTGCCGCTGAGGATCCCGATCTGCTGGCACGGATTGTTGACGCTGGGATCGCGCTCGAAGTGTGCCCCGCCTCCAACGTCTCCCTCGGTGTTTACCCTGACGAGAAGTCCGTACCCCTGCAGCAGATCTTTGAGTCGGGTGCGCAGATCGCACTCTCGGCAGATGACCCGCTGCTGTTCCTGTCCCGTCTCACCGACCAGTACCAGATCGCTCGGGACCTGGGAGCAACTGATCGCCAGTTGGCAGACATGGCAGTCTCGTCCATCAACGCTTCCCTTGCCTCCGAGCACTCGAAGTCGAAATGGCGGGGAGAAGTGGCCGACTGGCTCGCAACAGACGAGTAAGCAATAGGCGAGTAACACAACCCGCGTTGAGCATCTCGGGCGTGTCCCGGGCAGGATTGATTGACGGTTCTGTCCGGGACACGTTTTATGTCTGAGTGCTTGATTCCGCGAGCGCCCATTATCACTCAGCTGGACGCGCTCAATTTCCTATGTGAATCGTTAAGGCAACAGGCAATTCTCTCCTTGCCTATTCTTCCGTAATATCCCGTATTTTTAGGGCCGGCTCCGACCTTGGTCCCCGGTAGATAGGGAATCGATTAGAGAAACTTATGGTGAATTCCAGACATGGATTCGATGGAATCTTTAATGAATCGAGGCTGCGAAATGACCATCTCATCGGAGCGATCTGTCGGTTACGAACGCATCCTGTCCCCCATCACCATCGGCAACCTCACGCTCCCCAACCGCGTGGTTCTGGCTCCCATGGGGACGGAGATGGGGACGGAGGATGGTCGTTCCACACCGAGGGAAGCCGCCTACTACGGTGCTCGCGCACGGGGCGGTACGGCCCTTGTCATGACGGGCGTGAACTTCCTTCAGTCCGACCTTGAACCAATCGCACCGGGTCTTGCTCGAGCAGATACGGATGAGCACACGGCTGGATTGAAGGGCATTGCGGACGCGATCCATGCGGAGGGTGGCCTGGCAGGCCTTCAGCTCACCCCCGGTCTGGGTCGGAACAATCAGTACTACGACGAAATGGGCATGGAGCCGGTATCGTCCTCCAATAATCCGTACTTCTTTGATCCGGAACGCCTGTGCCGGCCGCTTGAGACTGACGAGATTCACCTTATTGTGCAGCGCACCGGCGAGGCGGCACTCCGCGCCTACGAAGCCGGTTTCGACGTGATCGATCTGCACGGTCACACCGGGTACCTCATCGACCAGTTCATGTCTAAGGTCTGGAACCGTAGAACGGACGAATATGGTGGCAGCCCCGAGAACCGGGCTCGCTTCGCAGTGGAATGCCTTCAGGCCATTCGGGAGAACGCTCCCGGTGTCACCACCTCCTTCCGCATTTCTGTTGATCACAAGTTCGCAGGTGGTCGCACGTGGGAGGAAACCAAGGATCTGATCCGGGCTCTTGAGGAAGGCGGGCTCGACATGATCCTGTGTGACGATGGCTCCTACGAGGCCATGGACTACGTGTTCCCGCCCTACTACCTAGGTGATGACTGCATGGTCTCCGCAGCCGCCCGCGTGAAGACCATCGCCTCGATCCCTGTTGGTGCCTGCGGCAACATCACGCCCGAAAGTGGGGAGAAGATCCTTGAACGCGGGGAGGCCGATCTCATTGTTATCGGTCGCGGCCTCATTGCAGACCCTGACATCGTCAACAAGCTGAAGGAAGGCAGGGCTCAAGACATTCGCCCCTGCATCCGCTGCAACCAGCTCTGCACCGGAAACGCCTTCTTCGGCAAGGCCATCGGGTGCGCCGTCAACCCCGAGGTCGGCTACGAGCGCGAGCGCGTCATCACCCCAACCGACACTCCGAAGAACATTGTCGTCGTGGGTGCGGGGCCCGCGGGAATCGAATTTGCTCGCGTGGCCGGGCTCCGAGGTCACACGGTCAACGTCTACGATCGTGCGGATCGGATTGGTGGGGTTCTCCTGCCGGCCGCGACTCCCGAATTCAAGCGGGAACTGTTCCGCATGATCGAGTGGTGGGAGCGCCAGTTGGCGACGATCGAGAACGTCACCATCAACCTCAACCACGAGGTCCAGCCCGGTGGGGACGAGCTCGTCGGCGCAGATGTCATTGTCGTCGCCACCGGTTCACATCCCTTCGTTCCGTCCACGATCGAGGGCGCGGAGAACGCTGTTGATGTTCTTGCATTCCACGAGGGCGCTGAAATCGGGAAGAGGGTCATTGTTTGCGGCGGCGGCCTGTCGGGTGCGGATGCCGCACTGGAGCTGGCGATCGACGGTCATGAAGTAATCGTGGTCGAGCGCGAGGAAGAGATTGCTCGTGACATGCTCATGCTCAACCGCACGTCACTGCTGCGCGAACTGGACAAGCACAATGTCCAGATCCTTATCGGCACAACCGTCACGAGCATCCTTCCCGGCGGAATCAAGGCGGAGAATGCTTACGGTCCGGTAGACCTCGAGGCAGACACGATCATCACCGCCTTCGGGCTCCGTCCCGCCACCGAACTCGGTGAGGCCCTCGGAACCGAAGTCATCACCGTTGGTGACTGCGTGGCACCCCGCAAGGTCGGTGACGCCGTGAACGACGCCTACGCAATCGCCTTCGACATCTAGCACTCCTCCAGAACCGCAAACTGCGGGATTGCGGAAATAGCGAGCGAAGAGATGAGGCAGGGCGCGACCATATCCGGTTTCGCCCCGCCTCCTCTCTTACTCGATTACCCGATTACCCGATTACTCGCACCTAGTTAGTTTCGTTTCCTAGGGGTGCCGAGCTCGGGTGGACGATGAGGTCGAATCCTCTGGCGACAAGCTCTCTGCTCGACCCCGTTGAGCCGAGTGCGCGGTGGAGGGAGAAGCCCTCGATGAGCCCGTCAAGGAGAACGGCGGTTTCGGGATCAACGTGGCTGGAGAGAACATCGCGGGTTGCCGCCATCCACCGCTTCGTTAGCACCCGGTAGGAGGATTGCCTGCCCGCGAGGGTGTACAGCTCAAGGGTAAGGATCAAGTTCCGGCCGGGGTCAAGGAGGACCTCGGAGACGTAGGAAATGTACTGCTCCCGGAAGTCCTGTCTTCCCTGAACACCGCTCATGACGTCCTGAAACTCGGCAATCCGTTCATCAACAAACTGGTCAAAGGCTTCCCGGAGCAGCTGCTCGATACCCGTGAAGTAGTAGGTCATGGAGCCGAGGGGAACCTCGGCCCGTGCCGCAATCTTGCGGTGGGAAATGCCGGCCACCCCGACGTCGACAATCGTGGCGAGGGTCGAGTCGATGATGCGCTGACGCCGTTCTGGATCCCTCGCGTTCTTCTCCTGCACCATTATCCCTTCTGTCACCTACTCCACGAATCGTAACCTTCACCTACCACCACGGTACCTGTACGATCGTACACGTGCCGAATTATCCATCCGTTTCCCCAGCTCGAGCGCGGAATGCTCGTCTGGCTGTCGCTGCCACGTTCTTCACGAACGGTGCGCTGTTTGCCAACATTCTTCCGCGCTACCCCGAAATCAAAGACATCTTTGACCTGTCGAATGCGGCCTACGGGATCCTCATCACCCTGTTCCCCATCGGTGCCATTGTGGCGGCACTTGCAGCCGCAACACTGATTCGACGATTCGGGTCAGCGCACGTCGCCACTGTCACGATGACGATCACGGCCGTGACGTTCCTGCTGGCTGGATCGGCCCCCAACCCGGTTCTCTTCGGGGTCTTCCTGTTTATTGCGGGCGGGACGGATGCGATTTCGGACGTGGGGCAGAATGCTCACGCCATGCTCGTGCAGAAGGTGTACGGCCGGTCGATCATCAACTCATTCCACGCCATCTGGTCCATCGGTGCCGTCACCGGCGGACTCATGTCAGCCGGAGCCATAGCCCTCGATCTGTCGATGACGGCCCACCTGGGCCTCGTCGCCGCAGTTTTCAGCATCGTCCTCATGATCGCGCGAGCCAACATGCTCCCGCACCGGGATGCCGAAACCGATGAAGACAATATTGCGGACCGGGCGGAGATGACCGACAGAATGTCGAAGGTCCCACCCCGTACCCTTCTCATGCTGGGTGCCCTCGTTCTGCTGGGAATCGCCGGCTCCGTCATTGAGGAAGTTGGTAACTCGTGGGCCAGCCTCTACCTCGGTGACTCCCTCGGGGCAGCACCCTCCTTCGCCGCCTTCGGATTCATTGCTCTCGTGGGCGGGCAGTTCCTCGGTCGGATCCTCGGCGACCGTCAAGTCGACAGGTGCGGAAACCGAGAGGTAGCCACCCTCGGGGGCCTCATCATCGCGGCCGGCATGGGACTCGCGCTCGCATTCCGGTCGATTCCCCTGACAATCGTCGGCTTCGCACTGGCAGGCTACGGCTCAGCCACTCTCGTCCCCTCTGCTTTCGACCGAGCGGACAAGCTCCCCGGGTTGCGTGATGGCACAGGGCTGACGGTGATTTCGTGGCTCATGCGGATCGGATTCCTTGGTACTCCCCCGCTCATCGGTGTCATTGCCGATGCAACATCGCTCCGGATCGGCTTGATTGTGCTTCCCGTGGCGGGCCTGATCGTCATGATCATGGCGTTGGCACTCCCAACGAGGAAAAAGGCGGAGGCAGACACGGCCAGCCGCCACTGAGTGCAGGAGATAAGACTCTTCCGTCAGACGGCAAAGAACGAGGGAGGGTTGGGACATTCACATGGAGTGTCCCAGCCCTTCCTTAGTTGTATCTGCTTCCTGTGGCTACAGTGCCTCGCCGAGGATGACGGGCTCGTTGACGAGCTCAATACCGAAAGCATCGTGCACCCGCGAGCGCACCTGCCGCGCGAGGGTGAGGATGTCTCCGGTCGAGGCACCGCCACGGTTTGTAAGAGCGAGGGTGTGCTTGGTGGACAGGGTTGCTCGACCGTCGGTCAGTTCCCCACCGAATCCTTTAGCACAGCCGGCATGGTCAATCAGCCAGGCTGCGGAGGTCTTGAAGAGATCACCGTGCGCGTACTTGGGTGCACCCTCGGGGATTCTGTCTTCTGTGACGATCGGGTTGGTGAAGAAAGAACCAAGGGAGTATGTGTCGCGGTCACTGTCATCAAGAACCATGCCCTTGGAGCGCCTCAAATCGAGCACAGCGGCCCGCAGGTCAACCGTTGGGACTCTCTGCCCCACATCCACTCCGAGGGCGTCTGCGAGCTGTTTATAGGCGATGGGCGTGGAGTTGGTGGCCAGCCCCAGCTGGTAGGTCACGGACAGGACAACCCAGCGGCCTGTCGCACCCCATTCCGCGGTCGATTCCTTAAGTTTCGAATTGCGGTAAGAGAGCCCGAGCTCGGATGGGACCATGTCGGTGCGCTTCTTCTTTTCGCGATCATAGATGCGCACCGAGTAGATCGTTTCGGAGACTTCCTGTCCGTAGGCTCCGACGTTTTGGACCGGGGTCGCCCCAAGGGATCCTGGGATCCCGGACATGGCTTCAATACCGTTCCAGCCCTGGGAAATGGAGACGTTGACGAACTCATCCCACGGTGTGCCTGCGGTGCCGCGGAGGATCGCTCCCCCACATCCCGAGATCTGGAGCTGATCGATCTGGTTCCTGGTATCGATAACAACCCTGCCCTCAAAGCCCTGATCGCTCACGAGGAGATTGGATCCCCCGCCGAGGACCAGCACGTCAATGCCGTTCTCGTCAGCATCGCGTACCGCGTCAACGATTTCTTCCTCCGTGGTCGCGCGCACGAGTTCACGGACGGGACCGCCGGTGGCAATCGTGGTCAGTTCGGCAAAGGTCGACTCTCCGGTTCTCCTCGTCGAGGGGACGGAGGGGCCGATGTCGACGGGTTCGTTCGGTTCGATGATGGAACAGCTCATGGTGACATCTTAGGCCCGTCACGCACCCGGTGGCAGGTACGGTAATCACCTCATCGAGTATTCCCAGCTCACCAGGGGAAATGGATTCCAATTGAATCCGTATCTCATCCCTGCCTGAGCCCACTCAGTCCTTCTCGAGGGCGGCCGCAACATCTTCCACATACTCGTACTTGTTGCGATCTAGCCGGTCGAGGGATGAGTCTTCGGTAGCTTCGGGGCGATGTGGGATCTGGACTTCAGCCGGCTCGATGCGCTGCCAGGGGATCTGGTGGAGGATGTCGTTCATGACGTTGATGCGCGAGCGTTTCTTGTCTTCACTCTCGACTGTGCGCCACCTAGCCCACGGGGTGTCCGTCGCCGCAAACATTGCATCCTTGGCGCGCGAGTAGTCGTCCCACCGGGAGATTGATTCCACGTCCATGGGAGACAGTTTCCATCGCCTCATCGGGTCATTCGACCTGGACCGGAAGCGCTCCTCCTGCTCCTGTGCAGAGACAGAGAACCAGTACTTGATGAGCCGAATACCATCGTCAACGAGCATTCTTTCAAAGTCAGGTGCTTGCCGGAGGAAGCGGTGATATTCCTCGACCGTGCAGAAGCCCATGACCCGTTCCACTCCGGCCCGGTTGTACCAGGAGCGGTCGAAAATGACGATCTCACCCGCGGCGGGAAGGTGGGCGGTATAGCGCTGGAAGTACCACTGGGTCTTTTCCCGCTCCGTCGGAGCAGGTAGAGCAACGACCTTCGCGTGACGGGGATTGAGATACTGGGTGATGCGGGCGATGGCGGAACCCTTCCCCGCCGCGTCCCGACCCTCAAAGATGATGCAGACCCGTTCACCGGTCTCGATCACCCACTGCTGCATGGCGACGAGCTCGGCTTGGAGGCGGCGCAGTTCCTTCTCGTACTTCTTCTTGTCAAGCTTCCGCGGCCGCCCCGAGTGAGCGCTGTCGAGATTCCTATCCATCTCCCAAGTCTAGTGCGGCGGCGATAGGTCGGGGCAGAAATCGTCAGTGAACCAGGCTAGAAGGCCGGGAGGCGGGCCCTTATCCCCAGCGCAGGAGCCGTGAATCTATCGATTCTGCTCCTCCACTCTGCCAAGGTGGACATCAGCAACCCTGGAGAAGACTGCACTGTCGCAACAATCAATTCCTGGTCAGGAACAATTTTTGCCGCACCATATTTAAAGAAACCGGAAAGAACCAATGAAACAAATGAACCCCGGCATCCTCGCCATCATCCTTGTCCTTGCCGTGGCCCTTGGCGGAACGATCGGGTTCTTCCTTGGCCGCAGCACCAATACAGCGGACTATTCGTACGAAGGCAAGATTGACTACGCCTGCGGTTTAGCTCGCGACATGGATGGGAGGTACGAATCGTTTAATGACCCGAGCAACGAGGAGGACTTCCGCGACAATGTCACTGATCTTCTCGCAATCTCCACGCTGTTTGGCGGCGGTTGGGTCCAGCTGCATGACAAAGTATCTGAACTTGCTCAAGACCTATACCGGGCTGTCAATACGTTGGACGCCGAAGCCGTGGATGAAACGATCGATGACATCCTCGAATACTGCGATGCTCGCTAGTACTTTGCAGTGACGAGCAGAGCTACCACTTGCAGTTTCGCACATGCGCAGTTTCGGTGGATGAGCCGAACTGAACTATTCAGCTAGTCGAGTTTCTTCAGCGCGATATCAATAAAACGTAGTCCGAGCGCTTCGAACTCACGATCATCAACCGCACGGGCCCAGCACGCTGTCGCGACCGCTTCGCGAAGGATCGTGTACCACCAGTCTTGACCGTACACATCAGCGGGCTCCTGCCCGTAGCCACTAAAGAACGGTTCAGCCTCTTTCGGGTGATCGTGCCATCTGCGGAAGAACATGCGAATGAAATCATGACTCGCTGGCCTGTGCCCGAACCTGCCAAAGTCAATAACCGCCAGGCCATCCCCCGTCCACAGCCAGTTCCGCCCGCTGTAATCCCCGTGGCTTGAAACCACTGCCGGGGATACCTCCGTATATGCCTGAAGGAGCTCACGGGCCTGGTCTGCCTTGTCCGGTTCGATCACATGGGGTTTATCGAGCCATTTGAGTGCAGCATTCACCAGGTTCCGATTGAGCGTCTCATCAGTCCCGTGCTCGGTATCGTGCAGTGCCCTCAAGAACTGGCCAGCTTGAAAGAGAACGTCAGGATCCGACTCTTTCACCGAATCATCGATGAGCTGGCCCGGGATCCGGGTTGTGACAAGAATGCGGTGGTCACGGTCCTCCGCGATAAGGCGAGGGACCCGAGGAGCAAGCGTAGGGTTGATCAGCACCGTTTCGTGGGCGGCGATCTCCCGCCTGATGTGATTGTTGTACTTCGTGCCCGCCTTGACCGTGAAGTATTCTCCGCCGGCTTCAACCCGGTGGACGGTGGTTTGGGCGATGTCCCAAGTCAGGTCCTCAACGATTTTGTATCCGGGCAGCCAGCCTTCAAGGAGCTCACTTTGCTTATCCGACAGCATGACCGCTCCTTACCATTCCAATATCTTCCACCGCGTCACCTTCCACCACGTCAGCGTAGCGGCCTCGCCCTGGCGCTGTTGAGAAACAAGGTGCTGTTTGAAAACGAAGGAGCCCGCCTGTGCGGCGGGCTCCTTCAGAAAACATGTATTCGCTTTAGCGGGTTTCGCGGTGCGTGGTCGAAGCATTGCAGCGAGCGCAGTACTTCTTCATCTCGAGACGGTCGGGGTTGTTACGACGGTTCTTCTTCGTGATGTAGTTGCGCTCCTTGCACACCTCGCAGGCGAGGGTGATCTTGGGGCGAACGTCGGCAGACTTTGATGCCACGGTTTCCTCACTTCGTTCTGCGAGACACGGCGGTTCCGCGATCTCTACTTTGCCTGTAGCGGGGGCGGGGCTTGAACCCGCGACCTCACGATTATGAGTCGTGCGCTCTGACCAGCTGAGCTACCCCGCCGCATCATCCTACGGATAGCCCTCCGCAAAATGGAGCCCCGACAGGGAATTGAACCCTGGACCTTCTCCTTACCATGGAGACGCTCTGCCGTCTGAGCTATCGGGGCGGCGCGCATAAGCCTATCAGCGCTTCCGGGCTGGAACCAAGTCCGTTTGCTCCCGGTTGCGGTGAGGATACTCACGCACATGCACGACGAATCGTACGGTGGCGGATGAGGGATTCGAACCCCCGTAGCTCTCGCGTCTGATTTACAGTCAGATACCATTGGCCGCTCGGTCAATCCGCCTTACACCCGAAGGGTGCATAAGGGAGACTACCAAGTTTCATCCCGGTCATGTCAAACTGGGAAGCGTACCAGTGCGCGACCTCTCATTTAGGGCGCCAGCCTAGCGAAAGGAAGAACATGGCCGACTCGTCATTTGACGTTGTTTCGACGTATGACATGCAGGAGGTGGACAACGCTGTCAATCAGACAGCGAAGGAGATCAACCAGCGTTATGACTTCAAGGGAGTTGACGCATCGATCGAACTCAAAGGCGAATCAATCCTCATGAAGGCGAACTCGGAAGAGCGCTGCCTCGCCGTCTACGACGTCCTCCAAACCAAGCTTGTACGCCGCGGAGTCTCCCTCAAGGTCCTCGACGTGGGCGAGGGTGTCCCCCAGCAGTCCGGTAAGGAATACCGCCTTGCTGGAGCCCTCAAGGAAGGTATCTCCCAGGAGAACGCGAAGAAGATCACCAAGCTTGTTCGCGATGAGGGGCCGAAGTCCGTCAAGACCCAGATCCAGGGTGATGAGGTGCGTGTCAGCTCGAAGTCGCGCGATGACTTGCAGGCAACAATCGCTCTTCTCAAGGGAGCGGACTTCGACTTCGCCCTCTCCTTCCAGAACTACCGTTAAATACCGTTGCAGGCCGGCCAGAGCCACCTGAATCGATGACTGTGGCCAGCCCCCTGAGGGGCTGGCCACAGCTGCGTCTATCGTGAAATTCCGTCGCTGAGCAAGCGTTCAGGAACCGGTGCTCGGACCTCCTAGTAGCCCGCCATCTCCTCCAGGCGCTTGATCCTGTCCGCCATGGGCGGGTGTGTGGAGAAGAGTGCCCTTCCCTTGCCCGCGAAGGGATTGGCGATCATCATGTGCGAGACGGAGTCCATGGCAGGGGTTTCCTTCAGTGGTGTACGTGCTGTCCCACCGGAGATCTTGTTGAGTGCCGAGGCAAGACCCAGGGGGTCTTCCGTGAGCTCTGCACCATCATGGTCCGCATCGTATTCTCGCGTGCGGGAGACGGCGAGCTGGATGAGTGAGGCTGCGATGGGAGCGAGCAACGCCATGAATAACATCCCGATGAGGGCGATGGGATTGCTGTTGTTATTCCTATTTCCGCCCATCATCCCCATCCACATGAAGAGCTGGGCGATGGAGGAGACAATGCCAGCAAGGCCTGCTGCAACGGAGGACGTGAGGATGTCGCGGTTGTACACGTGCATGAGCTCATGCCCCAGCACTGCGCGCAGTTCGCGCTCAGACAGGAGCCCGAGGATCCCCTCGGTCACGCACACTGCCGCGTTTTCGGGGTTGCGTCCGGTTGCGAAAGCGTTGGGCGACGGGGTGGGTGAGATGTAGAGGCGGGGCATGGGTTTGCCCGCCTTCTGCGCCAATTCCCGCACGGTCTGGTGATACCAGGGGAATTCTGCTTCGCTCACCTCTCGAGCATTCATGGAACGGATGGCGAGCTTGCCCGAGTTCCAATACGAGTAGGCGGTCGATCCGAGACCGAGGACTCCGAAGACGATGATGTACATCCACGAGCCGGTGGCGTACGCGAGAGCGCCACCGATTCCAAGCAGCACCGCCCACAGCACTCCCAGGAGTAACGCGGTCTTAACGCCATTGAGGGTGGAACGGTTCATGCTTCTGCCTTTCTTCGAGTGGCTACGGGAGCCGGAATGTCCAGTCGTCCGTATCAAACTTGGTTTCGCACCGCTCGAGTGCGGTGTCGATGTCGGCCTGGGTGATCGTGCCGGGCGTGGCCTTGTATTTGGTCGCGAAGTGGTCGAGGAAGACATCAATGATGTCTTGGCGTGCCATGCCGGTTTGAGACTTGATCGGGTCCACGCGCTTCACTGCGGAACGCAGCCCCTTATCGCGGATCTTTTCCTTGCCGATGCGGAGGCATTCCATCATCTTCTCGGCATCAATGTCGTAGCTCATCGTCACGTGGTGCACCATGACTCCGCTCGCGAAGTGTTTCTGGGCTGCCCCACCGATCTTGCCCTGCTCGGACGTAATGTCGTTGAGCGGAACGTAGGTGGCCTTCACCCCCACCTTTTCGAGGGCTTCCATGACCCACTCGTCGAGGAACGGATAGGAGTCCTTGAAGCTCATTCCATCAACGAGGGCGGTGGGGACGACAAGAGAGTAGGTGATGCAGTTACCTGCCTCCATGAACATCGCTCCCCCTCCCGTGACCCTGCGGCACAGGGTGATGCCGTGCCGGTTCATCCCATCCCAGTCGATTTCGTTGGAAACTGACTGGAAGGATCCGATGACGACGCAGGGAGAGTCCCATTCCCAGATCCTCATGAAGGGCTTGCGGCGTCCCGCCGCAACGTCCTCGATCAGCGTCTCGTCCATGGCAACATTCACCATCGGGGAAACCACGGGGCCGTGAAGGACCTCCAGTTCAAGATCGTCCCAGTCAATCGACTTGCCAAGCGCCCTGCGGACCGCTGTCGCAATCCCGTGCACGCTCAGCCCAAACAGTTCATCCGTGGGTTTTAGGACCTTCTCGACAGCGGCAGCAATGTCGGCCGCTGCCGTGTCCTTGGGAAGTCCCTCAATCGCGGCGGTAATCCGAGGGAGCGCGTCGTCCGGTTCGAGGAAGAAGTCGCCGGCGATTTGGACATGTGCGAGCACGCCGTCCTCGATATCAAGGTCAACAACAATGAGCTTGTGCCCCGGTTCCTTGTATTCCCCGTGCATGTGACCCACCACTGCTTCACTCATCAGTACAGCTTTCCATCGTGATCTTCACCGCGAGAAATCGCAGCCATGGTGTCGCGTTCCACGACCTTGACACGTTCGCGGCCCTGATCCTCACCGAGGGCAAGTTCGAAGGCTTCAAGCAGCTCCCAGCCCTGCCAGGTCGTGTATTTGATGCCGCGCTCGTCGAGCACCTTGGTCATCGCATCGTGACCCGAACGGACGGGTTCGTGATTGAACTTGCCCGCCTTCGCGTCCTCCACCAGGTGCCCAATGGTTTCCCTCGCATCAGACTTCGTGGAGCCAATAAGACCAACAGGGCCGCGTTTGACCCAGCCGGTGGCGTAGATCCCGGGGATGTGGTCGCCACCCGGGGCAAGCACCCTACCTTCTTCGTTGGGGATGATCCCACGCACATCGTCAAACGGCAGTCCCTTGATGGGGGACGAGAAGTAGCCGACTGCACGGTAGACAGCCTGCACGGGGTAGTCGATGTGCTCCCCCGTACCACGCACGGATCCGTCACCGACGAGCTCGGTGCGTTCCATCCGGATACCTTCCACCCTGTCGGTTCCGAGGATCTCAACCGGTGACTGCATCATGTGAATGTGGATGCGGCGTGAGGCCGTGAATTCTTCGTCCCTCATCACCCAGTCAGTCAGGGTGTTAACAACCTGCTTCGTCTGGTTCGAGGAGCTGATTGCTTCCTGCGATCCCTCGTCGAAATCGAAGTCTTCTTCGTAGACGATGACGTCAACGTCGGGAACCTTGCCCAGTTCACGCAGTTCGAGAGGCGTGAATTTCACTTGGGCGGGGCCGCGGCGTCCGAACACGTGAACGTCGGTCACCGGGTTCTCTCGCAGCCCCTTCTCAACATTTTCGGGTATCTCGGTCACCATGAGGTCATCGGGGTGTTTGGCAAGCATGCGAGCCACGTCGAGGGCCACGTTGCCGACACCGATCACCGCGATCTCTTTTGCCTCCAACGGCCACGTCCTCGGGTAGTCGGGGTGCCCGTCGTACCAGGACACGAAATCGGCAGCCCCGTAGCTCCCTTCCAGGTCCACTCCCGGGATCTCCATAGGAGAATCCTTATCCGAGCCGGTCGCGATAATGATCGCGTCGTAGTGATCCTGCAGGTCCTCGATCGTCACGTCCTCACCCACGATCACGTTGCCGATGAGGCGGATGTCGCCGCGCTGCAAAATCTTGTAGAGAGCAACAATGATCTGTTTGATGCGGGGATGGTCGGGGGCAACCCCGTACCGGACGAGCCCGAAGGGTGCGGGTAAGCGTTCAAACAGGTCGATCGATGTCTCGATATCGGATTTGGCGAGGATATCGGCGGCATAAATACCTGCCGGGCCGGCACCAATAACAGCAACAGACAACGGACGTGCGCTCACGTATACCTCACAGCGTAGGAAAACAGACTCTCCCAGTTTACCGATCGGTCACGGCCGGAGAAACCAATCATGCTAAGAGACGAGGACCCGCGAGCATGCTCGCGGGTTCCCTGTCGTATGAAGACGGCCATTCAGTTACAAAAGGCTCGTCCTCTCTTCTCTTTAGTTCTTTAGTCGGCAGTTAGTCGGCGACCTTCGTGTCAAGTCGAATGACGCCATAGGTCCAGCCGTGGCGGTGGTAGACGACGCAGGGCTGCTTCGTCTCATCATCGATAAAGAGGTAGAACGGGTGCCCCACCATCTCCATTTCGTACAGGGCCTGGTCCACGCTCATCGGTTCAGCTTCGTGAAGTTTCTGGCGCACAATGACCGGGGAGTCACCCAGTTGCTGTTCGATCGCGACACCGGGTTCGCTCGGAACCTTACGTTCTTCGACGGGTTCGGCCGGCTGAGCATTCAGCTCTTTCAAATCAATATTCAATTCGGTCGGTACCTGCTCGCCATTACCGTCCTTGCGGCGGTGAGTCTTCTTGCGGTCGCGTGCCCGACGAAGTCGTTCAATTAGTTTCGTGGAGGCCAGATCAAGTGCGGCACCCCGGTCTGATGCTGATGCTTCAGCACGAATCACGGGGCCCTTATCAATGACCGTTATTTCAATCTTCTCCGTCACGTCGGTCTGAGCCAGATGGGCTTCATGCGTGACTTCGACTTCCACGCGCTGGGCTCGGGGGGCGAACTGTTCAATCTTGGAGAGCTTGTCAACCACGTGCTCTCTAAACCGGTCCGAAATCTCGGCGTTACGTCCTTGTACGATGATTTCCACGATTTTCTCCTCATCAGAAGGGTGTGGGCTTGGGCCCGTCGAAATGGCAAACTCGCCGGAGTGGCGAGCAGAACCAACCACCTCCTTCAGTTCACGACTCCTTGTGGATATCGTTCCCTACATTTTACTCTACGTTTACTCCACACGGTGGGCTTTAGGGCACAGTTCCCCGCGGAATAACCGCAGCTATACAGAGAGCTCCAAGGATCGAATGTTTGCGCTGGTGGAGGGCCTGCCAACAGTCGTCGAGGGTCGCTCCGGTCGTTGCCACGTCATCCACGAGCAGAATTTGCCCGCCATCTAGGTCCGCTCGTAACCGGACCGGGGCCCGCTTGTGACGGTCTCGGCGCGACCTGCCTCGCTGGCGTCCCTTCCTGGGGGCGAAGAGGTCGATGGAGGTCACCAGATCCGGTCCGCTGCTACGCGTTGCGAGTGCTCCGGCCACTCGATCAGCAATCGTCCCGGTCACGTAGGTGTCGGCGCGGTACCGCGCCGGCCTCGATGGTGCGGGAACAACGTGAATGGTCGTAGCGTCATCGAGAGCCTCCCCAAAAGAACCCGCGGCTTTTCGTACCAGCTGGTCGACCCTATCGCCCACGAGCTTGTCGAGCATACTGTTGGGTCTGGCCTTCCAGGCGCGAATCACGGCCCCCATTTCCTCGTACGAGGACAGTGCCCATACGGGAAAGAGCGGTATGTCATCGCCATCGGGTGTGATGCGGGAGAGATGGGGCAGAAAGTGTGCGACCTCCATCGGCTCCCCCATCGCCTCCAGGCACGCATCGCATGCCGCAGTATCCCACTGGCCGCACCCGGGGCACTGTGCGGGGAAAAAGGTTTCCACTACCTCGGACAGCTTTCCAAGAATGGGGCGAGTGGGCTCGGAAAGACTCCGGGAAGGTGAACTGCCGCGTTGAGGTGCTGATGTCATGCCCTCATTGAACGCTTCTTCTGAGCACTCCAGAATCAGTCTGTGGATGGGTACTCATACCACCGAGGATCGTTCCGATGTGCCCGGCGTGAATCGACATTGAAACGAGAGATGCTCCCAGTTCTTCGGGAAAGGACGGGTGGTGTTAGCCCGCGAGCGCGGGATCGCTTCCTTCGGTTAGGAGGAGCTTCCAGCCACCGCCTGAGCGTTCGAGGATCTGCCCGTTCTCGGTGGCGACAATGAGGGAGTCATCCCCGTCACCCGCCGTGATCGAGGTGGCACCATTGGCTTCGGTGATCGTGTGGATCGGTCCGCCAATCGGCACTGAGTAAATTGCGGGACTGTTACTTCCCGACAGGGTTCCCAGAACTGCGACGGAGGTTTCGTCGATCCAGGCAATGTCGGTGACGGACTCGATCCTCGTTCCCAGCTCTACGGGCTCACCAAAGGAGATGGGGTTTCCTTGGGAATCACGCGTGATCGCAACGGCTGAGACGTGGGTTGTGGTTTCAGTCTGGGAAACAATAACGGCACGAGCGCCTTCGCGGGATACGTGAATGGATTTCACGACCGAGTCTCCCAGCCACGGCACCTGCATATCCACCTTCTCCCCCGCCGGGGTGACGGCTGTAATTTTCCCGGCAGCGTTGGATTGGCCGGACCATACCCAGTCGTAAATGTCGACCGACGGCGGGATGAGTTCGGGCCCCTCCAGCAGCGTGCGTGGTGCGGTTCCGTCGTTCGGGAGGGTGACGAGGGAGTTACCGGAGATGCCGACCATGGTCGGGTTTTCGAGGTAGCCCATGGCGAGGGAATGCAGGTTGTCGGGCACGGCACTCATGTTGAGGCCAACCGAGGTTCCGTCGCGGTAGAGGGAGGGCTGTCCCCCGACCATCACGAGCACCCTCGAGTCGGTGAAGGGATATGACGATGGGCCGGTCCCAGACGATATTGGCCAGGGTGCCCCATCGATGGTCAGTTCAACGTCTTGAACGTTGGACAGCAGGGTGAGTGTTTCTTCGACCTGCGATTCGAACAGCACCCTCTGGTAGCCGGCAACCGAGAGCGCTTCTTCACTGACCGAGACGGTGGCAAGACCGTTTTCGATGGAGATGCTGCGAGACCCGACGGTCGTGTTTGCCGGGATTGCTGTGTGCACTGCACTGGCGAGCCACGGTGAAGGGCCTGCGAAAAGCTGATTCATGGCCTGAACGGCGTAGGAGTTACGCGGGAACCAGCGCATATCTGCCACGAGATATCGCGAGTCGAAGGTCAGGAAGTACAGTTCCGACTTCGCGTACTGCGAGTCGAAGAGGGTCGCGGAAATAAGCAGGCCGTTCTCGAGGTCAATGATCCGCCACTGACCCTCCGAGTTACGGGCAAGGGAAAATTCGGTCGTGATGACTGCGTCGCGGGACGAGGGCGTGAACTTTCCGTCCTGATCGAGCGAGCCTTCACTCCCGAGTGACAGCCTGACCGCCTGCGTATCGGTTCTCGTCGTGACCGGCACCCGTGAATCCGAATATATGCGGACGGATGAGAGGGGCTGCCAGGAGGCTGATGCTTCTTCGGAGAGGAACTGTCTTGCGACTGCAAAGTCGTTGGATGGGCCGGCACCGGAGGCGGTGAGGAAGCCGTTGACGATCTCTTCGGGGGACGCGCCCTCGCTGGGTCCGTTCGCGTGGAGACCAACGTTTCTGCTCGTATCGGTCGGGGCCTTGGTCGCGTTGACCGGACCTTCCGTTGGGAGGGTGGTGCATGCTGCAAGCAGGCAGAGGACACCAGCGAATGCGACAATCTTTTTCACGATTCCTCCTCAAAGTCGAGTGCAGAGAAATCTACCTCAACATCAAGTGGTGACACGTAGGGGCTGCCGGGCTCCCTGGGCATGATGAGGATGAAGCTGGAGCCTTCCCCAATGACTCCCCACACGCGGATTTCGCCGCCGTGCAGGTTCGCATCCTCACGCGCAATCGTGAGCCCAAGGCCGGTTCCGCCGGCCTTGCGGACGCGGGCCGCATCCGCACGCCAGAACCTGTCAAACACGTGGTCGACCTGATCCTGGCTCATACCCACACCGTTGTCGACAACCCTGACGGCAACAGCCGTCTCGTTACCAACCACGTCGAGGCGCACGTTCCCACCCTCGGCGTGCTCGATAGCGTTGACGAGAAGGTTGCGGACAATGCGTTCAACACGGCGATGCTCCACATCGGCGTACGTGTCGCCCGATGCGTAGGCACGAACGGTCACGCCGTCCTCAATGGCCAGCGGCGCGGTCATGTCAATCACGTTATTGACTAGCTCCGACATGTCAACGTTTTCGTTATTCAACGCCATCGCGCCAGCATCGAATCGGGAGATTTCCAGGAGGTCCGCGAGCATCGCATCCAGGTTGACGAGCTGACGCTGCATGAGCTCCGCGGAGCGCTGCAGTCTGCTCGGTAGTTCTTCCCGCTTGTCGTAGATCAGCTGCCCTGCCATGCGGATCGTTGTCACGGGTGAGCGGAGCTCGTGCGAAACGGCGGACACAAAGTCCTGCTGAACCTTGGAGAGCTTCTGCAGTCTCGTGAACTGCTCGTCGAGTGAGGACGCCATCTGGTTAAAGGAGTTGGCGAGCTGAGCAAGCTCGTCGTCGCCACGCACATCCATCCGCACCTCGAAGGCACCATCGGCGATCCGGCGAGCATTGCGCGATGCTTCCTTGATCGGTCCAAGAACCATCCGGACGAGAACGAAGGTCATGAGCACGAGAAGGACGAGGAGCATTGCCGCCGCCGCCATCTGCACCGTCGTCACCAGCGACAGGAGACGCTGTTCCGATTCGAGCGAGAACACGGAATAGAGCTCGTAATTACCGGTGCCGGGAATAGTGATCGCAACGCCGACGACGATGCCCGGATTCGTGCCGCCATTCGAAGACGGGATCTCAACTGACTGCCAGTGGAGTGCTTCCGAGTGGGCAGTTTGTGCACGCAATTCGTCCGTGACGAGGTCACGGATCGTGGCCGGTCCGGTGACGGGTTCGAGTATCTGCAGTCCGCTCGACTCCTGGTTGTCCGAACGCATGAGCATGACCCCGGTGATTGAGGATGTGGGGTCATAGAGGCCGTTCACAATCGTGTTGGCCTCTAGCTGGACCTCACCCGGGTTGGACCCGATGATCGCATCAAAGCTCCGTTGCGCAGCGCGAGCATCGTTACCGAACTCTTCAACGATGGAGTCAACCCGGTTGTCGTATACCTGGTTGCGGATCTGCCACAGCGAAACGCCGAAGGTGAGAACAACCGAGACGGTTACGATAGTGAGAAGGATAGCGATGACACGGACCTGGAGCCGTTCCCGGAAGAAGTGTGTGATCTCGCCGATCTTCGCGGCGAGCAGCCTTCCTCGCGAGCGGCCAGCCGTCTCCTCATCCGGTTGAGCGGTCACTCCTGTGCCGCACCCGCCCGGTATCCCACGCCGCGGACGGTCACGACAACTTCGGGATTATCCTGGTCTTTTTCGACCTTCGCGCGGAGTCTCTGCACGTGCACGTTAACGAGACGGGTGTCCGCACTGTGCCGGTATCCCCACACGAGTTCGAGGAGCTCTTCACGGGAGAAAACCTGGCGGGGCTTGCGAGCAAGCGCAACAAGAAGATCAAATTCGAGGGGCGTGAGCGACAGGTTTTCATTCCCGCGCATCACCGTGTGTCCCGTGATATCGATCGTGAGGTCAGCGACCTTCAAGATCTCGGGCTCGAGTTCCTGGCGGCGCAGGCGTGCCTTGATGCGGGCCATGAGAACCGAGTTCTCGAACGGCTTCGTCACGTAGTCGTCCGCACCCGCTTCCAGTCCGGCAATGACATCAACGGAGTCGGTCAGCGCACTCATCATGATGATCGGAATATCGGTTTCGTCCCGCAGCACCTTGCAGACTTCAACGCCGTTCATTCCTGGGAGCATAACGTCGAGAAGCACCAGGTCGGGTCGCTCTGCACGGTAGAGAGGCAGGACCGACAGTCCGTCAGCACAGACGGTCACGTCGTATCCTTCGGACTCGAGCAGGATCGCGACCATTTCCGAGATTGACGGATCATCATCGACAACAAGAATGCGAGACTTCATGCCCCTAGTTTCCCACGAATGGAAGCAAAATGCCCGGTGCACTCGCGAGCCACTTTCGCTTCGATCACCTCCTCTCGGCAAGAGCAAGGGCGGAATCAAGGAAGTGGGAGTGAACGAGATCATCGGACCGAGGAGCCTCGCTTACTCGGCTCCTTCGGGTCAGCGCTCTCCGGGAAGGAAATTGCCGGCCCACCCCGGTCTCTGTCCGCTTTGAATCCCCCTTTCTTTTCATGGCTGTGGGTATTACTTCCCGATGCGAGCCACACTGCCCACCGACCTGTGAGCTGTGCCAAGATGTGATGGAAGTGTCCGACAATGTGGGAGCAATTAAATGTCGAATGATAACGAACGCTGGCGGCCCAGCGATGACCAGAACGATTCAGATCACCGTAGTGGAGATCAGGACTCCTGGAAGCCGCTGTTTAACAACACCGGTTCAGCCTGGGACGGTTCTGCTGATGACGGGTCGAGCAGACAGAGCGATCCATTCGACCAGTCCCCGGAACAGGGTCGCACATTCGGCTACTTTCAAGACGAGTCCGACTCTCAGTGGGGAGGCAACGAGAATAGTTTCGGCTACGGCCAGTTCGGCACGGCCTCCGGTGATTACGGGCAGCCGCGTAGCCCCTACACGGGATCGAACGGCTCCCCCTTCCCACTGCATCCGCTCACTCCCATGGAACAGATCGATGCCGCGATTCGGCTCATCCGATTCAACCCCGCTGTCTTCGTTGTCCTGCCCATCATCGTTTACCTCGTCGTCGGGCTCCTATCAGCCGGGGTCCTGATCCTATTCAATACCGACAATTTCCTGGTCTACTTCAACCCGCTCGAGACTGACTACGGCACCATCCCCACATCCTTCATCGTCTCCATTCTCGTCGTTTCCCTCCTGTCCTTCATTGCCAGCCTCATGATCTACACAACCGCGGTCAACGGTGCGATGAGCGCGGTCTATGGCCGGAAAATCTCGATCGGGCGCGCGCTCAGCATGTCCATTGGTGACTCGGGCAGGCTTGCCGTTGCCTACTTCCTCTACACGGTCTGCTTCATCGCGGTCATGGCGTTCTTCGGGTTCGCTCTGTTCCCGATCCTCAGCCCCCTGGGTGACACCGTCATGTTCTTCGTCTTCCTCGCACTCTTCTTCGGCGGCATCTACCTTGCCATCCGGGTCTGCTGTGTAGTGCCCGCTCTCGTTGCAGAGCAACGCGGCCCCATCGACGCCGTCCTCCGCTCCTTCCAGCTAACAAAGGGTCGCGCCGGCACGATCTTCGTCACCTTCGTCGTCACGTTCATCTTCATGTTCGTACTCTCGATCGTGCTGACGATCGTTGCTTCTCTCATCAACGCCATCTTCACAGCAACTCCGCTCGCCGACATCACCTATTCGGTGACCTCCACCCTCATCTCCTCCGTCCTCATCGCGTTTGCTCAGGCGGTTTCGAACGTCATTTACGTGAATTTGCGAATGGAGAGGGAGAACTTCCACCACCAGGTACGTAACTCGTAACCAACCAGGAAGCTTCTCGACCGTGTGGACCATCCTCGCCGCCCAGTTCCTTCACCCCGATGGGGATGAGGCACGCGAGTGGGCAATCAAGGAGCTGTCGAACGATCGCTACTCCCAGGGTGGGATGGGAGTCCTCGACAGGATCGGCCTGTGGCTCATCGAGCAACTGTCACGATTCAACATTGAGCTGTCCGTTGATGCCACCTCGTTTGGTTCAATCGCCATCATCATCGCCCTCATCGTCATCGTTGGCTTCATCATTTTCTACGGCAGACTCCGCCCCGGCAGTAAACGCATCCGGACCGGCCCCATCCAGATCCTTGACGACACGAGAGAACTTTCTGCTCTTGAACGAGACGCGAAAAACGCTCACCGGGCAGGTAACTTCGCTGCGGCGTGCGCGGATTACTACCGGGCCTGCATCCGCATCCTCGACCGGGACGGACTCATCCTCGCAACGCCGGGAATGACAGCCCGCGAGGCCGCCCACCAGGGAAGTGCCACCACGGGCCTGCCACTACATCCCGCCGCCATCATCTTCGACTCCGTCATCTACGGTGGCGGCAGTGCAACGGCGGCCGATGCTGACATGGTGGCCGGGCTCTACGAGCGGTGCTCACGAGCAAGGGTGGCGGCATGAGTCTCGACCCGAAGTTCGCTACGCAGACTCGCAAGCGCCCCACCTGGTACCGGATCCTTGCAGGCACCATCATGATCATCATCATCGTTGTTCTCGCCCTGTCGATTTCCTCTCTCAATCAGCGCCACAACATCGATGACATGCATCCAGACTCGGTCTCGCCGAGCGGTGCAGGTGCATTGGGGAATATCTTGCGCGATCACGGCGCCTCGATCGCTCTCGTCCACACCAGCGACGAGGCGCTGAGCCAGGATGGCACGATTCTCGTCTGGGATCCCGCGAACCATCTCACCCACTACGAGCGAGAGCAGCTCAAAACTTCCGGTAGGCCCCTCGTCATTGTGTCTGCCGATGGTGAGGACGCGAGTGACTGGCTTGATGGTAGCTACATTGATGCCACACCCAACTCGTCCTCTGCCGGGATCCGGCCTGAATGTTCCGTCCCCTGGATGTCCGATCTTGACGGGATCGAGGGCGTTTCACGCGGCATTGATAAGCCGGGCTGTTTCCCAACCGGTTCGGGCTACCACCTCGTCGTCGAAGACAATGTTTCCTACTTTGCTTCCCCCGAACTGTTCACCAACGCATACCTGGACCGCGCGCACAATGCCGCGGTCTCCATTCGGGCCGCGGGACAGACAAAGAACCTAACCTGGCTCATCCCGATCCCAGAATCTGACGAGCCGCTCCCCGCGGTCCCGCCCGCGCTCACCGGCGCACTCATTGGCTTCGCTGCCGTGGCACTCTGGTACGGATTCTTCGTCCGCCGCCCCGCCGGTCCGCTTATCCCCGAGGAGCTTCCCGTCGCGGTTCCCGGGGCCGAGACAGCACGCGGGCGGGCACGGCTGTACGAACGGGGAGCCAACTACGGCCATGCTGGTGCTGCACTCCGTGCCGGCACCATTCACACCACATCGGGACGGCTCGGTCTTTTTCCGAGCGCATCACCCGAGCACGTGATTAATCAGTTCGTGACCGCCACGGGTTGGGATCGGAACGAGATCGCCGATCTCCTGTACGGGCCTCCCCCGGCTTCCGAACGCGACCTGACCACCCTGTCCCACCGCCTCAACCAGCTCACGAAGGAGCTCACCCATGACTAGCCCGTCATTCCAGCCGCCCCTCACCCTGCCGACGCCGGGTCCGGGTGCGAGCCAGTCCCAGCAGACCTTCGCGCGGATCGCAGGCGAGGTGCGGAAGGCCGTTGTTGGTCAAGAGTCCGTTCTCGCGGGCCTGCTCGTTGGTTTGCTTGCCGACGGGCACGTGCTCCTTGAGGGTGTGCCTGGAACCGCAAAAACACTGCTTGTCCGGTCCCTGTCGGCCAGCCTCGCTCTCGACAACAAGCGCATCCAGTTCACACCGGACCTCATGCCCGGCGACCTGACCGGCTCCCTCATCTACCAGTCCTCAACGGGTGAGTTCTCGTTCCGTCCCGGCCCCGTCTTTACGGAGCTTCTGCTCGCTGACGAGATTAACAGGACTCCTCCCAAGACACAGGCAGCGCTTTTGGAAGCAATGGCGGAGCACCGGGTGACGATTGACGGCGAGTCAAAGCCCCTCCCCGATCCGTTCATGGTGATCGCCACCCAGAACCCGGTCGAATACGAGGGCACCTATCCGCTTCCGGAAGCACAGCTCGATCGTTTCCTCCTCAAGATCAATATGCCCCTGCCGGAACGGAATGCGGAACTCGAGGTTCTCGCCCGCCACGCAGGAAACTTTGACCCCAACGACCTCTCGACAGCAAACATCAATGCCGTGGCGGGGAGCAACGAGATCATCGCGGCACGGAAGGAAGTCCGGTCCGTCGAGGTTCATCCCGCCATCCAGGCCTACATCGTCGACCTCGTGCGGGCCACCCGCACCGCCCCCTCCGTCGAGATCGGAGTCTCACCCCGCGGTGGAACCGCTCTGCTCCGGACGGCTCAGGCGTGGGCCTGGCTCTCGGGACGCGACTATTGCACGCCCGATGACGTGAAGTCCCTTGCCGTGCAGGCACTCACCCACAGGGTGAGCCTGCGGCCCGAGGCTGAGCTTGATGGGCTCACCGCCTCCAGGCTCATCGATACCGTTCTCACCCAGGTCCCGGTTCCCAGATAATGTTCTTCACGTTCCGTTCCGTCATCCTCGCCTTTCTTGCAATTCCCGCGGGCCTGTTCAGCGAGGGTGCGCTCTGGCCGCTGCTTGTTATTGCGGGGGTGGCGGTGCTGTGCGGAGTGGACTGGCTAACCGCAGGGAATCCGAACGATGTCACCATCACCCGTCCCGTCATCAAGTTGAGGCTAGGAACGACAGAAACAACCGACATCACCGTATCTAATACCGGGACCAGAACCATCCGGGGTTCGGTGCGTAACGGGTGGCCGCCCTCGGTCAAGGTCGCCCCGGCAATCTTTCCGATCTCCCTAGGCCCGGGATCCACGACCGTAATCACAACCGTTGTCTCACCATCGAGGCGCGGCACGATTCATGCGGGGCCGATAACGGTGCGGACGAACGGCATCCTTGGGCTTGCCGGCAAGCAACGCTCACGCAACGACGATGCTCATGTGACCGTCATGCCGGCCTTCACTGCCCGCCGCTTCATTCCGAGCCGGGTGTCGCGGTTGCGGGAGATGGAGGGGCGTAGCCTTCTCCTGGTTTCCGGTGAGGGAACCGAGTTCGATTCGCTCCGCGAATACGTGCGGGGCGATGACGTGCGGTCGATTGACTGGCGGTCCACGGCCCGCCGCGGTGAAACCCTCGTGAAGTCGTGGCGTCCCGAACGGGACCGCAGAATCGTCTCGGTCCTGGACTGCGGTCGTTCCTCCTCCATCCGCATCGGTGACCAGCCGCGCATCGACTCCTCCATCGAAACCACGCTTCTGCTCGCGGCACTAGCGGAGCGCTCCGGAGACCGCCTCCACGTGCTCGCGCACGACGAGGCCCTGCAGCTCCGCATCGACCCCTCGCGCCGATCAAACATGCACCAGATCGCCGGGGCACTCGCCGATGTACAGCCATCGTTGACCCAGACCGACTGGCTCGGTGTCGCGGCCCAGATCCGGCACACCGTGACCGCCAAGTCCCTCATCGTCATCACCACGGCACTCGATTCGGGAGTCATCCCCGGCGGGCTCCTCGAAGCGATCCCGCTCATGAGGCGCCACACGGTCTTGATTGCGGTCGCCACGGACCCGAGACTCCGTGAGATGACGGAGACGGATGGGACAGCCGCGAGCGCCTTCGAGGCCGCAGCCGCCCATCGCACAATCCTCGAGGAGCGGGCCGTCGCGAATCATGTTGCGCGCCTTGGTGCCGTCGTCGTGTTTGCTTCACCTGAGCAGCTACCTGCAAAGGTTGCTGACGCTTACCTTGACCTCAAGGAAGCCGGCAGGCTCTAACCACAGGTTTCCGGAGAGGATGGTAGTGGGTAGTGATGTCTGCCCGCTTGTGCAACGGGAGCGACTCCATCAACTCCACGATATTGCAGTGGTGCGGTGGCGCAGTCCTACGTGAAAGCATAAAGATCTGGACAAACTGCCAGCTCACTAGCGCAATTGGTTTTCCTGTTCTTGGTTCTTTCCTAGGCCGTTACGGATAGGACGTAGCCCGCTTCATCTTCCTCAAGGTCCGCGATGTAGCCCTTCATAAGAGCCCACCTGCCACCCCACAGGGTATAAACCCAGTAGAGCGCGAGAGCCACTGCTCCGATGAGAATCTTGGTGATCCAATGGAGGGACGAGGGAGTGACAAATCCTTCGATGATTCCGGCAACCGCAAGAACGAGAACGAGACCGCAGGCAACGATGACGGTGATGCGGCCCTCCTCTGCCAGTGCCTGCATGCGACTCCTCGGCCCCGGGGATACGAGTGCCCAGAAGAGCGATAGTCCGGCACCGGCGGCGATGAAGATGGCGGTGAGTTCGAGCATGCCGTGCGGCAGGATGAGTTTGAAGAATACGTCCAGTCCGCCGTGCTCGTACATGATGGCGGCGGAAGACCCGATGGCTGCCGCGTTCTGGTAGAGGACGATGGCGGGGACGACACCGGTGATGCCGCCAGCAATGGACTGGAGTGCGATCCGAGCGTTGTTGGACCAGACTTGGCCGGCGAAATCTGCCGACGGATATTCGGAATAGTAGGCGGCAAACGCCTCGTCGGCGTAGTGCTGGAGTTGCTGTTCGGAGCCGAGCTGGGCGAGGACTTGCGGGTTGGTGGCCGTGTAGATCCCGGTTGTGATCGAGATGAGAAGGAAGGCGACCATGACGCCCACGGTCCACCACCGCACCCGGTAAAAGGAGAGTGGGAGGGTGACGCGGAAGAACCTGGCAACGGTGTGCCTGGTCATCATGTTCGACACCGTAATCCGGGCGCGTGCCGAGGAAAGAACCTGGGAGACCCCGAGAACGAGGGTCGGGTCTGGGCTTTTTGTTCTGATCGTTGCCAGGTGGGTGGCGGTGCGCTGGTAGAGACGGATGAACTCATCGGCTTCCGGGCCGGAAAGGGTGCGGCGCTTCGACAGCTCGCGCAGGCGATCCCATTCGGGTCTGTGTGCGAGGGCGAAGGCGTGAGCATCCATAGGCACCAGTGTGGCACGGCTGGTGAGAGATACGCATGGGGACCAGCCTTCTCGGGCTAGTTTGCGTTGGGGAGTGCTGACGGGCACGTGACGTGCCCGGGGAAGCTACTCTTGGGGTATGAAAGCCGAGGATCCCGAGGGCCGCTATCAGCAGGTGGGCAAGACCGTTGTCGCAACCTCAAACGATATTGTCACCGGTGAGGGTGTTGGTCTTGTCCTCCCCACGGTGACCCTTGGGACCAGGATCATTTCCGCGGTCATCGACTATGGGCTGTATACGATTCTGGCCGGAATTTTTGTCTACTGTTCCCTACGCGTTTGGGAACCCGATAACTTCGCCCAGGTCTTCACCTACATTTCAGTCGGCATCATTATCTGGGCGGTCTTCCTCCCCTTCATCGTCCAATACGCCACCCGGGGCAGTTCTCTTGGTCGGTTCATCACCCGGTCGCGGACGGTGCGTTACGACGGTGGCGTGATCGGTTTGCGTCACGCCATGACCCGCGCCCTGGCAGGCCTATTCGATATTCATCTAACCTTCGGTGCGCTCGGAACGATCTCCATGCTCCTCACCGAGCAGGGACAGCGACCGGGGGATCTTCTTGCTGGCACGATCGTCGTGCGGTGGCCTAAGAACTTCCGCGGCCCCGAACCGCACGCAATCGATCACAGCCTGGAACGCTGGTCACGGACGGCAACCACCCAGTCGATTCCCGGGCCCCTCTCGATCGCTGCCCGCGACTTCTTGCGGACCACGAAGCATATGACACCGGAGACACGGACCGAACGGGGGCGGGATCTCGCAGCCGGTCTCGAACCCTATGTCGCACCACCCGCACCGCGCGGTACGCACCCCGAAGCATTCATCCAAACGGTGTTGGCCATGAGGGAAGCGATCGACTACCAGGCTGAAAGCGCGCGGCTTGCCCGCCAGTTCCAGACGGAGGAAAAGCTCTCCACTCTCCCCTACAGCGTCCGCTAGATTGCGCGGCCTGGGAGCGTATGGGTGTTAGGCCTGTTCGGCTTCCGTGGGGAGGAGGATCGGCACATCGTTTTCGATGCGGTACTTCCATGCGGGCGTCGAGGACGACACGTAGTGGTCGCCCTGCCGCGAAAGCGGGGTGCCGGTCTTGGGGCAGCGCAACGCCTGCTCGATCCACTCACTCATTGTTTCCTCCCGGGTTGGGTACGATCCGTAGGCTGGGTCCGACCTGGCCGGGCACATCCGATTGCCGGCGTACTTCACGTTTCGCTGGCTTGGGTTCGGGGGCGCGGCGCTTGCTGGCTTCCTTGATCGCATCCGCCAATGCCATCAGATCATTATCCGAGGGCGGGGCCGGCTCGTATTCAGTGACGAGACGGACCATGGACCAGCCGCGCGGAACCGTGACCGACTGGGCATGTTCTTCACAAAGATCAAGCGCACCCTTTTGTGCGACGGGTGACAGGGGGCCCACAACGGCGGTTGCCTCACCATAGTCGTATGTCATGGTGACGACCGCACGTTCGTTGCACCGTGTCCTTGAGCATTGCCTAACCACAGCTACTAACGGTAGCACGGGCTGTAGGCTGGTCGGGTGAGCACCAATCCGTTCGATTCGTTTCCCAAGCCGAAAAACGTCCGCAGGCGCGACCGTCACGGGCGCGGACTTCGCGGCCCCATCATGCCACCCACCATGCCGGCGTGGCGCACGAGGGCCGAACGATTCGACGACATCGTGTCGATGGAAGTGGCGATGTACCGCCGTCATCTCGGCCCCGACGTTGACCGTCTCGACTACGGTGTGCTCGACGTACCCGAGTCCGATCCAACCCCCTGGGAGGACGGTGTCCCCCAGGCCAGGTTCTTCCCCATGGACAAGTCCACCGGTGTCGAAGGTCGCATTGTGTTCTACCGCAGACCGATGGAACACATCGCCCCCACCAGGGGTGCCCTCTCACTCCTCGTGCACGCGGTTGTTACCCAGCAGCTCGCCAACTTCCTCGGCAGATTCCCCGAAGAAATCGACTACCACAACCACTGACAGAGCCGCCGCTCGGCAGACAAGCGCAGGACGTTGAGTCCTGAACAAAAAGTAGAAACTTCATAAAGCCTAGGAGGCCCGGCTTATCCCATCACAGGGGTTAGCCGGGCCTCCTAGCTGCTTGCGTTGCGCGGGCGGGCTAGTTGTTGACCTGGAGCGTGAGGTCGGCTGAACCTGCCGGGGCCGGGGTCAGAGTCTGGCCCGCAATCCCCTGTACGGAATCGATCTCCGCGGTGGAGAGGACACCAACATGAACGCCGTCCGATTCCACGACCGCGTGCGAAGCATCCTCCGGGGCGGTGATGGTCGCGATGGGAGCTAAGTCGATCGTGCTCGAATCGACCACGTCACCTTGGCGGGAATAGAACGTCACTGTCGCAGACGCATCGCTCTCCGAATAGAGGGTGAGCTGCGACTGTGATTCGGGAATGGTGACCGCACCATTTGTCACGGCACGTGTGGATGGCAGCCACGCGTAGTCACCCTCGGCATCGACTCGAGCTCCGGCGAGCACCGGCTGATCGCTGTCGACCCTCAGTGCCGACCAGTCGCCGGCCAGGCCATTCATCGACAGGTCAAGAACGGTGCCCGGGGCGAGAGTGACGTCCTCGGAACCGGGAACCGGTTCTTTACCCTCGGAGGTAATGGAGGCGATGGAGATGGTGGCCGACTCCGTATTGGGGTTCGCAACTCGCAACGTCACACCTTCTTCGCCCGACAGGTTTGCTCCCGGGATCACAACCTGCTCGGATGGTTCCGTACCGGGATTGACCGCCTCCATGCCGGCACCGACGATCCCATCAACCTCGTGGGTGAGGAGCTGGGCGGCAATATCGCCGCCGCTGGAGGTGATTTCCAGGGCGAGCCTTGGATCCCTTACACCGGCCTCGACAAGGAGAACTTCTGACGAGTAGGCGTCCACGGTCGTGCTCGACAGGATACTGGGCTCAGCCGTGCCCGTGGAGGTGTGGATCTCCACCGAGACCGTGGCGGGACTGCCGGTCACATTTGTCAGGACCAGCTGAGCGGATGACGATGCTGAGGTGGAACCGCCCACGAGGTACTGGGTGCGTTCCGGGGTGAGGCAGGGGGTGATCGCCATGCCAGCAAGTTCCCCGCTCTCCTGGATCCGCTGGCTCGCACCGGAGGCGAGAGCGGGCGTCTCGCCCGGCTCAACTCGAAGTTCACCGGGATAGGCTCCGCCTTCGAAGAAGGTCCGGACCTCCCCGTCACCTTCCTTGATCAAAGTGCCGTCGAGGGTGGCGTCGCCTCCGGAGACGATGGCGACACGCGTGCGCAGCAAAGTATCGGAGTCTTCACCACCGATTCCCGCTGTCATCTCCCCCATGGTCTTCTCAAAATCGGGTGGGCAGGCGAGCGAGACAGCGCGCGCCGAGCCCTCGACCGTGTCCGGTACTGGCTGGGTGACATCGGCTTCAGGGCCGATGTATGCGAGTACGAGACCGGAGGCACCCACCGCGAACGCGAGCACCCCGGTTGCGATTCGTGTCTTGTTCATCGGGCCCTCCACGGCAAACTCACGGTGACGTTTCCGACCAGCAGGATCAGTCGGAGCAGGATGACCCAGGTATTTGCGAAGCCACCGTCGTGCGAGATCGTGACCTCACCGGCTTCGGTCACCTCCCAGGCTGCTCGCCACGGATCTTCTACTCGTTCGAGCTCTTCCCCGTTCTGGGTTGCGACCCAGCGCGGGTCGTCGCGTTCGGCGAGGTAGAGCGTGCCGGGCTCAGCCTCAACTTCGGCTTCGATGACACCTGAGGGGAGCACGGTGTCATTGTTCATGACCCTGCCCGAGGGCACATCGACTCGCCAGAAGGTGCCAATCTCGGAGGTTGTCACCCGGGTCACCGAGTCGGTTGCGTCGAGTGTTTGAGCGAGGTCTTCGGAATCTTCGGAGCCCGCGGGAATGAGGATGACGGTGATGGCGTGCTCGGCTGCGAGCTGCGCGAAGTCGTCTTCACCGAGGCGCGTCATGATCTGTCCGAGAGCTTCCCCGTCCGTCATCGTGTGGGACTGCGTTGACAGCTGCTGTCCGTTGCCTCGCCACAGGTCCACAACAATCCCCTCGGGACTGGGGACAATGACGAGGGTCCTCCCCCGTTCCGGGTCGGATGCGTTCTTCTGGGACAGTGCCGGCGTTGAGGTTGATGGCGCATCGGCAATCAGGTGCCTGTCATCTCCCGTGTGGATCATCGTCAGCCAGGTGGCTCCCGCCACAATGGGCATTGCCACCACACCGAGGGCGCAGATGCCGGCGAGGACCTGCTTGAACGACAGGGAGCTCTGGCTCAGGTCTGTGCGGATTGCGTGCGCGCCCCCGGTGATCGCCATCATGAGACCCAGCCACATGAGCGTGAGCCCCGGGCAGGGCCAGGCGATCGCGGTCTCGAAGGTCCGTAGGTCCACACCGACGGACTGGGTCAGTGCGATGGCGACAAGCAACCCACCAACGCCGGCAAGCATCCAGCCGGCTCGGACGGCGCCGGCTCGGCGGGTGCGCAGCAGGCTGGCGAGTGCCGCAAGCAGGATGAGCGCGGTGGCGATAAGGATAGGCGGGTGCTGATTGACACCCAGCGGCCATCCCGCCACCACGAGCTCACGATCGGTCTGCTCCCACGCCATCGTGGCGCCGGGGAGCCAGAACAGTGAGCCTGGCATGTCCTTCAAGGCAAACCACAGGGCAGGTCCTGCGAGTGAGATTCCGGGAATCGGCAGCCACAGCCAGCCCGCACGGCGCTGCGCAATCGCAAGAATGACGGAGAGTGCGGCGATGAGGAGGAGAGCTGCCGGGTAGGCGGCACCGGCTACGAGGACCCACCAGGCTGCCGAGCCCAGGTGGGAGGAGCGCGGGGTCTGAGCAAAGCGCACAACGCTCAGCACGACGAGCGGTGCCACCACGTGGAAGAGGACCCCGCCCGCCTGGCCCGCGGACAGTGATGACAGGAGCGGCGGGGCGAGGGCCCACACGGCACCGGCGAAGAACCTGACCGTGGGCGAGGTTGCAACGATGCCGCTCGCGCGGAATGCTGCAATCCCGGCCAGCATCGGTGCCAGCAGGAAGAAGAGGAAAACGACCTCGGTGAGTGTGCTGCCAAAGAATCCTGCAACGTAAACAAAGGGAATCGCGAGGATCCAGATCGGTTCAAGGTAGCCGGGGCTTCCATCTCCCTCCGGCATCCACGACTGCGTAGCAAGTCGCATGAGGTCACCGGCATTCGACCGGTCGGGAAGGAGCCCGCCCCCGGTCAGGCCGAAGGCCGACAGGTTCGGAAGGAAAGCAACGACACCGGTGACAAGAGTGAGGAGTGCGAGGAGGAATCCTGCGGACCGAGTCCGTGCCCGATAGTCCGCGGCTTCCTTGCGCTTGTGGGCCGGTGGCAGTTGCCGCAGGCGCTGAGCCTCCCGCTCCGCCTTGCGAATGTCACCCCGACCATCCACCACGTCGCGGTGGGTGGCTTCAAGAGCCCGGTACGAGCGAGTAACGGTTGCCGCGGCAAGGCGCTTCCGTGCCTGGATGAGGGCACCCGTTCTGCGCAAGAACATGGCGCCGCCACGGAGTTCACCGCGGGCCCTGACCGTGTCCTTGAGGAGGAGCCGGACAAGGCCTCGGATGGGGGCGAGGATGAGGTACCAGAGGTAGAGGAAGGGGGCGAGTACGAGCGGTGCGCGCTGGACTGCCGTGTAGATCTGGGTTCCCCTGCGCCGACCAAAGGATACGGGGGTATCGGAGAAAGATTCGCGTGCGTGCCGGATAACCGCGCTCGGAACAACGACAACGCGGTGTCCCGCTGCTCGCAGGCGACGGGACAGCTCAAGGCCATCACCAAAGGGTCCCAGAACGGGATCGAACCCACCTGCATCCTTGAGGGCTGCGGTGCGGATGAGCATGCCGGCGGTACCAACCGCGAGCACGTCGTCACGAGTATCGAACTGGCCCTGGTCCTTTTCACCCGGATCGAGTTCGGGAACACGCCTGCCAGAACGAGTGGCGCGAATACCGACCTCAAGGAGTTCGGTCGGATCGTCCCATCCCACCTGCTTGGGCCCAAGTGCCGCCACGGCACGGGAAGCCTCACCGGTGCGGTGAAGCTCAGCCAAACACGTTTCCTCGGGGGACGAATCGGCGTGGAGCAACCACGTCCATTTCGCATCATTCTCGCCCAGGCCGGCCTCGTAGGCCGCTCCCGTTGCTTCAGCATCCGACCGTACGACCGTGGTGCGAATGCTGGCGCTGTCGAGCATGGACGTATCTGGTTCGTCGTCTCCCAGCACCACAACGGTCACGGTGTCAGGAACGACAGTTCCGCGTGCGACCGCATGGAGTGTGCGGGGTAGGTATTCCGACATGGAACGGCCGACGACAATCGCGTGGATGCCGCCGGCCGCTTGGTTAGCGTTCACCGATAATTACCGCTCTCCTGCGGCCCGCCTGCGCTGGCGTGAAGCCCTTCGCCTGTCATTGTCGGACATGCCTCCCCAAATGCCGTGCCTAATGTCGTTCTCAAGTGCGTATTCAAGGCACTCTCCGCGAACTTCACAATTCTGGCACACGCTTGTGGCGGGGGCGGTGGAGCCGCCCTTCTCGGGGAAGAAAATATCGGGATCGGTTTCTGCGCATAGGGCACGGTCCAACCAACCCAGCTCACCCTCTTCGTATCCAAGGCCCCACAGGCTATGGAACAACGAGTTGCTAGCGGTTGGTAGGTGCGAAACTGTCGCACCTCGGTTCTCTTGACGCCGTTGCGGCGCCTGGTCTCCGGTCAGATTCCACATCTGATCGAACCCCCTCACTAATTCGGTCACTGAGTAAATTACATCCGTGTAAGACCCAATAGTCAAGGTGAAAAGGACACGTTAACCCGAGGAAGGCCCCAGATGTTGGGAAGACACGCCATAAAAGTCGCTTCGAAGTTGGATTCTCTTCACTCCCGTCATTGGCGTGTTGCGCCCCGGCGTGTCAGAGTGGAGGGGTGACTGACATGACTTCCACTTCGATCCGCCAGTTTCTCGTTAACCTCATGACCGCGCTCGGACCCGACCTCAGGGCCGCTAGCAGGGACGTTGGCACCATCGACACCAAAACCAGCTTCCACGATGTTGTGACCAAGCACGACCGCGCAACAGAGATCAAGATTAAGGAAGCCGTCTTTGCTGTCTTCCCTGCCTCTCTTGTGCTGGGTGAAGAGGGCGGCTGGTCGAGCGCCTCCGGTGAGGCTGGGGAGCCGTCCCCCGAAGACTTGGTGTGGATCGTTGACCCGATTGACGGCACCTCCAACTTCGCCTCCGGATGGGACCACTGGTGCATCTCCATCGCAGCCACAAGAAATGGCAAGCACGTTGCCTCGAGCATCTCCCAGCCCCTCAACGGCAGGATCTGGTCGGCCGATGAGGAGGGTGCTTACCTTGACGAACCCGATCAGCCCACAAGGGTCTTGAAGGTGGATGAGAACGCGGTGCCGTCCGATGGACTGTGCGCGACAGAGTTCCCCAAGATCAGCTCCTCCCCCAACCCCGAAGATTTCGAAAGGTGGCGGGAGACTGGAGTCCAGTTCCGTTCAATGAGGCGCACTGGATCCACGGCCCTGGACCTCTGCTATGTGGCCGATGGTCGTGCCGTAGCATCGTTCTCCCACGGGGTGAACGCGTGGGATGTTGCGGCTGGCATCCACATCATCCGCCAGGCAGGCGGATTCTATGAGGGCTACACCGGCGGTCAGCTCACCACACCGTCCTGGGAGGGTGGCACGTTCGTTGCTGGACCATCCGAAGTCTGCATGTCTACCGGCAGGAAAGCGCTCGGACTATGAACGCACTTGCCACTTACCGCACACTCGTCTCGCGCGGCTCCAGGCCCGCCCTCACCCTCTACGGCAGCGCTGCGAGAGCCCCACGCCTCGAACTCTCCGGCACGGTCATCGCCAACCATGCCGCAAAGGCCGCGAATTACCTTGCCGATGACCTCATGATCGACCAGGGCTCGCCCCTCCGACTTGATTTGCCCGTCCACTGGCGCTTGCTGACCTGGGGCTTGGGCGGCTTCCTCGCAGGTGCCCACGTGAGCTTCGAAGAAGGCGACACGATCATTACCGCCACCCCTAAAGAAGCGAGCGGTGACGAGATCATCGCCGTCTCACTCGGAGCCTTCGATCTCTCCTGGCGCGGAGAGCTTCCTGCGGGAGTGACGGATGGCAATGCTGAAGTTCTTGCTCAGGCGGATGTCCTTCTCGACGAGTTGAATCACGAAGAATCCAACGCGGACACTTTCACGAGCAGCATCGGTGTCCAGGATCCTCGCATCCTTCTTGTCAACCCCGATCCCGGCACCCTACTCCGCACATTCATGAGTGCCATACTGTCCGGTCAAGCCCTCGTCATAGCCGATGAGGCGACCGAGGCCCAGGCCGCCACAACAGAGGGTGCCACGCGCATCAACTAAACCGATCCACGGGTTACCAGTGTCCTTACGGCCTGCCGTTTGGACACTGGTAATTTCCGTCTACCAGTCATTCGAGAATTCCTTCATGGCATGGCCAGTATCGGAACGGCGGCCATGCACCAGAATCAAATTCAGGCAATAATGGGCGAAAGAAGTCCCCTCACGGAAGGTTCGCCATGCGTGGCATTATCCTGGCCGGCGGTTCCGGCACCCGGCTCCACCCCATCACCCTGGGAGTGTCAAAGCAGCTGGTCCCGGTCTACGACAAGCCAATGATCTACTACCCGATGTCGACCCTCATGCTCGCGGGCATCCAAGACATTCTCATCATCACCACTCCGCATGATGCCGAGTCGTTCCACCGTCTTCTTGGGGATGGCTCACAGCTGGGCGTCAACCTGTCCTACACGGTCCAGGAAGTGCCGAACGGCCTCGCACAGGCCTTCGTTCTCGGCGCGGACTTTGTTGGCCAGGAATCGGCCGCACTCGTCCTTGGTGACAACATCTTCTACGGCCCCGGCATGGGAACCAAGCTCCGCCGTCACGTCGACCCCGATGGTGGCGCCGTCTTTGCCTACCACGTGCACGATCCCGAACGCTACGGGGTTGTCGAATTTGATGAGAACTTCAAGGCCCTCTCCATCGAAGAAAAGCCGAAGAACCCGAAATCAAACTATGCCGTTCCCGGCCTCTACTTCTATGACAATGACGTTGTCGAGATCGCGAAGAATCTCAAGCCCTCCGCACGTGGAGAATACGAGATCACGGACGTGAACGCCCACTACCTGAGGAAAGGCAAGCTGTCCGTCGAGGTACTTCCCCGTGGTGCCGCCTGGCTCGACACGGGCACGTTCGACTCCCTTGCCGATGCGACGAGCTTTGTTCGCACAGTTGAGGCCCGCCAGGGTCTCAAGGTGGGGGCTCCCGAAGAGGTGGCATGGCGCATGGGCTTCCTGAGCGACGACGAGCTAGCCGAGCGTGCACAGCCCCTCATCAAGTCCGGCTATGGCGAGTACCTGCTTTCTCTCATCGAACAGGGCAAGTAGTTCCGCACAGTCTGAGAAGCAAAGAGGAGGTGCACCCACAGGGTGCACCTCCTCTTTACGTACGAGTCCGATAAAGAACTAGTCCTACAACCTTGCTAGTACTCGGCTAGGACGGAGTCAGCTGCTTCGTTCCAGCGTTCGAGCCAGTTGCCGATCGGTTCCACTCCCACCGCGACCAGCTGGTTGTGGCCAAGCACGGAGAAGGATGGGCGGGGTGCGGGACGGTTGAAGGCAGCAGCCGTGGTTTCGTGAACCATCTCGGGATCCTTACCGAGCGAGGTCATGATGGCCTTGGTGAAGCTGTGCCAGTTGGTGCGACCAGATGAGGTGCCGTGGTAGGTGCCGGACGGGACCTCGGCGACAACAAGGCGCAGGATCAGGTCCGCAAGGTCAGCTGTCCAGGTGGGTTGACCGACTTCATCCGTCACTACGGACAGCGTTTCGTGCTTATCTGAGAGCGCAGCCATGGTCTTCGGGAAGCATCTGCCGTGCGCGCCGTAGAGCCATGCGGTGCGCACAATGATGTAGTCATCCGTGTTGGCACGAACGGCCCACTCACCAGCAGCCTTCGTGCGGCCGTAGGCACCCGCTGGGTTCACGGGACCGTCCTCACTGTAGGGCGAGGAATTCGACCCATCAAACACGTAGTCGGTCGAGATGTGGACGAAGCGCGCGCCGATCTTCTTGCACCTGCGTGCCAGGTGTTGCGGTCCGACAGCGTTGACGAGAAACGCATCGGTTTCGTTCTCTTCTGCCTCGTCGACGGCCGTGTAGGCCGCGACGTTGACAACAACATCAACGTTTTCAATCGTGTGCTCAACCGACGCTTGGTTGGTGATATCAACTTCGAGTCGATCCACTGCCATGACATCGTGTCCCGCATCAACCAGCTTCGACACCAGGTCGGTTCCGAGCATGCCTTTCGCGCCGACTACCATCCACCTCATCGGCGTTCCTTTCGTTTGACGAACATGGTGTAAGCCTATCTTGCTGGACCAACAATTCTCGCCAAGTGCTACTGTGGAGTCCAACAATGAAACCAACTTCGGGAGTCTCGTGTGGATATTCAGCCTTTAAAGATTAGCGGCGCCTGGCGCATCATTCCCCGACAGTTCCAAGACAATCGGGGAACTTTTCTGGAAGCGTTTCAGCAGCCCAAGTTTGTTGAGGCAACCGGACGCTCCCTCGAGGTCGCCCAAGTCAACACCTCCGTGTCGTCCGCCGGAACGATCCGCGGCATTCACTTCGCCGATGTTCCCCCGTCCCAGGCCAAGTACGTGTTCTGCACGAAGGGCGCAATCCTCGACATCGTGATCGACATTCGTACCGGTTCGCCGACGTTCGGCCAGTGGGATGCTGTTCTCCTGGATGATGTGGACCGGAACGCGATCTTTATCTCCGAGGGCCTCGGTCACGCCTTCATCTCCCTCGAGGAGGACTCTGTCGCCACCTACCTGTGCTCGACAACCTATTCCCCCACCCGTGAGCACGGCATCAATCCGCTGTGCAAGACCATTGGGATTGAATGGCCGACAGAGGACCGTCACGGCAATCCGATCAGCCCCATCCTGTCCGATAAGGACAGGGACGCTCCCGGCCTAAACGAGGCAGCAGAAGCGGGTCTCCTGCCCACGTTTGCTCTTGCCGAGGGATTCGTCAAGGGACAGAAATAAACCTCACGGACAACGTCGTCCGTTCATTGTGCCCCCAGAAGTTTCCTTCTGGGGGCACAACCTTATGACCTAATTTCTACTAGGTGGCTCAAAACCATTACTTAGTCTCGAGTACGTCGATCTTCCACTATTTCGTTTCTACGGAGTCACAGGGCTGTGACAAAACAGCATCGTGACGACTGGCTTGGTCAACAGTTTCCGGGTCATTGAAGGGATGACGAGCACGTGACGTAACCGTATCGGGCTCATCTCCGGTGTCGGCCGGGTCAGAAACAGGTTGAGGCTCGGGGGCGCCCTTGTGGGCATGTTGGTTTGTCTGTTTCACTGTCACGGCCTGCTGCGCTACATCCCTCGCCTCGAGAACATTCGTCTCACGAGTATTCGCCCCAATCGCATTTTCCTTATCAAGACACAGATTGTTTTCCTTAAGTGCTATGGCGGTGGCGAGTGCGAGGGCACCAAGAAGGAGAACGACCGTGCCCTCCACGATCAACGTCAGCGTCACCTCACTCAGTCCCGTGACGAGCGTGAAACGAGTGAAGTCAATCCACGGATATCCCGGGTAGGCACTGTTAAGAAGGAAAATGTAGCCGTAAGATCCCACACCGATCGATAATCCCGTCACGATGAGGAGGGTCTTGCCGCGCAGCTTCTGCAGTCCGAGAACCATGCCGGCGAAGGCCGCGAGTATCGGGAACAGGTAGCGTCCCTGGACGCCCGCGATCGTTCCGTAGCTTGAGTACGTGGACCAGGACTCCGCCAACAGCAGGAGGACAAGACCACCAACCGGGGCCAGGATGGCGAGGTAGGTGCGGCGGTGCGGACCTACCTCGATCCCGCCCCAGATGAGACCTGCGAGAAACACAACGGTGAGGATCGTCGTGAACCAGCCCATGAAGTCAGCCTCCAACCACCCGAAGCTCGAAAAGAACGATGTGGTAATGGATTTGATGGCTTGGGTGAGGAAGTGGAAGATGTCGGCCGAGCTCGAGTCCCAGTCGCTCGGTACGCTCCGTTTGAAGCCGGAGGGTTGGATGACTCCATAGCGTAGGAGATTGTGAATCCACCACCACCCGACCGCCAGGGCGAGGATTCCCGACGTGCCGATCGCGATGAGACGGGTCTTCCAGGTCTCGTGATTTTTCAGTGCGAAAACGAGGATGAGAGCGAGTCCGAAGGCAAGGAGCAGGCCCTTGCTCCACAGGGCAAGCCCGAGGGATAGTCCCACGAGGAGGATCGTCTTCCACGAAATCCTTTCCACACCGGCCTTGGTCAGAGCCGCAACCGTGAGGGCACCCAGTCCGATCGCGAGAGTGTCATTCGTGACCGCACCGGTGATCGCAAAGTATTGGGGTATGGCGAATGGGATAAAACCTGCCGCGAGCGCCCACGTCCTCCTAGACCCGAGCTTACGAGCCACGTAGACAAGCGAGGGAACCACCGGGATTGTCAGGAGGATCCCGTAGATCCGCAAAACAAGCAGGGTACGGTCCCAGGGTTGCTCGTCCAGATCGAAAAGATTGACCGCGAACGCCCCGCCCGCATAGTACACCGGCGGGTGCTGACTCATCTGATCAACCTCGGTCGCGTCCGGGTCGAGACGCAGGACGTTGCTGATGCTCGACCGGTCCTCGTGAGGGGTTACCTGAACGTTGCGGAACTTTGTGGGGAACGGTGCTTTCGTAGCCTCGGGAAGCCGGTCGTTCGCGAGACGAGTGCGGGAGAGCCCCACGAAGTCGGTGGCCTTCGAGGTGACGATGCCGGCCTCTTTACCGGCCTTGAGGATTGCCGTGTCGACCTTCGCTTCGCCCGGTGCCGGCCATCCCCCACCATTAGCGAGCCGCATGATCGAGTTAACGTGGTGGGGTTCGTCGGGGCCACGGAAGGAGGGCATTGACACTGCCCACACCAGTTGGAAGAGGACGACGATGAGGGTGAGGAGTCCGGTTGCCCCAATGAAGAAACGTTTGCTCACGTCCCGTGTCCCTTTTCGTTCCACACTAGTTTCCATAGCGGCCCAAGCGTCCCTTCCAACCGTCGTTGAATCCGCGCACCACATAGTGGAGTCTCGTGATCCTGTCGGGGTTGACGAGCAAATTGAAAACCGCGAATCGCACGATCCAATACACGTACCGGATCCGCCACTTGATCGGCAGGAGCGAGGTTTTGATGAGGGCGATGGTGTTGCGAATGAGGTAGTAGTTCCGTAGCGGTCCGTGGACGTGCACGATCTGGGCTCTGCCCGGTACCTTGACCACGCTGTCGCCAAGCCTGTGTTCGAGCACCGCATCCCGGATCGCAAGCAACCGGTACCCGGCCCTCCGGGCTCTCATCCCCCACTCCAGATCCACGTGGTCAATGAAGAGCGCGCTGTTCATGGTGCCAACGTCGTCAAGGACGTCGGCCGGGATCAAGCATCCGGAGGCGAGGAGGAAGGAAACCTCGATCTCGTCCGTATCGGGGAGAGTGGCAGGGCGTTTTGGTCCATACTCGTGATCGGTGTAGACCAGCACATCGGTGCCCTCGACCGGGACGGGGCCCACGGCACCAATGCCGGGGCGCAGGTGCTGAGCAAGGGTGGCAACCATCCCGCCCGCTAGGATTGAGTCCTGATCGGAGAGCAGAACAGCATCTGCCCCGTCCTTCAGGGCGTAGTCGATCCCTACGTTTTGTGCTACCGCGATCCCCATGTTCTCCCCAAGGGGTAGTAGCACGGCTCCGAGTGCTTCCGATAACTCGGCAAGGGTACTGTCTCCACCGGGAGTGTTGTCCACGATAATGACCTGGTCGCACTGCTTGGCCAGTGCGTGGAGGAGCTCACCTATGGGGCCGGGACGGTAGGTCACCACCACGGCCGAGATTTTCACAGGCGCCCCTGGGACGGCGATTCCGCTACGGGTGCTACCTCGTTGAACTCAGTATTCTCCCGGTGCCCAGAGTGGCCGTGGGCGGGCGCGTACGAAGGGCTTGCTGGCAGCCCCTCTCCCCTGTCGTCAACTCCGCGTTCCTCCAACGTTGCCACCTTGCCATCGAACGCATCGGGCTCATGGGCGTGGCGTGCCCACAAAAATGCCAAGGTGAGGATCGCGAGGTTCACCAGCACATAGATTGTCAAGACCACGACGAGGACGGGGACGGAGATTCCGGCAACGTAGGCGAAGCGATCAAGGTTCGCCCAGGTCTCGCCCGGGTAGGAGCTGCGCATCAGCCACAGGAATCCAAAGACTCCAACACCGACAGTGTAGAGCGCCGTCAGACGGTAACCCCACCGACCGAAGTAGCGCAGGCCGAGGACGATCCCGGCAAAGGCGACAATGCAGGGGTAGAGGTAGCGGCCCTGCACACCTGCCACAACCGAGGTCGACAGGTAGTTCGACCAACCCTGCAGGTACAGCAGGATGACGAGGCCGATGAAGGGCGAGAGCAGAATGAGGTAGGTCGTTCTGGTACGGCCCGCACGGATCAAGCTCCACAGGACGGCAATGACAAGAACAGTGAACAACACGTAGGTGACGATGCGCGGGAAGGTCCCCTCCAGCCACCCGAAGGAGGAGAAGAAGGAATTCGTGAAGGTGCGGAAGGCGATCGTGAAGAAGTGGCTGAATTCAGCCATGGCAGGATCCCAGTCAAGCGGCGGATCCCTGTGGTAGCCCGCGGGCTGGATCACTCCGTACCGAACGATGTTGAGGATCCACCACCAGCCAATGGCAAGAGCACTCACCCCCGCAACTAGCGTTGCCGTGATCTTCGTTTTCCAGGTCTCATTCTTGGCGAGCATGAAGATCAGGACGAGAGGCAAGCCCAGCGCCAGCAGCAGTCCCTTGCTCCACAGCGCAAGGCCAAGAGACCCACCTACGAGTGCAACGGTCTTCGGGCTAATACGCTCGGTCCCTGCCTTTGCGATCGCCGCCATGACCAACGCCCCAGCACCGATTGCAAACGTGTCGTTCGTGACAACACCGGAGGTGCCGAATAGCTGGGGAATGGAGAGCGGAATAAGGCCGGCAAGGAGTGCCCAACGCCTGCTTGCCCCAAGCCTGCGTGCAGTGTAAATAAATGACGGAACGACCGGGATGGTGAGGATGATTCCGTAGAGGCGTAGGACCTGGAGGAGACGGTCCCACGGTGCATCCTCCAAATCCAGTGCCTTCACCACGAGGGCACCGCCCGCGTAGTAGAGCGGTGGATGCTGGGTCATCTGATCTACTTCAAGCGCGCCCTCGGCAGCCACCTCGACAGGGTAGATGCTGGAGCGTCGCTCGTGCGGTTCCACCAGAGTGTCAGCAAAGTACTGGTTGATCGGCGAACCGTGGAAGAGCCTCGTGCGGTTCTTCGACGTGAAGTCGTTTGCTCCTGGCGTGATGATCCCGGCCTCGCGACCGGCCTCGATCATTTTCGTGTCGATCATGGCGTCGCCCGGCTCGGGCCAGCCATTCCCGCTCGCGATCCTCATGATTGAGTTCACGTGGTGCGGCTCATCCGGGCCCCGGAAGGCCGGCATGGCAAGTGCCCAGACGGACTGGAGGATGACGACCAGGAAGGTGAGGAGCACGCTGGCTCGCACGAAACTACGACGGGTCATTGGCAGCTCTCCTAGCATCGCGGCGCATCCTGACCGAGGCACCGAGTCCCAGCACCAGGTCAGCAATCGTGAACAGAATACGGCTGAGGAGCACCACGACGACGATGTCTCCCGAGGAAACGAGTCCGGTCAGCGTGACACCCAGCACCACTTCACGCACGCCAACACCGGCGGGGATGAAGAAAACAAGGAACCCAACAACCCAGGCAAGTGCGTACCCGCCCAAGGTCAGGAAGTACGTATCGAGCCTGGCTGGGTTACCGAGACCGGTGAGGATCGCCCACACCTGAAAGCCAGCCACCACCCAACTCAGGGTGGCATACAGTGCGGCAATGCCGATGGCCTTCCCCGTAAAAGGCTGCTCCAGCTTCTCCCGCTTGAGCAGGGTGAGTCCCGAATCAACAAGCTTGTTGAGAACGGGGGGATACAAAATGACAATAAAAACGGGGAGGACGAGGAGGACCCACCAGTAGTGGCCCGCCACATCCGAAGGCCCGAACACGATCGCGACAGTTGCGAGAGCCAGTCCGGTGACGACCGAGACTGCCATGGACATGAGGAGAACGGTGACGGAACGGCGTCGCGAAATATTGTAGTCAGCACCCATCTCCGCAGCTGCCACAAAGTTCCATACCCCGCCCGGTAGGTACTTGGCGACCTGGGAAACGTAAAAGATCCTGCGCGCAGGGGCCGCACCGACGGGCTCTCCAGAATCGTTCAGCAGCGTCCGCCATGCCAGCATCGTCAAAATGACGAAGATGATGGACACGATGAGTGAGCCTGCGACGATCCACCAGTCGAGCTGTTGGAGGGCGGCCGATACTTCATCCCAATTCGAGACCACGGCCCACACGCCAGCAGCGACCGCCGCGAGCATGAAGAACGCCCGGAACGCCGGGGACCGGAGGGTGGCAATGACAGTTTTCATGAGAGTCGATTCGAAAGTGGAAGGGTCACGGAAGAGTGGGTAAATTCCCGGTCGGCTACCTCACCGGCACGCCGCCTCATCTCGTCACGGAGATCCTTGTTCCTGCTGAGGTCACGGATCGCGTTTGCGAGGGCCCGAGCATCACCCGGCAGCACATAGGTGGCTGATTCACCGAGCATTGCGCGCTGCGGTTCCGTATCCGAGGTAATCGTTGCGAGGCCAACCGCCATTGACTGGTAAACCTTGTTGGGGACAACACGCTGAGCCTTAACAGTCGTTCCGAAAATGCCGAGACCAATCGTGTGGTTCGCTACGATTTCGGGCAATTCTGCAGAATCTACCCAGTCGAGCCAGGTCACCGGTGCATCCCCAACAATGCTTCGCACCTCGTCGTAGTCCTGTCCCGTACCGATCATCGTGACGGGAGGCAGCTCGCCCTCATCTGCCAGGATCCGCAGGGCCTCCGCAATGTAGGGGGTTCCCTGGAGCGGCGTGTAGAGGCCGTAGAAGACAACCCCGTGTTTCGGCTCGTCCTTCCTTGCCTCAAACCAAGTATCCGGAGCCCCAACGGGCACAACGACACCCTTGTGTTGGAGGGATGGTGGAGCGAGGTCCGCGTGCGCGGTCGTGTCGTAGACAACGATGTTCGCGGTTGTCAGAGCAAGGCGGTCAAGGGCCGAGAGCCCCACCTGCAGGATCCTGTTCTTCGCTCCCCTGTCTTCGGCCGTATTGGCGGCATAGATCAGGTGGTCTAGGGCGATCGTCGTGGTGGGGAACAGTATTCTCGCAAGGAGAACATCGAAGTGGCCGAGGTAGCCCACGACAACGATGTCTGGCTTGTTGGCTCCCCGATACTTGAAGCTTCCCTTGACGAGAGAAGCCCAGTTCTTGGCAAGCTGCGTGAAGAAACCGATCGCGGCAGATGGGGAGGACAGCGCGGCAACCCGGGATTCGGTGTTGACCGTCAGCTTCGCGTTGAGCTCGTTGACGTTGTGTCCAGCGTCCCTGAGGCCCTCCAAAAGAATTCCGATCCGTGGATGGACGGAAGCATTGTATGTACCAAAACCAAGAATTTTCATGCCTGCTCCTTCCATTTCCACATGAGTCGAATCCCATCCTGCAGTGACACGGTGGGCTCCCAGTCGAGGAGCTCCCGTGCGCGCTCGATCCGTAGCCAAGTTGATCGATTATCGTAGGGCCGTCCGGGCTTCAGGTCGGCTCCGCCGACCATTCCCGTTACGTCGGCAACGATGCTCTGAAGTTCATTGAGGCTCGTTGGCGTTCCCGAGCCAAGGTTGATTGCCGTGCCACGAACATCCCGTTCGAGTGCGGCACGGATGCCCCGCACAGCATCCCCCACGTACACGTAGTCTCGTGCAATCTCCGGGTCGCCGTAGATGACAGGCTGATCGCCATTGGCGATCGCGGTCAGCCAATGGGCAAGCACGCCCTGGTTCCCAGCGCCTTCCTGGCCGGGTCCGTACACGTTGGAAAGCCTGAGGATGGTGACGTTCGGGCACTTCTCTTTCGCAACCCGCTCGATCTCCGCCTTCAACTTTCCGTAATCGCTGACCGGTTCGAGCTGGGTTCCCTCGTCGTGCGGTGTCGGCGCATGACCGTAAACAGTGCCTCCGGACGACAGGACGATCAACCGATCCAGGTTCAGGTCGCTTAGCAGGTCGAGGCCTTCGCTAAACTCCCGGACTTCTTGCTCCGCGTTGCCAGGATTGGCGGCAAGTGTTGCGGGAGTATTGGACGAGGCCGCCCACACAACAGCATCCAGGTCAGCAGCTGCTGTCCTACCCTTCTCGGACGTGATGGGTCGTTCCCGAGTAAATTCGACCACCTCGTGATCGTGGAGTTCCTCGCGGAGGGCACTTCCTATGAAGCCGTGTGCACCAACGATTCCAATTCTCATTGGCCAGCCACCTTCTTCAGCAACTGGGCGTAGCGTTTGCCAACAGCTGGCGTGGAGCGTTCCTCAACCCTGCGCTGGCCCTCTTCCGACAGCTTCTTCCTCAGCTTCGTATCACCGGCGAGTCGTTCGATCGCGAACCGTAGTTCGGTCTCGTTTCCTGGTTCGACCAGAAGCCCGCTCTCTTCGTGGGTAATGACGGAATCGATGCCGGAAAGATTGGAGGCGATCGCGGGCAGGCCAGATCCGAGGGCTTCCAGAAGCACGACGGGCAAACCGTCCTGGTCTCCCGATACTGCCTTCACTGAGGGCAGGACGATCACGTCTGCCTGCGAGTATCGCTTTCTCAGTTCTTCCTTGGGCAGGGCACCAACGAAGTCGACGGGCATGCCACTCGCCTGCTGCATCAACTGTTCGGTCAGCGGCCCATCCCCCACCACGGTCAGTGAATATGACAGGTCCGTGTCTTTCAGTGCGTTGAGGAGGTGTGTGAGCCCCTTCTTCTCAACGAGCCTGCCAACGAACAGGATCTCGACGGTGTCAGTGTCGCGCACGGTATGGGGCACGATTCCTGAGAGATCAAAGCCCATTGGTTCAACCGACACCTTGTCGGGCGAGATGCCGAGGCTTTCGACCCTCCCCTTCATTTCCTCATTCATGACCGTCGTGTGCTTCGCGTGCTTGACGATGCGTTTGATGATAGGGCGGATCGGGGTATCCACGAGCGCGTAGAGGTCACCACCGAGGGTGGTGAGGAGCACGGGGATTTTCCGTGTCACAAGGTAGGCGGTGAAGCCTTGCGGGATGATCCAGAAGACGTGCAGAACATCGGGCCGAAACTCGCGCAGATGTTTCGCAACACTGATGGTTTGGGCAAGGAGGAAGGGCACGATCTGGAGTGCGCGTGTCCAATTTCCTCGGAGGTTCTCGAGGATCGCACCGTCTGCCAGGTCCTCCCACTTGCGTGGGAAGAACCGGAAGCGATGCACCTCGACCCCCTCATAGGTGCTGACCTTATCGGCTCCGGGAATAGCCGGGACAAGCACTCTCACATCCATTGTCTTTGCCAGTTCGATGGCGAGATCCCCAACGAATTCGGGGGTTCCGTCCCCCGGGTGCGCGGGGAACGTGGATGCAAGGACAAGTACTCGAGGCCGGCGCTTCCTCATTGGTTCTCGGCCGTTTCCCTTTCCATGGAGAGACCCTCGGGCCCCTCAGTTTCCGGATCTTCCGTGACCGGGTCCGCGCCGTATTGGATTTCCTTGATGCGTTCCAGCTGGTCCTCCAGCAGCACCCTGTTCGTGCGCAACAGGTCCGCGATCACGAGGAGCGCCAGGGAGAGGAGGCCGCCGACGAGCATGGCAGATCCAAGGATGAGGGACTGAATGTGTCCGCCGCCTTCGCCCTGCACCCAGAAGATAAAGAATCGGACGAAGGGAACGAGGCCGGCAATCATCATGAGCCCGCCCAGCCATCCCAAAATCACGTGGGGCTTGAACATGAGGAAGGAGCGCACGATCGCAAGACCGGACTTGTACATGTGCTGCCAAATGTTCTTGAACAGGCGCGATTCGCGGGTCTTCGGGTTCGTGGTGACCGCAACGGATTCGATCCGCAGTCGCTTGTTACCTGCCTGGATGATTGTTTCCATGCAGTACGAGAACTGGGTGACCACGTTGAGGCGGTAGAGCGACGCCTTCGAGTAGGCGCGGAAACCGGAGGCGGCATCGGGAAGTCCCGTTCCAGCGGCCCGGTTCACGACGCGGGATCCCACGTTCTGCATGAGCTTCTTGAACTTGGAGAAGTGGGCGATCTTGGAGGTCTGACGGTCGGCAATAACAATGTCGGCGCGGCCGGCAACGATCGGGGCAACAAGGTCCGGGATGCGTTCCTGCGGGTACTGGTTGTCACCGTCGGTGTTCACGACAATGTCGGCGCCGTGAGCGAGAGCGTAGTCCACGCCGTCACGGAAGGAACGAGCCAGTCCCTGATTGCGCGGGTGACGCACGAAGTGCTTCACTCCATAGGACTCGGCTACCTCAATGGTGCGGTCGGTCGAACCATCATCAATAATGAGGATTTCTACCGAATCTACACCCGGGATTTCTTTCGGGATCGACTCCAGCACGGCCGGCAGTGTCTCTTCCTCGTTGAGGCATGGCACCTGCACAAAAACTTTCATAATTCTTCCTTCAATCTCCCTAACCTTTAGAGATTATAGAAACCGGGCTGGTATTCCGCGATGACTTTCTTCATATGTAAGCGATTCGACAGGCTCACACGCACCTAATATGGAGTCTACTTGCAGGCAGGTAGACATGCGGGAATCCCGTCAGTCCGTGTCCTTTTCCGGTGCCGGACCGGGTTCGTCCGCGGGCGACGGGGAGCTCTCGGGTGGGACGCTACCGCCCGGCATGCGATGCTCCGGAAGACGCACCCCCTCATCAATACCCGACTCATCCGCGCTGACCGCCGCATCATCTATTGCCGGGGATGCGTTGCTCACAACCGCTTCGGTTTCGGGCCCAGCCTCTGAGGAGTCAGCGGTAACCGAGTCGGTCGGTACGGGCTCAGTGTCGGTCTCTGCCACCAGCGTCGCCGTGGCGCCGGTGCCAACAAGAGCCGAATCCTGGTCGGGTTCGTGAGACTGCAGCAATGCACCACCTGTTGCCTTGTGCTTGGCTGGGTTGTCGCGGCGTTCGAGTGATTCGTAGTCCCGGTCCACCGGGTAGATGTGCGCCGGTGGAGTGTCTCCGTGTTTGCAGGAGCGAGCGAGGTAGCAGCCCCCGAAAATGAGGACGAGGGCAACACCAATTGTGGCACCGATCCACAGTTTCAGAGTTGCTCCCGTGGCAATCGACCAGCTATCCCACGTGATCCACGAGAACTTCAGCGAGGCGTTGTTGTCCCGGTAGACGGTCTGAAGCATCCACCAGATTCCATAGAGGGAGATGACCGGGGTGACGATCGCGTAGAGGTATTCGGCCACCTGGGCGAAACGGGGTTCGAGTTGGCGACGGAGCGCCACGAAAGACCAGGCCACGAGAACTGCCAGGCCGGAGATCCCGGGGTACACGTACCTGCCCTGCATCCCAGCCACCTGGCCGGTGTACACGTAGTTCATCCACGACTGGGCGAGAATGATCGCGAAGATCAGAACAGGGAAGAGGAAAAGCACGGTGAGAGCTACGCGCCGTCCTCGGGCCGAGACGAATCCGATGACGGCCATCGCCCCCGCACACAGAGTGAGGGTGGGGATTAGCCAGCCGGGGAGTGGAATCTCCAGCCAACCAAACTTGCCCCAGAAGGATTCGACAAAATCTGTCAAGGCGATCGGCAGGAAGTCCTGCACACTGGGTCCTTCGGCACCCCAGGTTGTCTGGTTGATTTTCATACCGGACGGCTGGAGGGAGCCATGAACGATGAGGTTCCTGATCCACCAGAATCCGCCAATGAGAACGCCGAGAAGACCCGCGCCAATACCGTAGCCCCAGCGGCGTGCCGCAGGCATTGCCGCCCTCGTCAGCACGAAGGAGAGTCCCACGACGAGTCCGAAGACGAGGAAGGTTGCTTTCGTCCACAGTCCGAGGCCAAGCAGTACGCCAGAGAGAATAACGTCCTTCTTGGTTGGGTGGCCGAAGAGAACCCGAGCTGCCTGAACGAGCACGAGGACACCCATGAAGATATAGAGGGAATCGTTGGTGATGGAGGAGCCGACGTGAGCGAGCTGCGGGACCGCGAAGAGCCCCAGTCCCGCGAACAGCGATAGCCGCCTGCCTAGCCCCGTCCTTCGCGCAATATATACGGTCGCGGGCACGACCCACACGACCATGAGGGCAGACAGAATGCGGAGTGCAAGAAGCTGCCCATCCCACTGCCAGTCATCTGCACCAATCACTTTGAGGTAGCCCGCAGCGATCCCGTAGTAGACGGGCGGATGCTGAGTCATCTGGTCCACACCCGAGGTGTAGCCGTCACCGAAAACGGGGATCGTGCGATTTTCTTCCGGCATGGGCTCAATCCACGGGAACAGGTGACCGTTACCGTGGATCAGGCCGTCCGGGACGGTGTGGAAGTACCTTTGCTTGAATCCGGGGGCATCGGCCGCAACGAGGCCGCCCTCTTTACCAATGGTAAGCACTTCCTCATCGATGAGGGCAGTTCCCGGGGTCGGCCATCCTCCACCGTTCAGGATCCGGACGATCGAGTTGTAGTGCATGGGAGCATCCGGGGAACGGAATGCTGGGGTGACGTAAGCCCAGGTGATGAGCACAACGAGGTAAGCCGCTGTCAGAAGTGCCGTGGCCGCAATGAATCTTTTGCGGGTGAGTACAACCTTCATCCCCGTCCTTTCTCAAGCCCTCCGGTTCATCGCCACAGTAGCAGGATGGGGCGCAAACTCACCGCCCCGCGACCGTTTTCTTGCCCATCCTCACGTTCCCACACCCGTCGCAAACCTGGTGCCGGTCTACGAGATTACGCATGTCGGGGAGCTGTTAACCCCACTCACGGCCTCGCCGTGCAGGTATCAATACGGCGCCACCGGGCGGGTAACAATATCGTGTGCTCGATAGAAACCGGATAAGACCGGATTGGACCCGATAGAAACGGGACCGGCCCGCACCCAGTACATAGCTGGGGCGGGCCGGTGAGGATCTCAGATGGGATTATCTTCGTTAGCCGAGGAGTTCGGGACGCTTCCAGCCGTTTCCTCGGACGTGCTGGTCGAGGAAGGCCAGGACCGTTTCGTACCAGACTCGGGAGTTGGATGGCTTGAGGATCCAGTGGTTCTCATCCGGGTAGTAGAGGAACTTGTGTCCCTCCGCTTTCGAGTCTCGCAGGAGCGCATGCCACAACGCCTGTGACTGGGAAACGGGCACACGGTAGTCACGGTCTCCGTGTATGACGAGCATGGGAACCTCGATACCGGATACGAACCTGTGCGGCGAGTATCTACCGGCCTGGGTGGGGGCCATCCACTCGTGCCACTCACCGTTGTCGGTGGTCCTGCCCATGATGTCGATGTTCCACAGGGAGGCGTGGGAGACGATGCAGGAGAAGCGGGTTCCGGTGTGCCCCGCCATCCAGTTCGCCATGTAGCCACCGTAAGAACCACCCAGAAGTGCAGTGTTCTCCCCTGTAATGTCGTCGCGCTTCTCGGCTTCGTCAACGAGGGCGAGGATATCCGTGTAGGGAGTTCCTCCGAGTTGGTCGTTGCCGCGATCGATCATGGCTTGACCGTATCCGGTGGAGATCGCCGGATCCGGCATGAGCACCGCATAGCCCTTGGCCGCGAACGGTCCCGGGTTCCAGCGCCAGGTCCACCCATTCCATGAACCCCAGGGACCGCCGTGCACAAACACCGCCAAGGGGGCGGGCTCATCGGTGTCGGGAAGCAGGAGCCAGGCCCGCAGGTCCGTACCATCTTCCGCCTGCGTTGTGACCTCGGTCAGAGTCCCAGTAACGGTCACTTCCGGGGTAAGACGAGGTAGCTCAGTCACTGTGCCGGACTGGGGATCAATCGTGACCGGGGTGGCAGGATCGATGATCGAATCGCGCAAGCAGTGCAAGACACCGTCAATGATCCCGATGTTGGAGTAGTGGTAGTCATCGTCCGTCAGGAGCGTGAATTCCCCGGATGCCACATCGACCCGATAGACGGAGCCCCTGCCCTTGCGGGCTGCGGTGGCAATGATTGTCTCGTCATCAAGCCACAGCGTTTCCGACGTCCAGTCATCGAAGGATTCGGTCAGGACCTTCTTTGTTTCTGTTTCAAAGGAGTAGATTTCCAGCCAGCTGCGCAGTGGGAACCCGTCGCGGTTGCCGTTTGAGGCGCTAATAATCGCATGCTTTCCGGATGGGGCGATGGCCCCGCCGCGGTATTCGGTCACCGACTGTCCGGGCTCGCTCGGCTCCGTCTCACCCGCAATCAGGGTCGTCTCGCCGCCAACAATGGAGTACACAGAGTTGACCTGCGTCGTGCCGTTCACGAGGTTTTCGATCGTGACCAGAATCGTGTCTGCATCGTCCGAGACTCGCACACCGGCCAGTTTCCCTGCGGGAACGGCGATGGGCTTGAGCTCAATCTCGTCCTCACCGTCAAGGCTCGGCAGTTCCGCTTCGTAAAGCCGAGGGTAGGTGGGGCCCAGGTCGTGGTCCCAGAACCTGACGGGGAAGGACTCGTGGAGGATGGCGGTGACTCCGCGTTCCTTGCGGTCTTTAGCTACCTTGAGGTTTTCCTCCTCGTCCTTTACATTCGCGAAGGTATTGGCGGAGATGATGAGTTTTCCACCCGCCGTGGTGACAGAGTTGATTCCACCGGGTCTGCGCAGCACAACCCGTGCTTCACCGCCGGGAGGAAGCATCCACAGTGTGTCGTGAACCTCCTCTTCACTGAACTCATCGTCCCTCTTCGAGGTGAAATAGAGTTCGCCACGTTCACCGATCGCGGCGAGGCTGTCACCCTTCTTTGAGCGCGTGAGCGGCTTCAGCTGCTCCCCGATCTCAACGAGGCGGGTCACGTAGGCGTCCTTTTTCTTCGAGAGGGTGGCAACGGACGCAACGCTGCGTCCGTGCCTCGATTCCAGTCCCGTCACCCTCGGGATCGCAATGAAGTCGTCCAGTGAATCAGTAAACTTCTTAACCTCTGTCATCTTCTCTTTCGTCTCTCATCTCTGTGTACGTCTGTTTGCAACCCTATGTACGTCTGGGGTCACGACTAGCATGCACCGTTCATCGTGTCACGTCCCGCGATCACTTTTCAGCTTCAGAATTCCGCACCGAAGTAGGTTCCTTGAAGCTCGTCCCGTCATTGACATTCCTCAACCTTGGGCCTGTGATTACAGTCTTAGCGAATCAGGAGGGCAGGTACTTGCGCAGACGGGAGGCAACCTTGGTGGCAAGCACCTTCGGTCCCCCGGTACGCAGGTAGTCAACGACAAGCTTCGCGTCCCTCTTGAGGTCGAACCCGGGCTTGATGAAGCCAAGCATGCCCTCCGGCAGTGCCCCCTCGGCAAGGTAGCGGAGGTCGCCGGCGCGCTGCGGTTGCTTCGCGAACTCGAGGAGCGGCTCGAGCGCCTGGGACCACTCGAAGCGCTTCGAATACTCGGCGATGTTGGCCTTGCAGGAGGCTGCGAAGTCCTCGTCGTAGAGTGCTTGATCGAGTGCGTCCGCGAGCGCGTCTACATCTTCGGGTGGGACCCCGATGCCGATCCCTTCCTCGTCGAGCACGCTACCGAAGGAGTCTCCGGTGGTGGCAACGATTGGGAGTCCCGCCCACAGGTAGTCGAGGATGCGGGTGCGGAACGAGTACTGGGTTTCGATGTGTTCGAAGTGGGTGGAAACACCCACGTTGGCGTCCAGCAGGTAGTTGTGCCGGTCGTCGTAGTCAACCCAGTCGTGGTTGAAGAAAATGTGTTTGTCCGTTAGGCCGAGCTTGCGGGACAGGTCCATGGTTTCCTGCGCGACCCTCATCTTCGGTACCCCCGGGTTGGGGTGCTTGACGCCAAGGAAGTAGAGGCGCACGTTGGGGCGCTTGTCTTTCAGCTTATTGACGGCCTTGACGAGGGTGACGGGGTCAAACCAGTTGTAGATCCCGCCGCCCCACAGGATCACCTTGTCGTCCATGCCAATACCGGGGACGGTGCCGCGGATGGCGTGGCGGTTTTGGACGGGACGGTCTTCGTTCAGTCCGAAGGGAACGATGTCGATGAGGTCTTCGGGGGCCCGATCCAGTCCGAGAGAGTTCGTGTTGATGCGTCCCATGGAGGCGAGTTGACCGATCCAGAAGGCACGTTGCTTCTCGGAAGCACACAGGAACTTGTCTGCTCTGGCAATCTGCCGGTTGAGGACGTCCGTGACCCCTTCGATGGCTTCAGCTCTGCCCTTCGGTCCCTGGTCGCGAGCCTGCTCGAGTTGCTCGAGGTGCATGGGGTCGTAAATGTCGGCCACGATGATCTTGTCCGAGTCACGTAGCCAAGGTGCTGCTTCAAGCAGGAAGCCCTGGAAGATGATGACATCCGCCCAGTCGGTGACGGCCTTGAGGGTGTTATCGTCGCCGCTGAACAGCTCGAACGACTGCGGTCCTACCTGGCTGACTCCGCCCGTGGAGCAGAGTCGTACGGCGTGCGATACGGACAGGCGTTTCGCCATCTCCCACGCACGGATCGCGGGTCCCGCCATCTTCGCCGAGATCGGTTCGCCGGTGACGATGAGGATCTTGGATTGTAGTCGGAACACTTCGTCTAGCTGGAAGTGCTCGACGAGTTGCTCGTGGGTGTCGAGATATTGCGGGAGCGGGTAGGCCGGCTCGAGTGCGTTTCTCATGAGCGGGAGAATCCGCTCATCGGACACCTTCCGGGATGCCTGAATTTCCTTGCGGGACTGCGCGAAGGATGGCAGGAGGTCGTGGAACCAGGAGATGGCATGAGGGGCGGTGGCAGCGATCTTTCTGATCTCTGCCCCGTCGTAGGCCCCCAGCGCTGCCACTCCTTCGGCTTCCGCGCGGGAGGCCGATCTTTCGACCGCGAGTGCGAGTGCTGGCGCGAACACGGAGCGGAGCATGTCGGACCCGAAGTTCTTGTACATGCAGGCAAGCGCGTTGCGTTCGAGCAGGTAGGTTTCGCGATAGTTCCCGAACTTATTCATCGTCACATGATGACGGTGGAACGCGATCGAGGTGGGGATGTAGCGCACGTCGTAGCCGGCGAGGTTGATGCGCCACCCAAGATCCACGTCCTCGTAAAACATGAAGTAGCGTTCGTCGAAGCCGCCCAGCTCGTCGTAGAGCCACCGGTGCACGAATGCTGCGGCACCCGTGGGGAAGAGAACGTTCTTCGCGGTCTCGTACTGTCCGCTGTCGACCTGGGTTGCTTCCCGCTTGTATCCCATGCCGAACCAGGTCAGTGCCCCATCGACGTAGTCGATGGTTTCACCTTCCCAGTCGAGAACCTTGGAGGCAACGCAACCGATTTTGTCGTCGGCTTCCATGGCTTCCACTGCGGCCCGGATCCACTGTTCGTCGGGCCTGGCATCGTTGTTGAGGAAGGCAACGATATCGCCGGTCGAGTGCTTCACGCCGAAGTTGCATCCGCCCGCGAAGCCCAGGTTTGCTCCCGAGTCGATGACCTGCTCGTTGGGCAGGGCGGCTGTAAGCCGCTCGTAGCTGTCATCACCCGAGTCGTTTTCGACGATGATGATTTCGAGTTTGTCTTGGGGCCAGTCGCACTTGCGGAGGTATTCGACGGCCGCGATCGTGTCGTCGGCTCCCCGGTAGTTGACGAGAATGACGGATACGGTGGTCACTTCTTCAGTCCCTTCACTGCGGTCATGGCTTTGCGTCCCGAGTGCTTGAAGGAATCGACGAAACCTGTCTTTTCTTTCGCGAACACGGCGTGCGGAGTCGATTCGTATTCGACGGTTGTTTCGATGAGGTCGAGGGCGCGCAGGGGCCGGGCAATGATTGCCTCCGCACCACTGGTCCCCTCTTCAACTGCAACGATTGTCGCGTAGGAGGTATCCGCGTCGTACGCGTAGGCGTTGAGCCTGTTGAGTCCGGAGATAAAACCAAGGACGAAGTCGCGCCCGGCAGCATCCGAGGTGAGGATCCGGTCGGCGCGGAGGAAGGTTTCCCCGAAGTTCTGTGCCGAGGCGCCGCGGAACTCATCGGTGTGTCCCACCCAGTCCTGGGCGAGCCGCGGGGTCACCTCCGTGGTGGTGAGATCAGAAACAACGACAGCTCCGGAGGTGTGGGCCCAGGGGACGGTGCGGATGCTGGAGCCGATGAGGTAGACAACGGCCTCGTTCGAAAGATCATCGATTCCATAACCGGAGGGCACCCATTCTCCGTCCCAGGTGGAGACGATTCGCGCGTTGGGATCCCACAGGACCGTATTGGGGACGGTCTGGGCGATGGCGGTAGCTCGCGCGAGTGCCGTCTCGTCCTTGGAGTGGGCGACGAGCAGTGCCGAGTGTCGGACAGGAGTAAGGTCGGCGAAGCTGTCTTCGAGAACCTTGCGCTGATCGGCTGGGATCCCGGTTGCTTCCCACACTTCATCCATGAACGCGTCGATGTGCGGGAGTGCACCGGAGGGAATTCTGCGCGCCACCCGGTTAATGTAGTGCGCTTCCTTCGAAGCTTCGAGGCGCAGCGACCAGTCTCGCACGGTCCTGGCACCGGCAAGGCCGTCCGGGTTCACCGACATGGTCAGCACGTCGTCACCACCGGGGGAACGCTGCAGGTCCAGGATGGTCGTGTTTTCGGACCTGAGGCCGTGGGCGACGATGCCGGTGAAAAGTGGTGCGAAGCGGCTAGCGAGTGAGCGGGGGCTCAAGTTCTTCGTCATGACATCGAGGTAGATCCCGAGCTCTGCCACCACCGGTTTGGTGATGGCGGGGGAGCCGATGCGGACGGCCGGGATGGCCCTGCTGCTCAGCCGGAACTGCATATCCAAGCCCATGGCCAGCGCACCGTAGGTCGGGTCGAAACCGCCCGCATAGTGGGTTTGTTGCGCATCAAAGGCGTAGAGGGCGCCGCGGGAGGCGAGGACCGGCGTGGTTTCCACCCCGGGAACGAACACGGCGGCCTTCCCACCGGCCACTGCAGCCTTAGCCTGCTCGATGAGAGAAGTCAGCTGTGCCAGGTCAATCGCGGATGCGTCTGCGATGACGAGAACGAGGCCGCTCGGGGCGGGATCAAGGTCGAGAGGTGCCGGCTGTCCCGCCCTTCGGATCGTGGTGCCCTCGAGGGCTGACCACTGGGCGGGAAGTTCACTGTCCCGATCGACTATGACATGCATGACGCGTCCTTACCGTGAGATGTTTCGCCCCGCCATCCTATCCCGATTCCGTGTTGCGAAATGAGGCGACCGCCCTCGTTGCGACTACGATGTGATTAGTTTCCAGTAAGGAGTGGTGATCAACGTGAGCGAGCCCAGCCCCGAGCGGTCTCAGGCCGCCCAGGACCGCATGGTGCGGTTGGCGGGTGAGGACCTAAGGGTCGTCGTCCCCTCCAGCCATTTCTTCCGTGGCGCGATCGCTTCGTGGAAGGACATCTGGGATCATCGCGAACTGTGGTGGCTGCTCGTCAAGCGAGAGTTGAAAGCCAGGTACAAGGACTCGACACTCGGATTCCTGTGGACCCTCATTCGGCCCCTCGTTCAGCTCCTCATCTACTACTTTGCGATTGGCGAGATTCTTGGTGCCTCCCGCGCGATTGAAAACTTTGGCATCTACGTGTTCGCGGGACTAACCGCGTGGGGTTTGTTCAACGAGATCATTGCGTCCTCCACCGGCTCTATCGTTGGCAACTCCGGAATCATCAAGAAGGTGTATCTCCCCAGGGAGATCTTCCCGCTCGCGGCAGCGGGCGCCGCATTCATTAATTTCTGTGCCCAAATGGTCGTACTCTTCGCGGGTGCAATCATTATTTCTGGGATCCACATTCCCTCGGTCGTCACCTACGTCCCCCTTTCGATCATTCTCATTCTTGTCTGGGGTATCGCGGCCGGCCTTTTCCTTGCCGCCGTCAACGTTTATCTTCGCGACGTCCAGTACCTCGTTGAGGTCACTCTCCTGATCGGCATGTGGCTCTGCCCCATCGTCTACTCCTATTCGATGGTTGTGGATGCGGCCCCAAAGTGGCTTGCCGAGCTCTACATTTTGAACCCGATGGCAAACGCCGTGCTCGGCTTCCAGGCGGGAGTGTGGGCACCGAGCACAACCAGTGCGGCACTTCCCGACAATCTCATCTCCAGCATGCTGATCTTCATCGGGATCGGAATCGTCCTCATCCTTCTCGCTCAGCGCTACTTCGCTAAGGCGCAACGCAACTTCGCCCAGGAGCTGTAGTGAACGACATCAACGTCATCGAAGTCGACAACGTGTCGAAGCACTTTGTCATCAACCAGGACAAGTCACTCAAAGAACGGATCGTGAACGCGGCACGCTCTCGTAAGCACCGCGCAAAGTACACGGCGCTCGACCGGATCTCCCTCGAGGTGAAGGCCGGGGAATCGCTGGGTCTTGCGGGCCCGAACGGCTCTGGCAAATCCACGCTACTCAAGCTGATTGGTGGGATCCTCGCACCCGATTCGGGTGAAGTCCGGGTTCGTGGGAGGCTCGCCGCCCTGCTCGAGCTCGGTGCTGGCTTCCATCCCGACCTCACCGGGATCGAAAACATCTACCTCAACGCCTCGATCCTCGGGCTCAGCGAGGAAGAAATTGAAAACCAGCTCGATTCGATCATCGACTTCTCGGGAATCTCCGACTTCATTGGCACCCAGGTCAAGTTCTATTCATCGGGCATGTACGTCCGCCTCGCCTTCGCGGTTGCCGTGCACTCGGATCCGGATATTCTTCTCGTCGACGAAGTCCTCGCGGTCGGGGACGAACCCTTCCAACGCAAGTGCATGAACAAGATCCGGGAGTTCCAGGAGGAAGGCAGATCCATCATCCTCGTTTCCCACTCGGCCGACCAGATCATTGACGTGTGCGACCGTGCCGCCATCCTCCAAAAGGGAAAGCTTGTCACCCTCGGACCGGTCCGGGATTCGATGAGCGTCCTGCACCGTGCCTACCAGCAGGAGCGACTCAAGGACGCTGCCCGGATCGAAGAATCAACCCCCACCTCCGTTGAGATTGGCGAGGTGAGCCCCAACGGTCTCCAGCGCCTAGCCAACGGCCAGGATGTTCTCATTTCCGGTGATGACCTCACTCTCGATATCGAGCTCTCAACCGAGAAGCCGCTCAAGAAGTACGGTATTGAACTGGAGATTGAGAACCTGGCCGGTGTCAGCCTGTTTGGGATGGACACGAGAAGACTCCAGCTGCAGATGCCGGACATTGACCAGACCGGAACCGTCCGCATTACCCTCCCCAAGCTCTACCTGGGTGAAGACACCTACGTCTTCAACATCAAGGTCGTCACCGAGTTCGGTGTCCCCCTTGCCACCAAATCCAATACCGGGGTGTTCGCGGTTCGTTCGGATGGGATGACGACCGGCTTCATCAAGACCCATCCCGCTGTTGAGGTCGACGGGGCAGCAGCCCTTCCCCCGGGCGAACAGTCGTAGCGCTCACCTTCCACTAGAGATAGAGATAGAAGTACGACTGTGGCCAGCACCGAGGTGCTGGCCACAGTCTTACCGAACGCGCGTCGTGCCGCGCAGTTTCCGATTGACGGTTGCTACTTGGTCAGGTCCCTGACGACGCCAATACCGTCCTTGCCGTCCCGGTCCCAGTCACCGACAACAACGTTGTCAGTTGCCTTGCCGTAGTTGAACTTGCGGTCAGCATTGCCCGACACGTTCGAGTAGCTCATGTGGTACGTGTTGCCGCGGCGCACGGTGATCGTGTCGATGCTACCGCCGTTCCAGTTGCCAACATAAACCTCGTCGCCCACGCGACCGTAGTTGATGACTTTGTCGGCATTGCCCGAGGTCACCATCCACTTGAGGTGGAAGGCGTTCCCACGGCGTACGGCGATCTCGTCGTTACCGTCACCGTCCCAGTCGAAGACAAACACTTCGTCACCGCTGCGGCCGTAGTTGATCGACCGGGTGGGCTTGTTAACTGCCGGGTTGTCGTAAATGTCGAAGCGGTTCCCGGTGCGCAGAATGAGTGACTCCCCACCATCACCGTCAAGGTCACCCGTGAAAACCTGCTGACCTACGGTGCCGATCGTGTACTTCTGGGTCGACGTGGGCGAGGTGGGTCCGGTCGCGAAGGTGAAGAGGTTGCCGCGGCGGGTGAAGGGTAGGTCGCCGTAGCCGAGCACGTTACCAACATAGAATTCGTCACCGGTCTTGCCGAAGTACTGGATGTCCGTCGAGATTGGCGAGAAGTCATTCGTTCTGTACAGCACCAGGTCGTTGTCACCTCGAACGGGTTTGCCGGCGGAGTCGATCTTGGTTTGAACGTTGTTACGAATATTGGAGAGCAGCGGGTAAATGTTTCCCGGGCACACGGTCGAGGACACATCACGGTGACCCAGGATCGCGTTCACGGTCTGGTTCGTACCGGTCCTGCTGTTGTAGAAGGTCCAGGTTCCCTTCGGGTTCACGCCGGCCTCGGAGAACTTCCAGGCGATGATGTTTTCAATCGACGTGATGGAAGCCTGGGTGGGCTGCACCGAACCGGTGTAGTTACCCATGACGGAGATGCCCATGGAGCCCGTGTTTGCAGGGGCTGCGTGTCCACCCACGACCATCTGGTCACCGGTGGAGAGCAGGGTGCCGTAGCGGCCTTCGTAAATCGTGCCGTACTTGTCAACGAGGTAGTTGTAGCCAATATCGTCCCAGCCGCGGCCGGAATCATAGGTGTGGTAGTCGTGGACGCTTCGCACCACTCCCGGGGCCTGTGCCTGCGTGTAATTGTTCGTGCCGGCAGTGTGGTGAATAACCGCGCCACCGAGCTTCGCGTACTGCGGTGTCCACGCGGGTGGAACACGGGTCTCCCCCCATTCCGCACGCGATACCACGGCCGGGGCGGGGACCTTCGCGGTTGACTGCACGGACATGGTCCGCGGCTGCGCAACAGCGTCCTCGGAGATTCCCTCGGGTCCTGTGCTCATGAGCTTCTCGGGACCAACCTCATCGGCATTGATCGACTCGGCCGCATCCGTTCCAGACGCGGGAGCCACGGCAGCCGCTTCGGGAGCAGTCTCCTCAACAGCTTCCCCACCGTTACCGCTGGTCAAAACAAGGTTGAGCTCCGAGGGCAGGCTGGCGCCTGCGATGCGGGCCTGAACGCCCTCTGCTCCACCGGCAATGAAAGCCTCGGTGCCGTCATTGCCGCCTTCGCCGATTTCCAATTCGAGTGCGTACCAGTCCGACCAGGCACCGTTCTCGAGGACTCGGATATCAACGCCATCAGGCGCTGTTCCTTCCCAGGTCACGCCGGCGACAAAGAATTCATCGGCTTCAAGGGGCTGGGTGAGGATCTCGTAACCATCGACAGCACCCATCGTTCTAAGCGAGCTGCTCTGCTCGCCAGTGGCGGGAGATAAGGAGGATTGATCTGTTTGAGGTGCGGAGTGCAAGTCAATAACTGTCACTCCATTCGGGGTATCCGCAATCGCCAACGTAGGTGTTGCGAGAAGTATGGTGACAAGGGCCGCTGAGCGGAACTTCATACCGGTCTCCAAAGTGTCGTGACATGTTCGTGACAAATCTATCCGATTGAGACAATTGTGCAAGGAGTTAACCAACCGTCAAATATTCACCAAAATACATCCAAGGCACTTTACAATTCTTAAAATGGATATTTTTCCGCACGGAAAGCAACAAAGATCATAGCGAAGTCGATCTTTGCTCTCTGTGCGAACTCCGCCGTAACCTCGCAAGTCGCATGCTGAGCACGTTTCGCCGGGCGGATCACCTCGCCACTTCTAGCACTCCGCGCACTACTTCAAGCGTGCGTACCCGGGAATTTGCATGCACAATACTGCGCCCCCACTCTCTAACTGCTTTCTCGTGGCACCGAAATCGCACTCCTCACCCAGCAATCTTCGCCTCGGCTTCGAGTACGCAAGTTCGGCAGCCAATCGAGCCGACCTCAAAGGTGAAGAAAGCAGGAAGGACAGCATTTATTTCCCTCACCGCATTGTTGAGAAGTAGTCGGGAAGGTGATGTGTGGCCTCGGTAATAGAATCACCACGCCATGAGCTGAGCCATCCCCACCGGTTGACTTTTCCGATACCGTATCCTTATGAAGATTTCAGTAATTGGCTGTGGTTACCTTGGCGCTGTCCACGCGGCAAGTATGGCCGAGATCGGCCATACCGTCGTAGGTATTGATGTGGACGAAGAGAAGGTCAAGCTTCTCTCAGCTGGCAAGGCACCATTCCATGAGCCGGAGTTCGACGAAATGTTGGCCCGGAACGTGGAAGCTGGTCGACTTTCGTTCTCAACTGACTTCGCGGATCTGGCAGATGCTCAGGTTCATTTCATTGGTGTCGGCACCCCGCAGGGTCCCGATGGTAGCGCCGACATGACCTACGTCAATGCCGCCATTGATTCGCTCCTCCCCCACGTTGGTAAGTCGGAAGAGCCCACGATCGTTGTTGGTAAGTCGACCGTTCCCGTGGGGACCGCCGATTCGCTGGAGCAGAAGGTGGTGGATGCCGGGGCGATCCTCATCTGGAACCCTGAATTCCTACGGGAATCCTTCGCGGTTCAAGACACTCTCCGTCCCGACCGTCTCGTCTACGGTGTTTCGAAGGACGAAGAGCGGGCCAAGGTGTCGCAGGAGATCCTGGACGAGGTGTACGACGACATTCTTCAGGCCGGCACACCCCGCCTCATCATGGACTTCCCGACCGCCGAACTGGTCAAGGTGTCCGCCAACTCCTTCCTCGCGATGAAGATTTCGTACATTAACGCGATGGCTGAGATCTGCGATGCGACCGGCGCAAACGTGACGATGCTGGCCGAGGCCGTCGGTCTGGATGATCGCATTGGCAAGAAATTCCTTCGCGCCGGCATTGGCTACGGTGGCGGTTGCCTCCCGAAGGACACTCTCGCGTTCCAGGCACGCACCGAAGAACTGGGGCTCAGCTCTCTCAACTTCCTCACCGACATCAACGCGATTAACGATCGTCGCCGCCAGCACGCTGCCGATCTTGCCGTTGAAGCACTCGGTGGTGACGTGAGGGGCAAGCGTATCGCCATCCTCGGTGCCGCCTTCAAGCCCAACACGGACGATATGCGCAATTCTCCCTCGATCGATATCGCCAAGTTCCTGGCTGATGCCGGAGCCAACATTGTCATTACCGACCCTGCGGCCGGCCCCGTCCTCAAGGTCAAGCGTCCCGACATCAACGTCGCGGACTCCGCTCACGAGGCGATCAAGGACGCCGAGGTGACCTTGCTTCTTACCGAATGGGACGAGTTCAAGAACCTGGATCCGGCCACACTGGAACCTGCGGGCAAGATTGTGATTGATGGGCGTAACGCTATCGATCCGCAGACGTGGAAGAATGCTGGCTGGACCTATTACGGTATGGGCCGTAGCTAAAAGGAAGAGACGAATGAAGATTCTTGTGACCGGCGGTGCCGGGTTTATTGGCGCTAACTTTGTTCACACCACGGTGGAGGACATGCCGGATGCTGACATTGTTGTTCTCGACAAGCTCACGTACGCCGGCAACCCGGCCTCTCTTGCTGGGCTCGAGCGCGTCACCCTGATCGAGGGCGACATCGCCGATCCTGACACGGTCGATCCGCTCGTCAAGGATGCGGATCTCGTTGTGCACTTTGCGGCTGAATCGCATAACGACAACTCTTTGAACGATCCTTCCCCGTTCATCACCACCAACATTATTGGCACCTTCGTGCTACTTGAGGCGGTACGCAAGTACGGGGTTCGTTTCCACCACATCTCAACCGATGAGGTGTACGGAGATCTGGAGCTGGATGATCCGGCCAAGTTCACTCCCACCACCCCCTACCATCCCTCCTCCCCCTACTCCGCCTCCAAGGCCGGTTCCGACCACCTGGTGCGCGCATGGGTCCGTTCCTTCGGTGTCGCGGCAACGCTCTCGAACTGCTCGAACAACTACGGCCCGTACCAGCACATCGAAAAGTTCATTCCCCGCACGGTCACGAACCTCATCGACGGAGTGAAGCCTCGTCTGTACGGCGCTGGCCTGAACGTCCGCGACTGGATTCACGTACGCGACCACAACACCGCAGTGTGGGACATCATCAACAAGGGCGAGATCGGCAACACCTACCTCATTGGTGCCGACGGTGAGCTCAACAACCTTCAGGTCGTCCAGCTCATCCTCGAAGAGTTCGGATATGACGCGAACGACTTCGTGCACGTGAATGACCGTCCCGGTCACGACCTGCGTTACGCAATCGACAACACGAGCCTGCTCGAGCTGGGCTGGGAGCCCGAGTTCAAGGACTTCAAGGCCGGACTCGCCGACACGGTTGCCTGGTACCGGGACAACGAAGAGTGGTGGCGTCCTCAGAAGGAAGCCGTCGAAGCAAAGTACGCTAAGACCGGACAGTAACAAGACCCACCAGGAAAGATAGTGGCACCATCACAGGCTTTCCTGGTGACTGGTGAATGAGGGCCCGACACATGTCGGGCCCTCATCCTATTCCTGCCTACCGCTTCCTATCAGTCCCTATCGTTTCCTATCGCGTCATCCACTTCGCTCGAGCTTTGAGCCCTGCGAGGATCAGCGTACGGATCGGGGCATTGAGGGGACCGGGGTAGGCGGCACTAATGTAGCGGGACGCAGACTCGTGGTGGGCGGTGATCATGGGGGCTGGGCGTTCCTTCCAGGACACGCCCTGCTCGTGGGTGACCACAGCGGATGGAACGTAGACGGACGTCCATCCCCGCTCCTTCATTCGCCGCCCCAGGTCCACGTCTTCAAAGAACATGAAATAGCTGGGATCGAAGCCACCCAGTGCACGGAAGGCGACGGGTTTCATGACGAGACAGGCGCCCGAGAGCCAGCCGCACGCATGCTCATCGTCCGTCGAACCGTGGTAGTTGCGGGTCCAGGGATTGTTTGGCCACACGGTGGCAAGCAGTGCGTGCCCAATCCCGTTGGTCAGGGAGGGTAGCCTGCGGGCAGAGGGGTAAACGGAACCATCCGTGTTCCGAAGCTGGGGACCGAACACGCCGGCTGATGGGTGGCGGTCAGCGGCCTCAATGAGGGTAGTGAGAGCACCTGGTGCGAACACGGTGTCGGGATTGACGAGCACGAACCAATCCGCATGAGAGTCAGCAAAACCCAGGTTCGCGGCCCGGCCGTAGCCGAGATTGGCTCCCGGGCGGATCACTCGCGCATGATGCTTTCTTGCGGTGGTATCAACGATTGCGGGATCTTGCCCGTTATCAACAATGTCGATCCTGATCCGACATCCCGGTGCCGCTTCTGGCAGGGAAGCCAACATCACATCGAGTTCGGTGCCGGGATTGTAGGCCACGGTTACTACGTGAATGTCCGTCTCCGACACGTCTTCTCCTCCAGGTGTATCCACGATATAACAGGGTACCAGTCGCTGATCCTCGCTGAAGGGCACTAGTATTGGCAAGGTGAGTGAACCCGTTTCGCGCGCAGTTTTGGCGCCCCGACACGAACCTGCCGGCCCGGACCGCCCCTGGGTGGTTCCACTACTGTGTGCCGTGCTCGCGGTCCTCCTGTTCCTTGGTTCAGTCGTCTACTTCGCCTACACGAGGCTCGACGGCAATATTCAAACCAAGAACATCGATATTTATCTCGATCGCGAAGAAGACGAGATTGAGCCCTACCGGCCCGGGGAGGACATCAACATTCTCATCCTCGGCTCCGACACCCGCTCCGGTGACTCTGACATTGACGGTGCTGGGGCTTCGAGCGAAGTCGTGGGCATGCGCTCCGATACGACCATGCTCGCCCACATTTCCGCCGACCGTACGCGAGCTGAAATCATTTCGATCCCGCGCGACACGCTCGTCGACATACCTTCGTGCCGCCTACCGGACGGGACGTGGACCGAGGCTCGGGAAAGCACGATCTTCAACTCCGCCTTCTCAATCGGCGGCCAAACCGACGACGTTGGCGCGGCGGCAGCATGTACTATCCGCACCGTTGAAGAACTCACCGGCCTGTACATTGATGGCTTCGTCGTGGTCGACTTCGCGTCCTTCCAGCAGTTCGTGGACGCACTCGGCGGTGTCGAAATGTGCTTCGACGAAACCATTTCCGACTCCACCACCGCACTCGACCTCCAGGAAGGGTGCCAAGAACTCGATGGCGAGAAGGCGCTTGCCTTCGCGCGTGCCCGCAAGGGCATCGGTGACGGCTCGGATATTGGGCGCATGACCAGGCAGCAGGACCTGGTTCTCGCGATCGTCGAAGAAGCGGTCAACCGCAATCTCATGACCAACATCCCCTCCCTCTATCGCCTCGTCGATGCGGTTTCCCAGTCGATCGTGACCGATTCAGAACTGGGGAACATGGACACCCTGGCCTCTCTAGCGAATTCGATCAGGAACATCTCGCCCGAAGACATGTTCCTCATGACCATGCCGTGGGATCCTGCCGGGGCACGAGTCCTCCCCTCGGCCGATGCTGAGATTTTGTGGCGGGCACTCGAAGACGACATCCCCCTCAACACACTCTTCGATGACGATGGGAAGCTCCTCCCCGAAGAAACCACCACTCCCGAGGATGGAACCGGCGACACCGGTGACGGTACCGGCACGGGTGGAACCGAGCCCGGGGATGGCACGGTCGATGATGGGACGGGAACGACGAACGGAGTGCAGCCGTGAACGGAGCCCCTTCCTTCCCTCCGAAGACTCCTGGTCCACGACCGAGCTCCGAGGGCGCCAAGATCATCAAGGGCCGTACGGAGCGAATGTCAAAGCCCGCACGGCCACCACGCCCCGCCGAAGCAGCAGCCCGATCTGAGGCCCCGCGTCTGCGCAGTAATCCGCCCACGCGAGCAACCAACAACACGCCCCGGGCGGGTGACGGCACTCCCCCACCAATCTATGCGCCACGCAAACAGCGCTCGCCGCAGCGGGCGGCACGTCCAGAACCACTCGGCTTGCCGATGGACGAACGGCCCGAGTCAGCACGGCGGGAGCCGGCCCAGCGCGGGGGGCGGCCTGTCGCCTCTTAACCTCTCGATGTGGCTAAGAGGCAGGAGGGGAGTGAGAGGACCTCGTGCGGACACGGCGGTCCGTGCGGTCCCCCGCACTCCCCAGCGTTCCGCACATGGGGTCAATCGCCTCGACCCCGCATTGGCGCAGGTGGGAGAGTGTTATAGGAGCCGGCGCCCACCCCGCACCGCCGTTGCGGCCCCGGCACCTGATCGCCCACGAAAGAGATTCCGCAAGCGCCGGATTATCGTCCCGCTTCTCCTGCTGCTGATTATGGCATTGGTGGCATGGCCGCTCTATCTTTACTCCTACGGGAGCTCGAAACTTAGCCACGTGAGCGCCCTCTCGGGCGCGGAGGATACGCCCGGCCGCACCATCCTTTTCGCGGGTACGGATAAGCGATCCGAGGAGGGTATCAACGACGGTGTGGAGGGTCAGCGATCTGACTCGATCATGCTCGTGCACATTCCCGAAACGGGAAACCCCTCCCTCATATCCCTCCCCCGAGATACCTACGTGGAGATCCCGGGCTACGGTGCCGGGAAATTGAACTCTGCCTACTCTCGGGGTGGTCCCGAACTACTCGTTGAAACCGTCGAGGGCCTGTCGGGCTTGACGGTGGACCACTACGTTGAAGTGGGAATGGACGGTATCGCGAATCTGGTTGGTGCCGTGGGCGGTGTCGAGCTCTGCCTCGACTACGACGTGAGCGACAGCTTCTCGGGCCTGGAATGGCAGGCTGGCTGTCACGTTGCTGACGGCACCACGGCCCTCGCCTTCAGCCGCATGAGGTACGCCGATCCATTGGGTGACATTGGGCGTACCGCCCGCCAACGCCAGGTCATCGCTCAGGTCATCAACGAAGTGATGACGCCATCCGTTCTTCTCAACCCGTTCAAGCAGCGTGACGTTGTCGGTTCGACGGCGGAGGTTTTGACAGTCGATCAGGACACGAACCTGCTCGATCTTGTGCGCGTGGCTATGCCACTGCGGGGCATTATGGGTCCGGACGGGATTATTGGGACTCCCCCGATTGCGGACATGAACTACTACCCGGGCGGTGTTGGCTCAACCGTGCTCCTTGACCCGAATACGGTCGATGAGTTCTTTGCGAAGGTACGCGACGGGTCAATCACCCAAGATGACGTCGCAGTGAATCTCCCTTAGCGTGCGCAACCTCGGCTAGTTCCTCCTGGAACGCTGCCATCTTCTCCCTCAATTCGGGGTTGGGGATGGAGAGGATGCGGGCGGCAAGAAGCCCAGCATTGCGTGCCCCACCAATCGACACGGTCGCAACGGGAACCCCCGCCGGCATTTGCACGATCGACAGGAGTGAGTCCATGCCGTCCAGGTACTTGAGCGGCACGGGAACGCCAATGACCGGGAGGGTGGTGACGGAGGCGAGCATGCCCGGAAGGTGGGCCGCCCCGCCCGCTCCGGCAATGATGACGTCGAGTCCGCGCTGGGCCGCTGTCTTGCCGTAGTCGATCATTTCCTGTGGCATGCGGTGTGCCGAGACCACGTCAGCTTCCCAGGGGATTCCGAATTCATCGAGGGCTACGGTTGCGGCTTCCATGGTCGGCCAATCCGAGTCCGACCCCATGACAACTCCAACACTCATCCTATTTTCCTTCCAGGATCTCAATGGCCGCGTGGGCACGGGCCTTGACGCTTTCAAGGTCGTCGCCGCTCACTGTCACGTGACCGATCTTGCGGAGTGGACGCACCTCCTTGCCGTACATGTGGATCTTCACGGCGGGGTCCTTCTCCCAGACGGCACCGAGTGCTTCACGGGGGTCATCCAGCTCGGAGCCGAGGAGGTTGACCATGACGGTCCAGGGCCGGGTCGGAGACGTAACTCCGAGGGGAAGATCGAGCACTGCACGCAGGTGCTGCTCGAACTGGCTCGTGACCGCCCCGTCGATACTCCAGTGGCCGGTGTTGTGGGGGCGCATGGCTAGCTCGTTGACGAGCAGCGTGCCATCGACAACGAACATTTCAACAGCGAGAACTCCCACCACCTGGGTTTGTTCCGCGATCTTCCTGGCTATCTCGGTTGCCTGGTCGAGGATTTCCTGAGCGACGGGTGCCGGGGCAATCACCTCGTAGCAGATGCCGTCCTTTTGAGTGGATTGGACAAGCGGCCAGGCCTTCATCTCCCCCGAGGGGCGGCGTGCAATGAGGAGCGCCACCTCCATCTCAAACTCCACCTTCTCTTCAAGGAGAATCCGGTCCCCCTCGGCGTAGTTCCAGGGAATGTCGGAGGCCGAGAAAATGACAGCGACGCCCTTGCCGTCGTAGCCATCGGTTGGGGTCTTGGCGATTGCCGTTCCCCCGACTTTCGCAATGAAGTCGTTGATCTCGTTAGTGCTGTGGGCTTCGGCCCAGGTGGGGTGCGGGGCGTCCAGTTCGCGCCTCATGAAAAGCTTGTCCTGCGCGTAGCGGAGCGCATCGGCCGAGGGGCGGGAATCAATCTCCCGCAGGATCGCGTCGGGGATGTGTTCGTGTTCAACCGTCACCACGTTGCCCTCCACCCAGGAGGTGATGAGGTCGCGGTCTTCGGCGTGGCCGACAGTCGAGTAGGGGATGGCCTGGCCCGCCGATCCGTCGTCAGCTTCGACGAGGGCACGGAGCTCGATCCCTAGTGGGATGGCCGCCTCCTGCATCATCCTCGCAAGCTGTCCGCCACCGATCACGCAGACCACGGGCGCTGCCGCCCGGGCACCTGTTCCCACTACTTTTTGACTCATGTCCTATATGCTAATCGAGTGTTATCGCGATTCGTTAGGCGTCTGCTCCGTGGGCAGTCCCCGAAGGAATGGCTGATCGAGTTTCTGCGCTTCTGCACGGTTGGATTGGGTGCATACGTCGTCGATATTGGCCTGTTCAATCTCTTGGCATACCATTTGCCGGTTGTTCTGCCATTCGATCAGTCCATGTCCGCCAAGACCATCTCCGTGACCGCCTCCATCATCTTCGCCTGGATCGGGAACCGGCTGTGGACTTTCCGGGAGAAGAAGCGTAGCGATACGAAGCGAGAATTCACGATGTTTGTTCTCGTCAACCTGGGCGGCATGGCGATCGCACTCGGATGCCTGGCGGTTTCCCGGTTCGTGCTCGGCTTCGATTCTCAGTTCGCTGACAACGTGGCAGCAAACGGTGTTGGTCTCGTTCTTGGCACGGCCTTCCGGTACGTCTGCTACCGGTACGTTGTTTTTGCTCCCGAGCTAGCGTCGGCGCCTGCGCGACCCCATGGAGATCAGGGCTCCCTGCGGTAGCACTTTGTTCGGGTCGAGAGAGTTCGGCACCGCGTTAAGAGTCAGGGAGAACACGGGGGGACGGTTCTGGGAAAGCTCCAGCTTCCCACCATCGGCTCGGGCCAGATTCAACGCGAGTGGCAACCCGAGTCCCGTGGAGCCGCCGGTGGAGACTCCCTGCTTGAAGATTGAATCCCCCAGCTCATCCGGCACGCCCTCCCCCTCATCGGTCACCGTGATGACAACGCCCTTGCTGTTCGCCGTGCGGCGCGCGGTGACCGTCGTGTCACCATCGCCGTACTTGACGGCATTTTCGATGAGGGTGGCGATGATCTGGGACAGGGATCCGGGCGTCGCGAGCACCGTGACATCCTCGTCGCCTTCGAGGATGAGTTTCCTCTTGGCGCGGTGGAACACTTTCTGCCATTCCTCACGCTGCTGATCAAACACCTTGGTCAGGGCCACGGCCTCCGTCGTACCCCCACCATCGGAACGCGAAGTCTTGAGCAGCTCGGTGACAACACCGGTGAGCCTCTCCACCTGGTCCTGGCAGGCCCGCACTTCCATCAGGACCTCCTCGTCTTCTGTGAGCATCTCGATCTCGTCGAGCCGCATCGACAGCGCGGTGAGCGGGGTCCGGAGCTGATGCGAAGCATCGGCCGCGAACTGGCGTTCCGCGGACAGCCTCCCCGCCATGCGGTCAGCCGTACGCACCAGCTCTTCGGACACGAGGTCAATCTCTTCGATCCCGGACTTGCGCAGGTGGGGACGGACCGTACCCGAACCGATCTGCTCCGCGGAGGCCGCGAGGTAGATGAGGGGTGCGGATAGTTTCCGTGACTGGCGAGCAGCAAGAAGCACCCCAGCAAGAAGCGCGACGAGGGAGGCGACGGAGACGAGAAGAATGAACCCGGCAACGGAACGGTAGATGTGACCGCGATCGGTCTGGACTTGAACGACAACACCGGACGTGCCGCGTTCCACCACCGTCAGCGGAGTCCCGGAAAGTTCGGCACCTCCCGAAACTTCGCTACCCCCGGGCAGAAACACCGTGACGCGAACGTTGGGGGCGGCTTCACCGCCCCAGCCTTCCACGAGTTCGGGAGTAATTTCCGCACCACGGTCGATTCTGCGGTCGACGATGGAGGTCAGGGATGACGCCTGGTCTCTCATGTTCGCAATCTCCTGGTTCCACAGCATTGAGGAACCAAAGATTGCCATGGGGACACCGAGGAGCAGGACAGCCACCAGGACTGCCAGTAGCGTCATCCTGAGCGCACGGCGACGCATTGGCTAGTTCTCGAACCGGAATCCCATGCCACGAACCGTTGAAATGTAGGTAGGTTCGTTCGCATCGTCACCGAGCTTACGGCGTAGCCACGACACGTGCATGTCCAGCTTCTTCGTGGAGGAAGCGGAATCGGATCCCCACACCTGATCCATCAGGTCCTCGCGCGACACAACGGAGCCGGCATCCCGAATAAGGACTGTGAGGAGATCGAACTCCTTGCCCGTCAGGTGCAGTTCCTTGTCTTTCGCCCACGCGCGGTGCGCGGACACGTCCACCTTGACGTCCTGGGCAACGAGAATGTCGGACTCCCCCTCCTCCCCGGTGCCGCGGCGCAGCAGCGCGCGGACGCGCGCCATGAGCTCGGCGAGGCGGAATGGCTTCGTCACGTAGTCGTCCGCACCGGCATCGAGGCCCACGACCATGTCAACCTCGTCCGCACGTGCGGTCAGGATAAGAATGGGGACACTGGAGCCTTGGGAACGGATGGTGCGAGCAACATCCAAACCGTCCATATCCGGCAGGCCCAGGTCAAGGATGATGAGGTCAGCGCCGTGGGAAAGTTCGTCTAGCGCGCTACGTCCCGTGCTGTGGGGGCGCACTTCGTAGCCTTCCCTGCCAAGTGCTCGAACGAGCGGGTCAGAGATAGCGAGATCATCTTCAACGAGTAATACTTTAGTCACAACTTAGAGTATAGATGGAGAACGGAAAACGTGGCGAGCTTTACAGTAAATTGGTTTACAATTTATGAAATCTTGACCTAATTAAATTCAGTACTCGATATGAACGGCCGTTATCGTAGTCTTCTTAACTCAAAGATCTCCACGCTTCCTGTGCCGCGTAAATCCTGCTGACCGAAGGGCAGCACCATGTAATTGTTCAGCGTGGAGGAGATGGCGGTGGCGGTGGGTCGGTCGATCAGAACCGATCCCGTGGGAGCAATATCAACAAGCCGGCTCGCGAGGTTGACGACGGGGCCGAAGATGTCACCAAACGAAGAAACGATCCTCCCCCACGCGAGCGAAGCCCGCACGGGTTGCATGCCCTCAATCTTGCCGAGCGCATTCACTAGCTCCGTTGCGACCCGCGCTCCCGTTGCAAGATCCTCGGAGATAAAGATGACGGCATCCCCAACCGTTTTCACGAGCCTCGCGCCATGAGAGGTGATGACATCACGGCACGTGAACTCGAAGTCGCGCATGAAGCTGACGAGCTGCTCGGAGCCCAGCTCCCGCGACCTGCTCGTGAAGGCAACGAGGTCGATGAATCCAACGGCCCGCTGAAGAGGCATGAGGTCCGGAGTTTCCACTTCGGGTGAGCGCCTGCGCAACTCCAGCTCGGTGCGCCGCAGGAAAGCCGCCATGTGGCGGCGCCACGCGTACCTCATCTGCTCCTCCAGGAGGGGCAGATATTCATCCAGGTGTTCAATCACCCAGTAGCGCGCGTTGAGGTCGTCGAGTTCAAAGGTGGATTCCGCAAATTCAACAAGCGCTTCATACTGCCAAAGAACCAGCCGGTCCGCCATGTGCGACTGGGCCCGAACGAGCGAGTTCAGAGTGTCGGAGTCGAGCTGTCCCGCGGTGAGCTTATCGAAGTGCCTGCGCATCATCTCCACGTCGCGACCGGTGAAGATCTTGTCGTTTTCCTCATCGTCAACGGCGGGAAAACCCATCGCGATCCAAAATCGGCGCACGGTACGAAGATCGGCTCCCAGGCGCTCCGCGGCCTCAACGAGGGTAAATTGCGGCTGACCCGTCAGTAATGAGTTCGCGCGAGCCTCAACGGTCTCACGAAAATTCTCATGGTTTGTGTCACGGATCACATACATAAGTCTATCAGTTGAATTCGCTTTACCAAAAGTGTCGCGAGTGCCATCCTGGCGTAGGCTGGGTTCATGAGCGCACCCACATCGGTCAATGAAATCGCCGACAAGTATGTTATCGAACTGACACGGTTGTCACCACTCTTCGCGTCAGAAACGGGGCTCGCCAAGACCGGCGGACTCGACGACTTTTCGCCCGCCGGACAGGAACAGATCAATGACCTGGGGCGACGCACCCTCAAGGCTCTCGATGGTGTCGAACCGGCCAATGATGACGAGTGGGTGACGAAAGAGGCCATGAAGGAGAGGATCAATTCCTCCCTCGCGATCGCCGATGACGAGATTGGCGCACTCAACAACATCGCCTCCCCCATCCCCACCATCCGCGACTCCTTCGATCTCATGGAGCGGGATACGGATGAGGATTGGGAGCTCATCCGTGAGCGCGTCAACGCCATCCCCACCGCCATTGCCCAGTACCGCGAGGCACTCTCGTGGCGGGTGTCGAACGGGATGCCATTCCCGGAGCGCCAGATCAAGGTCGGTATCGAGCAGGCGAAGCAGGTCTCCACGTCCGGGATCCTGACCGAGCTTGAGGAGCGGTTCGACACGACAATGGCAAGGCAGGCTTTCGCGGAGCTGGGTGAGTTCCTCACGACCCTGCCCAGCACCGACGTGGATGGGATCGGCCGCGACCGCTACCCCGCCCATCTGCGCTATTTCCTCGGTTCCGATGTTGACCTTGACGAAACGTACGAGTGGGCCCAGGATGCGCTCGATTCGATCATTTCCGAGCAGGTCACGATCGCTGAGAAGCTGTACGGGCCCGGCACCTCCGTCAAGGAAGCCACCGAACGCCTCAACAACGCTCCCGAACGAATCATTCACGGGCGTGAGACCCTGCGGAAGTGGATGCAGGAGGTAGCCGACGCGGCCGTCACGAACCTGTCGTCCGAGTTCACGATCGAGGGTGACATGCGCAGGATTGATGCGCGCGTGCTCTACCCGGGAACCGGCGGCATCTACTACACCCCGCCCACCGACGACATGACCCGTCCCGGACAGATGTGGTGGTCGGTTCCCGAAGGCGTCGACACTTTCAACACGTGGCTGGAAAAGACGACCGTCTACCATGAGGGCGTTCCGGGTCACCATCTCCAGATCGGGGCCACCGTCGCGAACCGTGATCTCAACACATGGCGCCGCCACGTCTGCTGGGTCTCGGGTCACGGTGAAGGATGGGCGCTGTACGCGGAGCGTCTCATGGCCGACCTGGGCTACCTGGATGAACCGGGCGAATACTTTGGCATGCTCGATTCCCAGCGGCTACGTGCGGCGCGCGTGCGCCTCGACATTGGTGTTCACGTCAAGGGCTGGACTGCCGAGCAGGCCTGGGATTTCCTCACCGAAAACGTTGCCATGGACCACTCGTTCCTCGCATTCGAGCTCGATCGGTACCTCGGTTGGCCCGGTCAGGCACCGTCATACAAAATTGGGCAGCGCCTGTGGGAGTCCGAACGCGATGCGGCACTTGCTCGCGGCGAATCCCTGCGCGACTTCCACTCCCGTGCCCTCGCGCTTGGTGGGCTCGGATTGGACACGCTTCATGCGGCTCTGTCTCGCTAGCGCATCGGCCGGCCGCCTCAAGGTCCTGACCGGCGCCGGCATCACCCCCACCGTTCACGTCTCCCAAGTCGACGAGGAAGCAATCCTGGATGGGATGGCAGGGGCTCCGATCGCGGAGCAGGTACTTGCGCTTGCAAAGGCGAAGGCGGAGGCCGTGGCAGAGACAACCGGCGAGGAGCTCATTCTCGGCGGCGACTCGATGTTTGACATGGCGGGGCAGATCGTTGGTAAACCCCACACGGTAGAGGTAGCCAGGGAACGGTTGCGTGCCATGAGGGGAAACTCCGGGGTGTTGCACACCGGGCACTGGCTCATCACCCCGCGGGGTGCCGTCGGCGGTGTTTCATCAGCCACCGTGCACGTGGGCCACATGACCGATGAGGAGATCGAAGGCTATCTCGCGACCGAGGAGCCCCTGCATGTTGCTGGTTCGTTTACGATCGATGGCTACGGCGGTCCGTTCATTGACCGCATCGAGGGCGATCCTCACGGCGTGACCGGACTGTCACTGCCCCTGTTCCGCGACCTGCTGGGACAGCTGGGTTACACGATCATGGAGCTGTGGGATGGGCGCTAAGGCAGACGGCGTTGTCCACTGCGCTTGCGGAAACCGGCACTGGGGGCATGCTGGGGCTGCCGGTGTGCTCGCTTGGGAGAACCCGACCGATCCTGCCATCATCCTTCAGCTACGTGCCCCCTGGTCAATGTCAGGCGGCACCTGGGGTATTCCCGGCGGTGCCATCGACTTCGACGAATCCCCGATCGAGGGTGCGCTACGCGAAGCGAAGGAAGAGGCGGGCATGGGTCCGGTCAGGGTCTGGACTGCCACCAAACTCCATCACCCCGATTGGTCATACACGACGATCATTGCGGAAGCTTCCGCGGGTCAAAAAGCCGTGGTGACGGACCACGAGTCGGATGCGATGGAGTGGGTTTCTTGGCGGGATCTTCGAGGGAAGGATCTCATGCCCGCGTTCGAGCAGTCCCTTCCCCTGCTTGATCAGCTTCTTGGGCGCAGCCTCATCGTCATTGACAAGAATGTTTTGCCAGAGGGATGGGAAGAGGCCCTTCTGAAGCGCACCACGTTTGGGTTCTCACTCGATGCCATGGCCCCTTCTCGGGCCGAGAAGATCGAGCTTGCCCTGTCCCGTTCTCGGGACGGAGATTGTCCCAGGACGATCACGTGGTTCCCCGACATCGTCATCGTCGGGGACGGCCCTCTACTCAAGCCCCATGCAGTCAGGGGCGCCCTGCCTGCCACGATCCACTACTGTTCAGAAAAGAGAGACGTCCCGATCGACGGCTACGACTCGATCACCACAGTCGGGGTTAGTCTCCCTGGTAGCAAGGCACTGGATCCCAACCGGTTCACGGACGCCCTTTTCTCCCCCATCGCTGACGACCTGACGATCATGACGTCCCCGGGCACCCAGCAGTCCACGGACTAGTTCACTCGGAATGACACCCGATCAAGGTGTGTGGAGTTACGGTCCGCAGCTTGTGGGGTGAATTCTGAATTGATTCGTCTGAATCAACGTGGTGGGTGGCCCTTCCAGATTGGAAAGACCACCCACCATGTTCCGCTAATTCTTCTTTGACGCCAATACTGCATTTTGCCAAGAATGATGTTGCCTGCTGCCCTGACCCAGTGCCGCATGGCGGCATTCGGGTCAGCACCTCAAGCGGTTAGGGGAAGAGCGGCTCTGCGAGGCGCTTGACGGCTTCTGCGATGACGTCATCCGTACCGGTAAGGGACATCCGGACAAACATGCGGCTCTGTTCACCGTAGAACGTTCCAGGCGCAACGAGAATGCCGCGGCGCGCCAGCGCATCAACAATCTGCCACGCATCGGCCTCCCCCTTGGCATCCTCAAGCCACAGGTAGAGTCCGGCCGCAGTCTCGGGATCGGGTCGCAGTCCTGCGCTAGCGCACGCTGCCATGAGTTCATCGCGCCTGCGCCGATAGACCTCGCGCTGCTGAGCCACGTGCTCGTCATCGTTGAGGATCGCGGTCATGGCACGCTGGACCGGGCCCGGCATGAGGAACCCCATGTGCTTGCGGACCTCGATCATGGGGCCGAGGATCGCTGGGTCTCCTGCGATGAGGGCGGCACGGTACCCGGCAAGATTCGACTGCTTGGAAGCCGAATAGAGGGCAAGGAGCCCCGTCTTATCGTCCGATATGTCATCGGCCAGAATCGAGGGCACCCCCTCGCTGACATACGGCTCGTCCCACGGGAGGGCCGCATAGCATTCGTCAGAGGCAACGATCGTGCCCGTTTGCCGTGACCAGGCGACAATCTTGCGCAGCTGCTCCCGGTCAAGGACGTGCCCGTTGGGGTTGGCGGGGGAATTCAGCCACAGCAGGTCCCCTGCGGGCCACGTTGCTGGATCGGATGCTGTGTCGATCGGGATCGGGGTGGCTCCCGCGAGCCTCGCACCCACGTCGTAGGTCGGGTAGGCAACCTCCGGTATGAGAACATTTCCCGTGATCCCAAGCAGGGACGGGAGGAGCGCCACCATTTCCTTCGACCCGATAGTGGGAAGCACCCCGTCCGGGTCAACCGTGGCTCCGCGGGTGCGTGACCACCAGTTGACCATCGCCTCCCGCAGCTCGGGCGTGCCAAGAGCTGGCGGATATCCCGGCGACTGCTCAGCCTCGCGCAGAGCCACAATCGCAATCTCGGGTGTCTGATCGACCGGGGTCCCGATCGACAGGTCGGCGACGGGACCGGGATAGGCGTTGGCGAGTTCCTTATATGGTGCGAGGGTGTCCCACGGAAAGTCGGGAAGAGTCTCCCCTGCGAGCGACATTAGTCGTTGATGCCCTGCGGGAGGGCTGCGACAATCGGGTGATCAAACGGCAGGACTCCCATTTTCGCGGCCCCGCCGGGCGAACCGATCTTGTCGAAGAATTCGACGTTCGCCTTGTAGTATTCGCTCCACTCTTCGGGAGTGTCATCTTCGTAGTAAATCGCTTCCACGGGGCAAACCGGTTCGCAGGCTCCGCAGTCGACACACTCATCCGGGTGGATGTAGAGCATGCGCTCGCCTTCGTAAATGCAGTCGACAGGACATTCGTCGACGCAGGCCCGGTCTTTGATATCAACGCAGGGAAGGGCAATTACGTAAGTCACTTTGACGGTCCTCTCTTCAACTGTCTAGACAGTATCCCATGTTTTTAGGCACTAGCCACAGACGGCTGCGTCGACTGGTTGATACGTCCATGAGTACGAATCGGTGTAGACATCTTCACCTTCGGCGGTCACGTGGCGGGCGACATCGACCGTGAAACCGGGGCCACCTGCACCGTACGGGACACAGTCCGGCGAGTTGTTGACCTTCGTGGTGGGTTGGACATAGTTGTAGGGCTCAGACACCTGGATATCAACTTCATAATGCTTGGTTGACCAGAGGCGGGACTTCACTTCACCGTCTTCAACCCAGGTCTCGATGAGGACTCCGTATGGTGAATTGTTTTGCCAAATCACGTCAACGCTCGGTTCCCACACGGTGGATTCCACGCCCATGGGATAGCGGTCGAAATACTTCGAGTGGGGCTGGTGCGCAATGTCCTCCATGCCACCCCGGTAGCCGAGGTTGAAGGTGTTAGTCGCCAGCTGGGAGAGTCCGCCCCCAAGGGCGGTCGCGTTAAACCCATCCATAACAACACCGGAGGAAACGAAGCCGTTCTCTTCCGTGATCGGGCCAAGGGTTTCGAGGAGGGAGAAACGTTCGCCGGGGAGGATGAGCTGGTTATTGGTCTTCGAGGTGCCGACGATGAGGTTTTCGGCCCGCACCGCGTCATTGGTCAGCGGCGTGTTGATCTCGGACACCACTTCGTTAATGCGGAGCTCTTCGGCGTCAGCGGTCGTGAATTCCGGTTCCTCTTCCGACACAACCGCTTCGACCGTGCGCGTCTCGGTCGTTGCCACATCTTCAATGTTTTGTGCTGTCTGGTCGCGGTCGATCACCATGCCATTCTCGGACGGTTTGATGATCGGACCTTCCGCGTGGTCTTCGATCACGATCTGCGCATCCTTCGGAGCATCCAGATCATCACCCGCCCCGTCCACGACACGGTCGACAAGCTGATCGGTATCGAGAGTCATCGTGAGGCTGCCATCGGCCTCCTCGAAGGAGGCAGCTTCCGCGAGCGCAGTCGGTTCGAGAACGACCTCGCGTTCGCCGACCATGACCGTCAGGGGGCCGGCAACGAGCGGCTCGGCCTTCTCCACACGGATCTGGTTGATGTCGGAGTCGGTGATCTCGGGTTCCAGGTCGGTGGGCTGCAGTTCGATCGGACGGGACTCGGTGAGCCAGCCCGCCGAGAGAACCTCGACAGCGTGGTCGGCATCGATTCCCACACCGTTTTCTTGGGGCGTGGTCTGGATCGTGGATCCGGCGAAGGAGATGGTGGCGTTGACGGGTTCGGTGCCCAGCTGCTCGTTGAGAGAGGCAACCGTATCGTGGAGGGCTTCTTCGTCCAGGGACACAACCGCATCGATGTCGGTTCCGCCCGATAGGTGGCGCCACAGATCGGCAGGGTTGAACGACAACCCAGTCATGCCATCCACGGTTGCGGCACCATCGACCGTCACGTTACTTCCCGCGGGATCAATTTCGGTGGAAATGTCGGTGCCGGAAACGGTGACAGGAACGGGCTCGTTCACGACGCCCTCGAGTTCGGCTTCGATCTTCGCGGCAGCATCCGCCTCTGTCATGCCACCCACCTCGACTCCGGAGACGGTGGTGTTGGCGGGGATGCGGTCAGCGAAGTAGAAGGCGGCACCAACGTAGACGCCCGCCACGAGAGCAACGGCGCCTCCGGTGATCCACGGCCACAGGACCCTCTTCTTTGGCTCACCGGCCTCGGACTGGGAGGAAGCACCCTCGGGTGTTTGCCTCATTCCCTCTTCATTCGACGTCATCCTCGTCCCTTCCTCGTTACCGTGGTCAGTCTAGCGCCACGAAAGGCAAAGATCCTGATGAGACCTCTGCCCTGCCGGGGTGAGATCTATTTGTTACCGTGCCCGTGGACATCAGCCTCAGGCTTCGCCCCGACCGGTGTCGTGGTGATCGAAGCGCACTTTCCCACCGGGTGTTTGCAGATCGTACTCCCCTGCTCGCCCGCGGTCGATCTTCTGCTGTTCCCAATCGTTTTCGGTTTCCTCGATGCTGTCTCTGCGGTCCTGCCCCAGCAGCAGGTAGCCGATCCAGGCGAGCAGAACTCCGAGGAGCAGTACCCCGGGTGCCCCGTACGACCACCAGGCAGTAAGCCCCTCGTAGATCGTTCCTACCCCATCACCCTCCGTGAAGAGGGAGACGAGAAGCAGGGTAAGGAGCAGTCCCAGGCCGTAGCTCACCCAACCCGTCAGGCCGCCGAGCAACATGAAAGCAGTAGCTCCCGCCAGCACAGTCAGGAGTGCGACGGTGATGCCCACTCCCCCGCCTTCGATCCCACCGGAGTGGGTGATGGTTCCCAGGAGCGCAGACAGCCCGCCAAGGACGACCCCTGCCAGCGCGGTGGTGAGGGTAAGCGGACGGGAGAGGGTGGGGCCAGCGGTGAGCTTCTTGAAGGAGGACACTAGACTCTTCCCTGTGCTCGCTTACGGTTGGCGCGGTTGCGTTCGTGAGCATCCAGGATGAGTTTGCGGATGCGGATGAGTTCCGGGGTCACTTCCACGCATTCGTCTTCTTCAATGAACTCGAGCGACTCTTCAAGCGTGAGCTTCCTGGGCGGAACAAGAGTTTCGAACACGTCAGCCGATGCTGCTCGCATGTTCGTCAGTTCCTTCTCGCGAACAATATTGACCTCCATGTCCTCAGCACGCGGGTTCTCACCCACAACCATGCCCTCGTACACTTCCTGGGTCGGTTCCACAAAGAAGGTGCCGCGATCTTGGAGGCGGAGGAGGGAGAACGGGGTGACGGCGCCCTGACGGTCGGCGATGAGGGAGCCGGTGACTCGGGATTCGATCTGCCCCGCCCACGCGTCGTAGCCCGCGAAGAGGGAGGAGGCGATGCCGGTGCCGCGAGTCTCGGTCAAGAAGTACGTGCGGAACCCGATGAGGCCGCGCGAGGGAACGAGGTATTCCATGCGTACCCAACCGGTGCCCTGGTTCGTCATCGACTCCATGCGTCCCTTGCGCGCCGCCATGAGCTGCGTGATCGCACCCAGGTACTCCTCGGGCGTATCGATTGTCATCTGCTCGTACGGTTCAAGAACCTTGCCGTTCTCGTCCTGCTTGACCACAACCTGGGGTTTGCCCACGGTCAGCTCGAAACCTTCCCGACGCATCTGTTCCACAAGAATTGCGAGCGCAAGCTCGCCCCTGCCCTGGACCTCCCACGCATCGGGGCGTTCCGTCGGCAACACTCGCAGGGACACGTTACCAACCAGTTCACGGTCAAGACGGTCCTTCACCTGGCGGGCGGTCAGCTTATGTCCCTTCACCTTGCCGGCCAGTGGCGAGGTGTTGATGCCGATGGTGAGGGAGATGGCGGGCTCATCCACGTGGATCTTAGGCAGGTCGATCGGGTCCTCCGGGTCAACGAGTGAATCGCCGATGGTGATCTCGGGGATACCGGCAACGGCGACAATATCGCCGGGGCCGGCCTCCTTGTCCGGGACCCGCTCCAGACCGACGGTGCGGAGGAGTTCGGAAATGCGGACGTTGGACATCGTGCCGTCCTGCCTCCGCCATCCCAGCGACTGGCCCTTCGACAGGGTTCCGGAGTGGACGCGAACGAGGGCGAGGCGGCCAAGGAACGGGGATGCATCAAGGTTCGTCACCTGTGCGGCAACGGGTGCCTCATCGTCGTACGTAGGGGCGGGAATGTTGGTGAGGATCGCGTCGAAGAGCGGTTCCAGGTTGTCCGAATCGGGCAGGGTGCCGTCGTTAGGCTTCGTCGCGGAAGCACGGCCGGCCTTGCCGGATGCGTAGATGACGGGAACGTCGAGTAGGGCATCAATGTCGACCTCGACGTCCGAATCCCCCTCCATGTCCGATGCCAGGTTGAGGAGCAGGTCGGTTGTTTCCGATACGACCGCATCGATGCGGGAATCGGGGCGGTCAACCTTATTGACCACAACAATGACAGGGAGCTTCGCGGCAAGTGCCTTGCGGAGCACGAAACGGGTCTGCGGGAGCGGCCCTTCGGACGCATCGACGAGCAGAACAACACCGTCGACCATCGACAGGGCGCGCTCCACTTCGCCACCGAAATCGGCGTGCCCGGGGGTGTCGACAACGTTGATGGTGATGCCGTCCGGGGCACCGTGCTTGGCTGCGTGAATACCGTGATAGGTGACGGCAGTGTTCTTCGCAAGAATGGTGATGCCCTTTTCTCGCTCAAGATCCCCCGAGTCCATGACGCGTTCGCCCGTGGATTCCACGGAAGCATGGGAGTCGAAAACATCGGACTGCCAAAGCATGGCATCAACGAGGGTGGTCTTGCCGTGGTCAACGTGTGCCACGATTGCTACATTTCGAATGTCTGAGCGAGTTACTTTCACCGGCGTTGCTCGGTTCCTTTCTGAGCGCGAATGCGCGTGAATCGGACCCAGTGGGATCCACGGTTTATCGTACAAGCCGCAAGGCCCGATCATCGTGATGAGCGAGCCAGCTCACCAAAGTCACGTCAACATTCACAGTTTTCTTCCCGAAAATGGGTGGGTTGTGCAATACCTGCAAGAATGAGTCCATGACCGAACCGATCTATCGTTTGCGATCCACGAGCCAATTCGTCAAGGCGATCTTCCTTGTCCTATTTTTCGGGATCTTCATGGTCGCAACCTATATTGATCCGAACTCTGCCGGGATCCACGGTCCCATCATTGTTCTCGTGGGTGGGCTCCTCATCACCTACGTGTTCTTCTACCAGCCGGCCCTCCTGCTCGACCGCGATGGCATCACCGCCATCAACTGGTTCACCAACAGGTCGGTGTCGTGGAAGGACTTCCAGGAACTGGACACGAGGCTGGGCATGCACATCGTGTCCTCCGCCCACTCCGACATCGTTTCGTCCTATCCCGGGTCAGGAGGCCTGTCCCGAGGGCGCCAGGCCCTTCCGGTAGGCTCACGGTTCGGCAAGTCCAAAGAATCACAAAGCTACATCCGTCTGGTCGACTCGGGCCAGCACCAGCACCGCGCATCAATGAAAGAAGCATCCTCCCTGGTGCGGCGCATGGCGGACGAATGCACGAGGACCGCACCAAACAGGCCCCGCACCAAGAGCGTTGACCCGATCAGGATCGGTCTCGTTGTCATTGGCGCCGCCCTTATCTACTTCGGCATGATCAGCTCCATCCCCTCCTCCTAAAACGCAAAGACCGGCTGAAACATGAAGAATGAGAACGGCTAATTATCAGTACGACTGAGAGCTGCGGCTCGACGGCGGGATCACTGGATCAACCAGTCCCCGGGAGTAGTAGTCCTCTGTCAAAGAGTTGAATAACGGACTCTAAAAAAGTTGTGTAAGTAAAAGTTGTGTAAGTAGTTTGTGGGGTGGACCGATTGGTCCACCCCACAAACTACTTAGTGCCATGAGCCTAGTGGCTCACTGCATTGATGCTCTTAGATCTTGAGCTCGGAAACATCGTCACCGAACTCGCGCAGGAGCTCGTGGCGCTCTTCGCGGCGGCGCTTCTGTTCGATCGGCTCCGGAACCGGGGCGGCTGCGATGAGACGCTTCGTGTACTCTTCCTTCGGGTCGTGCAGAACATCTGCACACAGACCCTGCTCGACGACCTTTCCATGCTGGAGCACGACGACACGGTGTGCCATGAGGTCAACGACGGCGAGGTCGTGGGAGATGAAGAGGCAGGCGAAACCAAAGTCCGACTGGAGGTCGGCAAGCATCTTCAGAACTGTTGCCTGTACTGACACGTCCAGTGCCGAAGTCGGTTCGTCCGCGATCAGGAGCGACGGGTTGAGGGCGAGAGCGCGAGCAATACAGACGCGCTGGCGCTGACCACCGGAGAGCTCGTGCGGGAAGCGGTTGTAGGTAGAGCGAGGAAGCTGAACGGCGTCGAGCAGTTCGTAAACGCGCTGGCGCTGTTCCTTCTTCGTCCCCACCTTGTGCACGACAAGCGGCTCGGCAATGCAGTCACCCACCGGGAAACGGGGGTTGAGGGAGGCTGCCGGGTCCTGGAAGATGACACCGATATCCTTACGGATCTTCGTTACAGCCTTCTTGTCCATTCCCACCATGTTGTCGCCGAAAATGCGTACTTCACCATCGGCAGCGGGCTGCAGGCCGAGGATGCACTTGCCGATCGTGGACTTGCCCGAACCGGACTCGCCCACAAGACCAACGATTTCCCGTTCGGCCAGATTGAAAGAGACGTTGTTGACGGCACGGAACGGTTCCTTGCCCCACACGTCGTATTCGACGACGAGGTCACGAACATCCAGAACTGTCTTCGACAGGTCAAGAGTCTTCGTATCCATTTCCGTCAGACCAAACTGCGCACGACCCTGCCCCAAGTGGGGAACAGCGTCAAGAAGACGCTTCGTGTAGGGGTGTTTCGCGTGGTTGAGGACCTCAACCACGGAACCCGACTCGACAATGTTGCCGCGGAACATGACGTGGACTCGGTCAGCCATGTCCGCCACGACACCCATGGAGTGGGTGATGAGGAGGATACCGGTGTTGAGCTTGTCCTTGAGCGAACGCAGCAGATCGAGAATGTCGGCCTGAACCGTCACGTCAAGGGCGGTGGTCGGTTCGTCAGCGACGATGACCTTCGGGTTGCAGGAAATGGCGATCGCGATGACAACGCGCTGGCGCTGACCACCGGAGAGCTCGTGCGGGTACTGTTCGACGCGGGCCTCGGGATTGTCGATACCCACCATGCGCAGCAGTTCGATCGCGCGCTTGGTTGCGGCCGTGCCGTAGGCAATGCCGTGCAGTTCGAGGGCCTCGGTGATCTGCAGGCCGATGGTCAGCACCGGGTTGAGGGCTGTCATCGGTTCCTGGAACACCATCGCGATGTCCTTACCGCGAAGGTTGCGCCAGCCGCGCGAGGACATGGAGCGGACCTTGTGGCCGGCCACATCGATCACTCCGTCAACCTTGGCGTTGCTGGGCAGAAGCCCGAGCGCGCTCATGGAGGTCACGGACTTACCCGAACCGGACTCACCCACGAGGGCCACAACTTCGCCCGGGTGAATATCGATGTCGACACCGCGGACAGCGTGGACACGACCGAACTCCGTTCCGAACTGAACATCAAGTTCGTTGAAAGCAAGAACGGGGCTATCCGTCTTCTCGTGCACCTCGACAATATCGGTCCCGTTCTGGGCGGTCGTTGTCTCCTTGGGTGCCTCAGTGTTCTTCTTTCCGAAGATCATGCCTTGCCCACCTTTCCTTTGCTCTTCTGGCGGGGATCGAATGCGTCACGCAGGCCGTCACCAATGAAATTGACGGACAGCGCGATCGCGAGAATGAGGGCAGCCGGCCAGTAGAACAGCCACGGCTGGCTCGAGAACTTCTGCTGGTACTGAGAGATGAGCAGGCCGAGCGACGTATCCGGTGCCTTCACACCGAAGCCGAGGAACGACAGGGACGTCTCGAGCAGGATGGCGGACGCGATCGCCAGCGTTGCGGAGACGATGATCGTGCCGAGACAGTTCGGCAGGATGTGCTTGATGATAATGCGCGGGGTGGAGGCCCCGAGGGCCTGAGCCGAGTACACGAACTCGCGTTCACGTAAGGACAGCACTTCGCCTCGCACCAGCCTCGCCAGGCCCGTCCACGAGAGGAACCCGAGAAGGAAGGCGAGCATCATGATGCCGCCTCCGAGCCTCTGACTCGCGAGCTGACCGACGACGGCAGCCAGAAGAAGCAGCGGGATGACGATGAACAGGTCGGTGACGCGCATGAGGATCGTCTCGACGAAGCCCCGCAGGTAGCCGGAGAGGGCACCCACGATGGTTCCAATAATGGTTGAGACAATACCGACGATGAGGGCGATGATGATCGAACGCTGCGTGCCGCGCATGATCAGAGCGAAGTAGTCCTTTCCAGCCGTGTCTTGGCCCATCGGGTGCTCACCAATGGTGAACCAGCCGATTGTCGGGGCGCCACCGTTCACGATTGGGTGGGTTCCCGTGTAGTTGTACTTCCACCATCCCGGGATCGGCCCGAAACCGATCGACGTGAAGGCCATGACAATAATGCCGAGGAAGATGATCAGGGAGATCATCGCTGCCCGGTGACGGAGGAAACGGCGCAGAACCAGCTGGCCCTGGGAGTAGGACTTGTTAGTTGTCGAGTCCAAGACTTCGTCGTCTAGCTCCGCAACATTGAAGTCCCCCACCGCGGCCATGTGTGCCTTGGGATCAGTATTTTCCATTAGGAGTCACTCCTCAAATTCTTCAGATCTAGCACGCAACTCACCGTCTAATCCTGGGGTCAATGTAGGCGTACAGGATGTCCGCGAACATGTTCATGAGCACCGCGATACCACCGGTCACGAGGAAGAACGCCATGACCGGGTCCGGGTCAACGTTCTTCAGTGCCGTTTCGAACAGTTCACCCATGCCCTTCCAGCCGAACACCTTCTCTGTAATAACCGCGCCGCCAATGAGGGAGGCGAAGTCAAAGGCAACGATGGTGGTGATGGGGAGCAGTGCGTTACGGAATGCATGACGGGACATAACCGTGAGCTCCGGAAGGCCCTTCGCACGTGCCGTACGCACGTAATCCTGTCCGAGCACTTCCAGCATCGACGAACGCGTGTAGCGCGTGTACGAAGCGACCGACATGAGGGTCAGGGAAAGCGTGGGAAGAATAAGGTGCGTGGAGGTGTCCATGAGGTTCAGCCAGAAGTCATCCGCAGCCCGGAAGTTGGGTGACATGGAACCAATCGTGGAGATGGGGCGGCCGCGAACCAGTTCGATGTAGTCGGTCCAGTGGCGTGCCAGGTAGTCAACAATCGTAGCGATCCAGATCGACACAACGGTCCACACGCTCGCCCACATGACGCCCTTCTTGGCGTACCCGCCAAAGAACTGGGCAAGCCCAACGGCGATGGCAACGCCGACGAGGAGCACCACGAAGAGCCCGATCCACGAGGGGTCCTTGAGGATCCCGCCCATAGCGATAACAACGACGATCATGGTTGCTGCGGAACCAAGCGTGACCATGAGTCCGCGACGGTTCTGCAAACCAACCAGCAACGAGGTGAAGAGAATAGCTGCTGCAATGCCGGTGGTCACTTCAATCCACAGGCCTGCGATTGGATCCGAGATCCAGTTCGTGACCGCAAGGATCTGGAAGATTCCGATGGAGATCAGGAATGATGCCGACCCCGCGATGAGCCGCTTCTTTGCGGTTCCAGCGATGATCGCCTGCACAAACAACGCGAATAAGAGGGAGAAGACAACGATAAATACTGTGTTAAACGTTGGGGCCGCTAACCAGTTGTTGAAACGGATGGCACCAAATTCCTTGAGCAGGATAGCAAACACGAAGGAGGGGAGCGAGTAAAAGACGAAGGCAAGCATCGTCACGCTGTAATCGAATCCGGAGTACTGGCGGATAGCCGCCATCACACCGAAGAAGACGCCCAGAACGATACCGAGGATCGTTGCGAGAAGGACGAGTCTGATCGTTGACTCGGCCGCATTCCCCAACAGCTGGTTGACATCTTGTCCCGAACGGTTCTGACCGAAATCACACTGGAGGCGGAAGCATCCCAGGATGCCTCGCAGCCAGTCCCAATAGCGAACAAACCAGGGGTCATTGAGTCGCATCTGTTCCGTACGTTGATCCATACGGTTCTGGCGGTTGGTGTCGTTGGATTCTCGCAGGTCTGCAAGCGGGTCTCCCGAGTTAATCGTCAGGACATAGACCAGCACGGATGCGAGAAAAAGAATCAGGGCAGAGATGCCGATTCTCTTCATTACAAATTTGAACACGTCTCGTATCTTCTTTCTGGAAGGTGCGTTCCCGGGGCCGTTTTCCTTTGCTTTTTAGCTCAGGCTCCGTGCTGCGAGAGGGGTAACCTCGGTGCGCACTGTAGGCATTCTACGAGCAGGTTTGCTGATCGCGAAATTCAACTGGCCGCCGTTGGCCAAGGTCAAACTGGGTTCGCTGCCAATGGAAAGCCGCGTAGCGGCGGGAAGGTTAAGTAACCATTCCCGACGCTACGCGGCTCTTATTGGGAAATAGTGGGGGTCAGAACCCTCACCAGGTCCACTCTTCAGCGTTCCATACGACGCCGGACTGAGTCAGGTTGCGTTCCACGTTCTGCAGACCCTCAGTGTGGGCAACGATGCCCGGGTGCACGTAGAGGGGCAGACCGAAGAGCTCATCCCAGAGGACGGTCTCGATCTCGGTCTTTGCTTCCAGCCAGACTTCCTCATCGAGGGAGGTCTGGACGCGGTTCCACTGCTCGTCAACGGTCTCGTTCGACCATGCGTGGTAGTTCTGCTGACCGGTGGTCGTGTAGATGTTAGCGCCGGACACGATCTGGCCGGAGCCGGACCATGCGAACAGTGCTGCATCGTAGTTACCGGTGTCGAGAGCGCCACCGGGTGCGAAGAAGTCGGAGGAGCCGATGTCTTCAACGGTGATGCCTGCTTCTGCACACGAGGACTGGATCAGTGCAACCGTGTCAGCACGACGCTGGTTCGGTGCGGAGTAGCCGAGGCGGACGGTCGGGTTCTCGACGCCGGATGCCTCAACGAGTTCCTTCGCCTTTTCGATGTCGACCTCGTCGTAGCGGCCGTCGTAGGCCTGCTCGACGACAGCGTCGTAGTTCGGATCGGACGGGAAGTATTCGCGCAGGTTGAGAACCTCAGTCTCCTCATCGAGAGGACGAACGAGCTTCTCAACGATTTCTTCGCGAGGTACGCAGTAGGCGAATGCTTCACGGAGTTCGAAGCCACCGTTCGCATCGGAGAAGACGGAGCCTTCGGCCCAGTTGTAGTCAACATGCTCCCAGATCATGGTCGGGCCCGTCAGGATGACGATGCCGGACATGCCCTCGAGAGTGTCGAGTGCGTCCTGGGTGCCCTGGGGCTCAATGACGTTAACGTCCTGGTTGTCGAGTGCCTGGAGCTGGCCTTCGGGAGCGATCATGCGGAACACGAGCTCTTCAACGCCGGGCGCTTCGCCCCACCAGTCCGGGTTCGGGACGAGGGTAATGTACTGGCCTGCTTCCCAGCCACCTTCGAGGTAGGTGAAGGGACCGAACGAGGGGGTTTCCTCAATCGGAGGAAGTTCGCCCGGGTTCGGGGAGTACCAGTTGTTCCACTCTTCAGCGAGCTTCTGAGCAACTTCGAAGTCCTCGTTCTTGAGTGCCTCGAAGAGCTCTTCCTTGCTCATGCCAAGCTTTTCAGCCATGACGTGAGAGGGCAGTGCGCCGGAAACGACGAGCTCCCAGTCGGGGTTCGGTTCGCTGTATTCGATGGTGAAGGAGCGATCGCCGGCTTCACAGTCCGGGCCAGCAGCAACCGGGATTGCGTAGGTATCGGAACCGGAAACGTGGTCGAACAGAGGACCGGCTTCACCGGTCGCCTCTTCCTGGCCGTCGAGGATCCACTGCGGGTTCTGGGTGACCCAGTCCATGTAGTAGTCCTCGCAGGTGATCGTGGTGCCACCCTGGTAAACGGCTTCCTCGTTAATCGTGTACTCAACCGTAAGCGGATCTTCCGAGACCATCTCGTAGGAGCCCAGATCGGTCCCGTTGACCCACTCGCCGCTCGCATCGAAGTAACCGAAACCGGTCATCATGCGGTCGTTGACGACAGAGTTACCGGTCGAGTAGGTGCTGGACAGGAGGTTGTTGTAGCCAGCGTATTCATCACCACCGGTAGTGAAGGAAACGGTGCCCTCGGGGGCGCCATCAGTGGAGCCTTCGTCGTCGCCACCGTTTTCTTCGGAGCTGGTGTTCGTATCGTCGCCGGATTTTGTCTCCTCGTCGTCGCCACCCGTCGTACAAGCGCTGAGTACCAATGCAACAGCAGCCGACGCAGCAACAAGCGAGTATGTTCTTCTTCGCTTCACAATTGTCACCTTTGATCAGAATTAAGTGATTAAGCCCGACATCACGGTTCCTTGTGGTTCCGTTTATACCGGATTTGCCTAGCAGATAGGGCTGTCGCCCACTCTTGTTAAGTCACTGTAGTATACATACGCGTTTTGCGGAGTCGAACACATTGTCCAGAGAGAGGACATAATTTATCAGTTTGTTACATTCGTTGGACCGCCGAACAGCACACCATTCACATAATCCCAGCCGTGCACAAACTGGCCACATAGGCAACATCACCACTACCCCTGTGGGGATTCCATGGGGGGGGTACGAGCATCCATTTATCGCATTTATTCCACTCTGATTCCGTTGAATCACAACGTTCACAACAGGTGACTCCCTGCCGATTGTGATCGGCAGGGAGTCGTCCGTACTCACGTAGCTACCGTTTCACGATAGAGAGCTCACTCTTCGGCCACAGGCCCCGGATAATGGGGCCCGCCGATCAGGCGGAATGCTTCCAGTAGGCGGCAATTGCCCGTGAGAGTGCAATGGCATCATCGACATGGCTGAGCTCGCGCACGGAGTGCATCGAGAGAAGCGGAGCACCAACATCGATGGTGCGGATGCCGAGCCTCGTGGCGGTCAACGGACCGATCGTCGAGCCGCACGGCACGTCGTTGCGCGACACGAAGTCCTGGGTGGGCACGTCAGCTTCGGCGCACACCGTGCGCCACAGTGCTGTCCCCCACCCGTCTGTCATGTACGCCTGGTTCGCGTTGTGCTTGAGCAATGGACCGCCACCCAGGACGGGACGGTGCGCAGGGTCGTGCTTCTCCTGATAGTTCGGGTGGATTGCGTGACCGCAGTCGGCGCTCAGGCAGCTGGACCGAGCAAAGGCTCGCTGGAGCTCCTCTTCCGATGCGGCCCCGAGACCTGCCGCGGTCCTGCGGAGGACGGTTTCGAGAATCGGCCCCGCCGCCCCCGTGGGTGTGCCGGAGCCAATTTCTTCATGATCAAAGGCGGCAAGGACCGCCACCACCCCGGATGACTCCGCGTGATTTTCGAGCGCAACGAGACCCGCGTGCACGGACAGCAGGTTGTCCTGTCGTCCCGAGGCAAAGAATTCTCCGCCCGGACCCACGTTTTCGGGTTGCTGCGTGTCGGCTGCGACAAGGTCGTACCCGAGGATCTCGTCTGAGGTGCCGGCCTTGTCGGCAAGGAGCTCCATGAGGTTGGCTCCACTGACCGAGAAAAGCGGGTGAAGGTGCTGCTGGTTGTTGAGGGAGATGCCCTCCCGCGCAGATCTGTCGAGGTGAATGGCAAGCTGGGGAATGACCATGAGGGGCCCGGTCCGGACCAGATGCTCGCCGGACTTCGCGAACAGCTTCCCCGCTAGCTCCAGGTCCCTGTTGAGCCACGAGTTGCCGAGCAGACCCCCGTAGGTTTCAACATTGACCTGCTCATATGACTCCACGGTTGACTGCGCCCCGGGCTTGACCTTAAACGTTGGCGAGTCGGTATGGGCTCCGACGATGGCAAATCGCAGGTCTGTTACCTGCTCAGGAATCCACCAGGCGATGACCGCTCCCCCACGAACAAGCACGTGGCCACCCGGGCTCACATCCCAAGCCTCATCCTCGGCCTGCCGGGTGTAGCCAATCTTTTCCAGCCTGCTAGCAACCTCGTGCGCCGCGTGAAAAGAGGACGGGCTCGCCGAGATGAATTGAGCCAAATCTGCACTGTGAGTCTTCGCATTCATGCCCTCAACCGTACCGGAGTGGCACAGCCGTCACCCGAATGGGCATCCACTTCAACGCCCGCAAGCTGCACGCCTGCCCCACCTTCCACTGGCAAGGAATCCGCCATTTCCCGTTCACGCAGTCTTCAGACCAGCCCCCTAGAGTGGCGACCATCACCCAATGGTTCAACTTTCAATAGTTGAACTCTCAATCATTGTGTGTCAGACTATTTCACGGAGCGGCCCACCAGCCGCTTGGAGAACTGAAACAAACGAAAGTTAGGAAGATTTCATGGCTGACCTCAACGAGCTCAACGGCACCTACGTCCTCGACACCACCCACACCCAGATCGGCTTCGTTGCTCGCCACGCAATGGTTACCAAGGTTCGTGGACGCTTCGCTGACTTCGAGGGCACCGCATCGACCGGCGAGAACCTGCAAGACGCCAAGATCAACGTCGTCATCCAGGCAGCTTCCGTCAACTCCGGCAACGCTGACCGCGATGCTCACATGAACACCGCCGAGTTCTTCGACACCGAGAACCACCCCACCATCACCTTTGACTCGACCCACATCGCAGCAAACGGCGAGAACCTCGCAGTCACCGGCGACCTGACCATCAAGGGCATCACCAAGTCCGTGACCGTTGACTTCGAGTACATGGGTGCAGCCCAGGATCCGTTCGGCAACGAGCGCGTTGGCCTCGAAGGCTCCGTCGTTGTCAACCGCAAGGACTGGAACATCGACTTCGACGTTCCGCTGGCAACCGGTGGCCTCCTCGTCTCCGAAAAGATCACCCTCGAGTTCGAGATCTCCGCAATCAAGAACGCCTAAGTTTCTTCCACCCGCACGAGCGGGCAGGTCGTGGGTCGGTACGCATGTAGCGACCCACGGCTTTTTGTTTTCATTTCCCGGCCCGAAAAAGTGACATCATCAAGCGACATTCTTTCGATGAACGATGTTTCATTTGGCTTCAGTCAGCACCGTCGGAGCTCTCGGCAAGAAATGGGTCCGAAACTCAGCCCTTGCTAATCCGCACCGCTAGGAGCGGTCGGGTACATAGGGGCTGCTGGCGGGGCGCCACATAATAATTTCCGGCGTTGGCGCCGGGGTTTTCACCTCGCCGAGCACGATGAAGCCTCGCGATGTGTAGAGTTTGGCCGAGCGCTGACTGGTTGCTTCCAGTCGCGCAGCATCCGCCCCTACCCTCTCAATACCGTGGTCCAGGAGCCTTGATCCGATTCCACGTCCGCGAGCGCGCTCGTTCACGACGATGATCTCGAGGTGCCAGGATGGGAACGGGAGGCTCACCTTGGAGGATGCGTACAGGTATTTGACGAGAGTCGGCACTGCCTTGCCGATCTTCTTGACGGCGGGCAGGGACTTGCGCAGAACTTTGAGGGGCAGCGTTTCGCTCGGCGGCATCCAGACCGAAGCTCCGAGGAACTCACCGTCTTCCTCGGCCACGTCGATATATCCAACGCTCAGCGCGTGTTCGGAGACTGCTCCGTAGAAGGCTTCGAGAATTCCTTGAGGATCGTCCGACTCGCGCAGGATCCACCCGAGCGAGGGGTCGGCGGCAAAAGTCTTTCCCAGTTCGGGAATGATGGTTGTCAGGTCCGCTTGGGTCGCTGCCCTGATGATCATGAGCGGAGTCTCCGTTCGATTGCCGCAACGGCGTCCTCGAGCGCCGGGGTCGCAATTCCGTGGGTGCGAGCGATTCTGATGAGATCTGTTCCCAGGGCATCGAGCTCAGTCCTGTTACCTGCGGTCACATCACGCCCGAGCGAACTGTCGGAATCGCCATCGATTCGGGCCAGGTTGTCAGCAATATCGTTTGCCGTCGTTTCCATTCCTTCGGCTGTGGCGATGGCAGCGATTTCAGCAAGAAGTTCCTCGGAACCTTGGCGGGCCGACCCCAAGGTCGTGGCCTTGGACGCGGTCAGGAGCGCCATGGGTGCGAGGAAGCGGAGCTTATTCCAGAGTACCTGGCGTTCTGTCCCACCGATGTTCGTGTTGATGCCGATGCGGTTGAGGATTGCGCTGATTTCCCAGTCTCGTGCCACTTCCTCCATGCCAATAATCGTGAATTTCGAGTGGTGATGGAACCGTCCTGGCTCAACCCTTTCAGACACGATCCTGATCGAACCACTCGTTGTTCTTGGGGCACCGAGCGCGTGAATTGCTTCCGCGTGCGCGAGCCCATTGCAGAGTGCGAGGACTTCTTTCGGCTTGGAGTCACGTATGGCATCGGCAATGTCGGGGATTGAGTAGCTCTTGACCGCGACAATAACGAGCGAGTTGGCGCTGGGTTCGGTGCGGGCCACGATGTCGGTGTGGAACTCACCAAATTGGCGGGACTTTAGATGCAATCCACGTTCATTCAGGACTCGCGCTGATTGCGGTGTTGCCACCACCACAACGTCTTCCCCGGCCCGCTGCGCAACCGCAGCGAGCACTCCACCAACACCGCCAGGGCCCACGATACTCAACACGTTACCAATCCTATACGAGCCCACCTGCCAACCTCCGGCCGAACCCACAAGGAGCCCGCTTTCCGTCTCTTGGCGGCACCAAAGTCCCAAGGTTTCGGGTATCCGAAACCTTATGGTTGACTGGTAGAACGAACAAAGAGGGAGGAGTGGGTCATGGATACAGGGAATCTGCTGTTTGCCTTCGCGATCACCTTGGCCGCAGGGCTGGCGACCGCTATCGGTTCCCTTATCGCCTTCCTCAAGAAAGACCAGTCCCCCGCTTTTCTAGCCGCGATGCTCGGCTTCTCCGCGGGCGTCATGATCTACGTATCGATGATCGAGATCTTTCCGAAGGCGCAAGTTGCTCTCGTCGCGGATCTTGGCGAGCAGTGGGGTCCCTGGGTAACGGTTCTGGGATTCTTTGGGGGCATGGGACTCATCGCAGCCATCGACCTCCTCGTCCCCAAGGAAGCTAATCCGCACGAAATGGCGCCGGTCACCTCCGGCCTCAATACTGAGCAGCGCGCGAGACTCATGAGAATGGGGGTCTTCACCGCGGCGGGCATTGCCATCCATAATTTCCCCGAAGGATTTGCTACCTTCCTCTCGGCCCTGCAAGACCCGGAAGTCGCGATACCCATTGCCGTTGCTATCGCCATCCACAACATTCCGGAAGGCATTGCTGTCTCCGCCCCGATCTACTATGCAACGGGCAGCAGGAAGAAGGCCTTCTGGTTCTCGGCAGCCTCGGGTTTGGCTGAGCCACTGGGTGCTCTTGTTGGCTACTTTGTGCTCTCCACCTTTGTTTCCGACACCCTCATGGGAATGTCGTTCGCGGCAGTAGCCGGGATCATGATCTTTATATCACTCGACGAGCTCCTGCCCTCGGCCCGAGAGTTCGGCAAGCACCACGTCGCAATCCTGTCCCTCGTGGCGGGCATGGCGGTCATGGCGCTCTCACTCCTGCTCCTCGGATAGCGCACAAACACGCAACGCATCCCTCCTCCGGACTTGCCCCTAGATTCCCGCCTCATCGAAGGCATCGATGGCGAGTTGGCGGCCGGTCTCGATCACTTCGGAAGCCTTGTGGAAGTCGAGGGTTCCACAAACTGCGGATGGCACGCTGATCTTCACGTTGACCGGATTCGCCGCGGCCCGATACCTCTCGATCATGTCCTGCATCGTGTCGAGCGCCATGTTGATCACGCCCATGGTGTTGAGATCGGCCGGAAGCTTCCCAACCTCGCTCCAGGATCCGGTTGGCTGGCCCGGCCCCTCCTCGGGATGAGAACAGGATTCCTCCCCGCTGTTCTCCTCGCCCTCTCCGAACAGTTCCTCGCTGAGCATCCCCGTATTATCCTCGCCGCGTTCCCGTTGGTGCTTGAACACTGCCGTGTCCATGAGCCCCGCAACCCCGCGTCGGAGGCGGTCTGACAGCGTCCGCTCCTGCGTTTCAGTGTTCCCGGCCTGCTGGGAGGCGGATTCCATGACCGCTGATGCTGAATAGTTGGAGTTCGGGCGGCCGCTCAGAGTGACGGAAATTGTCAGGTCGGACGGCACCGCCAAGGTCGGTTCGATCGGCACGGGGTTAACAAGCCCACCATCGGCCAGGATCTTCCCGTTGACCATGATGGGGGAAATAAAGGTGGGGATCGCACATGAGGCCCTCATGGCCGTCACGAGGTCACCCCGCTGAAACCACACTTCACGGTGGTTGGTGATATCGGTGGCAACGGCGGTGAAGGGAATGGCGAGGTCCTCAATCTGTACGCCGGGCGTGAAGGAATCGACCATGGAGAAGATCTTCTCCGCCTTGATGATCCCCGGCTGAGTGAAGGCCGGGTCGTACATGCGGAGCACATCAAACTGCGCGAGCCCCGTCGCCCAGTCAGCAAATTGATCGAGCTTCCCGGCCGCCTCCAATCCGCCGATGATCGAGCCCATCGAGGTTCCAGCGATCGCAACAATCTCGTGCCCGCGCCTCTTGAGCTCTTCAATGACACCGATGTGGGCATACCCCCGGGCTCCTCCAGAGCCTAGAACCAGAGCAATCCTCATTCTTCGTTCCTCTCCCGATACGTACCTGACACGATACTGTTCCCGCCTTGGAAATGCGTCAGATCAGCTTCCATCCAACGGACTCGGCTCTGAATTGACTGGCACATGACAAAGGGCGGGCAACCGTGCCCGCCCTTCTGTCCACCTAAATTCAGTTGATATCAGGCGTTGGTGAGTGCTGCACGAGCACCTTCGTAGTCCGGTTCCTGGCTGATTTCGGGAACCTGCTCGGAGTAGAGAACCCTGCCATCGGTATCGATCACGACAACGGAACGGGACAGGAGAGATGCAATCGGACCATTCTCCATCGTCACCCCATAGTCCTCACCAAACGTAGAGCGGAAAGCACTGGCCGTCACGACGTTGTCAATTCCTTCTGCCGCGCAGAAGCGGTTGAGAGCAAAGGGCAGGTCACGGGAGACGCAGAGAACCGCGGTGTTGGGAATCTCTTCGGCAAGCTTGTTGAATTCACGGGCTGCCGCCGCGCACACTCGGGTATCGATCGACGGGAAGATGTTGAGAACGAGACGCTTGCCCGCAAAATCGGCTAGCTTCAGATCTTCCAGTTCCGAGTTCACGAGGGTGAAATCGGGAGCTGCCGACCCAACCTCGGGTAGCTGCCCAACGGTCTTGACGTGTGCACCACGGTACGTAATATCCATGTACGAATTGTCCCGAGGCAACCATCACAGTTTCAAGGTATTTCATCCATTGGAATAACCCGGCAAGGTTTCTGCCGTACCGGTTTCGTATGGTTGAAACATGACTACACGACCCGTCACTTTCGTACACAGCTCCGATTGGCAGCTGGGAATGACCCGGCACTACCTGGCCGATGAGGCCCAGGCACGCTTCACCGGCGATCGCATTCACACCATCCACACGATCGGCGAGGTCGCCAAGCGTGAAGGGGCAGAGTTCATTGTCGTAGCCGGAGACGTGTTCGAACATGCGAACCTGCCGGCACGAGACATTGGTCGAGCATGCGAGGCCATGGGCGAGGTTGGCCTCCCCATCTTCCTATTGCCAGGCAACCACGATCCCCTCGGTCCCGGCTCGCTGTGGCATTCGGAAGAAATGAAACGGGCTCTCCCCAAGAACGTCACTCTCCTGGATAGTACGGATCCGGTCGAGGCCGCACCCGGCGTTGAGATCATTGGTGTCCCCTGGCTATCCAAGAATCCGGGCAAGGATCCCGTGACCGGAGCGCTTAATGACCTTGCTCCCACTGACAAGATCCGCATCCTCGTCGGCCACGGGATGCTGAAGGAACTGGACCCCTCATCCCAGAGCTCAACCGAGTATGTTGACAGCGCAGCGCTGAGGGCTGCCATTCATGACGGGCTTGTCACCTACGTAGCCCTCGGAGATCGTCATATCTGCTGGATCGACGACGAAACGGGTGCCATCAACTACTCCGGAACTCACGAAACCACGAGCTTCCGCGAACCTGACAGGGGAACCGTGCTCGTGGTCAAGGTCGTTGACGGCGTGACCGCCACCAAACACGAAGTGGGTACGTGGCTCCACACAACGGTGGAGCGAAACATCGACTCCAGCGACGATGTCCAGCTACTTGCTGAGGACCTGGCATCAATCCGCTCCAAGGACCGGACGATTGTTCAAACAATCCTCACCGGCAGCCTGTCGATTGCCGCCGCTGCCGAACTCGACACCGTGCTTGAAAATAGCGAGCACCTACTTGCTTCACTCGGCCAGTGGGAACGCCATACGGACCTGACGATTGTGCCGGATGAGGCGGATGCTGACTCGCTCGGGCTCACCGGCTTCGCAGCCGACGCATTTGCGGAATTGTCCGAACGCGCACAGTCGGGAGACACTGTCGCAGCCGATGCACTGAAGCTTCTCTACCGAATTGGAGCAAACGCATGAAACTCCACTCCCTGTCCGTCCGTAACTTCCGTGGGATCACAGACCAGAAGGTCGAATTCGGGGACGGATTGACAATCGTCTCCGGTCGAAACGAGGCTGGAAAATCCTCCCTCATCGACGCCTTTGACCTCCTGATCGAACTCAAAGCAACATCGGCAAGTCGCAAAGTAAAATCAGTAAAACCTGTCCACGACGATGTTGGACCGGAAGTGGAAGCCGAATTTACGATCGGACCCCACCGAGTTCGGTACTCCAAACGCTGGCTCAAAAGCCCGGTCACGGAACTCCGTTTCCTCGAAGGACCCCGATCCGGGCAATCAGAAACAGGGGATGCTGGCCACGAAGTCGCTAGGGAACTGTGGGAGGGCATGGATGAGACGCTGTGGCAGGCATCGCGGCTCATGCAGGCCCAAGAACCTGGTCAGGACAGTCTCGGATCCTCAACCGCCCTACAGCGCGCACTCGGTGAACAATCCGGGTCAGCACCCGACGACCCACGGTCCACTCCCCTGCTTGAAAGAGTGTCCAGCGAAGTCGGTAAATACTTCACGCCTCAGCGGGGCTCCTACAGCACACTCGTGACCAAGGCCGAGAAACGCCTGGTCGCAGCGGAAACAGCGGTGGAGGACGCACGATCGAAGCTGGCCGGACTCGAATCGGATGTTCGCGAACTCGCAAACCTCACCGAGGATCTCGACCGCCTCACCGAACACGTTGATCGTGAAAGCAACAGGCTGAAGACGCTCGAAGCCAAGGCGGAACTGGCCCGACAGGCACAGGAGTTGCTTGAGCGCACCGGGCAGGAGCGTGATTCCCACGTCAAGGAATACGAGACCCGGGAGGAAAGCCTTAAGGTTCGCTCTGCCCTCAAGGCCGATCTTCAGGCCGCCACGGAGGAACTCGATAACCTCACTGCCACGCGGATAGAACGTCAGGAGGCACTCGCTCCTCGGGAGGCTGAGATCGCTTCCGTCACCAAGAAGCTGAACGAAGCCAAGGATGCTAAGAAAAAGCTGGCGGAAGCATTGGCTTTAGCAACCCTTTTTGAACGCCAGAAACGCACCCGAGATGAAATTGATCGGCTCTCCGCGATTCTGTTCGACCACGACAGCCTGACCGAACAGATTTCAAAGCTCAGTGCCGGGCTCCGTCCAGTCGAACAGGAGACCGTGGACAGGGCAACAGATCTTGAACGCCGCATCGACATTGCCGAGGCGGCAATGAAGGCAGGAGCCGCGCAGGTCACGATCGAATCCCTGTCCAGTTCCAGCAAACTTCTGATCAACGGCACGGAGGAAGAGCTGGGATCGGAGCCGTTGTCGGTTCCGGTACTCGACGAATATTCAATCGAGCTTCCTGACCAGCTGCGCGTCACGATCACTCCCCCGGCTTCTTCCAAAACGGGAACGGACGAAGTTGCTACGTTGCGAAACGAGTTGAGCGAGCTTCTCGAAGAGGCAGGCTTTGAGACCGTGCAACTCCTTCGCCAGGCACATTCGATTCACCAGGAATCACTTGCCAGCATCGAACGTTTGAAGGAACGCCGGTCGGATCGACGGGGCGGGGTCAGCGCAGATGAATTGCGGGATGAACTCTCCCAGAAGCGTTCCTGGCTCGATTCTCAGTCCGAGGCAGTCGAAGGCAACATTGACGAGCTCTCGGAGCAGGATGCGGCTGCAGCTACAGCGGTTGAGTCCGCTGAAGCTGTACTCCGTAGCCACGAACAAGATGCTGCCTCCCTCCGTGACGAACTGTCTCGCCTCAACGGTCAGATTGACTCCCAAGAGTCCGTGAAGCAAAGGGCTGACAAGGCACTGTCCGAGGCCCGCGAACTCTCCTCAGACAAGGAAGTTGAGAAGGCAGTTAGCGATGCGAAGAAGGCAGTAGAAAACGCCGAGAAGGCTTTCCAGGAAGCTCAGCAGAAGCTGGACGAATCCGGGGGCGCCGAGATCCTGGCAGATTTCGAACACCTGTCCCAGCACGTGACGGGACTGCAAGTGCAAGTGGAGCGATACAAGTCCGACATCAAGGTGAAGACCGCGGTCCTCGAGTCAAAGAATCGCACCGGGATTCAATCCGGTCTGGATGAAGCAGAGTCCGAACTGGATCGCGCAAATCGTGAAAGCGCCTCACTGCACGCTCGAGCTGACGGTGCCCGCCTCCTTGAAGAGGTCCTCATCCGTCACCAGACCAGCATTAGAGCCCAGTATGTGGCTCCATTCAAGGACGCTCTCGACCACCTCGGACGGGCTCTCTACCAGGACCCGACCTTTGAGGCCACATTGGAGAACGATCTGACTGTCAGCCACAGATGCAAAGACGGAATTACCGTTTCCTTCGACAATCTGTCGACGGGTGCGAAGGAACAGTTGGCAATCCTCATCAGGCTTGCCACGGCTTCCCTCGTTTCACCCGATGACACTGTCCCCGTCATGTTTGATGACACGCTCGGTTACTCCGATCCCCGCATGCTGCACCGGACCGTCAGTTTGATCGGTAGCACGCAGACAGCTGGTCAGGTCATCATCTTCACTGCGAACGATGAACGTTTCGCCGGTTTGCCAGATGCGCACCGCATCAGCATCTGATCCCCACTGCGGAGTCTCCCCCACCGTGCTTCGGCTCGGTGATGGGGAGGATCTTGCAACCCGTGTTTACGAGGCACTTGCCGCCAAGCGAGCAAAAGTCAGTCACGCGGATGTTGTGGCGGGAATTGATCGTGGAGATATTGGGCTCATCAATGAGTCGACCGCCTTTATTCATCGTCCCGTCCCCGACGAGATCACTGTTCCCCTCCCGGTCCTGTTCGAGAACGATCGCCTCGTTGCCGTTGACAAGCCAGCAGGGATTGCCTCAACCCCGCAGGGCTCCTTCGTTGCACGCTCAGTCCTGGTCCAGGCCCGTCGACAAATCTCTGCCGGTGTAGCCTGTGCCCACCGGCTCGACCGAGCCACCTCCGGCGTCCTTCTCCTGGTCAAAGATCCCAGTTTTCGTGGGACCTACCAGACACTATTTGCACGCGGTCACGTAGCGAAGGTTTACGAGTTTCTCTCCAACCGGGTGCTGACTCCTCCCGTCGAGTATCGGTCACGGCTCGAAACGTCGCGGCAGCGCACTGTCGAAACTCGTGGTGAAGCAAATGCTCGAACGGGATTTGAATTAATTGCGGAACACGGTGGCTACGGCCTGTACCGTGCCAGGCCGTTCACGGGTAAGACCCACCAGATTCGGGCTCACGCCGCGGCCTGCGGAATCCCGATTATCGGCGATTCCCTCTACGCCCCGTCATCCACCTCAAGTGCCGGGAATGGTGAAGCTTCAATGCTCGAGTCAAGCCGGGTGTTTCCCGACCGGATCGAGCTCTTGGCCAGCGAGATTGCCTTCACCGATCCGGTTGATGGTGAAACGGTGACAATTCATTCCTGTCAAGAGCTGCGTCCTGACAGGCTGCAGAGCTAACCTCACCAACCCAATATCGCCCTAGGTGAGGGCTTTCTTCAAGTATTTCGTGAGGGTTGGAATATGGCTGGTTTCAATGTCCTTCACGGCAGTGAGAAGGACGATCGAGGAGTGCTTTCTGAGTTCAGAAAGGTCAAAGTCGGTTTCTTTGAGTTCATCGCGATAGCGGCGGGCGAATTCGTCATAGCGGTCGTCTTTGTTCTCGTGCAACCACGATCGCAAGCCTGATGAGGGCGTGAGGTCTTTCGCCCACAGGTCAATGTCCGCGTCTTCTTTCGAGACTCCCCGTGGCCACAGACGGTCAACCAGAACCCGATATTCGGATCCTTGTCGTTCGTCTCCATATATTCTTCGGTAAATGATTTCCATATCACAACCCTAGTCCGTTGCACTGGCCCCGAACAGGTAGTCTTGACCCGAAAGGAGCACGATGACTCTGTTCAGCAATGTGTTCGATACGGCACTGATTTTTGAAGGTGGCGGGATGAGGGCGGCGTACACCGCACCAACCGTCAATGTCCTCCTCAAGAACGAAATCTATTTTGACTGGGTTGCGGGTATTTCTGCCGGCTCCTCCAACACCGTGAACTACGTGTCACGTGACCCGTATCGTGCCCGCATGTCCTTCACCGACTTCGCCGGAGATCCGAACTTTGGTGGAATCCAAACTTTCCTGCGTGGCGACGGGCTGTTCAATGCGGAATACATTTACCAGCACACGTCAGAGCCGCACCAGGCGCTCCCATTCAAATCGCAGACTTTCTATGAGAACCCGGCCCGCCTGCGGGTCGGTGGCTTCAATGCAGAAACCGGTGAAACCGTGTACTGGGGACGCGATGATATGAACACAACAGAGCGGATGAAGCTCATGGTGCAGGCTTCGAGCACGATGCCTGGACTCATGCCGGAGGTGACGATCGACGGTCAAACCTGGGTCGATGGGGCCATCGGCTCCTCCGGAGGTGTCGCACTCGACGCTGCGGAGCAGGAAGGCTTTGAGAAGTTCCTGGTCATCATGACCCGCCCTCGCTCCTATTGGAAGTCGCCGGTTCGTAATCCACGTCTGATCGAACGGCATTTCCGCAAGTACCCCGCTGTAGCTGACGCCCTCAACACTCGAGCCGCCCGCTACAACGCGACAAAGGAACGACTGTTGGAGATGGAGAAGGAAGGCCGAGCCATGCTCTTCTTCCCAGAGTCCATCACCATCAATTCAACGGAACGCAATATTTCAAAATTGCGCCGCCACTACGTCCTCGGCATGGATCAGGCCATCAGGGAAGTGCCCGCTTGGAAAGAGTTCGTCGGACTCTCCTAACAGCCCCATTCAGCCCGCAGCGACCGACCAGTTCCCCGGAGATGAACCTCCGGGGAACCCCCATTTCAAAACAAATGTCTCGCAAGCATGCGAGCCGCCCCAATCAGATTCACGCGCGGATAGTGTTTCACACCTGGTGGGAGGCGGTCCGCACCGTTACTCTTAGGTTCGATCGCTTTTCGATCATCGAGCCCCACGGGAGGACTGGACTATGGCTGGCGGACTTGTTGCGCTACTGGATGATGTTGCCGCACTGGCGCGTATGGCAGCGGCCTCCTTGGATGATGTTGCCGCCGGGGCAATGAAGGCGGGAGCGAAAGCTGCCGGCGTCGTTATTGATGACACGGCGGTGACACCCCAGTACTTGGAAGGAGTGACGCCGAACCGGGAACTCCCGATCGTCAAGAAGATCGCGATCGGATCGATCCGCAACAAGCTGTTGTTCATTCTCCCCGTGATCCTCATCCTCTCAGAGTTCCTCCCCTGGGTTCTCACCCCCGTTCTCATGCTCGGCGGCACCTACCTATGCTTCGAGGGTGCGGAAAAGGTATACGAGAAGTTCCGTGGCAATCATGCGGAAAAGGCTGAGCCCGCGGTCGCGCAGGGAGCGAATGCTGAGGACAGCATCGTCAAGAGCGCGGTCACGACGGACTTTGTTCTGTCCGCAGAAATCATGGTGATTTCCCTCGACCAGGTCGTAGACTCGGGCTTTTGGGTCCGCACCGCAATCCTCATTCTCGTTGCGCTCGTCATCACCGTTCTCGTGTACGGCGTGGTCGGGCTGTTGGTGAAGATGGACGACATCGGTCTCGCCATGACCAAGAAGGAGTCGGATACCTCTAAGAAGGTTGGCGCGGGCCTGGTCAAGGCCATGCCGGTGGTTATGGACGCCATCTCCATCATCGGCACCTTCGCCATGCTCTGGGTTGGTGGACACATCGTCCTCAATGGCGTCCACGAATTTGGCTTCGATCCGATCTACAACTTCATTCACATGCTGGCAGGGCACGTGGAAGACATCGCGGTAGTTGGCGGGTTGCTTGCCTGGCTTATCGACACATTTATCTCCCTCATCATTGGCCTGATCTGGGGACTCATCGTGGTCGCGATCGTGCACCTGGTCATGAAGCTCATGGGCAAGGGCCACGATTCCAAGTCCGCAGACCATGCAACCGTCAGTGCGAGCTCTGAATCTCCTGCAAACGACACAGCAACGACTGCCGGTGACACCTCCCAAACGGGACAGGAGTCACCGTCCGATGAGTAACCACGGAACGAGCAGTCGCACTGAGTTCAATGCCTGACTCGGCTTGCTTCGCATGGAGAAAGAGGTAAATGACGGACCATCCGCTAGTGGAAGCCTCGTTGCTGGACCGTTGGGTAGCTCTTGTCATCTCGCCATCTTGCTGATCGTCTCGTAACGTTCCTGTCCGCCTTTTCATTTCTCGCGTTGGGGCGGACTTTAGCTATTGTGGAGAGGAACCTGTTTCAACAAGGAGGGCCCTGCGCATGTCGCCCATGATCTACACCTATACCGATGAAGCTCCCATGCTTGCCACGGAATCATTCCTTCCCATCCTGCAAGCATTTGCCGCTCAGGCAAACATTGCTGTGGAGACTCGGGATATTTCTTTGGCGGGACGCATTGTTGCGGCCCTGTCCGACTACCTGCCCAAGGAGCAGCGCGCCAGCGATGCCTTGGCTGAGCTCGGTGAGCTCGCCAAGACTCCCGAAGCAAACATCATTAAGCTCCCCAACATTTCGGCTTCGATGCCGCAGCTGAAGGCGGCTATTGCCGAGCTTCAGGCCCAGGGAATCGCTGTCCCGGACTATCCGGACAACCCGGAAACCGATGAGGAGCGCGACATTCGTGCCAAGTACGATTCGGTCAAGGGCTCGGCCGTGAATCCTGTCCTGCGCGAAGGTAACTCTGACCGTCGGGCACCCCAGGTCATCAAGAACTACACCCGCAAGCACCCCCATTCCATGGGCGCGTGGTCGAAGGACTCGAAGACCGCGGTTGCCACGATGTCGGCAGACGACTTCCGTTCCAACGAGCAGACCGTTGTCATGCCAAAGGACGACACCCTCTCGATCGTGCACGTTGGTGACGAAGGTGAGACGGTCCTGAAGGATTCGCTCAAGGTTCTCGAGGGCGAGGTCGTTGACTCGACGATCATGTCCGCAGCCGCTCTCGACCGTTTCCTCGTCGAGCAGGTCAACCTTGCTAAGGAACGGGGTGTGCTTTTCTCGGTGCACCTCAAGGCAACGATGATGAAGGTATCGGACCCGATCATCTTCGGTCACGTGCTTCGTGCCTTCTTCCCGTCAACGTTCTCCAAGTATGGGAAGGACCTGACCGAGGCTGGGCTCACGGCAGACAACGGTCTCGGTGTTATTCTTGGCGGTCTTGATCAGCTGGAGAATGGTGCGGAGATCAAGAAGTCGTTCGAGGACGAACTGAGCTCCGGCCCCGCCCTTGCGATGGTGAACTCCGATCGCGGTATCACCAACCTGCACGTACCCTCCGACGTCATCATTGATGCTTCCATGCCCGCCATGATCCGCACCTCGGGTCACATGTGGGGCCCGGATGGCGAGCCGGCTGACACGCTGGCCGTAATTCCCGATTCGTCGTATGCCGGTGTCTACGCGACCATTATCGGCGACTGCAAGACTAACGGGGCTTTCGATCCAACAACGATGGGCACCGTGCCGAACGTCGGTCTTATGGCGCAAAAGGCCGAGGAGTACGGTTCGCACGACAAGACATTTGAGATCGCCTCGGCAGGAACCGTCGAGGTTCGGAACTCTGCGGGCGACGTTCTCATGAGCCACACGGTTGCCGCAGGCGATATCTTCCGTGCCTGCCAGACAAAGGACGCTCCGATCCGCGACTGGGTTTCCCTCGCTGTACGTCGCGCACGTCTGTCTGGCATGACCGCAATCTTCTGGCTCGATCCGGAACGTTCGCATGATCGTGCGCTCACCGAGAAGGTTCGCACCTACCTCCAGGACGAGGACACCGATGGCCTTGATCTGAAGATCATGTCCCCAATCGAAGCAACCACGGAAACGGCTGCACGTCTTCGTCGCGGTGAGGACACGATCTCGGTTACCGGTAACGTCCTGCGCGACTACCTGACCGACCTGTTCCCGATCCTTGAGCTGGGCACGTCTGCGAAGATGCTGTCCGTTGTACCGCTCATGAACGGCGGCGGCCTATTCGAGACCGGTGCAGGTGGTTCGGCGCCGAAGCACGTCCAGCAGCTCCAGGAAGAAAACCACCTGCGGTGGGATTCGCTTGGCGAGTTCCTCGCACTTGCGGAGTCACTGCGTCACCAGGGACGAGTCGATGGCACGGAACGTCCCGGGATCATCGCTGACGGCCTGGATGCCGCAACGGAGAAGCTCCTTGACGAGGGACAATCCCCCTCGCGCAAGGTCAACGAAATCGATAATCGCGGCAGCCACTTCTACCTCGCAACCTACTGGGCACGTGCACTTGCTGATCAAAAGGATGACGAGGAGTTGGCGCAGATCTTCGCTCCGGTTGCGCAGGCTCTCGAAGCGAATGCTGACAAGATCGCAGAAGAACTCCTGTCCGTGCAAGGCACGGAGGCCGACCTGGGTGGTTACTACCGCCCAGACGCTTCCAAGGCAACATCGGTCATGCGTCCCTCCGCTACCCTCAACTCCATCATCGATCCTCTCCGCAAGGCGTAGAACTCGATCGGACGACTAGATCGTAGATAACTGGGCGGGCTCGTGGTTTCCATGAGCCCGCTCCATCACATCTACGCCTGCTTACCTTAACTCTTCCTTTAACCCTTTACCCCTTTAATCCTCTTGTTCCCATGACCGGCAGAGTGTCTCTTTCTAGAGCCCCTTGGGGAGGGATGAGATTTCCTCTCGAATCCATTCGGTCAGGATGCCTTCGGCAAGTTTGCTGTCGATGATCCGCTGCTGTTGCGGTTCTTCCAGGTCGATGATGAGCTGGGCGTGACCCTCGCTGTCCCGTGCCACAATCGCTTCACCATCTTCGCTTCCCGCCCAGTCAAATGTGGGGTGGAAACCAAGCTTGCTAATGGCTTTCCAGAGTTCTTCAGCCCTGCTCTCGTAACCCGGGGTGAACCGACCGCCGTCACCCACCCAGGCATCGGGTAAACCATCCGGCACGCGCGGAAACATCCCCACGCCCTTGAGGAGCTTCGCTGGTATGGGGCGAACGACGTCCCCGGGCTGTACCACTCCCGACGTGGTGGGGCGCACCCACAGGCGACCGTTTTCATTGTCTGTTACCTCGAACCGGCCCGTCCCCATCGCGAGGATCGTGCCGATGTCAATTCCTTCGGGCGGTGGATCAATAACGATTGTGGCAGGGTCGTGAATATCTCCAGCTGAGGAGAGACAGATTTCTGATCCCGCGGAGGCAACGGCAAGGCTGAGGCCGGAGGACATGGTGGCCGTGCGGCGTTCAATCATCGACAGGTCGTCCCGGACCTCGAGCGTCAGCAACGTCGATCCGGGAGTGTGCACGGACACAACCTTCATGACAACCATCCTACGGATGAGGGGCAGTCTTGGTGGGAGTTCACAAAGAATCATCAATCGTTGTGGACAGGGAAATCCGGACTTCCGGCTTGAGAATAAGCCATGAATGAGTGCATGACGAGCGCTAGAAATCCCTCATTTCTCTAGCTTTTCAAATGAGCTCGGCCCTCCCCAAGGTTGAATGCATGGTTGGTCGCTGGGCGTTCAGTATGCGGTTCGGTTTCGATCCGGGCTCTCATTGGTGGGATGATCGTAAGCGACTTGGGAGCGCCCCGAGATCTTGGGCCCGCCCCGGGATAGAAGGAGATTTGTTATGAGCGATGCTCGCACAGGAACTGCTGATATTGGTGTTGTTGGACTCGCGGTCATGGGAGCAAATATTGCTCGCAACCTTGCCCGCAAGGGCTACAAAGTAGCCGTCTACAACCGGAGCTACTCTCGTACCGAGAAGCTTGTCGACGAGCACGGGGATGAAGGGACCTTCATTCCCTCCGAAGACATTGCTGACTTTGTAGCATCCCTGTCGCGCCCCCGCGTCGCCATGATCCTCGTTCAGGCCGGTGCTGGCACCGATGCTGTCATCGAGCAGCTTGCCGAGTACATGGAAGAAGGCGACATCATTGTCGACTGCGGCAACGCCTACTTCAAGGACACAATCCGCCGCGAGCGCGACATCCAGGCACGCGGACTTCACTTCGTTGGTGCCGGTGTGTCCGGTGGTGAAGAGGGTGCTCTCGAAGGTCCATCGATCATGCCCGGTGGCACCCCCGAGTCGTACAAGAGGCTTGGCCCGATGCTCGAGGAGATCTCCGCACACGTCGACGGCGAGCCCTGCTGCACCTACATTTCCAACGACGGTGCCGGTCACTTCGTCAAGATGGTGCACAACGGTATCGAGTACGCGGACATGCAGCTCATTGCCGAAGCCTACGATCTTCTCCGCCGCGGCCTCGGTGATTCTCCCGCCCAGATTGCTGACATTTTCGAGTCCTGGATGGATACGGAACTGAACTCGTACCTCATCGAAATCACGGCCGAGGTGCTCCGTCAGGTCGATGCGGTCACGGGCAAGGCCCTCGTGGACATCGTCGTTGATGCTGCCAGCCAGAAGGGCACGGGTGCCTGGACTGTCCAGACTGCCCTCGAGCTCGGTGTTCCCGTCACTGGCATTGGTGAAGCAACCTTCGCTCGTGGCCTGTCCTCCTCCCCCGTCCAGCGCGGCGCTTCAGGCCCCCTCGAGGGTCACGAGCAGCCGATCAAGGTTGTGGACCGCGAGGGATTCATCGAGCAGGTGCGTCAGGCTCTCTACGCTTCCAAGATCGTTGCCTACTCGCAGGGCTTCGACCTGATCCAGGCCGGCAATGACGAATACGGCTGGGACATTAAGAAGGGTGACCTGGCAAAGATCTGGCGTGCTGGCTGCATTATTCGCGCGGTCTTCCTCGGCGACATCACGGAGGCATACGAGAACAACCCGGATCTGCCGTTGCTGATGGCGGACGAAAAGTTTGCGTCCAAGATCAACGCCTGCGTGCCGGCATGGCGCGAGATCGTGGGTCTCGGCGTTGCCTCCGGCATCCCAATCCCCGCCTTCTCCTCGTCCCTGTCCTACTTTGATGGCGTGCGTGCGGACCGCCTGCCCGCCGCCCTCATCCAGGGTCAGCGCGACTTCTTCGGTTCTCACACCTACAAGAGGATTGACATGGAGGGGACGTTCCACACCGAATGGTCGGGCGATCGTTCCGAGACGCGCTGGAGCTAAACCAAAACTGAACAGTCCGCTGAGGAGCTTCCCACCAGAAGCTTTCCTGCATCCGGATCCGTCAATTAACTGCCGGGGGTCCTGCCTGAGTCCACATGAGGATGAGGCAGGGCCCCCTCCCGCATCAAGCCTAGAGTGGTGGCATGACTGATTTGGTACGCCCCGGATGGGCTGAGCGAAGCGACCTCGAACGCGACTATTACGACACTGAATGGGGTATGCCCATCACCACCGAGACCGGCCTGTTCGAACGACTCTCCCTGGAGGTTTTTCAGTCCGGCTTGTCGTGGACAACAATTCTGCGCAGGCGCGATGGATTCCGAGAGGCTTTCGCAGGTTTCGATGCTAAGAGGGTCGCGGCCTTCGACGGTAAGGATATTGATCGGCTGCTGGGTGATGACCGGATTATTCGTAATCGCCGCAAGATCATCTCCACCATCAACAATGCTCAAGCAACGATTGAGCTACGCGATGATCCCAGTCTGTCGGGCCGGGGCCAGATCGAGCCCGGACTTCCGGCGCTCGCCTGGTCGTATAGGTCTTCCCATCATCCGGCCTATCGTGAGACCGACATTCCCGCCCACATTCCCGAGTCTGTGGCCCTTGCTAAGGATTTGAAGTCGCGGGGCTTTCTTCACGTCGGTCCCGTCACCATGTATGCGCTCATGCAAGCCGTGGGAATCGTCAACGATCATCCGGAAGGGACGTGGCGACGGGATGCGGTAACGGAAGCCGTTAAGGAGATCCTCGCTCCGGGTTTCTGAGGTGAACACCGAAACTGAGCGCGACGAACTGGGCTTGAACTAGCTTGTGACAAATTGTTTCTAAGAAGCGGTGCGCATGGGGCGGACAAGGCTGATCAGTGCGCAGCCAACTGCGAAGAGCAGAGTCATCGTGACCCCGCTTCCGAACATGACGACGTGGGAGAGAACCGACTTACTTTGAGCGGGGTTCTTCGGGCCGAAGATGAGCTGGCCGGGGCTAACCCCGAAGCGGTGCAGGAAACCGACAATGAGCACCGCTCCGTAGAAGGCGAGCACCGCACCAAAGAACGATGCAACAACGCTACCGGGTGCGAGGATGGCGCCGGCAATACCCGCTGTCACAGCGAAGGTGCAGTCAACATAGAACGAGGTAGCTGCGTGAGTCGTTTCTTTCTTCATGCCTCGAGGCTAAGCCCAGTCAGACACTCAGGGCAGAATCAGAACTCCCCACGCAAACTCCCAGACCTAGAAAAGTGATCATCTAACAGTCACTAAGCAGGCCTTTTCCGTTGAAATAGTGGGAAATAAAGAATCCGGGCACCCCGGCTTGCACCCTCGCGGTGAGCACTCCCCCATGTCTTGCAAACAAGACAAAAGCAGGGTGGTCCGTAACAAAGACGTTGCGGACCACCCTGCTCGTATCTGCTGTGAGTAGCCTAGTTTTCGTCAGTTAGCTGGAAACGGGCCCAGCTCTGCTCGGGAACAAGTTCTCGGTATTGCGGATTCTTCTTGATGTAGACGGAAACGAAGGGACACACCGGAAGAACCTGCTGTCCAGCTTCTTTCGCATCGTCGAGCAGCTGGGTGATTAGCTTGCCGGCCAGGCCCTTCCCGCCGTGCTCGGGGTCCACCTCGGTGTGGGGTGCCGTCAGCACATTGCCATCAACCCGGTAGTCGGCAAAGCCAACAACTCCACCATCGACCAGCACTTCGTATCGGGATTCGGCTGGGTTATTACGTACTTTAATCATCAGTCATCAATCTCTACAATGTCGCCGTTCGAGGCGTCGATTTCAATTTCAGTTTCTCCACCACCGTCGGCGCGTACCTCAATCGAGTAGATCTCACGATCATCATTCCAGTCAAGATCCCACTGCGAAACGGTTCCGGGAACCTCGCCGATGGCGATGCTCATGGCAGCGTGGTAGTCAACGGAGCCAAACGGATCCACTGCCGGCTCATCATCGTCTTCGTCGTCTTCATCCTGTTCGCTAATGTCACCGGTGGTTGCGTTGATTTCAAGCTCCCAGCTACGACCATCGCTGATCGTGTCAACTTCCCACACCCAGGCGTCAGTATCCTCATCCCAGTCCATGCCGACCTGGTGAATGGTGCCACCGCCCGTGTGAGCGTTGCTCGCCTCAATGGCTTCTTCGAGCGTGAAAGCGAAGTCGTAGGAAGCCAGGTCGATGTCACGACCCGGTGCCTCCGCGCTGTCGGAGCCAGCATCGTCCGAGGTTTCGGTGCCCTCCGGCTCCGTTGCACCGTCAGTGGAGTCGGTTGCATCCTCGGTTCCGCCATTATCGTCTGCGGAATCAGAATCATCCGTGGTCTCAACAGCGACCGGGCCAGATTCCGTGGTGGTCTCCTCAGTGTCCGAGCTGTCAGAGCACGCTGCGAGTGTGAGCGCGAGAGCGGCTGCAAGTCCGATTGATTTGATTTTCATGATTCTTCCCTTCCATGTGACAGTGTCTTGATTCTGTCACAGCTGTAACCATCTACCCTGGGATCCATCCTCGCAGGTGGAGATGAGACGGAGGTTAAAAACTCCTGGCAAGCATCTCACGAACGCGGGGAAGCACCTTCGTGCCGTACAGCTCAATCGAATTCATCATGAGTTCGTGCGCCATCATCCCGTTCGCATACTTAAGGTCAAAGCGATCCACTTCGAGGGCTCGCACGTTGTCATAGACCTTCTGCGCCACAGTTTCGGGTGAGCCCACGAAAAGAACCCCCTCCTCAATTTCAGACACGTACTCCTCATAGGTCGGGTCCGGCCATCCCCGCTCCCGCCCGATGCGAATGCGGTTTTGACGGAATGGCTCCCACAGTTCCTCGCGGGCCTGCTCGTCGGTGTCGGCGACGTGTCCCGGTGAGTGCATACCGAGCGGCATTCGATCAACTCCCATTTCCTCCTGCGCACGGTGGTACAGATCAACGTACGGACGGAACCGGGCGGGAGCTCCACCGATAATGGCAAGCATCATCGGCACCTGTCGGCGCACGGACCGGAGCACGGATTCGGGCGAGCCACCCACCCCGACCCAGGCTGAGAGACCATTCTTGGTGCGGGGCATGAGCATGGCGCCTTCGATCGGAGCGCGGTGCGTTCCGGACCAGCGGATCGGACGTTCCTTGAGCGCCTCGGCAAAGATCTCGAACTTCTCTTCGAACAGGACGTTGTAATCCTCAAGCTTGTAGCCAAACAGCGGGAAAGACTCGGTGAAGGAACCTCGACCCAGAATAATCTCGGCCCGCCCATTGCTCACAGCATCGAGAGTGGCAAAGCGCTCGAATACGCGCAACGGATCATCGGAAGACAGAACCGTTACCGCGGATCCCAACTTGATGTTCTTTGTCCGAGAGGCGATTGCTGCCAAGACCATGTCCGGTGACGAGATCGCGTAATCGTCACGGTGATGCTCTCCAAGGCCGATCGCTTCGATCCCGACGGAGTCCGCGAGAACTGCCTCTTCCACGACCTCCCGAATCACGTCGGCAGGGTGCTTGGGCTGCCCGTCGGGGCCGGGAGTGACGTCACCAAACGAGTTCAAACCGAACTCAACCTTCTGGGGAACAGATGTGTAAGCCATATTGTCCTTCTTTGTCAGATACTCACCCACGTAAACAATTGAAATCGCAACTATATTCCCGACGTGATTAATTGAGATTACGATGCTGCACTAGAGGGGAACCTGGTTGGGATCAGCTGCAAACTCACGGCAAACAGCCACGGGTTTAGGGTAAAGAGCGGCTAATCCGGGTGGAGTGCCACGAAGAGCTAGACAGACGCTAAAGCGCAAGTTGGCTTTCGGGAATGATGGTGAAGAGATGTGCGTGTCGCTGATGTCAGAATGTGGAATCAGCACGTCAATTGCAGGGAGAGTTCCCCATGCATTTTACTGTTAGGGCAATAGTTCGAGAGAGGATTCCAGCATGACAATTAGAGCCGCAATCGTAGGTTATGGAAATCTGGGACGGAGCGTCGAAGACAACATCAAGCGTCAGGACGACATCGAGCTCGTCGGGATTTTTTCCCGCCGTACCGAACTTGATACAGGCACGAAGGTGTTCCCGGTAGCGGACATTGACTCCTACGTGGACGACATCGATGTCCTGTACCTGTGCATCGGTTCCGCCACCGACATTCCCGAGCAGGCAACAAAGTACGCCGCCAAGTTCACCACCGTCGACACGTACGATAACCACAAGCGCATCCCGGAGCACTATGAGGCGATGGATGAGGTGGCCTACGCCAACGACAATGTGGCGATCATTTCAACCGGCTGGGATCCGGGACTGTTCTCGCTCAACCGCACCCTCGCATCCTCCCTATTCCCACAGTCCCAGCAGAATACGTTTTGGGGTAAGGGTGTTTCTCAGGGCCATTCGGACGCCCTGCGTCGCATTGACGGAGTGCAGAAGGCAGTTCAGTACACGATCCCGCGTGAGGACGCGATAGAATCGGCACGTTCCGGCAATGGGCAGGACATCACCGGCCACAACGCCCACCTGCGTCAGTGCTGGATTGTTGCGGATCCTGCTGACCACGAGCGCATCGAGAATGAGATTCGGACGATGCCGGACTACTTTGTTGGCTACGAAGTCGAGGTTCACTTCATTAGCGAAGAAGAGTTTGTCCGCGACCACCAGGGCCTGCCTCACGGCGGACACGTCATCACCTCCGGCGACCTCGGCGGCACCCACAACACGGTCGAGTTCAGCCTTGATCTCAACTCCAACCCCGCATTCACCGCCGCCGTCCAGGTTGCCTACGGTCGCGCAGCCTACCGTTTGAAAGAAGCCGGCCAGTCGGGTGCGTTCTCGGTTCTCGAAGTCCCGCCCTACCTGCTCGCTCCCCAGTCTCTTGAGGAACTGCTCGCCCGCGACGTCTAGAAGACCGAAAGCTTTCAAGCACAATCTCCCTCACCTACCCCGCCAGGGGCTTATAGGACATTTGGTGTTGGTTTGGGTCGGGTTTTTCGGCTTGCTGTCAACGTTTTGTCGGGATTGAAGTTCGATGGTTTCAACTTCACAGGTGGACACTACGTGTTGGTTTCACTGCGACTTTCCCCCGGCATAGAGCTAAAAGGTCGGGGTCAGAGTTGGGTTCCTGGAGCCAGGTTATAGGACATTCGGTGTTGGTTTCACCTCGACTTATGGGCGTGTTATCACCATAAAAGCAGGTTTGGAGTTGCCTGATTAAAGGCGTGAATACGCCTTCTTGTAGTCCTTGTCAGCGGCCCATGACCCGGTACGGAAAGACCGGCACGGGACGCCAGCGCTACCGATGCCCCTCGTGCGGGACAACCCAGGTCGCACAGATCAATACGGACGCGAAAGACCTCGCCCTGTTCCTGAGCTTCTTGTTCTCCCGCAAGCGCCAACGAGACCTGCCCGGGGCCGGGCGCACCTACCGGCGCCGCACCCAACGCTTCTGGGCACTGTGGCCTTTACCCCCGATCGTGGACGAGGTCCACCGGGTCGTCTACGTTGACGGGATCCACCTCGGCAGGCTTGCCGTCATCTTGATCGCCACCAGCAACACCCACGTGCTCGGCTGGCACCTGGCCCGTACCGAGCGCACCACCTCATGGGAAGCCCTTCTGTCGAAGATCGCCGCCCCCGACGCGGTGGTCACCGACGGCGGGCAGGGATTTGCTGCAGCCAGACGGAAGCTATGGCCACACACCAAGGTCCAACGCTGCCTGTTCCACGCCTTCAGCCAGGTCCGTCGGCAGACCACCACGCGCCCGCGAACCCAGGCAGGAGTAGAGATCTACGGGCTGGCCAAGGCTCTGATGAAAGTATCAACGAATGTTGAGGCAGCCGCGTGGCTGGTGGCGTACGGGCAGTGGCGCAACCGGTGGGAAGAGTTCCTGGCTGAGAAAACGACCCTGGCTACTGGCAGGACAGTGTTCACTCATCAGCGACTGATCACCGCACGATCGAGCTTGGATACCTTAATCCGTTCCTCGACTTTGTTCACTTTTGTTGACCCCAAGAATTATCCTGCTTCGGCCTACCTGGCAGTGCCGCTGCCGGCAACCAACAACCGGATCGAGGGCGGAGTCAACACCCAGCTGCGTGCCTTGCTGCGTGATCATCGGGGAATGAGTTTCGAGCGGCGTATCAAAGCGATTATGTGGTGGTGCTACATGCATACCGAGACGCCGTTGAGTCCGGCCATGATCTTGCAGACCATGCCCACCGAGTCCCAGATCAGTGAGCTCTATCAGGCAGCGGCTCGCCGTGAGAGCCATGAGCGTGACATCGGCCTGCCCGTCATGGGCACCATCGCAGTCTGGAACGAGCTCCACCACACCAGCCCCCACCCGAACTCCTGGACCTAGCTTCTAAAACACGACCCGACCAACACATTTTGTCCTATAAGCCCCGCCAGGTCCCTGGCGGGGTAGGATTTTTACACGAAAGAAGGAGAGGGATGGCCTACCACGCTGATTCATCGGATCTAACAAATAAAGAAATCCTGACCTGGGAAGGTTTTGGTGCAGCTTCGCGGGAGCTGGCTCAACAGATTGCCGATTCCGGTTTCACACCCGATGTCATCATCGCGGTCGCACGCGGCGGGCTCCTGCCGGCCGGCGCGCTCTCCTATTCCCTTGGCGTCAAGCTCTCGGATGCCATGAACGTCGAGTTCTATACCGACGTTGAAGAAACGTTGCCCGACCCTGTCCTGCTTGCGCCGCTCCTGGACACTGACAACATTGCCGGAAAGAAGCTTCTCGTCGTTGATGACGTCGCCGACTCCGGCCGTACTCTCGCACTTGTCATCGACATTCTCAAAGAACACAATGCCGAGGTGCGTTCCGCGGTTATTTACGCGAAGTCCCGTTCCGTCGTGAATCCGGACTACGTGTGGCGCGACACCGAAGAGTGGATCGTGTTCCCGTGGTCGGCTGAACCCCCAGTCACACCACATAACTGAGAGGGGCTCGCTATGCCGAGCACAATACCCTGCCTCTGGTACGACCAGAGCGCCGAAGAAGCAGCCCAGTTCTACTGCAGTATTTTCCCCAACTCGTCTGTCCTCCGTGTCGAACGCTCCCCCATGGACAATCCATCCGGGCCGGAAGGTTCGGTACTGCCGTCGAGTTCGAACTCGACGGCACGCGCTATACCGCCATGAACGGCGGACCGCACTTCACATTCAACGAGGCAATCTCGTTCCAGATCGACTGCGCCGACCAGAAGAAAGTGAACTACTACTGGGATGCGCTCACCGCAGGTGGGGAGGAATCCCAATGCGGCTGACTCAAAGACAGGTATGGACTGTCCTGGCAAGTCGTCCCTCGTCGCCTCATCGAACTAATGTCGCATTCTGATCCAGAGGTTGCACGCCGCGCCGGTGAGGCCATGCTGAAAATGAGAAAACTCGATGTTGAGGAGCTCGAAAGGGCTGCCTTCAACATTTCATAGGAACAACTATTCCAAACACTACCTGCGAGGTGGTCACCCACAGGGTGGCCACCTCCTCCCTTTGCAAACTTCGCGAACCAAAGCAATGTAAAGGATGGGTGGAATGCCGAGTGGTTTGGACAGCATGCTGGCGAAGGAGCATGGTGGAGAGATGAAGGCCTATGTATTTGAGCAGTACGGGGATGCTAGCAAGGAAGCGCTTCTCGACATCCCCATCCCCTCCCCCGGTCCCGAGCAGGTACTCGTCAAGGTTCGCGCAGCAGGGGTGAATCCAGCTGACTGGAAGCGCCGTGAAGGGCTGTTTGGTCGGAAGGGTGTGATGCCGGTGGGGATGGGGTTGGAGGCCTCCGGAACTATCACCGCGATCGGTGAAGGAGTCACGACCTTTCAGGTAGGTGACGATGTTGTCGGCAAGCCGGCCAGGGGCCGCGGAACCTGGGCAGAGTACACCGTTATGAATGCCAAAAGTGCGGCACTCAAACCACCATCTATTCCGCACGAGGTTGCCGGCACGGTTCCAGTTGCTGGCATCGCCGCATACGACGCCCTCACCTCAGTGCAACTCAACGAGGGAGCACGCATTCTCATCGTGGGTGCCTCCGGCGGGGTCGGTAGTTTCGGCTCCTCAATCGCCCACGCACTCGGACACCACGTCACCGGCGTCGCATCCGAAGCGAAGCGCGACATGGTGGAGGAGACGGGCGCGACCTTTGTAGCTCGCGGAGAGAACTTACTTGATCGGCTTCGCGAGTCAGTCATGACCCCCTTCGACCTGGTGATAGATCTAGTTGGTGGAGACATACTCCATGGTCTAGCACCATTGGCCGCAACCCCAGCCGGACTTCTATCCACAGTCAACTCTCAGATCGTTGATGATCTTGGCGGAACTCCCCTCCACCACGATCCCGAAGGATTAGCCAAAATTCTGGACCTGCTTGATCAGGAGCAAATCAGTATCCACGTGAGCGAACAGTTCTCTCTGGAGGAGGCAGGCGCCGCCATGGCCCGTGTCGAGGACGGTCATACGGCAGGAAAGATCGTTGTCGTGCCGGTGAACGAAAGCCAATAGCAGATCCTCAACACCGGAAGGGATGACATCATGAGTTTCCGTGCACGACGATTTCCTCGTCCTGCTTGGGAGCATGCTGGTTGTGGTCTCCTTACGCATTCTCGACGAGGAAGAGCTTCACGAAGCGAATTAGGGAGGTCTTGCCGGCGCTCTTGAAGGTGATGACAAAACTGAAGTCAGTTCGTCCGTGAACTGTCTTCACCCACCCGTCACTCGCTGCGAACTTGCCGTGCGTAATCGTTGTGTCAATCGTCAATGACATGACGTCATCCTCGGGAACTACCTCGCTAAGTTGAGTGGTGTCCGACTTCCCAATGACTTGCCAGATGGCATCGTCATCGAGCCATTCACGCAGGGTTTTCACATCTTTCCCTGCCCAAGCAGTCACAAAGTCATTGACGCTCGTGATTCGCGGAGCGTTGCCGCATCCGGTTGGAAACTGAACTTCCATGCCTCGACTAACTTTCCTTAAGCCCGCAAGTCCACGGGTTGACGGTTAACCCACCCTAGCTTCTGAGCAGGAATACGTCCTTCCAAGACTGCAGCTCCCAATTGGGTCCAGACCATGAACTGGGAATAGATGCTGCATACTTGGAAGCCAAGTAGCACACGGGCCTGGGCTGCGACCTTTTTCAGTCTCCATTATCCTCGCGTGGCAGTGTCATTTGGCCGGCGCTGCCGTGCAGGGAGATCGCGTAGATCAGGAGGGACTGGCCCAGGACATAGGTGAGCATGACGATGAAGCCGTGGACTGGAAGCGTGAAGTCAGCGAAAGCTCGCAGCGCAATCAGCGCATCCGAAACTGGAAAGATGATTGCACCAACGGTCGCGTAAGCTCCAAGGCCGGTCGCCAGAATCGCCATAGCATGACTGCGGCATAGAGGATGACCGGGAGGAGGAGGCTACCCGCCCCATCCGCGCACAGAACAATAAGTCCGATCGCCACGGCTGCGTAGGGCACGATAAGGACTGGCCGTTTCAATATCGACCTGTCCCGAAATGACCAAAAGGCAGTCATGTAGCAGATTTGCGCGCGCAGGAATCCCGCGATCATTGCCAAGAATCCAGCATCCCCATCCAGGAACCTGGGAAGGGTGTCTCCCAACCAGGAAAAGAACAGGGCAAGAAGTGCAATCTTGGCGAAGCGGGACCGAGGGGACTCGGTGCTGACCCACAGTACGAGGGCGAGGAACGCCATGAGCAGCACTTGCGTGGCTTCCGTGATGACCGCGTGGGGTGCGAAAAGTTGACCGAGCAGGTGGATGATGACGGTCACAAGAAACGCGGAGATCGCGAGCAGCGTTAACCGCAATCCGCGCTCTGCCTGTCCCGTAGTTGCTCCACCGTTCAACATCATCGTTCTAACACTGTGAGCTTACGTTGAAACCCACACTCTTGGAACCGAGGCCTCCCGCTACTTCTTGCGAGAGATTGCCAGTGGGATAGTGAGAGCAGACAGTCCTGCACTTACCAGCACACCCACACTAAAGCTAGAACCCGTAGCGATCCACCCAATCAGGAGTGAGCCGAGGCCTGTCCCGGTATCAAACCCAACGTTCCACACGGTGCTGGCCGCACCGTAGTGCTCCCTATTGACTGCCTGGAAGGACAGGATCAGGGTGAGATTTTGGAGGCCGCCGTATGCCGCACCGACAAGGATTGAGCCGGCAATGAGTGCCGGGACGTTTGTGCTGACTTCGTCCTGCACGGCAAACGCTATGAGGACCATGCCGAGCACGGAGAACAGCACGAGGGGCAGGACAAACTTACGGGCTCCGAGCCGGTCAGCGATGCCACCAATCCGCCAGCGCACGAGGGCAGTTGTCAGCATCATGATGAGCATCACCACCGTCACCAGCCCGGCATCGGACACCATTTGGGCCATAAAGGTGATGAGAACACCGCCTGCCAGCGTCACCGCCAGAAGGAGCATCATCGGCCGCACGAGCTTCCCGTAGGGCGGTGGCGATAGGGGACGAGGTACGTGATCGACGCGCCGCCCCAGCTTCACGGCAGGAATCACGCCCAGGATCGGTAGCAGCCCGATCGCGAAGATAACATTAAACCCGGCCTGTTCCACGATCCAGGGTCCCGCAGAAATGAGAAGCACCTGGGGTACGGCAATGGCGAGGCCGTACATGCCGATCGCTTCACCGCGCCGCATCGGGTCAACCAGTTCGGCAGTGAGCGCGCTTCCCGTTACGGTGATGACACCGAAGCCAAGTCCGCGAAGCCCAGAAAAGATCAGAATCCAGGTGAGCTCTGAGCTAAAGAAGAAGCCCACGGTCGGCAGCCCCAGCATGATCATCCCGAACGTGAGGACCGGGACCCACCCGAATCTGCGCAACGCACTGGGGACAGCAAGCTGGGTGAGGACCGTGACCAGCATGAGAACGGCATTGACCATGCCGGACCCACCCTCATCAGCCCCACCGCGGGTTGCCCACAGCGGCGCGATTGGCATGAGTGCCGCATATCCTGCGAAACCTAGCGCGGTCATAGCAACCAGCAAGGGCATGCCGGGTTCGCGCAACACTGAATTCTTCACCGTTCATCAGCATATCCCCCACTCATCGCCGCGACCAGACGGAGGGTCACACGGAACCTTTTCGAAGAGCACTACCCGGAATCGATACCGATTCCGGGTAGTGCTCAGGTATGGCTATGAGCTGGGGGTTGCCGGTGTGAGGGACGGAACCCGGTCCTCGGTATCTCGTCCCCCGCTCTCCCAGAGCACGGCTTCCCCCGCTTCTCTCGAGGCGGGTAGGTCGATGATTCGCTGATTGGAGGAGCCGCGGAAGGCAAGATCGTGGTGATAGAGGCGCTGAATGAACGGGCCATCCACCAGTACATCGCACAGTTCCAGCAACTCTTTCTTATCTGCGGTCTCAATGAGGAGCCGCTCGTAGGTATAACCGGACCAGATCCACACGGTCTTCTCTTCCCCAAAAGTAGCTCGCACACGCTTAACCAGCGGGAGGAGTATGGGAGCGGACAAGAAGGGTTCCCCACCCAGTAGCGATAGTCCAGCCACGTAGGGTTGCGCGAGGTCTCGTATTATCCTGTCCTCCAGCTCGTCCGTGTAACCGTTACCGTAACGGAAGGATTGCGCCGCCTCGTTGTAGCAACCCGGGCATTTAAATGGGCACCCCGATACGTAGAGTGAGCAGCGAACTCCTTCCCCGTCAACAAAGTTGAACGGCTTATAGTCGGCCACGTAGCCGGCGGAGAGGACCTTCCCATCCCATTCCCCTACCGCCGGCTGCGTGATTCCATCCGCATCCTTCACAGGCACAGCTAGTTGGTCACCTCATCCATGTGCTTGACGCGGCTGGCGATCTCGGTGTGGCGGCCGTGGACCATGGGGCGGCGCTGCGGGTTTCCGAGGTAGCCGCAGGTGCGCTTGACGACATCGCAGGTTTTCGGGTCGTCGTTTCCGCAGTCCGGGCAGGCGAAGCCTGCCGCGGTGGCCTTGAACTCACCTTCGAAGCCGCATTCGTAGCAGCGATCGATCGGAGTGTTGGTACCGAGGTAGGCGACGCGGTCGTATGCGAAGTCCCAGACCGCCTCGAGGGCCTTCGTATTGTGGGTGAGCTTCGGGTATTCGCAGTAGTGGATGAAGCCACCCTTTGAGTACTCGGGGTATTCGGACTCGAATTCGATCTTCTCAAACGGCGTGATTTTCTTGCGCACGTCGTAGTGGTAGGAGTTCGTGTAGTAGTCCTTATCGGTGACATCAGCGATGGTCCCGAACTTCTCCCTGTCGAGACGGCAGAACCTGTCCGTTAGCGACTCGGAGGGCGTTGCGTAGACCGAGAACCAGTACGGGTGCTCCTCACGCCAGGACGTAGCGTAGTCGTTCATGGCCTTGAGAATGGCGAGCGTGAAGTCCTTGGCTTCGCGCTTCGTTTCCCACTCGGGGCCGTAGAAGCAGGTGGCAGCCTCGTAGAGTCCGATGTACCCAACGGAGGCGGTTGCCCTGTGGGCCTGGAAGAACTCGGACACGGAGTCCCTGCCCTCCGGTGCGCGCTTGCCAAGGGCACCGTGCTGGTACAAGATCGGGGCATTGGCCGGGGTTGCTTCCTCGCAGCGAGCAATCCGGTAGAGGAGTGCTTCCTTCACGATCTCCATGCGTTCCGCGAAGAGCTCCCAGAACCTTTCCATGTCACCGCGGGCCTCGATGGCGATGCGGGGGACGTTGAGGGTGACAACTCCGAGGTTGTTGCGACCAGCATTGACCGTTTCACCGGTTGCGGGATCAACCCACTTGGGGAGGAAGGAGCGGCAGCCCATCGGAACCTTGTAATCTCCCTCGATCTCGGTCAGCTTGTCGTAGGAGAGGACATCGGGGTACATGCGCTTCGTCGAGCATTCGAGCGCCAGCTGCTTGATGTCATAGTTCGGATCTGGCTCCTCGAGGTTCACCCCCCTGCGCAGACCGAAGACGAGCTTCGGGAAGATCGCCGTGTGTTTGTCTTTACCGATGCCGCCGATGCGCACCTTAAGAATCGCCTTCTGGATTTCACGCTCGAAGACACCGGTTCCCAGCCCGAAGCCGAGCGTGACGAAGGGGGTTTGACCATTGGAGGAGTAGAGAGTGTTGATCTCGTACTCGAGGGACTGCATGGCATCGTAGATGTCCTTGCGTGTTTTCTCCATGGCGTATTCTTCACGCTTGTTCTCCGGCACCCACTTCTCCGCCTCCGCCCGGTGCTTCTCGTAGTTAATCTGGGCATACGGTGCGAGCACTTCGTCCGTGCGGTCGACAGAACATCCCCCGTACTGGGAAGACGCGACGTTGGCAATGATCTGGGCGATCTGGGCTGTGGCGGTGTTGATGGAGCGCGGGGATTCGACGCGAGCGTTGCCGATCTGGAAGCCTTCGCTCAGCATGGCGGGGATGTCGATGAGGCAGCAGTTTGTCATCGGCTGGAACGGGTTGTAGTCCAAGTCGTGGAAGTGGATATCACCCTTGATGTGCGCGTTTGCAACGGGTCGCGGTAGCAGCTCCTTCAACGCATATGCCTTCGCGACCGATCCTGCCGTCAGGTCGCGCTGCGTGTTGAAGACCGTGGCATCCTTGTTCGCGTTCTCGTTAATGACTGCCTTGTCACGGTTGAGAAGCCGACCCACGGAGTGATGCACGTCCATGGCCTTCTCGCGGTCCTTGTCGCGATCATGCCGGTACTCGATGTAGGCGCGAGCCACTTCCGGATATTCGGATTTCATGAGGCGGTCTTCGACCGCGCTTTGGATGGTTGGGATATCGAGGGTTCCCGAATCGAGGGAGCCAACAACGTCCGCGGTCACCCGTTGCACAAAGTCGTGGTCTTCAATTCCGCGATCGAGAAGTGCGGCTTCGACGGCGCGGTAAATCTTGCTGGAATCAAACTTCACCTGGCGGCCGTCGCGCTTGACAATGACGGTTTCGGTCCCGACCAGATTCTCTAACAACAACGACATCTTGTGCCTCACTTCCGCTTTGAACACTACATCTTGGGGTGCCCCTTCAAATTACACGGCTGTAAGCACGGCTCCAAGGAAGCTTTGGCTTGCATGACATGAATAATTTGAGCCCACAAAACAACACGCCTCAAAACTCCGGGCAAACCCGTAATAGGCGAGCTTCCACACATCGTGCGCAATTCTGAATGTTGTCCGATTTGTCCGAGAGTCTCGCGTGTCGCAAGGCAGTCATTTCCGCAACTTTCACCCTCTTTATTCGCATAACGAAGGTGATCACTCATATTTATGAGTCAACGTGTCGCTTCAACAAACGATTAGTGACGCGATTCAAGCGGCGCAATTTCACACTTCACGCGAATAGCCGGAGTTTCCCAATTACATGGAGGCGCAGAAAATCAGAAACGCATAAATTCAGGACCTTAGTCCTATTGTCCGCTTCTATCCGTCAACATCCACGAGGTGGTGTTCAAGATCGTGGAGGAGGTAGCGGCTGAGATCCGCAATTGTCATGGCCTTCCCGTCACCTCGCAGACCTTCGCGATCCCAATCACCCTCGGTGACCCGCTGATATATGGAGATCGTTCGTTCCGTCTCAGAAGCGATTTGCTGTGCCAGCTCGGCCGGGTCGGCCTCCCAGAATCTTCCACTAACCACTTCGGCCTCACCGTCGCAGTTTGCAAAAGTTGGTCGATCACCACCCAGGATGAGTTCAATTCGCTCTCCAAGGACTTCGATGAGGTCGCGGCTGTGGCATCCGTATTAGACAGGCGACCAGATGCCCTCCTGCGGACGTATGGTCGCGTTCGGCCCCTCCAGGGCTTTGCTCCATCGCCCCGGCAGGTCAGCCAGCCGCCGTGCTGTCTCGGTAACGTCGTGGGGAACGTAGCCGCATTGGCGACAGTCGTCGGTGATGACAAACGTCCACTCTGTTGAATCGGAATCGGCTGGTCGTGGTTCTGTTGACATTGTTCCTCCTCGGAAGGATTAGAGACGCTGGTAGAGTACGACGGAGTCGCTGAGCTCTGCAGTGTCTCCGTTCCTAAAGGTGTGGGTGCGGGTCCGCAACTCAGCCGTTTGAAGTCGCCACGCGTCGGGATCGAGGGCAAGGCCCGCCACCTCCTCCTTCGGGGTTACCATGGTTTCCGTATGTGGATGGTGGGGCATGATCGCATGCGAAGTCAGTAGAAGGTAGCCGCCGGGAGCGATCAGCTGTGAGGCTTGCCTGAGGATGCGGAAGCGATCGAGAGCGACCGGTGACTGGAAGAAGCTTGCGCTGACGAGACTGAACTCATCCGCGAGCGCCAGCTCGCTCAGATCTCCTGCGATGAAGCGTGCCTGGTTTTCGGCCAGACCTTCGTTTTCTGCTGCCTTGCGGGCGCGGGCGATGGCGTTCGTGGAGATGTCGATTCCGGTGGCCTGCCAGCCCTGCTTGGCTAGCCAGATGACGTCTCCGCCTTCACCGCACCCGAGGTCGAGGGCACGGCCAACCGGGAGCTGTCCCGCGACTTCAGCCAGCACTTTGTTGACGTGTCCAGTCCAGATATTGTCGGGTCTCGTGTATCGGTCGTCCCAGTACTGTGTGGGATCTATAATTTCGGGTGAGTGCTCGCCGCGGTCGTGGTGCGCCATGACACCAAGCCTCACGAATCGCGCTCCTCCGGGCAAGGCTTTCCATTCTCAGCATTATCCCGGGATGCGGAACCTGGGAACACAATTGTCACAACGGGTCTATGACAGCGAAAGCTCATTGCTCCGTTTGGCTCATCGTGGTGGAATGGGGCGATGAAGGTTTCATTGGTGACACCGTCAGTTTCTGAACTCCCGTCCCTCATCGCCACCCTGTCAACTTGGCAGGAGGATCGCTCTCCCATCCAGCTTCATCCCGGCGACATTGGGTGGCATTCGATGCGGGGCTTGGAGGTGACTGCTTCTCACTTGCGAGCATGGCAGGCAGAGGATGGCGAAGTCCTGGCGATCGGGATGTTTGACGGGGATCACCTGCTACGGCTTGCTCTCTCCCCCGGTGCAGCACAGGACCGGGGGGTCTGCGTGGCGATTGCGCGTGACCTCACAGAGCAGAACGAAGCCAGTCTGTTCCCTCCGGGTCAGCATTCGGTTGAGTCCCGCCGCGCACGCATGCTCGATTCCTATCTGGGCGAGCATGGGTGGGAGCGGGGAGAGTTGTGGACGGCCCTGCATTTTGACCTGTCCACCCCGGTCGAATTCGAAGAAGCTCTCGGTGAGGCTGGTCTGCGCGTTGTGAGCGCTATCGACTCGCCTCGCGAGTGGATGATCGTGCACCGTTCCGGCTTCCACGCCACCCCGTACACCCCGGACGAAGAGGAGCGGGCTGCCACCAACTTTCAGACCATGGTTGATGCCAACCTGGTCGATGCTCGCCACCTCGCCATGTATCAGGGGGATGACATGGTGGGAGTGGTATCTGTGTGGTCTGCGGGCGTGGGATGCCCGGGGCTACTCGAGCCACTCGCGATCCATCCAGGTTTTCGGAGTCTCGGCTATGGCCGGAATCTTGTCCGTGCCGCGATGGGGCATTTGCGTGAGATGGGGGCATCGAGCGGGCTCGTCTGCACCGATACGGCGAATACCGTGGCGATTGCCACCTATCGCTCGGCCGGGTTCGTGGCCGATGAACCCGTGGCCGACTGGGTGCTGGCAGACCTCGATCTGGGCCGCTAAGCGCTACTTTCGTGCCAGAATTGGGTCATTACCAACACCGAGATTAACCCGGCTGAGTACGAATGCGAGCATGTCTCAAAGTCCGAGATTGTCGACATCGGGACGGCTCGGCAGGTGCCACTCGGCGGGCCAAGGGCTATCACAATCAGGCGCACATTGCCTCAGCGCAGGCGCTCCCTCATTGGCCCCTGGTGCTTTTTCGATCACTACGGTCCTGACAACGTGGGAGAAACGGGTGGCATGCTGGTCCCCCGCCACCCACACACGGGCCTCGCCACCGTGACCCTGCTTTTCGAAGGCAGCATTGAGCACATTGACTCCACCGGATTCACCAATGTTGTCCAGCCCTCCGAAGTGAACCTCATGATTGCCGGTTCCGGTGTTTCCCACTCAGAGTTTTCCACCTCCGACACCGGCATCCTGCACGGCGTCCAGCTCTGGTATGCGCTTCCCGACCGGGTCCGGAACTCCCCTGCCGTTTCTCAACACTATGTTGCCGAGCCGGTGACGGTTCCGGGAGGAACTGTCCTCACCTATATTGGCTCCCTCGCAGGAACCACCTCAACGGTCGACACCTGGGTCGATTCCCTGGCCGCCCAGATCCTCATCAACCCCGGAGAAACGGTGACGGTCGACGTCGATGAGAGCTTCGAGCACGGAGTCCTACTCGATACTGGAGACCTCACCATTCACGCCGGAGACCATTCGCAAGGCTTGGATAAGGACGATCTCGCCTACATTCCCCGCGGCTCTCGGCGCCTCAGTTTCTCGGCCACAACCCCAACGCGGATCATGCTCATCGGCGGATGCCCCTTCGAGGAGAAGATCGTCATGTGGTGGAACTTCGTCGGCCCAAGCCACGACGAGATCGTCCAATACCGAACATCTTGGCAGAACGAGATCGATGAGTCAGATGCCGAGGCAATGGTTCCCGAGCTCGAGAACGGCATCTACTTTGATGGAGTGCCCGAGCCGCGCTTTGAAACGTTCCCTGACAACAAACCTGCCCCGTTCCCCGCACCGACACTGCCCAACGTGCGGATCAAACCCCGCGAAACTCCTTAGCGGTCACGCGCTGACAGAGTGATCAGCACCCTGCACTAAGCGACGAGGGCGGCTGCGCCGTTGAAGGTGACGAAGCCGACCGTTGAAGTGACGAGCAAAGCGGTCGCAATAAGGCCGCTGTCCGCACCGTACTTCTCGGCCAGGATCGTCGTGTTCGCGGCTCCGGGTAGCGCCGCGATGAGGACGAGTGTTGCAAGTTGCTCGCTCGTCAATGCCACTCCCATGCTCATCAGCATCCTCCCCAGCCCCCACACGATCAGCGGGAGGGCGATGACCTTGAGGACGGCAATGATGGCGATGTAGGTGCGGCTTGACCTGCTCGGTTCGGTCGCTGCACGCCTCTGCTCACGATAGAGAACGGCTCCCACTGTGAAGAGCGCGACCGGGGTAGCCGAATCGGCAAGGATTCCAATGATGTCATCCAGCACGCTGGGCAGCGCCCATCCGGTCGCTCCCCAGATCACTCCGGCCCCGATGCCCCACACGATGGGATTGGCAAAGACGCCAGAAAAGGAGGCCTTCAGCTTCGTGAGCAGGCCGGTTCCCTGCGGCAGATCCAGCTGTGAGAAGGCGATTGCCGACCCCTGCAAAACCACCATTTCGGTCAGAATCACCGGGACGACGAGATGAGCGTGCTGGGCTCCCATGATTGCGGTGACGAGAGCAATGCCCATGAATCCGGAGTTGGGAAGCGAAGCTGCCAGACCGCCGAACGACGAGTCGAGCCAGGTGCGGCCTTTGGCACGGCCATACGCGATGGCAATGGCCATGACGCTCCAGCAGGAAACGAGCCAAATACCGATGACGATCGGGTTGAGCGCATCCTCCAAGGGGGATGCGGAGCCGATGCGGAACAGCATCGCGGTCAGGGCAAAATAGAGGACGTAGTTGTTGAGTCCTTTGATGGCTTCGATGGGGATGAGCCCGAATCTTGCACCGAGATATCCGATCAGCATGAGAGCAAACAGAGGCGCGCTGACAATCACCACATCCAAGAAAAAATCTCCCAAGCACATCGAATAAAAGCGGAGCACCACACGCGGTGGTGCTCTTCAGCCAGAGTATCGGATCCCCAGGCGTGGGGGTTTACTGGGTCAGCATGCGTACGGGTGGGGCACCAATCAGTACCCCACCCGCAATTGCTGGCCTAGCCTTCGGCGGTGATGACGTCACCATCCATGTCGATATTCTTCACGAGTCCGCTCTTGCGGGCGGCCTCCTCAACAGCCTTCGACACGGCCGGCAAGACCCTCGGATCGAACACGGAGGGAATGAGGAATCCAGGATTAAGTTCACTGTCGGTGATGGTGCCAGCAATGGCATCGGCTGCTGCCACCATCATTTCATCGGTCACGCCGGTCGCCTGCGCATCGAGCAACCCGCGGAAGAATCCGGGGAAGACGAGAACGTTGTTGATCTGGTTCGGGAAGTCCGACCGGCCGGTCGCAACCACGGCGGCGTATTCGGATGCCACTTCGGGATCCACTTCGGGATCTGGATTCGCCATCGCAAACACGATCGCATCCTTGTTCATGTTCTGAATATCCTCACCATCCAGAACATTGGGGGCCGAGACTCCAATGAAAACATCCGCACCGACGACAGCCTCCTTGAGGCTGCCACTGAAGCCTTCTTCGTTCGTGTTGTTAGCCAGCCAGTTGCGGTGCTCATCGGCATGGGTGGAGCCGCGCTCGATGACACCGTTGCGACCAGCAGCAAGAATGTTTCGGACTCCGGAAGCCATGAGGAGACGGATGATGGCATAGCCGGCTGCACCCACTCCGGAGACGACAACGCGAACGTCGGAGATGTCCTTCTTCACGACCTTGAGAGCGTTAACGAGTGCTGCCAGGGTGACGATGGCGGTGCCGTGCTGGTCGTCATGGAATACCGGAATGTCGAGTTCTTCGCGGAGCCGGCGTTCAATTTCGAAGCAGCGCGGTGCTGAAATGTCCTCAAGGTTGATGCCACCGTAGGCGGGTGCGAGCGCCTTGCAGATGCTAATGATCTCCTCGGTGTCCCTCGTGTCGAGGGCGACCGGCCAGGCATCGACATTGCCGAACTTCTTGAAAAGAATTGCCTTCCCCTCCATGACCGGAAGAGCCGCCTCCGGACCAATGTCTCCGAGCCCGAGGACCGCGGTTCCATCCGTGACGACAGCAACCGTGTTTGCCTTCATCGTGAAGCGTCGAGCATTGTCCTTGTCTTCCGCGATCGCGAGGCAGACTCGAGCAACTCCGGGAGTGTATGCGCGGGAAAGGTCTTCCCTATTGCGCAGTTCGATGCGCGGGGAGATTTCGAGCTTGCCCCGGTTGTGAATCACGAAGGTGCGATCGGAAATTCTGCGCACCCGAGTCCCTGCCAGGCTGTTGACCTTCTCCCTGATCTTTTCCACGTGGCGCAGTCCGCGGGTGTTGGCGGAGACGTCGATAATCATGGAGTTGTCACCAGATCCGACGACGTCAAGTCCGGTGATGGCTGCCCCCGTTTCACCAATCGCTGCGGTTAAATCTGAGCTTGCGGAAAAGGACGCTGGGGTCTCGACTCGAAAGGTAATTGAATAGCCGGGACTGGGTGCAACCATGTGGGACTCCTCGTTGAGTTTGTTGATGTGTCCCCAACATTCTAGGCCGAAAACCCACCTTATTTCTCTCTATGAAACAAAGTCCCATCAAAGGAAACCGGACAATTAACTCATATTTCCCAAGCCTTGAGTTATGCCCTAAGTAGCTAGTACCGGGCTTGTTTTTTGGAATGCAGATCGTCAAGAAACCAATGCGTTCGGTGACCATTTCGACGCTACGCACATTGCTCTTCTTCCAATCCGGTCGGGGCGATGACGACTGCGGCATTGCAGCGACTCATAGGCGCGAAAAAGAGACGAGTACCAGGTACTCAAATCAGAAAAAGCAAGCAAAAAAGGGGGCACGCAGTCGTGGCCGCAGGAGCATTCAGAGCGCAGTAGGCGAAAGTGGCTTGCGACTGTCCCTATTCGCAGTAGGTAGGTCCACACCCCGGAATCTCTTCAAACATGGCGGAGTAGATACCGATGAGCTCCTGCCTTTGCAGACCATCTAACGGGATTGACGGATCAGTTTGGCTTTCCACGGTTCCCAGGTGATTGGACACCACCTCGCCATCGACAACCACGGCAACGAGTGGAACCAGGATCCTACGTTCGCCGCTCCCCTCCATGCCCGGATATTCGGGAGCGTGATCGCCGAGCTCATCGAGGAGGAACTCGTAGTAGTCGGTTCCTTCTTCTTCGGTCACGACCTCCCCATCATCGTCAACCGACTTCTGGTCTCTGATCTCTGAGACGTTGACGTAATGGATCTGGTCAAGGTTGACGGCAGCGGCAGCTTCGGTCAGAGGCGATACAGCATTGCGGCACCACGGACACTCCGGGAATCCAAAATAGATTGCCCCATCCCCGTCATCAAGTAATTCACGTACCTGTTCTTCGGTGGCTGGCAAGAACCTGTGATCCTCGGGAATGCTGACCTCCATGTACTCCCCTCCCTCGGACACGACACCGTTGAGGCCTTCGTATTCGGAGATGAAGGAGTCGGAGGTGTCACTCTGGCAAGCGGTGAGCATCAGAGTGGCGGTCGTAAGGATGGCAAGGCGGCGCAGCAGTCGCATGAGTATCGCATTCTCTCAAGGGGTGGTTCACCTGTGATTTTGACCGAAAATACGCAACCGAACGTGGGCCCATATACCTAGGGAAGACCCATCTACCTCCCGAAGTCAGCACAAGCCATCCGTACCTGCCTCAGTTCGCCTACTTTGAATCTTCCCGATTCTCTGCCTGTTCCTGAAGGGGATACCAACCGACACTGCCGCGGTCAGTGAGAACTGCGAGCCCATTTCTCGTGAAGGCCACTCCGGCCGTGTGAACCACGTACTCGAGCTCAAGAGAATCCTGCTCAACGAGGTTATAGGGAATGATCATGCGGGCGTGGGAGCCTTGAACAATCGAGAGCCGGCTTCTTTCACGATCGAAGTCGAGCGCCACGTTCTCGTCACTTTCTTGGGCCCAGCCTTCTGTTCCCGTTTCGAGGTCGTACCGTCGGATCGGCGAATATGGGCCGTGCGACCACAGTGTGCCCTCCCCGGTCAGCCATAGATTCTCGGTCAGCTCCGGTTCGGTCTTGACGATGACCTGCTGGCCACCTGCAAAGTTCTCAACAATGATCTCGTTTTCACTCACGCAGTAGGCAACCCGATCGGTGCCCAGGTCAAGTGCGAGCATAGGAGTGTGTCCCTCCCACATACCTGCAACGAGCTCTCTGCTCCACACTGTTTCTCCCGTGTTGAAGTCCTGGACTATGCAGCGTGTTCCGTCGTGCCAGCACGCAAGAGATCCCCGCACTTCGAGGGAGCCACCCAGGTTGAATTCAACGGTGGTTAGCTCCTTTGAGGTGCCGGTTTGCGGATCAATTGAGTGAATCTGACCGTCCATGTTGGCAAGTACGAGCCCGTTAACGTAGGCGATGCTCCGCACCATTCGCTCCCCGGGAAGATCAACAAACTCCGAAAGGTCACAGTTTTCTTGGGCGTACACGAGAATGTTGCGGCCCTGACGGGAAAGTATTGCATAGAAACTGTCATCCTCCTCAGCGGAGGCAATGGGGCTGCTTCCGAGCCAAGCGTGCCCCTTTCCTGCATGCGCCAGCCACACACCATCAGCCCTGCGAGCAACGAACCCTGCCTTGAGCTTGGCCCACACATCACTGACGAGTTTCGCTTCAGCATCCTCATTGCTGGAAGACTCCTTGGCTCGCTCGGCCTTTCCCGAGGAGGTGTAAAGCACCGCACCATCCGCCCTGCCGGTCCACGCTTTGCCTGTTTCCCGGTTTTCCAATGACCACATGTTCACTCCCCCAAGCAGACTGTCGATGCGAGCCTATCGCGGCACGTACTCAAGCAGACCCCTATCCCACCATCAGCATCGTGGATGGTTTCCACCTCCTTGCACACCTCATCTCACGTCTCCGTCTTGCTGTGAGAGATCTGAATGATTGGCATTCGCAGATGTGTCACAGTTTGTTTTTACCGCGGATTTATTGCCCTATGCTGGCACGAGTCCGCCTATCGGATTGGCCTCCCCGCTCGGGGCAGTATCTTCACGACTGGAACGCTTTCATGGCACACGAGCACGTCTCACCGAATCACTCCTCGGACCGCAGCGACGAGGGGACGGGAACCGTACCGATCAAGGTCATTCTTTTCGTCCTGGTGTTCGCGGCATTCGTCATGATGTTGAACGAGACAACCCTCGCGGTTGCTCTGCCGTCGATCATGGACGATTACGACATCACGGCCACCACCGCGCAGTGGCTGCTGACCGGATTCATGTTGACCATGGCGGTGGTGATGCCGGCAACGGGCTGGATCCTAGAACGGTTCAGCACCAGGTCCGTTTTTATTTTTGCCACGGTGATATTCCTGGTCGGCACAATCATCGCTGCCATCGCCCCCACCTTCATCATCATGCTACTTGCCCGGGTGGCTCAGGCCGTGGGGACGGCGATCATCATGCCGCTACTCATGACGGTGACGATGACGGTGGTTCCGATCGAGATTCGCGGCAGCGTCATGGGCCTCATCTCAGTGGTCATGGCCGTGGCTCCCGCTCTCGGACCCTCCGTTGCTGGCTTCGTTCTTAACTTCACCACGTGGCACGGTATCTTCTGGGTCATGGTGCCTCTCGTTTTTCTTGCGGCGCTCGTCGGGATCATGTGGCTGACGAACGTTGGCGAGACAAAGAAGGCACCCCTCGATTTCCTTTCGGTCATTCTTTCGGCTCTCGCCTTCGGTGGCCTCATCTTTGGCGTCTCCTCGATCGGAGCAATCCGAATCGGAGGGCCTACCGCTGAGCTCGCGATCGTCCTGTTTATTACCGGTTTGATCAGCCTGGCACTGTTCGTGTGGCGTCAGATTGCCCTGGGTAGAACCGATCGTGCCCTGCTCGATCTGCGTCCCCTCCGCTACAGGAACTACACGCTATCCATTCTGGTTCTTCTGTTCCTGTTTGGAGCTATGCTCGGCGTCCTCAACACGCTGCCGCTGTACTTGCAGGGCTCCCTGCTCGTCACCGCACTAACATCCGGATTGGTGCTTCTGCCCGGCGGGCTGTTTGAGGGCTTCATTTCCCCGTTCGTGGGCAGAATCTACGACCGTGTGGGACCCCGGCCGCTCATCATCCCCGGCATGATCCTCTCCGTCGGAACCCTGTTCGCGTTCGCAACAGTCGACGAGAACACCTCACGCGGTTTCATCATCGCCCTGCATGTCATCTTCTCGGGCGGACTCGGCCTGCTCTTTACCCCGCTCATGACAACCGCACTCAGCTCGGTGCCGCGCACCCTGTACAGCCATGGCTCCGCCATCCTCAACACCCTGCAGCAGCTTGCCGGTGCCGCGGGAACCGCTGTCATGATCTCGATCTTCGATACCGTGACCGCCGAATCACTGGCAAATGGTGCAAATGAGGTCGTTGCTCAGGCTGATGGTGCGAACTCGGCATTCTTCGCCTCGGCGCTCACTGCCTGCGTGGCCCTTGTCCTGTCCTTCTTTGTCACCAAACCTAAGCAGGACATTGACGTCACGGAGCTCGTGGCCGAATAGAAGACGAAGCCTTCCCCACACATCGTCACCCCCTCGATAAGTCATCAACAGAACCGGACCTTGTCCACCGCTGATTTGCTTTGATCACATTGCGCCGCGCGGGTTGAGATAATGGTGGGGTCCCGCCCCATCGTTCGAAGGTGCCCCGTGGTTTTTGTCGATCCTGCACACCAACTACTCGATCGTGGGTTGACGGACCCGAAAGAAACCGAGGATCTGCGCCGTTTCGTTTCGATCTCACTCGCCACGACGGGACTGTCTGCGGGTGAGGATCGGATTGTTGAGATAGCGGCCGTCTTTTTGGATGCGAGAGGCCGCCCCCTCGACCATTGGAACTCGACGGTCAACCCATTGCGGGAGATGGCGGCAACGAAATTCCACGGGCTCACGGACGAGGATGTGGCGGACGCTCCCCGCTTCACCGACCTCGCACAGCTCCTCCATCGGATCGTATCCGGCCTCGTTGTTGTCACTCACAATGCCGAATTCACGAATGAGTTCCTTGAGGCAGAGTTTGCGCGAGCACGGTTACCACCTCCAAGCTCTCGAACGTGGTGCACCCTGACTGGAAGCAAGCACTATCTTCCCGATCTTGTCCGCAGGCGCCTGGCTGACTGCTGCCGGACTCTTGGGCTACGCATTCCCAATCCCCAGTCAACTCTCGATCAGGCATACGCCACGGCATCAATGCTTGAGCATTTCCTCCAGGTGGATGAAACCCGCGGCACGGCCTCACCACTGGCAGCATCGCATGCCCTGTGGGCACCGGTCCCACCTAGTCACGGCAAGAACCTTCGAGAAACCGTCCAGCCCTTCACGATTAGCGACACCACCAACAATCATCACCCCGAGGGGGGAACGGGGCGTCCCTCTCCAATAAGCCGCCCCTCACTGGTCCTAACAGACGAGTTTCGGGAAGCGCTCGATCACCTGCACGAGGGGCGCCACCTCTTCCTCACGGGTAAGGCCGGTACGGGTAAGTCCACTGTTATTCGTCAGTTCGTGGAGAATTCGAACCGGAACACAATTACGGTTGCCCCCACGGGAATCGCCGCCCTCAATGTTGACGGTTACACGATCCACCGCCTCTTTTCCTTCCCCATCGGGGTGAATGAAGACTACGTGCGGAGCAAAAGCTATTATCCGTCCAGATTTATCAGAGCAATTTCCAGCCTCGACACCTTGATTATTGATGAGGCATCCATGGTGGGCGCGGACCTGTTCGACGCCCTCAGTGCTGCTCTGGAGCGCTTTGGCCCCCGGCCAGGGGAACACCTTCGGCGGGGTTCAGCTGGTCCTGGTCGGCGACCTGTTTCAGCTACCACCAGTCGTGCAGGATACGGAAGCGCAGTGGATTGCTGACACGTACGGGACCCCGTTCTTCTTCTCGGCTCGTTCGTTTGATCCAGCAACATTCCCCGTTGTCGAGCTCAGCACTGTCTTCCGCCAGCAGGGCGACGACAATCTAGTAAGTCTCCTCAATGCCGTTCGTGAGGGAGAGCTTTTGGAGGAAGCGCGAGCAGAACTCAACACCAGGACCGATCCGGACTTCCATCCCCCAAACGAAGAATTCTGGCTCACCCTCGCAACAACAAACCGGATCGTCACCGCCCGCAACCGCCAGTTCCTCGAGCTCCTACCCGGACCGATTCATCACTTCGAAGCACTTGTGACTGGGGAAACCGATGGTTTCGAATTCCCCACCGAAATCTCGCTCGCCCTCGCAGTGGGCGCTCAGATCATGATGCTCAACAACGATCAGGGCGGCCGCTGGGTCAATGGCACCCTGGGGAAGATTCTCACGATCGACATCGGCGAGAACGGGCCAAGGATCCGCGTGGAGCTGAGTGACGGCAGGAAAGAGTGGGTGGAGAAGCACCGATGGGATGTCACAAGGCCTGTTGTTGAGGGCGGGTCCCTGCGACACGAAATAATTGGTTCCTTTACCCAGTTCCCAATCAAACTCGCGTGGGCGATCACCATCCACAAGTCCCAGGGGCAGACGCTCGACCGCGTCATCGTTGACCTGACGGGTGGCACTTTCGCGAACGGTCAGCTCTACGTCGCGCTCTCCCGCTGCACGAGCCTGTCCGGGTTGGTCCTCAAGCGCGACGTTCTGCCCCGCGACCTCAAGACCGACATTCGGGTCCGCCGCTATCTCGCCACCGGCAAGACCTCCTCCGCACCCCGGGGCGAAGCGTACCTTTCGATTCTCACGGTCGGGACGAACGGGGACCGGTCGAAACCCCGTCCCGTCGAGATCGCGGTGGTGACGGACGATGGGGAGGAAACCACCACCATCATCAATCCGACAAGCGATCTCTATCAGGCGGGAACCGAGTACGGGATCAAGACGCGGGATGTTCAGCTCGCCCCGCTCTTGAGGGAGGCATGGCCCGCGCTAGGTTCGGTTCTTGCCGGCCGGATTCCCGTTGGTCCAGATATTGATCGCCACCTGGCCGACATTGATTTCGAGCTCAAGCGCAACGGGATCGTTGAACCGATCCCGCTCGGTCTCGATCTCCCTTTAGATCTTTTGACCCTGGAAGAGAAGACGAGGCTCAACGCCCCGTCGGCGCTCGAACGAGCCCGCACCATCAAAGATGCATCCACTCGCCTGGGTGCCTCCGGTCAGTCCCTTCCTGGCACGGGCACTGCTTTTCGTGAGATCGTGGGCGGTCAAGGTTTTCTCCTTGCACGCACGACCGGGCCGCAGGGAACAACGCTACCGACGGGATTTGTTGTGGGCGGCAATCTCAACACGGATGCTGATCCTGCTGAGGTTCTGGCGGGTCTTTTGCGGGGCGCATGGGACCGGGTCACTCAGCACGATCGGGAGGTTGTTGACAGAATCCGCGCGGCAGAACAGCACTTCGGTGTCGCGATCATTCCTGACGACTTTGAGGAAGCAGCCGAGGTTGATATTGACTTAACCCTTACTCCGGGTACGAGAATCTGCTTCTCCGGTACGGTCATTCACCCAACTGGTGGGGAGATGACGAAAGAGGAGCTGCACGCAATTGCTGAGTCTCGCGGCCTCGTGCCCCAGCAGAACCTGACGAAGACGAGGACCGATGTTTTGATCGTTGCCGAGGCCGGCTCTCAGTCCAGCAAAGCCAAGAAGGCAGCCACCTGGAATAAACCTGTCTTCACGGCGGAACAGTTCTTGGACTGGGCAGGCTAGTCCCTATCGAGCTCACTGAGGACCCGAAATCAGTGCGGCCAGCGGAGCCCCGACAGCATTGCCAAGAAACCTGTTGGCGCTGAGATGAGAATATCGGCGGATTCCGCCGAAGCTTACGAACACGTCTGCTGTTGGTTGACCACAGGGTGACATCCCAATATCCCGGGAATACGCTTTGCCACTGCTCTCGAAAATAATCGTCTCTAATAGCATATCCCGATTGGAACTACAGGGTTTGCGACAAATATCCACAAACTTAGTTTGGGATGAATGTTGGTGGGACTTGACCTAGTCTAAGTAACCGTTTGTTCCCCGACCCTCCATTACCTACGAAGAAGGCATCATGGACTCTCGAGACGATCACTCAGATACTACGATGGCAGAGACGTCACCAGATAAACTTGGCCATCCACGCAAACGATTTCTTGGCCTCCAGACCGACCCCCTAATTTTCCTTGCGGCAGCCGGTTTCATCATCGCCTTTGTAGCTGGCACGCTCGCGTTTGCCGACGGCGCACGAAACGTGTATTCCATTGTCTCCAGCTCACTTATGGCCAACTTCGGCTGGCTCTACATCGGTGGTGTCTCGGCGATCTTCCTCTTCCTCATCGGCATTTTCGTCTCCTCCTATGGCAATCTGAAGCTCGGTGATGATGACGACGAGCCCGAGTATTCGACACCGGTGTGGTTCGCGATGCTCTTTGCTGCTGGCCTGGGTGCCACCCTCATGTTCTGGGGTGCCGCAGAGCCACTACACCACGCCTACAATCCGCCACGGGGCAACATGGAGTCGATGAGCGAGGAGGCGATCAAGCAATCTTTCGAGTTCACGTACTACCACTTTGGTGCGCACATGTGGGTTGTCTTTGCTCTTCCCGGTCTCGCACTTGGCTACTTCATTTACAAGAGAAAGATGCCAGAAAGGATCTCTTCGGTCTTTGCTCCGCTCCTCAAGGGGAAGGTGTATGAATGGCCGGGCAAGCTCATTGATGCCCTCGCCATCATCGGCACAACCTTCGGCATCGCCGTCTCGGTCGGTCTCGGGGTGCTCCAGATCAATGCCGGCATGAACATCATGTGGGGCGTTCCCATCGCATCGTGGATGCACCTGGCGATTATCCTGTTTATCACCGTTGCAGCCTGCCTGTCCGTTGCCTCTGGACTCGATAAGGGCATCAAGCTCCTGTCCAATATCAACATTGTCATGGCGACGGGGCTCATGATTTTTGTTCTTCTCGCCGGCCCCACCCTCACCCTGATTGAGCAGACTGTTGAATCTTTCGGCATCTACGCATCTTCGCTCCCCGAGCTTATGTTCTGGGTGGATAGCCACAATGAAAACCCAGATTTCATGTCTAAATGGACGGCATTCTATTGGGCATGGACGATCTGCTGGGGTCCGTACGTTGGCATGTTTATCGCCCGCATTTCCCGTGGTCGCACTATTCGCGGCTTCATCGGAGGCGTGCTCAGCCTCATCACCATCTTCATTCTGATCTGGTTCTCCGTGTTTGGCCGCGCCGCACTGGAAATGGAGCTGGACAACCCGGGGGTACTTACTCAGCCCGTGGTTGAAAACGAACAGACTGAAGTGGCGCTCTTCAGCCTCTTGGAACAGTATCCGCTCTACGGTCTCATCGGAACGATCGCGCTATTGACCATCGTCATTTTCTTCATCACCTCCATTGACTCCGCCGCCCTGGTCATGGACATGTTCTCAACCGGTGAAGAAAATAAGGCTCCGACAATCTATCGTGTTGGTTGGGCCGTGGGCATCGGTGCCGTCACCGCCGCACTCCTGCTGATCTCACCCGAATCCGGGATCTCAGCCATCCAAGAGGTTGTCATCATCGTGGCACTCCCCTTCTTCCTCATTGAGTTCTTCATGATGTGGGCCCTGGTCAAGGCAATGAATGAGGACCGTGCAGCAGCCAAGCCTGTCAAGACCCGAAAGTGGGAACGCACCTTCGATGCGCAAGCACTCGAAGAAGCTGAGAACAAACCCGCCCCCGGATATGACGAGGATGGAAATCCGCTACCGGAACCTACCTGGACTCACGAAGACGGAGCTTGGATGCTCGAGGGTGATATTCGCGTAGCCGGTGACCTCGCAGTCGCTGGTGATATCGACGAGACCTGGGAGGGCCCGGAGAACGAAGACGAAGAAACCACAATCGAGTCAGAGGGGTAATGCGGCCTTGAGAGACATACGATAGCAACAGTCAATCACCCGAAATTGTCGTGAGCTATCGTCCATTGCATTCAGGAGTGCGGCACCACGACAGGTGCTGCACTCCGTCACTTCTTACGGACAATCGTCTTCGCTTCGTCACCGGACAACCAGAATTATTCAACGTGCCGGTCTGCCGGCAACGGTTGGCTTTGGCATGGGCTTTCCAGGCTTATTAAGGAAGTGGAAGATCGTCCAGTAGAGAATGCCGATCATGACGCCACCGCCAACAATATTTCCCAGCGTCACGGGCAAGAGATTGTCCGCAAAGAAGTTGCCCCACGTGAGGTCACCGTAGGCCGAGGGATCGAGTCCGGATGCCTGCCAGAACCCCTCCCCCGCAAAGGATGCAATGAGGATCCCCAGGGGGATGATGAACATGTTCGCAACGGAATGCTCAAATCCCGTTGCCACAAAGAGTGCGATCGGGAGCGTCACTGCGGCAACTTTATCGACCGTGTTGCGCCCACCGTATGCTGCCCAGATCGCCAAGCAGACCATGAGGTTACACAGAACTCCGAGAGCGAACGCTGTGAGAAAGTCGTGGTTCACCTTCTTGAGTGACACATCGAGCACGACCGTTCCCCAGCCACCTGCGGCCTGTTCCCAGGTGCGAGCAAAATAGATAAGCGCAACGATTGTCATGGCACCCAAGAAGTTGCCGAGATAGACGATGATCCAGTTCTTGATCAGCTGCCAGGTGGTGATTCTGCCACTGGCGCGGGCGGTCAATGTCAACGTTGAGGACGTGAAGAGTTCGGCACCCGTCAGGACCACAAGAGTTAGCCCCGTGGAGAAAACGAGTCCGCCGAGGACCTTGGAGGCGCCCCACGACATTCCGTCCGCACCAACCTGGCTGGTCACGAAGAATACAAAGCCTAGGGCAATGTAGCCACCTGCCGTGAGGGCGAGCAAGAACGACTTCAGTTGATTGCTCGTTGCCTTACCAAAGGCAGCGTCCTCCGCGGCTTTCGCCATTTCTGCTGGGGAGAGGATTCCGGTCTGGCTCGTCATTGGACTGTTCCTAACCTCATCGCCGTTCTTCAAAGGCACTGATCTCAGCAACCTTGGGGCCGTAAAACCCGGCAGGATCATGCGTTGCATCGAGCCACACATCAACGAGTGCACGAGCGTAGGCGGGAGCAATAATGTTCTGCCCCATGCACAGAATCTGAGCATCGTAGTTCTCGACCGCACCGCGTGCGGTGATGAGATCATGTGCGGTCGCGGCGCGGGCACCTCTAACCTTATTGGCGGCAATCGCCGTGCCAATTCCGGTCCCACAGATGAGAATTGCACGATCAGCTTCTCCGCCGACAATCATGTCCGCGGCGCTGATCGACACATCCGGGTACGTGACATCCGGGCTTGAGAGGTCCGCGACCGACGTTACTCGCTCGTCCTCCTCAAGGAACTTTCTGATTTCCTCTTTTAGCTCTGCACCGTTGGCGGGTGCACCGATAACTATTTTCATCTGTCAACGTCCTTCCATCAACTCGGACAAAATATTAACGGAATCATCCGGTTTATATAATGGAAAATCCAGCCCAGCCAAACCCAACTTATCCCCTCGGGTCAGAAAGAAAATGAATCGCCTTCGAACAAGGGACTAAAGCACCAAATTCCAAGGATTAAGGTCCGAGTGCTGACGGAAGTGAGCACGGTGGCTTGCACTAAAAAGGGCCAGATGGGCCGGTCAGTCTTGGTTGACCGACTCCCCGACACTGAATTGGCGAAACTTTGGGAACAGCACTGCGCACAGAACCATGCCCACCATGACCAGCAACCCACCCAGCCAGGTCGTGGCTTCGGGACCGATGAATTCAGCGACACCGCCGTGGAGAACGTCTGCTAGGCGCGGGCCACCCGCCACAACCACAATAAATACCCCCTGCAAACGGCCCCTCACGGCGTCACTTGTTTCACCGAGAAGAATGCTTTGACGGAAGGCTGCCGAACTCATATCCGCGGCTCCTCCGACCGCGAGCGCACACACCGCCGCAACGAGCATGATCATTCTGAGTTCGGGGGCGAACTCGAAGGCTATGCCGAGGAGGAACATGGCCAACCCCCAGATGAAGATGGAGATGAGAACGGCCCGGCCATAGAACCGGATCCGGCTGATCCAACCGCCTAGCATGCCACCAATGACTGCGCCGATGGGCATGCCAGCATACAGCAGAGCAAGTTCCATGCCACCTTCGGGAGATCCTCCGAAGGAGACGTGAGCGATCTCGGGGAAGAGTGCTCGAGGCATGCCGAAGATCATGGCGATGAGGTCGACGACAAAGCTGATGAGAACGATGTGGTGGAGCCGCAGGTACTGGAAGCCTTCGATGACGGAGCGGAGGCCAGGCACCTTTTCCGCTCGACCGTGCGCCGGTAGCGCCGGTAGCTTGAACACGGCATAGAACGTGGCGAACAGTGTGATGGTGTCGACGAGGTAGAGCATTTCGTATCCCATGATGGGAATGAGAGCTCCGCCGACGAGTGGTCCCGCAATTGCGCCCGCAGACACCACCGTCATGTTCAACGAGTTCGCGGCCGGCAACTGCTCAATGGGAACGATTTGGGGAAGGATCGATGTTCGTGCCGGCTGGTTCATGGCAAAGAACGCCTGCTGCACTGAGAAGATAACGAGTAGAGCCCACACGTTGTTGAGATCGACTGCCGCCTGCAACCAGAACAGTGCGGAGGTGACGATGAGGCCCGTGGTGGACACCATGAGGAGCCTGCGCCTATCGAAGTGGTCTGCCAAGGCACCACCCCATAGGCCGAAGATGATGAGGGGCACGAGACCGAAAAGCCCGGCGATGCCGACCATGCCCGAGGAGCCCGTGATGTCGTAAATCTGGGCTGGAACGGCAACAACTGTCAGCTGTGCGCCGATCACGGTAATGATGTTTGCGGTCCAGAGCCTGCGGTAGTGCGGGCTTTTCAGGGGCCGAGTATCGGCAAAAATACCCCGGAGCTTCTCAGAGACCGTCACTCATCAACCTCATCTATTCTTACAAGCCTGAAACTACCTGGATTAGCTTACGTCGATCCCCGCCCCGGTGGGCTGAGTACCTGTTCACATTCGAGAGTCACGTCCGCCAAAGCTTCAAAGAGAGCCAGTCACGAAACTCGTGTTGTGCTTACGATGAGAAAGAACAAAGGAGCCCACCATGTCCACTCTCCCTCTCTTGCCTGACTCGTCCTGGTCCAAAGTCCTCTGCATTGTTGCCCATCCTGACGACATGGAATACGGAGCATCGGCTGCCGTGTCGATGTGGACGAGGCGCGGCATGGAGGTCTCGTACGTGCTCCTTACCGCGGGCGAGGCGGGCATGGCCGCCCCACCCGAAGAGACCGCGCCCGCACGCCTTAAGGAACAGCAGGCTGCCTGCGCCAGCGTCGGAGTCAGTGATCTTTCGATCCTGGGTTACCCGGACGGGATGTTGGAGCCGAGCCTTGGGCTGCGCAAAGATATTGCCCGCACGATTCGGCAGCACAAGCCGGATGCTGTCCTCACCGCAAACTACGAGGTTGAGGCATACGGCGGACTCAACCAGGCCGATCACAGAGTAGCCGGACTAGCGGTTGCTGATGCGGTGTGTGACGCGGCGAACCCCTGGGTGTTCCGGAAACTCGTGGAGGAGGAGGGCCTGGCGGCCTGGACAACGAAGGCTCTTCTTGTTGCCGGGCACGATTCACCCACCCATGCCGTCGAGATCGATGAGGTAGGTGTGAAGGCCGCAGTCGCATCGCTTCAGGCCCACGCCTCCTATCTTGAGCATGTCACCGGCCACCCGAAGCCTGAGGACTTCATTCCCGAAATTCTGCGTGGCGGAGGGGAAGCCGCTGGAGTTCAGGCAGCCGAGACCTTCCGCGTCTTTGACATGGGTGGCCTCGAGGGCAAATAGGTTCCGCTTCTCAAACCTAGGCGCACAGCTTCTTCGTTTGGATGGCGACGAAGCTAACGAATGTCCCCGTCCAGGTAGTACCAGCGACCCGATTCTCGAACAAAGCGGGACCGTTCATGCAGGACCCCCATGCCACCGTCCTCGCGGTAGGTTGCCCGGAATTCGACGATGCCCGTGTCGTCATCTGGCCCACCGGCAACGGTGTCAACAATCTGGAGCCCTCGCCATACCGGTCCCTCTGAAAGATCGAGACTCTCGGGCCTGGTCGACTCATGCCAGGACTCCAGCACCCATCCAGCATCCCCGTCCCGGTACGCCTCGAAACGGGATCTCATCAGCGCTTCGGCAGTTGTCGGCCAGTTACCCACCATTCTGATCCTCTCCCGGTTCTCACCTAAGACATCCCACTCTTTCGCTTACCGACTCTACCAATGGGGTGCCACTAGACCCTCTCCCCTTATCAACACGTCGGTGCAGCGCTGAAGTTTTTCCGGCACACTGGGGCGGTGAAGGATCTTGTCGTACCACCCGGACCGGGTGCCCCGAACGGGCTCACCATCCCCGCGAGGGAGCTGGTCGAGCAGTTCTCGCACGGCTCAGGGCCGGGCGGTCAGAGCGTCAACACATCCGATTCACGCGTTCAACTCAGCCTCAATCTTGCAACCACGGTCGCACTGACGGACGTTCAGCGCTCGCGACTTCTTCTCTTTCTGGCACCGCGCATGAACGAGGGGGTTCTCACCGTGACTGCTGCCGAACACAGGTCCCAACACCGCAATAGGATGACTGCCCGGGAGAGACTTGCGGAACTCATCCGGGAGGCAATCATGCCGCCCGTGCCGCGAAGGCCAACGAATCCCACGCGAGCATCAAAGCGTCGGCACATCGAGGCGAAGAAGCATCGTTCTCAGATCAAGCTCAATCGTCGAAAGCCCCACAGGGACCAGTAGCGACGCTAAAGAACTCGCGACTCCCCGCGCCACCAGGGTCAGTTCCCACCTAGGAACCGCCTCATCCGCATCATTCACGCTGAGGGTCCGCTTCTGTGGGGCCGTGCTAACTTCGGTCCGAGCGTGCTGTCTTTAGATACTCTGCACGCTATGGCTATGCCCATCGGGTCCTATTGGCTACATCCACCGATTCTTCTTGAAGACGACGTAGAGGAGCACTCCAAGCGCAACCATGAAGCCGATTGCCATGGGATATCCGAAGCTCCAGTGCAGTTCGGGCATGTCGTCAAAGTTCATGCCGTAGATGGCACCGACGAGGGTCGGAGCGAACAGAATTGCCGCCCATCCCGAAATCTTCTTCATGTCCTCGTTCTGGCGCTGGGCGACAAGGGTGGCGTTGACCTGGAGTATTTGGGAAAGGGATTCACGTAGTTCGGCGGTGCGGGTCGCTGCCTCGGTCAGGTGATCGGCAACGTCATCCAGGTAGGAACGAAGTTCTTCCGGGATGCTGTAGCGAGCAAACCCGTCCTGGAGAGAGGCCAGCACTTCCTGAAGGGGAACGATTGCTTGGCGCAGGTCGATCACTTCTTGGTTCAAACGGTAGATGCGTTCAGCGACTTCGGTGTCACCACCGAATACCTGTCGTTCGATCTGCTCTTGGTCGATCTCAATTTCTGACAGAACGGGGAGGTAACTATCGACGATCGTGTCGAGGAAACGGTAGAGGACCGCTTCAGGGCCGAGCCTTAAGAGGTTGGGCTCGAGCAGGCTGGTGCTCGCGTTGCCTTCCTCGATGACCTCAAGTCGAGGAACAGCATCTCCCCTCGTCCCGTCAAACCATTCACCGTCCTGACAAAACAGGGCGAGTGATCCGGGGCGAACGAGGAAGTGAAATTCAGCAAGTCCCACATTTTCCGCATCGTCCGAATACTTCGCAGCACGAGCGACAACAAAGAGAACATCGCCGTAGCGTTCGATCTTGGGGCGCTGATGAGCATTTTCAACGTCCTCACGAAGGACCGGGTGAAGATCCCAAGCTTCCGCAAGCTGTGCAACCTGTTCCGTTGTCGGCGTGGGAAATATGTTGAGGACCATCCGATTGTCGGCTACAGCTTCCAGGCTCTGCTCAATTGTCACATCGACTCGACCCGGCCCAATATATCCATCATCGATGAGACAGGTGATCATCTGCGCCTCGGGGGCAGCGGTGCTGGCGGGTCCTTGACCACGACGGATTGCACTCGGTGTCCACCCGGGAAACTGCCGCTTGCCCATCTTTACCTCACCTTTCATCGACTCTTCGACCTTGAAACGGATCTTCGTCCGATACTAGCCCCCTCGCATGCATCCGACCGCAATCCTTGCAGTCTCTAATCCGGTCTGGCGTCAATTCCACCTTTACTGAACCTGAGCACTGCCGGCCATTAACCCCACGTATCAGTGAAAATCTCTGCTATTTTCGAGAAATGGAGTACCGGGAATTGACGGAACACGACGGGGAGTTGCTACAGGTAGCGACTCTCGGAACCTTCAATTGGTCTTTCCCCAGGTTCTCTCTCACAGACATAGAACTAAACCCAGACCTCTCCAAATACGCCGCATTCCATCCCACCCGGGGCGACTTCGGCTTCGTTGCCGACCAGGACGGAACCGCAGCGGGGCTGGTGTGGGCGCTCAAGCTATCGGGTGCTGATGCTGGGTATGGGCACGTGGACAATGAAATACCTGAGATTGGGCTCTGGGTTCACCCTCAGTACCGCCGTCAAGGAATAGCCACCAAGTTGCTCTCGCTCGCACAGGATCACGCTCGGGCTCGCAAGTTGCCGGGGTTGAGCCTATCGGTGGAGCCGAAGAATCATGCTCGGAAGATCTATGAGGATATGGGCTTCCATGAGGTACGTCGCGATACTGCCATCACGATGGTGTGGAGATTGCACGACCATCCCCTCACCCATCAGCCCTTCCCTTCACCGGTTCCGGCGGGCATGGGGTGGCCGAATGATCTTGCAGACCAATCAACTACCCGCGCACGCACACCAGCTGGAGTTCGAAGGCTTGCAAAGACCGCGGCAAACCTCGAAGAGTTGGATGCTCGGGTGTCCGTGTGCGGCGCGTGTCCGCGGCTGGTCAGGTGGCGGGAGGACGTTGCGATCGAAAAGCGTGCCGCATTCAAGTCCGAGCCCTATTGGGGTAGGCCCGTACCCGGCTGGGGCGACCCGGATGCTCAGACGCTGATCGTCGGCCTCGCCCCAGCAGCCCACGGCGCGAACCGCACCGGCCGCATCTTCACCGGAGATCGCAGCGGTGACTGGCTATTTGCAGCCCTTCATCGTGCCGGCTTCGCCAACCAGCAGCACTCGAACACGGCGGGCGACGGTCTCGTCCTTTCCAACGTTCGAATCACGTCCCCGGTGCACTGCGCTCCCCCGCAGAACAAACCCACGACCGAGGAAAAGGCGGCGTGTGCGCCGTGGCTCGATCGCGAATTGGAGATGCTCGCTCCCCAGCTTGAAGCGATCGTTGCCCTTGGTGGCATTGGCTGGGCCCAGGTCATCACGACAGCACGCAGGATCGGCTGGGAGGTTCCCAAGCCCGCACCGAAATTCGGTCACGGAGCTGAAGCGGCCTTACTTACCGGGAACCGCCCCATTCGCCTCATTGGCTGCTATCACGTGAGCCAACAGAATACGTTTACGGGGAAGCTGACAACTGAGATGTTGGACGAGATCATGAGCAGGCTCCCGGCTCCCAAGAACAGCTGACCTTCGAGCATTCTCTCTCCCATCGCCCACCATCGGACACCCGTTGCCCCCAGGTCACACGGGAGAAACTGGACCGTACCCAATTCCTCGCCCCGCGAACGTGTATTGAATCTCCAGGCAGGAAATGGTTCAGTTTTCAACGGTAGGCTGGTGAAGACCCATTCGTGAAGGAGAAAAAATGAAACTGAGCAACGCAATCCTGCGCGCCGTTCCCGGCGCTTTTATTCTGAATGCCGGACTCGGCAAGCTGGGCATGGACAAGGAAACTGCGGCTGGCATGCAGGAGATGGCAGCCAACGGCGTTCCCGCCGTCAAGAACATGACTCCCGAGGAGTTCGGCAAGTTTCTCAGCTGGGGTGAAGTTGCTGTCGGTTCTGCCCTGCTCCTACCCTTCGTCCCGACCCGCGTTGCCGGTCTCGGACTTGCAGCGTTCTCGGCAGGCATGCTCGCGAACTACTTCGCAATCCCCGGCATGACCCAGGAAGATGGCATCCGCCCGAGCCAGGATGGCACCGCTCTTGCCAAGGACTCGTGGCTCGCCGCCATTGCCGTTGCACTCGTTCTCAACGGAAGCGCAAAGAAGAACAAGAACTAAATCCTCACACCTCGCTCGCACAGAGGATCATGGGAGGCTACTCGGCATCGTGCCAGGTAGCCTCCCACACTTGTTTAGCCTCCCGCAATTATTTCTTGCCAGGGCCATAAGCATCCACCCTCGACTTCACCCACCACCAGGACATGCACAACGCCCTTGCTCGGGTGGGGTGATCAATCACCGCCTTGCTAATCACAGGCTTTGCGCAACACCAAGCACGATGAGGACGAAGCCGATGAGCTGGAGGGAGCCACGAACAAACTGGAAGACATCCCAGCGCCTTCTCATAGCTTCAAAGCCTTCCGGCGAGGTGTCCTGATCGATGCGTCCGGTCGAGATATTGATGGGGACATTCCCAATGATCGTGACGATCAGGGCAATGCTCAAGGTGACGGCTGCGGCGATAAGGATCGGAGTGCCGCGGGATATGGCGAGGCTGATGCCGAGGACGGTGGCGGAGGACGTCATTCCCACCGGCATGACCCGCCCAAGCGTTATGAGAAGGCCCCGTTCCATGGTCAGCTGATGGTCGATGGGTAGGCGGCGAATAACCGGGCGGACCAGAGCAACCGAGGCAGACTCGGCGCATCCGACAAATCCCGTCACGATGATCCCGGCAATCTCTAGCGCACCCATCCAATCACTCCCTCACTCAGTCACTTCAAGAAATTCACGGATAGTTTCTCTATCCGTTATTTATAGATAGTATTAATACCTATAGTGGTTGGCAAGCCGAGAGTGAGGATGTGGCGGAGATGAAGATGGCGGAGCTGTCGAAGCGATCGGGGTTCAGTATCGCGACGATCAAGTACTACCTGCGGGAGGGACTCCTGGAACCAGGGGAACGTACTAGCGTCAACCAGGCCATCTACTCAGACTCGCACCTCGACAGGCTCCGCCTTATCCGCGCCCTGACAAAGACAGCACGGCTCTCTCTCAAAACAATCCAGCAGGTTCTGAACGCAATCGACTCGGAGCCCGCCATCGTGGAAGCCATGGGTGCCGCCCAGGATGCTCTCATCGGGCAGGACGAGACGGATGAGGGGGAACTGCCTCCAACGAAGGAGGAGTTGGAGGCACGGGCAACATCGAGAAAGATTCTTCACGAGCTCATCGAGTCCAGGGGTTGGCAGATCCATCCGGAAACACCCGCTCTTGAATCCACGATCTCCGCCATCACCAGCCTGCGCGACGAGGATCTCTCCACGGTTCTTGATCAGTTGGATGCCTACGCGGAGGCGGCTGATACCGTTGCCCGGATCGACGTCTTGGCAGTTGCTTCTGCATCCAGCCGAAACGAGGTCATCCGCGGGGTTGTTCTGGGCACTATTTTCCGCCGTTCCCTGCTGGATTCCCTTGTCCTCCTTGCTCAGCAGCACCACGCAAAAGACCAGACCTCCTAGACTCACCCCGCACCCGGATCTCCATCATTCACTCCATGCTCCGGTTGCGAGGTGGGGCTCTCGCGTCACAGTTAAGTCAGGATCCTCGATCGTTACCGTGATGATTGAGGCTGGCACGGAAGGCGCACCTCATGTCGACACAGATCACAGGTGAGATCTCCATCTTTCTCGAGGCTCTCGGTCAGGGAGTATTCGATGCTGGCGGGCTTGGCCTCTTGGGCTTGGTTGGACCGAGTTACGAGGATGAACTGTTTCCCGAAGGCGAAATGTATCGGGAATTTACGAACCAGGGCGTCACTGTTCTTTACGAGGGCGAGCCTGAGTCAGCGGTTGCGACGGCTGTTTTTATTTCCACCATCGACAGCGATGGTAACGGAGCATACCTAACTCCCAATGCCCTCATCGACGGTCTCGAGCTCACCAGCACAGATCGCATAACCGTCACGTCATTCTTTGGTGATCCCGTCATATCGGGCGGAGCATTCGACGTGTTTGCTGCCGGTAACAAGTTCTTGCACTTTGAATACGATGGCGAAGCGCTGAAAATGATCACGGCTATGAGCGAGGTCCCGGGCCTCTAGGCCCACCTCACTCAATTAACCGGGAGCGCACCTCCATCAACCTCGGCATCTTACTTATCGTCATCCGATGAGTTGTGCGGCCGATCGTCAGCTTCAGTTTCCTCGTCCATCACATCTCCCAGGCCATCCCAGTCGGCGATGATGCGGTGGACGGCATGAACATCGGCTTCAATATCGCTTGCGGCTCGCGGAACTGTCACGGGAGTAGCGAAAATGTCGGCGAAGCCGCGCCGGGCGCGCACGAATCGTTCCGTGTCGTGACGGAGCGTGGGGTGCCAGGCGGCACCGAGCACAAAGTAGCCGAGTTCGATGATCGCGTTGTGCATATCCCAGTAGGGTTGCACCGAGGTCGGATCATCGCTCAGCGCACGGTCCCCCACGCCTTCGTATTCGAGGAGTTCGAAATAGAGGACGCGCCGGCGTTCCCGAGCATCCATCGATGTTGCCACGCCGCTGGAGATATCGGCCATGACCGCCTCCATCGCCAAAATGCAGCGCCTGCCTTGACCCCGCAGGTTGAGCAGGGGTGTGCGGCGACCCACGAGCCACACCATGATGATGGCGACAACGACTCCAACGGTTGTGTCGATGAGCCTGTCGGCTATGACCCCGGTCGAATCCATGCGACCAGCTCCCACGTAGGCTGTTGTCAGCGCGAGCGGGGTGATGAAGATGGAGCCGAGGGCGTAGTTGCGGACGACGAGCATCTCCACCGAGAACTGGAGACCACCGAGGATGAGCACGAGCCACCACCCTCTCGGATCGAGTGCCAGGATGATCCCAAAGACTGCGAGTCCGAGAACGGTGCCAATAAAGCGTTGCAGACCGCGGTAGGTCTGCCACTTGCGGGTTCCGCCCTGGTGAACAACGAGGAGTGCGGTAAAGACCGCCCAGTAGGTGCGGTCCCCACCGAGTAGCAGCCCGACGATGGCAGCGACTGCTGTTGCAAGGCCAACGCGGAGCGCAATGAGGAGGACTTCGCTCGGCCAGGTCAGCGCATCCTGCAGAAGGTAGCGTGCGGTTGGTCGGCCCAGGGAGGACTGCCTCAGGCCCTCAAGGTCGATGCGGATGGTTCTACCACGACCCCGGGCAGCCTGCCTATTAATTTCCCCGATGCCCTCGCTCCACGGTATGGTCCGTTCCGTTTCGGTGTGGGCGTGGGTTGAGAGCGCGGTCCGCATCGCATACCTGTGGTGCAGTTTGTTGAGGGACGTGATGAGGTCGAGTCGCCCCCTTGAGACGTTTCGTGCCGCCCCATCGGTGACCGTGATCCATGCGGAGTGGAGTGGGTTCGAAGCCGATAGTCGCGCTTTACGGAATTCCTTATCGTTGTCATCCGGTGCCTTTTCGAAGTGCGCGATTGCGCTGGCCGCGGCCCTGACTGCATCTTCTTCCGGGCCGCGCGGCCTGATCAGCACATCGCTCATGCCAATAATCCAGGCGGTGACGGCACCGATGCTGACGGAGATAATGATGTGCCAGGGATCGGCACCTCCCGACACCGCAAGTCCGCTCACGCCAATCGCGAGGGGAAAAAACACGGGCCCCGGTGGGCCAACTTTCAAGGTGACGACGAGGACGCTGGCTACAACGGCGACTGCGACCATGACCATCATGAGCAGCACCTGGGAGTGCGCAAAAACGGTGCCAAGAGCGGCACTGAGAATAAGGCCTACGCTGACCACTGCGAGGAGGCGGGCTCGGAACCGCCCTGCCGTGTGGGGGCCGTACAGTACCGTGAAGGCCCCGAGGGAACACAGCAGAGCATGGTCTTGATATCCGAAGGCTGTCGCGACCGACAGAGGGATGAGGAGGGTGATCGCGGCTTTGAGGGCGACGGGCCAGCGCCGGCGAAACGGATTGATTCCAAACAGATTGCGCGCGTGTCCACGCAATGCATCCGCTCGTTGACCGCCCTTCAAACTCACCGCATTACCTCCCCCGTTAACTATAGTCCCGGAACCACATCAGGTCGCTTCGTCCCCTCAAACAAAAGCGGGTGCGTTCAGCCCAGCTCAAAGACGGGTTTCAAGGATGAGGACACAAAGAAGGGGTGCGGTCACGTGACCGCACCCCTTCAACTTCTACAGTTGACCACCACGTGGTTCATCGCCCGATATGGGCTCCTTTTACGCGACTTGCTATGCGACCTGGCTGGTTTCGGTCACCTCTGTCAGGGTGCCCTTGTGGACGTCGTAGACGAATCCGCGAATGTTGTCCCTATGCTTGAGGAAGGGGTCGGCCGCAAGCTTCCTCAGGGATTCACGGACGTCTTCTTCCGGGGTGACGAAGACTTCCTTCGCCCAGTCGGGACGAGTCCCGGTCTCGGCCTCCATCTCGTCCTTGAATTCCTCGTCGGTGAAGGTCCTCATGCCACAGTTCGTGTGGTAAATAACGATGATTTCTTCGGTTCCGAGTCGGTACTGGCTGACAGCGAGTGAACGAATAACGTCTTCCGTGATCGCCCCACCAGCATTGGTCAGCACGTGTGCCTCACCGATGTCGAGTCCAAGCAGGCCATACACGTCGAGGCGAGCATCCATGCATGCCACAACAGCAATCTTCTTGCTCGGGTGCATGGGCAGGCCGCCCTTATCGAAAGTTTTGGCGTAGGCTGCTGCGTTGTCGAGCAAGCTCTGAATAACAGGCATTGATACTTCTCTCCTATGGTCGGCTCACGCACGGGGCGTCTGGGCCAGACTAGACCCATCCACGACCCGGTGCAGAAAATGTGAGTCAAAGATCTTGATTTCTGGACGTGAAACCAAACACCCGAGTCCGATACGTTCCTCATCCCACATGGGTTGACCCCCGTCGTTGAATACCCCACCGAACACTTTCTCGTAGAAGGTGCGGCTTCCGAGAAGACCCGTAACCGGCGCAACGGGCTATCATTCACTTCCTAAATACGTCCCGTTCTCCATGGCAGAAGCGGGGTATCTGGAATGGGATCAGTGACGAGCCTGCCGCAGGTATTGACATCAATTCGTTCACCATCAAAGAAGAAACTTGGCGCGCTCTGTTCCTTCTTTGATGATTCCTGCCGCTTTGGCAACAGCCCCGGATGCTGGGTTGTTGACCCGATACCCGAGCTCGAGTCGTTCCAATCCCCAATCCGCTAGCGCCACGTTTGCAACCGACGCCGCTGCGCGGCTCATGACGCCTTGCCCGCGAGTAGTGTCATTCATCCAATACCAGAACCAAGCGTTTCGGTTCTCCACATCGATGCTGATGCAAACCAGGCCAACTAGCCGGCCCTTCTCAGCTATCACGACAGGTCGGTGGGATGGCTACAAGAGGTTACTGACGTATCGTTCTGCATCGGAAAGGCTGGTGACGCTCCCCTGCCTCATCATGTCGTCATTCGACCGGAATGCAGCCAGCACATCCGCAGCATCCTCAACTCGGAGCTCTCTCAGATAACAGTCGGTCACTGGCTCTTCCTAGATGTCGATCGGTTGCACAATCCTACTGTGCCCACATCGTTGGGAACAGTCTTCCGGTCGCTTTTAAGACCCGCCCCGGGGAAGTTCATGGAAATAGGTGACGGGGCCGGTCCACCAACGATCATGAATACAGCGAGAATGTTGGCGGATATCGGAACCCCATCGATCCAAGGGTAGGCCAGTACAAACGAACTCAATTGCGCAGAGACTGGGTAGCTCTTCCCACGGAACAAAGCGCATGCGATCAGATGCTCGCGCTTCTTTCCACTCGCTTAGCCGCTACTGAATTCTCATACATCCCTGGCCGGAACTGGTTTTCTCCAGCGGTTTCGCGGGAGCACCCATCCGGTTGCTAATCGACCAGTACAGCAGTCCGATCATGACGCCCCCACCGACAATGTTGCCGATCGTGACCGGCAGGAGGTTATCAGTTAGGAAGCTGGCCCAGGTCAGGTCCCCATAGGCTGACGGATCGAGTCCCGTAGCGGCCCAGGATCCTTCGCCCGCGAAGGCCGCGATGATAATCCCGAAGGGGATGAGGAGCATGTTGGCAACGGAGTGTTCGAAACCTGTCGCGACGAAGAGGGCAACAGGGAGGATCAGGGCCGCGATCTTGTCAACCACGGTCTTGCCCGCATAGGAGATCCAGATGGCGATGCAGACCATGAGATTGCACATGATCCCCAGTACGACCGCTGGACCACATCCGTGACTGACCTTCTTTAACGCCGTCTCCATCACCACTGCGCCCCATGCCCCATCGGCCTGCTCCTATGTGCCGGCGAGGTAGATCATTCCTGCCACACTCGCGGCCCGCACGAAGTTTCCGAGGTAGACAATTCCCCAGTTTCTCAGCAACTGCCACGTGGCGATCCGCCCGCTAGCCCGCGCTGTCAGAGTCAGGGTTGACGACGTGAAGAGCGCGGCGCCGGTGAGAACAACGAGGATGAGTCCCGTGGAGAAAACGAGGCCACCAATAAGTTTGGCCATGCCCCAGGGCATGGCCTCGGCACCAACCTGGGTCGTGACGTAGAAGGCGAAGGCGATGAAGGCGCCCGCGGTCATGGCGAGCAGGAACGATTTCAGCGGCCGGTTCATCACTTTCCCGTGTGCCGCGTTCTCAGCCGCTTCCATCAACTGTCCAGGCAACAGCATTCCAGCGGTCCCCAAGCCCTCCCCCATTCATTCACGTGACGTGGCGAGCGTAAGGCACAGGTCTCAACGATCAATGGGCACACTCTTTTTCGTTTTGACCGTATTCCGCAGAGCAAATCGGACATGGGACCAAGGAACCACAAAGATGCGAACAATCCGTGCGGTAGGCAGTAGTGGGGCTCTCACGGCACCTATGGGAGGTTTTTCTGTACGGTGCAAGCGGCTTCAGAGGCAGGGAACGCCATGAGCGGCCCTGGCATCCATCCAGTTAGAGGCGGGCCCGAGTGGCTCGATGTCGTGTCGAAGAGCCAGCATCCATCTCCGGCTAGTCCGAGCGCGCGAATCTCACTATTTCCAAGCTTTATGGTGGCGTCCCGGAAACGCTCGGCCCCTCCCAGATTGCGTACACGCCGAGCTGGGCTTCACCGTTTGATCCTTACCAGACGGGAATGATTTGGTGCGCGAGTACTATCACGCCACCAGTTAAATCAAATGCCACGGTTTTCACTGCCGTGGTCCCTCCGTCAATGCCGATGACTACGCTGTCAGACATGATCGCCCCTTTGCTCGTTGCACTTCGACCCTATGCATACCTATGATCTAGAACAGCTTGCACACTTTGGTCAATCAGTAAAACAATCATTTCGGATACTGAGGATCAACCCCCGCCGATCACTTAGCTATCCAATATCGCCACCCCGGGCACGTAGCAATGATCCCCAAAGCCCCGGGCAGCAATCAGCATCCGAACACTTGGTCGCATTCCATCACCCGGGGCTTCGCATCACGTCGCTCTACAGCGCCCAGCGTTTTACTGTGCGCAAAAGTAACGGAAGCCGTACGCTCTACTCTGAGAGTGCCGTCTTCATGCACCTCATGGCAGCAAGCGTCTTGGGAACACCGATGTAGGGCATGAGGTGGACAAAACATTCGGCGACCTCTTCCTTACTCATCCCGGCCACGTCAACCGCGGTCTTGATGTGGCCGGTGAGCTGGGGTTCAACTCCTCCCATTGCAGCAAGAGCCGCCATGTTCAGCATCTGACGGTCTCGAAGCTCGAGCCCCTCTCGCTGGTAGGTACCGCCAAAGACTGCGCCTACAACCCAGTTGGATGATCCTGGCGCAAACTCGTCGAGCTGTTTCTTCCAGGCCTCAGCACCCTCCGCGCTCTGGGTCTGCGCAACAAACTGGTTGCCCTTGTCCATACTCAGTTCCACTGTTTCCTCCTCAGAAAACGGCTGATCAAGTCCCCGCCATGCTAACAGTCGGCCCTTTCTCGAAGCTTTCGGGATCCACCGGACTTCCTCAACAGATTTCGAAGATAAGCTTCATCTACCCCGATTCAGGCAAGTGGCCGGCCTCGCCCGCGATCGGGGTGGCCTGTTGACAGCAGGAAAAGTGAATCACTCACCCTGAGCCCCCGCATTCTCTTGTGGAACTACAGCTTGTTCGAAGCTTGGTCTTTCGTGCCGCGCGGCTCGTCAGTGGATGCAACTAGCCCGCAGTCACAACCACCTCTACCGGGTGAGTAAGATATGAACGCGGAGAATGCGGGGCTCTGTCGAAAAACCAGGAGTCTCGTGACACGAACGAGTTGGTGACAGCTGTTCCAGCGTTTTCGCCTCAGAACCAGGCCAAAACGTCACAAATGCTCTCATTCATAGACGAATATCGTGATCATTTTGGGATCAAGTTCATGTGTGCGACCACCACGAAGGCGGGTTTATCACGACCTGAGAATAGCGCCAATCGAAGACGAAGGTTGGATAAACCAAGAGTTAGCACGTACCTGCGGGCCTTCCTGGATTCGGATCGAATAGCAGGGCTATGGGCGCGAACGGCCGGGACGAAGAGGTGCCGGCAACCACGCGGCGCGGACGCTACCAGGTTCGTTCCCTAACTCGGCGCAGAATCCTTATTTGCTTGGGGATGTATGGGCAGGGGCTATGGCCCCAACAGCAAAGCAACGGGGAGGGCTGAACCTGGCACTGCGACTTGATAACCACGAGTAGCTCCCATCTACCACTCACGACTGAGAGGGCGAAAGGCACCTAGCTGTCAGCAACTATGATGACTCTCGCCCGCTACACCCAGTCGAGCTATTCCTAGCGTCTTTCTTCTATTCCTCTGTTGCGTCCGACGAGACGGCGTCAGTTGGGGTGGTTACGAAATTATGCGCAGGCTGGAGGGATCTGGAGGTTTGAAGATCCGTCACAGTGACGGGCGGTTGTTCCCCTTAGAATCCCACGAAATCCCGCCGGGTGGGTTCTCATCACCCACGTGGGTGAAGCCTTCGTGCATTTGCCGGCCGTAACCTAGCCCATCTCGTACACGAGCGATTCCGTTCTGGATGGGTAGCCCTGCCGACGCTAGTTTCGCTGCTCAACAAGATTGCGACGCTCAAGCCGCAATACCACGTCAGCAGAACGCGCAAGATGCTTTGAATGGGTCACCACGATGACGCACTTGTTTTGCTGATGCGCAGCATCGCGCAGAATCTCAATCACGCCGTTAGCGGTGTCCTCATCAAGGTTGCCCGTAGGCTCATCTGCCAGGATGACAGGGGCGGACGAGACAAGCGCGCGTCCGATCGCGACGCGCTGTTGCTGTCCCCCGGACAGGGCCAGCACGTTGCGCTTAGCGGCTGCTGCATCGACCCCTAGACGCGTGAGGTCCTCGACCGTGGCCTTCGGGTTAACTAGGTGCAGGTTTTCCAGTGGCGTGAGGTACTCAATGAGGTTGTAGTTTTGGAACACTAACGCGATCTGGTTCTTGCGGTGGTTGGTGTAGCCGGTGGATGCAATATCCTGGCCGTCGAAACGCACCACCCCCTCGGAGGGCGCATCGAGCCCTGCCAGGAGGCTCAACATCGTCGTTTTACCCGCACCGGAGGAACCCACGATCGCGTAAAACGTGCCGACCTCGAAGTCGTAACTCACATTATTGAGCACCCGTTTGGTGGAGTTAGCGTAGGTGAAGTTGACGTGGTCGAGTTGCATGATAGCCATAATTGTTTCCTAACTGAGTTTTGAAAGAATGCGTTTGGGCCGTTGCGTAACAAGGGGTAAAACCCCCACTGAAACGCCAAGGAGCACGATGACAAGGCCCCAGGCGAGAGCCACTGCAATATCGGCGGCGCTGGTCGCCAGGTGAATCGACGAGAGGATCTCGTCACCGGCCTGGGAGATCACAGCCCGGCCGAGGTAACCCGACAGCGCGGTTCCCGCTATCGCTGAGATGATCGCGGCTACGGCAGCGAAAATGTTGGCTTCAATGGCGAACTGAGACAGCACATTGCTTTTACTTTTCCCTAGGGACAGCAAGATACCCACTTCGTGGATGCGGCCACGTGCCCAGAACGTGCTCACCAACGTCAGTACGCACGCCCCCGCGATGCTCAAACCGAGCAACAGAACGGTCAGCAGCTTGTCCACGCCAGCAATCGCTTGAAGCACGGGAGCGAACTGCGCGGAATTATCTTCCAACGTGAGCTCTGGCGCGATGCGTTGTGCCTCCTTGAGAGCCTCGGAGAGCTCCTGGGCGCTATGAGTGAAGTAACGTCCGGCACTCACCGGGGCACCGAGCTTTTGAGCCGACTCCAAATCCACGAACACGTGATTCTCGGAAGCTTCCACCGGCAAACCGCTCGGGTTCTCTGTCTTACCCTCCAGGATTCCCGCCACGGTCACGGTGACGGTCGCATCACCCTGCGTGAGTGCGAGTGTGTCTCCCACCTCAAGGTTGTTGTGAGCCGCGAACTCGCGGTGGATCACCGCCTGCGATTCCGTCGCCCCCACATGGGTGCCGTCAATAAGTTGGTATACCCGCCCCTGGAACGCTGGGCTGAGACTCGAATCGCTCGTACCGGTGACGCTGATATCGCCAGCGAACTGTGGATCCAACTGGACTCCACCGCTACCAGGTACCGGCGTCGCGCCCACGGGTTGCGCGATTGTAGCCGCTTCCAGACTGTAGCGTGCCACCTGAGGGAGACTAGCCAGACTTTTCGCTAAGGATTCATCGATCCCTGCATGTTCAGCGGAAAGGTCACCTGCGGGGCCAGGGCTATCACTAACCTCTGACTCGATGCTGGCGCTCGCGGTGAAACCTGCGCCAACATTCGCGTTGATCGCGTCTTTGACTTCCGCCATGGATGAACGCACACCGGACTGTGCGACAAGCGCCGTGAACACCACGACCATGATGAGAATCATGATGCTACTGCGACGCGGTTTACGCGTGACACTACGGACTGCTCGGTACCAAGGATTGGTCATTTGGTGTCCACGAGGATCGCGCGCGGGCTCTTACGAAGCATCGGTATTGACGTGATGGCAACAACAACTGCTATGACAGCAACACAGATGATGACGGCTTGAACCACGGAAGGCGCAGTAAGTCCGACAGATAGGCTATCCAGGGTTTGAACAGAGGCAGCAGACTCCATGTCTGCGCCGAATTGTCCCGCCTGTGCCATCTCTTGCTCAGCAGACTCATTGACGCTCGCCAAAGTGGTGTTACCCATCCACTGCGCGAAACCGCTTGCAGCGAAGTATGAGGTAATGAACGCAGGTATCGCGATGAGGATGAGTTCGAAGAAGTATTGGGCTGCAATGTTGCCCTTGTTCACGCCGATGGAGAGCAGGGTACCGGTTTCTTTCTTACGTTCATTGAGCCACAAGAACATAACGAGTGCTACAACTGCAGCGGCAAATACCGTGGCACCGATGGTCGTGTTACGCATAATGCTCTTGACGCCATCCACCGCTCCGGTAATTCCGGCAAGGTATTGGGCGGATCGTGAAAGCTGGTAGTTATTCCAATCAATCTGCTGGGACTGCGCGGCCTTAGCAACATCCTCTAGATCGACGTCTTTGGCCACGAAGAAGTTCGCGTCCTGGTAGATCTCGGTGTCCGGAGTGAACTGATACAGGGTGCGGGTCGTATCCAAGTCAGTGAACACGGTGTTGGCATACAGTTCGCTTCGCACCGCGACCGGCCGAGTGTTCTCCCCCGAGACTATTCCCACGATCTCGGTCTCCACTTCTTCCGTGGACTGGTTCTGATTATCGACGTCGTACTTATTACCTTTCAGGGTGAGCGTACTGCCGACGGTGAGGTTATTGGCTTTCGCAAGGTCCTCGTGAATAACTGCCTTATGCGTATCATCGGCGGTTAGGTGACGTCCTTCAACAAGCGTCAACGAGCCGCTACGGAAAGCATTAGCGATATCGCTTCGGTTAACACCCCACACGTTGACGGCATTACCGAACTGCGCTTCGCGCTCCTCATCATAATCATCGTGATCGGGCTTCAGAACCTCTGCATTCACGAGATCCGCGGTGACATTTTGCCGGGCAACGTAGGACTGGACGCCGTCCAGGCCCGCGAGCTTTTCAATATCAGAAGCCTTAACATTACCGGCACCTCGAGGCGTTCCGAAGTTGTATTGTGGATTGATTTCCAACACGAAACCGCTACCGGTTTTCGCATCGATGTCCTCAGACACCCGGTCAGCGGAACGGGTCACAGCTCCCGCCCCCATCACCACGGTCGCCATGACAGTGAGAACAACAAAAATAATGACTGTTTTTATTGGCTTTCGGGCACAGTAGCGCCAAGCCCTTCCCAGAAACGACATGGTTTCCCTTTCACGGTTCAACTGTTGGCGCATCCATGGCGCTGATCGCAATAATGTTCGCGAGGCTACCCACAGTGGCATGCATACCGGTGAGCGAAATCAGGTTCGCGAGATGCAACGCGCCGTAAAGGTTCAAAAAGATGCTATGACTGATTTCTGGATCGAATCTGAAAACCTTCTGCGCCAAAGCTGAGGAGCTGAGTAGGCTGTCGTGCCCGCTATTCGTGGGGGCCGGCGAGCGCTCGGTACTGCCGGGTAGTTGGCATCCAGAAGCCAGCTCTGTGCGCGCATACATGTTTGAAGCGTCGCGGAGTCACCTCGTCTAATGACGCAATATATTCGGGCACCATTTCCCGCGGAATTCGCGAACCCATCGTCAGATGAGGGATCCATTCAACGCGGTGGTGATCTGGGTTCAACGCGCTAATCTCACGAGCGACCTGCCACATCGGTTGCCCAGTTTCCAGGAGCCAGGCGACTGTTTGTTTACCGCGAGTCCCGAAAACTACGGTCCCAACACGCTGAAATTCGGCGGGGATGACGCCGGGCAGGGTCTGCGCAGCATGCTCGACCGCTGCGGGCGCCATCGACTGCGAAAAAGTAATACTGATGTGTGGAGTCTGTCTCTGGCGCGGGAAACCACGAGCTTCGAGGGCATCAAAAATCTCGTTTACCTGCCGCTCCTGATCAGGCGGTAAATACAATAAAATGTTCTGCGGTGACGCCACGAGCATCCTCCTCACGCGTACGCATTAAGTAACCATGCAACGCCCGTAGGCTGGGCATGATCATCGCGGCTGACTGAACGAAACCGAGCCGCTCACAGTAACCAATCAGATTCTCGTCGCTCGCAAATCAATTGAACACGTGCCGTCAAGTTCAGACACTATCGGTGCAGCAACTCCTAGCCAATCCCCCGCCCCGATACTCCGAAAGTTTCAAGATACGGAATGTTTGCCGTCAGAACACCATCGCTGATAACGCTGATGCACCCAACCACGCGGTCAGCATCGAGCTAGTGGGGACGGCTCCTGACTCATCACGGAAGGCGATCGTGCGGTTCACGTCCATCATCAGGTGCCTTTAACGTTGAGGATCTGCCGCAGCTCGTGCACAATCTCCACCAGATCGCGTGCATCTTCCATCACCCTGTCGATGGGTTTATAGGCGTCCGGGATTTCATCTATCCACGCGCGTCCCGGCCTGTAAACGATGCCGCGCATGCGTTCATGCAGATCGTGTTCTGTAAACTTCTTACGTGCGGCCCGGCGGGACAACACACGGCCAGCACCGTGGGGTGCGGACCAAAACGCATCCTCGTTGCCGAGCCCGCGAGTCACATACGAACGGGTTCCCATACTGCCTGGAATGAGCCCCGGTCGGCCGGTTTCCGCGTTGATCGCACCCTTGCGGGTCAACCACATCGTCGTACCGTCGATATTCACCTGTTCGGTGTAATTGTGGTGGGCGTTGATGCGTTCAACTTCAACGCCTTCCCGCTCATCGCCCATCATGAGGGCCAACTGGTCAACGAAACGGTCCATCATCTCTTCACGGTTCGCTAACGCGAAGGCTTGCGCCCACAACAACTCCGTCATGTAACCGTCAAACTCAGGCGTGCCTTCCAGGAGGTAGGCACTATCCCGATAAGGCAAGTGGGCCCCGGCCTGCTCGCACCGTTGTTGCGCGATGCGGATGTGCTTCTGCGCGATCTTGTTTCCCACCCCACGCGAACCCGAATGTAGGAAGCACCACACCCGATCCTGTTCATCGAGGCACAGCTCGATGAAGTGGTTGCCACCGCCCAAAGAACCAAGCTGTTCACGCCATTGCGGAGAGTGGCTTAAGTCAACACCATCCGTTTCAGCGCGCGCTTCAAGCTCTGCAAGACGTTTCACCGTGTAATCACGCAAGATGTCCCTGTTGTAATTACCAGGGGACAACGGAATAATCCGCGTCAGTTCGTCCCGCAACCCGACCAAATCCAAGCCCTCAATATCGTTGGCCGAATGCTTGGTACGGGCTGCGATCATGCCGCAGCCAATGTCCACGCCGACCGCCGCGGGAATAATGGCACCCACGGTAGGGATCACCGTCCCAACCGCACTGCCCATCCCAAAGTGAGCATCCGGCATCAACGCAACGTGCGGCTTCACAAACTCAAGTTCTGTCAACGCGATCGCCTGACCGGCCGTATCATCGTCGATCATCGATGCCCACGAAAGTACCCGCGGCGCAATCTGGCGCGGATCTTCTCGACGCGGCGAACGAACCCGTTGCATAGACGCTCCTCACACCGACCAGACAGATAGCTTCTACGGTGATCTTCCATTCTAGAGATAGAGCCGCAAACCCGCACTCACGATCAGATCAGCACCCAGGCACGGCTCGTCACGTTCACCCGAGCACAAACCAGCACTCACGCACGAGGAGGCTTCATGACGCTTAACATCGGCCTGATCGGGTACGACGCAACGCCCCCAAACTCAGTATTGGGATCCGAGATATGGATGCGGCCGGCCTCGCCAAACGCACCTTCCATGCCGGTGACCGGACGGGCACCTACCAGTTTCTAACCATCAGCGAATCATGATCTGATTCCCTGTCAACAAGCGGGGCCGTTGTGACCTCAGTGCTCAGTGGCATCCGGCCATTGCTGGTGCATCCGGAGTCAGCCTTTAGACACCGCGTTGAGACACCGCCGCTCACTAACCGGCGCCCTTCTGATGTTGCTCGCTGTATGCCACAAAGCTCTTATCTGCCACAAACGTTTTCCGTAGCATCCTGCTCAGCACGGAAGGAACTCGCGGCATAGCACCTGACACGCAAATAAGAGTTTCAGCGAGTTGAATGCAACGCCGTGGGCGATACGCACCTAGTCAATGACGAGAGTACGTTCTTCGGCAACCACGATCGTTTCTGCTCCTTCAAGGGCTTCACCGAGAACCTCATTCACCGCCCATTCGAGAGAATCAAGAGCATCTTCGCCGCCGCTGATGGCTTCTACTTCCCGGTTGTTCACGCGGATGAGTGCGGCCCCGCCGATCGGAACAACGCCCTCCTCGTCAGCACCATGCTCGTCAACAATGCGCGCCCATGCTGAATCCAAAGCGCCGGGCGTCACAACTCGCACTCTAACTCGATACGCCAGATCTTGACTCGTGTGCCGATCGAACCAGTCATCGGACAATGCCCAAATTGTCATGCCCTAAGTATCGAACGGATCAGCTGACGCCGCAACGTGCGCAGACTTTTTTCTGTTCGGAAAGTCCACCACCGCAGATACACTCATCATCAGAAGTGATGGACAACAGGTGGAGGAAGCCCCTTGGCAAAGCTGAGTCTCAAGGGCGTAGAGGCACGAGTCGAGCCCGTGGGATACCGGGACTCCTATGATCGGGAGTTCATCTTCGAGCTTTTGGAGGCCTATGGAAAACCGAAGTCTTCCCTCACTCGCCTACGTACGGGTTCCCTCAACGTAGCCGCCGAACCTAACGTGGGGGTCGCCCAGAAAAACGTCGTGTATTTCCGTCAGGCGCCTCAAGGGCAGTCCCTAAAAGCTGTCGAAGAGCTGCGCACCGCCGCACATGTGGTGCGCTACACCCCGCGATTTGTCATTGCGACCGACTTTGAGGAGTTGGTGGCCCTAGATATGAAGACCCGGGAGAACCTGGTCATCCCGATCCGGGACATCGCTCAGCACTTCACGTTCTTCCTGCCCTGGGCTGGGATGGAAAAGGCCCAGTATGTTGCCGAAGCGCATGCGGATGTGCGAGCCGCGGAGCGCGTTGGCAAACTCTTCGACGGGCCTGACCCCCGTTTAGTGGACACGCTGGAACTGGTCCAGACTGGACCGGAGAAAGCAGAGACACTATGCCGAAAAACACTTACTCTGATGAATTCAAAGCCGACGCGGTCCGGCTCTACGAGACCACCGAGGGAGCCTCGTATTCCTCGATCTCGGAAGACCTCGGGATCGCCCGCGGCACGCTGAAGAGCTGGGTCCACAAGGCCCGTCGGGACCGAGGGCAGATTCCCTCGACGTCCCCCGCTGGTGCCGACCAGGGGCTGGACCCCGAGGATGAGCTGGTCCGCCTGCGGTCAGAGGTCCAACGCCTGAAAACCGAAACAGCGAAGCTGACGACCGAGCGCGACATCCTGCGCAAGGCGGCCAAATATTTCGCGGGAGAGACGACCTGGTGAGCCGCTTCCAGTTCGTTGACGACCACCACACCACCCACGGGGTGAAGCGGTTGTGCCAGGTACTCGGCCTGAACCGGTCGAGCTTCTACAGATGGCGGGCCGGACGCGACGCCCGCGCCGCCCGCCGAGACGCCGACAAAGCGCTGCTTAAGCGCATGCGCGAGTACCACCAGGAATTCGACGGCACCATCGGAGTCAGGAGAATGACCATCGAACTCAATGAGAAAGCAGATCAGCCGATCAACCACAAACGCTTGGAACGGCTGGTGCGCACCCACAACATTGTCGGTGTGAACCTACGTAAACCGAAGAAGACCACGGTCAAGGACCAGGGCGCACGCGTTGTCGACGACTTCCCCAAACGCAAGTTCCGGGCTGAGGCACCGAATCAGGTCTACGTCGGCGACATCACCTACCTGCCCTGTGGCCAGGGGCAATTCCTCTATCTGGCCACCGTCATCGACGTGTGCTCCCGGCGTCTGGTCGGCTGGTCGATCGCCGACCACGTGCGCACCAGTCTCGTCGAAGACGCCCTGGAAAACGCGGCCCGGGCGCGGGGCTCGTTGGCCGGGGCCGTATTCCACTCCGATCACGGACGGCAAGGTGGATTCAATTGATTGTCGCAACACCTTGGTGGGAAAGGTGTGAGTCGATGGCTACGGATGACTGGAGTAGGAAGCCTGGTGATATGCCGGTGGAGGTGCGTCGTCAGTGGCGTGCGGATCGGGCGCTTCGTCCCCCGATGCGTTCACCTGGCCGGCCGGTTCCCTCGCGGGCAGTTCAACGTGACTTTTGGGCGTTGATCGCTACGGGAATCACGACTGCGGAGGCTGCCGTGAGGGTGGGGGTGTCCGTACCGGTAGGGACACGGTGGTTCCGTCATGCTGGTGGGATGAGACCCTTAACATTGGACGAGCCCTCGGGGCGGTATCTATCGTTTGCTGAACGGGAGGAAATCGCGATCTTAAGCTCCCAAGAGTTGGGGGTACGTGAGATCGCCCGCCGGATCGGACGCAATCCGGCGACGATCTCTCGTGAGCTACGGCGTAACGCTGCCACCCGTGGTGGCACGACCGTCTATCGGGCAGGGGTGGCGCAGTGGAAAGCTCAGGAAGCCGCCAAGCGTCCCAAACAAGCAAAACTCGTGGGTAATCCGCGACTGCGAGACTACGTTCAGGATCGTCTTGCCGGGACGGTCCGAGATGAAAACGGGGTCGTTATGGCGGGGCCTGGTACTGCTGGGTGGAAGGGCCGGAACAAACCTCACAGGGCAGACCGTCAGTGGTTTACTGCATGGAGCCCGGAGCAGATATCGCAGCGGTTAAGGATTGACTTCCCCGATGATGAGAGTATGAGAATCAGCCATGAAGCGATCTACCAGTCCTTGTATATCGAGGGGCGCGGGGCGCTTAAGCGTGACCTCGTTGCCGCACTACGCACTGGGCGGGCACTGCGTAAACCCCGGGCCAGGAGCAAGTCGAAACCGCATGGACACGTGACTGACGATGTTGTCATCTCTAACCGGCCCCCTGAAGCCTCGGATCGGGCAGTACCTGGCCATTGGGAAGGCGACTTGATCATCGGCACCGGACGTTCAGCGATCGGGACCGTGATTGAACGCTACAGCCGGTCGACCCTGCTGGTGCACCTGCCTCGCCTGGACGGCTGGGATGAACAACCAAGGACGAAAAAGGGACCTGCCTTGAGCGGATTCGGAGCTCAAGCGATGAACTCCGCCCTACAAACCGCGATAACCGATCTGCCATTACAATTACGTCAAACGTTGACCTGGGACCGAGGAACCGAGCTCGCTGACCATGCCGCTTTCACTCTAGCCACGGGCACGAAAGTGTTCTTCGCTGACCCTCACTCGCCATGGCAACGGCCCACGAATGAAAACAGCAACGGGCTCTTACGCCAGTATTTCCCCAAAGGCACCGACCTGTCTCGATGGACAGCCCAAGACCTCGCCGCCATCGCCTACACGCTCAATAACAGACCAAGAAAAGTCCTCGGATTTCGAACCCCAGCCGAAGTATTTAAAGAACAATTACAATCAATTCAAAACAGCAGTGTTGCAACCACCGATTGAATCCAAGCAATACACCTCCTCAGCTTTCCAGACCACCTGTCGGCGGTTGGGAGTCCGCCAGTCGATGGACCGGATCGGTTCGAGTGCGGATAATGCGATGCCCGAGTCGTTCAACGCCTCCCTCAAGCGAGAAACTCTCCAAGGTGCTCGTGGGTGGGACTCTGCCGAGGTGTGCCGTCGCAAGGTCTTCCGGTGGGTCACCCGCTACAACACTCGCCGACGCCACTCAGCCCTGGACTACCGCTCGCCCCTTGCCTTCGAGACCGCGACGACGGCTGCTACCGTAGGCCTCGTTGCCTAACTGACACCAACGCCGTGTCCACTACTCGGGGGACACCCCCCGATGGATCGACAATGAGGCAGCTCTGTGGATCCACAAGAACTCAAGAATCCCAGCGCTACGCAGCAGTCAACCCAATTACCTGACTTAGGCCAAATTAGTGCGGAAGCCGGCCTTTCCGGTATCAGCCGGTTGACGAGCTCGCCCACCCTGCCCAGCAGCTACAACGCAGGTCTTGTTGTGCCCGGGACTTCTAACCCCCATTTGTACACGTAGGCACTAAGCAGATAATGATCAAAAGACGTGTGCACAACCCTGCTCACCCTATGTTCGTGCGATCGTCTATAACATCGGCAAGCGGCTCCATGCTACCGAAGGCCTACTCTGCTTTACGGGTGGCAACATAGAACATGCATTGCGGCTGCCTTCAAGTGAGGGCGGACCCAAGCCTCGCGTGAAGGCTAAGGTCCGACGACACGTCCAGGATTTACGGTTTGAGCACCACCTTGATGCAGCCGTCCTGCTTCTTCTGGAACTTCTCGTACATCTCTGGAGCCTCATCCAGCGGGGCGGTATGCGTCTTGAGGTCGAGCACGCCCAGCGGATCGGACGGGTCGTCCACCAGCGGCAGCAGCGTCTCGGTCCAAGAGCGCACGTTGCACTGGCCCATCCGCAGCTGGATCTGCTTGTCGAACATCGTCAGCATCGGCATCGGGTCCTTCATGCCGCCGTACACGCCGCAGATCGAGATCGTCCCGCCACGGCGAACGGAGTCGATGGCGGTGTACAACGCGCTCATCCGGTCCACCCCGGCCCTTTCCATTGCTTTGCGGGTCAGCGGCGACGGCAGCTTGCCGACGGCCGCCTGGGGCCGCGCCGGCCACCGGCGAACCGTGCGCCTCCATGCCGACGGCGTCGACCACCGAGTTCGGGCCACGCCCGTCGGTCAGGTCCTTGAGCTGCTCCGCCACGCCGTCCTCGGAGGAATCCAGCGTTTCAATGCCGTAACGCTCGGCCATGGCGCGACGCTCGGGCACTGCATCCGTCGCGATCACCCGGTAGCCCAGGTGCTTGCCGATCCGGGCGGACATCTGCCCGATCGGGCCCAAACCCAGCACCGCCAGCGAGCCGCCGTCGGGGACCGCCGCGTAGTCCACGGCCTGCCAGGCGGTGGGCACGACGTCGGAAAGAAACAGGTAGCGCTCGTCTTCGCCGACGTTGGGAACCTTGATCGCCCCGTAGTCCGCGTGCGGCACGCGCAGGTACTCCGCCTGCCCGCCGGGCACCGAGCCGTAAAGCCGCGAGTAACCGAGGAACTGCGCGCCGGTCCCGTATTCGCGGACCTGGGTGGTTTCACACTGCGACTGCAGTCCCTGGCGGCACATGAAGCAATGCCCGCAGGAAACGTTGAAGGGGATGACCACCCGATCCCCCGGCTTGATGTGAGTGACGGCCGAGCCGACCTCTTCGACGATGCCCATGGGCTCATGGCCGATGATGTCGCCCTTGTCCATGAACGGTGTCAGCACCTCATAGAGGTGCAGGTCAGATCCGCAGATGGCGGTCGAGGTGACCCGGATGACCGCATCGGTGGGTTCCTGGATTTGTGGGTCCGGGACCTCCTCCACGCTCACCGTGTTTGACGCCTGCCAGGTCAATGCTTTCATGTGTCCTCCTTGCCAGGGCCACCGCCGCTGAACGGAATGGCAGCGCGCTAATCTGTTGGGTTTCCTCCCACCCTACCAGGTCGTGTCCCGTAGCGTGGTGTATCTGTAACTGCCGGTGAGGACCCCATGAACGACGTGGGCGACCACCGAAGTCACCTTTCGAATCAACTCTCACATCTCCTCGAAAGGGAAACCCACGATGGCCGCTGGCCCTTATTCTATCGACCCGACCACCTATCTCGACGACCTACTGTCTCAAGCCTCCCCGAACTTGATGAGACAGATGCTCCAGGGCTTCATCAACCAGATCCTGTCGACCCAGGCCGACCAGGTCTGCGGTGCCGACTACGCCACCGCATCCGAGTCCCGCACCAACACGAGAAACGGCTACCGTCACCGCGACCTCGACACCCGCGTCGGCACCGTCGACGTCGCCGTCCCGAAACTCAGGACGGGATCGTTCTTTCCGGACTGGTTGCTGGAACGACGAACACGTGCCGAACGGGCCCTGACCACTGTGATCGCCACCTGCTACCTGAAGGGTGTGTCGACCCGCAGGATGAATGACCTGGTCGCCTCACTGGGCATCAACAATCTCTCGAAGTCCCAAGTCTCCGAAATGGCCAAAGACCTCGACTCCATGGTCGAGGATTTTCGCACCCGGCCGTTGAATACCGGCCCGTACCTCTATGTTTCCCGCGACGCGTTGACCATGAAGGTCCGCGAAGGCGGACGCGTCGTGAAAACCTCCGTGTTGTTGGCTACCGAGGTCAACGCCGAAGGGTACCGGGAACTACTCGGTATGCAGGTCGCCACCGCAGAGTCGGTGGCCTCCTGGACCGGATTCTTTAGGGATCTCAAGGCCCGGGGCCTGAATGAGGTGTACCTGGTCACCAGCGACGCGCACCTGGGCATCCAGCATGCGATCGGGGGCGTGTTGCCGAATGCCTCGTGGCAGCGGTGTCGGACGCATTTCGCGAAGAACCTCTCCGGGCTGGTGTCGAAGACGCAGTGGCCGACGTTGTCGGCGATGTTCCACACCATCTTCCAGTAACCGGATGCGAAATCCGTGTGGGACCAGGCCCGGGACGTGGTGGCGTTTTGCGAGGAAAAGTTCCCGCATGTCGCCGATTATCTGGAGGAAGCTCTGAATGAGCTGCTGGCGTTCACGAACGCGCCGAAGGCCGTGTGGACCAAGATCTGGTCGAATAATCCGACGGAGAGGTTGAACCGGGAGATCCGCCGGCGTACCGACATCGTCAGCATCTTCCCAAACCGGGACGCGGTGGTTCGTCTGGTCGGGGCGGTACTCGCGGAGCAGCATGATGACTGGATTTGCAATACACCTCCTCAGCCTTCCAGACCACCTGTCGGCGGTTGGGAGTCCGCCAGTCGATGGACCGGATCGGTTCGAGTGCGGATAATGCGATGCCCGAGTCGTTCAACGCCTCCCTCAAGCGAGAAACTCTCCAAGGTGCTCGTGGGTGGGACTCTGCCGAGGTGTGCCGTCGCGAGGTCTTCCGGTGGGTCACCCGCTACAACACTCGCCGACGCCACTCAGCCCTGGACTACCGCTCGCCCCTTGCCTTCAAGACCGCGACGACGGCTGCTACCGTAGGCCTCGTTGCCTAACTGACACCAACGCCGTGTCCACTACTCGGGGGACACCCCCCGACCTATAACCGGCTCCAACACCCCGAAGGGCTGGTGTGGATTGCTGAAGCACTCGGAGCAGACACCACTCTCCTCCAGCGGGTAGCCGAGGAAGCGTTGAGCATTCCCAGGCGCAGGCGAAGCGGATTCGTGCGCACGCACCTGCCCTGGAATCTGATCGCAGACCTGGCTAAATCCCAGCGGGGATGATGTCGTCGATGAACCAGTACCTGACTGGTTCGGCTCCGCCGGTGTCGATCAGCCAGCAATCCACCAAATCAAGCAGCTGCCCGAACACCATGAGTTCCACCTCGAGTGGGCGCAGGTGCAGGTGCGCCATGCCAATGTAGGTAAGCCGGGTGAAAGTGGCGGCTAGGCTGGTATCTACGCGCCCGATGCCGGGTCTTTTGGGACCGGTGCGGTTTCGATCGTGCGGCGGGTTCCGTGCTGGAGTGCGGTAGCAATCGCAGAGCGGTACTCCGACAGATCGGCAGGCACGGTCAGGAGCTCAACCGCATCCACCGTCAACTCGGTCTGCGGGTCATCTGGGTGGGTGAGGTTATGAATCGCCACCGACTGGTTCGCCAGCAAAGTGATCAGCCAGATCACCTCACCGAGCGTGTGTGCGAAGTCCTCACTGGTCTCCAAGGCTTCGCCGAGGTTCTCCAGCCCGCCGTAGCGGGCAGCGATCTCGCGCGTGGCCCGCGTGGTCGAAATCAACTCATACTCGCTGCCACCGATAGTCACAGTGGCAGCAGACGTGGTCTTTTTCTTGGTGCTCATGTTGGGGGCTCCTTACTCTGCGGTGGCGGGTTCGTAGACGGCCTGGTACCAGGCGTTGATGGTCTCGTCCTTCACTCCAGCAGCCCCTTCGGTGACTTCGGCCTGCCACGGGTGCTTACCAGTAGCGTCTGGTTTGTTACGGCGCAGGATTGTGCCCTGCACCGTCGGGGTGGAGAACGTAATGGAGTCGGCCTTGGTTGCCAGGGTCGTGGTGGGCAGGGCGAACTTGACCCGGTAGAGCCAGAAGTACTGGTACTTTCCGTTGGAGCGTGCGGCGCGGAAGCCGATCGCGACCGGGGTTGTGTTGTCCTCCGAGGTGGAGATCAGCACCCCGTTGGCATCGACGTGTGCGCCGGTGAGTGCGGAGGCTGCTTCGGTGCCAAGGTCATCCACGCCGAGGGTGAGGGTACCGGACTTGAATTCCTTCACGATCTCGCTCGCTCCGTCATCGGCGTACAGAATTGCTTCTGCCAGTTCCACAGAGAGCTCAGCACTGATGGCTTTAGCAAGCTGAGTGGGGGTGGCGTAGGTTTCCTCGCCCGTGGTGGGGTCTTCGGTGATAGTCGCGTAGTAGAGCTTGTCGAGTCCGATGGTGGCTGGGCGGCCTAGGGATTTCGGACAGTGGGCCCTCTTACAATCGAGGGGGCGTTACTGAAAGAGAGATCCGAGTTTATGTCGGCAACACGCAAGCATTACAGCCAGGAGTTCAAAGACGAGCTTTGTCGAGAGGTCGTCTCCTCCTCGAAACCGGTCAGGGCTGTCGCCAAGGATTACGGCGTCAATCCTGAGACTTTACGAGGCTGGGTCTATAAGTACCGCCAAGAGAACGTCGGGGACGAAGAAGCACTAACCCTGCCTGAGCGGGCCCGGCTCAAAGAGCTGGAACGAGAGAACCGAGAGCTACGCGCGGAGCGAGAGTTCCTGAAAAAAGCCAGCGCTTACTTCGCGAGGGAGCAGCGGTAGTGAGCAAGTATGAGTACATCGACTCCCTGCGCAACGACCCAGCTAACACGAATCCGGTGACGTCAATGTGCCGATGGCTCCAGGTATCGACCTCGGGGTTTTATCACTGGCGCAGCCGCCCCCAATCGGCAACCGGTGCCCGGCGCGAACAGCTCGCAAAGCGAATCATTTTCTTCTTTGAAGAATCGGAGGGCATCTACGGGTATCGGCGTATCCATGCCGATCTGAGAGCTGAAGCCATTGAGTGCTCACCTGAGCTGGTCCGTCAGATCATGAAAGACGAAGGCCTAGTGCCTTGTCAGGTCCGGCCCTACAAAGTCACCACCACACCTGATACCCGGGGCGCTGAGGAGGTCCCTGACCTAGTTGAGCGTGACTTCACCGCCGATCGTCCCGGGATCAAGTTCGTTGGCGACATCACCTATATCCGCACCTGGCAGGGCTTCATCTACCTCGCCACGGTCATCGACTGCTTCTCCAAGAAAGTGGTGGGCTGGTCGATCGCTGATCATATGCGATCATCTCTGGTGGAGCAGGCCTTAAAGAACGCTGCCGCAACGACAGTGATCAAGCCCGGTGCGATCTTCCATTCCGACCGAGGAAGTGTCTACACCTCAGCACGCTATCGCACGCTCCTCAAAGACCTTGGAATGCGTTCATCCATGGGCCGCACCGGTGTGTGCTGGGATAATGCCCTGGCTGAGTCATTTTTTGCCGCGTTGAAAGTCGAACGGGTCTATCGCACTGTGGACTGTCCCAGGTTTTGTTCCGTCTGAGTAGATGGGAAAATCTAGACCATGCCGAAGAAGTTTGACCAGGACGCGAAGGACCGTGTGGTTCGCCTCGTAGAAGACCGTATTCTGGCAGAAAATCTATCCATCCAAGCAGCATGCAAACTGGTAGGCCCAAAGCTGGGGGTTTCGTGGCATACAGCCCGCCAGTGGGTACAACAAGCTCGTCAAGCCGGTGGAGTACACCGTGCGGAGGAAGACGTGATCGCCGAGAATGCGCGGCTACGCAGGGAGAACCAAGAACTTCGTGACACCAACGAACTGTTGAAAGCTGCCTCAGCTTTTTTCGCGTCCGAACTCGACCCGAAACGTCAGAAATGATCTCATTCATCGACGAATACCGTGATCATTTCGGGGTTGAGTTCATCTGCCAGACGTTACAACAGCACCGCGAAGGCGGGTTCATCACTGCCCGGGGATACCGCCAATCCAAATCCCGCGGCCCCAGTGCCCGGGCACTGCGTGATGCTGACCTCGTGGAGATGATCTGCCAGATTCATGAAGAAAACTACGGGGTCTACGGTGTACGCAAGATGTGGCATGTACTGCGCCGTGCAGGAATCAGTATCGGCCGGGAGCAAACTGGCCGGTTGATGCGCCTGGCCGGGGTATGCGGCAAGAGCAAAGGCAAGCCTCCTGTCACGACACGTAAACCACGGACTGTTGATACGCGCCCTGACCTGGTCAAACGAGACTTTCAAGCAAGTGGACCGAATCGGTTATGGGTTGCTGACATCACCTATGTTCGCACCGTGACAGGGTTTGTGTATGCAGCGTTTGTCACCGATGCCTTCTCCCGCAAGATCGTGGGCTGGGCACTATCGGATTCGATGCGGACCGAAGCCCTCCCCTTACAAGCATTGAATCAAGCCATTGCATCAGCGAAGGAAACCACGCGTCTGGTCCATCATGCTGACCACGGCTCCCAATACGTTAGCGTTGTCTATAACGACAAGCTGACAGAGGCTGGTATCACTCCGTCAACCGGCACAGTGGGAGATTCCTACGATAACGCTCTAGCAGAAAATGTCAACGGCTCATACAAGAATGAATTGATCCATACCCGCCGGTGGGCTGATGTTATTGAGGTCGAGATCGCCACATTTCAATGGGTGACGTGGTGGAACGAAGCCCGACTCCACCAAAGCCTGGGATATCGGACACCACACGAGGTAGAAGTCGACTATTGGGCTCACTACCCAACACAAGAAACAATCAAAAATAGGGTAAACGCCTAGGAACAAAACCCGGGGCACTTCACCCAGGAGGTGATCATGGCGACCAACACCAGCTAACCGCCTAACCCAAAACCCCGAACTTCATACCGAGCCGAAAGCTAGACCGCTACACCACTACACGGGACTTGACCTTTCAGAATGACCGGGAGAGCTATTACGGGTATCACTTGGACTTAAGGGCAACCGCTCTGCACACCTGCGGACAGCAATTTGTTCCTCAATTTGGTTATTCGTGAGCTAGAGGGTAACGCGTTTTTGCGGTTATTCGACGGACCGAAGAATAGCCTGAGCTGCACGTTCCGAGGAGCTTTGGAGTGAGACTTCGCTCTTCGCCCACTCAGCAATTCGCATGGAATCTTGAGGGTCCCTGAGAGCTGACTTCATGGCAGTTGCAATCGCATCGGCATCGTAGCCGACTGCCCACCCCAATTTGTTCGCTTCCAATGGATCACGTGCTGGTCCAGCACCTGCATAGATCACCGGTGTCCCGCATGCCCAACTGGCCATAGTCTTTGTTGGGAAAGCCATGTCATACCCTATGCCTGGCTTAATTGAGACGAGAGCGGCTACCGCATCCCGTTGATAGGCGGCAGCTTCTTCGGGAGAAACAGGTTGGAGGATAGTGACCGCTTTGTCCATACCGTGCTCATCGATCGTCTGTCGGAGTTCATCGACGGCATTACCCTGGCCAACGAACACTAGTTTGGCATCAGGAAATTCACGATGGATCTTCACGAAGGCATCGAGGAAGACCTCGCTCCCCTGCCACTCCGACATGGTGCCAGCATAAACAAAGTACCGCTCACCTCGAAGAGGTGAACCTGGACCATCCGGTCGGAAGATTGTCGTATCGACACCGTTACGGACGGTTTCGACGTTGCGTGCACCTAGATTCTTGGCTCGTGATGCTACCTCGTCATTGACTGCAATGACTAGAGCCGCTTCCTTGAGCACCAGACCTTCGACGAACCTAAGCGCGCTAACGACAAAGCCAGGAACATTGGCACTCTCAGAAGCGTCGGACCAGATGTCGGCAGCATAGTAAACGTAGGGACGTCTCTTCAGAGTCGAGACTATGCGGGTGATGATCCCGGTGGTTGGCGGCGGTTCACACACGTAAATATCTGGGCTCTTTTCCAGGAGCAAGTGGAAGAAAAGTGGCACATCAAAGCTGAGGTATTGGAAGTAACCACGCAGGTAGCCATCCGCACCCCGGAGCACACGGTGGCGGCGAACCTTGAAATTAGCTTTCTGGTCGGCACGCTTGGCCTCATCCACCAGTTTGGGAGGGGGTGTTGAGGTATGGACCTGAACACGGGCTCCGAGGTGACGCATTTGTCCAGCAAGGGAGCGGAGCCTGAAAGCAGCTGCTGCAGGCTCCGGTTCCCAAATACGGGTGGCAAGAGTGACTCGACGGGCTCTTCTTGCCGGCTTGGAATTCATCACGAAGACAGTGAGACCGACTCACCTGTGCTTGCAGAGCCCAAAATCGCCTCGATAACCTCGAGCGTTGCCACGCCCTGTTCCATCGTGACAATCTCGGTTCCCTCGCCGTTCACCACATCGCGGAAGCGCTCCTGCTCAACTCGCAGTGGCTCGCGCTTCACGATCGCGTAGCGAGTCACCGGTCCTTCGGACACTCCACGGAACTGCGCAACAACATCCCACTGAGTCGGCTCGGTGCCGTTCTCGTAGAAGGTCAGATCGTTGTTCAGGGTATCTGCGACCAGTGCACCGCGCTCACCCGTGACGAGTGTCAGCCTTTCCTTGAAGGGAGACAGCCAGTTCACAACGTGGTTGACCATGATGCCGTTGGTTAGCTGACCGGACACGATCACCATGTCCTCGAACTCACGGCCCGACCGGTGCGAAGTCTGTGCTGCCACATTTGCGTAGCCAGCCCCAGCAACGTAGGCGGTCAGGTCAATGTCGTGGGTTGCGAGGTCCTTGACCACGCCAACATCGGAGATACGGGCGGGGAAGGGGCCTTGGCGGCGGGTTTGGATCTGGTAGATCTCACCCAGGATGCCTTCGGCGAGCTTCTGGCGAAGCGCCATGATCGCCGGGTTGCAGCGCTCAACATAACCAACCGCACCAACCAGATCGGAATCTGCGAACGCTGCTGCGACTCGCTTGCCAGCATCAACATCGTGCGCGATAGGCTTCTCCACCATCGTGTGCACGCCTGCCGCTGCCAGTTTCAGGGCAACATCCTCGTGGTAAACCGTAGGAACGGCAACCATGGCGGTGTCGATACCTGCGGCGATGAGGGAGTCAACATCCGGGAGGACTTCAAGTCCCTTGGCAACGCCGAACTTATCTCCAGCCGGATCCGCGATCGCAACGAGGTCCATGCCTTCAATTTCACGGATGACACGGGCGTGGTGACGGCCCATAGAACCGAGGCCGATGAGGCCTGCTCGCAAGTTCGCCACTATGCACCTGCCTTCGCGACAGTGTTCACTGCCTCAACAATACGGTCCAGGTCTTCCTGGCTAAGCGAGGGGTGCACGGGAAGCGAGATAACTTCCTTTGCTGCGGTTTCCGTAACCGGCAGATCAAGACCGGGAGCATAGTGCGCAAGCGAAGGCAGGCGGTGGTTCGGAATCGGGTAGTAAACGCCGCAACCAACCTGATATTCCTCACGCAGAGCATTCGCGAACTGATCACGCTCAGAACGGTCGGAGCCTTCGATGCGGATCGTGTACTGGTGGTACACGTGCACGGCGCCATCGCGGAGCTTCGGGGTAAGCACACCTTCAAGGTTCGAGTTCAGGAAAGCGGCATTATCCTGGCGGGACTTGGTCCAGCCCTCAAGCTTGCGGAGCTGCACTCGGCCGATGGCGGCGTGGACGTTGGTCATGCGGTTGTTGAGACCGATAACTTCGTTCTCGTACTGCTTGAGCATGCCCTGGTTGCGAAGCAACTGAATCTGTCGCACCACGTTTTCATCGGTGGTGGTCACCATGCCGCCTTCACCGGAGGTCATGTTCTTGGTGGGATACAGGGAGAACGCGGCAAAGGTACCGAAAGTGCCGACCTGCTTACCATTCAGCGAGGCACCGTGTGCCTGTGCGGCATCCTCGAAGATCATGAGTCCATGCTCGGAAGCGATCGCTTCGAGTTCGGTCATGTTTGCCGGGTGACCGTACAGGTGGACGGGCATGATCGCCTTCGTCTTCTCAGTCACCGCTGCTCGTACGGATTCGGGATCCAGGCAGAAGTCCTCGTGTGAGATGTCGGCAAAGACGGGGGTCGCACCGGTGATTGCTACTGAGTTAGCAGTTGCTGCGAAAGTAAAGGACGGGACAATAACCTCATCGCCGGGTCCAATACCTGCGGCGAGCAAGCCCAGGTGGAGAGCGGAAGTCCCCGAGTTTACTGCCACGGCAGTCGCACCTGGAGTGAGCGCTGATGCGAACTCCTTTTCAAAGGAGAAGACTTCCTCTCCCTGTGCCAACATACCTGTTGCTAGTACTGCATCAACTGCGGCACGTTCCTCGTCACCAACAATTGGCTTAGCTGCGGGGATCATCTCTCTTGCCATCAGCTCTCGACCTTTCGAATTGTAGAATCTGTTTCTTCGTAAAGACTGTCAGTAAGTGGGCACTTCCACATGCCCGGCTCTACCTGTTCGAGGCGAGCTCCAGCATCACCCACCCAACCAATTTGCTTGGCCGGCACACCTGCCACCAGCGCGTAGTTGGGAACATCCTTCGTGACCACGGCTCCAGCCGCGACCGTTGCCCACTCGCCAACGACGACCGGGGCAACACACACTGCTCGCGCACCAACGGAAGCACCCCGTTCAAGGGTTACTCCAACGTGGTCCCAATCGGAAGCGGATTTCTGGGTGCCATCAACGTTGATCGCTCTAGGATAGAGGTCGTTGGTAAGAACGGCGGCAGGCCCAATAAAGACACCATCGGCCAGCTTTGCTGGCTCGTAGACAAGGGCGTAGTTCTGGATCTTGCAGTTGTCGCCCATGACAACGCCTTCACCGATGTAGGCTCCTCGGCCCACGATGCAGTTCTTACCCAGTTCTGCATTCTCTCGGACCTGAGCGAGATGCCAGATACTCGAGCCGTCACCAATGCTGGCCTGCTCGGAAACATCCGCTGTCTCAACAATGCGAGTAGCCATCATCACCACCTAATCCGTTAATTCTTCAACAATTAGTATGACGACCAATCGCCAACTGATAGATTCCAATTTGAACAACGCCATACGGCTGAATCAAGGCTACCATGCCATAATAGGGCAATGAGCGAGACTAACGAACCCGAAATTGTTCGGGATACATGGCTGGTAGTCCCCTTGTATAATGAGGCCACGGTCATCGCCGACGTCATTACCGAAACGCTCAAAGTTTTCCCCAACATTGTCTGCATTGACGATGGATCATCCGATAATTCCGCGATTCTCGCTCGCGATGCCGGTGCCCATGTCGCACAACATCCCATCAACCTTGGGCAGGGCGCTGCACTCCAGACCGGTTTTTCCTGGGTACTCACCTACACGGATGCAAAATACGTTGTGACCTTTGATGCCGATGGGCAGCACCGCACTTCCGACGCACTCGGCATGGTGAACTGCGCCGAGGATAACGACCTGTCTTTTGTTCTGGGGTCCCGCTTCCTGAGTGAAACCCACCAGGCCGGTTGGTTAAAAAAGCTCGTACTACGCACGGCTGCACGAGCAACAAAGTATCGGACCGGCATGGTTCTCACCGATGCTCACAACGGCCTTCGCGTTTTGCGGAGGGATGCTCTGGAACGAATTCACTTGAAACAGAACCGGATGGCCCACGCTTCAGAAATCATTAATCAATTGGCAGATACGAAGCTACCGTGGACTGAGTACTCCGTGACAATCGATTACACCGACTATTCTCGTTCGAAGGGTCAGAGCCTCCTGAACGGAGTCAATATCGTGACTGAAATGCTATTTGGATAGGTCAATAATGAGTAACTTTCAATCCTTCGCCCTGCAGCTTTCCGGGCAGTCGTCGAGTGGCACCTTCGGCGGTTCTCTTCTGATCAAGCTGGTCCTCATCGTCGGAGTACTGATCGTAGCGTTTCTGCTCATCCGCTCGACTTCGAATACCAAAAACGTTGCAGTACGCCGTCTCCTGCTTGTTCTTTTTGTAATCATTGCTCTGGTCTCGATTCTGTTCCCAGAAATCACGACGGAAGTCGCACAGTTCGTTGGTGTCGGGCGAGGCGCTGACCTCGTCCTCTACCTCCTTGTTATTTCCTTCCTTTCATACGCGGTCGTGAGTTATCGCCGAATGAATATTTTCGAGAACAGGATTACCGACCTTGCTCGGGAGCTTGCAATTACTCGCTCTCGGCCCGAAAGCACGCAGTTCGACTCCCCAGAAGCCCCTCAGAAAGCGACCAACGAGGACACTGGTGAGCAACCAACAGATCAGCCTTCAGCTTAGGTTCTTCCTGCATTCTCTCTAGACGGAGTGCTCTCGCAAGACAAGGAACCTCCCCGGTATGTGAACTTCGCATTCACATACCGGGGAGGTTCACTCTCAAACATGAAAGTAGTGCCCAACTCGCTCCTGCCTCATCAAAGAACACTCGTGCATGAGTATGGGTGGGCTAATTGCAGGCGTCGATTCTCCACAGTCCGATCTTGTCGGTATAGGCCCGCTCAAGAGTTAGAGCATCGTGGGGTACATCAAAGAATCCAGGCCTTCCCGTTGACGACCCAAGTCCTTCTGCATAGGTTTCCGGTTTGAGATAGACATGGGTGGCCCCCAGTTCCCTCACCGCTTCACACACTGCCGGATCCGTGAGATAGTCGTGGAAGTTGTGCACAAGGTAGTGCTCAGCCGTACCGGCTCGGAAAGTGTTAATTGCCTTGGGGTACGAATCAATCCCACCGAGCGCATAGAACATGCTGGCACCACCTAGTGGGTTGCCAACGATAACAGCATCATCAGGAAGGTCTTCTGAGAGGCCGCGGATGTATTCAATCTCGTCCCACGTCTCGACAACAGTGTTCATCTTTCCGCTGTGAGGAGTGAAGTACTTGAAGGCGAGCAGATCCACTCGAATATCTTCACGGAAGTTATCTGTTTGATCACGCACCACAACAACAGTGCCGACGAGCAAGGCAAAAGAGATAACGCCAATTATTGTCGAATGAAGTCGCAGTTTTTGCAGGATTCTGGCAATGGAAAGAACAGCGAGGACAGTTCCTGCTCCTGCTAGCACCCCGACAAATCCTGGAAGGATTGCGGTAATACGTGGGAAGTCATTGTAGAAGAATCCGGTGAAGACGCTCCCCAACCAATCAACCTTCATTGCCCCCATCGCCAGGACTATGCAGACAATCCAGGCGGCAACAAACGCGGTTGATTTTCTCCAGGCCATGGCAAATACGGCACCAACAACTACGAGCATGATGACAAGCCACGAGTTGACTCCGGGACCGAACTGGACGGATTCATCGATAAGAACCGCTCCGAGCCGCTCCCAGTTATCTTCCAAGTGGGGAGCTCTCGGATAGTTCGCAACCGACTGCACCCGGGGATGGGTGAGGATGTAGTTAACGAGAATCAGGGCAAAGCCGGCAACGAGACCTACCCCGACTGGGATTAGCTTGTTTCCACCGATCATCACCTTCCACAGTTTCGGTCCCTGACCTAGGAGGAGGGGCGGAATGGCAAATAGTCCCACGGCCACCATGACCGACGGCTGCGCATAGACAACCCCAGCAACGAGTAGCAGGATCGGCACAATGTGAACGAGACGGAGTCGTTCGAAGCTGATGTGCCATATGAGTGCAAGCGCGCCGGGAACAAGGCTTGCCGCCAATCCCGCAGGAAGTGCTGCTCGCTGCCCGAAAACAACCCCGACGAGACTCAGCATCCAAACCGAATAGATGGGTGCCGCAAAGGCTATGGCTGGGTATTTCTTTAAGACTTGAGTAGCCAGCACTGCGGTGCCGAGCGGAACAGCTATCGCGCTGGCAAAGATAACCGTTGAGTTAAGCGCAACTTCAACATCGACCCACGGAAGAAGTCCCGCAAGGGAGTGAAAACCGGTCGGGTAGAAGATTCCTTCGCCATCCTGATAAAGGCGGGACATCGCAAAAACCGATGCATCACCTGTCTCGACGACGGCACGCACACCCGACAGGTGATAGACCCCATCCCAGCCAACTCGCACAGCATTTGGCACAACCAGTGCTCTCAAAAATCCAAATGCTTGAAGCCCTCCCCCAATGGCAGTGCCGAGGGCGATAGCAAGTAGCTGGCGTTTCTCTAGACCCGTCCAGGTCGAGAATGAGAGTTCACCGCGTCGGTGGGAAACAAAGACGGCGAGACCACCGAGTGCAAGCCCGACTGGAATAACCGATGCCATGCCCCAGCGAATTCCAAGCGCACTATAGACGTGCGCAAGAACCGCAAAAAGTCCCAGACCCAGAACTGGACCGGCGCCTAATGCAAGAAGTCGTGGGATCCGAAAGAGGCGAGCTATGGAGTAGCCGGGCTGGATCGTCATCAGTGCCAAAGCCACAGTGGCCAGCGCTAGACCAGTCCACGACATCTTTGCACCCAGCTCCCTTAGCCGACATCATTTCCACGCATGGATATGCCATGCACTTTCACCAATGAGCTACACCGAAGAACTTGGGTAAAAAGAGATGGCAACAATCACCTACTTTACCAAGTGGCAAACAGTTGAACCCGAGTGGTGCGCAATTGCACCGTTTCTCATCACTTCACTTAAGCAATCAGAGTCGCAAAGCTATCGCGAGTCCTGGACAGATCATGGCAGCTCGACCGAGGTGACAGCTCGAGGCGATTGAGAATAGGCACCACAAGGATCAACGCAACTCAAGACGGAGTGGAGGGCGAGACATTTTCTCGCCCTCCACCTCAACTTTTCAGTTGTAATTCGCTTGTGCTGTTCTTTACGAACTAGCTCAGTTCGTCAATGAGCAGTTCGGTGATCTGGACTGCGTTGAGAGCGGCGCCCTTGCGGAGGTTGTCCGCTACGACAAACATGGCAAGGCCCTTGCCGCCGGGGACAGACTGGTCCTGGCGGAGGCGACCAACGAAGGACGGATCCTGGCCGGCTGCCTCAAGCGGGTTGGGTACGTCAACGACCTTGACGCCGGGAGCTGCTTCGAGCAGTTCCTTAGCCTTGTCGACGTCGATGGCGGAGTCGAACTCTGCGTTGATGGCGAGTCCGTGGCCCGAGTAAACCGGTACGCGCACGCATGTGCCGGATACTGCCAGTTCGGGCAGGTTCAGGATCTTGCGTGACTCGTTGCGAAGCTTCTGCTCCTCATCGGTCTCGAGGCTGCCATCGTCCACCAGGCCGCCGGCGAACGCGACAACGTTGAAGGCGATGGGCGCGACGTAGGTGTTGGGCTCGGGCATGGTTACCGCCGAGCCGTCCGTGACGAGCTGGGTGGGATCCTGCTTGACTGCTTCCTGCACCTGGCCCGTGAGCTCCTCGACACCGGCAAGTCCGGATCCGGACACTGCCTGGTAGGAGGAAACGATGAGGCGGCTGAGGCCGGCCTGCTCGTGGAGGGGCTTGAGGATAGGCATGGCGGCCATCGTCGTACAGTTCGGGTTCGCGATGATGCCCTTGGGGCGGTTCGCGATCGCCTCGGGGTTCACTTCGGAAACAACGAGGGGAACCTCGTCATCCTTGCGCCATGCCGAGCTGTTGTCAACAACAACTGCGCCAGCGGCAGCGAACTTGGGGGCGTATTCCTTCGAGGTGCTGCCACCTGCGGAGAAGATGGCGATGTCGATGCCGGCGTAGTCGGCGGTCGCCACGTCTTCGACGACAATGTTTTCGCCGCGGAAGCTGATTTCCTTGCCGGCGGAGCGTGCGGATGCGAAGAAACGTATCTTGTCGAAGGTGGTGCCGCGCTGCTCGAGTAGGTCGCGCATGACCTGGCCGACTTGGCCGGTTGCGCCAACAATTGCGAGTGTGATGCTCATCGTCCTGTTCCTCCATAAACCACTGCCTGAGTATCTTCGGCATCGAGATCGAATGCGCTGTGGACTGCTCGGACAGCTTCATCCAGCTGGTCGATTCCAACGACGACGGAGATGCGGATCTCGGAGGTTGAAATCATGTCAATGTTGATCCCGGTATTGGCGAGCGCTCCAAAGAGGCGTGCGGATACGCCCGGGTGAGAGCGCATGCCGGCACCGATCAGGGAAAGCTTGCCAACCTTTTCCTTGTAGGTGACTTCCCGGTACTGCAAGTCGTCCTTCATGCCTCTGATCGCTTCGAGTGCGAGCTCTGCGCTGTCGGCGGGGAGGGTGAAGGAAATGTCGGTCTTGTTGGGCTCGGTGGCGGCAACGTTCTGCACGATCATGTCGATATTCGCGCCAACTTCAGCGACCTTGCCGAATACCTTGGCGGCCTTGCCGGGCACATCGGGTACTCCGAGGATGGAGAGTTTCGACTGGGATCGGTCGTGGGCGATTCCGGTAATGATCGGTGCTTCGAGGCCCCGTTCGTCCTTGTTCATGATCCAGGTTCCTTCCAGTTCGGAGAATGAGGAGCGCACGTGGAGGGGCACGTTGTATTTGCGTGCGAATTCCACTGCCCTCAGGTGCAGGATTTTGGCTCCCTGCCCGGCCAGTTCGAGTGTTTCTTCGTAGTCGAGTGACTGAATGCGGTGGGCGGAGGGGACGATGCGGGGGTCTGCCGAGAACAGTCCATCAACGTCCGTGTAGATTTCGCACACGTCAGCATGCATGGCGGCCGCGAGCGCCACCGCGGTCGTGTCAGAGCCGCCGCGGCCAAGGGTAGTGACGTCGTTGAGTTCGTTCACTCCCTGGAATCCGGCGATGATCGCTACGGAGCCGTCTTTCACGTCGCGGGCAATGCGTTCGGGAACGATACCGACGATGGAGGCCTTGCCGTACTGGTTGTCGGTGCGCAGGCCGGCCTGCTGCCCGGTGTAGGCGTGGGCGGGTACTCCGAGTTCGTTCACTGCCATGGCGAGCAGTGACATGGAGACTCGTTCACCGGCAGTCAGGAGGATGTCCATCTCGCGTGCGGGCGGGTTGTCCGTCACCTGGGATGCGAGGTCGAGGAGTTCGTCGGTTGTGTCGCCCATGGCAGAGACGACAACGACAACGTCGTTGCCGGCTTTTTTCGTGTCAACGATGCGACGTGCGACGCGCTTGAGCGCTTCCGCATCGGACACGGACGATCCGCCGTACTTTTGGACTACTAGGCTCACTGTGTCAACTCCGTAGGTTGGGTGTTCTCCATTGTTGAATATTTTGGTTTTTGGGGGTACGGCGCAGTCAACAATTCTCACTCTGTGGATGGTGATAATCGCTATATTAGGCGCTATTTCCCCGGCTGATCCTCGGCTGAGGTCCTATGCACCATCGTTCGCCCCTCAAACGCCCGCGACAGCGTGATCTCGTCAGCGTATTCAAGGTCACCGCCCACGGGCAGTCCGGAGGCGAGCCGTGACACGTTTACTCCGAGCGGCGCGAGGGAGCGGATGAGGAAGGAAGCGGTTGCTTCCCCTTCAATGTTCGGGTCGGTCGCGATAATGACCTCTTGGACTTTCCCGTCAGCCAGGCGGGTGAAGAGCTGCCTGATGCGAAGGTCTTCGGGGCCCACGCCTTCAATCGGATTGATGGTGCCGCCGAGCACGTGGTACTTGCCGCGGAACTCGCGGGTCCGTTCGATGGCCACAATGTCTTTCGGTTCTTCCACGACACAAATGACGGTGTCGACGCGCCTCGTGTCGGAGCATATTTTGCAGATCTCCTGCTCGGTGACGTTGCCGCAAATGGAGCAGAACTTTACCTTGGATTTCACGGCACTCATGGCATCAATAAGCGCCTGAACATCGGCTTCTTCTGCGGACAGGATGTGAAACGCGATGCGCTGTGCTCCCTTGGGGCCGATACCGGGGAGTCGGCCCAGTTCGTCGATGAGATCCTGGACCGCACCGTCATACACACCAGCCACTAGGCTTCCTCCTCAATTTCTTCAATAATCTCGCCACCAAGAATGTCGAGCACTACCTGCAAACCAATCCCCTGCACCTCGGTCGCCAACGGATCGTCGTCCGAGACGGTGTCTTCTTCGTCTTCAACCTCGACCGGTTCCTCGGCCGGGGCTACCGTCCCACGGTAGTCGGAAAGCCGACTGAACATCTCTTTCGGATCACGAGCCAGCTTCGGGCCGCCCGTGGTGGGGGCGTTGAGCGGGGGTGGTGCCGGGAACTTTGGCATCGCAGCCGGCGGGGGTGCAGGGAAGTCCTCGCGAACAATGTCTGGCAGATCTGACGGCAACCCGTCGTACGGGTCCCCGTATTCGTCATCATCGGGGGGCGTGGGCTCACCACCGGGGAAGTCGCTCGGGCCACCCCCGTAGCTTCCGCTCCACGAGTCCGCGGGGCTCTCGGCACTTGCCCTGCTCGCGGCAGACCTCGCACTCGCCCGCTCGATAGCCGACAGCGGCCTACCACCGTCACCGGTGGTCTTGTCACCTTGGCTCGACGGCGCAGCCGGGCTCACCCGTTCATCACCCTCCGGCCCCTGTTCGGTCCCATTAGAGTCCGCACCCGCCTGCCCTACTGGTCTAGGCGTAGCCTCTGGCGCGGGCTGAACATCAGTCTCACCAGCGGGACGCACGTCATCACCCGTGGAGAAAGTCTCCTCCCGGTGAGAGTCCTGTGCCATGCCGGGCCGGTCAGGAACAGTCGTTCCCGTATTGCTTTGCTCTCGTGCACCACTATTCGGTTCGGGAGCACCCTCCTTGAGGAGACCCGGTGGAGGTGTCACGGGTGGAATGGGCACGGGTGACATCACCGGAGGTACCGCCACTGGTGGCGGACTTGGTGTGGAGGCAGGTGGGCGCCCGCTCGCGTCACCCTCCTCACCTGGAGTGGTGGGAGCCTGAGTGGCGGAGCTGGGCGCTACTGGCCTGTCACCCTCCGCATCATCAGCCGATTCGCGGCCCGTTGTCTTTGGGGCACCCTTGACTCCAACGTTCACCTGGATTCTTTGTCCCAGTATCTCGCTGAATACTGTTTCGAGTCCGCCCGAGCGCCCCTCATCAACAAACTGGTTCGCGACTTGTTCCGTGGGGAAATCAAAGTGGAGATTACCGCCGAGCACGCTCGTGGCACCCTGGTTGTCCCGAATGAAGTTCGAGGTGCCTCGGGGTACCCGCGGATCGGCCATGGCCTGCCGCCACAGATTACGGAGCGTTCCCAGGAGTTCATTGTCAACTTCGGTCGGCTCCTGCACAGCCACGGCCTGGGGATCTGCTCGCGGAGCAGGAGGAACGGCTCGCTCGGCCTCCTGCACGGGAGCTTGCCCTTGCTCTTGACCCTGAACGGGCTGCTGTTCCTCGGCCTTGGCTTCGGTCTGAGTGCTCTGCTCTTGGGCCGGAGGCTCCGGCACAAGGCGGGTGGGCTGTGCTGTTGAAGCAGCCGGTGCAGAGCTTTTGGGTGCCGGATCTGCTGCCTGCTGGGAAGAAGAAGCGGTAGGTGCCGGCACGGCAGGGGTAGTCGCGGCGGTCGTTGGAGTGGAGGGGAGACTTGATAGTGGGACCTGTACTGGCGGGGTCGCCTGCTGCTTGTCCTGAGCTTGCGGCTGTCCCTTCTTGGGGTCCTTCTTCATGAAGTTGCGTGCCGCTGCTCGCGCGTCAGCCACACCACCGGCGGGCGATCCCCCACCGGTACCTGCTGCGTTGGCTTGGACCGTTGCGGAAGCAAGGAGAAGGCGGGCGCATAGGAGTTCGAGTTGGAGGCGGGGCGAGGTTGCCCCCACCATCTCGGACAGTGCAGTGTTGGTCAGATCGGCGCTCTTGGAGGCCCTGGAAGCACCAAGCCTCTCAGCCTGCGCAGTCATGCGACTCAGCTGATCCTCGGGGATCGTCCCGAGAACGGAGCGGGCTTCGGATCCGGCGAGCGCCAGCACCACCAGGTCGCGCAGTCGCTCGAGCAGGTCCTCAACGAATCGCCTGGGGTCAAGGCCAGATTCGACGACCTTTGCCACGGAGGCGAAGAGTGCAGCACCATCGCTATCGGCAACGGCATCTACGGTCTCATCGAGCAGCGTACCGTCCGTGTAGCCAAGGAGGGATACCGCGGTTGGGTAGGTCACGTGGTTGTCTCCCGCACCGCCAATCAGCTGGTCGAGCACGGAGAGGGAGTCACGGACGGAACCGGTGCCGGCTCGCACAACGAGTGGGAGAACCCCATCGTCGACCGTGACGTTTTCCTGCTCGCACAGTCCCGCCATGTAATCCTCCAGGATCCCGGGTGGAACGAGACGGAAGGGGTAGTGGTGGGTGCGGGACCGGATCGTCCCGATCACCTTTTCCGGTTCCGTGGTGGCGAAGATGAACTTCACGTGCGGGGGCGGCTCCTCCACAACTTTCAGGAGCGCATTAAAACCTTGGGGTGAGACCATGTGGGCCTCGTCAATGATGAAGACTTTGAAGCGGTCACGGACCGGGGCGAAGCCTGCACGCTCCCGCAGGTCACGAGCATCTTCCACACCTCCGTGCGAGGCCGCGTCCATCTCCACAACATCCAGGGAACCCGGGCCGTTACGTGACAGTTCAACGCAGGAATCACAGGTGCCGCAGGGGGTGGCTGTTGGTCCATTCGCGCAGTTGAGGCAGCGAGCAAGGATGCGGGCCGAGGTGGTTTTACCGCAACCGCGGGGGCCGGAGAACAGGTAGGCATGGTTGGTCCGGTCGCCTTCCAGAGCGGCCATGAGCGGAACCGTCACGTGTTCCTGCCCGACAACTTCTTCAAAGGTTTCGGGCCGGTAACGTCGATACAGTGCAGTGCTCACGGCCCTAGTCTAGTTGCCTAGCTGTGGCTTCGCGAAAGACTAGCCAAGTGCCTCCCAGGCCACAAGAACAGGTTAGTTAGCGGTGTGGTCGGGACTGATGGCGGGGGTGCGTCCTCTTGTCGAGGTTGCTACCACTTGTTTCGAACATCCTCGGCAAAGCCCAGCATCCTGTCGATGACAATCTGTTGACCATCCACGGTAACGGTGCCGCTGTAGTAGCCGAATACCTGGTTGGCTTTCACGGCGATAACTCTGACGTCGGTCACGGCATCGTGGTTCCAGAATGGTTCGAGCCAGAGATCGACGGAGGGCGAATGTAGGTGCCAGGGTTTGTGCCACCTCCCAAACTCGTAGTCCATCGCGATGTCCTCGTGGATGGGGTAGAGCCTGCCGTCCACGGTGATGGCGTTTTCGCGAGCGCCCGTGCCGTCGGTCCCCTTTGCTCCGGACTGGATTCCCACACTCACGGTTCCTGAGGGACTCTCGGCCGGGCTACTTGCGGCTGCCCAGTTCCAGTCCACCCTGTACGGCCACCTGCCTCGACTGTGGTCGAGAATTGCCCAGGATTCGCCCTCCGGGAGTTCTAGAAGTTCACCGTCAAGTTCCAGGTATCCGGTCGCTGGAAGTGCGGTTTCTTTCACCATGTACTGGAAGCGCTTGTCAGACCAGGGCACAAAAACGCCAAGGGATTCGTGATCGGGGGAACGGTGTGCCGTGACATCGAATCTTACGCGGCTCCATCCCGCATTCGATCTCTTTTCAGACTGGCCTGCGGCACGCAGCCGAGTGCCGCCCTTAAGAGTGTCAATCAAGGCTCTCATGCGACCCGGCCCACGGGGTAGGACTCGACCACCGAAACTCATCGACCCACCGCGAGCACTCCCATCACCCGAGCTCGGCGGGAGCACGGTTCCCCGTGCGAAGGGAACGATTGCCGTCACGTCGATGCGCTTGCCGGTGGGAATTTCATAGGCCCACACGGTGTGTGAGGAAGCGTAGTCAACATCGCTGACCGTCAAAGAAAACAGATGGGTGGGAGTCATGACGAGCCAGTATTCCCAGCGTTTGTTCCGGCCCCACGCCTTCGGGCGGGCACCGTTTCCAATACCGATCCCTGACGTGTCGTGGAGCGGATGTCGAGACCATCCCACAGCATCTGGATTCAGTAGCCCGTCTGCTCCGACAAGGCTGACCGATTTGGTCAGTTCACGTTCCCCATTGCACATAGTTCGATCGTACGCAGTCAATGGAAGGGTCGTAGTAGAACAAAGCCTCGACCCCTTACCCCCACTCGCCCAAGCTAAAAGCGAAGGAGCCAATCGGGGCATGCACGGGATCATCCGAGTGCACGATTTTGGTTTCACTAATGCACTGATGGGCAGGGGAGATTAAAAGACTCCCCACGCACCCGCTAGAGCCCGCATTGCCTTGCTGCCTTCCGACCCTGGGGCGGTATACGAGATAACGTCACGTGGGGAGCCGCCACCATTCTAGCCCAAAAGGTTCCCACGATGAAAAGCGGGGCTTCTAACGCCACCGTTGTTCCCCGTCTCTCTGTGATCATCCGAAACTTCTCGTCCTTCTCTTGGTCCTGGGTTGGGCCGGTGGGAGGAGGGCAGGATAATGGGAGGCATGAGAACTTGTGTGCTGACAGGGGCGGGGCGTGGCGTTGGTGCAGCCCTTGCCGAAAAACTATCCGACTCCTGGCATCTGATCCTGCTTGCTCGCGACGAGCAACGCGCACGGGAACTCTCACAGCTCTTCCCCACAGCCGATGTTGTCATCGGTGACCTGAGTCAGCCCGAGCAGGTGGCACAGGCCGTTGGCGACTTCATTGCGGAGTCCGACATTGACGTGCACGGCTTCATCAGCTGCGCGGGGATTGAAGGGGCGGTTCCGGTGAGCAACATGTCCGATTCATTCCTCACGGACGTGTACGCGATCAATGTCCTCTCCCCCATCCTCCTCACCCGCACCCTCCTCCCTCCCTTGCGAAAGTCCCGGGGCACGGCTGTCTTTGTTGGCTCAACGGCAGCGGATCTTGTGTTCCCCGGGTGGCTGCCCTACTCGAGTAGCAAGGCTGCGCTCACGAAAGCTGCGCAGGTGTTGCGTGCCGAGGAGCGAGACATTCGAGTCAGCATCGTAAATCCGGGGCGGATCGATACGGATATGCAGAGGGACATGGCGGCAAAGCAGGACCGAGAGTTCGATCCTTCGAGCGCGATGTCTGCCGAATCTGTTGCGTGGTCGATCATGCAGGTGTTGGAAGCACCAGCGGATGTCGTGATCGATGAGCTGACCATCACCCCATTCAAGTAACAATCTGACGGTGGTTTGAGGGACCTTCAGCAACGGCGCGAGCATCGCGAGCAAGGCGAAAGCCAGTAAGTTCAACGTCGCGCCCGTGCTCCACATCGTCACGGCAAATCACAACTTCTCGCGACTACAAGCGTTTATGGAGTTCTTGGATAAATGCAGGGCACCCGCCTCGTTCTGTTGAACGGGCGGGTGCACTGTCTTTGCTCGTGAGCGAATCCAGCTACTGGTTGTGCTGGTCCGAGTTTTTTACTCGGTGGGTTCGATGACGAGTGAGTCGTAGTCGGGTTCTTCGGAGATAACGCCCTCGTTGACGGCGGCTTCACCCCAGAGCTTGATCGACTCGGTGTCGAGGCCGGGCTCGAAGGTTGCAAACGAGACGCGTTCGGCTACCTCTTCGGTGAGTCCAATCTCCGATACCGCGAGCTCGCGGAGGCGGTCATGGTTTTCCGTCGCGAATTCGTTGGAGCGGCTCATCGCGCGCTGGAAGGCGGCAACAACTTCGGGGTTTTCTTCGGCGAAGTCACCTGAGGTGATGTAGTAGCCGAGGGTGGAGTCCGGGAAGGCCTCTGCGAAGTTCGACATGACACGGCGGTAGCCGTTGTCTTCCGCGATGGTCTGGAAGGGTTCTACCATCCAGATTGCATCCACGTCACCGCGTTCTAGGGCGGCTGACATGTCAGCATAGTTCATCGGAACGTATTCGATTCCGGAGGGGTCGATTCCCTGGTTTTCGAGGGCAACCGGAATGGTGACGTCACCGAGGTTCTTGGTGGAGTTCACGGCAATGGTCTTGCCCGCGAGGTCAGCGGGGGATTCGATGTCCGAATCCGGCATGACGAACACGCCCGAGGTGGACTCTTCGTCGATTCCGGCGACACCGCAGCAGTTGGAAACGAACTTGATGTCGAGTCCCTGATCGATGGCAGCAAGGTCAGAGACGACGTTGGCGTAGCCGATGGGGCTTTCACCGTTGACGACGGAGGGGATGATCGCGGAACCGGATTCGGCGATTTTCACTTCCACGTCGAGGCCTTCGTCTTCAAAGAAGCCTTCCTCAACGCCTAGGTAGAGAGGGGTCGAGTCGAGTGTGGTGATGTGGTAGACGGTGAGCTTGGTCAGGCCGTCTTCGGACTCCTCCAGGCCATCATCCGATCCGCAGGCAGCTAGCGCCAGGAGCCCCGACATTGCTAGGGCAGCAAATTTGCCAAATTTCTTCATGTTTGTCTTTCTGTGTAGAAATCAGATGGTGTACTCGGGGGAAGCTCCGGGTTTGGGTACCACCAGATTGCGGATGGTTCCAAAGATCTCGGCACGCAGCTCAGAGAACTCGGGCAGCGCCCGGGTTTCCAGCTGGTTTCGCTCCTTCGGAAGATTAATGTCAATGATTCTTTCGATACGGCTTGGGGTTTTGGAGAGAATCGCGACCCTGTCGGAGAGGTAGACGGACTCGTCAACGTCGTGGGTGACGAAAACGAAAGTCGAGTTCATTTCCTCCTTGACCCGGAGCAGGAGATCTTCCAGGTCGTTGCGGGTCTGCGCGTCGACTGAGGCGAAGGGCTCGTCAAGGATCATGACCTCGGGGCGGTAAGCGATCGCGCGGGCGATGGCGACGCGCTGCTGCATGCCGCCCGAGAGCTGCCAGGGATAACGGTCTCCCACGCCAGCAAGTCCGACGCTCTCGAGGCAGGCTTCGACCCGGTCCGCGATCTCGGACTTATCGACCCCGTGCGCCTTGAGAGGGAGCCCAATGTTTTTTGCCACGTTCATCCACGGGTACAGGGAACGGGAGTAGTCCTGGAAGACGAGCGCAATCTCGCGGGGTGGCCCATCAATTGCCTTACCATCGAGCAGAACCTGTCCTTCGCTGGCGGGAAGGAGCCCGGAGATGATGCGGAGGAGGGTGGTTTTACCGGCCCCGGAGGGCCCAACGATGGTGAGGAACTCCTGGTCGTGCACGTCCAGGTTGATGTCCTTCAGCACTTCCGTTCCCGGATCGCGGCGCTTCCTAGGCGGATAGGTCTTGTGCACCCCAGCTACCTGGAGTCTCACGTTGTTCGTCATATGCGGTCCCTTCCGTGCAGGCCACGATCCCAGGCAAGCAGCCTGCGTTCAATGGTGGAGAAGATGGTGGTGAGGAGGACTCCAAGAAGCCCAAGAAGAATAATGACGCCCCACACTGCTGTCTGATTGAAAGAGTTTTGAGCGGTGATGAGGTAGGCGCCGATACCGGTCTGCGAACCTCTCATCTCACTCGTCACGGCAACGATGAGCGACAGGGGAATGGAGATCGTGATTCCGGCGACCGCGCGGGGCATGGTGGCGGGGATGATGACTCGCCACTGCTTCGACCAGCCCGTGATCCCGAAGATCCTGGCCGTGTCGTGGGATTCGCGGGGGATGGAGCGCACCCCGTCGATCACGTTGAGGAGGATTGGGAACATGGTGCCCAGTCCGATGAGGAAGATCTTCATCTGGTCCCCCAAACCAAAGATCACAATCGCGAGCGGCAGGAGCGCCGTAGCCGGGATGGCACGGATGAACTCGAGGGTCGGGGTGAGCCCGTAGTTGACGAACGGAATCTGCCCAATCACAAGACCGAGGAGAATGCCAACGACAATGCCGACTCCGAGCCCGATAGCAAGGTTGCTGAGCGTCGATAGGAGGTCTTCACGTCCCTCACCCACGATCCAGTAGGACCACATCGTGTCCAGCACATCGGGCAGGGGTGGGAAGAAGATCTCACCGGAGTTGGAGGACGTCACCCACCAGAGTGCGATAGCGATGGTCGCACCCAGGAGCGACAGGCCAAATAGCGCCAGCCTCATGCCGTCACCTCGTTTCGGTAGGACTCATGCCAAGACAGGAGCCACTTCTGGACTGTGAGCAGCAGCATGTTGAGCCCCAGGCCGACGATGCCGATGACAACAATGTAGGAGTACATGACCGGCAGGTTAGCTGCGGCCCCAGCCTGCCCAAGGGACTGCCCTAGGCCCTCCATGCCCACCAGCAGCTCGGCGGTGATGCAGAAGATGAGGGCGGTGTTGGAGGCGATGCGCACACCGGTAAGAATCTGGGGCAGCATCGAGGGAACAACCAGGTAACGGAGGCGCGCCCAGAATCCGAAGGAATAGGCAGATGCCGTATCCCGAGCAACCGGATCAATCGTCCCCACGGCAGAGATCGCTGCCATGAGCATCTGGAACACCGCGGCGTAGGCCGCGAGGAACACTTCGGAGGACTTGCCCGATCCCATCGCGATAATCACGAGGGGAATCATGGCGATGGACGGGATGGGCTTCAAGAACTCAATGATCGGTTTGAAGAAAGCAGCAATGTAGCGGGAGGATCCGATGATGAGGCCCGCAACCGTACCGATAAGGATCGCGATGAGAAGCGCCTGTATCCACGCATAGAGGGTCGCCCCGATCGCGGTCCACAGGGCGGAGCCTCCCACCATCTTCACCAGCTGGGTGATGATCTGGCTGGGGGAAGCGGCGAAGCGTTGCGGGATAATATCCGCGATGGCGAGCACCTCCCACAGCGCGATGATGATGAGGGCGGTGATGATCGGTAGCCCGATTCGCACCGACCTACGCCGGTAGTCCAGCCTCACTGGCTCTCTCCAATCCGATCATTCGCAAGCTTTTCGAGCCCGTTGCGGTCGACCTTGTTGGTTCCCGACAGGGGTAGGGAATCGAGGAAGAAGACGCGGCGGGGATGTGCGTAGGGTTCCATGCGGCCCAGCGCCCAATCCTTGAGCTCCTGCTCGGTCACATCCCGTCCCGGCTGGGGAACAACGAATGCAACGGGCTTGGCACCCTTAAGTTCATCAGCAACTGGAACGACGGCCGCTTCCTTCACCGCCGGATGCGCGACGAGGACTTCCTCGACGGCTGCCGGGTGCACGTTCTCGCCACCCGAGGTAAACATGTCGTCCACGCGTCCCGTGAAGAAGTAGAAACCGTCACGGTCCCTGCGGAACAGGTCGCCGGTGACGTAATAGCCTTCCTCGTCAATCGGGCGGGCCAGGTCGGGGCGGTTAAGGTAGTCAATAAGCTCACCGGGGGCGCTGAGCGCCAGGTTGCCGACAATGTCAGTATCCGGCCGCAAGTCTCCATCAAGACCGTCCTGGACAAGCACGGTTCCGTCCGTGTCGAGGAGACGAACCTTAACGGCCCGGTGCGCGACACCAACAGAGTTCGTGGGAGACGGGATTCCGTCGGGATGCGGGGCGAAAGCCACGGGTCCGGTCTCGGTTGTCCCGTAGGAGATCGTGAGCTTCGATCCCGGGAAAACAGCAGCAATGTCGTCGATCAGTTCTTCCGTGAGAGGAGCTGAACCAAAGAGTTGCTCGGTGACCGGCGACAAGTCGAGAGAATCGATCAGATCCTGCTCACGCAGGGCCAGCGCCATCATCGGAGGCACCCCGGTCAGTCGCGTCACCTCGTGGTCGGCAACAGCCTGAAGGAAGCCGCGCGAATCGAAGGCCTGCTGCAAAACGATCGTATCCCCGTGCAGGAGAGCTCCCTGCACGGTTGCGAGCCCATTCATGTGATAGAGCGGGGCAGAGACAAGGATGGTGCGGTGCCTTCCGTCGGAGACCCGCTCCCCCTGTTCCATGATCCACACGTGCGAACCATGGGAGCGCACAACGCCCTTTGGTTTGCCCGTGGAACCGGAGGTGTAGAGAACCATCGCCGGATCATCCGCCCGAACCACTGCCGCTGGCGACACAGGCTCCTCGCCACCGTCGACATCACTCGAGGGAGTCTGAGCGGTTCCGGAGGTCTGCGCCACCTCGCTGAGGAGGACGACGGGAACGGAACCCTCCGGGACCCGGTCGGCCCGGTCGGCAAGAACCAGCACCGATTCGGCGTTGCCTAAAACGTAGGTGAGGACAGACTGGGGGAACTTGTGGCTCACCGGCACTGCAACAGCCCCCGCCCTCATGATCCCGTAGAACGCGGCAATCCAATCGATCGAATTAAGTCCAATGATCGCAACGTGATCGCCGGGCTTGATCCCGCGGGATTGGAGGGTGGCTTGGAGGGAGAGGACCCGGTCCGTGAACTCACGGTAGGTCACCTCCCCACCCCGGTCACCGGTTTGAACGAGCGCGACGCTGTCGGGGAATGCCTGGTTGATGGCATCCCCGATGTTGCCGGCCGAGAGTTTCACCTCCACAGCCTCCGGCAAGTCACCTCCCGTCATCAACACCATCTTCCTCAACGATCTTATGGGTTGCCGAGGCCGCAAAAATACCGCGAGCGGTCGCCGCAACCTTGCCGCCCTCGTTTCGCAGCTCCGCTTCGGCAAAAGCAACCGTTCGGCCGGGCTTGATGAGCCGGCCGGTCACGATGATCTTGCCGGGGGTGACGGGACGCAGGAAGCTGACGCTCAGATCAATCGTGGGTGCGGTGCCACCGAGTGAACCAACGAGCGAGAAGCAGGCCGCAAGATCGAGCAGCGAGGACACGACTCCGCCGTGCACAACTTCGCCCGCATGGGAGTTCGTGAACTCGTCACGGCCTTCCACCTCGAACACGATGGAGTCGTTCGTCAGCTCTGTGACATTGACGCCGAGCCAGGCGTTGTAAGGGCCGTTACGGAGTGCGCGCTGCACGATGTCGATGGGGAGGCTCATTTCTCATCACCCCAGGGTGCGATAACGACCTTGCCGGTGACGCCGCGGTCCTCGAGGCGAGCGAGGGCGCCTGCCGCATCCTCGAGGGAGCCGACCGAGTCGATGACGGGGTGGAAGTCTTCGGTCGCGACGAGGTTGACGAGCGCCTCAATGTCTTCGCGTCCGAAACCGTTCGATCCCTGCACCTTCAGCTCGAAAGACCAGATGTAGCGGAGATCTTCCTTCGGGTCGAATCCTGCGGTTGCGCCACAGACGAGGATGGTGCCGCCGAGCTTGGTGGACTTGAGCGTGGGGTGCCAGGTGTCGCCACCGGTGTTGTTCACAACCACATCAAAGCCGGTCTCGTAGGAGCTGCGGGAGGGCTTACCCACGTTCTCGCGGGTCCACTGGTCGATGCCGATCTCGCGGTAGTTAAAGTACTCGTCAGCGCCGTACTTAAGGAGTGCCTCGCCCTTCTCCTTCGAACCAACGGCAGCCACCACGTAGGCACCAAGCTGCTTGGCAAGCAGGACGGAGGCGGTTCCCACGCCACCGGAAGCACCGAGCACCAAGACCTTGTCACCGGCCTTCACTGCGTCCTTGCCCACGATCATGCGGTAGGCGGTGCCGTATGCGACGGGCATGGCAGCCGCTTCTACGAATGAGACGTTGTCGGGAAGAGGAATGAGCTGGCCCGCCTCGACGAGCGAATATTCTGCAAGCCCACCATCCATGACCTCACCCATGAGGTGGAATTCCGAGTTCAGGGGGTTAACGAGAACACGGTCACCAACCGAGAAGCCTTCAACGCCTTCACCGATCTCGTCCACAACTCCCGCAATATCCAGGCCGGGTACGACGGGCATGGGGATCTTAATTCCCGGCATGCCACGCACCGTGAAAATGTCGTGGTAGTTGAGCGAGGTGGCCTTGACCTTGATGATGATCTTGCCCGGCTCAATAACCGGCTTCGGGTAGTCCTCTTCAAGGGTCAGGGTGTCAACGTTGCCGTGTTCGCGCAGAACGACAGCCCTCATGGTTTCGGTAGTAGCCTGGTCAGTCATGTGTTCTCCTCGAAGTTAATTCTTTTGTGTAGGTACGCTTAACGCGCTCAGTTTCTGAGCCGTGAGAGGTGGTGGGTGGCACCGTTAAGAAACGATTCTGGGCGAATCTTAAAGAGCCCAGGTGCCGGCAGGTCCGCTCACGGCAATGCCGAGACAGGGGAACACCTGACACGAACAATCACGACACTCGCTCGAGGCGCGCATCTCAACCCCGGTGCCAAGGGCAGCCAGGTAACCTCCGAGAGTGTCCGGATCATCTGTGTACACGACAAACGACTCGAGGGTCGCCTGTGCGGTCGCGGTGTAAGCGGGGGACTGCGAATCCTGCCAGTCAATAATGAACGGGATAGCGCCATTCAAGCCGCCCCCAAGCGGAGGCGTGAGGCGCCACGTCAAAAGATCGCCATCGGGCTTGCGGCGGGATGCGGGGGTCAGGTCGCCAACACCCACCCCGGCACGCCTGCCATTCTCAACAGCTTCATCGGGGTTTTCAGGGTGGAGCACCCAGGTGGACACCTTGGGCTCCGTCAAAGAATCAAGTTCAAACGGCCGACCACCGGCCGGTGCAGACAGGTTCTCATCAATGCCGAGAAACTCAAGGTAGTGCCCGTTTCCAAATGTGAGGAGGTAATTCCTGGTTCCCAGCTTCTCGTGGGATCCGCCCTTCTCGGGCCGCACGCCAGTCACCTTCTCGAAGTCGGCAACAAGCCCTTCAAGATCCGGTGCCGCAATCACAATGTGGTCCAGGAGCGGCGGCACTGCCGAAACGTTTTCAGCCATCGCTCCTCCTTCCAAGGCGACTACCACCATATCGGAGATAGTTTCACAGTCAACAACTGGTCCAATTAGTCATTCTGGCAAACCCGCACCGGGTTTGTATAGACGTCTCGAAATTCAATATCCCGTCTCACATTTCCATTGTCACCATGCATTCAGGGATGCGAATCGTCATTTCATGGCGAACACGACATTTGAGAATTTCACCCGGGGCGGCTTGGTCGGTTAGGATTAACGGGCATGTTGCGGCTTCGCAGCACGCAAGGAGGATTCGCCTAGTGGCCTATGGCGCTCGCTTGGAAAGCGGGTTGGGTGCAAGCCCTCGGGGGTTCGAATCCCCCATCCTCCGCAGTAGCCCCTTTCGACATTTTCGGAAGGGGCATTATCTTGCCATAAAGTCGGGTTTTTCGTTGCTAGGGCACGGTTTCGCCCATCCCTCCGTTGTCGTCACTAGTCCTCACGAATCGTCATGTGATTGCGTGCGTAGGGGTACGAATAGGGGTACTTTTTCGGTAAACGAAGGGGTACGAATTCAACATGGCACGACGATCAGATTTTGGCAGCATTCTCACCACCCAAAGCGGACGCTACCGGGGCCGGTATCGGCGACGCGGCAAGGACTACTACACTCCCCTCCGCCCCTCACGCAGGCTCGTAGGACAGGACCTGACGAAGATCCACGCAAGCATCCTCGACGGGACATGGGAGCCACCCAGGGGCACGATCAAGCGCCCCACTCTCAGCCTCGACGAAACCGCCACCATCGAGGAATGGTACGAGCATTGGTATGGACAGATGGAGAAAGCCGGCCGCTCCCCCAACTCCCTGCGTGGCTATGGGTCGATTTTCCGCCGACGGATCCTCCCCACCCTCGGCCACATCGAACTCGGCGAACTCACAGCTGAGGATTGCCGGGACCTCTACGTAACACTTCAAGAGTCGCTGTCGATCGTGTCAGCGCAGAACACGATCCGCTCCCTATCGGCCTGCATGGGTGCAGCAGTCGATGCCGGCCTGCTCGCGTCGAATCCTGTGCAGGTGAAGGGTGCGATGGCGAAACCGCGAGCGCGGACAGATTTTCCGATGTTGGAGGTTGAGCAGATCGCACGGTTGATTGATGCGACGGAGGGGAAATACAAGGCTGCGGTGACGTTGGGTGTGTGGTGTCAGTTGCGGATTAGTGAGGTGCGGGCCCTTACTCGTGAGGACGTTAAGCTCGCTCCGTTGCGAGTGTCGGTGTCGAAGGCGGTGAAGCGTGGGCCGACGGGTGCGTTGACTGTGGGGCCGCCCAAGTCGGAGGCGGGTAGGCGTGAGATCTCGGTGCCAGCGGTCATGCATGAGGTTCTGCTTCATCATCTTGAGGTGTATGTTCCGCCGGCACCCGGTTCGCTCTTGTTTCATAACCGTGACCGGTTGGATGGGATCGTGTCCGACAAGGTCCTACTGCGGGCCCTCAATCTTGCGACTGAAGCCGCTGGTCTCCCCCGGCTCAGGTTCCACGACCTTCGCCATATTGGGCTCACCCACTACGGCAGGCAAGGAGCCACCCTCGCTGATCTAAAGTTCCGTGCCGGTCACTCCTCCGTCGAAGCTGTCCAGATTTATCAGCACTCGAGTAAGCAGCGGGACGCGGAGCTCGCAGCAAGACTCGGGTCTTAGACCTCGCGGGCCTCTATATCGAGGTCGGGTCGGTGCTGCGCCCGCCACTCGTGGTGTGCTTGTAGTGCTTCGTTTGCCCATGCCCGGAGCTCGAGAACTTGAGGTGAGGGTTCCATCTCGTGGAGGTCCCGGCGATCCTCATCAGCCCGAGCTGGACCCATAATCTGCCAGTAAGTCATGAGTGTTTCTTTATCCATACAGCTCACCGTCGAGCACTAAACCCCACCTCCACAACTGTTTCTAGACGGTAGCCTTGAATACCTGTTTTCAGGTGTCCAGACATCACACACAAGCTTCAGGCGACGTGGCGTGTGCATGTCGGTTCGTCGACGAAAGCTTGTATCATATTTGATACAAGCGCTAAGGAGGGATCGCATGGCGAACGCAATAGAAACAGAGGATCAGGTCCGAAGCCTGGCTGACTCGATACTCGGCCTCTCTGATGTGCCTTCCAGCGTTGCGAAGAGTGGCGTTGGCCAGATCACGACGATGAATCAGCTCGGTTTCACTGGCGAGGGGGCATCGAATAAGCCGGACGGCTGGTACCTGCCTGTAGATCGCGGCACCGTGGCGCTGGTGCTTGAGACGAAGGCTCCGGATGCGATGCCGATCGGCTCACCTGCGCTGCGTGCTCAGGTTGAGAAGTACTGCGCCACGGTGCGTACTCGGTATGACCTGGTGATCGGCATCGTCTTCGATGGAGAGCGCACGCGCGCGTACGTGAACGGCAAGCCTCTCGACGTGCCGGACGAGCTGCAGCCCAAGGAGTTCTACTTCGAGAAGCTGACCGAGCGCCCGATCGACAAGGACCGCATCTACGAGCTCACGATGCGGATCAACAACTCGCTGCACGGGGACTTTGGGATCAAGAACCTCTATCACCGCATGATCTTCACGGCGTGTGCCCTCGTCGCTCGCCGATACGACGCGATCCTCGTTCGAGGCATGGACTACAGCGAGTTCCACAACGGCATCCTGAGTGCCCTGAATAAAGCGATCAGGAACGATCTCCAGCAGAACTCAAAGCTGCAGCTTTTGGCAGACGTATACTCCGAGATCAAGATGAACGTTTCGACAGATGACGACAACCCGGCTGCCGTTGCGCGACTAACGAACCTTATCGGCGACTTTATTGACTGGGTGACGGAGATCTCGGGCCTCATTAACTCCAGCGCTTGGAACGGTGAGGACGTGATGGCGATCTTCTTCAACGAGTTCAACCGCTACAAGAAGAAGAGCGAGTCGGGGCAGGTCTTCACGCCCGACCACATCACCGGCTTCATGTACCGGCTGCTCGGCGTCGACAAGGACGACCGTGTGCTCGACGCCTGCGCGGGCTCCGGCTCGTTCCTCGTCAAGGCGATGAGCAACATGATCCGCGAGGCCGGTGGCGTGAACACGATGAAGGCCAAGCAGATCAAGGCGAAGCAGCTCTTCGGCATCGAGTTCGACCGTGAGATCTACGCCCTCGCCTGCGCGAACATGCTCATCCACAAGGACGGCAGGACAAACCTCGCCCACATGGACGCCCGAACCGAGAGCGCCAGCAACTGGATGAAGACCACTCGTGCGACGAAAGTTCTGATGAACCCGCCGTACGAGAACAAGTTCGGCTGCATGAAGATCGTCGAGAACGTTCTCGACAGCGTCGAGCGCGGTACCCTCTGCGGCTTCATCCTGCCCGACAAGAAGTTGGAGAAGACCAGCAACACCCAGATGTCCCGCATCCTGCGGCACCATCGTCTGCTGAAGGTCGTGAAGCTCCCGGAGAACCTGTTCTTCGGTGTCGGCGTTACGACGAGCGTCTTCGTGTTCGAGGCTGGGAAACCCCAAGACGGTAAGGAGTTCTTCGCGGTCAACATAGCAGAAGACGGCCTCGTGACGGTCAAGAACAAGGGGCGTCACGACGTGCACGGTCGCTGGCCTGCGATTGAGGACTACTGGGTCGACGCGATCGAGCGGAAATACGACAGCCAGTACGGCACCGGCCAGTGGATCGACCCCGCGGTGAATCTCAGCTGGCAGGCCCCCGTGAAGCCGTTCGTGCTCACTGAAGAGGATCTTGCCCGCACGGCGATGGACTACGCAATGTTCCGGCGTGGGATCGACGCCAGGGCGATGCGCGAGAAGATCGGCAGGCTCGCGACGTACTCGGCGAGCGTTACCGAGACGGATGATTCTGTAGTTCTAGAGGTGAGGAAATGAAAGAAATTGACACGAGCGGATGGGGTGAGTTCCGGGTAGACGACCTGTTTACCCTTGTGAAAGGCTCCCGGCTCACCTCGCTTGCGCGAAGCGAAGGCGATATCCCTTACGTTGGTGCTTCGCAGTTCAACAATGGCATCACCCACTACATCGGTAATGATGACAAGCTGCATCCCGCAGGAGTCCTAACGGTTTGTTACAATGGCCCGGTAGGTACGACCTTCTATCAACCCCAGAAGTTCTGGGCTACCGATGACGTCAACGTGCTCTACCCTAAGTCTCCGATGTCAATGGAGAGCATGCTTTTCATCGCCCCCATGATTGAGAACGCAGGGTCTGAGTACGCCTATATCGACAAGTGGAAGATGACTGATATGGCGGCTGCCGTCATCCGACTGCCAGTTACACCGGATGGATGCCCTGACTGGGACTGCATGGAGCAGACGATGCGTGGTGTCATAGCAGAGCGTGAAGCCGCTCTCGACAGCCTCCAGGCACTTGCCGGGGCTTGACCGATGAGCATTGGGCAGCAGATCCGCAGGGCGCGAGACGAGCAGGGCCTCACTCAGGTCGAGCTCGCTGAAAGAGCGGGAGTCTCCCGCCCGACCGTGGCGCGGGCCGAGTGCGGAGTGGCAATCTCGATCGCCACCCTGGAAAAGATTGTGGGGGCTCTCGGTCTCACCGTCGAATTGCGAGGCCGACGATGAAAATCCGCTCCAGACATGGAAAAAGCGCCCCACCCTCACATGGAGGATGGGGCGCCATCGGTGTGGCCAATGATCATTCTAGGTCAGGATCAGGGTGCTTGGTCGGCCTATACGCGGTGGCCACGGTCGAGCCAGTCAGGCCAAGGAGTGCAGCCGCAAGGGTTAACCAGAGCGGCACCTCGTCAGCTGAGATGAGCCCATAGGCGGCGATGATCGCGAGTGCTGCGGAGATGACTCCGTAGAGCCAGGTACGCACTTCGGGCGTGAGGATTTGTTTCATTGTGGTGCTCATTTCGTGGTTCGTCGGGCGAGATAGTCCTGGAGGGCACGCCACGTGTAAACGCCGGGCTGGCCGTCGATGACGCGCTTATACCAGCCGTTGGCTTGGAGGAAACGTTGCAGGCCGGCATAGGTGTAATGGCCGGGCTGGCCGTCGATGACACGGTCGTAGAAGTTCCGGTCCGCCAGGAACTGTTGCATGCCCCGCCACGTGTAGGGTCCGGGATCACCGTCGACGACACGGTCGTAATATTGACGGTCCGCGAGGAACTGCTGGAGAGCCGCATAGGTGTAGGGTCCAGGTTGTCCGTCGATCACCCGGCCGTAGTACGGTTCGCCCTTCTTCGGGAGCGTGAGACCCGTCGACACCACCGGCGCGGGCGCGGGCGTGGTCGCCGTGGTTTGTCCGAGATGATGCCGAATCCGTTCAAAGAAATAGTCCCAGTCGAAGTCCTTGCCAGGATCGGTACGCCTGCCAGGATCAGTATCCTCATGCGCGAGGAATCCCGGCTTCTTGGCGAGTGCCTCTGCACGAGATATCCGTTTCACGGGAACTGTGACACCACGCCCCTTCATATAGGTCACGAAGTCGGCGGCCTCGATGGCCATACGGTCGATGATCTTCTGCCCTGTCCCAGCCTTATAGAGTGCAGGCCAGTCTGCCGCCTTCACAGCCGCGGAGATGCCGACACTGTGCGGGTTTGTGAATCGACAATGGAACGTCTCACCACTCCATGGAGCAAGCTTCAGCGTGCTTGTCGCGTCACAGAGCCGGTGGTAGGACCCATAGTCGGAGCGAGTCAAGATCCAGTCCAAGACGTTATTCGCGCCGTTGCCTTCGGCTGTGTGGATAACACACACACCGGACGGGACGCTGTTGTGGCGACGGGCGCGATTCCATTGCGGGGTGCGTTGTTTACGGGCTTCAAGGAGATACGACATGGGTTTGTTCCTTCCAGGGGTATAAGAAAACCCGCCATGGTGGCGGGCTTAGTCCATCGTGGGGCGGGGTGGCGGCGGAGGCGGTAACTGATCGTTGATATGGTCAATCAGAGAGGCAATGTAGGCTTCACTAGCAGCTTGCAGAACTGTTTGGCGGGCCTGCTCCTTCTCCAGATGAGCCACGCGCTCCTCGAGCTTCCCTGCACGGGTCTCCCATGCCTTCTGCACAGAGACCGCTGACTCCACAGTCCTGACGAGTGCGTCAAGCTTGAGCTCTTCGCGCTCTTGCTTGTTCGTGGTGATCACTGTCTGGCGCTCCGAGAAGCCCTTCAAAAAATGACCGACGAGTGCGACGAGCCCGCCGATGATCGCAACCATCACCACCGGCTCCAGGAATGTCGCGGTCCAATTCGAAATGTCCTTCATGGAGCATCACCCGACCGAGGTCCAGGAGATGTCGGAGATTTGGGCCATGATGACTTCAGCCCGCATGATCCGGCCACCCGAGGATGACCCGTCAGAGCCGGTGTCGTGATAGCCAACGAACTTGACGACGTCACCCTTTGTGAGTGGGTAGAGGTCCATCCCGCCATCGGCGGTCCGTGCGATGTCGAAGTGCTGTTTGGTGACGCCATTCACTTGGTAGGCGAAGAATCGGTCACCCGCCGTGCTCGCCGTGATTCCTTCGACGTTGCCGTACATTCGGATCAGCCACATACCGGTCGTGGGGACCACAAAGTTCCCACCCGACAGGTTCCAACCGTTGGATACGCGCGTGAACTGCTCAACATGCAGCTCGGTCACAGTTTTTGGTTGGGTCCGGCGTGCAACGGACGCGCTCATGCCGTGCCGGCGGCCGCCGATCTGCTCCCAGCCCTGGTTGTACTCCATGAGGTCGAGGGTGCGTTCGTCTTTTCGCCAGACGACAAAGGGGAACGCCTCAGACGGGTTTGGCCCAGCTTTGAGCGTGGAAGCAATTGTGTCTGCCTCTGCTCTGTTGGCGACTTCGACGACCGCATGTGTGGTGCGGGAGAGGTCCTCGAGGGCGTGGTCGATCCGTGCGGGACCGTCCGATGTGGCCGGGCTGGTACCCACTTTCGGGATGAGCCGCTTGAAGATATCGAGTTTCGGCATCGTCTATTCTCCCTGCTTGTATTTTTGGACGGCTGCCACGATGAATCGGTCCATGATGGGCGCCGCGTCCGGGTCGTGCGCTAACGTTTTCAGTACCTCGTCGAGGACTGTTTCCTCACTCATTTCGAGGTGGGCGAGGATGTCCCGGTCTGTCGCACACGCATGCAGGACAGACTCGCTGTAGGCGATTCCGACGTAGGCACAGGCCCCTCGAACGAGGAGAGGGAAGACCGAGGAGGAGTCGGCGAGGTAGAACGCTTTCCATAGTTCCGAATAAATAATTTGGGCCATTGTTGTCCTCACTTCGTGTAGTTCAATTCGATCGTCGCGGTGGGCGAGAAGTAGCCATAGTGGCTGGTGGATGAGCCGCCGCCGTGGTCGAGGGAGAAGCCCCGCACGGACCCGGATTTCAGGCCGTTCAAAACGGTTGAGGTGAGTGGGATGCGGACGGTTTCGCCACGCGGTACATGCACGCTGGTGAATGCAGTGACAGTCCCAAAGCTGGACGGCGCACTGCTGTATGAGTGTGTGTGGACGACGGCTGTCATGCCGGAACCGGCATAGGTGTGCTGGTTCCGGATAACAAGGAAACCGCCCTCGACGGTTGCGCCCGCCAGCGCGGATCGGATAGCAGCGTCGTTGAAGAACCAATGGCCCCTGCTGTTGCTTCCGGCGATCGCGCCCTGCACGAGCGAGGAGCCTGCACGCACATGCGAGAGACTCGTCCTGGAATAGGTGCGGTGTCCGGTGCTGTCCCAGGAGCGTTCGTAGTCCGTCGGATAGGTTGCGTTCTCGTTGCCACCGCTCGAACCGCCACCACCAACCGGAACCCACGGGGTGTGCGCCACCGCACGGATATTCCCGCCGACGTCCTCCACCCAGATCTCCTGATTGTTCGCGGATGTGAAGAAAGCCGTGTTCCCCGAATCGAGTGCTCGCACAAAAATGCCAAGAGTAATTTCCGTATCGAGTGGCCAGCCCCATTCGCCGATGGTTCGCACATGAGAGAACTCGAACGACTGGGAGCTACCGGGAGGCATCGCTGGCAGATACCAGTCATGCATCTTGCTGTTTGTCGTTTTCACGGTCGTCCCAGCCGACTGCCGTAGTTCGAAAAAGAGGCGCGGGGATGATGTCCCCGGATGACCACGGAACGTCACTTTGACTTTCCTGCGAAGCTCTGCCGGCGTCACGAACGTGACTGCGAGAAGCCTCGCCGAACTCGTGCCCACCGTCGCGTCGCTCGTGTTCCTGACATGTGCGATCATGCCGCGTGGAAGCTTGGTCAAATACGATTCGAGTTCTCGTCCTCGGTAGAGCAGACTTTCACGCGCCGCGATGACGTTGCCAGCGACCTCACCGTCTGGTGAAATTGAGGCGACCATTTTCCCGTCCTTCACGACAGTGAAAGCATTCGCCATGTCGGTACGCAACGTGACCATGGGTGCGCCATCAACGTCGAGGAGGGTGAATCCTTCTGGCTGGATCGACACACCAAACCCCGTGGCAGGGTCGGTGAAAACCACGTTCAGGGATTCTGCTGTGACCGCACCAGCCGCGATGAGTTCCTTGGTGATGATCTTGCCAAGCGTCGCTATCTCGGCCCACACCTCGAGCGTGTTGATCCGTGCCGCGTCGAGGGTACCGGTCGTGATCTTGTCCGCATCCACCTCAATCAGTCTGGCTAGTTGCGCTACGAGCTTCTGAATGACAGCGGTCTGCAAGCTCGCCGTCCCGGCGGTCAGCTTGCCCACGTCGAGAGAGGACAGGACTTCATTGCCGAAGGTAGTCGGCCACCATTTCGCGCCATCCCAGACCCACTCAGCGACGATAGCTCCGTCAGCTTGGAGCTGGTTCCTGTGAATATCAAAAGGCTTCCGCCCCGCCCCAAATTCTTCCGTCGGTGTCGGTCCAGGTGAAGTATAGGTGTATGTGTAGGTGACAGTGGACTTGCCATTTGCCGTGACCATTGCCGCGTCCGCCGTGGTCTGCACACCATCAATCTCCGCACCCACATCAAACGGGCCGGTCGGGAATGCTGTGTCAAGGTCTTGGCGGGCCTCGTCAATCCGACCTATGGACTCATTTAGATCGTCACGGAGCCTCGGCAAAACAACCAGATCAAGATCCTCAAGCGCCTGCTCAGCCTCAGATATGTCTGTTTTCGCCTGGTCAAGGTCGATCACTGCCTGATCCAGTTTCGCCTGATCTTCCGGCGAGAATTCATCCCATGCGAGTTCTTCCATCGGGATTTGTGCGGGCGGTAAGGGTGCCTCGGTGTCGAGTCCTTCCGGCCGGACTGTCGCCGGACCAAGCACACGAGAAGGCCGGCCCGCGTGATCTACTGCGACCGACACGAGCGAGCCGGGAATGATCTTCACCGGAGGCGCAATCACCGACACGGGATCATCCACCTCATCAATTGAAATGAGGGCACGATCAGTGTCTTCACCATCGAGCCCCACAAACCCCGCCGTGATCATGTTCGACCGCTGCACCTGCTGGCGCGCCCCTAGCTTCCTGCGAGCACCTCGACGGGCCGCAGAGAGTTCCGTGTGACGGACCATGCTTAGACCTCCAGTCCTAAATCAAAAACCGCTGTTTCCCCCGCAATAAGTGGCATGTCGATTCCGGTGATCCTGCCGATCGCATTCACATCCTCGGTGGTGAGCCGCGCTGCATCGTAGGGTTCGACCCGCCAGTCCGGGACAGCTTCGATCGGAACGGTAACGGCCCGCAACAGTCCCTTGTGTAGTTCGGTGAGGGCCATGAGTTGTGCTTGCGCATAGCGTGAAATCGAATCAGTTTCGATCGTGAGAGTGCGGTAACCAAAGCTTTGGACGGCGTACCGGCCCGTGGTTTGTGTGGCTTCCGCGACCCTCGTCTGATCCTTCACCCTCACCGTGACATGATTATGGATCTGTGACCGGTCCAGCGTGATCGGCGCATCGACCACTGTCCCAGACTCGCCTTCTGTGAATTCCACATCCGGCGTTGATGGTGCCTTCGTCGGCACCTGATGGAAAGCGATATCCGCGACGGGTGAGACCGTGACGTGGGCACCCCATGCCGTGACTAGGTCATGCAGGGATTCGCCTCGGTCTTCACCGATCGTGAAACCCTTCGGCACCTCAACCGTCGCTAGACGCGGATCAGTCCATGCCGTCAACCTGTCCTCGTTGAGGAGTCGTGCGACAGCCATGTGGATCGTCGATGCCTTCGACACCGCCCTCGCCGCCCGGCCCTTATGGTCGAGAATTAGTTGAGTGGCAAGCACGCCGTCGAGCGTGATCGATGGGCCATCTGGTTCCGCGCGCGTGACGAGGAAAGTCCCGACCACCCAATCCCATGACTTGGTGGATGTTTCTGCGTGCGCCGTCACTGTGACGCGATGGCCATCCGACCCAACCAGGTTAGTTTCCAGCAAGTCCTTGCCATCCACCACACGCGGAATCACCACACCCGAGAGTTGATCAGCAGGCCACTGATCCGCCTGCCAAATCCTGGACCCACCAGCCACCGGAACAGTCACCTCACTGGACCCAAGAGCAACCGTGGCCTCACACCAAAACCGGCAGCCACGAGCCTCCAGCGGGGACGGCACATCAGTTCTCACCAGGAGCCTCCTCTATTTGAATGCTTCCGCGATCAGGTCAACACCAAGCCAAGAATCGTTCTCTGCCGCGGTGTGCCACCACGTCCTGGCCGGAACCAGGGAGTTAACGGTGATGGGCTGTAAGTCCAGCTGAAACGTTTGCTCAGCCCGATCTTTGCGTGCCGTCGTTGACAACCCTGCTGATGCAGTTACCACCGTGAGCGCTGGAGGAACATGGCAATCCGGAAGCGGGCACTTCCCGTGGAGAAATACGAACGGTGTTTGGGTAGAGAGAATGGCGCGCATAGCCGGGATATTTTCACCAGCTATGCGCGCCTGCACAGGGTAGGTTCCCTCGTCCACGTCTTTCGGGTACATCCACCAAAGTTGCCCGCCCGCCCTGATCACGGACAGGCCCGTATCGACTTTTTGTGACCATTCGTGAGGCATGATGAACGGAACTACGGTCGAGCCGTCTAGGGACGTGAAGGCGTTATAGACGCGGCTCTCACGGAACGCTGGTTGTGTCGTTTCGCCCGCATGCTCGTACCAGAACACCGTTTCGAGTGGCGCGACCGGGTCCACGATCGGATAGCTCGCCATCCCCTCGACAACGGTCCATCGAGCACCGCCTTGAGAGACACCCACGACTGACTGCCCCGGTGTCCCTCCGGAGAGGATAACGCGGGGCACCACCCCAGGTTCAATGGTGACGGTGAGCGTCATGACCATGCCTCCTCCCGGCTGATGCCGGCCTCAAATTCCTTCCGAGCCACAACACGCGTGTTCGCAAGGATTGACCCATCTGCATCCACGAGCAGCATTTCTTCCTGCCAGCCACGATCGCGACCAGCCCGAATGTCTGCCCACTGGTCATGAGTCAGGACAGGTTCAGGCTTCCGCGTGTTGTTCAGCAGGAGTGAGAGCCCAGGCATGAGCCAGCCACCGTCATCATGCAGATACGGCAACGGGTTCACGGGCCGCTGTGGGCCGCCCCGAGAGATCTCGAAGTGCAAGTGCGGGCCCGTCGACCGCCCGGTGTTGCCGGACAGACCAATGAGTTGCCCAGCCTGCACAGTCTGCCCACGATTAACCATCGCCCTCGAAAGGTGCCCGTAGTACGAGCCAAAGCCGCCCGCATGAGCCAGCAGAACACCGATGCCGGTGCGACCAGCCAAGGTGTTCCAGCCCGCCCCCGTGACAACGCCAGGCCTCCAGGCCCTAATAGGGGTACCTGTCGGGACTGCGAAGTCAACACCCGCATGCATCCCGCCCCAACGAGGACCAAAGAGCGAAGTGAGACGGCCCCCCGAGACAGGGCGCGCCGATCCCCCCATCATCGGGATCTTTGATTCCAGAATCGCATTGAGGGCAGGATCAAGCGTGGCACCGGCGGTCACCCACTGCTTCTCGTCTTCCTCATCAATTCCTCGAACCCAACCGATCAAGTTATCAATCGTGTTAAGAGAAATATCGCCGAAGATATGTGGGATAGCGCCCTTGCCGAGAAGGACGTTACGGATCGCTCCCTTAACCGGATTAAGAATCAATTCAGCCGCGTCAGCAAGCCTGCCACGGATAAACTCAATCGCTTTACCGCCGACAGTCTTCACGACGTTTACCGCTCCACGCCAGGTCTTCGACCAAGTTGCACCAAGCGCGTCCCACACCCCGCCGACCGGCAGCAGTGCATCGCGTTCGCTTGTGCCTGCCGCGAGCGAGAGCATGTCTGGATCGCCGGAACGCATGGCCGAGAGCGCGAAGTTTGCTTCCGCACGGTCATACAGGCGGTCCGGGATCAGGCTGGAATCAATCTGTGCTCCGCGAAGGGCTTCCGCAGTCTCCGCAGCTGTGTAGACCCTGCCTGGTGTACGGAGGTCGATCAGTTCGGGACCTTCTTCACCGACGAGCGTCCACCCCGGCGGGGTGTAGCCGCCCTTCGCACGCGCCTGCACAGAAGTGAGTCTTCCCCCAGTGCGGGGTCCGCTCGCCACAGGTGTGCGGCGTCGCGTGAAGTTGAAATCGCTGATGTGTGCGCTTGGGAGCCTTGCGCTTGAGCCAACCGCCTCAGCGACCGCATCAAACGCTTTCTTAATCCCGTTGGTGTAAACCGTGTTCACGATAAACTGGACTGGGTCGAGCAGGAGGTTAGCGAGAGTTTCAAACGCCCCCGCCGCAACATCCCGGAACCATTCAAACGCAGGCCCCAGTGTGTTCTCTAGGAAATCCTTAATCGAATTGAACACTGGCTTGATCGCGTTATTCCACACCCAGCTGATTCCGGACGCGATCCCATCCCAAACTGGGGTGACGATGTTGTCCAAGAACCATGTGAATGCTGGGGCAAGCGTGTTTTCGATAAAGCCCTTGATTGCCTCGAACACGGGCTTGATACCGTTGTTCCAGGCCCAGGAGATTGCATCGCTGATCCAGTTCCAGACCGGCTTCACAATATGGTCATAGAGCCAGCTGAAAATATCCCCGATATGTTGGATGCCGAACACGAGCACATCAAAAACCAGTTTGATCGTGTTCCAAGCCGCCTCGATATGCCACGAGATAAAGTTCCAGACCGGCTGGACAACTTTCTCCCACAGCCATTCAAAAATCGGGATCAGGGTGCCCGAGATGAATCCCCAGATCGCCTCGAACACGGGCTTGATCCAGTTATTCCAGGCAGTCTGGATCGCGGAGCTGATTCCGTCCCAGGCGGTCTGGAAAGCGGGCCAGAGAGTGTCGAGCACGAAAGACTTGACCTGCTCGAACGCAGGCTTCAGCGTGTTATTCCACAGCGCAACAATCCAGTCCACCACAGGCTTCAGATAGTTGTTGTAGAACTCGGTGACTTTCGGGCCGAGCGTGTCCCAGTTCTTCACAATGAGTGCGATGCCGGCGACGATCGCGCCGATCAGGAGGAAGATCCAGTTGCCGCGCAGCATCGAGTTAATCGCACCGATTCCCGCGGCGACACCCTGAAGGAGGCCCGGCAGTGCAGCCAGGCCCTTCGACACCGTGAACGCACTCATAAACCCGGCTGCAGCCACACCGGCGTTCTCTAACGCGACCTTGTTCTCGTCAATCCACGCTTTAAGGTCTTCCGCTTTCTGGACCAGGTTCTCCAGAGTCGTCTCCACGAACTCTTTAACCGCGGGCGTGATCTCCTGCACCCACTCCTTCGCGTTATCCAGCAGATCCTTCACGATCGGCTGCAACGGTTCCAGAGCATCAGCGCCCATTTTTGCGAGAGCAGTATTAAAATTCGCCCACGCACCGCGCGTCGTATCGCCAGCTTGCTTTGCCGCACCCTCATAGGTGGACATAGCTGCCGCGAAATCCTCCGCAGAGATCTTTCCTTCCGCACCGAGTTCGCGCACACCATCAACGGTGGTGCCGAAGTGGTCCGCGAGGAGTTGGAAAATCGGGATGCCCCGGTCACTGATCATGTTGAGCTCTTCAGCCTGGACCCGGCCGGACGCGAAAATCTGGTTCCAGATTGAACCCATTTCACCCAAATCGGCACCCGCAAGCGTCGCAGAGTCCGCGACCAGTCCCAGCACACGCTCCAGCTCTTCCCCTGCTGGGATGCCAGACGCCATGAGCCCAGACGCGACAGTCATCGCCTGATCAAGCGCGTACGGGGTGCCCTCAACCGCAGCCAAAGCGCGCTCGGTGACCTTCTCGATCTCTTCCGCAGTGTGGCCGAGACCGCGAAGTTTCGCCTGCGCGTCCTCAATGTTGAGGAGCCGGTCCCAGCCGCGGTAGCCGATGTACCCGCCGGCAGCGACCGCAGAGCCGATGCCAACCTTGAAAGCGCGCTTAACGTGCTTCTTGAGGCCCGACGTGAACCGCTCCCCAAACGACCGGGAGGACACGTCCCCCATCCCGGCAAGTTCAGCACGGATCTGCTTCTGCATCCCCTTGAACGAGGGGACGATCTGGACTGTTGCGAAACCGACGTTAGCCAAAGCCTGGACCGTCCCCTCTATTCAAAAATGATGCGTTCTATCTGCCGGGCGCGAAGATCGAGAGGATCTCCTCCTGCGCAGCCTTCCGACGTCGCTCCCTAGCCCTGTCAATCGCCGTCTGCGGACGCGGCAAAGGCTTCGGGAACGGACGCTTCTTCTCGGAGTTGACTTGGATCGTGACCGCAATCAACGTATTCAACGCGTCATAAACACTGGCGAGCATCTCCACGGTCATGTCCCACTCGGCCAAGTCCGGGCCCGTGTCTTCCAGCTCCCCCTCCTCGGGGAGGGGGATGTCCTCGAACAGTTCGTCGTCGTTCACGATCGCGACTTTCAGCCGGGACGTTTTCGGCAGCTGATCGATCAGATCGAGGGTGTGCCGGAAGCGGCGGGCATGAATGAGGGCCGCCAAATCGAGGCGATAAACCTCGGCTAGGTCGGCCCGTATTTCTGCCTCGTACCGCTGGATCAGCTGGACGAGGCGGCGGATTCCCCCGGGCTCATGTCCTTCAGCACATGCTCACTGGCCTGCTTCAGGATCGTCGCCTTCTGCCGGAACGACAGCCCCAGTCCCTTCCACGTCTCGAAGTCCTTCGCTGTGAGCCACTTCCGCGCGAACTCATCCATCGGTGCATCGGTCACGCCGGTCGCGATGTTAATGAGATCTTCCGCGACCTGTGCCCGCTCCCCGCTCCAGGATGTGAAGTCCTCGAACGTCAGCCGCTTATTCCCCGGCACGCCGAGAACATAGGGTTCCCCGCCCGTGATCTCTTTGTCGAGCTTCGCGAGGGTCTCCGTGATCTTAACCTGGTCAGACATCAACGTTTCCTTTCGATTCGTGTTCTGTTACTTCTTGGTATCAGCGGGTTTTGTGTCGGCCGGTTTCGGGCCGGGCTTGCGCACGTCCTTGTAGCCTGCGGCCCGCAGCCGCACTGCTTCCGATGCGAGGGACGTGGTGACGATGTGGTCACCCTTCTGCAGTCGGAACTTCTTCTCAACCATTGTTTTTCCTTCTCTCAAGACAGGGTTCTCCTTTGCGTGGGGTGGAGGTGTGGCGCGGTCGAAAGGAAAGGAAGCCCCGCGCCACACCGGTCTGTTTAGGGCGTGCTCTGAACGAAGCCGAGCACCGAAGCGTCAGCCTTCGCGCCAGGCCCGGCGATGAACTCGCGAAGATCAGTACCGATCTCCTTGTCCGGCTCGACAGACAGTTCGATCGCGAACTGCACCGGACCCGTCCCCCACGCCTCCTCAGGAATTGAGGTCGAGTAGACGCGCGGGTAGTGCTTCGCGCGGAAGTACTCGTGAGCGCCGGAACCGTCCTTGCCGATCACGATCAGGCGGTAGAACTGCTTCTCCGGCAGCACGGGACGGTCGAACATGACCTCACCCGACACAGCCTGCTCCACCGCATCCAGATTCATCGAATAGGCGAGCGCGAGGACGTTCTTCCGGAATGATTCGAGGGCCGTGAACGTTACCGACTTCGTCGCAGAAACAATGTCCCTGCGCACCGGCGAACCATAACCGAAGCCCTCAACGTCCTCCACGTTCGTCTCGGACCCGAACGTATAACCGTCCGTCGACACAACACCGACGGGCCAGTAACCTTCCGGAAGTTCCTTCAGGTTCCCATCCGTGTCAGTCAGCGACTCGATGATTGGCGCGTCGAGGGGGGCGAGGAACGCTACCCCTTCGAGTACTTTGCGGACCTGACTCGTGTCGTCCGCCTGATTCTTCAGCTCAGCGAAAGTCTGAGACATGACACCCTCCTAGGTGATTTTGTTGGTTGCGCGGACATCCACGCGGATCGTGAAAGTGAATTGGATAATGGACTCGACCGGATAATTGACGGGATAGGGTTCGACCTCGATCCACACGTGGTCGAGGAACCCGTGCGGGGTGCCGTGCGACCTGCCAGCGACCTGGTCCCGCAGCCGTTCGGCAAGCTCTTCGGCGTCGTCGTAGTCACGGTCATAAATGTCGACCTTGATCCGGTCTTGCCGCTCCCACGATTCCACTTGGCCCGGTTTGGAGAGGGCGTGGACGTGGACGATGGGGAGCCGGTCTAATGAGGTGAGCCACCGGACCGTGGGGGCCAGTGGCTCAAAGAGGGTTATGACGGCTTTCGCCGTGTTCGGGAAACGTGCCATCAGCCACCGCCAGATTCGATGGCGGCGACCGCGTTGTTCATGATGTTGTGGTTCCACTCGATACGGCCCGCAGACGGGTGAGTGTTGATCAGGAGTGCGGCGGCACGTGTCTCGTGACGACGACCCACAGGCGCAGTACCCGACCCCGTCTGGAACGACGCCTGGTAGTCCGGCCAACGACCCGACGCGGCTTCAGCGGCCCGTTTCCCATCCTCGGCACGCTCCATCAGCAGATCGAGCATCTCTTGGGACTGCGCCCACTCAGCCACGCCGGCATGGTCAGGCTTATATTGAGCCATTTCGGCCTCCTTCCCCTGACAGCTTGATCTCCCAGCCAGCGGGCCAGCGGACTGGTTTCCCGTCCACCTGCCACCTGCCAGGGATCATCGACGTTTCAGGGGTGATCACCGTGTCGCCCGACGACCACCCCGCACCGCCTGGAGGGTCATAAGCTGCCTCGTCGAGGGGTGCGAAGAGCCGGATCGTTGACGTGGTGATATCCGAGAACCGGCCATCCTCGATCGTCGTCCCCGGAGCTATGACACAGTCCGAAACCGTCACCGTGATGCCTTCAACCCAGTTCCCGGACGAGTCACGCCCACCATCTACGACACGAACCACATCCGTTTTCCATTCATCTGGGATCAGACCCAGCGGGTCGAACATGGCTGCCTCCCCTGAGGCATGATCGTGAACGCACGACCACGCCCTCCCTGCCCGTTGTCTGGGATGATCGGAGTTAGTTCGTCACGGTCCGCTGCCGTCAAATAGATTTCGCCAGGATAGTCACCGGCGATCGTCCCGGACTGCGACATTGACCCTGTTGTGGCCTGGATCTGCCTCCAGCCGTCCGGGTTCTTCAAGAATCGGATCGCGATCCGGGCGACAACACGAGTAACCCGCCGGGCTGGCAAAGTCACCTCATCAATGTCCTCACGAATGTTTGGGAACTCTTGAAGGACGACATCCTCCACGTCCCCGATCACGGTCCGCAGCTGCTCGTCAGTCAGCGTGAGCTTCGTGGTCCGCGAGAACCACCTATCACGGATGTCCTGTGGTGTTGCGAGAGGCTCCACGGCTGGCACCTCCTATTCGACGGCCGGGTCAGGTGCAGGCTTCTTCGCAGTTCGAGCAGAACCTTTGGAAGCCTTACCATCTTTAACCGCCTCCACAACGTGGTCACCGACCGTGACGCCGGCCGGGACAATGTCTCCGGCCCGATACGTTTTACCCCCGATAATCACGACGCCCTTCAGGTCGCCACGAATCTTCGCCATAAGAAACTCCTCTCGAAGCAGCAGGCAGTGGCTGGCGGACACCCAATCGCGCCACCAGCCACCACCCAGCCCACTAGGCCGAAACCGTCGTCGCCGACAGCGACATGGACGGGTTCGCCAGAATCGGCAGGCCAATCGCAGCCGACCTGATCCACACGGTCGCAGGATCGTCCTCCTGGTAAGCGCCCACGACGATGCCGGGAAGCTCCCCACCATCAAGCGCATAGCGGGGATCGTCAGCCTCAACGGTCGTACCGAAGATAGTGCCACCGGTCATCCCGGCAACACCCATGACGAGCTTGTCCTCAGGGAGGATCCGCTGACCGGCGACACGACCGGACACGACCGCGAGCTGCGGGAGTCCGTTCGCACCCAGCTCGTCGTTCACGTCCGCGAGCGACGCGGTGCGGACTCCACCCTCAGGGGTGATCGTCTGACGCAGAGCCAGCGCCGTCTTCGCCGAAGCGATCATGTGTGTCGGCGTCGTCCCAGCATGAGTTTCGAAGATCTCAACCCATGCCGCAATGTCGGTCAGCGGGTCACCGCCAACGTCCCACAGGGTCGCAGCAGTCACCGTCAGATCCGCATGGCGACCGAAATCAACCGTCTGCTTAAAGCCATTCTCATTAATGGTGTAACCGCCGTTGACGAGCGCTTCACCGCGGAGCAGGTTGATCCGGTCGATCACGCCCTTCGCGAGCGCCTCAGCCTTCTTGTCCGCGGCAACCTGGAATGAATCCACGCCCGCGTTACGACGGCGAAGACGCTCGTACTCGCCGAACCTGGTTTTGCGGCCGAGGGGTGCGAGTTCAGCGGTCTTCCGCTCCATCGCCCCACCGTCACCGATCGACGTCTCCGCATCGAACGCACGGTATTCGGCGACGAGGGACTCTAGCGTGTCCACATCCCACGAGAACACAACGTCATCCACAGTCGCAGTCGGCATGAGAATCGAGAGAGCCGATGCGTCGTAGGTGTCGGCGATTTCGCGTGCGTAACCGGTCAGGTCAGCCGGGTTAATAAGGTCAGTCCACAGTCTCATGGTTTAGGCCTCCTCAACGAAAATGAACGCGCCAGCGTTCGCAGGGACAGTGAACTCGACCGGGAGGTTCGCGACCCGGATTCGTCCGTGATCGAGGATCGCGACCGGCTCATCACCGCCCTCAACATTGCTGTCATTGATAACGAACCCAGTCAGGGCACCGTCCGTGTAAGGGACATAGAGCCCGTCGGTGTCGACCGACACGGGCGTACCTGACGGCACGTGCTTGTCAGTGAACGCGGACGTCTTCAGCGTCCCCGTCCTCGCATTAGCTACACCGTGACGCGAGCCGAGCCAAGAAAGGTTCCCGCCCGCCACGGTTTCAGAAGTGACTCCCAGAGCCATAATTTCCTCCTCAGGAAACTAACAAAAATTTGAATAATTAGGCACTCTGGCTTTTGCCAAGTGCTTCACGAGCCCTCTCACGGCCCGAAACGACAGATGCAACAGACGATTCCCCACCAGTTCCCGCAGTCGGGACGTAGCCGAGCGGGCGCGTAGTCTTGAGTTCTTCGAGGAACTTTTCAGCGTCCGCTTCGAGCTCTTCCCGCGTCGAACCAGTGATCCGGTGCGCGGGAACCCCCTTCACAGCGGCCACCGTCTCACGGAGCATGTCCGCCTGAGACTCGCGGAGCGCAGAAAGTTCAGCTTCAAGGCTCGTGATCCTTTCCAGATCCTTCGCCCTGTCAGCAGTCACCTGCTCCAGTTCCGCCTTGTTCGCCTTCGCACGGTCCTCCCACTTGCGGGAAGCGGCCTTCCACGCGTCGAGATCCGAGGCCTGGTTGCCGGCCTCGACGGTGTTCTCCTCGGGCTTTCCGCTCTCGGAGTTGGCGCCTGCTGCCGTTGCTTCATTGATCGCCGACGTTGTTTCCTCAGTCAGGGTTGCTGTGCTTTCTGTCATGGTGTTTCCTTTCATCCCGTGCGGGCTGGTCTCCGTGCGGAGACACGTCAAACACCCCCAACACCAATAACGGCAAGGGGTGAAACTTGTTGGTCCGGTCAGGCCTTGCGGGCGGCTCTCATCCGTGCCGCGACCTGCTCCACCTGGTCGCCTGATTGGTGGAACGGCTTGTAGTTCTGTTCGTAAAGGTCGTCGAACCGGTAGCCTGCGACCTGATCGCCTTCCCAGCGGTATCCACGCGGATGTTGGGGGTCGCCGATCCACCGTCCACGCATCGGCACCGCCTGGCAATCGCACGAATCGTGGTACTTGCCGCCGTCACGAGCACGGTATTTCGCTGTCGTCCGGTTCGTGTAGACCGGGCCGCGTGATGCCATCACGAGACAGAACTCGCATGTCGTCGGCCCGGACGGCACCCGCGCATAGAAAACGCCCGGAGTGCGGCTCACCGATTCGTCCAGGACGCGACGACCATAGTTCTTCATGTGCCGCTCGGAGGCGACTACGAGATGTGAGAACGCCTCAGCGGGGGAGTCCTGCTCGCGGTAGAGCGGACTGATTGCCCACCTGGTCGACGCTATGTAGGCGTCGGGGCTGTAGAGGTCTGGGATGAATGCGGCCTCGCCGATGAGCTCCTCAAACCACTCCGCCGCGATCGACGCCGACATCGACCCGTACTTGTTGATAATGTCTGGCACCGCTTCCACGAGGACGGCTTTGATCGTGTCCGGCGACCTCCCGGAAACAGAGGCCCAGACTGTTTGAAGGTCACGACGGATCGCGACCTTTAACGCCTCGTCCAATCGTCGGACCTGCCAGAGCTGGGCCTGCGTCACCTCACTCACGGTCAACCGCCTTCGTAGGCTGCGGCCTCGCTCTCAGGCATCCGCAGCATCACTGGGACTGCGCCCGAGTTCTCGACACCGTCGAGCCCAAGAAGGAGCTTCAACGAGTCAAAGGTTGCGCCCGCGCGGACCCCGACGCCGAGGGCGTCAAGTTTCGCCTTCATCGCGTTCGCTTCCTTCACCGGATCCTCAAGAATTGATCCAGCGCCTTCAGCCGGTCCGACATTCTCGCCGTTGGCGATCTCGGACAGGATCGACAGGCCAGAGCCGCGGCGCGCCTCAGATGCGAACAGCTCGATGTCATCGGGATCGATCGGGAGCTGACGAAGAGTCGTCTCCGATCCGGGCTGGAAGTTCCCGCTCGAAACCTGTTGCGCCACGAACTGTGACTGTTCCTGCACTGACCTGGTGCGAGGATCAACCCAACGCGACTTCAACCGGCCCAAAGCCAACGACTCAACATCCGACACCCGACCCTGGTTCCACAAATGGAACACGTTCTTCGCCAACTGCAACCGCCCAAGATTGAACGACGGCCACTGCGACTTCACCTCGTTAATCAGGTCAATCTCGTTCGCGAAAATCGCCTGCGCCGACGTCGGATTAGAATCAGCAACCACACCCAAATAACTGGGCGGAATAGATGTTTCGCCCGACACCTGCTGAGCAATCATCCGGAACTGATCCGAGAACGGCTGCATCGACATTTGCGGGAAATTCTTAAACTCAGGCCGCAGATCCGGATCCGGCTCATCATCCTCACCGAGCGCATCCGGGATACCCCAAATGCCACCCAAGATGGAGAGCCAGCCCGGACGAACCCGCCCATTCTCGTCCATGAACATGGAATCGTCCGCACCCAACAGTGCCTGACGGGGCGCCGAATAGAACTCGGCAGACACTTCCTGACGGAGGAGCGTGCGCACACCGGCGTCAGTAAACTTCATCAGCGGCCGCGTGATCCGCGACTGCCCGAGCTCCTTGCCGATAATCGCACCCTGAACATAAGGAGCGCACTGCACAAGCGGCGTCCCGGTCGGAATGGTCTCCTTAATCCACCGCCCGCCCTTACGCTCAATCATCAGAACCTCATAAGGCAGATAAAGGTTATAGGAGCGCGGCCCGGTCACTTCGAGGGCGGACTTCACCCTCCACGTCCGGAAATCCATGTCTACAGTTGCGGTCCGAGCCGACCGGACAGAAGCAACAATCTCAGGTTCACCAATCGACGTGTCCCCACGCGTCGTGAACACAAAGCTCACACCATAGCGGCAGGCCGCTTCGATCGCGAGACGCTCCAGCATCTCGAACATCGACCCCGCGAGCATGTCCTCAATGTCCTCGACAAGACCATCCTCGGCACGCCCCGACGTGAACCCCGCAGGCTGCAACCGCGACGCGAACACCGAAACCGCTTTCCTGGGCCACCCCAGCACCGACTGGAAAGACTCCATCCCCTCAGGAATAGAGAAACCCAGATTCACGAGCAGCTCTTCACCTTCGAAATAGTTCCGGCGGAGCCTATTCCTACCCTCAAACCTAGCGATCTTCGCCCGCAGCCCGTCGAGGATAGCGGCCTCGTCATCTGTCAGGAACTCAGCCATAAGAACCGCCCCTCCCTCTCCATCACGCGAAAATTGCGGTACGACGACGCGCCGTCCGCCGCTTCCGACCAGACTTCACCTTGCCCGAATTCAAAGCCCGGTCACGGCCAAGCCGAGCCCCGACAACACAAACTGCAAGATCCACCTTCCGGGGAGAATCCCGCGTCTCTTTCCCCAGAGTGAACCCCCACAAATTCGGTCGGCGCTTCGCATTGTGCATATGCCGACGCAAAATAGGGTTCGCTTCCAACGTGAATGGAATGACACCATTCGAAGGATCTGATTCATCAATCAGAGTCGCAACAAGCATCGCTGTCTTCGTGAACTCCTCATTGCGGGACTTTCCCCCGGTCTGAGACATCCTCATATCGAAAAGAATGGAAGAACCACCACGTCCCGGAGTGGCCCACACCTTCAATTTCTTTGAAAAGTGCTGATGCAGTTCGTCTAACATTTCCTGCCAATAAAGGGCTTCTGTCGCATCATCCTCAGCCGGTGACGGGTCCACACCCAGCCACACGACACGATACCGCTCATCAGCTTCAAGGATCGCGGCCTTCACCTCATCACGAGGAGCAAGCCACGTCTTACCGCGATCACCATGCGGTTTCTGCCAGACGCCAAGAACAAAGAACGCCGAATCCGATAGGCGGCAAGCGACTACAGCAGTCGAATCCTCAGATTTGGAAAGGTCCGCGAAGATCGCGATCGCCTCACGGTCCTCAAGAACCGCGTCCTCCATCATCAATCCGTCGACCTTGCCTGGATCGACCCACGCATCCTCAGCCGCTGCCAAACCGTTGAAATAGAACCGGATCGTGTCACCAGCCGAGGTGCGCGCATCTAGCGCTTCTGCCTGCAAACGTTCCGTATCCGCCCAAGGAGCGTCACTATAGGCCTGCTCGATACCGAGCTTCAATTCATCCGGCACATGAATCCGCAACCGCGGATCCGCCTCGATCGAGTCATACAAAATGTCTTGCAAAAGCGCCTTATTTGAAACCTGCTTCTGCCACGCCTCAAATGACCGCTCCGCAGCCGAATCTCCACCACGACGGTGAGCATTAGTGAACTCAACCAGGCGCGCTTGCAACTCACGAGGAGACTTGCCAACGTTACGACGGGCAACCGCCGCGATCGCATGCCCACCTGAACCGGTCATATGATGCGACTCATTCAACGCAATGAAAGTTGCAGGGTCACCCTCCGTTGAACCCTCCGACCACGTCAACACTTCCATGCGGCCACCAGTACCATCCTGCAACTTCGTAGCAGTCTCACCACAGTCAACCTCGTAATAACGGCGAGCCTCTTTCGAAAGCATCGAGTTCGCGATCCTCATCGTGTCCTTAGCCTGTGCTTCCGAGTTCGCACCCACCTGGACAAGCGGCATCCGATGCCTGACACCCGTCCAGCCCAGCCGGGCATCCCACACCAGCTGGGACGGGCCAATGAACTCGATCAGCATCATTGCCGCCGCAAACGGATCCTTACCAGTCCCTTTCGCCCCACGCTTCACACCAGACCGGTAAACGAACCTGCCAGTCTCGTCGAAGGCATACCACATGATCAAAAAACGTTTTTGTCCAGGCGTGAATCTCCACGGAGCACCAGTCAGATAATGCGTTAGGCCGGGCTCGTTTGTTCGGCCCTCAGCCCAATCAATAATCCCCGGACCAAGCGAATTCTTCGCAAGCCTCACCTTCGCAGACGGCCTAGAAGGCCACGGCAACGTAACCAGCGCACCAGACTCCGGGTCGACACGGTAGCCGGGAAGAATTTCAGAGATCGGCGATACCGTCAATCGTCCTCACCTCCGCAAGCTTCCCGCGTTCCTCACCCCCAATAGGGTCAACATAGCGAATCCTCAAACCCATACGAGCCTCGTGCGTTGTACCCAAAGTTTTCTCACGCTGACGCAACTCAGTCATCGCACCAACGCCACCACAAAACCCCATATCAGCGACGATTGCGGTTGCCTTCGCGAACTGCCAATCCGACTCCGTCCACAACACCGCGTGAGGCATGGTCTTGATGGTTTCCCACCACGCCCGTGTTTCAGGTTGCAAGCTGACATCGATCGGGCCGTCCTTCGTGACAATCACACGACCCTCGGGAAGATCGACCGGCCACGGACCTGCGAATGGCACATCCGGGACCTCCGTCCAATCATGGACAGGTTCAACTCGATGCCTGGGTGCATCACCGGCTTGGGGTGGTTTCCTACCAGGAAGAGCCAACGCTAACCACCACCTTCACAAAACTAGATGCGGAGCCTGTCTCCTGTCACCGCAATAAACCGACCACTGTCGGGAGGATAAACTTCAATCCGCTCGGACCGCCGACCAGCACCAGGTGCCATCGGCAAGAAAATATGAACGCCACGTCCGGACAGCGACCGTTCAATCAGAACCACCTGCTGCTCATGCTCCGCGATCACCGAGCGCGCAAAATCTGACAGTGTGCCGTTCTCATCAAAACAATTATCGAGATCCAAGCAGCCGATCCCGTCACCGAGAACCCAACCGAGTCCATCACCCACGGTCGAAGCTTTCGTCGCTTCGTAGGTGCTCCAGGTGGCGGGGTTGGTGGAGGACGCATTCTGGCCGTTCAGCTGTATCGGGACCTTCGCGAGCTTCCCATTCTTACGGGGACGCAGCGCGAACCGGACCCACCGTGGACTGCTCGTCATCTCGGCCGGCAGAGCCTTCCTCGCTCGCGCGCCCATGACACGGCAAGAAGTGGAGCACCAGACCGCGTTCGCACGCTTCCCGGCAATCGACTTACCGCAATGACCGCAAATTCTCATACCATTATTCTAGCCTGTTTACGGTTAAATAGCGACATAACAACGAATACTAGCCGGAAAAGATGGCAACCCAATTAAGGGGCGAATTCAAGAACCCAGCAAAATCCAGCAGTAGGTTGCCCACCCCAAGAATGAGATCGGCCCACACGACGCCACACAGGAGCGCTCAGGGCCATTCTCTTCGCGCGCGTGAGAGAGGTTCGGAAAATATACAGCCGGGGAGGCCCTATGCAGTTAGAGGGCCGGGCTTGGGGCGGGGGAGGGGTATCGGGGGTGGGCAGCGTCACGGGAGAGGAAAATGCCTGGTCCGTCATGGAAGTGAGCGGGAAACACGCTTGTCACACCGACGCCTTTAATCCAGCCCAGTGTAGAGACCTTGGGGCGCGGTGTCTGCGGGATGCGCAATGGGCTTTCGTCGCCACGCATTCTTTGCTTGAAAGATTTGTTTGTCTGTGAAGGTTCTGTGGCACGGACGACAGACTGCCCTGCCGTTCTCTGGGTCGTGTGAGCCGCCATCCATGAGTGGAATGATGTGGTCTGCCTCGACGGCTCGACCTTGGCAGTTTGGGCCTTGGACTTCGCAGCGGCCGTTCGCTCGTGCGAGCACGATGCGTGAGAAGTTTTGCTGGGCGCGGCCGTTTGTCCGGCGGGGGCTCATTGACACGGCGGGCCTCCTCATGGACTGCAGGGGTGCTCACATGCTGGGGTGGGCGTTAAGTGATGGGGGGGGCCGGGGCTCGTGGATGGAGGGGGGTGGGGAACCCACCGGGGGGGGGTATTTGACGAGGGGGGGGGGGGGTTGAGAATCCTCCCCCGCGGGCCGCCACCCGGGCGGGGCGGGGTGTCACCAGCGGGGGGTGGGGGTAAAGTGAGGGGTGGGGCCGGGCTTCGTGTATGGGGGGGGCTGGTGAACCCCCCGGGGGGGGTTATGGGGGGGGGGGGGGGTGGGCTTGAGAATCATCCCCGGGGGGATAAATCAGTGCCTCCACGTCTCCTTCGGGGAGTTCGAGCCATTGGGTGATGGTGGCCGACGACCCGGGCTGGAGGTGTTCCCAAGGCGGCGGCCCGTCGGTAACGGCGTTCAGGTCGTTCGTGTCATGGTTATCGAAGATCTTCCCGTCGACCTGGGCCTGTCGAATGTATTGCGCCCATGCGGGAGCAGTGCCGAGGTTGGTGGCGGTGGCTTCGAATCGGCAGTATTGGTTGCCGGGAGCAGCAGTAAAGGTTTCTTCGACCATCTTGTCACTGCTGCCTGATGCGCCGATGCTGATGGTCCGGGTCTCTTTAGTGGCTTCGGTCAGTCCACACTCGATGTTGTCGAGAGTAATTTCGAACGGTGTGTCGTTGTAAGTGACTGCGTATGGTTCACCGAGAGGGGTTCCGTCTGGCGAGCTGTCTCCACTGCAGGCGGAAAGCGTGAGGGCTAATGCGCCAAGTATAGTCGTGAGGTTTCTAGTGTTCATGTGCTGAGTGTATTAAATTTCGTGTAGGCAAACATTGATTCGATTGGTTTGCTTTTGAGTGGATGGAGAATGTTTTGGGTAGGCGTTGTCAAGGATGCAAAAAGCCTATGAGACTAAAGCGAGTTCTGGTTGGTGAGGCTTCAATGGAGGAGCCTGGTAGCGGCTCAGCTACGCAGGAGTTTTGGGTCTGCGGGAACCCAAAATGTCCCAGATTTGGTCGAAGGAATGAGGAGACTATGGCGGAGAATTAGTCCGGTATCCATATGCGAGGGAGGAAGCGATCTTCACTGTTTGTGACGCTTCCACCCTCGTGTTCTCAGTCAGCGATTCCTAAGTGCTGCTTCAATTCCGCTTCTACTTGCTTTCGCGTTGCGTTCATGGGGAGCTCGGTGATCTTGTTGTTACACCCGAGTCTTTGGCCATTGACGAAATAGACGGCATCAATAACGTTCCGGCGAATCTCACCGCCACCCATGACTCGTGTGATCACCTTGGAATGTACTTTCCATGACTCAAGTTGAAAATCTGGCATTTCTCAGCTCTTCTTTGAACTCTGGGTATGCTTCCGCCCTGGTTTCATTATGCACCATTGGCTCTTTAATGTCATGTGTGGTCCTTCCGTAGTGTTGCGGTGTCTGAGAGGCTCACTGCTTCCCCAGTGCGCTCGAGGAGGCCACGCCTGATCCATGAGTAGATCGTCTGCTCTGGGATCCCGAGGAGCCGGGACGCTTCCCGAGGAAGAACCTGGGCATCCGCATTCGAAATCCGCCACCTGAAAAGGGTCTCGATTTCTTCGCTCGTGCGTGTTTCCCCGCAGCCGTCACAGGTGAAGCGGTCTGGTTCTGACGCGGCTGCGCGTCGTTCTGAGGCGGTGTGCCATGTGGGTCTGTCTGGTGGGATGATCCTCAGGGTCTCTCCGCAGAGTGGACAGAGGCGCTGTGTGGGCCGTGGTGCATGGCCGGTCAGTGAACCAACCCGGCGGTGGAGGTCATCGATAGGGACGGTCCATTCGATGGGTGCGAGATTCAACGCGGCCCATTCGAGGTTCCCAAGAATGTAAATCTTCGGGTCGCCATCACGGCGGGGACGCCACCCAAGCTTGCCCGCGAGCGCCTCCACGTCTTTCTGGATGGTGTCGACAGCGTCGATCTGTAGGATCGCGGTGACAGTGGCGTCTTTCGGTGTACCGTGCACCCCGGTCATGGAGAGCCTGTGTCCCACGACTCCGGTCGCGGTTTCGGCGACGTCGCCGAGGATGTCCCACCACTGGATGATGTCCTGCATGTGGGTGCGTGCCTGGTCCAGGTCAGTCATCGGGCGTGCCTTTCGAAGAAGTTGATGAACGGTTGGGCGATCGCTTGCACGGCGTCGTGGCTAGCGCGGTGCAAGTCGAGGAGCGCACTGGAAGAAGGTGGCAGTTCAGGGCCGTGCATGTTGCAGGTGGCGCAGTCCTGTGGACGTGGCGGATAGCGGTCAGTCATCGTCGTCTCCTTCGGTTTCAACTGGTGCGCTGAGGAGCTTTTCAAACACTGGGACGTAGTGGGTCCAGGCTGGTTCTGAGACGGTCCGCCTCCCGTATTCGTCGTGTTCCCAAACATGTCTGTCGGGGTCGTTTCCGTCTGCTATACAGAGTTTTCGCGCAACATGCTCCAAGGGGTCGAGGTCAGTCATTGTTGGGCTCCTTGAGGAAGGTCTGCCATTGGTCAGCCGGGATAGTGTGGACGGATACGATGCGTTTTGCGAATTCTTGAACTTGTCTTATGTTGGCTTCGCCCCATTTTTGGGTTAGGTATGCGAGTTGTGCTTCTCGGCAGGCTTCTTTCCATGTGGGGGCGTCGCCTTTGCGGATGGTGTCTGCGCCGCGTGAGTGGGTTTTGTCGATTCGCCACCGCCATATGTCGCGGTTGGGGTGTCCGGGGAGTGGCTTGTTTTTTCGTTTGTGAATGCGGACCCTGATCATTGTTGTCTCCCGTATCCGTGGGTCTGTAGCTCGCTGATGAATTGTGAGAGTTCGTCTCGGCTAATGGCGACGGTGATCGTGTCGTGGAAGGTGAGGGTCATGGTGTCTGGGGTGGTGGTGGCGGCGAGTCGGTGCCGTTCCCAGGTCCATCGCCGGCTGCCGGGTTTGCGGGCGAGGGCACGGAGTTCGCGTGCGATGGTCCTGGCGAGGTGTGGCGGTATCCGGGTCGGGAACGTTAACTCGCCGGTGGTCACCCAGAGATCGTGGGATTGGCGATAGGTTTTCAGCATGGCTTCTCCTTGCAAGAACCGTGGTAGATCGCGTATCCGATTGCGCTGTTCGACCATTTGAGTACGAGTGGCTTCCCGCAGCCGGCGCATTTCACGCATGCGGGGTGCTCCCAGAAGGGCGTTAAGAAGTTCATGCGTCCGTCTCCTTATCTGAGTGATGGTCGGGGGATGCGTCCTTCATGAACGTCATCCAATGCGTTGTCGGGTTGGTGCCTGTGTGCCCGAACAACGGCTTTTCCGGCGTGCACGCGAGAACGTCACCCAGAGGAACCTGAACCTCCGGCCACTTGAAGATCAAGATTCCCTCCGGTTTGAGGACGCGGAAGCACTCCGCGAAGCCTGCGGTGATGTCGTCTTGCCAGGAAGGTAGAAGCCGCCCGTATTTTGCTGCGAGCCATGACGAGTGCCCGACGTTGGTCAGGTGGGGCGGGTCGAACACGACCAGACGGAAGGTTTCGTCAGCGAAGGGTAGCTCCCGGAAGTCCAGCTCGACATCTGGGGTGATGTTGAGGGTGCGTCCGTCGCAGAGGGTGTGGGTCTCTGTCCGCTGGTCGCCGTAGATTGCTCGCGGGTCGGTTTTGTTGAACCACATCATGCGTGCCCCGCACGTCGGGTCAAGCACCTTGCCAGTCATGCGTCCTGCCATTTCGCTCGGGGTTGCGATTGCAGGGGTCCATCCCCAATGTTCCGCATTTCGTGCCCCATTTGATGTTGTCGTGATTACTGGCATGCCTCGGCTATCAATCCAAAGTTTGCGGTTCTTGAATGTACTCATGATGGTTGTCCTTCCCAAACGCAGTGCGGGTGCCAGAGGGTCGCCAGCCCGCAGGTCGGGCAATGCTGACGACTAGCGGGATGCCGTTTCCCGCAGGTGGTGCAGTCGATGATCGGTACACCCGTCGGAGTCGACTCACTCATGCGTCCTACTCCTGTCGGTACGGGTTGGGCGGGATGTCAAGTGGGCCGTAGAACATGCCGCCTCCAACTCCCAGGAGCCAGGCTTCGGCGCGCACCAGATCAAGCCAACGGTCGAACGCTTCGCCGTATTCGTCGCTCACGCCGTCAATCCATCCGGCACAATGTGACATCTCGGTCTCGTAGTCGATAAACCGTGCCCGAACCTGGTCCACTGTCGGGACTCCCTTCACCGGCTTATCCAGCGCTTCCATCATCTTCTTGAAGCTACTCATGCGCCCGGCTCCTTGTTGGCGAGTTCGAGGAGCACATCTGCATGACATGGCTGGTCGAGCGGGCAGAAACAGGCGAGGTTCTTCCCCCGAAGCTCCCGAACATCACGGACACAGCCCCACTCATAGCCGTCGAGTTCAATGAGTTCTTCAAAAAGATGCACTGCGTGGTCACGGTCCTCAACTCTCGCTCCCGCGCTCGCGTGCCCCGTAGCCACCGGCACGCCATCTTCGTAGTAGTAGTAGCCACCGATCTTGAAGGGGTTACCCCATTTGGTGGGGCGGGCGACTTTGATAGTGTTCTCAGGCATGCGCCAGCCCTTGGTGCGGCGAAGCTGGACACGTCTCGGGCGGCTCATGCGTTCTTCTCCTTCCGGTAGGGGTTCTTTAGGCATTCATGGTCTGGGTTCTCGTCTAAGTCGAAAGCGTCACGCTCCCCTGCGTCGAAACCTTCATCCCACGCTTCGGCGCGCACCTCGTCCAGCCAGCGGTCCACCATCTTTTTCGTCATGCCACGGTTCACTCGAAGCTCTAAAGCAAGCGCCCTTTCGAGCATGAATCGCATAGCCTCATCGGTCTCTTCCTTGTCCCTCATTTGTCGCGCCCTTATGGCGGGTGCGTCGAGCCAGTCCGGCAACGGTGGTGGCGTGCTCATCGTTCTTTCTCCTTGTCTAAATGCCCTCTGTTCCCGGTGATGAGCGCAACGAAGTCCCCGAGGGTCATCGTCACCCACTGATCTGCCGGCCGGCCTTTCCCCTGACGCTTGTGCATAATCACGCCGCAGAGCGCATCGTCATTGCCGCGTTCAATCTCCACTTCCTGCGCCCACGCTGCGAGGCTGATACGCGCCGTGTTCTTGCATTCGACAGTTACACGCCCACCCATGTGTCGGAGGCCCGCAATATCGCCACGGTCTTTAGCTCCGGTTTTGACTCGTCTATCGATCCGATCATCAACATGTTGCGCGAGGTAGTCTGCGACTTGTCGTTCGAAGCGTGTACCGGCCGATTTCGCACTCTTACGATTCCTAGCCATTGACAAGTTCCTTGAGGGGGATGAGTTGACCGTTCAGGACCGAAACATGCACTGGCCGGTCTTCATATTCGCTCCAGTGATCGGGATTGATTCCACGGTCGAGGGCCAGTGAAAAATCGCAGTTTCGAAGATCCTCCACGGTGTCTCTGCATTCGACCGAGTGCAGGATGTACACCGTCTGCTCTGAGCTAACGGCTCGAGCAATGTGTCTAGATTGCTCTCTGGTCGCACCAACAATCGTTTCGATTTCTTCGGGATGGACAAGGTGTGTCATTTCGCTTTCTCTTTTCCTAGTAGGGAGGTTGGTCGTCTGCTTGGTTGAACAAATCAATCTCGACGGTGGGTGGGGTGAGGGTGATGGGGTTTCCGGCTTCGGGGATGGGTGGGTGGTGGCAGCGGTGTTCGGTGAGCCACGTGTTGGTGTCGAATTTGTTGGGGAGGTCGTGGTGGGTGCGGGCAGTGTGGGCGTGCCATCGTTGGCCGTTGGTGGTGATGGCGAGGACGGGGCGGGAGAGGAAAGCGACCCAAGTTGCATCGGCTCGTGGGATGGGGGTGAGGTCCCAGGTTTGGGTGATGAAGTCTTGGGTGGTGGTTGTGGGCTGGCCACATTTGAAGCAGGTGTTTTCTTGAAGTTTCACTGTCACGGTTCTCCTCAGTGTGGGGGTGCTGTCCCAGGTGTCTGTTTTCCGCACCCCTTAAGGGGTGCGGAAAAGGGGACAGGTACACCGAGTTCGCCTGTCCCCACCTGTCCCGTGGAATCTGGGGACAGGTGAAAGCGTTGGTGTTGAGCCGATTGGCGGCTGTCCCGGTCGGCCTGAATTTTGTTGTCCCGGGACGTTTGGGGCAGGTGGTTTTTAGGGACCTGTCCCCGAGGGGCGGGGACAGGTTTTCGTAGGCAGGGAGGGGCATCATTTCTCCTCCTGATTGAGTTCGATCGGGAGGGCGTAGGGCCTGTTCTTGCGCTGCCTGATCGCCTCGGAAATGGTCTCGTTCCTTGCGACGATCCCGAGTCCCTTGAGGAGTTCGCGGGCCTTGCCTCGGCCGACGTCGCGGTCGAAGCCGTGGTCGTCGAGGGCTTGGATGATCTCGTTGACTTTCGCGTCCCAGGCAGCCATCTGGCCGGCTCCTGCCACCTTGTGGTGCAGCGGGTCGGTGATGCGGTCGAGGATGAGGGTGCGGTCGGTGATTTGCATGCGGGCGTCGTCGAGTTTGAGTTGGAGTTTGGATCCGTCCTCGGTGACTTTCGAGAGCTTCCAGATCGCGTCGACGTCACCCGACTTCGCTGACCCACCCCGCTGCCCTTTTGATTCGTCTTTGCCGGTGTGGTCGAGGCGGACCATGGTGATCTCGTTCTGTTTCAGGAGGAGGCCGGTGTTGCGGTAGAAGGCGAGCCAGGTGTCGTTTTCGTTTTCGTCGCCGTCGACGGCGCGGGAGATGGTGTCGATGATGACGATGTCGCATTCGTAGACCTGGCAGGCTGCGAGGAGCTGTTGTGCGCCTTTAGACGTGTCGAGGCCGTCGAGGGTGGGGAAGGACAGCATTTTTAGGTTCTGGAGGTCGTCGGGGCCGTATCCCATGGCTTGGAGGCGTGCCCTGGTGTCTCCTCTGGGGTCGTTTTCGTAGTCGACGTAGAGGACGTTGTGGGGGGCGTCGATGGTGGTGCCGAGCCAGGGTTCTCCGCGTGAGATGTGGACGGCCATTTCGAGGGAGAAGAGGGATTTGCCGACTTTGGGTGGGGAGTAGATGACGATGCCGCGTCGTTTGGCGATGAGGGGTTCGAGGATCCATTCTTCTTCGTCGTCTTGTTCCCAGAGGGCGTGCCAGTCGAGGATGGGGAGGTGTTCGCGGACGGAGTCTTCCAGGCTGATGGGTGCAACTGGTTCTGTCTCTGTCGCGTGTGGTTCTGCGGGTTGTGTCGGTTGCGGGTTCGGGTTAGGTACGGGTTGCAACACCACTGTCTCGGGCGGGGTGATGTCGTCGACGTGTCGGGGTTGGGCGGAGCCTGCCCCGTAGGCGGATTTCAGGGTGGCCTGGATCTCCGACTCGGTGAGCCCTATCTGTCTCGCGACCGTGTTGAGCGCGTCCCACGCGATCGTGGGGTCGATGTGTCCGGAGGCGATGAGTTGGGAGATGTTGAACGCGCTTTTGTTGAGTTGGTGGTTTCTTCCGCCGGGCATGGTGTTGGCGAGGATGTCGAGTTCGCTTGTGAGGGCTGCGGTCCCGTAGTTGGAGGGTCCGTCGACGGGGGTGGGTGTGAAAGGGTTTGCCTCGCTGGTGGCATGTGTTTTGACCATGCGGGAGAAGAATGGGTTGGAGGCGTAGTCCATTACTGTTGTCCGATCTGTGTCCATGACCAGCGGTAGTTTCGGCCGTTGGTGAGGCGGGATGGGGCGGCGAGAACATAGCCGCCGATGCCTCGGTAGTCGACTCCTGGAATGACGTTCGTGGAGTTGCCGAGTCCTGTTGGTGGGATGTAGAGGTGGTATCCGCGGGGGGTGGTGGCGAGTCCTATGGGTTTGGGGATGTGGCCGTCGCGGACGAAGGCGATGACTTGGTCGAAGGCTGCGATGTCGTCGATGTCGATGACATCAAATTGGTGTCCGGTGGGGAGGCCGATGTTGGCTGCCGGTATGTGCGTCCACCATGTTTCGATCTGGGCACGGTCGGTGGTGGCGTCTTTGAAACCATGCGCAGTCGCGGGGCGCTTTTCACCAGGAACGCAGGGGAAGACGGGGTGCCCATGGCCGGCGTACCAGTGGGCCGTGGCTTTCAACGCTTCGATGGTTGAGAGGCGTGCTTCGGTTGTTTGTTCGTGGTGGTGGGCTCTGGTCATGATTTGCCAGAGGGTGAGGGCGTCCTCGTCATTGGTGGTGATGTCTTTCGCGAAGTCATAACTATTCATGGGTTCCCTCGAATTCGGTGAGGCCATGGAGCTGGTTGACTGGGTAATCGTTGAGGGGTCGCGCGACAATCACCGACCAGCAGCTGTTCTCGTGCGCGGTATATGCCGTGGTGAGTGCGGTCGCTTGTGTCCGGGGGTGAGTGAACATGTTGGCTGCGTCGATGGCAACATACAGGTCGTCACCTATAGGGTCGGGGCGAGTCCAGCAGGTTCGGCGTCCGTGCCTGGTCCATTCGATGCGGGCCAGGATCCTGGCCCAGCCTTCAGATGTTTCCACCAGGCCAGTCAAAGATGGGTCGGTCCGGCGCCTGACACCGAAGTCAATGGCCTTGGAGAGGATCACCTGTCGAAGGTGACGGACGTGCGTGTAGTCACGCAGGGTGTTTGGGTATGGCTTCGCCATGACTCCTCCAAATCGGTCTGTCGATGATGGAGGTGCCTGCGGCATCTTTTTCAGGGACGACGAAGGCACCGAGACGCTGAAAAAACCGTACAGACACGGTCCGTCCGCTATTCCCCCGGAGGGTGTTGTATTCACGGACACGCTCGGCATAATGCCGTCGTCAAAGAAAGCCACGGTATCGGCGTAGCTAACCCGGTCTGTATGAGGTTTTTCAGGCCTCACGGACAGGCTAGCAGAACCATCATGAACGTCGTGCGACGTAGGCAGGTAATTCATCGGGTACCGACCGTTCCGCTCGGTACCATGTGGTCATGAGTAATAACCCCTTGCGCGACCTGCTGGCCCTGATGGAGGGGATGGCTGAGGAGCCTTCGCTGTTGGGCTTTTACGGCGCTGTTGACGACTCGCCTCGAGAGGGTCATATTCGGGCGCTTGAGTTGCTGAGTGAAACAATCCGCGCATGTGAAACCATCTCGACAGCAGCCGATGATGTTGTGGCTGATAACGAAGGACTCTTTGAGGTCCTGTGGAGGAAGCTGAATCTTCCGGAATATAATTGGAAACAAACTCGAGCCAATGGGCTTTCTGGTTCGGATCTGATCGCGGCAAAGAACCTGGTCAGGACCTTGGATCATGCTGGTTCACTCCCCACTGTTCTCGGCAGCGAGGAGCTCGAGGGCCTGCGTGTAGCCTTTGAGAAACTGCGCAAGGAGATCGGGCTGATCAGCGAGATCCCGGATGGCCTTCGCAACTACCTCGACTATTTGATCGCTCGGGGACTGGACATCCTTGATGGGGAGGATGTTGACTTGACGGCCCTCAGGTCCTTGTCCTTCGAGGTCTCCGGAGCCAGTCTCCCTGTGACTTCCTTTGTCCCCGAAGAACGTCGCAAAGACTTCTTCGAATGCTTGATCCAGATTAGTCAGACGTGGGGTCGAGACATTTTCACTGGTGCCGCCGGTGGAGTGATCTCCGCAGCGGCAACCGCCGGGCTTCTGGGTTCCTGACATCGTTTCTCTCCTTCACAGGCTTCTTCACTGTTTTCTTGGTGCCCTCCCCGGGCTCGAACCGGGTGTGCCTGCCAGCAGGGCGATTACCGTCACCTAGGTGCGGGTGCGATCAAAAAGGCGGAGCGTCGTTGTACTGTGACTGGACCGGAGCCTGCTGCGCTTGTTGTCCCCATGCCGGCTGAGCCTGTGCTTGTGCTTGGGGTTGGAGGGTGGTGGCAGCCGGAGCCTGCTGCGCCGGAGCCTGCTGTTGCTGTGCGGGCTGTGCGGGAGTGGTGCCGGATTGGATGCGTTCCCAGGCCTGCATGCCGGTCTGCACATCCTGCTGGGTGGGCTCATTCAACATCCAGGGAGCGGACTGGCCTGGTTTCCCGACGCCTTGACCGAGCCTGCCGAGCACAACCTGGTTGATGCGGGACTTCAGCTGGGACTGGAGGAGTTTCGGGAAGACCAACGTGTCGTCATGGACTTCGCCGGCGTTGGGGCCGTCGAGCACCCACACGTTGGCGCGGACCGCATCGGCGGATCCGTAGGAGGTCTGGATGCCGGTCTCGATGGCGGTGGGTTGCAGGATGAGGAGGGCACCGTTGTTGTCGGCCCAGGTGATTCCGTCGGAGGGGGACGGGATGGACGCGAATGGGTTCATCGCGGTCATAGTGATGCTTCTTTCTGTGTGAGTTGTGTTTTCTTGGCTGCGGCTGCAGCGGTCAAGTCGGGTGTCCAGGTGGACTGGTGGTCGAACCAGATTGTGTTGAGCTCATCAACGCTGGTCGCTTTGTCGATGAGGGTTCGGGGGCTGGGGGTGATGAGGGGCTGGAAGGGTCGGAGCCACGTGTCCCGTTTGAGTTTCCGGAATTCACGGACAGCAGCCGCGAGGGAAACGGAGGCCCATCCCCTCTCGATATCAAGCCAGTACACGTCGCATCGGCCTGTACCGGCGGGGAGGTGGACGAGGACAGCAAGGTCGGTGCGGACGTTGAGGTTGTCGCGTGCACCAGTTTCGGCGTGGTAGCGGAGGCTGTTGGCGTAGACGGCGAGCTGCATCGCGAACGTCCCAGTCCCCCAATCAAGCGAGGACCCGGTTTTGAGGTCACCGATATACCGTTGCCCACCCACGTTGTAGACGCGGTCGAACGTGCCACCAATCTGCAGCTCATCGTTGACGACGAACGTTTCGATCTCTTCCGACACCAGCCCGAGCCGTCGGGTTGTGTCCTGGTAGGCGTCGAGGTCGGGCTGCCACTTCCCCATATCGGGCAGAGTTTCGCCTCGGTCGAGCCGTTCGGTGAGGGCGTGGAGTTCGGTCCCGATCGTCGCGCGTTGGGAGGCTCCTGCATGTTCGGCTGCGGCTTCGGCGACCCTGCCGAGGGTTTTCTTATCGTCAGGGTCAGCCGCACGGGCCTGGAGGACGAGGTCGTCTCGTTGAGCCATGCCGATCGCGGTCATGCGAGCCTTCCACTTCATCAAGTTCTCTTTGTCATCAAGAGAACCGACGAAGGTCGTGCACCGCGTGTAGGGGACCGGTTTGCCGCCGTGTGGGGGGATGATCAACGGTCTGCCCCACCTGTCACGTTCAATGTCTTTCCCGGGCCCGGTCTTGTCGCTGATCGGCACGAGGAGCGAACCAGACGGTGCCGGTGCGGATGGTGTGATCGTGGCGGGGGTGATGGGGGTGAGTGACAGGCTGGTCATTTGACTGTCATCCTGGGGCTTCCCTCGGTGGTGAAGGTGTCGAGGATTGCGGGAGCCACATGATCCTTCACTGCGTCACGATCAAGCGCAGTCCAGATTTGCGGGTAGGCGGAAGCGGGGAACGCTGCTTCAACCTTCGCCCAGTCCATGGTCTTGGGACGGGACACGTTCACCTGGTACTCCCCCGCGCTACCTCCGTCGGGGAGCACGTTGAGGATCTGTGCGCGGAGTTCTTTCAGGCGTTTCTGGTCGCGGTCTGCCTGGGCTTTGAGTGCCGCATATTCGGCAACAATCTCATTAATCGGGTTCATTGGTCTTGTTCTTTCTGTTCTTGTTGGCGGATGTAGGTGAGTGCAGCGTTCTTGGTCCGGTGGGGTCGGCATTTGCACCAGCGGGTGGCGTGGCGTTCTTGGGGGCAGCCGGGGGCGGTGGTCCACCATGGGTGGGAAATCGTTCCGCTACCGCCGGTGATCCGGCGGAGGGTCCAATGCTGAAGGACGGTCATTTCTGATCCTGTTCTTGGTTGTCGTTGGCGGCCGCGTGATAAGACGCTGCGAGGCGGAGGTGGGCGAGAGCGAGCCGCACACCAGCCCGTGCAAGAGCGGTCCCAGCTGGCTTGTGGAGTGCTTCGAATGCCTCGTTTTCGTGGCTGTGGGCGCGGTCCCTGAGAGTGGTTTCCATGACTTATTTCCTTCGGCTGATGTGGTAGGCGTAGTAGATGATTCCGGCAGTGATGGTGAAGACGATGACGATGCCTGCGAGATATTCGGCGGTCATGCTGTCTGCTTTGCGTTGAGGATGTCTTCGAGGTCGCTGATGAGTCGGATGGTGTCGAGGCGGTCGAGTCCGAGAAGGAGGGTGACGTGCGGGAAATAGACGTGGATTTCCTGGTCGTCTTTGGCCAGCGTGAAGTTTTCAAAGATCCTGGGCCCTGTCGGGTTCCACCAGGCGTTCACGAGTTCTTCGGCTTCCCCGAGCGAGAGCCCGACCTGATAGTCGGGGCCTTGTGAGGCTGGCCCGTTCGGGGAGAAGATGGTGACGATGCGGGGTGGTCGGTGTTTGATTTCGACGAGTTCCGCGCCGATGTAGTGGCTCATGCTGCTGTCCACCACCAGTCGATAAGCAACGCAGTCGCGACGGAGGCTTCGAGCAGGAGCACCCATTTCAGGACGCTGAACGCCCATGTGGGGATGAGGGTTTTCATGACAGGTTTCCTTCGTTGGAAAAAGAGTGGTTAGAGGTCGTCCCAGGTGCGGGAGGTCATGAACTCTTGGAGGTCGGTGAGGCGGATGCGGACGGCTTTAGGTCCGAGCCTGTAGGCCTGGAGATCGCCGTGCAGGATCCACCTGTCCACCGTCGAGAGGGACACGTCAGCGAGTTCGGCTGCGCGTTGCCTGGTGATCATTTGGAGCTGCTGCTCCTTCACACTGGACATCAGGCTTCATCCTCTAATTCCGAGGATGTGGTGGGTCCCTCTCCCGTAGGGTGGGGATTGCTGGAACCACCTACGGGAGAGGAAGAATCATGGATGTCCCTTACGAGCTTTTGCCCGCTACCGACAAGGCGAGAAACGAATTCAACGAGCGCCTTAAAAATCTGCAGGACGGAGACCTTAACGATGTTGGTTCGACCGTTCGGGAACTTACTCAAATGGTTCGCACGACAATTGAAGCTATCGCCAAGCTTGAGCTTAAGATCCTGACCAATTCGAAGATCATCACCGTCGTTCTCGTGGATGACGGGCAGGCGTACATCACCAACACTGAAACTGGGACCAAAACGGAGGTCTTCGAGGTCCAGGATGGCGCGATCATGTTTGACTTTGAGGGAGGGATCTCGAAGTTCGTCAACATTGCTGACCTTTAGGGCAAGCTCGGTCAAGCCTTCTGGAACACTAATGCTGATGTGTTCGGTATTCATGCGGGTCATGGCTGGACCTCTCTATATAGAGTCACTGGTATGGAATGGATGAACGACCCGGCGTGGTGGGCGCTTGGTGTTGCTGTTGTCGGCACGACTGCCAACGGCGTTTGGAACTGGTTGAACTGGAGCACTAGTCGCCCTCCGGCATATGCGTTGAAGGCTGACTACCGGAAGGCCGGGCTAGATAGAGGAATATTTGTGCTGCGCAACGTGGGCAGGAAACCCATAAGTGGGATTGCCCTTGAAGAGATTGAGAAGCTTCCTGCGCCCGCTCGGACGACTCTGCTACTCCTTGGGAACCAGACGAGTCTTGAACCTGGGGAGTCCGTGTCGTTTCAGGCGAAGGTCGCGTTCCCGGATCGGATTGGGCAGTGGAGACTTGGCGTTCCCCAAAAGATCCTGGTCCGAGTTGACCAGTTGACGGATCCCATAGTTGTAGAGCTGTCAGCGGAGACATGACGTAGATGTGACGAGCATTCCTCTTCATGGGGGCGTTCTTCGCGTGCCACGTATGCCACCACTCGCGAGCCGCTTCGCAGAGGTAGTTCCAAAGCGTGGGCTTCACAAACAGCGCATTCATACGAGTCATGGTCAGATCACCTGTGCGTAGTAGTCGGTCCAGATCTCGTCCATGAGCGGACGGTCAGCCTCGGTGTAGGCGTTGACGTTCTTGATCTGCCCGTTCTTGATCTGGAGCGGGTACTGGTCAGGAGCCTTGCCGTGGCGCAACGTGTAGGCGGCCTTCAATCGTTTTCCGAATGTGCCTGCCACCTTGCGGAGCTGGCTGGTGGAGAGGTTCTTCTGCTCGAGGTATGCCTGGACGTAGAGGGGACGCTTGGCCTGGTCGATGACGGGGTTCTCACCGAGCCCTTCAGCGAGAACGATGCGGGCCCTAGCTTCGAGGTGGTCGGCGTGGATGAGGCCCTTGGCTGCTTGGCAGAGTTCCATCTTCATTTGGGCTTGCCGGATGATCGCGTTCACCTGGTGCTCGGACGCGCGCGGGTTGATGACTCCACCCTCGTGGAAGTATTTGTCGAGGGCGTCAGCGGCTTCGCATTGGTAGGCCTCGAGGAGTTCACGTGCTGCTTCGTTTTTGATGCGGCTGGTTTGGATGGTGGCGAGCCACATCGTGAACGTCCGACGATCCACGAAGGTCATCTGGTAACGCTTCCCGTCGTTTCCAGTTCCATCCTTGATGGACGTGACTGCCCAGGGTTCACGCTTCAGTCGCTTTACTTGCGCATCCGCCTGGATGCCAAGCGATTCGCAGATGGGGCGGACGGCGACGTGGATGCCGTCATCGTTCTTGATCGCGTGGATGTTCGTCCCGTGGAAGGGGACTGCGGTAAGGTGAGACATGAAAGTTGATTCCTTTCGCTAGGACCGTCGCGCTGCTACGCGGCGGTCTTTTCATTTGGGTTACGCCGGCTACGCGGCTCGTAATTGGTGACGAGGTCTCCTTGATCCAGGCCGTAAGCGACTTCGAGAGCGGTCAGCATCGCTGTGGATGCACCTCTAGAGCCGTTTTCGATGGCGCAAAGGGATCCTCGAGAGATCGTGATTTCTGGAGACTTCTCCTCGATGAGCGCACATGCCTCAGCGAGAGAGAGCCCGAGGATGTTCCGGAGCCCCTTAAGAGTGATGACTGGGGGCTGGAGCCTAGCCCGCTTTTCAGTCACGCCTAGTGCTTTTGTTGCCATGCCTAGAATGTACGGCAAACACCTATCCATTGCAAGCAACTTTTAGGCAAACGGCACCAGTTTGCCAATAAAGTGAAGTTACATCCTTGTAATTTCAGGCATAACTAGGCGCGGTGTTTTCCAAATACGTTAGGTGTTTGCCAAAGGTTTTTGAGACTATCTAGGCATGACGGATTATGAAGCTTTAGCCAAGGCAGTAAAGGCCCGCCGAATTGAACTTGGCCTGTCGCAAATCGAGGTCTCACAACGCGGCGGACCCTCAACGACAACCGTCTCCCGCATCGAGCTCGGGCGGCTTCCCAATGTCAGCTCAGACTCTTTGATGAAGCTCGACAACGCTCTCGAATGGTCCCCTGGGTCAAGCGACGCAGTGCTCCAGGGCGGACAGCCCGAGCCGTATCCAATGCATTCGCGGGGTTTTGCGGCATCCGTAGTCAAAGACTCCCAGCGACCCGTCTCGTCCTTCTCGGCGAGCAAGATCGCACTTACCCTTAACCCGGAGATCTTCGACGGCCTAGAACCGGACGAGATGATCGAAGTTCGGTCCTTCGCCGATGCCGCAGCACGCCAACGAGCACGCGAAATTCGCAATTCGAGAATCCATTTAGGCCCCTCCACACTCGGTGAAACTAGACTCCGCGCCCAGGATCGGCTTTATGAGGCTCAGCAGGATGCTGCTAACGAAGAAATGGCGAAGGAAGCGGCAGAGGCCGGCTTTGACAACATCCATGACTACCAAGACGCGGTTGCTGACTATGACGATCTTGCACAGGCGAAGCTCGCCCAGGCCTTGCAGTCCGACTACATGCCGGCAGCTAGTCCGCACACCCAGCCGGACCCCCACAACGACGTAGGGGAGTGAAAGAAAGGAATCAGCTCAATGGAGCCAATCATATTAATTGGGTTAATCACCCTATTCGTCTGGTGGCGCCGAAAGAAGAAGGCGCAAAAACCGGAAATTGGATCCTTGTCCCCTTCAAATAGGGGAACTAGTGGCCGAGCAACGGACAACAAAACTAATGGTGACCATCGTCCTCCGCAGCCGACGCCGCAACGACGACAAATCTGGGGACGTCTCAGTGATCAGATCGAAGTAGAGGGCGAGTTCGCTCGCCCGGACAGCTTCAAAGCTCTCCTCGGCGACGAGCTTGGCTTCCGAACCCAGTCGGGTGCAGATCGAGCGGTGAATCTGCAGCTCGTACCCGATCCGACCAACCCGTATGGTGCCAACGCCGTGGCCGTATGGTGTGAAGGCTGGCACGTCGGCTACGTGCCCTCCGGGAAATCAGCAGAGCTCCAACCCGTTATCGAGAACATAGGAATGAGTCTCGAAGTCCCAGGCCGTATTTGGGCCCGACTCGACGGGTCTAAGGTTCGCGCCCGCGCGTACTTCCACATCAATGCGACGAGCGAACTGAACGCCCATGGGAACCCTCCCACGGATAGAGAAGCACTGCTTCCGGACGGTGCCCGGATGCAGGTTATTGGTGAAGAAAACTTCACCGACATCCTGGCCCCTCATGTGCCAGATAGCGGCGAGATAATGGCCTGGTTGAGACTGAAGATCGATTACGATTTCCGCCCTAACTCGGCAAAGAAGCGTGTCAACGTCTTTCTCGATGAGGAGCAGATCGGCTGGCTGTCTGACGTCCAGTCGGCCAATATGCTGCCCTTAGTCGAGTACGTCAACGAACGTGGCAAGGTCGCAGTTGCGAAAGGCGTGATAGGCGGCTCCCCACTCAAAGCAGAAGCCGTTCTCTATGTTGCACGTGCCGCAGACGTGACCCGTGACTGGCTCGACTCCCAGGGAGAACCAACGGCGGTTGAGTCCGTCAAGCGCCGCGAATTCGAATGGGACGACGATGAATGACATGCCGGCGGCGTCCCCGCATGCACAGCCAAGCGCCGACGGTGGGAAGGGTTGAGATGGGGGATCGTAAAGCGAAGGGTTGGTCAAAGAGCTCCGTCAAGAAGGCTGGTTCTCGTATTAGGGCGTACCAGCGGGGTGACTGCGATGAAGAAACGTACAACCAAGCCCTTGATACCGTAAGCGCCTACCGGAGGTCATTCTCTCCGGGTCTCACTCGTATCAACATGGGACTGCGGTCTTTCCTCTCCACGCTTGGCTTGACCGGGAAAGTTGCTCAACGCCTTAAGCGTGAGGAAACGATCATCGAGAAGCTGTCCTCGAGGGAAGCTCGTCTGGACTTCTCGCGCATGAGGGATATTGGTGGATGTCGCGTGATTCTTGGGTCAGAGCATGGCATCAGCGATCTGTATCGATTGAGAGATTGGATCGTCTCAACTTGGGGACCCGATGTGCAGGTGATCGACTACATCGAGCAGCCTCGCGTTTCCGGGTATCGAGCTATTCATATCGCGCCCCAATTCGATGGGTTGGTTTATGAGGTGCAATTGAGAACCGCGATCATGCACCAGTGGGCGCAGGCTACAGAAAGGTACTCCTCTCTCACTGGGTTCAATTACTAGAGCGACGGCACTACACAAATACACCAAAGATTCAAAGACATATCCGACAAGCTTGCCGAAATCGAGGCGCAAGAGGACCTGTCTCGCGACCTTGTCGAGGCCTTGGTAGAACTTCTTTCGGGACTTTCTGTAGACTAGACGGTTCGCTACGGTGCGGTACAATTTGCTTATTAGGAGGGGTGAACATGATGAAAAATCCGGCAGAATCTCCCATTCTCCATTTCCTTTTTGTCTACGACAGAGAAAACGACAGCGTTGATATGACGGAATTCGGGGAGGACTCAGAGCGCGCTTTGGACGCTTACGCTGAAGCGGAGCGAAAGTATCGCCATCGAAAGTCTTTCGACATCGTTCTTATTGGATCCGATTCCCTTGAATCCGTTCGGGAGACTCATTCGACCTATTTCAAGAGCGAGGCACACAGCTCCATCGACAGCGTTCTGAACGAACTGGTACGGATGGAACTAAATCACTCAGCGCAATAGACCAGGAACTTCGCGGGGCCGGGCCGATTGGTCCGGCCCCGCGTATATCCTCGAGTTCGTGACTGAATCTGATCTCATCGCCGCTCTCGAGGATGCGGGTGTGCATGTCGTGTTCCTGCCGTGGCCGTTGCCGGGTGCGTATTGGCACGCTCAGCGGCTCATCATCGTGGATGCACGTCTCTCCCCTACATGGCAGCGGTGCACGCTGGCTCATGAGGCGGTGCATGCCTGGTATGGGCATGATGGGCCGTGTGAGCCGGCTCGTGAGGCGTGGGTGGATGAACATGCTGCAGGACTACTCGTGAGCGAAGCCGAGTATCGCCTGGCTGAGCGGATCCACGGCACTAACATCCACGGTATTGCGGATGAGCTCGACGTGACAGACTGGATTGTGGAAGCATTCCAGCGGACGCTACGGCGTGTAGCGTAGGTGTTTTTGTCTGCCAGTAGTGAACAAAACTGCTAGGGGTACGTTGGGGGTACAGTCACCACTGCCGGAGGGCGGTTTCCCGCATGATACCAACGAGGAGCGGTGACTCCCCCATCCTCCGCCATTTTCCGCGATCTATCAATCCATTGATAGATCGCGGAAAATCTTTTGATCTGTAGCAACTTAGTTTTGAACGTATAGCACGGCGTATAGATCATTTCGTGTCGGTTTTGACTACCCTCCTCGCTCAATACTCGATGGTTCAGTCGGGCAACCAACCGATACGGCAACAGGAGCCGGGCTAAGAAAAACTACGTCGCTTCGAAATTCCTACTTGTCCACAGAACTAGCACTCCACTAAGCAATCTAAGAACATCCAGATCCAAGGGACCAAACTCCTATCAAATGAGAATATGAGTTCGTGTCTTGCTCGGAGTGCGGAAGCATTACTGCCACCAGGAAAGTGCTGACGCCACCACAAGACCGCAACGATGCGGGCTGGATTAGGAAAAACACAACATCGTGGAACAACTAGATATTTTGGTCAAAGAAGCTCGGGATTTAGACCGACTAGGAAGAACAATTCGTTTCATACCATTCGTAAAGGCTCAACCAACTCCCTCGCTAAAACACGAAGAGACTGTTTGCGTCGCTGGGGTGGCACTCAACCCCTACGATGGGTACGTCTTTATCCGATTCGATTGTCTGTTTTCCGAGATGAACGGTCCTTTAAACGGTTGCGTCCCTTAGTGTGGTGTAACGCTTTCTGATGGTGGGCCTTGGGAAATATTGGGGCGGCCACCGTCAGTAACCTTTCGACTCAACTACCACATCTCACCGAAAGGCACGTAACGATGACCGCTGCTCCGCATTCTATCGACCCTGCAACCTATCTGGACGATCTGCTGGCACAGGCTTCCCCGGATCTGATGCGTCAGATGCTGCAAGGGTTTATCAACCAGATCCTCTCCGCCCAGGCTGATACCGTCTGCGGGGCTGAATACGGCGTCGCTTCTGCTGAGCGGGTCAACCACCGTAACGGGTACCGTCACCGAGACCTCGACACCCGGGTCGGCACGATCGATGTGGCGGTACCGAAGCTGCGCCACGGCGCGTTCTTCCCGGACTGGCTGTTAGAGCGACGTTCACGGGCCGAACGAGCCTTATCGACTGTGATCGCGACCTGCTACCTCAAAGGGGTTTCCACCCGTAGGATGAATGACCTGGTGGCAACACTTGGGATTTCCAACATGTCGAAATCCCAAGTATCGCGCATGTCGGAAGAACTCGACGAGATGGTCGCAGACTTCAAAAACCGCCCACTCGATCCCGGCGGGTACGCCTACCTGTCCTGCGACGCATTGACGATCAAAGTGCGCGAAGGCGGCCGGGTGGTCAAATGCTCCGTACTTTTGGCCACCGGTGTTAACGCTGACGGGTACCGCGAAATGCTCGGCATACATGTCGCCACTGCGGAATCCAACGCATCGTGGAAAGGCTTCTTCCAGGACTTAAAAGCCCGCGGGCTTTGTGGTGTCTTCCTTATAACCAGTGACGCCCACGAAGGCATCCAGCACGCCATTTCTGAAGTGCTGCCTGATGCGTCGTGGCAGCGGTGCCGCACCCACTTCGCGAAAAACCTCTACGAAAAGGTCCCGAAGACACAGTGGCCGATGGTCTCTGCGATGTTCCAGACCATCTTCCAGCAACCCGATGCCTCATCTACTTGGGGACAAGCCCGGGAGGTCGTCGACTTGTTGGAGCCGAAATTCCCGCAGGTTGCGGCCTATCTGGAGGAGTCGCTTGATGAGGTGTTGGCGTTTACCGCAGCGCCGAAACCAGTCTGGACGAAGGTGTGGTCGAACAACCCCACCGAGCGGTTAAACAGGGAGATCCGCCGGCGCACCGATGTCGTGGGCATCTTCCCGAACCGCGAATCCATCATCCGGCTTGTCGGTGCGGTTCTTGCCGAGCAACACGACGATTGGATCCAACAAAAGCGCTACATGTCACTGTCCGCACTCGAACACACCAAACACCTCATGCACCACCCAGGAGGTGATCATGGCGACCAACACCAGCTAACCGCCTAACCCAAAACCCCGAACTTCATACCGAGCCGAAAGCTAGACCGCTACACCACTACACGGGACTTGACCCTTTAAACAGTACGAATGCATCGATATTGGGGTCTCCCGTCCAAGAAACGACCTTCGAGAGGAAAGCCTCAGAATTACATCTGACCCGATAATCTCTGGAGAACTCGTTCAAGGATGGAATCGGCGATCTGAGCTAATCGCCGAACTGCCCGCACCCTCACTGTGCGAACTCCAGGCGGCAATCGCCATCGACCCAGAGGGACAGTCACTCGCAGCAATTGAGATTAAGAAGGGACCACAGTTACATGTCACTCACAATGAGGGTTGGAGCAAGTCTCAGGAAAAGGCCATCGACAAGTGGGCTCAAGATGATTTATTTGGCCACAGGGCAACGCGTCCAACTCCGACAAAGTACCGCATCTACCTCACGTTCACCTGTACAGACCCAAAATGCAAAGGTCATCGGTTAAGCCTTATCGATTGGGAGGCAGGCGCACTTGAACGTCGACTGCGTGAGCCAACAATCGAGTATGCACAACAGGAGTTTCAGAAGAAATTTGTTGATCAGAAGTTCAAACCAGGGAAGATCACCCGAATTCTAGTTGGGAATCAGGGACAGCCAACGAACAGAGCATCTTGTATGGCATTAGGCCTATTTGGACCTTACGATCCGCCACTAGCTCGGCTCTTCTAGATTTTACGCAGAGCGAATCTTCTTAACCTCGTCGATAACAAGGCTTCGATGGCACTGCGAGTGGTCAGATTCGTAGCAGAGGACGATTATCGGCCCAGATTCTGCCAAATTTGCGAGAGTGTGAATCGCAAGTTGACCCTCATGCGTTTTCAGAATTTCTGTTTCAAATCGGGAGTGAGCAGCCTCAGCCATGGGAGTACCTGGCTTAGAGAAAGCAGCTCGATTATCTTTTGGGTTACCGAGCGAACGAAGGTGCACATAGGTTAAGCCAGCAGATTCAACTGCTTCCCGTAGGCGAGTCTTTGAGAAGCCCTTCTTCCTGCTGATGGCATTCTTCCGAATATCAACAATGGCGTAAGCGCGAGTTTGAGCCGCCGTCTCCAAAAGATCATTCAGCGTCTTTCCCTCGTAACCCCATCCAATGAAACGCTGCTCAGCCATGACCCTGATCCTACAGCCCTTAGGAAGCCACGCCCGGATGGAATTTCTCAACTGGAAGGAAAGCCACAGGTTGTCATTGGACCAGGATGGCACGCGAGAAGCCTGGTGACTCTCACCACCGTATCCTCTGTCTTTCCTGTCACCTGCTACTGTGGATACATCGGTCCGCTGAGTCTTACCCCGGGCCGCTGGCGCGCAGGTCACGTCAAATCCTGCATGACGCCCATGTGCTTTAAAAAGTGACACCCCGGTGAGACAACTCCCGATTGGTTGATTCGACTTTATGTCTTCTGATTTCTCACGCCTTGGCGTGCCCGCTGCCCTGGTTACTGCTCTGGCTGACCACGGCATCACCTCCCCCACCCCGATCCAGGAAGCAACGCTTCCAGACTCGCTCCGTGGCCGCGATGTCCTGGGGCGTGGTCGCACGGGCTCCGGAAAGTCCTTTGCTTTCCTTATTCCTGTCGTGTCTCGACTCCTCGAGTCAGGTTCACCCCGCAAGCCCAGGAAGCCTCGCTCCCTTATTCTGGCTCCGACCCGTGAACTTGCATTGCAGTTGCACGAGTCCCTTGTTGTCCTGGAGAAGAAAACATCACTGAAGTCCGCCGTGATTTTTGGTGGTGTGAACCAGAATCCTCAGGCGCGCGCCCTGCAGGCCGGAGTCGATGTTCTCATCGCATGTCCGGGCCGCTTGCTTGACCTCATGAGTCAGAAGCTCGTTGACCTTTCCGCCATTGAGATCACCGTTATTGACGAAGCCGATCACATGGCTGACATGGGGTTCCTGCCCAATGTTCGCCGGATCATGAGGGCGACTCCCGAGCGTGGCCAACGACTCCTCTTCTCGGCGACACTTGATTCTGGCATCTCGACTCTGGTCAAGGAATTCCTGCACAAGCCGATCACTCACGAAGCCGATTCGGCGCTCTCCCCCGTCTCCGCCATGGATCACCACGTGCTCCGAGTGTCAGCCGATGATCGTCTGGAAGTCGTTGCTGCTCTTGCGGCAGCCCCCGGCAACACCATCGTGTTCACACGCACGAAGTATGGTGCGAAGAAGCTCGCCAAGCAGCTGATTAAGCTCGGTGTTCCTGCGGTTGATTTGCACGGCAACCTTTCGCAGAATGCTCGCAATAGGAACATGGAGGCCTTCCACTCGGGCCGGGTAACCACGCTTGTGGCAACGGATATTGCTGCCCGCGGCATTCACGTGGATGATGTTTCTCTTGTTGTTCACGCCGACCCGCCTGCCGAGCACAAGGCATACTTGCACCGTTCGGGTCGTACCGCCCGCGCCGGCAAGGCCGGCACCGTTGTCACGCTCGAAACTCCCGAGCAGCGAGGTGATGTTCGGTCTCTGCTTCACAAGGCACGGATCCAGCCGGAGTTTACCGATGCTGATCCGAAGCACCCGATCCTGAGGGAGCTCGCACCCGGTGCGCGGAACTACCTCACTCCCGAAGAGGCGGCGGAGATGGCCGGAAAAGGCCCGCAGCAGCCTGCGGCGACCGGTTCTGGCGGTGCTTCCAAGAAGTCTCAGGGTTCGCGAGGCCGCGGACACGGTTCTCAGTCGCGTGCAAACACCGGGGGTTCACCAGCCCGTGGCTCCCGAAATCAGGGCTCGGGGTCCCATAATTCCGGATCTCGGAATGGGGGCAGAGGTTCAAACAGTACCTCCCGCTCCTCCCGTTCGTCTCGCTCCCAGGGCCAGCGGTCCCGCCGCCAAGCTAGCTAACCCATTGCTCGCTTCCACACCTCGTTCCAGGTCTGGGAGCGAGCAACCTGGATTTGAACTCTTTTGCCACACTCTTCCCTACAGTGGGGCTATGGATCTTCATTCGAATCTGGCACCCGTGGAATCCTTGATTGGTGTGTGGCGCGGGGAAGGAACCGGCCACTATCCGACGATTCCGTCCTTCACGTTTGATGAGGAGCTGACCTTCACCAACATCGGCAAACCGTTCCTGCACTATCAGCAGCGTACGTGGGGGCCGGGCGGGACACCGATACATACAGAAACGGGTTACGTGCGGGTGGTGGGATCTGATCTCGTCGAGTTCGTTCTTGCGCTCCCCACGGGCCAGGCCGAGATCGGTGAAGGCCCCCTCATCCCCACCGATACGGGCTTCTCGATGTCGCTCACTTCCCAGGTCATCAACTCGTCGACGGCGAAGCTGGTGGAGTTAACGGTGCGGAAGTATGTGGTGGATGGGGATCGGTTGCACACGTCGTTTGGTATGGCGGCGGTGGGACAGAATCTCACCAATCATCTCGAAACCAATCTCGTTCGAGTAGGAGAGAACCCTTAAGAGGCAAGCAGACACTGCCTAACCGGTCCGGTTTTTGGTGCTGTACGGCTACTTGTATTCGGTTTCCCAGCTCGTGGAGTAGTCGGCGATCTTCCATTCGCCATCGACCTGTTGCACTTCGTAGGTGGCAACGAGCGTAGTTTCTTCGATAAAGCTTCCCTCGAAGTCGGCAAGCCCGCTGACTGTCGATTCGAATTTGACCTTGTGGATGATGACGAGGGAATCGTTGGTCTCATCGAGGGACAGGATATTTGCCTCGAGATTCATGACCCGGGACTTGGTCTGTGGATTGCCTCTGTCCCAACCGTTGTTGGTGTAGAGCAGTGCGAGAGAGTCGTTGGGGTTTTCTGTGTTGAGCAGGCCCTGCTCGGCAAGCTCCGGATGGACGAAGATATGTGCGTGGTCATCCATCCACGCTTTCGCACTTTCTTCTGTGTAGTTGAAGGCAAGCTCGGAGGTGGCGAGCTCTTCGGTCGCGAACCGAGTCGTGAAGTAAATGGCGTCGAGAACATCTTCATCTGCCAACGTGAAGTTGCTGTGCTCGATCAGCGTGTTAAACGTGTCGATGTTGTAGTCATCGGGCAGAACCAGCCGCTGGAAGGTTTCATCCCCTACCGTGAATTCTTCTCCAAGGAGGAAGCCGGGGTTCGCGGGTGCCAGTTTCAGCCCAGCTCCACCCTTCGGGTCCGAACTGTCTTCGGCATCGTCTGCCGGTTCTCTACTCAGCCCAGCATCGCTGTCCGGGGAGTTTGGGGTAGCTTCGTCAACCGCGCCCTCGGGTTCACGAATACCTAACTCGAATTCGGTGTCCCCGGAGTCTTCGGTTCCCTCGGCTGCTTCACCTGTTGGTGTGGAGCTGGGTGCGGAGGTGGTGGTTTGTTCGCCGGAGGTAACTTTAGTGCCCTGGTCTTCGGTGACCGATCCACATCCCGCCAAGGCAAGTGTAGCGATTATCGCGATGCTACGTATGCGCATGGTCACCTCCTCTGGCCCCAACCTATTCTAGGAACTTTCATGCCCCGACTTGGGGATGCAAGTGGGGAGAGGTATCCCACTGTCACTCTATGCGCCCTGCAATGGTTGACACGGTGGGAAAACCGTGTCTAGGGAGACCGGACGTGTGGGGTGAGATAACGTAAGGGGGTGAACTCTCATCCCCGGCACAGCTACCGTCAGCGCCTGCAACAGCGACAGACCGTGATCTTCGGTTCGATCGGTCTTGTTTTGACGCTGTTCTTGGTGCTCGGTTTGCTCTGGTTCACTAACATTTTGCCCTTCCCCATGAAGCGGGATTTCTCGACCGCGGCCGAACAGGAAGAGAACGTGGTGCCCTGCCTCGTTGAGGGAACGACCTCGGTTGAGCCCTCTTCCATCACGGTCCGTGTCTACAACGCGAGCACGAGAACGGGCTTGGCGGGGAATGTTGGCGGGAAACTATCCGAGTACGGGATCGTCATCTCCGATGAATTGAACTGGGGTGGTTCCGAACCGCAGGCCCCGGTTGTTGTCTACTCTTCCCTGAACGCTCTCCCCCAGGCCTACACTCTCGCCCGCATGTTCCCCTCCGCCACAGTCCTACTCGACGGCACAACAGATACCGAGGTTCTCGATCTCGTGCTCGGTCAGGAGTTCACGGAAATGCGTCCCGATGGGGAACTTGCCGAGCTTCAGGCAGGCCAGGAGCTGACCAATCCGGAGAACTGCGTCGTCATCGAACGCTAACCAACCCCAACATTCACGCGTGACCCGAGCGCACTTGATTCACTCAGCCCTCATCAGTTGGCACTCAAGACCTGGATTATCTGATCCTGGCAATCGTGAAACCAATCATTTCCCTGCTCCAAGCAACGTCTCCACCCAAGATTCACGCAGGCTTGCGGACCGGGTTCAGCTGGTTTCTCCTCTTGTTTTCTGGCCTGTTTAGTTCACTGGCTGGTTGTCGAGCGTGATCGGGTCAGCCGATTCTATCCAGTCGCTCACGGTGTCTGTCTCGTACGCATCGGCGAGAGCATTGGTCGCATCCTTGTCGACAAGAACGATCGATTGCCCGCCCTCCGACCAACCGGTCCCATCGTGTGGCGCCGTGAAGAACACTTGCTCGGGTCCAACAACATCGGTCATGAGACTGAGAAGCATGGTTTGGGAGTACATGCCATCCCTCCCATCAACCTCGATGTGTTCTCCAGCAAGATTGGCGAGGTCGCGCAGTTGAGCGGGAGAGGCGTCTTTCATGGAGTCCGCAACCGCGGCGAGGAAAGCCTGTTGCCTGCGGACCCTATCAAAGTCTCCTCCGGGTAGTGAGTATCGCTCCCGCACAAACGAGAGAGCCTCTTCGCCTTCCAGGGTCACCGGACCGTCGGCCGTCTCAACCGTGATGGGTCCTAGAATCTCCGATAGTTCGGTGAACGCAGCAAAGTCGACAACAAGTGTGTGATCGATGCTTGACCCGTAGAGACCATCCACGGTCTCCGTAAGAAGTTCAGCCCCACCAAAGGCATACGCGGCATTGATTTTGTGTACTCCCCGTCCGGGAATCTCGACCCACAGGTCGCGGGGGATGGACATGGTGGTGAGATGCTCCCGTTCACCATCGGACCGGACCAGCATGATGACATCCGCCCGCTGAGAACCGGAATCAGCATCGATTCCAATAAGAAGGAAGGTGACGGGTTCTTCCTGGCTTACTGCCTCATCAACCCCATCGGTTTCCTCACCCGGATCGTCCGTTGTACTCGTTTCATCCGCGCCAGTTTTACCGTCACCGGTTTCGGTTTCTACCTGTGTGGGTTCTTCCGTTGGGGAGGATTCTGGCTGCTCGGTGCCGCACGCTCCCACGAGGAGGCATGCGGCCAGAACTGTGAGTTTAGTCGTGGTAGAGGACACGGAACTTCTCGACAACAACTAGGTCGCCTGGCGCCAACGTTTCCCGCACGGTCTCCCAGTCACCCCGCTCTTCCAGACCTTCCATCTCCTCCACCGTGTGGGTGGTGACGTGGGCGGTTTGGAGGAGAGCGACCGGGGTGCCATCCTCGCGAGTCAGGATCGAGAATCCACCGGCTTCCAGCTGCTCCTCGTGCTGATTGGCGGGCGAGGTCAGAACAAGCACCTTGTCTGCGAGTGCCTTTTCGGCAGTGTCATTGTCGAGTGACCAGGCTGGTGGCACCAGCGTGGAGTCACGGCTGGGTCCCGTGACGACCTCGAAGGGATTGATCCGGGCCTGGAGCATGGCGTGATTCCAGAACGCTTCGATCCTGGCATCGCCTCCCTGCGGGGTTTCCTCAGTCATCGACCGTTTCCCCCTCGCCGGCAGCCTCTCGCTCTTCGGCACGTTTCTGTTCTTCGGCAAGCCGTGCTCGCTCATCAGCCCGCGCCTGTTCGGCTACCACTTCGGCAAGCTTCTGGGCGGTCTCACTCGTGGCGAGGGACTCTTGAATGTACTGGGTGGTCAGCACCCGGGAGACGGCGTTCACCATGAGGAGGGCGCCAGCCCCTGCCCCCCACTTTGCCTTCTTGTTCTCGGATTGGAGAGCAGCAACGAGCAGGGAGCCGCCGACGGCGGCCTGGATCGAGGCGGAAGCGTTGAGAAGACCCGGGCGTGCAAGGAAGACCTTGCGGTAGGCTTCCCACATTTTCGGTTTCGCAACACCGTGGCCGGAGATCTCGAGGGCAATCATGTCGCGCACGGTCTTGGCGAGCGTCGACTTCTCAAAGATTTCGGCATCGGGAAGTTCCGTCACTTCCATCCGCCCGTCGAGCACGTCAAGGTATTCGGGGGCGAGCCCCATGGCTTGGATGAAAAAGGCGGGGCCAAGAACCTTGCTCGACAGCAGGGCGTCGCGAACTTCCTTCGAGGACCCATCATCCATTTCCAGGACGCAACGGCGCGCGAGAGCTCCCGCACCCAGATGTTCATCCGCGAACTCCTGTGCCGCAACGTGTTCTTCCATCCAGTCGAGGATGGGAAGCTGACCATCCCACGTCCACGTGTGGGTGCGCTGGTTATCGAGCGACACCGTGAGCAGGGGGCCGCCTTCGCCCTTGGTGCGTAGCGTGAGGTGGAAGACCGGCTTGGGGAACAGCGACTTGTGAGCATCGAAGGGTTTCGTTGTCATGATCGCGTTGGTATTGCCCAGCGGCACCACCGCCATCGACAGTTTCGTGACTGCCGCAAGCGCGGGGATTTCCGCGAGCGCAATGTCTGTCAGCATGAGGAACGGGACGTCCGGTTCATCCTTGTCGCTGGGAACCTCGTCCGCGGGTTCTTCATTGTCTGGTTCGGGCTCGGCCACGGAGGCGAGGCCCTCGTCTCCTTCACGGAAGAAAGCAACGTCTTCGGCCACGTCGGCAGCAACGGATCCAAGGTCGATATCGCCGTAGCGGACCTCACCGTCGATGACGATCTGGACTTTGCGGAGCTTGGTGTCCATGAGGTCAACGAGTTCGGAGAGGGGCATGCCGGGGATGACGTAGCCTTCTTCGTCGAGGATGGCGACGCGCCTGCGTCGTCCCGTGACGGCCAGTTCGATTTCGTAGTGCCCGTTTTCGATGTTCTTGCCGCGGGCAAGGACTCCCTCGTCTCGGAAGAATGCTTGGAAGGCTTCCTCGTTGAAGAGTGCTTCGTCCAGTCCGTAAATGTCCCCGCTGACGGGGCGCCACATGGTCATCGGCTTCCCTTCCTGCGGACTCTGTCCACTTCGTAGAGGGCGATCCCGGTGGCCACGGCTGCGTTGAGGGATTCCATGTCACCGGAGATGGGGATGGAGCAGATCTGGTCGCACGTGTCGCGGACGAGGCGGGACAGGCCCTTGCCTTCGGATCCGGTGACGAGGACGAGCGGCATGTCTGCCAGTTCCAAATTGTCGAGCATAACGTCGCCTTCCCCTGCCAGCCCGACAACAAAGTACCCGTTGGATTTGAGTTCTTGGAGGCTGCGGACGAGGTTGGTTTCACGGGCGATCGGGACCCTCGCGGCGGCACCTGCCGAGACCTTCCAGACTGTGCCGGTCACGCCTGCGGAGCGGCGTTCGGTGATGAGGACGGCGTTGGCGTTGAAGGCGGATGCGGAACGCAGGACGGCACCGAGGTTGTGGGGGTCGGTAACCGAGTCAAGCGCAAGGATGAGTCCCGGGGTTTCCAGTTCCGCAATCGACTCGATCACGTTGTCGAGCGACTCGTAGTCGTAGGGCGGTACTTCGATGGCGATCCCCTGGTGGGCCGCGTTCTCGGTCATGACATCCAGGTGTCCCCTGCTCACTTCAAGAACGGGGGCACCCTGGGCGGCTGCGAGGCGGGCGGCTTCTTCCACCCGCTCATCGGTCACGTTTCCGGACACCATGAAGACTCGGGTCAGGGGGATTTCGGCGCGCACCGCCTCGAGTACGGGGTTGCGTCCTGCGATCAGTTCGTGGCCGGGTTCGAGCTTGAGGTAGGCGGGGAGCTTACCGCCAGCACGGGCGATCTTGATCGCTTCGTTCCGTTTTTCTTCCGCTTCTTTCGCTTTCTTCTTCGCGTAGGCGGGATGGTATTCACGGTCGGTTGCCTTCGGGGTGGGGCCGCGGCCTTCGAGCCTGCGGCGTCTCACCCCTCCGGATCCAACTTTGGGGCCCTTTTTGCTCGATGGTTTGTGCTTGCTCATCAGTTCTCCTTGACGTGCCAACGGACGCCGTCGGCACCGTCTTCAACAATGATCCCGGCCTCGGTGAGGGTGTCACGGAGCCGATCGGCGAGTTCCCAGTTCTTATCGGCGCGGGCCTGGGTGCGCTGTGCGAGGACCTCTTGGACGAGCACATCGAGTGCAGCATCGTGCGAGTTCTCGGATGCGTGACGCCACTGGTCAGATCGGGGGTCGAGGCCAAGAACGTCGAGCATCGCACGGATCGTGATCTGGGCTTCGGACACGGCAACATCGTCGCGTGCCCCGAGTGCCACGTTGGCTTTGGTGACGTGGTCGTGAATGACTGCCATGGCAGCCGACACGTTGAGGTCATCATCCATGGCCTCTCGGAATTCCTTCGGCATGTCATCCGCGGTCACGGCAGCCACCGCGTCAGAGTCTGCCTCGCCCACGGTCTCGGCCGCGCGGGAGAGGAAGCCGGAGAGACGCTCCCAGTTGCTGCTCGCCTCCGACAGGGTGGTCGGTGAGTAGGCGACGGTGGACCGGTAGTGAACGGTCGTGAGGGCGAATCGGAGAATGGGGGCGGAGACCGTTTTGAGGATCTCGGAGACAACGAGGGAGTTGCCGAGCGACTTGCTCATCTTCTCCCCATCAACGGTCACCCACGCGTTGTGCATCCAGTACTTCGCGAAGCCACGTCCCGCCGCGTGGGACTGGGCCTGTTCGTTCTCGTGGTGGGGGAAGCGAAGGTCGATGCCACCCCCGTGAATATCAAACTCGTCGCCGAGGTAGCGGCCGGCCATGGCCGAGCATTCGATGTGCCACCCGGGCCTGCCCCTGCCCCAGGGACTGTCCCAGGAGGCCGATTCGGGCTCCCCTTCCTTGGGTGCCTTCCACAGGGCAAAGTCGTGCGGATTGCGCTTATCCTGCTCCGCGTCGTTTTCGTCGACCGTCATGTTCTTCACGCTCTGTCGCGTGAGCGAACCGTAATCGGGGAGGGACGATACGTCGAAGTAGACGTTTCCGGGATCGCCAACGTAGGCATGCCCAGCATCAATAATCTGCCCAATGAGCTCGATCATGTCCGTGATGTGCCCGGTTGCTCGCGGTTCGTACGTGGGTGGCAGGACTCCGAGGGCACGGTAGGCGGCAGAGAATTCCTGCTCGAAACGGTAGGCCCACGCCCACCACTGCCAGCCCGCCTCCTTGGACTTTGCGAGGATCTTGTCGTCAATGTCGGTGACGTTGCGGACCGTTGTCACCCGGTACCCGGATCTGGTGAGCCAGCGGGCAAGCACGTCAAAGGCCAGTGCAGAACGCAGGTGCCCGATGTGTGGGGAGCCCTGAACGGTCGCGCCACACAGGTAGATGCCCACTTCGCCCGGGGTGCGGGGTTCAAACACCGCTTGAGTCTTGGTCGCTGAGTCATGAATTTCCAGAGTCACACCACTAGGTTACCCGTATCGGCACCGTTCTTCGCAGGACTGGAGGCAACCGGCTTCAGTCATTATTCACTTTCCGTTATCAAACTCGCGGTACTGTGCAGGAATGAGCAAAGTGACAAAGCGGGCGAACCGCAACAAGGTAACAACGTGGGCGCTGTGGGACTGGGCTTCCGCCGCTTTCAATGCGGTTGTCACCACCTTCGTGTTTTCCGTCTATATCTCCAACGCCGACCTGTTCGGAGATGACGCGAACACGAACCTGGGATACACGATGACCGCGGCCGGCATCTTCGTCGCCATCATCGCCCCGGTCGTTGGCCAGTCCGTGGACCGCTCGGGCAAGCGCCAGAAACTGATCTTTGTCACCACCCTCATCACCATTCTTGCAACGGGCGGACTCGCTCTCGTCAGGCCCGACGAGTCCTACCTGTGGCTCGGGTTGCTCCTCCTCGCTGTTGGCAATATCGCGTTCGAAACCGGTTCGGTCGTATACAACGCGATCCTGGCCGACATCTCCACCCCGAAGACCATCGGCAGGATCTCGGGTCTGGGATGGGGACTGGGATACGTGGGTGGAATCGTCCTCATGCTCATCCTCTACGTTGGCCTCATCGGTCCCGAAGTGGGCTGGTTTGGTGTGACCTCGGATGATGGAATGAACATCCGGGTCTCCATGATTTTCTGTGCAATCTGGACGCTCGTGTTCTCCCTGCCCCTCATGCTCACCGCATCCGACACCCCACCAAAAACCACCGAGAAGGTCGGGGTCATCGGCTCCTACAAGGCCCTCTTCGCCTCGATCAGGCACCTGTGGAAGAAGGACCGGTCCCTCGTGTGGTTCCTGGGCTCCTCCGCGCTCTTCCGTGACGGCCTTGCCGGAGTGTTCGCCTACGGTGGTGTGCTTGCCGCAGCGGCCTTCGGATTTACTTCGGACGAGGTGCTCGTCTTCGGTATTGTCGCGAACCTCGTTGCCGGTATCGCCACCATTTCCTTCGGCTACCTGGATGACAGGGTCGGTGCCCGCCCCCTGATCCTCTTCTCGCTCGGCTCCATGCTCGTCCTCGGCACGATCATCTTCATCCTCCACGACGCGGGACAAATGGTGTTCTGGATTTGCGGTCTGCTTCTGTGCGTATTCGTGGGCCCCACGCAGTCCAGTTCGCGCACCTATCTCGCCCGCATCATCCCTCCCGGTGAGGAGGGTGAAGTGTTCGGCCTTTACGCCACAACCGGGCGAGCAGTCTCCTTCCTCTCCCCGTTCATGTACTCGACCGCGATCACCCTCGGTGCCACGCTTACGGGTTCCTCGAAGGAAGCAGCAGCCCACTTCGGCATTCTCGGAATCGTTCTCGTCCTACTCTCCGGCTTCATCACGTTCTTCTTCGTCCGCCCCAACGAGGTCAGCAATACCGAAAAGTAACGCCGAGCAGACCTGATCAGGCACCAGCAAAGCTCCGCAGAGTCACAGTTAGTGGAGAGTTACGGGCCAGTCGCCTAATGTTCGATCACTTTGCTGTCAGTAGCACTGTTGCGAGGGCGGCGATGCCCTCAACCCTGCCAAGAGCACCCAGGTGATCGGTCGTCGTGGCGGAAAGAAGAACGGGTGCACCGAGGATCTTGGTCATGACTTCTTGCGCTTCCATCCGTCGTTGTGAGAAGCGCGGCTTGTGGCCGATGACCTGAACCGAAACGTTGTTGATCTCCCAGCCGTCCTCCCCCACGAGCCTCACGGCTTCGGCGAGGAGAGCTGAGCCCGAAGCACCCTTCCATTCGGGACGGTCGGTACCAAAGACAGTGCCGAGTTCACCAATCCCGGAGGCGATAAGGAGAGCGTCGGCTGCGGCATGGGCAACGACGTCAGCGTCGCTGTGTCCTGCAAGCCCGCCCGTGGGTGAGAATTCGAGGCAGGCAAGCATGAGGGGGCGCGGCTCATCGGAAAAAGCGTGCACGTCGAGTGCGCTTGCAACCCTCACGCGTCCTCCAAGAGCAGTTCGGAGAATTTCAGATCGAATGCGGTCGTGACCTTGAGGGCAAGGACGCTGCCCTCAACGATCACGACATCGTGGCCCAGGTATTCGACCAGGCTCGCGTCGTCCGGCGCACCATTTGCTCCCGGCCACACGAGTTCGTGGGCCTCGCGGAGAATGTCACCGCGGAAGGCTTGGGGGGTTTGGACTTGACGGAGGACGGTCCGGTCGAGCGTGTCTTCCACGGGTTCAAACCGTTCGTGGGGAATCACCTTCTTCACGGTGTCCGTGACCGGCACTCCCGGGACCGCCCCGGCGTGGCCCGCAAGAATCGCATCCCGCACACGCACCGTGACCTCCGGGGGTGTCAGGCACCTGGCAGCATCGTGCACGAGAACAATGTCAGCATCCGACACGATATCGAGGCCGTTCTTGACGGACTGTTGACGGTTGTCCCCGCCCGCCACGATATCGATTCCCGGGCCGACAAGGCTCCCGAACACGTCTTCTGTTCCGGGAGGGATCGTCACCACGATCCGGTCGGCAATCTGGGAGGCATGAACCCCGTCAAGGGCTCGCTCTATAAGTGTGCGCCCGCCCAAAGGGACGAGCGCTTTTGGCATGTTGAACCCGAGCCGAGTACCCATGCCAGCGGCGGTCACAACAACCGCGGTCGTCATGTCAGTTCAGGTTCTCATCGAGAAGCGCCGAAGCCTCTTCTTCGTTGATGTCCTTTGCGAGAGCAACCTCAGATTCGAGGATCTGACGTGCCTGGGTGAGCATCCGCTTCTCACCTGCCGACAGGTGACGGTCCTCGTCCCTGCGGGTCAGGTCGCGAACAACTTCCGCCACCTTGATGACGTCACCGCTCGTGAGCTTCTCACCGTTCGCCTTGTATCGACGGGACCAGTTAGCAGGCTCTTCGACGAGTTCTTCACGAAGAACGTCGAACACCTCTTCAAGCTTCGCTTCGTTCGACACGTCGCGAACACCAACATCCTCGATGGAGGAGGCGGGCACCTGAATGACGAGGTCTCCCTGAATAACCCGAAGGGTCAGGTACTTCAGTTCCTCACCATCGATGACCTTGGTTTCAATATCTTCGATATAAGCGGCCCCGTGGTGGGGGTAGACAACAGTCTCGCCAACCTTAAGCGACATAAATAGAAAGCCTTTCAAAAAATCAGCCCAACTAGACCCCTATTCTAGCATCATCGTGAATTGTGACCCCAGGATCCGATAATTCCCCGGCAGGACGCCTTTCAAGTGGACAAAATAGGTTATTCTGGGGAATTGACATAGGAGGTCATGTGAATCCGAAGCGTCTCGTCGCCGCAGGCGCCCTGCTCTTGCTTGCAGCGTGCTCGACAACAACTGAAGCAATCACTCAGAAGCCGTACGCACCCTCGGACGGTATCCGCGTCCATCTCGATTCCGACGTTGTTTTCGAGAACCTCATGGTGCTCACCGACGGTAGCGGCGAGGGCGTGCTCGTTGGTCTTGTCAACAACCGTTCTGAAGAAGACACGACGGCCACGATTGTTGCTGACGACTTTGATGCGGCCTTCGATGTCGATGCAAACAGCCACATCAACTTCTCCTCCGACGAGGTCGCAGAAGAGGATGAGCTTATGGTGGTGGAAGGTGACTTCCAGCCCGGTGACAACATCTCGGCTGTTATCGCTGCTTCCGGTTCGGAAACCACGTCCCTCATCCCCGTGATCTCGGCGTGCACTCCAGAGTACGAAGACTTCCTTCCCTTCACTCCCGACTGCGACTAATCACAGTCTTTCGGTAAGGCTTTCTCCCTGTGGCCAGCAATAGCTGGCCACAGGCATATCCGCTAAGGACCGGGGCCCGCTCATGCGGGCCCCGTGATCATGTCTGCTTCAGCGCTGTAGTAGGCCCGTTTTATTCTTCGGTGACGAGCTTGTAGCCGAGTCCGCGGACGGTGCGGAGCATGGTGGGTGCGGAGGGGTCGAGTTCGATTTTGGAACGGACGCGCTTGACGTGAACGTCGAGAGTCTTCGTGTCACCAATGTAGTTGGGCCCCCAAATGCGGTCGATGATCTGGCCGCGGGTGAGGACACGGTTGGGGTTGCGCATAAACAGTTCGAGGAGTTCAAACTCGCGCAGGGGCATGGCGATCGTTATTCCATCGATGCGCACTTCGTGGCGGTCCGTGTTCATGTAAACCCGGCCCACGGTCAGTGCCGAATCTTCGCCCTCTTCCTCCTCTGGTGCGCCCCTGCGCAGCACTGCCCTCATGCGAGCCACCAGCTCACGGTAGGAGTATGGTTTTGTCACGTAGTCATCCGCGCCGATCTCCAATCCCACGACCTTGTCGATCTCGGAATCCTTGGCGGTGAGCATGATGACGGGCACGGAAGATTTCTGACGGATCTGACGGCACACTTCGGTTCCACTCAGCCCCGGCAACATGAGGTCGAGTAGCACAATATCGGGCTGTGCACGGTCGAACGATTCGACCGCTTCCTTGCCGTCACCGACGGCAAATACGTCGTAGCCGTCCCGACGGAGCTTGAAGGCAAGCGTGTCACGGTACGAGGCTTCGTCTTCCACAAGCAGGATCGAAGTCATAGCAGGTCCTCTTCCTTATAGTCGGTCGCACTAGAAACATAGGCAGCGGGGATAATGAAAGTAAATGTGGAGCCCTTGCCGGGTTCGCTCCAGAGCTCTACTCGGCCACCGTGATCGGCAGCCACGTGCTTGACGATGCTGAGCCCCAGACCCGAACCACCGGTCTCCCGGGTTCTTGCCTCGTCACCGCGGTAGAAGCGTTCAAAGACTCGTTCACGCTGCTCGAAGGGAATACCAACACCCTGATCAACAACTGCAATTCTCATTTCACCGTCAAGTTCACTGACGCCGATGGAAACCCTGCCACCGGGATTGGAGTAGCGAATCGCGTTGTCGATAAGGTTGCGGATCGCCGTGGTCAGAAGAGACTTGTCACCAAAGGCGTGCGGGTCCTGGGAGGGGCCGGCGACGAGGGTGATGCCGCGACTTTCGGCCTCAATCCGGCAGCGGTCCATTGCCTCGGTCACAACCGAATCGAGTTCGACAAGTTGCAGGTTCGTGAGGGCGGCGCCGTCTTGCAGGCGGGAGAGTTCGATGATGTCTTGAACAAGAGCGGCCAGCCTTGTGGATTCGCGCTGGAGCCGTTCGCTGAACACCACGACGTTCTCGGGCTCATCGGCACACTCCTGGAGTGTTTCTGCGAGAAGTCCGATTGCCCCCACGGGGGTTTTAAGCTCGTGAGAAATGTTCGCAACGAAGTCGCGCCGGGTTGCTTCCAAGCGCTTCGCTTCGGTCGTATCAAAGAACAGGACGAGGGTACGATCCCCGCTCACGGGAGCCACGCGCACGGACAAAATGAGTTTGTCCATGCCTTCCACCGTGCGGCGCATCGACATCTCCATGTCCTGCACCTGCCCCGTTTCACGTACCTCGTTCACGACCGCAACAATTTCAGAACGGGTAATCCGGGTGCCACGCACCAGGCCAAGGGAGTAGGCAACTGTTGAGGCCCGCTCAACGTCACCGGCGCGGGTGAGGAGGATGTGCGCCTGAGGCATGGCAGCAAGCAGGGACTGGATGTCACCATCGTTGATGGCCGGGGCCGTCTCGACGCTTTCCTCCTCTTCAGTCCGGTAGGCACGATACGCCCACACGCCACCCACTCCAAGAAGCACACCGAGGAGGAGGGCGACGATGAGGTGAACAATCCCAAAGCCAGACATAGCACCAGAGTAATGTGTCGGTACACAGTTCACCCACCCAGGTACCTCCCGCTCACTTTCCGTTAACCTGAAAACCGTAAAACGTTAACCAAGTTATGATGGGATCATGCTTGGACATTTTAAATCCCCTCCGAGCTTGAAACATTAGGAGACACTATGCGCGAGCTCTTTAAGCAAGAAATGCAGCAACTCGGCGACGACCTCGAAAAGCAGGGCCGTGAAGTCGCACGCTCTATGAAGCGTGCCACCGAGTCCCTCAAGGACGCCAACCTCGCGCTAGCCGAGCAGGTAATCGATGCGGATAAGCGCATCGATGCTCTCGAGCGCAACCTGGACGAGATGGGTATTTCCGTCCTCGCCAGGCAGGCCCCCGTCGCGGCCGACCTCCGGACCGTCGTCTCAGCACTGCGCATCTCCTCCACCCTGGAGCGCATGGGAGACCTCGCCCGTCACGTCGCCTACGTGGCCCGCGGCCGCTACCCCGAACGCGTCAACACCGGCCCGATCTACGACCTTCTGGTGGAAATGGCAGAGCACGCCACCATCGTTGGTGAGCGCGTCGCCGAACTACTCGACACGCACGACCTGTCGCTTGCTGAGCGCATCGAAGAAGAGGACAACCTTCTGGACGAACTGCACCAGAAGTCGTTCTCCCTCATCCTCGATCCCGCAAACGACGTCGACCGCCAGGCCATCATCGACTCCGTCCTGCTGGCCCGCTACATGGAGCGCTTCGGCGACCACGGCGTTTCGATCGCCCGCCGCATCACCTTCCTCGTCACCGGAGTCAACGCTGAACGCGATGAAACCATCCGCCAGGTAGCAGAAAGCCACGAGGAACAGAGCTAACAGCAGCTTCTTACCCTCAATGGGTGGGCCGGGCACTAGATGTCTGGCCCACCCGTTTCTTTACCCGCACTCCCGTCACGCATCTCGTCCCCACAATCTACGGTTGCGCGGTTAATGGTTGACCATTCCGGTCAGTGCACTGATAGCTGCCGAGTGGCTCAAGGGACGAGGGCCGCACTTGGCAGGACAGAGGTAGTTTGCTGCCGCGCCTTTGCGAGGGAAGACAGACAAAGGGGCCAGCCACTGGTGTGGCTGGCCCCTTCCGGTTCAATCCTTAAGGTTACTTACCCTGGTTGGCAACCGCGTCGATCGCGGCCTTGGCTGCCTCGGGGTCGAGGTAGGTGCCACCTGCGGTGATCGGCTTCAGATCCTCATCCAGTTCGTAGTAGAGGGGGATGCCGGTGGGGATGTTGAGACCGGAGATCTCCTCATCGGAGATACCGTCAAGGTGCTTGACGATGGCGCGCAGCGAATTGCCGTGCGCGGTGATGAGAACGGTCTTGCCGGACTTGATGTCGGGCACGATCTCCGAATCCCAGTACGGGAGCATACGCTCAAGAACGTCCTTCAGGCACTCGGTTGCGGGGATCGGTTCACCTGCGTAGCGGGGATCCTGATCCTGAGAGAATTCGGTTCCGAGTTCGATTGCCGGCGGCGGCACGTCGTAGGAGCGACGCCACTGCATGAACTGCTCCTCGCCGTACTCGTCACGGATTTCCTTCTTATTCTTGCCCTGCAGAGCGCCGTAGTGGCGCTCGTTGAGGCGCCAGTTGCGCTTGACCGGAATCCAGTGCAGGTCAGCAGCGTCGAGAGCCAGGTTCGCGGTGGAGATGGCGCGACGCAGGAGGGAGGTGTGCAGAATATCGGGGGTCACGCCAGCATCAACCAGGAGCTGACCGCCGCGCTTCGCCTCTTCCACACCCTTCTCCGACAGCGGCACATCGACCCAGCCGGTGAAGAGATTCTTTGCATTCCATTCACTCTCGCCGTGGCGGAGCAGAACTAGTTTGTAGACCATGTACCTATCTTTCCATGTCAGTAGTTCATTAACGAAGGACGGCGGACCTAGTCCGCCGATTGATCGTGGGCTGGAGCTTGCGCGGCCTCCTGCGCATCCAGTTCCGCCTCAGCCTTACGTTCGAGACGGTCGGAGTTCATGATGAGCCTCATGACCGCGGCAAAGGCCCCGAGGGCAAGGATTGAAGGCAGGACAGCAAGTAGATTCTCCACGTGACCAGTCTATCCGCCCAGCGCGTGAAGAACATCCCTCACGAGAGTGACATCGATTTGTCCGGGGGCAGAGCCGCTGTCCAGCGACGCAAACGTGGCAACCGACCCGAGAGAGCCCGCCGCAAGACGCGTCCACGCAGCCTCGGGACCCATGGAGATGGAGATTATGGGAACTCCGTAACGGCCACGGAGCTCACGCGATAGTTCCATGTGCCGCCACGTGTCGTCCGAGTAGGCGGGCATGAAGGCAATCTTGAACAGGTCAGCCTCCGCTTCCGCCATAAGTTCCACCGTGTCGACAATGTCGTCGTTTCGCGGCGTGAGCTCAAAGTTGTGGTGGGAGGCAATAACGGAAACACCGAGATGGTGCAGGGGAGCAATAAGACCGTGTGCGGGGGGCCTGTTGATCTCGACATCAACGACCGTGACCGGTCCTTGCGCGAGCGAGAGGACCGCCTGCTCATAGTCGCTATCCGAGCCCGCGAATTCGCCACCCTCACGGTCGGTTCTGATGGTCGCGATGACGGGAATGGTGGCATTGGCCAGGGCTTCCAGGCAGCCTTCCCAGTCGGTGCTGAGATCGGCGCGCCACTCGATTAGGTCGGCGCCTTTGAGAGCTGCAGATTCTGCCTTCTTTTCGAGCTCCTTTGGCTCCCCAAAGATGGGAACAATGATCGCGGGAACTCGGCCTCGCCTTTGAAGCGCTTCCGGTAGGCCTACTGCCATTCTTCACTCCTCATAAATGCCACTCAACAACGCCGCAATAATCGGACCGGGTAAGCGGCGGTGAACTGGTGGCGGGCAGGTGCCCACGTCGTGAGCTACCTGCCCGCCACACGGTGATGATCTAGTTGACGGCGAGTTCGCCCATCTCGTCCCAGCCATCGCCGTCGATTTGACGGGAGATGATTTTGGGCGTGGCGGACAGGTACTGGGGGAACTCCTCCTGCATCTTCTTAAAGTGCGGGGAGTTAACATGGTCTCCCGCAGCATCGTCCTCAAATCCTTCCACAACAACCCACTCGTTGGGGTTCTTGTAAGAACGGGACCATTCGAAGAACTTGTTGCCCGGCTCAGCGAGGGTTGCCTCGGTGAACTCGGCAGTGATCTCACCCCAGCGATCGGCATATTCGGGCTTAACCGGGAACTTCACGACAATAAAGATCATGTGTTTCTACCTCTCAATGATGATTTTACGCCGCACTTTCATCGACCCAAGCTCGGCACCGACACACAATGATGGTTCGAGCAGGCGATCGATTCGGACGGGCGCATGTGCACTCTCAGCTTCCCAGAGATCAACAAGGAGTGTCTACCCGTGAGACATCGTGGACTCCGACCAAGGCCACAACGGAGAAGCGGCACCTATGCCAGCTAGAGCCTCCTAACAACACCCTGCCAACAGGTTCGCAAACACTTTGAAAAAAATCCAGGAACGGCCACTTTACCCTGCGTTTATCTTTACTTTGAGTGATCACTTCTCTCCTGCTTAGCCAGCTCACAGGCGCTCGGGAATAGATTGAGCACTTCTGCGTTGTAGAAAGTAGTTCAAATTTGAAATACTTTGTTTGTGCGAACCCGCGAGGAAAGTCAAGGAATCATGCAGTTCGGAATTTTCACCATTGGTGACATCACCACCGACCCTACAACCGGCAAGACCCCCACCGAAAACGAACGCATCAAGGCCACCGTCGAAATCGCGAAGCATGCAGAAGAAGTTGGCTTCGACGTGTTCGCCACAGGCCAGCACCACAACCCGCCCTTCGTAGCACCGGGCAACCCGCCCACCCTGCTGGCCTACCTGGCGGCTCAGACCGAAAAGATCATCCTCTCGACCGCCACCACCCTCATCACCACCATGGACCCGGTACGCCTGGCAGAGGACTACTCCTACCTGCAGCACCTGGCCGACGGTCGTGTGGATCTCACGATGGGTCGCGGCAACACCGGCCCGGTCTACCCCTGGTTCGGCAAGGACATCCGCTCCGGCATTCAGCTCGCCGTCGAGAACTACAACCTGCTGCACCGCCTCTGGCACGAGGAACAGGTTGACTGGCAGGGCAAGCACCGCACGCCCCTGTCGAACTTCACGGCCACCCCTCGTCCCCTGGACGACGTTGCGCCGTTCGTGTGGCACGGCTCAATCCGGTCGCCCGAGATCGCTGAGCAGGCCGCCTACTACGGTGATGGTTTCTTCCACAACAACATTTTCTGGAACAAGGAACACGTCATTGCCATGGTCCGCCTGTACCGTCAGCGCTACGAATATTACGGTCACGGCAAGGCACACCAGGCATACGTCGCTCTCGGTGGCCAGACCTTCATGCACAAGAACTCCCAGGAAGCGGTCCGTCAGTTCCGCCCCTACTTCGATAACGCACCGGTCTACGGACACGGTCCGTCGATGGAGGACTTCATGGAGATGACACCTCTGACCGTGGGCTCACCCCAGCAGGTCATCGACCGCACCCTCGAGTTCCGCGACTGGGTGGGCGACTACCAGCGTCAGATGTTCCTCATCGACCACGCGGGCTTGCCCCAGAAGACCGTCCTCGAGCAGCTCGATATCTTTGGTTCGGACGTTCTCCCTGTCCTGAAGGAAGAGTTCAGGAAGAACCGTCCCGCCGATGTTCCCGAGGCACCCACGCACGAGTTCCTTGTTGAGCGTGCACGCCGTGGCGAAGCTCCCGTCGCCGGCGGTACGGAAGGTTCACAGGCTTGGATTGAGGCTGAAGAACGCCGCGCCAAGCTCGAGGCAGCTGCTGCTGAGAAGGGAAAGAACTAATGGTCGCCGTCGAAAACGTTTCCGAATCAACCGATCCGTTCACCCCGGAGGCACGCCACATTGTGGTCGTTTCCGGTGGGCTCGGTGATCCGTCACAGTCGGCCATGCTCGCCAAGCGCTTGGCAACAGCCACGACCGACGCCCTGTCCGAGTCCGGTGTTGTCCCCGAGGTTGAGGTGATCGAGCTGCGACTGCTCGCCACCGACATCTCCAACGCACTGATCGCCCACAACAACTCTCCCGCACTCCAGAAGGCAATCGATCAGGTCATGGAGGCGGATGGCGTCATTGCCGTCTCTCCCACCTTCAAGGCCTCCTATTCAGGACTTTTCAAGTCCTTCTGGGACCTGGTGGACGAGGACGAATTCGCGGGAACCCCGGTGCTTCTTGGAGCAACCGGCGGAACAGCCCGCCACTCCCTCGTGATCGACCAGGCCATGCGTCCCCTGTTCGCCTACCTCAAGGCACTCGTGGCACCCATGAGCGTGTTCGCAGCCTCCGATGACTGGGGTCTGGTTGAGGGCGGGTCCGAGTCCACTCGCACCGCACCGATCCAGCACCGAATCTCCCAGGCAGGTGAAGCTTTCGCAAACCTGCTCGAGGGGCGTCCGGCTAGACCCAGGAAGAAGCAGGAAACCGAGACCGGGGAACTCGAGGTGATTCCCTTTGAGCAACTCCTCCACGGCTGAGCCCTGGTCGAGAGCCGTCACCCCCAGCCACCGCGAACGGGACACTCCGAGGCAGGCGTGGCGCGCCTACTGGGAGGCAACCGCCCTCCTCCAAGACCGTCTCGAACGAGACCTCAAGAAGGAAGCTGACCTCAGCCTCTCCGACTACAACCTGCTCCTGATTCTCATGGAGGCAGGCGGGTCAATGAGGATGGGAGAGATTGCGGACCGCATGGTCTTTGCCCCCTCCCGCATCACCTATCGCGTCCGCCTCCTTGTCGAGAAGGGACTCGTCTGTCGCGACATCGAGAATTCTGACCGCAGGGCCACAATCGCCACGATCACGCAAGAAGGCAAGGACGTGTTCAGGAACGCCGCCCGCCTTCATGCCCAACAGGTCGAAGAGAACTTCCTTCAGTTCCTCGACCCGGATGAAGTGGAGACACTCCTCAACGTCTTTACCAAAGTTGGCAGGAGCCTCGACACGAGCGCAACCAGCTCGATCAGATAACCGGCGCACGGACACGGCGGCAGAGATCTAGATCGTTGATTCAGAGCTAGTGGAACTTGACGCAAAGTGGTGTGGGGATCGCGTTTGAACGCGATCCCCACACCACTTCCTCACATCCCGAGTGAGACGTGAGCAGCAACGCTAGTTAATCGCCTTGCCCTTCTGCTCAGGCAGGAAGAAGGCCGCCCCAGCAGCAATCGCAAAGGCCGCCGAGAAGATCGTGAACGTCAGGGCGTTCCCGCCCCAGGTAATAAAGAACGGAACAAGGAGCGGTGTCAGGATCGAAGCGATTCGACCAAAGCCCGCTGCCGCACCCGTTCCCGTGCCGCGCACGGTCGTTGGGTAGAGCTCCGGCCCAATCGCGTAGAGAGCGCCCCAGGCACCGAGGTTAAAGAACGAGAGGAGCATGCCGGCGGCAATGATCTGCCACTCGCTTCCCGCCTGGCCGTAGAGAATTGCCGCTAGAGCAGATCCAGCGAGGAAGATCGCGAGGGTTTTGCGCCTACCAATCTTCTCAATCAGATAGGCAGAGAGCGCGTACCCGGGGATCTGCGCGAGGGTGATGATGAGGGTAAATTCGAAGGATTTCACAAGCGAGAAACCCTGCGCGGTAAGGAGCGACGGGATCCAGGTAAAGGCCCCGTAGTAGGAGAAGTTGATTGCAAACCAAATGACCCACAGGGCGATGGTGCGCCTGCGCATAGATGGGGACCAGATCGTCAGATGCTTATCCGGCTGCGGCACTTTCAAAGCTTCAGCATCGGCATCCGAGTTGACCGTCGGACCCGTGTACGCGTACTCCGGTCCCGCCGATTCTTCGTATTCCTGAACGATCTTTTCAGCCTCGGAGTACTTGCCCTTCGTTTCCAAAAATCGAACAGACTCAGGAGCGTGAAGTCGAATGATGAGCGAATAGAGTGCAGGGACGGCTCCGATGACGAGACCCCAGCGCCAACCATCGTCACTTCCAGCGACCACGAAGTAACCGATGAGAGCCGCAAGGATCCAGCCGAGCGCCCAGAATGCCTCGAGCCAAACAATGATGCGGCCACGGATCTTCTTTGGCGCGAACTCGGACACGAGCGTTGAAGCCACAGGAAGCTCCGCACCAAGACCGAGGCCCACGATGAAGCGAAACACCAGGAGCACGCCCACGGAGGTGGCGAGCGCAGAAGCACCCGTTGCCAGGCCATAAATCAGCAGGGTGAGGGCAAAGACGGAGCGTCGCCCAATTTTGTCGGCCAGCAACCCGCCCAGGGTTGCGCCGATGGCCATGCCAACAAATCCGATAGAAATGATCCAGGAACGTTCGGAGTCACTCAGCATCCACTGCTCGCCGAGGGCGGCGACGATGAAAGAGATGAGACCCACGTCCATCGCATCCAGCGCCCAGCCAATTCCAGACGTACCAAGGAGCTTCCCTAGCTTCTTTGTAAAAGGGAGTCGTTCGAGGCGTTCGGAACGCGCAAGCACGTCCCTCTCCGCTTCCTCGTTCGAAACCTGCTCACCCTGTGTTTTGTTCATGATGTCCTTTACAGAAAACAGCTCGCAGTTGACCGTGCTCCGTGTTTTCGAAAAACTTGCCCCCGAAGCGAAATCGGTCAATGATTGCGCCCAGTTATTCTGGAAGATAACACAACAACTGGACACGGCTCTATCTTGATCAGCACGCGACCCTCCAGACAATAGAAATTCCACATCAGCCAGACCTGTCAGTGAATCTCAGGAAACTGGCGAAATCCCTCACATTCAGACATTTCACAGCAAACGCCATGTTTCACACGGCACGAGAGACTTGTTCTTCGTCACACTTGTCAAAGACAGTGGGAAATTCGGCCCAAAGTCCCATGGTGACCCCGATTTCGGCCCCTAATGTTTGAGGTACGACATTACTTCCCAAGTGTCATACAGAGTAAGGCCCGTCCCGATCGGATGGGTCTTACTGCTTTTATGATGCAAATATATGACGGCAAACTCCGCTGACTTGGATCAGGTCGATGTTCCTGATTCCAACAAGAAAGGTTCTCGGACGACAAGGTCGGGCAATTGGAACCACAAGCGCCAGAGAGAGCTGAGCACGGCAGGCATAGGTGGGTCAATCCACGTTAGCAATCGATTTCCGCCCCGCATTGAAGATAAATATCGGGTGGTTCGCGCAGCTGATGATGCTGTGCGAACCACCCGACCAATTGAAATTGCGTTGATTTATCTACTGGGCTTTCTCAACCTGAACAAGGTTAGTGTGCTGACCATTACCCTTTGCCAGCGGTGTCGGGTGAAGACTCGTCAACATGTTGACAGCACCACCGCGGTCAACACCCTTGCTGTCGAGGTCGATCCAGGCACCTTGGGGAACAGAGATCGCGCCAGGAACGATTCGCGGAGTAACCATTGCGGGAATCGAGATCTTGCCTCGATCGTTGTAAATCGTGACCTGGTCGTCTGACTTGATGCCGCGCGGGCCGGCATCTACAGGATTGATCCAAACCCGCTGGTTGTGAGCCTCCTTCAGGTTTGCGTTGTTCCCATACGTTGAGTGCGTACGACCTTTGAAGTGGTGTCCAATACATTGCAGTGGGTACTTCTTGTTCGTTCGCGCCTCTTCCACGCCTTCACGTGTGGCCACATAGGCGGGAATGGGAGTGATCTCGTCGCCTGGAATCGGGTTAGGGAACTCCCAGTCGTTAGCAAGTTCAGCAAGCCTAGAGGAGTAGATTTCAATTTTTCCTGACGGAGTATCGAGAGGGTTCGCGTCGGGATCATCCCTAAAAGATTTCAGTGCAATCGTCGGCCCGTCAGGGCTCGTGTAACGGAACACACCCTGCTCCCGTAGCTCTTCAAAGGTTGGGAACATACCCGGCTTATTTTCCCTGGCAGTATCCTGAACCCAACGAGCCCAATCCTCAGAAGATTTCTTCCCTTCGGAGAATTCTTCGCCAATGCCAAGTCGTTCTGCGATAGCGGCCGTGACCTCAATGGCAGGACGTGACTCGTAAAGCGGCTCGATAGCTCGCTCAGACATGATCTCGTAGGCAACATCGCCCGTATATTCAGACGGGATGATGTCCCAACGTTCCGCTGTGGTCGTATCGGGAAGAACCAGATCACACATCTTCATGGATGAAGTCATCTGGTTGTCCATGCCCACGATGAACTCACACTTCGTATCATCATCGAGGATTTCACGTGTCCTGTTGATGTCACCATGCTGACTGGACAGCATCGCGGAGCCATAAACAAGCATAAACTTGATGCCAACATCGAGTTTGTCCTTACCGCGCACACCATCACGTACCGCTGTAAGTTCTTCACCGCGTTCAATTGCATCGGTCCACTTGTAGCAGGAGATCGTGGTTTCGACCGGATTCACACCGTCATCCATCCACGGAGTGTAGGGCCACAGGTATCCTTCACGCCCACCCGTGCCACCACCGGGGATACCGACATTGCCAGTCATCGCAGCCAGCAGATAGATGGCATTCGCATTGTTCTCGCCATTCGCATGACGCTGCGGCCCCCAGCCTTGGGCGATGTTGACAGGCTTGGTTTGGGCAACATCGCGAGCAAACATACGTATCTTGTCCGCCGGCACGCCCGTGATCTCAGCGGCCCATTCTGGAGTCTTTTCAACCCCATCTGCGCCCTTACCTTCAATGTACGATCGGTACGATGCATTCTTTGGAGCGCCTTCGGGCATGTGGTCCTCATCGAAGCCTACACAGTACTTGTCAAGAAAATCTTGGTCTTGAAGCCCCTCGCTAATCATGACATGAGCCATACCGGCGACGAGTGCCGCATCGGTCCCTGGGCGGAGAGCAATCCAATCATCTGCAAGAACGGAAGCCGAGTCCGAGTACCGGGGATCGACCACAATCATGCGCAACCCTGCCTTCTTGGCAAGGGTCGCAATGTAGGTCATGCCACCGCCTGACATGCGGGTCTCTAGCGGATTGTTTCCCCACAGTACGAGCAGTTTTGAGTTCTCGATCGCATCTTCAATCGAGTTCGAGATCTGTTCGTCCGGAGAGCCGTAGAAATAGCGCGTGCATTGGGAAATCTGTAAGTAGCTGTAGTTCCCGTAATACCCGAGATACCCACCAAGCAGGTTGAATAGCCTTGCCCAGCCACCGGAGTTGGCGATGTGGGCGTTCCACACCCCGGATCCGTACTGTTTGTAGACGGCTTCCGGCCCGTACTTGTCATAGGTATAACGGAGCTTTTCTGCAACGAGATCCAGTGCCTCATCCCAGGAGATCTCAACGAACTCCCCATCGCTTCGTTTACCTCCAACTCGCTTGAGTGGCTTCTTGATGCGATCGGGATTGTAAATGCGCTGCCGCATGTTACGTCCACGTACGCAGGCGCGAATCTGACGGTTCCACAAGGTGTCGTCACCAGTGTTGTCCTGAAGGACACGAACAACAGTTCCATCCTTGATCTGCAACCTCAGTGGGCAACGTGAACCACAGTTGACGAGGCACGCCGACCACACGGTCCTGTCTACCCCTTCAGCACCTTCGATAGATGCACTGCGTGCCGAAGGCACGCCAAGGTGAGCCGCAGTTCCCACCAGCGCCGTTGTACCACCAACAACACCCGACCATTTCATAAATGATCGGCGGCTCACTTTCTTCTCAAGCACCTCGGTCATGTCGAGGACCAACCTTTCACCATTCATTGCGATTTGGATTCAACCTAAACCACACTTTTGGAATGAAAGATGCTAAAGGTCCCAAAAAGGACAGCAACCAGTTACCGACTTACCCCCAATATCACTACCAACTTGTTAGCTAAATCGTTCCCAATTGCCGCTCTTGGCTGTTGAATTTTCTAGCACTTCATGAGTGCGATGGCCCGCAATCATGAAGAACGGTCACAGACCGAAGGAAATTGCAGGCTGAGACTTACGTTCCATACGAAACTGAATTACCTTCCCACCCATCAGTCGCACGGCTGATCTTGATAAACGGCTGCTACTTCATCATGTTGCGTCGTTAACTCGAGCACGGTTGCATGCCAGGCGTGAAGGACCTCAGCCCACATGCTCACACCTGCCCAATCTGTCACTACCCCTACAAGAAGGAGGTGAAGTGGTCCAGGTTTCCAATCGGAGCAATACTCACTGGTCGCAACAGGAGTCTCGCGCACCATGGACGCAGGCATCGACGAAACTGCTCGGAAGTTAAGAGAACCGCCCCATTCCCTCACAGAAAGGGGCGGGGCGATCGATTGGATTCAGAATATCAAGCAACGCGTCTGCCGAGCTCCTCGCGTGTGCCTAGAGTTTGAATCGCCAGGATTTCCCTTTGCCAAGACGCACACTTCCGCATCCACGACTGTTGAAAGTAACAGGGCCCGCCTTTCGTGAGATTGAAGTTCCGGACTTTGAAATGTTCAATGCAGTGTTTTTACCGAGTTTCTTACGCTTGCGAAAAAAGAACCCCATTGTCTTTTCTTCTCAGTAAATGACTTATTGCCGCCATATCGGCATCTTGTGCGGAATGTAGGTGAATAGCTTTATTTCATACTGCATATTTCCGTCAACGCAGGAATGCTTCTAAGCCAATGCAGATTGCACACCTTGGGCGTACGGTGGTCCGCACTGTGGTTACGGCAGAGTCGGCCTAGATTTCTACGAACCTTGTCTGGCTGCTTGCTCTCGTGGGTATCGATATTTCTCATTTTGCTGATGAGCTGGTGGCTTCGACGGCCGCGATTATCTCAACCACCCCCACCAGCTTCTTCACCTGACTCCTTACCCGGCCTGGTGTCAATGCATGAATTGAGAGGGTGTTACCTTGGCTCGCTATCGCCACTCATGCGAAAACTTGCGGCTAGACCGAATATAGCTACATCACGAGTATTGTGCCCCTGTCCACTTGGTTGGGGGTAGGGGCGTTTTTCTTATGTCTTGGACCAGTTGCCGCGGCCGGGCCACTGCTTGTTCCATTCATTAATTGTTTCCGGAAGCCAGCCGAGGGTTGAGCCCTTGTCTCGACCGATGCGAGCATCCGGCGCCGGGAGGCGCCCGCGGTTGTAGTAGTTACGTCCAGTGGTTGGTGAAATACCAAGGCGTTCGGCAACGCCGTTCATGCAAAGGTGGGGTGTACTAAAGATGTTGGACAGTCATTGATCAGGGAGAATCAAAGGTATGGGTTCAACATCGAGGCGTAAGTTTAGTGCGCAGTTCAAAGCTGAGGCTGTGCAACTGGTGATCCAGTCCGAGCGACCGATTGTGGAGGTTGCCGGTGAGCTCGGGATCAATGCAGGCACGTTGGGGAACTGGGTGAAGAAGTATCGGGAAGATAATCCAGAGCCGGCCAAGAAGATGACCCCGGCCGACTACGGACGGCTGGCGGAGTTGGAAGAGGCGAATCGGCGGCTGCGGATGGAAAATGAGTTCCTAAAAAAAGCCGCGGCCTTCTTCGCCCGGGAGCAGGGGTAGCCGAGAAGGCTGCCCTGATCGAAGCGGAGAAGGACAACTATCCGATCGCGTGGATGTGCACGCAACTTGGTCTGGCGCGCTCGAGTTTCTATGCCTGGCGTACCCAGGTGAATCAGGTCAGCGCCTCGGCTGCCCGTAGGGAGGTGCTGAAGGTCCTGATCCAGGAAATTTACCACGAGCACCGCAAAACGTACGGGTGCCGGCGCATCACCGCTGAACTCAACGACCGCGGCTACCCTGCGTCGGTGGGGTTGGTGGCCAAGCTCATGCGCGAGCTCGGGTTAGCGGGGATTCAACCACGTGCTTATCGGCGCACCACTATCGTCGGTGAGGAGCCGGTGGTGATTCCGGATCTGCTGGAGGGAAATTTCGATCCTGCTGCCCACGCCCCCGGGCACGCGTTGGTTGGTGATATTACCTACCTGCGCACCGGGGAAGGGTGGCTGTACCTGGCCACCGTGATTGATCTATCCACCCGGATGGTGGTGGGCTGGCAGATGGCTTCCCACATGCGCACCTCGCTGGTGATCGACGCGTTGGGGATGGCCATCGACCACGGACGCATCGCGCCGAATTCTGTGTTCCATGCGGACAAAGGAAGTCAGTACACCTCGAGCGAATTTCAGAAATATTGCGAGAAGGTCAAGGTTCGCCCCTCGGTAGGCCGGACTGGGGTGTGCTGGGACAATGCGGTTGCGGAAAGTTTCTTTGCCTCGTTGAAGAACGAGATGTACTACCACCAGGTGTTCACCACCCGGGCCCGTGCCAGGTTCGCGGTCATGGACTATATCGAGGTTTTCTACAACCGCCAGCGTCGGCACTGCGCTCTCGGCTACCGCACCCCGGTCCAGACCTGGCAAGACCACGAGAAAGACCTCGCTGCCACGGCAGCGTGAAAGAAGAAAAACACTAACGACTGTTCAAGATTCTTGACACAGCCCACCTCCTGCGACGGCCAGCAATAACCCTCATCATTCGCGTTATCAGCCAAGGCCAGTAGCACCATCGACTCACGCAACGGCAACTCAGCCAGCCCCCACGCCCACGTCATCGCTTTAATACTCATCGCACAGTCACCCCTCGGCCTGCCAATCCCGATCAAACAAAACATCAGAATCAGGGGAATCAACCGTAGCCGGAATCGGAGTTATCAGCTCCTCAAGATCCGATTGGCGAAACAAGACCCGTCCGTTCGGCAACCGAACATGGGCAACCTTGCCCTCACGCGCCCAGCGCAGGAAGGTTCGCTCAGATGCGACACCCGTAAATTCCGCCGCTTCCTTCGGAACCATAAAGATATAGCCATCCGAGTTTCGTATGTTCATAAGCTGAACATATCCGCCACACTCGCAATCGTCAACCGATATTCTTGACGGATTTCGTATGAACAGGCACTATCTTTATATGACTGCAATTACCGAACGGGCATACACGGTCTCCCAGTGCATTGGCGTAACTGTCAACCAGTATCTTTTCGATGCAGGCATGACGAAGACATCCTTGGCACAAGCCCTTGGAGTCTCCCAACCAAATATTTCAACGCGTATTCATGGACGCGCTGACTGGAGCGCAGAAGATCTCTTGGTAACCGCCGAAACACTGGGCATTACAATCGCTGACCTAGTACCCACTCGAGGCGAGGATGGAGGATGGATCCCGGCCCCATTTAAGCCCGGATACGCAAATCCCCCCGCTTCGGCGGGGGGAGAAAATGCGAGCCGCCTGAGAGAATCGAACTCTCGACCTATTCATTACGAGTGAATCGCTCTACCGACTGAGCTAAGGCGGCGCTGTGTCATCAGCAAATTGAGCTTACCGAAGCTGAAACACTTATTTCAAATAGTGGCCTATGGCGCTGGACACGATTGGACCCCAGGTCTGGGTCCGGGGTCCAATCGCTGTCCTACTCGGCAGGGCAGGTGAGTCCGTCTTCGGGAACCTCATCGTTGATGAAGTAGTTGTCGACGGCGTCTTCAATGCAGGGGCCGGCCGTTCCGTAGGCGGTGTGCCCTTCACCTTCCCAGGTGAGGAGGACGCCGTTATCAAGCTGCTCGGCAAGGTTTACGGACGACTGGTACGGGGTGGCGGGGTCGCCTTCGGTACCGATGACAAGGATGTCGTTGGAGCCTTCCGCAATAAAGGGTCCGGGGACCTCATCGGCCGTATACGGCCACTCGCCACAGAACGTGTCCCCACCTTCGAAGTAGGGTGCGAAGGTCGGAGCGTCTTCGTGCAGACGGGCATCGCTTTCCGCGATTGCTTCCTCATCGATGTCTGCCGGGTAGTCGATGCAGTTGATGGCCCATCGAGCTTCAAGCGAGTTGTCGCTGAAGGCACCAGAGTAGGTGTCTCGGCCGATCATGAGGTCATTGAAGGTGAGGATGAGGGTGCCATCGTCCTGGTTGACCACCATGTCGAGAGCCTGGGTCAGATATGGCCAGGTTTCTTCGGCATAGAGGGTGGTGGCGATTCCGGTGTAGAAGATTCCGGGGTTCACAACTCGGTCCTCAATGGCGGTCTCAATCGGTTCGTCTGCTGTGCTTGTGATGAGTTCCTGCAGGTAGGCCTTAGCTTCTTCAGGGCTGTCGCCTTCCAGCGGGCAATCTTCCTCAGCGAGGCAGTACTCGATGTAGGCATCGAGCGCCTGTTCGAAACCAACGGCCTGGAAGTACGACTGGTCGAGGGAGGAGATGGCGGGGTCGACCGCACCGTCAAGAACCATGTGGCCAACGTTTTCGGGGAACAGGTCGGCGTACTGACCACCGAGGTGGGTGCCGTAGGAGAAACCAAAATAGTCGAGCTTCGCTTCACCGAGCGCTGCCCTCATGACATCCATGTCTTTCGCGGCATCGATAGTGCTGACGAATTCGAGCAGCTCTCCCGAGGTTTCCTCACAGGCGGCCACAATGTCTTTCGTGTCCGCGATCGCTTCAGCTTCGCCGTCATCCGTGTCCTCGTACGACTTGTCGAGCATGATGCCGAGCTCATCGTCGGGCAGGCAGTCTACGGGAGCTGAATCGCCCACGCCGCGCGGGTCGAACCCGATAATGTCGTAGTTTGCTCGCAACTCCTCGGTGAAGTAGAAGGAAGCCGATGCTGCGACGTCCTGTCCGGAGGCTCCCGGGCCCCCGGGGTTCACAAAGAGCGAGCCCCTGGCTTCTTCCGTAGCTTTCGCCTTGAGAACCGCGATCTCGATCGTTTCCCCGTCGGGGTTGTCATAGTCGAGAGGCACCGTGATTGTCGTGCATTCCGAGTTGATCGTTCCCGAATCTTCGCAGGCACCCCATTCAATGTCCTGGTTGTAGAATTCTTCCAGCCCTTCGGGTGCGGGCGAGGGTATTGCAGCCTCGTCTCCGGCCAGGTCTTCACCGGGCACGGAAGAAGAACAGGCTCCGAGAGCGAGGAACAGTGTCAGGGCGAGGGCGGAGAAGCGTTTCACCCCTCCAGGCTAAACCAGATTCCTCAAATGATTCGACGCAGCATGGTGGATGGGGATTGTTCCCCTCAGCGCCGAACAGCGACCATCATCGCCTCCACGGCAAGCGCCGGCGCAATGTTGCCGCCGATGCGCTCCCTTGCAAGCGATATCTCATCCATGATCGCAATGGTTTTCTCGGCCCCTGTCGCGTCCGCTATCTCCCGGATCTCGCGATCAAAGTCCGGATTGACGAGGTCGGTATCGGTGTCGAGCTGGACGGTGAGAACGTCCCGGTAGAAGGACAGCAGGTCAATGAGCGAACGGTCGATGGCATCACGAAGCTGGCGCGTTTCGCGACGCTTCTGTTCCGCCTCGAGCTGCTTGAACTGGGATTTGAGCTTGGGTGGGATCTGTTCGCTCGGGGTCAGCCCTAGGGTATTGCGAAGCTCGGCGACCTCTCGCTCTGTGCGATCATCTCCCTCGTCATCGGCCTGCGCCTTGGCTCGGTCGAGTAGTTCCGCGGCAGCCAGAACGGCGTGCCCCGTCGTCCTAATGTTGTAGACGGCCGTGAGGTTGTCGTGACGGCGGGATGCCACCTTGGGGTCACGGGCGAGTGCTCGTGCCGCACCCACGTGGGACTGCGCGGCACGTGACGCGACGAGTGCCGCCTCGGCGTCAATACCGTCTCTGCGAACGAGGAGCTCCGCAACCTTCTCGGCAGGGGGAACGACAAGGTTAAGCCCCCGGCATCGCGACCTGATGGTGGTGAGGACGTCGCGGGGTGATGGGGTGCAGAGAATCCACACGGTGCGGGGTGGTGGCTCTTCAATGGCCTTGAGGAGCACGTTTGTTGTGCGCTCCAGCATCCTGTCAGCTTCTTTGATGATCATGACGCGCCACTGCCCGACCGTGGGCATCGCCTGGGCTTGGGAGACGAGTTCACGAACGGAGGCCACCGAGATCGTTGCAGCCTCGGTGCTGAGAATCTCGACGTCGGGGTGGGAATCGGACATGACGGTCCGGCATCCCTGGCATTCACCGCACCCAACGGTCTCATCCGTGCATTGCAGTGCCGCGGCGAATGCTTTTGCCGCGGTGGAGCGACCCGATCCCGGAGGGCCGGTGATTAGCCAGGAGTGGGTCATGCCGGTGCCGCCGTCACGGGCCGCGGTTGCAGCCCTGGTCAGGGTGGCGATGGCCGAGTCTTGGCCGGCCAGGTCATCAAAGACGCCCATATGCCATCCCGATCTCTTCGGAGATCTGTTCGGGGCTTCCGCTCGCATCGATAATGACGAATCTTTCTGGTTCGCGTCCCGCGAGGTCTAGGAAGGTTCGGCGGACCTGAGCATGGAACGCGTCGCCAGCTGATTCGAGTCGGTCCTTGGCGGCACCGATGCGGGTGGCTCCGATAACAGGGTCAAGGTCGAGGAGGAATGTCAGGTCGGGCATGAGCCCGTCAACCGCCCAGCTGTTGAGGTCACCAATCGTGTCCATCCCCAGTCCTCGCGCGGCACCCTGGTAGGCGATCGAGGAGTCCATGTAGCGGTCGGTGATGACGGTGGCGCCACGGTCCAGTGCGGGACGCACAACGGTCGCGATGTGGTGGGCGCGGTCCGCGGCATAGAGCAGTGCCTCGGTGCGCGGGGACAGGTCTTCCCCGTGAAGGAGTGCTTGACGGATGGCAAGACCGAGTTCGGTTCCGCCCGGTTCGCGGGTGACAACAACTTCGGTTCCGGCCGCTTCTAAGCGTTCTGCCAGCTTCCCGATCTGGGTGGTCTTCCCCGCTCCATCTCCCCCTTCGAAGGAAATAAATTTACCGGTCACGACTTGTTCTCTTCTCCCGCGGCCGCCTTGGTTGGCTTGCGGGTCGTGGTCCGCTTGGCAGCGGTCGTACCCGTCGTGCTCTTCGAAGTTGCTGACTTCGTGGACCTCGAAGCGGTCTTCGCAGTTGACGACTTCGCGGTTGTGGACTTCACTGCGGTCTTGGTCGTGGTGGTCTTTCGGGCCGCGGTCTTGCGCGCGGCGGGCTTCTTCTTGGGCGGGTCGTTCTTCAGCTTCTCGCGACGCAGTTCGAGCAGTTCGTAGGCACGCTCGGGGGTGATCGTTTCAACGCTGTCAGCAACGCGGAGGGACGCATTGATTTCACCGTCGGTCACGTAGTGTCCAAACCTGCCGTTCTTCAATACAACAGGCTTCTTGGAAACCGGGTCCTCACCCAGTTCCTTGAGGGGAGCTGCGGCCGCTGCGCGGCCGCGACGCTTCGGCTGAGCAAAGATCGCCTCGGCTTCCTCAACGGTGATCGTGAGAAGCTGTTCCTCGGTCTCGAGGCTACGTGAGTCGGAGCCCTTCTTCAGGTAAGGACCGAACTTGCCGTTCTGGGCGGTAATGGCGATGCCTTCGGCATCTTTCCCGACCTCGCGAGGAAGCGACAGTAGCTGCATGGCCTCATCGAAAGTAATCGTACTGAGGCTCATGTTTTTGAACAGGGACGCGGTCTTGGGCTTGGCGGTCTTCGGAGCATCCTCCGCGAGTACCTCGGTCACGTAGGGACCGAAGCGGCCATTCTTTGCCACAATATCGAGGCCCGTTTCGGGATGCTGTCCCAGGACCTTGCCATCATCCTTGCCCTGCTCGATGAGCTGCTTTGCCTTCTCGACGGTCAGCTCATCGGGAGTGAGCTCGGCCGGAACGGAAGCCCGGACCGGATCACCATCTTTGACCTGTTTTTCGATGTAGGGACCAAACTTGCCGACACGGAGATCAATACCTTCACCGATTGCCATTGTGTTGAGTGCGCGTGCATCGATCTCACCGAGGTTCTCAACCTCGTGTTGAAGGCCCTTGTGGTCGTCATCCCCGTGGTAGAAGGACTCGAGGTAGCTGACGCGGTTGATCTTGCCGGCCGCGATGGAGTCGAGCGAGGTCTCCATCTGCGCCGTGAAGTCGTAGTCAACGTATCCGGGCAGGTTCTCTTCGAGCAGCCGCACGACGGAGAACGCAACCCACGTGGGGACGAGGGACTGCCCGCGGCGCTCAACATAGCCGCGGTCGGTGATAACGGAGATGGTGGAGGCATACGTGGAGGGACGGCCAATACCGAGTTCCTCCAGCTTGCTGACGAGCGACGCATCCGTGAAGCGCGGGGGCGGGGTCGTGACGTGACCGTCGGCGACCGCGCCGGGATCGACAACGTCAACGATGTCGCCCTCGGCGAGTTCGGGTAGCCGAGATTCCGCTTCCTTCTCTTCGTAGCGCGACGTGTCTCGTCCTTCCTCGTAGACGGCGAGGAAGCCGGGGAAGGTGACAACGGTTCCAGAAGCCGACAGGCGGGCCTTTGAGTATCCTGCAGCATCCACACCAGTCGACATCTGCACCGAGACGGTGAGTAGCTGAGCGTCGGACATTTGCGATGCGAGGGTGCGCTTCCAGATCAGTTCGTACAGCTTGTACTGCATCCCGGACAGTGCGTTCTTCACCTGGTCCGGGGTGCGGAAGGTGTCACCGGCGGGACGGATGGCCTCGTGGGCTTCCTGGGCGCCCTTCGCCTTCTTGGAATAGTAGCGGGGGCTGTCAGGAACGTAGGTGGCGCCGTAGCGTTCCTTCACCTGGCTGCGGGCTGCCGAGATCGCTTCCTTCGAGAGGTCGACCGAGTCGGTACGCATGTAGGTGATGAAACCATTTTCGTAGAGCTGCTGGGCCTGGCTCATGGTTTGGCGGGAGTTGAGGCCGAGCTTACGGGAGGCTTCCTGCTGTAGCGTCGATGTCGTGAAGGGAGGCGCCGGACGGCGCTTCGAGGGCTTCGATTCGACCTTCTCCACACCGATATGAGCATCGTGCAGGGCCTTCGCAATTGCCTTGGCGGACTCTTCGTCAAGGACCGCAACATCCTTGCGGATCGCGGACGCTGTCAGCTTCCCATCATCACTAAAGTCCCGTCCCTGAGCGACGGGGTGATCGTCAACCGCGGTGAGGCGTGCCTTAAAGGTCTCTTCTTTCCCTTCATCGCCGCCCCGGACCTTGACCTGGACACTCCAGTAGTGGGATTCGACGAACGCCATGCGTTCCCGCTCCCGCTCCACAACGAGGCGGGTGGCAACCGACTGCACGCGACCAGCGGACAGGCCGCCGCCCACCTTGCGCCACAGGACCGGGGAGACTTCGTAGCCGTAAAGGCGGTCGAGAATGCGTCGGGATTCCTGAGCATCAACGAGCTGCACATCGATCTCGCGCGTGTTTTCGAGGGCCCGGGAGATCGCTTCCTTCGTGATCTCGTGGAACACCATGCGCTTGACCGGCACTTTTGGCTTCAGGACCTGCAGCAGGTGCCACGCGATGGCTTCACCCTCGCGGTCCTCATCCGTTGCCAGATAGAGTTCGTCAGCGTCCTTGAGTAGCCGCTTGAGTTCCGTCACGGTCTTCTTCTTGTTCGCGTCCACAATGTAGTAGGGGTCAAAACCGTCCTCGGTGTTGACTGCGAACTTGCCGTACGGCCCCTTCTTCATGTCTGCGGGCAGCTGCTTGGGTTCTGCCAAGTCCCGAATGTGACCAACGGAAGCTTCCACCACAAAGTCGGAGCCCAAATAGGCCTCGATGGTGCGCGCTTTGGCGGGAGACTCCACGATGACAAGTTTGGTCACTGAATTTCCTTCGATTGATTTTTCCGCGACGGGGACTAGGCACAATATATAAGGAGTGATACCCCGATGTTCAACTCGCTCCCATTCTGCGCCTCACGATATCACCCGTTGACGGCAAGCAGTCCGGCACCGATGAGGTCACGGACGTACGGGAGCACCTGGCCAACGAGCTCCTCCTCATCTACATCCACCAGCGTCGCGATCGCACCGATGATCTGGCCCGCGCTCAAATCACCGTCGCAGGCCCCAACAAATCCCGCCACCTCGGCGGTCACGGGAATCTCCCGTCCGTGGCTGAGAAGGGAAATGTGCCAGGGATCGGGCTGTCCCGCGGTGTGGAGCCGTTTCTCTTGGACCCCGTTGGCAACAAGATGAGAGGCGAGCAGTTCGTCGTCCGTCATTCCCGCGCGTCCCACACCCTCCCAGGTGGCATCCACAAAAGTTTCGGCAATCGGGCCGCGGTATTCTTCCAGACGCTGCGGCCCCTCCGCCCCACCGATCGTGAGGTAGGCAAAGGCAACCGACGAGTTCATGTCGGCCACACTCAGCCACGTTGCAAAAGCAGAATCAAAAGCCGCTCCCGTCAACTGGGATTCACGGAGCCACATGTTCGCGTACTCGGCGGGATCCAGTGCTTCTCGCAGCACCACCCAGGCCCTACGGTCCCCCAGCCACCGCGCGATCGGTTCACGCCATGCCCTATCGAACTCCACATCGCCCACGCCTGCGGCGATATGCCAGTTGCCGAGGATCCAGGCCAAACCATCATCCGCTAGGTGATCACCCAAGCCCGCAAGGATCGCTTGCAGGAGCGAATCACCGGTGCCCCCACCGTCGCGGTATTCAAATGTGCCGATCTGCTCCCGCACCCGCGGTGGTGTCATGACGAACGGCGGATTGGACACAATGCGATCAAACCGCTCAGGAACCGGATCGAAGAGAGACCCCAGCCGCAGATCAACGCTGACGCCCGCGAGCGCAGCATTGAACCGGGTGAAATCGAGGGCCCGCTGGGAAACATCCGTTGCGACCACGCGAGCCCCGGCCCGGGCAGCAAGGATCGCATGGAAACCACACCCGGTCCCCAGGTCAAGAACGGACTGACCCTCGTCGTAACGCGTGAGCCCCGCAAGAGTGAGGGTCGCTCCCCCGACCGGCATGACGTGATTCGTTTCCGGGGCGTGTCCCTGGAGGGGGCCAAGATCGGAAGCGATGAGAAGTTCGCCGCCACCATGACGGTCCGGGACCGCAACGGGTCGCAGGGCGATCGTCGACCTGCCATGCTCATCCACCAGCCCGTGCTCCAAGGCTTCCTCGTAGGAGAGCGATTGGAATGCTTCCGCGAACTGTTCGCGGGTGAGGCTTCCCCCGAGCATGAAGAAGGAGGCGAGGTAGCCGATCCTGCTCGGAGCAGCAGAAATCGCGGTGAGTGCGGGTAGACGCTGCTCACGTTCAACGCCGGCCATGCCCACCGGTCCAAGTGCCTCGGTGATTGACGCCATCGTGAAACCGCGTAAATCTTCCCGCAACGCCGACACCAATACCTGGAGATCCATTCCGCTCACCATTCCAAATCTTTCATGCTTCGTTACCGGGTCGGGAAATGTTATCGAAGTTTGCGTTGATCTCGACACCAAGCGTTCCCGACGGACACCGAAAAGAATATGGTGTAGTGCTGTGACCGACGAAAATCTTCTTTCAGCCAAGGACCGCAACAGGGTCCTCATTGTCCTTCTCTCCTCGCTCTTTATGGCACTTATCGCCGTGTCGATTATTAACGTCGCGCTGCCATCGATCAGGATCGGGCTGGAAGCATCCTCGACTGACCTGCAGTGGGTGCTGTCGGGCTACTCACTGACCTTCGGTATTATTCTTGTCGCCGCGGGACGGTCCGGTGACCTGTTTGGTCGCGAGCGCCTCTTCATCGCCGGCACGACTCTCTTCGGCCTAGCCTCGCTCGTTGCGTCAATCGCACCGGACATTCTTGTTCTGAATATTGCGCGTGCCTTCATGGGTGTCGGTGCCGGCCTCATGAATCCCCAAACAACCGGCATTATCCAGCAGTACTACCGGGGTGCGGATCGTGCCCGGGCTTTCGGTCTCATGGGTGCGGTCGTTGGCTTCGCGGTCGCGATCGGACCGGTCATTGGCGGCGCAATCATCGGCTGGTTCCCGGATGGTGTTGGGTGGCGGTGGACGATGGGAATCAACGTCCCCCTCTCGATCATCTCCGTTGTTCTCGCGATCATGTGGCTTCCCAGGACGCCCCGGTCCCGGGGTGCGAAGCACGACCTGGACCCGGTCGGCGCGCTCCTGCTTGGCGTCGCTGTTTTGCTCTTCATGCTGCCGTTCATGATGGCGACCGATAATGCAAACACGTGGTGGTTTGCTCCCGCCGGCATCATCATCGGTATTGCCTGGTTCGTGTGGGAGCAGCGCTACCGCTACTCGGGCCGCTCCCCCATGGTCAACATGTCGCTGTTCCGCAATGGATCCTTCACCCTGGGCACGGCAATGATCACGGTGTTCTTCGCGGGTACCACCACGGTGTGGGTTCTCATCGCCCAGTTTGTGCAGAACGGTGCGGGTGAATCCGCGCTCGTGGCCGGCCTCGTGGGCCTGCCCGCGGCGATTGTCTCCGTGTTCACGTCCTACATTGGTGGCCGGCTCGTCATGACCCACGGGCGTAGGCTCGTCATCGTCGGTCTCGTCCTCAACATCATCGGGCTTGCGCTAACGGTCTGGGCCGCATTCGCCATTGTTGATGGTGCACCGATCTGGGTGCTGGCCTTCGCGGTCCTCCCCATCGGTTTCGGTGCCGGCTGGATCACGTCTCCGAACCAGACGTTGACGCTCCGCGACGTGCCGCCGAACCACGGTGGTACGGCGGGTGGCATCATGCAGACCGGGCAGCGCATCGGCACCGCCGTCGGCACCGCGGCTGTCACGGGACTGTACTTCAGCAACCTTGAGGCAGGCCACGATATTGCGTTCCTGTGGGGTTACATCCTCATCGCAGTCTTCATGAGCATCGCACTCATCATTTCGATTATTGATGCGGCGAAAGAGTCCGCCAAGTAGCACCCCCTCTACCGCAAAGGCGCCTTCGCTTCGAATGCTTACGGGAACGACTACCCTGTCACCATGACTATCTGGAATGCGATCATGGACGGTTTTTCTGCCGACCAGATTGCCGGCACTCTCCACACGCCCGGGCAGGACGGTACCCGAGCCCCGTGGCCGGCGTGGATCCATCCCGATATTCCAGTTGGCCTGAAGACCCTGGGTGTGAGTCAGCCGTGGGAGCACCAGGTGGAGGGGATGGAGGCCATTGAGGCCGGCCATCACACGGTCATCGCAACCGGGACGGGTTCTGGCAAGTCATTGACCGCATGGGTGCCGATCATCTCCCGCATCCTCCACCACCGCGAATCAACGAGCCTGGCCGACATTCGCAAGCGCCCCACCGCCCTCTACTTGTCACCAACAAAAGCGCTTGCCGCCGACCAGCTGGATTCCCTCGCGAGGCTGGTCACCCTGACGGGCGAACGAGTCCAGCCCACCACTGTTGATGGCGATACTCCATCCGAAGTTCGCAGGTGGGCTCGCGCCTACGCGAATGTCATCCTCACAAACCCGGATTTCGCGCATTTCTCCATGCTGGCAGGCCACGACCGGTGGACCCGCCTCTGGTCCGGTCTCACCGCCATCGTCATCGACGAGTTCCACACCTACCGGGGGATGATGGGAGCCAACATGGCACTCGTCGTGCGGCGAATGCTCCGAGTGGCCCGCCACTACGGCTCAAATCCCACCGTCGTGTTTCTTTCGGCAACCGCCACCGACCCCGCAAGCACCGCGGGCCGGTTCCTAGGCTTCTCCCCCGCTGACATCACCGTCATCAACCGGGACACCTCCTCGCACAGCCCCTCACGCCTTGTTCTTGCCCGCGGCAAGGCCATCCCCACCACCGAGCAGGACGATGTTCTTGTCATTGACAAGAAACCCGAACCGGCTCGGCGTTCGGCTCTCAAGGAGGCCTCCGAGGTGGCGGCTCGGGCAGTGGACGCGGGAGCCTCCACCCTCGTGTTTAGTCGTTCCCGCGCGGGCGCTGAAACAATCAGCTCCCTCATCCGGGAACGCCTGACCGAGAGGCATTCCCGCTTCGCCCGCAGCGTCGCCGCATATCGAGGAGGCTATCTTCCCGAAGAACGCAGGGAGCTGGAAGCAGCCCTGCGCGATGGCACAATCCGTGCCCTCGCCACGACGAACGCCCTCGAGCTTGGGATCGATATCTCCGGTCTCGACGCGGTGGTGATGTCTGGGTGGCCGGGTACCTACGCGTCTTTTAGGCAGCAGATGGGGAGGGCTGGCAGATCCTCCCGCGAGGGCATCGCCGTTCTCATTGCCCGCGATGACCCACTCGATCAGTATCTGGCTGAGCATGTCACGAACCTCCTGGACCAGCCTGTTGAGGCTCAGGTCTTTGACCCGAGCAATCCCTATGTCGTGTCCGGGCACGTGTGCGCGGCCGCGTCAGAGCTTCCGCTGACCGAAGAGGATGCTGCCCTGTTTGGTTTCGACAGCACCGCACATTTTGCTGAGCTGACCGAAGCCGGTCTTCTGACGTATCGGGGAGGCAAGTGGCGCTGGAATGTGGCCCTTGGAACCTCCGCGCACGAGCTGGTCGATATTCGCGGCGCTGGGCACGAGGTATCCATTATCGAGGGCAGCACGGGCACCCTCCTTGGCACGGTCTCGGGATCCCAGGCCGATACGACGGTGCACCCAAACGCGATCTATATCCACCAGGGTGAACCGTTCATGGTCCAGTCTCTCGACGAGGAGCGTGCCATCGTCGAACCCTTCCGGGAAGAAGAAATCAGGACCTTTGCCGTGGCGGAAACTGCCGTCGAACTGGTCGACACCAAGATCGAGATCACCACCAAGAGCGGGGTCCTTGCCTTCGGTGATGTTCTCGTTGCCTCGCGCGTCACCGGATACGACACCAGGCGCAACCACGACGGCCTGTACCTGGGGCGAACACCGTTGGAAATGCCGCTACGGGAGCTCCCAACCCAGGGGTGCTGGTGGACGATGAGCGATGCCAGGTGCGCGGAGGTGGGCCTCACCCCGGACATCCTTCCCGGGGCACTACACGGCCTCGAGCATTGCGCGATCGGCATGCTTCCCCTCCTCGCCACCTGCGACCGGTGGGACATTGGTGGCCTGTCGACCGCGCTCCACCTCCAAACCGGCAACCCCACCATCATCATCCACGACGCCTCCCCGGGTGGTGCTGGCTGCGCGGAGCGAGGCTTCCATAAGGCGCGGGAATGGCTGGAAGCCACCGTTGACCGCCTGGAGTCGTGCCCGTGCCGGGAGGGCTGTCCGTCTTGCGTGCAGTCTCCCAAATGCGGCAACGGCAATTCCCCGCTCTCCAAGGTTGGCGCGCTCCTTTTGGGCAAGGCGCTTGTGGAGGACATGACCTAGGTAGGTCCCGCCTCGGCCTTACCCGTGAGATAGCGCTGCCCGATCATCGCGAAGCGCACATCGGCCCGCGTCTCCACCACGACCCGGTCGCCCCTGATCGTGCAGGACACCAGTTCGGCATCCTCCACCACCGTGCCCGCTACCGCGCACGGATCTGATTCCGCGAACGGGTCGTGTAGCGTTTCCGCGGCCGCAAGCGCCGCAAAGTCCGCCGCGCTATCTGCACGGTGCTTGGCATCAAATCCTGAAGCGAGCAGGCCGAGGAGAAGGGCGAAGGCGGAGATGACAGCGATGAGTCCGGTCGACAGGATCGTTCCCGACCCGCGTTCTGACTCGTTCACCGTCCGGCCTCCGCGAGCGCAGTCATGGACGACTCCGCAGTCAGATCCAGTAGCGACCAGGGTCCGCCAACCGGTGATTTCACGGTGACGGTGAGAAGTTCACCGCTCTGCTTGAGATGTACGGTGGCATCTTTTCCTGCCCGGGCGGACACGAGTTCGCGGACCTCGCTCGAGCTCATCTCCATCGCATAGCCTCGGGCCGCTTCCCGTGCCGCGTCACTGACTCGGATCTGGGTTACGAGTGCCATGCCGAAGCTCACGACGAGGAAGAGGACGGTCAGAACAGCCGGGAGCGTGATTGCGAGCTCCGCGGTGACCATCCCACGCTCCCGATCATCCCTTCTCCCGCTCTCCCGTCTTTTGCCTTCCACAGTCCGTTTTCGTTTCGTTCTTAACATGTTGCCCTCCCGAGCCGGCCCCGCACGGGGCCGGCTCTGTCGGAGACCGCGGGTTGCGATCTAGAAGATGGAGAAAATGTTTCGGAAGATGTTTTCGAGTGCTTCACGCACCCACGGCTGATCGAGAATCCAGACGAGGAGACCTCCGAAGGAGGTAGCGGCAACCGTGCCGATGGCATACTCCGCGGTTGCCATGCCGGCTTCCGGATCGTCGATCATGACCTCGGGTTCGTTCACTTGGGTGTTCATTTTTCTGTTCCTTTCAACTGTTCGTGCCGGGCGGCACACAAGAACTGTCGCCGAAACAGGTTCGGCACCCTCGGGGTCGAAACCTGGTCGTGGAGGTGCATGCGCGTGACGTCCTGTGCACCCATCCGTAGACTTGGGGCATGGAACTACGTCGTATGGGAGATTCCGGTCTTACGGTCTCCACTGTTGGTCTTGGTGGTAACAATTTCGGTCGCAAGAACGCAGCCACAGAAACCCTGGAAGGGACCCGTGCGGTGGTCGAGGCGGCATTGGATGCTGGGATCACCATGTTCGATACGGCTGATATGTACGGCATGGAGCCGGGCCTGTCAGAAACCTTCCTCGGGCAGTCGCTTGGCAAGCATCGCTCCGATATCGTGATCGCAACGAAGTTCGGGATGGACATGAAGGGGCGCAACGGCAACGATTTCGGTGCCCGCGGCTCCCGGCGCTACATCGTGCGCGCCGTCGAGTCCTCTCTCGAACGGCTCGGCACGGACTACATCGACCTGCTCTACTATCACTCGGTCGACCCCAACACTCCGTTTGAGGAGACCCTGGCTGCCCTCGACGATCTCGTCACCGCCGGCAAAGTCCGCTACCTCGGACACTCCAACCTGTCGGGCTGGCAAATCGCCCATGCCGATCACCTCGCCCGCGAGCTGGGAACCCAACGCTTCATCGCATCCCAGAACAACTTCAACCTGCTCGACCGCAGGGCCGAACTTGAGGTCCTCCCGGCCTCAGCCCAGTTCGGGATCGGCGTTGTCCCCTACTATCCGCTCGCGAACGGACTTCTCACCGGCAAGTACACCGATGGGCTCGCACCGGACGGTTCGCGCCTCGCGGTGACCAAGCCGCAGCTGATGGAAACAACCGACTTTGATCAATTGCGGAAGTTCCGTGACTTCGCGCAAGCCCGTGACCTGACGGAACTCGATGTTGCCTTCTCGTTCCTCCTCGCCTCCTACCCGGTCGCCTCAGTTATTGCCGGCGCTACCAGGCCCGAGCAGATCACGGCCAATGCGAAGGCGGCAGGTTGGGTCCCGACAGAGGAGGACATGGCGGAGCTGAGCGAGATCTTCCCACCCGCACCGAAGGTCGCCCTGTTCTAGCCCCCGAGGAGTGTCATCCCCATCGAGATAATGACGGGGGCGACACCCAGCAGGAAGAAGGCGGGCAGGAAGCACAGGCCAAGGGGCAGGACGAGCCGAACCCCGAGCCTTGCTGCGGCTTCCTGCGCGTCCTTCATCCGCCTCGCCCGCACACTTGCCGCGGCACGCCGGAGCATGATGACGGGAGGGGCACCATCAACCCAGGCGGGTTCGAAGGCTCGCGCGAGACGAGCAAGCTTTCCCGAGGCCCCGTCCCAGGCTTCGTCCCATCCAGCTCCCATGAGCAGGGCTTTGCCGGCACGGATGACATCATCGGCTTCCGAGCCGGGAGGGAGGCACCGACCGAGCGCATCGAGCGTGGAAGGAATGGAGGCTCCGGAGGCGACGAGTGCCGTGGCCAGGTCGATCACCATCGCTTCGTCGACCGGCTGAGGCCGGGGCGGCGGTTCCGGCTTGGTCCGGGCAAGCCGCCTTCCGGGCCACCACATCATGGCGGCAAGGATCGCGAGGGCAAGAATGATCATGACTGCCTGCCGATCGCGCCTTCGGTTTGGGCGGTGCGCACCATCTTGCGAACAATGACGAGCCCAAGAATTTCGCAGGCAATGCCTGCGGCCAGGAAGATTCTTCCGAGCCCTGAACCGAGGAGGAAGCCGAGCGGGTCAACTCTCATCATGATCCCAAGCCCCAATCCGACGAGCGGTAACCAGGCGAGCATCGTTGCTGTCGACTTTGGGCCCTGGAGTGCGATTTCGCGAGCGGACTGGGCTTCGCCAGCCTCGGTCAGTCCCTCGGCGCATTCATCCAGCACATCGGCCATGGGGGCTCCGGTCTGCCAGGTGAGTCTGGTTGCCGCCAGCAAGGACGGGAGAGCCACTCTTGTGAGGTGAGATATTCGGGGTGCGCCCGTGAGAAATGCGCGCACCTCGGCCACCAACCCCACCTGGTTCTCAAGCTCCACAAGAACCCTCGGTGTGCCCTGCCGGTCGAGGACTGGAACCCGTTCCGGTAGTCCCGATCGTTCCAGGGAGAGCCGCCACGCCCGTTCCACCCCCATGCCCGCGCGCAGTCGCGTCGCGACTTCCGAGGCGAGCACACCGAGATCAATATCGTGTCGCTTTGGAAGTTTCAGAGGTTTCCTCGGCGGGCGTTCTCTCGCTTTTTGTGTGACCGTTAGGCGCCGGCTGAAACCTCCGGAAAGCAGCGCGCAGGCTAGGGATAGCCCCGCAAGAACCGCGATCATCGCATTCACGCGTCAAGTCCCAGGCGGCCGACGAGTTGCTCCCATGCTGGGCCTTTCTCCAAGCCATCAACTGCCATACTGACCGCTTTGGTTGAGACAAGATTTCTGCCTTGCCTGCTGAGAACCGAGATGTGGTCGATGCGCCTGCCTTTCGTGGTGCGGTTGATGTGGATGACCGCGTCGAGCGCTGCGGCTGCCTGCGCGGCAACCGTCTCCTCTGTCATCCCCGCGAGCGCCCCCAGTGCAACGAGTCGGGCAGGCACATCCTGGGCTGTGTTGGCGTGAATGGTGGCCCAGCCACCCTCGTGGCCGGTGTTGAGGGCAGCGAGAACGTCACGAACCTCGGCACCGCGGCATTCTCCGAGGATGAGGCGGTCGGGACGCATTCTCATGGCGGCGCGAACAAGGTCGCTCATGGAAACTTCGCCGGTGCCCTGCACGTTGGCGTGACGGACCTGAAGGTGAACGCAGTGCGGATGGGTTGGGCGAAGCTCGGCAGACTCTTCGATGATGACGATTCTCTCGTTCGTGGGGACGAGCCCGAGCAGCGCGGCAAGAAGCGTTGTTTTGCCCGAACCTGTTGATCCGGAGATCATGACGTTCGCTTTGGCGCTGATCATCGAGGTGACGATGCAGGCGAGGGGATCGTTGACTGTCCCGTAGCGGACGAGGTCATCCACCGTCAGCGCGATGGCGCGCTGGGTACGCAGGGAAATGAGGGTGCCTTCCGCTGCAAGTGGCGGGAGTACCGCGTGAAGTCTGACCCCTGAGGGAAATGTGCCGTCCACGATCGGGGAGGCATCGTCGAGTCGCTGACCGCAGGTAGCAGCCAGCCGCACCGCGAGCTTTCGTACTTCACCCGGGTCCGCAAGCGCTGTCGAATCGTGATTGATACGTTCGAGGCCGCGTCCGCGATCAATCCAGATACCTTCGGTTCCGTTGACAAGAACATCGGTAATGAGCGGGTCGTCCAAGAGTGGTTGGAGGACGGGGCCGGCACCCTCCAGTTGCTGGAGGATGCCTTGACCGACGGAGGCCACTGCGGCAATAGAAATCGCATCGGGTGATGCGCCGGCCAGGACGGAGGCGATCTCGTCACCGCCGACAACGGCTGCACGGGCCTCTTGAAGTGCCGTGCTCATTGCAGGACCCGCATCGCGATTCGCTTGATGTCCCGGGCTGATCCGGAGCGTAGCCGGTCCCCCGGTGTCATGCCGTGGGCAATATCGCCATCGAAGGTCCGTTCAAATCTCAGGGGGCATGCTTCCACGTCAAGCTGGTGTGCCGCATCATCAGCCTGCCCAACGCTCCTCACCCCGGCGATCACCGTTGTCGTGGGCACCGTGGGCGGGATGAGTGGGAGGATCGCGCGGGTCTGAGCGAGGTCTGTGATGTCGCTACGCGTAACGAGAATAAGGTGATCGAGCCAGGTGACGGTCTCGTGGGAGCTCGTGTTCTTGAGAAGTGCGTGTCGCGGGAGGTCAACGACCGTGACCGCGCTTGCTTGGGAGACGGCGGTCGTAACGCTCATGCCGGTGCGGTCTCCCGATGGGACGGCTCCTCGCCGGTCCCCACTGAGGACTCGCACGTCCTGCCATTCGGGCAGGGAGGCGACCAGCCTGCCGGGCAGGAGCGTACCCTTTTCCTTCGTTACGTCCGCCCACCGTTTCCCCGTGTCGGGCAGGCTCAAAAGAGTGTCATAGCCCGCGGAGAGCGGATCGAGATCGACGAGGCTGGCGCTGCCGTCCTGTGCGAGCTGGCGGGACAGCATGGCTGCAAGGACGGTTGCTCCCGCACCTCCGTGGCCACCCAGGACGCCGACGACGGTGCCGCGTTGGGTGGCTCCTGCCGCAACGAAGAGTTCAAGCAGGTCGGCGGGGTTGGTGCGGGGACTGACCGAAACTTGCTGGCCGGCGAATTCCGGTTGGAAGAGTTCATTGAAGCTGGCGAGAACCGATCGCGTGGTCCCCGACTCCTCGGTCAGGGTGAGGATCGCGGGCGGTGCTTCACCCTTCGGATCCACGGTCGCCGTATCGACCCCAGCAACGGTGGCGAGGCGCTCAATATCGGTTATGAGCTCGGCCGAGGATGCTCTGATGAGGACCGTGGCAAGCGGCTGCGTCCGAATCTTCCGGTGAGAAACCCTGTCATTCATGCCCCGAGTCTCCCGCCGGTTCCCCCGACCGGGATCGGACTGAACTTGGGCTGTGGATTTCTTTACGGGAGTTCGGGATCAGTACGGCCAGCAAGAACCGACTGGGAGATGCGGAGCGCTTCACTCATCGCGTCAACGAAACTGTCCGCAACCAGGGTGAACCACGCGACCATGCCCTCACTGTCACCCCGCTCGTAGTGGGCGAGGCCGTCTCGTAGGCTTTGAATGTCGAGGACCGCAATTCCGGTGGGTTCCAGTCCTCTCGATGTTGCCAGTGAGCGGACGAAACTGTCCCGGATGAATGAGTCACCGGGAACGGTCAGCGGATCGGTCAGCCACTGCCCGAGCAGGACCGACAGGACGACGATCGCGGGGGCTTTGGATTCGGCGATCGCCATGAGCAGTTCCTGCCGATTCAGATCGGATGGGGAGAGGATTCCAGCAGCGTTACGTTCCGAGTTGCTTTCCTGGGTGGAGGCCGCGTCTCGGTGCAGTCCGGCAAGAAGCGCTCTCATCGGAACCTGACGGGGTGGGGCCGTGTCCTTCGTGTTGAGGGGCGGCATCGAATTCACGGCGTCGATGTGGCAACGCCAGGCCGCGGCCGCAACAGGATCGTCCGGTTCGCCACGCCACGCAATCTGCTCCCGCAACGCCTGCGCTGTCACGTCCCTGCCCAGCATCGCGCACTCGCGGAGCACCCAGCGGACACTCGCTTCGGCACGCGCCCCTTCCCAGCCGCGCCGCAATCCGGTGGAGAAACGAACGGAACGCACGGCTTGAGCAACCCGGGTCCCGCATTCTTGCACGCCAGGCAGGGTCGCGAGCGTATCGAGGGCCGTTGCAACACCGTGAGCCGAATCCATAACTCTAAGGTAGGGTGCCGGGCGCGTGATCCACAAAATTGGGGCACATTCGTTATAGCGTCAGAACATAACGACGAGGAGGACACCAATGTCGACACCTACCGATCCTTATTCACGTCCTGATCACGAGGAAGGACATGACGACATTCTCGACCCGCTACCGCAGGGCGACGACAGCGAGCGCGAGGGAACAGACTCGCTTCCCGAGGTAGACGGCACCGGGGAGCCGGCCGCCGAGCAGTCGAATGTCGACTCGTCCCACGATTCGTCACAGGACTCCCCGTTCCGCACCCCGTACACGCGTAAGCACGATTCGCACGGCGGTGACGAGGCGCTTTCGGGTGGTTCCGAACGCGCCGACTCCTCCGTAGTAAACGATCATCGCGGGGACGCCAAGCTGTCTGATGAACCCGAGTTCACCGAGTCGGAAGCGGAGTCGACCCGCTCCTGGTCACCGAACTTCTCCGACGAACCGGATGCCGACACGGCTCCGAAGGAGACGGAACGCGATCGTTGGGAACGCGAATTCGGCAACACCGGTGGCACCGATTCGGTAGCTGACCGTGACGATGCGACCGTTGTTCGCGACACGAGTGATTCCGCTGATGCAACCGTCACGACTCCCGCCGCCACAGCCCCCGCAGAACGTACCGGTTCCTACCCCAACCGCACCTCGGTCTTTAACCGGGTGCCGGCTGACAGCAGCACCTCCGCCACGCCTGCACCCACGACAGTCTCCTCTCCTGCCACGGTGTCAACCCCACCAGAATCGCCCTACACCCGCCCTTCCTCCGAGTTCCACTACGAGGAACCCATCCCGGAGGAACCACGCGGTCGCGGCTGGTCTCACGTTGGCGTGTTTTTCGGAACGCTCCTCCTGGCCCCGCTTGCCTGGTACCTGATTGCGGACTCGGGCGTACGTCTCACGGAGATTGACGGGAACGCATGGTCGACGGGAACTGTTGACTGGCTGGTCGTCCTCGAACTCCTCGGAGCCCTGCTCTGTGTTGGGGTTCTGTGGTTCCTGGCCAGCTACTCCTCCGTTGGCCCAATCGTGATCGGTGTCATCCTGCTCGTGGCAGGGGCGCTCGCGATCTTCGCTCCGGCCCTCACTCAGGATCTGCTTGCCAGCAACGCCATGCAGTCCTTCGCAGGATTCAATGACTTCACGGGGAATGTTGGATATCACCTGACGAACTCACTGGCCACGGGCAGGCTCGCAGTCTACGGATTCCTCCTGCTCATGACCGGTGTTGTTTCGCATCAGGCACGCCGTCACGGCACCGAACGGGGCGAGATCACAGGTCGCCGCAGTGTCCTCCTGTCGAGGAAGAACGACTCCTAAGATATTCTCGAGCTATTGGTAGCGGGTGCGGGCACTGCCCGCACCCGCTTTTCTTTGAGGAGGATCATGCCTGCCGACAACTCGTGCGTGACGCTACCTGGACCCTGGCACCATCGTCTTGTGCGCGCCAGCGGGGCCCAGTTCCATGTGGCAACAGCCGGCACCCTCACCGAAGGCAAGCCCCTCATTGTTCTCATTCATGGCTTCCCCGAGTACTGGTATGCGTGGCGCAACCAGATCCCAGCGCTCGCCGAGGCAGGCTACGCGGTGGCTGCTGTGGATGTGCGCGGCGCGGGCGGAAGTGACCGGACGAGGGACACGTTCGACACGCCAACCCTTGCCAGCGACATTGTCGGCGTTATTCGCAGTCTCGGCGCCTCCCAAGCGGTTCTCGTTGGAACAGGTTCGGGCGGGGCGCTTGCCTGGGTTGCAGCTAGCCTGGCCCCCAATCTCATCACCGGCCTTGTCACGATCTCATCCCCGCACCCCATCGACACCTTCAAGCTGGGGCTTCATGTCACGTTCCGGACATGGCGGCACTACCTGTCCGCATTCCTCCCGCAGGTGGCCGAGCAGGCACTGAAGAAACCCACCAGGCTTAAGAAGCTCCTGGCGGAACTATCCGCCCCGGGTAACACGGGTGCGACCGAGGCGGTTGAGCACTACGCTGACGCCCTGCAACTACCCAATGCCGCGAAAACTCAGATCCACCAGTTGCGGTGGACGTGGGGGATGAACAGGAGACGTTCGGGACGGAAGTTTCTCAACCAAATCTCTCGCCCCCTCAACATTCCGGTCCTCACGATCCGCGGCGCCCTCGATCCGCTACTCCCATCGAGGGCGTGGGCCCAAACCACCAAGCATGTTGCCGGAGAGTACCGGCACGTTGTGCTTCCCAACACCGGATACCTCGCACACGAAGAGAATCCCGACGAGGTCCAGCGCCTCCTGATTGACTTCCTCAACAACCAGTCAGCAAAGGCGTAGTCACTTTTCGTTCACGCGGACCGACGATGTCCTCCCGCGCATAGTTCACACGGCGATATGAACTGCTCAGGCGGTAACAGGGTAGGACGGGCATAGGTCCGCGATCGGACATGCGGCGCAGTTTGGTTTGCGGGCGGTGCAGATTCTCCTGCCGTGGAAGATGAGTCGGTGGCAGGCCATGGTCCACTCCTCCTCGGGCAGCAGGTCAGCAATGTCGTTCTCGACTTTGACGGGGTTTTCTTCCCTCGACCATCCCAGCCTCCGCGCGAGCCTGCCGACGTGGGTGTCGACCGTGATTCCGGGGATGCCGAAGGCATTTCCCAGAACCACATTCGCGGTCTTCCGGCCAACTCCCGGGAGTTTGATCAGCTCCTCAAGGGAATTCGGCACCTCACCCCCGTGCTTTTCTACAAGCGCGGCACCGAGGCCCATGAGCGACTTGGCTTTGGCACGGTGGAAGCCGAGGGGTCGCAGGATTGATTCGAGTTCCTCCCGGTCAGCATCCGCATAATCTTCCGCCGCCGGGTAGGTGGCAAACAGTTCCGGCGTTATCGAATTAACCCGAACATCCGTGGTTTGCGCCGACAACACGGTTGCGACCAGCAATTCCAGCGGATTGGTGAAGTCCAGCTCACATCGAGCATCCGGATAATTCCTGGTCAGAGCGTCGTTCACGGCCACAGCCTGCTGCCTGCGAGCTGCCTTCGAGCGTGGTCTGGGCGGATAAATTTGCTTTTTAGCCGTCATATATTCATATTATGCACCTTGTCACATAGGGTAGTCTTATCTGTGAATTGCTAGGGCCGAGCCAATGGGCTTGGCGGCAAACAGCACTCAGGAAAGGTAGAAAGCATTGGAGACCAGCATCATCGCTTCGGTACCGCTGTTTGCGGGCCTGTCAGAGGAGGATCAGGCAAAGCTCACGGAGCTGATGTCTGAAGAAACCCTTCGCCGTGGAGAGGCTCTCTTCCACGAGGGTGACTCCGGAGATAACCTCTTCATCATCGTGGACGGCAAGATCAAGCTCGGACACGCATCGGACGATGGTCGTGAGAACCTCATCGCCATCCTCGGTCCCCGCGAAATCATTGGTGAGCTGTCCCTGTTCGACCTCGGTAAGCGCTCTACCTCAGCCACCGCTGTTGCACCGACTACCCTGCTGTCGCTCTCGCATGAAGACCTCATGGGCTTCATCGACAACCACCCGGACATGGCCAAGCACATGCTGCGCCAGCTTGCTCAGCGCCTGCGCCGCACGAACGAACTCATGGCCGACCTTGTCTTCGCTGACGTCCCCGGCCGTGTCGCCAAGGCACTCCTCGACCTGGCTGCCCGCTTCGGTGAGCGCACACAGGAAGGCGTTTACGTCGCACACGACTTGACGCAGGAAGAGATCGCCCACCTCGTTGGTGCATCCCGCGAGACCGTCAACAAGTCGCTTGCTGACTTCGTGTCCCGCGGTTGGATCCGCCTCGAAGGACGCGCCGTCACCCTCATCGAAATCAGCCGCCTCGAAAAGCGCGCCTCCTAAAACACATTTCCTGAGAACTAGATGGTGGTGGGGGAAGAGACAGATAGTCTCTTCCCCCACCACTTTCTTGATCTTGAGGGGCTAGTCGATGCGGGACTTGACGATCTGGCAGACGATCTCCAGCTCAACGGGGACGTTGAGGGGAAGAACTGCGACGCCGACTGCTGAGCGCGTATGCTTGCCGCCGGTTCCGAAGATATCCGCGAAGAGCTCTGAGGCTCCATTGATGACCTTGGGCTGATCATAGAAATCCGGTGCTGAAGCGACATAGCCGGTGACGTGGATGATAGAGGCGATGGAATCAATACCTCCAGCGGTTTGAGCCACCGAGGCGAGGGCGTTAAGTGCGCACAGGCGTGCCGCCTCGTAGGCTTCATCGAGCGAGACTTCGGCACCGACCTTGCCGGTCAGGGTCAGTTCGCCGTCTTTGAACGGGAGCTGGCCCGAGGAGCGGGCCATGTTGCCGGTGACCTTGGAGGGCACGTATGCGGCGAGCGGCGCCGCAACCGGGGGAAGTTCGAGCCCCAGTTCACCGAGTCGAGTACTGGGAGTAGCCACTAGCTCTCCTTCGGGCGCTTAAAGTAGGCGATCACGTTCTCGGTGCCCGCGGGTCCGGGCGAGATCGCAACAAGCTCCCAACCCTGGGAACCAAAGTTATCCAAGATGGCCTTGGTGTTGTGAATGAGAAGCGGCGCGGTCAAGTACTCCCATGTAGTCATGATTGAATCCTATCGAACAAACGGGAGCCTGGCGCCTACCTGTTGGATATTCTCGGGATTCGCCCAGCCCGCAACTCGACCGAGATCGGGTCCTGGGACGTGTGGAGACGGCGGTACCAGTTCTGTTCGTTCGGGAATCTGCGCTGCAGTGCGCGGCGTTCCCGCTCGGTCAATCCGCCCCACACTCCGTAGGTCGTATTCGAATCCAGCGCGTCCGCAAGGCATTCGAGCCTGACAGGGCAACCAAAACACACTTGGCGGACTTGGCGTTGGGCGGCTCCCCTTACGAAGAGGGTGTCCGGATCTACGTTTGAGCACGCAGCCTGCGCTGCCCATGTTTGGCCTTCTAACAACAGGGACATGTCTGCTCCTTCACCTGAGGCTTCATCGACTCTGGCGATATGTCGGTAATTACGTGACTGTCGTCACCTACTCCATTCAATATATCGGTTCACCTGGGAAAATGCGAAACAGTGAATCCATTTCTCCGATTTATATTGTGGACCCCGCTCACTCTGCCGCTGGTTGCGCCAATTTTGCGCAATGGCTAACGGTAACCAGACTTTAGGTGCGTAAGCCCTTAAACTCTTAACCATGCCTAGTTCTCAGAAGGCCCCACAGGCCGCACCCGGCAAGATTCTCGCGATTCTGCTTGCCTTCTTGCTGGCCTGTACAGCGGGCGGGTTCGCTCTCGCGGGGCTCGCCATGCCATTCGTGGCAACCACCGGCACGGCCTCCAATGCAACCACGACCCTTTTCGATGATCTGCCGACCGAGCTGACGTTCACGGAACCGTCCGAGCAGTCGGTGATTCTCGCTTCCGATGGGACCGAGCTTGCTCGGTTCTATGCCGAGAACCGGATCGTGATCGCCTCCGGGGATATTTCGCAGTATTTGAAGGATGCTGTGGTGGCGATTGAGGACGAACGCTTCTACGAACATAACGGCATCGACCCCCAGGGTCTCATCGGTGCCGCCTTCAACAACTTCACGGGCGGCAGGCTCGCCGGTGGTTCGACCGTGACCCAGCAGTACGTCAAGAACCTCCTCATTGAGGAGGGACGCAACTCAAACGATCCCGAACTGATCGACCAGGCTACGGAACGCACGATCGCGCGTAAACTCTCCGAGGCGCGGACTGCCATGGCGATTGAGAAGCAGATGACGAAGGATGAGATCCTCACCGGTTACATCAATATCGCCATGTTTGGCCCCTCCCAGTACGGTGCCGAGGCCGCCTCGCAATACTTCTTCTCCGTCCCCGCAAAGGATTTGACGATCCCGCAGGCGGCGATGCTTGCCGGTATCACCCAGTCCCCTGCTCGCTGGAACCCGATCTCCAATCCGGAGGAAGCGAAGACTCGACGGGACACTGTGCTCGCGAAAATGTACGAGCTTGACTACATCACTGAGCAGGAATTCCGTGACAGCGTCAATCAGTCAATTGACGACATGCTCAACGTTTCACGCCCCGTGAACGGTTGCGAGTCCGCAGGGATCTCTGTCTACTTCTGCGACTATGTCGTCAAGGACCTGCTGGCTTCCGACTCATGGGGTGAATCCCACGAGGACCGACTCAACCAGCTCTACCGTGGCGGTCTCGTCATCCACACAACCCTTGACCCGGCCAAGCAGCAGGCTGCGTACGATGCGGTGACCACCCACGTTCCCGTCAACGACCCCTCATCGGTGGAGATGGCAATGTCATCCGTCACCCCGGGGACGGGCGAAATCACGTCCATGGTCCAGAACACGAACTACGGTTCCGCGACCCCGGAGGATCCGAATGCGACAACGGTGAACCTCAACGTGGGGACGGACCGGGGCGGCGGCTACGGCTTCCAGTCCGGTTCAACGTTCAAGGTTTACACCCTGATCGAGTGGATCCGGTCGGGTCGTTCCGTCCAGGAACGCGTCGATGCTTCCCGAGACACGTACACGCGTGACGATTGGACGATCTCGTGTGCTCCCGAGCTTGCTGACGCCTACAATCCTTCCAACATTGAGGGCATTGGTTCGGGGATGATGACCGTGCTGGAATCCACCACGAAGTCAGTTAACCTGTCCTTCATTGACATGGCGACCCAGCTCGACCTGTGCAATATCACGGGTGTTGCTGAGCAGATGGGTGTGCGGTCCGGTAACGGTGAACCCCTCCAACCCCGCCCCTCCGCCGTCCTCGGCTCCAACAACGTGACCCCACTGTCGACCGCGAACTCGATGGCAACCCTCGCATCGGGTGGGATCATGTGCGAACCCATGTCGTTCACCAAGATTGAAAACCAGGATGGCGAGACGATTGCGGAAATCAGCCCCACCTGCAGCCGCGTCCTCGATGAGGAGGTGGCCGATACGACCACGGCGGTTCTGAAAACCGTGGTTGAGGATGGGGGTACTGGCTTCCGGGCCCAGGTTGCCGGCCACGAGGTAGCGGGCAAGACCGGTACCGCCAACATGGACTACCACGCCTGGTTCATGGGCTATACCGCCCACGAAGCAACCGCTATCTGGCTGGGTCACATGGAGGGGAACGTGTCGATGTTCTACACCACCATTAACGGCCAGTACAACGTCGAAGTGTACGGCGGTCTCTACCCCGCTCTCGCATTCTCCACCTACCAGTCCCGGATCCTCGAGGGAGTGGACCCCATTCCCTTCGATCTGCAGACCACTGACGGAACCGAGGGTGGAGCCAAGATCCTGCCCCAGGGCCGTGACAATCCCTCAACCCGAAGCGCCAATCCAGCACCAGCACCCGCCCCGGCACCGTCCCCGGAGCCTCCCGCTGACGAACCGTCCGAGGAGGCTGAGCCGGAGCCAGAGCCGGAAGAGCCCGCTGATCCACCCTCGGAGGAGCAGCCGCCACCACCGGAAGATTCAGAAAACTCGGAGGGCAACGAATGATCCGGACTCTTGCCGGTGTCACCGCGGCCGGACTCGGGGTTGCTGGCTGGTCCGTCTGGGAAGCCCGGCAGTTCCAGCGCTCCTTCCACCACCTGTCGATCCTGCCGGCTGGAATGGAGCCGGTCCGGATCCTCAACATCTCCGACATTCACCTCATGCCGAATGACGGGAAGAAGGTTGAGTTCCTTCGGGACCTGACCGACCTGAAGCCGGATGCAGTGTTCCTTACTGGTGACCAGCTGTCCTCAACCAAGGCCCTACCCTCGCTCCTGCGAGCTCTGAAGCCCCTCGCGGACCTCGGCATCCCCGGCGCCTTCGTGTACGGCTCACACGACTACTTCGCGCCGGTGTGGAAGAATCCCCTCAGCTACGTCATCCCGCAGCTCGCCTCCGAGGCGAAGGAACCGGAAGACCTGCCGCATGAAGCAATGGCTGAAGCATTGGTCGACTACGGGTGGACCGATCTGCGCAATGCTCGCGCGACGCTTTCGCTTGGTGGAACAGAGATCGGACTGGTTGGCGTTGACGATCCCCACATCGATCTCGACGACTACCCGACACAACCCGCATCATCGTTGCCCTTCACCATTGGGCTCACGCACGCGCCCTACTCCCGAGTGTTGAACCGGATGAACGACGATGGGGTGGGGCTGGCTCTAGCGGGCCACACGCACGGCGGGCAGGTCTGCGTCCCCGGTTACGGTGCGCTCGTCACCAACTGCGATCTTGATACGAAGCACGTGTCGGGAGTGTTTGGTTGGCCGATTGGCAAGCGGACCATGTCGGCCGCGATTTCACGCGGACTTGGCACCTCTCCCTACGCCCCATTCAGGCTCGCATGCCGCCCGGAGATCCAGGTGATCGACTTGGCGTGACCAAGTAGTCACCGACCAAATGCACGCTCTGTTTTTCGTTAGCCACCAACATTGGCTATTATGAATGAGTTGCACGGGGTGTGGCGCAGCTTGGTAGCGCGCTTCGTTCGGGACGAAGAGGCCGTGGGTTCAAATCCCGCCACCCCGACCATCGAGAAACGCTGGTACATCAACGAAAAGTTGGTGACTGGCGTTTTTCTTTTCCTCCGCTGGGAAGCTCTGGAAGGCGCCTCTGGCCTACTACAGGTTGCTAATCCGGGCTCTTACCTCAGCGAACTCCAGCACGCACTTCGCATCAATCACCGAAGTAGCCGGCTTAAACCGATGCGGTAGCCAAGGTTCATGGTGAACGCGAGTGGCAGGTTGAGAATTAGCCAGGGAAGTCGCAGGTCATACTCCCACCCCAGAACGGTCCCTTCTGGACTGCTGATGGCCGCGAATCTGATGGTGCCAACGAGCCACGACCCCTCCTTGAGGATCATGCCCCGCATGCTTTCACCACTCTTCTCAACATTCGCAATGCGCATGCGGTCCTCAAAGCGCAGCGGCCCCAGTTTTGTCACCGCAATGAACCGGTCGCCATGGCGAGAGACCGTCGTGAAAGGGACCCGATGCTTGTCCGCAGCCAGGATTCGCTCCACAACTTCCTGCACCGATAGTGAACTGACAAGCCGAAGACGGCACTTCAAGCGGGTCTCCTCGACGGGTTATTTGATACAGCTGGGAGCTTGCCGATCACGGCTTCTCCTCAGCCTCATGAAGGCTGGGCTTCTGCCATACGTGGAGGAGATAGCCGTAGCTGAGAGAGGTTCGATCCGGATTCTCACGCAACCACCTGTCTGCAAACTCGGGCGAGAATTCGAGGTGAAGGACGCGCTCCAGGTCGTATCTTGTTTTGAATTGCCAGCTACTCATGACCTCGATGGTGTCGGCACCGTGTTCTTCCCACCACGAGCGAGCATAGGTCGTGTTTCCCTGAAGGTCTCCGTAGGCACTTTCTCGCAGGAGGGCAGCAAACTCGCCTTGCTCGGTGTCGTTGTCGATGACGATAAGGCTGCCACCTGGCTTAAGCACCCGCGCGACCTCGACGAGTCCTGCCGTGGGATCGAAGTTCGGGTGAGGAAAGAAGTAGGCGAAGCGAGCATGCACAACGTCAACCGAGTTATCCGGTAGAGGCACGTGTTCAGCGGAGCCAGCAAGGACTGTGGCCCGGTCGGTGCGTGACCGTGCTGTATCGAGTAGTGACGGGTCGGGTTCAATCCCGTAAAGTTCAGCGGCCTCCTCGTATTTGGGTAGCCACCAGCCACTCCCGCACCCGAGGTCGACAAGTGTTTTTCCCACCCATGTGGCCTGCTTGACGAGTTCCTGCCACATCGAACCATTCGGGTCGATCGCAGCATTTTCAATGTCGTACAGCTCAGGATCGACGCCCTGGTTCCCAGAGGGAACAAAGTCAGTAAAGCTCACTCTTCTATCATTCCACCATGCACGTGCATACACCAGCGCCCCCACCACTTGGCACGGCAGGTGATATGTCCGAAATATTGATTATTTGTTTCTTGCCGTGATGAATGTTTCATGTTGGGATACAGTTGAGTGATGGCAAAGACTCCTGAAGTACCAGGCCAAGAAGCAAGCCCTCCGGTCGAGGGCGGTCGCCCCCTCATCCCCGAACGCACTCTCGAAAAATCAATCGGAGAACGGACGCGGGAGCTGAGGCTTGAGCGTGGGTTGACGTTGGCAGAGCTCGCTGAACGCGTTGGCATTGGTAAGGCCATGCTCTCGAAGATCGAGAATGCTCAAACCTCCTGTAGCCTCTCAACTCTTGCTGCTCTAGCCGAGGGTCTCGACGCTCCCGTATCGGCGCTCGTACGGGAGGCTGACACCGAGTCCCAGGCTATTCGCGTGGCCGCGGGAGAGGCTCCCACGATCGTTCGTCGCGGCACTAATCTCGGCCACCATTACCAGCTTCTTGGGGCACTGACGGGCCGTCAGAACATTCTTGAGCCCCTGCTTGTCACCCTCACTGACGAGTCAGAACCGTTCCCCATGTTCCAGCATACGGGAACAGAGTTCATCTACGTCCTCGAAGGTTCGATGGATTACATGCACAGCGGTGAAGCACACCGCCTCAACGCGGGCGACAGCCTGCTGTTTGATGCGGAGGGTGTGCACGGTCCCTCTACCCTCCACGAAACCCCCATTCGTTTCCTCTCCATCTTCACCTTCCACCAGGGACGCACCCCAGAACGTGGCGCGTAAGAAAATCACACCCTAACGCACTTGTGTTGAAGGACGATAAAGCGGTGGTCTTGAAGCGGATGCTTCCCGCTTCAAGGCCACCGTCCTATTAGGCCGCCTAGTCTTTCAGCCACTTTTACTAGAGGGCTTCGGTTCCGCTTTCTCGGGTGCGGATGCGGAGGGCTTGGACAATGTCGGTCACCCAGACCTTGCCATCTCCCACTTCCCCCGTACTGGCAGCACCGAGGAGGACGTCGAGAGCTGTATCGAGGTCTTCGTCTGGGACTGCGATTTCGATGCGGGCCTTAGCCAGGAAGTCCACCCTCATCTCACTCCCCCGGTAAACCTCCCTGTGGCCCTGCTGCCTACCATATCCCGCGCATTCGCTCACGGTCATGCCACTCACTCCGTGACGGACGAGAGCAACCTGGACTGCTTGGAGGGATGTTGGTCGAATGATTGCGGTAATGAGTTTCATCAGTTTTCCACCTTTGCTGGCGTCGTTGGGATGACAATAGAATGGCGGACGCTTCGGGAAGCGTAGCCGACCTGGCTCAGGTCATAGGCGGACTCAGCGTGCTCGGCAACGTCAATGCCGGCCTGCTCCACCTCCACAGGCACTCGCAGTCCGATGACGCGATCGAGGATCTTTGCGAGCAGGTAGGTGACGATAAAGCTGTAGGCGAGGACCGCAACCGCGCCGAGCACCTGGGCACCGAGCAGGCCGAAGCCACCGCCGTAGAAGAGGCCAGCCGATCCGTCGGGTGTGCTGGGGCTGGCGAGGAAGCCAATCGCCAGGGTGCCAACCAGCCCACCAACGAGGTGCACACCAACAACGTCCAGGGAATCATCAATTCCGATGCGGTACTTGAGCCCCACGGCCAGCGCACAAATCAAGCCTGCGAGGAGTCCGATGATCACGGCACCAAGGGGCTCAACGGAGGAAGCGGCGGGCGTGATGCCGACGAGGCCGGCGACGATTCCCGAGGCAGCACCGAGAGTGGTGGCATGACCGTCGCGGTTGCGCTCGACGAGCAGCCAGGCCAGCAGGGCCGAAGCCGGTGCAAGGAGCGTGTTGACCCAGGCGAGTGCCGCGACCTCGTTCGCCCCGAGTGCCGATCCAGCGTTGAATCCGAACCAACCAAACCAAAGAATGGCTGCCCCGGTCATGACCATGGTCAAGTTATGGGGGCGCATTGGCACCTTCCCAAAGCCCACACGCGGACCAATGACGACGGCGAGCGCGAGGGCTGCCGCACCGGCGTTGATATGGATCGCGGTGCCACCGGCGAAGTCGATTGCCCCAATCGTGTTGGCAATGAAACCACCATGCTCCGAGACCGTGTCATCAAACGCGAAGACCCAGTGGGCGGCCGGGAAGTAGACGATGACGGCCCAGATTCCCGCAAAAATCACCCAGGCCGAGAACTTCATTCGGTCCGCAACAGCGCCACTGACAAGTGCGACGGCGATGATCGCGAAGGCAGCCTGGAATCCAACAAATGCCAATGTGGGAAGGCCTCCCATTGACGCATCTGGGCCGAGCAGCTGACCGAGACCAGCGAAGTCCGTTGGGTTGCCAATAATTCCACCGATCGATTCCCCAAACACGAGAGAGAATCCAAAGAGAACCCACAGAACGCCTACCACTCCCATGGCAACGATCGACATGATGATCATGTTGAGCACACTCTTAGCCCGAACCATGCCGCCATAGAACAGCGCCAAGCCCGGAGTCATGAGGAGCACGAGCGCCGCACTCACCATCACCCAGGCTGTATCCCCTGTCGAGATTTCCATTTCCACTCCTTACATCCATCAAGCCTGTTTCCTGTAACGCAACTTGGTTGCCTCACAGGACAGTACGCTAAATTGAAACCGACCACACTGTCAACTAGAGAGAAACCTTGTTTCCTCTATCTCACATTTCGAGGCGCGGGACGGTCAATGGTCGTGGCGTAGCTTCAGGAAGTAAGAGCAAGAGAGTGGCGTGTTTATGCGAAATTACGAGGAAAATACGGGCAGTCTGGTTCGGATAATGCCTCCTGGAGAACTGCCGTGGGGAGGTGTTGCTGGCTGCGACTCACACGGTCAGACTTTCCAATACCTGAATTTTGGAACTAAGCTTTCAAAGGGCTCCCCCGTAAAGACATCGCGGAATTGAGCATGAATGACAGATACGGCAGTTGGCTTCGATAGTGCCAAGTACATTGAATTGCAGTCTCGGCACATTGCCGAACGCCAGGCAAGCCTGGGAGGAAAGCTCTACCTAGAAATGGGTGGGAAGCTTTTTGACGATAACCATGCGGCTCGCGTGCTTCCCGGATTCACTCCGGACAATAAGATTTCGATGCTGGAGACAATCAAGGACGAAGTTGAAATCGTCATTGTCTTGAACGCACTCGATATTCAGCGCCAAAAGATCCGTGCCGATCTTGGCATCACCTACGAAGAAGACGTGCTTCGCCTCGTTGACGTGTTCCGCGGCCGAGGGTTCCTTGTCGAGAACATTGTTCTCACCCAGGTTTCTGACGACAATCAGCAGGCCCGGTCGTTCCGTGCCCGCATGCAGCGCCTCGGCTTCAAGGTCTCCCGCCATCGCACCATCAAGGGCTATCCCACCAATCCGGATCTCGTGGTGTCGAAGGATGGTCTCGGAAAGAACGAGTACGTCGAAACGACGCGCGATCTCGTTGTCGTGACGGCACCCGGCCCGGGATCCGGCAAGCTCGCCACCTGCCTCTCACAGCTCTACCACGACCATCAGCGCGGCCTGAAGTCCGGGTACGCGAAGTTTGAGACGTTCCCAGTCTGGAATCTGCCCCTCGATCATCCCGTCAACCTCGCCTACGAATCGGCGACGGCCGACTTGGATGACGTCAACATGATCGACCCGTACCACCTGTCCGCGTACGGCAAGCAGACCGTCAACTACAACCGCGATGTCGAAGTCTTCCCGCTCTTGTCGCGACTGCTCGAAGAGATCCTGGGCAAATCCCCCTACAAGAGTCCGACGGACATGGGGGTGAACATGGTCGGGTTCTGCATTAGCGACGATGAGGTGTGCCGCGAGGCCTCCCGCCAGGAAACGATCCGCCGCTACTACAAGGCCCTCGTCAACGAGACGCGCAACGATCTCGCCCCCGACGAGTCCGACCGGATCGCAATTGTCATGGGGAAGCTTGGCATCTCCCGAACCGACCGACATGTCGTTGAACCCGCCCTCAAGGTCGAGAAGAAAACAAAGGCTCCCGCGGCCGCAATAGAGCTCACAAACGGCACGATCATCACCGGTAAGACCTCCGAACTTTTGGGCTGCTGCTCCGCCCTGCTCCTGAATGCGTTGAAGGAGCTTGCCGGAATCGATGAGTCGGTCCAACTCCTAGACCCCACATCCATTACCCCGATCCAGGACCTCAAGACGAAGCACCTGGGAAGTGAAAACCCCCGACTTCACACGGATGAGGTCCTCATCGCGCTCTCCGTCTCGGCCGCATCGAATCCCGATGCGAGGCGGGCCCTTGCCGAGTTGCGCAACCTCCGCGACTGCGATGTTCACACGACGACGATCCTCGGCTCGGTTGATGAGGGGATCTTCCGGAACCTGGGTGCCCGCGTCACCTCGGAACCCGTCTACCAGGTGAAAAAGCTTTACCGTAAGCGGTAGGTGTTGGGTGCCGGGAACAACAGACTGCGACCCGGCACCGACCACCCACATACCCAGCTACCCGACACACAGTTACTTCTTGAAGCTAAGCAAAAGCCAATTCGGGCCCACGTTGCCCAGGCTTACAGGCACGCAGGCAGTTAAGGCCCAATTTTCTTGGAAGTACTGTAGGGGTACTGCAAGCCTCAAATACAAGTAACCCCTGGGCTAACAAACTGTTGCTATACCAGGGGAAACGTGGCGGTGGAGGTGGGATTTGAACCCACGGTAGCTTTCACTACACAGCATTTCGAGTGCTGCACCTTCGGCCGCTCGGACACTCCACCATCGGTCATTCAGACTACTTTGATTCGGCTCGATTCTACAAATTGGGGAACATAAATGTGGTGGATCTATCGGGACCGCTCGAAGTAGTCACGGAGCTGTGCAGAGCATTCTTCTTCCCTAACACCACCAATCACCTCGACCTGGTGGTTGAGCCGGGGGTCCCGCAACACATCGCGCACGGATCCGGCGGCACCAGCTTTCGGGTCCCACGCCCCGAAGACCACCGAGCTGGCACGGGAGAGGACAATAGCACCGGCACACATCGTGCACGGCTCGAGGGTAACCACGAGCGTGCACCCCTCCATCCGCCAACCGCCGCGCACTTTCGCCGCTTCTCGAAGGGCAACGATCTCGGCGTGACCGGCTGGGTCGTGCTCTGATTCTCGAACGTTATAGCCGGTTCCAATGACGTTTCCGTCGGGATCCAGGACGAGTGCACCAACGGGCACATCACCGAGTTTTTCGGCCTGGGAGGCGAGTTGAAGGCAGGTGAGCATTGGCCCGTCAAAGGCTTTTAGCCGTTCTGCACACATTTGGGACCTCAGATATCTGCGTAACCTACATTCCTCAGTTAGATTAGTTGACATGAGATTGCAGGTCGTCGACCATCCACTAGTTGCCCATAAACTTACCGTCCTCCGCGAGAAGACAACACCGTCGCCGGTGTTCCGTCAGCTCGTTGAGGAGCTCATGACGCTGCTTGCCTACGAGGCAACGCGCGACATTAACGTGGAAGAGATTGAGATCGAAACTCCGGTCGCGAAGACCGTCGGTACCGGCCTCACCCATCCCTCCCCGCTCGTTGTTCCGATTCTGCGTGCCGGTTTGGGCATGCTGTCCGGAATGGAACGAATCCTGCCAACCGCCGAGGTTGGCTTCCTGGGCCTCAAGAGGGACGAAGAGACCCTCGAGGCCATCACCTACGCCAACCGCCTGCCGGACGATCTGTCGAACCGTCAGTGCTACGTACTGGACCCGATGCTGGCAACAGGCCACACCCTGATCGCTTCCATCGACTACCTTCTCGAGCGCGGAGCTAAAGACGTCACGGCAATCTGCCTACTTGGCGCACCCGAGGGCCTCAAGACCCTCGAGGAGCACATCGGTGACCGCGCAAACGTCACGGTTGTTCTCGCGGCGGTTGACGAGCGCCTGGATGAGAAGTCCTACATCGTTCCCGGCCTGGGCGATGCTGGTGACCGCCTCTACGGTGTCATCGACTAGTCCAAGCCATCTCGGTTCTTCCTCCAGGTTTAGCGCGAATGCTGCACCAGCAGGGAGAACTGACATCTTCAATGCAGGTGAGCGGCCCAATCTGGGCCGCTCACCTGCATTCTCAACGTTTTTCAGAGATCACTTCTCGTTCTTCTTACCTTCAAGATTGCTGTTCTCAACCACGACATCACTGGGCTCTGATCGAGAACCCGGTCTGTCAGAGTCGTTGGCGAGCGAGGCCGTGGTGTACTGGGCGTTACTCGGTGACGATTCTGCTAACGAGCCCGCTTCTTCTGTCTCTTCCGAGGCCACGGTGTCAACTTCAATTCGTGGCATTTCGCCCGTGACCGGTTCGAGTGGGATGGGGTTGCCGGTGGTGATCTGCGAGGCCTGGGCTTCGTCTTCCCGGAGGGTTTTGTGGACCTTCTTTTGGATATCGACCGTGTCGCGCAGGGAGGTGCCCTTCATGAGGATCGTCGAGATGGCACCGATGACAACGATGATGGAGGCGACGGCAAAGACTGCCCAGAGGGAATTACCGAAGCCGGCGCGTGCAATGTCCTCAACGGGGTCGGGGAGGGCAGCGAGGTCGAGGGAACCGGCGGCGTTGCCCGGCACCTTCGGCATCTCCCCCAACCTGTCAACCATGTAGGAGTTCGTTGCGGCACCGTAGCTGGCGCCAAGGACCTGGATGCCGACCGCGCCACCGAGACTACGGAAGAAGGTCACGGTTGAGGTAGCGGCACCCATCTGGCTCAGCGGGACGGAGTTCTGCACTGCCAGGACGAGGTTTTGGTTGGCAGCACCGAGTCCCCAACCGATAATGAAGAACAGGACTGCGAGGATCAGGAGGCTGGTGTCCTGCCTGACGAAGCAGAGCCCGAGCGAGCCGATCGACAGGTAGACCATACCGGAGACGACGTACTTCTTCCACACTCCGTTGCGGGTGATGAGCTGCCCGATCCAGGTGGAGGCGATGACGATGCCGACCATCATCGGGAACGTGAGGAGGCCGGCCACGGTGGGCGAGTAGCCGCGCCCGTACTGGAAGTATTGGCCGAGGAACACGTTCGCTCCGAACATGATGGTGCCGGCACCGATTGAGGCAATGATCGCAAGAACCGTGTTCCGGTGCGCCATGATCTCCATTGGCAGGATCGGTTCCGGGCTCTTCTTTTCAACGAGGATGAAGATGATCGTGGCGATAATCGCGAGGATGATGAGGATGATTGCGGCCGGATCGGTGAATGAGGTGCCGCCACCAACGAGGGAGACCCACAGGAGGAAGGAGACGGCGGCGATCGCCATGAGTGCGGCACCGGGGATGTCGAGGTGCACCTTGCCGCGGCTCATATTGGGCAGGTTGAGTCTGCGGGAGATGACCCAAATGGCGGCCATCATGAAGGGGATTGTTGCCCAGAAGCACCAGCGCCACCCCATCCACGGAGTATCAACGATGAGTCCACCGAGGAGCGGGCCGGAGACGGTGGCAACCGCGATGACTGCACCCATGTAGCCGTTGTAGCGGCCGCGTTCGCGGGGCGGGATCACGGTGGCCATGATGACCATGGAGAGCATGACCTGCATGCCCATTCCCAGGCCCTGCAGAACACGGAACGCGATGAGCATCTCCGGTGTTTGGGCGAGTCCGCAGAGGAGGGAGGAGAGGATGAACATGATCATCGAGATGATCAGGAGCTTCTTCTTGTCGTACAGGTCGGCGAGCTTGCCCGCTAGGGCAGTCATGACCGTGTTGGCGAGAATGCCGGAGGTGAGGATCCACGTGTAGTGGGTTTGATTGCCACCAATTTCGGCAACGATGACGGGCATCGCGTTGCTGACGATCGTGTTCGCGAGCATGCCGATGAACTGGACGAGCATGAGGCCCGTGAGAACGGCAAGCACTTCCCGATGCTTCTTTTCAGCAACCTCTGCTTGCTCTGGAGTCATCCCTCGATAGGCCCGTATTGAGGTTAGATCCCGTTCCCGCTTCTTCACATCTCTCCTAATCTACTCAGCCCACATACCCTACTCCTCCGGCTCGAAAAGGGACATAGCTAGAAATGGAGAGTTCGCTAACTCTGGCGCTGGGATACGGCCCGGTAGATGATGACACCCAGTCCGAGCACGGCAATCACGATTCCGCCCCACAGGAAGACTGAGGACAGGCCGCTGGAATCATCTTCGGGCCCCGGCTCCACTTCGTCAGAAATCGGGATGATTTCTTCGGTGCCTTCTTCTGCCTCGCCTTCGACGGCAGCATCTTCATCGGCGTCGGCATCCTCAGGTGCTCCGGTTTCGGTTTCCTCCCCGGGTACCGCACCGGATTCCTCTGCCGGTTCAGTTTCTTCCGCGGCCCGCTCTTCCGAGCCCGCGGCTCCGACGGTCACGGTGAAGGACGTTTGACCGTCAATCCGGTGCCCATCGGATGACACAACAGAATAGACGATGGAGTAGTCGCCGGCTTCAAGTTCGGGCAGGGGCACGATGAGGTCCGAGCCCTCGATCGAGACGGCCTCCGTGTCAATAACGGTGTCGCCCTGCTGGACGACGGCCTGGGGTTCAATGTCCATGAGCTGAGCGGAGAAGGTCAACACTGCCTCTTCAGGTGCCGTCTCAACTTCGCTCCCATCGTCGGGAGTGACACTAATAAGCGTGTCGTGAGCATGAACGGGGCTAACGGTCAGGAACAAACTTCCCAGTACAGCAAGAACAAAAGCGAAGGCAGAGTTTCTTCTCAACATTCTTTCACCGTACCCTAGGTCTATGGCTATTCCACAGAATCCGGGACCGCTCGTCACCACGGACCTCAATGCTGACGATCCCATCCCGGAGGGATTCACTCTCATTGACGTTCGCGGTGAAGATGAGTGGGACGCTGGGCATGCTCCCGGCGCCCTCCACATTCCCCTTGACGAACTCGCCGACCGCATCGACGAGATTCCCGACACCGACATCATGGTTGTCTGCCGCCTGGGTCGCAGGAGTGCCCAAGCAGCCGAGATCCTCGCAGACCACGGTATCGATGCCTGGGACCTGTCCGACGGTATGGCTTCCTGGCAGAACCACGGGCTCCCCCTCGTATCGTCCGATGGTGACATCCCCACAATTGCTTAAGGAAAACTATTGGGTAAGAAAAATCGCCTGAAAGACAAGGCACCAAAGAGGAAGCGGGTTCCCTTCGTGGAACGCCCCTACGAGGGGCTGAAAGGTGAAACCGAACTGGTCGCCATGAGGGAGATCCTCCCCGCAGCCACCACCACCGTCACCACGACCGCCGACTACGGTAGCCAGGACATCACTCTCGTGACGCTCCTGCCGAACATGTCGGCAGCGGTTCGCCGTGAAAGCGGCGAGCTCCTCGTCGCAGTCCAGACCGTCACCGGATCCGGTGACGCCTCCCGCGACCTTGCCGCCGTCATTATCGACGCTCTCGAGCTCGAACCGGGCGCCGCCATCCAGTCCGCGGAACTCGCCGAACCCGGGCCCCGCCTCCAGGATGTCCTGGAAAACACGGAGCTTGAACTCATCCTGTACGAAGACTTCTCGTACTGGATGAGCGAGGAGGAGAAGGACCGGGAGGATGTCCGTCAGGCCATCGATCAGACACGCGAGAACGTGACCCCCTCTGCCAGTATCGAGGGCGTGCGCGGCGCCTACTGGTGCCGCATGACCAGCGAGTTCGTGCGCTGGATCCGCACCGAGGACCAGGACCGGGTCCTCGACGGACTTGCTCGCCTCCAGTCCGCCCGCTCCGAGGGCTTCGACAAGGATGCTCGCTTCGTCGGCGCGTTCCGCGGAAGCGGCCTGCTCATTCCCGTCTGGCAACTTGCCCCCGGGACGGAAGCCGACGAGCTCGGTAGCCCCATGGCAACCTTCGAAGCAGAGTTCGAGGCCGCCATTAATTCAACCGAGCCCCTCACCCCCGAGGAGAAGAGAACCAGGTCGGGAATCGTCTCCCGCCAGGTCACTCTTCGCTAACAGTTCATCCACTTCCGGCAGGTCAGATCTTGTTATCCGATCTGCCGGTTTTGGACTGTTGGCAATCTCTCACTCTCACACAAGTTAAGATGAAGCCGTGAACTCTTCAAGTGCGCATGTGGCTGTTGTCATCCCGGCGAAGGACGAAGTCGACCTTATTGCCTCCACCATCCGTTCCGCGCGCGCTATTCCCCACGTCGATCTCATTGTTGTGGTTGACGACGGTTCGACTGACGACACTCAGTCGGTTGCCCGAGCGGCAGGCGCCACCGTGGTCCGCCACCCTGTTAACAGGGGTAAGGCATCGGCGATCGAAACCGGCGCCTCCGTGGTGGCCATGAGGGACGCGGAAGGCCGCCAACCTCGCCTCCTCATGTTTATTGACGCCGACCTTGGCGAAACCGCGGTTCAAACCGCTCCCCTCGTCGAGCCCGTCGCCAACGGCACCGTCGACTGCACCATTGCCGTCCTCCCCAAGCAGGCGGGCGCGGGCGGGCACGGTCTCGTCACGGGGCTTTCCCGCAAGGCGATCTCGAACATGACCGGCTGGTCCCCCACCCAGCCCCTGTCCGGGCAGCGCTGCATGACGCGGGAAGCCTACGAGTCGGCACGTCCCCTCGCCCGCGGCTGGGGGGTGGAGACGGCGATGACGATCGACATGCTGGTGGCGGGTATGACGATCCAGGAGATCCCTTGCGATCTGCAACACCGCCCCACGGGCAACGACTTTTCCGGTCAGCTTCATCGTGCCGCCCAGTACCGAGATGTTGCCCTCGCGGTCAACATGCGCAGGCTGCGCGGGGTCAGGGTGTCATCCCAGTACCGTGTCGATCCCACAACCCAGCGCCCGGGCGAACCGTTCTGCGCCTACCGGATCCGTCCCGTGCCTGACTCTGGAGAATCCTCCAACACCCGTTCCTAACGGGCCCCACTCAGCACAGCCACCACACTTAGCGCGGGTCTTTCAGTCCGTTTTCCCTACGAGTTCTGTGTGCTCCGCTTTTCGTGCCGCGGTGTCGCCGCTTGGAAGAGATCGGTAGTACAGGACCGAGGCAAGGAGTGGGATCGCGACCATGCCGCCCACGATCACGATGATGACTCCGGAGTCGTTGAGAACCATCCCCCCAAGTAGCGCCACGCTGATCGCGAGCGTCGTCCACAGCCACGGCCTATTGCCACTGATTGTGGGAAGTTTCGGTCCCCTCTTCCACCACAGGTAGGCAATCGCGCCGAAGACAACGAGGAGGAGAAGGATAAGCGGCCACTGATTTAAGACAGCCATACCCTTCCGCCACACCACATCGAAGCCTTCACCACTCAGAAGAGACTCAGCAAAGTCGCCCAGGTGAGTGCGTTCCTCAACGGGTCGCAGGTAGTCGACCAGGAGGGACATGCCGGCAACAACAACTCCGGCAAGGACCATGCCGAGGCTGGAGAGCCAGGTGAGTTTGCGTCCCGATACGAGCCACGCCATCATCCCAAACACGACGGTGAGAACCGGGGGTCCCCCAAAGTCCGTCCCATGCCACGGCGATCCGTCAATGAGAATGATGATGGCTCCGAGGGCGAGGATAAGTAGGGCCGCCCGGTGACGGGGTCTCACTCGTTCGGCGATGATGCCGGCAAGAACGAGTCCGCTTGCGGTTACGATCGCGAACATCATGTTGTTCATGCCGTAGAAGCGACCCACCGCAGGCAGCGCACCGAACACGGAGTTGAGTGCCAGCGGCGACCCCACCAGGACGGGCAGGAGATACGCCGCGAGGGTGATGATCGAGACGGCGAGCGCGGGCATGAGCCTGTCCCGTTGGCCCCACCGTTCCGCCACCACTCCAATGACGACGCCGAGGAGGGCAATACCCAGAGCTAGCACGAGGGTAGGCGCGCCCGTTTCGTGCCACGGCAGAGCATTGACGAGCACGGCTGATGCGGGGACAGAAGCGACCGCGAGCGCAGCCCCGTGAACGATACGGTTGCGGCGAAGCAGCAGGGTTGCCAGCAGGGTAAGAATCCAGGCTGTCCCCCACATGCCAAAAACCCAGCCCGTTGCTGGTTTGATCGCCTGGGTGAGGGAGTCGAAAGCAGTCACCGCATTCCGATTGTCCTCATAGGTCCCGCCTGGCGAGGCCGTGATCGCGGATCCGGGACCGACAACTCCTGCCGCGTCCGAGACGAGGCTCGGGAGTAGGTCGGTGGCGGTGACGAGTCCGGCTCTGCGGGTGGTTGATGAGGAGAGCAGGCCGGGCTCACCGGTGCGCTCCATGATGACCTGAAGTGTCGTCACTGTGCCGGAGTAGTCTGCGAGCGACACGAAAAGAATCCTGGCATCGGGCATCGATTCCTCAACAGTCTCGAGGACCTGCCCGAGTTGTTGATCGAGCTCCACCATGCGCTCCCTGATCCGCTCCTCATCCCATTCCGGTGCGGTGAAGGCTGCAGATGATGGATCGGTTGTGGGGCGTGGCTCCGTGTCGGTGAAGGTTATGGGGTCCTCTTCCGTGATCGCGCCGATGTCGATGAGGACAAGATCCTGTTCGTTTAGCAGGTCCGGCAGTTCCGCCAACCCACCGTAGTTCTCTACTGTTCCCGCGCTGTCCGCCAGCGCGAGTGCCGCACCGGGCCCGATCGTGAGCGTCGAGCTTCCCTCCGTCAATTCGGCAAGGGATCCCAGGGTGGGGCTGTACGGGGAGGTTTCGATCGCCTTCTCGTACTCTTCCCAGTGCGGGATCTCGCCATTGACCGGTTCTTCGAGGATTCGGCATCTGCCACCATCTTTCACCCCGTCCCCCGCTCGTTCCCCCGCTCCGAGCGTGAGCCACCCATCGGCGGGACATGCCGATGGGTGGGGGCCGCGCACACTCACGTTACCAACCGCGGATTCGTTGGAAAGCGCGTACAGATTAGGGGTGTCGTGTTCGTTCACGTACTCCCACATGACACCGCCAGTCCCGATCAGCACCGTCGGTCGCTCGCTGTCGGAGGCCGCGGCGGGCGGTATCAGCACGCTGAGGCACACCAGGAGGAGCAGGCTGATGGCGGATCTCATGGGACGATCATATAGAACCCTCGGTCTGAGCCTCAGTTTAGGAGGTCTACGATAAAGACATGCGGTATTCATATCTCGGCCCCCGGGGCACCTTCACTCACCAGGCTCTCAACCAGCTGTCAAAGAATGAAGAGGAGCACGTTCCTGCTATTGATGTGCCGACGGCACTGTCGATGGTGCGTGCCGGCGAGACCGATTTTGCCGTGGTGCCGATCGAGAACTCTGTCGAAGGTGGCGTGAACGCCACGATCGACTCCCTCTCGAACGGGAGCAATCTGCGGATTGTGGCGGAGATGCTGGTGCCGATCACGTTCGTGCTCGCAACTCGCGATGATTTGCCGCTCGATCAGGTGAAGCGGATCTCGACCCATCCGCACGCGTGGGCGCAGTGCCAGCATTGGATCGCGGACAATCTGACGGAGGCAAGCCATGTTCCGGCAACCTCAACCGCGGCGGCCGCGAAGGCCATGGCCGAGGGTGCCATGAATTTCGATGCGGTGCTGTGCAACCCGCTGTCTGCCGAGCAGTACGGCCTCACGGTTATTGCCGAGGGTGTTGCCGACAATCCGGATGCCGTCACCCGGTTCATCTGTGTCGGCTCCGAGCAGACCCCGCTTCCCGAACCGACCGGTTCAGACAAGACCACCCTTCAGGTGCAGCTTCCCTCCGATGAGGCGGGCGCGCTGCTGGCCATGCTCGAGCAGTTCGCAACCCGCGGTGTCAACCTGTCACGGATCGAATCCCGCCCGGTTGGCGATTCGCTCGGCCGCTACCAGTTCTCAATCGACTGCGAGGGGCACGTGAGCGACGAGAGGGTGCAGGCGGTCCTCATCAGCCTCCACCGCACCAGCCCGCTCGTGCGTTTCATCGGTTCGTACCCGAGTGCGAAGCAGGAGCCGGTGCGGCTCCGCCCCGGCACAGCCGATCAGGACTTCGTTGCCGCCCGCTCCTGGGTAAACTCGCTCCTCAACTAGCAAGTAAACAGCTAGCGAAGGTAACTAACTCCATCAGTTCGTTATTTGGGTGTCCGGTTTCTTGGTCGGAATGTCTTAGAACCGGATGAGGAGACCGCCCGGTTCGACCCGGGCACGAACGTGGGTGGCGTAACCGAGAACATCACCGTCGACCTGGATGCGGGTGGGAGCATCGGCAACAACGTTTGCGGAACGGGTTTTCCTCATATCGAGAGTGCCGGTTGATGGGAGGCCATCGTTCGTCACCCCGATTCCGGCGAGCCCCATGCGTCGCAGGAGGTCAGCCCACCCAACCAGGCCACCCTTGGTGTCGAGAATGACAAGCTCAAGCCAGCCATCGTCCAATTGAGCATCCGGCGCAAGGACAACACCACCGGGGAGCTTCCCGCAGTTGGCGAACATGATGGAGCGAGCATCAATCATGATCTCCTCAGCATCACCTGCCTTGACTCCGGCATGGATCTTGTCGGCCTTGAGGTTCTTGACGGCGGAGGCTACGTAGGCGACCCAGCCCATGCGTGCCTTGAGATCGGAGTCAGCATCGCCGACCATTGCCGCATCGAAACCGAGACCGGCAATGACGGCGAAGGCGTGTTCCCCTGCCGGGACGCTTTCGGCTTCGGAATCGATCGAGCGTGCTTCGACCTGTTCAGCATCGGTGAGCGGGCTGGTGGAGATGTAACCAATATCCATGGCGTGCGATTGTCCGGTGAGTGCGGACTCGATCATGTCGGGCACGGAGGAGATATTGAGGTCCATGTTGCGGGCAAGCAGGTTCCCCGTTCCCTGAGCGATAATCCCCAGGGGAACGCCGGTTCCGGCGAGGCTCTGCGCGACGGCACGCACGGTTCCATCACCACCGGCGGCAATAACGAGGCCAGCCCCGTCTTCAACGGCCTTCCGGGCCTGTCCGAGTCCCGGATCATCAACGGCGGTCTCAATCCACCGGACTTCCCCGTACCCGGTTTCAGCGGCCCGTTCCTCCACACGTTTCTTCAGATCGGGAACATCAATATTTTTCGAGGGGTTGAAGATCACGGCGATGGGAACGCCGTCCTTCTCTTCATGCGGCGTCTCGCCACCACCGGCTATGGTCGTGACTCGGCGACTTGTCAGCGAGGTGATGAGCCTTCGGTTACGGAAGGTGAGGATGAGGGCGACTAGCGCCACGAGAAGAGCGATAATCGCAACCCATGATTCCCAGGACATATCGAAAGGATACAGTGCGGGTTAGACTAGGTGCATGATCGATATTCGCTTTGTTCGTGACAATCCTGAGGCCGTGAAGGCCTCGCAGCGAGCACGTGGCGCCGACGAATCGCTCGTCGACACGCTACTTCGGGCCGATGAGTCTCGTAGATCGACACTCCAACTCGCTGAAGAAACGCGTGCAGAGCAAAAGGCACTGTCTCGGACGATTGGGAAGGCCAGCCCGGATGAGAGGCAGGCAATCCTTGCGCAGGCACAGGAACTGTCCGCGAAGGTGAAAGAACTCGAACAGGTCGCGTCCGATGCGAATGGCGAATACGAGCGGGTGGCCCGCTCGATCGACAACATCGTGATCGACGGCGTTCCCGCCGGTGGTGAGGACGACTACGAGGTCCTCAAGCACGTCGGCGAGGTCTCCAGTTTCGATTTTCCCGTCAGGGACCACCTCGATATTGCGGAAGGTCTCGAAGCGATAGATATGACGCGCGGAACGAAGGTTTCCGGGTCGCGCTTCTACTACTTGACCGGCATCGGTGCCCGCCTCGAACTCGCCATGCTGACCGCCGCCGCCGATCTTGCTGAAGCAAATGGATTCAAGCTGACCATCACCCCAACCCTGGTCAAGCCGGAAGTCATGGCGGGAACCGGGTTCCTCGGTGCGCACTCGGATGAGATCTACCACCTACCAGCCGACGACCTGTACCTGGTCGGCACCTCTGAGGTTGCTCTTGCTGGCTTCCACTCGGACGAAATCATTGACCTGTCGGATGGTCCCAAGAGGTATGCGGGGTGGTCAACCTGCTATCGCCGTGAGGCCGGTTCCTACGGTAAGGACACGCGCGGCATTATCCGTGTCCACCAGTTCAACAAGGTTGAAATGTTCTCCTATTGCACTCCCGACGGCGCGGAAGAGGAGCACGCGAAACTCTTGGCGCTGGAAGAAGAGATGCTTGCCAAGGTGGAGCTTCCCTACCGCGTGATTGACACCGCGGCGGGTGATCTCGGAAGCTCGGCAGCCCGAAAGTTTGACTGCGAGGCATGGCTTCCCTCCCAGGAGAGGTGGATGGAAGTTACCTCCACCTCCAACTGCACCACCTTCCAGGCCCGCCGCCTCGGCATCCGCGAACGCGTGAACGGTCAAACCCAGACCGTTGCCACTCTGAACGGCACCCTCGCCACCACGCGCTGGCTCGTTGCCATCCTCGAAAACCACCAGCAGGAAGACGGCAGCCTCTACGTTCCCGAAGGATTGCGCCCCTACCTTGGTGGCCGCGAGATTATTTCACCGCTGTGAGAACCGAATTTACTGCGGATGATGCCGCGCGCCTGACAGATGCCATGTCGGACCTGCCGAAGGCGGGCACTGACCTCATGGTGGCCCTCGACCTTGACGGCACCACGATCGGACACGACACTTCTCTCTCACCTCGGGTCAAGGAGGCTGTCCACGCCCACCTCGACAGCGGAACCCGGATCATTCTTGCGACCGGCCGCGGCGTGGACGGGATGATGCTTGTTGCGGAGCAGTTGGAGCTTCCCGACGGGATCTCCGTCTGCGCCAACGGTGCCCTCACCTTCGCTCGTGACGTCACTGCGAACGAGCCGGGTCTCAACCCGGGCACCCGGCTCCTCGATTACGTGACATTTAATCCCTCCACCGAGATCGAGCTCGTATCCGCGAACATTCCGGAGGCGATCATGGCGGTGGAGCCTGCCTGGGGGCCGCGCAGGGTTTCCGACCACTTCCCCGCTGGTGAACTAACGGGTGAATCCGTTGTTACCCCGCTCCACGAACTCGCAGGGAACGACGCCACGCGCCTGACGGTGCGCGCACCCTATCTGAGCGCGGACGAACTCCAGCACCGAGTAGACGACCTCGGGCTCAACGGTGTTGAGTATGCGATCGGGTGGACAGCCTGGCTCGACATTTCACCCGAGGGAGTCACCAAAGCCACGGCACTCGAGAAGCTCCGCCAGCAATACAAGCTCCCGCTCTCATCAGTCCTCACCGTTGGAGATGGCAACAACGATATTGAAATGTTGGACTGGGCCGGCACCGGCATCTCCATGGGAGACGCCAACGACAAGGTTCATCGCGCCGCCAATGCCAGGACGGCCTCGGTTGAAGATGACGGTCTCGCGATCGTCCTCGAGCACCTGCTCTAAACGCACCGTGTAACTCCTGTAAAAATCCCTGCCTGTCTCAATCCGCCTGACAGAGACGGAATCTCTCCCTAGGCCTGTTCCCTCATATCGAGGATCACCTTGCCGAAAGGAGATCCTCCCTTCAAGTACTCCACCGCCTCCGCGACACGAGAGAGCGGGAACACCCGGGCAACGATCGGAACAATGCTGCCGTCGTTAAGTCTCGGCAGGGCAAACTCCGCTGCGGCCCGAACGATTGCCGACTTCTCTTCATCCGATCTGCTCCGCAGCGTGGTTCCGATCAGGCTCAGGTGCTTAACCATGAGCAAACCAACCGGCACATCCGACCTGGTACCACCTTGGAGGGAGATCACGCACATGCGTCCCCTTCGGTTCAGGACCTTGAGCATCTCCCCCACATCGGAACCCATGATGTTCATGACCGCATCGACACCGTTCTCGGCTCGTTCCTTCACCCGCGCAACAATGTCATCGCCCCGATGATCGACGGCAAAGGCACCAAGTTCCTCAACCCGGGCGCACCGCTCCGAACCACCAGCGGTCGCAAGCACCGTCGCACCAAGTTCGCGAGCCAGCTGGATGGCGAAACTCCCAAGCGAACCAGAACCACCCTGAATCAGCACAGTTTCACCTGGCTGGACCCGCAGAGCATCAACAAGATTCGACCATGCGGTTGCAAGCGACTCGGGAACGGCGGCAGCCTGCTCCTGACTCAAACCATCGGGAACGAGCATGACCATATTTTCTGGAACGGCAACGTATTGACCGTAGGCCCCACTCGTCACGAGAGCCATGACCCGGTCACCGTTATCGACCCGGCGGCCCGATACTTCAACTCCCAGAATGTCACTTGCCCCCTCGGGTGCGGGATACTTCCCGTCCAATTGACCGAGGTCAACCGGGTTCATCCCCGCAAAGTCCACGCGAATGAGAACCTCTCCCGGGCCCGGCGTGGGTCGTGGGCGCTCAACGGCCTGAAGATTCGATGTTTCGGTCACGGCAAGCATTGTGTTTCCCATTGCATCAGTATGTCAGCAATGTGCATGTCAGCTCCCCGGCTTGTATGATGATGTGGCTTGGAGGGTTGTCAGAGCGGCCGAATGAGACGGTCTTGAAAACCGTTATACGGCGATCCCGTATCGGGGGTTCGAATCCCCCACCCTCCGCCATCTGAATGAGTTGGGACAGAGTGAGATGCTCACGTCCCAACTCATTTTATTCCTCCCTGGTTCCATCGATTTTGATGATTTTTCGTTCGCCCAAGACCTCACTGCTGCGAAACTTCAAGGAATTCTGTCCAACCCGGTTGCTAACTTATTAAGTAATGGTTAGCAAGAACACATTCACTCACCGCCCATCCGGAGGGCAGCGGACAGGTTCTTCAAACCGTCACATAAGGAGCACTAAAGCAATTACAAAACAGTGAGGAATCATCATGCTCGCAACGACGCGTACAAAGACAACGGCAACACAAACCGGCAGGCGAATCGTTCTCATCGATATTGAGAATGTTGTCGGAGGACAGGTCCACACGCTGGATCAAGCACTCTGGGCCAAGGAGAAGCTAGAGAACTCCGGCCTCTTTAGCTCCTGCGATCACATTGTTCTCGGTGTTGGCCCCGCTGGTTACGTCAATGTGGGTGTGGCATGGCCGCAGGCCCGGAAGGTTGTTCGCGACGGTAGCGACGGCGCTGACCTTGCCCTCCTCGAAATCCTCACGACCGAGAACCTTTCCGACAGGTTCGACGATGTCGTCGTCATCTCGGGTGACCACATCTTTGCCGAGGCAGTAGCCCTCACCGCCAAGTCCGCCAACGTGACAGTTGCATGCTGGTCAGCCAGTCTTTCTCCCCAGCTGTTCCTCGCCTCCCCCACCATTCACTTCCTTGATGAGGGCTTCGAATACGCCATGGCCGCTTAGATTGTTGGCAGCAATCTTCAGGCCTCATTATCAGTGTGGTTGACCACACCGTTTACAGACACCCTCCGCATCGTTGTGTTGCTCTTCGAGTCACTTGAAGGGCAACACCTCCCGGCCAAGCATCGATTCCACGCTGTTCCCAAGACTTCTTGGCAGCAGCTAGCGCACTTGAAAATGGCATCATCTTGCGGACTTCAGAGCCAGAGCAGCTCATCTCACTTCACCTGAAGCACGGCTGCAAAGCTCACCAAACTCGTTTCGTAGTTGCGTAAGCATCAGGCTTCGAAGTGTTGCCGGCTCGAACTACTCCCTCCTGTTTTACACGGACATCTCTATTAGCATCTAAGTTCATTGCCCTGTAATCTAGGTAGCGCTAACTATTAGCACTTGGAGACGTCGCATAGTCAGGTCGAGTGCGCCTCCCTGCTAAGGAGGTAGGGGTGCTAAGCCCCTCGAGGGTTCAAATCCCTCCGTCTCCGCAAAAATGGTCGGTTCTCAATTTCGGGAACCGACCATCTTGCTCTCTCGTCAGGTGACGCTCCTCTGGAGCATCAACCGAACAGCCTTCGCATTGCCATCTCAGTGTCAATATTGAAAATCCGGGACAATATCGGCTAGCAGCTCGCTTCAAATAGGGCGTATCGCTTCGCTGCTTGGCAATCCTCCCGAGCACTATCTCCTCCGCCAACCAGCATGTAACGTGGCTCTCACACGGGAGATAGTGATATGGATTTCTCACACGGAACACCCTGCTGGATGCAGGTCGAATTCAACGATCTAGAATCAGGTACCGAATTTTTTCGACGAACAGCTGGATGGGAGATTCCTCCAGGCGATCCAAACTTGGGAGGGTACGCTCTCGCCTCCGTCTCCGGACAGCCAGTCAGCGGAATCTGGCCCATCCCAAAAGAAGAAGCCACCCCGGACCGAATAGACGTATGGCTGACAGTTTCTGACATTCACGAAGCCCTGGAGAGCATGCGTAACAAAGGCTCCCAGGTGTTGCTTATGGATGCTGAGGAAGTCTAGAGCGTCATGACCCTCGGCAAGCAATCCATCCTTGTTGATCCATTCGGTGCCCAAATCGGCCTGTGGGAACTCATTACGTTCATCGGGATGGGGTTCATGATGGTTCCCGGCACACCATTCTGGTTCGAACACTTGAGTCCCAACCCGGCCGCTGCTTCCCAGTTCTACGCGGAGTGCTTCGGTCTCGAAGCGGTCAATTATGATGATCATTACTGGGCGATCAAGGTCCCGGGAGCAGAGACAGATGCCTACGGCTTCAGCTTCCCCAAGGACCCTGAATCTGCCGAATGCACCTGGCTCGTGTCGATCTTGATAGGCGACCTTGAGAATGCTCTCAATCTCTTCAAAGACAGTGGCGGATGCACCGACGAGCCCTTTACGGATATGGGAGAGATGGGCCGCTTCAACGATGCCTCTACACCTGCCGGAGTCACCTATGGGCTTTGGGAAGCCGACTTCAGCGAAAACGGCTAGTCACCTATCAGCGCAGTCATGTGCTGCCACCTTCACGGTTGAGGCACATTTTCTTTTCTCTCAGGCACAACAAGCAGTTCCTTCGAGACAAAAGACGGGCGGCACGCATGTCACTCTGCGTGCCGCCCTGGGTGTGGCCGGCTGGTGAAAATCGATGTTTAGATCACGGAGAATCAGCGGATGGTGCCGATGGGCCGGAGTCTGCTGATACCGGTGAGGGTGGGGATGCTGGGGATGGGGGTGAAACCGGGGACGGTGCCGAATAGACGGGGGCAGGTGCTTGGACCGGTGCCTTCCGGACCGGGGCTGGCTGAACCCGCGCGGGCTGGGGTGCCGGTTGCGGTGCAGGCTGGGTCCTCGCCGGTGCAGGTGCTGGTGCCTGAGCAGGTGCCGGGCTGGGAGCAGACGGAGCCGACACCGGGGAGGGTGCTGATGCCCGAACGATGTTGGGTGCCAAGGCTGGTGACGGTGTCGAGATTGCCGAACGAGCAGAGACGGTTGAGACTGCGGTCTTTGCCGAGGTGGTTGAGACCGCGGAAACGGTGGTCTGCGGTGACTGTGTTGAGCGCGGTGACTCGGAGGTCTGGTCGCTCTTGTCGACCTCCCGATGCAGTCCGGGGGTCACGTCCTGGTCATTGTCGGCAGCGGCAAGCCCCGTGCTCGCAATGATTGAGAGAACTCCGAGGGATCCCGTTGCGATCCATGCTTTGCGTGACATTCTGCCTCCAATGCCGCAAACCTTCATCCATACCTGACCGGGGTCCGGTCATACTCCTATTGAAGGACGGGAAGATGAGGGGAAGAGGAGTCCCAGATGAGAGAACTCTCATCTGCAGCGAGACTCACCTCATCTCTTACTTGCAATATCTGATCCGGACTCGTTGCAGATCGCAACACCATCGTCTTGTTAATGGAGTCGATGTGACAGGTCTTTACTGTTCTGTTCGATCGTGGCTCTGCGGGAGGGCTATTCGACTATTTCGAGGAAAGGGATGTCGGCTGTTCGGTAGGGTTCGACGAGATGTTCGTAGGCTTCTTCGCCGAGCCCGTCACGGAGGATAATGGCGGCCGCGAGCGCGAGCGGTCCCGAAACGCTGGCGGAGTTAGCAAGATAGTATAGGGCCTTGCAGGCGAGTGCGTACTTCCCATGGAAGACGGTGCCATCGAAGACGGTTTCGATGAATTCGACGCCTTCACCGGACTCGTCCGCATAGTTTCGCAGTGCGAGCCTGCCTGCGTGTTCAGCTTGGTGGAATGATTCTTTTCCGATGTCGTCAAGGAATAGATATTGATCAATAAGATCTTCGATTGCTTTGCCACGGGGTCCAAAGAGGCTCCAGTCGGGGAGTTCTTCAATGATTCGTATGACAGTGTCGTCAACGAAGGTGGCGCGGAACATGAGGGAGGGCCATTCCGGATGGTCTTTGACGACGTCCAGGTAGTCGTGGATGGGGTGGATTGGGCCGCCGGGTGCGGTTGCGAACATGGCGAGTCGCTCCCTGGCGAGCACGCGGACGTCTGCGAGGTCTCCGGCCATGAGCGGCATGACCTGTTGGCCGCGTTCAGGAATTGCCACGTAGACGTCTGAATCGAGGAAGTTTTCTGACATTGTTGCCCCCACTCCTTTCTGAAAGCCTAGCCCGCCAGGATCGTTCATTGTAGTAATTGGCACATTGTTGTCCGATTCGCTCGCTTCACAATCGGGTCTCTGCTCTATACCGCGGTTCACGGGTGGGGTAACTGTGGCCTACGTTTCTATTCTTCTCGTGGCCTGTAGCGGATGGTAGGTTATCTTGTCGGTCTGGCGTGATCCGCATGGCCGCAACGATCTTCGAGCCTCGAGGACGCACCCATCTTCGGAAGTGAGCCCCATGCTGTGGAAGCTGATCCGGCACTACCTTAAGCCGTATAAGTGGCAGGTGGTTGCCGTGGTGATCCTGCAAACCGCAACCACTCTCGCGACTCTCTATTTACCTAGTTTGAACGCAGACATTATTGATAACGGTGTCGCGACAGGTGACACGGGATATATCTGGAGCACGGGCGGCATCATGCTTGCCGTTGCGCTTGCTCAGCTTGTTACCGCTGTTCTTGCCGTGTGGTTTGGTGCGAGAGCTGCGATGTCTGTTGGTCGCGACCTGCGCCATGCCGTCTATTCCCGCGTCGACACATTCTCTGCCGAGGAGATCGGGAAGTTCGGTGCACCCACCCTCATTACTCGCGCCACGAATGACGTGCAACAGGTTCAGATGGTTCTGCTCATGACCTTGAACTTCGTGGTCATGGTGCCGATCATGTCGCTCGGCGGTATTGTCATGGCGATTCGGGAGGATCCGGGCCTGTCGTGGCTCGTGTGGACGTCGGTCCCGATTCTTCTTGTCATGCTCGCCATTCTTGTTGCGATCCTCATGCCACAGTTCCAGAAGATGCAGGACGCGATCGACAAGATCAACGGTGTCATGCGTGAGCAGGTCATGGGTATCCGTGTTGTTCGTGCGTTCCGTCGGGAGCGGTTCGAGACGGAGCGGTTCACGGATGCAAATGCGAATCTGACCGACATCTCAGTCCGTATTGGTCGTCTGTTTGTCATCATGGGTCCGCTCGTCACGATCATTCTGCACCTCGCAACCGCGGCAGTCTTGTGGTTTGGTGGACACCGTGTCGATCAGGACCTGGTCGATGTTGGGTCACTCACCGCATTCATGCAGTATCTTCTCCAGATCCTGGTTGCGGTCATGATGGGAACATTCATGTTCATGATCTTCCCGCGCGCCATCATCTGTGCACGCCGCATCGGTGAGGTGTTGGGGACTGAAACGTCGGTCGTGGAGCCGGCCCAGCCGCGCATGCCGGAAACGCATGCTGGTGAGGTTAAATTCAGGGATGTGTCGTTCTCCTACCCGGGAGCTGAATCCCCGGTGCTGGACAGCATTTCGTTCACTGCCCACCCCGGCAAGACCACCGCAATTATTGGTTCCACCGGTTCCGGTAAGACCACTCTCATTAATCTGATTCCGCGCCTTTATGACGCGACCTCCGGTCAGGTGTTGATCGATGGGGTTCCGGTTCACGAACTGTCCCGTGCCTCTCTCACGCAGGCCGTTGGCTTGGTTCCGCAGAAGCCCTACCTGTTCTCGGGAACGATTGCTGACAATCTCCAGTTCGGTGCTCCCGAGGCAACGGAGGAGGACATGTGGGCGGCACTCGATACCGCTCAGGCAACCGAGTTCGTCAAGGAGCGGACAACCGGTTCGGGCGAGGATCTCAAGGACGGTCTGGATTCTGCGATCTCGCAGGGCGGCACGAACGTGTCGGGTGGTCAGCGTCAGCGCCTGTGCATCGCCCGCGCACTCACCGCGAAGCCCCGCATATATCTGTTCGACGATTCGTTCTCGGCCCTGGACGTGACGACGGACGCGAATCTGCGTGCAGCCCTCGATGACTACACGGAGGGCGCGACGGTCATCATCGTCGCCCAGCGCGTCTCCACCATTACCGAGGCCGACCAGATCCTGGTCCTCGAAGAGGGACAGATCGTTGCCCAGGGCACGCACGACGAGCTCCTGTCCTCATCCGACACATACCGCGAAATTGTTGATTCGCAGATCAGCAAGGAGGAACTCGCATGAGCACCGACAAGAACCAGTCGAACGGGACCCTGACCGAGGAAGAGATTGCGGAACTGCAGGACTCGGTCGATATGGGGGACTGGGGAGATGCTGCCCCACCCCGGAAGGCAAAGGCCTTCTGGCCCTCCGCCATGCGCCTCCTACGCCTGTTCGTGCACGAACAGCTTGCACTCACGGTCGTGTTTGTCATGGTCGTGATCGCCGTTGTTCTTAGCGTGTGGGCACCCTCAATTCTGGGCGACGCCATGAATGTCATCTTCACCGGTTTCATGAGTTCTGACATGCCGGCCACGCTGTCTCGTGAGGAAGTGATCGAGGGGCTGGCTGCGGCTGGGCAGACTCAGCTGGTTGACATGCTTTCCGGCATGCAGTTCGTTCCCGGTGCGGGAATCGACTTCTCGGAACTCGGCCGTCTCATACTCATCGTGCTCGGCATGTACCTCATGTCCCAGTTCTTCATGTGGTTGCAGGGCCGCATCCTCAACGATGTGGTCATGCGCATGATCTTCCGCATGAGGGAGGACATCGAACGGAAGGTCAATCGCCTGCCCCTGTCCTACTTCGACAGGAACTCGCGCGGCGACATTCTGTCCCGCACCACGAACGATGTTGATAACGTCCAGAACGCCATGCAGCAGGCCTTCACGTCCGTCATCTACTCCGTGCTCACCATCATCGGCATCATCATCATGATGTTCTCCCTGTCCTGGCAGCTCGCGCTCATCGCCCTCATCGCCCTTCCCCTCTCCGGGATTGTCATCGGGATTATCGGCACGAAGTCACAGCGGATGTTCACCGACCAGTGGCGTCACACGGGCCGCCTCAACGGCCACATCGAAGAGTCCTTCACCGGGCACGATCTCATAACAGCCTTCGGCCGTCAGGATGAGATGGGGAAAAAGTTCCGCGAACGCAACGAGGAACTCTACGACGCTTCCTTCAAGGCACAATTCTACTCGGGCATGATCATGCCGATCATGCAGTGGGTCAACTACCTCGGCTACGTCGGTATCGCGGTTGTGGGTGGCTTGCGGGTCGCAAATGGACAGATGACCCTCGGTGCTGTCACCGCCTTCATCCAGTACTCCCGTGAATTCAACCAGCCGCTCGGCCAGGTTGCTGGCATGGCCAACATGCTGATCTCCGGTGTCGCCTCGGCAGAACGCATCTTCGAACTCTTCGACGCTGAAGAGCAGGTTCCTGATCTGCGCGAACAGAAACAGCTCGGCACACTCGATCCGGCAGGCCCCCAGCCCGCAGAGCTCGCACAGCCCGTGCAGGGCAAGATCGAATTCGATCATGTTGCCTTCTCGTACAGCCCCGATAAGCCGCTGATCACCGACCTGTCGCTCACGGCGGAACCGGGTCAGGTCGTCGCGATCGTTGGGCCCACCGGTGCTGGCAAGACCACTCTCGTCAACCTCATCATGAGGTTCTACGACATCCAGTCCGGCCAGATCAGGCTCGACGGTGTCGATACTGCCCTGCTGGAGCGCGGCGAACTCCGGTCACGGATCGGCATGGTGCTGCAGGACGCGGTCCTGTTCGGCGGCACAATCATGGACAACATCCGTTACGGACGCTTGGATGCGACCGATGACGAAGTCATCGCAGCAGCCAAGGCAACCTATGTTGATCGTTTCGTCCACACTCTCCCCGATGGCTACGAGACGGTCATCGAGGACGGCGGTGAGAACATTTCAGCCGGCGAACGCCAGCTCATCACTATTGCTCGTGCCTTCATCGCCCAACCAGCCCTCCTCATCCTGGATGAGGCAACGTCGTCGGTTGATACGCGTACCGAGGTTCTCGTGCAGGAGGCCATGGCGGCGCTCCGTTCGGACCGCACCTCCTTCGTGATCGCACACAGGCTCTCTACCATCCGTGAGGCCGACATCATTCTCGTCATGGAGAACGGTGCGATCGTTGAGCAAGGCAACCACCAGAGCCTGCTCCGGCAGGAGGGTGCCTACTATCGCCTCTACATGTCCCAGTTCAACCAGGGCTCGGACCCGGATGAGGTTCCCACGGTGGACATGCCCAAGCTCCCAGAGCCCGGTGACACGGAATTCTAACCAGACTGGTGTTTCCCGCATCGTGAGGTGAGGGAAACACGTGAAGCAAGGAGTGGGCCGGTCTCTTGACCGGCCCACTCACGACTATTCACCCAAACTTCAGCGCCCTCGGCTCAGAAACGCATTCGCTTAGGGCTTTCAGGGCACTGATGTAGGGTTTCCTACTTGCGGTCACGAGAGTCCTTACTCTCGACTCCACTTACGTTTTCACCGTTCTGGTTCTCGGAAGTCTCCAAGACCGGTCCGCACCCATCGACACCGCACGCATCAATGTCTGCCGTGTCAATCGTGACGAGCTTGGACAGATCAAGCCCTTCGAATCCCCTACTCATGCCATCTCCTTCACCTGACGCAGGGCGCCCTGGAATTGTTCGAGGCTGACGGCGCCGGGAATTGCTAGCTTCTGCTCGAGAAGAATGTAGGGAACTCCGTTGATGCCGAGCTGGCGAGCAATCGCCTGGTCCTCTCGTACGGCCTGGAGCATCGCGTCATTTGTCAGAGCATCCTCTGCGCCTTCACGGTCGAGCCCCACGTGCTCGGCAACCTCGAGGATCGCTTCCGTATCGAACGGGTCGAGACGTCCCTCGAAGTAGGCGGTTTGGACGGTACGGAAGTAGGTGAGTCCCATTTCGTGGCTCACCTGATTGGCGTATTGGGCGATGCGGTGAACGGGGACAGTGGGTCCCATCTGGCGGTGCACTTCGTAGGTCAGGCCTTCGCCTTCCGCCATTCCCTTCAGCTGCTCTTCCATCTGCGTGATCTGCTTGATGTCCGCGCCCTTGGTTCGAGCCATGTGTTCTGCACCATCGACCGGTTCCGTCACGGTCGGGTCAAGCTCGAATGAGTGGTAGCGAATATTCGCGGTGATGCCCTCGGCTTCGAGTGCGCGGTGCAACCGTGCCTCACCGATGTAGCAGAAGGGACAAACAATGTCGGTCCACAGGTCAATTCTCATCTTTAGCCACCATTTCCCATTCGTGTCCTAATGCTGGTCTCATCGTATGTCGGCAGGGTCAAAGGGCAACAGGTATTTGCTTATGAGCAGAACTCGATACGCTTCGTTCCGCCTCGAAGACGATCCGCTGTGGCACACTCACAATATGGCTACTAGCGCTTCGCGACCGGAACTCATGCCCGTGCTGCTCGGAACCGATGTTGGAACGTACTCGTGCGCCCGCATGTTCCACGAAGCGTTCGGATGTACGTCGGTCACCGTCTCGGGTATGTCCCGCGGCTCCATTTCCAACTCGAACATCATCGACCCCGTCTACGTTGGTAAGGGCGGGACCTTAAACGACGATCTCATGATTGGTACCCTGGAGAAGATCGCGGATACGGATCGGACTCCTATTCTCATGCCGTTCATGGATCGCGACGTTGATCTTGTGCTTCGCTACCGGGACCGTCTCGAAGCGGCCGGGTACGTCATTCCTCTTGCTCCCACAGAGATCGTGGAGCGAGCCTCCGACAAGGCAGTCCTGCACGATATTTGTGTCAGGCTTAGGTTCCCAACCGTGACAACCGTTGAAGTCGGCCTCGCAACCGACCCAGGCTCATGGACCGAACTGTTAACACCAATCTCCTTCCCGGCCGTCATCAAGCCCCAGGAAGGCGGCATGGAGTACGGGAAGCTGAACTTCCCCGGCCAGCGCAAAGCTTACTCAGCACAGGACCTGGAATCAGCAATCACCATCCTCAACACCATTCGGGAGGCCGGTTTTAGGGGAAAGATGCTGGTTCAGGACATGGTGGTGGGGGACGATACCTACTCGTGGATCGTGTCAGGCTACGTCGATTCAAGAGGAACTATCACCGGGGTCGCAACGGGCCGTCAGATTCTCGGCCTGCACCAGACTTCCTTTATTGGTAACGCCGGAATCATCCACGTTGTTGAGAATCCAGAACTGAGTGGCATGGCGGAGCAGATTATTGCCGAGCTCGGACTTCGCGGATTCTTCTCCATCGACATCAAGATTGATTCCCGCACCAACCAGGCTTACGTGCTGGACGTCAATCCGCGCTGGGGACGCGGCTCCTACTTCGTTGCTGTGGGCGGCGTTAACCTGGCATCCGCCATGGTCGCAGACTTCATTGACGGCAAGCAGCTCGCACCGAAGATTGCAAACAGGGAAGGTGTGTACGCCTTCGTTCCCCCGGTCACGGTCCTACGGTGGGTCACGGATAAGGACCTTCGCAAGCACCTGGTCAAACTCATGCTGAAGAGACGACCAGTCCACCCCCTCCTGTACCGGAAAGACCCCAACATCAAGCGCTTCGCGTACCGTTACGCGGCAGATTTCAACCAGTTGCGCGCCCTCCTCCGCACCTACCCGAAACCATCTGCCACCACGTTCTAGAAAAGAACGCGCACACCAGTCACCGCAGTCATTGCGTCATTGCTGGCCTGAAGAGTAGCTGAAAGGGGAATCCGGGGGTTCCTCGCTTCACTGCTTGGCAGGGGCATAATAGGGGCATGCGTTTTACTCGACTCTCCACCTCCGCCTACAGCCGGTTCGCTTACGATCAGGACAGGATCCTGTTCCCGCAGCTGCCCGGCTATGCAGCCGAGCGCCGTGCAGAGGGAACCGATGTGGCAGAAGTTGGGGTTGTCGACACGGTTGACGGGGAGGAGAAAATCGTGGCCGCCGCCCTCATCCGCTACCAGCCGTGGAAGAAGATCTTCAAACGCGTCAACATTGCCTACGGCCCGACCCTCGACTATTCAAATACGGAACTCACTAGATTCTTTTTTGACGAGCTCATCAAGTACGTGAAAAAGGACAAGACCGTCCTCTCGATCCGTTTCAATCCGCTCCTGCCGAAGACCTTCTACGAGGACATCACCCCCGTTTCCGACAATCCTGTCGCCACCACGTTCGAGGAGACGATGACGAGGCTGGGTGGGGTGCGGATTCCTCGCGAATTCTATGACGCTGCCGATATTCAGGCCCGCTTCTTCTACACGAAGGACATCTCTGGAATGACCTTCCAGGAGGTGACAAAGTCCGTTGGGCAGGTCGTTCGGACCGGCTTCAACAGGGCCGGCACACCGGGAGTAACGGTGCGATTCCTCGAAGAGAACGAATTCGACATCCTCCAAGACATCCTCAGCCACACGGCCGACAGGTCGGCCATGCAGGAGATCTCCGATCAGGCGATGGAGTTCTATCGCGGACTCAAGCGCACGCGGCCGGACCGCGTATTTGCACCCGTCGCAGTTCTCAACTGCGACGAATACTTGGCGGGTGTGGAGGCCGAAGTAACCGAACTCGAGGCCAAGATCGCCACTATCGACGAGCAGGAGGCCTCCCTCCAAGCCGAAGGCAAGAACCTCGCAAAGAAGCAACGCACCGCACGCAATGAGGCCCGGGATCGCCTTGGTGTTCTGGAACGCAGGGCAGAGGAAACACGCGAGCACCAGGCCAAGTCGGGGAACGAGATCATTCTCGCCGGCTCGTTCTATATTGCCTGCCCCAACGAACTCGTCTACCTGCTTTCAGGCTCCTACCGGGAATACCAGTCCTACTACGGGATCTACCTCATTCACCGGGCCATGCTCGAGTGGGCAACCGAAAACGAGATCGACCGCTACAACACCTTTGGCATCACCGGCATCTTCACCGACGAAGCAAGCGATGCTGGGGTGCTGCACTTCAAGAGGCAGTTCAAGGGCAATGTTGAAGAGTTTGTTGGAACCTGGGACATTCCCGTTCGCCCGCGCCTCGCAAAGCGCCTCGACGCCATCGGCTAAACCGCTCCCGTCTCACGTCCGAGAATCCTTTCTCCGCCCGTGGCCAATAAGGGTGACGCCTTTCATGCTTCTTGAGTTCGCATCTGAAGCAAAAAGAGCGCTATGATGAATGACGTCCAAGCGACACGCGCCCGTAGCTCAACGGATAGAGCATCTGACTACGGATCAGAAGGTTGGGGGTTCGAATCCCTCCGGGCGCGCAAAAGGAATAAACTCCACCTCCCAGCAGGTGGGGTTTTTCTTTGCCTGGGTACCCGATCAGCAGGACTCTAAAAGATCGCAACTTTCCCGCATCATAGCAACAAAAAGCCCGATCTTAAGACCCACTTCCTGTCTATTGGCCGCGCTTCCTGCCTATTTGCCCTAGCCCTCATACCCCGCACAAACCTTCAGCCATATCCGCATCGAAAGGCTGTGACACGAGCAGTCAGCCATATAGGACATCTGGGGCTTCAGACAGTTTTCTGTTAGTTTTTCTTTGTTGCGGTGCGGGAAACTCAAGCTTCGAATCAGCTCAACTTTTTACTTAGATGATTCCCCGATGTTGGCGGATTAAAAAGTGAAGCGTATGGGCGCGGTGCACGATGGAGTTCCGACCGGTTACTAAAACACCGCAGCAACAGCTGATCATGGCGGGCAATCATTCGGATATGCTGTGTATGGGTGGAGCCAGCGCTTTCGTCGTGGCTCCACCACTTCACTCGTAACAGTTGCATCACAAATGCATATAATGCTTTGCGCAATCTCCCAGGATCTATAGAATGCTGGAAACGATTGCCAGATTTGGGCATTTTCTACCAGAGAATCCATCAGCTCTTTTTCAGACAAGTTGCATAATCACATGATATATTCGGCTTGTCCGCATATTTTTTAATAATATGGGTCACATTCGTTGCCACAAAACTCACTGGAAGAATCTCTCAGAAGTCAGCAGGGGCGCGGAATAGTCAGGATCAGTAAAAACTTTCGTTATATAACTGTTATTTGAAGCCCTGTGTCGAATCAAGCAAGGTTGACAAGGCCGGTGGACGTATGCCTTTTCATGATGCATGCCACTACCCACCCCCGACTGTGATTCGGATGATGCAAGTTTTAGACAGTACTAGTGAAGATAGATAAGGACAGTAGATGAAAGGGCTCCGTTGCGAGAACGTCTACAAAGTATTTGGGAGGGAAGCGGCTAAGGCGACTCGCATGCTCCAGCAGGGAGCGAGTCGCGATGAGCTTCCAGACGGTGTGACCGTCGCAGTGAACGATGTCAGTTTTGAAGTGAAGGCTGGCGAAATTTTTGTTGTCATGGGCCTTTCTGGCTCGGGCAAATCAACTCTTCTTCGTACTTTGAACGCTCTCGGTCCCGCGACCGGGGGCAAGATCTTTATTGGCGACGATGAGATCACTGCCATGAAGGGGAAGGCCATGCGTGAACTCCGTGGCTCCTCGATGTCCATGGTTTTCCAGCACTTCGCGCTTCTCCCCCACCGCACGGTGATCGACAATGCGGCATACCCGCTCGAGATTGCTGGTGTGAAGAAGGAAGAGCGTCTCAAGCGCGCTGCGGAGTCCTTGAAGACGACGGGGCTTGAAGGCTGGGAGAACAACTACCCCTCCGAGCTTTCGGGCGGTATGCAGCAGCGTGTGGGCCTCGCCCGCGCACTGACGGCAGACGCTCCGATCCTGCTCATGGACGAAGCGTTCTCGGCCCTCGATCCGCTCATTAGGCGTGACATGCAGGAACTGCTCCTGGAGATCCAGGAAGTCAAGCGTCGCACCATCATCTTTATTACTCACGACCTGAACGAAGCGATGTTTGTGGGTAACCGGATCGCTGTCATGCGTAACGGTTCAGTCGACCAGATTGGTACCGCCGAGGAAATTCTTACCAACCCGGCAAGTGAGTACGTGGAGCGTTTTGTCCAGGACGTTGACCGCTCTCGTGTGATCACCGCGAGCTCCATCATGGTCAAGCCTCGCTCCCGCCTCTACCGCGGTGACGGACCGAACGTGATCCTCCGCAAGCTTGAGGAAACGGATTCCGTGGGCGGCTGGGTGACCGACGGTGGTTCGCGATTCCTGTACGGCTCCATCTATGCCGACGAGATCATTGCGGCACTGCGGAAGAACCCGCACCTGAACTCCATTGATGATCTCATCCATCCATCGCACCCCGGTGTGGGACCGGATACGCCCCTCAACCAGGTGGTGGCTCCCGCCGCGAACGAGCAGGCCACGATCCCGGTCGTGTCCGATGACAATCGTCTTCTCGGCGTGATTCCGAACGTGACGCTCCTGCGTGCCCTCGGTCAGGACGATGAGGGGATGGCGGTTGACCTGAGCGCAGCCTCGGCAGCCACTCCGTCCTCAGCCACGAGCACCACCGCCACCAATGAAACTGAGGGCGTGGCTGAACAATCAGAAGTTTCCACCAACGACATTGAGGAGGATAAGTAATGAGTGATCTCCTCTTTAGGATCCCGCTAGGTTCATGGGCCAAGGACGCTGTTGATTGGCTGACCGAGAACCTCAAAGTTGTCTTCGACTGGATCTCGGACGACTTTCTCGAGCCGCTCTACAGCTTCCTCAACAACTTCCTCAACACCCCGAGTCTGCTGTCCCTCGCGGTCGTGTTCACTGTCGTGGCACTCCTGTGGCGCGGCGTTACCGCGGGCCTTTACACGGCCGGTACTTTCGCTCTCGCCTACGTTCTTGACACGTGGGTGACGGACGGTGGACTGAGGCTTGACTGGTGGATTGTTGCCATCGTTCTTCTCGCCATTGCCGCGGCTGCTTTTGCCTTGAAGGGTAAGCAGCTCGGTATCCCGATTACGATCGCCGTGGTTGTTGCTTTCGCGATGGACCGTTGGGTGATGGTCAGCAAGGTCGAAGAGGAAGCCCTGCAGGGTAGCGTCGAGGGGCTTCCGTGGTGGACGATTCTCGTCTTCCTTGTCGTTGTCGCATACACGGCAGCCGGCTGGAAGATTGCACTGCTTGCCATTGTCAGCTTCGCCATCATCTACGGCGTGGACCAGTGGCAAAACGCTATGTCGTCCTTCGCTCTCGTCCTCGTTGCCTCGATCATCACCATCATCATTGGTGTCCCGCTCGGTATTTGGGCGGCGAAGTCCAAGTGGGTGGATGCAATCGTGCGTCCCATCCTCGACTTCCTGCAGACCATGCCGGCATTCGTCTACCTCATCCCGTTTGTTGTTCTCTTCAGCACGGGCGTGGTTCCCGGTATTGTCGCCACGATCTTGTTTGCGATTGCTCCCGCCGTTCGTTTCACCACCCTCGGCATCCGCCAGGTTGACCGCGAGGTTGTTGAAGCAGCGCAGGCATTCGGTGCCCACCCGGCACGAATCCTGGGCCAGATCGAGCTCCCGCTCGCCCGCCCCACGATCATGGGTGGTATCAACCAGGTCATCATGCTGGCCCTCTCAATGGTCGTCATTGCGGGCATGGTTGGCGCCGGCGGTCTTGGCCGCGACGTCTACACCTCTGTCACGTCCGTCAACATCTCGCTCGGTGCCGAATCCGGCCTCGCAGTGGTTCTCCTCGCCATCTACCTCGACCGCGTCACCGCATCCTTCGGCGTCAGCCAGAGGGACAGGGCGTAGTCCACATTTTCTATCCATCACTTCTTCTGAATCGATCAACCCAACAGAAAGGAAATCTCATGATTTCTCGCTCTAAGCGGAGTATCGCACTGACCGCAGCTCTCGCCACGACGCTCCTCGCAGCATGCGGTGGCGACACCGACGAAGCCACCAACGGCAACGGTAACGGCAACGGTGGTAGCGAAGTCACCAAGGAACTCGAAATCGGTATCCCCGCTGGCTGGGATGAGGGCGTTGTCGTGTCGCACGCCATGGCCATCGCCCTCGAGGAACAGGGTTACGACGTGACCCTGACCGACGGTGAGATCGGCATTATCTTCACGGGCCTTGCCGGTGGCGACATGGACCTGCTCCTTGACGCCTGGCTGCCCGTCACCCACGAAAGCTACATCGAAGAATACGGTGACAGCATCGAGGATCTTGGCTCCTGGTACGACACCGCCAAGCTCGCACTCACGGTGAACGCTGACGCCGACATCACCTCCATCGACGAACTCGCCGACAATGCTGATGCGTTCGGTAACGAGATCATCGGTATTGATGGTGGCGCAGGTATCACTCGTCTCACCCAGAACGAAGTAATCCCCACCTACGGTCTCGAGGGAATGAACTACAAGATCTCGTCCACCGCCGCCATGCTCGCCGAGCTGGATGGTGCGATGCGTGAAGGTCGCGACATCGTTGTGACCCTCTGGTCCCCGCACTGGGCATACGGAGCTTACGATATCCGTGACCTCGAAGACCCCGAGGGCGCCTACGGTGCCGAAGAGCAGATCCATTCCTTTGCTCGCGCTAACTTCTCTGACGATCACCCCGAGGTCGCTGACATGCTCAGCAACTTCGAACTGTCCGACGAAGAGCTCTCCGATCTGGAGAACTACGTTCTCAACGAGAACGCCGACCGTGACACGTCCGAAACCGTTGGTGAATGGCTCGACGAGAACCCCGAGGTTCGCGAGCGCATGAACATCGGCTAATCGCTACAACTTCATAGCTTAACCACAGCGGTGGTCAATGAGCGTACGGTGTGGGGCCGCAGTACAGTACTGCGGCCCCACACCTATCTTCACCAAGTCCCCTAAGGCCAATATCTTTTGTTTACATCTACCTTATTCCCCTTGGCCTCCTCCCCACGCCCTCTCTTCTTCCCACGCGCAGTACTTTTCTCCCTCGTCACCAGCCCCTTACTCGGATGTTCTCTCGGGTGGTTGAGTACTTCGGCTCGGTTAGGATGATCGGGTGAAGATGAGCGTGGCACCGAGTACTCCCTGTTGGTATTTCAACGAGGGACTGTGTCGCTCCTGCTCACTACTTGAAACCCCGTACGACATCCAGCTTGCGGACAAGGCACGCCACGCACAGCAACTCCTTCCTTGCGATGAGTGGCTGGAGCCGGTCGGTAGCGCAGAGTTTGGTTTCCGTAATAAGGCGAAGATCATCGTGTCGGGAACCACCGAGGAACCCGTTCTGGGGATTGTGCGGGACGGTATCGGTCAGGACCTGCGGGACTGCCTGCTCTACGATCGTGCGATTACGGAGGCCCACGGTCCACTCACGGACTTCATTTCCCGTGCCGGTCTCATCCCCTACTCCATTGCCGACCGTAGCGGTGAACTGAAGTCCATCATCGTTACCGCGAATCCCCACGGGCACCTCATGGTTCGTTTCGTGTTGCGCTCCGAACGTCACCTGGAGGCCATCCGCACCCACGTGTCGTGGTTGGCGGATCGGATTCCTCTCAAGGTGGCGAGTATCAACCTTCTGCCAACTCACGTGGCCCTGCCCGAGGGGGACACGGAGATCCACATCTTTGGCGATGATGTTCTGGACATGAGCCTCGGCCCCCTTGACCTCAAGCTGCGGCCGCAGGGTTTCTTCCAAACCAATACGGAAATCACGACAATCCTCTATGCGACCGCGGCCGCCTGGGTGGACGAAGTGAGCCCAGCAACGGTGTGGGATTTGTATTGCGGGGTGGGTGGTTTTGCCAAGTCGATGGCTTCCCCAACGCGTACTGTCACGGGTGTGGAGCTGTCGGAGCAAGCAGCGCTCGCAGCGGGCGGTCCACCCATGTTTGTGGCTGCCGATGCTGGGCAGTGGGCGCGGGAGCAGGACACGGTCCCTGATCTTCTTGTGGTCAATCCTCCGCGGCGCGGGATCGGCGAGCTCGCGGAATGGGTCCGGGACTCCGATATTTCGACCGTCCTCTACTCGTCCTGCAATCTCGCTTCAGCGGTGGAGGATATGGCGGTGATGGGGATGACGGCGCGGCGGGCCCAGCTGTTTGACATGTTCCCCCACACCGATCATTCCGAATGCCTCATCCTCATGAGTCGTTAGGCCGCTCTTAGCCCGGGAGTTTTGCGGTGAGTGCAGCGTTTTCACCGGTTCCCTCGCGGCTGAGGTGAAGGACCTGTCCCGTGGAGAGTGTCAACTTCGTGTCATCGGGAAGGACGGCCCCGGTGACCAGTACGTGGGAGGCCAGCTCGAGGAGGATGCGCTGCATTTCCTCCGGGGTGCCACCCTCGATGAGGAACTCATCCTTTCCCAGGTCTGCGAGCCCCTCGGTGAAGCCATGCAGTGTGCCGAAGCGCTTGGCAAGACCGAGCTGAACGAGAACGAGGACGGGTGGTGAATCCTCCGGGGTGGTCTCAACAACCTGGTGATAAAAGGCAGGTTCGTAGAGTGTGCCGTTTGCGGAGATCCCCACCGTGTTTTCGTCAATCAGGGAGGAAACCCTGCGAGCGTGTTCACTCGCTCTGCGCAGGTGATCGGGTCCCGCGGTCTCGATCACGAGCCGCTGTCCGTGGCGAGATATTGCGTTCTTAGCTTCGGGCCAGAGGTATGCGCGGTCGGCAATGGGGCCGAGTTTGTCTACCTTGGGGCCGATTGTGATGCGGGAATTATCCACGTACAGGGTGTCGCCCTCAATCGTTCCTCCAGTATTGGCGCGGACTCTGTTGAGGGTGACGGGTGTTTCGAACAGGAGGGTTGCTGAGAGATTCTCGGCAACACTTCTTCCCTCGGCCACCGCCCCGCTGCTGAGTGCCCGATCCATGGTGGCGATCAGCGTTGTGGCATCCTCACCGAAGTGATCGGTGACGGGTTCGTAGGCGGAAACGGTGTGCCCGGTGAGAGTCAGCGATTCCCCGATGTAGCCGCCGGAGATACCGAGAAGCCACGTATCACTCCCCGGTAGGCGGAACTTCATGGCGAAGAACGTGACTCCCGGGCCGTCGATGCGGCCCAGCACCTCGACTTCGCTCGGAGCCCGACCGTCGCGAGTCAGCCACTCGGTCATGTCACGCACCGCGTCCTTTGCCTGCTTTTTCAGGGTCTTGAGTGCAGTCACGACTTTCTCCTCGTTTTGCGAGTGGGTTCTGCGGTAAGGGGGTCTTCCGGCCACGGATGCTTTGGATATCTGCCCCGGTTCTCTGCCCTGACGTGAGCATATGCTCCGCGCCAGAATGATGCCAGGTCATCGGTGACAGCCAGGGGTCTGCCTGCTGGGGAGAGGAGGTGGATTTGGAGGCGAACACCGCCCGCGACGAGAGGCGAGTCCTGCCACCCGAAGCATTCTTGCAGTTTCATGGCCGCATAGGGTTTCTCACCGTCGTAGTGCACCCTCACGGTCCCGCCCGCGGGTGAGTCAATTCTGGCTGGGGCCAGGGTGTCGAGTTCGAGGGCTTCTGGCCAGGGCAGCAGGCGCCTGAGTGCGTCTGCCACATCAGCTTTGATTTTTTGTCCTTCACTCCACCGGTCCAGTTCGGGACCGAGCCACTCCTCGAAGCGGTCCGCGAGCGCCTCGTCACTCATTTCGGGCCAGGGTTCTCCGAGGGTGGCGTGCAGGAAGGCGAGCCTGCCACGGAGGGCCGTGGCCGCCTCACTCCATCCCAGCACCGCGAGATCATTCTTCGCGTATTCGACAACAATGGGTCGTGCCAGGGCGGGATCGACGGCGCTGGGTGTGCGGGAGAGTTCGATCGCTCCAATACTGCGTACTTTCCAGGCGTTCACGGTGCCGCGTGAGATCTCGTGGCTGGTCGTCTCGTGGGAACCGATGGCGGAGGCCGTGTCCTGGGTGATGGGGATGGCGGAGCGGATCATTGCATCTGCCCTGCCGGTGTCCGTCATGTCTGCGATTGCAAGCCAGGGTGAGCCGGTGAGCGGTGAGCCCGGTGGCAGGACTGTCCCCGTTCCCATGGTCGTGAGGTAGGTGCCGGAGCGGAGCACCGCGATCCTATCCGGAAACGAGGTGGCGACCACCTGTCCGAGTGCCTCATCCATCGACAGTCCCCCACCCTCTGCATGAGGGACGAGCCTGGCGAGCCTTTTGACGGACTGCTTCCACGATCGCGGCGAGCTGCGCAGCACTTCCCGCCACAGGGCGGCAAGATCAGCTCCCGGGGCCGTGAGGTCCTCTTCGAGGAGCGCAACGATTTCCGTGCAGGTACGCGTCCCTAGGTCCTCGTTGAGCTTGAGGAGTGCGGTGGCGGTTCTCGGGTGGGCGGGGATGGTGGAGACTTGCTGTCCCAGGTCCGTCAGCCTCCCCTCGTCAATAAGCCCAAGGGACTCCGCGACTGCGGTCGCGGAGTTGAGTGCGGGAGCTGTGGGTTGGTCGAGGAGCCGCAGCGAGTCAACATCACCCCACGTCAAAGCAGTCAGAAGAAAGTCGGTGAGATCAGCTGTCCTGATCTCGGGTTGAGGGTATTCGTCAAGGCGGGACCAGCTTGTCTTGCTCATGAGGATGCGTGCTTGGCCGGGGCCCAGTCGTCCCGCGCGACCGGCGCGCTGCGTGGCCGCCGCCTTCGAGACGGGTACGGTGACAAGCCGGGAGACCGCTGATCGGTAGTTGGTGCGCGGTTCCCGGGCGAGTCCAGAGTCGACAACTCGAGTCACTCCGGGGACCGTGAGAGAGGATTCTGCGATCGAGGTGGCCAGAACGATCTGCTGCTCGCCCGAGTCGGCAAGGATCGCATCCTGCTCCCGGGCTGGCACGGAGCCGTGCAGGATTCTCACCGAGGGCCGGTCAATTAGCGCCGCAACGGCATCGATTTCACGCCTGCCGGGTAGGAACACGAGGACACTGCCCGCATGTTCATCAGCAGCTGCGGTTGTCTCGCTTGCAACATGTGCCAGGAATTCCCTCGTTACCCCACGGTCATCGAGCGGTCTCGGTCCGGGCCGGTACAGGACATCGACGGGGTAGATCGGTGCCTGGGCCTCAACAACCGGTGCGTCGAGAAGTTTCGCCCACTGGTCCGCCGCAAGAGTTGCGGACATTGCCACCAGATTGAGCCCCGTCAGGTCCCGAACATCCAACAGCAGTGCCGCAAGCAGATCCCCATCAAGATGCCTTTCGTGGACCTCGTCGAGCACGACCGCACCCACACCGGTCATATCCGGGTCCCGCAAGATCCTGCGGAGCAAGACTCCGGCGGTCACGAACTCTACCCTGGTTGATGCTGAGCGAACGACATCACCGCGGACAGAGTAACCAACCGATCGACCCAGTGGCTCCCCCACGAGTGAGGCGAGACGGCGAGCGGCAGCCCTGGCGGCCATTCGCCGCGGCTGTGCAACCACGACCCTGCCCTCGACGCGGTCAGCGAGGAAGGGTGGGACGAGGGTGGTTTTGCCCGTCCCGGGTGGTGCGGACAGCACGGCAGCACCCGTCTTGGTCATCGCGGTAGCCAGGTCCGGGAGCGCGTCCCGCACCGGCAAATCCACCCGTTCCACAATATTCACACCCCCTACGCTAGTCGCTCGTTGCACAGGTTCGCGGTAGGGTCAGGTCATGGAAGCTGTCGCTAATGGTGCACTGGTGGACGCGGGTGGGATCAGGCTCGGTCACGCCAGCATGAATGGGACCGGCGTGACCGTGGCCGTCATTGATCGCGGCGGGGTTGCGGGCGTTGATGTTCGAGGATCCGCACCCGGTACTCGAGAAACGGACCTCCTCGACCCGACGGCAGCTGTGCAGCAAGTTAATGCGATCGTTCTATCAGGTGGCTCCGCCTTTGGATTGGCAACCGCTGATGGTGTCATGCTGGAACTGGCCGAGCAGGGCCGGGGTCTTGATACGGGGATGGGAATCGTCCCGATCGTGCCGGCTGCCGTGATTTTTGATCTTCCCGTCACGGGTGGGACTAAACCGACCCAGGAGCTTGGTCGTCAGGCTGTGCGTAATGCAGGTGAGAACCGCGAGCGCGGCAATGTTGGTGCCGGCACGGGTGCCGCCGTTGGCAAGTACTTAGGCATACCGGGGGTGATGAAGGGCGGGCTTGGCCAGGCTGCTGTCCGGGATGGTGATCTCGTTGTTTCCGCCGTTGTCGTTGTTAACGCCCTGGGCGACATTTATGACTCCGGGGTGAAGATCGCCGGCACCCACAACGAATCTGGCTTCCTTCCCACGGACAGCTACGTGGGTGCGAGCGTCGGGATCACCAACACGACCATCGGGATTGTGGCTACGAATGCGGCACTGACGAAAGCTCAGGCCACCAAGGTGGCGTCCGCCTCCCACGATGGTTTGGCTCGTTCCATCCGCCCCGTGCATACGATGGATGATGGGGACACGCTCTTCGCGGTCTCAACCGGCGACACTGCCGCCCACGTGAACCAGGTGTGTTACCTCGCGGCGGAAGCCGTGCGACTCGCGGTGCTGGATGGCGTGAGATCCGCGACCTCACTGCCCGGAATCCCCGCGATCTCAGACCTGCCATTCTGAGTTGTCAGAGTAACGCCAAAGCTGTGTCACGGGCTCACTCCGGGATGCTGACACGCCCGCGCTCAGGTGCCATAGGACATTCACCTCAGCTCATCCATCCATCCGAACGTGCACGTACGTTTGTGATCTGAGCTGGATTCCCGCCCTTGGTGAACGGGACGGAAACCCCACGCATCCAAGTGTTGATCATTTAACCGCTATTCTGTGAATGTGGCAGAACTTCCAACCTCCGGTGATCCACGGATTTCCGTTCTGACGGAAAAGAATCAGACGTGGATCATCCTGGACGATCCAGCAACCCTTAACGCTCTCGACCCCGGTCTCGTCCGCGCCCTTGCCCGCGAAGTGGAGGCGGTGAAGAGCGGTCGTCTCATCATCACTGGCCGAAACGGCGCGTTCTCATCGGGTGGCTCGCTCGAAACGGTCTCCTCCCTCGCATCCCAGGTCACAACTGACAGGATCGGGGTGGAGGCGATTGTCCGTGAGGGCGGCAATCTCATTGAAGACATCTTGTTCTCCCCCGCCACCACGATCGCTCTGATCGACGGTGTTGTTGCCGGCGCGGGAATCGGCATTGCCCTCGCCTGCGATATTCAACTGGCCACGCACCGCACCCGGTACAACACTGCCTATGCCACCCTCGGACTGCCTTCCGATTTCGGTACGCACGAACTGTTGCGGCAGCGCATCGGTGAGGATAAGGCTAACGAGCTCATGAAGAATCCTGAACTGGTGGGGATCACCCGGGCACAGGAGTTGGGCTTGGTTGATGCCGTGATCGATCGCGTTGATCCCAAGCTTGTGCGGAAAACAGTCAAGACGATTCCGGTACCTGATCGGAAATCAAAACTGAAGTCCATGTCAGCTGTTCTCGACACCGAAGCTGCTCAGTTTGCCCAGGCGCTCAGCAACCCGAAGGTGCAGGTTCAGGTCGAGAAGCTCATGAAGAAGAAGCGATGCTAAGCGGAGTAATTCGCTACATTAAGGCACTTTCAATCCCCTCCACTTGTAGGGTGGCCGGTATGGCTAGTGGAAAGAGACAGGAATCGGGCGTGCGTCAGCGCGCTATCTGGATGGATGTCGTGCGGGGCTTGGCCATTATCGCCGTCATCTACGGTCATGCCGAAGCAATCGGACGTCAAGACGGAATGTTTGACACCCCGGGTTGGATGCTCACCTCCAACCGCATCCTTGTGCTCTTGCGCATGCCACTTCTCATGTTCCTGTCGGGCATGCTCGTCCCCCGATCAATTCGGCGGGGCTGGAAGAGCTTTCTGCCCGGAAAGTTCACCAAACTCGCCTGGCCCTATGCGGTGTGGATCGCGATCTTCTTTGTGGTCCTGTGGATTCACGAAGCTGCCACATTGGATCAAATCCCGATGGAGATCATCAATCCCGACAACCCGAATCTCACCCCACTCTGGTATTTACGTAACCTGTTCTTCTACTATCTGCTAGCCCAGGTACTTGTCTGGTTGCGTCTTCCGCTCTGGAGCGGCATCTTCATCGGCCTTGGGCTGAGCACCTATCACCTTCTTAAGGTGCCCTACCCCGACCAGATTGACCTGCGCTGGGGCTACCTCATGGCATTCTTCTTCCTCGGCGCATTCATCATGGATCACCTGGATAAGATCTCGAGATTCTTGAGGAAACCGGCGGTCACGCTTGTGCTGATCGTCCTGTTCCTCATCCCCGTCTATGTGTACTTGGCGGAGATTGCCCCTGTCCGTTACCGCCCGGAATACATTTGGGGTCCAATGGCTTTCGCGGGACTTGTCATTGCCTATGCGCCCCTCATCAAGTCTTCCTGGCTGACGAAACCGATCGAGTTTGTTGGTAGAAACTCCCTGTACTACTACGTCATGCACTACCCCATGTTCTTGGGATACAGCTGGTGGTTCGCATGGCGTCACGAGTGGGGATTGGGGCACTTCTTCGGTCTCATGGCTCTCGGGCTTATTGTTCCGACGATCGCGATCTACGTGTGCCGGTGGATCCCGCCGCTGAAATGGCTGTTCTTCGAGCTGCCCTGGCCACGAAAGAAGAGTCCTGCCACACAGACACTCCCCGCATCCGCACCTGCCCCAAACAATTGAGAAACGGATGCTTCACGGGCGGCATCGCGGGTGGACAACGAACGGCGAGACGATGTGAGCGCCACATCCTCTTCCCAATCTCAAACGGACTAATTCAAACTCAATTGGCCCAGTCCGGACTAAAGAAGAGCCCACGGACCTTACAGGGCGAGGCACTTGATCGCGGCTTGGTTTCTGTGCGATTGTCAGCGGTCCCGTACCGCGGCTAGGTGCCTGGGTACGGGACCGGGTGAAGTGATTATGGCGTGAATGTGGCGGTTGCGTTGATGGCTTCGCCTCGTTCGATGCCTTCCTGTGTTTGTGCGTTGACGGTGAACTCCCACAGGTGACCATCAACATCCACGTAGGTGAGTGACGTGTAGGAATCCGTGGAGTACGTGACGTCAACGATGATGGCGGGGTAGCCGCCAAGTTCCGCGCTGTCGTCACGGACCGTGATCGTTTCTGCGCTCGGCAGGTTGTTTTCAAGTAGCTGGCTGAAGAATTCGCCACTGAACTCAAAGTCTGTGTTGGTGAAGTCCTGGGCAAGGATGTCGTCCCAGTTGTTGCCTTCCCACAGGTACTGGTAGTCGAAGCCTTCCTTCTCGGCTTCGTACCATCCTGACGGGACCTGCACTTCAACCGTGTGTTCAGCATCCGCGGTCTTGCTTGTCAGCAGGTCAGGCTCGGTCGTGGTTTCGGTTCCTTCACTCACCGTGGTCTTGGGTTCGCTCGGCGTGGTCCCTTCATCGTTGGACACGCTTCCGCATGCTGTGAGGAGGAGGAGGAGGCAGACGAGCGATGCTGCTTGCTTATAGGAAGTCAATTGTATGTACCAATCTGTCGGCTTCTGCCAGGCCTTGACTGTGGAGTGCGTTGACCGTGATTTCTTTAATGCCACTATCAACATTCACGTAGTAAATGTTCGCTACGTATCCGGGACCCGTCACGGAAACCCAGAACCCATCGTAGCCGTCAACGGTCACGTCACCCTCGAAGGTTGCAGTTGCGTCACCCAGGTTCCCGGCATCGATCAGGCGTTGAAGATACGTTTCGGAGTCACCGATCTGGGCCCACGGACCCAGCGGGGCAACCGAAATGTTCTGGGTCGCATCGATCTTGGTCCACCCAAACACCGAATACGGGGTTTCGAGTTCGGGAGCGTACCGCCAATCATCGGGTAGCGCCACCGTCATCGACCCGTCCACTGCGGTCGCTTCCGCGGGACTCTGCTCTTCGGGAGAAATCACTCCCGCAACCGTGGTCGAATCGGAGCTCGGCGACACCGTCTCGGTGGGGTCGCTGCTCGGCTCACTGGTCGGAGAGGGTTCGGTGGTTGACGTGGGGGATGTATCCGTTGTCGGGTCGGATTCGGTCGAGGCGGTTTCGGGTGAATCCGTAGGTTCATCAGACACTGCACCGCAGGCGCTGGCGGCAAGGAGTACAACTCCCAGTAAGCTACCAACACTGTTACGCACAGGCCCCCCTTAGGCTTACGTCGATAGTCTAGTTCACATGCAGGGAGGGTAGTAGTCAAGACCGTCCGCCACCATCACTGTCATTTCGTGGATAATGAGACTATGGAAACGCTTTGGCACATCTATCCCCTGGGAGCGACCGGAGCTCCCATCAGGGAGTGGACAGATCCGGGCACGGACCAGCACAGGCTGAAGAAACTTATTCCGTGGCTTACTCATGCCAAGAGCCTCGCCGACACCATTCTGCTGGGACCGATCTTCACGTCCCTCACCCACGGCTACGACACGATCGACCACTACACGATCGACCCACGCCTGGGCACGAATGATGACTTTGATCAGCTCATTGGTGAGGCCGGCGAGCACGGACTCGGGATCATCCTCGATGGTGTGTTCAACCACGTAGCCAAGGGCCACCCACTCGAAGACCACGTTGCCAGGGACGAACAGGGCAATCCGAGGGTCTTTGAAGGGCACGGCGGTCTTCTCGAACTCGATCACAACGACCCCGTGGTCGTCTCCTACATTTCCGACGTCATCTCCTACTGGCTCGACCGTGGCGTGGCCGGGTGGCGGATGGATGCCGCCTACCGAATGAATCCGCAGTTCTGGGAAAAGATCCTGCCGCCCATTAAGGAACAGTATCCGGAGGCGTGGTTCTTGGGGGAGGTCATCCACGGCGACTATCCATCATTCGTTGGCGAACAGAGGCTCGACTCCGTCACCCAGTACGAACTGTGGAAGGCAACCTGGTCAAGCCTGAAGGACGAGAACTTTTACGAACTCGACTGGTCCCTGCAGCGCCACGACATCTTCCTTGAAACCTTCATCCCCAACACTTTTATCGGCAACCACGATGTCGAACGCATTGCCTCCACTCTTGGGCACACCAAGGCGGCAGTCGCCGCCCTCATCCTCTGCACCACCCCGGGGATCCCTTCCCTCTACTACGGTGATGAGTTTGGTTGGCGCGGGGTCAAGGGTGAGGGCTTCGAGGCAGACGATCCGTTGCGCCCACCGCTGCCAGATAACCCGGAAGATGCGATGACTCCTGACGCGGTGGAGATCCTTAACATCTATCGGTGGGCGGCGAACTTCCGGCGCGAACATCCCTGGCTGAAGACTGCTCGCACCACGGTCAAGGATCTGACCAACACGTCACTGACGTACGAGACCCACGACCCCTCCCATGCCATCACCGTCACCCTCGACATTGCGCAGAAGAAGGCGGCGGTGGAGATAAATGGTGAGGTCGTGTGGACGCTGCCCGAGCTGAGCGGCGACTAACCCCGGCCAGGCCACCAACCATCAATCATGTCTTCAACTGCCAATCAGACAATCAACGACCTGCCCCAGAAATCGCCAGCCCAGCATCCGCACTTTCTCGGCTTGTCTGTGCCTATTCAGTTGCGGTCAGGTAGGTGAGAACGGCTCTTACTCGCCTATTTTCCTCACCGACCTGGAGCCCAAGCTTGAGGAAGACGGCCGCCACATACTTTGACACTGCCCCGCTTGAGAGGAAGAGTCGTTCAGAAATCTGGTTGTTGGACAGGCCTTCGGCCATGAGCGCCAGCACTTCCCGTTCCCTGTCGGTCAGGCTGTCGAGGGGACCGGATCTGCCGCGAGCCAGCTGGCTTGCCACCTCGGGATCGATAACAATCCCGTCGGCCGCAACGATCGTGAGGGAACGCATGAAATCGGCAACCTTCGCCACGCGATCCTTCAGCAGGTAACCGAAGCCGGCTCCCGCACCGGTGAGGAAGCGTTGGGCGTAGGCGGGTGCCACGTATTGGGAGAGGATCATGATCGCAAGCTCCGGGAACTCATCGCGTAGCTCCGCGGCAGCATCCAAACCATCCGTTGCCATCCCCGGTGGCATCCGCACGTCAGCAATCACCACGTCCGGGACGATTCCATTTACCATGCTATCCCGCACCGCCACAACAAGGCTGGGAGCATCGGAAACTGCGGCCAACACCTCGTGCCCCTGCCGTTCCACGAGGCCAGTGATGCCCTCCCGAAGCAGAGCCGAATCATCAGCAAGAATAATTCTCACGCATTAACCTCACGAAACTCATATCCACCGGTCTTTAACACCTCTGTGCTCATCCATACTCGGGACTCTCACTCTCCCCATCCTGTTCAGCATCACAGGTAGCCTGACTCGCCAATGTTGAGTAGTAGCGGCATTTTTGCGCGCACCTCCGTCGGCCCTCCCTCGGGGGAAGATACCGTGAGAGTGCCACCAAAGGCTGCGAGGCGTTCTTTCATGCCGGACAGGCCGTGACCGGGACGGATCGTTGCCCCGCCCTGACCCTGGTCGGTCACGGTGACATGTAGGTTCTCATCCGCAATGAGAAGGACTACTGCCGGGCCGCCATACTTTGCGGAATTCGTCAGCGCTTCAGACACGAAGAAGTAGCCGGAAGCGGTGACTCCTCGGGGAAGTGACGGCAGCGGCCTTGGGCACCGCACCTCCACATTGTCGAACCGTCGCGCCAGGTCCCTGACGGCAGCTTCGAGACCCATGTCGGTGAGAACTTGGGGGTGGATGCCGTGAACGGTTTGACGGAGGGCTTTCATTGCCGTCTCCGCATCGTCCATCGCCCCCGCCAACAGCTTCCCTTCGACCGAATCCGGATCGAGGCTCAGGGAGGCTTCACCCAGTTTCATTGTGGCCGCCACGAGATACTGTTGGGCACCGTCATGGAGGTCGCGTTCGATCCTGCGCCTCTCAATCTCGAAGGCTCCCACGATTTCTCTGCGGGAGCGGCGCAACCCGGCCACGTCTTCCACATCCAGGTCTTCTTCGCGTGGCTTCCGGTTCACTCCGAGGGCTAGGGCAACCGCGCACAGGGTGAAGGGAATGGCGATGGCGGCACCGAGCAGGTACTGGACGAGGAGGATGCCGATGATGATGACGGCAATGGCCCAGTTGAGCGCTCGAGGAAACATGGCTCTATCCTAGTGGTGTCAGATCGCCCCCGGGAGTAGAGCTAGGTCTACTGCGATACGGCAGTACGGTGCATGGTGGCGAGGCCCCGGAGCGACTGGAATAGTCAGTATGAAAAACACGTTACACGCCACCAATCTTGTGAAAACCTACGGGTTGGTCAAGGCGCTGTCCAGCGTTTCCCTCACCGTGGAGCCCGGGGCCTCCGTTGCGATCATGGGACCGTCCGGTTCCGGTAAATCAACCCTCCTCCACGCCCTGTCCGGCATCCTCCGCCCAGATTCGGGAACGGTCCGGCTCGGCGATACCGATATCACGTCCCTGTCCGACAGTGCTCGCTCGATCCTGCGCCGTAAACAGTTCGGCTTCGTGTTCCAGGATGGTCAGCTGGTCGATGAACTGACGGCACGTGAGAACGTGGCCTTCCCGCTTCTACTCGATGGATGGAAGCGGTCGCGTGCCATGCGCGAGGCAGAGCACTGGCTCCGGCGTCTTGGACTCGATGGTCTGGGCGGCCGAAAGCCAGGTGAAATGTCTGGTGGTCAAGCCCAGCGCGTCGCGATCGCCCGCTCGCTCATTGCCCGGCCCAGCGTTGTCTTCGCCGACGAGCCAACCGGTGCTCTCGACCAGGCCACGGGTCACGAGGTCATGCAAATCCTGACAACGGTATGCCACATGTCTGGGGCAACCCTCATTGTTGTCACCCACGATCTTGAGGTCGCCAAGTGGTGCAACCGCCTCATTGAGATTCGTGACGCCGTCATTCACGATGACCGTGCGCTGGGAGTGAGCCAGGCATGATTGGACTGTCGAGCAGGCTTGCCCTGTCCCGAATCAAGACGAATCGTTCCGGCCTTGATGTTCTCGCCGTTCTTGCCTTCGCAATCACAACGCTGCTGGCTCTAACTGTCGCGGGTGGTACGAACATGTTCTATGGCAGGTGGCAGAACCCACCAGCTTCACTCGAAAGAATCATTGAGAACACCGGCAATCCCTACACGTCGGCAACCGATCTGGCGGGCATGTACCTCACGCTTGCGATCATTGCGTGCGCGATTCTCGTTGTGCCGATCCTGAGCCTGGGTGCGGGAGCTGCCAGGCTGGGAGCATCCGGCCGCTCCAAGCGGCTCGCTTCCCTGCGTTTGATTGGCATGACTGGGGTTGAAGTGGTGGTCATGTCCGTCATTGAGACCATCATCCTCACCCTGGGTGGAGCCCTGCTCGGTGGGATTGTCTTTGTTCTTTCGCTGCCGCTGTGGCGGTTCATTTCCTTCCATGATCAACCGCTCACGCCGGGTGACATGGTAGGCCCCTGGTGGCTAAACCTCGCGGTCCTCGGCGTCATCCTCCTCCTGTCGGCGCTGTCAACAATCATTGGTCTGCGCCAGGTCGTCATCAGCCCGCTCGGTGTTGCGAAGCGGGAGACCCCGAAGGCACTGCAGTTCTGGCGAGTTATCGTGTTCGTGGCCGCAATCATCATCTTTGCCTTCACTGCCCAGAGCTTTAATGCGATCACGTCCGACTTCATGGCGTACCTGTTCATGGGTGGGGTCATCATGTTCATGCTCTTCACCGTCAACCTTGTGGGACCGTGGCTCATTCAGCTCGTCGCACGCCCCCTCGTACGCACCTCGAACTCCGCAACACTCCTCGCCATGAGGAGGCTTGTTTCCCAGCCCCGGGAGGCATGGCGGAACGTTGGTGGACTCGCCTTCATTGGCTTCATCGCTGCCTTCACTCTCACTCTGCCGGATGCTCCCGATGACCCGCTGTTTGCCTTGCAGGTGAAGGACATTGGGATGGGAATCATCATCACCCTCGCGATCGGCTTGCTCGTGGCAGCCACCTCCACTCTCATCAATCAGGCCGCCTACGCTGTTGATCGGGCTGAACAAACCTTGGCTCTCACTCGCATGGGAACCCCACGGAAGGTGTTCGCTGGGGCCCGCTACCGGCAGGTGCTCCTCCCCCTCATCACCACGCTGGGAGTCTCCATTCCTTTGGGCCTTCTCGTCATGCGTCTGCTCATCGTCGGCACCCCGGCAGAGACCGCCCAAACCAACAACATCGTCACCCTGATCGTTGTCATCCTCATTGGCATTGCGCTCAGCATCGCGGCAGCATCTGCCACGCGCCCAATCGAAACCAGGATCCTCACCACGGACTACAGGAGAAACGATTAGAAAACACCGCGGGAGTGGCGGCGCAACTGTGCGCAGTCGCTCCCGTGCACTCACTTCCCCCGCAACAGTTGCTTCAGATAGTACTATCTGGCGGGTTTAAGGTTGCGAGCACTTGGTGCAAGGTGGGATTTGAACCCACCTTGCAGAGGGCCGGTTGGCCAGTGGGGATTATTTCTTTGCGTAGAACCGACCGAGGGTCTCCTTCTTCAGTTCGTGGAAGGTGCCGTCGTTGATGGAGTTTCTAATGGAGTCGACGAGCTGGACCGTGTAGTACTCGTTGTGGATGGTAGCGAGGGTGGAGGAGATCATTTCCTTCGCCTTGAAGGTGTGGTGAAGGTAGGCCTTCGTGTAGTGCGTGCACGTATAGCATTCGCATCCTTCCACCAGCGGGCTGAAGTCGCGGCGGAACTCCGACCTCGTGACATTGAACCGCCCATCGGGCGAGTAGATCGCAGCGTTGCGGGCAACCCTGGAGGGGTTGACGCAGTCGAAGGTGTCGGCACCTGCCTCAACGGCAGCAAATAGGTCATCGGGCTCGGAGATACCAAGGAGGTGGCGTGCCTTGTTTTCGGGGAGTTCTTCGCTCACCCAGCCAACGATGGTTCCGAGGTTTTCTTTTTCGAGTGCCCCACCGATACCGAAACCGTCGAAGGATTGACCACCGACTTCCATGGCACCCAAGTCCCTGGCTGCTTTCCTGCGCAGATCCTCGTACTGTGCGCCTTGAATGACTCCGAAGAGCTGCTGGTAGGGGCGGTGGGTGCGAGATTCGGTCAGTTCCTTGTGGGCAATGAGGCAGCGCTCCGCCCACAGCCGAGTCCGTTCGAGGGCTTCTTCCTGGTAGGGGCGGGTGTTGAGCAAGGTCGTGAGCTCATCGAAAGCGAAGATGATGTCGGCCCCAAGCTCGTGCTGGATCCGCATCGACACTTCCGAGGTGAACCGATGCTTGGTGCCATCGAGGTGGGAGCGGAAGGTCACCCCATCGTCATCAATGTGGGCGCGGCGGATCTTGTTTTCCGCCACTTCCAAGTCACTCCCATCCCGCCCCTTCTTTCCGGTGCCAGCAAACTGTTCCGACAGCACCTTCTTGTATCCGGTGCCGAGGCTCATGACCTGGAAGCCACCAGAGTCGGTGAAAGTCGGGCCGGGCCAGTTCATGAACTTTCCAAGCCCACCCCCTTCATCCACCACATCCGAACCGGGTTGAAGGAAGAGATGGTAGGCGTTGGCAAGCACGGCCTGGGCACCCACGTCCCGAATCGACTCGGGCAGGGTGGCTTTCACCGTGGCCTTGGTGCCGACGGGGACGAACGCGGGGGTGTGAATGTCCCCGTGGGGTGTGTGAATGGTGCCGGTGCGGCCGAGACCATCCAGCCTGGTTCCAACGGTGAAGCTCACGCGCGCTCCTCAAGTTCTGCATATTCCGGTTCGTTGTTCTTCACCCAGGACACTACTCGATACGTGACCGGCAGAAGCAGGAACTCAACCGCCACCTTGTACACGTAGCCGACCACCATGAGGTTGAAGATGGTGGAGAACGGCATGACACCCGACCAGGCGACCAGGCAAAAAATGATCGTGTCCGCGGCCTCACCGACAATGGTGGAGCCAAGCAGCCGGACCCACAGATTACCTTCCCCGTAGCGTTCCTTCATCTTCACCAGGATCCAGGAGTTGATGAGTTGGCCGACCACGTAGCCAGAGACGGAGGCGAGGACGATGCGGGGGACGAACCCGAGAACAGCCTCAAAGGCCGCCTGGTTCTCGTAGTCCGCTGCCGGTGGGGCGATCTGCACGATATAGAAGACGGCGGATGCCATGATCGACATGACTAGGCCGAGGAGAATGGCTTTGCGTGCCGCCCTGAACCCGTACACCTCCGAGAGGACGTCGCCGATGATGTAGGTGAGAGGGAAAAGGATTGCACCGCCATCGAACACCAGGGTGCCACCGAACAGGTTGAGCTCGATGAGCTTGGTGGCACCGATGTTGGACAGGAGCAGGAAAGACACGAACAGGACAGCAAACGTGTCGTAGTGGCCGCGGCGTAGCGGAACAAAGCGGGCAGACATACAAACCTCACGAGCATATGACGAACACAATGGGGGTTGATTCGGTGCTGCCACCACCGCAATCGACGCTTGAGCGCCCGAATGGATCGCTCCATTCAGCCAGCAGTCTAGCGAATGTTTGAACCCGGGCCGAGCTAGTCGAGGTGTTTTTTCGCCCACTCCCTCATGACATCGATCGACCCGGCCAACATTTCGCCCGATTCGGTGAGCGAATAGAGGATGTTGCCTCCCTGGTCCTCACGGTCGACAACGCCGATCTCCATCAGCTCCTTGAGACGGGAGGATAGGACGCGCTTGGAGATGCTGAGGGTGTTGACGAGTTCGGTGAAGTGCGCGGGCCGCTGCCGCAAAACATCCACGATCAGACCCATCCACCGTTTTCCGAGTTCCCGGTACGCCCGGTCCACGGCCGGGCACAGGACGAGCTCCTGCTGCGAACGATCGGGATCTGTCACTTCCTCCATGGGACCAGAATATTGTCACGAAATGGGGATAAATTAGGACGAACGGCATGCCTAACGTTCGAACGAGAAAAGAACTCGAAAGAACTCGGACAGGACACCACGAATCCGGGTGAACACAGGTGAATAATCGTCGAACTGGCCCGAGATTGTGGGTTACTCCGGGTCCTCGTCATCTTCGAGAACTTCACTGCCGAGCAGTTCGGCGCTGAGAGCATCCACGTAGAGCGTGCTCATGCCGTTCTCGTTCTCGATCCGCACGACGTAGACCGCTTTTCCGTCCCGGGGGCTAATCGTTGCCTCATCGACGCGGCCCGGGTTTGCCACAGCAGCCGCATCGATCGCGTCCGCCAAGGTCACCACCTGGGGCTTTGTCTGCTCATCGACCGACTCATCGTGATCGGCAATCTTGTTGGTTATGACACCGGAGCCGACGAGGGTGACCTCATACACTTCATCCTCGGTCACGACAGTGACAACGTAAGAATTCAGTCGCATCATGACCGCTACGGCGCGACCGTCAACGATTCGTTCGGCCTGCTCGATCCGCTCGAAGATTTCCTTGTTTGTTGGGCCGGTGTCGACGATGACGGGGCCTTCGGTCGATGGTGACGATGAGTTGTTAGGCACGTACGGCTCGTCCGTGGCCGCACAGCTGGCCAGCAGCAACACTGCCAGCCCAATCCCCAGTCTCATCACGTCACCATCTAACCAGATTCTTCGCATTCTCGGTCAAGAATTGACGAGGTTACGGTAAAGTTCTCGCCGTTTATTGGGTTTGAACATAACCGTTGAAGTGCCTGCGGGCAGGTTTGTCACCTTTCGCCGCGCGCCACCCCTCGTACGACACCTCAGCCCCCTCGTGTTCGGTCCTGAACTGGACCGTGCCGGGCAGGGAGACGGGGGCTTCGAACTCGACGAACCAGTCGCGCGGACCATCGTTCCCCACACCGGTGGCCGAATAGGCTCGAGATGCTGAGTACATGCCGTGCACGATAGGTCTGTCGAAGCCGAAGGGTTTGGCCGAGACCTTGCTCAGGTGAATCGGGTTACCATCCCCGGAAACCTGGGCATACTTCCGTCCCGCATCCCCTCCCAGATTCCAGACCGAGGTCGGGATGCCGGGAACGAAGTCGGCCCGTTCGGGACGTTCTGGACGCTTACCGGCAAAGTCACTTCCTCGCACGAGGTAGCCCGACCTGTCGACCAGGACCTCCTCACCATCTGCGCTTATTCGCACGACACAGTCGATGAGGGCGCCGGCGTAGTGAGGGCGTGCGTTTTCGACGCTCGCGACCATGACCAGCTCCTCGCCATCGCCAATGCCGCGGGTTTGCGTCACCTGGTTGGTGATGTGCAGCATCCCGAGCAGTGGGAGGGGGAAGTCCTTCCGCACCAGGAGAGACATGGTGAGGGGGAAGCCGATTGCGTGAATGTAGCCGGGGTGAACGTGGGGCGTGACCGTATCCCCCATGAGGTGCACGAACTGGGCATGGCGTGCCCGATCGATTGTGGTCGTGACGACAGCCTCCACGCCCGGCAGTTCGCGTGCGACACCTCGGCCGGTTTTCATGCGGGCCGCTTGGAGGGCGGCCGCGGAGAATGTTTGACCGAAGCTTGGCAGGGAATCGAGTTCGATACGCATTAGCGACCCACGAGATTCTGTCCGCACACGCGCAGGGTCTGACCCACGTAGCCACCCGCCGGCAGTCCGCACAGGAACGACACCGTCTCGGCAACGTCAAGGGGCAGGCCGCCCTGCTTGAGAGAGTTGGAGCGACGGAAGATTTCCCGCTGGACGGGCGGGATCTTGCCGGTCATTTCCGTCTCGATAAAGCCGGGGGCGACAGCGTTGGCGGTGCCACCGCGCTCGGCAAGGATGGGCCCGAGGGCCGCCACCATGCCCATGACTGCGGACTTCGAGTAGGCGTAGTTCGCCTGGCCAGCATTCCCCGCCACCCCGGAGGTGGAGGCGAGGGAAACGAGCCGGAAATCATCGCCAATCTTGTCGGATTCCAGCAGGATGTCGTTGATGCGGAGCTGGGCCGCGATATTGACATCCACGACGACATCCCAACGATCGTCACTCATGTTGACGAAGTACTTGTCTCGGGTGATACCGGCATTGTGCACGATTCCGTCGAGGACCAGATTGCGCTTGTCCAGCTCATCAACGATCCGCTCCCCGGCGTTCTCGGTTGTGATGTCCATCTGCACCGGGATGGCACCGATCTCGTTCGCGAGGTCCGCGAGCGCACTGCCGGATCCCGGCACATCCAGGATCAGCACCTTTGCGCCATCTCGGGTGAGGGTGGCGGCAATGGCGGCACCGATCCCGCGGGCGGCTCCGGTCACGAGGATCGTTTTGCACGCCAGAGGCTGTTCCCACAGGGTTGGGAGTCCCCCACCGTCCGCGGAGACGCGCAGGGTCTGCCCGGTGATGAAGGCGGACTTGGCGCTGAGGAAGAAGCGGAGGGCACCAATGACCGAAGATGCGGTGACCTCAATGTCGTCGTCGATCAGAATGCCGTTCGCGGTCGTGCCCTTGCGGGCTTCCTTCGCCAGGGTGCGGATAAACCCTTCGACTCCACTGCGGGCAGCGTTGATGGCGGGATCCTCGGAGGTGACGGAGCGGGAGAGCGTGACGACACGGCCCCCGGTCTTCATCTTCTTGAACGCCGCCGGCAGCTGTCGAATGATGGGGCCGATGTCCGTCGGGTTCTCAATCTCGTCAAGAACGACAACGATGGTGCCGATCTTGTCGAGTTCGTCTCCGTGGCGCCGCACGTCACCATCCCAGTCCACGAGCTGGCTCGCGATCTTCTCCGTTCCGCCGCTCGTACCGAGCACGAGGACGGGGCCGAGGATCGGCTGGGGACGGTCCGTGTAGCGAGGTAGATCCGTCGGTTGGGGCAGTCCGGTCTTCCCGGCAATGAACTTGCCGGGACCGGAGCGTACGAATGTGGTGTAGTCGATTTTCATGCCGATGCCTTTCAGGCCGCTGATTCGAGGAGGGCGACGGTGCCCTGTCCGCCGGCTGCACAGATCGAGATGAGTCCGAGCTTGCCGGGGCCGGCTTCGTACAGCATCTTCGAGAGTTGGGCGACGATGCGGCCACCGGTCGCCGCGAAGGGGTGCCCGGCTGAGAGGGAGGAGCCGTACACGTTGAGCTTGGCAGGGTCGACGGTTCCGAAGGCACCGTCGAGGCCGAGTTCGTTGCGTCCGAACTCTTCGTCTTCCCAGGCCTTGAGGATCATGACGACGGTTGCCGCGAAGGCTTCGTGGATTTCCACGAAGTCCATGTCGTCCAGGCCGAGCCCGTGACGCTGCAGCATTTCAGGGGCAGCGTAGGCGGGAGCGGACAGGAGGTCGGCTCCGTTGACGAAGTCGACGGAACGGGTGTGGATGTCACGGATGTAGGCAAGCGGCTTGTGTCCATGCTCCTTCGCCCATTCTTCAGAGGCGATGAGAACGGTGGAGGCACCGTCCGAGAGCGGGGTGGAGTTGCCCGCGGTCATGGTTCCCTCAGGCCCACCAAAGACGGGCTTGAGGGAGGCGAGCTTCTCGCGGGTGGAGACTCGGAGGTTTTCGTCCCGGTCCAGACCCTGGTAGCCCGTCATCAGATCATCAAAGAAGCCCTTTTCATAGGCCGCCATGAGGTTCTTGTGGGAGTTGTAGGCGATCTCGTCCTGCTCTTCGCGGGTGATCCCCCATCGTTCAGTCGAGAGTGCCTGGTGTTGTCCCATGTTGAGTCCGGTGCGCACTTCGGCCGCCGAGGGCGCAGAAGGCTTGAGGTGCCCGGGTCGCAGTGCCGAGAGGATCTTGAGGCGGTCCTTGGCGGTCTTGGCGGTGTTGAGGCGGTGGAGGAGCTGGCGCAGGTCGCCACTGACCTCGATGGGGGCATCGGAGGTGGAGTCGACGCCGCCACCGATGCCGACCTCGATCTGTCCGAGGGCGATCTTGTTGGCGACGAGGCTGATGCCGTCGAGGCCGGTCGCGCATGCCCGCTGAATATCGATTGCGGGGGTGCGGGAGTCGAGTGCGGACCCGAGGACGGATTCGCGGGTGAGGTTGAAGTCTTTCGCATGCTTCAGAACCGCTCCGGCTGCCACGTCACCCAGCAGTTCACCCTGGAGTGAGAACCGTGCCACGAGGCCATCGAGGGCCGCGGTCAGCATGTCCTGGTTGCTGACGTTCTTGTATGCCTTGCCTGCTCGGGCGAAGGGAATTCTGTTCCCACCCAGCACCGCAACATTGCGGGGATATTTCACGAGTTCTCCGATCGTTGAATAAATTCCAAGGTATGCAATACCGAGAGTATCTGATACCGTCAGTTTTGTGAACCCTATTACGTCGACCGATAGGCGATCAACACGCTGGGCACACCACCGCGAACAGCGACGTGCCGAGCTGATCGATGTTGCACGCAAACTCATTCACACGGATGGTCCCGATGTGACCATGGCGGCGATTGCGTCTGCGAGCGGCACCTCGAAGTCGATCGTTTACCGATACTTTCAGGATAAAGACGACCTGAAGAGTGCGCTAGGCGAGTCCATTCTTTCCCGCATGAAGCACCGCCTCGAGGACGGTGTGCGCACCGGCTCCACCCCTGCCGAATCGATCTCGACCATGGTCGGCATGTATGTCGACGCGGCCGCGAGCTCCGTCAATGTCTACAACTTCATTACCCAACCGTCCGAGGGACTCAACAGGTTCCTGGACGACTGCGCCACCATCATCTCCTCCGCCATGGAGGACGTGATTCCCGACGCCTTGCGCGATGCGTGGGCGGCAGGGGCAACCGGCTTCGTCAACGCCACGTTCACGTGGTGGATGGAGTCCGACAAGACCATGCCCAAGAACGAACTAAAACAGCTGATTACCCAATCACTTCTCACGGGAGTTATCAATGACGACAACGCTACCCCCCATACCCTCGGGTGAGACCTCTGATGATGCCGCGAACGCGGCTAACGCTACCGGCCCGATAGCTGCCGACGGTGGTGGTGAACCAACCGAATCCCACCTCTACGTCGCCGACGAATCGGGCATTGACGTCCCCGCGCTCACACGGGTCCTCGATGGCAGGTGGGCTGATATGCGCGCCTGGGGCCGCGAGATCGGAGGCGACCCGGCCTTCGCCCGCCCCCTCGACATTTCGATGGCCGATCATCGGGAACTCACCCTCGATCGACTGAAGGAGCTCGCGAAACGTAACTGGTCAGCGCAGATGCTGCCCGAGCACCTGGGTGGCACGAACAACCCGGGCGGGAACATCGCGGCCTTTGAGGAGCTGGTCGCAGCAGACCCCTCGCTCCAGATCAAAGCCGGAGTCCAGTTCGGACTCTTCGCCTCCGCCATCCTCCACCTCGGCACCGCCGAGCATCACCGCAGGTGGCTGGGAGACACGATGAGCGTGGATCTTCCCGGCGCGTTTGCCATGACCGAGATCGGGCACGGCTCCGACGTCTCAGCCGTCGGTACGACGGCCACATATGACGAAGAGACCGAAGAGTTCGTGATCCACACCCCGTTCCGTGCCGCAACGAAAGAGTTCCTTGGCAATGCCGCACTGCATGGGGAAGCGGCCGTTGTGTTCGCTCAACTCATCACCAAGGGGGTCAACCACGGTGTCCACTGCTTCTTTGTGCCGATCCGGAAGGATGGTGAACTCCTCCCCGGCATCAGCTCCGAAGACGATGGCGAAAAGGGTGGACTCAACGGTATCGATAACGGCAGGCTCGCCTTCAACAAGGTCCGGATTCCGCGCACCAACCTGCTCAACCGCTACGGGGACGTTGCTGCCGACGGTACGTACAGTTCCGACATTGCCTCCCCCGGCCGCCGCTTCTTCACGATGCTGACAACCCTCGTCCAGGGACGTGTCTCCCTTGCTGGTGCGGGCGTGACCGCGGCTGAACTTGCCCTCGGGATTGCCATTACCTACGGCACTCAGCGGCGCCAGTTCGCTGACTTTACCGCAATCAACGAGGTCGTTCTCCTCGACTACCAGTTGCACCAGAAGCGGCTCTTCCCCCTGCTTGCTCGCACCTACGCATCCGCATTCGCCCAAGAAGACCTCCTTGGGGCCTTCCACGAAGTGTTCAGCGGGGAAGGGGACACGGAAGAGAACCGCATCGACCTGGAAACCATGGCCGCGGCTCTCAAGCCGTCCGCTACCTGGCTTGCTCTCGACACGATCCAGGCCTGCCGAGAAGCTTGCGGCGGCGCGGGATACATGGCGGAGAACCGTCTCGTTGGCCTACATCAGGACATAGACGTGTACACGACCTTCGAGGGTGACAACCACGTACTCCTTCAGCTCGTCGGCAAGCGCCTTCTTGGAGAATACGCGAAGTCGATGAAGAGCATGGATACGGGTGACGTCACGAAGTTCATTGCGTCCCGTGCCGAAACCATTTCGGCTCGTCACACCCCGTGGCGCAGGCTCCTCCAGTCGGCCTCCGACCTCGGGTCCGTCCGCCGCACGGCAGCCTCACTGCGGGACCCCGCCCTGCAGGTCGAACTCATCTCCGCTCGGGCCGAGACCCTCGTCGAAGAACTGAGCCTTGCGCTACGCCAAGCCAATTCCATGTCGAAACAGGACGCTACGGCCCTCGTGAACTCCCATCAGGCCGAGCTGATCGACACCGCGAAGGCCCACGTTGACCTCATTCTTCTCACCGCATTCAACAACGGGCTCACCAAAGTCGAGGACGACGAAACCCGCGCAGTTCTCGTTCGGCTCCGGGATCTGTTTGCGCTCACCACGATCGAGAAGAACCTTGCCTGGTACCTCATGAACGGGCAACTCTCCCTCGGCCGTGCCCGTACGCTCAACGACTACATTGCCCGCCTCCTAACCAAGATCCGGCCCCATGCCCTCGACCTGGTTGCAGCATTCGGCTACAACCAGGATCACTGGCGCGCACCCATCTCCTCCGGCATCGAACGTATACGCCAGGAGGAGGCGGCCGAGTACTACCGGCATCTGCGGGCCTCGAACGATGGGCCGATCGACGAGAAAATCCTGCACCGCAGGCAGAGAGAGCAGCGCAACGCAGAATCCAAGTCCGCGGGCTAGTTCAAGCCATCACCGGGACTCACTTTAGTACTTGCTGTTTCGAGTTTCGTGAGCCAATGGGGCGGGGAGGTGTCGGACCTGACGGTCTTCATGGCATCTCCCCGCACTCAATCACGCCACTTCACGGCCACATCGTTTCTCACCATCTACGATCGAGGTAGCCAACCGAAGGATTGTCCATGAGCAATTTCATCTTTATCTCCCCCGACTTCCCCAACATCAACATCAACCTGTGTGAAAACCTCTCAGCGAGCGGGCTCCAGGTTCTGGGGATTGGGGATGCTGACTTTGATGGATTGGATCACCGCCTCAAGGAGTCACTGACCGAGTACTACCGGGTGGGGAGCCTCGAGAACGAGGATGAGGTCTATCGGGCGGTTGCCTTCCTGGCATTCAAGTACGGCAAGCCAGACCGGCTCGATTCGAACAACTCGTACTGGCTCAGCCAGGATGCTCAGCTCCGGCTGAACTTCAACATTCCCGGAATCAACTGGGGCGCATCGGACGCTGACTGCCTGGAGATCGTCAAGGAGGCGGGCCTGCCCGTGGGAGAGCCTGCCGGCGAGATCTTCTCCTGGGATGCGTTCATCGGCAACGATCGCGACGTCCTATTCGAGGGCGTGACGCAGTGGCCGAGCCAGTCCGCAACGGAATATACGTACCGCACCGTCACTCCCATCCCGCCCCTGCTCCGGAAGCTGGGGAAGGCAGCCACAGAATCATTGCGAGCACGACTCACCTTTCTCCACATTCCAGGTCGCTTTCCCACCGGGAGCAACCCCCAGGATCATCCGTGTATCCCGCTCAGCACCTCCCGCTTTCACTTTGGATATGCACAACTTCGCGCAAGAACGCAGCGCCTACCAGGTGTATGCTTCCGAGTTTGCCTCCCTCGACCCACTCCTGGCCCCACCGGTCCCCAAGCCCGCCTCCACCACCAGGATCGCGGTCTATGCGTCCCGGCAGGACCAGGCCACCTACGAATGTTCGTCACACGAGCTGGAGTCAAAGTGGGGCGGGAAGTTGCGCATGGCGGAACCGAACCCCGGTCAATACCGGCAGGGCATGGGTGACACCTTCTTTGTTGCCGTGGTTGACAGCAACGACGAGGCAGACGAGTTCGTCTCCGACGTCACCACGCGACAGGTCGAAACGGCAGCATCCGGTTCGTAGCCAAGTTACCACTCCAAAGGATTGGAGCCCTTGCTTAACCGGTCAGAACGGGTAGCTTGACGGGGTTGTTCCGAAGGCCGGTCGCGTTGCAAGAACGCAGTCATTCCACGTGAAGTCCTGCAATCCCTGCATCATCTCCAGCACCTCCACTTGTGCCTCGGGAGTGACCGGGTCGGGGACGACCGCGAGCGCAGCCGGGAGATTTGCTGCCCCGTTGGGCTTCACCTGCTGGACTGCTGCCAGGTAGTCAATGTTCGCGAGCGGCCCGGTCGCGTTTCGCCCCCGCCACAGTCCGCGCACCGTCCAGGCCTCCTCGCCATCAAACTCCCCCGCAAGATCCGGCACCCACGAGGGCCGCGGGAAAGCTGTCACCATGGGGACGTGATCGTCGTGCCCGACGCCGACCATGGCCATCCGGTCAGCATCCAGTGCAATGAGCCTCGCCCAGGCGCTTCCTTGACGGATCAGGAGGCCGGATTCGTCGAAGTGGGCGGCCCGGTCAGCTACGGGAACGGCCCGCGCGGCTTCGGACATGGCGGCGATGGCCCAGCCCCACACGAAAGCGGTGTTCTTGCGCGTCAGTTCCCGCTCGAGCGCGGGGGCACGCGGCGGGATGTCGATAACGCCCGGCACTTCAGAGAGCGGTTTCGGCTGTCCGGGTAGGTACGTGAACCAGAGACGTTCCACGAACCTCACGACCTGCGTGATCCTTGATGCTTCAAGAGGGAGGAGGTGGACGTGGGCGGAGAGAGATCTGAGAGAAGCGGCAAGGCGCTGCTTATTGGCGACGACCGCGGGGCTAACAAATGCGTTCCAGGCCGCGTGCGACAGCGTAGTGAGATTCGCACCATCGAGCACATCGGGCTCGTCGTTGGGGAGCAGGGTTTGAAAATGATGGCGGGTACCAACGTCCGAGAGCGCCGGAATGATCAGGTGTCGAACATCGTCGCTCATCCACGGCCGGTCAAAATCAACCCGGGGAAGGATACCTCTCTCCCCCAGGCTCTCCCTCTCTGCAGACACGTCCCAGTCCCCTGGCCTGCCCCACGCAATGAGTGCCGGGCTATCGTCCAGGCACACCAGTTCCCGAACCCAGCCGGGGGCCCCGTCAAGGTGTAGGTCCACATCGGTGTCGGACTCTCCCGCAACCATCAGCCATTCCGGATCCCCCACGGACTGAGGTACGCGGTCGAGGGTAAATGGCCGGTCAGGGAAAGCAACCCCGTTGCTTAGCGCGTTTCCGCCGAACAGTTGATGGACCGCATGCATGATGCCGAGCCGCGCAACGAGCGCACGAAAGTCGTCAACAACAAGCTGGTTGACGGGTACGCGTTCGCCACGGTCGGCAAGAGTCATGCCTCCACTGTCAACGATCGATATGAACGCGAGGTTACCGGTGGCTATCGATTGCCCCATCTTCTCAAGAACGGATATTTACGCTGATCACCACGCCTATCCCTGTCGTGAACCGGCCCGTCAGTTAGCCACTTTATCCGATCAGAGATTCCTGATTGCGTGACAGCAGGAGCCGGAATATCCGCGCGGAAGCTCCGTACGGAAGCCAAGGTTACCAAACACTCGTTTCACCACCATCCTGCCCATGCTCCCACCCCTATACCCCTCGACCCCCATGACCCCCAGCCTCTCCAAGCCGAGCGATCGCTACTACTAGACTTCCCTCATGGATAGCGTTCGGGTTGACGTGTGGTTGTGGGCGGTGCGGCAATTAAAGACACGCACACTTGCCACCACCGCGGCCAAGGCCGGCCACGTCCGGGTCAATGGTGAGACCGCCAAGCCCAGCCAAAAGGTCAAGGTTGGGGATGAGGTGCGGCTGCGAATCGAAGGTCAGGACCGCATTCTCGAAGTGACGAAGCTGATTCTCAAGCGTACGAGCGCTCCCCTTGCCCAGGAGTGCTACATCAATCACACTCCCGAACGACCGAAGGTTTACCTCCCACCCCTCTTCCATCGAGACAGGGGTGCGGGCCGCCCCACGAAGAAGGAACGCAGGGAGATGGACCGGTTGCGAGGCATGGATGCCAACTGGGGCAGGTACGAAGACTAGTCTCCACAGAATCCTTTGCACGCCGGTCACATATTCACAGCGCCCTCGCCCTTTACCTGGAAAAAGACATTGATGTAATTTACTTATCCACAGGTTATCCACAAGTTGCTTCCACCACCTTCCGCGAAATGTCCACAATTCCAGAAGGATCTCCACAGAATACCGCCAGTTATCCACAGTTGTATGAATAGTGTGTGCATATCCTTGAAGCCGTGCGGAGAAACCCCTGTGCGGTAAACTCGCGACATGGGTGACATGCAGGAAAAGATCATTGCCGAGCTCGGGGTCAAGCCCTCAATTAATACGGCAGATGAGATCAAATCTCGGGTGCAGTTCATGGTCGACTACCTGAACGCCACCGGCACCAAAGGATTCGCTCTCGGGATCTCAGGCGGCGTGGATTCCACTCTTGGCGGCAGACTCGCCCAACTCGCCGTGGAACGGGTGAGGAGTGCGGGTGGTCAGGCCGAGTTCACCGCGGTACGCCTCCCCCACCATGTTCAGGCCGATGAGCACGATGCTCAGGTTGCTCTCGACTTTATTCGTCCCGATCACGTCCTCACCATCAATATCGGCGCCGCCGTTGATGCCTTTGAGAAGGAATACGATCTCGCCGCCCCCAACCGCATCAGCGACTTCAACAAGGGCAACGTGAAGGCGCGCATGCGCATGATTGCACAGTACGCGGTGGCGGGAGATGACGGTTTGCTTGTTGTCGGCTCCGACCATGCAGCCGAAGCAATCACGGGCTTCTACACGAAGTTCGGCGACGGAGGTGCGGACCTCATGCCCCTGGCAGGACTCAACAAGCGTCAAGTGCGTTCTCTCGTCCAGGAACTCGGTGGTGCCGAATTCCTGTGGCAGAAGGTTCCGACCGCGGACCTGCTCGACGACCAGCCTCAGCGCACCGATGAGGACGAACTCGGACTCAAATACGACGACATCGATGATTACCTCGAAGGCAAGGAAGTACCGGCCGAGGTAGCGGCAGTCATTGAACGCTACTTCTTGCGTTCCCGCCACAAGAGAACAACTCCCGTCACCCCGCAAGACACCTGGTGGAGGGCATAGAGTTCTCGTCCCACCGGCCACCGGGAGTTCTCTAGGACAACCTGCCCTAGAACGGGTTGCCAACCTTGTGTAACGTGCGTCATAAACCAGTTTTTCAACGACGAAAGCAGAACTGATGGCAACGATAGCAATCGTGGGAACCTTCGATACGAAGGGGCTGGAACTTGAATATTGTCGGCAACTCTTCGAGAAAGCCAACATTTCGACGATCACAATCCATTCAGGAACATTCCCAACTGATTACCCGGTCGACATTCAGAACACGGAAGTTGCCGTGGCGGGTGGGGGTGACATGACTGCGCTTGAGAAGGAGAAAGACCGAGGGCGGGCCATGGCCACCCTTGCGCAGGGAATCAAGTCCATCGTTACCTCACTTCATGAGCGCGGTGAAATTGATGCGGTGTTCTCTCTCGGCGGCTCTGGGGGCACTGCTCTTGCCACGGCTGGCATGAGAGCCCTTCCCGTTGGTTTTCCCAAGGTCATGGTCTCGACCATGGCTGGCGGATCAGTCGCAGAATATGTGGGAACCTCCGACATCATCATGTTCCCCTCAATCGTTGACGTTCAGGGCCTGAACTCGATTCTCAAGGATGTCCTGCAAAACGCTGTCTATGCGACGGTCGGGATGCTTGGGGCACCCGTTCATGAGGACGATGACGAACGGCCCCACATCGCCGCCACCATGTTTGGTGTCACCACCCCCTGCATCACCGAAGCCCAGAAATACCTGGAAGAACGTGGTTACGACGTTGTTGTTTTCCATGCCACCGGGGCCGGCGGTAAGTCAATGGAGAGACTGATCGACGACGGCTATTTCGTTGGCGTCCTCGACCTAACAACGACGGAGTGGTGCGATGAGCTGTTTGGTGGGGTTCTTGCCGCAGGCCCACATCGCAGCGAAGCCGCGATCCGCAATCAAATTCCCCAGGTTGTTTCCGTTGGGGCCATGGACATGGTGAACTTTGGAAGCCCCGAGACCGTCCCGGAGAAGTATGCGGACCGCACTTTCTATCCTCACAATCAACAGGTCACACTCATGCGAACCACTCCGGCCGAGAATGAGCAGCTCGGAGCAAAGCTAGCTGAGAAACTGAATCAAGCAACTATCCCGATCGAACTCTTGCTACCTGTGCGGGGCGTATCTGCAATCGACGTTAAGGGAGGCCCCTTCTACGACCCGGAAGCCGATCAGGCTCTCTTCACCTCCCTGCGAAAGCACGTAACGAATGACCAAGTCACCATTTGCGAATTGGACACAGATATTAACAATCCAGAATTTGCCGCGAGCGCGGCACAATCCCTCATTGACCTCATCGAATCGAAAGGACATTGACGATGAACAACCAAACTCGGGAAGAAATTGTTGCCGGATTTAACGAGAAGGTCGCGAACAACGAGGTGCTCCTCGGTGTTGGTGCAGGCACCGGAATCACTGCCAAGAGCTCAGAGGCAGGCGGTGCGGATCTCCTCATCATCTACAACTCTGGCAGGTTCAGAATGGCGGGAAGGGGCTCCCTTTCGGGCCTCATGCCCTACGGCGATGCCAACGCCATCGTCGTTGATATGGGTTCCGAGGTTCTTCCCGTTGTTAAGAACACCCCGGTTCTTGCTGGCGTGTGCGGAACCGACCCGTTCCGTGTCATGCCGCGGTTCCTTGAACAGCTCAGGGCTCAAGGGTTCTCTGGTGTCCAGAACTTCCCCACCGTTGGTCTCATCGACGGTATTTTCCGCCAGAACCTTGAAGAGACCGGAATGGGGTACGCACTCGAGGTCGACATGATTAAGGAAGCCCACAAGCTGGGCATGCTCACCTGCCCCTACGTGTTCACTCCGGACGATGCTCGAGCAATGGCAGAGGCCGGAGCGGACATCCTTGTCGCGCACATGGGACTCACAACAAAGGGCACTATCGGAGCGCAGACAGCCCTGACTCTTGATGATTGCGTCGACCGGATTCGGGACATCATCGCAGCAGGACGCGAAGTTAACCCCGATATCCTTGTCATCTGCCACGGCGGACCCATCGCCGAACCAGATGATGCGGCCTACGTGATCAAGGCCCTGCCTGATCTTGCAGGATTCTTCGGGGCTTCCTCGATTGAACGCTTCGCGGCCGAACGAGGAATCAAGGCACAGACCGAAAACTTCAAGGCAATTACCCGCTAAAAACTGACCCACAGGGTTGAGGTGGTGGGATGCAGAAAATATGCATCCCGCCACCTCGATGTATTGTCTTTCAACAGGGCACATACCCCGTGATTAGCGAGAGCGATTACCCGCACTGCCCGTCTCAAGCAGCCGCGCCATGTATCTCGCGAGCACATCGACTTCAAGATTGACCAAATCGCCCTCGGATAGGTCACAGAGAGTTGTCGATTCAAGAGTGGCTGGAATGAGAGATACCGAGAACGATTCACGGGTCACTTTCGTGACTGTGAGAGAAACCCCGGACACCGCGATTGACCCCTTCTCGGCAACAAGAGGGGAAAGGCTTAGCGGAAGCTGGAAAGTGAGGTCCTGCCACCTGCCACCATCGGTGCGTGCCAGTAGTTTTCCAACACCATCGACGTGACCCTGAACGAAGTGGCCACCGAGTCGGGCGTCCGCACGCAATGCTCGCTCCAGGTTCACTGTCGATCCGGGCACAAGTACACCAACGGTTGTGCGGGACAGTGTCTCGGGCACGGCTTCGACCACGAAAGTGCCTTCACCTGGAAGATCCACGACAGTGAGACAGACGCCGTTGACCGCAATGGAATCCCCAAGTCCAGCATCCGAAGCGACGAGCGGTCCCTCAATGCGGAGCCTCGTCTCGCCACCGCCCTGCGGGGAAACTTCTCTTACCGTGCCAACTTCTTCGACCAGTCCTGTAAACATTCCTATCCAATTCATTCACAAACCCATGAAGAACATTCGCCTATTTTGCTTACTATCCGGGTTTGTCTACAAACCTAGGCCACCACAAGGCCCTGGGACTGCGCCGTGGGTCCCGGTCGGTCTGTGGCAGTGACACAGCCTTGACCATTCACTTGTCGTTCCGACGGGGCGGGCTACCGCATGGTCGGATATGTGAGAACGGCGGCCTATCTTTTGTTGATAGACCGCCGTTTGTACGGTGCGCAAGGGGGGAGTTGAACCCCCACGCCCTCTCGGGCACACGGACCTGAACCGTGCGCGTCTGCCTATTCCGCCACTTGCGCGATGCTGTTACCAGCTTTGTTAGCTTACCTTGCGGTCCTCATTGTCTCCAACTGCACAAATTGTGAGAACGCCAACTGCTGAAGCTTCTGATCGCCTGGGCGTGTCCATCCATTCGCGCGAGTTGTTGGGATTTTTCACTATGGCGGTGCAGGTCTGGGACTTATCGGGCCTGTTCACGCGCTTATTGTCATCACGAAACTCCCCAGGAAACTCCCCGCCACCATCTCTACAATGCAAAAACCTACTAGTCTGGATGTAATTGTGGGTACTGGCCTGCCGTTGCGGAAGGGAGATGGTCGAATGGGAGCCTTCGGTAAGTTCGAACGCGGGATTGAAAACGTCGTGAATTCCGTTTTCAGTCGAGCCTTCAAGTCCGAAATCAAGCCCGTCGAGATCGCTTCGGCCGTGAATAGGGCGATGGACGAGGGCGCTGCGGTCTATTCGCGTGCCCGCACAATCTCACCGAACGAGTTCACGATTTCGCTATCTCCCGATGATTTCGCCAAGCTGGAGAACTGGGGCAGGGCGGCGATTGAGGAAGAGCTCATCGACCACGCCATTAAATACGCGACATCACAGGGATACACTTTTCTGGGCCCACTTCGGATGTCGTTTGAGTCGGGCGTTGAGCAGGGTGTTGGTACCACCCGTGTCTCCACCCAAACCGTACGAGGAGCTGTTGCACCCGTGACTAATTCCGTTCCATCTCCCGCCAATCCCATCATTGATGTTCAGGGTCAGCGCTACCTATTGACCGGCCCGGTCACGATCATTGGTCGCGGATCCGAGTCCGACATTGTCGTGGACGATACCGGAGTTTCTCGCCACCACCTCGAGTTGCGTGTCACGCCTCGTGGCGTGATCGCCACCGATCTCGGTTCAACAAACGGTAGCTTCGTCGAGGGCCATCGCATCAGTGCGGCAACCTTGGTGGATGGGAACACGATCACGATCGGCCGGACCCGGATCATGTTCTGGACCAGTCCGGAGAGCTACGCATGAGCGAGCTCGTTCTCACGATCCTGCACATCGGGTTCCTTGTCCTCCTCTGGGTTTTTGTCTTCGCGGTGATCGCGACCCTCAGGCGGGACATCTACGGTGTTCGGGTACGGAAGCGTGGACAGAAGCCGCAAGCCGTTGCTCCCGTGAATTATTCGCGCCAGCAGGCACGCCCCAAAAAGCAGGCAGCAAAACCGGCGCGTGACGTCCCGTCGAAGATCATCGTGACGGACGGTCCCCTCGTGGGAACCACGATCCCCCTAGGCAATGCCTCGATCATCGTCGGCCGTTCCCCCGACTCAGCCCTGGTGCTAAACGACTCGTATTCGTCGGCACGGCATGCTCGCTTTTTCCAGTCAGAAGGGCACTGGTATGTGGAAGATCTCCAGTCCACGAACGGCACGTTTGTTCACGGCCAACGCATCGACCATCCGATTCCCGTGAAGGCAGGCGATTCCATCACCATCGGTCAAACAACCTTCACTTTGCAACGGTAGGCGCTCATGTCAGTTCAACTTCGCTTCGCTGCTCGTTCCGATGTTGGTGCGGTCCGCAAGAATAATCAGGATGCTGGGTATGCTGGGCCCCACCTTTTGGTGTTGGCGGACGGCATGGGTGGCGCCGCGGGCGGCGACACGGCTTCCTCGGTGACGGTGAGTCGCCTCTCCGAGCTCGATGATGTTCACGGTGCCGAGGATCTGCTTCCCATGCTGCGAGAGGCCGTGACGGAAGCGCACGATGAGCTGGTGGCCATGGCAGAGGAGGACCGGTCCCTCAAGGGCATGGGAACCACCTGCATTGCCATCATGCGTTCCGGAAACAAACTCGCCATGGTCCACATCGGTGACTCCCGTGCATACCAGTTGAGGGGCGATTCCCTCATCCAAGTCACAAAAGACCACACGCTCGTCCAATACCTGCTCGACCACGGTCAGATCACCGCTGAGGAGGCGGAGAACCATCCGAAGAAGAACGTAATCATGAGGGCCCTGGGTGACACCGAGGGCGAAGTTGAACTCGATGAGTCAATCCGGGAAGCTGTCGTCGGTGACCGCTGGCTGCTCTGCTCCGATGGCTTGTTTGGTGTTGTCTCGAATGAAACCATTGCCCACACGCTCTTGCATTACGCGAATCTGGAGAAGTGCGCCGACCGGTTGATCGAGCTCGCTCTCGCAGCCGGCGCTCCCGACAATGTCACCGTTGTCCTGTTTGACGTCATGGACGATCGGGAGCTCACGGCCTCGAATGCCCCCTCAACGATTCCCGTCGTTGTTGGTTCCGCCTCTGCCGAGTTCGAGAAGGAGGAGCGCGCCAAGGTTGTTCGCACCAGAGACGTTGCCGACCCGAATTGCTTAACTGACGATGACGAATCCACCAAGCGAAAGTGGCCCGCCCGGCTCGCCGTCATTGTTGGTGTTTTTGTGCTTCTTGCTGGCGGTCTTTTTGGTGGCTGGTATTGGACACAGTCCCAGTACTACGTCTACGCGGCCGATGGGAATGTCGGAATCTACCGGGGCATCCCTCAGGCTCTGGGGCCACTGGAGCTGTCGCACCTGGAAAAACGGACTTCGCTTCGCATTGAGGACTTGAACGATACTGCCCAGCGCAGGCTCGAACAGCCGGTCACTCATTCCTCACGAGAGGATGCTGAAGGCTTCGTCCAGGACCTGGAAGATGACTTCCTGCGAGACAAGATTGTCAAAAATGAAGAGCTGAAGGAGTCGGAAGACCCCCGCGAAACACCGAGCGAGTCTCCATCATCGAGCTCACCCGAACCCAGCGGTGACAGTTCAACCCCGCCCACGCGCGGTGACAGCGGTGGCCAACCGGAAGAGACCCCGTAATGGCTACCATCACGCATCTGGCAGCCAATCCCGGGAGGCTCCCGGAATTCTTCCTCACACTCATCTCCGCCATCATCGGAGTCGGGGGGTACGCTCTCGTCCACCTTGGTTCCGAGGGAGAACTACCCGGGAACATCGTGACGTTTGCTGCCGTGTTTGGTGCGATGGCTCTGGTCGCTCACCTCCTGATCCGGTGGGCTGCACCCTATGCGGATCCCGTGATCTTCCCAACCGCTCTCGCACTCAATGGCATTGGTATTGCCATGATTGAGCGCATTGATTTGTATACCGGGTCGAGCGAATCCGGTTCGCAAACAATTTTCATGCTCCTGGGAGTGGTTCTTGCAGTCCTCACACTCATCACGATCCGTGACCACCGGATGCTCAGGAGATTCACCTACACCTCGCTCATCATTGGTGCGATTCTGCTCCTACTACCCCTGATTCCTGGTCTTGGTCGAGAGATTTACGGGGCGCGGATCTGGATCAACATGGCTGGCTTCTCGTTCCAGCCTGCCGAGCTTGCCAAGATTTTCTTCGCGATCTTCTTCGCCGGATACCTGGTGGTCAACCGTGACAACCTGGCATTGGCAGGACCGAAGTTCCTGGGCCTGCAACTCCCCCAGCTGCGCCACTTCGCTCCGATCATGCTCGCCTGGGCGGTGTGCCTGGCCGTTCTCGTGTTCCAGAAAGACCTCGGCACCTCGATCCTGTTCTTCGGACTGTTCGTGTCCATGCTCTACGTTGCGACCGACCGCCTGTCGTGGATCATCATCGGTGGAATCTTGGCGCTCGGTGGCGGATTTGTTGTCCTCCAGTTCTTCCCCCACGTCGCGGCACGCTTCAACGTGTGGCTGAACGCCATGGATCCCGAGGTTTACAACGCCGCATTTGGTTCCTACCAGGTCGTGCAAGGGAACTTTGGGATGGCCTCAGGCGGCCTGTTTGGGTCCGGTCTTGGTCAGGGCTATCCGGGTATCGTCCCCCAGGCAAACTCCGACTTCATCATCGCCTCCCTCGGTGAAGAGCTGGGTATGGCGGGTGTCTTCGCGATACTTGCCCTCTATCTCGTCATCGTCGTTCGCGGTCTCCGCTCCGCGGCCTACGTGCGGGATGGTTTTGGCAAACTACTCGCCTCCGGCCTGTCCTTCGTGATTGCCCTCCAGGTTTTCGTTGTCGTTGGTGGCGTCACCCGCCTCATTCCTCTCACGGGCCTCACCCTGCCCCTCGTGGCTCTTGGCGGGTCCTCCCTGCTCTGCAACTGGATCGTCATCGGCCTGCTCCTGCGGATCTCGAACGGGGCACGTAGCCCCATGCGCGGCACGGGTGAACCGCTGCCACCCGCCTGGGAAGAGTCAGAAATCGAATACGAAGACGATGCTGAAATCGAAGCGGACAATGACGACTCTGAGGATCGTCAAGAAACGGATGCTGATCGTGCCGAAACGGAGGCGATGAGACTGCCATGAACCAACCCATCCGCCGCATCGCGACCCTCACCTGCCTCATGTTCCTTGCGCTCCTCATCTCCGTGACCATGGTCCAGTTTGTGCGGGCGCCCGAACTGGTTGCTGATGGCCGGAACTCCCGCACCATCTACGAGGAGTACGGCCGCGAGCGCGGCCCAATCATCGTTGCCGACCAGTCGATTGTGACGTCGGAACCGGTCGACAATCTCTATTCCTTCCAGCGCACCTACAATCAGGGTGAGCTCTACGCGCACGCAACCGGGTACTTCTCTGTCGCTTTTAACTCGATGACAGGGGTTGAGCGGGCCGAAAACGGAGTGCTCGGAGGTAGCGACCAGTCGCTTGCCCTGCAACGCATCAAGGACCTGATCACCGGCAATTCGCAGCGCGGTGGCGGTGTTGAACTGACGTTGGATCCGGAGATCCAGCAGGCGGCGGTCGACGCTCTTGCTGGCCAGAAGGGTGCCATTGTCGTCCTGGAGCCGGATACTGGCCGGATTCTCGCCATGGTGTCGGTACCCTCCTACGATCCAAACCTGCTTGCGACCCACGACTCAGCTGCCGCGCAGGAGAACTATGATGCCCTCGTTGCCGACCCGGATCAGCCGCTCCTCAACAGGGCGACCGGTGGTGAACTCTACACACCGGGCTCCGTCTACAAGGTTGTGACGGCAACGGCGATGCTGGAGAACGGTTATTCGATGGATGAGCGGATTGAGGCTCCCACCGAATACGTGCCCGCCGGCACAACCCACGCGATTCACAACCCGGGCGAGCTTGCCTGCGGTGACGGTTCGGGTGAGGCAACGCTGCTGGAATCCTTGCGCCAGTCCTGTAACACTCCCTTCGCTATTGCCTCGGTTGACTTGGGTGAGGATGTCATGAGGGAGCAGGCGGAGAAGTTTGGTTTCGGACAGGACCTCTCAATCCCCCTCACTGTTCGTCCCTCCCAGTTCCCCGACACCCAAGGTGAGGCAGAGCTGGCTCAGGTTGGTTTTGGTCAGTCTGAGCTCCGGACGAGCCCGCTGCAGATGGCGATGGTTGCGTCAGCGATTGCCAACGACGGTTCTCTCATGCAGCCCTATCTCGTGGAGCGCACCCTTACCTCGGATCTTGACGAAGTATCAACGACATCGCCGAAGGAGTTTTCGCGGGCCATGAGCGAAGATACGGCGGATGCTTTGACGGAAATGATGGTCGAGGTGGTCGCGAACGGAACCGGCTATCGCGCCCAAATTCAGGGCGTGGACGTGGGCGGGAAGACGGGTACCGCGGAAATATCGAGCACGATACCTCCGCATGCCTGGTTCATTGGTTTTGCTCCCGCAGATAATCCTGACGTAGCGATCGCCGTCATGGTGGAAAATGGTGGTAATCAAGGATTTGGTACGGACGGTGGCTCGCTTGCGGCCCCCATGGCACAGTCGGTCATGCTGACCGCATTGAACGACTAGTCGTTAGGAAAGGTTAATTATGGTGGACCAACTCCCCCGCATGCTTGCCGACCGTTATGAGGTTGGTAGGCTGATCGGGCGCGGCGGCATGGCACAGGTGTATATCGCCTACGACACCAGGCTGTCACGCACGGTTGCCATCAAGATCCTGCGCTCCGACATGGCAACGGACGACACTTTCCTGGCTCGCTTCCGGCGTGAAGCCCAGTCCTCAGCCGCCCTCAACCACCCCTCGATCGTGGCCGTCTACGACACGGGTGAGGAAGAGATCGAGACCGGCACCGGGAAGGTCAACCTGCCATTTATTGTCATGGAGTACGTCAACGGTCAAACGGTTCGCGACCTGCTGGCCGACGGGGACCCGATTCCGATCGATGAGGCCGCGCACGTCGCAGCCGGGGTCCTGTCCGCACTCGAATATTCGCACCGCGAAGGCATCATTCACCGCGACATCAAGCCCGGCAACATCATGTTGACCCAGGATGGCACGGTCAAGGTCATGGACTTCGGGATCGCTCGTGCCCTGGCTGATGCTCACTCGACCGTCACCCAAACCAACACCGTTGTTGGCACCGCCCAGTACCTGTCACCCGAGCAGGCCCGCGGTGAAGTGGTCGATACCCGCTCCGATCTCTATTCGGCCGGTTGCCTCCTGTACGAAATGTTGGTGGGCAAGCCTCCGTTCACGGGAGATTCCGCTGTTGCTGTCGCCTACCAGCACGTGTCCGAAGTACCTTTACCACCGTCTTCCATTACCGCCGACATCCCCGACTCGATCGACCGTGTCGTTCTCAAGTCGCTTGCGAAGAACCGTGATGATCGGTACCAGACTGCTGCCCAGTTCCGTTCGGATCTGCTGAATGCGGTCCGTGGTGGCGCCGTCACCGCTCCCGCGACAACCGCCTACGCGGTCCCCGCACCCATTCCCACACCGTTGCCCACGGCGGCCTACGCACCCGGTCAAGTGCCTTCCGCTGTGTCTGCTCATACGGGCAACTATCCGCCTTACGAAACGGGCCAGTTTCCCGCCCACCAGAAAAAGTCGAAGAATGGTTGGCTCTGGGGAATCATCATCCTCCTGCTGCTGGTCCTTGCCGGTTTCGGGCTCTACCAGGTACTCGGTAACAACGGTTCTGATGAGGGGCCAACACCGACAGTCACGATGGTTGACGTGCCAAATTTGGAGGGGTTGAACCAGTCAGAAGTGAGAGCGGCACTCGCCGAAGACAACCTGGAACTCATCATCGGTGATCCCGTTGAGTCGGACGAGGTTGACGAGGGACTGTTCGTCTCCTCCGATCCGCCCGTGGGCACCTCCGTGGAGGAAGGCAGCTCCGTCACCGTCTCCTTCTCCGCCGGAGTTGGCGAGGTAACGGTTCCCGATGTGACGGGCATGGATGCCGATGCTGCACGCCGCACGATCGAAGCCGAGGGACTCGTGTGGGGATCCCAGACAACGGAAGATAACCACCCGGACTTCGACGAGGGTGAAGTGATCTCGACCGATCCGACCGCCAACACATCCGTCCCCCGCGGCACCCCCGTCAACGTCAAGGTTTCATCCGGTCGCGTGTCCGTTCCGAACCTGGTCGGCATGAATGTCGACATTGCGACCGCGGAGCTCAACAACCTGAATTTGAGCTACCGGATCGAATTCGAAGAATCCGAAGAAACCCCCGACACTATTATCCGCCAGAACTACCCCGAAGGCGCATCGGTTGCGACGGGCGAACAGATTGTCATCACCGTCGCCGAAGAACCGGCCCCAACCGAGGACCCCACGACGGAGGAACCGACCGAGGATCCAACGGAGGAACCCACCGAGGACCCGACGGACGATCCGACACCGGACCCAACAGACACCCCACCGTCAAACGATCCCTCAACGGGACCACCAAACGAGTAGGCCGGCAGAGTTCTGAAGTGAATGGGTGAGGGTGGAGATCCGTGTGGATCTCCACCCTCACCCATTCACTCTGTGCAGTCCCAGCCGGTTCCCGCAACCCCAAAGAACCGGGCTCCTGCGGTTACTATCCGCGGTTGATGGGCGGGGCCAGTCCCTCCGAGCGTTCGACGGCTTCCCTATCCCCGGTGATGCTGAGCCAGTTGGCAAGCATCCGGTGTCCCCCATGCGTGAGGATCGATTCGGGATGGAACTGGACTCCCCACAGGGGCAGGTCTCGATGCTCCACGGCCATGATCACCTCGCCGTGGGCGGAGCGGACCGTGGCGGTCACATCCAGCACCTCGGGGTTCGTGCCGTCTTCAATGGCGAGGGAGTGGTAGCGGGTCACTTCGAGAGGGCTCGGCAAACTCTCGAACACGCCCTGGCTCTGGTGGAAGATCTGGGAGGTTTTTCCGTGCATGAGTTCCGGGGCGTGCGACACGGTGCCACCGTAAACCTCTGCCAGGGCCTGGTGGCCAAGACAGACACCGAGGAGCGCCTTGTTCGTGTCCGCACAGTAGCGGATCATGTCCATGGACACCCCTGCCTCGGCCGGAGTCCCCGGCCCGGGCGAGATAAGAACCCCGTCGTATTTGTCCGTTTCGGTCACCTCAACGGCATCGTTGCGCCGAATCGTTACCTGCGCACCGAGCTGCTGGAGGTAGTCGGCGATCGTGTAAACGAACGAGTCGTAGTTATCGACAATCAGAATTTTGCTCATTAGCCAACCGTGTTCTCAGAAATGGGGAGATGTTCGGCCGCCCAGGGAAACACCCAGCCGAAGAGGAGGACGATGATGGCGGCGAGAAGAATCAGGACTTGAATGACCTTGACCCAGGTGGATCCTGGGAGCCTGCGGAACAGTGCGGAATACATCAAAGCTCCTTCGGGGTGCCCTCGCTACGGGGCATCCAGTAGTCAAACTCTGCATAGGTAACCCAGCGTTCATTCGAAATAAACGGGGGATGGCAGGTCGTCAGTGTCAGATAGTAGTTATCGGCCTCAACACCTGGCTGACCGGGAACGGGAGCGATCACTTCGATGGCCGTGGGGGCAACCACCTCGTGGCCGGTCACCCGATAGACGTAGTAGGTTTCGGCCGTCTCTACGATCAGGGCATCGCCCTCAACGAGGTCGGGTTGCTGGCGGAGTGCCGCACCGTAGGATTGGCGGTGCCCCGCGAGAGCAAAGTTACCGAGCTCTCCGGGCAGCTGCGTGTTTTCGTAGTGGCCGAGGCTTCCCTTGTCGATCACCGAGGCCAGGTCAGTGCCTTCCGCGATACCCACCTCGTAGTCATCCCCGAAGGCGGGGATATGCATGATTCCCCAGATCTCATTGGTGTTGAGGGAGGCACGGATCGCATCGGCATCCACCGGGGGTGGATCGGTTCGGTATTCGGTACCTTCTGTCTCACCTTCGGGCTCGGGTATTTCCTGACGGAATTCGCTTACCAGCTTGGATTGCTCGCGGTTGGCGATGACATCGGTCCACCAGATTTGCCAGATGACGAAGAGAAGAATAATCAGGCCCGCGGTGATGAGGAGTTCTCCGACTACACCTAGTACCCTCGAGAGAGCAGACGGTTTGGTCTTCGCGTGTCGGCCCATCAACGCCCTCCTCATTTCCAAGCTAGTCCGGTTAAGATTATGCCATTACAAGGTAAGGAGCGACCATGCCCGAATCCAGGCGCCGCAAAGCTGCTGTGAAGAAGAAGCAGGCACAGCGTGAGGTGGACATCGACAAGAATCGTGAGCTTGCTGGTTCACCCAGGTGGTGGGCCCCCGTCATGGTCACCCTCATGGTCATCGGCCTCATCATTGTCGTGACCGCATACGTGACAAGCGGCCAGTACCCGATTCCGTTCGGTAACGGTAACTACAACCTGTTCCTCGGATTCGGCGTCATGCTCGTTGGTTTCCTCATGACTATGGGATGGAAGTAGTGTCATGGGTGTCTTCGCTCAAATAGCGAAGGGATCCATTGCTCCCGAGCCCGATCACCCGGCGCTCGACCAACTTCTGCGCGCCGAGGATGACGGTAGCCTCTTCGTCAACACGGAGGACACTCTGCCATCCCGGTGCAGTGATGGGCGCAGACCCATCACACCCCTGGCCACGATCGCTCCCGCCCTGCCGGGAGGCTCACTCAGCCTACTCGTGGCTCTCGCGGCCACCCGTGGCATCTCCGACCCCCAGTGGGGAGCAAAAGACCTCAGTGCACGCCTGGCCTGGGCCGGTGCCGGCGGATCGATTCATGCCGGTCCTGACGATCGTTCCTCCGGTTGCATTGCACTCGATCAACTGACGAGGATCATCACGTTCGCTAACGAGCAGGAAGAGCTCCTGCGGCAGGCGGCCGACGAACTCGGCCTTCCCACCGCCACGTCCTATCCCCTCGGAAGCCTGCTTGGTGAACAGATCGACAGTGCCGGTGTTTACGATCTGTTCGATGACAAGACAGCCGACGCTAAGCCTCTGCGCGACGTTCATCCCGAGATCGCGATCGTCATCAACCACCAAAAGGGGACGACGATCGATCAGAACGTACTCGACTCCATTGGGGACATCGATGTCTTCGATGTGGATGCCTGGTCGTTGAAGGAAGCTGCAATCTGGCTGGCTGATAATTACGACGTCGATCGGACTCGCGCCCTCAGCGCCATGTCGGCCTTCACCGTTGCCAGCCTGGCATTTCTCGCTGGTCCAACCATGACTGTTATCTGCAACGAATAAGCAGCACGCATGCCTTCTTCCGGGACCACAAAGCGGCCCAAGGCCGCGTAATCGCGCCTGATCTCAGCATGTCGCTTTGACGACCGAGCTCGTAGGTGCTTTTCTCCACTTCTACAGCAAGGTCATGTTGGTGACCTTGGTCAGGCGGCCGCCCTGAGCGCCCAGTAGCGGCGATCGATTCGGCAGGGACGCACCGTCACGTGACGTGAGTGCACTGTTCGTTGGAGCTTGGTTTCGGGAGAACGTTTGAAGGTGGGGAACTTCCGTGCTCTTCTGCTCAACTCTCAAACCTTTCATCGGAGGCACCTTCAGGCTCCTACAACAAAACCCTTTGTGACGTAGAACTCGGTTGCGAGTGGGTGAACAGTTGTCGAACACTCTTCAAAACCCGGAATCACGTTCCGGATTCTCGGCCAGATCAGTCTCTTCAAGGACAGCGCGTACCGCGCTCTCAATGCACGGCAATTCTGTGAGCAGGTGCTTAGGAGTGGTAGTCCTCAAAGTAGGGGCCCTTGCTTGCAAGTTCAGCAAGGAAAGCCTCTCCCCACCCGGTCCACGGCTGACGCGACAGGTAGTCGTTGGTGAAGCGCAGGTCGGATGAGACTTCGGTTTCACAAAAGTCCGGGATTGTCAGGTCAACAACGGGACCCGTACGTTCGCATTCGGCAAGGACGAGGCCGGCGTTCTGGCCGTGGAATTCATCGATCTCCCACCCGTCCGTTTCCAGCCAGACCGAATGCCGGGTTTTGAGGATGATGCGGGGGGAACGCTGCAGAATATTGAGCGCAACGGACACGTCCAACTGCTGGTCGAGCTCGTAGCGCTGCGCGGAGACCGGCGGCGACTTCACGGTGATCCACGCGGTACTGACCGAGTCCGCTGCATGGGAGAGGATGCGCCGCTCGTAAGCACCGAACCGGTCGGTCTCGTCATGAAAGTCGGGGAATTCAATCTCTTTGTCCGGGACTGTGACGCGGACCCGGATCGCATACCCGTCTTCGGCAAACACGTAGCCCTGGATGATAAGGGTGCGGTGAGCATGCTGCACGATGTCGGGAAGTGAGCCAACATAGAACTTTCTTTCGAATTCAAAGATCTGGTCAATCGGGTCAAGATCCATGGTTCCTTTTTCTGTCGTTTCACGTATTCACATTTAGGACGAAGTGCCGTTTCCGTCCCAGTTTCGCATGGCAACATGGAGGTATGACACAACCAACTGGTGCTGATGTTACCGCAGCAGCCGGACGTCTCGGACCTATGATTCGGCGGACTCCGCTCGAATTGTCACTCCGCCTGTCCGGTCTCCTGCGCGGTGACGTTTTGCTAAAAAGGGAAGATTTGCAGGTTGGTCGTTCGTACAAAGTACGTGGGGCTTACAACTTTATTTCAACGCTCTCGGAGGAGGAGCAGATCGGCGGGGTCGTCTGCGCATCGGCAGGTAACCACGCCCAGGGCGTCGCGTTTGCCTGCCGGCAGTTGCGGATTCACGGCAAGGTTTTCTTGCCAGCCACAACCCCCCGGCAGAAGCGCCGCAGGATTCAAGACATTGGTGGCTCCTGGGTGGAGCAGGTCATCGGAGGTCAAACCTTCGATGCCGCATCCGAAGCCGCACAGCAGTATGCGGAAGAGTCCGGCGCCACCTACGTCCACCCGTTCGACGATCCGCGCACAATTGCTGGTCAGGGCACCGTGATCCGGGAGGTCTTCGAGCAGGCCTCAACCAAACCCAAGACCGTGATCGTGCCGATCGGTGGTGGCGGGCTCGCCGCCGGCACCGCGATCTGGCTTCGCGAAAATCATCCCGACACGAGAATCCTCGGTGTTGAACCCGCGGGCGCTGACTCTATGCAGGCAGCGATCGAGCACGGCTCTCCCATTCTCCTGCCCAAGGTTGATGGTTTCGTTGACGGCACGGCAGTATCCCGGGTTGGGGAGACAACCTTCCCAATCGTCCGGGACCTCTTTGACGAGGTGTTCTCCGTTCCCGAGGGTGCTGTCTCGACGGAAATGATTGAGCTCTACCAAACGGACGGCATTATCGCCGAGCCGGCTGGAGCACTCGCATCAACCGCCGTGGTCCTCGGGCACGTGACCGACGAAGACGGTCCCGTGGTCTGCATCGTGTCCGGAGGAAACAATGACATCTCCCGCTACGACGAGATCATTGAACGCTCTGCCATCCACGAGGGATTGCGCCACTATTTCCTCGTGACTTTCCCGCAGCGCCCGGGTGCTCTGCGGCACTTCTTGGACGAGGTGCTTTCCGATGGGGAAGACATCGTCCTGTTCGAATACACAAAGAAAAACAACCGAGAAACGGGTCCAGCGCTCGTTGGCATCGAAATTGATGCCCCGACACGCATCACTTCGCTGATGGAGAGGATGGCCGCGTCACCGCTGGCAATCGAGAAACTGGAGCCGGACACCCCGGCCTTCAGTTTCCTGCTCTGATAGGAGAAGAAAAATGACCGCCCTACCCACTTTTGAAGATGTCGGCGCTGCAGCCGCCCGAATCAAGCCCTACACGCACGAAACCCGCGTGGTGGGCTCCAGGCTCTTGAACAAGTACCTCGGCATTGAGGTGCTGATCAAGTGCGAGAATCAGCAGCGTGCGGGCTCGTTCAAGACCCGCGGTGCGTTCAACGCGGTTCTAGCTCGCATCGAACGTGGGGAGGTGTCGAAGGAGAAGGGAATCGTGACCTACTCCAGCGGCAACCACGGCCAGGCCATGGCTCTAGCCTCCTATCAGCTCGATATTCCCACCGTCGTGCTCATGCCGACCGACGCCCCCAAGGTCAAGGTCGACATGACCCGCTCCTACGGGGTTGAGGTCATCATGTACGACCCCGAGAATGACAACCGGATTACAATGGCGGACCAGATCGCTCTGGAGCGGGGCATGACCGTCATCCCCTCCTTCGACGATCCGGACCTTATCGCGGGCCAAGGCACCGCGGCTCAGGAACTGCTGCGCGAAGTGAAGCACGTGGATGCTGTTGTGCTGCCCGTGGGTGGTGGCGGACTGATTTCCGGCGCCGCTCTCGTCACAAAAGTGTTCAGCCCCAATGCCAAGATCTTTGGTGTTGAGCCCGAGAACGCCAACGACGCCCAGCAATCGATCGCGAAGGGTGAGATCGTCACGATCCCGTCGCCCGAAACGATCGCTGACGGTGCCCGGGTGCGGCAAATTTCGGAGCTGACCTTCGAACTCATGCGAAACAACGTGGACGAGATTGTCACGGTTCCCGACACCGAGATCTTCACCGCGATGCGTCTCGTTGCTGACCGGCTCAAGCTCGTCAGCGAACCAACCGGGGTGCTGGGGCTTGCCGGAATCAAGTCGCTCGTTGACAGCGGCAAGATCGCACGCGGATCCAGGGTTGGCACAATTCTTTCAGGCGGTAATGTGGACCTTGAAACATTCGCCACGTGCATCACCTCAGAAGACGATGCGATGAGACAAATGCAGAACTGGAAGTCATGACGTACGGTAGCCCCCAATTCCCACCCTCTGGTTATCAACCAAGCTCGAGGAATCGGGGGCTACTCATTACCATCGTTGTCCTTCTCGTTGCCGTCGTTGCCCTCGCCATCGGCCTCATCATTGCCCTGTCGGGTGACGCTGAAACGCCCGCCTCGGAGGAACTGACGGTTCTGGAGACTCAGGCCGCAAGCGAGCAGGAAACGCCCGGGCCGCTCCCTGAAAGTACCGCGACCGAGGACAGCACACCGACCGAGAAGGAATCACCGGAAGCATTCGTTCCGGCCGAATCGATCGAGGACCCGGATGTCATGGCAGCGCAGATTCATCGCGATCCGGACGATCCGTACGCCCTGGGTGATCCGGATGCCGATGTCGTCATCGTCGAATACGCAGACTACCTGTGCACGTTCTGTGCGCGATGGCACGTCGAAGTCTTCCCGTCGCTCGAAGCGCTCATTGAATCCGGCGAGGTCCGCTTCGAGTATCGTGACTTCCCGGTCCTGGGGGATGCGTCAATTATTTCTGCCGCAGCGGCACGCGCTGCTGGCAATCAGGGCAAGTTCTGGGAGTACTCTGATGCTCTGTACCAGGACACGCACGAGGGCTCCGTCGCCCGGTACGACCTGCGCTATTTCGAGAACCTTGCCGGCGAGGTGGGAATTGAGGACATTGCTCAGTTCAGTGCCGACCTGCAGTCTAACGAAATCCTGACGGCCGTCCTCACGGCCAGGCATAATGTAGCAAACCTGAGCCTGACCGGCACTCCCGCATTCATCGTGGGCGATCAGTTTGTGCCCGGCTTCCTTGATGCTGACCAGTTCATGGCGATCGTGAACGCTCAACTTCCCTAGCCCAATCTGGGTTTATCATGGTTGAGGAAAGTGGAGGACTCAACACATGACAGTCATCAAGATTAACGCTATTGAGGTGCCCCCGGAGGCGGGTGATAGCCTGGCTGACCGCTTCGCCCCGCGCGCGGGGGCCATGGACGATGTTCCCGGTTGTGAGGGCTTTGAACTGCTCCGCCCGGAAGATGGTCGATCAACATGGCTTGTTGTGACCCGCTGGGCCGATGAAGAATCTTTCGAAGCATGGAAGAACTCCCACTCATTCACGGAAGGGCACAGCCGGCCCGATGGCCGTCGCCCTGTCGGAACATCATCCGAGGTATGGAACTACTCGATCGCGGTGACCAGTGATCGGTAAGAAAATCCGCAAAGGTATCGCGCGGCTCCTTGCCCTCCTCCTGCCCCGGTGGAAGGGAAAGTTCGAAGAACTTCCCCAAAAAACGATCATCATTGGCGCTCCCCACACATCGAACTTCGATGCGCTTCTCATGGTCATCATCCTCTGGTCCGCAGAGCGCGAGTTTAATTTCCTCGTCAAGGACGAGGTCATGCGGATTCCCGTTCTGAAGTCGGTCGTCCGCTGGCTCGGCGGCATCCCCGTCAATCGTCGCCAGTCCACTAACCTGACTCACGGAGTTTCACAGATCGTCCAGAATTCCGAGACTTTCATTCTCTGCGTCACCCCGAAGGGCACCCGAGGGAAGCGGGAGTACTGGAAGTCCGGGTTCTACCGGATCGCCTATGAAAACAAGCTTCCCCTGACTTTTGGGTTCATCGACTCGAACACGAGGACGTACGGGACCGCGGAAAGCTTCATGCCGACCTGGAACATCAAGGAAGACATGGATCGGATCCGGGACTTCTATGACGGGATGCTTGGCTACAACCCCGAGCTTTCGTCCGAGCCTCGCCTGCGGGCGGAAGATGATGATGCGGCAGCCGAACACCTGCTCCGCCCCATCATGGACGACCCCATCTCCTAAATACCACATCACCCAAACATCTCCGGTGGGCGCAGCGATCAGTCGTTGCGCCCACCGAGCATTCTCAGCCAAGCGACAATCCCTCACGATTACGAGATACCTTTGCCTGAGACTCCTGTCTTATAACCTGACACCACCAACACCACCGACACTCCACAACTCACCCGGACACCAATACTTGCGCCTACTACCAGGGGAAATATTGACTACGCGCCGAGTGTTGAAAAATTGACACATGTCTATCGGTTTGGGCATGTGATGTGGGGGCGAACTGCGTTGTGGGATGTGCGTCACAGAACCTTAAGGATGAGAGTGAATCCGCACAAGCAGTCGCCGACCACTACCGGGATTTCCAAGGGAGGAAATGTCATGGCGTACGCATCAATCAACCCATACACGGGTGAACTTGAGAAAGAATTCGACTACGCGACAGGTGCCGAGATTGAGGCTGTTCTGGATAAGGCCCAGAAAGCAATCGAGTCGTGGTCAAAGACGACCTTCGATGAGCGAGCGGAGCACATGAGGAGAGCCGCCAATCTCTTCCGTTAGCGCGCTGAAACCATTGGCAAGCTGGTCACGAACGAGATGGGACTGCCCGTGTCGATTTCGACATTCATGGCCGGTGAAATGGTGGCCGAAATACTCGAATACTATGCGGACAAGGCCGAAACATTCCTGGCCGATGAACCGTTGGAACTGCTTCCCGACCACGGCACCGGCAAGCTCGTCTACGATCCGCTCGGCATTGTGTTCGCCATCGAACCCTGGAATGCGGTCGTCTACCAGGCCGTTCGCCCCGCCTGCGGAAATCTCATGGCCGGCAACGTCGTGATCCTCAAGCATGCCAGTATCGTCCCCCAGTCCGCCGAGGCCATTGAGCAGGTCTTCACGGATGCTGGGCTTCCCTAAGGCGTCTTCACGAACGTGCGGGCCACCCACGACCAAACCTCGAAGATCATTGCCGATCCCCGCGTCCGTGGCGCGACCCTAACCGGCTCTGATGCTGCGGGTGCTCGGGTTGCCGAGCAGGCAGGCAAGGCGCTCGAGCCCTCCGTGCTCGAGCTCGGCGGTAACGATGCGATGATCGTCCTCGACGATGCCGACATCGACAACGCTCTCACCTGCTCCATGTTCCGCTTCATGGTGTCAGATCAGGCCTGTGCCCTACCCAAGCGCATGTTTATCCACGAGTCACTCTATGACGACTTCAAGGAACGGTACTCGGAGGCCATCGCAGCCAATAAGATTGGTGACCCCAACGACCCCAGCACCTCGATCGGCCCCCTCTCATCCCAGGAAGCCCAGAAGCTCTTGAACGAACAGATTCAGCGGGCGGTTGACGGTGGCGCAACCGCAACTCCCCTCGGCGAGAAGATCCCCGATCATGGCTGGTTCGTCCAGCCCACGATGACCACGGATGTCACCCGTGACAACCCGATCCTTGACGAGGAGCTGTTTGGTCCCACGCCGATTCTTTTCAAGTTCTCGGACATTAAAGAAGCAATCGACATGGCGAACGATTCCAGCTTCGGTCTCGGCGGATCCGTTAACTCCCGTGACCTCGCAAAGGCGGAAGCTATTGCGCGGCGTATGGATACGGGCCAGGTTGCGATCAACACCCCGGCCAACTCCTACTTCGACATGCCATTCGGCGGCACGAAGCGCTCCGGCTACGGCAAGGAAATGGGTCCCCAGGGCATTAGGGAGTTTGCTCTGCAGAAGGTCATTCTCTTCCAGCCCACAAAGTAACCCAAACCGCGGTTAGCCAATCTGCAATAGAAGGATAAGACAGCGATCCTGACGATCGTGCTGTGTCGGCCCGGGTGGGCCGACACAGCACTTTCCCTTAGTGTTCGATAAGGGCCCGGATGTCGTCGGAGGTGATGGTGCTTCCGCCGTCTTGCTCGATGAGGCTCGCAAGTCCGCGTTTGCGCTCTTGGAGGGCGAGGACCTTTTCTTCGATGGTTCCCGCGGATGCTAGGCGATACACGTGGACGTGCTTGTCCTGCCCGATGCGGTGGGCTCGGTCAATGGCCTGCTCTTCGGCTGCCGGGTTCCACCAGGGGTCCATGACAAACACGTAATCGGCCTCAATCAGGGTCAGACCCACGCCTCCGGCCTTGAGGGAGATGAGGAAAACCGGTTTTTCGCCGGACTTGAACGAACTGATCACCCGATCCCTGTTCCTCGTTGACCCGTCCAGGTACGCGTACGGAATTTTCGCTTTCTTCAGCTCCGCACCAATTCGGTCGAGGTAGGTGGTGAACTGCGAGAAGACAAGAACCTGATGCCCGGACGGGATGAGGGATTCCAAGTGTTCGAGCAGCACCTTTGTCTTGTTCGCGGGTGCCGCGGTCTCTTCCAGAAGCCCGGCGTCAATGGCGAGCCTGCGAAGCCTCGTGAGAGAGGCGAGGATTGAGATCCGGTTCTCGTCTGGTTCTCGGATGAGTCCAAGTATTTCTTGACGTTCTCGTTCAAGCTGCCGCGTGTAGCGGGCCGCATGTGCCTCATCCATCTCTACCGAGACGACGGTCGACATCTTCTCCGGCAGATCCGCAGCGACATCAGCCTTTCGGCGTCGCATAAGGAACGGTTTTGTGAGCTTGATGAGAAGCTCCCGAGCTTCGGGGTCGCCGCTGCGTTCAATGGGTCTCTTGAACTTTTCAGAGAATCGGTCCGCACCGGGCAACAATCCCGGGTTGGTGAGCGCATAGAGGGCGCCGAGGTCACCGATGGAGTTTTCGATTGGTGTGCCCGTGACGGCGAAGGTCCAGTCGCGGGAGAGACTCATGAGGACCCGGTAGCCGATCGTCCGGGGGTTCTTGACCGCCTGTGCCTCATCAAGCACCAGCCCCTGCCAGGACACGTCCTCGTATTCGTCGCCTTCCAATCGCAGGAGTGTGTAGGAGGTGACGACAATATCGGCGTCCGCCAGTGAGCTGATGGGGATGCGGCGCTTCCGTTTCGTCCCTGTCACGGTTTTGATGGTGAGGGAGGGAGCAAACTTCTCTGCTTCTCGCCGCCAGGTTGACACCACGGACGTGGGGGCAACGATGAGGACGGGACCGGTGAGCTGACCCTCCTCCTTGAGCTTGGCGATGGCAGCGAGGATCTGAATGGTTTTACCGAGTCCCATGTCGTCTGCCAACACCCCGCCATACTGCGCCTGCGCGAGCCTGACCAGCCACGAATATCCGGTCTCCTGGTAGGGGCGAAGGTGGGCTGTGAGAGTTGTTGGGAGGGAAACCGGTTGCCCGATCTCTTTCAGCTTCTCGAGCCGGTCTTGCAGCACCCCCTCCAAGAGTTCATCAGGGATTGACAGGGCGTGGAGTTGTGGGGCTTGGACGCTAATGGTTTTCCCCTTGATCCGACCAAGCATTGCCGCTTCTCTCAGGAGCGACCGCAGCTCATCGAACTCGGGACCGAGCTTGATCATGAGGTCATTGAATTCCAGGTACGGGGCCCCACCCACGAGCGCTGGATACAGCACTGGCAGGGGAACGTCGTGGCCGTTGACATTGACGGTGATGGCGAGGTCCAGCCAGTCTCGCTCACTCGTCGCATTAACCCGGAGCTCGGGCGGCGACTTCACGAATTCGAGGTTCGCGCGATCGGAGTAGGTGACTCCCATTCCCGCGGCTGTCAGTGCGGGGATGAAGAACTCGTGCAGAGTCTCCATGAAATGCGGTTTTAAAACGGTGGTCTGCGGGGGCGGTTGGTCCCCGGGGAAGCCTGCTTCCTCCCACAGTTCGTCAACGCGATCAAAATCTTCTCGCAGGTCCTCGCCTGCGATCTCCGAGACGAGCCGTTCACCTGTGCCGATGGCTTCTCGTGACTTCTTCCATTCAAGTGTGTGGGTGAGCCCGGTCGGCCTGGACACGTGCAGATGCAGTCTTGGTGCCGAGAATTCTGTGGCTTCAAACGAACCATCGGGTGACATGACGTCAATATCACCGAGTGCGGGCAGGAATGTTGCCTCGAACTCGAGACTGTCTTCCGCGGGGACGTCAATGCTTGAACGGGAGGAGATGAGGGACTGGAGTTGGGTGGGAATCGAGGCGTTAACGGTTGTCAGGGTTCCGTGTGATAGTGCGATAACGGGAACGACACCGGGGAGGGTATAGGCTCTTACGCCGTCGTTCCGGGAGACAACGGGGGTTGCCCTCAGGTTGTCTTTCTTCTCCATCTCGAGCCTGACCGGCCACAGGTCATCCCCGAGCGTCAGCCCCTCCATGTCAGCATCCAACAGGCCGATCCCAGCGGATCGGATCTGGCGGAGGAACGACATCGCTTCCCCTTCCAGGTCGGACAGGAGGATGTCGGAGGGTGAGTTCCAGGGACGGGTTCTCCGCGCAGTGCGGTGCAGATGTCGAAGAACTGTCACGTGGGACTGATTGAGCCCGTCGGTCGTTGATTCCCACCGGTTGTTTGTCAGATCAGGCCAAGGCACGAGAACCCAGTGTTCCCCAACTTTCTTGTAGGGGGTGAGCGGTGCACCGTCACTGCGCGTATCGATCTTGATACTCAATTCGGACCCGCCACTCTTCTTCGTGACGGTCATAGCACTCAGCAGACTACGCCACCCGAGATCTCCACCCGCCCCGGCAGCAAGAAGGGTTGCCACTATGTGCTTGCAGTAGTGGCCGACCGGGCACGTGCACTTGCCCCGGAACGGTGTGATTGAGTCGATGACGACCATGTAGGAGTGCCCGCTACCCTGCACTCGAGCAATAATCGAGTCATCAGAAGACAGAGATTCGACCCGCTGTTCACGGTGGTAGCCTCGTCCCCGGTCCAAGGTTGCAGTGCTGAACAGGGCGGACAGGTCATCATCTGTGAGTTCACGGGCACTACGGATCAGGGATTCAGCCATTCTTTCAGTTTACGACCTTCGGATGAATGTCGCGTAACTCGATCCCCAGGCGCAGCACCCCGTCCAGGGCAGATAGTCGGCCACGTGGAACCCAGTAGTTGCCTGCCCCGTCACTCACGACCCATCCCGCTTCCGTCAGGATCCGCAGGTGGTGATAGACCTGTCCCGTGGTGCGTAGCCGCAGTGCTTCGAGGATCTGGGTGACGCGCACGCTGTGCGTGCTCGCAGTGTGGAGGATCCGTAAGCGAACCGGGTGAGCAACGATGGCAAGGCTGTCAGCGATACTTTCAAGGTCGTCAGCCGAAGTTTCCACAAACCATTCGCCAGCCGTAACCTGTGCAGCATTCACGTCGACGACAGACCCTGCGCCTGGTCGATCGGGAGGTCGATCATCCGTAGATGTCGGGCTCCCGTGGGTGGCTACTTCTCCAGTGAGGAGTTCGGTGAGCCAATCAAGCCGAGCAGTGAGCTGATTTTCCACCTGGGATAGTTGGGTGGATGTTGCGGGCTGATCCTCAAAGTGACTGGCGCGAGCCTTCTTCGTGTCAGTTTTCTGAGACTTGATCCTGTCCGCGCCACCCCCTGTCGCGTGCTTGCGGGCTTTGCTGGCCTTCTTCTTTGCGGTAGCCACGAAGACCTAGGGCAGTTCCATGAGGATGAGTGCCTGTTGGGCGATGGTCTGATCGTCGGGACTTGATGAGCTCAGAAGCGCGGCGGTGAAGTGCGCGGCCCAGCCACGAGCCCGCAGCCACACATCCTCATCATCCGGTTGCCCGAGCGAGCGGAGAACGACGCGAGCATCCGCCCTCTCCTGCTCGGTAAACACCGTGTAGAACACCGCATAGTCGACCGCTGGATCACCGGCACCGAGATCGCCAAAGTCGATGAGTCCCGTGAGGCCGCCGCTATGTGTGAGGATATTGCCGGCATGAAGATCACCGTGGCACCAGAGCTTTTCACCCTGCCACGGGGCTGAGGACACAGCTTCGTCAAAAGCCTCGTGCAGGAATGCTGGCAGGTTGGTCTTCTCCGCGTAGTGAGTAAATGCGGGGACCTTGTCGTGAAGTGGGACGTTTCGGTAGGGATTCTGCGGTGCCGTGTCCGGTGCCGGTTGGTGGAGTGCCGCGAGCGCAAGCGCCATATCCCTTGCGGCTCGGCCGCGTTCCCCGAGGGGAAGGGCGTGGATCGGGCTGCCGGGTACGTGATCGGAGACGAGCCAGGGATGGGGGAACAGTTTTGTTGGCTCGCCCCGGTACCGGGGCGTGGACACGGAGAAGCCTGCCTCCACCAGGTCCCGGGTTGCCGGCTCGATCCAGTCGTATTCCACGTCGAGAATGGCGTTGGCCTGGTTCCTGCGAGGGAGCCGCAACACTCTGTTTCCCCACCGGTAGACTTCAACATCCCAACCGGCTCCGAGGAAGGTTGGCTGTCCTATTCCCGCCAGGTGCGCGGGAACTGAGGTCATGAGCTGCCCAATGACAGCAGGGGAAATGTTGGACTCCACTTCCTGGTTCCTTCCTCAAACGGTTCTTGCTTCCATTCACTGTATGGAGGGTTGGTGCTGTAAACCGAATGGATCATGCTGTCACTGGAAAACATTCCATCGGCTGGAAGCTGTGGTCTCACCGTCCATCTTCTCGCACCGGTCGCATTCGTGCAGGTCAAGCGTTCTGTCAGCTCAGCTTTCGCCCTCTCATGCCAGCCCGAGCCCGCTCGTTGATCCCGTGCATGCGTTCCAGGAGCATGGGCCCATCGGAGCGCAGCCCATCGTGATGGTAGTCGTTGGTGAGGATTGTTTGCATGCCGGGAATACGGTCAGCTGTTTCGAGGGACAGGCTGGCCGGCACAAACATGTCGTCCCAGAACACCCAGGCGGATGCTGGCACCCTGTTGTTTGCCAGGGCCTCAAGATCGTAGAGCTTATCGAATGGACGGTTGGCGATAAGATCCGCGGCCTCCGCCATGGGCGCCAGCGCCGGGTCCTCTCTCATCTGCCAGGGGAATACGTGCTCGCCTGAGAACAGGAACTCCGCACCATCGTCCCTCGCTTCGGCTTCACTGGCGTAGGGTGACTGGTCGGTTCCTGGGATTGCGAAGCGAGGATGGTTGTCCCGCTGCCGGTGGGCGGCCCACGCGGTCGGTTCCGGGGTGGTGCCGGAGTAGATGGATTCGTGAAGGACCCCGTAGATCGGGTTTGTTGCAAAGCTCAGTCGTTCGGTGACCCGGTTCAAGAATGCGGCGCTCAGTTTTTTCTCACCGCGGACGGTGATGAAGGGGTGGTCGAACAGGAACCGGAGAGTTTGGGGACCGTAGGAGTATCCAAGGACAAGTCCGAGCATGCGCAGCCTTGCCGGGCTCAGTCGTTCACCGGTGACGAGTCGTTCATCGTGGTTTTCGACGTGTACCGCAACATCCCAGACTCGTTCGCGCAGTCCTGGGAACTGGTCGTACATGTCCCGGTTGCGTTTGCCGGTGGATTCCCACGTCAGCTCGTAGGTTGCGGTCGCGTGTTTAGTGATGGAGGGGAGGCCCGCGGTGATCATGACAGATGCCAGCCCGTGCGGAGCCCGACCGAGGTACGCGGTGTTGATGAACCCACCAAAGGATTGCCCAAGAACATGCCAGGGCTCATCACCTTGCAGATGCTGCCTCAGGTCCTCGGCATCATCAATGATCGCGTCAGCGCGGAAGCACGCGAGATAGTCGGCCTGGGCGTTGGGGTCACCCTGTGCGGTAACAACAGCCGCTTCGAGTGGGCTTGAGGCACCGGTGCCACGCTGGTCGAAGAGCACCACCCGATAGTGTCCCAGTAGCCAGTCGATCCACCCGCCCATAGGGACGGGCCTGGGGGCCGGGGAACCCGGGCCGCCCTGGAAAAAGACCAGTCGCGGCTTCTTTTCATTCCCGTCTCGCACCAGTTCACGAGCGAAGATGTCGATCGTTCCGGGTACTTGTCCGACCCGATCAAGGGGCACGGTGTACGAGTGATCGAGGTACGTGTCATTGCCGATACGGTAGGTTTCCGTGTGGATCGTCATGGTTTGATTATGCCCGCAAGACAAGCAGCCGTGCAGAACCTACAAACCGTGAGCTCGTTCCTCACCGACATGAACACCGCCCGCCCGCTGGCCTTGATAGTCTCAAAGACATGGCCCCGGTCTCGCGGAATTGCTCTCTACCGGATGAGTAGTTTTGCAGGGCCTGTGCCAGTCGTTTTTCGTCGATGTGCCAAGGAGCAGTGTCATGGCAGCAGTTCAACAGGTTACGTTGTCCAACGGTGTTGAGATTCCCCAGGTTGGTCTGGGCGTATGGGAGGTCCCTGCCGACCAGGTCCAGCAGAATGTCGAAACTGCGCTCGAGCTCGGCTATCGGCACATCGATACCGCAGCAGCCTACGGCAATGAGGAGGGCGTGGGTGCGGCCTTGCGGGCAACGGGACTCAACCGTAAAGACATCTTCATCACCACGAAGCTCCGTAACGGAGATCAGGGTTACGACCAGGCATTCGTCGCGTTTGATGATTCCCTCAAGCACCTTGGCCTCGACTACGTCGACCTCTATCTCATTCACTGGCCGAGCCCGAAACGGAACCTGTACGTCCAGTCCTGGGCTGCGCTTGAGAAAATCTATGAGGATGGTGGGGCGCGCGCGATCGGTGTCGCCAATTTCCTTCCCGAATACCTCAATGTTCTTCTCGACGGATCCGACATCGCCCCCGTCATCAACCAGTTCGAACTACACCCTACGTTCCAGCAGGCAGAGGTTGAAAGGGTCTCGAAGAACGAAGGACTTGCGGTTGAGGCGTACTCTCCGCTCGGTCGCGGCGTTGATCTCAAGGAGCCTGAGGTTCTCGACGTTGCGAGCCGCTACGATGCCACCCCGGCCCAGGTCGTCCTGGCTTGGCACATGGCGCACGGCAGGATTGTGATCCCGAAGTCCGTCAACAGGGCACGCATGGAAGAGAACATCAACTCGGTGGATGTCCACCTGTCCGGTGACGATGTTGCCCTCATCGACTCCCTCGAGCGCGGCAATCTCCAGGTTTTCGACCCTCGCGAGGCCGAGTTCTCACAGATCCGCTAACGCCAGCAACGAGGCACTGCATTTTTCTCGGGACACCCCACCATGAAGTCGGTGACGTGTCCCGAGATCCAGATATCAGAATGGGCTGCTCACCGCGGGAACGCGGTGCTGAGGATCCATTGGATCCCGAAGGGATCGCTGATCCTGCCGAGGCGTAGCCCGCTCTCGTCATCATCCACGGGGCTGATGACCTCGGCACCGTGCTTGATCGCGTTCTGTTCAAGAACGTCGGGAGCCGCTGTTTCTGCGAGCAACACGATCCGCTCCTGAGTCTTCTCGTGAGATTCTGTGGCTTGTCGGATGCCGATGGACTGGCCTTGGATAAAGAGTTGGGTTGTCTCGACAAGTGTCTGCCCGACTTCGGCACGGAAGACGTGGCGATAGAAGTCGATGGCGGCCTGCTTATCGTCAACAATGAGGATCGGTATGATCTGCATAACACAAACCTATCAAAGCGGGCCTCACCATGACACGTCAGCACGTCTCTGACCAGCAACGAGACCATTCTTCTCTTTCCCGGTGAGAAGTGTTTCCTTTACGTGTGTGAACAGGGACAATATCTGTATGACGAATGTGAAGTTGAATACCGGACAGACAATCCCCCAGCTCGGCTACGGCACCTACAAGATCGCCCCGGAAGATACGGTGGCGGCCGTGACGATGGCCCTGGAAGCCGGCTACCGCCATATCGATACCGCCCAGATGTACGGCAATGAGGCCGAGGTCGGAGAGGCAATCGCTCAGTCCGGAATCGACCGGTCTGACATTTTCCTCACCACGAAACTCGACAACCCGTACCACATGCCGGATGATGCGCGGGTTTCTTTCCGCCAGTCTCTCGAGGACCTACAGACCGACTACGTCGATCTGTTCCTCATCCACTGGCCACTCCCCACCCTGTACGGGGGTGACTTCGTGACAACCTGGCTAACTCTAGAAGAGTTCTTCGAAGAAGGTCGGGCGAAGGCCATCGGTGTCTCAAACTTCCTCCCTGACCATATCGATACTCTCCTCAAGCACGGCACGGTTGTTCCCGCTGTGAATCAAATCGAGATCCACCCGTACTTCCCGAACGAGGTTTCTCGCGCCAAGAACGCCGAGGCTGGAATCGTCACCCAGGCATGGTCTCCGCTCGGCCGGGCCGCCGTCCTGACCGATCCGGTCATTACCGAGATCGCGGAGCGCATCGGTGCCACCCCCGCCCAGGTGGTTTTGGCCTGGCACGTCAACCGCGGTGATGTTGTCATCCCCAAGTCCGTCACCCAGTCACGTGTCGTATCAAACATGGACATCTTTGACGTGCCACTGACCGAAGAGGATCATGTAAGGATCACAGCGCTCGATCGTGGCGAGGAGGGTCGACAGGGCTCAAATCCGGCCACGATGGACAGGATATGAAAGAAAGACAGCTCATGAATTTTGCTTACACGATCGCCGGTTCCGAATCGGCCGGGGCCGCGGGGCTCCAGGTTGATATCCGCACGTTCCATCAGCTGGGAACTTTCGGACTGGGCACCCTCACCTGCGTGGTGGCACTGCACCCGGATAATAATTGGGGGCACAGCTTCACGCCGATGCCAGCAGACTTGATCGCGGAGCAGATTGCCGCTGCCACCGCCACCTACGATCTCGATACCGTGAAGATCGGCATGCTCGGTACCGTCCCCACGATTGAGGTTGTGGCCGAAAACCTGCGCAAGCAGCCCTGGAAGAACGTCATCGTTGACCCTGTTTTGATCTGCAAGGGCCAGGAGCCCGGCCAGGCTTTCGACACTGACAAGGCCCTTCGCGAGCAGGTACTGTCCCAGGCAACGGTCACCACCCCAAACCATTTCGAGGCACTCACCCTGTCGGGCATGGATTCCATCACGACGATTGACGACATGATCGAGGCGGGTAAGCGCATCACCGAGCACGGCCCCAAGGCCGTTGTCGTCAAGGGCGGGATCGATTTCCCCGGAGACGAGGCTGTTGACGTTCTCTGGGACGGCGAGGAGGCAACCATCTATCGAGCACCCAAGGTCGGCGAGCACCGGGTCAACGGTGCCGGTTGTACGCTGGCTGCCGCGATCACCGCTGAGCTAGCCAAGGGCACCGAGCTTCGTCAGGCGGTGCAGGTCGCCAAGGATATGGTGACCGCCGGTATTCGAGGCCGTATTTCAGCCCATCCGCCGTTTGACACCGTGTGGCAAGGTGCCTATCAGAACTAGGCCGGTTATCGCGGTACTCGGAAGTACTGTGCAGGGCGGGCGCCCCAATCCCGCCCTGCACTCGCGTCTCGATACCGCCGCCCACGAATGGCGTACCGCGACACGCTTTGGTCTGGAGCCGATCGTGTTTTGTTTGGGCGGAATTGGTGGCGGCGGCAAGGAAGCTGAGGCTCCGGTGATGGCCGCTTATCTTGAGCAGGTGGGTATTCCCCGCCGCGTTATCGTCGAAGAAGCCCACTCCCGTACGACGGAAGAAAACCTGCTCCACCTTATTGCGATTCTTGGCTCCCCCGATTACCCGGATGCTTGGCTGGGGAAGCCTACTGCGGATACGCCCGATCCGACCGTGCTCCCTCAGGAACTACCCGATCAGGTTCCTCCCATCACCCTCGTGACGTCACGGACCCACCTGCCACGCACGATGCTAATTGCTCACAGTATCGGTTTGGAGCCGAGGGGCGTTGCCGCCCCCGTCCACGCCATCACCCTCAGGTCCCTCATCCGGGAGCTTGGGGCTCTCGCGATCTGGGGTGCTCGCTCGCTGCGCCGACTTATCGCAGGCGGGTAATCATTCCGCCGAGATAGTCGGCCTGTCCAGCATGCTGCGCCGCGTCATCGATGATGGAGACGATGCGGGTTGCGCGCATGACCGGCGGGTCCCAGTTCTTATCAATGATTTCTTCCATTGCCTCATCGTCAACTGTCGCTACGTACCGGGTTGCATCCTCAACGGTGGCTCGCAGATAGTCAAGAAGAAGCTGCTTGTCATCAATCTTGACGGCCTGCGCTTCGCCCGGCGTGTGTCCGTACCCCATCGAGTCCGCCGGCAGGTCCAGCCCAAACTTGCTGACCCATCCGTCCCGTTCCCAGAGGTCGTTTCGAGATTCGAGGTGGGCAATCTGGACATCGATTTCGCGTGCGGTGTGCCAGGCCAGCCAGGCAATCGAATTATCGGCACCTTCCGGCTTCCAGTTGAGTTCTTCAACGCTGTGGTTGTCGATCAGTCGGGTAAAGACTTCGAGGGGCCGTGCGAACGCATCGGACAACAGACTTGTCAGCATGTTTCGAGGCTACCCGCCATCACCTCATCCGGTGAACGGTTTCAGCCCGAGCCGAAACTTTTTTCCAATTTCCCTACCAGAATCCTCGAGAGAGCCCTCTAGTGGGAAGCTTTAGAGGTCGCCGGCTGCTTCCACAAAGCGGGCGTAGTGGCCCTGGAACGACAGGTTGATCGAGCCAACCGGGCCGGCTCTGTGCTTACCAATAATCACTTCACCAATGCCGGTGGCTTCTTCCCGAGGCTTATACATGTCCTCGCGGTGCAGGAGGATGACAACGTCAGCATCCTGCTCGAGCGAACCGGATTCACGAAGGTCGGAGACCATCGGTTTCTTTGTCTCGCGCTTTTCCGAGTCACGGTTCAGCTGCGCAACCGAGATGATCGGCACATCCAGTTCCTTGGCCAGGAGCTTGATCGAACGCGAGAAATCGGAAACTTCCTGCTGGCGGGACTCAACATTTTTGGCACCCGAGGTGAGAAGCTGGAGGTAGTCGATGACGATGAGTTGAATGTCGTTCTGCTGCTTGAGCCGGCGACACTTCGCCCGAATCTCCGCCATTGTCAGGTTTGGTGAATCGTCAACGATTAGAGGCGCCTTCGAGATCTTCTCCAGCCCACCAACAACCCGCTGCCAGTCATCGGCGGTCATACTGCCCTTGATCATGCGGTCCAGGAACACTCCCGACTCCGCGGCAAGCACACGCATTGACAGTTCGGTGCGGTTCATTTCGAGGGAGAAGTACACGACCGGAAGGTTGTGGTGCACGGCTGCGGCTCGACATACATCCATCGCGAACGTCGACTTACCGGCACCGGGACGGGCGGCAACAATAATCATCTGGCCACCACGGAACCCGTTCAGCATGTTGTCGACCGAGGGGAAGCCGGATGAAACACCGTCGAGTTCGCCGCCGCGAGACTCATTGTGTTCAAGGGTCTCGACCAGGTCGTTAATGATGTCTTCCATGACCGCGTAGTCACGGGATTCGTTCGTGTCGGTCATGGCATACACCTCGGACTGTGCCATATTGACCAGCTGGTCGACATCAGCACCGTCGGTGGAGTAGCCGAGTTGGACGATGCGGGTACCGGCCTCGACCAGTCCGCGCAGCTGGGCCTGCTCCCGCACAATCGAGGCATAGTAGCCAGCATTAGCCGCTGTGGGGACACTCGCAACGAGGGAGTGAAGGTAGGGAAGGCCGCCGACGCGTTCCAGTTCGCCGCGTCGCTTTAGCTCCGCACCAACGGTCACCGCATCGGCCGGCTCACCGTCACCAAAAAACTGCATGATGATCTCAAAAATGAGCCGATGCGAGGGCCGGTAGAAGTCATCCGGCTTCAGAATTTCCGTGACGTCGGCAACCGCGTCCTTCGAGAGCATCATGCCGCCAAGTACCGACATTTCTGCCTCAATATTTTGCGGTGGTGTCCGCTCGAAGCCCGCCCCAGATTCAGTCATTGCACTCCATTCTTCTCAAGGTGACTATACCGGGCAGGGTCCCCGCCAACACATCTCCAGTGTTCCCCAGGGCCTGTGGATACGCTGTGGACAACTTGGGGTTAACGGTGGAAACACTCCGTACTTTGCGTGGATAACTTGTGGGTAAATTTCGCACTTACCCACAGATGCATGCCCTGTGGACAAAATTTGCTTCATTTTCTGTTGAGATCCTGGGAGAATAATCCCCAGACATATCCACACCTGTGGATAACTTTGGTTTGGGGATAAGTGACGAACACTCCGCCGGGATCACATTCCTCAACCGTTACTTCAGGTCGGTTTATGGTGTGGAGGTGACCACAAGCATCGACCGGCAGATCGTCAGACTCGCACTCCCAACTCTCGCCACGCTGCTGGCAGAGCCAACACTCCTTCTTGTGGACACCGCCCTCGTGGGCAGGTTGGGCGTTGATTCGTTAGCCGGACTTTCCCTCGCCTCCACCATCCTGACCACTGTTGTAGGCCTGTGCATCTTTCTGTCATATGCAACGACTGCCTCGACGGCCAGGTTCTTCGGCGCCGGCAAACCCGACCGTGCACTCCGCCTCGGTCTTGACGGGGTGTGGCTCGGGATCTTCCTCGGTGTCATCTTGGCCGTGATCCTTCTCGCCTTTGGGTCTGCGATTTTCGGCTGGTTTGGGCCCGAGAAGGCGGTGCTTGACGAGGCAACCCGGTACCTTTCAGCAAGCGCGTGGGGTCTGCCTGGTATGCTCATCGTTCTTGCGGCCACAGGTACCGTGCGCGGCATGCTTGATACTCGCACTCCCCTCATCGTCGCCACCGCCGGAGCCCTTGCGAACATCCCGCTCTCGTACCTGTTGATCTACCCGGCTGGATTTGGTGTGGCAGGGGCCGGGTACGGCACTGCCATCGCGCAGTCCGGCATGGGCATTGCCCTCGGCTTCGTCGTTGTTCGAGCCGCGCACCGGCAGGGTGTTTCGCTGCTGCCGTCGGGAACGGGCGTGCTCAAGTCTTTACGGGACTCCATCCCCCTCATCATCCGCACCCTGTCGCTGCGTGTCAGCATTCTGCTGACGATCACGGCGGCTACCACGCTTGGCACGACTGCGCTCGCAGCGCATCAGATCATTAATTCAATGTGGAACTTCGCGGCGTACGGTTTGGACGCCCTTGCGATCGCCTCCCAGGCCCTGGTCGGGCAGGCACTCGGCGCATCCGCAGGCGAGCGGGTCCGCCACGTTCTGAACCGCTGCCTGTGGTGGGGCTTGTGGGTTGGTGCGGTTCTCGGGCTTGTCCTTGCCGCGGCCTCACCGGTGATCCCGCGGGTTTTCACGGGGTCTGGTGAGGTTGCGCAGTGGGCCATGTGGGGCCTGGTCGTGTGCGCCATTGGCCTACCGATTGCCTCGATTGCCTACATGCTCGACGGAGTCCTGATCGGCGCAGGGGACACACGCTACCTGGCTTGGATGATGATTCTTGCCCTCGTGCTCTACACACCGATCCCGCTTCTCCTCGCAGGGCCGGGGGCCGACCTTGAGATGGTTGGCCTTCTCATCTTGTGGGGCGGTTATGCCGCGGTGTTCATGGGGGCCCGGAGCCTCACCCTGTACCTGCGCACCCGCGGAGACCGGTGGATCGTGCTGGGTGAGGAACGATGAATTTGTGGTAAATGCAGAGCATCTTCCGCATGTCAACCCGCTAGCACACAAGTATATTTCCCACAATTTCATCCACTGCTGTGGATGATTTCGAAGTTATCCACAGATTTTACCCACAGGTGGATAACTACATCAATGTCATTCTCGGTGATTTCGCCATTTTGATCATTCGACCCTCAACTAGTAATCCCCAGGTGTGAATAACTTTGTGGATAAACACCCGTGGTGTGGGAAAAGTTGTTTTTCTCTAGTAACAAAAGAGCCGCCCCGAAGGGCGGCTCTTGGGACTAAGTGCCCCCTACGAGTAGATGAAATACGCGGTGCCGGCGAGTGCGAGCAGCACACCGAGAGCGCTCACAGCATTAATCCATGTGCTTCTGGTCCGGGTGAAGAGGAAAGCAACAACGAGACCAATGAGAAGCCCGCCGAGGTGGGATTGCCACGAGATTCCTTGCAGGATAAAACCGAGGATGAGGTTGATGCCGAGGAGGACGAGGAGCGGTGTCGTGTCTCGGGAGAAACCTTTAGCCAGTATGAACAGTGCACCGAAGAGGCCAAAGACGGCACCGGATGCACCGACGACGAAGGTCGCCCACGATGCTCCCGTGGGATCGGCAAGGGCAAGGACTGCAACGTTCCCACCGATTGCGGAGAGCAGGTAGAGGGCGGCAAAACGCCACCAGCCGAACACCGGTTCCAGTGCCTGACCCACGAGCCACAGGGCGTACATGTTGAAGATCAGGTGCCAGAAGTCGGCATGAAGAAAGGCGGACCCGAGGAACCTGTAAGCCTGCTCCTCACCCAACCACGGGGCGAAGATCAGGGTCGATTCCAGTTCGGACCACAGTCTGCCGAAACCGTAGACGCCGATGCAGAGGACCATGATGATGATCGTGACGATCGGCTTTCGCCTTCTCACGGTCCGGTAGCGATCCGGATCCGGCGGGGGCCCGCCCGGCACCGGATCCGGATATTCGCTCATGCCGAGACGGAAATATTGTTGATGACGACGTCCTCCAGGGGACGGTCAGACGGGTTGGTGTCAACGGCTGCGATTGCGTCGACAACCTTCTTCGACTCTTCGTCTGTAACGCGGCCGAAGATCGTGTGCTTGCCCTGCAGCCAGGTGGTGGGGGCAACGGTGATGAAGAACTGGGAGCCGTTGGTGCCACGGCCGGCGATCTTGCCGGCGTTGGCCATCGCCAGAACGTAGGGTTCGGCGAAGGAGAGTTCGGGGTGGATCTCGTCATCGAAGTTGTAGCCGGGGCCGCCCGTGCCGGTGCCGAGCGGATCGCCGCCCTGGATCATGAAGCCGGGAATAATACGGTGGAAAATCACGCCATCGTACAGGGGCTTCGAGGTGCGTTCGCCGGTGGTCGGGTCCTGCCATTCGCGCTGGCCAGTGGCGAGCTCGGTGAAGTTCGCGACGGTCGCGGGGGCATGGTTAGGGAACAGTTCGACGACAATGTCGCCATGATTCGTATGCAGTGTTGCTTCCATAGAAACTATCTTCCCATTAACAAAGGCCGGTACCCAACAGTTGCTTGCGCCATCGGCGTATTTCAGGGGCGAATGTCTTAACTCGAGCGAAATCCCAGGCTGAGCCTATAGAATTAACACCGTTAGTCGTATCCACATGGAGGTGTCGAATGTTCGGCAAGAAGAAGACCGCTCCTCAACTGGCAAAGTCCCAGTCCGGGGAACTAGGAGAAGTACTGAGCCGCCAGTTCAGCGAGTGGGCAGACCTTATTGGTAGCCGCACGGGCACTCTTGGCGAATCAGCTAAGCACTTCGCTGAGAAGGCAACCGCTGAAGCCAACGAATACGCTCACAAGGCTGGCAAGCACGTGAAGCGCTACGCTGATGAGGGCGCCAAGTGGGCTGCACCCCACGTTGAGTCCGCTTCCCGCAAGGCCCAGGAACTGACCGAGAATGCATCCGATCGCTGGGAGCACGATGTTCGCCCCCGCCTGTACGCAGCAGCTGATGCCGCTCGTACCGAGGCCGGTAAGGATGTCAGCCTCAAGGACAAGGCAGTGAACGTTTCGACTGCGACCTCGAAGGCACTTCAGTCTCCCCCTGCCCCCGCGAAGAAGAAGTCGCGCAGGCTCGGCTGGATCGTCGTTGGTGTTGCTACGGCCGGTGTTGGTTACCTGATCTGGAAGCGCAACCAGCCGATTGAAGACCCGTGGGCCGAGGCTTACTGGGAAGACATTGTTGCCGAAGATGCTGCCGCACAGGCCGCTGCCGACGGTGACGGTGCAACGATCGACCCCGTTGTCGAAGAGAAGGTCAGCAAGCCCGCACTGAATGAGGCTGAGGCCGCTGAGCAGGCTGGGCTTACCGATTCTGATAACCAGACTGAGCTCGGTCACCCCGAAAAGAAGTAGTAGCGAACAACTTCCTACGACACTGCCCCCACCCTACGGTGGGGGCAGTAGTTTATTCTCCGCTCAACTTACCCTCGAGTGTCGGGTGGTGAAGCGCCCGGGCCCGGAGTTTCCTCCGGGCCCGGGTCAGGCAAGTACGTTAATCAGTTAACTTTGGGTTAGAAGTCTTGCTCTGCGAGCCAGTCCTTAGCGATAGCGTCCGCGGGAAGGCTTTCGTTTGCTGAGCGAGCATTGAGTGCCACGAGATCCTCGGGTGTGAGTGCGGCACTGACCTTGTTGATGATCTCTTCAGCTTTTTCGTCAACGTTGTCGGACGCGAGAGGAACAACATGGGAGGCGAGGAAGAGGTTCTTCGTGTCCTCGAGCTGGACGAGCTCCGAGTCCGCAACCCTGGGGTCTGCCGTGTAGATGAGTGCCATCTGAATGTCATCATCCTTGAGGGCGTTGACGGTGAGCTGCCCGCCACCGTCCTCAATCGGGGTGAAGCCAACGTCAACCCCGTAGACGGCCTTCAGTCCAATCGGACCGTTGGGTCGGGTTTCCAGTTCCGAGTTCGCACCAACGGTAATGCTTTCTTCCACATTCTTGAGATCCTCGAGGGTCTCCAGGTCCCATTCGTCGGCGAATTCCTTCGTCACGAAGTAGGCATCCTGGTCGGTGGCCGGGGAGTATTCGAAGACCCGGAGGCCATCGGGAGCGGCGTCGACAAGCTCGTCATAGACCTCGTCGGCTTCACGCACCTCGGTCTCACCTTCCCAGTAGCGCAGGAGCGGTCCCGTATATTCGGGGAAGAGGTCAATTTTTCCCTCCTCGATTTCGGGCAGGTAGGCTTCACGCTGTCCAATCCGGAAGTCTCGCTCCACCTCGTAGCCCTCGGCCTCGAGCGCTTGAGCGTAGATTTCGGCGATGATTTCACTCGAGTAGTAGTCCTGGGAGCCGATGACGATCGCGGAGGAATCCCGATCACCGCCTCCATCACCCCCCTCGTCCAGCGGGTCGGAGTTGGAGCAGGCTGCAAGTCCAAGCCCGGCAATGGTCGCGAGTGCAAGTACTCGTTTCATGATGTTCCCTTCACGGCTGCAACGCCGGATTTGATATTTTACGGGACGCCCGGTGTGCGGACGCGAGAAGAATTTCTAAGATGATAGCAAGGGCGATGACAAGGATCGCCCCGCCGAGCATGGGCGCATAGTTGCCGGATTTGAGCCCGGAGAACACGAATCGTCCCACCCCGAAGTCAGCGACGTAGGCTGCGAGGGTAGCGGTGGCAACGACCTGGAGCGTTGCGGCACGGATACCACCAACGATCACGGGGGCCGCGATCGGGAGCTCCACCTTCCACACGATCTGCCGTTCACTCATGCCAATCGCCCGCGCCGCGCCCACTGTCTGGTTATCGACAGACTCGACGCCCGAATACGCACCGGCAAGTAACGACGGGATCGCGAGGACAATGAGGGCAACAACGGGGGCGGTGAGACCAATACCCGAGTAGAGGCCGACGAGGGTGAGGAGACCGAGGGAAGGAATGGCTCGCAGGGCACCCGCCGTGCCCACGACAGCCGCCTTGCCATTCCTCGTATGTCCAATGAGAACGCCAAGGGGGATGGCGATGATGCTGGCGAGGAGAACAACGAGCCCTGTGATTGCCACGTGTTCGAGCAGGCGCTGCGGAATGCTACCAGCACCCGACCAGCGGGCCGAATCGGAGAGCCATTCGAAGGCTTCAGCCATGACGTTCACGATCCCACCTCCTGCGGCACGGTGGCACGCTCCCAGGGGGACAGGAAGCGGCCGATCAGTTGGACGATGGCGTCAAGAATAAGGGCGACCGCGACCGTGAGGACAATGCCGGTGATGACAGAGGCGATAATCGAGCGCTGGAAGCCATCGGTGAAGAGACTTCCGAGGTTCTGTATACCGACGAGGGCACCGATCGTTGTTAATCCGACGGTGCTGACCGTGACGACACGGACACCGGAAATAATGACCGGCATTGCCAGCGGTAGGTCCACCTTCCACAGCATCTGCCGTTTCGAGTATCCGATCGCCATCGCGGCTTCACGAACCTGGGGATTGACGGCGTGAAAACCATCCGAGGCACTGCGAACGAGCAGGGCAATCCCGTAGAGCGTGAGCGCAATGATGATTGTTGTGGCAGAGCGCAGGCTCGTCCCAAAGAGCGCCGGTATGACAATGAGCATCGGTAGAGCGGGTATCGCATACAGCAGTGTCGATGCCGAAAGGAGTGGCCCGCCAAGCCTTGGAAAGCGGTAGGCGAAGCGGCCGATGGGGACGGCGATGAGGGTGGCGAGCAGGATTGCGGGGATCGCAATCGATAGGTGGATGAGGAGGAGATCGCGAATATGCTCCCAGGAATAGGATAGCCAGGTCACTGCTGGAGAACTCCTGCCGGGTGACCCGCGGCATCGACAATCAGTTTCGTGCCGTTCACTTCCTTAATGGTGAAGTTCCGGTCTGCTCGGTCCGCGCCAATGAACTGGCGAACGTAGTCATTACGGGGGTTGGACAGGATTTCTTGCGGAGTTCCCGACTGGAGGATCTCGCCACCCTTGCGCAGGAGCACAACGTCATGACCAACGTTGAACGCTTCCTCGATGTCGTGGGTGACGAGAATAATGGTCTTGCCAAGTTCTTCTTGGAGGCGGCGGAGCTCTTCCTGAAGTTCTTTGCGGACGATGGGATCCACGGCGCCGAAGGGCTCATCCATGAGCATGACCTTCGGGTCGGCAGCCAGGGCCCTGGCCACACCAACGCGCTGCTGCTGGCCACCCGACAGCTGGCTTGGGTACCTCTTTCCCTGGCCCACTTCGAGGCCGACACGTTCCAGGAGTTCTTCCGCGTCCTTCCGTGCTTTCTTCCGGTTCACACCGTTGAGCATCGGGACGGTTGCGACATTGTCGATAATGGTCCTGTGCGGGAGGAGACCTCCCGCCTGGAGTACGTACCCGATCGATCTGCGGAGTTGAACGCGGTCCACAGTCGACACATCTTTGTTGTCAACCCAGATCGAGCCTGTCGTGGGTTCGACCATGCGATTGACCATCCGTAACAGGGTGGTCTTGCCGGAACCGGAGGCTCCAACGAGGGCAACAATACGCCCTTGATCCACCGAGTAACTGAAGTCCTTGACTGCCGTCGTACCATCCGGGTAGGTTTTTCCGACATTGCGGAACTGGATCATAGGGTTTCCTTCGCTTTATCTGCGCCAGTGCCAGTAATCCTAGTCTCCCCCGCCATGAAAGAGGGGGTCAGAAACGGAATCGCCAGGATTGTTACATTTCCTTTACCCTTGAGCCTCGAGACGTCCTGTCATGCTGACGCGCTTGCGCACTTAGCCTGGCGGGTCGAATTATTTTCATAAATTCTCGGCAAAAGGCGTATAAACTCAACTTGCCCCACACCAGTAGAAACGCTGGTAATTCTTTGAGCAGGAGAGTTTATGGACGCCTCGCAGATCCTCAACACACTCATTATCGACATCGGTATCATCGGCACCCTGCTCCTCGTGGGCGTCGTCTTGAGGGCGTATCTTCGGCCACTGCAGTGGCTCCTTCTTCCTGCACCGGTCATCGCGGGCATGCTGGGATTCCTGCTGGGCCCCAATGTGGCCGGAATTCTCCCGCTCTCGCCCATGATCGGGTCATACACGACTATACTTATCGCCGCTGTCTTCGCATCGATGGCGATCGCCCAAGATTTCACTTTCTCCAAGATTTCTTCAGAGGTGCGTGCATTCACGGGTTATGGCATCGCGATGTCAGCCGGGCAAGTGCTCGTCGGGATGCTACTCGCTCTCCTCATACTCGACCCACTCTTCGATGCACCTAACTTCATGGGCTTGATCCTATTCGCCGCATGGTCCGGAGGTTTTGGGACGTCCGCCGCTATGGGTGATGTGTTCGCGAGTCAGGGCCAGGCCGAAGTCACTTCTGTTGCCTTCTCCGCGGCCACGGTGGGCATGCTCTCCGGCATCATAGGTGGCGTCATCCTGTCGCGCTTCGGCCACAGCCGCGGCTACGCTAGGGCCCTCAAATCCTCCACGACTGCGCTCCCGCGCTCCATGAGGCGAGGGATCCTTGAGCGTGACGAACGCTCGGCATATGCCACGCACACGATGTCGGGATCGTCGATGGAGACACTGGGCCTTCATCTCGCCTTGATCGGGGCAATCGTGGGCGTGGGTGGAGTCGTGCAAAGCCTCTCCGCCGAACGGCTCAATAATTTCGCTCTGCCGCTGTTCGCCACAGCATTCTTGGTGGGTCTGATCGCGCGTTTCATCCTGCGGCGCACGAACGCCATGACCGTGGTGGATAAGGGAACTACTAAAGCAATTTCCGGCACAGCCTCCGACATCCTCATTGTCTGCGGTATCGCCTCCATCGAACCCCGTTTTGTTTCAGCCCACCTGCCCGCCCTCATCGCGATTTTTGTTCTGGGCATCGTGTTCTGCCTTGCCCTCGGCGTCTTCGTAGCGCCCAGGTACCTTGGCGAGACCTGGTTTGAAAAGCAGATTTTCACCTGGGGCTGGGCCACGGGATCAGTGGCCACGGGCATCGCGTTGCTGCGCATCGTTGACCCAGATCTCGAGTCGGGGACCGTGGACGAATTCGGCTACGCCTATATCCCCCTCATCCCCATTGAAGGTGCAGCCGTCGCAGTGGCACCCCTGATCATCCTCGCTGGCTTGCCATGGCTCGTTGCTATCATCTGGGGTCTCCTGGCCTTTGTGGGTGTGTGGCTCATGGTGAGCGCTCAAAAGCCGGGGGCCGCGTAACGCTTCAAGGGCTGGTGGGTTCTGGCCACAAAACCAGAACAGTTCACCACGTCGTCGTCACGTGGGCGACCTTTGTTCAGTCAGAGAGGATTCACGGGACGCGAAGCCTAAAGAGCATTGAAATCAGGGACGCCGAAGTAGTCACGCGCGATCGCCTTGCCCCACACGTCGGACATCAAGATCGTGGGCTACCAGCTTTGATCCCCATTGTTGAGTCGGGTCGTCACAGAACTTGTTTCGAAAATTTCCGATCCACAACAGAAGCCGATTCAACACCAGTTCTCCTGCGACACACAATCATAGACCGAGATAAAACAGCATGATATGGTCGAACTCGGTTCGAACCGAGTTCGACTCCGATTCTCAGGCTTCACAACCAAAAACGACCCTTGTATCAATACATTCTGGCTAATACTGTCAGGAAGCCAAACTCGCCTGGGTAAACGAAGAGCGCGGCACCCAAGTGCCGCGCTCATTTTGTGGAGCCACGGGGACTCGAACCCCGAACCCTCTGCTTGCAAAGCAGATGCGCTACCAATTGCGCCATAGCCCCTCAGATTGACGGAGTGGGATCCGCAACCTCTTCCCATACTGCCTGATTAGCACGGTCAGTTGCAATCTTAATCCATGCAAGGTAACCAATGCCACTTGCGAGGAGAACTGCTGCGAACTTCTTCATGATAACCAATCAGTTGGGTGTGGGCCTAGCTGGACTCGAACCAGCGACCTCTTCCTTATCAGGGAAGCGCTCTAACCGACTGAGCTATAGGCCCGTGTTACCTGGCGGTAACGTGCCAAACAAGGTTAACTCAAGGGCAGGCTTGAAACAAAACTCAGGATTAGTGAACCTGCCTACATCCGGAAACGTCTCGTGGCCACCAGGAAACAAGTCAACTGGTGGCCACGGCACTAACGTTATCTTAACGTAACGTTTCGCCTATGCGAAATTTCCGTCTTCTCACTCGTCAGTGATGGTGATGTGAACGCCACCAACCATCATGGCGATGAGGTTGTAGAGAAGAGCGAAGATCCCGCCCAGGATTGTCAACAACACGATATCGATGATCGCGATGATGATCGAGAACGAGACAACCCTCCCGAACTCGAGGTACTGCATGAGTTCAAGAAGCGGTTCTGAACCGAGGGTTTCAAGCAGGTCACGGATCGAGGCGAACACGTTCATGGTGTCGAACACGTTCCACACGATGATCGCGGAAATCACGATCATGAACCCCACACCGACCGACAGGAGGAACGACACCTTGAGCGCGGACCACGGGTCAATACGGGAAATTGTCATGTGCGCGCGGCGCACCCCGCCACGCTGTGCCGGCTCGGGCCTGTCGGTTACTTGACTCATGACTCATCCTCATCGGTCGTATTTTCTACGGTAGAGGCTACCTCACCCGCGGGAGCGGAGTCCCCTGCTTCCACGGTGTCGACCGATTCTTCCGCCACGTTCTCGCCCTCACCGTCCTCAGGAAGCTCCTCCTCGGCAGCTTCGACGTTGCGGGCGATAGCAGCAACGCGGTCGCTGCTGTCCGGGCGAGCAAACATGACACCCTGAGTATTCCTGCCGGTCAGGGACACTTCGGAGACCGCCGAGCGAACGATCTTGCCGGAGTTCATGATGACAAGAACCTCGTCGGTGGTCTCGGTGATGAGGGCACCAACGAGATCCCCACGTTCCTCCACGAGGTTGGCAACCTTGATTCCGAGACCGCCGCGTCCCTGCGTCCTGTATTGCGAGACGCTCGTCCGCTTGGCGAAGCCACCCTCGGTCACGACGAACACTTCGGAGTCGTCACGGACGATGTCCATGGAGAGCAGCGAATCATCTTCACGGAACTTCATGCCCGTGACACCGGATGTGGCCCTCCCCATGGGGCGGAGCGCCTCATCGGTTGCGGTGAAGCGGAGCGACTGGCCCTTGCGGGAAACGAGCAGAATGTCGTCGCCTTCGTTGACGAGACGGGCCGCCACAACCTGGTCCGTCGAACCGTCAACGTGTTCACGGAGCCGGATGGCGATAAGGCCGCCCGTGCGTGGCGAATCGTAGTCCGCGAGCTTCGTCTTCTTGATGAGCCCCGACTTGGTTGCCAGCACCAGGTACTGGGCATCATCGTACGAGGAGAAGTTCAGGGCACTGACGATGTGTTCGCCCGGTTGGAAGGCCAGCAGGTTCGCAACGTGCTGTCCCTTCGCATCCCGGCTGCCCTCGGGTAGTTCGTAACCCTTGATTCGATAGACGCGGCCTAGGTTCGTGAAGAACAGGTGCCAGTCGTGGGTGGAGGCAACCGCGAAGCGATCAACCACGTCATCTCCCCGGAGGGAGGCACCGCGGATGCCCTTGCCGCCGCGATGCTGCGCCCGGTATTCCGAAACCTTCGTGCGCTTAGCGAATCCGCCACGGGTAATCGTGACGACCACGTCCTCTTCGGGAATGAGGTCCTCAACCGACATCTCACCATCGAAGGGCAGGATCTTCGTGCGGCGATCATCACCGTACCGATCAACAATGTCCTGCAGTTCATCCGACACGATCGAACGCTGCCGTTCCGGTTTGGCAAGAATGTCCTCGTAGTCGAGAACTTCGGCCTCTGCCTTCGCGTAGTCGTCGAGAATCTTCTGCCGCTCGAGAGCCGCGAGGCGGCGGAGCTGGAGGGAGAGAATTGCGTTGGCCTGCTCGGCATCGATATCGAGCAACTCCATGAGTCCCTCGCGCGCCTGATCGGCGGTTGGGGAGCGCCTGATGAGGGCGATGACCTCGTCAAGGTTGTCGAGTGCCTTGAGGTAGCCGGTCAGGATGTGGAGAAGTTCGCGTGCCTTGTCGAGGCGGAACTGGGTGCGGCGCTGAATAACCGTGATCTGGTGGTGCACCCAGTGGCGAATAAAGCCGTCGAGGGACAGGGTGCGGGGCACCCCGTCGACGAGGGCGAGCATGTTGGCCGGGAAGTTGTTTTGCAGCTGCGTGTGCTTGTACAGGTTGTTGAGAACAACCTTGGCAACCGCGTCACGCTTGAGGACGATGACGATGCGCTGACCTGCACGGCCCGACGTTTCATCGCGAATATCGGCAATGCCGGGGAGGCGGCCCTCTTTGATTCCCTCGACCATTTTTTCCAGCAACCGGTCCGGGTTCACTTGGTAGGGCAGGTCCGTGACGACGAGGCACTGGCGGCCGTGAATCTCGTCGACTTCGACAACGGCACGCTGGGTGATGGAGCCGCGACCGGTCCGGTACGCCTCCTCAATTCCCTTCTTACCGAGAATGGTGGCGCCGGTCGGGAAGTCGGGTCCCGTGATGTGCTTGAGCAGCTCCTCGAGAAGCTCTTCCTTCGTGACATCGGGGTTCTTCAGGTACCACTGGGCGCCGCTCGCAACCTCACGGAGGTTGTGGGGCGGGATCCGGGTCGCCATACCAACCGCGATGCCTTCGGAACCGTTGACGAGGAGGTTCGGGAACCGGGCGGTCAGAACCATCGGTTCTTGTAGCGAACCGTCATAGTTCGGCTCAAAATCGACCGTGTTCTGGTCAATGTCGCGCACCATTTCAACGGCGAGGGGCGCCATGCGGGCCTCCGTGTACCTGGGTGCTGCCGCACCGAGGTCGCCGGCGGTACCAAAGTTACCCTGGCCCGACACGAGCGGGTAGCGCATTGTCCACGGCTGGACGAGACGCACCATGGTGTCGTAGATGGCTGAATCACCGTGGGGGTGGTAGTGGCCCATGACGTCGCCAACGATCTTCGCCGACTTCGAGAAGGCGCTCGTGGGGCGGTATCCGCCGTCCCACATCGCATACACGACGCGGCGGTGAACGGGCTTCATCCCGTCACGGACGTCGGGCAGTGCTCGGCCCACGATGACGGACATGGAGTAGTCGAGGTATGACTTTTCCATCTCCCGCTGGAGGTCAACTTCGATGACCTCGCCGTGGTTGTACGTTCCAGTTTCTTCTTCGCTCACATCTACCCTTTAGCTTAAATATCGAGGAATCGTACGTCGTGTGCGTTCCGCTGAATGAAGCTACGACGAGATTCGACGTCTTCACCCATGAGGATCGAGAAGGTTTCGTCCGTCGCTGCGGCCTCACCGATCTCAACCTGCTTGAGCGTGCGAGTCTCGGGGTTCATGGTCGTATCCCAAAGCTCCATGTCGTTCATCTCGCCCAGACCCTTGTAGCGCTGGATCGCGCCCACGGTCTTGTCCTTCGGGAGCCTCTTACCCGCAGCCTTACCCTCTTCGAGAACACGGTCGCGTTCCGCATCCGAGAACACGTAGTCGTGCGGTGCGTTCGTCCACTTGATCCGGTACAGGGGTGGCATGGCGAGGTACACGTACCCTTCCTCAATGAGGGGCCTCATGTAGCGGTACACGAGGGTGAGGAGCAGGGTCGCAATGTGCTGACCATCGACGTCAGCGTCCGCCATGAAAATAATCTTGTGATAGCGCAACTTCGAAATATCGAACTCGTCACCAATGCCCGTACCGAACGCGGTAATAAGGGACTGGATCGTGTCCGATGAGAGAGCCCTGTCCAGGCGGGCCTTCTCAACGTTGAGGATCTTGCCGCGGATCGGCATGATTGCCTGATGTCCCGGGTCGCGGCCGTTAACGGCGGAACCGCCGGCCGAGTCACCCTCAACAATAAAAATCTCGCTATCGGCCGGATTCCGGGAGGTGCAGTCCTTGAGCTTGCCAGGCATGGAAGCCGATTCGAGAACAGACTTGCGCCGCGTTGCTTCGCGAGCCTTTCGTGCCGCGAGGCGTGCCTGGTAGGCCTGGGTTGCCTTGCGAACAATGTCCCGCGCCTCGTTCGGGTGCATATCGAACCAGGTCGACAGATGCTGGTAAGTCTGCTGCTGCACAAAGGTGCGTGCCTCCGTGTTGCCCAGCTTCGTCTTCGTCTGCCCCTCGAACTGGGGTTCACCAAGTTTGACGGACAGGACTGCGGTCAGGCCCTCGCGAACATCTTCACCGGACAGGTTCGGATCCTTCTCCTTGAGAAGACCCTTCTCCCGCGCGTACTTGTTAATGATTGTTGTCAGTGCCGAACGGAAGCCCTCTTCGTGGGTACCGCCCTCGGTCGTGTTGATCGTGTTCGCGAACGTGTGGATCGCTTCCGCGTACCCGTTCGTCCACTGCATCGCGATCTCGACCGAGATGGACTTCTCGGTGTCCTCCGCCTCGAGGTAGATCGGTTCCTCGTGAATGAGGTCGACCTTCTTCATCTGGTTGAGGAACTTGACGTAGTCAAGCAAACCACCCTCGTACCGGTACGAGATCTCGCGGTGCCCGGCAACCGGATCGTTCGCGCTCCCCTCGGCATCGCCCGTCACCTCATCGCCCTCGGCAACAGCCTCGGGACGCAGGTCGGTCAGGGTGATGCGCAGACCCTTGTTGAGGAACGCCATCTGGTGGAAACGACGCCGCAGCGTTTCAAAATCAAATTCGAGGGTCTCAAAAATGTCGCCATTGGGCCAGAACGTTTGGGTTGTTCCCGTTTCGTCGGTTGCCTCACCCTCGGTTAGCGGCTGGTCGGTGATGCCCTGGTTGTAGGAGATCGACCAGTGCTTGCCGTCGCGCTTCACCTCGGTTTCCATCCGCACCGACAGGGCGTTCACAACGGAAACGCCAACGCCGTGCAGGCCGCCCGACACGGCATACCCGCCATTGCCGAACTTACCGCCGGCGTGCAACACCGTCATGACGACCTCAACGGCGGGCTTACCTTCAGTTGGGTGCATGGCGACCGGAATACCGCGGCCGTTGTCTTCAACGCGGACGCCACCATCTTCCAGGATGGTCACCTTGATGTGATCACAGTATCCTGCGAGTGCCTCATCGACCGAGTTATCCACGACCTCGTAAACCAGGTGGTGGAGGCCTCGTTCACCGGTGGAACCGATATACATGCCTGGGCGCTTCCGCACCGCCTCAAGTCCTTCGAGAACAGTAATGTTTGCCGCATCATACGACTGGCTTTCATCAACCGTTCCCGGGCGTCGCGCATTTGCCTCCGAAAGGCGTTCGTCATCCACGTGCAGGATTCTCCTTCATTGAACCGTCCCAGCACCCCGACCATCTGAAAACATGCACAGAATGGCCTCTGTAGTCCTGGACCCTAAAACTGGTAGGTATACCTAGATTTAGATCTCATCTCATTCTAGCGCGAATAGACGATTTTCACTATTCCAACGGGCTAGTCGTAGGTGTCGCGCGGGCCCCTCCCGGGCACCGAAAACAGTCCGTGCTTCCACGACACCTGACGGGGTGTTTTCACCTTGATGGAGGTGACCACGCCTTCCCCAATCGCATCCGCAATCGCTTTCTCAACCTGGGGTAAGAGCGAATGGAGGTTAACGGCCCAGGCCGAAGAGGAGGCGGCAATCGTCAAGATGCCGTCTTCAAATTCTTCCAGCGGAGCATGCTTCGCCACCGTGGGGCCAACAATCTTGTCCCAATCGTTGCGCAGCTTCGCTACGGATAGTTGCCGTGACCATCCGGACTTCGCAATCAGTCCCGCCAGCCCATCACCGAGCGGCCGCGGGTCACGCCACGAGGGTCGCGGTCCCGAACCAACATCCCCCCAGCCGGGTCCCGGGGTTTGAATGGCAAGATCGCGCGGCATCTGCCCCTCTTGACGCGGGGCTCCCTTACCGGTGAAGGCCTTGGGTTTCCCGACGCGCTGATAGCCGTGACGGGCCTGCATGGTACGCGCCCACTCGAGTGTATGAAGACAAATATCGTCACCGGTTTCAGCGTGGGCCCGGGCCCTTGCTTCCTCAACGACCATTCGCCGTCACCTCCCCGCCATGAACACGGAACCGTGCCCCGGCAAGCTCGGTCGGCACATCATCGCCCACCGCTGCCGTGATGAATACCTGCTCAATATCACCAATCATCTCGGCAAGAGCGGAGCGGCGCTTCGAGTCGAGCTCGGCAAACACATCATCAAGAACAAGGATCGGATCGCTCTCGCGCCCCTCATCTCGCAGCAGCTGCCATTCCGCCAGCCGCAGCGAGAGCGCGTACGACCAGGTTTCCCCGTGGGAGGCAAAACCCTTGGCCGGCAAGGTGCCAAGTCCGAGAATGAGATCGTCACGGTGGGGGCCAATGAGATTAACTCCCCGATCAATCTCTCGGTCCTGCACTGCCGCGATCTCAGCCAGGATCCGTTCCTTCACTGAAACAGGATCCAGCAGCCCGTCCTCGATCCGGGTGAGAGCATCGGTATCACCGCGGTCGAGGTCTTGCGGGGTTGGGACATTTTCGGATTCACCGTCGACTCGCGCCCGGTAAATGAGATGCGGGGTGCCTCGCCCGGGCGCTATCCGTTCGTAGGCGGAGGCGATAAGGGGGCGAAGCGAACGCACGTTGCGCACCCTTTGGGACACGATCTCGGCACCGAGCTCGGCAAGCCTCTCGTTCCATACGGCAAAGCTCACCTCATCGATCGGTTCCCTGCGGCGCCGTGCCTGACCAGAGGCTTTCAAAAGGGCGGTGCGGTGCTTGAGAATCTTCTCGTATTCGGCCCGAATCCCCGCCATTCGAGGTGTTTGCTGCATGGCAATGTCATCGAGAAGCTTGCGCCTCACACCCGGATCTCCTGTCACGAGTGACAGGTCCTCGGGGGCAAAGGTGACGACACGGACGATTCCCAAAAGATCGCGGGGCCGGACATTTCCTCGATTGAGGCGGGCCCGGTTGGCTCGCCCGGCAAGGATCTCGATCTCCATCATCGTCTCGTGATCTCGATCGTTCACCTTGGCACGGACCACCGCAGCAGATCCGCCCTGCCGCACGAGCGCACTGTCGGCCGCAACCCGGTGCGAGGTGAAAGTCGCGAGGTAGGTGATCGCTTCCACCAGGTTGGTTTTGCCCTGCCCGTTTTCACCAACAAACAGGGTCACGCCGGGGCTAAACTCCAGGACCGCACTCGAATATGATCGGAAGTCATTCAACGCGAGATGGGAAATCCACACGTTTCAGTCACTCCTTATCACGTCGTTTTCTCTCCTGGATTCGCCTCACTCTAGCTGACGCCGAATGCTCGAATCGGCATCAGGAGGACGCGGAAGTCGAGCGAATCGTCACCGCCAACCTCTTCCTGGGCCGACACAACGGCTGGCTTGGAGGCGTGGGTGAAAGAAATCCGTACGTACGGGGAGTGGGTGACGGACAGAGCATCCTGCAGGTAGGACGGGTTGAAGGCCATCGCAATGTCTTCACCGTTGAGGCTTGCCTGCAGCACCTCTTTCGCCTGGGCAGAGTCGCTACCCTGACCGGCTTCGACCGTGACCTGACCCTCGGTGAATGACAGGCGCACCGCGGCGTTACGTTCAACGACGATGCGGGAACGCTTGATCGCTTCTAGGAGCTCCGTGCGCGATACGACAGCGTAACCGTTGATGTCTTTCGGGAACAGGGTGCGGACCTGAGGGTAGTCGCCGTCGATGAGACGGGACGTGTTTTCGCGCCCCACGGCCTCGAAACCGATCATCTTCGCGTTCCCCACCTCATCGAGGGTGAGGTTGATGTTTCCGGCCGAGCCGTAGGACTTAGCAATATCGGCAAGGCGAGATGCCTTGACGAGGATCCGGTCCGAAATGTCTGGTTGCGAGGGGGACCAGCTGAGCTCACGCACTGCGAGGCGGTAGCGGTCGGTCGCCATGAGAGTAATGTTCTCGCCATCAATTTCGACACAAACGGACACGAGCAGGGGCAGAGTTTCGTCATTCGAGGCGGCTGACGAAACCTGGGTGACGGCCTCCAGCCATTCCCCACCATCAACCGTGCCAAGAACGGCGGGAGTTTCGGGAAGGGCGGGGTACTCGTCCAGTGCCATCGAGTGGAGTGAGAAGCGGGCGTTTCCGCACACCACCTCGAGCTTCGTGCCATCAAGGGTGAGGTCTACTGGCCGGTTCGGTAGGCTGCGGCAAATATCTGCCAGGATCCTGCCATTGACGAGGCATTCACCCGGAGTATCGACGCTGGCTTCCGCCTCGACGAGTGCGGTGGTTTCCGGATCGTACGCCGAAACCTTGAGCGTTCCAGCACTGTCCGCCACGAGTTTGATGCCCGCAAGTACGGGAATCGCTGGACGGCTCGGAATAGTTTTCGCTGCCCACGTGACAGCATCTGCAAGCACGTCGCGCTCGACCCTCAGTTCCACCCTAGAGTCCTTCCTCAAAATAAGCTTGTAACTAGGCTAACCTTACGCGACTTGGGAGCCGAATGCGGAGGCGCAGAAGTTTTCAGCGACACTGTCCCCCGTGAGGCACTTTCCGCCCTGTTACCTCGAATGAATGACAAATTATTACTTAGGTAGTAGTAGTGGTAGGCGTTGTGGAAGCTGTGCAAATCCAGTTTTCTCCCGAAAAACTCAACACTTCCGGTGTGGAAATCTTGGGAATCAAAATGTTGATAACTTGGAGCCCCTGTGGATTGAGCCATTTGGATGAAAAAATCTTCCACATTTCCGTCAGGTTATCCACAAATTTCGACCGGTTTTCCCGTGTTATCCACAGATATTTGTGGATAAGTGGATAATGTGGCTCTAGCGAGCGGGTTTTGACGCCGCCTGCTTGATTCTCCCTGTGAGCTCCGACACGTTCTCGAAGACTTCCTTGCGCTGCGACATCTGATCGGAAATCTTCCTATTCGCATGCATGACGGTCGTGTGATCACGGTCGCCGAACAGACTGCCGATTTTCGGCAGCGACAGGTCGGTGAGTTCACGGCACAGATACATGGCGATCTGACGCGCATTCACGAGCGCACGGGTGCGGCCAACCGACGTCAGGTCATCGATCGTGATCCCGAAGTAGCTCGCGGTTTCCGCCATGATGAGCCCGGCCGTGATCTCAAAAGCATCGTGGTCAGAGATGAGGTCCTTGAGAACCGCTTCAGCACTGGCGACGCTCACGGGCTCCTTCGTAATTTCGCAGTAGGCGGTGACGCGGCGGAGCGCACCCTCCATTTCACGCACGTTCGTCGTCATCTTCGTTGCGATGAACTCGTTGACCTCGCGCGGCACGAGATTGTTGTCGTGCGCCGCCTTCTTTTCGAGGATCGCGATGCGGGTCTCGAGGTTCGGGGGCGAGATTTCGGCGGTAATTCCCGACGCGAAGCGGGAGATCATCCGCTGCTCAAAGCCATTGAGGTCTTTCGGTGGCACATCCGAGGAAATGATGATCTGCTTATTGACGTTCGAGAGTGCATTGAACGTGTGAAAGAACTCTTCAACCGTCTGGGTTCTGTTACCGATGAACTGAATATCGTCGATCAAGAGAATATCGACCGTCCGGTACTTTTCTTTGAATGCGGGCTGGGACTGGTCACGCATCGCATTAATGAACTCGTTCGTGAACTCTTCGGCAGACACGTACTTGACGTTGAGATCCGGGTACAGCTGCATGGCGTAGTTACCGGTGGCGTGCATGAGATGGGTTTTGCCCATTCCCGAATCTCCGTAGATGAAGAGGGGATTGTAGGACTTGCCCGGGGCTTCCGCCACGGCAAACGAAGTAGCGTGCGCAAACCGGTTTGATTCACCAATAACGAAAGTATCGAACTTGTACCGCGGGTTGAGGCCGGCAGCCGACAGCTTCGAATCGGAAACATCGGGCTGGGCACGACGCTCATCGGCAGCCGCATCGGCAGGCGATGCCGTCGACATGGGGTCGTGCGCATAATCATGGGGCAGAACCGATTGCGGGTAGTCGCGACCGGACTGTACCGCGCCCTCGGTCGGGTATGCCGATGGTGGTTCGGGCAGGGCCGGCGTTTCCACCGGCTGGGCAAGCGGAGCCTCGCCCAGGGAAGAGTCAACGGAAATCATGATCCGCAGATCGCGGCCGAGAATGTCGATGAGTTTGCCGGCCATTGCAGCAATCGCATTCTCTTCGAGCCAGGACTTCACAAAATCAGAACCGACCGCAATGAGGAAAACATCCTCGACAGCTGCCATGGGATGCGCCATGCGGACAAAAGCGGTTTGTGAATCAGTGAGTCGATTCTCTGACCGAAGAAGTTCAATGGCTGCGTTCCATGCCTCAAGTGCGGGGCGTGAGTCTGACATTCGGTGAACTCCTTGGACAATGTTCCGCAGGTCGCGGCTATCAGCACCATAGTCACAAAACGTGGGCATTATCCACCGACGAAAGTCCAAGTTCTCCACAGACTTATCCACAAGTGTGGAAAAGAGTGAAGAGAATTTTTAGCCAGAACTTTGGCAAAAGTCTGAAACTACAATAGTGTTATTACACAGCTGTGGATGAGAATTTTTCACCGAATGTGAATTGCTCCATTGACGATATTTCAGATCGCTCCCCGCGGTGAGTCTCATCACCTCCAGGGCTCCCGTTGTTGACCCCTCGCCGGTATTTTCCTAGTCTTTTCTAGTTACGTAACTATTTCGGCGATCTCTTCAGGCGATCCCGAATTCAAGATCGAGTGGAGAACATCATGGTGAAGCGGACTTTCCAGCCCAACAACCGTAAGCGCGCGAAGGTACATGGCTTCCGCAAGCGCATGTCGACCCGTGCAGGCCGCGCAATTCTCGCAGGCCGCCGTCGCAAGGGCCGCGCAAAGCTTTCTGCCTAGTTCGGCGAGGGCTCGTGCTTCCGGCGCACCATCGGATGAGGGCCCCCGGAGACTTTCGAGCCACAGTTCGCGGTGGTACCAGAGGTAAGTCGACAAGCCTCATGGTTCACCTGCAGTCACCGGACGGCACCGGAGAGGCCGACCAGGAACCAACCCTGGTCGGCTTCGTTGTACCCAAAACGGTGGGCAATGCCGTCATCAGGAACCGGCTGACCCGGCAACTCAAGCACCTCATGGCTGCCAGGATTGGGAACATTCCCCCAGGTCAGAAAATCGTTATCCGCGTCTTTCCTGCCGCGCGAGGCAAGACCTCGGACGAGCTCGGCGTCGAGCTTGATCGAGCACGAGCCCGAGCGCTCACCGCAAAACGATGAACATTACTGCGCGAGCCATCACCGCCACCATCCGGTGGTATCAACGCAACATTTCACCCAGGTTTGCGCCGCGCTGCCGGTACTATCCGAGCTGCTCCCAATATGGGCTCGAAGCCGTTCAGATTCACGGGGCAAGCAAGGGTACACTGTTAGCCAGCTGGCGTATTCTGCGTTGCAACCCCTGGTCAAAAGGAGGAGTCGACTACGTTCCCGAGAAGGGAGCATGGCCGAGCAAACCGCTGGGCCACGACGAACTCATGACCAAATGGAACGAAGAAAACCTAGATTCTGCCGCGTCCAGAGACAACAACTCAGGCGAGGACACCGTGCCACCCCAGGCACAGCAGAAACCACCGACAACTGACGCGCTGAACAATCAGCGTGACCGCGAGACAAGGAAAGACTGAGCCTTGGATACTATTCTCTTCCCCATCATGTGGGTCATCGCGTGGATCATGAACCTGGTCCACATGGGATTGACCGCGATCGGCCTGCCCGATGGAGCTGGATCTGCCTGGGTCTGGTCCATTGTTGGACTCACCATCGTCGTTCGACTCTTGATCCTTCCCCTCTTTAAGAAGCAGATCAACTCCTCGCGCGCACAGCAGATGATTCAGCCCGAGCTGCAGAAACTGCAAAAGAAGTACAAGAACAAGAAGGACACGTACTCTCAGCAGCGCATGCAGGCGGAGATGCAGGCGATCTACAAGGATGCGGGCACCTCGCCCTTCGCGGCCTGTATGCCCCTCCTCATTCAGACCCCCATCTTCCTCGCGCTCTTCCGTGTCCTCAACAATCTTGTTCCGATCGCGAACGGCACCCGCGGCGCAATCGGTCCGCTCGACCAGGCACTGGCCAAGGACATTGAAGCGTCCCAGGTCTTCGGCGCACCGCTCGCCGCATCCTTCAACAACGCCACCGCAGGTGGCGGCGATGAGATGACCGTCCGCATCGTCGCCATGATCCTCGTGATTCTCATGTCCGCGACCATGTTCTTCTCGCAGCGCATGATGATCTCGAAGAACATGCCCGAGGCATCCAAGTCCAGCGACAACCCGATGTACCGGACCCAGAAGATGATGATCTACATCTTCCCGGTCATCTTCCTCGTCTCCGGTGTCGCCTTCCCGATCGGTGTTCTCGTCTACTGGGTTGTCTCCAACATCTGGTCCTTCGGCCAGCAGCTCTACATGATCACCCAGGCACCCGCCCCCGGATCCGAAGCGTACAAGGCAAAGCAGAAGCGCGACCGTGAACGCCGCACCAAGCAGGGCCTGCCCGCTGAAGAAACCACGACCTCATCCGCCGTCATCGATGAACCGAAGGGGCAGCGCCAGCAGCCCGTTGGGAAGAACCGTGCCAAGCGGAAGGGGCTCGACAAGGAGCAGGCAACCGCGCTCCCCGATCCCGAACCCACTCCCGATCCGGAACCCATTGAGGAAAAGCCCTCACCTCGCTCGAAGAAGAAGTCAAAGAAGCAGCGCCAGCAAGAGACCGCTGCAACGCCGTCAACTGACGAAGAGACGAAGGTTGAGCAGAGCGAAAACTCGTCCACTCCAGCTGTTGATAAGGGCGGTATGACACCTGCCGAACGGGCAGCGGCTCGAGCTGAACGCCGGGCTGAGCAGCGCCGTCAACAGCGCAAGAAGCGCGAAGGCAATCAGTAGCCTGCACCGAATTATTTGTCCCTGCTGAATAGAAAAGATTGAAATGGCTGAATCAAACGACCGCGCCGAACTCGTGAAGAAGCTCGACGCCGAAGGCGACATCGCCGCCGACTACCTGGAAGAAATGCTTGATATCGCCGATCTCGATGGCGACATCGACATCACGATCGAAGCCGATCGAGCAAGCGTTGCCATCGTGACCGATGAGGGCTCCGACCCGCGCCTGAAGAAGCTCGTGGGCAAGAACGGTGAAGTCCTCGATGCACTTCAGGAACTCACGCGCCTCGCTGTCCAGACCTCAACAGGCGAGCGTTCACGACTCATGCTTGACATTGATGGCTACCGCGCACACCACCGTGCCCGCGTCACCGAGATCGCACGAGAAGCGATTAAGGAAGTACTCGCCACAGGCGAGGAAAAGAGCCTCGAACCCATGAACCCCTTCGAGCGTAAGGTTGTTCACGACGCTGTTGCAGAAGCCGGTCTCGCTTCTGACTCCGAAGGTTACGGACCCGACCGTCACGTCGTGATCGGACTGCCCGAAGACGACGATTACGACGAGAGCGACAACGACTCCACCGATGAGGTAGAAGAGGACGAGTAACTCAGTGCGCCAGGACGATACTCCCCCCAACGGTCCAGAGCTCTTCGGAGAACAGTGGAATCAGCTCGATACCTACGCAGACATGCTGTGGAACGAAGGAGAAGAACGCGGACTCATTGGGCCGCGTGAACTCCCGAGGCTCTGGTCCCGCCACTTGCTCAACTGCATGGCCATTAATGAGTACGTACCCGAACGCGCAATCACAATCGATATCGGATCGGGTGGTGGACTGCCGGGCATCGTGCTGGGCACTACCCGGCCGGATGTCCACGTGCACCTCGTCGAATCAATGGAACGTCGAGTCACCTGGCTCGAAGAAGTACGCGACCGACTCGAGCTCAAGAATGTCACCATTCATCGCGCCCGCATCCAAGAGCTTCACGGTGAATTCCAAGTGCAGGTCGTGACAGCACGAGCAGTCGCTGCGCTGAAGAAGCTGCTTCCGATGGCGATGCCAGTTCTCAAGAGCGGTGGACAGCTTGTTGCCCTCAAGGGTGAGCGTGCCGCAATCGAGATCGAAGAATCCCAAACCGCCATTCGGAAGAACAGGGTAGCGAAGGTCGATCTCCACGTTGTTGAAGTCGCCGGAACCGATGAAGCCACGAGAGTAGTCGTAGCACGTAAGAAGTAGCAATACATGCTATAGTGGCATTACTTAAGCAGCGCCATATCGGTGTTACTCTAGTAGCGCGTGAGCAACAGCCAGTATTAATTTGAAGGGGATTTATCCCCGGTGCTACTCAAAGAGGTGCAACACCGGGATCCCTAGCCCAGATAGAATAGGTCCTGGTCGACCATCTAGATTGGTAACGGGAGTAATTCCTAGGCCTTTCGGTTTCCGAGTGATCCTGCTCCATTTGGACCGACTGATAGTAGGTTCGCATCCAAAGGTAAATCGTTCATTTTCTGAGTTAGGGCCAAGAATCTAGTCATCAAATCATAGAGGGTAGTTTCACGTGAAACGGTAGGGTGTGGTGTACTTTCCATACGGTTTCTGTTGCTTCGAATACGTGGTTCAATCGCGTAGGTATAGAAAGCCGCCCTTCGACTCCGATCCACATTGCGACCTAAGATTCAAGAGTTGGATCATCGTACTAAAAGTACCGCAGAGTAGGGATATTTCCCTGGCCAAGCTGCGCTCTCGACAGTGATAGGCAAAGTCCTGCGTGTGTCAGATGACTGTTGGATGTTGCCAACTTTCAAGAACTCCTTGCGTTGGACTGGATGTGATTGTTATCCTCGAATCCGTTTCTTAGTCCTATGATCTATTACAAATCTTGGCCCAACGTAGTCTCACGTGAAACAAAGCTTCGCTTTCAGTTGAACAGATAAGAGGATATCTACGACGATAGAGAGCGGATATGGACAATGTACCGTTTAGCAGGCAGTTGCTGTTTTGTTGGTCGCCACTATTTAATCTGCACACAGTGACTATCGCATTGAAACGATTGTGACTGAAATCTTGCCCGTGCAGCGTTTCACGTGAAACATAGCTAGTCTATTCGATCCGGTGGCAGGCCCTCGCATGGGCGGCGCACAAGGAAACTTTCAATACGAATGGGAAATCAACTTGAGCATTTGTTTGAGATGAAAACGTCTAGATTTTGTTCCCTTTGTATTAGGGTGCTGGAAGCTCAAGGCTCTGACGCTAAAGCTCACTCGAAATATATTGATTGTAAATGAGCGAACGCAATGTTTCACGTGGAACATGAGACCTACAGTTTGAAAGGTCTCGCTCCTCAAAATTGGGGTGCGTCCGGATTGCAACGATGTTCCCAGCAAGCTGGTTCACAACATAAAAATTAGATACCTTCCTACACGCATGTACGGACACACGATCCTAAGCTGCGAGAATCTCTAATTCGGCAGATGCGTGGATCGTCGATTTTGAATATTTCGCGTGAAACATTCAGACCGTGAAAATCCGCCCTACCCGTAAATCTCGTCTGTCGAGTTTAGACCTTTCTGCTTCCTACGGTTAGTTGCTGTTGACCTGATGGGCGCGGTGGATTCACGCTTCATTGTTTAGTTATCCAAGGGCATTCTGACGAAGGTGCAGAGCAAGTCTCCTTCTGCAGGAATCTATCACGATGTTTCACGTGAAACACTTTGTCGCATTGAAGTTGCTGGTACGTTGGAAAGTTGCCCACCTACCACAGGTAATCCATTTTTTGTACTGGGTATTAGATAGTCAGTTGTATGAACCAATTTCCAATTCACGCAGCCCGAGTTCGTTGACCCCTCGACTGCCCCAGCTGTGTTTCACGTGAAACAAATTGTTTCGAAAGGGAACTGTATACATCGGAGTCCTTTGTAATTGCCCTGCACACTGGATCATTTCGAAGCTTACTAACTACGATTGGCGAATAGAGAACACTTGTACTGACGAGGATCCGCTTCTAGACGCACAGTGTTAGGCATTCAGTTTTCGAATCAAGCAGGCCGCTGAAACACCGCATGATTACACCATGTGGAAGCGCAATCGACACTTAGTCAAGGCGCGTCAGATTAGTAATTGAAGCAATCTTTCATGTGAAACACGAGCCTGAATGTTTCACGTGAAACGCAAGCGCGCATAGAGAACTTCCTTTTGTATCCGTATAGAATTGAGTGCAGGTTACGAAGGAGAAGGCATGGCGGATCCCCGCAAGAAGAAGCCATTACGAGAAAACGTTGGAGACTCGGGCTTTTATGAGAATATCGCAACGACATCAGGCGGCTCTCCTATTGCCAATGAACTGGCTACCACGCGGTCAGCGCGCTCTCGACTCGATAAGGCGGTTTTCGACAAGCCAAGTCAGACAAGAGTCATGACAGTGACCAACCAAAAGGGTGGTGTCGGTAAAACAACGACCACGGTAAACGTTGCGGCAGCATTGGCGAAACATGGATTGCGTGTACTGGTGATCGATTCTGATCCTCAGGGCAATGCTTCGACCGCCCTCGGAGTTGAGCATACGCCCGATGTCCCGTCCATCTATGACGTACTCCTTGACGAAATGACTATCGCGGAGGTAGTCCAACCAAGCCGTGAGGCAGATGCACTTTCTGTCGTGCCAGCAACCATTGATCTCTCCGGAGCGGAGATCGAATTGGTGGGCCTTGATCAACGTGAATCACGGCTCAAGATTGCAGTCGATGAGTATCTGGAATCGATTCGTGAGGCCGAAGGTGAGCAGATCGATTACATCTTTATTGATTGCCCACCCAGCCTGGGATTACTCACGATCAATGCCATGGTTGCTGCATCTGAGGCATTCATTCCCATTCAATGTGAGTATTACGCACTTGAGGGTCTGAGCCAGCTACTCAACAACATTCAATTGGTACAGAACTCACTCAACAAAGAACTTGAAGTTTCAACTATTCTGTTGACAATGTTTGATCGTCGGACAAATCTATCGAATGAGGTGGCGCAGGATGTGAGGGAACATTTCCCCGATGCCACACTCAATACGAAAATACCTAGATCAGTACGTATTTCCGAAGCGCCGTCGTTTCAACAGACTGTCATCACTTACGACCCCCAATCCCCGGGTGCCATCGCCTACGAACAGGCAGCCCTGGAAATTGCTAAGCAAGGAGTTAAATAATGGCTGAGAGAAGGCGCAGTCTCGGTCGCGGCATTTCTGCGTTGATCCCGCAACAACAGGCCGAAGACTCGGCACCAAAGAAATCGAGTCAGGCCTTTGATGTGTTCTTTGGTGGGCAAGAACTTGTTGCCGAAAAAGCAGATTCCTCTGGGGTGTCGGACGAGCCCAAGTCGGAGGCGACGTTATCGTCCGAATCGGGACAAGATGATGAATTGGTTCCGGTCCCTGGTGTTTCCTTCACCATTATCCCGATCGACCAGATTGTGGCGAATACCCGTCAGCCCCGTACGGTATTTGATGAGGATGACCTAGCTGAACTTGCCGCCTCCATCACAGAAGTTGGACTGCTGCAACCAATTGTGGTTCGTCCTGCCTCGACTGGTGAGGGATATGAGCTGATCATGGGTGAAAGGCGCTGGCGAGCATCCACCCAAGCGGGCCTCAAAGAGATCCCGGCTATCGTCCGTCAAACCGCGGACGATGATCTTTTGCGGGATGCTCTGCTTGAGAACCTTCACCGTGTAGAACTGAACCCTCTGGAAGAGGCTTCTGCCTATCAGCAGTTGTTGGACGACTTTGGCTGTACTCAAGAAGAGCTTTCTCGCAGAATTGCGCGGTCTCGTCCACAGATTTCCAATACTCTCCGTCTCCTCAAGCTTCCCCCGCTGGTGCAGAGGCGTGTAGCAGCGGGAGTATTGTCGGCCGGTCATGCTCGCGCGCTTCTGGGACTCACGGATCCCGCTGCTATGGAACGCCTGGCACAACGGATTGTTGCCGAGGGCCTTTCCGTTCGTGCGGTGGAAGAGATTGTGGCGCTGGGTGACGAGCCGCGTGAGCGATCTCCACAACGCTCGACCACGGCCGCAGTGGCACCTGCTCTGCAGCGTCTCTCGCAGGACCTATCCGACAGGCTTGATACTCGAGTGAAGGTCAAGTTTGGTGCCCGCAAGGGCACCATGACAGTGGACTTTGGGTCGATTGAGGATCTCAACCGGATCCTTGATGTGCTGTCGGTCCCGGTTGAGCGGGTGCAGGAAGACTAACCCGGTGGGTTAGAAGTTGAGAGCGGCCTCCACGATCTTCTTGTACAGATCGCTGGGGGCTATCTCATTCTCCTCCGCATACCGCACGGCTGCCTGCGGCAGGAGCGATGTTTGGGTCATGCCTGGGGCGCTATTGGCATCGATGTACCAGGGGGTGCCATCCTTGTCGACGATCATGTCCGACCGGGAGATGTGGCGCAGTCGCAGCTTCTTATGTGCGGTTACTGCAACTTGCTGACATTTCTCCAGGATCTCATCGTCGAGCCTGGCCGGTACAAAGTATTCTGAACGGCCCGGATTGTAGCGCGCATCGTAGTCGTAGAGCCCGCTCGTCACGATTTCGACGGGTGGAAGGGCAAAGGGTTCGCCCTTGGTTGTTTCGAGAACGGACACAGCCACTTCCGAGCCCTCAATGTACTGCTCGATGAGGACACGGTCCGAGTAGGCGAAGCTGTCCACCATGGCTCCCGGTAGGTCCTGTGGTTCAGTCACGATGCTGACGCCGAGGGCACTGCCCCCGGCAGCCGGCTTGATCACGACGGGGAACCCATACCTGTCTGCCACTAGATCGAGGATCGCGGTTGCTCCGACTTCACGGAACAGGGACTGGGGCAGGGAAGTGGAGGCGGGGATGGCAATACCTGCCCGCGATAGGACGGTGCCGGTGACGGGCTTGTTGAAGCCCAGGCGGCTACCTTCTGCAGTTGAGCCAACATAGGGGATGCCGATGAGGTCGAGTAGATCCTGGATGGAGCCGTCCTCACCGGTGGAGCCGTGAATGAGTGGCCAGACTACATCCGGTTCGATGGCGGAGAGCCGTTGCAGAAGGTTGGAGTCGACGTCGAGGATCTTGACCTGGAAACCGGCCTCCTCCAGAGCGCCAGCGACCCGCCGCCCGGAATGGATGGAGACGTCCCGTTCGTGATTGAGTCCCCCTGCGAGGATCGCAACTGTCTGTAGTCCGGTCATTGTTCCTCCAGAATCACTGTATTTCACTCGACGGGTTTTCGATGGCGGGGCCGTGCGCGTGGCGCTGTTGCGCGCCAAACATGGTGACAAGTTCCTTCTCGGCTTCGATCACCGTGCCGAGCCGGCGCACGCCTTCGCGAATGTTTTCGGGCGTGGGATAGCAGTAGGACAGGCGCATGTGATTGCGCCCCTGACCATCCGAATAGAAGGCGGTACCAGATACGTAGGCGACACGGTGCGTGACAGCCCGCGGCAGCATCGCGTGAGCATCCAGACCCTCCGGGAGAGTCACCCAGGTATAGAACCCACCCTCGGGGACCGTCCACGTGGACGAAGGTAGGTATTCGGCGAGGGATTCCAGCATGGCATCGCGGCGTTCGCGGTACATGCCGCGATATTCCTTCACCTGCTGGAACCAGTCGTAGGTTTTCAAATATTCCGCGATTGATAGCTGGCCCACCATGTTCGGTGAGAGGATCGCGGATTCGGCGGCAAGAATGAGGCGTTGGGTGACCGCGTGCGGTGCTAGTGCCCATCCCACCCGATATCCGGGTGCGAAGATCTTGGAGAATGATCCCAGATACACAACCGCGTCTGGGTCGAAGCTCTGCAGTGCGGGTAGCGGGTCGGAGTCGAAGCCTAGGAGCCCGTACGGGTTGTCTTCGAGGATGATGACGCCGTGACGCCTGCAGATCTCAACGATCTGGGGACGGCGCTCAAGCGACAGCGTGACACCGGCAGGATTGTGGAAGTTCGGCACGGTGTAGAGGAACTTCACTTGCTTGCCGAGCTGCTTGGCCTGGGTGAGAATCTCTTCGAGGGCCGCGGGGATGAGCCCGTTGTCGTCCATCGGAGTATGAATGACCTCGGCCTGGTAGGCACGGAAGACTCCGAGTGCACCCACGTACGAGGGGGCTTCCGCGATGATGACATCACCGGGGTTGATGAAGACCTGGGTCATGAGGTCGAGGGCCTGCTGGGATCCGGTCGTGACAACAATGTCGTCGGGATGTGCGTTGATGCCGTCGTATCGCATGACCTCAACGATTTGTTCGCGGATCTCTTCTTCACCCTGGCCGCCACCGTATTGGAGAAACTTTGCTCCCCGGTCCCGAATGAGGCGGGCAGACATGTCTGCCAGGAAGTCGAGTGGGAGGCCCTGAATGTTGGGCATGCCGCCGGCGAGGGAAACCACTTCTGGCCTGTTGGCAACTGCGAAGAGGGAGCGGACCTCGGAGGCCCTCATCCCGAGCGACCGGTCGGCGTAGGACTGGTACCAGGGATCAAGTCGATTACCGGCACGGGAACGCGAATGCGGTTGATCGGGTTTCTGTGCCATGAGTGCTCCTTTAATAGACCGACTCTATATTGTCATATCATTACGTGCTCTTGATGGAACCAAGGGCCCCCGTGAGAAATGAGCGGATTTCGGCTTTCGGCCGGGACCCTGTCAGACTACTCTTCTCCCCTTCACCACCGTCAACGACGATCGTGGGAAGCATAGTGATGTCATGACTGTCGGCCAGGTCCGGGCTCAAATCGACGTCCACGAACCTGGCCGACACATCAAATTCTCTGACTACCTCGGAAAAGATGGGTGCTGCCTGACGGCAGGGCTCACACCAGGAGGCCGTGAAGAACAGGACTTCATAGGTCATTGAGGTAGTGCTCGGCATCGAGAGCAGCAGAGCAACCCGTTCCCGCGGCGGTGATGGCCTGGCGGTAGCGGTGGTCAACGACATCGCCACAGGCAAATACGCCGGGGATGTTGGTTGCCGTTGTTGGTGCGTTGACAACGATGTAGCCGTTCTCGTCAATCTGGATCTGGTCCTTGACGATCTCCGTACGCGGGTCGTGCCCGATCGCGATAAAGACGCCACCGACGGGAAGTTCGCGCTGTTCACCGGTCAGCGTATCGGTCAGGGTGAGTGACTCGACGCGACCATCTTGCGTCCCGTTAATCTTCGTGACCGCGGAGTTCCAGGCCATCTCGATCTTGTCGTTAGCGAGAAGGCGGTCGGCCATGACTTTCGAGGCACGCAACTCGTCGCGGCGGTGAATAACGGTTACCTTGGAAGCGAACTTCGTGAGGAAGAGGGCTTCCGTGACGGCGGAGTCGCCGCCACCCACGACCGCGAGCTCCTGGTTCCGGAAGAAGAAACCGTCACAGGTCGCGCACCAGGACACTCCCTTACCGGAGTAGATGCTTTCACCTTCGAGGCCCAGTTTGCGGTATTCGCTCCCGAGGGCGAGAATCACGGACTTGGCGTAGTAGGTGCCCGAATCGGTCACTACTTCCTTAATGTCACCCTCGAGCTTCAGTTTGGTCGCATCCTCGTATTCGATCTCGGCTCCGAAGCGTTTGGCCTGCTCCCTCATGTTCTCCATGAGATCGGGGCCGAGGATACCCTCGGGGAAGCCCGGGAAGTTCTCAACCTCGGTGGTGGTCATGAGGGCACCACCAGCATCCAACGCACCCGCCAGCACCAGTGGCTTGAGGCCTGCGCGAGCATTGTAGATCGCTGCCGTATATCCGGCGGGGCCGGAACCAACGATGATGACGTCACGAATTTCTGTCATGGGAATCCTTCTAGCGAACGGTGATTTCGGACATGTCGATACGGAACTGGCCGTCAGAGTTAGCGGTCGGCAGGTCCTCGAACCACAGGATAATGGTCTGAGTCCGGACGGGTTCACTTGCGCTCAGAACGGTTTCTGCTGACATGGGGCCTTCTCCGATGACCTGACCAGAGTTCGGTGCATCACGAACCGTGTCCCGCCACTGGACGAGGCCACCGTTACCGTCAACGTTGAGAACGACTTCGTTAATTTCTGTTTCGTCAGCCAGCGTAATCTCGATGCCGATACCGTCCTTCTGCCAGAAGCCCTGATCGGAATACCACCACGACGACCATGTCGTTCCCGGGTCCCCATCAACCGCGTTCGGCAGGGAGTTCGGGTTGTCCTGGGTATCAACCGTTGTGGGATCGAGCTGGGCGGCTTGCGGGTTGAGGAGCGTTGCGGAGGCAATGACTGGCTCCGGCAATTCCTCTTCGGTGGTCTCTTCCTCGGTCGGCTCGGGACTTGAATCGCTCTCACCCTCCGGTGGGGTTGTCTCCTCGATATCGGTCGATTCGTCGGTGGGATCAATCGTGACCGGGCTCGTGTCCTTAGTCAGCGTATTGAACGCAAAAACACCGGCAACAATCACGAGCAGAGCAATGATGATGATGAGGATCGGGGTCGTGTTGATCCCCTTCTTTTTATTCGAATCATCGTCTGCCTGGAGGGACTCCCACGAGTTCGGGGGCGGAGGTGGTGTCACCGTCTCCTCGGGAGCCTGTTCGGGGTTTCTCTTGGGCCACTGCGTTGCAGCACCCGCCACGAACGGGGCGGTCTGCTCCTTCTTCGTGGGCTGCGGATCCTCGAACGGGTCGGGGATCGGCGTCATCGCGATCGTCTTCTCCGTTTCGGACAGGGGCAGCTCATCTGCCCTGATCCGATCCCAGGGTGCGATCTGGCGAATAAAGTCGCTCGTGGATAACGGTCCTTCACCGCGGGCGGCCGCGGCAAAAATGGTCTTGAGCTGGCCCTCGGAGGCACTGTCTGCGGCTTCGGTGAGGAACTCGTCCTGACCGGTGGCGGGAATCTGCTTGCCGAGGGTAAGGGCCGCGGCAATGAGGGTGAGGTTGCGAGCATCCTTCTGGTCGAGTGCTGGGCCATCGTAATCGCTCGGGTGTTCCCCGGTCAGTGCCGCATCGATTCCCAAACCATCAACGAGAAGAGTGCCTTCCTGGTCGATGCGGATCAGGTCGGGACGGAGGTTGAGGTGGCGAACACCGCGCCTCACGCCAGCATCAACAGCTCCCGCGGCCTCGCCAACAATGGCTCGCACCTGGTCCTCGGGGGTCTTCCCAGCATCGATCATTTCGGTCAGGGTGATGCCGCGGGGGAGCTCGGTGACGATGACCGAGTCGGAGCCGAGATCGAAGATCGAAAGGAGGCGGATGAGCCTCACATCGTCGACGAGCACTCCGCGCCTGGCAGCATCAACGGTCGCTTCGCGTGCGGGGTTGCTGGAGGGGATGACGATGAGGCGAACGTCTGCCCCGAGGACGGTGTCGATGCCGCGCCACGTTGCAAGGTCATCGTGCTGTTCCAGGGGTTCCACGAGTTCGTAGCGGTCGCGCAGGCGGCGTCCGGCTTCCAGATTCGTTGCCACGATAGCTCCGTTGGGTTGAGAAGGTTCTGACTCATTCAGTGTAGTTGGTTGCGGACTGGGCTGCCGTAGCAGTCGTGTACGCACCTTCCTAAGCGGACCCAGGAGGGCCTTGAGTTCCGGCATCCGCAGCACCCACATGACCGCCAGGTATACCGCGACCATGACGGTTCCGACGACGACGATGCGGACGATTCCGGAGAAGAACGAGAATTCGGTGTTGAACGGGCCAAAGGCCCGTAGCGTGACGAACCCGGCGATGGTTGAGACGATGGCCGCGAGCAGCAGTTGCAGGAAGCAACGCAGGAGAACAGTTCCATCGATGCCGCCGAGCCGGTTCCTGATCTGGCTCGCTGCCGCCAGGCACGTCACGGTGTTGGTGATCGCCATGGAAACACCCACGCCCGCCACGATCCACCGTGCCGGCAAAACCACCGTTGTCATGATGAGTGCAGCATGGAGGACGAAGAAGGGAAGCTGGACGAAGAATAGGCCACGAGCATCCTCGAGCGCGTAGTAAACGCGTTGCAGGACCGTGAACGAACCAACTCCGATGAGGCCGAGTGACATCGTGACCAGAACCGTGCCGATCGAGGAGACCTCCTCCCAGGTCGAGCCGGGGCTGATAATGCGGACGGCCGGGGTGGCGAGGACAACGATGAGGGAGGTGGCGAGGAACGTGAAGATCGCGACCACTCGCAGGGCACGGGACGTGTCCTGACGGACTCCCGCCATGTTACCGCTCGCTGCCTTCGTGGACATTTGGGTGAAGATCGCGGTCACGATCGAGACAACCACGAGCGAGGTGGGGAGGGAGTAAAGGCTGTAGGCAGTCGTGTAGGCGGCGTTACCGGCCACGCCGAGAGCACCGGCAGTATCCATGCTGACCGCGCGCTGCGAAGCGACGGAGGCAACGTTGGAGATCAGCATGGTGGGGATCATCCCGGCACCCATGGAAGCGAGCACCCAGCCGCCCGTCTTGGCAACGCTCGTGAGACCGGCTCCCTTGAACTGGAAGTCGGGCTTCAGCCGGATCCCGATGCGATAGAGGGGGATGAGGAGGACGGCGGCCTGGGCGACGATGCCGAGTGTGGCACTGCCGCCAAGCAGGGCGATTCTCGGACCGTCCCACAGTGAGGCATCGAGAGCATTGTCGGGGGTTGCCCCGCCGTAGATGCGCAGCATGATGAAGAGGCCCGCGATTGCGATGATGTTGTTGAGGACCGGGGACCACATGTATGGTCCGAAGTTCTCTTTCGCGTTGAGGATCTGCCCGAGCAGCGTGTACATGCCGTAGAAGAACACCTGGGGCACGCACCAGAAGGCGAATGCGACCGCGAGGGTGTACCACGGACCATCCAGACCCGAAGCGAACAGTGACACGAGCCAGGGGGAAGCAAGTGTCAAAAGTGTGGTGATGACACCGAGGACGAGCACACCGAGGGTGACAACTTTGTTGATGTAGGCAAGCCCCCCATCGCTGTCGCGCTGGGATGCTCGAACGATCGCGGGCACCAGAACGGCGTTGACGACGCCACCCGCCACGAGCATGTAGATCAGGGTGGGGAGCTTGTTGGCCACGTCAAAGGCATTACCTGCCGGATAGTTCAAGCCAACCGCGATGCCGAACAGGAGTGGGGACCGGATGAGCCCGAGAACTCGGGAGGTGAGCGTCCCGGCGAACATGACCGCCGAATTCCGTGCAACACCATTAGCCATGTGTGGGACCCTCTCTGACGGTGCTGATCTCGCTCACACCCTCGCTACGCTTGCCGCGCCGCGCCGAGCGGACGATGCCGATGATCAGGATAATGACAAAAACTCCCGCGGTGATCGCGGTACCCATGTTCTCCCAGTCCGCACGAACACGGATCTTAATATCCGTACCGTCACCGATCGGCTGCCCTTGAGAGCCGGCGATCTGGACGTGAATGGTGACGTCACCGGAACCGATGGCTCGGACCGGGACCCCGACCGTTGTCGTCGTGGAAGGCTGGACCACCGTGTCGACGTCGGTGAAGCGCAGCCGCCCATCCTCGCTATCAACCCCGACGGTCAAGGTGATGGGGAAGGGCAGGGTCGAGGTGACGTGGACCGGGAGTTCAGAGGCCTGAGAGATGAGGTTAATTGTTGACGACTCTTGGACCTTGAGGGCGTTGGCGAGCTCAACGGACAGGGCCTGCAGGGACAGGACCCGGTGTGAGATCTCTCCGGGCAGGGCTGTCAGCGCCCAGGAGCCGACAATGTCGGTCGTCACCTTAACGGCATCGCGGTAAACGTGGGGGTGGGTGGTGAGATCCCCGATCCCAAAGATCGCGTTCCCCGAATTCGTGAGGGTGTGAAGTTCGCTAGCGGTAATCGACGTGCCTTCGGCTGTCTCACCATCCAGGTCCTCGCGGGCTACGGAGCTTGCTGGGCTGTCGGCGATATCCGAGAGCGTGCTCCCCTCCATCCACGCAGCATCGTCCAGCGCAGTCACGAGCTCGTTGAGGGACTCGAGGTTGATGGCGGTGTCGTCCGCTCGCGGCATGCTCATGACGATGGGCCGCGGGTCATTGGGGCGCTCCCGATAGTGCACGGCAGTGAGCGCCAGGAGGGTTTGCCTGCGGTCCAGATCGGACATCGTGCCTGCGCCGGACAGGAGCTCGGACAGCTGGGTGTTGGTGATGAGGGCAGGAATTGTCATGCCATCGACGGTGACATCGGCTCGGGCCGAGGGCGTCCAGTGCAGCTCACCGGAGGTGGACACCTGCTCGTCGGTAAGAATGACGAGCTCGGAGCCGTGCTCGAGGGCATGGCTGACTGTTGTCAGTGAGGGTGCGACGGGGGTGTAGAGGACGTCGGAACGACTGATGATGTCGTCGTTTTGCAGGGCGAGGGTGGTGCGGTCCATCTGTTCCACGTGAGTGGCAAAGTACCGGTCATCCCCCGTATTTGCCCACCCGGCCATGTCCGCATCCAAGCCCGGCAGCAGCATCAGTTCGTGCCCAGTACCTGAGAATCCCTCAAGGCTCTCCGAGATCCCGTCATACGTGCCGTATTCGAGAGCGGCAAGGGCAGAGTCGAGAGCGACGGTCATGCCCGGGCTCGTCAGGGTATCGATCTGGGTGATAGCGCGATCGGCAGCGGACTGGACAGCTTCGGTGACCGGATCCGGGAGTTCCTCACCATCCGAGATCGTGCCCTCGCTGAGAGCGGTCAGGGTGTCCTCGTAGCGCTGCGCGGTTGTTGGGACAGTACTGAGATCCTCGGCGCCAACCGTGACGGGCACAAGAGTCGTGAACTCCATGGGTTCGATCGCGTATGAGGGTTCGGTGATGAGGAAAGTTCGGTCACTGGTCTCTTCCCCGGCATCCAGTGTTGCTTCAATGCCGCGTGGCCCCCAAGAGGTGGTCGTGTTGCCCCACGTGATGACGTCGGCCGGCACCTCAATCTTGACAGTGCTCACGCCGGACGGAACATCAACCGTTCGACTGTCCAACGTCAGCATCTGGTTCTCCAGATCGTCTTCGAGCCAGTCCATGATGTTGTTCCGGTAAGACGGAACGGAGGCCTGGGTGGTGAGGTGGAGGGGGATGTCCTCGAGTCGTTCACCTTCGTTTGTGATCTGGACCGTGACGGGAAGGGACTCGCCGGGTGTGTGGACGGCAGAAATCTCAGTGATTTCGATCTCGATTGTGCCGTCAGGTTCTGCTGATGCCGGGAGCGGCGACATGACAAGGCCGGCACCGAGTAACAGGATTGCGAGAGCGCGTTTCACTGCTTACCTGTCAGCACATCCCGGGCGAGCGTGGCGATCCTGCGCTCGTTTGGATAGGCAAGCTTGCCGGGCACGTTCTCTAGCCGCACCCAGGCCACGTCTTCAGCTTCGTGATCGGGGTCGTTCTCTGTCGTGAGCTCACCGGATAGGGCCTCGAGCAGGAAGTGGTGCACAACCTTGTGAACCCGCCGATCCGTGCCAGAAAACCAGTAGTCGATCGTCGCGAGATGGGTGAGAATCTGACCGAAAATACCGGTCTCCTCATAGACCTCGCGTACCGCTGCCTCCTCGGCTGTTTCTTCACCTTCCAGGTGGCCCTTGGGAAGACACCACTCGAGACGTCCACCCCGATTGCGGCGAGCAATGATCGCAACCCAAGCAACACCATCGACGGGCTTGACGATAATGCCGCCCGCGGAGGTCTCGTTGACGACGGGTAAATAGGAGCGCCTGGAACCAATTCGGGTCGCTGAAACGCCACGGCGCCACGGTTGGGGGCCGCGGGGTCGAGGAATCGGTCCCGGCATCGGCATACTCTTAACTGTAATAATGTTCGCGCAAGTCTATCTCAGCAGGGCCATCCCGGCGTGGCCCAGCATTCGCATAAGGACGTGACAGTTGGTATCCAACCCTACGGACACAGCACGCTACCTGGGTTCTGCCCAGCGGGCACTCCAGGCGCTCCCACCAGCGGTTTTGTCGCTTGCGGACCGCTTCGACAAGGCCGGTTACGAGTTTGCTCTCGTGGGCGGACCGGTGCGAGATGCGTGCCTGGGAATTCCCGCGCATGACATGGACTTCACAACCTCGGCGCGTCCCGACGAAACCCTCAAGATCCTCGCGGACTGGGGGGAGACCACGTGGGACATCGGGAAAGATTTCGGCACCATCGGTGCGTCCCTGCACGGACTGACCGTCGAAGTCACCACCTACCGTTCCGACGACTACGACCCGAACTCCCGCAAACCACAGGTCGCGTTCGGTGACACGCTCGAAGGTGACCTCACGAGGCGGGACTTCACGGTGAACGCCATGGCGGTGCGCCTGCCCTCCCTCGAACTCGTCGATCCTTGCGGCGGCCTCAACGATCTTGTGGACGGACTTCTTCGCACCCCGATCGACCCCCTCATCTCCTTCTCCGATGACCCGCTGCGCATCATGCGAGCAGCCCGCTTCACCGCCCAGCTCGGATTCGATGTGGACATGGACACGATGAATGCGATGACGGAGCTGGCGGACAGGCTCGACATCGTGTCAGCCGAACGGATTCGTGCCGAACTTGAACGCCTCATGATTTCGCCCCACCCGCGCCGCGGTATCGAGATCATGGAATACACGGGTGTCGCAGAACGGGTGCTCCCAGAAGTTGCCGCCCTCAAGAGCACCGTCGACGAGCACGGCCGTCACAAGGACGTGTACGAACACACCCTGACCGTGGTCGATCAGGCGATCGCCCTCGAAACGGACGAAGACGGGCCGGTCCCCGGCCCCGACTTCGTGCTGCGCTTTGCGGCTCTCATGCACGATGTGGGGAAGCCCCCCACCCGCCGCTTCGGTCCCGGCAATAAAGTCACCTTCCACCAGCACGACATCGTGGGCGCGAAGATGACAAGGAAACGCATGACCGCACTGCGTTTCGATAAGCAGACCATCAAAGAGGTATGCCGGCTTGTCGAGCTTCACCAGCGCTTCCACGGCTACGGGGAAGCCACCTGGACCGACTCGGCGGTCCGCAGGTACGTGAACGATGCGGGGCCGGTACTGGAGCGACTCCACCGCCTCACCCGAGCCGACTGCACCACCCGGAACCACAGGAAGGCCATGCGCCTCCAAGCCGCCTACGACGACCTCGAGCAGCGGATCCAGGAGCTTGCCGAACAGGAGGAAATGGCGGCCGTTAGGCCCGATCTTGACGGTGGCCAGATCATGGAGATCCTCGGCATTGGGCCAGGACCGACCGTTGGGAAGGCACGCAACTACCTGCTCGAGCTGCGACTTGAGCACGGTCCCCTCGAACCGGAAGAAGCCGAACGACACCTGCGCGGGTGGGCGAAGGAGAACCTGTAGATGTCCGTCCGGTCCGACCTGAAAACCCTCCTCGTCCACGACGGATTCAAAAGACTCTTCACGGTCCGTCTCATCTCCCAATCCGGGGACGGCATGTTCCAGGTCGGACTCGCCACCCTCTACTTCTTCAACCCAACCAACATGACAACGGCAAGCGGGGTCGCGGCAGCATTCACCGTGCTCCTGCTGCCCTTCACGATTGTCGGCCCCTTCGTTGGTCCGCTCCTTGACCGCTGGTCGCGTCAGGCCGTTCTCTTCTGGGGCAACACGATCAGGGCAATCCTGTGCGTTCTCCTCGCCGTGCTCATGGCCACCGGAGCGGGTTTTGTGCCGGTCTCCGTCCTGGCGCTCATCACCCTCGGGATCAACCGTTTCCTCCTGTCCGCACTGTCGGCAGGCTTGCCGCACGTGGTGCCGCGCGAGCAGCTCATCATGGCGAACTCCCTCGTTCCCACCTTCGGTGCTGTCGCCACCGTCATCGGTGCAGCCCTCGGCTTCGTCATCAACCGGCTCACCCCGGAAGGTGCGGTGAGGGACGCGTCGTGCCTGGCGGTTGCGGCACTGCTCCTGCTGTGCGCCGTGTGGGCCGCCTCCCGCATCGGCTACCGTGAGCTTGGTCCCGAGGGCCGGGTCCGGGTGCCGCTCGCGAAACAGATTGCGGCGGTCTTGGAAGATCTGTGGGAGGGAGCCCGCTATCTTGCGCTCCGCGGCACCCCCGGTCACGCGCTGGTGGTCATGGCGGTGCACAGGTTCCTGTACGGAGTGAACTTCATTGCCCTGCTCCTCATTTCGAGGAATCTCTTGGCCGATCCGGCGGATGCTGATGCAGGGCTCGCCATGTTCGCCACCCTATCCGGCATTTCCCTCCTGGGTAACGGTTCTGCCATCGTCTTCACTCCGCTTGCCCACCAAAGGATGACCCCGGCCCAGTGGATCGTTACCTGCCTCGGCATCTCCATGCTGTCCCAGGTCATCCTCATCGCCACCCCGTCACTGCCCTGGATTGCGATCGCTGCGGTTCTCATGGGACTGGGAGTCCAGGGAGCCAAGATCGCCGTCGACACGATCGTGCAACGCGACGTCGTGGACTCCTACCGTGGCCGTGCTTTTGCTCTCTACGACATGATGTACAACGCCGCCTTCGTCGGCGCTGCGGCCCTCGCCGCGGTCATGCTCCCCGACACCGGCTGGTCCCGCGGCGGCTTCACCGTCCTCGTGGTCCTCTACCTGATCCTCGCAACCTGGTATTACGTCTCCAACCGGAAGATCACCGGAACCCCGCGCGAGGTGGGATCTTAGGCAAAAGGAGCCGAATCCCACCCTCTGTTGCGTCCTATTCGGGCCGTTGGGTGAACAGTTCGGAACGAGCTTCGTGTCACGGGGACGCGGGCCCTGTTTTCTGGGTACTCTACGGTTCAGAACGGGAAAGGTTGTGCTGTGAAGCCAAATGAAGAGAACGTGCGTGCCGAATCAGCACCCACTCCGGAAATAGCGGACGAGGCACCTGAGCTCCACGAGGAAAACTCCGACGATGACATCATTGTCGTCCAGGGCAGGAACAAGCCGATGGCACCCATCATGCCGACCGGCATGTGGGTCCTCATCATCGGTGCCTTTGCGTCCCTGTCGCTCTGGGGACTGGGAACGTTCGCTTCCATTCTTGCCCCCGCATTCCTTGCCTTCACCCTGGTTCTAACCATCCGCCCCATCCACCGATGGATGGTCCGCAAGGGCGTGCCGAAGTGGATCTCTGCCGTCAGCTCGATCCTCGTTCTTGTCATCTTCCTGTCGGGGCTCATCGGCCTGACGGTGATCGCATTCCTGCCCCTACCCGAGGTCATTGCCTCCTACCAGGACAGCTTCACCCAGATCGTCAACAACATTTCGCGATTCTTTGAGGAAAGCCAGTTCCTCGTTGAGCAGGGATATGACGCCTCCAGTGTCGATAACCTGCTCAACCAGCTGGACCTCAACACGATCATGAGCGCAGCCCGTGCCCTCATCGACCAGATCTCCTCCATGGGTGCCCTGCTCGCGATCATCGCAATGTCGATCTTCTTCATTGTGATCGACACAATGTCGATGGAATCGCGCTCCAGCCTCGTGGAGAAGGCCAACCCAGAACTCCACGAAGCCCTGTCCGGTTTTGAGGGCAGGGTCCGCCAGTACTGGCTCGTCTCCTCTATCTTCGGTGCGATCGTCGCCGTCTTTGACTGGATCGCCCTGCAGGCCATGGGGATCCCGCTGGCCCTCGCCTGGGCACTCGTCTCCTTCATCACCAACTACATTCCCAATATCGGATTCATTCTCGGCCTGGTTCCGCCCGCACTCTTCGGCCTGCTCGAGGGCGGATGGCAGCTGATGGCGTGGGTGATCGTTGCCTACTCGCTCATCAACTTCATTATCCAGTCACTCCTCCAACCCAAGTTCACGGCCGACGCTGTCGGGCTGTCCGCCACCGTCACTTTCCTGTCCCTCATGGTCTGGGGAATCGTCATCGGCCCCCTTGGTGCGCTGCTCGCCGTGCCCCTCACCCTGTTCTTCAAGGCTGTGCTGGTCGACTCGTCAAAGTCCACGCGCTGGCTCGACGCATTCATGACCTCCGAACACGAAGTGAAACGCAAACAGGGCGCGGGACGCTACGACGTGACCTACGAATCGCCGGATGCGTGGGGCGGTCTCCAAACCGTTGTCACGAGGGCCGCACGGGGTTTGCGCAGGCCAACGGCTCGCGAATCAAAACTAGTGACGATGGGCAAGAAGTTGCGCAGGCGCGGCAAGCATAGGGAATAATCAAGCCCATGGCAGGCAACCGTCAACAATCTACGAAGCGGACCGCCCCCGCACAGAACAAGAACCAGGGCGGTCGGCAGAAAAGAAAGTTCTGGAACTACCCGCGTCGGGGTAAGGGCCCAATCCGACGCTGGCTTCCCTCGTGGCGGTTCCTCCTCGGTTCCTTCCTGCTCTTCATTGCGGCCGGAGTCGGCGCCTTCGCCTACCTGTACATCACGACCGAAGTTCCGGAACCCGATGACTTTGCTCTCGCGGAATCTACGGATGTGTACTATTCCGATGGGGAAACCAAGATCGGCACCTTTGCCGAGGTCAGGCGCAACTCTGTCCCCCTTGACTCCCTGCCCGACCACGTCCCCCACGCTGTCGTTGCCTCCGAGGACCAACGGTTCTACGAAAATGCTGGTGTCGACATTCGCGGCACCCTCCGTGCCGCGATCAACAACTTGCGCGGACTGCCCCGACAGGGTGGCTCCACCCTCACCCAGCAGTACGTGGAGCGCTACTACATGGGCACCACGACAGACATTCCTGGAAAGCTCCGCGAAGCCGTTCTCGCGATCAAAATTGACCAGGAGCAGTCGAAGGACGAGATCCTCGAGAATTACCTCAACACGATCTATTTCGGGCGTGGCTCCTACGGCATTCAGGAAGCAGCCCAAGCCTATTTCGGAGTAGATGCTGCCGACCTCACCCTCGACCAAACCGCCCTCCTCGTGGCAGTAATCCCCTCGCCGTCGAACTGGGATCCTGCGGTCAACCCTGATCAGGCGCTCGCCCGATGGGAGCGGGTGCTGCGGCGCATGGCGGAAGACGACTGGATCACGGTCGAAGAGGCGGAAGCCGCACGCTTCCCCGACACGATCGAGCCCGCCACACAGAACCAGTACGCGGGAACCGACGGCTATATCCTGTCCGAAGTCAGGCGTGAACTGGTCGATTCCGGCACCTACACGGAAGTTGAACTCGATACGCTCGGTCTCGACATTGTGACCACGATCGATGTCGACATGCAGCAGTACGCGGTCGACGCGGTTGAGAACCTGCCCGAGGACCGTCCCGACAACAACTATGTTGGTCTCGTCTCGGTCGACCCCGAGACCGGTGAAATCAAGGCCATGTACGGTGGTGAAGACTATCTTGAGAGGTCCCGCAATACCGCCACCCAGGACCGCGCTCAGGCCGGATCCACCTTCAAACCCTTCGGCCTGCTTGCCGCGATCGAGGACGATATTAGCCTGTACCAGCGCTACGATTCCTCCTCGCCCTACGTCGTGGGAGACAACGAGTTTGAGAACTTCCAGCTCACCGGGCTTGGCTACATCGACCTGCTGACCGCGACAGCAAACTCCGTCAACACGGTCTATATCAAGATCAACGAAGAGGTGGGCCCCGCCGCAACCAAGGATGTTGCTGTGCGAGCAGGACTTCCGGAAAACACTCCCGGCCTCGACGAATCCCTCTCCAACGTCCTCGGTTCAGCCTCGCCCACGGCGAAGGAGATGGCGGGGGCGTACGCGACCTTCGCCTCACAGGGTGTGCGAACCACCCCCCACACTGTTCGCGAAGTCCGCAACCGTGAAGGGGACGTCACCTACTTGGGCGACACGAGCGGCAAGCGCGTCTTTGATGCTGACGACATTGCGCGGCTGACGTACGCACTTGAACAGGTTGTCAGTCCCAGGGGCACAGCCTCCCAGATTTCCGCACTCAACAGGCCCGTGGCCGGCAAGACCGGAACCTCATCCTTCCTTGTTTCGGCATGGTTCGCCGGATACGTTCCGCAACTGTCGACGGTCGTCAACATGTACCAGATCGGCCCCGATGGGGAAGAAGAATCCCTCACCCCGTTCGGTGGGCAGTGGGCAATCCAGGGCGGTAATTTCCCGGCACAGATCTGGCTGGACTTCATGATGGAGGCAACGAACGGCATGCCGGTCGAGGACTTCCCCGAACCTAACCTCCGCCCCGCCACCAACGCCCCCACCATCGCACCGCCCCCGGTTGTGGAAACACCGACGGAAGAAGAAACCACCGAGGAGCCCACAGAAGAACCGACGACGGAGGAGCCAACGGAGGAACCCACCACGGAGGAACCGACCACGGAACCACCCTCGGAAGAACCAACAACGGAAGAGCCACCCGCTCCCACCCCGGAACCCACCCCTCCGCGCACGGTAACCCCGACGGAACCGCCGAGCCAGGCCCCCACCGAAAGCCCCGGGCAGGGCAGCGGTGGGCAAAACCCGCCGCCCCCGGGACAGAAACCGCCGTCTAGTTCCGATGGTCAGGCCCTCACCCCTGGTGCCCAACGGCACACGATCCGATTCCGCAAGCACTTACCAACCCCGGCTCTTTAACGGTAAAGTGATTGGGTGCCTACGGGCACGTATACCCTCCTGTCACGGAAAGACCGTGACCGTTGAGACCAAAGGAGGTGGGTATGGATCAGCGTCAGTACGAACTGATGATCATCCTCGATCCGGAAGTTGACGAGCGTAACCTCGCGCCCGCACTGGAGAAGCTACTCAAGGTCGTCATTGACGACGGTGGCTCGATCGACAACGTAGACATTTGGGGCAAGCGCCGCCTTGCCTACGAAATCCAGAAGAAGTCGGAAGCCGTGTATGTTGTGGTTGAATTCAAGTCAACCACCGCAACCGCACAGGAACTCGACCGTCAGCTGGGTCTGAACGAATCCATCCTGCGCACCAAGCTGCTGCGCAAGGACGAGCACTGAGCAAGCTTCAAGGGAGCTGAATCATGGCAGGCGAACCGATAATCACCATCGTTGGCAACCTTACCGCCGACCCCGAACTACGTTACGTATCGTCCGGGATCCCGGTAGCGAGCTTCACGGTGGCCTCAACCCCGAGGACCCTCAACAAGCAAACACAGCAGTGGGAAGATGGCGAAGCCATGTTTGTTCGCTGTTCCGTGTGGCGTGAGTATGGCGAAAACGTCGCCAACTCCCTCACGAAGGGCACCCGCGTGGTCGTGACCGGCCGACTCCAGGTACGCTCCTACGAGCATGAGGGCCAGAGGCGCACCTCGATCGAGATGCAGGTCGACGAAATCGGCCCCTCCCTCCGTTACGCAACCGCGCAGGTCCAAAGGACCCAGCGTTCCGGTGGCGGCGGTGGCAACTCTGGTGGCGGAGGCTTCAGTGGTGGTAACAACCGCGGTGGCAACGTCGCCTACGACAGCCCTACGGGCGGTTCACAGAATGATCCCTGGGCCTCGGGCCCGGCCGGTTCCTCATTCGACGACGCCCCTCCGTTCTAAAACAACTTTCGGCGCGTAAGCGCACAGAGGAGATCAATCATGGCGAAGCCAAACCTTCGCAAGCCGAAGAAAAAGATCGGCCCCGTTAAGGTGACCAAGGTCGACGAGATCGACTACAAGGACACCGCGACCCTGCGCAAGTTTATTTCTGACCGCGGCAAGATCCGTGCACGTCGAGTGACTGGCGTTTCCGTTCAGCAGCAGCGTCAGATCGCACGAGCAATTAAGAATGCTCGCGAGATGGCACTGCTTCCCTACACTGGCTCAGGCCGCTAAGGAGGTCCATCATGGCTAAGCTCATTCTGACCCATGAGGTTGACCGCCTCGGCCAGCCCGGTGACGTTGTCGAGGTCAAGGACGGTTACGCGCGTAACTTCCTCCTGCCCCGCGGCTACGCCACCCGGTGGACCAAGGGCGCCCAGAAGCAGATCGACCAGATGGAGCAGGCTCGCCGCAAGCGCGAGATCGCCACGGTCGAAGACGCTCAGGGACTGCGCGACAAGCTTGAAGAGACCACGCTGACCATCACGGTCCGCACCGGCAACTCCGGCCGTCTCTTCGGTGCCGTCACCGCTGCCGACATCGCCCAGGCTGCCCAGGAAGCAACCGGCGAAAACATCGACCGCCGCAAGGTTCTCGTCACGAACCCCATCAAGTCGGTCGGCGACTACAAGGTCGACATCCGCCTTCACTCGGACGTCACCGTCGCAGTCAACGTCTCGGTCGTCTCCGAGTAACACCACCATCGGCACCACAGTGCCGCTGCTGGCGAAAACATGACACAAGGCACCCGCCCACCTGGGCGGGTGCCTTTGTCTTCACCGGGTAGCCTTGACCTATGACACGAACGGACTGGCTAGCAACCTCGGACCTGGCACTCGCCTGCGGAACCGACCCCCACACCATCATTCGTCACCTCTCCCAGCTGGGACTTGTCGGTGCCGGATCCGCGGCCTCGGACATGGCATTACGCCACGACCTTGCCATCACCGACGGCGACTATGCTTCCGAACAGTCTCTGTGGCATCCCGACGTTATCACCCTGCTTGCGGCAACCGGCCTCGAGCGGGTCGAAGACAGAAATGGTGTCGGAGATGATCTGCTTGATGATGGTGCGCTGTTCGATGAAGAGCTCGTCACCCTGTCCCCAATCGAGCGTGCCCGCAGCCGGGCACAGAACGCTCCCGCCACGGCTCCCGACAATGTGGTGCCAGCCGGCTCCGACTTTCCTGTCGCAGCGAAGCAATCAGGGACCGATGGTGATGGACCGTACGTGCCAGGTGCCGATAAATACGGATTTGATCAGGTGATTGCGACCGATGGGGCGTGCTCCGGGAACCCCGGCAGGGGCGGATGGGCCTGGGTCGATGAGCTAACCGGAACCACAGGGTCCGGCGGCTCACGCCGGACCACGAACAACATCATGGAGCTCACGGCCATGCTCGAGGCTCTCCGCTACGCGGACAACGACCGCAGCCTCCTCCTGCGTGCAGACTCCCAGTATGTCATCAACGTTGTGACCAAGTGGGGGCCCGGATGGCGCAGGAAGGGCTGGAAGAAGGCTGACGGTAAGCCTGTTGCGAACCAGCAACTTGTCGCTGATCTGCTCGAGGCCTACGAGGCCCGCACCGCCAAGACCCGAATCGACTGGGTCCGGGGACACGATGGGGATGCTGGCAACGAAGAAGCTGACCGGCTCGCCGTTATCGAACGAGACAGGGCCTAACCCTGCCAACCAAACAGGTCGCGTGCCTCCCCGGCCGCGGCCTGTTCCCGCTCATTCACCTCGCCAAGCGCAGAGGAAACGAGCTTCGCGATGACCTCTGGTGACTGGACGCCCTCCACAAGGTAAATACCCGACAGGAACAGGAACGGGGCGCGAGCAAGCTCCAGCCGCCCCGCATCCTTCACATCGCTGTCCACAAAGGCAGACCACTGACCAGAACTCAGGCCAGCCTGCACAGCAGCACCATCTAGCCCAGATTCCTCAGCCAACTCGACGAGAATGTCAATGTCAGCAATGTTGCGCCCGTGCAGGTGTGCGGCCTCGTGAATCCGCATCGCCATCTCCACCCCGAGAGCAGCTGACTCTTCGGGCGTGGCACCGCGTTCTTTGGCGGCATAAATGAGTTCCTGGGCCGCCCGAGTATCGCCATGCTCCATCTCACTAACGACCAGCGCAGCTTCCTGAAGTGCGCCGAGGCTCTGCCGCTCCGTGTCTCGCCACGACCCATCGGCTTCCCCACCAAAGAACGCATGATGTTCGATGGCGACATTCTTGCCGCGGGTGCCGTCGAGGAGATTTTGCAGTCCCAGGAATGACGTGGGTGAGGACAGGTCGGTCCACACATGAATAGCTAGCCGAGTACTCATAATCCTCGAGTGTAGTCGTGGAACCTACGCACTCATCTTTGTGTTCCCTTGAGAGATTGGGGCAGGAACGAGACTGAACAGTCGCCGGTTGTTCGTAACAACGGACACATTGCACTGAGTGCTCCACCGGTCACATCGATGGACATAAACGTTGGTTTGAAACGGAAAGGTCGGGGTGATGGGGTGTTGTGCCGGTCACGGCGGGGTTGACGGGCGGGGAAGAAACGTGGGTAGGATCGACACATGCGCCGTTACCAAAACGTGATAAAGGTGGGTGTGGGTGTCCTGACAGCGAGCATGGCTGTCCTGCCCACGCTCGCGTTCGCCGCGCCCGAAAGTGAGATCGGTGGCGCCAGCAAAGTCGGTGAGAGCCTCGCCGGCCTCAACTCGGCTGATCAGCCCGATTCCGGTTCGGGAGAATTCGACACGGCCAAAGGCACCCGGGTAGAGGAGAGCGAGCGCGAAACCGAACGCGTCGTCAAGGTAGCTGTCGTGACCGAGAAGGAAATCTCCGTCGATACTGAAGCGTTTGCGGCACGGGTGCTGGGAACGCTGAACGATGAGCGTGGCTGGGGCGCGGATGGCTCCGTATCCTTCGAACTCGTGGCAGCCGACGAGGCTGAGCTGACCGTGCGGCTTGCAACTCCGGGCACGGTGGATGAACTGTGCGCGCCGCTCGACACGGGCGGATATACCTCCTGCCGTGTGGATTCCGATGTTGTACTGAACGTCGATCGCTGGGCATCAGCTACCGACAAATTCTTGGAAGCCGGTGGCACGGTTGACCAGTATCGGGTTTATCTCGTCAACCATGAGGTGGGCCACTTCCTCGGTCAGGGTCACGTTACCGTGTGTGAACCTGATGGTCGGGCCCCGGTCATGATGCAGCAGACCCTCGACCTGGAAGGGTGCGAGCCAAACGGCTGGCCAAAACCCGACCAGTAGGGATACTTTCGTCCGCAAGCATTCGCAATCTGCTGATCTTTCCCGTCGGGAAGAGTGCCCCATCATCGCATAGTCTTAACCCATGACTATGGCTCCGAAACCCAAGAAGGTTCCCACCAACCGCACCTTCCATGGCGACACGTTCGTTGACGATTACGAATGGTTGAGGGACAAAACCGATCCCCAAGTTCTGGACTATCTGAACGCACAAAACGCATTCACGGATGCTGTACTCGAGGATACGAAGCCCCTCCAGAAAACCATCTTTGACGAAATCAAGTCCCGGACGAAAGAGAATGATACCTCCGTTCCTTTTAAGAAGGGCGACTGGTGGTACTTCTCCCGCACCTACGAAGGCAAGGCATACCCCTCCTTCCACCGGATCCAGTCCGAAACCCGTCCCGATCCAGACGTTGTCAGCGATCGCGAGCAGTTGCTTTTTGACTGCAATGAACTGGCGGCCGGCAACGAGTTCTTCTCAACCGCGGGCTACGACATTTCCCCGGATGGCCAATACGTTGCCCTCGGAATCGATGTTGCCGGGGACGAGAGGTTCACCCTCCGCATCTCCAACATCGCGACCGGAGAGGTCATCGACGAGTCAGTCACGGGAGCAGGATGCGGTCTTGAATGGTCAACCGATTCCACCCAGATCTTCTACGGCAGGGTGGATGATGCGTGGCGTGCCCACCAGGTGTGGGTCCACGAAATCGGTGCCGACCCCGCAACCGACGAGCTTGTCTTCGAAGAGGAAGATGAACTGTTCACGGTCTGGCCCGACACCTCGAGAGACGGCACGTGGCTCGTGCTGCATTCCCAGTCGAGGCTGACGTCAGAAGTGCGGATCATGAAAGCCGAGCGCGGCGCCGAACAAATCGTTGTGTCAGAGCGCCGGGCTGGACTGGACTACTCGGTGGAGCCGGCCGGTGATGAGCTCCTCATCGTCCACAACCTGCATCGCACCGACTTCGAGGTTGCGACAGCACCCGTGGGTGAGAGTATGCCCGAGTCTTGGCAGCCACTCCTCGTTGCGGAAGAGGGCGAACGTATCGAATCCGTTTCCGCCTTCGACACCTTTGCCGTGGTCTCCATGAGGTCCGGTGGGCAAACCCAGCTCCGTGTCATCCCTCGGGAAGGGGGATGGGGGGAGCCCTTCACTGTCCCCGGTGGCGAGCTGTCGACCGTGGAGCTGACAAGTAATCCGAAATCTTCTGCAACGGGCTTCGACTACGTGCTGACCTCGATCATTCAGCCATCCACCGTCTACCACTATTCGACGGCCACGGGACAGAACCAGGTCGTGAAGGAAAGGTTCGTGCCGAACTACGACCGTGCCGATTATGAAACGTCACGAGAGTGGGCGGTGGCGCCCGATGGCACCCGCGTCCCCCTCACCCTCGCCTACAAGAAGGGGGTGAAACCAGACGGGACCAACCCCGGGTTGCTCTACGGATACGGTTCGTACGAAATCTCGACAGACCCGTCGTTCGGTCCCTCGATCATCTCCCTCCTCGATCGTGGCGTCGTCTTTGCCCTTGCGCACATTCGCGGAGGCGGTGACATGGGGCGGGCCTGGTACGACAGCGGCAAGATGCTGAACAAAAAGAACACGTTTACGGACTTCATTGCCTGCGCTGACTTCCTGCACGAATCAGGCTGGGTTCATCCCGATCGCCTCGCCGGTGAGGGTGGGAGTGCCGGCGGGCTACTCGTCGGTGCCGTCGCCAACATGGGTGGTGACAGGTTCCGCGCAATCTCCGCTGTGGTCCCGTTTGTCGATGCACTGACGACAATCCTTGACCCGTCCCTGCCGCTGACGGTTGGGGAATGGGAAGAATGGGGCGACCCCTACCACGACCCCGAGGTGTACGAATACATGAAGTCGTACTCCCCCTACGAGAACGTGGAAGCGAAAGAGTATCCGGCGATCCTCGCCACGACCTCGCTCAACGACACTCGTGTCTTCTTTGTTGAGCCCGCGAAGTGGGTGGCGAAACTACAGGAGACCGCGACGAATGGGGCTGAGCGACCGATCCTGTTAAAAACGGAAATGGTGGCGGGCCACGGTGGCAGATCCGGCCGCTACAACGCTTGGGAGGATCAGGCTCTGCGCCGCGCCTTCCTGCTGTCCCAGGTCGGAGTTCGCCAGTAGCGTCAGCTACTTGCCGGAAGGGCAAGGTCAAGCCAAAGTAAGGGTATGACCGTAGCTTTGAGCATTCTTGACCTTGCCCCCGTCTCGGCGGGCTCCACCCGCAAACAAGCCCTCGACACCGCCGTTAAGTACGCGCAGGTTGCCGAACAGGCTGGATATAGCAGGTATTGGATGGCGGAGCACCACGGTTCAGCCACCTTCATGTCCTCCGCCACCGCCCTTCTGCTTGGGCGGGCCGCCGAACACACGTCAACGATTCGTCTCGGCTCCGGTGGCGTCATGCTCCCCAATCACTCACCGCTCATGGTCGCCGAATACTACGGCACCCTTGCCACGATCTACGGGGACCGGATTGATCTGGGACTGGGACGGGCCCCGGGAACCGACCCGGTGACGGCCGCGGAACTGCGCCGAGGTGGAGCCGATCTCAACGACTTCGCCGTTGATGTCCTGAAACTGACCCAGTTCCTAGGCGGGAGCGATGAGGTCAAAGTCGAGGACGGGGTTTCCGGTGCTGGAGCTGCCGTCCTGGGGCTGCAGGCTCGACCCAACCAGCTTCACCGCGTCGTTCGTGCAATCCCCGGTGAGGGCACGAATATTCCGATCTGGATGCTCGGCTCCTCGACGGGCGGCGCCCAGGTCGCAGCCGAGCTCGGACTACCCTTCTCTTTTGCTTCTCACTTCGCTCCCCAACAGCTGTCGACCGCGCTCCAGGTGTACCGCACGAATTTCAAGAAGAACGCACGCACAGCACAGGTGACGGAACCGACGGTCATGGCTGGTGTCAACATCATGGTTGCGGACACCGAGAAGGAAGCGCACTTCCAGGCGACAACGTATAAGAGGATGCAGGAACAGCTCCGTTTCGGCTCGACCGGTCCCCTCCAAGAACCCTCCTGGGAGAACGTTGAGGTGTGGAACAACCCCGGTATCGACCCCACCCACATTATTGGAACACCCGATACGGTGGCGGAAAAGATCGGGCAGTTCGTCGAGGCCTACTCACTCGACGAGGTCATCATCTCGTGCAATTCCTACGATCCCGCCGTCAAGGAAGCCGCCATCACCAACGTGGCCAAGGAATGGGGACTCGGCTAAGAGCCCGCCGCTGGGCCCCCGGATACCAGCCGCGGGCATGCCACGATAACCAGCCTGACACGGTGGCCTCTCGGTAATTTGGTGTGACCGGCTGGATATCAGGCTGTTCATGGGACGTTAGGCCCTATCCTGTGCGCCAAACCCGGCGAGGATAGTGCTATGTCCCTCACGTCCGCGCCTCGCCCCCGCAGGCCAGTTAGGACCGTCCGCCACGACCCGGCGCGCCAACCCATGCTTGTTATCTGGGAGGCAACCCGGGCCTGTCAGTTGTCCTGCCTGCATTGCCGTGCGGAAGCGACCCCTGCCAGGAATCCTTTTGAACTGACGACGGATGAGGCCACGACCCTCATGGCAGAGGTGCTGTCATTTGGGAAGCCAGCACCGATCTTTGTGATTTCCGGCGGTGACTGCTTCGAGCGGGACGACCTGTACGAGATCGCGAGACGCGGCGTGGCCATGGGACTGCACGTTGCCGTCTCACCCTCGGGGACCAAGAAACTCAACCGTGACTCCCTGATGCGCCTCCAGGATGTTGGCGTCAACACCATCTCGCTGTCATTGGACGGTGCGACAAAGGAAAGCCATGACGGGTTCAGGCGCGTTCAGGGCACCTTCGAAAACACGGTGGCGGGCTGGGAAGCCGCACGGGAACTGGGCATGAAAGTGCAGCTGAATTCCGTCGTTGCACGGCATAACGTTATGGAGCTGCCCGACATCGCCAAACTCGTGCGGGATCTGGGGGTCATGACCTGGTCCGGTTTCCTTCTCGTCCCAACGGGGCGAGGCATCGACCTCGGTGCTCTCACCGCCCAGGAGTGCGAAGACGTTCTCAACCTGTTCTACGACCTGGGTGAAACGGTGCCTATCAAGACCACGGAGGGACACCATTTCCGGCGAGTATCGATTCAGCGCCATGTTCTCGACAAGGTGGGTAGGGACCACAGGGAGGTCATGAACCTCGGGCTCCTCTACGAGGCACTGTACGACCGGAGTGAAGCCCTGGGACTCGTGACCGGGGAGCGCAGTCGCCGCGCCCCGATCAATATTTCTTCGGGTAACGGCTTTGTTTTCATCAACCATGTCGGTCAGGTCACCCCGTCAGGCTTTCTTGATGTTCCTGCAGGGAATGTCAGGGACTCATCCCTCGTGGACCTGTATCGCAATTCAGAACTGTTTAGTGGGATCCGGCGTACCGAGCTGCTCGAGGGCAAGTGCGGGCGGTGCGAATATCGGGACGTGTGTGGCGGCTCGAGGTCCCGTGCCTACAATTCCACCGGCAACATCTATGCAGAAGAGCCCCTCTGCATTTACGAGCCCGGCTCATTCCCGTTCAATGACGAGGTCAACGACCTCATCATCTGATCCTCACGGGGTTAAGCTCGACTCTTGTAGGCTGACGAAGGATCTCCGTCCGTCTTCAAGAACGTGCTGGTCTGCTACTTCTGCTGTTCGTACAGGGAAAGGATCGCATCCGCCCATGTGCCGAAGTGCTGGCGTATGGAGGCACCCGATGGATAGGTCTTATCCTGGGTCGCCAACCACTCCTGGTATCCCGCATACGACGGGTGGCGGCGCTGCTTCGTGACATCCGCATGATACTTGCGGACCGCCTCCCGATAGTCCTCGCTCGAGTAGCGCAGCCCGCCACGGCGCCGACCAGTGCCGCCTTTCAAGCCAATCGCCTTCATCGCATTGTTCCAGTACCCATCGAAACGCTTCATGATGGTCTGGGACGTGGGTGGCCAGGTTTGTCTTCCTCGCCCGCCCGTGAGGTTCAGGTCCCGCAGGATTTCGGCACGGATCCGGTCGTAACGCTGCGACGTAATCCGAGTATCGGGGTTCTCGGAAACATACTTCTTGCCCGCGGCCACAAGCCGAGCAAAGTCCTGTACCTGCTCGTCATGCAGGTCCCGCGACAGGTCCGACAGGTCGAGTGACGGGTCAATGTCTTCGGCGGGCTCGAGGGACTGGTCGACGGCGATCGTCGCGTACAGGGCCGCGTAGAGCGCGTCGAAACCGAATTGGCGGCGCCTGCGGTCCGGACGTTGGGAACCACGCAACTGCTCTAGTAGAGCCACCGTCGCTTCGGCAGATAGCTGGGCGGCACTATCGAGAGACATGTGGAAGTCTTGACCCGCGGCGGGCCCGCACAGGTCCGAGACGGCCCTGATCGAAATGAAACCAACACCGTAGGCGTGGGCGACCTGGGCGAGTGCAACGGACTCCATGTCTGTCGACAGGGCTTCGGGGAAGGCCTCCCGCGCGGCGGTGACGTTCTTGGCGGTCACGAAACTGTCGGATGACAGCATGAGGCCGGTCCGGATCTTGTCCGCGTGCACCTCATTCTCTTCGAGGAGTTCGAGGACGCGAGGATTGCCGGGAAAGGATGCGGGCTGGCCGGGAACCTGGCCGTACTCGTAGTCAAACGCCGTCGCGTCTGCCGCCCCGTACCGGTACTCGGTGCCGACAATAATGTCGCCCACGTTCGTGGACGAATGGAGGCCACCAGCCGTGCCGGCCGCGAACACATCACGGGTCGATACCTGCCCAAGGGCCCACGTGAGGGCACTGGCCGCAGCGGTCTGGCCAACACCTGTCTGAACGAGGAGCACGCGCGGTGAAGCGATCGTGAGATACCAGGCGTTGAAACCCGCCGGGGTGCCGAGTTGAGCGACCCGGCCGGCCGCCTCCTCAAGCTCAAGAAAGGGGGCTGCCTCTTCGGGCATGGCAGTGAGAATAATGGCTGCTGCGGTACGCATGTCTAGTCCTTCATGACCCGTGCCCATTCGTGACGCTTGTCAAGCATGGCCTGCGCGGCATGCTTAGCGCCCTCAAGGCTATGGTTTTCTCCCCACCCGCACTGGACAACATTTGCTGCCGGTACCTCGTCGGCGTTGACGAGATCACTCAGCGTTTTTGCGACCAGGTCGCGAATCTCTTCCTCTGCGGGTTCACCAATCATGATGAGGTAGAAGCCGGTCTGGCAACCCATGGGGGAGAAATCAACGACGAAATCGGAATGGTTGCGGGACAGCTCAGCAAACGTGTGCTCAATTGAATGCACCGTCTTCATGTCGAGGTGCTCTTCGTTGGGCTGGCAGAAGCGAACATCGTACTTCGTGAGAACGTCACCCTTCGGTAGCGTCTTCACATCAGCAACGCGAATGTATGGAGCGTCGACCTTGCGATGATCAAGGTTAAATGATTCGACATTCATAAATGGCATGAGCGGCTTCCTTTGAGCAACCTTTTTCTTTTTACTCTAGCGCGTAAGAGTGCGCTTTGAGGGGGTTAAGGGTGGCTTCTTTTGTAGAATTTATATGTTGCGTGAACTAGGTTGAATACATGCTACTTGCCTTCTCAGTTGCCCCCACCACGACCGACTCCCCAGATGGCTCCGTATCGCAGGCCGTTGCTGACGCGATTGCCATCGTCCGGGCCTCCGGTCTCCCCTACGAAACCACCTCCATGTTCACCACCATCGAAGGTGAATGGGATGAGGTCATGGCGGTCGTCAAGGAAGCAACCGAAGCGGTCAGTGCCGTCTCCCCACGAGTCTCCCTCGTCATGAAGGCAGACATCCGTCCCGGCTACACGGGACAGCTGACAGAGAAGGTGGAACGCGTCAACAAACTCCTTTCATGATCCTCACCATCACCGGCATCTGCTTCGTCGACAACCACCACCTCCTCACCGTGAGGAAAAAGAACACCAGCAAATACATGCTGGTTGGCGGGAAACTCGAACCCGGGGAAACCACCACGCAGGCAGCCACCCGCGAAGTACGCGAAGAGATCGGCTACGAGAGGGAAGTCGACCAACTGGAACTGCTCGGCCACTTCGATGAAGAAGCAGCCAACGAACCCGGATGGCGAGTGTCATCAACGATCTACCTCGCCCAACCACTCACACCCGCGGAGAGAAAAACTCTCCAGCCACGCGCAGAACTAGCCGAAATCCAGTGGCTTGATCTGACACAACCAACACCGGCAAGCCTGGCACCACTCCTCGCCAAGCACGTCGTCCCAATATTACGGAAGCGATTATCCATCGACTTCGAAGGGTGAACATCATGCATTCGATTCCCGCCGCCATCGTCGCCGGCCAGGTCGCAGCCAAGCAAGCAAACAGGCCCCTCTCCGTCTTCGACATGTTCAGGGTCGGTGTCGGGCCATCATCGTCACACACGGTCGGACCCATGAAAGCCGGCCACGCCTACACCACGGCAATCGCGGAGCATACGACTGCCGTGCCCGAACGCATCACGATCGAACTGTTCGGCTCCCTCGGAGCCACCGGACGCGGGCACTGGACCGACCGCGCCGTCCTCATTGGCTTGGCAGGATATCGGCCGGACACGGTCCCAACCCAGGTTGTCGACGAGATCATGGACAGGGTCGTAGACAGTGGCACCATCACGGTCGCCGGGATTGGGGACGTCCCCTTCACGGTCGAGACCGACATGATCTTCTCTCCCCGAATCAAACGCCCCTACCACGTCAACGCCCTTGAGATCACCGCCTACGTGGATGGTGGTCGATACGCACGCACCTACTATTCGATCGGGGGCGGGTTCATCATGCAGGACCTGTCCGAAGACCCTGCCACCAACCCCCAGGTTGTCGCCATGGCCACGGCAGAATCCCAGGCCGCACACGCGAGGCCCGCGCCACACCCCTTCTCAACAGCGAACGAACTCCTCGACATCTGCAGGACCCAGGGGGCACGAATCTCCGATATCGTGTGGGAAAACGAGGTGGCAGCACGACCCGACACGGACGTAATCAACTACATCACGAGCATCCGGGATGCCATGGCGGACTGTATTGACGCAGGCATCACCACCGACGGGATCCTCCCAGGCGGACTCTCGGTCCGCAGGAGAGCGCCGAGCCTCCACCAGGAATTAAAGGACCGCACCACTGTCGATTCGCTGAGCGGAATGGACTGGGTGAACCTGTGGGCGCTCGCGGTCAATGAAGAAAATGCTTCTGGGCACAGGGTTGTTACGGCTCCCACGAACGGTGCGGCCGGAATCGTGCCCGCCGTCTTCACCTACTATTGCCACGAGGTTGCTGACGCAACGGAAGACAGCAAGGTCAGGTTCTTCCTTGCCGCCACCGCCATCGGTGCTCTCATCAAAACCAATGCCTCCATCGCCGGTGCCGAGGTGGGCTGCCAGGGTGAGGTCGGGTCGGCGAGCGCGATGGCGGCAGCGGGCCTTGCCGAAGCACTCGGCGGCACCCCCGAGCAGGTTGAGAATGCGGCCGAGATCGCAATGGAGCACAACTTGGGTCTCACGTGCGATCCCGTTGGTGGGCTCGTCCAAATCCCCTGCATTGAACGCAACGCCATTGGTGCAGTCAAAGCCATCAATGCAGCGCGGCTTGCCCTGTGGGGCGATGGACAGCACTCGGTATCTTTCGACACGGTCATCGAAACCATGCGCCAAACAGGTGCCGACATGCACTCCAAGTACAAGGAGACATCAGAGGGTGGCCTCGCCGTCAACGTCGTTGAGTGCTAGCGGGTAGAGGTAGCTTGATTAAAGGGAACGGGCCCCGTGGGGGCCCGTTCTCGTCTTTCTGAAACGCTCTGCGTACCGGCGTGATTAGACGCGCTCGGAGCGGGGGATCCAGGTCTGCTCCACCTCGCCGGTGTAGATCTGGCGGGGGCGGTAGATGCGAGCCTTCGGGTCCTCGTGAACTTCCTTCCAGTTCGCGATCCAGCCCGGCATGCGACCAATGGCGAACATGACGGTGAACATGTCGAGGGGGATGCCGATGGCACGGAGAATGATGCCGGAGTAGAAGTCGACGTTCGGGTAGAGCTTGCGCTCAACGAAGTAGTCGTCCTTCAGGGCAACCTCTTCGAGTTTGAGTGCGACATCGAGGAGCGGATCGTCGATGTTCATCTTCTCAAGCATGTCGAATGCTGCGCCCTTGAGGATCGTGGCGCGGGGGTCAAAGTTCTTGTAGACGCGGTGTCCGAAGCCCATGAGCTTGCGGCCCGATTCCTTGTTCTTGACCTCGTCCATGAACTTGGCTGGATCAATGCCCTCGTCCTGAATCTTCTGCAGCATCTCGATAACCGCGACGTTGGCGCCACCGTGGAGGGGGCCCCAGAGAGCGGAGATACCTGCGGAAGCGGAGGCAAACATGTTGGCCTTGGAGGAGGCAACCATGCGGACCGTTGAGGTGGAGCAGTTCTGTTCGTGGTCCGCGTGGAGCACAAGGAACATGTTGAGAGCCCGGACGATCTCGGGGGTGGGCTCGTAGTCGTGGGTGGGGGTGGAGAACATCAGGTGGAGGAAGTTCTCCACGTACTTGAGGTCCGCACGCGGGTACATGATTGGCTCACCGATTGTCGTCTTGTAGGACGCGGCAGCAATCGTGCGCACCTTGGACATGAGGGTCGCGGCAGCCTCGAGGATGTCATCCTCGTTGCTGGGGTTCATGACCTGTGGATCGTAGGCCGTCAGAGAGTTCACCATGGCGGACAGGACCGCCATCGGCTGACCGTTCGAGCCGTAGCCATCGAAGTGCTTCATCATCGACTGGTGCAGCGGGGCGTTCTCGGCGAGGCGCTTCGCGAAGTAGTCGCGTTCCTCTTCGGTGCAGAGCTTGCCGAAGATCACGAGGTATGCGGCCTCAATGAAGCTGGACTTTTCGGCAATCTCTTCAATGGGGTAGCCGCGGTAGCGAAGGATGCCCTGCTCGCCATCGATGAAGGTAACATCCGAGCGGCATGACCCGGTGTTTCCGTAGCCGTCGTCGAGTGTGATGTGCCCGGTCGTGGAACGAAGAGCGCTGATGTCGATGCCCTTCTCTCCCATGGAGCCGGTAATGACTGGAAGGTCGTATTCCTTGCCGTCGAGAATGAGCTTTGCGATCTCGCTCATGAACTCTCCTTATTAATTTTCATTCCCTGCCGTACCGCCGGTGGTTATGCAGGAGGGATGATTGTTCTGATGGAATCTCCAAGATCACAATACCAACTGTGCCCGGCCTCACCCATTCCTGTGAGGTAACGTTTTGGTAGACGAGCCTGCAGTGGAGGAAAAGTGAGCCTGGGCGAAATTGTTTGTGTGCTGTTAGCGCTGACCGGCATCGGCCTGCTCTACATCGGTTACAGACAGACTAACGGAACTCTGCCAAAGAACTCGAGTTTCGGAACCCGGACCAGGGCGACAACGGCCTCTCCGAAAGCCTGGGTCGCGGGCAACCGTGCGGCAGCCTCCCTTTCCTACATTCAGGGCGCCATCTGCATTATTTGCGGAGTTGCAGGTTTCGCTGTTTACTCCCCAACATCCCCGCTATACCTCGTGTTTGGCGGGTTCGCCGTCATCGCCATGTTCGGCATCTCCGGCTTCCAGGTTGTCCGCGCCAGCAGGGCGGCCCAACACGCCGATGACGAGAACACGCCGTAAATCTGTGGTGTACGCCACCAACATTTTCGTAGATTTATCCGCCTTATCCACACCCGTGGATAACTCTTGGGGATATTTGTCCACATGCCTGTGGATAATCTGATCGCCAACTTTCAGGGAAGTTTTGTCCGACCTTGGGGCGAGAATGGTGCGAACCTGTTCGACACTAATCAGCTACTGGCAGAAAAACGAACCGCTCCATTTTAGGGGTTGAGGAGTTATCCACCGCCCGTACACAACTACCCATTACCTTTCCACCGATCAGTCCACAGAGTGTTCGTGAGTATCGCGACGAAACACACCATCTAGTGGTGTTCCACAGAAATGACACAAGGTGTAGTGTCGGAGGTCGAGGCGCGTTGGTATCCGTGGCGGCCCCGCAAGGGGTTGGGCAGGTGACCAGCGCAGTCACAGAAGAAACGAAAAACTAGAGACAACAAATAGGAGAGCACCATGACAATCACCGTCTACACGAAGCCGTCCTGTGTGCAGTGCAACGCCACCACTCGAGCCCTCAACAAGGCCGGCCTGCCCTACGAGACCGTCGACCTGACGGAAGACGCAGAGGCACTGGAGTCGGTGAAGGCGCTCGGATACCAGCAGGCACCCGTCGTCATGGCAGGTGGAGATCACTGGGCAGGGTTCCGCCCGGACAAGATCAAGGCACTGGTTGCAGCTCAGGCCGACTCGGCACTGACAGCCTAAAGAGAAGGAACGTTAGGGGAGGGCCGGCACCCGGTGCCGCCTCTCAGGACAGGGACAACGTGGCACAGATCGTTTATTTTTCATCGGTCACGAACAACACGGACCGATTCGTGAAGAAGCTGGAGATGGATGCGCAGCGCATACCGATCCGCAGAGCCGAACCGGACCTGATCGTGGATGACGAATACGTCTTGATCGTCCCAACCTACGGTGGTGGCAACAACCGGGGCGCCGTCCCCAAGCAGGTCATCAAATTCCTGAACAACGAGCACAACCGGTCTCTCATTCGCGGAGTTATCTCAGCAGGGAACACAAACTTCGGCAAAGCCTATTGCCTAGCGGGAGACATCATCTCAGCCAAGTGCCAGGTCCCCCACATGTACAAGTTCGAACTCTTTGGCACGCAAGATGACGTCGCCAAGGTCAGAAAAGGATTGGAAGAGTTTTGGGAACAACTCTCACAGATACGGGTCTAGAGACACTGGAGCCCCAGGTCAACTACCACTCGCTCAACGCACAGCTCAACCTTTACGACGCTGACGGCCAGATTCAGTTCCATGCCGACCGCGAAGCTACCCGCCAGTACTTCCTCCAGCACGTCAACCAGAACACGGTGTTCTTCCACTCGCTGAAGGAAAAGCTCGACTACCTGGTGGAAGAGGGATACTACGAGCAGGAAGTGCTCGACCAGTACGACTTCGACTTCATCAAGTCCACGTTCAAGCGCGCCTACTCGTACAAGTTCCGCTTCTCCACCTTCCTCGGTGCATACAAGTACTACACCTCGTACACCCTCAAAACCTTCGACGGTAAGCGTTACCTGGAGCGCTTCGAGGACCGGGTCGCCATGGTGGCACTCACCCTCGCGAAGGGCAACAGGGACGAAGTCATGTCGATCGTGGACGAAGTTATCTCGGGTCGCTTCCAGCCCGCCACCCCGACCTTCCTCAATGCTGGCAAGAAGCAGCGCGGCGAGCTCGTCTCCTGTTTCCTGCTCCGCATCGAAGACAACATGGAGTCCATCTCCCGCGCCATCAACTCCTCCCTGCAGCTCTCCAAGCGCGGCGGTGGCGTTGCCCTCAACCTCACAAACCTCCGTGAGCAGGGTGCTCCGATCAAGAAGATCCAGAACCAGTCTTCGGGCATCATTCCCGTCATGAAGCTGCTGGAGGACTCCTTCTCCTACGCGAACCAGCTCGGTGCACGCCAGGGTGCGGGCGCTGTCTACCTCAGCGCACACCACCCCGACATCATGCGTTTCCTCGACACGAAGCGTGAAAACGCTGACGAGAAGATCAGGATCAAGACCCTGTCGCTTGGTGTTGTCATTCCGGACGTGACCTTTGAGCTCGCCAAGCGCAACGAGGACATGTACCTGTTCTCGCCCTACGACGTGGAGCGCGTCTACGGCAAGCCCTTCTCCGACATCTCCGTTACTGAGAAGTACGAAGAAATGGTTGCGGACAAGCGGATCAAGAAGACCAAGATCAACGCCCGCCAGTTCTTCCAGACAATCGCAGAGATCCAGTTCGAATCCGGGTATCCCTACATCGTGTTCGAAGACACGGTGAACCGAGCCAACCCGATCGACGGACGCATCTCCATGTCGAACCTGTGCTCCGAGATCCTCCAGGTATCCGAGCCTTCCACCTACAACGCGGACCTGTCCTACGACCAGGTTGGTAAGGACATTTCCTGCAACCTCGGTTCGCTCAACATTGCGAAGACCATGGACTCGCCCGACTTCGGCAAGACCATCGGCACCGCGATCCGCGCGCTGACCGCGGTCTCGGAAGAGTCGGACATCTCGTCCGTTCCCTCGATCGAGAAGGGCAACAGGCTCTCGCACGCCATCGGGCTCGGCCAGATGAACCTCCACGGCTTCCTCGGTCGCGAGCGGATCCACTACGGTTCCGAAGAGGCACTCGATTTCACGAACATCTACTTCTACACGGTCCTGTTCCACGCTCTCACCGAGTCGAACAAGCTCGCGATCGAGAAGAAGCAGGCGTTCCACAACTTCGAGAAGTCCGACTACGCTTCCGGCAAGTTCTTCACGAAATACGTTGAGCAGGAGTGGGCACCCAAGACCGAGCGCGTCAAGGAGCTCTTCAAGGACATCCACATCCCCACCCAGGCGGATTGGGAAGCCCTCAAGTCATCGGTCATGGAGCACGGTATCTACAACCAGAACCTGCAGGCCGTTCCCCCGACCGGTTCGATCTCCTACATCAACCACTCCACCTCGTCGATTCACCCGATCGTCTCCAAGATCGAGATCCGTAAGGAAGGCAAGCTGGGACGCGTCTACTACCCCGCTCCCTACATGACCAACGACAATCTGGAGTACTACAAGGACGCGTACGAGATTGGGCCCGAGGCGATCATCGACACCTACGCCGTCGCAACCCAGCACGTCGACCAGGGACTGTCGCTCACCCTGTTCTACCCCGACACGGTCACCACCCGTGACGTGAACAGGAACTACATCTACGCATGGCGCAAGGGCATCAAGTCGCTCTACTACATGCGTATCCGACAGGCCGCCCTCGAGGGCACCGAGGTGGAGGGCTGCGTCTCCTGCATGCTCTAACCCGCCGCGGCGGCCTCGCTAGAAACTAGCGTGGAGTATTAAGACGAAGGTGGGGCCGGTATTAACCGGCCCCACCTTTTTCCCTATATCAAGCCACAAGAAGCATCACGTGGCTGAACTGTAGATACCCTTTTGTCGCGTTAGTCGATTGCGATATCGGCAACGATGGCACCAACGAGCTCAACAACATCGGTTGGTGTTACTTCGACCTTGAGTTCCCGGCTGCCGCCCGAGACGGCAATGGTTGGGTGAGCGAACGCGCCCTTGTCGATCACAACGGGCATGTCCGTCTTCAACCCGAAGGGCGAGATCCCGCCAATGACAGAACCGGAGAGTTCCTCGGCTTCGGCAGGGGCAACCATGGTCGCCTTCTTCTTGTCCACCGCCAAAGCAAGCTGCTTGAGGGAAATCTTCCGGGTGACGGGAACAAGGCCCATAACCAGCTGTCCCTGGGCTTTGGCGATCAGCGACTTGTACACTTTCTCCCCCGGCATCCCCATCTGCTCCGCGAAATACGCGCCGATATCGATCGTCGAGAAGTCGATCCCTTCGATCTGGGTCTCGTAGGTGCGGAAGGGCTTACCAGAGGCCTGAAGGAAAGAGACTGCTGAAGTTGTCATGCCACAATATTCCTAGGATGGGGAACCGATGTCGAGTGCAGGAGCAAACATGGCAGACCCGGCAAACTCGTTCAATGTCCGCAAAATGCTGGCAGGAGAGCTCTTCCAGTTTGATGCGAACAATGGTGCGCTACTAGAGAACACACAGAAACTCACGACCGAATACAACGTGGGCAGTGGACGCCAAACGGAGGGACGAGATCCTTCACGAACTGCTCGGGTCACGTGGCAAGCAGTGCACGATGACACCCACGATCGGCTTCGACTACGGGTGGAACACGTACGTGGGAGAAAACTTTTACGCGAACATGGGCCTGATCGTGTTGGTCGGTGCACGGGTGACGATCGGAGATAACTGCATGATCGGACCCCGCGTCACGCTCGTAACCGCATCACATCCCATCTCGCCGATGGAACGGATCGGGGGATACGAAATCAACTCCCCCATTACCATCGGCGACAATGTGTGGCTCGGCGCTCACGTTGTCGTCAACCCGGGCGTGACCATCGGTCACGACACGGTCATTGGTTCCAACTCGGTCGTAACGAAAGACACTCCGTCCGGAGTTATTGCTGTTGGGAGTCCTGCTCGGGTACTTCGGGAAATTGATGAGGCGGAGACTGCTCACTGGCAACGGCAGGTCGCGGACTATCACCGGGCCCGGGAAGGATCCGCGTTGCCTTCTGGGAGGCGCGATACATGAGGAGCTCGAACGGCCCTCGACCCAGGGTGAAGCGCCAGATGCTGCACAGGACCAGGGCGGCGAGCAGCAGGTAGAACATCGGCCACATCGATTCCGGGAAGACAAGGGCGGGGATCGCCCAGATCGCGATGATGTGGAACGAGTAGGCGGACAGCGACATCGATCCCACGGCCGCGATCGGATAGAGGACCTTGCCGAGGATAGGGCCACCGAGAAGAAGGGCGGCGATGATGGCGATGGCGGTTCCGCCTGAGCCGAGAGCCTCCCAGATCGTTCCCGAATGGGGTTCAGCCCCCATGAGGAAATACGGTTCCGGCATGGTCACCCCGGGAAGCCAGTCGAGTCCGAAGCCATCCCCACGCCAGTCGGGGCTCGCCCAGTCATAGATGGCGGTGTCTGGCTCGCTCGAATAACCCGCCCCGGTGCTATCCCAGCCAAAATTGGCCCCATCATCCAGCGGCATGAACTGGGTCGAGAGATAACCACCTCCGTAGCCAATAATGGCGAGGCTGATACCGACAGGAAGCAAGGTGCCGGGGACAGAACGCTGGGTTAGATCCAGCCGGCCAATTGCAATACCGGCAAACACGAATCCCATGTAGACCACACCAACGTAGGTGTCGGTCAGGAGTGCTTCGATGAGGAACCCGGAAAGGCCTCCCATCGTATCCATGCCAGTCTTCTCAAAGAATGCTGGTAAATACGTAGCCACGATGGGGCCGAGGAGCCAACAAACTCCAGCGGCAATGAAAAGGTTCCGTGGCCGCCACCTGAGGAACGGCAACGCAAGCACAAACCAGGCCGCATAGTGGGCGAGGATGAGAGCAACAATGTCATTCATGAGTGACAGGATCGCGACAATGACAATGAGGATCGCGGCCCTGGTATAGATACGGATCTTCGCCTGCAACCACTCCACCCCCGTGTAGGGCACGTTACGGCCCGTGAGGATGGCAAGAGAGACGCCAGCCAGGGTGGCGAAAAGAATCGAGGACCGCCCATCTGCCAAACCCAACAGCCATCCTGTTAGCCCCTCGCGTTCGGGACCGACATGGGCGATGAACATTCCGAGTACGGCAAGGCCCCGAGCGATATCAAAGGCCGCGATCCTGCCGGCATAGCCGAGGGCTGGTGAGAGGGAGTTGGTTTGCACGTCCTTAGAGTAGTGCGCGGCAGGTACCAAACGCTCGACGAAAAGGGGTTCTGAGACCAGCGGGGGAGCCCTCCCCGGCCGTGCACATCAGGGTATCCCTGGTGTTACCCCGAATATCTTCTCCACGGGTCGTCGAATGCGTGATCGAGGTTCTACAGTTAAATCGAATCCGCGAAAGGTAGACATGATCACCGTAGAAAACCTTACGAAGAGGTACGGCAAAAAGACAGCAACCGAGCAGCTGTCTTTCACCGTGCCCTCCGGTCAAGTGACCGGGTTCCTCGGCCCTAACGGGTCGGGCAAATCGACCACCATGCGCTGCATGGTGGGACTCGATTCGCCAACCCAGGGACGCGCCCTCATCAAGGGCGTCCACTACAGCCAGCTGGACAGCCCTCTCACCACGGTGGGTGCGCTCCTGGATGCGAAGGCATTCCATCCGGCTCGCACCGCCAAACAGCACCTCACCGTCGTAGCAGAGACGCATGGCTTCCCGCGCTCGCGGGTGTCCGAGATCTTGGACATGACGGGCCTATCGGGCGTGGCTGACAAGAAGGTCAAAGGCTTTTCGCTCGGCATGGGGCAGCGCCTCGGCATTGCAACAGCCATGATGGGTAATCCCGAGTACCTCCTCCTCGATGAGCCGGTCAACGGGCTTGACCCTGACGGTGTGCGCTGGGTTCGTGACCTCGTGAAAAACCACGCGAGGATCGGCGGCACCGTCCTCATCTCCTCCCACCTCATGTCGGAGATGGCGATGACCGCAACCAATCTCGTGGTCATCGGAAACGGCAGGCTCATTGCTTCGGGACCGATCAAGCAGTTCACCGAATCTGCCGGGCATACGACCGTGCGCGTCTCGGGACCGGACCTGGGTGCCATGGGTGAGGCACTGAACCAGCTGCAGCCGCGACTAGAGCGCAGCGAAAACGGGGACGTTCTTCTTATTCAGGGACGTACCTCTGCCGAGGTTGGTCACGCACTCCACGTGGCCGGGCTCGAAATTCACGAACTCACCACCCTGCACTCCTCACTTGAGGATGTCTTTATGGAGCTCACGGGTCAGGCCGTCGAGTTCCGGGCTGGAGGAAACCGATGAGCACCACGATGGCCCAACCCCAGCGGTACCGCCCCACTCCCATGCGACTCATGCGGTCCGAGCTCCGAAAGCTCACGAGCCTCCGCTCCACCTGGGCTCTCTCAATCGTTGCGGGACTCCTCTATCTGCTAATCGCCTTCTTCGTCGCCCAGTCGGCAAAGGACGTGAGCGAAAGCTTCCCCGAAACTAGCCGACTCGAGATGTTCGGCAGCTCCTACATGGTCACCAACCTGTTCCAGCTGCTACTCCTGTTTGGAATCTCGTTTGGCACGATGGTCATGACGTCCGAATATTCGCATAACACGATCCAAACCTCGCTCCTGGCTAGCCGGTCACGACTCGCATTCTTCGGCTCGAAGCTGGCTGTCCTCGCGGTGTTCTGGGCGGCAGTAACCGGGGTCATTCTCATCCTTGCAGTCCTCCTCATCCAGGGCGTTTTGAGTGGCTCAATCATCTCGCTCCCACTGGACGATGCTACGTTCTGGCTCAGCGTCCTCATCTGTGTCCTTGTGCTCGTCATGGGTGCGGTCATGTCCGCCGCCCTCGGCGCGGTCATGCGTTCCACGGTTGGCACCATCACCACCATGTTCGGTCTCGTCCTGATCCTGCCGATTATCGAACTCATCCCCCTCGACTTCATCGAGAACCTGCGTCCCTACTTTCCGATCAATGTCATGACTGCCGCGATCGCCCCGCGTGATGGGGATGTGGACCCGGTGTCGATTATGAGCTCGGATTCCCTCGACCCGAATGTGGCCCTCGGAGTGCTGGCTATCTACACCGTGATCTTCATTGTTCTCGGTGCCATTTCCATCAAACGTCGGGATGCATAGCCACAACTGAATGAAGAGGTTGCTCCGCCAGATCAGCAAGAGTTTGGCTGGGTAGATGGGGGTGGAACTTCACGAAAGTGAAGACCCACCCCCATCCTTGCTACGTTGACCGTAACCGTTTCTCAGAACTGCAGAACAGGCACCACAATGTCCCTCCACCACGTTGAAATATGGGTTGCCGACCTCGAGTCAGCACGGACCGAGTGGGGATGGCTGCTGGGACGGCTCGGATACGAGCTTGCGGGGAAGTGGGCGGAAGGATTCTCTTGGGAAAGCGTTGACGGCACCTACCTGACATTGACGACCTCACCCAACACCGTCGGAACCGAGCACGACCGCAGGAGGCCAGGACTCAACCATATGGCTTTCCGGGGTGGTACGAGAGACAAGGTGGACCGGATCATGATTGAGGCTCAGAAAAAACGGATGGAGACCGCTCTACCACGACCGCTATCCCCACGCGGGAGGCGAAGCCCACTACGCAGGCTGGCTAGAAAACAGTGCCGGGTTTAAAACGGAAATCGTTGCCAGCACACCACCAACCTCGCCGCAGTAGTTTGAAGAGAATGAAGGCAGTGCCGTACTGAAGGTGGGGAAGAAGCAAGTGGCGGGTCAGGGGATATTAGATCCTGACCCGCCAAAGCCTCATAAGTACTACCTACTTGCGATGCTTATCGATCAGAACTCTGCCTGCCTACGCGAGTGAGGAAGCGAGGAGGTTGAGAGACTGTTCAAGCTCTTCTTCGGATACAACGGGAAGCTGGGAAAGTAGCTGTTCGTTGGTCACGTTCGTCCACGAGTATGTGAGCGTCACGGTGGTGGACTGAGCATCATTGGCTTCGAGAGTGTAGAGCCATTCCCAACCGCCCGGCTCATCTGGGTTGGTTGATAGAGCCGGCTTCCAGCCGACCATCTTGTTCCCATCAAAGGCGGACACGTGATTATGGGTCGCATACTCGGAGCCGGCTCGCCCCACCATGTTCATGACAAACACGTCCCCAACGGACTGGATCCGCTCCGTGTTGTCGGAAGAACGGACCATACCCGACCCATCGAAGGCGGGATGGCGCTGGGGTAGGGATAGGGTGTCAAAGATTTCCTTCGCGGGATGATCGATGACTCGGCTGACAGTGATCTGCTTCTCTTCATGTGCCATACGAACATTCTTTCCGCAGGGAACAACCGTCGTAAAGATATTCAGCTGAAAGAAAGAGTCGCAAGCCCTTCCGGACTTCTTTCAGGAACCCACATCGGCTAAAGAAATCCGCAGTCTTAACAGTCGGACAAGAAAGACGGAGACAGATGGCCGCGTGTCCCGCGGTAGGGCTGATGGTCTGTGCGCTTGGGGCGAGTGTGGGGAAATCGATGTGCCTATGAGCGGTGAGAACATGACAAGATGGATGAGTATTCAAATCATCTGCGAAGGAGTGCACGTGTCAGAAAAGTTGCCCCTTGTGTCTCGTGTCCAGGCCATTAACTGGAACAAGATTCTCGACGAGAAGGACGAGGAAGTCTGGGACCGGCTCACAGCGAACTTCTGGTTGCCTGAAAAGATTCCGGTATCGAATGACATCCAGTCGTGGAACACCCTGACGCCTGCCGAGCAGCTCATGACTACCCGTGTCTTCACAGGACTGACACTGCTCGATACCGTGCAGGGAACCGTTGGTGCCGTGTCGCTCATTCCCGATGCTGTGACGCCGCACGAGGAAGCCGTCTACACGAACATTGCGTTCATGGAATCGGTTCACGCCAAGTCGTACTCGGCGATTTTCTCCACCCTCAACACCTCCCAGGAGATTGAGGAAACGTTCCGCTGGTCGGAAGAGAATGAGCACCTTCAGAAGAAGGCCCGCATCATCCTCGACTACTACCGTGGTGATGATCCCGAGAAGCGCAAGATCGCCTCGGTCATGCTCGAATCCTTCCTGTTCTACTCGGGCTTCTATGCGCCCATGTACTGGTCTGCTCACGGCAAGCTCACCAACACCGCTGACCTGATCCGCCTCATCATCCGTGACGAGGCCGTGCACGGTTACTACATCGGATACAAGTACCAGGTCGCTGTTGCTAAGCAGTCCCCGGAACGCCAGGAAGAACTGAAGGCCTACACGTACGAGCTCCTCCAGGATCTCTACGACAACGAAGAGGACTACACTGAGTCCCTCTACGACGATCTCGGCCTCTCCGAGGACGTTAAGATGTTCCTTCGTTATAACGCGAACAAGGCGCTCATGAATCTCGGTTACGAGGCCCTGTTCCCCTCGGATCAAACCGCGGTCAACCCCGCAATCCTCGCAGCACTCTCACCGGGTGCCGACGAGAACCACGACTTCTTCTCGGGCTCCGGATCCTCCTACGTCATCGGCACCGCCGAGGCAACGGAAGATGAGGACTGGGACTTCTAGACCAGCCTTTTAAACTCAGGCACGATTGCCCTGACGTGGCCCGGATTTGCGCGAACCGCGCGATCCGGGCCTTAGTTGTGCTCTCGATGCTAGAGCAGAACTGACGTACTCAGAAATCAATTCTCAAGAGGGCAGTAAAGATTGAGTTGCATCCGATTGAGCAAAGGGAAGTAAGGCACAACCGCAGTGTTGAAGGGTAGCGCGGAAAAGGTAGTGCTCGTTTGTTGCAGGACGCAGAAAGGCGTGACTCCTGATTCGATGACTGGGTGCGACGAGCAAGCCATTTGCATTTAGCAAGTACATACAGGGAAGGTATCTGGTCGCTATTTAAGAGTTGACCAGGTAAACTACCTGATGACAGAGCCCCTCCAAGGCTAGAGCTTCGGCTTCCTGAAATCGGAGGGGCCAATCTTTTATAACGTAAGAAACGGGTCAGTGCAGACGCCATGAAACCATTCAAGTCAACGAATCAGCTCGTCGAGCTACTTCGTGACGAGCGTGGGCTTGAAATCGATGATCATGACACTGCGGTCTCGTATTTGCGCAGAACGAACTATTACCGTTTTACCGGGTATTCTCGATACTTCCAGCTTGATCCCGCCTGCGGCAACAATAAGTACAGGGACGGTACAAGCTTCGAACAAATCACGGAACTGATTCGCCGCGATGACGAACTGCGAATGCAACTATTCGTTCCAATCTCTGAAGTAGAGATGTCGGTCAGAGCAAGGTTCGCGCACCTGGCAGGCCGCAAGTTTGGTGATGAGTCCTTCTATCTGCGTGCCGAAAACTACATTTCTGATACCCCTGAAACTTCAAAACGGATTAGAGATATAGCCATCGAGTTACGAGAGACCTCTTCAGGGATGGTCAGGCACTACCGTGACGATGAAGATTTGAGTCGTATTCCTATCTGGGTTGCTGTAGAAGTGCTCAGCTTCGGGAAGCTTTCTTGGATGGTTGAGTCACTTAAGGTCGATGGTCTTCGGGAGGAGCTCGCTGATTTCTTTGGGTATAGCAGGGCGCCGTTTCCGCGTGTACTCCACTCACTGTCTGCTTTGCGAAACTCGTGCGCACATCATAGTCAGCTTTGGCACCGAAACTTAACGATCCAATGTCCTTTGCCGCTTAGTAAGCGTGAACGTCCACGAGATATTGTCTTTCATGAACACGGCCTTTACCCGGCCATTCTTGCACTGAAGAAGCTCGTGAAGTCGGAGGTGTCTCGAGCTCAACTTGCTGCGATTGACAAGTCATTGCGTGACGAGAGTACGTATGCGGCCGGCCTGCTGACACCTGAAGGTGTGCGGTAGGGGATAACCTCCACCGTCAGCAGTCTTGAATGAGGAAGCTAAAGCAAAATTAGTTACCAAGGCGGCCTGTGAACTAATGCCGTAGAGCGCGAGTCCTAACGTATCCGAGTACCTGCAAAATATAGACTTTATGGATTTTAATCTTGCTTTATTCGCGGCCTCGGGGTGCCAGACTGGCAGGTATGTGGATTGGTTGGATCGAATTCGACGTGTTGGTGGGTGATGTTCACTCTCTGAAACAGAAGCGCTCTGTCGTGCGGCCCATCATTGCCGAGATTCGCCGCAAGTTTGAGATCAGTTTGGCTGAAGTTGGTTATCTCGATTTGCATCGCCGTTCCCTCATTGGAGCCAGCGTGGTTGCTGCCGACCGTGAGCACGTCATCGACGTACTTGACGCGGTGGAGAGGCTTTTTGAGTATCGCCCTGAGGTAGGCCTGCTCTCGGCTCACCGCACGTTGAGCACCTCGGATGATGAATGAGAGGTACGCTGACCGGCAAGGTTAAGCAGCTTTTCTGAAAGACATGGTCTGAAGCTGAGTGTAAGTTGTCTGTTATGCCCAGCGTCGCAGTCACTATGGATACTGCGGCGCGTTGCAAGCGCTATTGGGAAACGGGGAAGCCATGTCAGCCAACGACCATCTAGAGAAGTCACTGCCGGCTTTGCGCCTTGCTGCACGGTCCGCTGTGGTCGCGCACCAGGCCGATATTGCGGGGTTTGTCGGACCCGCCTTTGATTCCATCGCCGACGTAATCGGGGACAATGCCGGGGCGCTCGATACGCCGGTGGCAGTCTACGACTTTGCGGAGAACGGCGTACGCGTCACCGTTGGTTACGTATACGACGGTGATGATCGCGCGGGTATTGAGATCGTCGAGGTGGCGAGCTCGGATCGTGCCCTTTGTGCAGTGCATCATGGCCCCATGGATGGGATCACCTCCTCGTGGCGGGCTCTGCACGAGGGGATTACTGAACGCGACTTGAAACCCGCAGGGCCTTGCCGGGAGGTCTACGTCCGTTCCTATCCTGAGGACCAGTCAGACTGGATAACCGAGCTTCAGCAGCCGGTTGAGTAATTGCTACTTTTATTCGGGACTGGCCAAACTGCTGAGTCCGATGTCTCTGTACCGTGTTCTTGTCAGAAAGAATGCATGAAATCCCTATGATTCATTGCTGATCTCTTTCCCTTTCCGTAGTCTAAACACTAAGTTCTGTCTTTCCTGTGGGAAGGTGACGTGTCATGGCTCTTGACGAAAGCTCGCAAATATCTCTCGCCCGCATGCACTCCCAGTTGCTTGTTGAGGGGCGGACACCAGCTGATGTGGTCTCCCACTTTGGGGCTCTTCAGGGCCAGGATCTTCCTGGAGTCCTCACCTCGATTGCTCTCCGGACTCCCGACAGGTCGGTTGCTGCGGCCGTTGACGCTTTCAATGATGGAGAGCTGGTGCGGACCTGGCCGCAGCGCGGCACCCTCCATGTTGTCTCCAGTAATCGTTTGCGTGATGTGCTCGTTGTGGCGAGGGAGCGGACTTTCCGAACCACAATTAAGCGCCGTGAGGCCCTTGGGATTGACGACGAGGTACTTGATAAGGCTCGGACGGTTGCGTTGGAGAGTGTGGGGAATGGGGCGACGAGGGCGGAGCTGACTGATGCGTGGGACCGTGCTGGTCTCATTGACAGGCAGGGTCATGCCTACCACCTCATCTTCCACCTGAGCATCGAAGGGCTACTCGTGTGGGGGCCATTCCGTGGGAAGGAACAGCTGATTGTTCTAGTCGATAACTGGCTTCCCCAATCACATGAGAAAACCTATGACGAGATCGTTGACGATATTGTTCGTCGCTACGTAATATCTCATTCGCCAACCGCGCGTAAGGATGCGTCGTGGTGGGCGAATCTGCCGCTTAAGGACGTTGATCGGGCGATTGTAAAGGCTGGTTTTGTGCTGAGAGATGGATATGTGTGGGCGGGTGAAGATGCGCCATCTGCTCCTGAGAGCAGTCTCTATTTGCTGCCTGGTTTTGATGAAATGATCCTCGGCTACTCTGACCGATCGGCAACCGTGCCGCCGGAGAATGCGAAGGACATCTGCCCGGGAAATAACGGAGTTTTCAAGCCCACGATTATTCGCGCGGGCACCGTGATTGGCACCTGGCAGAAAATCAAGAAACAAATAACGTTCTTTGACCAGCTGAATGAAGTGGCTCGCGAGGAAGTTAAACAGGCAATGAGTGAGGTGCCGCTGTAATTGAGTGCGTCGCCGACTACGTTACGAAACCGCCGATATGGCTTCGTCGAGTTCCAGCACGGTGGCAGTGAGCTCCTCCAACGCTTCAGCAAGATTGCTCGCGTTCCACGTGGTGGGAGGATTCTTTTTCTCATACTCACCAAGGAGAGTTGTGACGTGGTCAATTGGCTCGCCTAGTTCGGGATACTCGTCCCTCATGGCTTCAGCTTTGCTGAGAAGACTTCCAGCACTCTCTGCTTGCTCTGTGATGTCGCGAATGAGAACGATAACCTCACCGCTGGCCCGTTCCGCCACGCGGTTGATACCGCGGGAAGATTGTTCTCGCGCGGACGAGAGTTGCCTGCTGACAGATTCGACCTGCTGAGTTTCCCTCCGATAGTACGCAGGGGAGTCACGCGTCTTTTGCTCGGGAATTTCAATTGCTTGTAGCTTCGATCGATAGGAACCCAAGACTTCGCAGAGAACCCGGTCCATCTCATCCACTTCCTGGGTGCACACCGACATGTACATCGTGACTTCGACGAGCTCGCTGCGACTGTCATCAAAATCGGATACGAGTTGGTTGTAAGCCTGGTCGTAGCGACCGCGCTCGTAGGATAGTTCTCTCGCGTCCTTTAGGTAATTTGTTGCCCACACAGCCGCTAAAACAAGTGCAATGACCAGGAGGATGATGCCACCGGCCCAAAGACTGATCCAGTTTCTCTTGATCTGCTCTATTTCGGGTCTCTCAACCACGGTTCTCCCTTGTTACTGCAACTGCTATATGTCACAAGGTACGGGGAAAGAATGGGTCTAGCTACCGTTTGGGGAGTTCTGCGCGCAGGGGACTTTTCTTTGTTGTCACTGTGGCAGGTGCTCCACCCGCAAAGAAATCTCACCCACGACAGGGCCGCGGGGAAGATACGAGAGGTGACAGTTGGGGTTTAGTTCTCTGGGATTTCAATATCCTGAGCGACATCCCATTCAAGATATTCGGTCGTGATCTCAACGGGATCCGCACCTTCGTAGGTTGAGGTTGAGACGGACTTCAGCTGCTGGTAGTCGTCAGAAATCCACATGCGCAGCTCGGTCGAGGTGCCTTCCTGATCAAAAGTGCCCGTCAGGATCGTGTACTCCTCACCGTCAATCGTCTCTTTCCCTTCCACCTGGTACGTTGTGCCCTCGGGGATCTGAGCGGTGGTGATGGCGGGGTTCTGAGCATTCCGGTACGTGGGTAGTACCTGGGTGGCCTGAGCAATGAGGAAGTCTTCTGAGGTGGCATCACCCTTCTGCCATTTGCCGCCCTCTTCCTTCACCCATGCGCCCTCCGAATTGGCAACCACGATGACCCCGTCCGAGTAGGTGACCTCGACGGTAAACGGGTCGGTGTTGACTCGCAGTGTCGTGGTACCGCTACCGGTCATGGTTGACTGCGTGGCGTACCCTTCAGCATCCGCCAATGTCAGCGTCGTGCAAACAATCAGATCATGCGTTGACACTTCGGTCGGGTTGCCGGCCAGCGGGTCCGTGCACTCATAGGATGCGGGGGCAATCGAGTCAGTGTCCGTGGGCTCGGAAGTGTCCTCGGCATCAGTTGGTTCCGCTGACTCCGAGGCTGTGGTCTCTGCCGGTGCTGACGTGCCCTCATCCGCAGACTCATCGCTACCGCAGGCGGCAAGAGTAAGCAGTACGGACACGGCAAGGGCTATCGAAGTGCGCATGGCCTACACAATACGGCAGTCACGACCACCTACTCCCACTTTCACCCCCTACCTCACACCGCTGGAAGAAAAGAGACAACAATCTTTCGAGACATTTCCGAGCCATTATTGAGGAAACGAGTAGCGTATGAGCAAAAGAGTACGCATTAACCGCCTGGGGCCATCGGACCCGACTACCCCTGATACTGGAGGGGAGTTCGATAGGATCGAGACATGCGGATACTGGTTGTGTGTACAGGCAATATTTGTCGCTCTCCCATGGGAGAGGTCGTGCTCAGGCACAGGCTTGCCGAGGCAGGCATTGAGGCCGAGGTGGATTCTGTCGGTGTCTCGGCGGAAGAGCACGGTCGGCCCATTGACCGCCGCGCCGGCAACATCCTTCAGCAAGCCGGTTACGACGTGCCCCACCGGTCCGCCCGCAAGGTCACCAAGGAGGATCTTGAAAACTCGGATCTGGTGCTGGCGATGACCGTTGGTCACGCCAAGCAGCTCGGTGCGCTCGCGGACCGTTACGGCATCGACAAGTCGAAGATCCACCTGTGGCGTGAATACGATGCCGACTCCAGCCTGGGCATTGCGCCCGGGGGCGTGTTCGGTGAGGGCGGGTACCTGTCCGATCGGGACCTCGACAGCAGATACTCCGCGTTCTATTCATCCGATGGTGAATGGGATGTTCCCGACCCGTGGTACGGGGGACAGGAAGATTTTCTCGACACTCTCCGTGTCGTGGAGAGCGGAGTCGACGGAATCCTGGACAGCCTCAACTCGGGCAAGTAAAAAAATTGCCCGGAAGCTTCGTTATCTAGCGGTCGAGCGCTTCGTTGCCGGCCTCTTGAGCTTCCTGGAGTGCTGTTTCCACACGGATGTCACCGGCAAGCATGCTGGTAACGATTGGCTCCATCGCTTCCAGTGCCGGGGCAATGTTGTGCCTGTGAGTTGTGATGGGGACACCGTTCAGGGTGCTTTCGATGAAGGCGGACACATCAATTCCCTGCTTGGCCCAATAGTTGACGTAGGTGTCCTGGCCGCTACTCGTGGCAGGGAAGCCAACTCCGCGGCTGCCGAGGTATCCCTGCCCGGTCCCTGTTCCAAGCCAATCTAGGAGGAGGGCGGTCTCTTCCTGGTGCTCGGAATTTGCGTTGCCAGCTGCTCCGATGCCGTCAACGACCGCGAATTCGCCTTCGGGACCGGCCACGAGCGGAGCAACACCCCAGGAGAACGACGAGTGCTCGGCGATGTCCGCGATCCTCGACGAGTCAGACTGGTAGAGGGCGAGCCTGCCGTCCGTAAAGAGGTCCTCATTGTGCTTGGGATCGTTGAATGCTTCTGTCGCGGGCGGAGAAACCTCGTGCTTTTCCAGGAGGTCAACGAGGTATTGGGCGGACTGGCGCCCCTGCTCAGTATCGAAGGAGAATGTGCCCTCTGAGTCTTGGAGGGCCCCGCCCGACTGCAGGAGAAAGGGCACGAATGTTGAGTGCAGGTCGTAGTCGACCGCAAATCCGTATGTCTCAATCTCGTCGCTGTCGAATTTTTCATCGGTGGGGTGCTTGCCGTCCGCATCCACCGTCAGGCTGCGGGCTACGTCGAGGAGAGTGTCGCCATCTCCTTCACCCGGTGCCCAGGCAAGCTTATTGACCGATACCTCCTGCCCCTCGTACAGATCCTTGTTGTAGTACAGGGCGGTTGAATTCCAGAGCTGAGGAACAGCGTAGAGAGTGTTGTCAACGGTGAAGAGCTTGGCGAAGGTTTGCGACCAATTATCGCTAGCCTCGATCGCCACCAGCTCGTCGCGGTCCACGGCGTCAATGAGAGTTATGTAGTCGACCCAGAACACATCCGGCAACTCCCCCTCATCATCAAGCGCGTCCTGATAGTCATCGATATCAACGACATCGATGGTGACGGTGATGTGGGGGTTTTGTGCAGTGAATGCTTCGAAGGACTCGGCATAGGCTTCGGCCGCGCTCTCGTCCCAAAGCCGAAAAGTTAATTCGACGTGGGTCCGGCTTTCTGCCGTGCCATTCGTGGGGTCTGCCGTGTTCGTGCACGCACCCAGGAGGAGAAGGCCTGCCGCTATGAGTCTGAAGCGTCGTTGCGTCATGGCACCCCTCACTCGATGACAAAATAGATGCATTCTCAACTACTTTACAGGGTGGCGGGAAGCGTAAGCGACAAACGGGTACGGGTCTGTGGGCAATGTGGGCCCAACCGGCATGGGTACGCTGGGTTTTTACCCAACTTCACCCGGAGCTGAACGTGCAACGGTCGCCGCGGCTCTGCTTGGGTGTGGGCCCGCGTAGGCGGGTTTGGGGTGGGTCGCTGCTAGGCGGCGACCCGCTGCCAGATGAGGCGGTGCTTTGCCTGGTATGTGGAGGAGCAGAGTCCGCAGCTGACAGGGTTCTTGGGTCTGCGGTGGCGGTGATGAGTGTGGCCGGCGGAGCAGACGGCCTGCCACGGTGCTTGCCCCCTCGGGAAGTCTGGCCCGGTTGAGCGGCGGGGGCTGGCCCCGATCTCTCGGGCCTTTTGCTGCCATACGGGTCCGTGCCCGTGGCCGGGGCCGGCAAGGACGTGGGCGATCTCGTGGAGAACAGTCTGCCTCACCTGCTCTTCCGTGCACAGCTCCGTCAGGTGCTTGGACAGTGTGATCGTGCGGGTCGTGAAATTAGTTTGCCCCGCGCGCTTCATAGCCCGATCCCAAGCGAAATCCCAGTCCACCCCGTGAGCGGCCATGAGAGAGGTGGCGAGGTGGTGAGCTTGCGACAGGTCCATGCCACTATTCCATCACGGTCGCTAACAAAGGTCGACTCATGCATTACCGTTAGAGGGTGGCATGGTTGGCAGATATTGTGGGTTCGCAGCGGTCGAATAATTCCACACTTGTGCCCGGTGCGTGGCGACCATCGGGCTCTGAATGGGGAACCCGTCCCGCCTGGCTCGATAACGAGCAGGAACCCGTTTCTTCCGAGGTGCACCACGTTGATGTTCTTGTCATCGGTGGCGGTCAAGCTGGCCTTGCCGTTGCTCACGAGCTACACCGTGCAGGCATGCGCGGATACGTGGATGGAACCGACATCACCGGCACCTACCTGGTGATCGATGCCGAGGTTCGTCCGGGCGGTGCCTGGCAGCATCGCTGGCCCACGCTCACCATGGAAACGATCAACGATATTGCTGATTTACCAGGCCTCAAGGTGGGTGATTACGATCCGCAGGATCTAGCCTCCCACGTGGTGCCCGAATACTTCACTCGGTACGAGGAGCATTTTGATTTGCCGGTCCTGAGGCCTGCCCTCGCGCATTCCGTCACCCGGATCGATGGCGGTTACCAGGTCGAAACGAGTGCGGGAACCTGGCATGCTCGGGCGATCGTCAATGCCACGGGTACCTGGACTCGTCCCTTCCTTCCCTATTATTCGGGGCAGGAAAAGTTCATGGGCATCCACCTACATACCCAGGACTATCGCGGCCCCAACCAGTTTGTCAGGCGCCGCGTTGCGGTGGTCGGTGGCGGCATTTCCGCGACCCAGCACCTGGCTGAGATCGCGCCCGTCGCTAAATCTACGTCCTGGTACACCCGGCGGGAGCCTGTCTGGATCGAGTCGGGTGGCGTGTTGACGACCGGCCGCGAGGTCGAGGAGTCGGTCCGGCAACGCGTGGAGGCGGGACTGCGGCCGCTCTCCGTAGTGGCAGCCACCGGGTTGCTCGTAACCGACTCGGTGCGGGTTGCCCGCGAGGCGGGCGTGTTCGAACGGAAGCCCATGTTCACCTCCATTGAACCCGATGGGGTGCGGCAGGCCGATGGGAAGCTGTGGAAGGCCGACATGATCCTGTGGGCCACCGGGTTCCGGTCTGAACTGCGCCACCTTGCCCCTCTCAAGCTCCGCACTCCGCAGGGCGGAATCAAGATGGCGGGGACGGCGGTGGCTGGTGAACCGACGATCCATCTCATCGGTTACGGACCAACCGCCTCAACGATCGGTGCCCGGTGGGGTGCACGGAAAGCCGTCCGGGAACTCAAGGGTGTGCTCGGGATAGGCTAGGGGCACTATGTCCTCTACAAATGTTGTCGCGAACATTACCGGAGCCGGATTCGTTCCCGCCGATCGTCCCCAGGATCGGATTCAGCGAATCTTTTCCGGACTGTTCATTGGAACCCTTGTTGGCTCCATTATTGTCATCCTGTTTTTCGCTCCCAATCTGACGATTGCCGGCCTCATCGTGCCGTTCATCGTGTCATTCGCAATCGCAGCGGTTGGATACCTGCTGTGGCGTTCGGTGCGCGGCAAGGCCGAAGACACCTCGGTCCCCGTTGTTGCCAAGGTCCTGGGCACGGACGAGTCTGTCCTGGAACGGACAACACGAAGCCGTGGCATCCTCGTCCCCGTCATTGTTCGCCCCCTCGAAGGTGCGGACTTCCGTTCGGTCGTGATCTCGGTATCCGACTCGAAGGAGCCGCCCCGCGATATTGCCCCGGGAACGATCATGGCCCTCCGCCAGGTCGAACCCGGCCTCGGTGAACTCATCTCAGCACCGGCGAACGATGAGCAGCGTGAGCTGATGGAGAGGTGGGCTAAGAACCCGAAGCTGGTGTCCAACCGGGCACCCGCACTGCCGAATCGGCGGGCACCCCTGGAGAGGTCCCCATTCCTTTCCGGCCTCGAGTTTTACGCCTCAATCGGCGTTGGCGCGGCGATCATGTTCTTTATCTTGCAGGTTGTGTGAACCACTCCCCACACGGTCATGTACCGGTTGTGAGCACGTGGGCCTACCCTGAGGTACGGAAAGGAATGGATGCGTGACACAAGGCGATGCGGATACCTGGGATCCCGATATTCACGGGATTGACCAGGAGACGGGACATGGTCCCGTCTATCCCGGCGTGCCCGAATCGCCCGATCAACTTCTGTACCCTCCCATGCGGGAACGAGATGTGACACCGGACAGCGCCAATACTGCTGACAGTGCACCCGATGCCTACTCGCCCATCACCGGCGAAAGCCCGACACCCGGATCCTATGTCGCAGGACCGCTGCAGGCGCGGGGACCAATGAGTCCCCAGGCCCGAAACACAGGGCAGACCCACGGGAGGGAAGTGCCCGCGCAGCAGAACAGTCGGTACCCCGGATATCCGACCGGTTACCAGGGCGGGCAACCAGCACCGGGCAGGAGGCCCGCTCAGGCCCTGTCTTCCCAGCACAGCCAGGCGCCGCAGGCACGCCAGGATTCACAGCAAAGGTCGGGCTCTGCGCTCGCGGCCACGACCGCTGAACACTATGCGGACCGCAGCGTGCTCCCCTGGTGGGCGTGGTCCGCCATCGGTACGGTTCTGATGTTTTGTGGGATTCTCGTGTGGATCGCTGCCACCCCCTCTAGCCTCGGCCCCGGATCCATTGGATTCAATCCAAAACTGCATGAGGACTACCGGGATATGAAAGTGCTCGGAGTATCGGAAACCTATAGCGAAACGCTTGATGACGTGCCGTGGGATCTGAAGGTCATGAATGTCCTGTGGGATGCCGATGAGCAGGTGGCGGCCGAAACGAGCATGGTGCGTCCAGCGGCAGGCATGAGATATGTTGGCGTCGAGCTTGAAGCATCAACGAACTACATGAACACGTCGACCATAGAAGAGACCTTTATCTTCTACTACGTGAGCCCAGCCGGGCAGCAGTATTCGGAACACTACTGCTCAACAGGATGCCTGTCGGAAGACGCACTGGTGTCGTACGTGTACGACGGCTGGATCTATTTCGAAGTTCCAGAAGACGTCATGGATGGTGGATATTTGCGCGTGAACCTTCTCTACTCCAGCGACAAAGACACACTGATGGAGCTGCAATGACCTACCGGCCAGCACACAACCCGGCCCACCCCTTCATCCCACCCGCGACCGAGCCTGTCAATCTTGGGCCCGTCGACAGGCAAGAAGAGGAACGGGTGCTGCGTCCCATGGACGAGTACCTCAACGACCTCTACCGGCCCGAACGACCGACCCTCCTGATCGCCGATGAGGAAGATACCGGTCCGAAAGAATCGAAGTTCCCGCTCGGCATGTGGGGCTGGGCGGCATGGACAACGGCTTTCGCGCTCATTGCTATCTACCTCATCCTCTTCCTCTAGAGCGTGTTGATCACTCCATGCGGCAAGCGTTCCGGTGACGTCTCTAGCTGGTGAGGAGCTTCTGGATTCTTGGTAGGGAGACCTTGACCGAGGTGCCAAGCTTCTGGGCCCATAGCGAGACGCGAAGTTCCTCAATGAGCCAGCGTGCACGTTCCGCCGCAGCCTCCTGTTCAAGTGAATCCGGAGTGAACCGGTCGAGAAGGGATTCGGCAAGCTGCACCTGATCAGCCTTCTCGTCGTCTTGATCCAAACCGGATTGCAACCGGATCACGGCCGCGCTGAGGAAGCGGGGGATGTGGGGGAGCCACTCGTTCGGTGTTTCCTTCACAAACCCGTCATAGACCAACCCGTTCGCCTGATCCGTGACCTCTGCGGCCACACCCAGCAGTGAACCGGAGGCGCGATCAACAGCGGCCAGCAGCTCCCGCCACGAGCCGAGAACCCGGCCGGTGATCTCGGCGAGGCGATACACCTCGTCTTCGACCCGGTCCCGGATCTTGTTCGCAATCTCGTCAAGTTGCTCTTGGGTGCGAACACTCGTGACCCGCCCCGCAAGGTTCCTGACAGCAGCCCACTGGAGGTCGGCAACGAGAGCCTCAGTCGTTGGGTACGGAGATCCCGCCATCGTCAGCGACAGGGTGGGGGACCAGCGTGACGTCACCCGCCCCACGGGCAGGGACAGCTTCTGCGTGAGCATCGCAAGAACACCCCTGCGGTGTTCACGGGTCTGTTCCCGCACCGTGTCGAGTACCTCAACACGGACCTGGCCGCCGCGATCAACGAGAGCCGGGTAGCCCTTGGCGCCGCCGGCCACCATGGAAGCGGGCAGGCCATCCTTGCCGAAACCGGTCGTGGGCAGGGATGGCTGAATTGCTTGGGCAACGGCCTTCTTGACCGCCGAGGAGACGGCCTGCTTCGTATCGGGAGCAAGCTGCTTTTGCAGATGGGTGATGCTGGTGCCGGTGGCAACAACCTTCTTGCCGGAGGTGACCTTGAAGGTGATTGTCAGGTGGGGTGGGAGCTCCCCCCACTCATCGATCTCAACCCCACGCAGTTCCCTGACGGCACGAGCGAAGGCTTGACGGTAGGTGGGGGCATCCTCCTGGCCCTGAGCAACCTCCTCCCACGGCGGCAGCAGGTCGGTTACGGCCTTGGCGACGTCGGGGGCGGGTACGAGCTCCCTGCGGAGCCGCTTGGGAAGCGACCTGATCGTTGCTTCCGCCAGTTCGGCCCTCATGCCGGGCACGAGCCAGTCAAAACCATCATCGGTGAGCTGCGGGAGTAGCGTGACGGGGACCGTGACGGTCATGCCGTCCGTGCGGCCACCCGGATTGAACTGGTAGTCGATCGGGAGCTGAATATCGCGCTGCACCCACGTATCCGGGTAGTCGTCCTCGCTCGCCTCCTCCTCGCCAAGAAGAAGCGAACGCGGATAGGTCAGATCAACATTCTGCATGTTCTTCCTGTACCAGGCATTGAAATGCGCGGCAGAGACAATATCATCGGGAATGCGCTCGTCAAAGAAGCGCTCCAATTCCAGCTCGTCTGCCACGAGTCCGTGAACACGGCGCCTGCGCTCCACTTCCCGAGCATCCTCGATCGCCTGCTTGTTCTTCTTGATGAAGGGATGCCAATTGTCACGCCACTGGTTCTGGACCAGGCCGTGTCGAATAAACATGTCGCGGGCAAGCTCATAGGCCGCCATGGTCCCCACCTTGGAGAGCAGGACCTCACGGTCGGCAATGACCGTCATCCCGTACAGCATGACCTTCTCATGCACCATCGCGGCCCCGTTCTTGGTGGACCAGAAGGGTTCGGAATGGACGCGGTTCATGACGTGACTGGCCACCGGCTCCACCCATTCGGGCTCAATCTGGGCAACGGTGCGCGCAAAGAGACGCGAAGTCTCAACCAGTTCGGCCGCCATCACCCACGACGGGTGCCGCTTCGCCAGCCCGGACCCGGGCCAGATAATGAACCGTGACCCACGCGAGCCCTCGTAATCCTTCCTCTTCTCATCCCAGGAGCCGAGCGAGGACAGAAGGCCTACGAGGAGGGACTTGTGGATCTCATCGGACTTTGAGCGATCAAATGCTCGCACCGCGGTTGCCGCATCTCCCGCTTCGTCGATGAGCCGGAGCGAGGGAATACCGATGCGCTTGGCTCCCAGCGACCGCCCCATCTGCCGCAGCTGCGTGACAACGTCACGCCACTCGCGAAACCTCAAATAGTTGAGGTACTCGTTACGGCATAGTCTGCGGAATGCCGAGTTCGACAGGTCCCGCTGCATGACATTGAGGTAGCGCCACACGTTGAGGTAGCCAATAAAGTCGGAACTCGGATCCGTGAACCGTGCGTGGAAAGCATCCGCCTCAGCACGCTTCTCCGCAGGTCTCTCCCGAACATCCTGCACCGACAGGGCGGCAACAATAACGAGCACTTCGGACACGACCCCGTTGCGCTGGGCCTCAAGAAGCATCCTGCCAAGCCGCGGATCGATTGGGAGCCGAGCAAGTTTGGAACCGAGACGGGTAATCCGGCCAGTCTTCATCGCCCCGATCTCGTCGAGAAGCTGCAGCCCGGCCCGTACGGCAGTCATCTGCGGGGGATCGACGAATGGAAACTCGGCAACGTCCCCCAGGCCAAGGGATGCCATTTGGAGGATGACGGAGGCTAGTGAGGTGCGCTGAATCTCGGGCTCTGTGAATTCGGGACGCCCCTCGAAGTCTTCCTCCGAGTAGAGCCTGATGGCCACACCATCGGCCACGCGCCCGCATCGTCCCGACCTCTGGTTTGCACTTGCCTGGGAGACCTTCTCGATCGGCAGGCGCTGCACCTTCGTCTTGTTCGAGTAGCGAGAGATTCTCGCCGTACCGGGGTCGATGACATAGCGAATCCCCGGAACCGTCAGCGACGTTTCGGCAATGTTGGTAGCGAGGATGATGCGGCGCCACTCTCGTACCTGGAAAATCCGGTGCTGCTCTGCTGAACTGAGACGAGCATAGAGTGGTAGCACTTCAACCGATCCGGGTTTCCCCTCACCGGGCGCAGCGTAGTGCGGCAATGCATCCCGCAGGGCCTTGTCGGCATCCTTAATTTCACCCTCACCGGAGAGGAACACGAGAATATCGCCCGGCCCCTCGTCCATGAGCTCAAAGACGCCGTCCACGATTCCCGAGAACTGGTCCCCATCCTCCGGTTCCCGATAGCGGATCTCGACCGGATAGGTTCGGCCCGATACTGAAATAACCGGGGCCTCATCTTCGGGCTCTGCCTGCTGGGGCCCAAAGTGCTCCGCGAACCGTTCGGAATCGATCGTGGCGGAGGTGATGATGAGCTTCAGGTCGGGACGTTTGGGGAGGAGCTGGGCGAGATAGCCGAGGAGGAAGTCGATATTCAGGGAACGTTCATGCGCCTCGTCAATAATGATCGTGTCGTATTTCGACAGGAGAGGATCTCCCTGGATCTCGGCAAGAAGAATGCCGTCCGTCATGAGCTTCACGAGCGTCAGATCCGACACCTCGTCGGTGAACCGCACCTGATAGCCAACCTGCTGACCGAGCTCCACCCCAAGCTCGTCACAGAGCCGCTCCGCAACGGAACGGGCCGCGATCCTACGCGGCTCGGTGTGCCCGATCATCTTGTCGACACCGCGACCAAGTTCCAGGCAGATCTTGGGAAGCTGGGTGGTCTTACCCGACCCGGTTTCGCCCGCCACGATCACGACCTGGTGGTTCTCAATCGCGTTCGCGATCTCGTCCCGGCGTGCCGAGACGGGCAGGTCGGGATAGGTGATTGTTGGAACAGCGGCTCGCCGCGACTGGGAGGTACTCATATCAGCATCGTCACCTATTATCGGCCCTGAAGGAGAATGGATGAAATACGTTTACGCACTACTGGCTGTCCTGATCCTCGCGATTACGGCTCTCACGCTCAATCCCGGGCTGATAACGTTCGGGGATTTCAATCTGGCGTTAACTTACCCGGTTGGTCAAATGATTGCCATGCGAGGAATTGTGGCGCTTGTTCTTGGCGTACTCTTCATCGTCACCTTCATCATCGCACTCATCCGATTCTTCGCCTTCCGGCAGGGGCTCGTCATGGGAATCGTGAGTATCGGCTTCCTTGTCGTGGCGGCCGCCCACTATTTTGTGCTCTCCGGCCGAGGCCTTGACGCCAACGAGGCGCTCGCACCCGACCACGGTGTCACCCACGTGTCTCAGGGCAACGGAGACATTACTGTCCTGTCCTACAACACGCTTGGCGGGCAGACAAGCATGAGTGACCTGGAACCGATCATTACGGGCAATGGCGTAGACATCGTCGTCCTGTCCGAAACCTCGGAACAGAATGCTCAAATCCTTGCTGACGCCCTCGCAAGCAGGGGACTCGCCTTCACTGTCTTCTCCTCGGGAGCCGACCAGTACCGCCCAGAAATCGAGTCAACAACCGTCCTCGTCTCCAGTTCTCTCGGTGAATATCGTCAGTCCCCGACCTTCGATCTCACCTACGGTTCGGTTAATCTCCGCAGCCTCGAGGGCGGGCCCGATATTATCGGAGTCCACCCCGTTGCTCCCGTGAAAAACCTGCAAGACGTGTGGCGGGACGAGATCACCGAGGTCTACTCCGTGTGCACCAGCATGGAGAATACGATCATGGCGGGGGACTTCAATTCCACGATCGACCACATGATCGCGACCGGAGCCGACTGCACCTCCGCCCTGGATGGGGCGAATGCGGGAGTGGGCACCTGGCCGGCATCCGTTCCCGGTATCTTCGGTTCCCCGATCGACAACGTCTACACCGACTGGAATGCTACGAACAGTGCCATCGTCCAGGTCGGAGACTCCGACCATCGCGGTGTCCTCGTGAGGCTCAGCAACTAGCACGACACTGCGGAAAACTCACATCACTGTGGGAACCAGCTCGCAGTGCGTTGGACTACTTGCTTTCAGTTTCAGTCTTCAAGACCTCGACAAGCCTGGTGAGTGCGTCCTTCCAGAACTCCTTAGTTTCGGTGACGGCTTCGCGGCTGAGCCGTGAATGCTGGATCGACATCTTGCAACGCGGCACCCCCGACTTGGTGGCCGGCTGAGCATCCACGGAGAACGCCACGCGCGTGCCCTCGCCCCCGTCGAATCGGATGGACTTGGCTGAGGCGCTACGCTGGTTCAATTCCAAATCAAGCCACGCCCTGCGCTTGTCTTCCTCAGTCAGATGGGGCCACAGCGCCTCGGTATCCACCTGCAAAGTCTTTGAGCTACTGACATCAAACGAACCATCGGGGCGCTGTCCCGGTTCCCGGAGCCCGCGCGACTGCTCGTAACTGACGGTCACCCCCTGTGCCCACCAGCCATCGACCTCGTGCTTAGCCCCAAGCCAACGCGCAATCTGAGCATGGTCCCATTCCCTGGCGCCCGCCCCATCCAGCATCGCAAACCAGTCATCGCGGCTGCGCCCCGTTGCGGCAACGATCGCCGAGTCGGACACCATGGTGGACTGGGAGCGGACCGCCTTCCCGGAATCATTATCGCCTTTGGCTGAACTGTGATTGGACATTCATCAACACTAGTGCGTCTCGCCTCCCGCCACACCCGTTTCATTTCACCCCGCTGGCATAAGTCAGAATTGTTCGGATTCCCGAAACCTTGCCATTAGAGGTTCTTTGACGTATTTAACGCATTCATACCTGTTTTGGCTCTGCTTATTCTGGGACCTTTGGTGCAGACTGGTTCGGTGATAACGAGCGAGCGGCCCGAGACCGCAGAACCGGATGATAAGCAAATACGGCAGTGGCGCAAGAACCTTGCCGAGGAGCGAGCTGAGTTCGAGATCTATCGGCGCCTCGGCAAGACGCGCACCGGTGAGGAACGAGAAATCCTGCTGGAGCTGGCCGAGGCCGAGAAGCGGCACGCTGAACACTGGGAAACCCTTCTCGGGGACCGTGTCGGTCGCCCACTCATGCCCTCGTTCCGCACTCTTGTCCTTGGATTCCTGGCACGCTGGTTCGGATTTGTCTTCGCGCTTGCCCTGATTCAGGTCTCCGAAGAGCGAGCAACGAAGAACCGCTTCGACAACGGTGGTACGCCGGCCATGGTGGCCGACGAAGCTGTACATGCGGAAGTGATTCGTGCGCTCGCGACCCGCGGACGCAACTCCATGTCCGGAACCTTCAGGGCCGCCGTCTTTGGTGCCAACGACGGTCTGGTATCCAACCTGGCTCTCGTCCTCGGCGTTGCAGCCGCAAACGTCTCCAACTCCACCGTGCTCCTCACCGGTGTGTCGGGCCTGTTGGCGGGCGCGCTGTCGATGGGTGCGGGTGAATGGGTGTCCGTTCGCTCCCAACGTGAGCTCCTTGAGGCGTCGAATCCTGCCGAATCATCGAACGAGCTTCTGCCGTCTCTCGACGTGAACGAAAACGAGCTCTCCCTTGTCTACCGCGCGCGGGGCATGGATGTGGTCGAGTCGCAAGAGCGTGCCCGCACCGCACTCAAGAAGATTCACGCCCAGGAATCGGTCAATGCCCTCCAGGTACAGGGTGGGGACTTCGAAGAAATCGGTTCCCCGTGGCGCGCCGCAATCTCCTCGTTCTTCTTCTTCGCGGCGGGAGCGATCATCCCGATTGTTCCGTTCATGTTCACGTCTGGAATCACCGCGATCCTCATCTCCACCGTCCTCGTAGGCATTGCCCTGCTCTTCACCGGTGGTATCGTCGGGATCCTTTCGGGCAAGGCACCCGGACCGCGTGCCCTCAGGCAGCTGCTTATCGGATATGGGGCCGGCATTATCACCTTCGCCCTTGGTCTTCTTTTCGGCACAACTGCTTAACAACTGGTCAAGGATTCTCTAAGATTTGAGTATGGAGACTCCTGAATTGACTGATGCCGTGAGGAAGCGTGCCCGGGGCACGCTTCTTGCTTCTGCCGTGGGCGATGTTTTGGGCGTCCCCTACGAACTTGGCTCCCGAGAGCTCGACGGGGACCCCCAGCCGCTCGGTGGCGGACTTGGTGACTACGAACCGGGTGAATGGTCGGATGACACGCAAATGTCGATCTGCATCGCCCAGGTCGCTGCCACCGGTGTGCGCCTCACCTCCCAGGCCGCCCAGGACGAGATCGCACAGAAGTTCCTGGCCTGGTCCAAGGATGGTGCCACCGATATTGGTATCCAAACGTCGCGGGTTTTACAGGATGCTCACCGTCGCGAAGGCACCGCCTCGCAGCGGCTTCGTGCCGCTGCCGCATATTTCTCTGCCACCTCGGACCGCGCGGCCGGTAACGGTGCCCTCATGAGAACCGCCCCGGTCGGTCTCGCGTTCCTCTACGACCGCGATCTGACCGCCCAGGCTGCTCGCGAGATTGCTGCCCTCACCCACACGGACCCGATGGTGGGGGACACGTGCGTGCTGTGGGCGGAAGCAATCCGGCATGCCGTCACCTCGGGTCGCATCGACATCTATGCCGGCCTTGATCTTCTGCATCCCGACGTTCACCCGTCCATGATTGCCACCCTCAAGGAGGCTGAGGAGCCGGGCTTTAAGCCAGAGTCGAACTCGTTCACCATCACCTCCATGCAGTCCGCATGGCACGCCGTGGTCATGGCGAAAGATAAGGATAACCCGATCGAGAACGGCCTTTTTGAAGCGATCAAGCAGGGCTCCGATACGGATACGACAGCTGCCGTTGCTGGCGCACTCCTCGGTGCCGCCTTCGGTGAGGATGCGGTCCCGAACTACGAGGTGCACGGATGGCCGGGACTGACGGGCAAGGATCTTGCCAAACTTGGCGAGACAATCATTGAGAAGTCACGGCCCCGCTACTGACGGGCCACCGGTTCAACGCACAACCTGAACGCTGATGGGGCGCGGGAAGAACAGGGGCTCAACCTGCGCCCCATCACCATTCCCTCAAGCCTTAGTTGTTGGGGCGATCAAGGTCCTGTTTTTCCTGGTCCGTTCTTAAAGATGAGTTCATGCGGGAGTTTTGCAGGGCGGCCATAAGCTCGTAGCCGTCCTGGCCGTAGATCACCTTGACGCCGTGGAGCGCCTCGTCATCGCTTGGCCTGCGGTCCTCAATAGCCTCGGTCATGCCGTGGGAGAGGACCTGCTCAACGGGGTTGAGTTGCCGGATCGCGATTCCGGCAATGTACCGGGGATGCTCGCGAGCGAGCTCATCGAAGATGATGGGATCGTGCTGACCATCGTCGCCAACCAGATACCATTCGATTTCCGGGAACGTGATGATGAGGTTACGGAGCTGAGTCTTCTTGTGCTCCTGCCCGGAACGGAAGACGGACGTGGGGGTGGGCCCCCAGTCGGTGAGAAGAAGTGGTCCCACGGGGAAACCATTCAAGGTCAAGAAAATCTCGAGTGTGGGTAGCGTATTCCAGGCACCGGTGGACAGGTAGAAGACGGGCGCATCGGGGCTGTCCTCGAGCAGCTTGTCATAGAACTCGGCCATGCCAGGCACGGGCTTACGCGTATTGGTGTGCCGCACCCAGGAATTCCATGCGGCTAGGACCGCGCGCGGGAGCCAGGTGACCATGACCGTGTCATCAATATCGGAGATCAGCCCGCGCGTGGCTTCGGGACGAACAATGAGAACCTTGGCGCGAATGGGTACGGCGGCAGCGGCCTCAATCTCAACTTCGTGCCAGCCCGGCTCCAAGCCGTGGTCCAGAACCAGGACATCGATGTAGCCTGAGCGGTCGGTCTTGGTGTTGATGACCTTGTTGCCGGCACGGACCGTGACGGGCAGGTAACCCACCTGGGTGGTGAAGAACTGCCGCCACCCGCGCTGCGCGTTTTCCGAGATCTTTTGCGCATTCTCGAATGCTTCCTGCACCTGACCCAGAACCGTGTGAGTGGACGTAGGGAGCCGTGTTGAGCGCACATGGGTCTTCTGGTTGGGGTTGGCCATGACAGCCCGGGCAAGAACGTGCAGGGACGAAACAGAACCGTAGCCGGTGAACCCGATGATCGAGGGGCGCCAGCCTTCGTTCACACGCCTAACGGTTCCCCTGCGGTTAACAGAGTCTTCGATTTTTCGTACAAAATCTGCGAGCGCCATGCCTTTCAGTCTACGGGTATCGCCTGGTCTCTCGTGACGTTTTTAGTTCCTTGCGAACCACTTGCCGACTCAACCTGCTCGTGGACTGACGCTCTATTGACTGGCTCGGATCAGTAGCGCCACCGTGGTGACTTCACTTCTTGGAAAGCGGTGCTTGAGATGAAGTTTTGGGGAATGTGGGGCGGTGAGGGTCGTATTTACTGGGACAGTGAGCGGACAACTTCACGTGGCAGGGCAAACGATTGGGTACGGGCCCAGTCGGATGCAATGACCTCGCCATCCTTCACCCAGTACGTGTTGGTGCGTTCACCGCTGACCGTGAGCTCAACCCTTCGACAATCCTCAACGTTGCCCCGCACGGGTGATGAGACCATGTCGTTCGGTTTCAGTTGGAGGGAGGCGGGTCTTGCGGGATTGTCGGCGGTTTCCGTGAGCCAGGTGAAGTCGATGCGCTCGTGATTCGAATCGACCAGATCGAGTACGAGGAGGAGGCAGGCATAGCCGGGAAGAGCCGGTCCGGAGAGGCTCATGAAGTTGCCCGCAACATTCACGCCGTCCGATGTGCGCTCAGCAGTCACCGTGCGGCCATCGCCATGGAAGGTGAAACTCGACCATTCCAGGACGCTGCCAGCCGACTCCAATTCCAAGTTGCCAGCCACATCCAGGCCGTCAGGGGTGGTGAACCCGATCCGAGTGCGGAACTGATTGCCATGACTCATCGAGGTGAGAGAACGCCGCGGTGAGGTCGTGTCACCGAAGTAGAACAGTTCGATCTGGTGGACGTCCCTCATTGCATAATTCCTTGACACGTGAGTGCTGCCGATTGCTTGGGTGTGGTGGTTTCACATCACAGTAGTGCGCCCGTGACAGCCCGACCAGGGTTCTTAGAACTGTCCTTGGGGAGATGATGCACCTGCTCAGGGCTGTGTGCAGGCTGAATGCAACCTGGGGAGATTTCTGGGGAGTTCTCCCATTTGCTATACGCATCGGACCGGCGGTGTTTAGACTGCTTCACGATGACAGTCCTACAAGCCCCACCAGAACTCGCGGCCGACCGGTCTGAAGACACAGAGATCGCGTCAGGCCACAAGGTTTCTGGCAAGGAACGACCAAGTCGCGAAATCCTCACAGTCCTCGCCGTTATTGGCCTCCTTGCCGCCCTCAACGTTCTTGCGCACTTCACGCCGCTATCCATGTGGTTCTTCACCGTCCCGGTTGGTGTTGGCCTCATCCTCGCCCTCGGTAAGGCCCGTGGCCACACGTGGCAGGATATTGGTATTTCCCGGCGCACCCTGAAGAAGGGGCTGAAGTATGGCGGGATTGCTGCCGCCGTGGTGCTAGGAGCGGTTCTTGCCGGAGTGCTCCTCCCCATCACTCGAGACTTCTTCCTCAACGAGAACTATGCATCAGCGCGAACAGCCGTTTTTGCTGCCCTTGTCATCATCCCCATCCAAACCGTGCTTCCCGAGGAGCTTGCCTTCCGGGGGATTCTCCACTCCAGTCTGCAGAAGCTCGGAGGCATCAGAGCCGTCCTCATCGCCGGCTCGATCCTCTTCGGTCTCTGGCACGTTTCTTCGTCATTGAACCTGACGGCTGGCAATGAGGGGCTGACCTCGATGCTGGGCTCCGGCACCCTCGCGCAGTGGGTGGGTGTGGGCCTTGCCGTGGTTGCGACCTCGTTCGCGGGTGCGGCCTTCACGTGGCTGCGGCTCCGTTCCGAATCCGTCATCGCCCCCATCGGCCTCCACTGGGCACTCAACGCCTGCGGTGCACTCGCAGCGGCTGTGGTCTTCCAATTGTGAGGCACCAGCAGCGGCAACAATCCGTCAATCCGTCAACGCTACGACTTTCAGTGTGAACAGTCCCCCCGAGAAAGAATGACTTTCTCGGGGGGACTGTTCACGTGGTCGAAGGGTTTCCTTCGGGTTGGGTGTTAGCTGGAGAGGGCGCGATCAACGACGTCCTTGGCGGCTTCCTGGACTTGGGCGAGATGCTCAGGTCCCTGGAAGGATTCGGCATAGATCTTGTAGACGTCTTCCGTGCCGGAGGGCCGGGCCGCGAACCAGGCGTTCTCGGTCGTGACCTTGAGGCCGCCGATGGGCTCGTTGTTGCCGGGGGCGTTGACCAGCTTGTTGGTGATCTCCTCGCCCGCGAGCTCGGTGGCAGTCACGTCCTCGGGGGAGAGGTTCTTCAGCTTGGCCTTCTGGTCCTTCGAAGCGGGGGCGTCGATCCGCGCGTAGGCGGACGAGCCGTACTTCGCGACAAGGTCAGCGTGGAGCTGGGAGGGTGTCTTGCCCGTCACGGCCGTGATCTCGGCTGCGAGGAGGCAGAGGAGAATACCGTCCTTATCCGTGGTCCAGACGGTGCCATCGAAGCGGAGGAATGAAGCACCGGCGGACTCTTCACCACCGAAACCGACCGAACCGTCGAGAAGCCCGGGAACGAAGTACTTGAATCCGACGGGGACTTCGATGAGGTCGCGGCCGATGCCGGAGGCAACGAGATCGATGAGGCTGGAGGACACGAGGGTCTTACCGATCGCGGTGTTGGCGCCCCAGCCTTCGCGGTGCTCAAAGAGGTAGTTGATTGCGACAGCCAGGTAGTGGTTGGGGTTCATCAGCCCCCCATCCCGCGTCACAATGCCGTGACGGTCAGCGTCCGCGTCGTTACCGGTCGCAATATCGTAGGGAGCATCCCCCTCCATGCGCTTCAGCAAGCTAGCCATGGAGTACGGGGAGGAGCAGTCCATGCGGATCTTCCCATCCCAGTCGAGGGTCATGAATCGCCAGGTGGGATCCACTTCAGGGTTCACGACAGTGAGGTCCAGTCCGTAGCGTTCGGCGATGGCTGCCCAGTAGTCGACGGCCGCACCACCCATGGGATCGGCACCGATCTTGACTCCGGCCTTGCGGATTGCTTCCACGTCAATCACGTTTTCCAGGTCGTCCACGTAGGCGGAGAGGAAGTCGTGGGTGCCGGTGGTTTTTGCTACGCGGGCCTCCTCGTAGGGCATGCGAGGAATTGAACGCCAATCCTTCAGCAGCTCGTTCGCACGTGCTGCGATCTTCGTGGTGGCATCGGAATCGGCGGGGCCGCCGTGGGGCGGGTTGTACTTAAACCCGCCATCGCGCGGCGGATTGTGGGAGGGGGTGATGACAACGCCGTCAGCAAGCCCGGGGCCCTCCACGCGCACGCCCGCCTCCGTGCCTGCTCCGTTCGCGCGAAGCACGGCGAGAGACAGGGCGGGGGTGGGGGTGTAGCGGTTGCGAGCATCGATCCGGATGTTCACGCCGGCCGCGGCAAAGACCTCGACAGCGGTGCGCTGTGCTGGTTCGGACAGGGCGTGGGTGTCGCGGCCGATGTAGAGCTCACCGTCGTAGCCGAGCTCGGCACGGTATTCGATAATGGCGGCGGTAATGGCCGCAATGTGGCCTTCGTTGAAGGCTCCGTCGAGGGCGGAACCGCGATGCCCGGACGTTCCGAACACGACGGGTTCTACCGGTTCCTGGTTGTAGTAGGCGGAGATCAGTTCATCGACATCGATGAGATCCTCGGGAAGAGCTGGGGTACCTGCGCGTTCGTTCATACCTGCTATTTTGCCACTCAAATCACATTTGTGGGCAGAAAGTTCATGACCCGTGAAACAGGTCAGTCAGTTGTTCCTGGGGACGGAAGAACCTGCGTGAGATAAACGTTGGTCGAGGGATCTGCTGGTGGGTACTTAGTTGACGGGGGTGACGACCTGCCACCGCTCGTGACTGTACACGGTGACCCATTCGCCCCCGTAGCGGTCCTCAGCCCAGCCTTCCACGTCCTCACCGAGCCGCCACCAGTTCATCGCAATCGCATCCGGTTCAACATCCCCCATCGTCCCGTAGTAGTACACATTCGTGCCGGGGACGAGGTAGGCGAGGAGAGAAATGTCGGTGGCGACCACGTCGTAGCTGCTGGCAATCTCAATCGCCTCGTCAGCATCGTTCACGTACCCGTCGTGGTCCCAGAACAGGGAGACCTGGGTTTGGGTGATCATGATCGCGGTCGTGATGGCAGAGATGATCGGGGCAGTCAATTGCCAGCGCCCGCTCGCACCATCAATGAGCGCAACGAGGGCAATCGGAATGAGGACCGCGGAATAGTGGAAGTCAGTGCCCCAGTAATACTCGACGTTACCAATAAACCGCCACCCCAACGTGGGCACCATGACAAGGATGAGAGGCGAGCGTAGGCCAATAACTCCCGCGGTGAAAAGCAGGATGATCAGGGTCGTGATCTTGTCGTCCCACCCCATCACTACCTGCTCGGCAAGGGAAACGTTCGAGGTGTAATCCCACTGACCCTGCGGATTGAGGGCGGGCAGGAGTACCAGGGTGGAGAGCAGGAACCAGATGCTCCCCCACGCCACAAAGAAGGCTCCGAACTTCAGATTGATCCTGGTGCGGCTGCGAAGCCAGATGGCGAGGCCGAAAGCTGCCACCGTGAGTCCCAGGTCCTCCTTGACGAACACGAGCAGACCGATCACTATTGCGGCTGGAATCTTCCTGTCCCGCACCCACCAGACGAGCCCGAAAGCGAGGAGGGGAACGGCGAAGGCGATCTCGTGAAACTGCGCCCACACCGCATTGAGCAACCCCCAAGACGCAACGTAGGAGAAGCCAATGAGTACAGCGCTCGCGGTGCTGAGCTTCTCCGCCGCGAGACTCACAATCGGCCATGCAGACAGCGCGAACAGGGCCGCCTGGATGATGAGGAGGGTGCCCCCGGATGGGAAGAGCCAGTAGAACGGGGCAAGGGTGACAAGGATGGGGTGGAAGTGGTCGCCTAGCAGATTGTAGCCATTGCCCTTGATATTGACGATCGGGGCATCAAAGTCTGCGTACGCTTTCGCCAGCTGAGTGAAGATTCCCAGATCCCATGACGGTGAAATGTGGTTCGACCACATGATCCACGACAGGGAGGCATAGAGCGCGAATGCGAGGACACTAAACCCCGCCGGCAGGAGCCGGCCCACCATCACACCAGATCTTTACGCTGGAGGTAGCGGAGCGAGAACCAGCCGAACGGCACCCTGCCCCAGAACGTCAGCAGCCGGTAAATGAGTGCCGTGGACAGGGCGATTGAATAGGGGATACCGGCCACGGCCAAACCACCCGTCAGGGCCGCCTCAACAGGACCGATACCACCGGGGGACGGCACTATCGAACCAAGCGTGTTGGAGATGAGGAAGGTGAGCGCCAGCGTCATGATCGGCAACGTGTACCCGAACGCCGCAAGGGTCAGGCCAAAGGCCGCGATGAAGCCAATGGACTGGAGGAGGGAACCGGCCACTCCGAGTGCGATTCTTTGCGGGTGAGTCGTGAGCCAGACGACGCGGGGCCACACTTGCTCGACCGTGGGCCGGATCTTCGCCAGCACCCACGTGCGGAGCGGCTTGATGAGGAACAGTGCCGCGATCGCCAGGATGATGCCGAGGATGGTGACGATGAGCGACCCGGACGGAAGCGAGATACGCCCGATCTCACCGGTCATGAGCGCAATGAGAATAAGGGTCGCGATCGTGGTGAGTAGCTGGGCTATCTGAACGAGAGAAACGGTTGCGACACCGAGGGTGGTGGGAACACCCTTCTTATTGAGGTAGCGAAGGTTGAGAGCGGCCGGGCCGATACCTGCCGGAACGACGAGGGTGATGATGGAGGCGGCGACCTGGACGAGAGCCGTTTCGCCCATGGGGATCTTCTCGGGTGTGTACGCCTTCAAATGCAGCGCCGCACCTGTGTAGGTGAGCAGGGAACCAGCAACGAAGGCCACGAGGATGAGGGCCGGGTTGGCCTGCTTGAGTGCCTCCCACAGGTCCGCGAAGTTGATCGAACCGAGAAGGATGTAGATGGCGACCACGGCGATGATGACGGAAACGACGGTCTTGGGGGAGAACCGGCGAACATCGATCTGGCTCGCACCCTCCGTGGGCGGAACCATTTCCGTGATCGTTTCCTTCAGCTTCTTCGAATCTTCCTTCGACATGCTGGTCAGGGTGTGGCGGGGAAGAATGCTGCGCTGGATGACGGGGGCGGTGGTCATGAGCTGGTCGGTGCCGTACTTGCGGACGAACGAGTCGATGGCCCGCTGTGGCCCAACCAGCCCCGTCAGCATCGCCAGTCCCTGCGCCAAGTCCACGTGCCGGGATACTTCAGAGGCCGCGATGGTGCCGTCGTGCCAGTTCGTGAGAATCAGTTCCCCATTGTCGAACAGGACCGCTCCGGAGTGAATGTTGCGGTGCGCGAGCCCACCCACGTGGGCGTTGGCAAGAATCTCCCACAGTTGGTCAATAACGTAGTCGGTGAGTTCATCGGCCGGTACCATATCCAACGTCGGGGCTCGCAGCAACTTTGTCACGATGACAACGGAGTCATCGGAGGAGGCAACACCAACAAGGTCGGGGCTGACGACGTCGTTGTGCTGGGCGGCGAGGGTCATGAGCGTGACCTGATCGGCCGTGTCATAGATGGAGGCGTCGGAGCGACGGTACTGGATGCGGAGCCTAATCCGGGACCAGGTGGAGGACAGCCACGACAGGAGGTGTCGGTCCCCGTCGAGAACGGAAGCGTGGTGGGCGACTCCGGTGGCGTCGATGAGGACGTAGTTGCGGGAAATGGTTTCCGACCTGGGGACGGTGAAGCTCTGGTAGTCCTCGAAGACCGCGACCGGATCAACAACCGCTTCGGGCACGATTGATTCGGACTTGGAGTCCTCGTCCACGATATCGATCGGGTCAAAGGTGCGGTCAATGAGTTCCTGGAGCTGGGAGATCCCAAACCTGTCCAGGTATCCGACCGGGGAATTTGTTGTGACACGGAGAGCCTGGAGATCATCAATGTTGATGTTCTTATCGACCCGGACAATTTCGACAGCATCCACTCCCGCCCTGCGCAGGAGCCGGACCAGGCTGAGTCCGCTTGCTCGCTCGGGAACCGTGCCGATGAGAAACAGGGCGAGCTGCCCAACCATGGTGCCCATGAGAACAATGGAGAGAGCACCCGGTAGGGTTTGCTGCCCTTGAAGGATGGAGAGGACGAGAGCAACCCACAGAAGTGGCCAGGTCCACCGCACACTGACGAGCGAGCCGCGTGTGCCGGCTGCCGTGCAGAGTGCCGAAATGATTGCCATGTACGGGACGAGCAGAACGATCGCCTGCCCCTCGACGGCCACCGCAATCGTGTTGGTGATCGGAGCGTCGGGCAGGTATTCGCGCAGGAACCAGACGGACAGGTTCGACAGGCCGCCAGCCACCACCATCGCCACCACGGAGGTGATGAGTGCCCGCCACCGTCTCGTCCACGTCAGTTCCACGAGAACAGCGAGGGGCGCGAAGAATGTTAGCAACCCTTCGAGAACGTTGATGGGGACGAGAAAAACGGTGGCAATAAAGTCGTTCGTGACCTCGCGGACGTCCGCGGTGACCGCGTAGGCGGTCGTTGAAGCATAGACGGAGAAGGTGAGGACAACCGCGATCCCGATGAGGGACAGGAGGGCACCAAAAAGGTCGCTGGGACGCCGAATCCACCGATCTTCGGCGTCAACGAGAAGAGCTGCGCGTCGGTTCACACCCGTTACCGGTTAGCCTTGTGCGGCTCGAGTCCTTCGCGCTCAATTCCCTCCAGTGAGAAGGTGCCTGCCCTATCAATCGCGGCACGCAACTCGTCATCCGTCGCACTGCCGGTGATGATAATGGTGGCGCGGGAATCGTGGCCGAGGGTCACCATCACCTGATTGACGGAGTGAATATTGGCGAGCGAATCGGTTACCTCCGCAACCTCAGTATCACCATTAATCCCAGAAATAATGAGTTGGATCACGCTTACTCCTCGCTCTGACCAGCGACTTCTCTCGCTTTGAAAAGCTTGCCATTGATCGCATCGATCAGCCAGTCGGGAGTCCGGGAAGCGGGACGCGGATATTCCCGAATGTCCTTCTCCCACTCGTCAACAGGAACCTGAGCCACCCAGGACGGCTTGTCATCCTTGTTGAAACCAAAGTTTCCGGTACCCGAGGAGTCGAACACGAATTTCGCGACGAAGAAACCGCCCTCTTCCTCCGTGTACGTGTTCCTCTTGAGCTGGCGCGTGTAGTGCACGATCGCGGTCGGGATCGACGTGATCCGCTCGGTCTTGCCATTGATCGAGTACTCGCCAAGGAACACGAAGTGGTTGCCAACGATCTGCATGAACAGGGTGATCGTGTCGAAACCGGTCGGAACCGTGTTGACCATGAGCTTGAAAATATCGGGAATGAGGGACTTGCTGTCGGTCAGGTCCCGGTTCTTCATATCCTCGGGAACGGCCGGATTGATCTCATCAACAACCCAGCGTTTCGGGGTGGCAACGCGTGCCTGAGCCTTCACGCCCTCGATTGGCACGGCCTTCACGAACACGGTCGGTGCGTACCGGGAGAAGCCGTTTGCGCGCGAATACGGTGCATCCGGCAGCAGCGACTGCACCTCGAGAAGCGTCTGCCCATCACGACGGATCGGGCGCAGCACGCGCGAAGGAACGTTATCGATACGGGCGATCTTCTGCGCCTCGTAAATCTCCATGTCCTCCGTGTACGCAATCCTCTTGGCCCACAGTCCCGACTCGATCTGTTCGAAACCGTCCTCCTTGTCGGGGTCGGCGGGTGCCACGAGAGTAACGGAGACCGGCTGGCCGTCCACCAGCTCCAGGTCGCACGGGATCTCACCCCACGAACGCTTGATGACAAGACCGAGGAAGTTCGAGGGCGTGATGGCTTTGAAACCCTCTTCGGTTTCCCAGCCGTAGGCAACACCGTGATAGGCGGCCACCATCTCCCTCTCCTCCAGGTCGGGAGAGTACTTCCAAATAATTGAGCCCTCGGTAACGCGGGTCGGCTCAACCCACAGCAGATCGGTCATGACAGTTCCTGCCACCGCCTGACCGGAACCGTCGAACGGAATCACTTCAAACACGCCCCCAAGGAACGCATCCGGGTGCATCGGACCCACGGCGTGACGAGATTGAACGAGCGGACCGTTCTGCAACTCCATGACATAAAAGTCGTTCTCCGGAGTGAACGGGCTTCCCTTGAAACCAATCTGATAAAGCTCAATCAGCTCACCGATGCTCTCAATTTCGTCGAGAGCATCGGAAACAACAGCGAGACCCGAAATATAGTCCAGACCATTTTTCAGGTAGCCGTTGATCTGTCCTTGGGTTAGGAGAAGAGAATAAGTTTTCGACACAATTCCTCAATCTTTTGTGGTCCACTCCTGAGAATACTGCATTAGGCTTACGACATGCGTCTTGGAGTACTCGACATCGGATCAAACACTGTCCATATGCTCGTGGTGGATGCCCACTACGGGGCACGGCCCGCGCCTGCGGCCGATGACAGGACAGTGGTGCGCCTCATGAAATACTTGGAGGACGACAATTCGGTCAACGAGGAGGGCATCACCGCCCTCCGTGAGGCAGTCGAACGCGCCATGCTCTTCGCGGAACGCTTCGGAGCCGAAGAAGTGATCGGGCTGGCCACCTCCGCGCTGCGTGAAGCAACAAACGGCCCGGAAGTCCTCGCGAGTCTAGAAGAGATTGCGGGAATCAAGTTCCAGGTCCTGTCCGGCAAGGAAGAAGCCGACCTGACCTTCCTCGCTGCCCGCCGCTGGCACGGCTGGGCCGCGGGCAGGCTCCTCGTTCTCGATATCGGCGGTGGGTCCTTCGAAACCGCCTACGGCATTGACGAGAAGCCGGAATTCTCCGCATCGGTCCCGCTGGGCGCTGGCCGGCTCACTCGCCGCTATCTCAAGCACGATCCGCCGATCGAGAACGAGATCTCGGAGCTCCGGAAGTACGTGAAGGAGGAGATGAAGCCGCTCGCGGACTCCCTCAAGCAGCTACCAAAACCCGATCACGTCGTGGCAACATCGAAGACCTTCCGCTCTCTCGCCCGACTCGGCGGCCAGCTTGTTGCCGTTGTTGGACCGACGGAGCGCCGTCGCATGTCCCGCTCCGACCTTGAAGACTGGGTGGATCGGTTGGCGCAGATGCCGGCCTCGGCACGCACCGCCCTCCCAGGCATCACCCCCGAACGCACCTACCAGATCGTTGCCGGTGCGGAAGTGGCCATGCGGGCCATGAAGGCATTCAAGGTCGATCGCCTCGAGATCTGCCCCTGGGCCATGCGCGAAGGTGCGATCATTGCCTACCTGGAAGGTCAGCGCGACCAGTAGAGTCGCGGACAGCCAGCTCCGCCCCACCAACTCCATTACTCCAACTACGACCAAATGAAGTCTTGAAGGAGAGCAGGGAAAGTAACGGCGACCGCACAGATCGGTACGGAGGAAGTACGAGAGTTGAAATGGTGAGGGGGAGCGACTAGTCGCTCCCCCTCACCAATGCCTAGGTCTTCTTCAGTTACTGGTTCTCGCTGCCCGGTTCGCGCGGATCCTCGGTCTCATTGGGAGTTTCGTTGGATTCGGCCCGAGTAGATGTGTTGCCGGTGGTTCCATTCTCGCGCAGGGCCCTCCTGGTCGAGATGTTCGACATGATGCGGCGGGTAATCCACCAGGCAAGCAATACGACGACCACGATGATGACGATCGTGGAGAGAGTCCCTACCCAGCCTTCGACACGATCCCAGTTCTCGCCCAGTGCGAAGCCGGCATAGATCAGGATCGTGTTCCAGATCAGGGAGCCGACGAGCGTGAGAAGGGAGAAGGTGATGAGGGGCATGCGGGTCACGCCGGCGGGAATGGAGATGAGGGAACGGAAGATCGGGATCATGCGGCCCAGCAGGACCGTCCACTTGCCGTGCTTGTCGAACCACGACTCGGTCTTCACGATGTCGTCGACGTTGACAAGGGGGAGTGCCCCCATGATCTTTCTTGTTCGTTCACGCCCGAGAGCCGCACCAACCCCGTAGAGGGCCCAGGCACCAATGACGGAGCCTGCGGTGCACCAGATGATCATCTCAACGAGGCTGAGAGTGCCGAGTGAGGCAGTGAATCCTGCAAGGGGCAGAATGATTTCTGACGGGAGGGGCGGGAAGAGGTTCTCGAGGGCAATGAGCAGGAATGCACCAAAACCCCCGAGGGTCTCCATGACATCAACGGCCCAACCGGCAATGCCGGTGAGTTCAGAATCCATTATTCTCCCAGGTAGTCAACGAGTTCGGAGGCCAGGCCAGTGTAGCTGGCCGGGGTGAGCTCGAGAAGACGTGCTTCGACCTCAGCTGGGATCCCGAGGGACTTGATGAAGTCCCGCATGATCTCTTCCGTCACCTTGTGTCCGCGGGTGAGGTCCTTGAGGCGCTCATAGGGGTTGTCCATGCCGGTCGCACCCTTGATCGCGGCGGCACGCATGGCCTGCTGGATCGGTTCACCAAGAACTTCCCACGAGTTGTCGAGGTCGCGCGCGAGTGCGGCACTGTCCACATCCAGACCGGCAAGACCCCGCGTCACGTTGTCGATCGCGAGCAGGGAGTGCCCGAAAGCGACACCAATATTGCGTTGCGTCGAGGAGTCGGTGAGGTCGCGCTGCAGGCGAGATGTCACGAGGGTTGCGCCGAGCGTGTCGAGCAGGGCCGAGGAGATCTCGAGGTTCGCTTCCGCATTCTCGAACCTGATGGGGTTCACCTTGTGAGGCATTGTTGACGACCCGGTCGAGCCCTGGGCTGCCAGGTTCTGGTGGAAGTAGCCGAGGGAAATATAGGTCCACACGTCGGTTGCGAAGTTGTGGAGGATCCTGTTGAAGCGGGCAATGTCGGCGTAAAGCTCGGCCTGCCAGTCGTGCGATTCAATCTGGGTGGTCAGCGGGTTCCAGGTGAGGCCGAGGGATTCGACAAAGGCACGGGAGTGGAGTGGCCAGTCGGCTTCTGGTAGGGCAACAACGTGCGCCCCGTAGGTGCCGGTCGCGCCATTAATCTTGCCCAGGTATTCGGTTTTTCCGATGCGGTCGAGCTGGCGTCCGAGGCGCCACGCAAAGACCGCCATCTCCTTCCCCAGGGTGGTGGGGGTTGCGGTCTGGCCGTGGGTACGGGACAGCATCGGCTGCGAACGCTGAGCCTTCGCAAGTGAGGTGATGTCGTCCACGAGCTTGCGTGCGGCAGGGAGCCACACCTTCTCAACAGCGTCCTTGATCGTCAGCGCGTAGGAAAGGTTATTGATGTCTTCCGAGGTGCACAGAATGTGCACAATGTCGGGGTATTTGACCCGGTCTCGCAGATAGTATTCAACAGCTTTCACGTCGTGGCGGGTCTCGGCCTCAATCTCGGCCAGTTCCTTCGCATCCACAACGATGTTGCGCATCTCTTCCCGCTCTTCGGGAGTGAATTCGCCGGGCAGGATCCCCGTGTCAACGAGGTAGATGAGCCACTCGACTTCGACCGTGACGCGAGCCCGGTTCAGGGCATCTTCTGACAGGTATTCGACGAGTGGGGAAACGTATTGGGCGTATCGACCATCTAGCGGGCTCAGGGTGCTCATGACACACATGCTAGCCGCGTGAAGCGCTAGGGTGCTTGATCATTCCAGGACTGTGGTCCGTCTGTCTGAAGAGATGGGGACTGTACCCAGGTGGTATTGAGCAAGTGCTGATGTCTGAATTTTCACTCCTGAGAGAAGAAGTGGGAGGGCGCTAGAAATTGGACCGGAAGTGGCGGAAGATGTGAGCATGACTTCTGACGTGGCACCTTGGACCAAGCACTATCAGCCGGGGGTCCCGGCACACATAATCGAACCAACCGAATCACTTGTTGAGCTCCTTGAAACCGCAGTTGCCGGGGGTGGCGATTCCCCCGCCATGACCTTCTTCGGGAAAGAAACCGCCTACCGGAAGCTCGGTGAACAGGTTGCGTCCGTTGCCGAGGGACTCCGCGGACTCGGAGTCAAAGCTGGTGACCGAGTTGCGCTGATCATGCCGAACTGCCCTCAGCACGTTATCGCCTTCTACGCTGTTCTGCGCCTCGGAGCGATCGTTGTGGAACACAATCCGCTCTACACGAGCAGGGAGCTGCTCGCCCAGTTCCGTGACCACCGCGCGAAGGTTGCGATCGCCTGGGACAAGGCGGCAGGCAAGATCGCGGGCACCGAGTTCGGACTCGACTCCATCGTTGCCGTCAACATGCTGGAGGAGTTCCCAACGGTCAAGAGGCTGGCACTCAACCTCCCCATCCCCTCCCTGAAAGAAAAGAAGGCGGCGCTCACAACGAAGACAGAGGGTGCCATTCCCTGGCGGTCACTGGTCAAGAACCGGCCGCTTGCCACCTCCCATCCGAAGCCGACCGTGGATGACATTGCCGTCATCCAATACACTTCCGGCACAACCGGGCAGGCCAAGGGTGCCGTTCTGACGCACAGGAACCTGTACGCGAACGCTCGCCAGGGCGAGGCGTGGATGTTGGGAGCGAAGGAACGGGAAGAAAACGCTTACGCTCTTCTTCCCATGTTCCATGCCTTCGGGATGACCCTGTACCTCACGTTTGGGATTCTCAAGCAGGCGAACCTGATTCTCCTCCCCCAGTTTGACGCCGACATGGTGCTCGACGAGGTCAAGAAATACCCACCCACCATTTACTGTGCTGTTCCCCCGATCTACCGGAAGACCGCGCAGCGCGCTCGCGAGCGCGGCATCGATCTCTCCGCAGCCAAGTACTGCATCAGCGGCGCCATGAAACTGACCGACGATGTGGTGGAAGACTGGGAGTCCCTCTCGGGCGGGCTGCTGGTTGAGGGGTATGGCATGACGGAAGCCTCCCCCGTTGCCCTCGGTAACCCCTTCCACCCTACCCGCCGCACCGGAACGATCGGTGTGCCCTTCCCGTCAACGAACATGAAGGTTGTTGATATTGAGGACCCGAGCATTCCCGTGGCACAGGGCGAAGAGGGCGAACTGTTGATCCAGGGCCCACAGGTGTTCTCCGGGTATTGGGAGAACGAGGAAGAAACAAAGAGGACGCTACTGCCCGGTGGGTGGCTCCGCACCGGTGACATTGTCACGGTTGACGAGGATGGCTTTGTCACGATCGTCGACAGGGTTAAGGAACTCATCATCACGGGCGGCTTCAACGTGTCACCTTCCGAGGTGGAGAACGTTCTGATCCGCCACGAGGCCATCGAGGATGCTGCCGTTATCGGCATCGAGGGTGAGTCCGGTGAAGAAGTTGTTGCCGCCGTTGTCGTGGCCGCGGGACAGACCCTTGATGCTGAGGAGATCAGGGAGTTTTGCCGCAAGTACCTGGCACGCTACAAGGTTCCCCGCCGCATCACCGTCGTGAAGGAACTACCCAAGTCGATGCTCGGCAAGGTCCTGCGCAAGCAGGTGAAGGCCGCCCTCGAACCGTCCCTCAAGCTCAAGTAATCAGCTTGAGTACGAGCCCGAGCAAACCACGGTCTATCGGGCTACAAGAACGTGAGCAAGGGTGTGGGTCCGGGGAGCAGTTCAAGATCCCCGGGCCCATACCCAATGTTCTGAGTGGCCGGTTGTGTCACAGGTAGCGCGAGGCCGTGCTGACGGTCTGGGCGCCGTAACTGCCCCCGAAGAGGGAGGCGTGAATGATGAGGATGTGCAACTGGTGCAGTCCGTGCCGCTCCCGCCATCCATCAGCGAGCTCGTGGACGGATTCGTAGCCCGAGACGATCTCCTCCCAGTGGGGGACTCCAAAGACGGTGAGTTGAGCAAGGTCTGATTCACGGTGTCCAGCGTGGGAGGCAGGGTCGATGAGAACCCCACCGCGGGGTGCCCAGAGGACGTTCCCGGACCACAGGTCGCCGTGCAGAATGCTTGGTCGATCGCCCGTGTCGAACACGCCGTCCCTTAGCTTTTCGCACAGAGATTCGATGGAAATGGCGCCAGCCTGGCTGATGGCGCCGTTGTCACGTGCCGGCTTCACGTAGGGCAGGATCCTGTCGTCCGCATAGAACTCACCCCAGGTGCGCTCCCCGGACGTGACGAGGGGCAGGAGTTCGTTTCCCATCGTCCCCCACTCATGTTCGTCAAGGTCGAAATCGGGTGGGGCCTGACCGAAGACCCGATCGTGCCCGTGGTCGTGCAGGCGCGCCAACATCGCCCCGAACTCGTGGGCGTGTTCTGCTGTGGGAGGCGCCTGACCGATGGCGCGGGTGGCGAGCGAGGTGTCTTTCACCCACGCAAGCTCGGCAACCGCTGCACCGGCCGAGGCGAGATCGGTGAGCCCCGCCGCTTCGAAAGCGATCTGGCGGGCGCTGCCGTGCTTGATGAAGACAGACACTACTTCCGGAAATCCTTCGGCAAGAACCAGTCGATGATCATGAGAATGATGGCGATAACGAGACCACCCACGACCGCCCACCAGAAACCATCAACCGTTAGGCCCCACCCGAACTGGTTCGCGAGCCAGCTCGACAACATGAGGATGAGCGCGTTGACGACGAGGGCCCACAGGCCCAGGGTGAGGATGTAGAGGGGGATGGAGAGGACAACAAGGATGGGGCGAATGATGGCGGAGATGGCAACGAAGATCGCGCCAGCACCCAGGAAGTAGAGTGCTAGCTGCCCGTCGCTCTGCGCCTGCGGGGCGGTAATGCCGGGCAGCATCAGGGTCGTCAGCCACAGGGCAAGCGCGGTGATGATGGTACGCACAATGAACTTCATGGCATTCACTCTACGTGGCAAGGCATGATGAAGGCATGAGCTTCTTTCGTTCCGACCTCGACAACCTACCCGCCTACGTAGCAGGGAAGGCTGGTTCCGACCCGAACATCATCAAGCTCGCCAGTAACGAAATGCCCTTCGGGACACTCCCCACGGTCAAGGCCGTGCTCGAAGAGCATCTCGGCACCCTCAACGTTTACCCGGACATGATGGCCGTCCGTATGAGGGAGGAAATCGCCTCCCACCAGGGAGTAAACATCGATCAGGTCGCCACCTCGAATGGCTCGGTCAACATGATCGAAAAAATCCTTGGTGCCGTATGCGAACCCGGTGGTGAAATCGTGTACGCATGGCGCTCCTTCGAGTCCTACCCGATCGCGGTCAACCTCGCCGGCGGAACCTCCGTTCGAGTACCGCTCACGCAGGCAGGGGAACACGACCTGGAGGCCATGGCCAAGGCAGTCACGGACAAGACCCGGGCCATCATTCTCTGCTCCCCCAACAACCCGACCGGAACTGCCCTCACCCACACGCAACTGGCCGGTTTCCTCAATGCTGTTGACGAACGCATTCCCGTCATCCTCGATGAGGCCTACATTCACTTCGTGCGCCACGACGACCCGATACGGTCCGTTGAACTCCTCAACAGGCATGGGAACCTCATCATCCTCCGTACCTTCTCCAAGGCCTACTCGCTTGCTGGGCTAAGGGTCGGATACGCGCTCGCGGAATCCTCGGTGGCCGACAAGCTCCGCTCGGTTGGCACCCCCTTCGGAGTCAGTACTCTTGGTCAAGCCGCCGCGGTCGCGGCCCTCCACGACGTAGAGGAGGTCATGCGGCGTAGCGACTTCGTTGCTGCCGAACGCGACAGGGTGAGCACAGCCTTGGCCGATCTCGGGTTCACGATTCCGAAGTCGGAAGCGAACTTCGTGTGGTTTGAAATGACCAAGACGGAACCCTTCGTCGAGATTGCCGCCCGCCACCTCATCACCGTCCGCGCCTTTGCCGGGGATGGTGTGCGTGTCAGCATCGGTTCCGTAGAAGCGAATGATCGGATCATCGCCACCGCAACCGAGTTCGCCCAGCACATCGGACTCACGCGAAGGTCGTAGCAAGGACAGCCACCCTTCCTTGGACCACGTGAATTCTTAGTTCCCGTGAAGTTCGACGTCGATCGAGTCTTCTTCTAGACCAGGAGTGAGATCGCGATCGCTGCCGTGGTGATGACTTCCCAGATGCCGATGGCTTTGACGCACAGTCGCTGACCGATCCTGGCCGAGTAGGTGGCAACCCCGTACGTTCTGGCCGCAACCAGCCACCACACAATCGCATGCAAGACGGGAAAGATCCCCGAGGTTGCAAGTGCCGTCACCCCCGCAGCGCACACCACGTGATAGCCAACGGAGATCCAGAAAAAGGTTTCGTTCTCGCGTTCACGGATGTTGGTTTCCACGTAGAGGGCGGTGCCAAGGAAATAGGCGGTGAGAGAGGCTGTGGCGAGCCACATCCATTCCCACCCACCGATTCCCGCCCGGTCGGCCGGGACTGTTCCGAGGATGGTGGCGAGATGAAAGGCCACGGGAGTCAGCAGCCCCGCGGCAAGGACCGTGACCGTGTTGTTGAGAACAGACCGGTCTTTTCTTACGGAGGACTGCCACATGGTGATGACGACAAGGGGCAGGAATACGGGCACCCAGATGAGGAGCCGTGGGACGGCGATCGCGAGGGCAAGACCAAAGAGTGCCGTGATGGCGCCGTAGACGAGGACCGGCTTGAGGTAGCGGGGCTTCTTGCTGGAACGTAGCCATTGCCCGGTGGAGAAGAAAGCAAAATATCCGGTCCACCACGTGCCAAGCAGGAGGAGGTGTCCGGGGTGGAATGAGGACAGGATCGTACCAACGAAGGGTGGTACGAGAATCATTACCCAAGCACCGTGATAGTTCGGGACCCAACCTCGAGAAGCCATACCCCTATTATCTCGAAGCTTTTCAGGGCCCTTCTGGGACCTCGATCGGGTTAGAAGGTGCGGCCGTTTTCCCGGTTTACTTCGAATCCGCGACCCGATAGCTGCGACCAGCATTCCACCGTCGAACCACCGCCGCGCACTTCGCAAGCAAAGTTACTGTTTGCGTACTTGCCGTCCCCGTTCTTCACGGTGTCGGACTGGACGCGCCACGCACACAGTGCGTCAGCATCCGTCGCATCACCCACCGAGTAGGTCTGGGTGTAGGTTTCGCACGTGTCGGGCGCTGACGGAAACGAGTAGGCGTAGATCGAGCACGCAACCCGCGTCTCTTCCATCGTGCAGTGAATGTTGCGGTTGTCGGTGCTGAAGTCCGTTAGCTCCTGGGCGCCACTCGGTGCGGGACGCACCTTCGTCACCCAGTCAGCGGATTGGGAAATTTCGGCAAGAGCGAGGGGTGCACCAGCTCCGGAAATCCGGTTCGAGACATCGAGGGTGAAGTCCTTCGGGCAGGTCTCATCAACCTTATTCAGAGTGTCGACGATGAGCTGCTGGTCATTGTCGGCTAGCCCGCCCTCCTGCTCGGCGACGGTCACGAACTCGGATAGTGCCCGAGCATCGGTCTCCGCACTTTCGCACTTGGGTGCGTCAACGATGGTGATGACGGCGTTGCGAGGCTGTGCCAGGGGATCTTCCAGCTTGCTATCCGTCTGCTCATCCGTATGCTCGGACGTCGTCTTGGTTTCGATGGATGCCTTCGTGACAAGGTCGGTGCCGCCACGAATGATTCCGGACCAGATGAGGAAAATGACGATGGACAAAAAGATGCCCAGCAAAATGAGCACAGTTTTAATACCCGAGCTCAAACCCGGTCGCTGCTGATTATTGACATCACTCATAGGTACTCAAATCGTCGGAACTTCCCGAACAAGGATAGGTCAATAGTGGCATATGGCGCGACATTGGGCGGGGAAGGAGCGAATGACTTGCTCAACGTCTCCGCCCGTGGCGGTTACCTGTCGCGGTGGGCCCTGGTTGCCAACATTTCGTTGTAGGCCTTGAGCTCAGCATCATCATCCCGGTCCGCCCGGCGATCCACCTGCCGTGCCTTCACATCCTCGGACCGGCCCCACATGACCGCCACGGAAATTGCGAGGGCAACTGTCGGGAACTCGCCGATACCCCAGGTGATGGCGCCACCAACCTCCTGGTCCGCCAAAGCATTCACGCCCCAGGGCAGGCCGAGCCAGCCAAAGAACTCGTTCGCGAGGACAGAGGTGGAGGAAATGACGGCGATCCCAAAGAATGCGTGGAAGGCCATCGTGCCAAATAGGAGGAGGAGCCGCAGCGGATAGGAGGGCCTGGTCGGCCCCGGATCGATACCGATGAGGGCGTTGGTGAACATGTAACCGGCGAGCGTAAAGTGCACGACCATGAGCAAATGTCCCACGTGTGTCGTGAGCGCGAGGGTGAACAGGTCCGTGAAATAGAAGAGGATGAGGGAGCCCGCGAAGTTGACGGCGGCGATCACCGGGTGAGCCCAGAATGCACCGTACTTGGAGTGCGCGGCTGCGAGGAGGATTTCTCGGCCGCCCCGCGACCCGTCCGTCCGTGCGGGTATCGCACGGGACATGAGGGAGACGGGCGCCCCGATGACCAGGAAGATCGGCACCACCATGGCGAGCATCATGTGCATGAACATGTGGGCAGAGAACAGGACCGAACCGTAAACGGTAGGACCGCCGTTTGTGATCCAGAAGAGCAGCACCATGCCCGCAACCCAGGATGCTGTCCGCCAACCCGACCACGTGTCACCGCGTGCCTTCAGGCGCCTCGCCCACCGAACATACTGAACGATGCCCAGGACCGCGACGAGAGCGAGGATCGGTTCCAGGCGCCACTGTGTGAGGTAGTTGATCGTCTCCGGATAGGGCGGAACGGGGTTTTGGGAGAGCAGGAACGTGGGTGAGGGATCGGGTACCGGATCCTGCGGAACCGGGGGAGCGGAATTCGACATTGCCGCAGCCACGCCAATAACCCCCGCCATGATCAGCACCTCGCCCGCGGCGATCCTGGTGAAGGGCCGGGAGGTAGTCGAGAGCCTGGCGATCGTGTGCTTGCGGTGAGCCAGCCCAAGGAGCGCGAGGGTAACGGTTGCGAGGATCTTGACGAGCAGGAGCCTGCCGTAGCTTGAGGTGACAAGTTCCGATAGGGAATTGAAGCGAATGACGGCAGCCAGGAAACCCGAATAGATCGTGAGCCCGAGCGCCCATGCCGCGATCGACGAATAGCGTTCCGTGTACACCGTGAGACGGTGGTTCTTTTCTGCTGTCAGGAGGAAGGCAATGAGGCCACCGGCCCAGGCACTCATGGCCAGGAGGTGAATGTAGATCGAGGACACGGCAAGAGTGTGCGAGGCCGCACCTGCAGCATGACCGGTGAGCGCGATCGGCACCATCGTGACAGCCGAGAATGCAAGAGACCATGCCGCACCCGCCAGTCGGGTGGTCATGACGGCGATGATGGAGGTGGCGACCGCAAAGATCACGGACCAGGCCATGATCTGCCCCAGCTCAAGTTCGGACAGGAACTGCCACAGCCCGGCACCAAGATCGGGATTCGACAGGGGAGTGCCGGCCACGGACGAATAGGTGACGATGAGGAGCGCCACCTCAAGGACTGGCCAGATTACCGCCGCGGTGCGAGAAAACCTGAGAATCGCCGCCCATTCCGGAGCGTCGTACGTGATGTTGCGGCGGGGCCGCTCCTGGGTGGTGGGGGAGTAGACGGTGGCGGCGATCAGGAAACCGCCGAAAGTCAGCGCGGCGACCGCGTCCCGTGCGTAGTTGAGGATGGGGAGAGCCCACCTGGTTGCTGCTCCCGGGTCCGCAAGCAGTGCTTCAGCGAAGATGCCCGTGGACAGGCCTGCGCCGATTGTCGCGATAACACCGACGATGAGAGGCCAGGAAATACTGGTAGGAGAGAGCAAGCGCTGGGTAGTGGTCACCCCACCAGGTTATGTCCTATTGGGGGTGGGCGTGATGGAATGAGACACGAATGAAACGAGAGCCGAGGGGCAGCATGCAGGTAGCAAACGGCAAGATTGCCGCAGAAGACATGGGTAGAGCGCGGGATGCACTCAGCCGAGTGCACGACATTTTTGCGGCCACCGTCATAGGCCAGAAAGACCTCTACCGGGCACTCATCGTCTCTCTCCTCGCCAAAGGACACGTGCTCCTCGAGTCCGTCCCGGGCCTGGCAAAAACCACGGCCGCGGTCACACTCTCGGATGCGATCTCGGGATCCTTCTCCCGCATCCAGTGCACTCCCGACCTCATGCCGAACGATATTGTCGGCACCCAGATCTACACGTACGAGACCGGCAAGTTCTCAACCCAGCTCGGGCCCGTCCACGCCAACATGGTGCTGCTCGACGAGATCAACCGCTCATCCGCCAAAACCCAGTCGGCGATGCTGGAGGCCATGCAGGAAAGGCAGACCTCAATCGGCGGCACCATCTACAAGCTCCCGGACCCGTTCATGGTGCTCGCCACCCAGAACCCCGTCGATGAGGAAGGCACCTACGTCCTTCCCGAAGCGCAGATGGATAGGTTCCTCCTGAAAGAAATCCTCACCTACCCCAATCCGTCGGACGAGGTTGAGATTCTGACAAGAACGGCGGAGCGTGCCTTCGGCACCTCCACCGCCGCCCCCGTCTCAACAGCAGACGTCCTCTTCCTCCAGGATGTTGCCGGCCGAGTGTACGTTGACGAATCGATCAAGGCCTACATCGTTGCCATCATCAACACCACGCGCGGTGGCGGCCCCCGCCCGATCGCGGATCTGCGCAGGCACGTCCGAGTCGGAGCATCCCCGCGTGGCTCCCTGGCGCTCATGAGGGTCGGGCAGGCACTCGCCCTCACCCAGGGCCGCAACTACGTCGTTCCTGACGATATTAAAGCCCTCCGTCATGCCGTGCTTCGGCACCGCATTATCCGCACCTACGATGCGCTCGCGGCCGACATCCCGACCGAGAAGATCATCGATGACGTGTTTGCGGCGGTCCCAACACCATGAGTTCCCTCCGGCGCAGCCCCTCCTCCCGCATGGCACTCGTGCGGGCCAGGCTTGCTCTACCCACCATTCGACGTGCCGTCGGACACTCCGAGGGCCAGCATGCCTCCATGTTCACCGGCCATGGCATCGACTTCGAAGACCAGGTGGAATACCGCCCAGGTGACGACATTGCCTCCATTGACTGGAAGTCCTCGGCCCGTGCCGGCCACCCGATCATCCGCCGTTTCGAACGTGAATCTGACGTGTTCACGCAGCTCGTGTTGGACATGGGAGTGGAAATGCGGGCGGCAGCACCCTCGGGGGAACGCAAGAGCGAGATAGCCCTGTGGGCCGCCGATGTTCTCGCTTACCTCGCCTCGAGTAGAGGTGACCGTCTCGGACTCGTGTGGGGTGACCGGGACATGAGCCAGGCACTGCCTGCCAGGCACGGCTACGATCATCTCGAGTTCCTTCTCGACCGTGCCGCAAGGGCCTACGAGGAAGCGTCCGGACCGGCAGATGTGCGGGGGCTCCTTGACCGCGTGCTGGCCCTCACGAGGCTCCGCACCCTCATCGTTCTCGTCACGGATGAGGCGTGGCCGCGGGCGGATGACATGGAGACGCTGAAGAAGGTGCGGTCCCGCCACGAATTGCTCGTCGTCCGGGTGGCTGACATGCCGATGACGAAACGGGGCGTGGGCCGCATGGTCGACATTAACGACGGCGTCGTCATCCCCGCCTTCGCACGCGAGGATCCCGAGCTTGCCGCCATGCTGTACCAGTACCGGCAACAAACCATCAACGAAGCTCATCAGCTCCTGTGGGGCCTAGGTGCTCAGCAAACGGTCGTGAACTCGTCCGACGAAGTGGTCCCCGCACTCGTTGACATGCTGAGGAGGGGCGCATGATTGAGGACCTGATTCCGCCCTTCGAAACCTCCGCCTTCTACCTGGTTGGGACCTTCCTCCTTCTCGTCGTTCTGGCCCTGTGGATCACGTGGCGGGTGACCGACCGCAAGAAGAAAACACCGCAGCCTCGCGTCCGTGTGTGGCAACGCAAAATCGATGCGCTACGCAACAAGTACCGCGACGGTGAGGGGCGTGTCTTTGCGCTCGCACTTGCCAAGCTTCTGCGCGACTTTGGTAGCGAACTCTCCCAGATCAACATGCAGGTACTGTCGGTTGCGGAGATCCGTGCAGCCACCCACTATCGGGGATTCTCCGACCTGCTCACTATCCTCGAGGAGCCCTCGTTTGCTCCCGAAAGCGAGCAGACCATCGATGAGCTGACGAATCGCGCGAAGGCGGTGGTTGGAGCATGGTAACCCCGTGGGCACTCTTCCTGCCGCTCCTTCTGATCGCTGTCGTCATCATCAGGTGGATGACAAAGCGTAGCCCGGATGATGCGGTCTACGTGGCGCATACGATGCCGGGCAGGCTCATGCCCCGGTACCGCGCAAGGATCAGGCAATTGCGCATTGCCGCAGTCCTCGCCTTCACCCTCCTCCTTGCCGTAGCCATCGCCGCTGCCGTGCTCGTGGCACGCCCCCACAGCGTGGAAACCCGAGATGAGGAGCTGGCGAGCCGAGACATCGTCCTGTGCCTCGACGTTTCCGGATCTGTTGTCGGATTCGACGTGGAAGTTATGGAGGCACTCGCAGCCATGACTGACGAGTTCCAAGGGGAACGCGTCGCCCTCGTCATCTGGAACTCCAACTCCCAGGTTGTCTTCCCCTTAACCGATGACTATGAGCTTGTGAAAAACAAGCTTCTCGAAGGCGCTCACGCACTGGAAGTCTCCGGATATGCGGAAACACCGGCCAACCCCGATGAATACTACGACTTCACGGCAGGCACATTCCTGGAATCAACGGGCGGGGCCTCGCTCGTAGGTGACGGGGTTGCGAACTGTGCCCTCCAGTTCGATCAGCCGGAAGAGGAACGCTCCCGCACGATCATTCTCGCCACCGACAACGAAGTGTCCTTCCCCGAAGCCCAGGTGTACTCCTTCGAGGAGGCTATGGGGCTGGCCGTCGAACGAGACATCGTTGTGCACGGCATGTACATCGAAACCTATTACGGCACCAACAACTGGGAAGCTGACGAAATGCAGCAACTCATTGAGGGCGCCGGTGGCTACTACTTCGTGGCAGGTGACGAGTCCGCAGCGGGACGGCTCCTGGAAGAAATCGAGAGCCGACAGGCCCGTGAGCTCGATGCCGACCCCGTCGTGCTGATTCAAGATACGCCCGGGAAGTGGCCGATCCTTGCGGCCGCCGGAATTGGCCTGCTGCTGGTGGTGGGATGGCGGTACCGGATATGACATTCCTGAACTCTTGGCTCCTGTGGGTCACGATCCCACTCGCCCTCGCACTCATCACCATCTGTGTTCTGGGGTGGCGCCGATCAAAAGACACCGCCACCTGGATCAGGCGGGGCCTCATGGGAGCCTGCGTTGTCCTTCTCGGGCTTACCCCCGCCACGACCATCTACACCCAGGAGCAGGCCTCGAACGCCGAATACTATTTCGTTTTCGACCTGACCGGATCCATGGGTGCCGAAGACTGGAACGGGCATTCCCAACGCATCGAGGGTGCGAAAGAGGATATGAGGGACATTATTGAGAAGAATCCCGGTGCACGCTATTCAATCATCGGATTCTCCTCAACCGCCGCCGAGCAGCTCCCCCTCACGACGGATTCGAGAGCGGTCCTCTCCTGGCTCGACACGGTCCACAGGGAATCCACCCTCTATTCTCAGGGCTCTTCAATCAACCGGCCCGTTGAAACACTCGAAAAAGCTCTCGCATCGTCGGCGGAACGCAATCCCCAAAACGTTCGCGTTGTCCTGCTCTTCACAGACGGGGAAAGCACGAACCACGTCGACTCCTCGTCAGAAGACCGCGCGGACTACACGGCAATAGCTGACTACGTGGACGATGGTTACGTGTTCGGTTACGGCACGACCGAGGGTGCACCGATGCTTCGCTCATATGGGGGCGAGGACGAAAACGAGTACATTAACGACCCGGCAACCGGCCAGCCCGGCATCTCCAAACTCAACGAGGAAGCACTCACCGACGTCGCGGACCAGCTGGGTATTGACTACGTGCACAGGACCGAGCCGGGAGGGGCAGGTGAACTCGTCCGTGACGTGCCGTTCGAGATGCTTGCGGGAGACGGACGAGAGGAACGAGGCGTCCACAACCCGATCCTGTGGCCGATCGGCCTCGCACTGATTGCGCTTGTCGGGTGGGAGCTGTGGCACCTCACCCCGAGGCTCGCCGCCCTTGGGAGGCAGACGTGAAAACCTACCATCTCGTGACAGCAGTGATCGGCACCCTCATCACCGCACTCATGGTCTGGACCCTCCTCATCTGGGCCTCCATGTGGCTCGGAATGAAGGCCTACGAACGAGGCGACTATGCGGCCGCCCAGGACTACTACGCGACAGCGGAACGAATCTCACCGCTGGACCGCTGGCGCCCCGACTTCGGGCAGGGCACAGCCCTGCTGGCACAGGATCGGATCGACGAGGGAATTATGAAGCTCGAGGAAGCTCTCGACACGGTTCCCGAAGCCGAAATCTTCGAAGGTGGAGTCAAGGACCCCAATTCGTACGAATGCCAGGTCCGAGCAAACCTGTACCTGGGATATGCGGCGGCAGAGCGGGACGAGGATGCGGAAGCGATCATCGAGACCTGCCCCAATCCCAATCCGAGCGCCACCGGAGGCGGCGAAGAGGATCCCAACGGCGGCGGAGAAGGCGACTCCGAGAACGATGGAGACGACCCTGAAGAAGAGGGCGAAAACGGTACCGACACTGGTAACCAGCCCCCGCAGGATCCGCAGCAGGAAGAGCTAGAACAGCGCAACCGCGAAGCCGACCAGCAACGCCAGCGCGAACACGAATACCGGAGTGGGGATGGCGGAGGACGTCAAGAGAACTGGTAGGAACTCCTCGTTTCGCCTGCCGTCTAAATCAAAGAATGGGGAAGATGACCGCAACGGGTGGCAGTGCGCCTCGGGGAGTCTGTTCTTAGTGGCAGGGCGGGATTGGGCCCAGGTCCGTCATGTCTTCCGGAACCTCTCCACCAAGTGCGCGAATAATGAAGCGTTCTGTGGCATGGAAAAACTCGGTGCGCTCGGGATCTTTTTCTGGGATGCGGCGCCCGGTCACCGTGCCGTTAATGAGTTGCACGGACGTGGGAACATCCTGCTCGGGGATAGCGCCGGAGTCGATGGCTTCCGTCAGGATTGACTTCAGCAGGGTCGAGGTTTGCTTGATGTGCTGGGCAAGCTTCATCCCCGCATCAGGGCTCAACACATCCCGGAGCGGAGGCCCGGGAGCCATGAGACAGGTGCGTTCGGCAAGGAGCTGGCTGCGAATATAGATGCGGAGCCGATCGATGCTGGTGTGAGCACCCTCGAGCATCTCCTCCGTGCTCTCCAGATAGGCAGACATCTCCGACTCCACGAAGCCAATGAGAATATCTTCCTTGTCCGTGAAGTGGTTATAGATCGTTGTCCGCCTGATCCCGGAGTGCTTCGCCAGGTCAGAGATTGACACGCTTTCGAAGCCTTTTTCCGCCATCAATTCACTCAGTGAGCGGAAAAGTGCTTGCCGAGTGTTGTCGCGGTGCTCCATCAGTGACCGCCCGGTGATCTTGGGCATGCCGCCATTCTACGACGAATCCCGGTGAGCAAGCCAGAAGGTGCCATTCAACCGAACTTGCAGCATCACGGATGGAGATTCCGGAACCGTCCTCAGAAGGAGATGGAGTCATTAATTGGAGTTCTTGGACGGTGCCGTGAATGGGACAGCGAAAGGCCAGACCATCAACAATGTGATCGAGAAAATAAAAGAATAGCGGAACTTTATCTTAATATTATCCGTATATGCGACTAACTGCCGATAAATTAAACGTATACGCGGTAGAGCGGTGCGGTGGTGGTTGCTGAAGTGAGACGAGAGAGCCCAGCCGTGTGGGTGTGGGTCGGACTCGTTGTCCTTCCAATTGTGGTGTTCTTTGCGGCGCTTTCGATTGGTCGCTATCTCGTCAGCATTCCCGAGCCTGGTGGGGCGCTCTAGGCCCAGTTCACCGGTGGGGATATGGACCAGGCCCAGCTCGCCCTCGTGCGCGTGTGGCTTCCTCGCGTCATCATCGCGATGATGGTGGAAGCGGCCCCCGCCATGTCCGGCGCGGTCTTTCAGGGCCTGTTCAAGAACCCAGTTGTCTCTCCCAATATTCTGGGAACCACCTCCGGTGCCTCTTTCGGGGCGGCTCTCGGAATCATGGTGGGTGCTGCCGCAGTCGGCATCCAACTCTTTGCCTTTCTTGGTGGCCTAGTTGCTGTCTTGCTTGTGGCTGGCATGAATGCCGCTGTCTCCAAGCGTGCACAGTCTATTGCGACCCTCATTCTGTGCGGCATGCTCGTCTCGAGCCTGTTCAGTGCGCTCGTGTCACTGCTGAATTTTGTGGCAGATACCGAGACTCAACTTCCCGCTATTACGTTTTGGCTCATGGGTTCACTGGCAGGGACGATGCTGTCGGATCTGTCGATGCTCTACCTGTTCCTTCCCGTTGCCGGATTGCTCTTGGCGGTGCGGTGGAAAGTCAACCTCTTGGCGCTGGGTGATGATGAGGCGCGCATGCTGGGCGTCAACGTGCGGTTCTACAGGTGGCTCATTATTGGGTGCGCCACCCTTTTGACCTCACTGTCGGTATCGGTCGCAGGGGCGATTGGCTGGGTGGGGCTCGTTGTTCCGCACCTGGCTCGCATGCTCGTTGGGCCGAACTACGGGAGGCTCCTGCCCGCTTCCCTGTCGCTTGGAGCCAGCTTCCTGCTCGTGGTCGACACGGTCGCCAGGATGCTCTTCACCGTTGAAGTTCCGCTCGGCATCCTGACCGCGATCATTGGCGCCCCGTTCTTCTTCATTCTCCTCCTCCGGGCCAAGAAGGGCTTCATCTCATGAGCATCATTTCCGTGCGGGACCTCGTGAGTGGATACAACCGGGTTCCGGTCATTGGCCCGCTGAGCTTCGACATCGACGAGGGCGGGATCACCACCATGATCGGTCCCAATGGGATTGGCAAGACCACGGTCTTCAAGTCCATTCTCGGGCTGCTGAAACCGCTGTCGGGTGACATCGAGATCTCAGGAAAGCCGCTCGCCTCCTATTCGCCAAAGGACTTCGCTCGCACCATCGCCTACGTTCCCCAGAACCACGTCCAGCCCTTCCCGTTTAGTGCGCGGGATGTTGTCGTCATGGGACGTAACCCTCACCTGAACGAGCTGGCATCCCCAAAGAAGGCTGACTACGAGATTGCCGAAGAGCAGCTCGCAACCATGGGAATCACGGAGCTCGCTGATCGTGACGACACGGAATTGTCCGGTGGTGAGCGGCAACTGGTCCTGATCGCGCGGGCACTGGCGCAACGCGCACCGATGTTGCTCATGGATGAGGCGACTGCGCACCTCGACTACGGAAACGAGCTCCTTGTTCTGCAACAGATCACGAAGCTCAAAGAGCTGGGGTACACGATCGTCATGATCACCCACAACCCCATGCACGCACTCATGTGGTCCACGGCGGTCGTGGCGATGGGGAGGGACTTCTTTGTTGCAGGGGAACCGGAGCGGGTGTTGGACGGGGAGACCCTCACCCGGCTCTACCGGGTCGGTATCGACATTGCTGACGTGGAACTGGCCACGAGCGGCAGGCGGGTGCGCATGTGCGTGCCTGCCATCAACTAAAAGGAGCACGAAAGGAAACTGAGAAGAGGACGGTGGATCGCTGTTTCAGCAGCATCGGCACTGTTACTCGCCGGATGTGGAGATTCTGGCGATGACACGGAAGAGACAGAAGCTGGCACAGACCGGGAAAGCACAGACAGTACTACCGATAGTGACACTGAAGTGGACGAAGCTGGGGAGGATGAATCTGAAGGCGCAACCGATGTTGCCGAGGGCGACACCTATATCTTCACCGACTCTGCCGGCCGCGAAGTTGAACTCCCGACCAATCTGGAACGCGTCGCATCGGGTGGCCCACTTGCCAACATTATGATCTACTCGGTCCGTCCCGAAGTGCTCGTCGGCTGGTCCTCAGCACCGAGTGATTCGGCCATGGACTTTATTGTCGAGGAGTATTGGGACCTGCCCGAGTATGGCAAGTTTTACGACAACCAGTCCGGATTCAACCGGGAAGCCCTCATGGCATCCGATCTCCAGGTCATCATCGACGTGGGCGAATGGGATGAGGAGTACGTGAAGGGCCTGGACGAACTGCAGGAACAGGTGGGGATCCCCGTCATCATCATTGACGGCAACCTCGAGAACACGGCCGAAGGCTACCGACTCATGGGTGATGTGCTCGGCGAAGAAGAGCGGGGCGAAGAGCTCGCCGCCTACACTGAAGACATCCTCGAAGGAGCCGAGGAAGCAGCATCCCAGATCCCGGAGGATGAAAAGAAAACCGTGTACTTCGCTGAACGCGAGGACGGTCTCTCCACGATCCTGTCCGGCACCATCCACGCACAGACGGTGGAGATGGTGGGCGGCATTGTCGTCGCCGATCCCGCAACTGCCGAATCTCAGCAGGGCGGCGGCACGGTCTCTATGGAACAACTCCTGTCCTGGGACCCTGATGTCATCTTCTTCTTTCCCGGCTCGATCTACGACAGTGCGGCCGATGATCCGTCATGGCAGGCACTTTCCGCCATCGCCAACGACACCTACTACGAGGTTCCGGGTGCTCCGTACAACTGGATCAGCCGCCCTCCCGGGCCGAATCGGATCGTTGGCATCAACTGGATGGGTCAGCTCCTCTACCCCGAATACTTCGATAACGACATCGTGGAAGAAACGAAGGAATTCTACGAACTCTTCTACCGCTACGAGCTCAGTGATGACGAGGTAGAAGAAATCCTCGGAAACTCCACCCTCAAATAACTAGGTATTAAACCTGCACCGACAGTAGAGAGCGAAGAGGAGGGACACGGGCAGGGCCGCGCCGTGTCCCTCCGTCATCTCTAGTCCAGGTTCTTTACCGGGCTGGTATGGGCGGAATAAGCTCCGGACTCTTCATCCAGGCTGAGAGCTGGTGAGCGAGGGCAACGTCGCCAGGAAGCCAGTCCAGGTTGAGCAGGGAGTCGGCGTTGCACCAGCGCAGTTTCGAATGATCGGCTCCTCGCACCGGTTCCGTATTTGAGGTTGCGAGCCACACCCTCATGGTGTGCTTGCCGATCGGCCAATCCCCCTCCGGTCCTGGCACGAGCTGCCCGAGGGTAGGGGTAATAGAGAGTTCTTCTTGGAGCTCGCGAACAACACCATGCTCTGGGGTTTCGCCTTCTTCGACCTTGCCTCCTGGTAGCTCCCACATACCTTCAAGGGACTGCGGGTAGGAGCGTTGAGCGGCAAGAAGCCTGGTGGGATGAGTGAGCGAGTCGACGAGAGCTACAGCAACAACGAGGGCCACGCGCACAACTCTACGTCAGAACGGAGGGCCGAAAGGGATCGAGCCTACGGAATTCTGTTGTTGTCTTGAGCCGGCCAGCCTTGCGGTCCCGCACCATGATGCCCTTGGCGGCAAGCTGCCTGCGCAAGATTTCCGCGATGTCCATGTTGCCTGCACGCAACGCATTCGAACGTGCCAGGGCGATGCGCTTCTGGTTCTCATTCAGTCCAGCAAGGTCGGCGGTGAACTCGCCATCCCCAATCTGCTGCGCAGAGGGGGTGGGATAACCGTGGTGGATGAGAGCGGCGCGAAGTCCTTGAGGATTGACGGTGTGGGCACGGGCGAGCTCGGTGCCGGTTTTGCAGTACAGGACGAGATCGGTGCCGAGGTGGATGCTCGAGACAAGATCTTTCCGAACCCGAACGCTCGCGCCCTTCCAGGTGAGGTGGATGTCAGCATCCGATATCTCCGCATGCAGTGATTCGCCGATGATGGCGCCTGTGCCGACGAGGCCGAGGATGATTCCCAGTGCAACCGTGACTGCCAATCCAATGGGTTCACCGGTGTAGGCGGCTACACCGAGGACCCCTTCGAAGCTGGTGAACGACAGCACGTACTCAATGAGCAAACCAATGAGCAGGCCAATGGTTGCGCCGAGCAGGATGAGGCTCGTGCCAAGAAGGAGCCGGTGGCGGTTACCAAGAGAGACTCGTGTTGCGTTCATGGGAACTACTTTGCACCGTCACAGCAAGGATTGACATGTTCAGGCAGGGGGACAGTTCCCCGGGCATTTCTCCCCTCCTGCAAGAGTCCGAAACAGGCCGTTCACCAGCCACTCTGCTTCCGTCTTGGAGCGGATGGAGAAAACCTGAAGAGCAGGCACAATCCTGATAGTTCAAGGTCTGAATATGAATGGAAATGACGGGGTGTGCGCAACTGAACTAACGGGCGATCGGACCAGCGATCAATTGGGCTGGCCCTGCAGTTGTGGAGGGCGGCCTCTTGAAGGGTTCTACTCCTTGTCGAAGACCATTCGAGTCATCGTCACTCCCGATTCACCAACTGGACCAGCATGCGTCACCCGAAATCCGGCTCGTTCGTAGTCAGAATATTTGCGACCATTTGCTGTCTCAAGCCAGGCTCCGTGATCACCGAATGCTGCAAGGCCGGTTGAGAGAAGCTGCGTGCCAATTCCTTTGCCGCGCATGTCGTCAAGAACCGTAAGCTCATGCAAATACGGTGAGTTTAGTAGTGGGTCAGCACCGCGTGCAGTGCGGATCCCGGCTCCCAGCAGGGCAGCCTTCTTTCCGAGCAAAAGCTTTGTGGTACCACTTCCGGTCGGCAGCAATTTTGTTGCTGTCGATGCTCGTGCTTGAATCGTGGAATTTCCCCAGAGGCTAACACCCACGACAGTATTGTGTACGAGTGCAACGTGACCCGTCCGTGCAAGAGCGTAGGCTTCAACGCTGGGTGCGTAGAACAGGGCAATAAGATCCAAACGCTCATCGGCCTGATAGTCTCCACTGGGGGACAGCCACTCAATAAGCGGATCGTTGGCAAACGCGCGAGCGATGATGGTGCGCGCCATCATCGTGTGGTCGGGAGTGATGCGCTCGAACTTTACGTCCATGGACTGACCATACTCTCAGACAGGTGAATGTCGCCCTGGTATTGAATAAAACCAGGGCCCACAAACCTGAAAGCGCCGGTCACGGCGCTAAGTACATCCGACCAAGGGAGTAAATGTGGATATCCCAGACTTGGGGAGGTACAGTGCGCTCAACTGATGGTGGTCGCCCTATCTACCGCTGTAATCCTGTGTAGGTCTCATTTCCTTGACAAGCCCACCAAGGCGGCTGAGGGTCAGTTCCCATTTTTAGTGGCTTATGATCGGGTTTGTCGTTGCTGTGTCAGGGGAAAGTGGGTGTCGTTCAGGTCTGGAGAATCAATATTGCTGCCTGCTTGGCTTCTCCTATGGAATAGGCCGATCAACCCGTGTAACTGCATGGGAGAAATGAAAAGCTCCAGCGCTTAAAAGTTGGCTGGAGCTGACTCAAAAGTGGAGCGGGTGACGGGAATCGAACCCGCGCTACCAGCTTGGGAAGCTGGAGTTCTACCATTGAACTACACCCGCGTGAACTTTAACTGTACTCCCCGTGAACCGGGATTCTCAAAACAGGGAAACCGCTGTCGTGCAGGCTTCCGATCAATGGCAAGGTACGAAGTTCCTGGCCGATTCTGGCAGACTCTACATGTGTTGCTTTCAGATAGAGATATTCGTTCCCAGATCGACGCTAGGCGGATCAAGATCGATCCGTGGCACCCGGACTTCGTTCAGCCCTCGTCGCTCGATGTGCGGCTTGATCGGTTCTTCCGCATGTTCGACAATCACCGCTACCCGGTTATTGACCCTGCCGAGGAGCAGACGGATCTGACGAGGCTGGTGGATGTTGGGGGAGAAGAGCCGTTCGTTCTTCACCCGGGTGAGTTTGTTCTCGGTGCAACCTACGAACAGGTGACTCTGCCCGATGATATTGCTGCACGGCTGGAAGGCAAGTCCTCTCTCGGTCGACTCGGGCTCCTGACCCACTCGACCGCAGGGTTTATTGACCCTGGTTTCACTGGTCACATCACGCTCGAGCTTTCGAATACGGCAACCATGCCCATCAAGCTCTACCCGGGTATGAAGATCGGGCAACTCTGCTTCTTCCAGCTCTCATCACCCGCCGAAGCACCCTACGGTGCTGGAGCGAGCGGATCCCGCTACCAGGGACAGAGGGGCCCAACCGCATCCCGGTCGTGGATGAACTTCCACCGCACAACCATTGCTGACTAGAGTCTCTCACGAGAGGGACCTATTGGCGTGATGCCGGGCAAATAGCGGGTAGTTGACCGCTGACCAATATCGCAAAATTATTGGTTATGTCGCGTCGCCGAAAGGAATCCGCTCGGGGTAAGGGAAGTTCTGTCCCAGGAAATGTTCAGAATTCAATTGACACTCCTCAATAATCGTGGTGATGGGCTGTATCCTGGCAAGGAAATGAGCCCATGACCATGTAGGCCTGCTGAGGCGGAGGCAAGAGACATGTCAGAGAATTATGGTGGGCGCCGCCCGGAGAATGAGAGCAACAGGCCCGAGCAGGGTGGTGACCAGGGGCAGTACGGTGGCCAGGGTGCCGGGTCCGCACACGAAGCTCCCCAGCAATGGGGTGGGCAGGACACCCAATCTTTCCAAGCAAGTAGCGGTCCCGAAGCCGGGCAGAACCCCTACAACCCGAACAGCACTCAGCAGTTCCAGGCGCAGGGGTACGGCCAGGGTGAAACTCAAGCTTTTGGTGTAAACCAGTACGGTCAAGGGCAGAACTACAACACCCAGCAGTACAATCAGCAGGGCTACGGTCAGCAGAATTCACAGAACCAGTACGGCGGTGGCTACGGTCAGCAACCCGCTACGTACCCGCCTTCGCAGGGACAGCCACAGTACGGCCAGGGTCACTACGGTGACGGCTACGGTGGTCAGCCTCCCTACGATGAAGGTGGTTATGGGCAACCACCGAAAAAGGGTAAGGGCCCTCTCATTGCGTGGATCGTACTTGGCGTGATCCTCCTTGCCGCAGCCGTTGTTGGCATCCTCTTTGCTACCGGTGTTATTGGTGGTGATGATTCCGAGGAAGAGTCATCGGGTACCGAAACTACGCAGTCTCAAGATCCGAGTTCAGACCCTTCGGGCCACAGCGTGCCCCAGGTTCCATCGCTTGGACCAGACACATCGGGCAATGAAACCACAGACCCGTCGGGCGACGATGGTTCCTACGGTTCCGATCCTGAAATGGATGCGCTCTATGACGCGTGTGGTGGCGGGGACATGGCTGCCTGCGATGATCTCTACTTCTCCTCTGGGCTCGGCACCGAGTACGAAGAATTCGGTAACACCTGTGGTGGCACCGAAAGTGGCAACCAGTACGGCATGTGCGACTGGGGAGACATTACGGGTGGCGATACTGGGACGGACAGTGGGACAGACACTGCGGGTGAGAAGCCCGCAAAGCAAGATGTTATTGATGGCATGGCAGTGATTCTCGAGGACTATGGCGTCACCGTCGAAATGGTGGAAGCTGCCGGTATCTCCGGTGAACAGCTCAACAGCTACTACACCTGCATTGTTGACGAGGTATACGACGTGGTTTCTCCCGCGACCCTCGAATCCATCGCGAACCAGCAAGACCAGATGGCCTTCGAAGACCAGACTGCATTCAACGATGCTGTTACCGCTTGCCAGGGTGAGCTCCTCCCATAGCGGCAGCGTCATCGGGTAGTCGCGTCAAACTTACAACGAGTTCGTCAGCTCACAACGGAGGAGGGGCGGGATGCAATCGAGCGGTTGCATCCCGCCCCTCCGCCGTATCTAAATCGCTTGTTCCACGTGATCCGATGAGTAGCTATCGAATATATTCCAGCTTCGTTCTCCCTTACCTGCCGCCTGGAACTAGGAATTCAGAATGGGGTGGGATGTAGGTGTCGTGATCAGTAGGGGAAGTGGATGGATTCGCGTGTGGATCCTTCAGCTTCTTTATCCTGACCGTCATGCACTGAGGGAAGTGCTACCCAGGGTTTCATAAGAATATGCACAGCTCCCCGCAAATATCTTGCTTATGGCATGTATCCTGGCAAGGAAATTAGCCCAGAACATGCAAGCCTGCTCAGGTGGAGGAAAACGACATGTCAGAATTTTATGGCGGGCGCAGACCCGAAGACGATGGCAATCAGCCTGAACAGGGACCCGACCAAGGTCAATACGGTGGCCAGGGTGCCGGCTCCGCAAACGAGGCACCCCAGCAGTGGGGAAACCAGGAGACCCAAGCCTTCCCGACAAGCAGTGCGCCTGAAGCTCCCCAGCAATGGGGTGGGCAGGACACGCAGTCTTTCCAAGCGAGTAGCGCTCCCGAGGCCGGACAAAACCCCTACAATCCGAACAGCGCGCAGGAGTTCCAGGCGCAGGGGTACGGCCAGGGCGAAAGTCAGGCCTTTGGTGCGAGCCAGTACGGTCAGGGGCAGAACTACAACACCCAGCAGTACAACCCGGGCCAGGACTATGGTCAAGGCAGTTACGGCCAGCAGTACTCCCAGCAAAATTCCCAGAACCAGTACGGCGGTGGCTACGGACAGACGCCTGCCTCCTACCCGCCTTCCCAGCCCAGCTACGGCAATCAGCACGGTCAGGACAACACCTACGGCGGAGGCTACGGTGGCCAGCCTCCGTACGGTGGTGGCGGATACGGTCAGCCGCCCAACAAGGGCAAGGGCCCACTCATCGCTTGGATTGTGCTCGGCGTGATCCTCATTGCGGCAGTCGTGGTTGGCATTCTCTTTGCCACCGGTGTTATTGGTGGCGAGAGTTCGGATGAAAAGACGACGGAATCTGAGAGCCTCGAAACCTTAGAGACCGGTCCAAAAACGACTGCGCCTCACACGACTGATCCCGAAACTACCGAACCGGGCGGTGATGAGACAACCTCCAGCGACGAGCGCGGTTCCTACGGTTCCGATCCTGAACTGGATGCACTCTACGATGCTTGCGGTGGTGGGGACATGGCTGCCTGCGATGAGCTCTACTACAACTCCGGCTACGACACCGAATACGAAGACTTTGCTAACTCATGCGGTGGAACTGAAACCGAGAAGATGTACGGTAGCTGTGAAATCGGGGACCTTTCGGGCGGGGACACTGACACCAGCGAAGGCAGCAACTACGGTGACGATGCCGCACTCGACGAGCTGTACGATGCGTGCGAGGGTGGCGACATGGTTGCCTGTGACGACCTCTACTGGGAATCACCCCTTGGCTCAGAATATGAAGACCTCGCAACCACGTGCGGTGGCCGCACCGACTACGCGGCAGCAACCTGCGAAATGCGAGAAGAAGCAGGACTGCTGTAACGAGAATGCCGCACGGCAGGTCAAAGTCACTTCCGTGAGACGTGATTGAAGGGGAGATGGAATATTCCATCTCCCCTTCAACGTCCTCAAACTCAGTGTGTGATCTTCACAGCTTTGAGGAGCTCCGCTCCTGACTGTTACAAATACCAACTGTCAGGAGGAGTCCTGACCGCGCCTCACACCCTCGAGGATGAGGAGAGACACGTCCTTCACCTCGATGTTGGCCTTCTCGCCACGCACCCCGTCGTTCAGCATGGTTGTGCAAAACGGGCACGCCGTTGCGATGACTTCGGCACCCGTGGCCATGGCCTGGCGGGTGCGCATGCCGCTAATCGATTCACCGTTCTTGTCCTCGAAGAAGGCGTGCGCACCACCCGCCCCGCAGCACATGGCGCGCTCGCGGTTCAGCTCCATTTCCTTCACGTCACCAAGTAGTTCACGGGGTGCGTTGTAGATCTTGTTGTGGCGGCCGAGGAAGCAGGGGTCGTGGTAGGTGATGGATTTGCGTTCTTCCGGCTTGGGTGGGACGGGGGTGAGCAAGCCTTCCCGAACAAGACGGTTGAGAAGTTGGGTGTGGTGCACAACCTCGTAGGTGCCACCAAGCTCCGGGTATTCTTTCGCGATCGTGTTGAAACAGTGGGCGCACGAAACCACGATCTTTGTTGCCCCAACTTCGTTGAGTGTGTCGATGTTTTGTTCTGCCAGCATCTGGAATAGCACTTCGTTGCCGGCACGGCGTGCCGGGTCGCCCGTGCACGACTCGCCGTCACCCAAGACCGCGAACGAAACGCCTGCCGTGTGGAGGAGTTCGGCCACCGCTGCCGTGGTCTTCTTCGCACGGTCGTCATAGGCGCCGGCGCATCCCACCCAGAACAGGTAGTCGACCTCGTCCGCACTGTCCACATCGGGTCCGATTTGGGGAACGGGGAAGTCCAATCCCTTGGCCCAGTCGAGTCGCTTGCGCGGGTTGAGGCCCCACGGATTGCCCTTGTTTTCCATGCCTGTGAACATCTTGCCCAGCTCGCTCGGGAAGGTGGATTCCATGAGTGTCTGGTGACGGCGCAAACCGACCACGAGATCGAGATGTTCGATATCGACCGGGCACTGGTCGACGCATGCACCGCACATGGTGCACGCCCACAGCACGTCGGGAGTGATGACGTTTGGCATGAGAGGCGCATCTGGTCCGCGTTCCGGATTATCTCCTGCCGCTCCCGCATCCATCATCGCCCCCAGCAAGTCACCGCTGTGGGCTTCCTCCATGCTCATCGCTGCCCTTGCGAAGGGGGCGGAGGCAAAAGCGTGATCACGCACAGTGGTGACGAGAAGTTTGGGAGAGAGTGGCTTGGCGGAGTTCCATGCGGGGCACAGGTCCTGGCACCTACCACATTCTGTGCAGGTTGCCGTGTCGAGCAGGCCCTTCCAGGAAATGTCGGACACGGTGGAGATGCCAAGTTGAGCATCCTCATCCAGCTCCTCAATCGTGTCCATCCGTAGCGGTTTTCCATCGACGATCAGGTTCGGCAGGGCACCCAGTGCCTTCGAGCCATCAATGTTCGTTTTCGCGTACACGTTGACGAGGGCAAGGAAGCGGTGCCAGGCGACTCCCATGGAGGGGACGAGCCCAACGACAACCAGCCAGGACAGGGACAGTACGAGCTTGAAAAGGGCGGTGATCGTGATGAGCCAACCGAGGGCGCCGAGAGAGAGGGAGCTGAGGAGCGAGCCGAGCCAGGCCGTGGTCGGGAAGTGCGCGAGCGTGGCGTAATCGGTTCCGGACAGGTAGGCGTATTCGGCTGCTCGAATGAGAAGCACGCAGGCAACGACTCCGACGATCGTGAACTCGACGTAGCGGGCCTGCCAGTTGGTGGAGCCGAAGAACCGGGACGTTCGTGGCATCCCATCCCCGCTCGCCAAGGTCTCGCTGGGAGTGTTGGCCCGGCCGGTCCGGGTCCGCACCCACGTGAGGTAGAGGCCGCCAATCAAACCGGCCCATGCCAAAATCTCGGTCCCCCATTCCCACGGTGCCCAATGACCAATGATGGGCAGCGCCCACACGGGGTTTGTCAGCTGCATAAAGGCAGTGATGAGGGTGAAGAACAGGGCGGGGAAGGACAGCATCACGCACAAGTGCGCGAATTTCACCCACGGCCTGCCCTGGAATGCTGAGTGACTGAGGACCTCTCGAACGACCATCGACAACCTGAGACCCACGGGCGTGAGCCTCCCGGGAGCGGAGGACCCCATCCTTGTGACCGTAACAATTCTCCACAGACCGCGCCCGAAAAATCCGAAGCTGATGAGGCACGCAATGCCGACAGGGATGAGTGACCAGGTAGGGAACACGACGGCCTTTCGAACGAATTGAAACTACCTCCAAAATAGCCTGTTTAGTGAGGCAAGTTAAAGAAGTGCACCAAGTGGCTACGGAAGGGTAGGGGTGTCAGTTAGGATTGGCTAGGGAAGACATGAGGAGTGTGAATGATCCAGATATTCATTTCATTTATGATCGTGGCGTTACTGATGCCGTTCGTAATGAAATGGCTGGGCCGCGAAGGATTCTTCGTCGCAGCACTCGTCCCCCTCGCCGGACTCATCTGGACGATCGCCCAGGCACCCGCGGTTCTGGACGGGCACTTCCCACAGCAATCAATGACCTGGGTGTCCCAGCTTGGGCTGGTTGCTGACTTCAGGCTCGACACCCTGTCGTGGATCATGGCGCTCCTCGTCAATGGGGTTGGTGCCCTCGTCCTCATCTACTGTGCCCGCTACTTCTCCCGCAAGGCCTCAGGCCTGGGCAGATTCGCTGGATTCTTCGTGGCATTCGCCGGAGCCATGTTTGGTCTCGTCACGACCGACAACACGCTCATCATGTACACCATGTGGGAGCTGACCACGGTCTTCTCTTTCCTCCTGATCGGCCACTATCGAGACCGTCGAGCATCCCGCCGTGCCGCCATGGAAGCCATCATCGTCACAACCGCGGGCGGTCTTGCCATGCTTGGTGGCATCATTCTGCTCGGCTCCCTTCCCGGCGGCTCGTACTCGTTTACGGAACTCGTGAACGCCGGTGCGAACGGCACCTTGCTGGACGGCGCACCGGTGGGCACCGGTGCCGGCTACGTCTCGACAGCCCTCTTTCTCATCCTCATCGGTGCGCTCTCCAAGTCCGCGATCTTCCCCTTCCACTTCTGGCTCCTGGCAGCCATGGCAGCTCCAACACCGACCTCCGCCTATTTGCATGCCGCGGCCATGGTCAAAGCCGGTGTCTACCTCGTTGCTCGCCTCGCACCCGGCTTCGCTGACGAAGTGGCCTGGGATTGGGTTATCATCCCCGCGGGACTGCTCACAATGGTGCTCGGCGGATACCGGGCCCTGCGCCAGAACGATACGAAGCTAATCCTCGCCTACGGCACCGTCTCCCAGCTGGGCTTCATGATGGTGCTGGTTGGATACGGGACAGCAGAAGTGGCGCTCGCGGGACTCGCGGTTCTCACCGCCCACGCCCTGTTTAAATCCTGCCTCTTCCTCGTGGTCGGCATCATCGACTGGACCGCGGGCACGCGCGATCTGCGCGAACTGTCCGGCATTGGTCGCCGCAAGCCGCTTCTCGCTATCGCCGGCGCGTTTGGTGTGCTGTCGATGGCAGGTATCCCGCCCTTTGCTGGCTATGTCGGTAAGGAAGCCGCTCTCCACGCCCTCACGCTCGGCGGAACAAAGGACCTCGTCGTCGCCTGGATCATTGTTCTCGGCTCGGTGCTCACCCTCGCCTACGGTCTGCGTTTCTGGTGGGGGTGCTTCTGGGACAAGCCGGGTGTTGCCCCCACGGAGCTGAAGAACCGGTCCCGGATTATTAACACTCCTCCCGTGCTCCTCGCGGGTGCTTCCCTGCTGCTGGGACTTTTCCCGTCCTGGTGGGAGGGCCTGCTCATCAATCACGCTAACCAGAACCCGGGAGAGCCCGGCCACCTGACCCTGTGGGCAGGATTTGGTTTGCCGGTGGTCATGACCGGAATCATCATCGTTGGCGGCATCATTCTCTTTGCGCTCCGCCGCCCCATCGAAACCGTGCAGCGCAGGGTTGCGGTGCCGTTCTCCGCCGAAGGTGCCTACCGGCGCATCGTCGTGAACCTGGAACTGTTCGCCGTTGATGTGACGGCCCGGACCCAGTCCGGCTCCCAACCGATGTACCTGTCGATCACCCTGGTCGTTGCAGCCCTCGCAGGCACGACGGCACTAGTCCTTGGCGGTACGAACCTCGATCTGGACTACCGGTGGTTTGACACTGTGTGGCAGGTCCCGGTCGTCACCATCGGGGCAATCTCGGCGCTCCTGGCAGCCCGTGCTCGCAGGCGCCTCAAGGCAGTCCTGCTTCTGAGTCTGTCCGGATACTGCGTTGCCCTCATCTACGAACTGCACGGGGCACCGGATCTGGCGGTCACGCAGGTCCTCGTTGAAACCATTACCCTCGTCGTGCTCGTGCTGGTCCTGAGACGGCTGCCGGCCTACTTCTCGAACAGGCCGATGGCCGCCTCGCGCTGGACCCGTGCCGGCCTCGGTGCGATCGTCGGCATCTGCGTGGCAGGGTTTGCGTTCTTCGCGGCGAATGCTCGCCACCACGAGCCGATTTCCAGTTCGTTCGCTGACGAGGCCTACGAGTTTGGTTACGGCAAGAACATTGTCAACGTGACCCTGGTCGACATTCGTGCCTGGGACACGATGGGAGAAATCTCCGTCCTCGTGGCCTGTGCGATCGGTGTTGCCTCGCTCCTGTTCATTCGTGACAGGAAGGCCAAGATCGATCCGCTACGCAACATTGCTCGGCCCGGCACGAAGAACAACGTGTGGCGTTTGAAGGAAGACGAAAAATCCCAGGCGCTGCTCATACGTTCCCGTGAGGATGCGATGCAGGCCGAATACGCGGAAGCCCACCACGTACTCGAGCCGGGACGCCGCAAACTGTGGTTGCCTGCGGCCAACACCCTCGCAGTTCAGCGTCGCTCCGTCATCCTCGAGGTTGGTACGAGGCTCGTCTACCACACGATGCTCATCGGCTCCCTGTTCCTCCTGTTCGCGGGACACAATCTGCCCGGTGGTGGCTTCGCGGGCGGCCTGCTCGCCGGCATTGCTCTCGTCATGAGGTACTTGGCGGGCGGTCGCTACGAGCTGGGTGCCGCGCTCCCACTGCACCCCGGTATTCTCATGGGTACGGGACTCTCGGTCGCAACCCTTGCGGCACTGGGGCCGATCTTCTTTGGTGGCACCACCCTGCAGAGCGCGGTGTTTGAGTTTACGTTGCCGGCCTTCGGGGACGTCAAGTTCGCCACCGCCGTTATTTTCGATATTGGTGTTTACCTCGTTGTTGTTGGGCTGGTGCTCGAAATCTTGCGCTCCATGGGTGCGGAGATTGACCGCCACGGCGAGGTTGAAGGCCTGGATGATGAAGGAATGGATGTTCCGACCCCGCAGCACGATACTCGTATGGAAGAAGTGACCCGGCGGGATGCGAAGGAAAGCCTGTCATGATCGATACCACTCCTTCGCTCGTCCTCGTTTTTCTCTGCGCCGTCCTGGTCGGGGTTGGTGTCTACCTCATCCTGGAACGCTCCCTGTCCCGCATCATTCTCGGTTTCTCGGCGCTCTCCAACGGCGTCAATATTGGTTTCCTCATCGCGGGTGGCCGCGCCGGCACACCCCCACTCGTGGGTGGATCGGATCCGGGAGACATGTCGGATCCGCTCGCCCAGGCAATGATGTTGACCGCGATCGTGATCACGATGGGAACCACAGCTTTCATGCTCGCACTCGCCTACCGTTCTTGGCAGCTCGACGGTAACGACGAGGTTCAGGACGATATTGAGGATAGGAGATTGGCTGTCATGGCGGAACGCGATGAGCGTCTGGTCCGTGACGAGCAGTCCGGTATTGATGATGCCGTGGCAGAAACCTATGACGAAACGGAAGATTCCGATGACAGTGACGGGGAGGTGAAGTGACGTGAATTGGCTTGTTGGCATTCCCGTTGTTCTGCCCCTCCTCGGAGCTGGTATTACCCTCGTCTTCTCGAATTGGCGTCGCGTGCAGTGGATTATCTCCGTATCGATCCTGTCCGTTTCGCTTATCACCTCCGCGGCCCTGGTATACCTGGCGCAGGACGGTCCGCTCGTCTTCGACGTAGGTGAATGGGCGGCCCCGGTCGGCATCACACTCGTCGCTGACCGCCTCTCGACCCTCATGCTCGTCGTCTCAGTCGCGGTCACTCTCGCCGTTCTCATCTACTCTCTTGCCCAGGGTGTTGAAGATGGGGAGGAAGCGGCCCCCACCGCGGTCTATCACCCGGCCTACCTGATCCTGTCCGCGGGCGTGTCGAATGCGTTCCTCACGGGCGACCTTTTCAACCTGTTTGTAGGCTTCGAAATTCTTCTCGCGGCATCCTTTGTTCTCATCACCATGGGTGGCACACGAACGCGGATCCGGTCCGGCACGGTCTATGTCGTCGTGTCGATGCTGTCGTCGATCATCTTCCTCATCGCAATCTTCATGACCTACGCGGCCACCGGTACCCTGTCCTTCGCGCACCTGGCGACGAGGCTCCAGGAGATCGACCCCGGCGTGAGCCTTGCCCTGCAGGCGATGCTGCTCGTTGCCTTCGGCATTAAGGCGGCAATCTTCCCGCTATCCGCTTGGTTGCCCGACTCCTACCCAACGGCACCCGCCCCGGTGACGGCCGTGTTCGCTGGTCTGCTGACCAAGGTTGGCGTGTATGCGATCATCCGCACCCAGGTGCTGCTCTTCCCGCAAGGCAGGCTCGACGAAATCTTGTCCGTGCTCGCGATTTTGACGATGGTGATCGGAATCCTCGGTGCCGTCACTCAGCGAGATATCAAACGTATGCTGTCGTTTACTCTCGTCTCCCACATCGGCTTCATGATCTGGGGCATCTCTGTCTCGAGTGAGGCGGGGCTCGCGGCCACGATCTACTACGTTATCCACCACATCACCGTACAAACCGCGCTCTTCCTCGTGGCGGGTCTGATTGAACGACACGGTGGAACGACGTCGCTGCGGAACTTGGGGGCGCTCGCGAAATCGGCGCCGCTGATCGCCGCCCTCTACCTCGTCCCTGCTCTGGGACTGGCAGGCATCCCGCCCATGACCGGTTTCCTCGGCAAAGTTGGTCTTATCTCCGCCTCGGCAGAGTCCGGTCAAACGATTGACTGGTGGCTGATCGGTGCCGGCCTCGTCACCTCGCTCCTGACCCTGTACGCGGTCCTGCGCGCCTGGAACCTTGCCTTCTGGCAGGAGGCAGAGGAGGAGCTGGAGTCGAAGAAAATTCCGGGCGGCATGTACGGTGCCGCCGCCTCTCTCGTCATCATGTCTCTCGGCATTGCCGCCTTCTCCGGCCCGATCTACAGCTACGCTGAAAAGGCGGCCGTAGAACTGGAACGACGCGGACCCTACATTGTTGCCGTCTTCCCCGATGGCAACAGGGGAACCGGCCAGTCCGAAAATGGGGATGAGGATGCGGGAGGAATATCCTTAGATCAGGAAGTTGTCGACGCGAATGAGGATGTCAGCAAATGAGTGAATCAAGTGCGCGCGCCTCCATCAGGGCCGCGACGAACAGGCCCGGCCGCTTCCCGCACGCAACCGCCGGCATGCTCATCTGGCTCACGATCGTGTGGGTGCTTCTCTGGGGTGATATTTCTGCTGGAAACATTCTTGCCGGATTCTCCCTCGCCCTCATTATCACCACCCTGACCCCGCTCCCTGCGGCTACGTTCGATGGCAGGTTCCGGCCCGTGGCGCTTGTCCGCTTTGTTTGGGTCTTCCTTGTCGACGTGGTGCAGGCTTCCCTGCAGATTTCTTACTACGCTCTTGCCGGAAAGAAGCCCCGGGGCGCTGTCATCCGCGTGCAGACCCGTGCTCACTCCGACGTGTTCCTCACGGCCCTGTCAGGTATGACCTCCCTCGTTCCCGGCTCGGTTGTGGTCGATGCTCACGCCTCTACAGGAACCCTCTACATTCACGTGTTCGATGTTGATGTGGCGGGGGGACTGGAGGCGGCCCACCAGGCCGTGCTCGACCAGGAGGAACGCATCCTGCGTGCCTTTGCCTCCCACAACCAGCTGATTGATGCTGGGTTTGCTCCCGGCTCCAAGATGGGACAGATGCTTCCCGTGCCCTATGCGGCTCCGGCGGGTGAGCAGTCATGACCCTGCTCACCGTTGTGTCGTGGATCTGTGGGATCCTCCTGTTCCTAGCCGCGATCGGTGTTGTTATCCGTGTCTCGCGGGGCCCGTCGATGCTGGATCGGATGGTGGCGGTTGACCTGTTCACCTCCACGATTCTCGCCGCCATGATGGTTATTTCCGCGGTCACCAGGCGCACCGACCTGCTGCCCGTCCTCGTGATTCTCGCGATCGTTGGTTTCATCGGTTCGACCACGATCGCGCGCTTTGCCGCACACGAGCCGACGGCGGATAAGCGGATCTTGACGAAGGATGAGGTCGCAAAGATCCTGGCGGATGCGAAGATCCGTGCGGACGATGATGACGAAGAAGTGCACAACCCGGACCAGGGTGAGGATGAGGGGGAGAGCAATGCTTGAGACCATCATGGACATTGTCGGTTCGGTACTGCTGGTTGCTGGATGTGGGCTCGTGCTCATCGCAGCGATTGCGGTCAATCGTTTCCCGGATCTGCTGTCGCGGCAGCACGCCGCGACCAAACCCCAGGTTTTCGGACTCATTCTCGCCGTGACCGGCATGGCCCTCGTCGTGCGAGACGGGGCACTCGCCTGGACTGCACTTCTCATCATTGCTTTCCAGTTCGTGACTTCACCAATTTCGGCACACATGATCGGTCGTGCAGGCTATCGTACTGGTGGTATTGTCCGAGAAGACCTTGTGGTGGATGAGCTTGGTGACGACATCGAATCCACGAGATCAGACTTGAAAATCGGCCCGAAGAAGAATTCCGCGTAGCCCTCACATCGAAAGGACCAGGTATGGATATTGGATGGAAAATTATTAGCACCGGTGGAGGCCTCGTTGCTGGCCTGCTCGCAAAGCAGGTCGTCGAGAAGAGCTGGCAGTTCGCCACTGGACACAACGCGCCCGACGAAGACGACTTTGAATCAAACCTCCTCGAGGTCGTGGTGTTCTCGGTGGTGGCAGGCGCAACCCGCACCCTCATCCACAACCTCGTCATGAGGAAGGCAAGCCAGATGTACGGCAGGGGAGCCAAGTCCGTCTCCGCGTAACCGCAACAATCGTTAAACAGGCATGACCTGTGCTCCTGTGTCCCGACCATTCAATGGTCGGGACACACCCATCGTCTCCCACGTGAGCAGGCTAGTGAGTGGTTAGTCGTTGCCGAGGACGGAGTTGGCGATTATCCAGTCGAAGCGGCGAACATCGACCTTGCGAGACAGGTTGATCTTGATATGACCGGCACGGGTCCAGAGCTGGACTTCGGCATTGTAGTCCAGCGATCCCGAGTTCTCCGTTGACCACATGTTGATGGAGGAATTGGGGATTGAATAGATCTCGACCTTGCTCCCGCGGATACCTTGAGCATCCCGAATAATGAGGCGCTTCGACGTGAAGATCGCAGCATCCCGGAACGTCTTGTAGGCGGCGTGCGCCTGCTCGCCACGAATGAGAAGCTCATTCACATCATTGGGGATCGGAATCTCCACATACAGCGTCCATTCCACAATCGAACTGAACCCCATTTGGTCCTCCACAGTGGTTCATTGTTCCTGACGCACCCGTGCGGCACACGTCGACAGCGACGCACAGGATCAAGATAAATCCAGGTAGGCAGAAACAACAAAACCGGTCAGTAGGTGGAAGGAATATGGAGAAATATATGGGCCTGACCGTGCTGTGGCCCGTGCTGAAAGGTCGATACTGATCTAGTTTTCGGTGTCCACGACCTGTACGGATGTGTCACTCGGTGCTCTCTTGGCCTACCATGGGGAATACGACAGGGGAGCGCCACGGCGCTGAGAGTGCATGACCATGCAGACCCTCGAACCTGCCCGGTTAGGACCGGCGAAGGAAGTCGGGATTCTCTCGGACTCCGCCTCATGGCAGAGTCTTTCCCCTCCAGACATGGAGGAACACATGAAGAAGATTGTGGGAATGGTGGCGGTCGCGTCACTGCTCGCAGCATGCGGCTCATCGGATTCGGATGAGGAAGCCACAACCGTCACGATCTTGACCCACGACTCGTTTGTTCTGAGCGAGGAACAGATCGCCCAGTTTGAAGAAGAGTCCGGATACGAACTGCAAACCATCGCCCCGGGCGATGGTGGGGTGCTCGTCAACCAGCTCATTCTGAACAAGGACAATCCGGTGGCCGATGGCGTGTACGGACTCGACACGTTCATTGTTGGCACCGTCCTCGAGGACGATGTTCTCGACCCCTACACCTCGGACAGCCTGCCCGAATCAGCTAAGCAACTGGTGGTGGACGAGCGGCTGACCCCGATCGACCAGGGGGACGTGTGCGTCAACGTTGACACCGCCTGGTTTGAACAACACGGGATCGACGCACCAGCTGAGCTCGACGACCTGCGTCAGCCCGAATACGCTGAACTGCTGGCCGTCATCGACCCCGCTGCGTCCTCACCCGGATTCGCCTTCCTCGCGGCCACGGCCACCGTTTACGGTGACGACTGGCCGGCCTTCTGGGGCGACCTGCTGAGCGGTGGGGCGAGAGTATCGAGCGGCTGGTCGGATGCCTACTATGCTGACTTCTCAGCAGCAGGCGGAGAAGGCCCTTACCCGCTCGTTCTCTCCTACTCATCCAGCCCTGCCGCGGCACCGGGCACCACGTACATGCCTGACACGTGCGTCCGTCAGGTCGAATACGCGGGTGTCGTCAAGGGTGGTCAGAACTCGGAGGGTGCTCAGGCATTCATTGACTTCATGCTGAGCGAGGGAGTCCAGGAGGGCCTCCCCGAATCCATGTACATGTATCCAGTTGACGATTCGGTGGCGCTCCCGGAAGAGTGGCAGCAGGTTGCGAGCCTGTCGGACACCCCGATCGTCGTCGATCCCGAAACGATCGATCGAGCAGCCTGGCTCGATACCTTCGCTGACCTTCCGTGAGACTCTGGCGGGGAGCCTGGACCGCCGCCGTCATTGTTCCGGTAGCGTTTCTCGCGGTCTTCTTCCTCTATCCCACACTCTCAATGCTTATGTTGGGAGTGTGGGATGAGGGGGTGGAAACGGGCCACATCCGTACCGTCCTCACGAATTCCACAACCTGGAAGGTCGTGGGGCAGACCCTCATCCAGGCAACCCTCGGCACGGCCGGCGCAATCCTTCTTGGGGTTCCGGGAGCCTACGTCCTTTACCGAATCAAATTCCCCCTACAGCGGGCCGCGCGCGCACTGGCAACGATCCCGTTCGTCCTGCCTACCGTTGTCGTTGGTGTTGCCTTCCGCGCACTGCTCGGCAGGGGAGGTCCCCTTGGTTTCCTCGGACTGGACGAGACCCTCACGGCCGTTGTTCTGGCCCTCGTCTACTTCAACTATGCGGTTGTTGTGAGGACTGTGGGAAGCATGTGGCAGAGCCTCGACCCGCGGGTCGTGCAGGCCGCACGCACTCTTGGAGCATCCCGGGCCCGAGCGTTCTGGACCGTCACTCTTCCCCAGCTTGCCCCGGCCATAGCCTCAGCCGGAGCCATTGTCTTCCTCTTTTGCTCGACCAGCTACGGACTGATCCGTACTCTCGGATCTCCCGGATATGGGACGCTGGAGACGGAGATTTGGCGGCAAGCCCAGGCCTATCTTGACGTCAAGACGGCTGCGGTGCTGTCGATCCTGCAGGTCGTCATCGTCATCTGCACCCTGATTGTCAGCGAGAAACTGTCCAAGAAAGCCGCAACGAGACTCAACCTGAGGGGACGTCACGTCACCCCCTTCACGAAGGGCGACATTCCGGTTGCTGTACTGACCGCAATCGTCATCATTACCCTCATCACCACCCCTATCCTCACCCTCGTCACGAGATCGCTTCAGGTTGATGGGGAGTGGAGCTTAAAAAACTATTCTTTGCTCGCAACATCGGGTGAGGGCTTTGCGGGAGGTGCCACCGTCCACGAGGCAATCACCAATTCCCTCGTCATTGGACTCGCCGCCACGGCCATATCCCTCCTCATCGGTGTGCCACTGTCGCTCGTCCTGTCGCGCCATGTCCGTGGCCCTCTTCGCCGCGGACAGGAGGCACTCTCGGGAGCCATCCTGCTGCCTTTGGGGGTGAGTGCCGTGACGGTCGGATTTGGTTTCTCGATCGCACTCGATTCCCCGCCCCTTGACCTGCGCAATTCTCCGCTGCTCATTCCCATCGCCCAAGCCGTTGTCGCACTCCCCCTCGTGGTGCGCTCCCTGACACCCACCCTGCAGGCCATCACCCCCGGCCGGAGAGAAGCCGCCGCCACCCTCGGTGCGCCCCCGTGGCGGGTTCTCGCCACGATCGACGGACCATTCCTGGTGCGCGGCATCGGTGTCGCAATCGGTTTCGCGTTCGCCACGTCCCTTGGGGAATTTGGTGCCACATCGTTCCTGGCCCGCCCCGATAATCAAACCCTGCCCGTCATCATCGTCCGGCTGCTTGGTCGCCCTGGTGAACACAATTATGGGATGGCGATGGCGGGAGCAGTCGTGCTGGCGCTGCTCGCGGCAACGATCATGGCGGTCGCAGAGGCCGCACGAAAGGACCCACAGTGATCAGCCTAGAAAACGTGACCGTCACCTACGGAGACACCGTCGCCGTCGATAACGTGAGCCTCACTGTTCAAACAGGCGAGATCCTCGCCCTCCTCGGACCGTCCGGGTGCGGTAAATCATCCCTCCTGCGGGGAATTGCCGGCCTCGAACCTGCAAGTGGCATTATCGAGGTGGATGGTCGATCACTGGCCGGAGTTCCGGTGCACCGACGGAACGTGGGGATGGTGTTCCAGGATGCTCAGCTTTTCACTCACCGAACCGTGGTAGGAAATATTGCTTACGGGCTCAAGGGGCAGTCCAAGACCAAGATTCGTGCCCGAGTTGATGAACTGCTGGAACTGGTTGGCTTGGTGGGGATGGGGGAACGCCCCGTCACGACCCTGTCCGGTGGTCAAGCCCAACGCGTTGCCCTTGCTCGCTCCCTTGCCCCCCGTCCCAGCGTCCTCCTGCTCGATGAACCACTTTCGGCACTCGACCGGGTGCTGCGAGAAAGACTCTCGAACGATTTGAGGAGCATCCTGACCGCGGCAGGAGCCACCGCCATCTACGTCACCCACGACCACGACGAGGCATTCACCGTGGCTGACAGGGTGGGGATCATGTCAGAAGGCAAGCTCGAACAGGTGGACACCCCCGCGGAGCTTCTTGCTCATCCCACCCCCGAGGTCACCGGATTCCTGGGAAGCAACCAGGTCATTGAGGCACGAGTCATTGAATCGTCGGACTTTGAAACAGTCGTTTCTCTTCCACAGAAGCTCGCAATCCCCGGCGCCATCCAATCCGACAGTGTGAGGCTTCGAATCAAGGCTCTTGGACAGAACTAGGCCCTAGGCAACGCTGAATCCCTGCCAGCACTGAACCTCTGCCAGCGCGAAAACCGTGCCGGCAATGAATCTATGGTGACGGTCAGGACCGAAGGAGCTTGAGGAGTATGTCAGGACGGTCCGTGAAGATGCCGTCCACGCCCTGATCGAGAAGCCTCTTCATGCGCTTCTCCTTGTTGATCGTCCACACCCTCACACCGAGACCCAGGTCGTGGCACATCGTGATGAGGTGGTCGGAGAACTTCTTGGATTTCATGAGGGTGATGCCGCCGGGACGCCACCCGATGTGAACCCAGGAGCCGGTCACGAGATTGGTGGGCGGGGCGATGCCGGTCTTGGCACAGGCCACGAGGATCGCGAGGCTCTGCCAGCCCAGCGAACGTTGCAGGCTCGGGGACGTGAGCTCACGTACTCGTTCCAGCCACGCATCCCACGAATGTGCGACACACACCCGATCGGCACTTCCCGTTTGGTTGATCGCCTGAGCGAGCGGGACGATCGAATCCCCATTCTTCAAATCAATCGCCCACGGCACCCGTGGGAAGGCATCGAGCAGCTCGGCAATGGTTGGGATTCTGCCGGTCTGGCCCCCGGGCCCGTACACGGTTGCTCGCCGCAACTCGTCGAGTGTGTAGGCACGAATCTCGCCGGTCATGTCCGTCACCCGGTCGAGCGTTTCATCGTGGAAGGCCACTGCCACACCATCGGCCGTGATCTGAACATCCGTTTCCAGCATGGTGGATCCCATACGGACTGCCTGATCGAAAGCCGCGAGAGTGTTTTCGGGAGCCAGACTTGCTCCACCTCGGTGGGCAATGACGAGTGGAGCATCTCCCGGCTGCCACGGCAGGACCTGACCGGGGGCGGAGGAAGGATGCAGCACCGAAGGTAAGCTCACGCCCCCAGTGTAGGTTGAGAGTGCCAGGAAGAGAACGAGTGTCGGCAAACGGTTACGAACTGTTTAACTGGGTGATGGATGAACTTCACCGAACGGTGACCGGCCGCTTCATATCAGGCACTACCGAAGATTCATCTCCCTTTCGGTTCCCATGTCTACACTGGTCGCAGGGAGTAAGGAGCACCCGTGAGCACCTCAGAATTCATTATCATTGCCATCGTTGTCCTCATTCTCATCGGCATCCCCATTGCCTTGCGCATGAGTGGCAGGAGGCGGCACGAGAGACTTGAGGAAGAGGCACAGCAGCATGGCCTCACCTACCATCGGAGCCTGCCCGAGCTGGCTGAATCGATCGTGACCCTCATCGACGGAACCGCCGATAGCAGCAGCAAGTTCGAGGGAGTATTCGAAGGTGAACACAGCGGAAAGAGCTACCTGGCTGGGACGGCTGAATGGTCGACAACGAACGGGGTCGGTGAAGACTCATCGATCGATGTGCACAACAGAAAGGTTGTTGCAAGGCAGATCCCGCTCAACGTTCAGAGCTTTGTCATGATGCCGAGCGGTGGCATCCGGCTCTTCCAGGGCAGTGGCATCCAAACCGAGTGGGCGGAATTTAACAACGCCTGGTACGTGAAGAGCGACAATGACAAGTTTGCGCTCGCACTCCTTAGTCCTTCCGTTCAAGAATGGTTCATGACGAAGCCGAACTACCTGTTCGGGATCCACGACGGCATCGTCGCCGTCTTCCGGCCGGGCGCACTCTCGCACAAGGACATTGGCGACATGCTCACCACCCTTGACGAGTTTGACCAGCGGATTGCACCATTCCTCAGGGATGACTACCGAGGTAATTCGAACAGCAACTGGCCCGCTTGACGCTAATTGATCTGTTTCTGCCCGTTGTGCCCAATGCTCGTTGACCGAGTGGCGGGGTAGGGGTACCCCCAGAAAACACTCTCCAAGACTCCCATGTGTGACATCATGTTGAACCGTCGAGCAAAGGATGGGTCATGGAAGTAACGCTTGTCATCATACTGATCGCGGTGATCGGTATCGCCGTCTTCAGCAACTATCTCCAGAAGAAAAAGAATGAGGAGAACCAGCGGCTTGCCGCTCTTCAGGGCTACAGCTATCACCCGTCCTATCCCAGCCTCGCCAAGCAAGTTGTGGCTGCAGTCCAGGGAGGACATGAGAGTAGACGATTCTCCATGGTGTTCGAAGGTGAGAAAGAAGGAATGCCTTTCCTCGCGGGAACAGCCCGGTGGACAGTGACAACGGGTTCTGGAAAGAACCGCAGTAGCCGAACCTACTACCGCAAGGTCGCCATGATCCCGTGCCGACTCAACGTCCATGAGGTTCGCATCCAGAAAGAGAACTTCTTCAACAACATATTTAACCGGGATCTGAAGACCGAATGGGAGCAGTTCAACGAAGCATGGAAGCTCTCGGGCAGTGACCCGCGTTTCGTGCACGCACTCCTCGACCAGCAGATGCAGCAGTGGTTCATGACGCATCGGGATAAGAACTTCATGCTTGGCGAAGGCTGGCTGTACATCTACGACGAAGGAAAACTCGAATACGAGGAGCTTGACCACTACCTCGAGATCGCCCGAGAGTTCCGTGAGCGCGTCCCCGCCTTCGTGTGGGAAGACTACGGGACGACCCCGCCCCCGGCGCGGTAAATACCTTCGTAGCAGGAGCAATAATTTTACGTGCTCCTCAACTTTTTAACCCCCGGACAGGGGAGCTGCGGATTCGTTACGGAGCGTTGTCGGGCGAGCTTTCCCGGCTCTCGCCATCCTCACTGAATTTCAGCCCGACGATACAGGCGATGAGGATGGCGATGAGGGTGATTCGAAGAGCCGAGAAGGGCTCACTACCGGTGATCATTGCCCACACGACAGTCAGGCTTGCTCCGATGCCCGTCCACACCGCGTAGGCCGTCGCGGTCGGAATCGACTTCATGGCGATCGCCAAGCCAATCGTGGAAGCGACAAGCGCGACGAGGAAAACCAGGGTTGGCGTAAGGATAGATAGTCCGTGGGACTCGCCGAGGGCAGTGGCCCACACGGCCTCGAGGAGGCCGGAAATGATAAGGGTCAGCCACGGGTTCATGACGTCACCTTCAATCCCACCACGCACGCAACTATTCCGAGCAGGCAGAGGATCTTCACCAAGGTGGCTTTTTCGGTGCGCGTGATGAGTGCCCACGCGGCGGTCGTGACCGCACCGGTCGCGGTCCACACGGCGTAAGCCGTGCCCGTCGGGATGGTTTTCATTGCCCACGCCAATCCGGCAAGGGAAATGATCGAGGCGACGACGAAGACGACCGAGGGGCCTAGTTTGCGGAGGCCGTTGGAACGGCCGAGGGCTGTTGCCCACACGGCCTCAAACAGGCCTGAGGAAATGAGAACGAACCAATCCACCGGTGTTGATCGTGACTTTCTGAAACTCGAGGTGGGCTAGAGGTAGGGATTGTAACGGAGCGAATTGACCTTGAAGGTGCACTCGGTCGCAATGTTGATCGACGAAGCAATCTCGCCGTTGGCGCGAGCCTCCAGGAGCTTCGGGACGACGCGGTCGCGTAGTGACCAGGGGTCAATCGTGTTGACGTAGATCTTGGAGCCACCCTCGAACCCAGCCAGGGTCGATACGCGCCACTTGAGCATGATGCGCCAGGGCATCGGCATGTCAACGTCGATGGGGCGGTGATGCCATTCTTCGTTCGTGGCAATGAGTGGGCCGGTGGCGACATGCATGGCGTGGAGCAGATCGGACATGCCACGCTGTTCTTCGGAGGACTGCAACCAAGGGGCCGGCTCCGCCGACTTTGAGAACACCTCGAGGGTGGGATAACGGTGGCCGAAGCCAGCGAAAGCAACGGCATAGCGGTTTTCGGCAACAATAAGGTTTTGGTAGCCCGCGTAGTCCACCGCCATCTCGTTATACACGTTGGGATTTGCCCGGACCCTTGAGATCTCGTGGTTGGTGTTGCCGGAACGCTGATCGATCGCGACCAGCTGCTTGTGCAGATGATCGAAGGAAGCGCCGGCCGGCTTCAGCCAGTTCTGGAAGGCCTGAACGTAGCGGACGTAGCGATTGGACGCATACAGGTCCCTCATGGCCTCAATCGTCAACCTCATATACCATTCGTGCTCGGTGGGAGTGAGCGTTCCGGAGCCAGCAAGCTGGTTTGTCATTTCCGCTCCATCAATGAAGTGGCGGCGAGAGATGATGACGTCGTGACCGCCCCCAAAGAACGCGTCAGCCTCGGCGAGCCGCTGTGATTCTGGGATCTGGATCCAGTCGTCATAGTCGATGCCGGAGGCTGCGGCCTTGGTTTGGAGGACCTTGAGCACGTGGGCTTTCCCAGCGGGGTCGGTGATGTAGCGGTCTCGGCGTTCAGCCGCTTCTCTGGGGAGTTCGTGGCCGTAGTTCTTGCGCCAATAGTCGAAGGACAGAATCTCAAAAAGATTGGGTACCCGGCGGAACTCCCAGGGCCTCGTCAAGTCGTCCACCGAGGTCGAGGCAATGATCTTGTGCCCGTTTTCCTTACGAACGATCCTGGTCTTCTCGGGAGGTGATTCAAGGACCCTCTGGGTGCAGAAAACGCAGTGCTGCCCGTGCTTTTCAGGGTTGATGGGGGTGGGGTCCGGGTTTGCGACAGTGAGTGGACGATTGGCTCGACCCGGAACCGTCCAGACCTCTGTTCCCGAAAAAGGATTAACCTGTTTCACCGTTCCGTCAGCCATTTTTGTCAGCGGTGCGGCTTGGGAGAATTGAGTCTGTGCCATGTATCCAGCGTATACGTTAAGTGACTAGCATCCGGGAAGGAGGCAGAAAAACCCGGATGCTGGCCACTTGTTTATGGGGTGTTAGAGGCGCAGGATTTGTGCAGCCTCATCGACCAGGCCCGAGACGACGTGGATCTCGTAGGTGGAAGCGCGCGTTGTTGCGATCGTGCTGAAGTCGCGGCGCCCGCCTTGGGAGGCGTGCTCGATGCCGCCGCTGATGGCACCGAAGATGCCGCCAAGAACGATCGAGAAGAGAATGACCCGCCAGGCAACAACGGGAGCGAAAATCGAGAAGATCAGGCCGAGGAACAGTCCGAACCAGGCCCCACCGAGAGCCCCGCGAACGGCGGCTTTGCGGGTTGTCTTGCGTCCCGTTACCTGCTCGACCGTTTCGAGCCCAAGGCCGACAATGCGGACGTTCTCAACCGGGAACCCAGCATCGGACAACGTGTCCACGTGGTGCTGTGCTTCCGGGTATGACCTGACCGAGGTCAGGACCCGATAGTTGATGGTGGAGGTGCGGCTGTTTGACTCGTAACCACCGTTGTTTGAGTCGTAGGCGCCGCCTTGCGAATGCTCAAGTCCAGTGTTGGTGCTTTCAGGGGTGCCATTCATGTCGTCCATACCCCACACTTTAAGAATCGTGACTGTATTCCATGTTTACGTTGACTGGAAGATTGCTGGGAGCGCGTGGGGGTGGGAAGGCCCGGGACGCACGTGCTTCCCGGGCCACAAATTTCCCATAACTGAGCCGGTGGCGTTTGAGACGGAATTAGGGAGCGGGGATGGTGAACTCTGAGCGGAACTCGGGAAGAACCTGGTCCTCACCGAGGATCTTTGTTTCCGGGCGTACGTACACACCCGTGTAGGTATCTGCCCTTTCGCCCTCGATCGTGAAAGCGAGCCACAGTGATTCAGAGCTGCCATCACGGCGGGAGAAGTTCTCGAACGGTTCGAGACCCTGGGCTGAGATCTCGTCACGAAGGACACCCTTCGCGCGGTCCTCTTCACCGTCGTACTGGATATAGAAGTCGTTGGAGGAAATGGAGCCACCGAAGTCCGAGCCTGCCTCGATCTGCACCTCGATGTAGACAACTTCTCCGCCCTCCTCGATGTAGACCGAGTCGCGTTCGGAAGGAACGTCACGTAGCGCCTGCACGATCGTGATCTTGTCGCTCGTTTCTTCGTCAACGAACTCGGCGTTGATCTCAACAGGAGTGCCGCTCACGGAAGACTCCGAACCCTCGTCGGCGTCCTCCGCAGCGTCCCCGGATTCGCTCTCCTCCGGTTCCTCGGTGCCAATACTCTCAGTCTCGTCAGACTCTTCCGTTTCGGTCGCCTCGTCCTCTTCAGGCTCGTCGGCCTCAGTCTCCGATTCGGTCTCGTCGACCTCTTCTGCGGCCGAGGTTTCTTCCGTGGTCTCAGTGTCGTCACCGTCACCGCCACAGGCGGCCAGCGTCAGCGCCAGCACGCATCCCAGTACAGTCGTGCGAAGGATGGATTTCTTCATTGCTCTTCTCCATAATTCGGGACCGCTTTCGATGCGGCAGTCCATGCGGTAGAAACTAGCACCTTAAAGAACCTCAATCCTGATGAAACCTGGTTACCGCTACCCAGATCCACTTAAAAGAGTGTGGAATAGTCACTTCCTGTTAGTTCAAAGCAGAAAGTGGACATGAGTCCTCAGCCGATTGAATTGCCCTTGAAAATCTACTGGGGAAGTTCCCACGTGGTGACAGTGGACTGCTGGGGAGCCGTTCTACGGCCTGCCAACGCCACTTCTGTGGGGCTCCAACGCCACTTCTGTGGGGCTGTGCGGGGAGTCACGAAGGTGCCACCGGCTTGATCATGTTCCGTAGAATGATGCCGGACTGAAGTGAGGATTGTTGGAGCAGAAGCAGAAATTACCCGGAGAAATCTGGGTTCTTGTTGGGGCAGCACTCTTTGTGGCACTCGGGTACGGGATTGTCGCCCCGATCATGCCCCAGTTCGCTCGCTCCTTCGATGTCTCCATCACCGCCGCCAGCGCCCTGACCTCGGTGTTTGCCGGCATGAGGCTCCTGTTTGCCACGCCCGGCGGAAAGCTCATCGACCAGTTCGGTGAGCGAAAAATGTACATGGTGGGACTGCTCGTTGTGGCGGTCTCCTCTCTGGCGAGTGGTTTTGCCCAAAACTATGTGCAACTCCTGATTCTGCGCGGCATGGGAGGGATTGGCTCGATTGTTTTCAGCGTTTCTGCCATGTCCCTCATCATCAAGCTCTCGCCCCCGAATCAGCGCGGGCGGGCCTCCGCCCTCTATGGCTCTACATTCCTGCTCGGCAATATTCTTGGCCCATCAATCGGCTCACTTCTTGCCGTGTGGGGAATGAGACTCCCGTTCTTTATCTATGCCGGCACGCTATTCCTGGCCTTCCTCGTCATCCTCATTGCACTGCCCGAAGCAAAGAGAGCTGAAGCGACCCCGGATGCTCCTCTGATTGAGCCGATGACCGTGAAGGAAGCACTGACCTCACCCACGTACCGGGCCGTGCTGGTCACCGGATTTTCGCACGCGTGGACAAACATGGGTGTGCGGCTCACCATGATCCCCCTCGCCACGGGCGTTGCCGTTGGATTTGATGACTGGGTTTCCGGCGCCGCCTTAACCGCAGGTGCTATCGGTACAGCCCTGGCGTTGCTGGTTGGGGGAAGCTGGTCTGATCGGTACGGTCGCATGACCGTCATTGTCCCTGGCCTCCTCATATCCGGCTTGTTCACCATCATCTTCGGCCAACTCGACAACCCCGTATTCCTGGTTGCCGTCTGTCTCTTTGCTGGCCTGGGTGCCGGCTTGATCCAGCCGGGCGAACAGGGTGCTGTTGCGGATGTGCTGGATGGGCGGCCCGGCGGCAAGGTCGTTTCGACATTTCAGATGGCGGGAGACATCGGGCAGATCGTTGGCCCGCCCCTCGCCGGCCTCCTCGCGGACCACCTGGGCTACAGCTTCGCTTTCGCGGTTTCGGGAATCATCCTCATTCTCGCAACCTTTGCCTGGATTCCCGTGCGCGGGGCAACCCGCGGCGGATACAGCAAGCCAGATAACCAGGACCAATAACAGGAGCCAGGGTAGGAGAGGTTCCGGAAGGAACTGCGCTTTAGTTGCGCAAAGCAGTCAAAACTTGTGAGAGCCCATTCCAATCCCCACGACGGAGTTAGCTTTCTCCAAGTTCCAAGTCCCACAGCTTATCTAGCTTTGCAATGCTGTTCGGCTGAGGTCTGCTGCCCCGATCATGCCGGCCCTGTTACCCAATTGGGCTGTTCGGACCGGTGTGGGAGTGAATGCGGCAGCGTCCTTCACATGAGCATGCAGTGCCTCTTCGATGGGCTTCCTGACGATCTCACCAGCTTCGGAAATCCCGCCCGCCAAAACAAACATCTCCGGATCAAGTATTCGTGCAAGGTCCGATAGCGCACGTCCCGAGTACATGGCGAGAGAGTTAACGGCCTTGATTGCCGCACTGCACTGCAATTCGGCCGCCTGCGTCACCGTGTAGCCGGTCATTCGATCCGGGTCACCATCGACCAGGCTGAGAAGTGTTTGTGCGAACTGCGGGTTGAGCTGTGCTTCTTCCTTTGCGGCTCTGACGAGCGCCCCTCCGGAAGCATACTGCTCCCAGCAGCCAAGCAGGCCGCAGCCGCACTTGGCGCCGCCGGGTACGACTGTGACGTGCCCAATCTCGCCCCCGGAGCCGGTGGAACCACGAAACAGTTCACCACCGATAATGATTCCGCCACCCACGCCCGTGCCTAGCGTGATGAAGACAATGGAGTTAGCTTCGGCAGCGGCCCCAAATTTGAATTCTCCCCACGCTGCGGCGTTCGCATCGTTCTCGACCCGAGTAGGGAGACCAAGGGCGGCCTCAATCTTGTCCGCGAGTGGTTCATTCTCCCAGGCCATGTTCGGACCAAAGCGAACAATCCGACCGTTCTCATCCACGTAGCCCGCCGCACCGACACCAATCGAAGCGATGTCATGGGAGGCTGCGAGTTCACGTGCCATGTCAATCATCGTGTCAACGACAGACTGTGCGTTTGCGGCGGGGCTGGGACGACGAAGCCGGGCAATAATCTGCCCGGCCTCATCAACTACACCGGCGGCAACCTTCGTGCCACCAACATCGATTCCAAGTGCAAGACCCATAACGACATAGTCCCACGTTCAATCGATTCAGGTGCGGTGTTTACTTAGCGTGCTTGCCTTTACGACGGGAAACATACATCGTCCCGGCGCCTGCCACGATCAGCCCGGCAGCAAGAGCCGCCTGGTATTCGACCGAGCTACCCGTGAGGGGCAGTTGCTCTGCAACTGGAACCGGGGCGGGTGCGGGTTCGTTGATCGCCTGACGGGGAATGATCGAGTTGGTGCCGTACGCACGGTTGATGTTCAGGAGGCTACCGCCAATCGAACCTGAACCTGATCCCTGAACACGGCCACCGGGATTGCTCTGGCTACCCGGATTGGTCTGGTTTCCTGGGGTTCCCTGATTGCCGCGGCCACTCTGGTTACCACCATTGCCCTGGCTTCCGGAGTTCCCCTGGTTACCACCATTGTCCTCGTTGTTTGAACCGCCCTGACCCGGCTCCTCTGAACCCTCTTCTCCCGGGTCGGTTGGGTCCGTGGGATCTGTTGGGTCAGTCGGATCGGTCGGGTCGGTTGGGTCCGTGGGATCTGTTGGGTCAGTCGGATCGGTGGGGTCCGTCGGATCTGTTGGGTCAGTCGGATCGGTGGGGTCCGTCGGATCTGTTGGGTCTGCCGGGTCCGTGGGGTCCTCGGGATCGGTCGGATCAGGTTCGATCGGTTCCTCGGGATCGGTGGGGTCCGGATCTGAGGGGTCCTGGGGATCTTCAGGATCTGGCTCGGATGGATTCTCGGGATTCTCCGGATCGGGGTCCGTGGGGTCCGGCTCTGCCAGATCCTCATCGGCCTGGACGTCGTTCGAACGATCCTGGATGGAGATGAGGATCTGACGCTCAGAACCAGTCAGTGAATCCTCTTCTGGGGTGAACTCCCCAACCTGAATTTCGTCGAGGAGAGCCTGTTCGTTTCCTGACAGAGTCACCTGGCCGGTCTCGGCGAGGTAGACAACGGAGGCAATGAGCTCCTCATCGGCCCCTGAAACGGGGGTATCTGCGAAGGCTGGTGCGGCCCCCAAACTCAGTGCAATCGCTGCGAGGGAAACCCCGCCGATGCGCGCTTTTCTGCTGGTCATGTAACTCTCTCCAGAGACGAAATAATAACGTTTGTCCCGGTTTGTCGGGATTGAATTTCTACGTGAACACATCAACCGTAACGATGTCCTATTTTCACATAAATGTGCGTCTTGAGGATATCGGATTGCGTCAAGGGCTTGGTGAACTTGGGGTGAACAATCCAATTTCAGCTGGTGCGAGGGTGGGGTGCCTGTGCAAGAGTAGTGACCAGGCCCGCCTCGGGTCACCACTACGGTGGCAAGTTACTCGTCATCCCGAAAGGAATGTAACAATGGCGACTCCAGGACAGATTCAGGACGAAGACGGCGCAATTCTGGCGATCAAGACGTACGTAGAAACTGCTCGTACCTCACTCCGCGCAGAAAACACTCGCGTCTCGAGCGAGATTGATGGTTGGCGCGCGAACTGGCACGGTGAGGGCTCGAATTCCTTTGCTAGCTTCCAGAGCGCATGGAACGCGAAGTTCACCAGCCTCATGGGAATTCTTGACCAGTTTGAAGGCTCGCTCGGTGCGACCTCGGCCGACTTCCAGAGCACGGACTCGGACGCTGGTTCGACCTTCAACTCCCTGACTGCGACAGTCGAATAAGCCATCAACCGGAAACTTTTAGGAGATTTAGACATGAACATTCGTTACGACCTTGAAGCACTCTCCACCGGCCAGGCCGACATGAACAAGGGTGCAACCCAGATTGACGATATTCTCGAGGAGCTTGGTGCCCAGATCCAGCCCCTGATCGAACGCTTCGTCGGTAACGCATCCGCCGCCTACTACCAGTCGCAGGCAGCCTGGGACCGCAATGCTGCTGAGCTGAACGCCATCTTCGTGCAGGGCTCCAACCAGGTTGGTGACTCGGCTGAGAACATGAGCGGCACCGATAACTCTTCCGCGAACCGCTTCTACGCCATCTAATTTTGGTAGGTGTGCCGTAAGGGACCCTTACGGCACACCTTTTTGTGGAAGAAAGGACTGACATGGCAATCGTCAGCTTCGACCCGGATGTGTTCGGGTCGCAGATAAATGAACTCATCGATATTGCCGATGACTTCGGCCAGGCACAGGCACGCCTCCAGAGTGTTCTCAGTGACCACTGGACCGCGCAAAACGCTTTGAACAAATTTGAAAGCCCCGAGAATAGCGTCGTGAACGACCTCGTAGAGGCATTCAACAATATTCGCGGATCATTCGAAAACCTCGCAATCGATCTGCACGCTGCTCGGCAGCAGCTGATCGAAGCCGACATGATCTCGGCTGAGGATCTTACGAAAATCACGGATGATCTTGAGTCTCTCGATGAATCAATTGATTCGATCGATGACGTTGTTTCGCCGCAGCAGACCATGAATCCGCTCAACGGCCCATACGCCACACCTGTCTAGGAGATCACCTTGGGTGCCATTGAAGACCTGTTAATTGTTAAGCCTTTTAATGCGGGGCAGGCATACAGCAACACCGCTCAGTACCGGTCTGTCAAGCGTGACCTGGAAGATATTGCCGGACGCCTCCAGGCGCTCATCGCCAACATGGGGATCGTGGGCAACACGGCCGACGCCATTGACGAGTCATTGACCGTTCTCGTCGAGCAGATCCGAGAACGAGCCGACAACGTCAACCAGCTATCCGATGCTCGTAACACGGCAACTCGCGGTGGTGACACGGCTGCTAAGAGGGCCGCTACACTCGGCCCTCAAGTTGAGACGGCAAGAGCCATGATGATGAGCCCGGATGCGGCGACGATGACCGCGGGCGAAATGCTGTACCAGCGTCTGGAAATTGAGGCGAACGGTGCGATCGCGGCTCTTGGTATTCAAACCAGCCAGGCAATCGGTGAGCTACCAACAGTTTTTCAGAGCTCCGACCCGGTCTCTCAGGGTTCCGGAAGTAGTCATAGCGCCAACAGGTCCCCGGCCAAGGGCAACTCGACCCCGCACTCCACTCTCTCGCCCGCAACGATCCGGAACAGTGCGACGAACTGGATGCCTCAGCAACCCGATCCCAGCCAGCCAATGAACGCTGGCTCCCGCGCGAGCTACAACGCCAGTCCCGCAACCCCTCAAGGCACCTTTGAACCCGCAACACAGGCCAGCTTCCAGGCAACCCCGAACCCGGGTGCCGTGGGACAGGAAGTGGCGGCCCCGGTGAACAACCAGTTCCAGACTTCACAGGCCACCGCGCAAGTAACCCCGAACGTCACTCCCCACGATGGCTTTGTTGCAAACGCCGCACCTTTCGAACCGACCCAGAATGGCGGATTCGGTGTGGCAAAGGCAGCTGCCGGTGCGGCGGCTCTGCCAGCCATGGCCAAGGCCGTCAGCCGTGCCTCCCAGGCCATCTCCGGCAATGCTCGCGGTGCAACTGCCCGCGGTGCTTCCGCGGCCAATCCGGCACGCGGCGCAACGCCTCGAACAGGTGCCGCTCCTCGAGCAGGTGCCCGATCCGGTGCTGCTACCCGGGCAAGTGCCGCTACCTCCAAGAGCGGCCTCGCACCTCGCCCCGGCCAGGGTGCTGCTACCAGGGCTGCAACCCCGGCACGCGGTGGCGCATCCGCCGCCAAGGGAGCGGGTGCTCGCACCGCCTCCGGAGCAAATCCTGCACGTGGCGCGACCGGATCCTGTCTCTTATCCCAATCTAGATGTGCAGAGGTGTATAAGAGCCAGCGGTGGCGCATCCGCCGCCAAGGGAGCGGGTGCTCGCACCGCCTCCGGAGCAAATCCTGCTCGTGGAGCGACCGGTGCAGGGCGCCCCGCAGCAGCTCGCTCGGCAAGCACGGCCAAGGGCGCCCAGGCAAAGTCCGCCACGACCAAGGCCGGCTCTACCGGCAGGGCCGCTGTCGGTAGGTCAGCAGCAACCGGGCGCGGGGGAGTCACCGCACCCAGGCAGGCAACCTCCGGCACCGGTAAGTCCGCAGGCCGCGGCATGATGGGGCGTCCAGTCTCTGGTCGCGGCGGCAAGAAGGACAATCAGGATCCGATCGCGATCGATACGTATTCGGCAACAGAGTTGGCCGGAGATTCGACCGTGACATTTATTGAGGGCGGTCAGCGAGAACCCGACCTCGACTAGGAAGCATTGGGGGTGCGGGACGATCATCGTTCCGCACCCCTCTTCTGTGACGAGACCTTTCATAGGTCGACGATTGTTTAAAGGAGTAAACGTGGTTTCGTTGACAAAACTCGGAGCCGTGCTTGCGTGCCTATCACTGCTCGTTGCGTGTGGCGATGGTGAAGATCATCCGGAGGAGCTGACCGAAACGGTGACCGAGCAGGAAACGGATGCGACCGAGCCTGATAAGGATGGGGCGGAACCCACGGCCGAGGAGACTGACGTGACAGAACCGACCGATCAGGCAACCGAAGAGCAAACCACGGAATCGGAGCAGCCTTCCGAGGAAAAGTTGAGTACGGACAACGGTTCCGAAGCACAGGATGCCGACGGGACTTTCAGTGCAACGACCCTGAAGGGCCAGACTCAGCTGACGATCGATGTTCCCGAGGATTGGGAAGTTTTCGGTGTTGAGGAAGCGATTACGGACTTTGATCTCATTACGATGATGAAGGGCGGGACGGGTGATTTCCCGCTTGAGTCCATCATCCTCACCGACCAGGACCTGGGCGTGGATGCTGCGACAACGATGCAATCCATGTACGACTCCTATGCCGCAAACTCAGCCGTCTACCAGGACCTGACCATGCTGGATCCGATCACGATTGACGGAGTCGAATTCGTCGGATTTGACGTCATTTCCAACACCCAGGTTGGCACCTCACGAATCCAATACTGGTTTGCCGATCTCGAAGATACGGTCCTTGGTGCCTTTGTTCACTATGGGAGCGCTGAAGAGCCTATGCCCCAGCACCTCACCGACCTGCTTCACACGCTCCAGATCGAACCCGCTAAGTAACCAGGTATCGCACTTTTCCCACAGCTTGTACTCCTACCCGAGCGTCTGGCGGGGATATAGAAGTCTATAGGGACTTGAGGAATGAAGTGGGGTGAGGAGTGCAGTCGTGCACTCCTCACCCCACTTCACACATTTTTCTATTGCTTTTTGGCTGTTGTTTCTCTGTGTGAGAGAGCGAATTCTTAGATCATGCCGAGCACTTCATTGAGGGCCTCGGTGGACGAGGGGTGGGTGAAGATCGAGTTCTTGAGCTCGGTTGATGTCACGTTGTATCTCATGGCGAGTGCGATGAGGTTGATGACCTCGTGCGAATCAACATGGTGCAGGGCGGCACCAAGGACGAGATCCATCTCGGCATCGACCACGAACTTGATGATGCCGCGGGGATCACCAACGATCTTGGGGCGGGGCATGGCAGCAATGTCAGCCACCTTCTTCACCGCCACTTTGACGTTGAGTCCATGTGCGCGTGCCTCGGATTCGGTGATGCCGACCCGGGATAGTGGCGGCGTGGTGAAGAGCGTGGTGGGGACAGCGACGCGGTCCTCGGTGGAGCGCTTTCCTTCACCAAGAAGCTGATCCGTCACGATCCGGTTGTCGTCGAGGGAGATGTAGGTGAACTGGGGGCCGCCGTTGACGTCACCGAGGGCATAGATACCTTCGACATTCGTGCGTAGGTATTCGTCGACCTTGATTGCCCCGCGGTCGGTCGTGTCGATCCCGGCGGCTTCGAGGTTGAGGCCTTCCGTGGCTGGAGTGCGACCGAGGGCCAGGAGCACGGCATCACCGCGCACCTGCTGTTCCTGATCGTTCCACACGTATTGGATGGTGACGCAGTCTTCGGACTGGTCGATTCGGTGGACGTTAGCGTCGGAAACAATCCTGACCCCGCTGCCCTGGAGACCGTGCACGACTTCACCGGCCACATCCTCATCCTCGCGCGGCAACGGTCGGGAGTTCTTGTCGAGAACCGTCACCTCTGAGCCGTACATGGCGAACATGGAGGCGAATTCGAGTCCGATATGGCCGCCGCCCACAACGATCAGGTGCTCGGGAAGTGGTGCGTGCTGAAGCGTGGTGGAGGTGTGGATCCTCCCGCCGATCTCGGCACCGGCAATATCGGGAATGATCGGAACAGAACCGTTGTTAATGAGGATTGTGTCCGCGGAGAGTTCCAGGACGTCGTCACCGGCAGTGACGGTGAGAGATGTGGGTCTGGTGAAGGATGCTCGGCCGGTGAACACAACAACGGTCTCGAGGTCTGCGAGCATCGCATAGTTCTTGTCCCTCATCTTCCCCGTCAGGGTGTCGCGCCGCTCCACGCTACGAGCAAAGTATTCGGGATTGAAGTCGTTACTGGTGCGGATTTCTGCGGAGTGAATGAGTGCCTTTGTGGGGACGCAGGCGATGTTGATGCAGGTGCCACCATACATCTGATCGGACTGCTCGATCATCGCTACTTTCTTGCCGGCTCGAGCAAGCGTTCCGGCGATGGTCTTTCCGCCCTTGCCCCACCCAATAACTGCGACAGCAAAGTTTATGATGCTCCTTCCTTCTGGTACCGACACTACTCCGCTCGTCAACCGCAAACCGGCGAAATATCCACGCAGTTACTTCGGCTTTTTGATGCTCTTTGGAACTCACTGAAGAGCCGTGTGTTGTTGGGGAAGGGAGGAACCGTGGTCGGACAAAATGAGGCTGAGCTGGGGACGGAGAGTGAGTGGAATGGTCGTGCCACTCGGAATCAGGACTTATCCTGCTTCTTTTCTTCGCCGGTTTGCTTGCGCCATCTGCCCGCAGCAACAAGAAGCAGAGCGAGGGCGATGGCTGCTCCCGCGGCAAGCCCCACCCACGTGAGGGGCTTGGTCATGCGTTGCGGATCGGGAACAACATCGGGAACATCCTGCCCAACAAACTCGGGAACAATCTGTTCACCGAAATTGGGGGAGAGGGGGCCGTGGGCGGTCCCATCATCAACAAAGTTGATCGCACCGGAGGAGTCGATAATGCCCCAACCCGTGGCCGAATTGTAGAGGCTTGCCGTGGGACGCACGGCAGTTATTTGGAGGCGGTGCACAATCATGTCGGCGCTCTCGCCCGGGTGGGCTGACATGACCAGTGCCGCGACTCCCGCGGTGTTGATGGCGGCATTGAGCGAGGAAGAGCCTTGCTTGGACACGACACAAAACATGTTGTTGTTCGCGTTGCTTGCTCCCGGTACGTTCCCACCCGGTGCCGCAATATCCAACGATTGCGTGCGGAGCATGGAGTCGACGGAAGAACCATCGGGGTTCACTGCCGTGACGGACAGGACCGAGTTGTAGGAGGCGGGGTACCGTGCCATGTCCGCCTCGGTTTCCGGCTCATCATCATCCGAGGTGAGTTCACCGGCGGGGGCAATGATGAGGAGGCCTTCCTGCTGGGCTCGTTCAACGGCCTGGGTCAGGTGGTCGTAGCCGCGCGGCAATGCCAGCGCAGTCACCACCAGGTCGAGGTCGTTGTCGATCGCCCAATTGATGCCCTCGGCGAGCCTGCCTGCCGTTTGTTCTAAGTATTCTCCGGACATGTTCTCCGGAACCCGGTCCATGATCTTGATGGGAACGATCGTGGCATCGGGAGCGATCCCGCGGACAGGGTAGAGGCCCTCGCTGCTACCGACAAGGTACGACGCATACGTGGTGCCGGAACCAAAGTGATCGGTTGTGGCACCGTCCGAATCCGTGAAGTCCGCACCACCCTCGATCGTTGCTCCCTGCAGGGTGGCATGGTTCGGGTTCACCCCGGAATCGAGGAGCCCGATGCGGATGCCTTTGCCGGTAGAAAACTGGTGAGCGGCATTGATGCCGAGAACGTCGTAGGAGAGCCTGCCCGAGGGTGGTTCGTCGATGTCGTTCTGGTCGGCGGGACAGGAAATGTCGTTGAAGGATGTCTCACGCTCCTGCGGCGCTGCGAAGGCGACGCCGGGCGACAGGAGAGTGAGGGCGAGGGCGGATGCTGCGAGCCTGCGTCTCACTGCTGACCCTGAGAGCTTTCCGGCACGGTCGCCCATGCTCGCGAGGAGGACAGGGCTGGGCCATCGTAGAGGAGGTCGCGCCACTGGGGTGGCACGGTCAGCATGTCCGCCTCCTCCAAACCAAACGCCGTGAGGGTTTCGGTTGCGAGGTTGAGCTGGTACATGGTTCCCGACTCGTCAACAAGGTACGTGTAGCCAAGATCGGATTCGGTGCGGGTTCGCAGGATCGCACCGGACTGGGGTGCGACCTCCACGGTCATGGCATCCGCACGGGGGATTTCCCTACCCACGACGAACTCGATCTCACCATCGGTGGAATCGGCAAGGTAACCGCAGGGAACCTCTTCTTCCTCCAGCAGTCCGTCGATCGTCTCCGGCCAGGAGTCCTTGCTCGGTGAGTCGACTAACTGCAACTGGGACAGGTCGCGGGTCGTGATCGGGAGGGGATTGGAATAGATGCCGCCCTCGCCAATGGAGTAGAGCTGGATCATGACGGGAGAGAGACGTTCGATCTTCCCACCTTGGTGCACAACGTAGATGGTTCCAGCGTTCGCAGTATCCGACACCTCCAGCAGTGTCCCAACGGCCACGTCATCACCCACTCCGGGGATCGCGCCAGCGGATTCACCGATGCCGGGAATGGTCAGGGCCGCAAGCTCCTCGCCCTCCGGGAAGGCATTGAGCCAGGTCGCGTTGGCCTGCTTCGGGGTGTGAGCGGGCAGCCCGAGCGCGGTGAGGATCTGCTCGGCAGAGTGAGTGTCGTTCCCTATCGGATAGCGGTAACCGCCCGTCACGAGGTAGTTCTGGTCCTCGCTCACCACGTGCACGGCCCGATCCTCGGATTCTTCCCAGTCGCCCGTGTTGACCCCGGTCCACGTGGAACCGCCGGTGGCAGTGCAGGTGAGCAGGGAGGGGTCGGCAACGGAGGCGGGGGTTGGGACCTGGTCTGGGGCACCCGAGATTCCCACTTCGGCACCTATGTTGGCCTCTGACAGGGCTTCGGAGCCTGCGCTGACGATCGTCAGATTATTTGGGAACAGCAGATGGGCCGATGAGGCGTTCATGACCGGGTGCAGGGTGCCCTCAATCGACACGTAGCGTGCACCGGTGTTCTCGTCGGTGATGAGGGAGCCGTGCTCCCAGTTTGCCGGCAGGGATGGGGCGAACAGGGTTGAGACCCAGGAAATACCAAATAGGAGAAGGGTGAGCAGCAGGCCGCCGATGAGACCGCCCCACGGGCGGGTGGGGGTGAGTTCCCTCCCGCCGGGCATACCCGACTGGAAGGCAGTCATGAGCCGCGCCCGGTTGAAGCGTTGGGCGGAGAGAATATCCTTTGTCGAAGCCATCTTCTACCAGAGTTCCAAAGCGAGTACGGTGGCGGGAATGATGAGGATCACGGCCGCATACTCCACGATGTCGGCAACCCTCCGCGTCCATGTCCACGTCCGCCCCAGCACCAGACCAAAGGCCGCAATCGCGACCGTCACCAGCAGGAGCGCAACGACAACGAAAGCCCACTTGTCGGGGTAGGTGAAGAGAATTGCGGCAGCCGTGACCACGAAGACAGCGAGCGCACCCAGGTAGTGGATCGCCACATCGGTCAGGCCATAGGCCCTGTGGCTTGCCATGAGAAGCAGCAGGGTGGCGAGCGCCATGACCGCAATCCCATAGGTTCCTGTCTGGACCGTGGGGACCGCGACGATGAGGAGGGTGATGGCGGCGCTGATCCAGAACGACATCATGAGGCGATGTCCGCGCTGGTAGAGCTTCCTCGTCTCCTTCGTGTCGATGCTGTCCTGATCCCGATCGAGACCCGAGATCCGCAGGGTGAGGAGAGGAACGGTCAGGATCGCAATCCCAACGAGACCCGCAATCGTGACCGACACGTCGGGGATCGTGAAATCAAAGGCAATGTAGAGCCCGCCGATAATGGCGATGATCGCCCCGACAACGAGCGGGATCGTGAGTAACTCACGGCCCTTCTTTAGGAGCGGCATGGCAAGCCCAGCCAGCAGCACAATTCCCAGCCCACCAAAGACCGCGGGTAGTTCAATCACGGGGTCTTCCGTGAGAGTCAGACCGGTGGCTCCCGCCGAGAGCGCGGCAAGGATTGCGATCGTGACGGCGTGGGAGTCGCGACCAGAGCGCTGCAGAACCCACGACAGTCCAAGCAGGAGGAGTGACAGGACACCGGCCACGATCGGAACTGCCATACCCACCTCGGGCCTGACCTTGATCATGAGCGCAAGGGCCGTGAGGGTGAGGATGACGGTGGCGGCTACGGCTGTCGTAGCCGTGTTCTGTTCCGTCCACGGCTTGTTCGTTTCCTCCGCAGCATCGGCCACGGCCTCAACGATGTCGTCGTACCTCTTGTCGCGTTCACTCACCCGCGTTGCGAGGCTGAGGACTGTCCCGTCTTTAATATCCTGATCGAACAGGGAACGGCCGGGCTGCAGAGTCTTGCCGTCCACACCCACGAGAATGAAGCCGCGGGTCACCCCGCGCGGGGTGAGGGACGTGAACTTGCGGACGAGTGAAGGCAGGATTTCTGCGAGCGGAATGTTTCCCGGGAGTAGCAGGTCGCCCTTGCGGTCCTCGTGAATGACCGTGACCCTGAGGAAGGAGCGCGGATCTTCATTAATGGTGGAGGCAATCCGGGTGCCGATAATTGTCGGATCGTCCGATGGTTCGGCTGGCACGTAGGACTCCGGTGCCGAGAGCGCACTTTCGGGAGCGGACCGAGAATTGGGTCCCCCAACTTCCTGGGGAGTAGCGAGCTGCTGGCGGCTGTAGGCAGTCGAAGCCGATCCGCCCTGACCTGCCTGGTAGCCCGTACCGGGAACCGAGTGGGCGTAGGGGTCTTCTTCCGCCTGAGAGTGTGAAGGGAAGCCGCCCTGAGGGCCCGGACCATTCGGCTGCTGCCCCTGCATGTGCTCGTTGCCGTAACCGCCCTGACCGTAGGGAGCCTGGCCTCCAAACTGCTGTCCCTGCCCACCCTGAGAGGGATGCTGACCGGGATGAGGCTGGCCGGGTTGTCCTTGGCCCTGCCAGGACTGACCCTGCTGGGAGTAGTTGCCCTGATGGGGGACGCTGGGACCGCCGGTCGGTCCGCCCTGGGGCGGATACGGCTGGTTCTGGTAGGGCGGTATGTTGCCCGACTTCTGTGCGCGCCGCTTGTTACGGCGCGAATTGCGGTCACCAGGTGGATTCATGATCTAACCTCACGCGAGACATTAGCCCAAACCGCCAGTTCGGACCAGGGAGATGACACCGACTGCGGCCAGCGCCAACGGAAGAGAAGCAGCAACGGACAGGGATTGCAGAATATCGCCGATCCGAGAGAAACCGTAGAATTGGCGTTCCGGTTTCAATAAGAACGTGGTCCCGAGGAACAGTGCCGCAACGATCAGCAAAATGATTGCCAGGACGAACGGGTCGGTACTGAGCTTCCCGGACAGGGCAAGACCAACTATGAGGAGCGCGGCAGTGATTCTGGGCAGAATGCGCACAAAATGGGATGCGGACTTGCGGGGGACAAGCAGGCAGGTGAGCGCTGCGGCGAGAACGCAGATGAGGGCAACGGTGCTCCGCCACGATTCCGTTCCCACAAGGTTGTACATGGGCAGAGCCGTGACCAGCATCCCGAAGCACGTGAGGAACGTCCACAGCTGATTGCGTGCCACCGAGATGGTGAGGATCTCTGACACATCCGGATCCTTAACAGAGGCAGAGTAGTTGCGTACGGCGGGAGCCTCGCGGATGACGGACTCGGAATCGAGGAGCACATCGGATGAGACCCGGATCGAGAAACCCGAGATCGCGGCAAGGAGCGGAGGACACAGGCCGAAAATGATGGCGGCCGTGAACTCAATCGGGAGGTCGGACACCATGACGGCAACATCGAGCAGGGCAATAAAGAGTGAGGCAACCGCAAGATCCAGGCACACGTTCCGGACCCCCGGTGCTGTCGTCCCGCACGCCACCCAGCGAACGAGAGACACTATACCGATCCCGAGGGCAGACATGATGAGCAGCTGATGCGTGTGATCGCCCGGATTCGCGAACGTTGAGAGCGAGGCGGCAGCGAAAATGAGGGCCGCTGGCCCGCCGGCTTCCAGGAGCGGCCTGCCCACGGATCCCCGGCATGCCAGCACCACGGCAAGGAAGACGAACGCCCCGAGTAGGGAGGAGTAGCCCCAGGTGTCGGGTGCGGGAAGAGACGTGCGGGCAAGAAGAGCCCACACGCCGGTCAGTACACCGGCGACCATGGCCAAGATTGCAAGCGCCACAGTCACATTCGATGCTCTCACTTCAGCGGAGTGGTCGATCGGCGTGATTGTTGGTTCTGCATCCCAGCCTTCGCGGCGCAGGAGAATGAGGGAACCGGAGGTGATGTCCTGTCCGAGGATCGCCCCTGGACGCATGAGGCGGCCCGTGATCGTGAACGGGCGAAGGGTGCCGATGTTGACTGCGGTCATGGCCTCTTTGAGGGTGATTCCGGTGGGGAATGCGAGGTCGGTCCGGGTGTTTCCGTCATCGAGAATGAGCGTGATCAGAGACGTGTCCGAAACTGTTTTCGAAGCTGCCATCACCTCTCCTCGCACTTCCCGTTTGAAAATACATGACCGTCGGACAACCACTAGTATGACCTATGAACCTGACCGGTGCAGAAGTTGATCAAGTGTTTCGGTGTCCAAACGGACAACGCAAAGGAATTACATGGCCCGCACAAAGCGACAGCGTCCCAGTCCTCCTCCGCAGGAGACCGTGATCGTTAAAACCCCTCCGAATGTTGTCCGCTCCGAGGGCATCACCGGAACCCTGTCCATGATCCTGCCGATGTTCGGTTCGATGGGCATGATGGCCGTCATGGCCCTCTCCTCGAACCGCTCCCCCCAGATGCTTCTCATGTCGGGTGCGTTCATGGTGGCCATGGTCGGTGTCGCCGGACTTAATATTTACCGCAACCGAGTGCGCCACCGTGACGCGGTCACGGGATCGCGCCGCGAGTACCTCAACTACATCGCGACGCTGCGGAAGAACGCTCGCAGGGCAGAGGACATGCAACGGGAATTCACGCAGTGGTTCCTCCCCCATCCCGCCGACCTGCCGCTGATTCTGGATGAAGGATCGCGCATTGCCGAGCGCGAAACCACAGATGAAGAGTTCCTGCTGTGCCGCATCGGTTCAGCAGATCAGCCGTTCGCAACCGAGCACGATGTGGAGGACTCCTCCTCACTGGAGGAAACGGATCCGGTTGCAGAATCGGCACGCGCGAAGTTCATGGCCGCCTACCAGACCCTCGACGACCTGCCGCTCGGCGTCAACCTTGCCTCCGTTTCCCGCGTTCAGCTCACCGGCAGGGTCAAGGACGTGCGCGGGCTCGCCCGCGCCATGATCGTCCACCTGGCGTCCTTCCTCTCGGAAGACCACCTGAAGATCGCGGTCCTCACGAAAGAGGAGTCACTCGAGCAGTGGGATTGGGTCAAATGGTTGCCTCACGTCCAGTCCGACCGCATCAGGGATGCCGTGGGACCGGCACGCATGGTCGATACCTCTCCCGAGAACCTCATCGACCTGCTGCCGGATGGTTTGGCTGACCGCCCCCGCTTCTCCCCGAACGAGGGTGGTACCGAACTCCCGCACCTTCTCATCGTCAATGATGGAGTGCGGGTGCCGGTTGATCACCCGATCATCACCCCCGACGGCGTCCTGGGTGTGACCGTGCTGGACCTGCCCGAATCATGGGAGGCCCTGACCGATCCGTCAACGATCCGCCTCAACCTGAGGAACGGCACCCTGTCCCTGCTCCAGATCGGTTTCGAACCTATCAACGGTCACGCCGATTCCATCAGCGTTGCTGAGGCCGGTGCGGTAGCTCGCAGGCTGACCAGCCCGATGCTCGCAGGGCCTGCTGAAGCGGCCGCCGAAGAGAACGAGGCAATCGGTGAGGCCTCGGCAGAGCTTGTTGATCTGCTTGGTCTTGGTGACGTGCGCGAACTGGATGTGTCGAAGAGCTGGCGGCCCCGCCTTAATAGGGACAAGCTCCGTGTCCCGATCGGCCTCACCCCAGAGGGTAAGTCCGTATTTCTGGACTTCAAGGAGTCTGCCCAGCAGGGCATGGGACCCCACGGCCTCATTATCGGTGCGACCGGTTCCGGTAAATCCGAAGTGCTCCGCACGATCGTGCTTGCGCTCGCGATGACCCACTCCTCCGATGAGCTGAACTTTGTTCTCATCGACTTCAAGGGTGGTGCAACCTTTGCTGGCATGAGCGGGCTCCCGCACGTCTCCGCCATCATCACCAACCTCGGTGATGATCTCACTCTCGTGGACCGCATGGAAGATGCTCTGCGCGGTGAAATGGCGAGGCGCCAAGAACTCCTGCGCAAGGGCGGCAACTTCAAGAACGTCCAAGACTACGAGAAAGCCCGCAAGGAAGGCCGAACCGATCTGCCACCCCTTCCCGCTCTTCTCATCGTTGCCGATGAGTTCTCCGAGCTCCTGGCAGAAAAGCCTGACTTTATTGACATGTTCGTGGCGATTGGCCGCCTCGGTCGTTCGCTCGCCATCCACCTCCTCCTGTCCTCCCAGAGGCTGGAAGAATCCAGGCTCCGCGGCCTTGATTCGCACCTGTCGTACCGCATTGGTTTGCGCACCTTCTCGACAGCCGAATCCCGCACCGTCCTGGGTGTGGGAGATGCTTACGAGCTTCCCCCGATCCCGGGCGTGGGTTACTTGAAGGAAGATCAGAACACGATGAGGAGGTTCCGTGCCTCCTACGTGTCCGGTCCGCCCCCGCGCAGGCGCCTTGCTTCCGCCCCCGTGATCGAACACGAGGAACAGCAGGAAGCGAAAGAGATCGCGATCGTCAACTTCACTGCCTCCCCCGTTCGCCTCAAGCAGGACGAAGAAGAGATCGTTGAGACTCCGACCGAGGTGGAGGATGAGTTCATCGAGGACGAGGAAACGGAAACGACCTTCGACATTGCCGTAGAACGCATGGCGGGGAAGGGACCGGATGCTCACAAGGTGTGGCTCGACCCCCTCAACCTCCCCGCCACCCTCGACCAGCTCATGGGGGACCTCGCGGTCGATCCCGAGCTTGGTTACGTGTCGAAGGGCTGGCGCGGGGCCGGTGCCTTCACCATTCCTGTTGGTGAAGTAGACCGGCCCTACGAACAGCGCCGTGACACCCTCATCGCCGATCTTTCCGGTGCTGGTGGGCACGCCGCCATCATCGGCGGACCCCAGTCGGGTAAGTCCACCCTCATGAGGACAATCCTGTCGACCATTGCCCTCACCCACACCCCGCAGGAAGTCCAGTTCTATGTCATGGACTTCGGTGGCGGTACGTTCACCCCGTTCCGGGACCTCGCCCACACCGCGGGCATCGCCCTCCGCAAGGATTCCGACCGAGTCAACCGGATCGCGGCCGAAATCACCTCCATCATCGACGACCGCGAACAGTTCTTCGCGAACAACGGGATTGATTCGATGGAGACGTACCGGAAGATGAGAGCAGCGGGTGAGGTCGATGATGGCTATGGCGATATTTTCCTCTTTGTCGACAACTGGTCGACCTTGCGTTCCGATTTCGACCAGGTTGAGGTCCGCCTTCAAAACATCATGCCCCGCGGCCTCAACTTCGGTCTCCACGTCATTTCTTCCGCACTGCGGTGGATGAACTTCCGTACCCAGGTGAAGGACATGTTCGGGACCAGGCTCGAACTTCGCCTCGGCGATCCCCTCGACTCCGAAATCGATCGCAAGGTCGCCAAGAATGTGCCCGACAGGCTTCCCGGCCGCGGACTCGAACCTGGCAAGCACCACTTCCTCGGTGCCCTCCCAAGAGTGGACGGCGGGCAGGAAGCGGACACCGTTTCAGCGGGCGTGCGCGACCTGGTCTCGAAAATAAACGAAGCGTGGAAGGGACCGCGCGGACCGAAGCTGCGGGAACTGCCCCTCGAACTCAGCATCGAACAGGTGCGGGAGATGGCGGGGCCGGAGGACCGCAGGATCCTTCTCGGCATCAACGAGTCCCGCCTCGAGCCCTTCGGTATCGACTTCTTCAAGAACGACCACTTCTTCTTCTACGGCGGACAGGGCTCCGGCAAGACCGCCACCCTCCGCCTCATCGCCTCCGAGATCGCACGTGTCTACACGCCCGAGACGGCTCAGATCTTCGCGGTTGACTACCGCAGGTCCCTGCTCGGTGAACTCCCCGAAGAGTTCGTGGGCGGGTACTACACGACCGCTGATCAAGCGATGGAGCAATTGTCCGGGCTTGCCAACTACCTGAAGATCAGGATGCCCGGACCGAACGTCACGCCCCAGCAGCTGCGTGACCGGTCCTGGTGGACGGGTAAGGAAGTCTTCGTCATCGTCGATGACTACGACCTCGTCAACACCCCGTCAGGTAACCCGGTGGCGGCCTTCCAGCCCCTCATGGCCCAGGCCCACGACCTTGGACTGCACATCATTCTGACCAGGCGTTCGGGAGGTGCCCAACGTGCACTGTTCGAACCGGTCATGCAGGCCATGACCGACCTTGCCGTTCCCGGCATGCTCCTGCCCGGCTCCCCGGAAGATGGGCAGCTGCTGGGGAAGATGAAGCCCCAGGTCGCCAACCCCGGCAGGGCACAGTTCCGGTCCCGTGAGGTTCCCCGCGAACAGCTCCAGATCGCTTGGGAAGTGCCGAAGCTTAACTAATTAATGACAAGGATGGGTTCACGCAGGCTGGCAGCCGGGGCATTCTCCCTTGGTCTTCTCCTCACCCTTACCGCATGTGGTGAGGGTGAGGAGAACGACCGGGGTAATACCCAGGAGCAGACCCAGACGGTTGAAGAGTCGGGTCAGGAGGTTACAACTGAGACTGATTCGGAGTTTGATACCGAAACTGAGTTCGAAGGGACTTCCGAAGAGATTGATCAGCACCTGTCTCTCACGATCCTCGATGGTTGGACGATGCTTTCCGGCGATATTCCGGGACTCGATATCTATATCCTCATGGTTGTCCCGGAAGACCTTGAGCGTGACGAGCTGGAGCCCGACGCGGCCACACCCGAATGCGCATACCTAACGGTCATGGATATCGGCAAAACCAGAAACGGTGCGGAACGCTATTCGAAAGCCATCATGGAATCTGATGCCGAGAACACTGACTTCTATTCAGACCTCGCAGAGCTAAAACCAGTTGAGGTCGGGGAAACGGTGTTTTACGGGTACGAAGGAACCTTCACCAAGCAGGGGATCGTGACACCGTTCCAGTCCTGGCACGCTGATGCTAACGGCACCACCTACGTGATTGACATCCACGGCGACGTTGAAGGCGTGATGCCGCAGGTGCTCACAGATGCGTTCCACTCGATTCGGTTCGGGCCCGCGCAACGTTAATCCAAATCTTTATGGGGTTATGGGATGGGGTTATGGATAGGCTGGAAAAATGAACCGCTCCATCCAAAAAGCTGTTACCTCCTTTGCCTTGCTGGGACTTGTTTTCTCTGCCGCAGCCTGCGATGGGTCTGAAGAGAGTGGGGTACCATCCAGTCCCGAAACCTCAGTGGAAATCACGATAGAAGGTTGGGAGCCACTTCCTCGCGACTCAACGGATTATGACGGGGTTATCCTTAGTCAAGGGCTCAGCGATGGTGATGGGGCGGGTAGCAGGCTGATCGTCCAAAAGGGAATCCCTTCATCGCAAACTGCCCAGACCCATGCAGATGATCTCTCCTTCGATCTTCGATCGCAGGGTGTAGATGTGAAGATGTTTGGGGGACGGGAGATTGACGGAGAAGACGCCGTCGGACTCAGCTACCGCAACTCGACGACAGAACGACGAATCCAGACCTGGTACGTGGTGAAGGACGGTCTTCGGTACACGATAATTCTGGAACCGGAAGAAGGTGCTATTACGTTTGGCAAGGATGCCGAAAATGTTCTCGACTTCATTACTCTGGGCCAGTAACCAGTTTGATAGCCAGAACCGCATTTCTTCGGTGTCATCACTGACTTTTCCATATCCGTATTTGGGAAATCCCTTTCAAACTCGATACGCGATTATATGAAGCATTGTTGGACCCGATTTTAGTGCGATCGTCAGTAGGTTAGTTGCTTTCTTGTTCCTTCGAGTTTTGCTCGGCCGGAACGGGAATCGTTGGTGAGGTTGCGAGAATCCGGGTGGCGATGATGCCAGCAACGGTGATGGCGAAAATGACGGTGATGAGCACAACCACCTGGAAGCGCGCCGCCTCAACCGGAGAGGCACCACCCATGATTGCACCAACAAAAGCACCGGGAAGAGTGACAAGTCCCGTGGACTTTGTTTGGTCAATGGAGGGAATGAGGGCCTCGCGAATGGATTCCTGACTAATCCGACGGAAAGCCTTGAGAGGAGTCGCGCCCAGGGCCAGCCATCCCTCAACCTCGCCCCGCTGAGCAATGGAGGTGCGAAGAAAGTTTCGTCCCGTGAGAGTCACACCGGACATGGAGTTGCCGATGACAATGCCGCCGATAGCAATAACGTACCGAACCTCGAATCCCATCATTCGCAACCCAAGCACGAGCGCGATGGAGATGGTGGCCGCAATGACAACCCCAGCTATCGCGGCAACCCTGCCGCGATAGAGCTCCTTCAACCGGCCGGCCGCGGTCAGTGCCGCCACCGTCATCATCAGCACCACAAACAGGGCTCCAGTCCAGGGTTCCGAAAACACTCCCTGGAGGATAAGGGCAATGACGGCAAGCTGAAGAACTGCCCGTATCCCGGCAATGACCGGCTGCCAGCCAAGACCGATGCCCGCCCAGCGGTGCAGTCCCATCGTGAGCACTAAGATAATGACGAGGCCAATCCCCGTCATCACAAGCTGATCATTCACGAGAAGCGCTTTCCTCTGGATCTGAGCCGATGTTGCCGAGTGCTGTCTCTGCCTTCATAACATCCAAGGCTATCTCGGCAATATCTCGATGGACGATCGCATATGTGGAATCGACCCGGTGCAAAACGTGGGCAGAATCCACGAAGGTCCGTGCCACGTCCTCAAGAATGACATGGTGCTGCCGTGCCTCACCAGTCTCGGGCGACGTCAGTACAAAGGAATAGTGGGAGGCGCCGGAGCGAATGAGCAGGGCACCGCCTTCACGAGAAACGTCGTCGATCGGGAGCTCGAGACCATCCGCCAACTCCTCCACCGCATCCACGAGGTTTTCTGCCGTGATCGTGACGGCAGGGTCGGGAGTCACGCAGGGCTCGGATGTGTGGGCTGTTGCGAGAGAGAACGGATCCGTAGGATCCTCTGTTGCTCCTATCCATTCTTCCTGAGTGACGGTAGTTGCTTTCTTGAGGCCGCGCTGAGCAAGCCAATGGATCTGGGCATCGATGACCGGGTCCGGAGCACCTTCTTGGGGATGTCGAGGAGGGGTAGGGAGGGAGGAGTTGCCGTCAGCTGGACTGAGTGGGGAGTTGTGTGAGCGGCGAAAAAACATGAGTCCATTGTAGGACTCCGTTGGAAAGCAGAAGGACGAAGTGGGTCCTTACCTCAGGTAAGGACCCACCAATCGCTCAAGCTCAATACGCTAACTGTCGAATCACCAGCTGAGTTCGGAGCGCGTTATAGGCCGAGTGAATCCTGGACCGCACTCAGGGCTTCAGCTGACTTGTGGAGCTTGGCTTCTTCCAGGTCGTCCATGGGGAACAACAGGGTCCGCTCCACGCCACCGCGACCAACGATCGAGGGGACCGAGAGGGCGATGTTGGAAATGCCGTGGTAGTCGGTCAGTAGCGTCGAGACGGGAAGGACGGCCTTCTGGTCACCGAGGATCGCTTCAACAATGCGAGCACCAGCCACGCCAATCGCGTAGTTCGTGGCTCCCTTGCCCTGAATGATCTTGTAGGCGGAGCCAGTCACCTCGTGCTCCAACTCATCCAACAACTCTCGGGTGAAGACCTTAACCCCATTTTCATCCTCCCACTCCTTGAGAGGAGACTGGCCAATCGAGGCGGAAGACCAGAGCGCAAACTCCGTATCTCCGTGCTCGCCCACCATCATCGCGTGTACTGAGCGGGGTGCAATACCGATGTGGCGACCAACGAGCCACCGCAACCGAGACGTATCCAGGACGGTTCCGGAGGAGAGAACTCGGCTCGTGGGCAGTCCCGTGATCTGCAGCGCCGCCGTGGTCAGCACGTCACAGGGGTTGGTGACGAGCATGAAGATCGCATTCGGTGCCTGCTCGAGAAGCTGAGGGAGGAGGGATGATAGAATATCGACGTTTGTCCCTGCCAAATCCAGTCTCGTCTGCCCCGGCTTCTGCCGTGCACCCGCGGTGATAACAACAATGTCGGAGCCAGCTACGCACGAAATGTCGCTACCACCGATGATCTGTGAGGACTGGGTGTACTGGCTACCGTGAGCCAGATCGAGAACCTCGGCATCAACCTTGGCGGTGTTGACGTCGTAGAGGGCAACGGTGTTGGCGGAGCCGCGAATGAGGGCGGCGTAGGCGAGCGAGGATCCAACGGATCCTGCCCCAACAACCGAGAGCTTTGTGGGTGTGGCTGTGAAGTCAGTCATGTCCCTATTGTCCCTTATTGGGTGGGGTTCGCCAAGAGCCTATGGGCCTAGATCGTTCTTTTCAGGGTCTAGATCGTTCTTCTCAGGAAAGTGGACCATAATAAAACAATGACTCGGTTCGGTGATCTGGTGGAAAAGTTCGGGGCATTCCCCGTGCCTCTTGACCGCGCCGCACGATCCGGGCGGCGATCCGCCGTACTCATGGCGCTGACCGACGAGGATGACACGAGGATCATCCTGACCAGAAGAGCGCTCACCATGCGTTTTCACCCCGGCCAAGTGTCCTTCCCTGGAGGTAGCCTCGAAAAAGGAGAAACCCCCGTCGAAGCAGCCCTTAGGGAAGCCGAGGAAGAAGTCGGCCTCAACCCCGTTGCAGTCACGGTTCTGGGGGAGCTGCCAGGCCTGTCACTCGCCGCATCATCAAACGCCGTTACCCCAATCATTGGCGTGACCAGCCCAGCCGTCGAGCCATATATTGCTGATCCTGCCGAAGTGCATTCGATCCACCGCCCCACCCTGATTCAGCTCGCAGACCCCAGCACTCGCTACTCTGCGAATTTGCCTGGCATGCCCTACCGCGGACCCGCCTTCATCATTGACAACATCTTTGTTTGGGGGTTCACCGCCCACCTGCTCGACGGACTCCTTCACGTTGGGGGATGGGAACGAGAATGGGATCGGGAACGAACCATGGAAGTCCCACCCGGATTCCGCAGGGAACGACAGTAACCACTCATATAAGACACCTGCAAGGAACCTCGATTGAAATCCTGGGTGAGGGCGAGCTCTCAGGAATCATCTCCGTATGTGCCATCTCCTCCTGCTTTTGCTTGCGACCCGTCTGCCTTTAACTAGAACCCGCCAAGTGCTTGTTCTGCTCTGAAGGGGAAGTACGCTCGCGGACTCTGTTCTACCGAACCTTGCTCTCTTGAAACTCTTATCTCTTGATCCGTAGTTCGGGACTCTCAATCGTACCGAGGTGAGGGTGAATGAAAGGTGGGTGCCACCCACGGCCTGAGCCATGAATGACACCCACCAAACGGCAGATCCTTAGTGGATCTCGCGTGTACTACATGGTGCGGTTAACGCCCGGGGTATCGATCCCGTCACCATCCCAGTCACCCAGGAGGAGGCGGTCCGAGGAGCGTCCGTAGTTGAGCTTGCCACCAGCGTTACCGCCAACAAGCTCGTTGTTGATGATGATCGTGGCACCCCTGCGCAGAGCGATCGTGTCCCGACCGTCTCCATCAAAGTCGCCAGCATATGCCTCATCGGACACCTTGCCGTAGTTGAAAGACGTGGTGGCGTTGCCGCCCTTGAGCGCGTTGTTCACGTGGAAGGTGTTGCCACGGCGAACCGTGAGCGTATCGGTACCATTGCCATCCCAGTCACCAACGAGAACCTGGTCGCCGGAGCGTCCGTAACGGAACTCAACGTCGGCATTCCCACCCGTCAGGCTGTTGTTGAGATAGACGGTGATATCCCGGCGAACACCGAGGGTATCGACACCGTCACCGTTCCAGTCACCAACGAGGATCTCGTCACCTTCGCGACCGTACGTGAACTGGACGGAGGCATTGCCTCCACCGAGCTCGTTATTCAGGTAGAAGGTGATGCCGCGGCGAACACCGAGTGTGTCGTTGCCGTCGCCATCCCAGTCACCGACGAACACCTCATCGCCGCGCTTGCCGTAAGCAAACCCAACATCGTGGGTGGAAGAGCCCCAGCCGTTTGTGAGCAGGAACACGTTACCAGCGAGCGGTGATGTGCCAGGCTCAGTCGGGTCCGTGGGATCGGTTGGATCCGTTGGATCGGTGGGATCCTCGTCCTCAACTGCGGTGAAGGTTTGGACGGGGGACAGGTTCTCCGCGCCGTGCTCATCCACCGTCTTCACGTACCAGGAGTGTTCGCCTTCGGTGCGGTCTTCCCAGGTGACCTCGGCGGTGCCGGGGGTCTCGAGGCCCTCGATGGTACCGATCTCGTGGTCGGTCAGAACCTCAGCCTGGAACGAGTCCGTGGTGAGGACACGCTCTGACGGCCTAATGCCGAGCAGGTCGTAGCTCAGGGTGAAGTCCTGGTAGAGATCCGGATCATCGGCGGGGCCGAGCAGGGATGGGTCGTCTGAGTTGTACTGATCGAGCGAGGGCGAGTAGGTGCGCACGTGCATTTCTTCGCCAACGTTGTCGAAGTGGAGGAGGCGGAGGAAGCCCTGACCGCCCTCGGGCAGGCCCTGGTAATCGAAGAGCATGGAGGTGACGGTACGGTCGTTCACACCATCCCCATCGTCATCGAACTCGTCGTAGCGGGTGTGTGCGTCATGGTAGTGGCCGGACATGACCGCCTTGACGTTCGGGTTCGTGGCAATGACCTCGTCGAGGATCCGCTGCGGGATCGGGCCGAGCCCGCCCGTGGTCAGCATGTACTCGTGAAGGTTGATGATGGCGATGCGGTCCGGATGGTCCGCGAGCACCTGGTTCATCCACTCAATAGCCTCGTCGTCCGGGCCCCAGCCCATGGACACGACCATGAAGTCGATGCCGCCGGCGGAGATCAGGTCGTAGTGGCCGCGGTTATCCAGGTAGGAACCGCCGTACCACGGGTTGTCCTTGAACCGGTCTTCACCGAAGAAAGTCGAGTACATGGAGTAGTCCTCACCCATGTGCCCAACGTCGTGGTTACCTGCGAGCACGCCGTAGGGCATGCCAGCCTCGTCGAGGCGAGCGTACTGCGGGTCAGCATGCTCCCACTGGTACATCTGGTCGAAGTCGTCCACGATGTCACCCGTGTGGAACAGGTACTGGATGTTCATGTTCTCGCGCTGCTCGAGCACGAAGTCATGGATCGCTACCTGGTGCTGGAAGTACTGCTCGTTGTAGTACTGAGTGTCTGATTCCCAGGCGAGTGTGAAGTCGTAGTCGGACCTCGGCTTGTCACCCTCGTTATTGGGGGTGACATCGGAGTCGCGGGTCGTGTGATTGGGACCTGCGAAGCCCTCAGAGTGCTGAACCAGGAGCGTGATAGAACCATCGGAACCGTACTCGTCAGCATCAACGAGAGCGTTGAGGGAGAACGATTCGGTCTCCGCACCGGTGATGTGACGATCGATCTCGTCCCAGCCGCTACCGTCGGCACGCTGCACGTAGAAGATCACCTGAGCGTTGCTATCAGCGCTACCTGCCCACGAGACCCGCACCTGAGATCCTTCGATCTCGTCCTCGGGAACGTCAACCTCAAACAGCTGGTAGGGGAACGCATCAAACGATGAGATGTCGCTTGAGAGTCCATCCTTGCTGCCGAGCAGTTCGAGCTCCTCTTCCGTCAGCGGCTGAGCTTTTTCACGCTCGGTCGTGGCGGCGTCGGAGACGGTGCCCGAGGAGGTGCGGATGTCGGAGTCGAGGAGCGGGGTGGAGCCACCGTAGAACGTGACATCCACGAGGTCGTTTGTCGGATCCGTGATCGTTGCCGACAGGACAACGTCACCCGCGGGAACGGTCTCGCCGTTTGCCGGGGAGAAGTCGGAGGAGACCGGCTCCTCATCGGGCACATCGAACGTCGTGGTGGATGTGGTCGTGTTGCCGAGCTTGTCCTTCGCCGTGACGGTCAGGACGTGCTCACCCTCGGGCAGCTCAACAGACGAGGTCTCGTACGGGAGGGTGATGTTCTTGCCATCAAGCATCGTCGTGACGGTGTCGACGCCGATGCCAGCATCGCTCACCTCAGCATCGATCGTGACGGTGCCCTGAAGGAGGAAATCATCTTCCACGCCGGAGACCGTGACGGTCGGGCCGGTGTTGTCGACCGAGAGAGTTGCTTCAGCGGTGTCGTCGCCCTGGGTGGCGGTCACCGTGTAGTCGCCATCGTCTCCAGCCGTTGTATCCCAGGCGTGAAGCTGGCCCGTGTACGCATCCTCGGGCAGTTCGAACACAGCATCGTAGTAGTCGAGCTTGCCGGTGGAGTCACCCATGCGCAGCCACTCTTCCGGATCGTTGTAACCAACCGGGGTGAGGGTCCGACCATCGGGCAGAATCAAACGCAGCGTTTTGATCTGGAAGTCGTCATTGTTCTCGTTGAGATCAATCTCCGGAGCAGCCTTCGTGCCCGCGTAAACGCTGACAACGAGCTTGCCGTCCTCAATGTAGGACTGGGGAACAGCCGTGGAAACGGTCTCGACCCTGTTGTAGGTTCCCTCATCGAAGATCTTCAGAATATCGTCGCCCGCAAGAATACCGTTGCGGAAGAACGTGTCGGTTGCCGTCACCTCCATGGCAAACACCGGGTCATCCGGCAGTGCCTGCTCGGTCGCAACACTCTCGCCATCGATCGCAAGCTCAGCCGGCCGATCGAGAGAATCGGTTGCGGCAATGAGGTCAACGATGCCGTTCACCCACTGACCATCGGTCACGTTCAAACGAACCGGGGACAGGTCCGCACCATCAACGAGCACGCGCACCGGCTCGCTCGTGACGCGGTTCGTACCATCCGAAACGGCCACCGAGTATTCGAACCAGGTCTTGCCGATAATATCGGCCGCGGGAAGCTCCCACGCGAAGTAATCACCGCTGGCAAGCAGGTTGATCGACCTCGCATCGTCACCTGCGGAGGAGATGATGTTGAGGGAGACGGTCTTGACCTGCTGATCGTCCGTCACCGTGAAGGCAAACTCGAACGGTTCTTCCGTCGGCACGGAATCTGCCGTGCGGTCCGTGACCACGGGAGCAATGCTGTCTTCGGCCTGCTCAACGAGAGGCTCTGGCAGCTGGTGAGAAGAAACCGTGCCAGGGCTTGCCTGTTCGGAGCCGGCCAGGTCCTGCTTGAGCAGATCCTCTTCGTTGACAACCCACTGCAGACCCTGGTTGGTGACAACATCTTTTGCCCCACCCATGTTGTAGTAGGCGCGGTTCACCATGTGACCCGTGTTGGTCTGGATCTGGATGCCGCGCGGGGAGCCGTTGGCCATGCCACCCGCAGAGATCTCCACGAGCTCGGTTCCAGCCTGAAGATCAACGTTGTAGAACGAGTTGAAGTCATCCGCGGTCAGATCATCGTTGGGACCATTCTTGATCCAGAACACGAGGGTCTCACCAGAATCGATGACGACATCGTTTGGAACAGCGGGCCACAGGACCTCGTTGCTGTTCGACTCTTCATCGATCGGGTACAGGTAGTTGAGAACGTAATCGGAGAAATCGATCGGAGCGTCCGTGGCGTTCGCGACCTCAATGAACTCGTAACCATCCGAGGCACCCACGTTCGTGGAGTCCACGACGGCCTCGGTCACCAGCAGCGGTGCCGATGTGCTCGGGGAAGGCAGTGCCGGCTCTTCGGGCTCGGTCGATTCCGCCACCTCGGTCTGTTCCTCCCGAACAGCACCCGGGTTCGGGGCAACGGCGGAACCAACAACGCGGAGCTTCCGCGGGTCCTCGCCCTTGTAGGCTTGACCAAACTCGGCCGCCAGGTTTTCACCAGTATCGCCCGCGTAGTAGAACGCCCACGCGTACGTGGTGCCGTCTTCGAGGAGTCGAATGCCGCGGCCGCCGCCGTTGGCCATGCCAGCCTGACCGGTGACGCGCACGATCCGAGCATCCTCACTCATGCCGAACTCGGTACGGAAGTCTTCTTCCGTGAACGCGAACGAGTCGAGTCCGGAAGCCGTGTATGACAGCCACAGAACAACGGTCTCACCCGGTGCGATCACGAGATCGCCACCCTCCACGGTCAACGCCTTATCGCCCGTCGGATCATCGTCATCTGTAAATGTGTACGTCAGTGAGTAGCCGGATTCACCGATCGTCTGCTCCACATCGGAAGCGTTGTGGATCTCGATGTATTCGAAGTTATCGGGACCGGTTGTGTTCGCCATGATCTCGGTGATGACAAGGGAACGGGGCCCCTCCTCAACAACCTGAGGTGCGGGCCCTTCAAGCTGTTCGGGAGCAACCTTACCCGGGGTGCCACCGGGGGCGGTGGGCAGGTGCCTCATCTTGCGAGCGTCGCTAGCACCCGCTTGGGGAAGGTGGAACTCTGCAGTCTGAGAGGGGCTGACAGTTCCAGCAGTGTAGTAGGCCCAGGATTCAACCTCACCATCGCGCAGAACCTGGACGCCGCGGTCACCACCGTTTGCCATGCCGTTCTGGCCGGTGATGCGAACAACCCGGCCTTCCTCGCCCATGCCCCAGAACTCACGGAAGTGAGCCTCCGTGTAATCGAAGGAGCGCACATTGCCACCCTCGTGCGAGAGCCACAGAACAACTGTTTCGCCCGGCTCAAGAATGAGATTGTCGACGTCAACGAGGGAGAGCCTGACGTTACCCGGCACTCCATCGTCAGCTGCGGTGTATGCGAAGGAATAACCTTCCTCCGCCAGGTCCAATGCCTGGGTGGTCGTGTTGTGAATTTCGATGAACTCGAAGTGGTCGACACCTTCGTGGTCCGGAGCCAGCTCCGTGATCATGAGTGCGGGTGCTTGAGTCTGCTGGGCGGCCTGCGTACTCGCCGCGTCTGGACTGGTTGGTTGGGCAGTGACCGGGCTAGCCAAACTCACGGTGAGGGCAGCCGCGGTACCGACAGCGAACATTGCTGACGGCAATCGCCGTATCTTCTTCACGTATTTTCCTTAGAACTTGAAAACAGCCTGAAAGGGGCCTCCTCAGGGTATGGAAAAGTCGTGAATTCTAAATGAATGGAGATCAACGAGTAGCTATCCTGCTCGCTAGCATTGGGATAACTTGCTTGGTGGGAGTCAGAAACTGTTATTAAAGGAAGCGCCAGCTAAGGCACTTGCAAGAGCAAATGAAGAAGATTGCAGGTGCTACCTCTTTGAAATGAGCAGGCTGGCGTATCGCACATCCTTGCCACCGGCGAGAACACAGAGTGGATCGATAGAACGGCGACACCAGCTCAAGGTCATAGCTTCTCGAATACGGTCGATGACGGAAATGGTGCGTGAACGCGATGGTGGGCCAGTCCAAGCTGGACTGGCCCACTACTCACCTATCGATTATCGAATCGGTGCTGACTCTTTATAGTGCTGCGTAGAGAACGCGAGCAACCTCGACGAGCGATACCGAGCCCGGGTCTGGGGTGCCAACGGACTTCTCACCGAGAGGACGAGCGCGACCAACCTTAGCAACCATGTCCTTGGTGGACTCTGCACCTGCTGCGCCGGCGGTGATGGCGGCGTCGAGGCGGGTCTTGAGGTCACCTTCGGTGGACTTCAGAGTATCAACGAGGGGGCTGAAAGAGTCAACGAGAGTCTTGTCGCCAACCTCGGCACCACCGAGTCGCTGAACGGCGTCGAGTGCTGCGGCAACACCCTCAACAATTGCTTCTTCGGACGGGGTGTCCTCGTTGCCGAGAACCGCACCGAACGAGGTGAGGATCGCGCCCCAGAGAGCACCGGAGGTACCCCCGGCACGGTCGGACCATGCGTCACCAGCAGCGGCAAGGGTCGTGGAGATACCCGCACCGTCAGCTACCAGTGCCTGGGCTGCCTTGGCAGCCGCACGGGAACCGTTCTCCATGCCAATACCGTGGTCACCATCGCCGGCTACGGCATCGAGTTCACCGAAGTAGTTCTTCTTCTCTTCAAGCATGGCAGCCACGTTGCCGAGGAGTTCGGCGGCCTTCTTGGCTGCTGCCTGGGAGGCTTCGGAGCCCGTCTCGGTCACGGTGACCTTGGTGGCTTCATTGTTGAGAACGGCGTCGTCGCGTGCAACGTCACCAACCGAGCCCTTGCGGTAGGCGGGGGAGTCGCAGGGAGCATTCCAGTACTGCTCGAGTTCGTCATCAACCCAGACGAGGGTGAGGGAGATGCCGGCCATGTCCAAGCTCGTCACGAACTCGCCCGACTCGAGATCAGCGATCTCGATGCCTTCTGCCTCCAGGAGGTCCGAGACCGCGCCAGCAACGATGAACATCTCTTCGTACTTGGTGTCGCCAAGACCGTTAATGATGGCAACAACGCGGTTGCCAGCGCTCGCCGGACGATCATCCAGCAGACCGTCAACGAGAGTCTTCGCAACTTCGTTTGCGGTACCCAGGGGTGCTTCGTCAACGCCGGGCTCGCCGTGGATGCCGAGACCGATTGCCATCTTCCCTTCCGGGACGGTGAACAGCGGGCCGTCCGCACCGGGCAGGGTGCAGCCATCGAAAGCCACACCGAAGGAACGGGTCGCGTCGTTGGCCTTCTCGAAGACTCGCTTGACCTCATCAAAGTTGAGTCCGGCCTCGGCGGCTGCGGAAGCGATCTTGAACGTGGGGAAGTCACCTGCGATGCCGCGGCGCTTCTCCAGCTCGTCCTTCGAACCGGAAGCAATGTCGTCGGTGACGACGAGGGTGTCGGCCTGGATGCCTTCGGCGCGAAGGCGCTCAATGGCCTGACCGAAGTGGAGGACGTCACCAGCATAGTTTCCGAAGCCCATGAGCACACCAGCGCCGCGATCGGCTGCCTTGAGAACCGAGTAGGCCTGTGCGCCCGAGGGGGATGAGAAAATGTTGCCGCACACGGCACCATCAGCAAAGCCCTGACCAACCCAGCCAGCGAAAGCCGGGTAATGTCCCGAACCGCCACCGTACACAACCGCAACCTTGCCGTCGCGCGTAGCGGTGGAACGAACCACGCCACCGTAGACGGGCTTCACGTAACGCTTGTTGGCAAGGACGAATCCGCGCAGGGATTCTGAGGGAAAATCTTCAGGAACGTTTACTAGTCGCGTCATTGCTTTTCCTTATGGTCAGGAACTGTCACCTCTGACAGATGTCGGGCAACATCATACGGACGAGTAATCCCGGACACAACCTAGTTCGCGGGCGTCAGCGGGAAATTCTCAGTATTTGAACCTTGAATGATGAGAAATTACCAGAACCTCTGAGATTCAGGTAGCGAAACTCCCTAGCTAGTTTGCTCGGACGGCGATGGCGGGCTGGATGTGGGAGGCGCGGACTGCGGGATACGCGGAGGCGATAAGACCAACGAGCCCACCAAGGAGAGGGCCGGTCATGATCATGAGGAGATTGAGATGAGCTGTCCAGCCGCTTGCCGCGGCGGCGGCGAGAACCACCCAGGAGGCAATAGCGCTTCCGCCGAGCCCGCCAAGCAAACCGATGACCATCCCCTCAAACCAGAACACGGCTGAAACCCCGGTACGAGTACTTCCTAGAGCCCGGCGCACACCAATCTCGGAGGTGCGGGAAGTAACCGAGACGATCATCGAGTTCGCTATCAGGAGGATCGTAAGAACTAGGAGGAACAGGCCCACCCAGAGCACCTGTTGAGTGAGTTGAGTCGATACCTGGGAACGTGCCACATCGGCTGTCATGATGCCCGATGCGGTGAGGCTTGTGGGATTCTCCGGCATGATCTGGTGCCGAATAATGGAGGAGATCTGGTTGCCTGCACCGACCTCAGTGCGCACCAAGATTTCGGTTGAGACATCACTGCCGACCAAGGACAGTCCTCGGTCGTATGGGATAACAATGCTTCCGGTGAGCTGATGCTCGTCCGGAAGGAATCCCACCACCGAATAGTGGATCCCATTAATAGTGACAGTGAGGCCCTCGGGGTGCCGCGTCACGGGTATGCCCAAGTCCGCTGCCGCAGCGTCCCCCAGAAGGGCAATGCGCTCCTTCCCATCAAGCATCCATGCCAGGTTTGTCGCATCGATCTCGGCAGCATCGAGATAACCGGCTGTTGCCGCATCCACTCGGGGTTGCCAGGCCACCGCACTGTCGATTGAGCGGGTGATGTAAGGAGTGGTGAGCTCCGAGACGTGAAGGATCCTCCCGGTCGCAGCTACAGTGGAGAGACGGTTGGCACGCTCCTCCACATCGGCCGGGAAGGAAAGGAGCGGTGCCGGCATGCCATCCAATTCCTCCCCGTCTCCCAGAGCCTGTGTGGTGTCGGGATCCTCTTGCAAGGTTCTGGTGACGAGAATGAGGGTATTTGTGGATGCGGCCAGATCGGCATCGATCTGTGCGGCAGCATTCTGAGAGATGCCGATGGAGGAGATGAGAGCACCGACGCTGAGTGCGACGGACATAATCAGAAGTGCTGTCTTAGCGGCCTGTGAACGCAATTCGATAACCACGTCGATCGCGAGGTCGCGTACAGATTGGATAGAGAATTGTCGCCTTCCAATCCGTTTCTCACGCAGGTCAATGCGCGACGTGCCATTCCCGCTCATGCGTGCAACCGCCCATCACGCAGTGTCAGAACCCGCTTAGCCCAGCGAGCGATGCGCTCATCGTGCGTGATGATCACGACCGCGGCACCCTTGTCAGCCTGTTCATCAAACAGATCCAAGATTGCGTGAGCATGACGGGAGTCAAGGTTCCCCGTTGGCTCATCGGCAAGTAGAAGTGCTGGTTCGTTCATGATGGCGCGGGCGATGGCAAGGCGCTGTTTCTCGCCACCCAACAGGAGCCTACCGAGTGAGTTTTCCCGGTGGGAGAGTCCAACCTGCTCGAGGGTGGAGCTAATGAGGGATTGTCGCCGGGAGCGGGGGACCTGACTGATAGCTAACTTGATCGTCAGATTCTCCGCCACGGTCCGGTGGCCAAGAATGTGAAAATCCTGAAAAACAAATCCAATGTGTTCGGATCTAACGAGGTCGGTTTGCTTGGCTGAGAGCTTGGTGGCATCAAGCCCAGCAAGACGGTACTCGCCTGCCGATGCCGTATCGAGGAGGCCAAGGATGTTAAGTAGGGTGGATTTTCCGGCACCGGACTCCCCAAAAATCGCAACTTTCTCTCCCGGGTCAACGCTGAGATCAAGGCCGTTGAGGGCTGTGATGGGAGGATTGACGTCATAGGTTTTGGAAATGCCCGAAAGTTCCAGAACGCTCACGGTTCCACCGCAATCTCCACCGTGTCTCCCGCTGCCACGTTGCCCTCGATGAGCGCAAAGCCATCCGCAACCAGGAGAACTTCAACAGTAACTTTTGCACCTCGTAGACTGCAGGAACTTCTTCTGTGATAAATCTGGTGTCAATGCAATGCCGCATCGCGATGTCGATATTATTTTATGAACTTAATGTCCTAGCTCTTGCGTATCAGGCTTAAAAGATGTTTTCGTGGATTGCATTCACATCTCTTGAAGGGTACTAGTGTCGCAACGAAATATTCTGCTGAAAATAGTCGCAGGTATCGCTATAGCGTGCCTGGGTGTGGTGATAATCGGGTTCCTTGAGATCCGGCGTATCGGTGCTCAGGACGGTGCCGTTTTCGATATGGAAAACGTTGTTGTTGGCATCACCGATCCAGTCACTCCCGTGTGGCAGATGCTTGCGCTTGGAATATAAAGGCTCTCACGGACCGTCTGGCGGGCTTATGGGCTATCCTGTTGCAGGAGACTGGCGAGTGATCTGCGCTATTGAGGACGAGCAGATGGTGATTCTCGCGATTGATCCGGGGCACCGATACTCAATTTATGACTAACAGAGCGCCCAACATCGGACTGATTGGGTCACGCCGCTAAGCCGCCCAGTTATCAGTAGCAAGGAAGGTCACCGCCTGCTCCTGGGTGACCTTCCTGTTTATTGGTTGGTGCGATTACTACTTGCTGACAGTTTTCACATGCCGGGAATTTCGAGGCGGGTCTCGCCACGTGTTTCATCGTGTCCCACGATTGGCCCGGTCTCGAATAGTCGCAGTGCAGTGGCTTGAGTGGTGATGAGTCGGTCATGCGCGGCTGCACTCAGCTTGGGTGTATGCCCCTGCGTCAGTTCCCGGTGTGTGCTAGTGCCTCGACAAGCTGTTGATGTAACTTGTGCGTCTGCAACTGCCGTGTCGGCCTCCCGTTCCTCGGGATGTTTTAGCTGTGTCTACTGGGGATTCATAGCGCTTGCCCTACCGGCGCCGAAGGGTCCTCGTCTTCACGTCTGCGACAGAATCGGTGACCGGTCTCGGTTATCTATTGATTGCTCGGTAGCGGTGCGTAGCTGTTGAGCTTCTGCCAGCGAACTTAGAGTTATTTGAGTGTGGGATTCTCATGGGCAGAATGCTCTGCAATCACTGTTGCCATCGCCATCCCCCCATCGTGGCTCATCGATAGATGCCAGGATGGGGTACCCTCGCCGTGAATATCCGCAATTGATGTGGTGACAGTGGTGAGCAGGGGTTCGTGAATGGTGAGGGAGGGGCGGCCCCAGCGATCAACAACGACCTCGATATGGGACCAGATGATGTCTTCCTGGTTGAGTGGGGGCGGGGTTCCGACGAGGGCTGCGGACCAGGCTTTGATGAAGGATTCTTTCGCGGCCCAGCGGGCTGCTAGATGAGAGTGTGGGGAGCCGGTGAGCGCCGCCCGCACCGTGGCGGTGCGGCGCTCCTGGCCGGTGAAAGCGCGGGTGTAGGCCGTGCCGGGTGAGTCCAGTTGCTCAGCAAAGGACTCAATGTCGACAAGGTCTACACCCACGCCGATGATCACTCGAAAAAACCGCTCTCAGAAAGGCGTGCCTCAGGATCGAGAAGCATGGCTGCTTCCAGTTCCTTCGTCTCACCCTTGAAGCGACGATCCTCGATCGCGGTGAACAGGGGCTCATGCCCTAGCATGCCTGCCTCGCGGCGGCGCACACCGGCACGCAGGCGTGCCGACGCAGCCTCCACCCAGGCCGTGGCAGCATCCTCGCCGCGCTCCTGACGGACCGCCTGCTCGAATGCTGCCGGGTGCACGAGGGCAACGAGTGCCGAGACGTGACCGAAGCCGAGCGAGGTGAGCAGACCTGCCTTTACCGTGGTGGGCAGCTGGATTGGGTCGCGCAGCCACACCAGACCCGGGGAGGTAGCAAGCTCCGGATCGACACAGTCGAGTGCCTTGTTCGCGGGGATCTTGCCGGTGCGGAAGATATCGGCGAGGCCGGCAGTCTGGAATACCGCGGCACCGCCCTTCGCGTGACCGGTCAGTGTCTTCTGCGATACCACGAAGTACGGGTTACCTTCCGTGCGTCCCATGGCGCCCGCGAGACGGGTGTGGAGGCTGGACTCGTTCGGATCGTTCGCGTTCGTGGACGTGTCGTGCTTGGAGATCACGGCGATCTCATCAACGGCGACACCCAGGTCGGCGAGGTTCTTGACGAGCTTCGAGTTCACTCCGCCGCGTCCGGCTGCGAGCGCACCGAGTCCCGGGGCCGGGATCGAGGTGTGCGCACCGTCGGCGTACGACTGGGCGAAACCAACGACCGCGTACACGGGCAGACCCATCTCGGCAGCGACGGAGCCGCGTGCGAGCAGGATCGTGCCACCACCCTGGGATTCGACGAAGCCGGCACGGCGACGGTCGTTCGCACGCGAGTAGAAGCGTTCGTTGATGCCCTTAGCTGCCATCGCATCCGAATCCGCGGTTGCGTTCATGGAGGCGAAGCCGGAGATCGACTCGACCGAAATGTCGTCGATTGCGCCAGCGACCACGAAGTCAGCCTTGCCGCAGGCAATCTTGTCGACACCTTCCTCAACCGAGACGGCAGCCGTTGCGCAGGCACCGATCGGGTGAATCATCGAACCGTAGCCACCAATGTAGGACTGCATCGTGTGAGCAGCGACCACGTTGGGGAGGGTTTCTTGGAGGATGTCGGAAGGGATGTCTTCGGCCAGGAACCGGTCCAGGAACAGCTTCCTCATCGAGGTCATGCCACCAAAGCCGGTGCCCTGGGTCATCGCCACATCGGAGGGGTGGACTGCCTGCAGGATCTCCGCGGGGGAGAAGCCTGCCGACAGGTACGCATCCACGGCCGAAACGAGGTTCCAGACAGCGATACGGTCGATCGATTCGACCATGGACGTGGGGATGCCCCAGCGGGTCGGGTCGAAGTCGGTCGGGAACTGTCCGCCCACCTTGCGGGCCATGGTGGCCCGGCGCGGCATGCGGGAGCGGGCACCGGTCTTACGGGTGACCTGCCATTCCCCATCGACCTCGTGCGCCTCGGTGAAGGCCGGGTCGGCATCCACGTAGGACTTGGCGGCTTCCTCGGAGTCGACACCGAAGGTGACGTCCTTGTCGAGGAACATTTCGACCGCCTCGGGGCTCGTCAGATCCTCGATCGCAATCGAGTCTACGAAGGTGCGGACACCGGAACGGGCCACAACTTCATCGCGGTACCGGTCGAAGATCTCGGCCTCATCCACGATCTTGTCGTCGGTGTCGTACCAGCCAGCAACCGGCGTATCCATCCAGCGCAGCAGCCCGGTCATCCACGCCAGTTCCAGAACGCCTGCCGCGGTGAGTTCCACGGTGCCGTCGGACTGGATGCCGTACTCGGCTTCGAAACGGGTACGTCCCGAACCCCAGGGGCTGACTTCGCCCAGACCCACCACGACAACCATGTCATCGAGCGAGGTCTTGACCTTCGTCCACTGCGCGGTCGGCTGGAAGGTACGGACGGGGGAGGGCAGTGCTTGGAGGGTTGCGGGAGCATCCTCGACCTCAGCCAGGACAGGGGTCTCAACTTCGTCGCGGAGGGCAGCGATGTTGATCTTGCCCATGCCTCCCGTCAGGTCAGCATCGAGAGGAGCCTCCAGTGCCTTGGTCTTCGATTCGGGGGTGCACAGGGCAAGGAGCTCTGAAGAGATCTCTGCCGGTGTCCACACGCGAATACCGGACTTCTCGGCGGCCTCAACGAGCGGATCGTTGCCACCCATGAGTCCTGTGCCGGCGACCCAGCCGATGCGGGGGTGAGCGATCGTGATGCGCTCGGCCCACGGCTCGACCTGCCACTTGTTGGCGATGGCATCGAATGCTGCCTTGACTTCACCGTATGCGCCGTCCCCACCGAAGGTGCCACGGTTCGGGGAACCGGGCAGGACCACGTGCAGGCGGTGCTCCACATTCGTGTCCGCACCAATCTTTGACAGTGCCGTCATCGAACGCTCCACCGACCACAGGAGCAGGCGAGCCTGGTTCTCAGCGGCCGGACCGGCATCCTCCACCGAGCCCGCCACGGGCGGCGCTGCGAAGGGGAAGTACAGGTCGGGAACGAGAGCCGGCTTCGTCACCTTGACATCGGAACCGACAGTCTCCGACTGTTCGGTACCGATCCAGTCGACCAGAGCATCGACATCACGGTAGGAGGACAGGTTCGCGGGCACAAGCCACAGGGCTGCCTCCGCGGAAGCGTTCTCCCGGTAGAGGGTTTTTGCAAAGGCGAGGCGGGCGGCGTTGATGCGGGAGGCGGTCGCCACGACCGTGGCACCACCGGCGAGCAGCTTCGCGACGACGCCACCGGCGATCGAATTGGGAGCCATGCCCGTGACGATTGCGACCTGGCCCGAGTATTCACCCGGGGTCTGATCAAGAGCTTCATCGGCGATCTCACCAAAGCGTGCCTTTGTCTCACCGTCGGACTGGCCAGCCCACCAGGTGGCCTGGTCGGCAACGGCCTGGCCGGCACCCTTGAAGGAAACCGTTTCGGGAAGCTCCGTGCCCGCCCAGAGGCGTGCCAGATCCTCGCGAGCCGAAGCCCACCGGTCGTCGAGCAGGATCGCCTGGCGAGCATCGAATGCCGGGGTTACGAGCTTGACCCAGCCCGAACCGAGCTCAGCCTCGATCGCGTCCAGTGCTTCACGGGTCTCGTTCTCTTCCGCATGATCGAAGGAGGCGGGAACCGTCTCGTCCAACCCGAGCGCGCCAAGCAGGTGGCGTGCGGACTGGGCGAGGATGCCGGTCTTGCCGGTGATCGACTCGGAGAACTCGTCGAGTGCCGCGGAGTCAACGGTGGCACCACCACCGGCACCTCCCCCGGACGGGATCGCGACGGGAATGCCGTGGGCGGCACCGATTTCGGTGACGGCCGCGTCAATGATCGCGTTGATGTCGTTCACACTCGAGGCCTCGGTTGCCATGGTGGCAAGATCGCCACCACGGGTCGAAGAACCCGGGCGGGTTCCGAGGAGGATGGCCGAGGTGGTGTGAGCCACCCAGCCCTCGCCGAGCTGCCACACGTTACCGACGCGTTCGGCGATGTAGGACTGCTTCTGACCGGCAGCACCAAACAGCTTACGAACGCGGTCCTTGATTGCTTCGGACAGGACGGGACCGAAGGGCTTGTAGTTGTGGGCCGCACGGTCAACGGTATTGGACAGGGTTGCCACATCGGCTTCCGCAGCCCCCTCAACGCTCGCCAAGCCCAGCTCGGAGGAGAAGTCCATGAGCAGCTGGTTGAGGCGCGAGGAAACACCGTTCGTCAGGGTTCCGGTCGTATCTGCGGCACCGATCTGTTCGGGACGCAACTTGTTCGCGAACGCGAGCAGGGTCTTGATCGCATCCGATGCTCGGTAGGGCAGGTCCGCGGGACGTTCCACCGAACCGGCAGGTGCCGGGGCGGGAGGGGGGGGGGGGGGCCGGGGCCTGTCCTTCTTTACCACTAGGAGGGTGGGTAAAGAGAGCGCCGTCCTCGGCTAGGAAGGAGGGGGGGGGGGGGGGGTGCGGCGGGGGCCACGGCAGCCTGCTCGGCTACCTCAACTTCTTCCTCATCCTCGATGACCTTGACGTCCTCGTGGTAAACGAACGCTTCGTCACGCTGAACGTTACGGACAGTGACGGAGGCGTCGTTGAACTCGGGCAGAGCCAGAGTCTTCGAGGCAAGGTTCGCGAGGGTCGGGGCGGCACCGAGACCGATTTCGACGATCTCGTTGATGTCGAGCTTGTCCTTGGAGAACAGGAGCTCCTGGGTTTCAATCCAGCGCACCGGGGAGGCGAACTGCCAGCACAGCAGCTCGATAAGGATGGTGCGGGTCAGCTTCGTCTTGTCCTTCATTTCCTCATCCCAGTTCTCAAGGACAGCCTCAAGCTGGGTGGAGGGAACAACATCGAGGATCGTGCGGACAAAGTCCTGCGTCAGCTCGAACGGAACCGCAACAAGGTTCGGGATGTACTTGTGCTCAAGTTCCCGGTAATCAATCTCGGTTGGGAGCAGTTCGGTCAGGCGCTCGCGGAACTCCGGAACACCGTCGTGCAGGACAGCCGAGTGGAAGGGAACGTCGATGCCCGGGACGAGCATGAACGGGCCCTTACCGCCGGCCTGGCGAGCACGCTCACCAGCATCCTTCGCCAGTGCCTTGAGGCCCGCAATGGTGCCCGCAATCGCATACTGCTGGCCAGCCAGGTTGTAGTTGACGATCTCGAGGAACTCGCCGCTCGCCTTCGCCACGCTGTCAACGTATTCGTTGACGTGCTCGTGGCCGACACCGAACTGGTTAGGGCGCAGCGCACCCATCTGGTAGTTCGACCTGCCCTGCTCGTCACGGGGGACGAGGTTGTGCATGGTGGCGCCGCGGTGGAACACGAGCTCAAGAACCGTTTCCAATTCAATAACGTTCGCGTACGCGGACAGGGAGTTGTATTCACCGAGGGAGTGGCCCGCGAAGTAGGCACCATCAACCACAGCACCGGCCTCACGCAGGCGTGCGGTCTGAGCGAACGCGAGGGTCGCGAGCGCAACCTGGGTGAACTGGGTGAGATTAAGAACGCCCTCCGGGTGCTTGTACACAACACCCTTCGCGGTCAGCTCGGTCGGGTTGTCCCGAACGAGAGCGAGGATCGAGAAGCCGAGGACCTTGCGGGTGTGAGCATCTGCTCGGTCCCACACGTCAGCGGTGGCCTTCGAGGAGGCGCGCTCGGCCAGACCCATGCCCTGGGCCTGGATGCCCTGACCGGGGTAAACGTAGGCGGTGGACGGTGCGGAGGTGGTGGCCGTGCCCGTGGAGACGAGTTCGGAACCGACCTTGCAGGTGACCTCGAGGACGAGGCCGCCACCCTTGAGGCGACCAACGCGCTCAACGGTAATGTCCACCTCGTCGTTCAGGTCAACAAGACCGAACATGCGGTACGTCCACCCGGTGAGCTTGAGTCGATTGCCCTGATCATCGGCAGCGGAGGCGGCGTGCTGGGCGGTGGCGGACAGCCACATGCCGTGCACGAGAGGAGCCTTGAGGCCCGCGACGCGTGCCGCATTGTGCGAGGTGTGGATCGGGTTGAAGTCGCCCGACACCCACGCGAACGGAGTCATGTCCGAAGGAGCGGTGGCCTTGACCTTGCGGAGCGTGGAACGCGGGGTGTCCACGACCTCGACGGTGGTGCCACCCGCGAATGGAGGGTCGGCGGGGAGCTGGTTGCCGGAGGCGCGGCCGCGGATCGCGAACCTCTCCTCCATGTGACCAACCTTCTCGCCATCAATGAACAGGTCGAGATCGACCTCGACGATGCGGCCGGAGGACGATTCGTTGATCGACTCGGCCCAGGAGACGACGTCGATGCGGTCCGCAACGAGTTCGGAGACGGGACGGTCGAAAGAGATCGTGTGGTCGAGGTGGACGGCGTTGAGCAGGCCTTCGATGACCGGGTAGTCGTTGACGATGGCGGAGCCCAGTGCCGCGTAGATCGCGGGCCAGCAGGGTCCGAGCAGAGCATCCGGAACGATTGTGGCCGTATCCAGGTTGAGAGCATTCGCCGTCACGGCCGCGTGATCGGGGCCGAGGGTGGCGGGGAAGCTGAACGAGTAGTGGGCCTCGCCAAACTCCGACAGTTCGGAATCAACCATGGTCGGCAGTGCCGTGATCTCGTCACCCGTGACGCCAACGTTGCCCACACCGGCGGTGCCGGCGAGCAGGTTGAACATCGAGGTGGGCAGGCGATCCTCGTCGACAACGGGCACGCCACCGTCGCGGACCGAGTCCGGCAGCAGCAGCGGCACAACGAGCTCACGCACGGCGTGCACCGAGGCGGACGAACCATCCCAGTAGGTGTCGAGGTTGACCGTGATCGTCGCCTTATTGCCGTCGATCTCCAGATCGTATGCGGAAGGGTCGAGGATGTGGGCGGGGTTGTCCATGAGGTGCCCGGTCCAGGAAATGAACGGGATGGCACGCACGTACTCGGCAGCGTCCTTCGCGTTTGAGAGGCGAGAGTAGGCGGACAGTTTCTCTACCTTGCCGTCGAGGCGCTCGATTGTTGCGTCCTCGAAGCGGCCAAGGATCGTGGCGATCGGCTCGTTGACGGTCGTGATGCCACCGACGGACAGCGGGCCGGGAATGATTCGTACCGCGTTCGCATCGTAACGGTCGTCCTGGGCCTGCCAGAGCGAGTCCTGACCCCACCAGCGCAGCAGGTCATCGTCGATTGCGGGAACGAAGCCCATGGGCTTGGGGTACTTGCGGCACAGTGTAATGAACCAGGCCGAGTCGAGCGGGGTGAGGGTCAGCTCCTCCGACAGTGGGTATGCCTCAATGAGGCGATTAGCTGCGGGTTGTCCTGCTTCAACGTCTGCTTCCGTGGGGAAGAGGGTCGTGACGGGGCCGTGATCGGCAGGCGAGAGGCGTGCCTCGAAGCGCTGCAGCAGCTCGTGGAAGCGGGTGAGCCAGGACGGATCCACCCACGGGTGCGAAAGCTCAGCGAACCGGGTTGCCACCTCGGCGTAGGTCATTTCACCCAGGTCACCGAAGTAGGGCTTCGAGGTCTTGTTGAGAGCCTCAATGATTTCACCGCGGCGGGACTTCAGCTGTTCGGGCTTGCCCTCAACCTCGGCCACGAGGCGGGCGCAGGCGGCCGCATCGTTGTCGATTTCGTACATGTCGGCACGCAGGTGCGACAGACCGGAGGTCATGCCGCCCTTTGAAAGGCCGGCACCAACCCAGCCACCCTCGGACGCGGGAACACCCTTCGTCTTGACGAGCAGTTCCTTGACGGAATCCTGGGTCTTGGCTTCCTTTGCCGTCATGGCTGCGGTGCCGATGAGGACACCGTCGACCGGCATGAGAGGAAGATCGTAGGTGAGCGCCCACTCACCCGAAATGTAGTCCGCGGCGCGCTCGGGAGTGCCGATGCCGCCACCGACACAGAGGATGACGTTTTCTTGACGGCGGATCTCCGCATACGTGGAGCGGAGCAGGTCGTCGAGGTTCTCCCACGAGTGGTGACCACCTGCGTGACCATCCTCCACGTGCAAAATAATCGTGGCGTCAACGTTGCGGGCAATGGAGAGCGAATGGCGGATCTGGGCCACCGTGCCCGGCTTGAACGCAATGTACTTGAAGCCCTCGGACTGGAGGGTAGCGATCAGCTCCGGAGCCTCATCAAGCTCGGGGATACCGGCTGAGACGACAACGCCGTCGAGCGGAGCGCCCGATTCGCGTGCCTTCGACACGACCCGCTGGCCACCAAACTGCAGGTTCCACAGGTAGCGGTCCATGAACATGGCGTTGAACTTCGCCGTACGCCCATCATCCAGCTGCTCCTGCAGGCCAGCCAGGTTCTTGGCGAACACGTCGGCGGTCACCTGGCCGCCGCCACCCATCTCCACCCAGAAACCAGCGTTCGCTGCCGCGGCCACGATCTCGGGGTCCACGGTCGTGGGGGTCATGCCGGCAAGGAGAACGGGGGAGTTACCGGTGAGGCGCGAAAACGCGGTCTCAACAACCGTGCCGGTGGGCAGTTCGAGCAGGCGCGGTGTGTGCACCGACCAGTCCGCGGTCTTCTCCGGCTCCTGGCCGGGGGCCGCGAGGGCGTCAATGTCGGTCAGGGTGCCTGCCGAGACAACACCGGCGCCGGTGCCTTCGAGAACATCGGAGGTGATGCGAGCAACGACGTTGCCGGGACCGAGGTCAACAAACCAGGTGGCGCCATTCTCGCGTGCCGTGCGGACCTGGGTGGCCCAGTCAACCGGGTCAAGGAGCACGCCGGACGCGAGCTCTTCAACACCGGTGATGCCACAGGTCTTCGCCCATGCCAGCACCTGGTCGTAGGCGGGCCGGAGTAGTTCGTGGTGGAAGGGAGCATCCACATCCAAGTATTCGAGAACCGGTGCGAGCGGCATGCCACCCCTCACCTTCGCGGCCAGTTCCGCACGGTCGGCCTTCTCCGCTGCCTGAGCGGCGAGTTCAACGCGTTCGAGGACGGCGGGGGTGCCGGACACGATGAAGCGGCGGCGCGAGTTCTGGATCGAAATCGTGGCACCTGTGCCCTCCACCATCTTCTCCAGGTCAGAGCGTGACACGTCACGGACGGAAAGCATGGGGGACTTGGTCGGGTGGGACATGCCGAGCGTGCGGCAGGTGCGGGATGTTGCGGCACCGATGAGACGTGCTATCGCGAAGATGCGAGCGAGCGCCCTGGAGTCCTTCTCCACCCAGGCCTTCGCCAGTTCGGCACCGATGATGCCCTGGGAGTGGCCCAGGATCTCGGACGGACGTGACACGCCAATGTCGAGACCGGCCGAGGACAGGGCGTGCAGGAGCGAGTACTGTGCGGCGGTGATGCCGGGGACGGACTTCGCGGGATCGTTGTAGTCCGTGATGCTCTCAAGGGTGAGAGCGCCTGCCCCAACGGCAGCGAGCTGTGCCGCAATTGGGGCGAGCAGTTCGTCAGAGTCGGCAATGAGGGAGCGGAGCGAGTGGGCAAGGTTGGAGTCCTCACCAATTTCGCTCAGGGTTTCGCGCCACGGGGTTGCCTGGCCAGCAAACATCAGGACGTAGGGCTCGCCGGAGGCGAGACGTGAAATAAAACTAGAAGCCATGTTTCCTTCTTTTTATAGCGGGCCGTTGGAGTGGCGTTTGGGACCTGGGTGCGAACGATCTTTCGTCCGCAAGATTTCAAGAGACTCGGCGATGGTTTGGCGAGTGAGAACGGGGTCAATAATTCCGTCCAACTCCCCCTCCTCGACCGACAGTGCTGGGTTGATGACATTGGCCTGATATTCGTCAGCAAGGCGCTGACGGGCCTGGTTCATGTCCTTCTCGTTGGGGCCGGCTGCCTTGATTTCGCGGCGGTGCAGAATATTGACCGCACCCTCGGCACCCATGACGGCGATCTCGGCATCGGGCCACGCGAAAGCGAAGTCTGCACCGATCGACTTCGAACCCATGACGATGTAGGCGCCGCCGTAGGCCTTGCGGAGAATAATGGTCACCATCGGGGTGGTGGCGTTCGCGTAGGCGTAGATGAGCTTGGCTCCACGGCGAATAATGCCGGCCTGCTCCTGTTCGGTACCCGGGCGATATCCGGGCACGTCCACGAGCGTGACAATCGGGATTCCGTAGGCGTCACAGCAGCGCACGAAACGCGCGGCCTTCTCGGACGCATCCACGTCGAGCGTGCCAGCGTTGTGGTTCGGCTGGTCTGCCACGATGCCAACGGCGGAACCGTTGATGCAGGCAAAACCAATGACGATGGAAGTAGCGAAGCCCTGCGAGATTTCGAGGAACTCACCGTAGTCGACAAGGTGCTCGATGACCTCAACAACGTCATAGGGCTTGCGGGAGTCTTCGGGGACGAGCGCCTGCACCTCGGCAGCCGCCTTCTCGTCCTCAACGGACGGAGTGTACGTGTAGCTCGGGGGTAGCTCGTCGCAGTTCGAGGGTAGGTAGGACAGGAGCGAACGCACGTAGTCGATCGCGTCCACCTCGTCATCAGCCAAGTAGTGTGCAACACCGGACTGGAAGTTGTGCAGCTCGCCCCCACCCAGCTCGTTCATCGACACGTTCTCACCCGTGACGGCCTTGACCACTTCGGGTCCCGTCACGAACATGTGAGAGTTTTCCTTCGTCATGATGATGAAGTCCGTCAGCGCAGGGGCGTACACGGCGCCGCCGGCCGAGGGGCCGAGAATCATGGAGATCTGGGGGATAAGACCGGAGGCCTCGCAGGTCTTCTTAAAGATCCGACCGTACTGGGACAGTGCGATCACGCCTTCCTGGATGCGGGCACCGCCCGAATCCAGCATGGAAATGATCGGGATCTTCATGGCGAGCGCCTTGTCCATGAGAGCCAGAATCTTCTGACCCTCCGCACGACCCAGCGTGCCGCCCCGGACCGAGAAATCCTGGGCATAGACGGCGACCTGACGGCCCGCGATCTCACCAAACCCGGTCACCACGGCAGCGCCAAGGAAACCGGTTGCGGGATTACCGCCAGCGAACTGACCAATCTCCACAAAAGAATCGGCATCGAGCAGCATGTTGAGGCGCTCGCGGGCCGTGTTCTTACCCTTCGGGTGCTGGAAAGCGGCCGCTTTCTCCTCCGCGGTCGCGGCGATCTTTGCGTAGTCAACGCGGGTAGCCGTGACGGGGGTAGCGTGGGGCTTCCTCGTCGGCATCACCCGCGAAACGATTCCACGCAACGTTGAAATGCTCACTTCTCCTCCTCCAATTTCAGTAGCGGCGTGTGCGCGGGAATGTTCTGTGCCTGCGCCACGTAAATCTCTGAGATGGTGCCGGAGGAAGGAGCGTGCACGTACTTCTCCATCTTCATCGACTCCAGAACAAGCAGAACGTCACCCTTGACGACCGCCTGACCAACTTCAACCGCGATCCTTACAACGATCGACTGGATCGGTGCCGACATGACACCATCGGCCATGATCGCGGCCTCACCGGACTGAGCAACGACCTGGCGGCCGCTCGTGCGGCGGGGCTGCTGGGGGCGGACCAGGCCAGTATCAACACTGGAAGTCGCGGCAAAGAACTCTGCCGGCAGGGTCACCCGGTGGCGCCTGCCATCAATCTCCGCCACAAAGGAACGACGCTCGCTGGAAGCCTCCGGGCTCCCACCGGTGAACGGTGCGGGCAGATCCACGTTCGGCAGGTAAGCGGTTTCCATCCACCGTGTCCCCACCCGGAAGTCCGGGGCGAAGTCATCGTGCTGGAGAACATCGGCCAGCATGTCCTTCGGGGTAGCAATGCCTTCGATGCGGAGCTCCTTGAGCGCACGCACGGAACGGGCAATCGCCGTGTCGCGGTCCGGGCCGGTCACGATGAGCTTCGCGATCATCGAGTCAAAGTCGGGGGACACGTAATCGCCCACGCGCACACCGGTTTCGATACGGATACCGTGGCCGGCCGGCCACTCCAGTCCCGTGATCGTTCCCGCGGTCGGAACCAGGTCAGCACCCGGATCCTCGGAGGTGATGCGGAGCTCGATCGAGTGTCCGCGAATCTCGGGTACCTCGGACAGTTCGAGGCCGGATGCGATCCGCAGCTGCTCTGCAACGAGATCCATGCCGGTCACTTCCTCGGACACGGTGTGCTCAACCTGGAGCCTCGGGTTCACTTCGAGGAAGTAGACGGAACCATCGGAGTCGAGAAGGAACTCGCAGGTACCCAGACCCACGTAGTCCGTGTGGGTGAACAGTGCCTTCGACCATTCCACCATGGTCTCCTCGGCGCCGTGGGGCATAAACGGGGAGGGAGCTTCCTCAATGAGCTTCTGGTTGCGGCGCTGCACCGAACAGTCACGGGTGGACACAACGGCGAAGTTGCCGTGCGCGTCAGCCATGCACTGGGTCTCAACGTGGCGCGCGGACTCGATGAACTTCTCCAGGAAGTAGGCGCCCAGGTCGCCACCCTTGCCGCCGTGGCGGGCTTCAAACTCGTCAATGTCAGCAGCGGAGCGAAGAACGACGATGCCGCGGCCGCCACCACCATCACTTCGCTTCGCCACAACGGGGAACCCATACTTTTCAGCAAAGTCACGCACTTCGGATACGGAGCTCACGGGATCGTTTGTGCCCGGGACGGGCGAAACCCCGGCCTCGAGAGCGGTGCGGCGGGCACCGATCTTGTCACCGAGCTGAAGGATCGTCGAACCCTTGGGACCAATCCAGGCGATCCCGGCATGCTCGACAGCTTCCGCGAACGCCGGAACCTCGGACAGGAAGCCGTAACCGGGGTGAATAGCGTCAGCACCCGACTGCTTCGCGATCTCGATGATCCGGTCACCGTTCAGGTACGTGTCGTGAATGGTGCTGCCACCCAGAGCGTACGCTTCATCGGCCAGGGCCACCGCCGGGGAGTCGATATCCTGGTCCGCGTACACCGCGATTGCTCGCAAACCCATGTCATGGACTGTGCGAATAATGCGCGCCGCGATTTCACCACGATTAGCGACAAGTATTGTCGTGAGCATTGATTTCCTTCTTAGATCAGGTCAGCGTCGGAGCCAGTGACTCGAACGAGTCCGTTATCGGTATCGACCAGGAGAGCCCCCTGCATGTCGATCTCCACGGCACGACCCCGGGTCTGTTCACCGGTCACTGTCGTGACCAGCACCTGACGCCCCGGGGTGATACACACGGAGGTGAGCTCCTCGTGGAGCTTCCCAATTCTGTTCGTCACCACGTGCTCAACTCGCACGTGAAGTTCTGTCATGTAACGGTCAATGAGGGCCGAAACAGTGGCGGGATCCGATTCGAGGCCCGCCATCGCCAGGGAGATCGCGCCGGGGGAGGGCTCAACCGTTGCCGCCGTGTTGATCCCGCATCCCAAAATCACGGGAATCTTGTCTTCTTCAGGGTCGAGCAACTCGCCCAGGACACCACCAAGCTTTCGCTCATCAAGCAGGACATCGTTGGGCCACTTGAGAGCAAGACGATCCCCAGCCACGGGGCGCAGTGCCGCAACCATGGCAAGTCCGGTCCCAAGCGTGAGCCAGCCGGCACGATCCTCAAGATCGGCGAGGGGAAGAACGCGGAGTACCGAAAGGAGCAGAGCCTGGGAGGGTTCCTCCACGAAGGAACGACCAAGGCGCCCACGACCAGCGGTCTGGTGCAGTGCGCGCAGGGCATCGCCGTCTCGAGCGTCACTTGCCCGCCACTGGCGGGCCAGTTCAGCATTGGTCGAGTCGATCGACTCCACGGTCCTCAGCATCCAACTCCTCGGCAAAAGTGATCGATTTTCGACCACCGGACGGTTATGAATTAGGAGTTTAACCAGATCGGCCAGGTAAACCTACCTAATCGTAACCTACTGGGCGGTAACGTGGCCTATCTCTCACAAAAAATTGTCCGAAGAAGCGGAGTTAATGGCTTAATCAAGCCGTTTTTACAAACCTACCATGGAGTAGATTCGGCGTGTGCGAATGGCAACATGTTCCCTAGAAAAGTGCCGCAAAGCACTAGAAAACGAGGGTAATAGCCTCGATGCAAAGGGCTTGGCGCCAGTCTTTAGGCATTCTCTCCTAGGTCAGGAGCGTGGGTGATCGATGGTCGAGGGCGGGCCGTCAGGGGGTACCGAAACGACACGCCGAGTCAGCGACTCTTTCCAGGGAGCTCAAGGCTGTTCGTGGTGGCGCGTTGAATCTCGCGCTGAGTGACGATTTTGGAATGCGTTTCGAGATTGGTTGAGCGGATTAGTGGGAGCCGAACATCACGTAGAGACCCGAGACCATCTCGAACTGACCGCCATCCTGGCAGGATCCCACTGTCTCCTCGTGGTATAGGTTGTCGTCTTGGGAAATGATGATCGTAAAGGTTTCGACTCCGGTGCATGCGGGTCCGGGGTCATTACTGTTGGTCATGATGAGCTCCACGACCTCGTCAACGTCATCCATTTCCTCCTCACTGAAGTCCCTAAACTGACCATTCTTGTCATCGAAGGTTGTTGTGTCCTCGAGCCACCGCTCCCCGTCGTAGCCCCTCGGTGGTTGTGTAGGGGCCGGGTATGCGGTGATGTGCACTTCGTACGGCTCGTCCGTCGTAAAAGCTCCGGTGGGATCGCCACCTTCTTCAAGTGGGATCGTTTCCCCATCGGTTTCACCGTCACCATTGCTGTCGTCGCCACCGCTACTGCCACCGTCACCCTCGCCTTCTGACTTGGGTGCAGTCTGGTCGGTGTTGCTCGGGCCGGCACCGCCAGTCTCCTTGTCCGAACCGCAGGCTGTCAGTGAAAGCAGGCTCAGTACCAAGGCTGAGGCTGTGGCCGTCCACGTCTTCATCGTCATGATTATCCTTCCAAACTTCCCTCGTCTTGCCGTGGGTCACAGTCTTGTTGTCACTCGTCCGTGTTTCAATCGCTGGTCTGGATTGCTGTACCCGTTGGGTTGGGACTCGGGGTGCGGGAAGGCTTGGATCAATGGTTGGGGTGGTGGTCCGTCTTGGTGTGTTCGTGCGGATAGGATGGGGGAATGGCCCAACCGACTGCGTACGATTCTTTAGTCGCGACTTTGATGAGGATAGCTGCGGAACAGCCAGTTGAGACTATTCGTGTCAACAAGGTGTGCGAAGAGGCGGGAATCTCGCGAGCAACCTTCTATCGGATCGCGAACTCACCCGCCGAAGTGATTGTCGGTGAGCAGCGCAAAATCCACGAGAAGCGCCGCGAAGATTATGCGCGGATCATGTCCGTCCCGGGAGTTGATAGTTACTCCCTCTATGTCACCCAGCTGTCGCTGGTCATGGCGGACGTGTGGGAGTCCGCCGATATTTATCGCCAGTCATTCAGTCAAAACCCGTCAGTGCTTGCCGGGGAGTTGCTCCGCTTCGTTCAGGAGGGGATCGAAGACTTCATTCGGCTTCGTGGGAACGAGATTAACTTCCCGGAGGCGGTGAGGCGCCTGCCGGAGGATGAGCGCATTCGGATGCTGTCCGCCCACTTTGCTCATGGTGAGGTCGGTGTTATCCGCGCTTGGATCGAGCAGGAGGGGCAGGTCGGTATTGAAGGTGCTGTGCAGGCATTCTTTGAGCTTGCCCCCGCGTGGTACCTCGAGGCGATCGGATACCCGGGCAACAGGTAGGCCAAGGGGTCGGTAATCCAAGAGCCCGATCGATCGCATTCCGAGTTCCGAGTCGCGTCGTCATTTCGCTACTCCCAATCCGTCGAATTTAAAGGAAAATCCTGAGTATTGGAGTTCCAAGCAGGCGTGGCTGACGCTGTGGATCACCACGTATTCGATGATCATCGGGTTCGCGGTCTGGTTGCTTGTGTCGGCCATTGCGCCACCGTTGAACTCGATCGGTTTCGACCTTTCAACATTGCAGCTGTATTGGTTGACGGCTTTGTCGGGCCTGTCGGGTGGTTTGCTCCGCCTCGTCTACATGGTGCTGCCCCCGATTGTTGGGACGAGGAGGCTGGTCGCCTACTGACCGTCTCAGTGTCAAGGCTCAGTTCAGTACAACCAATCAACCGGCTCAGCCCGAACAGCGATACCAGGGCAACCAGACGGGTTATTCGAATCAGAGTCCCGCGCCGGCAAGCTCACGCGAACTGACGTGAAACGTACTGTTGAAGCGAATAATCTGCAGCGAAAGAAGCAGTTGCAGGACATGAAAAAGGCAGGCAAATCCTTCTTCCTTGTCAACGTCGTGACAACGATCTTCGCGTGCGTCACGTTCCTGATGATCAGGGGTTACCTCAGGTAATGAGAGCTTGATCCGCGTGTGGATCCGAGTCGGAGTCTTGCAGAAGTGATGGTGGGTTTACAAAGAAGATGTGCGGATGCTTCTCCTGCGAGCATCCGCACATCTCATTCTTTCGTTTAGGTTCTCGTGTAGGGGACTAGCTGCTGGGTAGGGGACTAGGGACGATAGACCCCGAGCGTATCCGTGCCGTTATTGTCCCAGTCTCCGATAACGACCTGGTCGGTGGACTTGCCGTAGGTCATGACGATGTCTGCCCATCCACCTGTTGTCGTGTTCTTCAGGTGGTAGGTGTTGCCGCGGCACACCCCGAGGGTGTCGTTCCCATCCCCATTCCAGTCGCCAACAACAAGGCTGTCGGTGGCGCGACCGTAGTTGTACTGGTGCTCGGCATTGCCGCCCCGGAAGACATTGGTCTGTATCGCTCCGGGGATAATGGAGGTAGGGAGATTGGAAGAAGGAGATTCTCTCTTGCCAGTAAAGTACACCGACGAGTTTAGGGCTCGTGCAGTTGAACTAGTTGTTCATGCCCAGGCCGATCCTGCAACCGCCACCGGCGCGATCGGTCGTGTGGCAGCTGAGCTTGGTGTCAACAAAGAGACCTTGCGGGTGTGGGTGCGTAAGTACAAAGCCTCGGGTCGTAGCACGCCACTCGGGTCGTAGCACGCCAGCAGAATCGATCGATTTTGAGACAGAGAACCGCAGGCTTCGGGCCGAGTTGGCCGAAGCTAAGAGGGCCAATGAGATCCTGCGCCGGGCTTCGGCTTTCTTCGCGGCGGAGCTCGACCGCCCATCAAAGTGATCGTCACCTTCATTGATGAGAACAAACACGAGTTTGGAGTCGAGCCAATCGTGCGTGCCCTGAAAGGGACTGCTACACGGATTGCTGTGAGCTCGTATGACGCTTACAAGAAGCGTCAGCCATCGGCCCGGGCCCGTCGGGACCAGGCGCTCATGGCCTGTATCCGGGACGTTTATGAGGCTAACTACTCCTGCTACGGGGTACGCAAGATGTGGCGGGCGATCAACCGCGAGCACGCCGACCAGTTCGGTCCTGTGGCCCGATGCACGGTGGAGCGGTTGATGCGCCAGTTAGGCATCGACGGGCTCCGGCGCAAGCGCAAGCGCCCCAAGACAGCCTCCGCCAGAGCTGAACAATGACCGGATGACCTGGTCGAACGCGAGTTCAAGGCACCGGCTCCAAACCGCTTGTGGGTGGCCGACATCACCTATGTGCCTACGCGGGCTGGGTGGGTATACACGACGTTCATTCTCGATGTGTTCAACCGCCAGATCGTTGGTTGGCAGGTGACGAACCATCTGCGCGAGTCCCTGGCCAGGGATGCTCTGACGATGGCTTTGGCGGCAAAGTATCGGGCTGGCGAAGACGTCTCGGGCCTTGTCCACCACAGCGATCGCGGCGTTCAATTTCGGTCAATTCGCTATGGCCAAACCCTCGCAGAATCACAGATCATCGCGTCGGTCGGATCACGCGGAGACTCATACGATAACGCCATGGCCGAGGCTCTGAACTCAGTTTATAAAGCCGAACTAATAGACCGTCACGTCTGGTCAGGTTTGATCCAGGTGATAGCAGAAACCTCTCAATGGGTGGCCTGGTACAACCAAAGGCGGCTACATTCGGCAATCGACTACGGGACTGGTGAAGGGTTGGTTGACGGTGGTGTTTCATGCCGCCAGGGTGGCGACGGGTTCCATTATGGTCATGAATTCGATCGGTGTCAGCTTGCCCAGCGCCCGCTGACGACGCTTGCGGTGATAGATCCCTTCGATCCAGGACACAATCGCCAGGCGCAGCTCCTCACGCGTGGTCCAGATCTTGCGGTCAAGAACATTCTTCTGCAACAAGGCGAAGAACGATTCCATAGCTGCATTATCGCCAGCAGCACCGACTTGCCCCATCGACCCACACAGCCTGTGCTCGTCCAGTGTTTTCAGGAATTTCTTTGACCGGAATTGCGATCCCCGATCAATATGGACCACCACCCCTTCGGGATGTCCCCGATGGGAGAGCGACATCTTTAGGGCATTCACCGCCAGGTCAGCTGTCATAGTGGAGTCCATGCTGTAGCCGACGATCTCGTTGCTGAACATGTCCTTGAACGCACACAAATACAGTGTCCCTTCGCGGGTGGGATGTTCGGTGATATCGCCCAGCCACAGCCGATTGGGGTGATCGGTGCGGAACTGGCGGCGCACGAGATCATCATGAGCTGGCGGTCCCGGGACAGTGTGTTTGCGTTTGCGGGTCGTGATCGTTGACCTGATCCCCGCCACGTAGCACAGGCGCCATACTCGTCGTTCAGAGACGCTATAGCCCAGGCCGGCGAGGTCATCGGCAAGGACTCGGTAGCCACCCTCGGGATCCTTCTTATGAAGGACTTTTAAGATGCTGGTCAGGTGCTGTTCTTCTTGCCGGGCTGAGAGTGGCTTCTTTTTCCATTTATAGTACGCCTGGGTGGAAAACCCCAAGGACCCGGCACGTCACTGCGACCGGCACCCGAACAGGGGCACTCGTTGCAGCAAGCTCACGGACGAGCGGGTAGATCATTTTGGGGGCGTGATGTGTGCCTGGGAGAGATAGGCGGCAGCCCTGCGTAGGACTTCGTTTTCCATTTCGAGCTCACGGATACGTTTCAGCACGGCCGCGTTCTCCTTGCGTTCACTGGCATCGGCAGGCACGGTCAGGCCGCGGGAGTGGAGACGGTCGTGATTGACCCAGTTCTGCAGTGAGGACCGTGAGATCCCCAGATCGGTACAGACCTGGCGTTGAGTCATCCCTGAATTCACCAGCGCGACAGCGTCACGTTTAAATTCCTCGGAATACATTTTCGGCATAGTTGTCATCCTTCCAGCACGACAATAGAAAGTCATGCAATCAAAGTGACAACCAAACCCTCAGCACTCCCCCTCTACCAAACCCGGAGCTTGACACACCGCCGATCAACAGGGCCCAGGGATACCAGGCAGCCTTCTGGCCCGCGAGGGCGACGACGGCGACCGTGGCGACCACGATGATGTCGTCGACGATCAACGGCCACGCCCACGCCTGACCTGCCCCGATGCCCGAACGGGCCGCGAGATCAGCCAGAGAGGTGAAGGACAGCCAGAATGCCCCGATCGCGATGAACACCGTCCCCGCAACCCTGCCCACCCGCATGGCACCCGACGGAGTCAACGTTGCCTGGGGCTCTCAGGCAGAGGAGTTCTGGAAACTCTACCGGGAAGGCATCGACCTGCCCCGATAGGTCCTCTTAGGTCAAGAACCTGAGTGGCCGGCCCCTACCTATTTCGCCTGCGAATTGCTCCGCTGAGAACCGTGGCGAAGGAAGTCCATGCGGCATAGGGAGCCAGAACGGCTCCGCGCTGCGGGGCGGATTTCCATGCTCGGCGTACCAAGTCAGCGGAGCTTAGGGCCAGGGCGCCAGACCACACTGTGGCCAGCCCCTTCTTCTTCGATCGGAAGAACACCCCGGGCCAGCCGGCATTTAGCAGAAGGTTGATTCCCAGTGCCACGCTGTTGCGGCGCTGGGCATTCTTATCGTTTTTATCGTCGGATTCCAGGTTGTCGGACAGGACTAACGAGTTCACCACGGCAATATCGGCGTACAACGCAGTCCAGACGACCGGGAAAATCCCCGCCGGGGGCTGCCACGACGGCAGGTTCAAACGGTGATATTCCTTGTTATTCGGATCGGTAAGGACGCTGCCCACGGTCGCGCATGCGGTAACCGCAGCTCCCACCGTTGCGAAAGTACGCAGCCAGCGACGCGTATCTACATGCTCCGTAGCAGCCAGGACGGCTTCTTCAAAGGACTGATTACCGCCCTCCGGAGTGCCGATGTAGGACTCCAGGTCGCGCTCCTTGACCACCGTGTCATGCATCAAACTCCCAATAAGAGGCTTCGCAATCTGAGCGCCAACGGGTGTGACCAGAGAGATCCAGTGCGCAGCGAGCTCGGGTGTTGTCACGGGAGCAGAGAAAATCACCCTAGGGCCAAGTCGGAGCGTAGCCGCGTATTCCTTCATCATGTCCGCATACCTGTGAGTATCCGGGCCTCCGACGTCGAAGGTGCGGTTGACCTCCTCGGGCAAGTCTGCGGCACCGGCGAGGTAGAAGACCACGTCTCGGACGGAAATAGGCGTGATTTTGTTCTGAATCCACTTAGGACCGATGGCACCCGGGAGGCGCTCGGAAAGATGCCTGAGCATGTTGAAAGATATCGACCCCGCACCGAGCACTACACCCGCCTGGAGCGCAGCCGTGGGAACGTCAGAGTCGAGGAATACCTCGCCAACTTTCACCCGGGAATCCAAGTGCTCGGATAGTTCCTCACCGTCGGGGTGCAGGCCGCCCAGGTAGACAATTCGTCCCACCTCGTGCTTCTCTGCGGCCTCGGCGAAATCCCTAGCCATGGCGATCTCTGTGTCTTTGAAATCGTCATCGCTGGACATGGAATGCACCAGATACCAGGCCACATCGATGTCCCTTAGGGCCTGATCGAGGTCCTCGGGCCGCGATGCGTCACCTTCAAAGACCTCAACCTGGCCGGCACCAGCGGTGTCCCCCTCGTCAACGATATGGTCACCCCACTCCATGGACAGGGCCTTGTCACGGCTACGAGACAAGGTGCGCACGGCCCACCCCCTATCAATTAGCTCACGGGTGACGTTCCCACCGACGTAACCGGTAGCTCCGGTGACCAGGGCCAGACGTGGGGTGGATGTGGTGTTGTCTGTGTCCATGACGGACTTGTCCTCTCGTTGGCGATTGCCAAATACGCTATGTGGCCCCAGCGTACATACCCTTGCCAATTTCGGCCACAGGTGTGCTCCTCGTGCCAGACTGGTCTTATGCCATCTTCAGTCCCCAACACTCTCATTGCACCAGCGATGGGCCGGATTGCCCTCAGGGTCCTTCTTCCTGCTGCGCTGGGGGCAATCGGCTTATTCGTCTCGGCCATTTCGGGAGCCGGGTCGGTCGGTTTCTATGCGGCGACGTTTTTCACGGCAGCAGTATGGCTCGTCTCATGGCTACTGGCGGGGCAACGCGATGCGTTTACCGGCAACTACCTGCGGGAATCGGCTAGAGGCATGGCGCTGGGGCTCGGTCTCGTCGCCGTGTTCATCGTTGGCGCGATGGGAGTCCGTTTCGTCCCGACTTTGGCAGTCCCCGTCGCTGAGCTGCTCGCGAACATGGCAACCAGCACGGTGTGGCTGACACTCGTCACGTTGGTCGTCAACGGCATCGGTGAGGAAATGTTTTTCAGGGGCGTCGCCCAGAGCGAATTTGACCGAAGTTTGAAACCTTCGATGGCGATCATCTCTCAAATAGCTCTCTACATTGCAGTCACCGCGACGATGGGAGTCCCCCTTCTTTTCGTCGCCGCCCTCCTCATCGGAGGAGTCGCGACTATGGAAGTAAAGAGGTCGAACAGACTAATCTCGGCAACTGTAATGCACCTCACCTGGGGCGTAGGCATGGCGTTTCTGCTGCCGGTAATCATCCACTGAAAAATAATTGTATCGCTCCGGGGGTAATGGAGGTAGGGAGATTGGAAGAAGGAGATTCTCTCTTGCCAGTAAAGTACACCGACGAGTTTAGGGCTCGTGCGGTTGAACTAGTTGTTCATGCCCAGGCCGATCCTGCAACCGCCACCGGCGCGATCGGTCGTGTGGCAGCTGAGCTTGGTGTCAACAAAGAGACCTTGCGGGTGTGGGTGCGTAAGTACAAAGCCTCGGGTCGTAGCACGCTAGCAGAATCGATCGATTTTGAGACAGAGAACCGCAGGCTTCGGGCCGAGTTGGCCGAAGCTAAGAGGGCCAATGAGATCCTGCGCCGGGCTTCGGCTTTCTTCGCGGCGGAGCTCGACCGCCCATCAAAGTGATCGTCACCTTCATTGATGAGAACAAACACGAGTTTGGAGTCGAGCCAATCGTGCGTGCCCTGAAAGGGACTGCTACACGGATTGCTGTGAGCTCGTATGACGCTTACAAGAAGCGTCAGCCATCGGCCCGGGCCCGTCGGGACCAGGCGCTCATGGCCTGTATCCGGGACGTTTATGAGGCTAACTACTCCTGCTACGGGGTACGCAAGATGTGGCGGGCGATCAACCGCGAGCACGCCGACCAGTTCGGTCCTGTGGCCCGATGCACGGTGGAGCGGTTGATGCGCCAGTTAGGCATCGACGGGCTCCGGCGCAAGCGCAAGCGCCCCAAGACAGCCTCCGCCAGAGCTGAACAATGACCGGATGACCTGGTCGAACGCGAGTTCAAGGCACCGGCTCCAAACCGCTTGTGGGTGGCCGACATCACCTATGTGCCTACGCGGGCTGGGTGGGTATACACGACGTTCATTCTCGATGTGTTCAACCGCCAGATCGTTGGTTGGCAGGTGACGAACCATCTGCGCGAGTCCCTGGCCAGGGATGCTCTGACGATGGCTTTGGCGGCAAAGTATCGGGCTGGCGAAGACGTCTCGGGCCTTGTCCACCACAGCGATCGCGGCGTTCAATTTCGGTCAATTCGCTATGGCCAAACCCTCGCAGAATCACAGATCATCGCGTCGGTCGGATCACGCGGAGACTCATACGATAACGCCATGGCCGAGGCTCTGAACTCAGTTTATAAAGCCGAACTAATAGACCGTCACGTCTGGTCAGGTTTGATCCAGGTGATAGCAGAAACCTCTCAATGGGTGGCCTGGTACAACCAAAGGCGGCTACATTCGGCAATCGACTACCGACCACCTAACGAGGTCTGGGCTGTGTCAAGAATCTTGAACAGTCGTTAGTGTTTTTCTTCTTTCACGCTGCCGTGGTAGCGAGGTCTTTCTCGTGGTCTTGCCAGGTCTGGACCGGGGTGCGGTAGCCGAGAGCGGAGTGCCGACGCTGGCGGTTGTAGAAAACCTCGATATAGTCCATGACCGCGAACCTGGCACGGGCCCGGGTGGTGAACACCTGGTGGTAGTACATCTCGTTCTTCAACGAGGCAAAGAAACTTTCCGCAACCGCATTGTCCCAGCACACCCCAGTCCGGCCTACCGAGGGGCGAACCTTGACCTTCTCGCAATATTTCTGAAATTCGCTCGAGGTGTACTGACTTCCTTTGTCCGCATGGAACACAGAATTCGGCGCGATGCGTCCGTGGTCGATGGCCATCCCCAACGCGTCGATCACCAGCGAGGTGCGCATGTGGGAAGCCATCTGCCAGCCCACCACCATCCGGGTGGATAGATCAATCACGGTGGCCAGGTACAGCCACCCTTCCCCGGTGCGCAGGTAGGTAATATCACCAACCAACGCGTGCCCGGGGGCGTGGGCAGCAGGATCGAAATTTCCCTCCAGCAGATCCGGAATCACCACCGGCTCCTCACCGACGATAGTGGTGCGCCGATAAGCACGTGGTTGAATCCCCGCTAACCCGAGCTCGCGCATGAGCTTGGCCACCAACCCCACCGACGCAGGGTAGCCGCGGTCGTTGAGTTCAGCGGTGATGCGCCGGCACCCGTACGTTTTGCGGTGCTCGTGGTAAATTTCCTGGATCAGGACCTTCAGCACCTCCCTACGGGCAGCCGAGGCGCTGACCTGATTCACCTGGGTACGCCAGGCATAGAAACTCGAGCGCGCCAGACCAAGTTGCGTGCACATCCACGCGATCGGATAGTTGTCCTTCTCCGCTTCGATCAGGGCAGCCTTCTCGGCTACCCCTGCTCCCGGGCGAAGAAGGCCGCGGCTTTTTTTAGGAACTCATTTTCCATCCGCAGCCGCCGATTCGCCTCTTCCAACTCCGCCAGCCGTCCGTAGTCGGCCGGGGTCATCTTCTTGGCCGGCTCTGGATTATCTTCCCGATACTTCTTCACCCAGTTCCCCAACGTGCCTGCATTGATCCCGAGCTCACCGGCAACCTCCACAATCGGTCGCTCGGACTGGATCACCAGTTGCACAGCCTCAGCTTTGAACTGCGCACTAAACTTACGCCTCGATGTTGAACCCATACCTTTGATTCTCCCTGATCAATGACTGTCCAACATCTTTAGTACACCCCAGTCCATTCAGCATGGATCAACCAGGCCACGCCACAACCCGCGGCAGCATAGAAAACCAACAATAACAGCCTCTACCAAACCCGGAGCTTGACATTAAGGAGGTTCCCGGAGGCAGTGACGAGGCCCTGTTCCTTTTGTAGAAGGACGACAAAGACTTTGGGGTTGATCCCGCACTCTCTCGCGACGTCGGCGATGACCTTGGAGGCGAGCTCACCATTCCTCCTCGCGTGCGTCGTGCATCCCGAACGCGCCGGGGTATTGGCTGTGTTCTCAAGGTAGTCCTGCAGGCACGGAGTGCCATCCGGTCCGGGAACGCAATTAGGATTGATGTCCTCCAAGAACGCCTGCACCTGGCCTGCGGTCATGGAATCAGAGTCGTAGAACTCCGCATCGGAAATGATGTAGCCCGGATCAAAATCCCGAGCATCGGCCGCGCTCGCGGTAGGTGCGGGTGCGAAAAAGAAGAAAACAAGTCCCAGGAGGGACAAGAATGATGTGGTTTTCATGGTGTCCTCCTGATGGGGCAGAGCCCGCCACGACTCATCGCGGGCGGAAGGGAAAGGCGAGAAGGTCGATACCTAGCTGAGCAGGTGCGAGTGAGGGCAAGGTAAGGATGGCGGGGTTGGGACAGGGATGCTGGGACAAGCATGGGAAGGAAATCCTAGGTTCAGCATATTGCGTGGAGTGGCGCTGATCCCAGGATGAGGTTGTCCGTGCAGGTCGGGCCCGTGACCTGGAGTGTTGCGGGTAAACGTGCACCGTCATGGGTTAAAAGAAGTGCGTTGGCCGTGAGGGTATTGCCGGTCGACACGGTGGGATGACGGGGCTTTCGGGTGGCGGTATGTCCAGTTTTCCCTAGGATGGGGAGTGCATTGTTAGCTAGTGCACTCACCTAACAGGCACGTGACTAGAACCGAAGGATGATTGATGATCGAAGTTGTAGTCAGTTCGGCAGAGCTCAAACAGGTAGCAGGAATAGCGGAAGAAGCGGCAGGTTTGGCCGCGGATCTCGACATCGGTGGGGAAACGGGCGATGTTGCCGCCGCCATGCCAGGCGCCACCGCGGTCAGTAGCGTTGCGGAGGTAGGCACGTTCATGGATTCGCTCAGCCAGTCACTGGGTGATTCACTCACGAGCTTCGTGGATGCGGTCAGGTTGGCGGATGATGACTACAACGCGACTGACCACACCGCATCCCTTGACTTTGATGGCGTGACCGAAGAATTGGGTGACTACTGACATGCCAACCTGGTCGGAAGTAAAACGGTGGAAGGGAAGTAGGCTCGACGGATTTATCGACACCGTCATCTCCCGCAAACTCACCGCCAACGACGTCGTCGACGAGATTAGTGCGATTAGCATGGACACGTGGCAAGGCGAAGGAGCCGTCGCTGCTGAACAAACACGTTCCTCCCTCCTGGAGCGAGCCGAAAAGGTTTACGACAACTTCCAGTACCTGCTCACCGCAACAAGTACCGCCCAGGATGGGTTGGGGGAAGTGGAGACGCTCGTTCTCGAAGCCCAATCCCGCGCCGACCATTACGGCTTCGTCATTTCTGAAGACGGCAGTGAGGTGACGGATCCGCAACTTGACCAGTGGTGGGAAAGGCTCGGTGCAAACATTGCGGCCGGGCAATCATCGGCCTATGCCGCCGAACTCGCAGACCGGCAGGCCGCCCTCCAAGACTGCGCCGACGCGGTCTCCACGGCCCTCTCCCGAGCAAACAAAGTCGACCAGGCATACTGCGACGCACTCGCCAATATCAGCGGTGACCTGGTGACAAGTGACATGGCAACGGGAAGCGGCACCTTCCCGGGACTGCCCGACAATCCGTCGACCGAACAGACTGCCGCGTGGTGGGACTCCCTGACCGAAGAGGAGCAACTCGACTACATCAAATCCCATCCCGAACTTATTGGTGGCATGGATGGTGTGGACGGATGGGCGCGAGACCAAGCAAACCGACACTTGCTCGATCGCGACATCGCTTTGGCTGAGGAACAGATCGCGGCAGGTAATGGCACGCCCGAGCTGGAAGATGAGCTGGCGGAGATGCAGGCGCTACAAGACTCCCTCGAGTCTGCCGATGGGGAAGTGCGGCAGCTCCTCCTGTACGAGCCAGCAACGGGCGAAGACGGCAACTATCACATGCATGCAGCGGTCTCGGTCGGCGACATTGATACGGCTGATCACATCTCGACCTTTGTTCCGGGTATGACCACAAACGTGCGTGACAGTATCGGTCCCTACACGTCCGATCTGCATAATCTCAACGCCATCGCCCAAGGCAAGCTTGATGCCATGGGGTCGGATGAAACCGTAGCCAGCATCGCATGGCTCGGCTATGACGCACCCGGCGGCATGGAATCCATTGTCCAGGTGGATTCCATGGACGACGTGAAGCCAGGAGACTTCCCGCTCATCCTCCCTCAGGGCGAATATCAGGATCCCGCGATCTTCTCGGTCGATGCTTCGGTCATCACCCCTGAACGTGCCGAGCAGGGCGGACAAAATCTCACGAACTTCGTTGAAGGCATTCACGACTCACGGGTGTATGACTCCGAGGGGTCCAATGATCCTCACACTTCCGTTCTCGGGCACTCCTACGGCTCGACAACCTCGAGCTATGGTGTGGCCGATGCGAGGCCGGGAACCGTTGATGACTACATTGCCTTTGGTACCCCGGGGGTTGATGGTGGCAGCTGGAATATGAATGCCGGCAACAACTACGTCATGAACTACGACAATGAGGAACTGATTCGCTACCTCAATAATCCGATCCAGTGGGTGACCGGGATTCAGGATGCTGGTGGGCTTGGAACCGACCCGTCACAGGATCCCGGATTCACCACCCTCGATCCGGGACCCGCAGATCCCGGGCTGGCTCACACCCAGTACCTAAACGACCAGTCCCAGGCTCAGGAGCACCTTTCCGATGTTGTGATCGGCGAAGCGCCTTAAGCAATAGTGCGATCGAAGCCGATTGCTACCGAAGCCGGAGGGCCCATCGGAAAGTGAACGAGAGCGACTGGACTGCGGGCGTTCATCGTCACTTCAGGGATAGGAATTAGCCGTTGTCTTCTGGCTCCTCTTCGATCGGGTACGGATCGCCGAATACCTCATCCATCGGGTCGAACTCTTCGTCGGATGCTCCAGCAGGGTTATTCACCGGAGCATCCGCCTGACCATCTTCCCGGTATTCGTAGGGCTTCCATTCCTGGCTACCCCCAGCATCACCCGAGGTGAGGATCGGGCTTTCGCCCACAAGTCCGTAGTACTCGAGGTAGTCGTTAAAGGCTTGCTGCTGTTCAGGACCCAGCTCATCCCAGGGCAGCATCTCACCATTCTCATCGATCATGTTCTTGTAGAAGTCTTCCTGACCGGGGAAGGCGCCGTGTTCTTCCGCGTAGATAAAGTGCTCAATCGGGTCCATGATGTCAACGTTGCTTGTGTCGAACGCTTCGATCCACGTCCCCTCATCCCGCGTGTTCCAGGTGGCGGCATAGATTTCCTCATGGAGCATCTGTCGGACGACCTCCTGTTGCGCGCGAATCTCGCTGGTCATCCCCTCACCAAAGTCATCGGGAATGATGTAGCTGATCATCTCGTCTATGACGAACCCGCCCCGGGAACCTCGGTGAATCTGCCACCAACCTTGCCAGCCACGGTCTCGATAGCTCTCATGCGAATGTCGCGGGCCTCCTGGATCTCCACATCTGTCATCGTCTCCGCCATGAGGCTCGTGTGGAGGAGGGGGACGTGCCTAGCCGCGGTTTGAGCAATGTCATCCAAAGACCCACCATTGCGAATCGTCTCCTCAACATCCAACGTCATCGCCTCGTTGAGGGCCTCGCTAAAGACCTCAATCGAATTGGGTCCGCCTGCGACCTCATCACGTGCCATGTCGCGGAAGATGGAGGCGTTACCCATGAAGTCCTCGATCATGTCGTCCGTCAACTGAATGACATGCCCGTCGGCCCAGTTCTCAGCCTCAACAACCGCGTGACTACCGTAGCGCTGCATGAAGGATTCAGAAATATCATCTGCGTAGGGTGCGAGGATTTCATCTGCTACGGCACGGATTTCAGCATTGTGGGTGCCGTAGTGCTCCTCACCGCTGCGAAATGCGAAACCTGACTCTCCCTCAACCCCCGCACTGTTGTTGAGACCATCCTGGTAGCCCTCCGCAAACCCCAGTGCCACGACACCGGCCTCGCGATTGTCCTCGAGCCACGCTTCCTTCGCGGCCTCGAAAGCATCCCATTCGGGCTGGCTAGCGTCCGGACCGGGCTCAACCGGGACCTCATCCAGCGCGGGGTCGGATGCTTCGAGGAGAATATTGCTGAAGATCTCCCCCCCCCATCGGTCCACTCGAAACCAAGCTCGCGGTGACCGGTCATGTACCTTGCCAGATTCATGTTCTCGTCAAGGAATTCCGTATCCCCTGCAAGAAAAGTTCGCACGACATCGGCCCGAGCCTCGTTCTCCTGCACCGCCCACTCGGCGTGGGGCCCGTTCTGATCGACCGTGACCGAGTCCATGAGCGGAGCAAGGGTTTGGCCAGCGTTGCTGTAACCGTTCGCTACGCGAGCCTCACCGAACAAGCTCGTATTCGTACCGGAAGCCCACGGGCCACGGGAGGGATCCTCGAGGCGGGAACCACCGTATTCTTTCTCCCAGGCGAGCATGTCCTGCGCCATGGAGGAGCCGGGATTTCCGTTCCCAAGCAGGAACTCTTCCCCAACAATGAGGCCATCGTTTGCTGTGGCCGCGGCACCCATGGCAGTGATGAAATAGTCGTAGCCGTGTTTCCCGTAGTACGGATTCCACTCAGCATCCGGCTCTTCCGGAGCATTGAGAACAGTATTGCCGTATTCCATGAGTAACTCACGTGTCAGCGCCTGCTCAGCAACGAGGGACCTGCCACCCGAGAAGACAAGGCGATCCTTAACCGTGTCAAAGGCCTCGGCGCTCGCGGGATCGGCCACATTGGTGCCGCCCGTACCAAGAACCATGACCGAGCCAATGCCGGTGGCTAGCTCATTGATTTCGCTCGGATCAAAGGTGTCCGGCTCTCCGGCACCATCAAGACCGGTATTGCCGTCCGCCAACTCCATCATGTCGTCCAGCTGCGGCAGGATGTTGGCGAGCTGTTCGGGCCCCAACTTCTCGATGAGGTGGTTGGCAAAGAACGGGTTCTCTATGAGATCTCCATACTTCTCGTTGAACTCCGCAGTCGTTTCCAGTGTGAGGGGTTCTTCACGGAGAGCCGCGGCCTCCTCCGCGTAGGGCTCGAAGTAGGCGAACTCGTTTGCCCCATCGAGCAGGGGAATGTCCTTAAAGAGCTCGGTCGACACTGCGACACGCCCCGCTAGGCGAGCTTCGGGGCTGATGATCGAATCCAGGTGGGACAGGATCGTGTTTGCCTGGGTTTGGGCTTCCTCATTCAAGTCTTCTAGCGCCTGGCTGTAAGACTCGTTCAGTTCGGACAGGTGAAGGTCACGGGACTGCACGAGGTCTTGGAGGTGAGTATCGTAATCGGCCTGTGTGAGAGTTCCGGCTAAGGCATCGAGCTCAGCTTTTTCTGTTCGGAAGTCCTGGTGCGCCGTATTCCAGTCCTCCTGCAACTGACCAATCCGAGTGTTCGTGGGCGTGAAGAGTAAGCGGTAGGAGTTGATGACGGTCTGGACGGGTGAGAAATCTCCAGGTAGGTCAATGAGCTGACCCTGATAGGAGACCATGGTTGAGGCATAGGCGTCGAAGGCATTACCGAGCCAATCACTGGGGATATTGCCCGCACCTGCCGATGCGATCTGGGTGGAGAGGAGGGCTTCGCCAATGTTGGCAATGCTCTCCCCAAGGGAGTCGATGTCTGATTCTGATCCGGGTACGAAAGGGAATTGGGTGAGTCCGTCGGTCATGAATTAGCCACCCGTTTCTTGGGTGAGGAAGTCAAAGGCTGAAGAGGCGTCATTCTCTGTTGCGTCATAGTCGAGCATCGCCTCTTCCTGCCCAGACCCAAGAAGTGCAGCAGCGTCGGAGTATTCATTGATGACCATGAGCATGGTTTCCAGGAAGCAGCCGATCATGTTTCGCAGATCCACGACTCCGCCGGTCATGCGTCCCGCAGGAAGCTCGCTGATCGATGGGCCAATGACGTTGATGACAGGCTGAATGCCGGAGGCAATGTTCGCCAGGGTCTCAGCATCAGTCCAAGCCTGAATTGCACTAATGCCAAGCGCTTCGCGATCAACGGCTACCATGTCTTCCATACCAATCCACTGCAATGTCCCTTTTTTGCTTCTCCAACACTCCTTTTCTATTTGAATGATGTGCCCGACGAAAGGAGTATCGCGCGTAGCGCTCCCCAACCACTTACTTGTCAATAAGACTCTGAAGCTGCTCCGAGGAGATGCCTGGTATCGCAAGTTAATCCCGTCAACACGGGAAAAGATGGGGAGACAAGAAAATACGAGGGAGAGGAACTGCTGACTGAGTTACCGGTCGGGGTTAGCTCCCCATCCGTGCCAATCATTAGTTGAAGGCGAATAGGGTTGCGCTCCGGGGCTGCCAAGGGAGACATCCCCGATTGAACTCGATGCTAGAGCGGACCTTGCGCCAATGACTGACCTGCGCTCATTAAGACCCAAAGCTGATCAAAGATTGTTTGTCTTGGGCTTCAGCTTGGGCTGGGGTGAAAGATCGTTCGTATCTACTACGGTTGGTAAATCTTTCAAGCTGACAGAGTAATTCGCACTGTCAGGCCATTTCAGAAAGGATTCCCTATAGTTCATGGATAAGGTCGAACTCGAGAAAGACGTCTACAGATGGGAACACTCGCAGATGCTTGACGACAACGGTCTGTTCTTTGATGGGCAAAAACCCTTCCTCGATCGCGTCACCATTGACGTTGCCGATCAAGATCTCCGGGACGTCATGGTACGTGTCCGTGACCGGATCGATGAAGTTATTGGAACCCAGTCCTGGCAGAACATCAGCAGCTCCAGCTACGAGCAAGGAGACTTCGCTACCTGCCAGTCGGATGGAAACGCTGGTCGCTACACTCTGCGCGACGAGGGGCTGACCTTCGATGTCACCGATGAGGACTTCCCGCGTGTACTCGAGATCGTCAAAGAACTGGTGAAGCCCGTTGGCTATGACAGTGTTGTTGATTCCTCGAACGAAAAATGGTTCTATGTCGACATTTTTAACGAAGCCGATGGTGGCTACGTTCACCTGACCATGGCCAAGGGCAAGGGGCTGATCATGCAGGTGAATACGGGATGCCGGCCTTGGAGCGAATCCGACAACACCGAACACCGTAGCAAGCGCCAAGCAGACTCCGACCTGAACTTCCCAGACCTGACCAGTGCGGGGAACCAGGCCGAACAGGCCTAGGCCGCTCAGTAACTTCCTATAGTCAGCTTCGCGAAGAGCCTATTTGCAACCCACTAAGAGTAACTATGCTTTTGGGGCATATAGGTCATTTGGTGTTGGCTCTTACGATTCTGGGGTCGCAAACTTTTTTACGCCACCTGCTTGAGGCGGCTGGCAACAAACATGCCAGAACCTCCCGCTCCTAGAACCATCAGACCCAAGAATTCGAGCATGGCACCCCACCCAAGTATGTGGAAGACCAGCCCTGAGATCACTCCGAGTAGAGAAGAGCCCAGGTAGTAAGCGGTGAGGTAGAGTCCCGTGGCTTCGGCACGGTCCTCGTGTGCCAATGCGCTGACCCATCCGGAGGCGATGGCGTGGGCAATAAAGAACCCGCCCGTGAAGAGTGCTGTAGCCACGATCGTGGTCACAGGATTGTGGATCAGGAGCAGGGGGAGTGCGATGATGCAGGAGAGGATCCCGAGTATGAGGATCGGTCCGCGGCCATGCTTGGTGGCGGCGCCTCCCGCCCATCCCGATGTCACCGTGCCTACGAGGTAAATGATGAAAATGGAGCCGGCGAGACCCGGGGAGAATTCGAAGTCCGCGATCAGTCGATACCCCAGGTAGTTGTAGAGGGACACGAAAGAGCCCATGAGCAGGAAGGAAATCGAGAAAAGGGCAAGCATGACCGGTGTCGTGAGGTGATTCCAGATCGCCTTCAATTCACGCTTGATGGTGAGCTTCTTCGGCGTGAATCTCTTCTGCTTTGGCATGAGTGCCACCGTGACAACGGCGCACACGGCAGCGAACATCATGTTTGCGGCCAATCCCCACCGCCACGGGCCAAACTCCATGACCCCGGCCGGGATCAGGCGAGAAAGTAATCCGCCAAGAGTATTGCCGGCAATGTACTGGCCCATGGCGCGGGGCAAATCAATCCCGTTGATCTCATCCGCAAGCCAAGCCATTGCCGTGGCGGGCACGCCAGCAACCGCCAAGCCCTGCAGTGCGCGCCCAGCAATCAACCATTCGATCGTTGGGGCGAATGGAAGTGCCAGGCCTACAACGACTGCCAGCAGCGAGGACATCACCATGACCCTGCCCCTGCCGAAGCGCTCCGACAGGATCGAGGTGGGCAGAATGGCGAGAGCAACCATGCCGGTCGTGGCGCTCACTGTCCATGCAGCTTGAGCCGGGCTCGCACCGAAGTGCTCGGACAGTGCGGGCATGAGTGCCTGCGTGCAGTAGATGGCATTAAAGGAAGCAAGACCGAGGGCAAAGAGGGCAATGACCGCGCGGTGATAGGACGGCTCGCCCCGCCTCAGCCCACCCGAACCCTTCTGGATATTCATTACCTTGTTGCTTGAAGGAGCTTCCTTCTTTGTGAGTGGCGAGTCCGATCGAGAAAGGTCCGATAGGGAAGATCGGGAGAGCGAAGGTGAAGTACTTACCTGTGCGCGCGTGGTTTCTGCTGGTAACTTCCCAATCAACGTCATGTCACCACGGTCCTATATAACACTCATGTTGTACAATGTTGAAACTTGCGATTATTCATGCAAAAAGATCATGAGTAAGGAATCTCGCTGATAAGTGGAGAGGAAACTGGATGCTGTCATCCGATTATTCCTGGTATCTCACACTCGCAGACTGTGAGCACCTGTCAGATGCTGCTCACGTGCTTGACCTGCCCCAACCCACGCTCTCACGGAAGCTCGCGCGACTCGAGAAGAGAGTGGGAACCGAACTCTTTGACCGGGTTGGCAGATCGCTCCGACTCAACGATCGAGGCAGAGCGCTCGCGGAAGCCATCCGGGAAGCCGTGCGCAGCCTCGACCGTGGTGAGGAAGAAATTCGCAGGCTCATGGATCCGGAGATAGGTCGGATCAGGTTTGGCTTCATGCCTTCGCTTGGACCCTGGCTCGCTCCCAGGATCCTTAGAAGCTTCCTTTCCCGCCACCCCCGCATCGACACCATCCTGTCCCAAGACACGGCCGAAACCCTCGTTGGGCAATTGATCGAAGGATCCCTCGATGTCGCACTGTGCGCACCGGATGTCATGCCGGATCTCTTGGGGGACCTCCGGGTGGTCACCGTTCACCGGCAAGCCATGGCTCTCGTTGTCCCCGAAGGGCACGCGATCACAAACCGGGAGAGTGTGGATTTTGCGGAAGTTGCGCGAGAACCATTCGTGGCAGCCCCATCTGGCTTCACCACCCGCAACATCCTCGATCGGCTGGCACAGCGAGCGGGAATTACGCCCAGGATCGTCATGGAGTCGGAAGCTCTCGCAACCCATGCTGGGCTTGCCTCCACCGGAATCGGCGTAGCTGTTCTTCCCGTTGATGATCCGTCCCTGCACGTGCCCGGTGCCGTGTTTGTTCCACTGACGGCGGCGGACACGAGAGAGATCGCGCTCGTATGGAATCCCGATGCCACCAAGGTCCCCGCCGTGTCAGCTTTTATTCGCGAAACGGTTGAGGAATATGGGGAGGGTGGCGAGAACTAGAACTCTTCGCCCCGATAGAACTTTGCCGTGCGCTCGGCCATGCCCTCCGCCTTCGCCTGGTCCTCACCCGATGCAATGTGAGCATTGCGCCAGGAGTTGGCGGTATCGGTAATGAACTCAAGACCTTCGGGTGACGTGGCCATCTGTGCCATCTCTTCAGGATTGGACCGAGAATCTCCTTGAAGGTAGAGCCACAGTGAGTAGAATGCCCCATCCCAGCCCACGCCGGTGGCTGCGGGACCAAAGTTCTCCCAATGCTCGTTGTCCGCAACTTCGTGAACAAGCTTGAGAAGTGTTCCGGATCCGGTGGGGGAGAGGGAGAGTGAAACGGTTGAGACATCATCACCGTATTCCCACGTCACAACAAGACTGTTGGGAGCATGGCAGGTCTTGATCGTTCCGGAATGCTGGGAGCCTTCAAGAGAGTACCTGCCGCCCTGTTTGAGATCCCCGCTCAGCACATCAAACCATTGGGACATGGCATCCGGGCTCGTCAGTGCATCCCACACCGCAGACGTGTCAGCCTCAAATGTTTGCTGAAGCTCGACAGAATGCACATCCCCGTGCCTGCTCGTATTCCGTGTAACTGCCTGGACCTGTTCTTTAAAGCTCATGGTTCCTCCCGGACATGGGTCGACTACCTTCCAGCCTACCGATCGTAGCGACAGGGCAATACTTGAGTAGCTAAGTAGAGGGGTAGTTCGGCGTGCTCGGCGTATACCGTTGGCGATCTCGTGGGTCAGCTTTGGTGAACCGGTTAGCGGGCGCGTGAGAGAGTTTTTGAGCGGATTCTCAACCCTCAATCAACTCGTTGACCGTGATGTGAGCCATGGCATACCGTTGGGAATGTTCCGCGAATGCAGTGATTTGCGGGCCTGAGGATCGGCACATTGGCGTGCTGAGAATGGAGACAACGTGAACAAGATTGAGACAGTTGACCCCGAAAGTGTGGGGATGTCGAGCGACTATCTCGCCAATATCGACAAGCTTGTTGAGACCCACATGGGGGAGGATGCCTACCAGGGCATGGTGGTCCTCGTCGCCCGGCACGGGAAGGTTTGCTACCTCAAAGCCTTCGGTAAGGCCGATGAGGATGTGCCGATGGAGACCGATAGCATCTTCCGTCTAGCCTCGATGTCCAAGGTTCCTACCGCGGTTGCTGTCATGCAGCTGTGGGACAAGGGCCTCATCTCGCTTTCGGATCCGATTTCTAAGTTCATCCCGGCCTTCGCTGACGTGAAGGTGGCGGAGCTGGATAACTGGGGCGAGGTTAAGCTGGTGACTCCGAAAACTGAGATCACGATTCATCACCTGCTGTCCATGACCGCCGGCATGACCAACTCCTGGTGGTACGACTTGTTCACGCCCCAGAACTACCGTGTTGTTCCCAAGTTCTATGCAGAAGCTGGGCTCATGGATGACCTCAACGCTCCTCCCATTACCCTCGAATCCAACATCGACATTCTCGCCAAAATGCCTCTCATGTCCCATCCCGGTGAGGCATTCGACTACTCCAACAACAGCGTGGATACGCTCTGCCGACTGGTAGAAATCGTGTCCGGAGTCGACTACGACACCTACCTGCGGGAGAACATCTTTAAGCCTTTGGGTATGAACGAGACGTGGTTCTTCCCGCCCGAAGACCAGCGGGACCGGATTGCTGCCGTGTACTGGGCTGGTAAGGATGAGAAGCAGGTTGGAACCTCCCCGCTCGGTCTCGGCAATCTTGGACCGGACTACACGTTCTCCGAGCACAAGACCTACTTCAGTGGTGCGGGAGGCTTGCATGGCACTGTGCAGGACTACTTCCGCTTTGCTCAGATGCTCCTCAACAAGGGCGAGCTTGATGGTGTTCGCATCGTCAGCCGGGCGGCAGTAGAACTCATGACCACGAACCAGATCGGCGACCTCACCAACTGGCAGCTCACCCAGAACAAGTGGGGCTACCAGCTTGATATCCAGGAGGATGTCAATGCTCCGGCCGGCTCCATCCACTACCTCGGTGGCAAGGGTGCCTACAGCTGGCAGGGCTTCTTCAGCACGAAGTTTGTCAATAATCCCGATAAGGACACCGTCATCCTCACCATGTCGACCCCGGGCTTTGATGGGGCGCTACCCCACAACCTTCGGATCATCGCGGCAGCCAATGCTGCAGTGATCGACTAAGCAAGAACTGGTGAAAGAACGAGTGCTCGACTAGCGAAGAACTGGATGTGCCACCCTTAGCGGTACACAGAGGGTGGCACATTCTTCTGTAATTCTACGTGCGGCACTTTCACGGATCTCGTTCAGTGTCCTGAACTTGCGCTTTCTCAACCCCGCAATCGCTCGGGTGTCATACCTGGGCATGACTGGGCGGAGAAGAAAAGAGTGCGGCCCGATATCGGGCCGCACTCTGAATATTGAATTTGAGAAGACGTGGATGCGGGCAGTCTCTAACAGGCTGGGCCGGTCCAACACCTCACCCCGCATCACGCGTCAGCGTTGTTGTCGAGCGAGTGGTCGGTGCGATTGCCCAGGCCTGGTTCGCCCTTCATGTGCTGGCGATTGTGTTCCTGGGGGAATCCGTGATTACCGGGACCTTCACCCAACCTGCTCGGCCCATCGTGCTGATTGCGGTGGTGCGGGTGGTGTTCGTGGCCGCGGAGCCCTGGACCTCCGTGCCTGCGGCCGCGGGGGCCAAAGTTGCGTCCGGGACCGTCGGGAGCATAGTCGGAGATTCGCTCCAGCCATGCCTCGAACCTGTCGTCTCCCATGCGGGCGCGGGCGCGCTCGCTCCACGAGGTGACGTCAGTATCTGAGGGGGCGAGGAACTCGTTATCAGAGTTCTGTGATTCGAGGTGATCAATGATGAGGTCGAGGATTTCATCGAGCTGTTCGATCCGATCCTCGCTTAGCTTCTCAAAGGGATTGGGCTTTTCTGGGTGGAGCTGCTCCACCTTCTTCCCGTCCTCTGTCAGTTTGATGAGCATGATGCGCTTGTCCTCGGGGGAGGGCTCACGAGTAATGAGTTCGGCTGCATCGAGCTTGGAGAGGTGCTCGTTGAGGGATGCGACCCTCATGCCCAAAATAAAGGCAAGATCCTTGGTCGGGATGCTGTCCTGCAATTTCAGTGCTGCGAGGATCCGTCCCTGGCCCCTCGTGGGATCCTCCACCGGGTGATGGGGGTGTCCGTGTCCGCCAGGCTTCGGGGGACGCGGCTTCATGAGATGAGTGGCGTATCGAAACTTCTTATAGAGTTCGTCGTTATTCATACGAGGTAGTCCTTTCAAGATCTGCAGGAACCTGTCTATCAGGCGCCTGCTGAAAATAGTAAAGCACCTATTTTGAAGATGCAACAGGTACCTGTTGATTTGCGTACATGGCGCTGGTCACTCATGCTCGGGTTGGGGTGGGGCTGTTTCTTAAGAGGGTGCCGGCGTTGCTGTGGGGTGCGAGGGGTGTTGTCCGAGGGTGTGTGTTGGGTGATCTAGGGTTTTCGGGTTGGGCTCGAGTCTGAGTGCGGCCTGTGAGAGTGTTGCATGAGCACTGTGAGATATTTGTCGATCTTAAGAATGGTCTTGGGGAGTGTTTGGTGGGCGTGTGCCGCTAATTTCCTTGGTTTTGCAGCTAATTGTGTCGGCGGGGAATAAATTCTCTCAATCCAAAGTTGATATAGATGGACTCAAGAAATGGGTAGCTGACTAGACATAAGTTTCTGATTGGCGCACACTTGAGTAGGAAAAGTTAGTGAGCCGCTACGGCGGTGAGGGCATAAGCCCAGAAAAGGAGTAGTAACTATGGCACGTGCAGTAGGTATTGACCTCGGTACCACGAACTCGGTGGTCACCGTCCTGGAAGGTGGCGAGCCCACCGTTATCGCAAACGCCGAGGGTACCCGCACCACCCCGTCGGTCGTTGGTTTCTCGAAGGCTGGTGAGGTTCTGGTTGGTGAGATCGCCAAGCGCCAGGCCGTCACCAACGTTGATCGCACCGTTTCTTCGGTTAAGCGTCACATGGGAACCGACTGGTCGATCGACATTGACGACAAGAAGTACACGGCTCAGCAGATCTCGGCTTTCATTCTTGGCAAGCTGAAGAAGGACGCTGAAGCTTACCTTGGTGAAGAGGTCACGGACGCCGTTATTACGGTTCCCGCTTACTTCAATGACGCTGAGCGTCAGGCAACGAAGGACGCTGGTCAGATTGCCGGCCTCAACGTGCAGCGTATCGTGAACGAGCCGACCGCAGCTGCTCTCGCCTACGGCCTTGAAAAGGGCAAGGAAGATGAGCTCATCCTGGTCTTCGACCTGGGCGGCGGCACCTTCGACGTGTCCCTCCTCGAGGTTGGCAAGGACGAGGACGAGTTCTCGACCATCCAGGTTCGCGCAACCAACGGTGACAACCGACTCGGTGGCGACGACTGGGATCAGAAGATCGTTGACTGGCTGGTTGGTCAGGCTAAGAACTCGTACGGTGTTGATCTGTCGAAGGACAAGATTGCTCTTCAGCGCCTGAAGGAAGCTGCCGAGCAGGCGAAGAAGGAACTTTCTTCCGCCACCTCGACCAACATCACCCTCCAGTACCTGTCGATGACCGAGAACGGTCCTCTCCACCTGGATGAGAAGCTCACCCGAGCAAAGTTTGAAGAAATGACTCGTGACCTGCTTGAGCGCACCAAGGTGCCGTTCAACAACGTGATCAAGGATGCTGGTATCAAGCTCTCCGAGATCGACCACGTTGTTCTCGTGGGTGGCTCGACCCGCATGCCCATGGTGACTGATGTCGTGAAGGAACTGACCGGTGGCAAGGAGCCGAACAAGTCCGTGAACCCGGACGAGGTCGTTGCCGTTGGTGCGGCTCTCCAGGCCGGTGTCATCACCGGCGACCGCAAGGACGTTCTCCTCATTGACGTGACCCCGCTGTCCCTCGGTATTGAGACCAAGGGTGGCGTCATGACCAAGCTGATCGAGCGCAACACCGCGATCCCGACCAAGCGTTCCGAGGTCTTCTCCACCGCCGAGGACAACCAGCCTTCGGTGCTGATCCAGGTGTACCAGGGTGAACGCGAGTTCGCTCGCGACAACAAGCCGCTCGGTACCTTCGAACTCACGGGCATCGCACCCGCGCCCCGCGGCGTTCCCCAGGTTGAGGTCACGTTCGATATTGACGCGAACGGCATCGTCCACGTGTCCGCCAAGGACCGCGGAACCGGCAAGGAACAGTCCATGACCATCACCGGTGGCTCGGCTCTTCCCAAGGAGGAGATTGACCGCATGGTGAAGGAAGCCGAAGCGCACGCAGCTGAGGATGCGAAGCGGAAGGAAGAAGCTGAGCTCCGCAACACCTCCGAACAGCAGGTCTACTCGATCGAGAAGCTTCTCGAAGAGAACAAGGACAAGCTCGACGACTCCCTCGTTTCCGACGTCCAGGGAGCAGCCGATGCTCTCAAGACCGCTCTCGAAGGTGAAGACGTAGAGGCAATCAAGGCCGCTCAGCAGGACCTGACCGAGAAGTCCCAGAAGATCGGCGAAGCCATCTACGCCCAGGCGGCCTCCGAGGCACCCGCCGAAGGCGAGCCGGCTCCCGCAGCCGACGAGGACGACATCGTTGACGCTGAAGTTGTAGACGAAGAGGATGATCAGAAATGAGCGAGAACCAGTCGCCCGACGAGATGAACTCGAAGGACGCTGGCCAGCCCGAGTTTGAGCAGGAGGATGGTACCCAGCAGGAGCCGGCACCCGAAACTGCTGACGCCACGCCGGAGGAGCAGGACACTGCAGCCCCCGAGGGTGACGAAGTGGCCGAGGAGGTCGACCCGCTGCTGGAAGCTCAGGCGAAGATTGTGGACTTGGAGGACCAGCTGGCGCGTGCTCGTGCCGACACGTACAACGTGTCCCAGGAGTACAACAGTTTCGTTCGCAGGTCCAAGACCGATGGTGTAAACCAGAAGCAGGCCGGAATCGCCTCCGTGATTGAGAACCTCCTGTCCGTCCTTGACGACATCGAACTCGCACGCCAGCACGGTGACCTCGAAGGCCCCGCCGGGGCTATCGCAACCAAGGTCGAAAACACTCTCGAAACCAACTACGGGCTCGTCCGTTACGGTGCCGAAGGGGATGCTTTCGACCCCGCCATCCACGAAGCCCTCATGCACACCCCCTCAGAGGATGTGACCGAGGAGCAGGTCGGTACCCTGATCCAACCCGGGTACCGGATGGGTGAGAAGATCATCCGCCCCGCACGGGTCGGCGTGGTCTCCCCGCAGTAATCATGATGGTGTGCCGGGCTTTCGCCCGGCACACTCACAAGAAAGGAAGGTGATGTGCCATGGCTAGCCAAGACTGGCTGTCCAAGGACTTCTATGCCGTCCTCGGGGTCGACAAAAACGCCTCCCAGGATGACATCAAGAAGGCCTACCGTAAGCTCGCACGCACCTACCATCCGGATAAGAACCCGGGTGATACTGCGGCGGAAAGCAAATTCAAAGAAGTAGGCGAAGCCTACGCCGTGCTCTCCGACGAAGAGGATCGCAAACAATACGATGCGATCCGCGCCATGGGAGGCGGCGGTGCCCGCTTCTCCGCAGGCGGGCCTGGTGGTGGCGGCTTCGAAGATGTCTTCTCCTCCATGTTCTCCGGAGGGGGCGGAACCCAATACCGGACCACCAACCAGTCTGCTGGCGGCTTCGAGGACATTCTGTCCGGCATGTTCTCCGGTGGTGGCTCCCCGTTCGGTGGGGGAGGTTCACCCTTTGGTGGGTTTGGTCGGAGGCCACAGCGCGGCGAAGACTTGTTCGCAACCGCGAGCATTACCCTCGGTCAAGCCATCAACGGTGCCACGATCCAGGTTGCTGGTCAGGGGCAGCGCGTCACGGCGAAGATCCCGCAAGGAGTGCACGATGGGCAGAAGATCCGCGTGCGCGGAAAGGGTGGCCCCGGTCAGCACGGTGGCGAACCCGGCGACCTCATTATTACCCTGACCGTCGAGAAGCACCCCGTGTACGAACTTGACGGCAAGAACGTCAAGATGACGCTCCCCGTGTCATTCCCTGAGGCGGCACTCGGCGCGAAGGTGGAGATCCCGACCGTTCACGGCAGCACCGTTAAGGTGAAGATCCCTGCCGGATCCTCATCCGGCAACACCCTGCGCGTGCGCGGACACGGTCTGCGCGGCAAGGGACTGCCCGGCGACATGCTGGTCAGCCTCAACATCGTTGTTCCCAAGAAGCTCTCGGGCGATGCGAAAGCAGCTGTGGAGGCGTTTGCCGAAGCAACTAAGGACGCGAACCCCCGGGCTGATCTGGGGAGGATGGCGGAGGTGTCATGACACCCTCGCTGTCGAAAAACGATCCCGTATTCTCCGTGTCGATTGCGGCGCAGATGGCGGGCATGCACGCCCAGACGGTCCGTCAATACGACCGGCTTGGTCTCGTGGTTGCCTCCCGCACCAAGGGAGGCGGCCGCCGCTACTCGCTCGCTGACATTGAGGAGCTGCAGGAAATCCAGACCCTCTCCCAAGAGGAAGGGATTAATCTCGCCGGCATCTCCCGCATCCTCGAACTCGAGAAGCAGGTAGCGAAGCTCAAGCGTGAGAACAACCGATTGAACGCGCTTGCCGAACGGCTCAAGGGAGTCCTCTACGATAAGCAGGCTCAAGAACGCCGAGTCTTTGCAGCCGGCCAGGACGGCAACATCATTACCCTTGCCCGCGGCGAGCGCGCACCCTCGGAAGGTACTCGGCGCAGTTCCGCGCTGGTGATTTGGCGGCCTTCACTCTAGCCAAAGGCTAAACCCAAGTATCTGAGCTGACCGTGAGAGATCGGCCTGCTGTAGGAGCGCGTTACAGTATTCAATACCCGGTCCGCATGAGACATCCCAACACGGGATTCCTGTGCGGACTTTTTGAACGCAAATGGACGAACGACCAAGTGAGGTGCCCGGGTCCCGCTTTGCTCAAGAATGACTGTTCGTGGCCATCAGCTGTTGTGTCTTAACTTTTTGTTGCTCAATCTCGTCGGCTGCCCATGGCTCGCCCGGCAGGTGCCAAACGGGTGAGAGCCTCGCAAACTCCGCAATGAAAATTGTGTTCACTTTAATTGACTCGTTGTTCTTGTCCTCTTCATGCAGTATTTACCTTCGTTGGTGATGATGATGTGGGTCAAAATATGGCCGGTTTAGAAGGTGTGGAGAACACGATGAGGTTGAATGACAGATCCGTATTTGCGGATCAGCCATCCCGCCATTCCAGCGGGAAGCGCCGGCTTGTTGCCGGCGTTATTGCTGGTGGGTTGGCTCTTGGGACGATAGTGCCGGCATCGGCAGCCGACGGAATCAAGCAAACTGATGCCGTCAACGCTGCCGTTGAGGCAATGAATATTGATGGCAGTGGTAAAGCCATCGTCAACGGTTATGACCGTCAACAAATTGCTCCCGGTGTGGAACTGGTGAGCGTTGATCGTATCCAGGCCGGCGGCCGCCTGGAATTTGATGTGCTCGTTGCCGACCTTGGCTCGGGCCAGGTCCGCGCCGACTACCTGTACCCGGGAACGGTGTCCGATGCAGAGCCGATCTCGGACCTCATTGAGGATGCTGACGCCATTGCGGGCGTGAACGGATCGTTCTTTGACATTAACGGATCCAAGGCCCCCGAGGGCGTTGGCATTTCCGAAGATGATGGAATCATTACCATTCCCGCTGGGACGGGCAACGGCACCACCTCGGCAGGTCACAACCCCGTCATCTTCACCAAGGAAGGGCTGGGAGCATTCGGTTCGGTCACGCTGACCACCACCGTCACCGTCAACGGTGAGCCCTCGAACGTCGAGGTTGATGGCGTGAACGCGTGGCGGCTGCCCGCGGGCAAGGTTGGTGTCTACAACCACCTGTGGGGCGACTACACTCGCGAGCACGTGCTCGCCGGAGGAACCGGCACCGAGGTGATTATTGACCCGAACGGTCGCGTCACATCCGTGGGTATCCCCACCGTGGGGCAGCTCCCCGAAGGCGCGCAGTCCCTCGTGGAACGCGACGGTGGGGCCAATGTGCTATCCCAGATCAAGGTGGGTGACACGGTCGTTATCGAATCCGTGGTGACATCGGATGCTGGTGAGATCAGTGCTGCTATCGCAGCCAATGCTCGCATTGTCACCGGCGGTCAGCCAGTCACCTCGCGCGATAAGGCAGTCCATCCCCGCACCGCCATTGGCTTCAACGAAACCGGTACAATCATGTACCTCCTGGTGGTTGATGGACGCCAGCAGACCTCCACCGGCCTCAGTCTCACCGACCTGGGCGTGCTCATGCACGAACTGGGTGCGTACGAGGCCGGGAACCTGGACGGTGGCGGCTCAACGACCATGGGAACCGTGCGACCCGGTGAAACCGAAGCCGATGTTCCCCACAATCCGTCGGATGGCTACGCGCGTTCCGTCCCGAACGGCATCGGTCTGTTCGTTGATCAGGGTTCCGGTGAGCTCGTCGGCTACTCCGTCTCCGCCATTCTCCAGGCAGGCCAAGCGAACCGGGTGTTCCCCGGCCTGACCAGGCAGGTGCAGGCCAAGGGCTACACCGAAACCGGATACGCAGTTCCCGGCACGGTTCCCTCCTGGTCCTCCAGCGGTAATGCGACCGTCACCTCGAACGGTGACCACACCGCCACCGTCACCGGTGTTAGCAAGGGCCGGGACACGGTCACCGCGTTGAGCGGTGATGCCTCTGGTTCCTTCGATATCGAGGTTCTTGGCGAACTCGATCGCATCGAGATCTCACCGTCCGTTGTTCAGCTCTCCAGCCCGGAAGAGGTCGCGTCCTTCACCGTGTACGGATACGACTCGAACGGCTACAAGGCGCCGATCGACGCAGCTGATGTTGTTCTTGAAGGCGATGAGGAAGGTAACTTCACCATCGAGCCCGGCACGAACGGCACCTTCGCCGTGTCCGTCAACAACGACAACACGGCATCGCGCATGACCGTCAAGGTTGGTGAGCACGAGGCACCCATGGCCATCACCGTTGGCGTGGATAGCGTTCAGGTTGCTGACTTTGCAGATGCTTCCTCGTGGACAGCGGCAAACGACCGCGCCCCCGGTGTCACGGTGACCCCAGTCGAGGGTCATGATGGCATGCCCGGCGTGGAGATTGATTACGACTTCACCCAGGCCACCGCCACTCGCGGCGCGTATGCCGTAGCCCCGAATGGCGGCATCGAGATCCCCGGTCAGCCCACCGCGATCACCGCATGGGTGAACGGAAACGAAAACGGTTCCTGGCCCCGCATCCAGGTCCGTCAGGCCAACGGCACCACCACCCAGCTTGACGGTCCGACGGAGGCGTTTGAGGGATGGCGACAGATCACGTTCGCAATCCCCGCCGGCGTTCAGTACCCGCTGACCTTCCAGCGCTTCCGCATCATGGAAACCCGTACCGCCGTCACCTACGAGGGATCCATCGTGGTCTCCGACATTCAGGCGCTCGTCCCGACCTCGGTCGACCTTCCGCAAACCGGTGAGGTCACCGATGGTGTTGTGGCCAGCACTGGTGCAACCGATGATTCCCCGCTCCGGATCGCCGTTGTCTCGGACGCTCAGTTTGTGGCACGCAACCCCGAATCCGGTGGTGTCCGCGGGGCTCGCGAAGCATTCCGCGAGATCCTTGCCGAGGATCCCGACTTGCTCATCATCAACGGTGACTTCGTTGACGAGGCCTCGCCCGAGGACTTTGCTTTCGCGAAGCAGCTCATCGATGAAGAGTTGGGCGACTTCCCCTACATCTATGTCCCCGGCAACCACGAAGTTATGGGTGGCGACATCCAAAACTTCATTGATGCCTTCGGAAAGACGAACGGCTTCATTGATGTGGATGGCACCCGCCTCATCTGGATCAACTCCGCACCCGGCGGCATCACCCATGACTTCCAGCAGATCCAGATGCTGAAGAACGCGCTGGAGGATGCCAAGACGAACGATGACATCACCGGTGTCCTCGTATTCCAGCATCACCCGGTTGATGATCCGCTGCCCACCAAGGCCAGCCAGCTCTCGAACCGACTCGATGCTCAGATGTTGCGCGACTGGCTGGAAGACTTCCGCAACGAATCCGGCAAGCCGATTGCCAACATCGCTGCCGGTGTCGGAATTTTCCACGCCATGACCCTCGACGGAATCCCGTACTTCATCAACGGCAACGCAGGTAAGGGCCCGACCGGGGGCTCCTCGGGATCGTTCACGGGATGGATGATGATCGGTATCGATGAATCGCAGGCAACGTCCGAGAACCCCCGTGACTGGGTGTCCTTCGAAGTCAATACTCGCGTTGACGAAGACGGACTCTCCCTCGGTGAAGTTCCCGCCTCCTTTGAGGAGAATGGCGAAGCCGTCACCCTTGCCCCGACCATGACTCAGGACGATGGCGTGAGGACCATGCCGGTGGCATGGCCCATGAGCTACGCCTGGTCCGGATCCAACGTTCACGTTGGTGCAGCGGATGAGGCCCCCGCGGGCTCGGTCGCAGCTTTCGACCCGAACACGAACGTTCTCACCCCGCTCGAGCCTGGCACCGGCAGCATTACCCTTGCCGTCAATGACAAGACCGTGACCGCCGAGTTCGCCGTCGAGGCCGACATCATCACCGTCACCCCCGAAGCCCCCACCTTCGCAGATAACACGGTCTCGATCCCTGTGGTCGAGGGTGTTGAGTACCTGGTTGGTGACAAGGTGGTTCTCGGTGAAGTTGTCATCACCGAGAACACCACTGTGACCGCCCGTGCAGTCGAAGGCTATGTCCTCGCTGAGGACGCACCTGCTTCCTGGGACTTCGAGTATGTTGCCCAGGTTGTTGAGGTCACCCCGGTGGCTCCAACCTTTGCTGATAACACGATCTCGATCCCCGTGGTCGAGGGTGTTGAGTACTTGGTTGGTGACAAGGTGGTTTCCGGTGAGGTCGTCATCACCAAGAACACCAAGGTCACTGCTCGAGCACTCGAAGGGTACGTACTCGCTGATGGTGTGGCTGCCTCGTGGAACTTCACCTACGTTGCTCCGAAGCCACTCCCCACCAAGGGCAACCTGTTCTACTTCGCTAACTCCTGGGCGCAGCACACGGAAGATGAGCGGATTGCGTTCGGTCGCAACGGGGATGAGCTCCTCGTTGGTGATTGGGACGGTGATGGCAAGGACACGATCGCGGTACGCCGCGGAAACACCTTCTACGTGAGCAATAAGCTTGCGAGCGGTAACTCGGAGACGTCTTTCAAGTTCGGTCGCTCCTCCGATGAGGTCATTGCAGGTGACTGGGACGGTGACGGAATCGATTCATTCGGTGTCCGCCGCGGTCACAAATTCCACCTGAACAACACCCTCACGGGCGGAAATGCCGAAACATCTTTCAAGTACGGCCGTGACACCGACTCGGTTCACGTTGGTGACTGGGATGGCGACAAAGCCGACACGATCATGGTCCAGCGTGGCCAAGAATTCCATGTCTCCAACGCACTCAAGGGTGGCAAGGCTGAACACTCCTTCACCTACGGTCGCGCAGGAGACGAGGTTCTCGCAGGCGATTTCGATGGCAAGAACGGTGATTCCCTGGCCCTGCGCCGTGGCAACGCCTTCCACGTCAAGAACACCCTCGAGGGCGGCAAGGCCGACACGACCATCCGTTACGGACGTAGCACTGACCAGGTGTACGTCGGTGACTGGGATGGCGACGGTATCGACAGCCCTGTCGTCAACCGCTACGTCAAGTAAGCAACAGGGTGCTCGGAAAGCTGTGAGCACCTGACACGGTGAGGGCGCGAGGCACTAGCCTCGCGCCCTTCTCTTTCTCTTTGTCTTTCTCCCTCTCCTTCTTACCTTTCCCCTGTGCGTCCATCGACCCTTGCTGCTGCTGATCGTTAGCGGTTCGTTTCTCTGCGCCGACCTGCCATGACTGAGCGGCAGTAACTTGCGGGTATAACATAGACAGGTACGCGTTTATGCGATCCGTGATGGGAGATGATGGGAATGGTTGGTAGTGGGCGCTATGCTCCCTCACCCTCTGGTGATCTCCACGTTGGTAACCTCCGTACGGCTCTCATCGCCTGGGCTTGCGCGCGTTCGAAAGACCTGGGGTTTGTGATGAGGATGGAGGACTTGGACGAACGTGTCCGCCCTCAATATGTTCAATCCCAGCTGGCTGACTTGAAGGCGCTCGGGATTGACTGGGATGGGGAGGTGCTCTTCCAATCGGAGCGGCTTCCGGCCTACGAAGAGGTTGTCACGCAGCTCCAGGAGCGCGGGTTGCTGTACGAGTGCTACTGCACGCGTGCGGACATTCGGGAAGCACCCACGGCCCCCCATGCGCCACCCGGATCCTATCCCGGCACGTGCCGCGACCTGACCGAGAAGGAGCGAGATGAAGGTCGGAAGAAACTTGAGATCATGAGCAGGGGACCTGCCCTGCGACTGCGTACCAACAACGACACGCTGACGTTCACCGATCGGGTGTGCGGTGAGTTCACCGGCCATATCGATGACTTTGTGATCCGCCGGGGTGACGGGGTCATGGCATACAACCTGGTGGCCGTCGTTGATGATGAGTACCAGCACGTTCATCAGGTCGTCCGAGCAGATGATCTGCTGGATTCCACCCCGCGGCAAATCTATCTCCAACAACTTCTCGGGTTTGCAACACCCGAGTACTATCACGTGCCGCTCGTTGTGAACGAGCAGGGGCAGCGCCTTGCTAAGCGAGACGGCGCCGTCACTCTCGCGCAGCTAGCAGAGCAGGGAATGGGTACCGAAAAAGTGTTTGCCATGATAGCCACCTCCCTGGGTAGCAAGGCGGAGACCGCCACCGAGTTCCTCGAATCTTTCGATCCAAGCACGCTCCGGAGAGGGCCGTGGACCTTTACCGCTCCCGAAACGAGCCAGAACTAGGTCGCTCACAAGCGAGCAATTGTGGTTGATCTGGTTGTATTTGCGCGTGGAGAGGGTAACTCGTCAAGCACAAGCAGAAGCGTGGTCCACTAGCCATTCTGTGCTGCCTTGCAGGACGGGTGAAACCCTGGTGGCGTCTTACTTACGGCCCAGGTGGTCCCTACTTTTCCCTGCAAGAATATGAGTTAGAATGAGAGCCATTCGCGCAGGGCTTCCTCCTGCGGCAAGATCTACCTTCCACTCAATAATTATGTGGGTGTAGTGTCTCAACATCGAAGAGAAAGGTCCGTCATATGGCACAACAGCCTAGCAATCAGGAACGCTTGAACTCCGGTGGCTACGACTTTGGTGGCTATGTGCCCGGAGCGGACTATACGCCGCGCAAGCGACCCGTATGGAAGGCCGTTGTTGCCCTCGTGCTCATTGTGGGCATGGTCGGTCTTTACGCGCTCATAATCTGACAGTCGGCTCCGGGCCGGCTTTTATTTTGCCAATTTCTCATCCAAGAAGGTGAAGATCAGGGCAAGCGACCGCGCTGACTGCTTGGCGTCCGCCGCGCCCGCGTGACCGCCCTCGGTGTTCTCAAAATAGGTTACGTCGTGACCCTGCTCTTCCAGGAGCGCCACGAACTTCCGAGCATGACCGGGATGCACACGATCATCGCGAGTGGACGTGGTGACGAGGATCGGCGGATAGGTCCGGTCTTCCTTCACGTTGTGGTACGGGGAGTAGTTCTGGAGGAATTCCCAATCACCCGTATCCGGATTCCCATACTCATCCATCCACGAGGCTCCCGCGAGCAGGTGCGAGAACCGCTTCATATCGAGCAGTGGAACGCGGCAAATAAGAGCCCCGAAGAGCTCCGGATATGTGGTGTACATGTTGCCGATAAGGAGGCCGCCGTTGGAACCGCCCGTTGCCGCGAGCTGGTCGACCGTGGTCACTCCTGTTTCTACCAGGTGCTGTGCGACTGCCGCGAAGTCCTCGTATGCGAGGTGGCGCCCTTCCTTTTGGGCTTGCTGGTGCCAGGCGGGACCGAATTCGCCGCCGCCACGAATGTTTGCCAGTGCGTACACGCCGCCGTCTTCGAGCCAGGCCTTGCCGTAGGTGCCGATGTAGCCGGGGATGTTTGAGATCTCAAACCCGCCATAACCATCCAGGAGGGTGCGGGCAGGGTGCTGACCGGACAGTGCCTGCTCTGATCCCACGAGGAAGTAGGGGATCTTGGTGCCGTCCTTGGAGGTCGCCCATTCCTGGCGTACAACCATGCCATCGGCATTAAACCGTTCCGGTGCCGACCTGACCTTCTTGACCTCGAGACCATCCTGGCTTGCGGTGCCGTGGAGGAGGGTGGTGGGAGTGAGGAACCCGGTGGTCACAACCCACACGTCATCGCCCTTTTCCTGGTCGACTGCCGTGATCCCGATCGAATCGAATTCACCAAGGTCGGGGTGTAGTTCGGTCACGGACCAGGTGCCGATCGGGGCGAAGTAGGCGCGGCTGCGTACATTGTCCAGCGTTGTGAAGACAACGCCGCTGGCCAGCTCGGCCATGGACGACAGGGATGCCGTGGCCGTGGGGGTGAAGAGTGTGGTGATGGATTCCGCCCGTGGTCCGTTCAATGCTTCCTCGTAGGGGAGGGTGAGGAGTGATCCCGCGGGGAAGACTGTGCCATCGACGTTCCAGTCGTAGCGCAGCTCCAGAACAACCCAGTCCTTCACGGTTCCGACAGAGGCGCTGTGCGGCACCTTCAATTCCGTGAGCTCCAGAGTCTCGCCATCAACCTCGTAGACGATGGTGTCTCGGAAGTCTGTGGCACGGACCGCGAAGGTGCGTTCGTATCCGACCGTGAAGTCGTGCGAGGCCCCCACGAGAATGTCTTCTGCTTCTCCTTCGAGAATGATCGGGGCGTCCTCGAGTGCGGTGCCGCGCTTCCACAGCCGCACGGTGCGGGGATAGCCAGAGTTTGTCAGCGTTCCTTCGCCAAAGTCGCGTGCGATCAGAACGGAATCATCCGTGGTCCACTGGAGTGAGCCCTTTGAGGCGGGGGAATAGAATCCGTCCTCCACGAATTCCTTCTTCTCGACATCGAATTCTCGAACCACATTGGCATCGGTGCCACCGGGCTTGAGTGAGATCAGTGCTCGCGTGAAGTCGGGCCGGCGAAGTTGCGCGCCACCAAACACCCAGGATTCGTTCTCGTCCTTGCCGAGCTGATCAATATCGAGCAGGGTCTCCCACTGGGGAGTGGTGAGATAGTCCTCGAGAAGGGTGCGCCGCCAGAGCCCACGAGGATGCTCAAGGTCGGTGTGGAAGTTGTAGATGTACTGGCCGCGCAGGGTGCCGAGGTCGAGCTTGTCCTTGGCGGAGAGAATGTCGTAGACCGCCTTCTCTCGCGAATCAAACTCCGGACCCGCGTGACTTTCAATCGTCGCATCGGACCGCTTGCTGGCCCATGCCAGGGTTTCATCATTGAACTCTTCCAACCAAAGGTGCGCATCTGTCATGCCAGCAGTCTACGTGCCGGCCTGCATTGCCCAGCCTGAATTTGGTTGTTGTCCGCTACCCGCAAAGATGCTTGCCCGTAACGCACTGTGACCGGCCATCGTGGCCGGTCACAGTGAGCAAAGTTAGCAGTTACTCGTTGCCAATTTTCTTGTCTATTGAGTCCCGAGCGTTTGAGATCTTCTCTTGGTGTTCTTCACCAGCGCGCTGGGAGGCAAACTTCTCGGCTTGATCAAGCCTCTTGTCGGAAACCTGCTCAGCCTTATCTGAGTTCAGTGCATCCTTTGCCTTATCGAAAATACCCATGCGGTGCTCCTTTCGTCGGTGATGATCGATCGAGCAATCGACCATGGGACACAATCTACCTGTGATGGGCCTCTCGTGCACCATATAATTCACTCCGCGTGAACTCATTTGGGTTCCCTGCCGGCGCGACCTGTTGTGAGCTATCGTGATCCGCTTTTGGGAGAAAGGTCCCTGGCAACTTGTGGGGCCGTGAGCAACCGTTTTGACAGACATGTGACGCGAACATCAAACAATGGCAAATGCGGATAAAAAGATTCTGGAAGTCCGCAAATACGGGGTACTATGGGAGTTGTGTCAGAGTACAAGGTTCGTGAAGTTGCCCGTCTTCTTGCAGTGTCCGACGATACGGTTCGGCGCTGGATTGATGACGGCTCGCTAGTAGCAAACAGAGACGGTGGTCGAATCCTCGTTGATGGGAAGTCTGTTGCCGACCTGGCGATCCGCCTTGCCAAAGGCAAGGCGGATAGCGATCACGGAGTATCGACTCGAAACGAACTCGCCGGGATCGTGACACGCGTCCAAGTCGACGGCGTCATGGCCCAGGTGGATATGCAGTGCGGTATCTACCGAGTTGTCTCCCTGATCTCCGCTGAAGCGGTGAGGGAGATGAGGTTGGAGGTTGGTTCGCCGGCCACTGCCCTGATTAAAGCCACCAATGTTTCCGTTAAGTCAGGAATGATTTCATGAAAAAACTGATGAGCCTCGGCGCCGTTGCGCTCCTGGCACTCACACTCGCCGCCTGTTCGGACGACGCCGAAGAAGAGGGAACAAACGGCACAGAGACCGCAGCCACTGAAGAGTCCGGTGGCGACGCCCCTCACCGCGACATCACGGTCATGATCGCAGCCTCCATGTGCGATCTCGCTGAAACCGTTGAAACCGAGGTAGAAGATGACCTCAGTATTGAGGTCACGACCGTTTGTGGCGGCTCCTCCGATCTCGTTGCACAGATCGAGGCGGGTGCCGACGTGGATATCCTCATTACCGCCAACCAGTCCACCGCAGATCAGATCACGGAAGCCGATCGCGGCACCGAACTCGACATGATCGCAATCAACGAACTCGTTGTCGTCGTGCCCGCAGGCAACCCTGCGAACATCACCGGCTTCGATGAGTCGATGAACGAGGCGGACCTCGTGATCTGCGCACCCCAGGTTCCCTGCGGTGACGTCTCCCTCCAGCTTGCCGAGATCAACGGCATCACCCTCGACCCCGTGTCCGAGGAAAGCGCCGTGACCGACGTACTTGGCAAGATCACCTCCGGCCAGGGTGATGTTGGCCTGGTCTACCGAACTGATGCGAACTCCGCAGGGGATGCTGTCGAAATCTTCGACATCCCGAACGCTGCCGATGTTCCGAACAACTACCCGCTCGTCATCATCGACTCCGACAAGGCCGATGAGACAGAGCAGGCCTGGATCGACGCCTTCACCACGGGTGATGGTGCACAGCGCATGGAAGACGCAGGCTTCTCCAGGCCGTGATGTGGAAAACAGCCGGTGCGCCGCCCCGATGGATTCTCGTCGGGGCGGTGCTAGGCCTCCTTGCTCTCAGCCTGCCCATCGTTGGCATGCTGATCGACATGCCGTGGTCGCGGGTACCGGAGATCCTCGCGTCAGAGACCTCGGTCAAAGCGCTCGGAGTTTCGCTCCGCACCGTCACCATCTCGACCATCATCTGCGTCCTAGTAGGTGTTCCGCTCGCGATCTTCATGTCCCGCCTCACGGGGCGCATGGGGGAGATCCTGCGGACCCTGGTGACGATCCCGATGGTGCTCCCACCGGTCGTGGCGGGCCTTGCCCTGCTGTCGACCTTCGGTAAGCGGAAGCTCATCGGCGAACAGCTTTCCCTTCTCGGCATCGATATCGCCTTCACCTCAACCGCGGTGGTTATGGCGCAGGTCTTTGTGGCGATGCCTTTCCTTGTCACCTCGCTTGAAGCTTCGCTGCGGTCCAACAGGTCCTCCCACGCACAAATCTCCGCCACCCTCGGTGCCTCACCGACCTACACGCTTTTCCACGTGACCCTGCCGATGATGATGCCGGCCCTGGTGTCCGGGACCGCGCTGGCGGCCGCCCGGTGCCTGGGAGAGTTTGGTGCCACCCTAACGTTCGCTGGCTCATTGGAGGGGCGGACGAGAACGATTCCGCTCGCCATCTATCTCCAACGCGAAGTTGATCCCGAGACCGCTCTGGCGCTGGCTCTCGTGCTGCTATTCCTCGCCGTCCTGGTCGTGTCCATCACCTCCCGCGGTCGTAAGGTGGAGAAATGATTGAGATGCATGCGGCGCTGGCACAGCGCGGACTAACCTTTGATCTCAAGCATCCGCAGGGTCGCACTCTTGCCGTTATTGGACGCAACGGTACCGGAAAGTCCTCCCTCATCGGCCTTCTCTCGGGCCTGCTCGTACCCGACCAGGGTGGGAGTATCATGCTCGACGGTCAGGAAGTGGCAAGTCCCTGGATTGGACCCAACAAGCGCCCCATTACCCTCCTGTCACAGGACCCCACTCTCTTCCCGCACCTATCGGCACTCGATAATGTGGCCTACGGTTTGCGTGCGGGCGGCATGAGCAAGGGTGAGGCAAGGGAACGCGCACGCGTGCATATTGGCGAGTGCGGCATTGGGGAACTTGCTGACCGGAAGCCGCACCAAATGTCTGGCGGGCAGCAGCAGCGTGTGGCCCTTGCTCGCGCCATTGCAGTTGAGCCGAAGATCCTCCTGCTGGATGAGCCGCTGGCGGCCATGGACGTGGCGGCGGCTGTGCAGTTGCGCCAACTCATCAAGAACGCACTCAAGGGCAGAACCGGGGTCGTGGTTACGCACGACATGGCCGACATCTCCGCCTTCGCCGACGATGTTGCTGTCCTCGCCGATGGTGACGTTAGTGATTACGGCCCGGTCAAGGACCGGCTGAACGACGAGAACTCCAAACTCAGGAAATACTTCCTCGGGTTCTAGGATCGACGGTTCAGTGGTTTGGGTGAAAAGTCCAAGCCACCATTATTTACCGCCGAATATCGCTGGTTATCGCATGCGTAGTAGTCGACGCTTCCTTTTCTCTGCTGGTGGTGTGGATTCCGTGCCACCATTGGGTGCGTAGCTGCCGAGGTCGATGGTGCGGTCGGCCCGTTTGGCGATGGTGGGATCGTGGGTTACGACGACAAGTCCCAGATTCTTTGCCCGAACGGTCGCAAAAAGTTCGTCTGCCACCTGATCCCTTGTCTCGGTATCGAGTGACCCCGTTGGTTCATCGGCCAGTAGCAGGGATGGGTTGGTGATGAGTGCGCGTGCGATGGCAGTACGTTGTCTCTCACCTCCGGATAGGTTCCAGCCAAGGTATTCGGTGGCACCTTCATGCCCACCAGCATCTCCCGTTCACGCGCTGGGTCGCTTCCCGCTTTTGTGCCTTGGTGATCTGTCTCCACCATCAGCGCGGCAACGTGTACGTTGTCAACAGCTGAAAGCTCCGGAATTAACTCACCGTCTTGAAAAATGATGCCGATGGAGGATCTGCGGATTCCTGCTCGACCCGCGGGGTCGAGACCGGTCATGGCTACCCCATTAATATTAATCTGCCCGTGATCGGGTGTGGTGAGTCCAAGAATGAGATTGAGCAAGGATGACTTGCCTGAACCGGATGGCCCGATGACGGCAACAGCTTCACCCGAATCCACGGACAGGGAGAATCCCGTGAAGAGGATCCGACCGGGTACTGTGCACTGTAGTTCTGATGCTTGAAGTATCACCAGCGACCTACCTTCCAGGTTGATAGGAGTCTGTGGGCCTGAATGAAGGAATAGAGAATGCCAAGCGCGACAATCAGGCCAGTCACTGTCAGGCAGGCAATGAAGAATGGGATGACGGGTGTGAGGGAGGACTTGAAGGAGAGGGTAAGGGCAGCGCACAGCATGAGCCCGACCGCGGTGCCGATGCCAACTCCGAGAACGATGGGAACACTGACTCGAATGAAAGACACCGAGCGGACCACACCCTCGGAATTGGCAAAGACCGTGAGCGGTGCGAGGCGCCTGATCGTGGTGCGGAGGTCGGACAGGAGAGAAAGAACAATGGCCCACAGGACAATGGCGAGACCGATGACTGCCATCCACCCCACCCAGGAAGCGGTCTGAGCCCCTTGGAAGGAGCCGTAGTATTCCAGGCTTGCCGGTGATCCCGACCGCCACATGGGAGTAGATTCCTCGGCAATGATCTGCTTGATGGAGGTAGCATCAAGGCTTCCGGGCTCGGATGCCACAATGGAAATCTGGTATTGAAGATCCCAGTTCTCCGGATTCTCCATAGCCTGTGAGGTCATCGTCTCAAAGTCAGAGATGGCCGGCTCTGTGTCAGCAAATAAATGAAAGTAGTAGGCGGGGTTCAGTTCGCGCAAGTCCTCGAGGTCCGCGCTTTCGCCCGCGAAGGCCACGGTGACCGGACAGTCGTCGCGTGAACAGTCGGTTTCAATGAGAACCAACGAGTAGTTGTTGGCGACGGGGTTAATGCGGTCAACGATGCTGTCCAGTTGTGAGAGGTCAGCACCAGGAAGCGGTGAAACCTCAAGAACCTCGCCATCGAACTGATCGTAGACGATCGTCCATTCGCGGCTGGACTGCGACCATGCCACCAGGTAGGACTGGATCTGCGCACCAACGATGATGGTGGCCGCTATGGCAACCGCAAGGATTGCAACGGGCCGTATCCGATGCTGTATGCCCGCACTGCCGATGATTGCCCCGACGTTCTTATTAATATCTCCCAGGGTGCGGACTCTGCGAGAAATGCGAACCATGGCCCACCCGATCAGGTCAATGAGCGTTGCAAACACCAGGAGTAATACAGCGAGGTAGATGAAGAAAACGTAAGTATCCGCAGTCCTGTGAAACACGACAATAAGGACGACCGCGATAGGGACCGAGAAGAAGCAAGTCGCTGCGCGCACGGGGCTGTACTCGCGATCGGCAACCTGCGGCCGGTTGGTCGATATCGTTACCGGAACGCGCGTGGCCGTGCGGGTAAGAAAGAAGCCATAGATAACCAGTGGAATTAGTGCGTAAAGAAGTATCAGATACCAGTAAGACGAGACGTCTCGCTTCCAGATCGTGAAGTCACGCCCAGGTAGCTTGATGTTAGTGAGGAACAGCGGAATCAGGAGAAGGAAGCCAATGCCGGCTCCCGTCGCAAATGGGCGCCACAACTGTCCAGCCATCCACCGCAGTCGCATCTTGCTCAAGTAACCAAGGGAATAGAGGATGAGGCTTTGCTTCTGCCAACGCTCCTTGCCCTGATAGATGACAACGGAGCCAAAGATGGTGGCCCCAATGCCAATCGTTATGAAATAGGCTACGAGAGTGAGGTGGAGGGGCTCAATGTCCGCCGCCTGGCCAAGGAAGCCGGCGTCCACGTCAGCGTTTCCGAATCCATTGTTGGGGTACATGACATTCGTAGCGACTGTGTCCGGCATAGTTTTAGGAACAATATACGCAAGGAGCTCAGTTGAGGTAGCAAGGCCAGATTCGTCGATCGTGCCGACAACTTCACCATAGCGCTCAAAGATTTTCTCTCTTGCGTCCATCTCCGCCAGGCGGGGTGACAGAACCACGTGGCCCGGCTCGGGCCACGTGGTCAAGCCTGGGGGAATAGGAGCATCCGAATCCAGCGGCCAAATATACACCAGCGATGCATCGTAGGGGCTGTAGACCATCATGTCGTGCACTTGTCGGTATAGGAAAGAGGGATTCTCGTCCTCAATCCTGAATGGAGCGCGGCTCATATCTCGCTCTCCAATTCCCGCATATGAAGCGTGGATGATGCCAGCCCCTGCTCCGACGAGAATGAAGATTAATGCCGCTAATAGAACCATGAGAGGTGCAAATTGTGTTGAGTCGTGTTGGCGAGCCCGGAATCCGAGCTCGCCAACACGAGGAAGGAGTGAGGACACTAGAACTTCCATCTCCCGCAATCCACGGGAAGAAGGGTTTGCGAACGACATATCTTAGCGTTGGTAATATTTGAGCTTTGAGTTACGGAAACTGTTTTTCCGTAACCAGCCTTGTTCGCAATTGCACTGCTTGAGTTGCCGTTGTTATAACGATATTCAGATGTGACAAACTTTCCATCATCCGCATTATCACGAAGATGAAGCGTTGGACCTGACACCGTCACCTTCCCTCCCATACTGGTGTGGGTCCATTCTCCGGAAATAGCCGGTGCAGCGATACTCCCGGTAAATGCCAGTACGGCCGTAGCTAATAGCGCCGACACTCTTTTTATATTTTCTTCTCCATCAATGTTAATGGTGCTAGAACCGGCATCTTTGCCGCTTCTAGACGAAGAATAATCCCCCCTAACTATATGCAAACGCTCACGTAGGTGTTGGTGTGTGAGAAAATTTAGAGGGCTGAAATATTCGCCGTTGCTCTTGTCTTCTGATGAGAATGCGGGATGCTTGGTCGGTTTCTCTTGATGTCAGGAACTCCCCGATTCGCTGAGCCGCGCGGACTCAATTTCGTCCCACGTGTCAAAGTCTCGTGCGGCTTCACTCTCGTCAATGATCGTGATGTTCAGAGGCTTCATGATCGCTCGTACGGGCAGACCAATGAGCCCACCTTCGTTCTGCAGGGAGGCCACCTGGTTGCGGATGGCAGTGGAATCGTAGAGTCCCGCGAGATATTGCGGCCTATCTCCACCAAAGCACACCCCATCACCTTCGAAGGAGGAGATGAGGGTGGGCAGGCCAGAGGCGATGAAGGGAATATCGCAGGAGAGGATGAAGAGCCGCTCACCTGTGACGTGGGGGAGGCCGGCGGCAATGCCGGCAGCGGGCCCCGATCGGGGCGGGTCTTCCACGGTTCTCTTGAGATCGGTTTCGGCATGACCAACGACAACAATGTTGTCGGCAGGGACGCCGGCCTGCTGGCAGGCATCGGTGACGGCCTGGAGCATCGTGGTGCCGCCGATGACGACATCGCCCTTGGACACACCACCGAGCCGGCGAGCATTGCCGCCCGCCAACACCACGGCCCCAATCATGCTTGCTTTCTCCTAACGACAGGGCCCAGACCGTAATCGGTCCGGAACCTGTCCGGTTACTTCTCGTAGCCGGGGCGATGCCAGTCGCCGGAGCGTCCCCCGGACTTCGCTACGATCTTGCAGTCCGTGATTTCAGCGGAGCGATCGACGCCCTTGACCATGTCAACAATGGCGAGGGCAGCAACTGTGACCGCGGTCAGTGCCTCCATCTCCACACCCGTCCGATCGGCCGTGCGTACGGTCGCCACGATATCGACCCCGTGATCCTCGATCGACAGGTCAACAGAGGCACCGTGGACTCCGATCGTGTGGGCGAGGGGGAGGAGCTCGGGGACGCGCTTGGCGGCGGCGATGCCGGAGATGCGAGCCACAGCCAGCACATCACCCTTGGGCACCGTCCCGTCCCGCAATGCCTGCACAACATCCGGTGAGCAGGTGACGGTGCCGATGGCGGTGGCCTGGCGGACGGTCGGTTTCTTCTGGGTCACATCCACCATGTAGGCCTCACCCGACTGGGTGAGATGCGTGAATTTCATAGCCACCACACCTTCAATTTGTCACCTGCACGGACTTCTTCAACCTCGGTCGGCACGAATGCGAGGCCGCGAGTTTTCATGAGCGAGTAGACGAGGTGGGATCCGGAACCACCGGAGGTTGCTCGCACAACCTTGCCGTCCTTCGCCACCACGGGCATGAACTGCGCCCGCCCTGGCGGGGTCTTCCACGATTCTGAGGTTTCCCATTCCTGCCAGGGAATTTCGGTGTTGGTTCTGCCGGAAAGATTGGCGATGAGTGCATCGCCGTACACCTTCATTGACACAAACACGGAGACCGGGTTGCCGGGCAGGCACAGGATCGGAACATCCCTGCCTCCCAGGTTGAGCACTCCGGAACCCTGGGGTTTGCCCGGCTGCATGGCGACCTTGTGGAAGCCAACATTCTTGTCCTTCAGGTACTCCTTCACCACATCGAAGGCACCGGCGGAGACACCGCCCGTGGTAATAATGCCGTCGAGGTAGGCGCCGGCCTTGTCGAGGACCGCAGCGAGATCCTTCGGATCATCGGAGGAGGAAGACAGGACCACGTCTTTTGCCCCCGAGGCTCGCACAAGCAGCCGCACGAGAGTCGTGTTCGAGTCCGGGATCTGTCCCGGGGCAATCTCTTCGCCCGGCTTCTTCAGCTCGGAGCCGGTGGAAAGGACGCCGATGACGGGCTTGCGGTGCACTTTGACGTAGCCGTGACCAATCGAGGCTAGGGCGGAGAGCTGTGTGGGCCCCAGAACTTCACCCGGTGCGAGAGCTTCCTCGCCCACGGCGATGTCTTCACCCGAGAAACGGACGTGGGTGCCATGGGTGACGGGCTCGAGAACCGTGATCTCGTGCGGTGCCTCGGTCAGCATGTTCTGGTCCGCATTCGCGGTCTTCTCTACCTGAACTATCGTGTCCGCCCCGGGAGGTAGCGGTGCCCCGGTCATGATCCGTGCAGCAGTCCCGGGCTCGAGCTCACCTACGTCTGTGCGGCCAGCGGGAATGTCGGTGGAAACGGGCAGGGTGACGGGAGTGTTCTCGATATCGACCGCCCGTACCGCAAAACCGTCCATCGCCGAGTTGTCGAACGGCGGTACCGCATAGCGTGCGAACACCGTTTCAGCGTTGACGAGACCATCGGCGGCGTGCAGCGGCACGGTCTCGGTCGAGACGGGCTGCCCGAGACCGAGAATCATTTGCCGATATTCTTCAAAACTAATCACTTTGTGCCCTCCACGGTGAGCTGTGCGCTGTCAACCTCATATCCGGCGGCCTGCCATGCATCCAGCCCGCCAGCAACATTAATACCCCGAATCCCAACCTTTTTCAGTGCCTCAACGGCACGTGCGCTACGAGCTCCGGCCTTGCAGTGAACGTAGATTGGCTGCTCGCCCGCGGCAAGCTCAGGATGTTCAAGGAGCTGAGAAAGCACGATGTGTTCGGAGCCCGGCAGGTACGCTTCGTCCCGCTCGGATACTTCCCGCACGTCCAAAACCCGCACCCCGCTCTCCCGCAACTTGTGGAATTCCACGATATCGACCTCGTCGACCTTCGGTGCAGAGCAGTAGGGGAGGAGCTCCTGCGCAGTCAGCGGCTCCGGCCTTGGGAGCGGCCGCGGGGACAGCGGAACGGTGTAGGTTTCGGCCGAGAGGGTGTCGATGACCATGACCCGACCAATGAGGGGCTGGCCGATGCCGCAAATGAGCTTCACGGCTTCGGTGGCCATGATCGTCCCGATCTGGCCGGGCAGTGAACCGAGCACCCCAACATCACCGCACGCGGGAACTTGACCGGCCGGGGGAGGCGTGGGGAACAGATCCCTCAAACTAATCCCGTCAGGACCGGGTGCCCCGTGCTCAACGGCTTTCTTTCCGGTCCAGAACACGGAAACCTGACCATTGAATTGGAGAATGGAACCCCACACTTCGGGGATTCCCAACCGGGTGCAGGCCGCCTCGACAAGATACCGGGTCTGGAAGTTATCCGTCCCATCCATGATCACGTCATATTGGGAGAAGATCTCGTCAATGTTGTCTTCCGTCAGGCGCTCGCGGTGCTGATTGACCGTGATGTCGGGGTTGAGTTCCGTCAGTGCTTGGGCGGCCGATGTGGCCTTGTGTTCACCCACGTGCGTATCGGTGTGGAGAACCTGGCGGTGCAGGTTGGACCGATCCACCTTGTCATCGTCAATCACACCCAGCGTCCCGACCCCGGCTGCCGCGAGGTAGAGGAGGGAGGGGGATCCGAGCCCGCCCGCACCGATCGCCAGAACCTTTGCATTCTTTAAACGGCGCTGACCAAGATCGCCGATCTGATCGAGCATGAGATGGCGGGAGTATCGGACGGTCTGTTCCGGAGTCAGCGGTGGTCCAGGATCAACGAGAGGCAACATGACACCATCCTACCGCCCGAGAATTGTCCGATTTGTGGGACTACAGTCGTAGGTTTATGAATACCGGCCACGTAGACTGTTTTCGTGATTCATGCTCATGTCATTACCGTTTCGGATCGTTGCTCCCGTGGAGAGCGAGAGGACCTGTCCGGTCCTCTCGCTGCCGCCCTCCTGGGAGGCTGGTCAATCAACGTTTCCGACACCAAAATCGTTCCCGACGGGGCGGACTCCGTCACCTCCGCCATCACCCAGTCCGTGAACGAGGGTGCCCGAGTCATCGTCACAACAGGCGGTACGGGAATTTCGCCACGGGACGAAACCCCCGAGGGCACCCTGCCGCTCTTGTCGAAGCGCCTGGACGGCATCGAGTCCCTCATCCGACAGGCCGCCAAGAACGCCCCCGCGGCCCCGCTCTCGCGAGCTCTCGCCGGTATCGTCACCATTGACGGTACCGATGCGTTTGTTGTCAACGCCCCGGGCTCCCGCGGCGGTGTCACGGACACGATCAACGTGATCGGCCCACTATTGGACCATATTGTTGACCAGCTGGATGGAGGGGACCATCCCGTCCCTCACGTGGCCCACGACCACGGTGGTCACGTCAGTGCACTCGACATCCCTGCCGCCCACCATCACGGAGCGAAGGTCACCCCTCATGCGGAGGCGACCTACCGGACCCAGCACTCCTCCCCGCACCCCACCCACGATGCTGACGTCGTCTACGCAACAGTGACGGAAGAACCGATCGACATGGAGCACCTCGTCGATTTGGTGGAGCGTCCCGAAGCAGGAGCCGTCCTCACCTTCAAGGGTGTTGTTCGCAACCACGATGGTGGTAGGTCCGTCAACTCCATCGACTACGAAGCTCACCCGGATGCGGACAAGGTTGTTGCTCGAGTAGCCCACCAGGTCGCCAAGAACTCCGGATGCCTCGCGGTCGCTGTCGTCCACCGTTCCGGTCACCTCGAGATCGGCGACATCGCACTCGGTGCCGCAGTCTCAGCAGCGCACCGTGTCGAAGCATTCGCCGTCCTCAACGAAGTAGTCGAACAGGTGAAGCTCCAACTTCCCGTCTGGAAGAAGCAACAGTTCCCCGACGGTACGCATGAATGGACGGGCTCGGCCTAGGTAACTGAGCTAGCTGTAGCACCAAGAAAAGCTTGTCCCACCACGAATCATTCGTGGTGGGACAACTATTTCTCTGGTGCCTTTGCTTTTGCAGAACTGGAACGCTCTGCTCACGGAGGGATTAATGCCTTCATTCGTGAATACGGGTTAGTACTTGAACCCAGGAGGCTTCGGAACACCTTCTGGCCACCGGATCCCGAAAGGATTGTCACGCGTGGCCTTGCATGTCTGACACAGGGTGCCACCCTGGCTCATCGGGAAGTAGGTCTTGCACTTCTCGCACTGAACCGTCGGAATCGTTTCAAGTGGCCTCTTGACTGGCTCACCAAGGCGGGTCTCCCACGACGTGTTACCGCGGACCGTGAACGCATCCTCAGGACACAGATCGATGCACTTTCGACACCCCACACACGCAGCATCAAACATGGAGAGTGTCGAGATTCTCCGATCCGGACCAATCTCGAGATAGCTGAGTTCGAGAGCATCCACCGGGCAGGCCTTCACGCACACGCCACACGCAGTACATCCGGTTGTTTGAAGGTTGAGGCCGTGGGACGGAGCATCGGCAAGTGCCGATACTGGGATGCCTTCCTTCTCCATGAGGAGGTTGAGGGCGAGGCGCTCGCGCTCCTCACCGAGCAGGGTCTCATCCGGTAGCTCAGCCATGTTTCCAGCGATCCCGAACAGGTCCCTGCGCGAGTGGGGAACATCGTCGGAGCTGAAGATCTGACGGGGCTTTACCTCGGGATGACCGTGACGTAGGCGGGTGATGCCGATGCCTTCGAGCATGGTGGTGAGCTCGTGGAGGGGGCCGGTGTCACCGTGGAGGTAGATGATGGTGGCACCAAGGTTGAGGGACTCGAGGATCTCGTGCCGAGGAACCTCGGCGAGGGGCCCGCTGAGACGGACCCCCGTCACTGCCTTGCCATCAACCAGCTCGGGAGCTTCGGGGTCGAGGAGGGCGATGGGGCCGGGATCGTTGGCACGAATCCAGGAGTGGAGCAGGCGCAGGCTGGTCATTGACCTGCCTGGTAGGCCTCGATTGCGCCAAGAGACATGTACATGATGCCCTGGTAGAAGTTGGTCTCCGAAGCGTCGGCAGCATTCTCCAGCATTTCCGGCACCCATTCGAGAATGTGCTGGTGCATGAAGACGGCACCGATCCCATAGTAGCGGGAAGCATCCGTTGTCGAGCCCTGGTCGAGAGCGTCGAGGGAACGGATGCAGGACTGGGCAATGAAGTTGAACTCGAGTCCAATGTGGTCATCTGGTTCCTGGTTGAGCTTCGGGGCCTGCAATCCCAGCTTCCGGTACTCGGCACGCACCTCGAGGGTCTCCTCATCAAAGATCAGACCATCCTGGTTGCGGTGCACCGACTCGTAGGGAGCAACCTTGGCACCCGCCGTCACGCCGTACAGGAGGTTGTGGTCTCTGCGGATCGTTGCCACATCCTCGCCCTCGCTGAGGGACTTGCGGACCAGATTGAGTCCGAATGCGGTGTCGCCTTCCTCCGGGATTGGCCACTCATCGAGTAGCTCACCGATCTGATCAAGGGTTTCCTGATCGGGGGATTGGAGGTGGAGGCGGCCGAGCGTGGCAAAAGCCGCGGCCATGCGGTCAAGGAACTCGGGGGATGGGAGCGAGGGATTCACGTTTCTCCTAATTGCGTACTGGTTCAGTCTATCGGCATCGCGGCGGGTGGCGGTGACCCGGATGACTCGGTCAGGGGGGGCGGGCTACTAAGTGTGGAAGAGGGGCGGAGCCGACCGGCTCCACCCCTCTTCCACAGGCTGTTACATGCCGACCCGGAAGAGGGTCTCGTAGTGGATGTAGCGGCCCATGAACTCGGAGATGACGGCGAGTACGAGCGCGGTCACCATGAGAACGGTGAGGGTCTGCGGGTTCTTGAACTCCTGATTGGCTGTCTTGAATGTGAAGACTGCGAGGAGCACGGCAGCGATGCCGAGGATCGCGAGACGGAACAGGAAGAACCCTGTCTGGTATTCCTCAGCCGCCAACTGCTGCTCGGGAACTCCTGTTGCGAGGTTGACGATGTGGAAGATGTAGCCGATGAAGATGGCAACACCAATCACGACGGAGGCAATGGAAACCCAGCGGATGATCGCGACACCAGCCTGGGCATCAGTAGAGCTCGGCGACAGTGGTTCGGAAGCCATCGTCTTCGCCTGAGTTCGGGTCTTGCGGACAAGGGTACCAACGCCGCCACCGGACTCATTCTCAACGGTCTCGTCAGGTGAGGCGGGAGCAACGTTATCCCGGCTAGCTGCTCGGTACCGGACTGACATGTGAATGAGGATCGCGGCACCGACAGCGAGTCCACCAAGCAGGAACGTGGTTGCAAAGAACTGGAAGGGAACCGCCCAGGTGTTCCACGCGGGAATGGTGACAACGGAGGCGTAGATCATCGACATCGCGTAGACGAGGGCGAGGCCCACGATTGCTGCGAGAGCGGCAACGATCTGACGGAGGTTACGGCTACCGAGCTTGAACCACTGCATGATCGCAAACAGGAAGCCAAGGCCCGCAAAAGCGACACCGAAGATGATCTCTCGTGACAGCCACGAGCTATCCCAGTGACGGAGCACGTTCAGTGTGTTCGTGATGTCGTTCATGTGGAACATCGAGGCTATGAGGCCAAACACGAGGGTTGGGCCGATCGCGTAGATCGCGGGATCGGTGACGCGTTCGATCGTGTCACGACCCCACTTGGGGACACCGAACACGTGGATGATGCCGAGTGCCACGAAGGCGCCCACGCTCATCTGCGCGAATACGGTAAAGATGATCATCGGTAATTCGTCGAGATTCATTAGATTTCCTTCGGGTTTGCGATGGCACCGGTCTGGGCATCCCAGGTCTGTGCGTCACGGTGCGGGTTGACGACCAGGTGGGGCTGGGTGATGCTCGGGTCCGGGAGCGGGGCAATATTATTTGTATCACCGTACTGGTTCCGCAGCTCGTCAATCGGGCCCCAGTCGAGTGCACGCGACGGGCATGCCGACACACAGGCGGGATCCTGACCGGTGGAACGGTAGTCGTAGCAGAGGTCGCACTTGGACATCTGGCCGGTTTCTGCGTTGAATTGGGGTGCCGAGTAGGGGCAGGCCCATTCGCAGTAGCGGCAGCCCACGCACTTGTCACCATCGACCCAGACGGTGCCGTCGGGGCGGACACTCATCGCGGTGGTGGGGCAGACCTCCATGCAGATCGGGTTCTCGCAGTGGTTGCAAGAAATCGATGTGTAGTAGGTGAAAACGTTCGGGGTGAAGGTGTTGCCGGATTCCTGCCAGGTGCCGCCCGAGTACTCCACCACGCGGCGCCAGTTCACGCCGAGGGGGAGATCGTGCTTGTCCTTGCAGGCAATTTGGCAGGCCTTACAGCCCGTGCAGAGGGATTGGTCGAAGAAAAAACCGTAGTTAGCTCCGGCCGTGACTTCAGCGGTTGCCATGATTCATATACCTTTCTCAGGCCTTAACAACATTGGCGAGGGTCGTGTGGACTGCGTTGCCCTTTGCGAGGGGCGAGGGGTGGTGGGACGTGAGGGAGTTGACGGAGCCAGCAATATCGACCGGCAGGTCCTTATTGGCTTCCGCGGGCGGTGTCACTTCCGAAGATGACTTCGGGTCGTACCAGGCGCCCTGCGGGATCGAGAGGCTTCCGGGCACAATGCGTTCGGTGACCTTGGCGGGCAGCTTGACCGTGCCGCGGTCGTTGTACACGAACACTTCGTCATCGTTTTTGATGCCGCGCGCCCTGGCGTCCGCCGGGTTGATCCACACCGACTGGGTGTGCGCTTCCTTCAGCCAGTCAACGTTGCCGTAACTGGAGTGGGTGCGGGCCTTATAGTGGTGACCGATCACCTGGAGTGGGTACTTCTCATCCTTGCGTGCCTCCACGGCACCCTCCCACGTATCAACGTGCTCAGGCAGGGCCGTCAGAACATCGCCAGGCCGCTTGGGGCGGAAGACTCCGAATTCCCACTTCTCAGCCATGGCAGCCAGGCGATCCGAGTAGATCTCAATCTTGCCGGAGGGGGTGGGAAGCGGGTTCGCTTCCGGATCCTCACGGAAGTCTTGTCCAGAGATAACCGGGCCCATGTCTCTACGGTAGATACCCATCTTCTTCCACTCGTCATAGGTGGGGAGGGTGGGATCAGCCTCGCGGGTTGCGTCGATCGAGGCGCGGAGCCACTCTTCGCGGGTCTTGCCGCCCGTGAAGATCTCCTTGGTGCCGAGGCGCTCCGACAGTTCGGTGCAAATGTCGTAAATTGACTTGCACTCGTACAGCGGGTCAATGGCCTGCTCGGAAACAATCGCGTATGCCATCGGGCCCGAACCCTCACCGGGGTGAATGTCCGAATCCTCTTCGGCAGTCGAGGTGCCGGGAAGGACGTAGTCCGAGTAGCGGGCCGACACCGTGTACTGGATGTCGCAGGTGACGATCAGGGAGGCCAGGTCATCGTTGCGAAGCAGCTCAACCGTGCGGTTGTTGTCACCGGTCTGGTTGACCAGCGAGTTCGAACCGTACTGGAACAGTGCCTTGATCGGAACCTCGAGCTTCGTGTTCGTGGGGACGCCGTTTTCGTCAACCGGGACCTTGTTGGCACGCACACCGGGGGCCACCTTTTCGGCCACACCACCGTTAAACGTGTCAACCTTGTCGCCGTGCTCCATGGCATCCATCCACCCGAATACGGAAATGATTTTCTCCGAGGGGTTGATGGGGCCATCCGTGTAGAACGGGTGCGTGAACGGGAAGGTTTGAGCTGAGGTCTCGCGTGAACCCGTGCCACCCCCCGCGATGCCAATGTTGCCGGTGACGGTTGCGAGTAGGAAGATCGCACGAGCGTTGTTCTCGCCGTTTGCGTGACGCTGCGGTCCCCAACCCTGGGTGATGGCAGCGGGCTTAGCGGTTGCAATCTCGCGAGCAAGCTGAATGATCCGGTTCGCGGGAACACCCGTGATCTCGGAAGCCCATTGCGGAGTCTTCTCGATACCGTCAGGTCCCTTGCCTTCGAGGTAGGAACGGTAGGACGAGTTCTTCGGTGCGCCCTCGGGGAGGGTGTCCTCATCGAAACCAACGCAGTACTTGTCGAGGAACTCCTGGTCGTGCAGGTTCTCCTCCACCATGACGTGGATCATGCCGGCAATGAGAGCGGCATCGGTTCCGGGGCGGAGCGCGATCCAGTCATCGGCCAGCACAGCTGCGGTCTCCGAGTAGCGCGGATCGATCACGATGGTGCGAACGTTCGAGTTTTCCTTCGTGTTCTGCGTGACGAACAGCTGGGAGCCGCCACCCATGCGGGTTTCGAGCGGGTTGTTGCCGAACATGACCTGCAGCTGTGCGTTCTTCGCATCGTCCAGGGTGTTCGAGTTCAGCCACGTGCCGTAGAAGTACGGGTAGGCCTGCGTAATGGGTGCGGTGGAGTAGTCCGAGTAGTGATCGAGGTAGCCACCGAAAGAGTTGAGGAGGCGAGCGATCGGGGTCTGGTCGGGCGGCCAAGAGGAGGACATGACCGCGCCGAGAACGCCGGTGCCGTACTGAATGTAGAAGGCCTCGTTCCCGTACTCGTCCTTGATCTCCTTCATCTTGTCAGCGATCTCATCGAGAGCCTGCTCCCAGGAAATCTCTTCCCACTGCTCGTCGCCACGCTTCGTGCCAGGTACGCGCTTCATTGGCCTCTTCAACCGGTCGGGGTTGTAGATGCGGTGGCGCTGCGAACGGCCACGAACACATGCTCGGACCTGCTGGTTGCCGAGCTCGTTGGAACCGGTGTTGTCCGGGAGAACGCGCACAACCGTGCCGTCCTTTACCTGGAGTCGCAGCGGGCAGCGGGAACCACAGTTCACCGTGCATGCGGACCACACGGTCTTGTCCACGCCTTCCATGCCCTCAACAGCATGTGCGTGGGGCTGCGTGGTGGGCATACCCAAATGAGCAGCAGTGGCAACCAGAGCGGCACTGCCGCCAGCAACACTCGACCACTTCATGAATGAGCGGCGAGACAGGCTCTTGCTCTGGGGGGATTCGATTGTTGTCATCGATCCGTCCTTTCTACTTCCCTTGTCATTCCGAAGAAAATTCTTTCGAATAATTGCAGTTTGGACCGAAAAATCCGATCTGTCTGGGACCTTTGTCTAGACGAATCGGAAAATCCAAGTGAACAAAAAGATTCACAACAATCTCGATATCGAATTACCGCGAGATCCTGCGGTTTTACAGTCAAGCGAGCAAAAGGAAAGGCCCCACAAGGTGGAGATTTGTGGCTAAGTCACGGAAACTGAAAGCTTCGAATTAACATCATCAGGTGTTTCGTAAATACTTTTTTGTGTGATATCCCCGCGCACTTGCTCGTTCGGGGCCTTTCTCAGAGGGTAAATAATGACCGAAAGAAGCGTGGGAGCAGCGCCTTAATGCTGCTCCCACGGAGGTTGGTTATTGACTTATTGGCTAGGCGAGTTCGACTTCAACGAGTGCGTTGTGGCCGGGATTGCCCTTCGCCAAAGGGGATGGGTGGTACTTCATCAGGGTGTTGACGTTGCCGCCAATATCGACACCATCCTTATCGGGGGTGTACCAGGCGCCCTGCGGGACTGAGACCACGCCGGGTGCGATGCGCGGGGTGACCCGAGCCTCGGTACGAATGCGGCCGCGCTGGTTGAACACCTCAACCGTGTCACCGTTCTTGATGCCCCTGCGGGCGGCATCCTTCGTGTTGATCCAGACCATCTGCGGGTGGGCTTCGAGATTCTTGGGCAGGTTAGCGTACGAGGAGTGGGTGCGGCCCTTGTAGTGGTGGGCGATGCACTGGAGCGGGTACTTGCTCGAACGGGCTTCGATTGCACCCTCCCAGGTATCGGCGTGTTCCGGAAGTGCCGTGAGCCTGTCTCCAGCGCGGTCGCCTTCGAAGACCCAGGTCTTTGCCATGTCGGCCAGAGTCTGGGAGTAGATTTCGATCTTGCCGGACGGGGTCTCCAGCGGATTCGCTTCCGGATCCTCACGGAAGTCCTTCATGCCAATGAAGTTGCCGTTAGGGTTCCGCATGCGGAACACACCCATGTCTTCCAGTTCCTGTTCGGTGGGGAACTCGGGAACTTCCTTCCGGGTCTCGTCAAAGAGCCAGGTCCGCCACTCTTCCTGCGTGCGGCCCTGAGTGAACTCCTCTTCGATGCCGAGGCGCTTCGCGATCTCGGTGCACATCTCGTAACCCGTCTTCGTGTCGTAAAGGGGTTCGATGGCCTTACCGCCCCAGATCGACCATCCCGTATCACTGCATGAAGCGCCGGGAACGAGATCGTGTTCCTCGAAGTTCGTGGTGGCGGGAAGAACGATATCGCCCCAATCGCACGACGGGGTCCACTGGTGGTCGATCACGACAATGAACTCGCACTTCGTATCGTCTCGTAGCGTCTCCTGCGTGACGTGAACATCGTTGTGTTGGTTAATGAGCGTGTTCGAGGAGTTGACGACCATGAGCTTGATACCCACGTCGAGCTTCTCCTTACCCCGCACACCATCGCGAACGTCCGTCATCTCCGGGCCGTAATTGATGGCATCGATCCAGTTGAAGCAAGAGATCTGCGTGGTCACTGGGGGAGTCTCACCGTCGAACAGGGGGAAGGCCTTGACGGGGATCGAGAAGTTACCCTCGCGGGCGCCGTTACCGCCACCGGGGATCCCGATCTGACCAACTGCTGCCGCAAGCGTAAACACGGCACGAGCAGCATTCTCACCGTTGGCATTGCGCTGCAAACCCCAGCCCTGCGTGATTGCAGTGGGCTTCGTGGTGGCAATCTCCCGAGCAAGGCGGCGGATCTGAGAGGCGGGGATGCCGGTGATGTCGGCTGCCCACTCGGGGGTCTTTTCAATACCGTCCGGGCCCTTACCTTCGAGGTAGGCGCGGTAGGAGGAGTTCTTCTCAGCCTCCTTGGGAAGGGTATCTTCGTCAAAACCGACGCAGTACTTGTCAAGGAACTTCTGATCGTGAAGGTTTTCCTCCACCATCACGTAGATCATGCCGGCAATGAGCGCAGCATCGGTTCCGGGACGGATCGCCACCCATTCATCCGCCACGTCAACCGCGGTCTCCGAGTAGCGGGGATCGATCACGATCGTGCGGACACCGAAGTCCTTGCGAACCTTCTGAACAACAGCGAGCTCGCCACCGCCGGACATGCGGGTCTCGAGTGGGTTATTTCCGAACATTACTTGGAGTGAGGAATGCTGAGCATCCTCCAGCGAGTTCGAAGCCATCCACATGCCGTACTGGTAGGGGAAAGCTGCCGTGATCTGTGCGGTCGAATAGTCACCGTACTGGCCGAGGTAACCACCGTAGGAGTTGAGCAGGCGGGGCCAGGTGCCACGCTTCGTGATGTTGCCACCGGTAGAACCGGAACCGTAGTGGTACCAGAGAGCCTCGTTACCGTAGGTCTCCTTCACCCTCTTCATCTCCGAAGCGATCGTGTCGAAAGCTTCGTCCCAAGAGATCTCCTCCCACTTGCCTTCGCCACGCGCTCCGACGCGCTTCATGGGCTTCTTGATGCGGTCGGGAGAGTAAATGCGCTCCCGTTGGTTCAACCCGCGCACGCAGGCACGGATCTGGAAATCACCGAGCTCATTTGAACCGGTATTGTCAGGCAGAATGCGGACAACAGTGCCGTCCTTGACCTGTAACCGCAACGGACATCTGGACTGGCAGTTGGCGAGACACGCATTCCAAACGGTTGTGTCAACACCTTCCATGCCCACGACATTTGCCTCGGCCTTGTGTGTGCTCGGCATGCCCAAATTCGCCGCCGTCGCAACGAGAGCTGCACTGCCCCCTGCGACTCCCGACCACTTCATGAACGACCGGCGTGTTAGTCGCCGATCAGCAACTGGGGCTGTCATCTCTGCTCCTTAACGTAGTTGACCTGTAAGAATTTGTAAGCTCTATCGCCATCAGTATCGGCAGGAAACAACACATCAGGAATGGGAGTTAAGTCCCGGGACAATTCAGAGAAAACAGGAAGAACCTGGCAGGTAAATGGCTCTGATTCGCGGCTTTCCCGTGTTTATTGACGCTCCGATTCACGAGATAGTCGCGGTTTGTGATTACCCAATGAAAATTCATCAATTACAACAGCTCGGGGTTGCAGAAATGGCTTTCTGGTGCGGTTTGTCCGGATTGCGTAGGTTTTCTTGTGATTGTCCTTTCGGTGTGCTGTCTTGACGGGGCACAACAAGGTAGTTGGAGGAACTCTCCGAATGAAAAAAGTTGGGGTGGAATCACAAGTGACTCCACCCCAACCTCGCAGTAGCTACCTATGCTCGTTGAACTTCGACCAGCGCTGTGTGGCCTGGGTTTCCCTTCGCCAAGGGGGAGGGGTGGTATTTCATAATCGTATTGACGTTGCCGCCAACATCCACGCCATCCTTATCGGGTGTGTACCAGGCGCCCTGCGGGACTGAGACGACGCCGGGTGCGATGCGCGGGGTAACGCGAGCCTCGGTGCGGATGCGCCCGCGGTTGTTGAAGACTTCGACGGTGTCACCATTTGCGATCCCGCGAGAAGCAGCATCCTCAGTGTTGATCCAGACCATCTGAGGGTGTGCTTCCAGGTTCTTGGGAAGGTTGGCGTACGAGGAGTGCGTGCGGCCCTTGTAGTGGTGGGCTAGACACTGGAGCGGATACTCGCTCGTGCGAGCCTCAAGTGCGCCTTCCCACGTGTCAATGTGTTCCGGAAGTGCCGTGAGCTTGTCTTCGGCGCGGTCGCCTTCGAAGACCCAGGTCTTTGCCATGTCGGCCAGTGTTTGCGAGTAGATTTCGATCTTGCCCGAAGGCGTGGTGAGGGGATTGGCTTCGGGGTCCTCGCGGAAATCCTTCATGCCAATAATGTTTCCATCGGGATTATGCTGGCGGAAAACCCCCATGTCCTCGAGCTCGGACTCGGTGGGGAACTCGGGGAACCCTTCCTTAGTCTGCTCGAAGATCCAGGTCCGCCACTCTTCCTGGGTGCGGCCCTGGGTGAATTCCTTTTCGATGCCGAGTCGCTTCGCGATCTCGGTGCACATTTCGTAACCAGTCTTGGTTTCATAGAGGGGTTCAATAGCCTTACCGCCCCAGATCGCCCAGCCCATGTCACCGCACGAACCGCCTGGCAGGATGTCATTCTCTTCAAAGTTGGTCGTTGCCGGAAGAACGATATCGCCCCAATCGCATGATGGGGTCCACTGGTGGTCGATCACGACAATGAACTCGCACTTCGTGTCATCACGCAGGGTCTCCTGGGTGACGTGAACATCGTTGTGCTGGTTGATGAGCGTGTTCGAGGAGTTGACGACCATGAGCTTGATACCCACGTCGAGCTTCTCCTTGCCGCGCACACCGTCGCGAACGTCGGTCATCTCCGGACCGTAGTTGATGGCGTCGATCCAGTTGAAGCAAGAGATCTGGGTGGATACTGGTGCCGACTCGCCGTCAAAGTCCGGGAATGCTGCCACAGGCACGGAGTAGTTGCTTTCGCGTGCTCCATTTCCGCCGCCCCTGATACCAACATTTCCCGTCACGGTTGCAAGCAGTGCGATAGCGCGCGCGGTATTCTCGCCAGAAGCATGCCGCTGCGGACCCCAACCCTGGGTAATAGCAGCGGGTTTAGCACTTGCGATCTCGCGTGCGAGGTGCCGGATCTGAGAGGCGGGGATGCCGGTGATATCGGCAGCCCACTCGGGTGTCTTTTCAATACCGTCCGGGCCCTTACCTTCGAGGTAGGAACGGTACGAGGAATTCTTGTCAGCCTCAGCGGGAAGAGTATCTTCGTCAAAACCGACGCAGTACTTGTCAAGGAATTCCTGGTCGTGAAGGTTTTCCTCCACCATCACGTAGATCATGCCCGCGATGAGAGCGGTGTCGGTTCCGGGACGGATCGGAACCCATTCATCAGCAACATCGACTGCCGTATCCGAGTAGCGGGGGTCAATAACGATGGTGCGAACGCCAAAGTCTTTACGGATCTTTTGAACCACGCCGAGTTCGCCGCCACCGGACATGCGGGTCTCGAGCGGATTGTTGCCAAACATGACTTGAAGTGCCGAATATTGTGCGTCTTCAAGTGAGTTTGAACCGAGGTAGTCACCGTATGAGTAGGGAATTCCGGCGCGGATCTGGGCTGTTGAGTACGTGCCGTACTGGCCGAGATAGCCTCCGTATGTGTTGAGCAGGCGCGGCCAGGTGCCACGCTTCGTGATGTTTCCACCGGTGGAACCGGAACCGTAGTGATACCAAAGCGCTTCATTCCCGTAGGTTTCCTTGACCCTCTTGAGTTCAGAAGCGATGGTCTCGAAGGCTTCGTCCCAGGAGATCTCCTCCCACTGGCCTTCACCGCGCGCCCCGACGCGCTTCATGGGCTTCTTGATGCGGTCGGGAGAGTAAATGCGCTCGCGCTGGTTAAGACCGCGTACACATGCGCGAATCTGTAGGTCACCGAGCTCATTCGAACCGGTGTTATCTGGCAGGACTCGGACAACGGTGCCGTCCTTGACCTGTAACCGCAGCGGACATCTGGATTGGCAGTTGGCGAGACACGCATTCCAAACGGTTGCGTCAACACCTTCCATGCCCACGACATTTGCCTCTGCCTTGTGTGTGCTGGGCATGCCTAGATTTGCGGCTGTTGCGACAAGGGCAGCACTGCCGCCCGAAACCCCCGATCACTTCATAAATGAGCGGATAAATGAGCGGCGGGAAAGTCTTCTGTCGATTTCCTGTGAAGTCATCGGTGGCTCCTGAAAGCTAGGGATTTGCTCACAGTCTTCATTAAGCTTCTTTTTGAAAATTGGGCTCAAAGTCCCCAGCAACTGATAGCCGGACTCTTCCAAGAATAAGTAAAATGTTGTGTTATTGGGCATTAGTGACAGATTGTGGGCAAGCTTTTCTGCCTGGCCGGTTACAAAAGGGAAAAGTTCTTATATTGATGGCTGGGGTGTTGCATAAATCTATTTGTCCGGTTTGTGCATGTTTGTTCTCATCGGTCGAGGCATGAAAAAGTGGGAGAGGCAATCCGTCTCTCCCACTTCCACGAAGCTGAAGCCATGCTTCTGCTTTTTCAAGGACTCCTAGGTTGGTCTAGATTTCCTTGGGGTTGGCAATGAATCCGGTGCCTTGGTCCCAGGTTTGGGCATCGCGGTGGGGCTTGATGACGAGGTGCGGCTTGGTGATCGAAGGATCGGGAAGCGGCGCAATGTTGGCGGTGTTGCCGTGCTCCTCGCGGAGCTTGTCGATCGGGCCCCAGTTGAGTGCACGTGTCGGGCAGGCGTCAACGCAGGCCGGGTTCTGTCCCTGCGAACGGTAGTCGTAGCAGAGGTCGCACTTGGACATCTGACCGGTTTCTGCGTTGAATTGGGGTGCCGAGTAGGGGCAGGCCCATTCGCAGTAGCGGCAGCCCACGCACTTGTCACCATCGACCCAGACGGTGCCGTCGGGGCGGACACTCATCGCGGTGGTGGGGCAGACCTCCATACAGATCGGGTCTTCGCAGTGGTTGCAGGAGATGGAGGTGTAGTAGCTGAAGACATTGGGGGCGTGGGTGCCATCAGCTGAGTTGCTCGACCAGGATCCACCCGTGTACTCAACGATGCGTCGCCAGTTTACGCCGAGTGGCAGGTCATGCTTGTCGTTGCAGGCGATCTCGCAAGCCTTACAGCCATTGCAGAGGCTCTGGTCGAAAAAGAACCCGAAGTTTCCACCGGCTCGTGTCAGGTCTTCTGTTGTCGTGCTCATGCCTTCTTAACCTCCACCAAGTTCGTGTACTGAGGGTTCGATTTCGCGAGTGCGGTCGGATGGTACTTCGTTAAAACGTTCGGTCCACCACCGAGGTCGACACCATTCTCGTCCGGGTTGTACCAGGCACCCTCGGGGAGCGTGGTGACGCCGGGGAAGATACGCGGGGTCACCTTGGCTTCGACACGGGTCTGACCGCGACCGTTGTAGACGATCACTTCGTCACCGTTCTTGATGCCGCGAGGATCGGCATCAACCGGGTTGATCCAAATGACCTGGCGGTGTGCCTGCTTGAGCCAGGGCACGTTTCCGTATGTGGAGTGCGTCCTGCCCTTGAAGTGGTAGTTGATCATCTGGAGCGGGTAGTCCTTGTTGGTCTTTGCCGCCTCAGCGTCCTCCCAGGTGCGGATCTGTTCCGGCAGGGCCGTGACGACATCGCCCTCGGGGAGGTTCCATTCCTTGGCCTTGCGGGCAACCTCCGCGGAGTAGATCTCAATCTTCCCAGACGGGGTGTCCAGCGGGTTCGCTTCGGGATCCTCACGGAACTCCTCTAGGGCAACGCGGGAGCCGTTATCGACCTTCCACACGCCCATCTCCGCCAAGTCATCAAAGTTGGGCATTCCCGGGTTGTCCGCGCGGGAGGCTTCGATGATCTCGCGTGCCCAGTCTTCCTGGGACTTCCCCTCGGTAAACTCGTCCTCTATGCCGAGGCGCTTGGCGAGCTCGGTGCAGATCTCGTAAATGGTCTTCGACTCGTAGAGCGGCTCGATTGCCTTCGTGGCAACGATCGAGTACCCCATGTTGGCTGCCAGACCCTGCTGGACGACATCCCCCTCCTCTGCATTCGAGGTGCCGGGAAGAACGTAGTCAGCAAACTTTGCCGATGAGGTCATCTGGTTATCGCACAGCACGATGAGCTCGCACTTGGAGTCGTCCCGCAGGAGCTCCTTCGTGCCGTTGATGTCGGAGTGCTGGTTGATGAGGGTGTTGGAGCCGTATGCCCAGATGGCCTTGATCGGAACATCCAACTGGGGATCCCAGATCGGGTTGCCGTCCTCATCCCAGTCGCGAACACCATCCTCCCCTCTCATCTCGGCGCCGTGATCGATGGCATCGGGCCAGGAGAAGTGAGAGATCTTCTTCGTGATGGGGTTCGGGTCGGCATCAAATGGGGAATTGATCGTGACCGCGGAAGAACCGGGATAGGTTCCCGTGCCGCCACCGGGCAGCCCCACGTTGCCGAGCATGGCGTTGAGGGTGATGACGGCGCGGGCCTGGTTCTCGCCGTTTGCGGAACGCTGCGCACCCCAGCCCTGGTGAATCATTGAGGGCTTGTTGTTGCCCAGTTCGCGTGCGAACTTGATGATCGTGTCGGCCGGCGTGCCGGTGACACGGGATGCCCACTGCGGGGTCTTCTCGATCCCGTCCGGACCATCACCCATGACGTATGCGCGGTAGGAGGAGTTCTTCGGAGCGCCCTCGGGGAGGGTGTCTTCATCAAAGCCGACGCAATACTTGTCGAGGAATTCCTGCTCGTGCAGGTTCTCGGAGATGAGAACGTGGGCGATGCCGGCAATGAGGGCCGCATCCGTGCCCGGGCGAAGCGCAACGTGCTCATCAGCCATCAGCTGCACCGAGTCAGAGTGGCGGGGATCGACGACGATCGTGCGGACGTTCGTTTCACGGAGAATTTTCTGCGCATAGAACGCTTCCGATCCACCGCACATCTTCGTTTCCATCGGGCTGTGGCCCCACAGTACGTACAGCTTCGAGTTCACGAGATCATCGGTCGAGTTCGAGTCAATGTAGTTGCCGAGCGTGACTCGCATGGCTTCCGTGATCCCACCGGTTGAGTAGTCGCCGTAGTAGGAAAGGTAGCCACCCATCTTCTTCAGCAGGCGCTGCAGTGCGCCGCCGTAGTAGGAGCCGGACACGGTGGCGGCAATGACGCCGGTTGCGTAGGCGTAGAACTGGGAGGCGGGGCCGTAGTCAGCCAGGAGCTGCTGGTACTTTTCGGCAATCTCGTCGAGTGCCTGATCCCACGAGATTTCTTCCCACTGCTCATCGCCACGCTTCGTGCCGGGCTTGCGCTTGAGCGGCTTCTTGATGCGGTCAGGAGAGTAGATGCGCTGACGGATCGAGCGGCCGCGGGGGCACGCGGGGATCCGGTGATTACCGATTTCGTCCCCACCGGTGTTGTCCGGGAGAACGCGTGCAATCGTGCCGTCTTTGACCTGGAATCGCAGCGGGCACCGAGCTCCGCAGTTCACGAGGCAGGCCGACCAAACAGTCTTCTCAGCGTCCGCCATCCCATCCGTGGCTGCCGACGCGGGGCCGCTTCCCGGCATGCCAATATGTGCGGCGGTTGCGACGAGGGCGGCACTGCCGCCAGCGATCCCAGACCACTTCATGAATGATCTGCGGCTGATCTTTCCAGCACTAACTTCAACAGTCATGGCACTCCCTCTGTGTCGTGAACGAAAGCTTGAACTCAAGCTGTTTCAAACAGTAAGTCTGACAAGCCCAGGACCATCTTAGGTTCAACAAGACATAATTTATGCTCGAGTTTTCCGTAGTAAATGGGGTGAGGTCTGGGACTTTGATCCCAAAGGGCAGAATCGCGGGGAATAGTCAGTATGGAGTGATTCCGAGAAGTGAGCAAATATCGAAAATTCGGTACCGCTGAATTACGGAACCGGCCGGTTGCTTAATTTCTCTCGCTTGTCACTCGCTTTCGCAGGCAGCAACTGAGAGATGCGAGAACCGGGACCACGGCAACATGTGCGCGTGATCCCGGTGCTCACTTGAGGGTGGTGCTAGGCGATTGGCCACCCTGTTAACTCTGCGTGGTTAACAGGGTGCGGTTCACCCGCCCGCGAAGGGTGGCAGTACATCCACCCGTGCCTGCTGAGGCAGGACAGTAATCTCATCGGCGTTAACCCCGTTGACAAGGAGGGCGGAGATCCCAACCAGACGTGAGAACTCTCCCGGGCGGTTGCTCGCCAGCTGGGAGCGTAGCTCTCCCGCGGTCATCCCCTCCCTGAAGGGATGGTGCTCGGAGGAGACTCCGGCAGCTTCAGCAACGGAAGCAAAGTAGCGTATTTCAACCATTTATCCACCTATTGCACTCATGGGGCGATCCGGTTGGAGGAAGCCCTCGTCGTCGATGCCGTGACCGGCCTTCTTGATCCACATGGCGCCGCGCCAACGATCTGCGATCTCGTCATCGGTAGCGCCGTCCCTCATCATTCCCATGAGGTCAATTTCTGAATCCCCGAACAGGCAGTTGCGGATCTTACCATCCGCGGTCATCCTGGTGCGGTCGCAGTTGCCGCAGAAGGGGCGGGTGACGGAGGCGATGATGCCAACATCCCCGGCGGGCAGGTCATCAGATTCTGCTCGCCACAGTTCCGCGGGAGACGTGCCGCGCACTGTGTCGCCGTACGGGGTGAGCCGGAAGTCTTTCTGCAACATTTCGAGAATGTCTTCGGCCGTGATCATGTCTTCACGCTTCCAGGTACCCCGGGGGCCGAGCGGCATGTATTCAATGAACCGGAGCTGGTAGCCGTGCTCGAGGCAGAACGCGAGAAGGGGAGATGCCTGGTCGCCGTTCACGCCCGGCATGAGGACCGCGTTGATTTTCACGGGGGTGAGCCCAACTTCTTGAGCAACCCGGGCGCCTTCAATGGCATCGGGAAGGCGGTCCCTGCGGGTGAGGGCGGCATAGTTTTCCCGGTCGATTGAGTCGATCGAAATATTGACTCGGTCCAGGCCAGCATCCTTCAGCTTCTGTGCGCGTTTTGCGAGGCCGAGAGCATTCGTGGTCAGAGACAGTTCCGGCTTCTCACCCAGATGGTTTGTCATCGTGGCTGCTTCGCCAACGATCGTTTCGAGGCTCTTGCGCAGGAGCGGCTCACCGCCGGTGAACCGAATTTCCTCAATGCCGAGCTTGTCGAGGGAAATGCCGATGAGGCGCACGATCTCGTCATCGGTTAAGAGTCGATCATTCGGGAGCGCTTGGATGCCTTCCTCGGGCATGCAGTACTGGCAACGCAGGTTGCACTTATCGGTCAGAGAGACGCGAAGATCTCGCCCGATCCTGCCAAACCTGTCCGTGAGAAGCGGCGTCTTGGGCCTGCCCGACACGTCCGGCACGGCGGAACGGACGGTGGGGATTCCGAGAGCGACGCTTGAGTTCATACACCCACGATATTCCAGGATGTCTATTTTATCCACGTTCAGCAGTGCAAATACCTGCCTGTCGTGCTTTAACCAGCTGGGTTGCCTACCCTGCCAGGGACTTCAGTCACGGGTGGTAGAAGTTAGCGGTGTGAGTTATGCGGCACCGGCGGTATGGGGGAATCGGCTTCGTAGAATGAGGGCAGGAGGGTTGCGTGAATATTAGTGACATGAGCGGGCTGGAGCTCGCGCAGGCAATCAAGAACAAAGAAGTATCGGCCACCGAGGTGCTCGACCAGACGCTGGCGCGAATCGCGAAGTTTCCCCAGGTCGGGGCCTTCGCTCACCTGACCGAGGAGCTTGCATGGCGGCAGGCCGCAGAGGTTGACGAGAGGGTTCGGGAAGGAAAAACACGGGCCTTCGATGGTGTCCCGGTCCCAATCAAGGCACTTACCCCGGTCAAGGGACAGCCCCACGAATCCGGATCCAGGTTGCTCGCCGGCAATATTGCTGAAGAGAACGACGGCATCGTTGATCTCCTCCAGGAAGCAGGGACTCTCACCGTGGGGCTGACCTCGGCACCTGAGTTTGGTTTCCCGGCCTACACCGAGCCTGAAACTGGGCCGGCTGCACGCACCCCGTGGGACACGAGAAGGACAGCGGGAGGATCCTCCGGTGGGGCCGCCGCGGCTGTTGCCACGGGCATGGTCACCGTCGCCCACGCATCCGACGGTGGTGGCTCCATCCGCATTCCCTCGGCGGCCTGCGGAACCGTTGGGCTCAAGCCCTCCCGCGGTGTTGTCTCCCCTGGGCCTGCCGGGGTGAGCGGCTCTGGGCTCACAACGGATGGTGTCATCACGCGAACCGTGGCCGATTCGGCGGCTTTCCTCGATGTCATTGCGAAGCCCTGGCCGGGAGAGACCTATCATGCGCCGCGGGACAGCGTGCGTGACAAGGCGGGAAGCTACCTCGGTGCCGTCGACATGCCGACGGGTCTCCTCAAGGTTGGACTCCTCCTGGAGCCGCTCAACCTCGAGAGCGTTGACCTGCATCCCGAAGCCCGGAACGCGGCGCTGCGCATGGCGAAGCTCCTGGAATCCATGGGGCACCTCGTTGAAGAAGTCTCCCGCCCCATCACTCCCGTGGACTGGCTTGCCTTCATGCCCCTGTGGACCGGAGCGGCCGCCGGCATTCCCATCCCTGAGTCCGACCTGGACAAGGTCACAGAACTGACGAGGTGGCTACGAACAGAGGGCCTCAGCCTCACGGCCTCGGATTACAACACGGCGGTCAATGCCGTGCAGCGACTGACCCGCAAGGTGGCGACCGGATGGGCGGACTATGACATCGTCATCACCCCGACCCTGTCGGGACCGCCCGTGTTCCCGGAGGACATCAAGCTCCCCTCCGGTAAGGATGACTTCCGTGCCCAAATGGCCTTCACGCCGTGGGGAAGCGTGTGGAATATGACCGGCAACGCCTCTATCACCCTCCCCATCCACCGAGCAGAAGTGGACGGTGTGGAACTGCCGTTTGGTGCCATGCTCGGAGCCGTGAAGCCCGGGGGAGATGCTCTCCTCCTGTCGCTCGCTGCCCGCATCGAGGAAGCCGATCCCTGGCCAACCATTCGCGAACCACTCGCGTAGTTACATGTTCAGGTGGTGAATAAGTAGTGCGGAGGCCGGTCATCATGACCGGCCTCCGCCTTTATTGGTGGAGAGAAACTCGAAGGAATTGCCTAGTTGGATTCCACTTCGAGAATCTCGCCACGTGAGTTGCCGGTGACGTAGATCGAGCCATAGTCGTGCCTGATGCTGACGTTGACCTGAGCGGTGGGTGCCTCGGCAATCAGCTTCTCCATCTGGGGAATCGCCTCGTCCTTCGTCATGTCGTTGAAGAACTCGAAGGAGTCATCATCGTAGAGCTCCAAATCCCTGGGATTCGGCACCCCGTCCTGCCAGTAGAAGCGGGTGAGATCGACATTGTCCGGAGCATCGACTCGTACGTCCTGGGTGACCTCGCCAATATCACCCGAGGGCAGCTCCGCCATTCCAGCATCGGGAATTGCGGGGAGGATGAGGTTCCAGTCAATCATGTCAGCATCAAAGTACTCGCCTGCTTCTGGCTGGGTGGGTGCCGCACCATCGTAGGTCAGCTCGTAGTCCCCGCCCCGTACGGTCACCCTGTCCCAGAGTTCAGGGTTGCTTTGGGAACGGACGGTGATGATCGCGTAATCGTCGTAGAGAAGTATTTCGGACACCTCCGAGCCGTACTCGTCGGTCGCAGCCTTAACGACGTCGCGGGCGACCGTCGGGTCTTCGCTGAACGGGGGACCATCGTATTCGCGTGCGGCACTCTCGCCTAAGACGACTGCAATGCCATTGTCCTTCGCAATGTAGAAGGCAACGCCCGCCGATACGCCCCACACGACAAGCAGGATCAAGAAGCCGACGGGGTTGAGGCGCCTGCGCTTCCGTGCTGGCTTGGTGGGAAGTGGACCGGAAAGGCGTGAGCTGAACGTTGTGTCATCCCACTCTCGAGCCTGCGCAACCGCCGAGGCCGACACTGGTTTGATGGTCCCATCGGGATCCAGGGCCACATCCGGTGCGTTCGGCCTGAGCTTCACGATCGCGTGGTCTGTTCCCGGCTGGAACTTGTGAGCATCGAACGGATCGATGCTTTTCTTCACCGTCGTCCGGTAGGGAGCATGGTCCGGGGTGACAACGACCATATTGAGTTTGTATACCCGGACATCGTTGATCAATGTTCCCGTTGCCTGTACCGAGGTCACGCGAGCCATTCCCGTGCGTCCCTCGGCGCGAAGCTGGGCGATCTGTTGAGGGCTAGCTTTCGGTGCGGTGGAGACGAGGACTCCGAGAATGATGGCGCCGAAGATGAGAGGCAGAATCGCCATGATCAAGAACGGAATGATTTCCGCCCAGGGGGCCTGTCCGTCCAATTCCGTAAAGATTGCGACGGTAATGCCGGTGCCGGCACCGGAAATGACAAAGGGAATCAGCAGTGCGAATGTGAGCAAAACATAAATCAAAATGCGGATGAGCCACATGACTCCAGCGTATCCAACCGCTTGCTGAAACACCCATTTTCACTACCATTCATGTGGTAAAAATGCGCTGGTTGCGGAAATATTTCGAACTGTAAAACCTACTGTGTTTACTTTCGATTGATTAGATAATAGTAGTTTCTGTGAAGTTTGTTTAACTGACATCTGTAGGTTGCTGGGCGTTCACCTTGGTTCGTAAGATGCCGGAGCGCAGTCACGTGCATAGATCGGTGCCTGATCAGTCCAAGAATTCTGAGTCCGGTGAGGAGTGGATTTCGTCGGCCGACCCTCATTCGATGAAATGGTGTCGCTCCAGGCTAGTTGTGCCGGGTTAACCGTGCCACAGTGTCGATGGGTCGCGACGTCAGTCCGTGTTCGATGAGAGCTGAATCAAATCAGGGTTGAGTGGAATAGACTCAAGTTTATTGGCGTTTCATTAGTCAGATCAGAAAACTGACCTTGACGAATTGAAGGACAACTTATGGATAAATTGACGACAAAGTCGCAGGAGGCAATCTCTTCTGCGTTGGAGATGGCGGTGAGGGCCGGGAATCCCCAGCTGGAGCCCGTTCACCTGCTTGCCGCGCTACTCGGCCAAAAGGATGGCATTGCCGTTGGCATTCTTGACGCGATCGGTGCCGATCAGGCAGCGCTTGCCAGCCGCACCCAGGCAGCGATTACCGCACTGCCCGGTGCACAGGGCTCATCGGTGTCTCAGCCATCAACCTCCCGCCCGTTTAGCCTCGTGCTGTCGGATGCGGGGAAGGAAGCGACCGCACTCGGGGACTCCTATATTTCCACCGAGCACCTGCTCATGGGCTTGGCTGCCTCGCAGTCGAGCGCTGGGGAGATCCTCAAGGCCGCCTCGGTCACGCGTGACCAGATCCAAGCAGTGCTTGGCCAGGTTCGTGGCAACCGCAAGGTCGATTCTCCGGACCCTGAGGGAACGTACGAGGCGCTCGAAAAGTACGGGACGGACCTCACCCAGGTTGCTCGCGAGGGCAAGCTTGACCCGGTGATCGGTCGCGATACCGAGATCCGTCGCGTGATCCAGGTCTTGTCACGCCGCACCAAGAACAACCCCGTCCTCATCGGCGAACCCGGTGTTGGTAAGACCGCGGTCGTCGAGGGGCTTGCGCAACGCATTGTTGATGGCGACGTGCCCGAGTCGCTACGCGACAAGAGGCTCATCTCCCTCGACATTGCCGCCATGGTGGCAGGAGCCAAGTACCGCGGTGAGTTCGAGGAACGCCTCAAGGCGGTCCTACAGGAAATCAAGGACTCCGACGGTGAGATCGTCACCTTCATTGACGAGCTCCACACCGTGGTCGGTGCCGGCGGTGGCAGCGAAGGGGCGATGGATGCTGGGAACATGCTCAAGCCCATGCTTGCGCGCGGTGAACTCCGGCTCGTGGGTGCCACGACACTTGATGAGTACCGAGAGAACATCGAAAAGGATGCTGCGCTCGAGCGTAGGTTCCAGCAGGTTTACGTTGGGGAACCCTCCGTCGATGACACGGTCGCGATCCTCCGCGGCATCGCACCCAAGTACGAGGCCCACCACAAGGTCACAATCTCCGATGGCGCCCTCGTGGCCGCGGCTGAACTCTCGGATCGCTATATTTCCGGCCGTCAACTCCCCGACAAGGCCATCGACCTTGTCGATGAGGCGGCGAGCAGGTTGCGGATGGAACTGGACTCCTCACCCGAGGAGATCGATATCCTCCAGCGCCAGGTTAACCGGCTCAAGATGGAAGAGTCCTACCTTGTTGACACCGATGGTGAAGGTGAAGACGAGGCGGGCGTTGAGAGGCTGGATAAGATCCGTGCCGAACTTGCGGATCGAGCCGAGGAACTTGCTGGGCTCAATGCTCGATGGGAACGGGAAAAGGCCGGGCGTAACCTCGTTGGTGACCTCCGGGTGAAACTCGATGAGCTACGCACTGACCTGGAACGAGCCATTCGCGAGGGGCGGTACGAGGATGCTGGGCGCCTCCAAAACGGTGACATTCCCGAAGTGGAACGACAGATCGCCGAAGGTGAGGCTGCCGAGAACTCCTCCGATGATCTCGAACCCATGATTGCTGACCGCGTGGATGCTGATGAGGTCGCGCAAGTCGTTGCTTCCTGGACCGGGATCCCCGTTGGCAGGCTCATGGCGACCGAGACCGAGAAGCTGCTCGACATGGAGGCGGAGATCGGTAAGCGACTCATTGGGCAAAAGAACGCCGTCCAGGTGGTCTCCGATGCTGTCCGTAGGTCCCGTGCTGGAATCTCCGACCCCAACCGCCCAACCGGTTCCTTCCTGTTCCTGGGGCCGACGGGCGTCGGTAAAACAGAGCTTGCCAAGTCGCTTGCCGACTTCCTGTTTGACGACGAGAGAGCCATCATTCGGATCGACATGTCCGAATACTCGGAGAAGCACTCCGTGGCTCGCCTCGTCGGTGCGCCTCCGGGATATGTTGGATACGAGGAGGGCGGCCAGCTCACCGAGTCGGTTCGGCGCCGCCCCTACGCGGTTGTCCTGCTCGACGAAGTTGAGAAGGCACACCCCGAAGTGTTCGACATCCTCCTTCAGGTTCTCGACGACGGAAGGCTGACGGATGGGCAGGGACGGACCGTGGACTTCCGCAATACCATCCTCATCCTCACCTCGAACCTCGGTTCCCAATACCAGGTGGATCCGACGCTTGATGAGAAGGAGCGTGAGGAACTCATCAACCAGGCCGTCCAGGCCGCCTTCAAGCCCGAGTTCCTCAACCGCCTCGACGCCATCGTGCACTTCCAGCCACTTGGTATGGATGAGATCTCGCACATTGTCGAACTCCAGATCGAGCACCTGGCCAACAGGCTCCAGGCCCGCCGCATCTCCCTCCACGTCACACCCGCCGGCAGGGATTACCTTGCGGTCGAAGGCTACGACCCGGCCTACGGTGCGCGCCCGCTCCGCAGGCTCATTCAACGCCAAGTCGGAGACGAGCTTGCCAAGCAGATCCTGGCTGGGACTGTCTCCGATGGTGACTTGGTGACAGTGGATGCTCCGGACGAGGCAGGTAAGGGAATGAAGCTCACCGTGACCCCGGGAGTCTGATTCCTTGGTGCTATGCCCGCGCCTTGACGATGCTCCTCATCGGTAAATGGCGGAGTGTTGGAAAGAAGGTGATGGAGTGGTGGCACGTACTTAAGTACGTGCCACCACTCCATTTCTAATTTGGGCAGGATGATTTAGTTATTGCCTGCTGTCTCCAGCTAGAAGGCAACCTGGGTTTCGTCAACGGGAACATAGAGGACGCCGACAACGGCATTATCATTGTCGAAAGCGACCCTGCCCATAATCTCGTCGGCCTCGAGGCGAATCGTGGTCACGCCAACGACTGTGCCCAGAATCTTGCTCATGGCCTTCCCGAGAAGGGTTGCTTCCGGCTTAAGGCCCTTTGGAGTGGTGAGAAAGGTGTTGTCGAAGCCCTCGAGTTCCCCTGCCTCCTGAAGGACCTGCTTCCACACGGCTGCAATGTCCGCGTAGGGAATCTCCTTCCGCACTCGCGGATGCATCATCGCCATCACCCGCTCCTCATCCCCTTCCGCAACCAGGGTGAAGAATCGTTCCGTCAGCTCCTCAAGGTTTTCGGTACTGCGCTGTGTCATGGTTTCTCCCGTTGTTGGGTCCGTTGGTTTGCCGAAGCGTTTGAAGGCGGCTTGGCGGGACATGCCAAGTGACTTCCCGATCTCCGCCCACGTCGCACCCTCCGAGCGCAGGTCCGTCACTGCGTCCTGGAGTTGCTGATGGGCTGCCTCGATTGCTACCTGTGCCTGCCGTAACCTATCCATGAATGCAGTCAACCAAGAGTTGACGGAATTGTTTGCTTGTTTATTGAGGATGTGAGGGCGTGGGGTGAGAGTTGCAGTCACGCCCCACGCCCTCAGGAAAGTACAACTAGGCGCTGGGCCGCTCGGAAAACTCGAGTGACTGCCTGACCTCCTTGGTGGCTGAGACCAGGTTCTTCAGGGAGGCAATGGTTTCGTCGTAGCCGCGGGTCTTCAGCCCGCAGTCGGGATTGACCCAGAGGATCCGGGGATCCACGGAATTGGCCGCGAGTTCCACGAGGTTTGTGATCTCCTCGGTGGAAGGAACGCGGGGCGAGTGGATGTCCCACACCCCGGGGCCCACACCGTGCGAAAAACCGTGGTCCTTGAGGTCTGGCAACACCTCCATGCGGCTCCTCGCCGCCTCAATCGATGTGACATCGGCATCGAGTGCCGCAATGGCGTCAATGATGTGCCCGAATTCGGAATAGCACAGGTGGGTGTGGATCTGGGTGTCGGGACGGACACCTGCCGTGGCTGCACGGAAGGAGCCAACCGACCACGCGAGATAGTCCTCGTGGCGCTCCGAATCGAGAGGGAGGAGCTCGCGCAAGGCAGGCTCATCGACCTGGATAATGGCGGCGCCGGACTCCTCTAGATCGCGAACCTCATCGCGAAGTGCCAGCGCAATCTGGTCAGCTACCTGGGAGACCGGGATGTCCTTACGAACAAACGACCAGGCAATGATCGTGACCGGCCCGGTCAGCATGCCCTTGACGGGACGATTCGTGAGGGACTGGGCGTGCTGCCACCAGGGAACGGAAATGTCACCGTTCTTGGCCACGTCACCCCACAGGATCGAGGGGCGGGTGCACCGGGATCCGTAGGACTGCACCCAGCCGTGTTTCGTGACCGCGAAACCATCGAGAAGCTCGGCAAAGTACTGGACCATGTCATTGCGTTCCGGTTCACCGTGGACGAGAACGTCAATGTCGAGGGATTCTTGCAGGCGAATGACCCGCTCGATCTCCTCCTTCATCAACCCCTCATACTCACCCTCGGTAATCCTGCCCGCCACGAGGTCGGCGCGAGCACGCCGAATCTCGGGAGTCTGCGGGAAGGAGCCGATCGTCGTCGTGGGAAGCGGCGGCAGGTTGAGCCGGGCTTCCTGGCTTCCCTCACGCTCCGTGTAGTCCCCGCGATTGCGGTCAGCTTCCGTCAGGGCAGAGACGCGCTCGCGGACCGCGGGCACGGATACGCCGGTGGCCCGTGCGCGTTCCTGTGCGACCCGGGTGCTGTCGGCAAGCTCCTTTTCGATTGAATCCCAGCCGGCAGTGAGGCCCCGATCGAGGGTGATGACTTCCTTGACCTTCTGGTCGGCGAAGGCCAGCCAGTCGTGAAGATTCTTGTTGAGTTCGGGATCGTCCCACGTCTCGAGCGCGGTGTCGTGGGGGACGTGCTGGAGTGAGGTGGACGTGCCGACAATGACCTGTGCTCCAAGAGCCCGCGCCCGCTCGAGGGCGTCCTTGGCCTTCTCGAGATCGGTGCGCCAAATATTCCTCCCATCAACCACTCCTGCCACGAGGATCCTGTCCTCGAGATCGGAGGGGGCGATGCCATGCTCGGCAAGCTGCTGCTCGGTGGGGAGCGTGCCGCGGTCGAGATCAACTCCGATTGCTTCCACACCGGTGCGCACGAGAGCGGGGAAGGCACGTGCCGAGTCCCCGTAGGGTGCGGTCAGGAGAATGCTGGGGCGATCTGAGATCTTGGCGAGGCGGGACCACACCTGCTCAACCAGGGAGGTGAGTTCCTCGCGGCTTGCGGTGAGGTTATCGGAAACGACAGCGGGCTCATCAAACTGCACCCACGTAGCGCCGGCCTCGCGGAGGGCAGTAAGTAGTTCTGCGTAGGTAGCCTCAACATCGCCCAAGCGATCCAGCGGGCTATAGCCATCGACATCGCCCTTGGCGAGGGCCAGGTAGGTGACGGGACCAACGAGTACCGGGCGAGTTTCGTAGCCCCACGAGAGAGCTTTTGTGAACCGGTCAATGATCTCGCGGTTGGTGAAGCTGATCGGGGTGGTGGGACCGATTTCGGGAACCAGGTAGTGGTAGTTGGTATCGAACCACTTGGTCATTTCCTGCGGTGCACCACGGTCGTCACCGCGTGCGAGAGAGAAGTACAGGTCGAGGCCGGTCTTGCCCCGGAACCGTTCGGGGCTGGCGCCGAGCAGATAGGTGATATCGAGGACCTGGTCGTAGAAGGATGAGTTTTCGGGCAGGGATGAACCCAGGCCCAGGCTCGTGAGGCGAGCAAGGTTATCCTTTCGGAGCTGATCCTCAGCCTCCCGCAGTTCTGTTTCGGTGAGTTTGCCGGCCCAGTAGCCTTCGAGAGCTTTCTTGAGCTCACGCTTGCGGCCCACGCGGGGATATCCGAGGATCGTCGATGTCAAAGTCATGGTTACTTCCTTTTCGTGTCAATGGTTGGGGGCGCTGAGCGCCGGTTAAACGAATTATTTGAACGAGTTCATTCGTGCTTTTGGATAGATGTGGTTGAGCGGGAGGCTCGGGGGTGGTTGGGCTAGGCGGGCCTTCCGGACTGGTGAAGAAGGGAGAGGGGAGTGCTCGACGGTGATGCGGCGGAAGGCGCCGACAGCGTTCCCGGGGTGGGGTTCTTGTCGAGCCCCAGAGCATGGAGAAGCGAGAGCGAAGGCTCGGCGCGATTGAACGTGTAAAGGTGGAGCCCGGGAGCACCCGCTTCCAGTACCTCGCGTGCCAGATTGCTTCCGTACTCGATGCCGATCCAATAGGCAGGTGATTCGATCAGCTCAACATCGGGATTCTCAAGCTCAGCCTGCTCAAGCGCCTCAAGAAGGTGGTGGGGAGCCTCGATCCCGGACAGCTCCGCGGAACGCCGGAGCCTACGCGACTCCACGGGCGGAATGAGGCCGGGGAGGATTGGGATGTGGACTCCTGCGCGGCGAGCTTTTTCAACGAAAGTTGCGTAGGGCTCGGCCTCCCACAGCATCTGCGTAATCGCGAAGCTCGCGCCCGCTGCCTGCTTGACGAGGAGCCTGTTCACCTCATCATCAACGGATGTACCTGCCGCGGGATTGCCGTTTGCAAAGGTTGCGACCGCGATCGTCAGCGGCTTGAAAGCATTGCGGAGTGCAGCTCCGGGAGAGTTTTGGCAGGCCTCGGCTTCGAGTTGGCGAATGGCGGTGACAAGCTCGACTGCTGACTGGAGGCTGTCGGGGGAGGGGGTCCAGTCGGGCTCATCAACCGGAGGATCCCCACGCAGAGCAAGGAAGGTTCTCACCCCAGCATTCAGATAGTTGGTGAGAGTCTCGGCGATCAGGTCGCGGGAGGTACCGACGCAGGTGATGTGGGCAATGGGCTGGACCGGGGTGTGGCGCACCAGCTTCGTGATGACATCGAATGAGGTACTCGAGTCCTTACCTCCCGCCCCGTAGGTCACGGAGACAAAGTCGGGACGGAACGCCATGAGTCGATCGACCGTAGCCCAGAACTTGGGTGCGTGATCGGGTCGCCGCGGTGGCATGAGCTCAAAGGAAATGAGGGGATTATTGTGCGAAAACATAGTGGTCCTCGGTGGTGACGTGTATTTTAACGCGCCGCAACAGTCTCCGACTTCGTGACCCGGGTACACGGATCACGCGTATCTGACTCATCAGTGATGTGGTGATTCAACCTGTCGAGGCAGGGATGTCCTGCATTCGGGTAGGAATCTGTGCCGCGGTGATGGGCCACAAAGTGCCGGTCCCGGTGTACTACCTTCGGCGACGAGGATAGGGTGCGGGGGAAGTTGCGGTGCTTTTAACTGAGCTGAGTACGGGCCCGAAGCCGCGATACTAGCGAAAAATGTTTAGCTGCACATTCGCGCACGAAAATCCCCGGTCGGGCGGGTCATGTGTGTGAAGTGGATCAACATGCCCACTATCTTCACCCATCCCGCCCCGGTTACGCACTCGATCCACATAGTGATACGGAAGAGTTAGATTGTGAAATGAGGAGTGGGGAAATGCTGATTTTGTGCGGAAAAGTGCGGGTGGGAATTGCGTGGGTGATGTAAGCGTTGGCTTCAGTATGGTGAAAAAGATTGGTTTTTTGTCTTTCGGGCATTGGATGAACCACCCGTCCTCCGCCACCCGCACGGGTGGCGATGCCCTCCTTCAAGCCATCGACCTTGCTGTCGCAGCAGAGGAACTGGGGGCGGATGGTGCCTACTTCCGGGTCCACCACTTCGCTCAGCAGCTCGGCTCTCCCTTCCCGCTCCTTGCCGCCATTGGTGCCAAGACGGAACGGATTGAAATCGGTACCGGAGTCATCGACATGAGGTAGCGCATGTCGGGGTTGTGGCGTTGGCGCGAACGGCTCTGCCGTTTACAGGTATCGGCAGACCTGGTCCGCGCTGCACGAGTCGGGGTCGGGCTGCGCGGCGTCGTGCCTGAGCTCGGCGATGGTGTCTCGGAGCGCTGTGAGCTGGGCGATCTGCTGCTCGATCTCGGCGAGGCGCGCGTCGAGGAGGTCGCGCACGTGCTCGCAGGGAGCAGCGCCGCCGTCGCGGATGTCGAGGATCTGGCGGATCTGGGCGAGGGTGAGGCCCGCGGCCTGGCCGCGGTGGACGAAGTCGATCCGGGCGGCCGTCTCGGGCGCGTAGTCGCGGTATCCGGACGGCGTGCGCTCGGCCGGCGGCAGCAGGCCCTGCTCCTCGTAGAACCGCAGCGTCTTCGCCGTCGTTCCCGCCCGCTCGGCGAGTTCCCCGATGCGCNCCTGCCCCTGCACCACGTGCCCCGCGCCCTGGTCAACCGCGACACCCGCGGCTTCGTCAAGATCGTCGTGGACGCCGACACGGGGAAGATCCTCGGCATCACCGCCGTCGCCAAGGACGCCGGCGAGCTCGCCGCCGCCGGGGTCCACGTGCTCGGCAAGACCGTCGCCGAGGTCGCCGACGCCTGGGCCCCCTACCTGACCATGGCCGAGGGCATCCGGATCGCCGCCAAGGCCTTCACCACCGATCCGTCGCTCCTGTCGTGCTGCGCGTGAACGCGCACGCAGACAATCGGGGGGAACGCTCAGCTGGGAGAGGAACAGACGATGAGCGGCGATAAGGGCCACGACTCGCATCGCGCGGGCGTGCTTGTCGGTGCTGGGACGGGCTTGCTCCTGTTGGCATGCTGCGCGCTTCCGCTGCTGATCTGCTGCGGCCTGCCTCTCCTCGCCGCGGGCGGAGCCCTTGCAGGTATCGGAGGTTTCCTCGGCAACCCTTGGCTCATCGGTGCCGGGATCGCAGTCGGGGTGGCCGTCACAGCGGCGATCGTCCTCCGGCGACTGCCGCGGCACCGACGTCGCTCGACCGGCGGCTGCGGCAATCGTTCGACTACTGACCGGGGTCAGTAGTTCGAGTGGCTCCAGTCATCGTCGCCAGCTCGGCCACGTCGGCATCCCGCGACCCTTCCAGGTCTCCACGAGACCAGCAACCCAGCGGACGGACGCGAAGACCCCGTAGCCGGCCGCCGCGAGGCCCACGGCGATCACGAGCCAGCGCCCGATCCCGAGCCACACGCTACCGTCCACGTCCAGCGCCCACTGAGCGCCGGTGATGAGCCCGGCGATGCCCATCCAGAGCCCGGCGATGACGACCACCACCGGCAGGAGCGCGAGGCACATCGCGGCGGCGGCCGACCACAGCTGCCGGGCCTCCAGCTTCGCGGTGGCGGCGATGATCCGCTCGGCCCGTTCGTTCGACGCGTCGAGGTTCGCGGTCATCGTGGTCGAAGCCTCTCCGGTGACCTGCTCGACGGCCTTCTGGACCCGCTCCTCGGTGTGCTTCTCGATCCGCTGCACCGCCCAGCCGACCTGTCTGACGAGCTTCTGGTTCGCCGCGGCCTGCGCCTTGAGCCCCTCAATCGCCGATGCCGTAGCCACGTGGTTCCTCTGCGCCTCCGCGACCAAGCTCTGCGACGCGGCGTTTAAGCTCTCGCCGTTGAGACTCTGCGCGAACTCGCCGAGCGTGCTCGCGATCTCGTTCTGCCTGCTCTCGATACTCGCGATCCTCGCGGACACGTCGCTGGAGGGCGAGGAGGTTGACGCCGGGGCCGTGATCCGCTCCAGCCGCCTCGTCGTCTCCTCGTCCATGACCTTCACGAACCCCGCGAGCTTCTTCTGCTGCTCGGCCAGCCGGTCGAGCCTCGCGTTCTGCGCCTCGACGGCGGCGAGGATCGAGGTCAACGCCTCCATCGTCTCCGGACTGTCGAGCTGCTGCTGCGATCCGCTCTGCGCGTTCTGCTGCTTCAGCCTGTCGAGCGCTGCGCTCATGTTCCTGCTCCTCCTGCTGCTGGTGGTAGTCGAAGAACGCCCGCGCGCCCTCCGGGGTGAAATCTGTCGAGAGCGCACTCGTGCGCTTGCGTCGCTCGGCACGCCCGGACTCGCCGCGGCGGTCCTCGATGTAGAGCGTCCACGTCTCCTTGCCGACGTTCTTCCCTCGCTTGCTGATGGCGGTGTGGAGGCGCATCCGCGGCACCCGCTCCCCGTCATCGCCGAGCTGCTGGTTCTGCTCCTCGATCACCGCTTCGAGACCGGCCTTGTCCACCGCACGGGGATCAGCCAGGGCGGCGCTCATCCGGTCGCCCATCTCGCGGTCGAGCCCGCCCTCGGCGAAGTCCTCGCGGCGCAGCTCCCAGTCCTTCGGTGCGTGCTCCAGACGCTTCACGACCGAGAGACCGTGCTCGCGCATGAGTTCGTCGTTCGCTGACTGAACGCCCCGCTGGTTCCCGGCCTTGCGGTCGTGGAACGTGCGGTAGTCGCTGAGCGCTCTTCCCGTCCGATTGCTGTGGTTGATGACCAAGATGTGGTTGTGCGGCTTCTTCCCGCGTCCGTCCACATGACTGACCACGAGGCAGTCGGAATCTGGGTGCATCTTCTTCGCGAGTTGATAGCCCAGATCGTTCACCCGCTGCACGTCCTCCGGATTCTTCGGGTCGAACTCCTCGTCGCTGAACGACTGCCTGTAGTGCAGCGCCTCGACGTCGCGCTTCGTGTTCTGGGTGAGCGCGCGGGCGCGCGCCGAGAACGCGCCGGGGCCATCCCCCCCCATGGCCCCCAAAATGAGCCCCAAAATGCCCCCGCGGGACCCCGCGACGGAGCGAGGGCGGAACAGTTGTTTAAAAGAGACAGCCCGGACCCACCCGGGGCCGTTCCGCACGAGTGCGAACCGCCCCGAGCGTGGCGTCATCGAAGCGCGTATCGAGCCGCCCGCCGCTGCCACGACGACGCTCCGCGCCGCCGTGACTCTGGCGCACAGCCTCCGCATCAGCCCGACCGGTGTTCACCCGGGAGTCGGCCTGCTGCTCCGCCTGTACGCCAGAATGGCAAGCAGTAGCCGTGTCGGACATTTCGCTGGCGCTCATGTCCTCCCCGGCTGCTTGCGAGGGGGCTCCGCCCCCTTCGATCCCCTGGAAGAGCGCATCGCGTTCGGTGCTCATGCGGCACCTCCGATCAGCGCCAGCGGCACGTCAGGGCTCCGCACCGCGAGCCCACCCAGCAGCTCAGCAACCGCGCCATCCGCATCATGTTCGGCCGAGGTCTCCGGACCGTAGGTCAGTTCCCGCGACCCGACGTTCTGGTGGTACGCGTTGCCGTACATGCCGGGCGTGTGCGCGGCGGCCGGAACGCTGCACTGGTGCCACTCGTAGGGCTCGATCTTCCCGATGTGCTGCACGAGGTAACGATTGATGTCGTCGGCACGATAGACCTTCACGACCGAGGCCAGCCGGCGGATGAACTGGTCCAGTGCCTCGTCCACGTTGCCCATCTGGCGGGCGTAGTAGAAGAACTCGACGGGCTCGATCGTCGCCGTGATGACGATGAGGCGCGGGGCCACCTCGCCCTTGTTCTTGTAGCGGGCCTTCGCAGGCGAGGCGTTGTACGGATCGAGCAGCAGCAGCCAGTCGTTCGCATCCATCGCCGAGGCCCGCAGATCGTCCAGCAGCAGCACCTCCTCGCCCCGCCAGTCATCAAGCGGGTTCCCCGTCGCGGCCCGGTAGACCTGCCACCGCTCGCCGTGCGCGTTCGCCGCGTTGATCGCCTCGGTAATGAAGTCCGTGGCGAACCGGGTCTTGCCGATCCCGGCATCCCCATGGACGAACACGACGTGCGTCGAGAACTCACCGGCGCGCAGCTTCGCCGCCGCCCGGTATGCGCGACGCTGGCCGTAGGCCGACAGCGCGTCGTCGATCTCCCGCTGATGCCGTGAGTAGATGTCGAACAGCTCGTCCGTGAGCATGATCTGATCCCGCGTGATCTCACCCTGGAGAACGCGCTCCCGCATGTCCTCGAAGTTCTCGGCGACGATCTTCTTCTTCACGTGGGCGCGGCCCTTCTGCCACGTCTCCCGGCGCTGGGCGTCGATCCCGAGGTAGTCAGGCCCGCGCACGGTGGCGACCTCCGAAGGCGCGTACTGGTGCTTGTCCGCGTACTTCACGTGCGTCAGATACGACAGCATGTTGTCGAAGGCGTACCGCCCGCGGCCAGGCTTCTCGACGTACTGGGGCTCGACGCCGATGCCGAACGCGAGCCGATCCAGCGGCGCACTCTTCGCACGGCTGGCGAACTTGATCACGGCGTGCAGGTGCTCGGGCTTCGGTTCGACCACCAGGGCCTTCTCCGTGTCGCTCCAGACCTCGCGCTCGTCCTTGTCGTGCACGATGCCGTAGGCCTCGACGACCTCGCAGCCGGTGGCCTCGAGCCGCTGCACCACGTAGGCGAGGATCGCCTCGGCACCCTGCTGGAGCAGCGCGGCCCCGTTCGGGTCCTCGGCAGCCCAGGCCCAGTACGACGGATCGAGGTACTGCGTGAGCCCGATGCTCGTCGGGTTGTTTTCCTGCTTAGCCACGGCGACCACCCCCGCCGCGGACGGCGCGGCGGGCCTCAGAGGGAGTGCGGCGCCTAAATGACCCCCCATTGACCCCCAAATGAGACCCCAAATGATCCCGCGGGACCACGCGACGGAGCGAGGGCGGAACAGTCCGCTGACCAGGCAAGTTGTTGCAAGGCGCGGCAATCGACAAGCCCTTGCCGCGCCCGTAGGAACGAATGAGGGTCTCGTAACTCTTGGAGTGCGAAGCACGGCTACGGGCAGTCATCACGACGACGGGCAGCCCGCCTTCGGCGGGTGCTAGGCCAGGCCCTCCGGGCGGGGTCAGGTCGGTGGAAGCGGTGCTGAGGTTGCGTGCGTCGGCGTACATCAGCGACCACCGCCCCGGCCGTAGCGCTTGATGACAGCCTGGTGCGTGACGCCGAGGGCGTCGCCGATCCTGGCCCAGGTCACCCCATCGGCTCGGGCGTCGGCGACGGCGATCTCGACGGCCTCCTCCAGCACAGAGCGGAGCACGCCGAGGTCGTAAAGCTGGGCCTCGGCGTCGGCGAGGGACGGGTCGCCCTGACGCCAGCGGAAGCCGGTCAAGTGATCGAAGGCGGCGGAGTTCGCGCTCATCAGCGACCACCGCCCATCACAGAGGCAACGGCGGCGCGCTGGCGCGGGGTCAGCGGAGTGAGTCGGGGTCAGCGGAGTGAGTGCCAGGCGCTCACCGGCTCGGCGGCCAGCGGCGCGGGCGGCGGCGATGACGGGATCGTGGCCGTCTGCCTGCGGAGAAGGAGTGGAACCCCGATCGAGGCCAGGGCGGACGAGCGCGGATGCGCGGGGAACGTCGATAACGACAGACATCGGAAGTCCTCAGACATGAGTATCTTCCGGTTCCCCGCCACGGTAATTGGGCTGTTTGACCGGCTACTCATCCGGGAGCAGAACCCCGCGCTTCTAAGTCGCGGCCCCGGTGGGATCTTCTTGTCTGCAACCATTCTCCCATGACTCGACTCACCAGTGCAATGACGAGTCGAGTCATGAGTCAGTCGCGTCTCGGCTCGATCCGCACGAGATCGGGGTCGAACTTCACGTGACCCGGCATGATGGGCTCGATGGTCACGGTCACCAGCTCGTCCACGAGCATCCGGCGACGGTCCATGTCCAACGCCTTCCACTTCGACTCGACAACCTCGCGGCGCTCCGTGGTGCCGACCGGCTCATCCACCTCCGCCAGCAGCTTCGCCGCCACCGACACCGAGCGGTCGAGCAGCTCCGCGTCGATCTCGTCGATGCGAGCCTTCACGTCGTTGATCGCCGCCGTGATCTCCAGGACCGGCTGATGGATGTCGCGCAGCAGCGGGCTCAGCTCCTTCACCCGCTCTACCAGGGCGTTCCGTTCGGTCAGCAGTTCCTCGCGATCCGGCCCGGCGGCTTCCTGCGGCATCACGAGGTCGTGCACGTCCACGGACGACAGGCGCGTGAGCACCGCCTCGTTGACCATCGCATCGACGGGCTCGCGCTGGCGGGTGAGGTGGAACTGCTCGCCACAGCGGTACGTCGGCTGCTTGCGGCTGTTCGTCCCCGAGACGAGCGTCGCGCCGCACTTCCCACAGAGGCCGATCGTGGACAGGAGGTACTTCGGCTGATTGCCCTGCCTCGCCGACCTCCGCACGTTGTCCTCCAGCTTCGCCACCGCGGCCCGCCACGTCTGCTCGCCGACGATGGGCGGGAACGCCTCGCCCTGCACAGGGTACAGCTCGCCGGTCTTGTAGTGGCGGATGAAGCCAGCGTAGAGCGAGTTCGCCAGGAGGTACCGCACGGCATCGACGGAGAACTCGGACCCGCGCGCGGTGAGATGACCGGCGTTGTTCAGGTCCTCACGGATGCGCCGGATCGACAGCGATGGCTCGCCGAGGAACGCGTCGAAGGCCCGCCGGACGGCGGCGGCCTCCTCCTCGATCACTTCGCCCTCCCGCGTCCAGCCGAACGCCTTCCAGGTGGACGCAGGTATGCCCTCGGCACGTCGGCGCTCGTTCGACCTGATCTGCCGCTCCGCCTTCCGCCGTGCCTCGAACCGGGCGAGTGCTGCGAGCATCGTCGCCCGGAACTCTCCATCCGCTGTCGAGAGATCGATCTCGCCGTCCACTGTGACGACGCGCAGGCCGAGGTCGATCAGCGTGTTGAGGTCCTTCGTGCTCCGCAGCAGTCGGTCCATGTCCACGGCGACGACCATCGAGAACCGACCTGCTCGGGCGTCGTCCAGCATCTCGGCCCAGCGGGTACCAGCTCGACGCTTCCTCGTCGCCGACACCGCGTTGTCCTCGTAGACCTCGACCACGTTCCAGTCCTTGGCCTCGGCCAGTGCCCTGATCTTCCTCAGTTGGGTATCGACCGTCCAGCGGTCGCCCTTGCGGTCCATGGAGGCGCGGACGTAGGCCGCCACCTCGTTCGTCTTCCTCAGCGCTACCAGTTCGACCATGCAACCAAGCTTACGTGGACCAGTGTTGCAACCCCGATATGCGCTACTCGAATCCGCTGCAGTTTGCGGAGGATGCGGGGGCGGCTGACCTGATCGCTGGCGGCAGACTCCAGCTGGGAATCTCCCGTGGTTCACCCGAACAGGTGGTTGATGGTTGGCGGTACTTTGGTTTCCAGCCCACCGAGGGTGAAACAGAGGCCGATATGGCACGCCGCCACACGGCAGTTGCCCTCCAGGTGATTGACGGACTGAAGTTTGCAGAACCTAATCCCCGGCCCATGTTCCCCAACCCTCCCGGCATGCTACGCATCGAACCCTATTCGAAGGGACTCCGGCAACGGATCTGGTGGGGTGCAGCATCCGACGTCACAGCCAGGTGGTCGGCGCAGGAAGGCATGCACCTCATGTCCTCCACACTCAAGACCGACGAGTCCGGAGAACCCTTCCACGTACAGCAACGCAAGCAGATCGAGGCGTTTAGGGATGAGTGGGCCAAGCACGACCACGGCTTCGAGCCCCGAGTATCCGTCTCCCGCTCGATCATTCCCATCACCACTGATGAGGACCGCCAATACTTCATGGGAGGATCGGACCGAAGCGATCAGTTCGGCATGATTGACCAGACCCGCTCGGTCTTTGGCAGGTCCTATGCTGACGAACCCGAAGCCCTCGTTGAACAGCTCCGCGAGGATGAGGCCATCGAAGCGGCTGACACACTGCTCCTGACAGTCCCGAGCCAGCTTGGAGTCGACTACAACACCCAAATCCTCGAAGACATCCTCACCCACGTTGCTCCGGCACTGGGATGGCGTTGATGAGATAGGTTGCCCGCGATGAACTGCCACGATTGACGATCAGGCGTCTTACCAAGAACCGACAGGCCAGCACACTCGTGGCAGTTCGTTGCGGACGAGGATCCACAAATACTCAGATTCGCTACCCTTCTATGTGTGGAGTGGCGAGCCTGAATCCGGTCCGACTCGGAGAACGTCCCATCTGCACCCATGAAGGCCTCAGACATGCGTGTAGGTTAGAGACACAGGAGGATGTTATGGCGACAACGACGGTGAAACTACGTCTGACAGAGTCCGAGAAACGGCTACTTGCGGACCATGCAAAGATGTGTGGCATGAGCATGTCGGAATTCGTACGGATCGCTGCGCTCTCACACGTGGAAGGCGAGCTTGATGCTGCCGTGTGGGAGGACGCGAGGCGCGAGTTGGACGACAACCCGCAGACATTGACCGCAACCGAGATCGCGGCAAAATACCTGTAGTCCAATCGAATGCTCTATTTGAGGCGAGTAGGCACGTAGCTATGCAGCTCGGACCCGGTACTCGCCGTGCACCGCAAGGTGCTGCGAAGGAAACCTGGCAGATGTTGGGGCTATGACAAAGATCGACGGAATATTTGCGCCCACCGTGCGAGGCACGTTCTATGGGGCGATTAATCCACAATTTCGTGAGTTTGCGCTCGCGGGATCACGATCAGCTGGCCGATACTCTAGGGCGCACGAGCCGACGCTCTATCCGAGCTCATCGGTTGAGGGAGTCGAGGCCGCGATGGTCGCGCACAAGGATGCTCGGTCAGAAGCACTGGAAATTATCGAGATTGATGTCGAGCTCTCTCGCATCGTTGACCTGCGGGATGCGGATGCCGTGAACGCACTTGGTATCGACCTTGCTCATGCCATCGCACCCTGGCAGGAGATCGTCGCCACAGGAGGGACGCCATCGTCCTGGTCGGTGCGGGACCGTCTCCTCGAAGCTGGTGCGAACGGGCTCATCGATCCCTCGCGCAAGAACCCAGGCCTCCGGCACCTCGTGCTATTCCGCTGGAATGAGACCGACGCTCCAACGGTACGCATAGCAACTTAGGAAATGGTCGTCGCGTACTAGCGTTGGGCTACGAAACTGTTCTCATCCAGCTCAGCCGTCCAGGGGAGTTGCTCGTTGTCCTGACGGCTGTGAGAGCACTGTTAGCGCGGCTGGCCAGGATCTCTAGGAGGTGACCTCGCGGGGTGCGTACATGATGATTGCGACTCCGAGGAGGCAGATGAGGGCGCCGATGACGTCGTACCGGTCGGGTTTGAAACCGTCCACGACCATGCCCCACGCCAACGATCCAGCAACAAACACACCACCGTAGGCAGCGAGGATCCTGCCAAAGTTCGCATCGGGTTGAAGCGTGGCAACGAATCCGTAGATGCCGAGAGCGATGACTCCTGCACCGATCCAGAGCTAGCCCCTGTGTTCGCGGACCCCCTGCCACACGAGCCAGGCACCACCGATCTCGGCAACGGCGGCGGCAATGAAGAGAATGATTGAACGAACAGCATCCATGCCGTCAGTCTCCCACAGTCCCGATTATTCCCCGGTTTGGATTAACCCAGACTCGTGGTTACCACCTGATGGCTGGAAGAAGTTGGTCTAGAGGAAATTGACGAGTAGGACGTAGGTGAGAGTGCCCGCACCCACGCTGAGGAGTGTGCGCCTTCCCCCGGCAAGGTGGGTAGCGATGGTGGCGACGGTGGCGATGCCCGCGTGCAGGAGCCGGTGACCGTCGACTTCTGCTGAGGACAAGAAGGTTGAGGCGGCAAGGATCGTCAGAATCCCGGCCGGCATCCACCCCGCCAAGACCGTCACCGCCTCGGATTCCCGCAGGGGCTTGAGAACCGCGAAGGGAAGGGCCCGGAGCGTGAAGTTAATGACGAAGATCGTGGCGAAAACCGCGGCTAGGTAGCCAGCATCAAGATGCACGGTACCTCCTCCACGCGTACCGCACGAGGAGTACGACAACGAAGATCAGCATCCCGCTGAACAGTGCCTGTTCGGGGAGAGCAATGATTGCGAAGGCGTAGCTTGCTGCCGCGAGAAGAACCGAGGGGATTTCCTTCTTGGTCTTCGCGGCGTCCAGGGCGAGGGTGATGAAGAGGGCGCACAGCGCAAAGTCCAGGCCCTCAATCGGCTCGGGTAGGAGCGAACCAATGAGTACTCCCGATAGTCCGCCCAGCACCCAGTAAGACTGGAGTGCCATTTGAAGGGAGATGAGGCGCCACGATGACCAACCATCTGGCTTTGCCGCGGTCACAGCATAGGCCTCATCGGTTAACGAATACATGGAGTACGTCTTGGCAAGCGGGTTCTTCACCACGCGGAGTGGGAAGGAGAATGCGTAGAAGACGTGACGGAAGTTTACGAGCAGGCTCGTGACGGCAATGGTGGCGATCGGGGTGGTGGTGGCAATCATTCCGACCAGTAGCAGTTCAAGAGAGCCGGCATACCCAAAGATCGATAGAGCAGGAGCAATCCACCAGGGCAGTCCTGCTTGAATGACGAGCAAACCAAAAGCAATCCCGAGAGGGAACATGCCGAGCCCGGCCGCAAACGAGAGTCGGACACCTGTCAGGACCTCGTGCCGACGGGAGTATTGTCCCGTCACCTCACCCTTCGCCTCAATCCCGTGTGTCATCAACAGCCAATTCTAGCGATGGAAACGGGAGGGGTGGGATGAGCTTCCTCCCATGAGCCGGGGTGTGAGATGCCGAGGTTAAAACAAGGGCAAGCAGGGCCGTGCGAAGCGGACTGCGGTAGGAAGGGTGCTGAAATACTCTCCCTGTTCACCTAGGTGAGGGGGTAGATGACGCGGAAACGCTCGCAGACCACCGGTGAGGTTTCAGAGAACTCAGCATCAGAATGTTCTTCCCAAAACCTCTTGTGAATCTCCCGCCATGCATCGAGGCTTCGGTTGCTTTCACCCTCCGACCAGGCGTGCTCGGCCGTGACATCCTGAAAAGGAACGATGGCGATATCGGTGGTCTCAAGAACTGCGCGAGGATTGCCCTGACCGTCGAGAATAATGCTGAGCTCACCAACGGTGGGGACCGGCTCCTCGTCGGTGAAGTCGGCCAGCAAGGATGCTGTTCCCGTCTTCGTTCCGGACAGAACCAAAGCTAGTAACTCATCGGCGTGCTCGGCTCTGGCACCGAATGCCCAGGCGGCCGGGAGTGGTTCCTGGAGGTGAGGCAACGCTTGGCGCACGTCAGCCCAGAACTGAGAAATGGTGGTCACGAAAGAAGTGTAGGGGATAGGGGTGGTGATGAGGTGGATAGTGAGACGGGGATAAGGAAATGAGCGCCTTGCGGCGCTCATTGATCCAGTCTTTTTGTCTTTCCTTATGCGGGAATGACGTGACTAGACGAATTCGATGACGTCCGCAATTGACTTGTGGACGTGATCGGGGCGGAAGGGGTGCTTGACGATGTCCTCACGCTTCGTGGAACCGGTGAGCACCAGGTGCGTGGTGAGACCGGTTTCGATACCGGCAAGAATGTCGGTATCCATGCGGTCACCAACAATCGACGTGTCTTCCGAGTGCGCACCGATACGGTTGAGTCCGTGGCGGAGCATGATCGGGTTCGGCTTGCCGAGGAAGAAGGGCTTACGGCCGGTTGCCTTCTCGATGAGGGCAGCGACAGCGCCGGTTGCGGGCAGATCACCCTCGGCCGACGGGCCGGTCGCATCCGGGTTTGTTGCGATGAAGCGTGCGCCGTTCTGAATGAGACGAATAGCGGTCGTGATCGCTTCGAAAGAGTAGGTGCGGGTCTCGCCAAGGATGACAAAGTCAGGGTTGGCGGTAGTCATGATGAAGTTTTCTTCGTAGAGCGCAGTCGTTAGACCTGCCTCGCCAACAACGTAGGCACGGCGTGACTCGGACTGAGTCGCGAGAAAACGTGCAGTTGCGAGAGCTGAGGTCCAGATGCGGGACTCATCAACCTCGATGCCGGAGGTGGAGAGTCGAGCCGCTAGGTCGCGCGGCGTGAAGATCGAGTTGTTCGTCAGGATCAGGTGAGGAATTCCCTTTTCATCCAAGAGATCCAAGAATTCCCTAGCGCCGTTCAGTGCCAGGCCCTCATGCACGAGGACCCCATCCATATCAATTAGCCAAGAGCTCATGTCCTACACTTAGCACGTGGACGCAGTAATTCTAAGCTCAAACGACAAAGTGCTTAAAACCAGTGGCGATATCGAGCAAATTTTCCCATTTGCTTCCGTGACGAAACTCTTTGCGTCATACGCCACCCTCATTGCCGTCGACCGACACCTCCTGACCTTGGACGATGAGGCGGGACCAGCAACGGTTCGTCACCTCCTCGGTCATGCATCTGGACTGCCGATGGATGAAGGGGCGACTCTCGGGAAGCCGGGTGCCCGCAGAATCTACTCCAACCGAGGCATCGACATCCTTGGTGACTACGTTGCCGACCGGGTGGGAACAAGCTTCCAGGAATGGATTGAAGAAACTGTTCTCGAACCGCTCGGCCTGTCATCGATCCTTATCGAAGGATCGCCCGCCCACTCGGGCGAAGGCAATGCGGAGGACCTTGCTGCCTTCAGCCGAGAACTGCTCGCCCCCACCCTCGTATCCCGCGAACTCTACGATGAAGCAACAACGCCGAGCTTCGGTGAGCTGACCGGTGTTCTACCCGGCTACGGCAGGCAGAAGAACAACGCATGGGGGCTTGGTTTTGAGATCCGTGCCGACAAGGATCCGCATTGGCTGGCCGACTCGTTCTCGCCCCGCGCCTTCGGGCACTTTGGTCAGTCGGGTTCGTTCCTGTGGGTGGATCCGGACGTAAACTTGGCGGGGGTGTACCTGGGGGACGAGAACTTCGGCCAGAAGCACATCGACCTATGGCCCGAACTGACGAGGAAGATGAGGGCGGGCGAAGACTTCTAGAAACCGAATCGCTCTTTCGTTTCGGATCTGGGCTGATATCCCGTCTTGAAGTGAAGAATCCCTGTCAACGTGGTGAATGAGTTTCCACCTTGTTGACAGGGATTCTCTTGTTCAACTGCTTGAGTTAGCTGCCTGAGTTAACTGCTTGAGTTAACTGCTTGAGGCTAGAGGATCTCCCAGACGTCCAGGACCCCGAAGAACACGTAGGCGAGGATGCCGATGAAGACGGCAAGGCCGAGGACAAAGCCGATGATGCCGAGGGTGGCGGATGCTCCGGAGCGACGGGCCTGGGAGATGGAAACGAAACCGAGCGCGCACCCGATCGATCCGGTCCAAAAGAACACGATGGACAGAATCCCCATGAGACGTCCCGCCGTGTTCGGTTGCTGATAGACCGGGTAGGGCTGGAACGGATTGTGTACCGGGCCCTGCCCGTTGGGGTAGCCCTGCTGCTGGGGTGCGTAGCTCATGGGTTTAATCTAGCAAGTCAACGATGACGGGGACGTGATCAGAACTCCCCTTCCCCTTACGTTCGTCACGGTCAATGAACGCGGTCTTGACCCTGGTAGCGAGTGCGGGGGAGTAGTGGTGGAAGTCGATCTTCATGCCCTCGTTCTTCGGGAAACGGAGCTGCTGGTAGTCCCAGAACGTGTACTGAGCGTCGTACTGGCGGGTGACTTCCGCAAACCCAGCATCAACAATCGCCTTGATCGCGTCCCGTTCGGGTTGGGTCACGTACAACAGGTCCCGAAAGACTTCGATGTCCCACACGTCCGTGTCGAGCGGTGCCACATTCCAGTCACCAACGAGAGCGATCTGAGCATCCGGGTCCGCGGCGAGGCGCTCCTTGCCGCGCTGCGCAAGGGTGTTGATGAAGTTGAGCTTGTACGTGTAGTGCGGATCGGTGCTTGCGCGGCCATTAGGAACGTAGAGGCTCCACACCTCAACGCCATTGCAGGTGGCACCAATGGCGCGCGGTTCAACAACGGGTTCCTTGTCAGGCTTACCGAAGGCAGGCTGACCTTCGAAGGTGCGTGCAACGTTCTCGAGTCCCACGCGGGAGGCGATGGCGACACCGTTCCACTGATTGAGGCCAGCAACAGCAACCTCGTAACCGGCCTTCTCAAACACGTCATAGGGGAACTGCTCTTCCTTGCACTTGGTTTCTTGGATGGCGAGCACATCGGTCTCGGAGCGTTCCAGGAAATCAATCACGCGTTGGAAGCGGGTACGGATCGAGTTCACATTCCACGTAGCAAGTCTCATGCTGGTCATTATTCCAGCTAGGCTCAAGATATGGGAACAGCACTCATCACCGGCGCAACCTCGGGGATCGGCAAAGAGTTCGCGTGGCAGCTCGCAGCAGAAGGCAACGACCTTGTCATCGTTGCTCGCACCGAGTCCGCACTGAATGACCTCGCCGAAAAGATCACGAACTTCACGGGGCAGAGAGTCGAGACCCTGGTTGCCGACCTCGGGACCGAATCGGGGGCGCGCGCTGTTGGGATGCGAGCGGCAAGCGTGGACAAACCAATCGGGCTCGTGGTTAACAATGCCGGTTTTGGTTTGGGGCAGGACTTTCTCGGTGGCATGCTCGACCGTGAGCTTGGGGCACTGGATGTCATGGTGCGGGCGATCCTCGTCATCTGCCACGAGGCCGCCAATGCCTTTGCTGCCCGCGGCTATGGTGCGATCCTCAACGTTTCCTCCATGACCTCGCTTACCGCCCAGGGCACCTATTCGGCGCACAAGGCATGGGTGCGGACCTTCACGGAAGGCCTGTCCGAAACCCTGAAAGGTACGGGCGTGGTGGCAACCGTGTCCTGCCCCGGCCTCGTCCACACCGACTTCCACAACCGGACCAACGTGGACTCCAGCCAGTGGCCCGAGATTGCCTTCACCCCGGTTCACAAGGTGGTGTCACGCTCGCTCGATGCGGTGCGCAGAGGACAGGTCATCATCACCCCGTCACCCAAGTACACGGTGGCTGCTGGGGCGATCCGGATGCTACCCAGGTGGGTCGTGAGGAAAGTTGCTGGCCCGGGCAGGTCCGGCAGGCAATAGCCACGTAGGATGGGGTTGTGAAAATGAACGATACTCAACGCCAGCGTCTCATCGAACTGGTGCGCGAACTGTCCGTTATCGAAGGCGAAGTGACCCTCGCTTCCGGTCTTGTCTCCGACCACTACGTGGATATGAGGAGAGCAACCCTCCACCACGAAGCCGCTCCCCTCATCGGCCACGTCATGCTCGACATGCTCGAAGAGCAGGGCTTTGGTGCCGGTGAAATTGACAGCGTTGGTGGGCTCACCATGGGTGCCGACCCGGTTGCCACCGCGATCCTCCACGCTGCCGCTTCCCGCGGTCAAGACATCGACGCCTTCGTTGTCCGCAAGGCCGCAAAGGACCACGGCATGAAGAAGCGCATTGAGGGCCCAGCCATCGAAGGGCGCAAGGTTGTCATCCTGGAAGATACGTCCACGACCGGTGGATCCCCGCTCGAGGCACTCGAAGCGGCCCGAGAGGCCGGCGCCGAGGTCGTGGCCGTTGCCGTCGTTGTCGATCGTAAGACAGGTGCCCAGGAACGTATCGAACTGGCAGGCGTCCCCTACTTCGCTGCCCTCTCTATTGACGAGCTCCGCTAAGTTCACCTGCCACCGAGTTAGCAGTTGCAGTGGCGGCTATGCTTGGCCAGGGAATCCCACCATCTTCTAGACGACTGTAAGGAGAACGTATGGATACGGGGCTGTTGATCCTCATCATCGTTGTCGCTGTGATCCTCGTGATCGTACTGTGGGCGATCTCCGCCTACAACAACCTCATCCGGCTCCGAAACCAGGTGCAGGAGTCGTGGAAGCAGATCGATGTCGAACTGCACCGCCGCTATCAGCTCATCCCGAACCTCGTGGAGACAGTCAAGGGCTATGCTGCGCATGAGCAGTCGGTCATTGAAGAAGTGACGCAGATGAGGAACCTCGCCCAGGCCTCGGCCGGCAACGCTGGAGAGCGCAGCCAGCGCGAAGGCGACCTCTCCCGCGCGCTTGGAAACGTGTTTGCCGTTGCGGAGAACTATCCGGAGCTGCAGGCCGCGGGCCCGTTCCGCGACCTGCAGAAGGAACTCTCAAACACGGAAGATCGGATCGCTGCGGGTCGCCGCTTCTACAACTCCAACGTTTCCGGCTTCAATTCCAAGACCGAGTCTTTCCCCACCAACATGATCGCCAGCATGTTCAACTTCCGCCGGGCCGAATATTTCGAGATCCCGGAAGTCTCGCGCCAGGCACCCCAGGTATCGTTCCGCACCGAGGACGGCAAACTCGGCAACTACCAGACAGGTACATGGCAGCCCGCCCAGGAACCCGGTGCCCAACAGCTCGGTGGCCAGCGCGGAGGCTACGACCCGGGACGGGATGCTGGAAGACCGGTTGAGGGGGCGCCCTTCAAAGACCAGCAGGGTCCGGACAATCCATCGAGGATGTCATGACAGACGAGCTCGGCCCCGGTTCTGCCGGGGTCGACCCCCGTCACGACCCGGATCTGCTCGAGAATGGCGATACTCGCAACGTTGTCGACAAGTACCGCATGTGGACCGTGGACGCGATCAGGGAAGATCTTGACCGCACGCGTGCCGCCCTCCACATTGCCATCGAGAATCTCGAACACGATCTCAACATCGGTTCCATCGTCCGCACCGGCAATGCGTTCAACGTTGGGGGAGTGCACATTGTTGGCAGGCGCCGCTGGAACCGGCGGGGCGCCATGGTGACCGACCGCTACCTCGACATCATCCACCAACCCGAACCCGGTGTCCTGGCCCAGTGGGCGACAGACAATGATTACGCGATCGTCGGAATCGACAACGTGCCTGGATGTACAGACCTTGAGGCAAGCCCTCTTCCCGAGCGTTCCATCCTCGTCTTTGGACAAGAATCCAACGGCATCTCCCAAGAGCTCCTGGCCGCCTGCCAGCAGGTACGACAGATTCCCATGTATGGGTCGACTCGGTCAATGAATGTTGCCGCCGCTGCAGCCATTGCCATCCACTCCTGGTCCGTCACCCACCAGTACGGCACCGCCCAACCTTCCTAGAAAGTCGCGAAATTATTGGCAGTTAGTAGGCCAGCAAGCCTCAACTGAACCTTGTGCGGAACTCAGAGCCCGCCCCATCGGGCGGGCTTCTTCTTGCCGCTACTCGGTTACGTTCACGGCCATCCCAGACCTCAACGCAACATGAGAATTCGGTTCTTCCGGAGCGAAGGAAGCGTTTCGACATGGCAAAAGGAGCTACTTTTCCTGTGGTGTGCAACTCTTTCTTGAGATTTCCAATATTCTCCCCATCTGTCACGAACAAACACTTGCCATCCGTGAAACGTGGATATGACGGCGTTGTCGGCGAGCGCCAGAGTTAGGTTCTGGTGCCACATGAGACGAGATGAGAGGAGATGAAAGGTCTCTCATCTTCATTTCCTTTCCACTTCATTTGGCCTTTGTTTACTTGAGTCATCAAGGGAAGCAGACAAGCTTCCAGGGAAGTAACGAAAAAGGAGAACATCATGTCGAACAAGCTTTGGATCGCAACCGGAACCTTCGGCGTCCTTACCATCTTTGCTGGCACCGGACTGGCTGTCGCAGACCAGGGCGATGACGTTGTACGTCCGGCCCAGATTCAGCAGGAGAACAAGTCGGCCCACTCAACCCAGACCGCCCAGACCATGCCCTCGGCACAGACGACCGTCTCGGCACAGTCCACCCAGTCCGCTCAGTCCTCACCTTCGGCTCAGACCACCGTCTCCGCAGTCTCCGCTCAGAGCCCGAAGTCTGCACAGACTGCAGTCTCTGCACCCTCACCGGTTTCCGCACAGTCCGCGGTCTCTGCACCGTCAGCACCCTCGACCGCACCGGCACCTGCACGCACCGCTCCTGCGCCTGCTCCGGCACCCGCACGTACCGCTCCGGCCCCGGCTCCTGCGCCTGCTCCGGTGAACGTGTGCTCTTCCGATCTCCGTGAACAGGATCGAGACTCTGGATCCGACCCGCTTCGTCTGTCTCTTCTCCCCATCTAGATGTTTATAAGAGCCATCTCCTGCGCCTGCTCCTTCACCCGCACGTACCGCTCCGGCCCCGGCTCCTGCGCCTGCTCCGGTGAAGGCCGCCCCCGCACCCGTCCACTCGGCTCTGTCACCGGTGTCGGCTCAGTCCGCAGTTTCCGCTCCGTCGGCAGACTCCGGTTACTCGGCACCGTCTGCTGACTCGGCTGACTAAGGGCGCTGTGCCCCGCACTTCTCTGACGCGAGTGCTCGCAGCCGTGATGCACAAGTGAATAAAACTGAATGAATGAGTGGGAGGCACCGGATGAGGTCCGGTGCCTCCCACTTTGAGTTTTTCGGACGCTATTTGTGGCTTCCGTTAAGACGCTGGTTGATCTCTTCCAGTGTGCTGTCGATCGGGGAATTGAGTCGAATGTCGGCCATGCGATCCGCCACAGTTGGCCCTTTATTGATAATCGCGAGGTCGGCTCCCGAGGAGAGGCCCTGGGTGACGACCCACATGCCAGTCATCACCTTCAAGCTAGTTCCCAGCACGAGGAGGGTGCGTGCCTCCCGGGCATAGTCGAAGGCTTGATCGATGGCGTGCACGCCATCACCGAAGAAGACGATGTCAGGCTTGAGGGGGCCTCCGCACCTGTCGCAGGGTGCTACCTTAAACGTTGAGCGCTTCGCCTCTTCTGGCTGGGCCTCGGCCAGGATCGCCACGTTCTTCGGATCAGGGTCGTCTTTCGTGTTGGGATTGAGTTCGCGTAGCCGAGCATCGAGTTCGCTCCGCGGGGTGATTGTTTCGCAGTGGAGACAGACAACGCGGGTGAATGACCCGTGCATCTCCGCTACCTTTTCCGACCCGGCTTTGAAGTGGAGGCCGTCAACGTTCTGGGTGGCGGTGCCGAGAATGATTCCTTCCCGTTCCCATCCGGCCAAGATCTCGTGCCCCCGCGAAGGCGGCAGTGCTTCGAGTGCCTTCCAGGACTCTTGGTTGCGCTGCCACACCCAGCGTTGCCACATGGGGGAGGAGATGAACATGTCGTAGTCGACACTGGGTGCCTCTGCGCCGCCGCTACCCCGATAGTCCGGCAGGCCGGCCCCCGTCGAGAGGCCGGCCCCGGTCACGGCAACGACGCCCCCGCCGGCGATGAGCTCGGTCAGGTCCTCCACCGACATTCAGGACGCCCTTGCTGCCGCCCGCGCGGCTTTCGGAGCTGCCTCAAGGATCTGGTCGATGATCGCATCATCGTGAGTTACGGACACGAAGTAGGCCTCGAAGACCGAGGGTGGGAGGTGAATGCCATCCTCGAGGAGCGAGTGGAAGAAGGGCGGGAACCGGAACTGGTCCTGGGTAGCAACCTCGTCATAGTTCGTGGCGGGCCTGTCCGAGAACAGGATCGAGAATAGGGATCCGACCCGCTGGATCGTATGCGCCACGCCTTCCTTCGTCAGTGCTTCACTGAAGCCATTCGAAAGTGCGACAGAAGCCCTATCGATCTTCTCGTACACGGCATTGTCTGCCAGTGTGAGGGTGGCGATGCCGGCGGCAGTTGCGAGAGGGTTTCCGGAAAGTGTTCCGGCCTGATAGACGGGACCGAGCGGTGCCAGATAGTCCATCACATCCTGTCTGCCGCCAAGGGCAGCGATCGGCATGCCACCACCGATGACCTTCCCGAAAGCCATGAGATCAGGGGTGTAGGGGACCTCCTGGTCGATGCCCCACATGCCGCTCCTGGAGAGCCTGAACCCGGTCAGCACCTCGTCGAGAATGAGGAGGGCGCCGGCCTTCTCGCATTCGTCCTTGAGGAACGCATTGAATCCGGGAAGGGGAGGAACCAGCCCCATGTTCGCCGGGGCGGCCTCGGTAATGATTGCGGCAATGCAGTCGCCGTAGCTAGCAAACAGGTCGGTGACCGCCTGCCTGTCGTTGTAGGGGAGAACCACGGTGTCCTCGACCGTGCCCTTCGGGACACCCGCTGAGGAGGACATGCCAAAGGTTGCGACACCGGATCCGGCGGCCACGAGCATGGAGTCCTCGTGACCGTGGTAGCAGCCGGCGAACTTCACAACGAGGTCACGTCCCGTGAAGCCCCGTGCCAGCCGAATCGCCGTCATCGTAGCTTCCGTGCCCGTGGACACGAACCTGATCTTCTCAACCGGAGGAATGCGGTCGATAACGAGTTCGGCGAGCTCCACCTCGGCCTCCGTTGGTGCCCCGAAAGAAAGACCGCGCGCCGCGGCTTCTTGAACGGCAGCAACGACATGGGGATGAGCGTGCCCCAGCAGGGCGGGCCCCCACGATCCCACGAGGTCAATGAACTGCCGGTCGCCCGAGTACACGTGGGGCCCGGAAGCTCGATGAATGAAGACGGGTGCACCACCCACGGATCCGAAAGCACGGACCGGAGAATCAACACCCCCGGGAATGACGGCCTGTGCGCGAGTGAAAAGATCAGACACTCTTCATCCTTTCTGCCAACTCCGTGGCCCAATAGGTGCAAATGATCGTGGCGCCGGCACGAGCAATCGCGGCCACCGATTCGGCGATCGTGCGCTCGCGATCCAACCAGCCACGCTCGGCAGCGGCCTCGATCATCGCGTACTCCCCCGACACCTGGTATGCCGCAACGGGCACAGTCGATGTCTGCGCAACGTCGGAGAGGACATCAAGGTAGGACCCAGCCGGTTTCACCATGACAACATCGGCCCCTTCCTCAATGTCGAGCAGGGCCTCGCGTAGCCCCTCGGTCCGGTTCGCCACGTCCATCTGATACGTGCGGCGATCGCCCTTGAGCTGACTGTCGACAGCCTCACGGAAAGGGCCGTAATAGGCGGAGGCGTACTTGGCGGAGTAGGCGAGGATCGACACGTTCGGGTACCCGGCCTCGTCAAGCGCATCCCGGCAGGCAGCAACCTGACCATCCATCATTCCCGACAGTCCGAGCATGTGGGCACCGGACTTGGCCTGCACCACCGCCATCTCCCGATAGATCTCCAGTGTCGCATCGTTGTCGACCGTGCCATCTGCGGCTAGCACACCGCAGTGACCGTGGTCCGTGAACTCGTCCAAGCACAGGTCGGCGATGATGACCGCCTCGTCACCGAGTTCGTCACGCAGTGCCCTCAGACCCACGTTGAGGATCCCATTCGGATCCACGCCGGCCGAACCGGTCGCGTCGTGCTTCTCGGGAACACCAAACAGCATGATGCCACCCACTCCAGCGTCGACCGCCCTGCGGGCCTCCCGTACGAGAGATTCCAGGGTGTGCTGGTACACGCCGGGCATGGAAGCAATGGGCTCCGGTTCTGCAATGCCCTCCCGAACAAACATGGGAAGAACAAGATTGCCGGCCGTATAGCCGGTTTCTTGAACCATGGAGCGCATGGCAGGGGTGGTCCGTAAGCGTCTGGGGCGTGGGCGCATGTCAGATCCTTTCAAGGCAGGCTTCCAAACCTGCCCGATCCGGTGTGGGGGAAACCTGGTCGGCGGGAATCCCCGCCGATTGCAGAGTGTGGGCGGTCGGCTCGCCAAGAGCAATAAGCGGGGGTAGGGCGGCGCCGCTGGGCCAGTGATCGGCAATGGCAAGTGCTGCGCTCGAGGCAGTCACGATGATGACTTCAGCATTCCCTGAAGCGAGCCTCCTGACCCCACCCGGATCCGCCTCGGTGGCATAGATGTCGAAGCGATCAACCGAGTAGCCCTTCTCTCGAAGGCCCACCTCCAGTACCTGTGAGGCCTGGTTCGAAGAAGGAAACACGACCCTGCCGCGGCCGGCAGGGACTGCGTCAAAAAAAGACTGGGCGCTCGCGGGAGGGGGACCAATAAAGTCCGGGGTACGGGGAGAGAACCGCGCGGTTGCGTCACCAACGCAGGCGATCCGCACACCCGCGGGGATTGTGATCCCAGCGGCGCGAAGAACCGGGAACGTATGCGGTGAAGTCACGGCAAGCCAGGTGCCGTCCTCGCAGGAGGAGAGCACCTCCTTCAGTGCGTGCAGGCCGGATTCAATGGGGGTTCGTGAGGTCACTGGGATCGCCAGCCACCCGTCCGTCAGGGGCGAGCGGGTCCGGGTGATGGCGACCCTCATGGCCGCACACCGCGCTTCTTAAACTCCTCCGCCAAGCCCTCCGCGAGCGTGACCGGGTTGTTCGAGCTCCGGCGGATCTCGATCTTGGAGCCTTCCCCCGTGTAGCGCGCATGCAGGGCCACCGTCTTTCCGGTGGATTCGCCGAGCACCCCGATCGGGGTGGAACAGCCGGCACCGAGGGCGGCCATGAATGTCCGTTCCGCAATCATTTCCAGCCTCGTCGTGTGGTCGTCAACCTTTTCGACCATTGCCTCCCATGGGGAGCCCTTGACGGTTTCGATCGCCAGGGCGCCCTGCCCGGCGGCGGGCACCATGACCTCGTACGGCAGGTCCTGGCCAGTATCAATCCCCAGCCGGTCCAGCCCTGCCCTTGCAAGGATGACGCCATCGAGATCCTTGTGGATGCGGCTGAGCCGGGTTGGCACATTGCCCCGGATATCAACGATCTGGATATCGCGTTGGAAGTGGCGAAGCTGGGCTGCCCGGCGCGGCGAACCCGTGCCAACCTTTGCACCGTAGGGCATGCCTCGGTAGTCCGTGTGCCCCACAAACACGTCGTGAGCGCTCTCGCGAACAGGGAAGAACATCGACAGTTCAGGATGGTCGAGCGCGGGTAAGTCCTTGGCCGAATGGATCGCAATATCGCATTCGCCAGCAATGAGAGCGTCCCGCACCGCAGATGTGAAGAGCCCGGTCCCACCAATCTCTTTGAGAGAGCCCCGATCCGTGTCACCCTTCGTCGTGACCCCAACAATCTCAAACCCGGTCAGTTCCGGATTCTTATCAACGATCTCCTGCGCCGCGGCAGAGGCCTGTGCGACGGCAAGATCGGATGTTCTGGAACCAACTCGAAGTACACTCATGCCTGCCATCATACGCACCCCACCGGGACCGCCACGAGGGTAGAAAGACCGTAAGAACCGCGCCGGGAGCAGGCTGCTGATGGCTATGATGGGCGGGATGGCGGGCTTAGACGGTGCCCGCCTGGGCATTGACGCCCCACCACATTGGGCACCGCGGAATCAAAAAGAGGAGCAGATAAAACAATGAAACCACTAGTTTCCGTAGGCGCCCTGGGCGGCACGATTGCGATGACCACAACCGAGACGGGAGCCGTCACACCCGCACTCGATGCCGAAGACCTCCTAGCCCCTGTACCCGGGCTTGATGCGCTCGCGGAGGTCACATCCCGGAGCCTCGCCAACCTGCCCTCACCCTCGATCCTGCCCAGCCACATCCTTGCCGCACTCGACTACGCGAAGGAGATGGTGGATGGCGGGGCTGCTGGCGTGGTCCTGACCCACGGCACGGACACTCTGGAGGAGACCGCCTACTTCCTTGACCTTCTGTGGGACCGGGAAGAACCAATTGTTCTCACGGGTGCGATGAGGGGAGCGAACCTGCCCGGTGCTGATGGACCAGCCAACCTCCTTGCCGCGATTGCCACAGCAATCGATCCCGCCGTACGGGGCATGGGAACTCTCGTTGTTCTCGACGACACGATCCACCTGGCACGCCTCGTTAGCAAGACCCATTCGACCGCAGTTTCGGCCTTCCAGTCACCAGGCTGGGGCCCAATTGGCAGGATCGTTGAAGGTCGTGTGCGGCTCATGTACAAGCCCGCTACCACCTTCCCAGCACTTCCCGTGCCGGGCCCGCATGAAATACAAATCCCGGTCATTCAGTCGCCGCTGGGTGATGAAGGGCGCTGGGCATACGGCCTAGCTCTGACCAACCCCCATGCTCTCGTGATCGAAGCCTCCGGTGTCGGTCACCTCTCCATGAGGACTGCTGATGCGTGCGAACAACTTGTGACTGACGGTCTGTTGGTTGCGATGGTGACGCGAACGGGGAGCGGCTCCACCACGGAACACAGCTACGCCTATCCGGGTTCGGAAGAAGATCTGATTGCCCGCGGAATCATTCCTGGGGGTTTCCTGACGGGCCGGAAGCTCCGCATCCTCCTCCACATCCTCACAAGTGCCGGCATGGATCGAGAAGAAATTATCAGCGAAGTCCACAGGCGAGGACAGTAGCCCCGCAGGTCAGTGCCGCTCGAATGGTGAGCCACGCATGTAGTTGAAGGGAACTACGCGAGGGCCGCGGCGGTCTGCAGTGCGTGGGGAATAACGGAGGCGACTCCCGTTCCCGCCCGCCATGCTCCCGTCACATGCAACCAGTCCGGGGTGGTGATCGAATCTGCCCGCTGTCGAAGCCCGGGTGTGGATGGGGTGAGGGCGTTGCCCCACCGGACGGTCTTGGACCCGGCAATGGCCTCGGGACCGATGCCGGTTCCCATGAGCTCATTCATGTCGGCCAGAGCATCATCCACGTTCACCTGTTTACCGGTGGCGTAGGAAACCCTGACCGCATGCTTGTCGGTGACCTCGCGCATCCACGACCATTTGCAACTCAGGTGAGTGAGGGCCTTGGCGCGGGACGTGCCCGGCACGCACAGCATCCCCGAACCGCGCGGCGCCCCATCGAGCTCTGCACTGTTAAGAACGAGCGTGACGTGGGTGGTGGGCTTGCCCGTGGGGACAGTGAACGGTTCCAGGTCCGTGACTTTGTTGAGGAGGGCGATGGCGGGAGTGATGGAGGTTGCGAGCACAATGTTTTCCGCCGTGAGTATCTGCTCCTCACCTGCTGTTACTGCTGTGACCTTGGCTCCGGAGCTGTAGGACAAGCCGGTGGCTTCTGTGTCCGTCAGGATCCGTGCTCCCGATTCTTTTAGGTCACGAACGAGCATGTCAATGAGATGGAACATGCCACCCCTGACGGAGGCAACCGCGGGGCCACTCAGGCCCTTGGCTACGGCCTTCGCGAGGCTTCCCGTGCTCTCAAAGTCGGCTTTGAGTTGTGGGTTGATGGCGAGCCGAGAGGGGTCAGTGGAGTAGATGGCGGTGGCGATGGGGCGCACGAGACGTTCGAGGATTTCGCTTCCCATGCGTGCCTCCACCAGCTCAGCCACCGTCGTAACCCTCGCACCGATACTCGGATCGAGGGTGAGGTCGGCAGCCACCCGGTCGGGGTCCTTGAGGATCTCTCTGATCTCGGGCGAGTGCGGATCAGCCGGGATGCCGAGAGAGGTGTCTTTCGGGATGAGGAGGGGGCTACCGTTCCAGATCCACGACCGCCCCGAAGGGACGAGGGTTTCTAGCCCGAGGGAGCGAACAAAGTCGGTGACAGCACTGTTCCTGCGGGCGAATGATTCGGCACCGATGTCGACCCGGACCCCGCCGATCGTGTCAGAGGCAATCAGTCCACCAAGGGTGGAACGTTTTTCGATGAGGGTGATGCGGCGACCTGCCGTAGCGAGCTGGTGGGCGGTGACGAGGCCCGCGAGCCCGCCACCGATCACGATGGTCACGGCTCGAGCCTGCCCTGAACGTAGGCCACGATTCGGCTCAGCACATCCGGATCCGTGTTTGGTGGGACTCCGTGGCCGAGGTTGAGGATGTGGGAGGGGGCTGCCTTCCCGGCCTCGATCACCTCATCAATGTGCTTCTGCAGCACCTCCCAGGGTGCGAAAAGGAAGGCGGGATCGATGTTGCCCTGGAGCGGCTTGTTCGGGACGAGCTTTGCCACCTCGTCGAGGCGAATCCGGTAGTCGACACCCAAAACATCGGAGATGCTGGCCATTTGCGGCAGAATCCTGGTCGTGCCGGTGCCGAAGTGGATTGTGGGAACCGTGGCGTAGGAGAGTGCCCGCATGGAATAGGGAAGCACCTTCTCCTCGTAGGTTGCGAGCGAGAGCGAACCGGCCCAGGAATCGAAGAGTTGCACAATCGAGGCTCCCGCCTCGATCTGAATCTTGAGGAACTGTCCCGTAATGTCCGCCGCCCACGTCATGAGTCGATCCCACGACTCGGGGTCGGAATACATGAGGGCGCGGGCTGCCAAGTGATCCCGGGAGGGCTTCCCCTCAACAAGGTAGGCGGCCAGGGTGAACGGTGCCCCACCAAACCCAAGAACAGGTACGTCCAGTTCGTTCACGCAGATTTCGACAGCCTTGCGGATCTCCGGGGAGTCGATGAACTCGTGGGCAACAAGCTCATCGATATCTGAAGAACTGCGGATCGGATGACCAAAGACGGGGCCAACCCCGGGCTTGATATCAACATCGATGCCGGCAATTTTTAAGGGAGTGACAATATCGGAGAAGAAGACGGCCCCGTCAACGCCGTGACGGCGTACCGGCTGCATCGTGATCTCCGCCGCCATCTCCGGATTCAAGCAGGCTTCGAGCATTGTCGTGCCTTCCCTCAGGGAACGATACTCGGGGAGGGATCGCCCGGCCTGCCTCATGAACCATACGGGTACTCGTTTGCCTCGCGTTCCGCGGGCTGCTTCTGTTAAGAGAGACACGTTCCTATTGTGTTACCAGTTGGAATTTTCTGCCAATTAATTGGAGAATCGATGTGTGAGTTTTGTGGTTCTATCCGCAAATCACCACGATTTGGACATTTCGGATGTTGAAGATTTGGCGAGGCGTGGTGATCGGGTCAAGAAAGAGATCGTTGCTAGCACTGGGGTCCAGGGCGCGGTCGTTCTATCTACCTGTAACCGCTACGAAGTGTATTTAGAGGCTGAGGAAGAGGCGGCCCGCAAAGCAGCTCGCCTTCTCGACAAGGACCTGTCCATCTACTCCGGCATTGATGCCGCCCGCCATCTCTACGAAATCGCCTCCGGGCTTGACTCCATGGTCGTGGGAGAACGCGAGATAGTTGGCCAGGTGCGCCAGGCACTGACCGATGCTCGCACTGAAGGCACCACCTCACCCCTGCTCGAACAAACCATCCAGGGGGCGCTACGCACCTCCCGTGAGATCGCGGTCAAGACCGATATTTCCCGCGCCGGCCGCTCCATTGTGTCGGTGGCTTTGGACATGGCGGGGGCGGTTGCCTGCGAGCGCGGCCAATACGAATGGGACGATATTGACGGCCCGGCTCTGCCCCTGACCGACTGGGAAGGGATCAACGTTCTCCTCGTGGGCACGGGTGCGTACGCGGGTGCGACCGTTGCCGCGTTGAAAGAGCGAGGAGCGAACCGGGTCCGAGTCTGGTCGCTCAGCGGCAGGGGACAGCAGTTCGCAACCGATCACGGCATCGCATTCAGGGAGAACCTGGACCTGGTGTGGCCGGATGTTATTGTCCTGTGCCGGGGAACCGGCACTCCCGTTCTCACTGCCAACATGATCCGGGAAGCCAAGAAGACCCGCGGGCCGCTGACTCTCATTGACCTGGCTCGATCCCGTGACGTTGAAACCGATGTTGCACAGATCGATGACGTCACCCTCATTGATCTCGAAACAATCCGCAGGCACGTGCCGGCCGCCAAGGCAGGCGACCTGGACAGTGCTCGGAAGATTGTGGATGAGGGGCTAGCAAAGCTCGACTCCGATCTGCTCGGTCGCACCGTAGATCCCCTGGTTGTCGCGGTCCGAGACATGATCGCCGTGGAACTCGAAAAGGAATTGCGGAAACTTCCCGCCGCCGGTGAGATCCCGGCAGAAGTCGCGATCCGCGCTTTGCAACGATTCGCCTCCGCGGTCGCCTACCACCCCTCGAAAGCGGCCCACGAGGCAGCGAAGGACGGGCGCGGGGATGAATATCACGAGGCGGCAGAACTTGTCTTTGGTATTGCCCTTCCCAAGCCCACGCAACAGGCACTCAATAGCGGGTGCCCCCGAAAGGACCAGCCTCATGCCTGACGCTTACCTTGTTCTCTCCTATGGAGGGCCGAACAAGCCCGAGGACGTTGTCCCCTTCCTTCGCAACGCCACCGCGGGTAAGGGAATCCCGGACGAAAGACTGGAACAGGTAGGTGAGCACTACTACATGTTCGGAGGTAAGTCACCAATCAACGAGCTCAACGCCGAGCTGGTCGAGTACCTGCGTGATGAGCTTGCTCGCCGGGGCGACACCACCCCCGTTGTCATCGGCAACAGGAACTGGGAACCGTACGGAAACGACGTGATCCGCGAACTGTACGACAGTGGAGCACGCGACATCCTCGCGATCGCCACCTCCGCCTACGATTCGTACTCCTCGTGCCGCCAGTACCGTGAGGACATTGCCAGGTGGCTGGGAGAACTGGATCTGCCAGATCTGTCGGTCAGGAAAACCAAGCCCTTCTGGAACAGCGACGGCTTCCTGCAAGCAAACCGCGATGCCGTGAGGGATGCTTTGGAGGAGGCGGGTGATGCTCGCCTGGTCTTCGTCACCCATTCCATCCCCACCGCCATGAACACCGCCTCGGGAACCCACCACGAGCACACCTACCAACAGCAGCACGAGGTGGTCGCCAAGAGAATTGCGGATGATCTGGGAATCGCCGATTGGGACCTTGCCTACTGTTCCCGGTCAGGATCGCCCCACATTCCGTGGCTCGAGCCCGATATTTGTGATCACTTGGAAGACCTCCACGGTAGGGGAAGTGCCTCGGTCGTGCTTGCACCGATCGGCTTCATCTCGGACCACATGGAGGTCAAGTTCGATCTCGACACGGAAGCTAAGGCAAAGGCTGAGGAACTTGGGATGGGATTCGTGCGGGCCGCCACGGTCGGTGTACACCCCGCCTTCATTTCCCAGCTTGCAGACATCCTCCAAAACCCCGGAGACACCAGCTACGCGGAAGACTGCTGCTGGGCGGGCCCGAACCCGCCAACGGTCCCCGCAATCTCCTAAATTCCACCAACCATTAATTCCTTCATCAACACGGTCACCGGCCCCAAAGCCCAGGAGGCACCATGAAACAGCCAGACGATCAGACAGTTGAGCAGGTCAACACCTCGATCCGCTACACCATGTGGTCGGTGTTTGCGACCACGGGCGAGATCTCGCCCGATGAACGGGACAGCATCGTGACTGCAGCGGAAGAGGCTGTTGCCAGCACGGGTGTTGTCGTGCGCGGCTACTACGACGTGGCGGGGCTGCGGGCCGATGCTGACCTGATGGCGTGGTGGCATGCCGAGACGATCGAGGAAGTCCAGGCCGCCTACCATGCGCTACTCAACTCGGACCTGCCGATCAGCCCCGTCTGGTCGGTCGTGGGGCTCCACCGCCCAGCAGAGTTCAACAAGAGGCACCTGCCCGGCTTCCTCCTCACAGACGAAGCCCCGAAGTACATGGCGGTCTACCCGTTCGTGCGCTCCTACGAGTGGTACCTGCTCGAAGAGAGCGAACGGAGCCGGATCCTGCGGGACCACGGGATGACCGGCGCACCCTACAAGGACGTCGTGGCCTCCACGGTCGCCTGCTTTGCACTCAACGACTACGAATGGATCCTCGCTCTTGAAGCTGATGAACTGCACCGGATCGTGGACCTCATGAGGGACTTCAGGTACACGGAGGCCCGCAGACACGTGCGAGTGGACGTGCCGTTCTATACGGGTTCGCGCGTCACCCTCCAAGACTGGGCTGCGCGCCAGCCCGCCGGAGAATAATCCCCACAATCTCAACCGAATCCGGTCCCGTCCCGTAAGCGGGACAAAATAGGTCAACCGACCTACCGAATAACCGCCGCTCGTGAGACAATAGCGAGTGGTAAAAGCCCACTAATGAAGGAGAGTTTCACCGTGGCTATCGCAACCCCCGAGGTATACAACGAGATGATTGACCGGGCCAAGAAGGGCGGCTTCGCATACCCGGCCATCAACGTCACGTCCTCGCAGACCCTCACCGCAGCTCTCCAGGGCTTCGCGGAAGCAGAGTCCGACGGCATCATCCAGGTATCCGTTGGTGGCGCAGAGTACTGGTCCGGCTCCACCCGTAAGGACCGCGTCGCCGGTTCGCTCGCAATGGCAGCCTACGCAAAGGAAGTTGCCAAGAACTACGACGTCACTGTCGCACTTCACACCGACCACTGCGCCAAGGAAAACATCGACTCCTGGGTACGCCCCCTCCTCGAGCTTGAAGCCGAGCAGGTCAAGAACGGCGAACTGCCCGCCTTCCAGTCCCACATGTGGGACGGCTCCGCAGTCGAACTCCACGAAAACCTGGAGATCGCCAAGGAACTCCTCGAGCTCTCCCAGAAAGCCAACACCATCCTCGAAATCGAGATCGGTGTTGTCGGCGGTGAAGAAGACGGCGTCGTTGGTGAAATCAACGAGAAGCTCTACACCACCGTTGAAGATGGTCTCGCAACCGTTGAGGCGCTTGGCCTGGGCGAGAACGGCCGCTACATGACTGCCCTCACCTTCGGTAACGTGCACGGCGTCTACAAGCCCGGCTTCGTCAAGCTCCGTCCCGAGCTTCTTGGTGAAATCCAGAAGGCTATTGGCGACAAGTACGGCAAGGAAGCCCCCTTCGATCTCGTCTTCCACGGCGGCTCCGGCTCCTCCGAAGAAGAGATCGTCACCGCTGTCAAGAACGGTGTCATCAAGATGAACATCGACACTGACACGCAGTACGCCTTCTCCCGCCCCGTCGCAGACTGGATGTTCTCCAACTACCAGGGTGTCCTCAAGGTTGATGGCGACATCGGCAACAAGAAGCAGTACGACCCCCGAGCATGGGGCAAGGCTGCCGAGAAGGGCATGGCAGACCGCATCGTCGAAGCCTGCCAGCAGCTCGGCTCCGTCGGCACCCGCATTAAGTAATTCTTCCAGGCATCGGCTTGTGACTCCTCGATGGAGGCAGGGCTAGCCGCTTAAGAGTAGCGAGGGGAGAAAACCTAGGTTTTCTCCCCTCGCTTTTTGTTGCCCGAATCTTGATGTGAGGGGAGACACCCATATCCCCCACATGTATGATGGTCATACCAGTTTTCAGAGAAGAAGACTATCGAACTATTGAAGGGACAACGATGTCACCAGAATCCTCGATCCTTGACCTCTTGAAGATTCCCACACAAGGGAAGGTTTACGATCTAGAAGGTGTGCGCGAGGCGGAGATGCCGCTATGGGACGGCCACCCTGCCTTCCAGGTCATGACCTACCGAACTCCCCAAGGTGTAAAGAATCAAGGCTCAAAACCGTTTCCCGATCCAAATGAACCACCGATCAGTCTGATCTCAGACTTGGTGATGGGGACAACGCACTCCGGTACCCATATTGATGCCCTTGGGCATACCGTGACGGGTCATGACCAACATTGGCACAACGGTAAGGCGTCAACAGATCTTGGAGACTTTGGTCCGCTCAAAGGATCGGCTTCGGAGCTGCCAATCTTTATCACGCGTGGTGTCTTCTTTGACGTGGCAAAGAAAGTTGGTCATCCACTCAAGGGAGGCGAACCGTTCGGAATTGACGCATTCCTTGAAATGATTGATGAAGAAGGCCTTGAGGTGCGTGCCGGAGATGTGGTCTTGTTCCGAAATGGTGCTGGAAAGTTTTGGTCGGACACGGCAAAATTTAACGAGCACGATGGCGGGGGTGTCACGCTGGAAATTGCCCAGTACCTATCGGAAAAGGGCATCCGCGCAATTGGCGGTGACACGTCAACCGTCGAGGTGCAACCCTCCACTGTTCCGGGAAACCCGCACCCAGTGCACGAACACTTGCTGATTGAAAATGGCATCCACCTTATTGAGAACATGATCCTAGAGGAACTCTCGGAGGATGGCGTCAAGGAGTTTCTTTTCATCGGCCTCCCTCCCAAGATCAAGGGAGCAACTGGAGCAATCTTCCGTCCAATTGCTCTCGTCTAGCTGAAGTGGAGTCGGGGAGGCAAAGTGTCTAGCTTGTTACCTCCCCAACTCTTTCGTTCTCCTAAATCATTCTGATTTGGCTTGGAAATTGGACTTAGTTCCGCCTTCCGTGGGGAACGTTAGCTTCACCATTTCGGGATGGCTATCCCAGGTGGCTTTCACTTCGATGAGGTGATCCGTCATTTCTGCCCGAGCAACCTCGACATCTCCGACAGCGATGCCATGGGCTATCCGTCTGTGTGCTGCGACAACCGTTGTCAGCCGGCTAGGATCCATCGAAAATGTGGCTACGCGGGTCTCCACGAGTGCACCCTCAAGCGCTTCGAAGATCACGTCAAAGAATGAATTCTCTGAAGCGCGTGCAATTGCTCTATGGAAGTCGTAGTCGAGTTGTGATGCGCGGACGAGGTTGCCGTCGGAGTCCTCGAGTGCATCGCATAGCAAGTACAGCTCACGCTTGAGTTCTGGTGATGTCTTACCTGATGCGATCCCCGCAACGCTCACTTCGAGTGCGAGTCGGACCTCATGGAGTTGGTCGTATCGAAGGCTAGAGCCGCTTCTCATGAAGAGTCGCATGACTTCTGCGACGTCGTCCAGCTTGGTTTGGCCAACTGCGAGTCCCGAACCTGGAATAGACTCCACGAGACCTCTGGCAGAGAGTGTTTTTATTGCCTCCCTGATGACCGTGCGTGAAACTCCATAAATTGAGCACAGCTCACGCTCGGACGGAAGCGGTGTGCCGGGAGAGATATTGTCATTGATGATGCGGGTGCGCAGATCGTTAACGACCTGTTGAGAAAGGGAGATGGGTCGGGTGACAGACGAAGTGCCTTCAAATTCGATAGCCATAGTTAAACTCCCATTCCTTCTCCCTGAATCATACGCGACTGAGTATTTAGCTAAGTGACATGGAAATTTCGCAACTCTCTCGACAATCAGCACAACTGGTATGATCGGATACATTAAGCTGTGATCAACGTATTTGCTAAGCCGGTGACAACCGGAATCTCGAGGGGGAGAAGGATGCGAGCAATTAAGTTCGATACGAACCGTGAAGCAACCGTGGTGGAGATCGAGAGACCAGAACCTCGTCCTGGGCAGGTTGTTGTACGAGTGACTTCGACAGGTGTGTGTGGCTCTGACCTTTCGGCACTGTCTGGGCACCATCTCTTCCGGAAGCCGCCATTGATTTCTGGCCATGAAGCTGGCGGCATCATTGACGCAGTCGGTGAAGGCGTGGATGGTTTTGATATTGGTGACAGGGTTGTCATCGACCCTCAGAAGCCGTGCGGGGAGTGCGACTTTTGCGAAAGAGGTCTTTACCATCTATGCCCCCAAAAGGTCATGCTTGGAGTTGCGGAATGGGACGGTTCTTTTGCCGACTTTGTTGAGGTGCCCGCATACACATTGATTCCAGCACCAGATGGAGTTGCGGATGAGCACCTCGCGCTGGCCGAGCCTATCGCAGTTGCTGCCCATGCGGTTAGGCAGTTGGCTGAGAAGTCATATCAGACAGCGCTCGTGCTCGGCGGTGGGACTATTGGTTCACTTATCACCCGTGTGCTCTCCGACAATGGCGTAGTGGTAACGGTTAGTGAGCCGCGTGAGTTCCTCCATCCAAAACTGAAAGACCTAGGTGCCTCGACTGTGGCTGTGCCGGGTGAAATAGAGCCGGAGTCAAAGTTTGATGTGGTCTTCATCGTCGCGAGTATTGCACAGCTAGTGCAAACTGCATTGGATCATCTGAAACCGGGGGGATCCATCGTTCAGGTTGCTGTATTCAATGAGGAAGTTCCTATCCATATTGGAAAGCTCCAAGTTGCTGAACAATCTTTCCACGGTACAGCGATGTACCAGAAGGAAGACTTTGCGCGAGCATTGGAACTGCTTGCGAAATATGCAGATCTCCCAGACTTGCTCATTTCCAAGATTACGAGCTTGGAAGAGGGGGCTCCACTCATCACAGGGATGGCGAAAAAAGGGCCGGGAGAGATTCTTAAGCTCATTCTCGTTCCGTAGTCACCAGAAACCAGTACGCAGAACAGGATTTGAAAACGCATGCGCGGAGCTATAGCGGATGACTTTACCGGGGCAACAGATCTCGCTGGGAACTGGAGGGCACGCGGACTACACACTGCTGTGTATCTGGGCATCCCAGGTACATCCGAGTATGAGAGTCTAAAAGAATTCGATGCGTTGGTACTGGCACAGAAAATCCGATCGACCGATGTGCAAACAGCACGGCAGATTGCTCGGGAGGCTGGATCGGTACTCCTTGAAATTGGCTGCACTCAGATCTATGACAAATACTGTTCAACATTTGACTCGACTCAAGAAGGAAATATTGGCCCGATCGCTGATGAGCTTTTTGATCTAACGGGTGCGAAGCGGGCAGTGGTTGTTCCGTCGTTTCCTGATGCCGGTAGAACGGTTTACCAGGGCCATCTCTTCGTTCTTGGTGAGTTGCTGGATGAATCGCCGATGAAGAATCACCCACTCAACCCGATGAGGGACTCCTCCGTGATTCGGCTGTTGGCAGCACAGACAAACAGAGCCGTCGGACATGTGTCCTGGGAAGTGGTTTCACGTGGATCTCGGAGCCTTCGCGATAAGTTAGAACGACTCGAACAGGATTACGATTACCTCGTAGTTGACGCCCTGACGAACGAGGATCTCGTGACAATTGCAGAGGCAACTATCGACGACAAGCTCATGACTGGGGGATCTGGCTTGGCGCTGGGACTGGCTGGTGCAGGAGACAATACGTCGCAAGTGCCCGCGATCGATGGCCAGAAAGTTATTCTTTCTGGCTCCGCCTCAGCTATGACTCAGCGACAGGTTCGATTTGCGATGAACCACGGACCATCAAAGATGGTAGATCCTCAAGACCTACTAGATAACCTCGATCAAGCAGCGGCGGAGTACTCTCGATGGGTGACTAATCAATGGGGACAAGCGGACAAGAATCCGCCGATGCTCTATACGGTGGAAAGTCCGGCCGATACAGAAAGAGCGGCCGCGTTACATCACGACATCTCGAGTCTCTTTGAGGAATTCTTTGGAATACTTGCCAGCAGATTGGCAGAAAATGGAGCTACCCAGTTTATTGTGGCGGGCGGAGAAACCTCTGGAGCAATCTGCCAGGCACTGAAGGTGAAGGTACTTGAGCTCGGAAACCAGCTCGGCCCAGGAGTTTCATGGATCCTCGGGAGATCGGACAATTCCAAGGTTAACCTTGTCCTAAAATCAGGAAATTTTGGAACAGAAGATCTATTTGTATCTGCGTGGGGAGAACTCAATGAATGAACAAGTGCAGGAAATGCTCAATACCGCACACCGACTCGCTGCCTTGGGGCTATCGCCAGGAACCTCGGGAAACATCTCCTGTCGCGTCGGTGAAACGATCTATCTTTCTGGGTCAGGAACATCATTTTCGACTCTGAGCGAGAGCGACCTGACGATTCTAAATAATGGTCATGTTGAAGGAGCTTCGCCGACGAAGGAGATGGGGTTCCATCTCAAAGTCTACGAACGCAACCCCGAGGCCACCGCTGTCATCCACGTCCACTCTCCCAATGCAACCGCAGTGTCATGCCTGGATCCATGGCAGCCCTACTTCGCGATCCCACCCATCACCCCGTACGTTTTTATGAGGGTGGGGAACTTGCCTTACGTTCCCTACGAGCATCCTGGAAGCCCCGAACTCTTCGACAGCATCGACAAGGTCGAATATCCCTACGATGCTCTGCTGCTGGCTAACCATGGTGTTATCACCTCTGGCACCCTCGCCCAAGCAGAACAGGCCTGCATCGAAATTGAAAGCCTGTCCGGCCTCCACCTTCAACTCCTCGGCCACAACCCCAACCGCCTGACCGAAGAGCAGTGCGAGCAGCTGGCGAAGAAGGCGAAACGGCCCTGGAATAGAACCGACTACCGCAAGACATAAACAAAAGCGCTGTGCCCGACTCGTCCTAGTGACTGAGTCGGGCACAGTACTTTGAAGTTTGTTTCTGGTTAATTGTCGAGACTGTCTGTGGCGATAACAGCTGCTGCGGCCAGGGCTGCGAGAATAGCGCCCTGCTTTGTGTGTGCTAGGGACTCGCCCGCAGTGCGCTTGTTCCCGGCCCGCCGATACAGCCACTTCTCTCCTGCAACCGTCAGGATCGTGGTGCCAAGCGTGACGCCAGCGGTGATTCCCGCTGCCGCTTTCAGTTCTTCAGCATCCACGCCATCCAAGTACTCCTTGATGACCTCGGCGCCTTCGGTAATTAACTCGGCATCCCTGTTTGCGTACCAGGCAAGTAGGCCGGTGCTGATTGCGGACTTGCCAACAAAGCGAAGAAACTTTGAGCTCGTGAGATCCGGAAGCGAGTAGTAGGCGAGTACCCCACCAGCATTGACCAGGGCGCTTCGAATATCCACCGTCATAGTTCTTCCTTCTGTAGTTTGTGACGAGCCTAGGAACCAGTTTACGTGCGTACCCGCAATAGAAAACCACGGCGGCGTGAAGAGTTCTCCCCAAAACCCCAATCTGAAAATCATCACCACTGTCTGATTGGTTGAGGGGCAGGGGAGCGGTGTGCTGAGGGGTGAAAAGGCGGTCTGTTCGGAAGACGCAGGGGGCCTATACTCAGATAAGAAATTGTGCTCCGATAGGCGGGCTCAAACCCTTCTTTTAGGTGGGAAACTATGGTGTCAGTTCTCTTTGTATGTGTCAAAAATGGTGGGAAATCGCAGATGGCGGGGGCTCTCATGAGAGCTCACTCCGGCGGCTCTGTTGAGACGCATACATGCGGGACCAAGCCCGGTCATGCCATCAACGAACTCTCCCAAGAAGTCATCGAAGAGTTGGGAGCGAGCATGGCAGGGGAATACCCCAAAGGCATCGATCCCATGGTCGTTGCCTCGGTCGATCGCGTTGTCATTCTTGGAACAGAGGCCAATCCAGACGAATTCGCAGCCGCCAAGCAGGTCGAGATCTGGGATATTGATGAGCCGTCCCTACGCGGTATTGACGGAGTCGGGCGCATGAGGCTCGTGAGGGACGATATTTCTACCCGAGTGCGACACCTCTACGACGAGCTCACTCAATAACTCTGACGACTGGGTACAGGACCCCGGGGTGCGGTACCCCGATAGCGGGCCACTTTTGCGGTGTTCTGGCCATGAGCTCGTTGGTCCCAGAACAGCGGGGAGGGATGCCCTTGTTTTTCCTGGTCGTGGCGCCATTCTCCGCCTACTCTTCAGTCATAAAATCACGTAAAGCCCTTGTGGCTGTCTTAGGAATTGGACTACTTGCTGCTTGTGGTGGCGAGTCAGGAGACGGTGGTCGAGGCGAAGGAAGCGGTGGGGCCGAGGGAACTGGCGAGATCACGATCGAAAGAACCTTCATTACAAAGGACGGGGAATTTCCGCCAGAAACCTTCCATGTTGATGCGGTTGCTGGTGATACCTTCTCGGTCAAGGGCTTGAGCGACAATATGCCGGTCACAATCGAATCAGCAAATACCGACGAGGTTGTCATCTCTTTCGAGGAACTCATGTTGCTCGATGGCGAAGATCTAGTGGAACAACAAGTTTTCACAATTAGAGATGGTGAAACGATTAGTCTCCTGACTCCATCAATGGATGCCTGAGTTGAATTCGACATCACCTACGACGCCGACTAACTCGATTGCCCAACAACATTCTTTGATGGTCCAGCAGGTGAGTAGGGGAGGATTCTCCCACTCCTACCCACCACTGCCCCTCACTCTCTCGCTAGTCTGCAAGCATGAAAACACAAACATTTACACCGGCACGACTTTCCCTCTTACTGGCACTCGCAGTGGGTGGCCTTGCTGCTTGCGGTAACGATGACGAGAACTCGATCCCGAGCGGTGAATCCGCTGGTGAAATCACGGTGACATCAACTCCGTGGGCTAAAGGCACTCGCATGCAATCCACGGCTCACACCTTTGAAGCGGTAAAAGGTGAAACATTCTCTTTCAAGGGCATATTTCAAGATGACTCAACGGGAACGATCGATTCTGTCTCGGCCGATTCCGTTACTGTTACGATCAATGGCTCGATGAGAGTTCCTGAAGAAGGTAGCGTCACCGACCCATCCTTCACGATTGCGGATGGTCAGACTATCGAGTTTGAAACCAACTCCGAAGATGCTGGAGTCCTGTACGAGATCACCTTTGAAGCAGCGGACTCCTGACCGGGACAGGCTCGCCAAAGTTACTTGTCTAAGAATATTTTTATAGGGTCGCACCATCTTCACTGGGCTGGTATTTGCCAGGGCTGAATTGTGCGGGTATAAGTCCCCGGGGCCATCTCTGTATCGTAGAACTGACATCGATACGTTAGAGGCATGAACAAAGCACGAGCAGTCATGATCACGTCAAGCTTGCTAGGCTCAGGGCTTCTATCCGCCTGCGGTGGTGGAGATGAAGAAACTGAGCAGGGTGCCGGCCAGTCCGACAATCAAGAATCTGGCCAGATCCTCGTTGAATACGAGGTCAAGTCCCTTTGAGTGGTGTGGCGGGTTTTCCTTCGTTTTGTTGGTTTGGGGGTTAGGCGCTGAGTTCCAGAGGTTCGTCGTTCACCTCGATCCCGTTATCATCTATGGCTTGGAAGCGGCTTCGGGTGAGGACATCGAGGCTGAGGTAGCGGCGGCCTTCAGCCCACTCATCAGTCTGCTCGGCAAGGACCGCACCGACCAGGCGGATGATCGCATCACGGTTGGGGAAGATCCCCACCGAATCGGTACGGCGACGGATTTCACGGTTGAGCCGCTCGCCCGGGTTGTTGGACCAGATCTGGGCCCACACCGGGCTCGGAAAGGCAGTGAAGGCAAGGATGTCCGCCCGAGCAGCGTCTAGGTGATCGTGCGCGGCAGGGAGTTTCTCGCCCACGTAATCTAAGAGCCGGTCGAACTGGGCGTGCACGCTGGCCGCGTCGGGCTGGTCATAGACCGAGTGCAGCATCGCTTTGACTGCTGGCCAGTAGCTCTTGGGTGTCACGCTCATCAGATTCGCGGCGTCATGGGTCCGGCACCGCTGCCACGAGGCGCCCGGCAGGTTTGCTGCGATCGCCTGTACCAGGCCCGGGTGAGCATCAGAAGTCACCAGTCGGACCCCGGTCAGGCCACGGGCAACCAGGTCAGCAAAGAAGCTGTTCCAGGCAGTGCCGGTCTCTGACGTTGCTACACGTAATCCCATGACTTCACGCCTACCATCAGCGTTGACACCGGTAGCGATGAGGACGACCGCGTTAATCACACGCCCGCCCTCGCGCACTTTCATCGTGAGCGCATCAGCAGCGACGAACGTGAACGGACCGGCCTGATCCAAAGGTCGGTGGCGGAACTGGTCCACGTGTTCATCCAGGTCTGCGGCCATGCGTGAGACCTGCGATTTCGATAGGGAATGGATGCCGAGGGTTTTCACGAGCTTGTCCATCCGCCGAGTGCTTACGCCGGCGAGGTAGCAGTCAGCAACAACGGTGATCAGTGCTGTTTCGGCTCGTTTTCTGCGTTCGAGGAGCCAGTCAGGGAAATAGGTGCCAGCCCGCAGCTTAGGGACGGCGACGTCGATGGTGCCCACCCTGGTGTCTAAGGGGCGGTGGCGGTAGCCATTGCGCTGGGTGATCCGGTCGGGGCTGGGTTTACCGTATTCGGCTCCGACCACGGCATCCGCGTCGGCTGAGAGCAGGGCGTTGATCATGGTTTGAAGCAGGTCGCGCATGAGATCTGGAGATGCTTCGGCCAGGGCTTCACTTGGCAGGCCTGCAGGGTCGATAATATGAGGAGCGGTCATCGTGGTGATGTCCTTTCGAGTGAGAAGTAGAAGGCTTTCTCGAAGGACTCCGACGGTGACCGCGTCCATGTCAGCAACGACGCACACGATCACCGTGCGGTTACACCACTCTAAGGGGCACTACTGAATACGAATACTCCAGCGATGAGGGGCGGGCCGTTGCCGATTCTGAAACTTACGAGGTTGATGGGCACAACATCGATCTGCCCTTTGGTGAAGATGAAACAATTCTCCTGTCCGTTGATGATGTGTCGGACGAAGGTGTGACCTTGACCGTGCAAGAGCAGGTGAAAATAGATGGGGAGGAGCAGAATGCCCCGACCTTCGTAGTATCCGATGGTGGAACCACTTTGTTCGACATCGAAAAAGCAGACACGGAAGCAAACTACTCGGTGACGTTCACAGCTGGTCAATAGTGGGAGGTTACTGCCGCGGTTTTGGGTTCAGGGGAATCATGCCCCGGCCTTGCTCGTGACCGGTGGTTTTGACGGGTTTACATTGTCGATATGAAAACCCTGACAGCACTAACAAGTATCGCGGTCCTGGCAACTGCCGGACTGCTTGCCTGCTCTGATGATGCAGTTCAGAACAATAACGGCAGTGACACTGGTGCGGACCCGGCAGGCACGATCTCTGTCGAGGTTGAGTTCACCCAAGCATTCCAAGAACTAAGTACAGAAAATAACGAGTTCCCTGCCGAGGATGGGGAAACCATGGACTTTCCCTGGGTTGATGGTTCAGACCCAACAGTGGACTTGATCGAAGACGTAACGGGTGACAAGGCAACCATCATCGTCCAAACCCAGGTCTACACTGGCTACTACTCTCAAGAGGAAGGCGCCACATATGCGCTCGCAGACGGTGAGAGCGCCGAGTTCTTCCGAAACGAAGATGACGTAGCCGTCCACTACTCCGTTACATTCGACGCAGATGAGTAGTGGCCCCCGCGTTGAGGCTCACGCGGGGCCGATTGAAAGAGTTTTTCTGGCTTGGAGTAGCGAATTGCCTTTCTAGACAGGGCTCAATATTCTAGCCTTCAACGCCTCGTATTCGGACGGTGAAATGGTGCCGTTGTCGAGTAGTTGCTTGGCTTGAGCGATCTCGGTAGTAGTACCGCCAGCCACCGAGCGAATGTAACCTTCGGTGGCTTCACGTTGAGCGGCTAACTGTTTGTCGGCCGTTTCTGCCATGCCCTGCCCACGAACAATGATGTATGCGAGGGCAGTGAGGAAGGGGAGGAATATGAGGAAGAGTAGCCAACCTGCTTTTGCCCAACCGTTTAGGTCTCGGTCACGGACGAGATCGGAAATGATTGAGAACAGGGCAATGAGGTAGGCGACGAAGACAAAGATGGTGAAGAGCCACCACACGGCGTCCCAGAGTGAAGAGAAGATATTCATGATCCAGTCCTTGCAGTCGGGGTATTGAACGGAATTGGCTACTTTGCGCCGTCACGTTCTTTGAGGAACGTCATGGGAAGAAGCCAGGATGCAAGAGCTGTGATAAGCCAGACGATGAGCGTGGCAAGAATCCAGGTGGCAACCCCGGCGATTTTGAGCCCACCATCGAAAAGCGAAGCAATGAGGAGAGCAAGGAAGGTGGCGAAGAGGCCAACCCCGCCAACGAAAGCCGAAGCATACTTCCGTGCAATGTTGAAAATTAATGGCGTGAGGATGCTTTGAAAAACGGCGAAGACCACGACGGCCGTGATGAAACCAGAGACTGATAGCTCGAAGTTATCGAGAATCAGCGCGGCTGCTAGCAATCCCAGAGCGGCGCTAGCAAGGAAAATTGCAACCCGAATGAGGAAACGAACCATCTTGGCTACCCGGCTTTCTTGCGTTGAACAACGGGGCCTTATTAGTTCCCGTTATGGCGCAGTGAAACCCCCGTCACAAGGGGATAGCTAGGTTGAAATAGGAATGTCGACGAAACTGCCAGTTTTGGAGGGGGATTGAGTCTTTATGCGGAGTAAGAATTTCGGCAGATCTCAATGTGGTGGCTTGAACAGAGAGTCGTGTTCCAAACAACTGGGTACCGCCCCGGGGTGGGTGTTCTTTAGTGGGGCTCAGAATTATGGATGAGTACAGGTTCTAGATACTTTCACCAGGCTCGTGCCTCTTAATCGGACGACCCTTCTGAGGTGGAAGAGGGAGTCCTTCAATTCCGGTTAAGTTGATGGCGAGGGACGGAGTCTTTTGTGGCGGCATTGCGAAGGGGCCAATTATGAAGTCTTGATGTAGCAGCAAACGCGCTTGGGATGGGCCCAATAAGAACTCATCCCTCGAGAGAATTGGACAAAATGACTTTCTGAAATTGATTGACACCGTTCCCACTGTCGTGTTTACTGGATCACAAGTTCTTTGGGAGCGTTCCCAAATGAGCTCAATGATGAGAGCAAACAAAGGTGTAAGACTCAAATGAGTAATGTCATTCCCGTCCCAGACGATTTCGAAGCTTGTGTTCAGCATGCGATTGATCAAGATCAAAAGATTCGCGAATTCATTTCGGAGGTACTGAACAAGGGCCTCAAGCACGTATATCTAGTCGGTTGCGGAGGATCCCACTTCGGGACTTACCCGGCATTTGAACTCCTTGATCGATATACCAATGCTTTCTCTGCAACCCGAATCTCAAGCGCGGAACTGACCTCACGGAATCCCATTGAGTTGGATGAACATGCGCTGGTTGTAGCTGCTTCCCATTCCGGGGATACACCAGAAACAGTGGCCGCTGCAGAGTTTGCCAAGTCAAAGGGTGCAACTGTCATTGGTATCTCGCGCCAGGGCGATAATGGTCTGTCTCGAATTGGTGACCTGCACCTTGACTATCCCGATACGATCTCTATCACTGAACCGAAGCTTGTTCTGAACGAACTAGTCGCGCTGGCGTTACTTGAGGGAGCTGGCGAGAAAGATAAGGTTTCAGCAATTCGTGAATCCATTCCAGCACTTCCTGGAGCGCTTCGAGCAACTAAGGATGAGGTTGCGGAAGCAGGAGAGAAAATTGCCGATATCCTAGCCGAAGCTGAGCGAAGCTATATCGTAGGTGCAGGTCCAGCTTACGGCATGGCAAAGATGATGGCTTGGTGCTATTTCATGGAAATGCAGTGGATGCATTCTGCTGCAATCAATGGAGCTGACTTCTTCCACGGCCCCCTTGAAATGATTGGTGAAGATGTTCCGCTAGTTGTTCTTTTTGCGGAGGATGCAACGCGTGCTCTTGGTGAACGCGTGGTGCGATTCGGGGAAAAGTACACGAACAAGCTGGGCATTGTCGATACCGCAACTTTCTCGCTTCCGGGAATCAAGCCTGAAGCTCGTGCTGACTTGAGTGTTATTGCTCTTATGAGTGCTGAACGACGAGTGCTCGATCATGTGGCGGCTCGTCGCGGACACGATACCTCTCAGCGACGTTACATGTACAAAGTGGAGTACTGAATGAAAATTCTTGGAGCCGGCGACAATGTTGTTGACCGGTATGTAAATCTAGGAATTGAATTTCCCGGTGGAAATGCAGTAAACGTTGCAGCGTTTGCCCAACGACTAGGTGGTCAGGCTTCGTACATGGGGGTCATTGGTAATGATCCGTCCGGGCAATTTCTACTCAATAGCCTTCGCCGCGAAGGAGTTGGCGTAGAGCATTGCCGTGTTGCATCAGGGAAAAATGCATTTGCGGAAGTGGAAATTATCAACCGAGATCGAGTTTTCGTTCATTCCGAAGCAAATGTCGCCAATGAAGTTCCAAACGATAGCCACTTTGATGTGATGTCGGATTTTGACATTGTCCACTGTGGTTACGCCGGAACCTATGGGCCTTTTGTTGAACAAATGGCTAGGAAAGCGAAGGTCTCATATGACTTCGGATCAGAGGGTAAATTCTCGATTGACAGCCCTGAATTGAGGTCGATGTTGCCTCATCTTTATCTCGCCGCTTTCTCGGGTAGTCACCTGGATATTGATGGTGCAGAGAGGCTGGCACGAAGTGCGATCGATGGAGGGGCAACCAATGTCATTGTGACTCGAGGGAGTGCAGGAGCTTTCTTTATGTCGCGAGCACAAAGTGTTTGGCAAGGTGCTGAAGAAATTGATGCAGTAGATTCTTTGGGCGCGGGGGACGCTTTCATTGCAAGTGTTCTTGTTGGCCTCCTTAGTGGACGACGAACTAAAGACATCCTTGCTTCTGCCAGCTCCCATGCTGCCCAAGTGTGTATGAGGCATGGAGCATTTGGGGTTGGTCGTGAATACGCGATGCCAAGCCGAAGAGAATCCAACGACACAGAAGCTACGACTTTGAAGGCAGGAAACGCATGAGTCTACGAATTGGGGTGGATACGGGTGGAACTTTCACTGATGTCTGTGCCTTTGACGATGAATCCGGTGAAGTATTTGTTCGCAAAGTCTCGAGCACACCGAAGGATCCCGGCAGCGCGATTGTTACCGGTGTCGCGGAACTGTTAGAGCAAGCAGGTGATCGCCAGGTCACGGATGTCGACTTTTTTGCCCATGGAACGACCGTTGGTACAAACACTCTACTGACTCACGGTGGAGTGAAAACTGGGCTCATTACAACACGTGGATTCAGGGATCTGCTCGAGCTTGGTCGAGGACGACGGCCTCACATGTATAACCCCCAAGTAGATAAACCTGTTCCGTTTGTCCCTAGAGAGCTTCGCTACGAGATCAATGAACGTGTTCGACACACGGGTCAAATTGAGGTTGCCCTCAATGAAGAAGAGGTTCGTGAAGTAGTACGAGAGTTGGGAGAGAAGGGGGTTGAATCTATTGCGGTGTGCTTCCTTTACAGTTTTATTGCGCCGCAGCATGAGCAAAAGGTTGCGGAGATTATCCGTGAAATGCTCCCAGAAGTTCATGTGTCTCTTTCGTCTCAAGTGTTACCTGAATTCAGGGAGTATGAACGACTTTCAACGGTTGTAACCAACGCCTATATTGCGCCTGTAATCTTCCGATATCTCTCTAGATTGCGAGGGCGCTTGGCAGCAGACGGGCTCGTTGCAAAGCCTCACGTCACACAGAGCAATGGTGGTGTTATCCCGTTTGAGACTGCTGAAGAAATGCCAGTCCGCCTTGTTCTTTCTGGGCCAAGCACAGGTGTAGTCGGTGCAGCTCAGATCTGCTCGGCAGCGGGATTCCCGAATATCATCACGTTTGATATGGGAGGCACTTCCTCCGATGTTTCACTCGTGCAAGATGGAAGCCCGAAGATTACAACCGGGATGGAGTTCGAAGGTCGACCGATTCGGTCTCCGATGCTCGATATTCATACAGTGGGTGCCGGAGGAGGGTCGATCGGCTGGATTGACACCGGAGGTCACCTGCGTGTTGGCCCTGAGAGTGCGGGAGCCTTCCCCGGACCTGCGTGCTACGGGAACGGAACTGACCCGGCGGTTACTGACGCCAATGTAGTCTTGCGTTACCTCAACCCTGATTATCTTCTCAATGGTCAGATGAAAATCGATCGGGAAGCATCTGTTGATGCATTGCGTCGGATAGGGGAGCCCCTCGGACTGGAGCCCGAAGAAGCAGCCTTGGGAATGCTTCGAGTCGTCACTGCCAACATGGCACGTGCGATTCGAGTTATTTCAGTTCAACGTGGATACGACCCTCGAGATTATGCGTTGGTTCCTTTTGGCGGGGCCGGTCCGCTGCACGCTTCCAGACTGGCTCGGGAACTTGGGATAGACACAATTGTTGTTCCGGAGATTCCAGGTGCACAGTCAGCACTTGGTCTCTTAATGACTGACGTGAAGGCGGACTTCATGAGGTCACGAATTATTCGAGTGGATCCGGATAGGCCGGAAGTAATCGAAGAAGCATTTGTCGAGCTCGAAAATAAGGCTGAGGCGTGGTTTAACGAGGAATCAATCCAGACGTCAGATCGAAAGAAGTCACGACGCCTCGACTTGAGGTATTCGGGACAGAACTTCGAGCTTCCCATCGAAATTCCCGATCAACTTGCAAGTGTTGACACCCTACAGTCGGTGATTGACGACTTCCATGCATCTCACGAACGGACGTACGGTTACAGGCTCGAGAACACACCAATTGAAATTGTCACCTGCAGAATCCAAGCCATCGGTCAGAGTAAGTCTGTTGAATTGACGACCACGGAACATCAGGGTGAAGACCCAACTCCTGCTCTCGAAACAGTTCGCCAGGCCTATTTTGATTCGGAGAATGGTTACCAGGCCTGCCCCGTCTATCGTCGAGAACTTCTTGTAGCGGGAAATAAACTTTCTGGCCCGGCAGTCATCGAGCAGATGGACACGACGACAGTACTGCTGCCAGGAGACGTTTGTGTCGTTGATGCGTTAGGAAACCTTGTAATCACGATTGGAAATCCGTCATGAATGAAGAAGTGCTACAAGCGAAGAAAATGGACCCAATCACGGTCGAAGTCATTGGCGCAGCAATGTCTACCATTGTTGAGGAAATGAGTGAGACTCTTGTTAAGGCATCGTTCTCTCCAAATATTAAGGAACGACGTGACTGTACTGCGTCGCTATTTGATGCTTCGGGTCAAGCAATAGCTCAAGATGAAGGTGGGTCACCACTGCACCTTGGGTCTCTCATGGGTGTGGTCACCTCCATCAGGAGTAGATTTGATGAAGCCCAGATCCACGAGGGGGATGTATTCATCGGAAATGACCCTTACACGGGTGGCGGTTCACATCTGCCAGATATAGTTTTGGCTTCCCCAATTTTCGTTGACGGAAAGCTCACAGCATGGGGTGCGACATTGGCACACCACGCAGACTTTGGAGATCGTGGGCACGCCCATATTTTCCAGGAAGCAATCCGAATCCCTCCCATTCATCTTGTTAAAGCAGGTGTTCGACAGGATGAGCTACTTCAACTTATCCTCCTGAACTGCCAAGTTCCGGATGAACGCTTGGCAGATTTGCGTGCCCAAGAGGCCGCATTGCGAGTGTCGACAACTCGATATATCGAGCTGTGCGAAAAATACGGTGTCGATACCGTTATAGCTGCGTCGAATGAGTTGCTCGATTACACAGAACGTCGTACTCGAGCCGCAATCTCTGACTTTCCCGATGGTGAATACGAGTTTGAGGACCTATTTGATTGCCCTGAACTTGATTACGAGCTGACTCTAAGGGTCCGAATTGTCATTAAGGGAGATGAGATCTATTTTGATTTTGCGGGGAATCCACCTCAAGTCCGTGCGAGTATCAATGTTGTTTGGACAGGTCTCTATGCCTCTGTGTACTACGCGGTTAAGACCCTAATCGATCCCGACATTGATCCGAATGCAGGGCTGTATCGTCCGATTCGAATTGAGGCACCACTGGGATCAGTTGTGAATTGTGAATCCCCTGCTGCAGTTAACGGAAGAAGTGAGACTTGTCAGAGAATTGTTGACCTAATTCTTGGCGCTCTCGCACCAGCCATTCCAGATCGTGTAACAGCGGCAAGTAATGGAGCTAATACTGGTGTGCATTTCTCTGGGCATGACACCCAGCGAAGCCGTGACTTTGTCTACCTCGAAACCATCGGTGGAGGCAGTGGCGCACGACAAACAAAGGATGGACTTGATGGCGTTCAAGTTCATATGACGAATACGTCCAACCTACCTGTAGAGAGTCTCGAGACTGAGTACCCTCTCATGGTTGAGGCGTACGAACTGATTGAAGACTCGGGTGGAGTTGGCGAATTTCGGGGAGGGCTTGGAATTAGACGCCGAGTTCGAGTCGAAGCCAATGACATACATTTCTGGCTTGATACCAGCCGGCAAAAGTCTCAACCTTGGGGGCTCTTCGGTGGAGGCGCAGGTGCTTCAGCACAGTGTGTTTTGAGCGAGGGGGCACAACCAATCGATCGCGGGTATACGCTTCTACAGGCAGGCGACGTGGTTTCAATTGAAACCGCTGGTGCTGGTGGATATGGCGATCCAACCAATAGGGAGAAGGGAGCCATAGCCAGAGATCTTCGCGACAATAAGATCTCCTCGGACACTGCCGAGAAATACCAATAGTCACGATGAAGTGAAATTCGAATTCACAATGGCAGTGAATTCTAGCCAACCCCTATAGGAATGGAAACAATGATGTTTGAGAAAAAACGCGCAATGTCGCTCAAGGCAGTTGCGACACTTGCTGTGGGATCGCTTGTACTTGCCGCCTGTTCAGGCGGCGGTGATGAATCGAGTTCTGGAGATGGAAACCAAACGCTTCGAATTGGTCTATCAGCTGATGTGCCTGATCTAAAGCCCGCGCTTGACCAGGGGGCAGCAGCGATGATGCTTGACACCTTGCTTCACAGAGGATTGCTATCCTACGACGCTGAAGGTGAAGTAGTGCCTGCACTCGCAGAGAGCTACGAAATGATCGATAGCTCTACCTACTCATTTGAGCTTCGTGATGACCTTGTCTTCGCGGATGGAAGTGACCTGACGAGTGAAGACGTCAAAGCCTCGCTCGAGTACCTAGCTGATGAGGCAAATGGTGCAAAGATCTACTCCGCAATGTCAACGCTCGAGTCTATCGAGACTCCTGATGATCAGACCGTTATCATCAATCTCTCTTCCCCCAACACGGCACTTCCTGAGTACCTCGCGGATACGACCGCAGCGATTCTTCCTGAAGAAGCGTTCGAGGCTGATGGAACAAGCTGGGAAGGGGCGGGCCCCTTTGTTCTTGAAGATACGAACAAGGGCGTCTCCTTCACGCTGGCAAAGAACCCAAATTATTACGATGCAGACTCGGTCAAGCTCGAAGAAATTGAGCTCACAATCTATGCGGACGGTGCAGCTCGCACTAATGCACTGCTGGCCGGCGATGTCGATCTCATTGACTTCCTACCCTGGGAGGATACTGAGCGCGTCAAGAGTGAAGAAGGATTTACCGTTGATGCGACAAGTGGACCTTTCATGTACATCCACTTCAACGTCACTGATGGCCCAATGGCTGATGAACGTGTTCGTCAAGCCATCGCCCTCGCAGTGAACCGTGAGGATGTTGCGTCCGCAGCATTCTCGGGTGAAGCGACGACCATCGCAGGAGCTCCCATCGACCCAAGCAGCCCTTATTACAATGAGGAGCTTGCGAATGGTTGGGAAACAGACGTAGACAGGGCCAAGGAACTGCTTGCTGAGGCGGGGTACGCTGATGGATTTAGTGCCACGCTGCTCACCTCTTCTCAGTATGCGTTCCATCAAGATACGGCACTTTCAATTCAAGGTGATCTTCAAGAGATCGGTATCGATGTCACGCTCGATGCTCCCGACTGGGCAACCCGTCAGCAGACAGCTCTCGAAGGTGAATACGACATGGCAATTGGAGGTTCTGCTGGTGTCGTGAACGACCCGTCGTTCCTGGCCAATTTCGTCTCAGGACCGGTAGCAAACAACCGTTCCTTCGGTTTCAATGATGACGAGCTGAATGGACTGCTTGTTGAAGGTCTATCAGCCGAGTCGGAGGAGGCGCGAATTGAAGCCTACGACAAGGTTCAAGAACGCATCCTTGAAACTGTTCCGTTTGCCTCTCTAGTTGGACGATCTCAAGCCTTTGCGTACCGCAATGAAGTCGAAGGTTTCTCGAACATTCCAGGATTCCTCACCTTCAATTCCGGTTACACGCTGGCACAGACATCAATCAACGAGTAATCGAAAACCCCATTACCTGAAAGCGAGCAAGATGCTTCGATTTGTCCTTCGACGCGTAGCGATTGGCGTACTCCTTGTATGGATCGTCGTTACGTTAATCTTCCTCGCACTTCATATGGTCCCGGGGGACCCGGCCGTCCTTCTCCTGAGTGGAGATAGCGGCGGGTCCCCCAGCCCTGAGGCGATTGCCCGTGTACGAGAAAAGCTAGGCCTTAACCAGCCACTTATGGTTCAATACGGGCAATATTTGCTTGGGCTAGTTCAGTTTGACCTGGGTACTTCCTTCCTCGACGATAGTTCGGTTTCTGAGTACATTGGCAATCGCCTTCCGCATACTTTGCAGCTCGTCATCGGCGCAGCAGTTATTGCCGCAGTTGTTGGTATCCCGCTTGGTGCGCTTGCTGCAAGAAAAGGTGGCATCACTGACTCGATCGTTTCACTCCTGACAACGCTGGGCGTGGCAGTGCCAGTGTTTATTATCGGGACGATCATGATTCTGATATTCGCGTTGAAACTTGGTTGGATGCCAGCTGGTGGGCACGTGAATTTTGAAGATAATCCCTTGGAAAACATCAAACGATCGGTCATGCCAACGATCGCATTATCGTTTGCATTTACCTCTGTCATCGCGAGGATGATGCGCTCATCTGTAATTGAAACGATGGGGCAGGACTGGGTTCGTACTGCGCGCTCGGTTGGGCTTAGCCGAAACCAGGTCTTTCAAAAGCATGTTGTTCGGAACTCTATGAATCCTGTCGTGACCACGTTTGGACTGGAGATTGGTTCCTTGATCGGTTCTACCGTGCTCATTGAAAAGGTATTCAACTGGCCAGGGCTAGGAACACTACTTGTCGATCACACCCTCGATAGAGACTTCCCAATGGTCCAGGGAATCGTCATTGTAGTGTCCGTCATTTTTATTCTGATCAACATCATCGTCGATATTAGCTATGCATATCTGGATCCGAGAGTGAGGCAGTAATGCTAGATGGAAATAAACCCATCATCGAAACTCAAATTGTAGATTCGGCGGACCTCCCTCCAGAGAATGCGGTCCTCCTAGGGAGGGAATCCCCGATAAATAAGAGTCAGAGATTCCGTGAGGCACTGTCACCGATCAGGGTGATTGGAATCCTATTCATTCTGGTCCTGATTGTTACCACGATTGCTGCCAACTGGTTGCCTCTTGCTGACCCAATTGCAAAGAATGTTGATCATAAGTTGGAACCAGTCGGTGCTGAAGGGTTTTTGCTTGGCACTGATCAAATGGGAAGGGATGTCCTTTCCCGATTGCTACATGGTGCCGAGACTGAATTGCTTGTTGCTATCGGTGCAACAGCATTAGCGATGATTATCGGAACGATCCTTGGGCTTGTTGGAGGATTCTACGGTGGACTGATCGAATCTCTGACCATGCGGTCCGTGGATGTCGTTCTCGCATTCCCTCCGATTATTCTTGCCATGCTCGTTGTCACGATTTATGGGGCAGGGCCTGTGACACTAATTTTTGTCATGGGATTGCTGTTCTCGCCGGCATATGCTCGATTAACTTACGGACAAGTGCTTACAGTTAAATCAGCAGAATATGTGGAAGCGTCCCAGGTATTTGGTGCAAGTAAGAGTGCAACACTTTTTAGCGTTGTTCTTCCAAACGTTGCCACTCCGATTATTGTTCAAATGCCTTTAACCCTCGCTGGATCAATCTTGCTGGAGTCGGGGCTGAGCTATCTTGGTCTTGGAATCGTGCCACCAGCGCCGTCTTGGGGCTTTATGGTTGCTGATGGAAAACGTTACATGCATTCGAATCCAGAGCTTGTGCTCGTTCCAGCAATCGTTATTGCGTTGACGATTTTGGCTTTCGGATTGTTTGGTGACTTTCTCAGAGACTGGCTGGACCCACGTCGCGCGATGGCGAAGAATTACTAATGGTAGTTCTGTCAGTGGCTGATTTGCCTGGTCGTCGATTCGCGGATCAAGAGTTCGGTGCCCAGCAGCGAGTCATGTACTTTCCTGGCTGGCAGGTTGATGCGCTCCAGAAGTTTTGTGGCTGCGATCGAGCCCAACTGGTATCTCGGCTGGGTGACCACCGAGACGGTTGGGCTCACCATGGTCGTCCATTCTTGATCGTCGAATGCCAGGAAAGAAATGTCATGAGCTTGAAGTGCAGCCGCCTTCGAGAGCGCGATAAAGGAGCCGGACGACACCACGGAGTCAGTGCTGAAGATTGCGGAAACATCCTTGTCGGAACGCAAGAAGTTACTGACGCGGTTGGCTGTCGTGTTTTTGTCGAAGCTCGTTCGGACTATATGTCCCTCGTCGGTAGCGAGTCCGCCTGCGGTCATAGCACGCAGGTAGCCAAGCAAGCGTTGACTGGATGGTCGAAGCGCAGTTGGGTCATCGTCATAATCCTTAAGGTACTCAACCGATTCAGCCGCTTCACTCACGATTGCAATGTGTTTATGTCCGGAGTCGATCAAGAAATTGGTAGCACTTACGGAGGCTTCAACATTGTTGATTGCGACGAGAGGTCCCGCGTAAGCACCCCCACCCCGACGATCCAGAAGAATGATTGGAGTGCCACTCTCTGCGGCATGAACGATGCTGGCCGACTTCTCCTGAAAAACTGGAGCAACTATGATTCCATCAACCTGTTTTTCCAAGAGAAGATTGATCGATCGAGACTCGATTTCTGCGTCATTGTCCGAGTTGGCAATGATTACCTCGTAGCCAGCAGCTCGCGCAGAGTCGCTAATTCCTCGTACGGCTGTGGAAAAGAATGGATTTGCGATATCGGGAATGACAATTCCGATCGTCTTGCTAGTTCCCGAGACCATAGCTTTTGCGAGAGCATTTGGGTGATATCCCAGCTTGAGCGCGGCTTCCGTTACACGTTGGGAAGCTTCGGCACTGGTGGAACCATTCCCAGAGATGACTCGGGCAGCCGTAGATTTGGAAACTCCTGCGAGAGCCGCGACATCAAGGATCGTTACCCTGTGCTTCCCGTGATGTCGAGACATGCGCCGATTCCATTTCTAATCATCTGGTTTGTGCAAACATTTTTAACTACTTTAGCGAACCGAGTGCGACTGCATTTGGTTTTAGGAGGACATAATGAATGAGAGTTTGAAGAAGGACGGCAATGCGGACAATGTTGTCCTAACTGTCGAAAATACCTCCGTTGTATTCCGTGTGTCAGGCAATCTCGTGCAGGCAACGAAGGATGTCAGCTTTAAACTTCGGAGGGCGGAGACCTTAGCGGTTGTTGGCGAGTCAGGATCTGGAAAGTCCGTTACAGCAATGGCGATTGTCGGCCTGCTCCCCGGTAGCGCTAGCATTACTGGCAGTATTCGCTTTGGGGATCAGGAGCTAGTGGGAGCTTCCGAGAAGTCGTTTCGATCGCTACGTGGTACCAAGATCGCGGTGATTTTCCAGGAACCAATGACGGCCTTGAATCCTGTGTACACGATCGGCTCCATGCTGTCGCAAGCACTACGTTCTCACGGCTTTGAGGGTGGCAAGGAAGCAATTCGAAAGCGCTCGGTGGAGCTTCTTGAAATGGTCGGAATGCCATTGCCTGAGAAGCAAATCGACCAATACCCCCATCAGCTCTCTGGCGGTCTTCGGCAGCGTGCGATGATTGCAATTGCAATTTCAGGAGAGCCAGAGATTCTCATCGCTGATGAGCCCACGACCGCACTTGATGTTACCGTCCAGGCTGAGATTCTTGCTCTCCTACGACGTCTTCAGCGCGAGTTGGGGATGTCAATGATTTTTATTACCCATGACATGGGTGTAGTGGCTGACATTGCGGATCAGGTTTGTGTCATGAGAAATGGACATGTTGAGGAAATCGCTGATGTGTTCTCGGTCTTTGCCAATCCACAGGCGGAGTACACGCGTGAACTACTAGCGGCAGTTCCCAGACTCGGTGCACATGCAGAGTTTGAGCAGGGTGATAGCGAAGCTAGTGAGAACCCGATACTTTACTTGGAAAACTTGACAGTTAGTTACCCAGGAAGGCTTGGTCGTCCCGATTTTACAGCTGTTCACGGGGTGTCCTTTAGTGTGCCAAAGGGAAAAATAATCGGTCTTGTGGGCGAGTCCGGGTCTGGCAAATCGACCATTGGAAAAGCAATTCTAGGACTAGCCAATGTTGCTGATGGAACGATTCAGATTGATGGAATTGACATAACGGGACTTTCTCCAAAAGCTCGACGACAGCAGCTGAACCGTGTGAGTGTTGTATTCCAGGATCCTGCTTCATCTTTGGATCCGCGGGCAACAATTGGTCGTAGTTTGACTGAGCCCTTGTGGCGAAATGGAATAGTTAAAGGTCGGAAGAAGCTACGGCAGAGAGCGGGCGAGCTCCTAGAAAAGGTAAGGCTTCCTGCCTCCTGGCAGGACCGCTTCCCTCACGAATTATCAGGAGGGCAACGCCAAAGGGTGGGAATTGCTCGGGCGATATCAATGTCGCCAGCTCTTCTCATCGCCGATGAACCTACTTCCGCCTTGGATGTCTCAGTGCAGGCTGAAGTCTTGGAGATTTTCCGCGAACTTCAAGAGGACCTCGGGTTTTCATGTATCTTCATCAGCCATGATCTAGCCGTGGTAGAAGAACTTGCCGATGCTGTTGTAGTCCTCAAAAATGGTGAGATTGTTGAAAAGGGTGGCGTTGCTCAAGTGCTCAGGCATCCAACGGAAGAGTACACGCAAAACTTAATTGCTTCAGTGCCCGTCCCTGATCCAGTCGCGCAGAAAAAGGTTCGACTGTAGTTTGAATTTCTAGATCTGTAGTAGCGGACATGCGATTGCAAGCGTGGACAGGTCTGCAATTCTGATTATAGGTGTGCCCCGTCCGTGGACGGGGCACACCTGCGATCAGCTAACCGCTGCTACTTGGTGGCAGGCTTGGATGCGGGTGGGATGCTGACCGGGTCGATCTTCCAGACCTCGCGAGCGTAGTCGCGAATAGTGCGGTCCGAGGAGAAGCGGCCGGATTCGGTGATGTTGACCCAGCACTTGCGCGCCCACTCGATCGGGTCGCGGTAGTCCTCGAGTGCGCGGTTGCGGGCCTCGCGGTAGGAAGCAAAGTCGCCGAGCACGTAGTAGATATCGGAGCCGCCCGGGCCCGATTCGAGGAGGGAACGGCGAATGTCAGCAAACATGCCTGAACCCCTGTCATCCAGCGTGCCGTCGGTCAAAGCGTTCACAACCCGGCTGAGGCCTTCGGTTGCTTCCATGGTTGCGTACGGATCGTAGGTCGCCATGATGGCCGGGAGTTCGTCTTCCTTGGCGCCGAAAATGTAGGCATTCTCGTCTCCCACGGAGTCAACGATTTCCACGTTGGCGCCGTCGAGGGTGCCGAGAGTGAGAGCCCCGTTCATCATGAACTTCATGTTGCCCGTGCCGGAAGCTTCCTTACCGGCGGTCGAGATCTGCTCGGAGATGTCGGCGGCGGGGATGACCTTCTCGGCGGGAGTCACATTGTAATTCTCAATGAAGACAACCTTGAGCTTGTCACCAATCTCAGGATCGTTATTGACGAGGTTCGCGATCTCATTGATGAGCTTGATGATGGCCTTGGCACGGAAGTATCCGGGTGCTGCCTTGGCGCCAAAGATCGCAACGGACGGAACCACGTCGAGGTTCGGGTTGTCCTTGATCTGGAAGTAGCTATCAAGAACGTAGAACGCGTTGAGGAGCTGTCTCTTGTATTCGTGGAGCCTCTTGATCTGAACATCGAAGACAGCATCGGGGTTGATCTTGATGCCCTGACGCTTCTCGATCCAGGCCGCGAAGTCACGCTTGTTGGCAAGCTTGATGTCAATCAGTTCCTGCATGACCTTCTTTTTCTTGCCGTGCTTCTGCAGCGGCAAGAGAAGGTCAAGGTCGGAGACCCACGCATCGGAGCCGACGAGCTTGTCGAGGAGGCGTGCGAGGCGCGGGTTGCACTGGTTGAGCCAGCGGCGCGGGGTCACTCCGTTGGTCTTGTTATTAAACTTCTCGGGCCACAGCTGGTACCAGTCACCAAGGGTGTCCTTCTTGAGGATGTTGGTGTGGATCGCGGCAACGCCGTTGATTGAGAAGGCGGCGTAGCAGGCAATCCAGGCCATGTGGATGCGGCCATTGGAGATCGGGGCGAGGTAGTTGATGCGTTCATCGGCAATGCCGCGCTCCGCCATGTCGATCCGGAACCCACGATCGATCTCGGCAATGATTTCGAGCACCCTGCCGAACAGCTGCTGGAAGATGGAGTACTCCCAGGTCTCGAGTGCCTCGGCGAGCGTCGTGTGGTTCGTGTAGGCGAAGGTTTTCTGGGTGATCTCCCAGGCCGCTTCCCAGGTCATGCCGTGATCGTCGAGGAAGATGCGCATGAGTTCGGGGATCGCGAGAACCGGATGGGTGTCGTTCAGCTGAATGCAGTTGTACTTGTAGAAGTTCGTGAGGTCCTCACCGTGATGTTCGATGTAGTTATCGACCATGGCCTGCAGGGAGGCGGAAACGAAGAAGTACTGCTGACGGACACGAAGGACCTTACCTTCGTAGGTGGTGTCGTTCGGGTAGAGCACGCGACAGAGGTCGGCAACGCGCTCGCGCTCAACAATGGCCTCGGTGAAGCGCTGGGAGTTGAAGGCTTCGTAGTCGAACTCCTCCATGGGCTCCGACTTCCACAGGCGCAGGGTGCCAACGTTGTCAGTCCCGTACCCGGTGATCGGCATGTCGTAGGGGATTGCGCGCACATCGAGATCGTCAAACTTGACGAAACGGGCTTCTTCTTCACGGCGGATAACGAAGGGGTAGCCACCCTCCATCCACGGATCCGGGTGCTCCACCTGGAAGCCATCCTGGAACTGCTGCTTGAACAGTCCGTAGCGGTAGAGAATGCCGTAGCCCGTGACCGGCAAATCCAATGTTGCACAGGAATCGAGGAAGCATGCGGCGAGACGGCCCAAGCCACCGTTACCGAGTGCAGCATCGTGTTCCGCTTCGAGAACATCGGACAGGTTGAAACCGTAAGACTCCACGGCTTCGGAAGCTTTGTCGACCAGGTTGAGGTTGGTCAGGTTGTTGAGTAGGGCCCTACCCATGAGGAACTCTGCAGAGAAATAATGCTGTTGGCGGCCCGTGGAAGCGCGTTGCGCGGAAGCCTCCCACTTGTCAGCAATAAGATCGACAATGTTCGAGGACAGCCCGGACCACAGTTCCATCGGGGTTGATGACTGCGGGGAACGGCCCGAACCTGCTCGAGTGAACGAGCCTAGGCTGCTCGTCAAATCAGAGGTCATGACGTCTCCTTCTATGTAAAAGGTGGCAGAAAGCCCATGTACTACTCTAGTGGCGCAAGGACAAAGTAGCGAACAGGGTCACATTTGATCCTTTAACCTCAGGTCAAAAAATTGTGAAGATCATGCCAATCCGGTGATCGACCCCGGCTGTGAAGCTTGGCAAATTCATGTTCCCCGGTGGCAACTGACGGCAAACTGACTGATGATAGGCGAGGCGAGTATGCTGATTGAGGTGCCTGGAGAGCGAGACGCCGCGGTCTCATGTCGCCTCGGGGACTAGAATGAACGCGCTCTCGGTATTAACCATTGAAGGAGATCAACGATGCCGGCATTGATTGTCATTGGCGCCCAGTGGGGCGACGAAGGAAAGGGCAAGGCCACTGACCAGCTCGGCACTGACGTCGACTATGTTGTGAAGTTCAACGGCGGCAACAACGCCGGTCACACCATCGTGGTTGATGGTGAGAAGTTCGCCCTTCACCTCATCCCCGCCGGTGCCCTGACCGACACCTGCACCCCCGTCATCGGCGGCGGAGTCGTGGTCGACCTGGATGTCCTGTTCCAGGAAGTTGAGGAGCTCGAAGCCCGCGGCATCGACATGTCGAAGCTGCGTGTCGCCTCCACCGCCCACATCATTCCTTCCTACAACCGGACACTCGACAAGGTGACCGAACGCTTCCTCGGCAACCGGAAGATCGGCACCACCGGGCGCGGCATTGGACCCACCTACGCGGACAAGATGAACCGTATTGGACTGCGCATCCAGGATCTCTTCGATGCCCCCATCCTCCGTCAGAAGGTCGAAGCTGCCCTCGACCAGAAGAACAACCTGCTCGTCAAGGTCTTTAACTCGCGTGCGGCCGATGCCGACATCGTGACCGCGGAACTGTTGAAGTACGCAGACCGTATCAAGCCACTGGTCGCGAATGTCCCGAACCTGCTCAACGATGCTCTTGATAGGGGAGAGACCGTGGTTTTCGAGGGTGGCCAGGCCACCATGCTCGACGTTGACCACGGCACCTACCCGTTCGTCACGTCCTCCTCGGCAACCGCGGGTGGCGCATGCACCGGTTCCGGCGTGGGCCCCACCCGCATCGACCGTGTCGTCGGCGTTTCCAAGGCCTACATCACCCGCGTCGGTGAGGGTCCCTTCCCGACCGAGCTCTTTGATGAGTCGGGTGATTGGTTGCGTGAGCGCGGCGGTGAGTTTGGTGTGACCACGGGACGTCCCCGCCGCTGCGGCTGGTACGACGCCGTGATCGCTCGCTACGCGACCCGCGTCAACTCCCTGACCGACCTGGTCCTGACCAAGCTCGATGTGCTCTCCACGCTCGACCAGATCCCCGTCTGTGTCGCGTACGAGATTGACGGTGTACGTCATGATGAGATGCCGGCGGACCAGACGTCCTTCCACCACGCCAAGCCCATTTACGAGTACTTCCCGGGCTGGCAGGAAGACATTACCGCCGTCCGTTCCTTCGAGGACCTTCCCCAGAACGCACAGGATTACGTCCACGCAATCGAAAAGCTGTCCGGCGTGCGCGTTTCCTCGATCGGTGTCGGCCCCGGCCGCGAACAGACGATTGTGCGCCACCCGCTCGTCTAAAAGTAGCCAGCGGCGCACCGACTGGCCCGGCTAACAACCGCACACTGAATGAGTAGATCCTCCCCTGCATTGAGCGGGGGGAGGGCCTTTGTTTGAGTGAAGGGATTGGGCAAGACATCATGCTGTCCGCCAGCTACCGGATGTAAGGCGTAGGTAGTTAAGGAAATGTGAAGGGAGGGAGCAAACCGTGTGGTCTGCTCCCTCCCCGTTTTAAGTATTAGCTGTGCTGATCGCGTTGCCTCCGTGTTACCTGGGGCTGCGGTCAGCGCTGCTGGTGGTTAGTTCCAGCCCTGTCCGCCCTGGTTGGGGTTGTAGGGAGACTGGTTGCCCTGCTGGGGGCCACCGTACTGTCCGCCCTGAGGACCGCCGTATTGTCCGCCCTGAGGACCGCCGTATTGTCCGCCCTGAGGACCGCCGTACTGACCGCCACCGGGACCGTAGGGGCCGCCGTGGTTGTTCTTGTTCTTATTGCGGGTCAGCGCCCAGATTACGATGCCTGCGATGACAATGACGCCACCACCGATGGCGAACCATGCCCACATGGGGAAGCCGGAATCGTCGGAGTCACTAGCCGAGTCTCCGGCATCGTCAGACTCATCCTGGCTGTCCTGGCTGTCGCCCTTGTTATCGCCGGAAGGGTCTTTCTCGTCGTCATTTTCGTTGGGTGGCATCGGTTCGACGCAACCCTCACCCTGGCCATCACTGCAATCGTCAGGGGGCTCGGTGGTGGCGTCCTTGTCGGTCGAGGGGCTTTCGCCGCCCCCGGACTTCATGCCGGTCACTTCGAAGCCCTGAGCCATGGCATTGAAGTCGTGGTAGGAGGCGCGGTTGCCATCGATTTCGCCACCGTTGGTGGCTTCCGTGATTTCGCCCGGCATCTGGATCGTGAGCGTGAAGTCCAACTCGAAGTCCATGCCTTCGGGCATTTCGAGTTCGTCCATCGACATGCTCGGGTCACCCTCCGCGACGAATGTGTAGGAGTCACCGTTGTCGATGAGAGTGGAGTCATCAACCACGTTTTCGTCCGAGGTCGCGGTCAGGCGGCACGAGAGGTTGGCGCCGGAGAGGTCTTCGACTTCGTAGGTGCCGTTCTCGGGATCAGAGATGTCCATTTCTTCGAAGAGCTGATCACAGGTATAGCCCATGCCGCTGAGCATGCCCTCGGTGTCCTCGAACTCCATGACGACGCTAGCGGTGCCGTCGTCCTTGATTTCGATGATTGTTTCGGCACGGCATGCAGACAGGACCAGCGCGGCGGGTGCAATAGCTGCAACCACGAGTGCTTTCTTGGTGCGGGTTTTCATAACTTTCCTTTCAGAATGCCGGTCGCCATCGCTCGCGGCCTTACGCAGTCCACGATAAGGGGAAGATTCCGCAAAGAATTAACAATTTGGTGGGGAGTTCTGACTAGATTCTGAATGAAGCCTGAAAAATCGGCGAAATGTTAGGGAAAAGTCTGGATCGGGTAGTCGACAGGGGAGGGGTGGAAACGCTCCCTACTGCGCTTGACTGTTGGGTCCTTCCCCTGGGTTAGTTGCAGACAGAATTCACGCCGACCGCCCCTGCCTGGTGTTCAACGAGATTGATGATGGCCTTGAGGGGGTCGCAACCGGTCCGACAGCGTTTCTTGAGTGGGTGAAAAAGAGACGAGAGGAGGATTTGCTGGGCAGGCCTTGCATATTGTCCCGGTGGCGCTTCCACATCGGTCCAAAGCACCGCGGATAGGGGACAAATGGACATGATGGTGGGAGTGGTAGGTCAACAGTCCTACGTATTTCCGCTGGAAAATCGGCCCATAGTCCCATTATGTGGGCACTTTCAGGGGAGATAATTTAGGTGGTACTTGACCAATGAAGGAAAGTGACCATCGCCTAATTCTAGGAGGAAGAGCGATGACTGACAGGACCTATACGGTTGACGACGTCAAGGCAAATGCCCCGGAGATTGCGCCGGCGGACCTGGTGGAGTGGGTAACGACCATTGCCAACCTGGCGAAGCCCAAGGATATTTTCTGGGTGGATGGCACCGATGCGGAATGGGATCTGCTGACGGGCCAGATGGTGGAGTCTGGAATGTTCACCAGGCTCAACCCCGAAAAGCGACCAAACTCGTTCCTTGCTCGTTCTCTCCCCTCCGATGTTGCACGCGTTGAATCACGCACCTACATCTGCTCCGAAAAGGAAGAGGATGCTGGGCCGACCAACAACTGGGCGGACCCGAAAGAAATGAAGGAGACCCTCGGCCGAGTCTTTGACGGCGCCATGAGGGGACGGACCATGTACGTGATCCCATTCTCCATGGGACCGGTTGGTGGCCCGATCTCCCAGCTCGGAGTGGAAATCTCCGACTCGCCATACGTTGTGGTCAACATGAGGATCATGACCCGCATGGGAACACCCGCCCTTGAACTCATCGGCAAAGGCCAGGAATGGGTGCCCGCCGTGCACTCGGTCGGCTACCCGCTGATCGACGCTGAAGGCAATGAGCGGCCCGATACGACCTGGCCGTGCAATGACGAAAAGTACATTACTCACTTCCCTGAAACCAACGAGATCTGGTCCTACGGGTCCGGATACGGCGGTAACGCCCTCCTGGGTAAGAAGTGCTTCGCGCTTCGCATCGCCTCCACGATGGCGAAGAGGGATGGTTGGATGGCAGAGCACATGCTCATTCTCCGCCTCACCGAAGAAGCGACCGGCAAGCAGTTCCACGTGACCGCTGCTTTCCCCTCGGCCTGTGGCAAGACCAACCTCGCGATGCTCCAGCCCACGATCGAGGGCTACAAGGTTGAAACGATCGGTGACGACATTGCGTGGATGCGTCCCGGCCCCGACGGCACCCTGCGCGCCATCAACCCCGAAGCTGGCTTCTTTGGAGTTGCCCCGGGCACCTCGTACGACACGAACCCGATGGCGATGGAGACCGCGCGTGCAAACTCGATCTTCACCAACGTTGCCCTAACCGACGATGGTGACGTTTGGTGGGAGGGCATCGATGGTGAGATGCCCGACCACCTCATTGACTGGCACGGCAACGACTACACGAAGTCCGATGCCGAAGCAGGCAAGCTCGCAGCACACCCGAACTCGCGTTTCACGGTTCCCGCCTCGCAGTGCCCGATCATCTGCCCTGACTGGGAAGCCCCCGAAGGCGTACCGGTGGACGCGATCCTGTTCGGTGGACGCCGCGCCACCAACGTCCCCCTGGTCGCCGAACAGTATTCGCCCGACCACGGCGTCTTCATCGGAGCCTCCGTGGCTTCCGAGGTTACCGCGGCAGCAACCGACGTTGAGGCCGGATCGCTCCGTCACGACCCGTTCGCGATGCTCCCCTTCATCGGCTACAACATGGCCGACTACTGGGGACACTGGACCGAACTTCAGGAGAAGCTCGGCGATAAGTTCCCGAAGATCTACCAGGTCAACTGGTTCCGCAAGGACGAGGACGGCAAGTTCATGTGGCCCGGCTTCGGTGACAACTCCCGAGTGCTCGACTGGATTGTTCGCCGTGCGGACGGTCGCGTGGAAACCGTGGACGGCATCACCGGACGCTACCCCAAGTTCGAGGACTTCAACCTCGATGGACTCGACATCGGCGAGGACGAATGGAATGCCCTGTTCGAAACCGACCCGGATGCTTGGGCGACAGAAATCGACAGCGTTGAAGAATACTTCAGCAAGTTCGGTGACAGAGTCCCCGCATCAGTCCGCGGTCAGCTCGACGAGTTCCGCAAGCGGATCGAAGCGGCACGAGCAAACTAGCTCGCCTAAATCTGAGCACTTGATTCAAGGGATGTGAATCCTCAATGTGGCAGGAGCTTCGGCTCCTGCCACAACCCATTTTTGTCCTTATCCCTCCGCCAGGCAGCTCCCGGAAGACTCCGATACTTCCGGTTCGCCTTCCCAAGCCCGTGAAAAACTAGTGGCGGAAACCATCACGGTTTCGTGTTCACGTGATGAATTCCAGCCTCCCGGACACGTCACCTGCGGGTGGGCGCGGGTAGTCTCTTAGCTATGAAGATTCTCCTCCTCGGTTCGGGCGGCCGAGAGCACGCGCTTGCACTCTCCCTCGCACCCCATGTAGAAGCCTTGTACGCGGTCCCCGGAAACCCCGGCATCAGCCACATTGAGAACGCTGAATGCATCGATGGTGACATTCTCAACGGACGCGCCATCGTCGAGATCGCACTTCACAAGAACGTTGACCTCGTTGTTATCGGACCCGAAGCCCCACTCGTTGCTGGCGTGGCTGATGACCTACGAGAAGCGGGAGTGGCTGTATTCGGCCCGAGTGGTGCCGCGGCGAAACTGGAGGGATCGAAGGCTTTTGCCAAGGAGATCATGGCGCTCGCGGAAGTACCCACCGCACTTGCACGAATCTGCTCCACCCGCGAAGAAGCAGAAGACGCCCTGCAGATGTTCCCGCCGCCCTACGTGGTGAAAGACGATGGGCTCGCAGCAGGCAAGGGGGTTGTTGTCACCGAGGACCTCGAGAAGGCCCGGGAGCACGCATTCGAGTGTATTGATGCGGGCGGAAGCGTCGTCATCGAAGAGTTCCTTGACGGACCCGAAGTTTCCCTCCTGTGCGTGTGTGATGGCAAGACCGTCATCCCCCTCGAGGCGGCACAGGACTTCAAGAGACTAAAGGACGGTGGGGAAGGCCCCAACACGGGTGGGATGGGCTCATACTCTCCGCTTCCGTGGGCGCCCGTTGGTCTGGCCGACGAGGTCCTCGAACGAGTCGCCTACCCCGTTATTCGGGAACTAGAACGCCAAGGCACCCCGTTCGTTGGAATCCTCTACTGCGGACTTGCTCTAACCGAGCGCGGCATCCGAGTCATCGAATTTAACGTGCGCTTTGGTGACCCCGAAACTCAGGCCGTGCTACCTCGACTCAAGACACCCCTGACCGAGGTGCTGTACGCGGCAGCCACGGGCAAGCTCCACCAGCTCGAACCGCTCGAATGGGATGAGGATGCCGTTGTTGCGGTCGTGCTTGCGAGTGAAGGATACCCGGGCAAGCTTACTCTCGGTGTTGAGGTGAGTCCCATGGAGGGGCTGATTCATGCGGGAACAGCATGGAAAGATGACCGGGTGGTAACGACCGGAGGCAGGGTCGCAGCTGTTATCGGCAAGGGCGAAACCGTTGCCCAGGCCCGTGAGGCCGCCTACTCGGCGATTGTTCCGTTTGAGGGGATGCAGTACCGCACCGACATCGCCGCAGGCATCTAACGACCGGCCCATCCTCATATCACTTACAAATCTGACAAAACTCGCGTAGTTTTCTGAATCTCACGAACCGCACCGCAGGGATAGCGTTCCCCGCGGTGCGGTTTCGGCATGCAGATCATTTGGTGGTGCTGGTTTCCGGGTGCAGATGAGTCACCTGGGAGCCGCGTAGCCTTACGTGGGGACGCAGCTACTGCTGATGCAAAATGCGTGTCTTGTCTGCTGGTAACAGGCGGCAATCTTGTGGGCGAAGGGGATTAGAAAACGGCTGGTAGATACCTCAGTGAGAAGAATGGAGAACTGATACCTGGGTCCGTGGAACTTCTGCGTTGTGGCTGGCAGTGCGGCAATTATCCCTTGTGAGCAAGTCTGAGATCGGGCTTCACAGTCGTGCTTTCCGTGAAAGAATGGGGACCATGAGTAAGACCCCCAATGAGAGCCTGCGCGGCTGGACGCACGTGGCGTCCGGTAAGGTGCGTGACCTCTACGCGCCGGCAGATTTGTCTGCGCACAGCGGCAGGGATGCCCTTCTGATTGTTGCGTCCGACCGCATCTCGGCTTTCGATCACGTGCTCCCCACCCCGATCCCGGATAAGGGAAAGATTCTGACAGCACTGACGCTGTGGTGGTTCGAGCAACTCAAGGACGTGACCGACAACCACTTCGTGTCCGTTCACGTGCCGAAGGAAGTGGAGGGGCGGGCAATGATCGCCGAGCGCCTCCAAATGGTTCCCGTCGAATGTGTGGTCCGCGGCTACATTACGGGGTCCGGGTACCAGGAATACAAGGAAACGGGACAGGTGTGTGGCATCACTCTGCCCGAGGGGCTGGTTGATGGGGACCGGCTGGACGAACCGATCTTCACTCCGGCCGCGAAAGCGGACTTGGGTGAACACGACGAAAACATTACCTTTGAACAGGTGGAAGAGCGTGTGGGAAAGGAAACTGCCCGCCAACTCCGCGACATTTCGATCGCGCTATACACGAAGGCCCGGGACTTAGCCGAGGAACGGGGCGTGATCCTTGCGGACACGAAGTTTGAGTTCGGGTACCGCATGCAACCGGGGGAGACCGATCTGATCCTGGCTGACGAAATCCTCACACCCGACTCGTCACGCTTCTGGCTCATCGACTCCTACTCGCCCGGCAAATCCCAGCCCTCCCTCGATAAGCAGTACATCCGAGACTGGCTGAAATCAGAGGAATCCGGGTGGGTGAAGGACACTCCACCTCCCGAGCTGCCGGACCACGTGGTCATGAAGACACAGGAACGATATCGGCACGCGTACGAGCGCCTCACTGGCGAGACATGGAAGCGCTAGGTAGGGGCTAAACGCTACAGTTGTTCCCATGGGACGCATCATTGTAGAAGTCATGCCAAAGCCTGAGATCCTTGACCCCCAGGGCAAGGCCATCGCGGGGGCACTGCCACATCAAGGAATCACCGTCTTCGGTGGCGTACGCCAAGGCAAGCGGTTCGAGCTAGCCGTTGATGGAGACGTCACCGAGGAAGCTCTCGAGGCCGCACGAAAGGCCGCCGAGACCGTGCTCTCCAACCCCGTGATCGAAGACGTTGTCGGCGTTTATGCGGGGGAAAAGTGAAAGTCGGAGTCATTACTTTCCCCGGGACTCTCGATGAGGGGGATGCGAAACGGGCAGTGAGGATCGCGGGCGGCGAAGCCGTCGACCTGTGGCACGCTGACACCGACCTCAAGGATGTTGACGCGGTCATCATCCCCGGCGGATTCTCCTACGGCGACTACCTGCGCTGCGGAGCAATCGCCGCGCTTGCTCCCGTCATGGGATCAGTCATTGAGCGTGCGAATGGTGGTATGCCGGTCCTGGGTATTTGCAATGGTTTCCAGGTGCTGTGCGAGGCAGGTCTGCTGCCGGGCGCACTCATTCGCAACGATCACCAAAAGTTTATTTGCCGCGAACAGAAGCTCGTTGTGGAAAATAACGGGACCGCGTGGACCAACGGCTTCGAGCAGAACGCCGAGATCACGATCCCGCTCAAGAACGGTGAAGGTTCCTTCCAGGCGCACGATGAAATGATTGCCGAACTGGAAGGCGAAGGCCGGGTCGTTTTCCGCTACACGGAAGTCAACCCCAATGGCTCCCGCAACAACATTGCCGGCATCACCAACGCCGCGGGCAACGTTGTGGGGCTCATGCCCCACCCCGAACACGCGGTCGAAAAGGGCTTCGGCCCCGACAGTGCGAGCGGCATCCGCACCGGCATTGACGGCCTCACCCTCTTCCAGTCAGTGATGGGAGTTCTGCGATGATTCACGACACCGTTGAGAACGCTTTTGCGACCCCCGACGAAGAGATGCCGTACGCGGCACTCGGATTGAAAGACGACGAGTACGAGCGCATCGTCGGGCTACTCGGACGGCGCCCCACCAATGCGGAGCTCGCCATGTACTCGGTCATGTGGTCCGAGCACTGCTCCTACAAGTCCTCCAAGAAGCACCTGTCGGCCCAGTTCGGGAAGAAGACCACCGAACACATGCGCAAGCACCTCCTGGTCGGCATGGGACAGAACGCCGGCGTGGTGGACGTGGGTGACGGCTGGGCCGTGACCTTCAAGGTTGAATCCCACAACTCGCCCTCCTACGTGGAGCCCTACCAGGGTGCGGCCACGGGTGTGGGTGGCATCGTCCGCGACATTATTGCGATGGGTGCACGCCCGGTTGCGGTCATGGACCAGTTGCGCTTCGGTGACCCGAACGAGGCCGACACGTGGCGCGTTGCCAATGGCGCCATTGCCGGCATCGCCGGTTACGGCAACAGCCTTGGCCTGCCCAACATCGGAGGCGAGGTCGAATTCGACCGCTCCTACCAGGGCAACCCGCTCGTTAACGCGCTCGCGGTTGGCGTGCTCCGCCACGAAGACATTCACCTGGCCAATGCCGAAGGTGTGGGCAACAAGGTTGTGCTGTTCGGTGCTCGCACCGGCGGTGACGGCATCGGTGGTGCCTCCATCCTCTCCTCGCAGGCTTTCGAGGGCGGCATGCCCACGAAGCGTCCCTCCGTGCAGGTGGGTGACCCGTTCATGGAGAAGATCCTCATCGAATGCTGCATGGAGCTGTTCCAGGCGGGACTCGTCGAAGCCATCCAGGACCTGGGTGCGGCAGGCATTTCTTGTGCAACCTCGGAGCTGGCCGCGAACGGTAACTCGGGCATGCACGTCAACCTCGAAGAGGTGCTCCTACGTGACTCGACTCTGAATGCTGGCGAGATCCTCATGTCCGAATCCCAGGAACGGATGATGGCGGTCGTGACTCCGGAGAACCTTGACGAGTTCATGGCGATCATCGCCAAGTGGGAAGTGGAAGCCTCCATCATCGGTGAAGTGACTGGAGATGGCCGCCTCACGATCGACCACGAGGGTCACCGAATCGTTGATGTGGACCCGAAGACCGTGGCTGTTGATGGGCCGGTCTACGACCGTCGCTACGCGCGCCCCGCATGGCAGGATGCTCTCCAGGCAGACACCACCGACTCGCTGGCACGCCCCGCTTCTGGTGTAGAGCTGCGGGAGCAGATCATCACCCTCCTTCATTCCCCCAACCAGGCACCCAAGGACTGGGTGACAAGTCAGTACGACCGCTTCGTGCGCGGCAACACGGCTCTCGCACAGCCGGACGATGCCGGTGTGATCCGCGTGGACGAGGAAACGGGACGCGGTGTCGCCTTGTCGACCGACGCGAACGGGTGGTACACGAAGCTGGATCCATACAACGGTGCCCGCCAAGCGCTTGCTGAGTCCTACCGAAACGTTGCCACGGTCGGTGCCCGCCCTCGCGCGATCTCCGACTGCCTGAACTTCGGTAACCCGGAGAACCCGGACCTTATGTGGCAGCTCGTGACCGCAATGGAAGGCCTCGCGGACGGCTGTGCCGAGCTCGGCATCCCCGTCACGGGAGGCAACGTATCGCTCTACAACTCCTCCGGTGACAAGTCGATCAACCCCACTCCCGTGGTGGGCATGCTCGGCGTCCTCGACAACGTTGCGGCCGCCCGACCCTCGGGATGGTTCGAGGAAGGCCTCGCGATCGTCGCCCTGGGCGACGTCGCTGAAGAGTTCGACGGTTCAGCGTGGGCGCGTGCCATCCACGACCACGTGGGAGGGCTCCCGCCCCAGGTCGATTTCGGTAAGGAAGTTGCCCTTGCCAACGTCCTCATTGCGCTCGCTGAGGCCGATGTTGTTTCTGCCTCTCACGACGTTTCGAACGGTGGTCTCATCCAGACCCTGACCGACATGGTTCTCCGCCACCGGATCGGTGCCTCGATCGACCTCCAGCCACTCGGCGTGGATGACTTCACGGCACTGTTCTCCGAAACCCAGGCACGTGCCGTGGTTGCGGTTCCCGAGCACCTCCTGCCGGCCGTGACAGCGGCCGCCGAAGCAGAGGGCGTGACCGCCGCTCGGATCGGCACCACGGGCGGCGATCGACTCGTCATCGACGGTGAGGAAACATATTCTTTCCTCATTGACGAACTGGTCGGTCCCACTCCTCGAGCACCCCAGGCCTAGGATTTGCCAAAAAACGCATAACGTCCTATAATGCACTCCCTCACGTTCGTGACCGGTTCTTAATCGGACCTCAAACGTGGGGGAGTGGCTTATTTCCGCCACTTTCCTAAAAAGCACCCTAGTGACAAGCTTTCCTCTTGGGAAACTTTTGGTTTTGTGGACTATTTCGCAGTGGATGATTGTGTCAAGAAAACCCCTGATGAACTAGCGTTTTACTCATGAGCACAGCGAATGAATATATCGAGTCAGTCCTTGATGGACTGCGTGTACGCAACCCGGGTGAACTTGAGTTCCATGAGGCCGTGACCGGCGTCCTGGATTCTTTGGCGCCTGTGCTTGAGCAACACCCCGTGTACCGGGATGCTGCCATCTTGGAACGCGTTGTCGAACCCGAACGCGTCGTCCACTTCCGTGTGCCGTGGGTAGATGACGAGGGCAAGCACCACGTCAACCGCGGCTTCAGGGTCCAGTTCAACTCGGCCCTCGGCCCGTACAAGGGTGGCCTCCGCTTCCACCCGACCGTCTCCGCCTCGATCATCAAGTTCCTTGGCTTTGAGCAGATCTTCAAGAATGCGCTGACGGGCCAGCAGATCGGCGGCGGCAAGGGCGGTTCCGACTTCGATCCGCACGGTAAGTCCGATAACGAAATCATGCGGTTCTGCCAGTCGTTCATGACCGGCCTCTACCCCTTCATCGGCTCCAAGCGTGACATTCCCGCCGGTGACATTGGCGTGGGTGGCCGCGAAATCGGCTACATGTTCGGCCAGTACAAGCGCCTCGTCGGCTCCTTCGAATCCGGAGTTCTCACCGGCAAGGGACTCGGCTGGGGCGGCTCCCTCATCCGCACCGAGGCCACCGGATATGGTCTCGTTGCCTTCACCCGCGAAATGCTCCAAACCCGCGGTGAAGACTTCGAAGGACAGACCGTCTCCGTTTCCGGTTCCGGAAACGTTGCCATCTACTCCATCGAGAAGCTCCTTTCCCTCGGTGCGAAGCCCGTCAGCTTCTCCGACTCGAGCGGCTGGGTCTACGACTCCGAAGGTGTCGACCTTGATCTGCTGAAGGAAATTAAGGAAGTTCGTCGCGGCCGCGTCTCCGACTACGTGAAGGAACGCCCCTCCGCGGAGCTCCACACCGACTCGTCGATCTGGAACGTCCCGGTTGATGTGGCACTGCCGTGCGCAACCCAGCATGAACTCAACGGCGAACACGCCCGCACCCTCATCAAGAATGGCGTCAAGGCCGTGGCTGAGGGTGCGAACATGCCGACCGATGCTGAGGGTGTTGAGGTCTTCGAGGCCTCCGACGTGCTGTATGGCCCGGGCAAGGCAGCAAATGCCGGCGGCGTTGCAGTGTCGGCTTTGGAGATGCAGCAGAACTCTGCACGCCAGTCTTGGTCCCGTGAAGACGTTGCTGATCGCCTCGACAAGATCATGGAAGACATCCACACCCAGTGCGTGGAAGCCTCCCAGAAGTACGTGGGACGCCCCGACGACTACGTCACCGGTTCGAACGCGGCAGGCTTCGTCCGTGTCGCAGAAGCCATGATCAGCCAGGGTGCCGTCTAAGAAAAGTAAGTGGGCTCGATTAGCTAGCTCAGTAAGGGTCACCCCCGCACATGAATCGTGCGGGGTGACCTTTATGCGTGCGGGAGTGAGCCCTACGTGGTCGGGGAGTGCCTTCCATCGGTGTGCCCATGCGATTTTCGGTCGGAAACACTTCTCCCTAGAAGGTGCTTGTCGTTCTAGGGAGAAAGAATCGGTTTAGTGGGTTTTGGAGGTGGGCTCGGGAGTTGATTGTCCGTCAGTGGGCGCTGCCCAGGGCCGCGGCAGCGGCCTGGCGCGCGGCGATCGGGTCGGGTGCTTGAAGGACGGCCTCGGCCGCCTGCTGGCACTGTTCCATCGTCACCTCGGATAGGCGCGAACCCACGTACGAGATTGCTCCGGAGGCCATGGATAGGGAGGTGACTCCCATGCCGAGCAGGACCGCGGCCAGGTTCGGGTCGGCCGCTGCCTCACCGCACACGCCAACGGGTTTGCCGTGGCGGATGCCGGCCTGGGCAATCCAGTTGATGAGTGTGAGGACCGCGGGCTGCCAGTTATCGGTATAGGTCGCCAGGTTCGCGTTGTTACGATCCGCTGCCATGACATACTGCGTCAGATCGTTTGTTCCGATGGAAACGAAATCGACTTCTTCCAAGAACTGATCGATCATGAGGGCGGCTGCGGGAACTTCGATCATGATGCCGGCCTTGAGTCCGCGTTCGCGGATCAGGGAGGCAAACCAGCGGGCCTCCGCCACGGTTGAAACCATGGGTGCCATGATCCAGTTTGGTCCATCATGCCCCGCCGAGGCGGTTACGAGAGCATCGATCTGGCGCAGGAGCAGGCCCTCATCGATACCCGAGGTGCGCAGTCCGCGCACGCCGAGTGCGGGGTTCTCTTCGTTGGGTACGGAAGCAAAGGCGACCGGCTTATCCGATCCGGCATCGAGCGTGCGAACAACGATCTTGCCGCCCGGGAAGCTGCTGAAAACGGAACTGTAGAGAGCGGTCTGGTCCTCGAGGGAGGGCTCAACCGGAGTGTTGAGGAAGGACAGTTCGGTACGGAACAGGCCGATACCGACAGCTTCGGTTTCTTCGGCACGGAGGGCGCTTGCACGGTCCTGGATGTTGGCGAGCAGTTCAACGGGGACACCGTCGAGGGTCTGTGAGGGACCGCGCCACTCTCTAGCCCGCTGCCTGCGAAGAGAATCCTCGTGGGCAATCGCCTGCGCTTCTTCCTTGTCAGGATCGACCGAATACTCACCCGAGTCGCCGTCCATGATGAGCAGCTTCCCATCGGGGACGGCGTCGAGTTCGCGCGCGGCGACGATGCAGGGGATGGAGAGCTGCCGGCAAATAATCGACGTGTGAGAAGTGGGCCCTCCCAGGCGAGTAATAATGCCGAGAATGAGTTCGGGGTCGAGGCCGGCAGTATCTGCGGGGGCCAGATCATCGGCGAGAAGAATAATGGGCTCATCGGGTGTGGGGATGCCGGGTTCGGGACGTCCCTCAAGCTCCGCGATCACGCGGTTCCTCATATCCATGAGGTCCGTGACCCGCTCCTCCATGAGGCCGCCCTGGCTCTTGAAGATATCGGCAAAGAGCTGGGTGGCTTGGGTGACTGCCTGAACTGGAGGAGTGCCCGCCGTAATGCGTTTCGCGACTTCCTTGCGCCACCCCTTGTCTTTCGCAAAGCCGGCGGAGACGGCAAGGATGTCCGAGGCGGTGCCCACCATGCTCGCAGCACGGGTGAGAAGGCGCTGCGAAACCGTGTCTGCGGAGGTCACAAAGTGGTCCTGGGCAGCCTCGCGCTCGGCTTCCGGGAGGTCCGGTGCTTCCTCGGCTGGTTCGGCAACGCCCTGCACCCAGGCAGTCTTGGCGTAGGCGATGCCGGGTACGACTGGTGTCCCGGTGAGTGTGAGTTGAGCTTCCATGGTGCCTATCCTTCCCGGTCATCAATCTATTAAGGAGATTGTAAGGGCCAATTTGCCCGATTATCGGAACTCACCAGCTGTGATGGCGAATATACGATGTGGTGCTGGTTGGCACCTTGTCGTTCAAAAAAATTAACCCGGGGTTAATGCTTTCAAGGTATGTTAAGTGTGTCATATTTCATTCATTGAAGAGGAAGTAAGTGATGAGAACTCACCTACTGGGCTCACGGCGCCCAATCGCTGTAGTTGCCTCCGTTGCCATTGCCGCAACGGGATTCGCAGCCCCAGCATCCGCAGCACCTGCGGATGAGGGCGACAGCCTGAAGCCACAGAACACGAATACCGAACCGGTCACCATTGACCTCGTGGGAGTTACCGACTTCCACGGCTACATTGAAACCGCCCCGTATCTCGCCACCCAGATTGATGCGATTCGGGCGGCTAACCCGAACACTGCTTTCGTATCCGCCGGTGACAACATCGGCGGATCTGCCTATGTTTCGTCGATCGCTAACGATCAGCCCACGCTCGATATTCTCGACGCGATGGGTCTGGACGTCTCCGCTGTTGGTAACCACGAATTTGACCAGGGCTACGCAGACCTCACCGGCCGCGTGATCCCCGCAGTCGACTTCTCCTACCTCGGTGCGAACGTTGAAGGGGCTACGGAAATCTCCACCCCTCCGTACGAGATCAAGGAATACGACGGTGTTTCCGTCGCATTCGTTGGCACCGTCACCTCCACCACCCCCGACATTGTCGCCAAGGGCGGCGTTGAGGGTCTGACCTTTACTGATCCGGTGGCAAAGACCGACGAGGTCGCAGCGCAGCTCAAGGACGGTAACCCAGACAACGGCGAAGCCGATGTCGTTGTTGCGCTCTTCCACGAGGGTAACGAGGCGGCCGCGAACCTGGGTGACAACGTCGATGTTGTCTTTGCTGGTCACACTCACGTCCAGTCGCAGACCCAGACCGCTTCCGGTGCCCCGATCGTTCAGGGCGGCCAGTACGGTGAAGCATTTGCTCACGTCACTCTGACTGTTGATACTGAGGGTGCGGTCAGGATCGACGATCGGAGCATTGTTGCTCTCGACAAGGCCGTAACCCCCGATGCTGAAATTGCTGTACTCGTAGAGGCTGCTAAGAAGGAGGCAGACGTTCTCGGTGGAGAACAGCTCGCCACAACGACCGATAATGCGTGGCGCGGTACCAACAACGGTTCCGACTTTGGCGCGAACCGCGGTACCGAATCGTCGATGGGTAACCACCTCGCGAATGCAGCTCTTGACGTTGCCGCGAAGTTTGAGATGGGAGCCGACTTCGGCATCATCAACCCAGGTGGTATCCGCCACGACATGGACCACACCCCGGTTGACGGTGTGGTGACCTACGGTGAGGCCTACGCGACCCAGCCGTTCGGTAACACGATTGGTACGATCGACCTCACGGGCGACCAGGTGTACACGATGCTGGAACAGCAGTTCCAGAACAACCCCTCCCGCCCGGTCCTTCGTCTTGGCCTGTCCGATAACATCACCTTCACCTACGACCAGGCAGTGGCATCCGACGATGCTGTCTTCGCTGGCGAGGGCACCGATGTCATCACCGGTGTGTGGATCAACGGTGAACCCGTTGACCGCGACGCAACCTACACCGTTGCTTCGAACACCTTCCTCCTGACCGGCCAGGACGGCTTCACCGTCCTTGAGCAGGGCACGAACCTGCGCGAGACCGGCTACGTTGATCTCGCGGGTTACGTCGATTACCTCAAGGCAGGCAAGGGTGACAAGATCCCGGCTGGACAACGTTCCGTTGGTATCAGCCACGACGAGCTCGTTGCTGGTGAAACCGCCACCATCGACCTCGCCTCGCTCACCTTCACCGGAGCAGAGAAGAAGCCGACCAAGGTTGAGCTCAAGCTCGATGGTGCCTCGATCGGCTCCGCCAACATCGACAATTCCGTGATTGCGAACCGTGACAACACCGGTACCGCAACCGTGTATGCACAGATCCCTGCCTCCGCATCGGGTGCTGCCGATCTCCAGGTCATCACCACTTTCGAAAACGGCACGGTCGACACCGACGTGACGGTCTCCGTCACGGTCACTGGCGCGGAAGAACCGGAAGAGCCCACTCCTCCGGTCAAGCCCTCTGTCGGTAACTGGTTCTACGTCTCCAACGACTGGACCTCCACATATGCCTCCATTGAGTTCGGCTACGGCCGGGCAGGAGACGATGTACTGGTCGGTGACTGGAACGCGGACGGTAAGGACACCTTCGCTGTTCGCCGTGGCAACGAATACTTCGTCAAGAACGATGTATCCGGCGGCAACGCGGACACCGTCTTCAAGTACGGCAAGGCAACCGACGATGTTCTCGTTGGTGACTGGGATGGCGACGGTAAGGATACTCTCGCTGTCCGACGCGGTGACACCATCCACGTGAAGAACTCGCTCGAGGGAGGCAACGCCGACGTATCGTTCCACTACGGACGCACGAACGATACCGTGTTTGTTGGTAACTGGGACGGTAAGGGCGGCGACACGTTCGCGGTCCGCCGCGGTGACACCATCCACGTGAAGAACTCGCTCAACGGAGGCAACGCCGACGTATCGTTCCACTACGGACGCACGAACGATACCGTGTTTGTTGGTAACTGGGACGGTAAGGGCGGCGACACGTTCGCGGTCCGCCGCGGCAACACCTTCTACCTCAACAACCAGCTCAAGAGTGGCAACGCCGACCAGGTGCTGGGCTACGGTCGCGCTACGGACACCGTGTTCGTTGGTGACTGGAACGGTGACGGTATCGACACCCCGGCAGTCCGCCGCTAACAATCAAGGCACGGTCACGACGGTGACCAAGCGCCTGCAATAAAGAGCGATGCTCACGGGGCGCCCACTTCGGTGGGCGCCCCGCTATTGTTAAACCCATGCGCAGAATTGACCCCATCGTGTTTGATGACCTGCTGACAAAATATGCAACGGGCGAGGAACTGAGTGCGGGGGAGAAGCGGACCCTGGGACGGGGCGGGCTGGAAGAACTCTCGGCCCTCAGCCCGGGACGCAGCGTCGAGATCAGAGTTCCCTACGTTGGTGCGGTCCAGGCGATTGCTGGCCCGAGACATACTCGCGGCACCCCACCCAATGTGGTCGAGATCGATATCGACACGTGGCTCGATCTCATCGCGGGGAAGACGGAATGGGAGGAAGCCGTCAGTGCCGGTAAGGTAATAGCGTCCGGAGTGAGGGCAGACCTTTCCGCTGTCCTCCCGTTACGCCGGGGCACAACCGAAAGAAAGTAAGCATGGATCACCAGCCTGAGCAGCACGAACAGCGCAAGCCAGAAGAACCGCTTGAGCCACCCGTGCCACCTCAGCAACCCGTGCAGGCAGGCGAAGCGGCACAAACCGAGCTCTGCCAGGATCCTGACCCAACCATCGCAGCCGGACAGGCGGGAGAGTCCATGCAGGATGATTCGGTTGAGGAATCGGAAGAGATCTACGTGACGAACCCGAGGCGCGCACCGAAGTACGGCAGGTTTATGTTCATCGGCGCGATCCTCGGTGCAATCGTTGGTCTGCTCATCATCCAATTCGGCCCAGCGGAAGGCGTTTACGCGATCGGTGACGTGACAGCGGCGATGCTACTGCTGACCGTTCCGGCAGGAGCCGTGCTCGGTGCGGTGACCGCTTTGCTTCTGGATCAGAAATCTCTCAAGAATTCGCCCAACATCGACTAGCCTGAAAAGGTGGCTCAGCGAATTGTTCGCGTCAATGTGGCGCAACCCGATGAAGTAACGAACGCGCTTGTCGCGTTGCGAGAGAAACTGGCGATCCCCACCGACTATCCGAAGGAAGCCGTAGCAGACATCGCTCCGGTTGCTATCTCGGTGTATCCGGACCGGCGCGACATTCCGTTTGTCACGATCGACCCGCCCGGCGCAAGCGACCTCGATCAGGCTATGCACCTGTCCCGTGAGGGCGATGGCTACCTGGTGCGCTACGCGATCAGTGCCGTTGGTCTTTTCGTGAAACCCGGCGGGATCCTCGATCAGGAGGTGCACGCGCGCGGTGTCACCTACTACGGTCCCGATGGATCGATCCCCCTCCACCCGAGGGAACTCTCGGCCGGGGCTGCCTCGCTACTCGAGAACGAAGACCGACCAGCCTATCTCTGGTACCTGCACCTGAATGCCGATGGTGGGCTGAGGCATTCCTGGGTGGAGCTCGCACAGGTACGTTCCCGTGCCCAACTCACCTACGAGCAGGTTCAGAGATGGTACGAGGGGGAGGGGGAGATGCCGGATGAGGTCCCACCGGACCTAACGGAGTTGCTCTCCGAGATCGGAAAGAAACGCATTCAGCGCGAGATTGATCGCGGCGGCATCTCCCTCGACTTGCCCGAACAGTTGATTGAGCCCACGAACGGCGGCTACCAGCTGAGTTACCGGGGAGTGACGGACGTGGATGAGTGGAATGCTCAACTGTCCCTCCTGACGGGCATGGCAGCTGCACGCATGATGCTGAACGCGGGGGTGGGAATCCTGCGGACCCTGCCTCCCGCGAAGGAAAAGGACTATGTGCGCCTGCGCCAGGTCGCTGTCGCCCTCGAACTGGACTGGCCCGAGGATGTGGAATATGCGGACTATGTGCGTTCTCTTGATTCACGAGACCCGGGACATGCTGCCTTCCTGAATGAAGCGGCCGGTCTCTTCCGCGGTGCCTCTTACCTGCCGCTCGGTGTTGAGGGGAAGTGGGATAGGGAAGGGACCGAGAAGCCATACGCCGAACATGCTGCAATTGCCTCCGCGTATGCTCACGTCACGGCCCCGCTCCGCCGCCTCGTCGACCGCTACGCGCTGGAGGTGTGCCGGTGCCTGTGCGCGGGTGAAGAGATCCCAGGCTGGGTGATGGAAGCCCTCCCGGGACTGCCCAAGACCATGGCGAAAGCCAACCAGCGTGCTTCACAATATGAACGCGGCGCCATTAATGCCCTCGAAGGACTTATCCTGGCTGGGCGGGAAGGCGAGACCTTCAGAGGTGTCGTCGTTGAAGTGGCAAAGAAAGATGACGAATCGAGTAAGAGCCGTGGCAGTGTCATGCTCCGGAACCCGGCCGTGGAAGCGGTCGTGACCGGAAAGAACCTGCCCGTGGGCAAGAGCGTCCTCGTGCGACTCGTCAGCGTGTCACCCGAGGGCCCGAAGTTTGAGCGCGTAAAGGGAAAACATGCAAAGTGATGGTCGGCTCACGACGGTACTCGACCCTGAGGATAAGGCCCAGGACGAGTGCGGTGTATTCGGAGTGTGGGCCCCCGGTGAGGATGTTGCAAGCCTCACCTATTTCGGGCTCTACGCCCTCCAGCACCGCGGACAGGAATCCGCCGGCATCGCCACCTCGAACGGCAAACAGATCCTCGTCTACAAGGATATGGGTCTCGTTTCGCAGGTCTTTAACGAAGACCACCTGAAACCACTCAATGGTCATATCGCCGTCGGTCATGTCCGATACGGCACCACCGGCCGCTCGCACTGGCAAAACGCTCAACCCACCCTGGGTCCTACCCCCTTCGGAACGATCGCACTCGGGCACAACGGCAACCTGATCAACACCCAGGCGCTCATGAAAATCGTGCAGCGGAAGTCCCACAAGGACCTGACTGGCGAACTCGGTCGCGGATCCTCCACGGACACTGCGGTCATCACCGCGCTACTGGGCGGCGCCGATGGATACGACTCGCTCGAGGAAGCCGCGCTCGGCATCCTCCCCACCCTCAAGGGCGCCTTCTCACTGGCGTTCATGGACGAAACAACGCTCTATGCCGCCAGGGACCCGCACGGCTTCCGCCCCCTCGTCCTTGGCAGGCTCTCGGCAGGCTGGGTTGTTGCCTCCGAAACCGCCGCCCTCGATATCGTTGGTGCCACCTTCGTTCGCGAAATCGAACCTGGTGAGCTCCTCATCATCAACGAAAATGGGCCCCGTTCCATCCATTTCAAGGAAGCCACACCGAACGGCTGTATCTTCGAATACGTGTACCTGGCACGACCGGATACCACGATCGCGGGCAGGAGCGTGAATGCCTCCCGTAACGAAATGGGGCGGGTGCTCGCTCGCGAACACCCGGTCGAAGCAGACATTGTCATCGCCACACCCGACTCGGGAACCCCCGCGGCAATCGGTTACGCCCAGGAATCAGGGATCACCTACGCCCAGGGTCTGGTGAAGAACGCTTACGTGGGACGCACCTTTATTCAACCCACGCAGACCATGCGGCAGCTCGGTATCCGCCTCAAGCTCAACCCGCTGCGGGAAGTGATTGCAGGTAAGCGCATCGTTGTCGTCGACGACTCGATTGTCCGAGGCAACACCCAGCGCGCGCTCGTCCGCATGCTCCGCGAAGCCGGAGCCTCCGAGATCCACGTCAGGATCTCGTCCCCGCCCGTCCAGTGGCCCTGCTACTTCGGCATCGACTTCGCCACAAGAGCAGAGCTCATTGCCTCTGGCCTCAATATTGATGAGATCTGCCAATCGATCGGGGCGGACAGCCTCGGCTTCATCTCACCCGAAGGCATGATCGAAGCAACAACCATTCCCGAGTCAAAGCTGTGCACCGCCTGCTTCTCTGGAAAGTATCCGATCCCGGTCGACCATTCCCGCTATGCGGCCGGGCTGGACCCAGCAGTGGAGGAAGACAAGTGAAGATCACCTATTCGCAGGCCGGAGTCGACACCCAGGCCGGAGACCGCGCCGTCGAACTCATGAAGTCCGCAATCACCAACACCCACAGCACCAATGTCGTTGGTGGCGTGGGTGGCTTCGCGGGGCTCCTGGATGCTAGCGAGCTACTCGCATACAAGAAGCCGCTGCTCGCCACCTCGACGGATGGCGTGGGCACCAAGGTGGCGATCGCACAGGCCCTCGACATTCACGACACCATCGGCCAGGACCTGGTTGGCATGGTCGTCGACGATATCGTCGTGGTCGGTGCAAAGCCGCTGCTCATGACCGACTACATTGCCTGCGGCAAGGTCGTACCCGAAAGAATTGCCGACATCGTGCGTGGCATTGCCACCGCCTGCGCCAGCATCAACACCCCGCTCCTTGGCGGTGAAACCGCCGAACACCCAGGACTCCTCGGTGAAGACGAATATGATGTCGCAGGGGCAGTGACGGGTGTTGTGGAAGCGGATGCTGTTCTCGGCCCCGAACGGGTACGCGAAGGCGATGTCGTCATCGCCATGGCCTCCTCCGGAATCCACTCCAACGGCTACTCCCTTGTCCGTAAGGTCCTTGAAGTCGCTGGCTGGGGATACGAGAAGCAGGTTGACGATTTGGGGAAGACCATCGGTGAGGAACTGCTGATTCCCACGAGGCTCTACACGAATGTCTGCCTCGATCTTGCTGACCGCGTGCGTGCCTACTGTCATGTGACCGGTGGCGGACTCGCAGCAAACCTGGCACGTGTCATGCCCAAGGGGCTCCTCGCAGAGGTCTCCCGTTGGGATGTTCCCCCGGTCTTCAAGGTGATCAAGGATCTTGGTGGGGTGCCCACGGAAGATCTGGAAGGCACCCTCAACCTCGGTGTGGGCATGCTCGCCATCGTCCCTGCCGAGCACGCCGATGCCACCATTCAAGCCACAAACGCCGCTGGAATCCCCGCCTGGGAGGCCGGCAGGGTTGTTGTGGATGATGGTGGGGACGCCGTCCGTGGCGCGAAGGGTGTTGATGGGGGAGCTGTCCGCCTGACCGGCAACTACACCGGACTCTAGAGAGTTACGTCAATAACTAAGCAGTAACTATGTAGCTCTGGGGCAGACCAACTAGTCTGCCCCCTACCCATTTGCCACCTGGCTCTTATACTGTTGTGACAATCTTGAGAATAGGGAGGTACGAGCGATGAAGCTATCTATCGATAACATTTCTGATGTTGCCTACATTGAGCTCAGTAGCGAAACTATTGTCGAGACCAGAGAACTTAATGATTGGGTTTATGTCGACCTAGACAGATTCGACAGGGTACGAGGCATTGAACTTCTCGCACTCGATCAGCCGATTCCAATACACGACCTCGAACAAGAATTCCATATTGATTCTGGAGTCCTAACCGAGCTGAAGGAGCTTGATTTCCCTGGGATCATTGTTCGGCAATTTCAGGGACGAAACACAGCGATTTCATTTCAACGCAAGGACCTGATCCAGCATTGACCTTGCCACCGCTTAGTGGTTCGGAGTAGTGCCCGGCCTCAGTTAAATACAGGGCACTTGCTGTTGGAAAAGAGCTCGAGATGAAAGGCTAAGGGGCGTGGCTGATGCCGCGCCCCTTATTAGCTATAGGACTAGTAACCGTCGAGGTCAGGACTCGTCTTCCTCGTCCTCATCCTCGCCGGCGTAATAATCCTCATATTCTGAGTACTGATCGTCATAGTCTTCCGAGTCGTCGTACTCACCGTAGTCCTCGTCTGCCTTGGACATGAGTTCTCGCTCCAGCGCCCGGTAATCCGTTTCTGGGCTGGAGTACTTCAGCGTGCGTGCAACTTTGCGTTGCTTGGCCTTTTGACGGCCGCGCCCCATGGCGTCGACCCCCCTCAACTAGATCGGTCAATGATGTTGTGCCTCAAAGGTACAACGATGGCACCCATTATTCTACGCGACGGTAAGCAATTCCGGAATTCGGGACCTTGGGCCCCGAAATTGGTCAACTTTTCCTGAGAATCTGGACATAGCGTCCGCGAGTCCGAGGAGGACACATGCAAACACAGTCCGAACAGGATCTGCTAACCCCATCGCAGGTCGCTGCGCTATTTCACGTCGACCCGAAGACCGTGACGAGATGGGCTAACGCAGGAAAATTATCATCGATCCGTACCCTTGGTGGGCACCGTCGCTTTCGCAAGGACGAGGTCGAGAAACTCCTTGATGCGACGACTGCTCGGTGAGCCACAAGCTCAACGGACCGTCGCGATCACAAAAGATTGAGGGGCGCACCAGCGCCCCTCAATCACGTTCTCAGCCACGACGTGGCTCAGGATTAAGTATTTACTTCTTAAACATCAGGTAGCCAGCAAGGGCTACGGTTGCGGCCGCTGCTGCGAGGATGCCGATGGCGGAGGGTTCCCCACGACCAGCGTCGTCAGCCACGCCACGTGCCGAAGCAACGAATTCGTTGGCCTTAAGCTTTGCCTGATCGGCTGCGGCCTTCGCGTTCGTCTTGGGATTCAACCGGTCCGACAGTTCGTTGACGGTCTTGGTCAGTTCTTCGCGGGTGCGCTGCAGATCAGCTTCAATATCTGCGGCGCTACGCTTGGGTGCCGATTCGCTCATTCCTTGCTCAGTCCCTTCTTGGCTGCCTCAATGTCGTTGACGATGCCCGACTTGGGATCGATGACGTGCTCGTTGGACGCCTTCAATTTCTTCACCCCGAGGAGTGCAAGGATGCCAACAATCAGGAGAATAACCACGCCCACGATCAGGGCTGAAAGCCACAGGGGTAGAGCGTTGGCAATACCCCAAATCGCGGCGAGGAACAGTATGCCCAGTGCGTACAGGGCAAGCACACCGGCGATCGCAAAGAATACGATGCCACCAGCAAGTTTCGTTGCCTTAGCCTGTGCCTGTACCTTGGCCAGTTCGATTTCGTCGCGGATGAGGCGCGAGAAGCGCTCTGTTACGCCCGCGACAAGTTCGCCAATAGAACGGGGTGCGTCCTTCTCGCTTTCCGGAGGGAGGCTTGAACCACCCAGGTCATTGGGCACTGCAGGTCCCTGGTTCGGATGTCCGGATTCTGTCACCGTTCATCTCCTTCCGATGAACTCATCATTTTATCCCCATCACTCTATCGCGAACCGCTCGTCAGTGCGTACTGAAAAGCGTGGTCACAGCCGAAATGCCTAGCGTGCCGTCGGGAATGGGGAGGGTGGACTGGTGAATGGAAGATGTCTTTTAGGGAGCCAAAAGGTTACATATGGCACAATTTGCTCGCCTGTGTGGCACTCTTGGGACAGATGCCTACCAGCATCTTTTCTTGTCTTCACTGCATGGAACATAGGTAAATAAGTGAAATTTCAAATCAAAAAGAGAACGGCTCAGATCGGTGCGTGTGCACTGGTCTTGACGCCGATGTGGGCGTTGCCCGCCCAAGCAGCTCCCGACGGTAGCGATGTCGTTATCAACGAGGTCTACGCACGCGGTGGTTCTGAGAACCAGCCCTACAAGAACAAGTTCATCGAACTCTACAATCCCACCGATAAGGCCATCAGCCTGGATGGCATGTCGCTGCAGTACTTCTCTGCCAATGGCACAGGTGGAACGAATACGACCGACCTGACCGGCCATGAAATTGCTGCCGGAGGATACTTCCTAGTGCAGGGTGGATCAAATGGTTCTGTAGGTGCCGAGCTGCCAGAGCCTGACTTAACATCAAGCCTAAGCCCGGGCGGAACGAATGGGGCGATTGCGCTTGTTGACGGAACCAGTGCTATGACCGGTGTGGGCGCTGGAGACCTCGCAGGTGATCCCCGTTTCGTTGACTTTGTGGGATTTGGGACCTCCAATAAGTTTGAGACCTCGGCTGCCGCATATACCGGCGGAAATAGGGAGCCAGGCTCGATCAACCGTACCGACGGAGTAGATACCGACAATAACTCCGTTGACTTCACGTTGAGTACGTGGGTAACTCCGCAGAACTCCGGTGGTACCGGTACGGATCCGGAGGGGCCCGGTGAGCCAGGAGAACCGACTGATCCTGAAGCCATTACCCCGATTGCCGAGATTCAGGGCACGGGATCTGCCACTCCGCTGCGTGGACAAAAGGTGACCACCAACGGTGTTGTTACCGCTGCGTACAAGACCGGTGGCTTCAACGGTTTCTACCTGCAGACAGCAGGAACTGGCACCGAGATTGGCAATGCTTCGCACGGCATCTTCGTCTACATGGCTAACGGCAACTTTACTGCCGAGGTTGGTGACTACGTTGAGGTCACCGGCACCGCGGACGAGTTTTACAACTTGACTCAGCTCACCGGGCCAACCGTGACAAAGCTGGATGATGAGGTGACGGCTCCCGTTCCCGTGGCTGTCACGGCTCAAGATCTTGCAACCGATGCTCAGCGTGAGCGTTTTGAGGGCATGATTCTTGACCCCAATGCGGTTGATCTGACGGTGACGGACACGTACAGCACCAACCAGTACGCCGAAGTTGCACTCGCTATTGGTGATGCTCCGCTCGCCACCCCCACCGACATTTACAACCCGGTGACAGAAAAGGCAGAGCACGATGCTCTCGCGGCGGAGAATGCAGCGTCGATGCTGGTTCTCGACGACGGCTCGTCCTGGAACTACATGACCAATAACACCGCAAAGAACACTCCGATCCCGTACCTGAACTTGGATGTTCCGGTTCGCGTTGGTGCTTCTGTTGACTTCGCCGACCCGGTTGTTCTCGACTACCGCAATGACCTTTGGAAGCTGCAACCGACCGAGCAGGTCACCGCAGCCAACGATGACTTCGCAGTGTTCGAAGACACCCGTGCCGACGTTGAGGTTGCTCCTGTTGTTGACGGTGACGTGACCATTTCAACCTTCAACGTTCTCAACTACTTTGTGAACCTGGGTGCAGACGAGCGGGGATGCCGCGCATACACCGACCGTCAGGGCAATCCGATTGCCGCTAATGGCTGCAACGTTCGTGGTGCCTTCACTCAGGAAGCTTTCGAGAACCAGGAAGGCAAGATCGTTGCCGCCATCCAGGAACTCGACTCCTCCATCGTCGGTCTTGAAGAGATCGAGAACTCAGCCAAGTTCGGTGATGATCGTGACCTCGCAGTGGAGACCCTCGTCAACGCACTGAACGACGATGCTGGCTTCGAAAAGTGGGCGTACGCCGAGTCTCCCTCGCGGCTGCCCTCCCTCTCGGACGAGGACGTTATTCGCCTCGCCTTCATCTACCAGGTAGACGAAGTGACCCCGACCGGTGAATCCAAGATCCTCATCGGATCCAGCGCCTTCAATAACGCACGTGAGCCTCTTGGCCAGTCCTGGCAAGCGCTTGACTCGAACGGTGAACCGGTCGGCGAAGAATTCGCCACCATCACCAACCACTTCAAGTCGAAGGGCTCGGGCACCGATGATGGTACCGGTCAGGGCAATGCCAACCCCGACCGCGTCCGCCAGGCCAATGCTCTACTCGACTTTGCTGAGGCAGAGTACGGTGACATGGCAGTCTTCCTCGTGGGTGACTTCAACTCCTACAGCGCCGAAGATCCCCTCCGGGTCTTCGAAGCTGATGGCTACGTCAACCTCCTCCGTGAAAAGAGCGAGCAGGATGATACTCACTACTACACCTACAGCTTCAGCAAGAACGTCGGTTCTCTCGACCACATCTTCGCTAGCTCTGATGCTCACAACTGGGTTGTTGATACCGCTGTCTGGAATATCAACTCCGTTGAAGCCATCGCTCTCGAATACTCGCGCTACAACTACAACGCAGCCGAACTGTTTGAGCCCGGAACCCCCTTCCGTTCCTCTGACCACGACCCGATCAAGGTCGGACTCGACATCCCCGGATTCGAAGACGAAGTGGCCACCGAGGTAACCCCCGAAGCACCAACCTTCGCCGATAACACGATTACCATTCCGGTGGTTGAGGGTGTTGAGTACCTGATTGGTGATGAGGTCGTGACTGGTGATGTTGCGATTGAAGCTGATACAACGGTGACTGCTCGCGCGGCTGATGGTTATGTCCTTGCTGAGGGTGCAACTGCGTCGTGGGACTTCGAGTATGTTGCTCCGGTTGTTGAGGTCACGCCTGTGGCTCCGACGTTTGCCGATAACACGATTACCATTCCGGTGGTTGAGGGTGTTGAGTACCTGATTGGTGATGAGGTCGTGACTGGTGATGTTGCGATTGAAGCTGATACTACGGTGACTGCTCGCGCAGCTGATGGTTACGTCCTCGCCGAGGGCGCAACCTCTTCGTGGAACTTCAAGTACGTTGCTCCCGAAGAGCCGGTAAAGCCTGATCCGATCCCCGAATCTGGCAACATCTTCCTCATTGCAAACAACTGGGATTCCACGACTCACGAGATCGCCTTCGCGTACGGACGTCGCGGTGACGAGGTTCTCGTTGGTGACTGGAACGGTGACGGCAAGGACACGCTTGCTGTTCGCCGTGGCAACACCATCTTCGTCAACAACGAACTGAAGGGCGGAAAGGCCGATACTTCCTTCAACTTCGGTCGCGACACCGATGAGGTTCTCGTTGGTGACTGGAACGGTGACGGCAAGGACACCTTCGGTGTTCGCCGCGGACACGAGTTCTTCCTCAACAACACGCTCAAGGGCGGAAACGCTGAGATCTCGTTCAAGTACGGTCGCGACACCGATGAGGTTCTCGTTGGTGACTGGAACGGTGACGACGTCGATACGATCGCTGTTCGCCGTGGCAACACCTTCCACATCAACAACAACCTGCGTGGCGGAAATGCAACGACCTCCTACAACTACGGTCGTAGCACGGATGTCGCATTCGCTGGTGACTTTGATGGCGATGGAGTGGACACCGTTTCGCTCCGCCGTGGCAACGTCTTCCACATCAACAACTCGCTGACCGGCGGAAACGCCGACAGCACGGTTGGTTACGGACGCAAGTCTGACAACGTTCTCATCGGTGACTGGGACGGCGACGGAGTCGATACTCCTGCCGTGAACCGCGTCATCTAAGAACTACAACGATGATTGGCCCCGACACTGTCGGGGCCAATCTCTTTTGCCAAGACGTGTGAGTCTTCGTGGTCTAGTACGAAGACGTGGGGGGGGGGAGGGCTTGTGCGCTGTGAGAACGAACTGCAGGGGGGCCGCTCAGGGCTGCCGCGCAGGCGATAGACATCACCATCACGCACCATGAGTTCAGGCCAGGGACACCAGGAAGCAAAGTCTGTTTCCTCAAACGAGTCGATCATCAGCCCGGCATCGAGCAGCCCCGTCAGGATCTCACCAACCGAGTGGTTCCACTGGTGGTTGGTGGGGTGCTGAATCCTGGGGCGTGCGGGCTGGTGACGTAACTGTCCTCCTCCTGCCACGTGAGAGGGGAGGTCTGCTGGAATTAGGGTTGGGTGATCCTCAAACCATCGCTCACGTCGTCGTCGATGGTCATGAACATCGGGTGATCGTCCCGGATCAGGAAGTGATCACCGTGCTTCAGAAGAGAAGCCACGACCCGCGCCCACGCACTCACGTCCGGCAACCAGCACAGCACGCCAAGGGACGTGTAGACAACATCGAAGTCGCCTTCGACCGCTTCTCGGGCATCGTAGACATTTGCCTCGATGAACTCGATGTCGGTACTTGTTCTGCCGGCGATTCTGCTGGCCCTACGTAGAGACTCAGGGGACAGGTCAACACCGACCACCCGGCTGGCTCCCAGCCGGGAAAGGCTGATCGTGTCGGTTCCGAGGTGGCATTGGAGGTGAATGACGTTCTTGCCCGAGAGGTCACCGAGCCTGTCAATGCCGACTCTGGCTTCAGGGGTCAGGTAGGCCGAATCGGGCGTGAGCTTGTCAATCCCCTAGCCGGCTGCCTCGTGGAGGCGTGCCCGATCATCCCAGTGCGCGCGATTGTCTGCCATCCAGTCCGTCATGATCTCTTCTCCCGGGAAGGATAGATCCGATAACCCGGCTTAGCCTCTCCCTCAAACGTGTCATAGAAGGCCTGAGCGTCATCGGTTAACAGGTCAAGCCGCGGCACTCCCGTGCGGGCATGGATCTCCTCCACAAGGCGCCGAGCAAGCCCCCGCCTACGAAAATCCGGGTGAATGATGAGCTGGGCGAGATAGGCCTGAGCAATCCCGTCCGTCAATGCCATAGCAAAACCAGCAGTCATGCCATTTGATGAATCCACTGCCACCAGGGTGATCGCACCTGGTGCCAAGCATCCCTTTTTCGCAACTTCAGGATCCGAATAGCTTGACCACCCTTCACCCCTGCACAGTGCAGCGACTGACTCGGCATGCTCAGGGCGAAAGGAAACAATATCGATACTGGTGGTCACGGTCGCAGTATACGTGCGCAGGGGATGACGGGGAGTGGCTTCAAGCGCAGGAACCTGAGATGGAATGAACCTTCTGGCAGGCGGAGACTGGTTGAGCTCAGGTTCTGGGAAAACAAAAATCCCCGGCTGAACCGGGGATTGCTTGTGCCTCCGATCGGCGTCGATCCGATGACCTTTCGATTTTCAGTCGAACGCTCTACCAACTGAGCTACAGAGGCTTATGTAAGATTGCCCGGCATAGCCGGGCAATCTGCGACCCTGACGGGACTTGAACCCGCGACCTCCGCCGTGACAGGGCGGCGCGCTAACCAACTGCGCTACAGGGCCAGGAAGCGTAGACGACTTAAGTCGTACCCCGAACGGGATTCGAACCCGTGTTACCGCCGTGAAAGGGCGGGGTCCTGGGCCGCTAGACGATCGGGGCCAGTGCTTCTGGTGCTGTTGGAGCTTCGTTACCTCATCTCCTCGAGCTAGATCAGCGTACCTAGAAACAGGAGGGGAATGCAAAACCGTTTGGCGTGTCCTTACTCACGCTGAAAAGCGGGTGGGGGAGGGTGTCGAGGTTGGGGCTCTCGGGAACTAGGCTGGGGGTCATGAACTCGATCCTGATTGCTGGGCTTCTAGCGCGAGTGACCGATCCTGCGGCGCCTGTGGATGAGCCCACCGAAGAGCCCACCGATGACTTGACCCTGGAGGAGAACGTCGAGCAGGCCGTTAACGTCACGTTCGACATCGTCAACGTAGTCTTCGCGGTGCTGGTGGGCATTGCTGTTGGCGTGCTAGTAGCGGTTCTGCTGCAGGTTGTGGCGACGATGCTGGCACGGCGACACCCGATCGTGGAGCCTTCTCTTGGGCCAACGAGGCGTCCGTTCCTTGTGCTGATGGGAACCGTGGGCGCCTGGATTGCGTTCACGTGGCGGACGGAAGTGACAGAGGGGGAGATCGAGCCGGGATGGCGGCATCCGCTCTTCCACGCCGGCATGATCCTCGTGATTCTTGCGGGCACCTGGTTTATTGCCAGCATCGTCGTGGGTTTCGAAGCGTCCGTGGTGCGACATGTGGAACGGACCGGGGCGAAACGTGCGAAGCGAATTCAGACCCAGTTCCAGATTGTGCGCCGAGTTCTTGTCGTTGTTGTGTGGACGCTGGGTCTTGCCGGTGTTCTCATCACGTTCCCGACAGCGAGAGCAGCCGGAGCCTCCATCATCGCCTCCGCCGGTATCATCTCCGTGATTGCTGGTTTGGCGGCGCAATCCACGCTTGGCAACGTGTTTGCCGGCCTGCAGGTCGCGTTCTCCGACTCGCTCCGAGTCGACGACATAGTCATCATGGATGGCGAGTATTGCGTGGTTGAAGAAATCACGCTCACTTACGTGGTCCTCAAGGTCTGGGATGGGCGACGCATCATCGTTCCCTCAGGGAAGCTCACCTCCGAAACGTTTGAGAACTGGACTCGCCGCGACGCCCTCATGATGGGCAAAATCTTCTTTGACCTGGACTGGCAGGTCCCGATTGACGCGATGCGATCGGAAATGAACCGAGTTCTGCAAACAACTGATTTGTGGGATCGGCGGACGGCCGTTCTCCAAGTGGACTCCGCAGAAAACGGGGGAGTGAAGATCGCAATCCTTGTCTCCGCCGAAGACTCAGCAACACTGACGGACCTGCGGAACTTCCTGCGTGAACACATGGTCAAGTGGGTGCAGAAGAACGTACCTAGGGCGCTGCCCTACAGTCGCAATGTCAATGTCACGCTCGAGGAGCTGCGTGAAGCGATCCGGGAGTACCCGGACCCGGAGACCTTTGTGGATCCGGAAGAGACGGTGGAACCGCCCAAACCAAAGTTTGAACCGGAAAAGGTCGATCTACAGGAAACGGTTGTCCTCCCCGCCAACTACCTTCCCTTCCGCAGGTCACTCTCGGAACGATCCCCACAGGAACTGCCCGAGGAGAGCCTGGCAGCATCGCCCACAACCGTGGGTGTCTCCACCTCGCAGGTGCGTTCCGGCCACGAATCCTCCATTTTCTCCGGATCACCCGAAGCTGAAGAGCGGGCGAAAGCATTTGCTGGCCCCGGAAAGGAAGCGATCGCTGAACGAGAAAAGAGGGCTGCCATGAGGCAGGAAGTGGGGGATAATGAATCGGACACGGATGAGCAGGATGCTCGGGACGATGATCGGGTGGATGAGACGGTGGAGCGACCCATTCACCTCACCCACGAGTCAGGCCCCGACTCAGAACAATCGATGAATATGGACGCAGACGCTACTGATGGTGCAGGCGGCACCGAGGAGAAGAGATTATGACTGACACAAACTTCCTGACACTGACTGATCAGGATTGGCGTGAGCGCCTGGATGACATGTCCTACCACGTCCTTCGCGAAGCCGGGACCGAACGTCCAGGCACGGGACGTCTCCTTAACGAGGAACGTTCCGGCAGCTACTCCTGCAAGGCCTGCGGTGCCGAGCTCTTTGAAGCGGGCACGAAGTTTGAGGCGCACTGCGGGTGGCCGAGCTTCTACGAATCGAAGGAAGGATCGGTCCGCTACATCGAAGACCGCTCCCTTGGCATGGTGCGCACAGAGGTGCGTTGCGCAAACTGCGATTCCCACCTGGGCCACATCTTCCCCGATGCTCCTCAGACACCGACCGGTAACCGCTACTGCATGAACTCCGTTTCTCTCACCTTCACTCCCGAAGACGGTTCGGGACGTGTCGACGGATAGTATCCGGGTTCTGTCTCTCAACCTTCAGCAGGCCAAACCCCGCGACAGGTTCGATGAGGGACTGAAGCAAATTGCTGCCCTGAGACCGGATGTGGTCCTTGTGCAGGAGGCTGACAAGGGCTCCCTTTTCTCGGGGCGAGCAGACCACGTTGGCATGGTGGCGGAAGCCTGCGGACTCCCACATCACGCGTTCCTGCCGGGCCGGAGCTCGTGGGCAACTGTGCTCCCGCTCGTCAGCCCCCGTGCGAAAAGCATTGGTGACAGCGGGACGGGAATTGGCATCGCCTCACGCTTTCCCGCCACCTGGCACGGTCACCACCTCAAAACAAACCGGTCGCTCGCGCGCCTGCGAGGCGCTCATGTGGATATGGATCAGCCCCGCCAGGTCCTCGCTGGCGTCCTCGACACCGGGGGAGCATCCCTGACGATTGCCACGACTCACCTGTCGTGGCACGTCGGAGTGGGTGTCGACCAACTCAGGCAGGTCGAGGCCTTCCTCAAGACGTTGCCGGGCCCGTACGTGCTGGGTGGGGACTTCAATCTGCGGAAGAACGAATCCATTTGGCCGAGCCTCGTGACAGGCAAGACCTACCCTGCCGATGCGCCCCGATTCCAACTGGATTATCTCGTCTCCACTCTCCCAGCATCCCACTCATCCATTCACAAGTTCGCGTTCTCAGACCATCGCGGCGTCCTCGCTGACATCACCTTCACCTGAAAGTCTCCGCTTCCCGGTACGTGGGAGCAACAGGCACTGACCGCCTAGGCGGGGCCATACTGGCAGGGTGAAGAATGTTGTCTCCCTCCTCCTGTCAGGACTCTCGCAATACGTCGGTGCCTCGATTGCCGTCGGGCTGTTCGTTACAGTGTCGGGGATCGGGGTGGGATGGGGCAGGATCTTCTTCGCGGCAATATTCCTGTTGCTTTGGCGGCGCCCCTGGTCTTACCCGCACAAGTGGCAGGCGTTCGGCTTCGGTCTTGCACTCGGTGCCATGAATCCCCTGTTCTACTTGTCCATTGAACGGATCCCCCTCGGCACCGCCGTCGCACTCGAGTTCCTCGGCCCCGTTGTGCTTGCGGCTCTTGCTCGGACACGGCGCACAACAATCGCCATCGGATTCGCGATCCTTGGTGTCTTCCTCATTTCCTGGATCGGGCTGGACTACACGAAGCCCGGCGTGACCGCGGGCATTATCTTGGCTCTTGCCGCGGGAGTTGCGTGGGCGATCTACATGTTCTTGGCGAGCAAGCTTGCGGGCAAGCCAGGAAATGTTGACGGCCTGGCGATTGGCATGGCGGGGGCTGCCATCGTCTACAGCCCTCTCGCCATAGGTGAATTGCTTGATGCGTCCCCGGATTGGTCCTTCTGGCTCACTCTCGCCGGGGTCGCATTCCTGTCCTCCGTTGTTCCCTACGTCATTGATCAGCTGGTCCTGCGGGAAGTGCCCGCCGCGATCTTCGCGATCCTCAACTCGATCCTGCCGGCGATGAGCATGGTGGTCGGAATGGTCATGTTGTCCCAGGTCCCATCAGCTGGCGAATTTGCCGGCCTCGTGAGCATCTCAATCGCAGTCCTTATCGCTACCTACCGCCCAAAAGGGACAACTTCACCTCAATAAGGTAAAGATATTCTAGTGAAATAGACTGCTTTTGTGAATATTTCACTGAATTGGCCAAATGACATGCGTTTTGCCCTGTGATGCCTTAATCTAAATGGTCGGTGGTGTTACAAGGCGTGACTCCACTAAAGGAGGAATAACTTATGGGTATTATCGGAACAATTGTTGTCGGCGCCATTATCGGCGCTCTCGCCCGACTTGTCATGAAGGGCGATCAGAACCTTGGCGTCATCTGGACTGTCATTCTCGGTGCCGGTGGCGCCGCACTTGGCTGGTGGCTTGTTGAGGGTCCCATGGGCTCGGATTCAACCATCCTCAAGTGGGTCGTTTCGGTTGTCATCGCAATCGTTCTTATCTCGGCCTACCTCGGTATTACCAACCGCAGCAGGCGCTAAGACGTAACAGAGCTTTGGCAGCATCTAGCGCAACAGGGCGCTAGGTCACTACTGAATCAATTGAGGGTGCGGCTTACGCCGCACCCTCAACCATTTCCCCACAAACCCTGTCCCTCTCTCTTCGATCTCTGCATATCTAATCTGTTGCCAGGCATTGAACGCCTGCTGGATTAGGGGATGAGGAAATAGCGAAGTGGCGGATTGAAAAATCTTCTAGGTGCGCAGTAGGCACGGAACGGAAAATAGAGGGGCTAAGACAGCATTTTGGTAAGTACTGCAGGGGTGCTGCAATCCACTAAAAACAACGAACCCCCGGTCTAACAACGTGTTGCTAGACCGGGGGTAAGCCGGGGTAGGCCCCATGGGATTCGAAAGCATGGTATCTGCTATTTGTGGAGTGTTGTGATGGTGCGGAAAAGTCGGTGTAAGTGGCTTGATATCAATGTTTATTCGCGGTCTGTCCCTAGGTCCGTGTATGATGGAATATGACAGGAACGGGCGTAGTTGTTCGCCGCTTGTTCGCCGGATGTTCGTCGGGGTGAGGTATCGGCAATGGCAAATCGTCGTGGGTTCGGAAATATCTACCGCGCGGCCAGCGGGCAGTATGTTGCCCGGTTCGCTCACCCGGATAAGCCCTACAGGGACAACGGTGCCAGGAATTGGGTGCCAGCACCGTACACGTTCGAGCGGAAGACGGAGGCCCAGCTCTGGCTGGATGCGCAACGGACCGACATTCAACGAGGGGTGTGGAAGTCCCCAGAGCAACTAGTCCGCGAGCGCCTCGAGGCGGAAGCGCGATCTAAACGGGATTCATTGTCGTTTGGTCAATATGCCGAAGGGTGGTTGATAGCTCGGAAGCTGACACCCGCGACCAGGTTCGCGTACGAAAGTAATCTACGGACACACCTGCTTCCCCGGTGGGAGGATGTTACGCTCAAGACGATTACAACGCCGGAGATCCGGATGTGGCTTGCGGAGCTTGCACCTAATTCGCCGGGAGCTCGCAAGAAATCAGCTGAGCTGTTCCGGACGATCTTAAACACTGCTGTCGATGATGAGTTGATCCCGGTCAATCCGTACCGGAGAAATATGCTCGGCACGGTGGCAAGCCCGACACCGACGCGGCAAGTGGTGAAACGACAGACAAGGGCCCTAAGTTTGGCCCAGTTACATGCGCTTGCCCACGAAGTGCCCGACTATCTGCGGACCCTCGTTCTGCTCTCTGGTCTATGTGGGTTGCGTTCGGGGGAGGCTCGAGAGCTGCGAGGTAAGGACGTGCAGACTGCCGACGTGTCGGGCACCGTGTACGTCTCAATCGTCCGTGCAGTGTCGGGACAGGGCAAAGCTAAGGTTGTGGGAGTGCCGAAGACCGAAGAATCTATACGGGTAGTCGCTGTCCCGGACCAGATCTCCGGTGATGTTCTCGAGCTGAAAGAGCGGGCGGGCGATGAGGGCCTATTGTTCCGGTCGGTTACGAATCCTGCTGAGCACATCCCGGAGACAACCTATCGGCTGAATATGGTTCGAGCTGGGGAACGGCTCGGGATAGGGCCGGTATCGCCTCATGATCTACGTCGAACGATGGTGACGAACGCTATCGATGCCAGAGTGCCATTGCCAGACATTCAAGCCACGGTGGGACATGCGACGGCCTCAATGACGATGCGTTATGCCCGGTCCTCCCAGGAGCGTCGCGATAGGGCGATGCTGGTCATGAATGAGGCGTACAAGAATCACAACCGGGAGGCTAGTGTGTCCTCCCTCGATGAGAGGCGGGGCGCATGGGGCTAGACATTCTCGGAGAGGTGTCGATCTCATGCGAAGCTAAACGGCCATGGCATCAACCACGCGCGGACGGCAAACGGCGACGGCGCTGGCTCGCAATGTTCGTTATTCACCGTAGCTATGGGGATTGGATGCATGAGGCGGTCTTATCAACTCGGACCTATAGCCGGAACAACGCCGACGGCTCTCCCCGGTTTAACCAACCCGCCTATATCGACCGTGCGGACGGGACCCAGGAGATGCTGCATACGCGACACCCGGCCTTGAGCGGTCAAGCCGACGGGACCCGGGTGACGATTCGATTGCACCGAGTTGATGAGATTTTGCATGACTCCGGGGAAGTCTCTTACCGGATGGAGTGCCCGTGCGGGTATCGGATACGCGACATCTCGAGCAACGAACTGCACCCGGTGTTAGACCAACTCTCAGCGGGCGGGGTGCACTCGATCTCGATCCAACGGTTGCTACGCATTTTAGATCGCTCATAGAAGCGCCGCGCGAGACAACAGTGTATTGATCCGGTGTGTTACCATAGGTGTATTGGCGACGCCGTAGGCGCGAACGTCACATGTAGGAGCTGACCTATGTGATTTGAGCCCGTGCACGGACGGGAGGGTCAACCGCGCCTAAACCCATGAAACCGACAGAGGTTTATTCATGGAAACGTCAACACTCATTCATCCGAGCGAACCCGCGTACACGTCCATTAAGGGCGCAGCAACTCTGCTCGACTGTCACCCCGACACAATCCGACACATGATCTATGCGGGCGAACTGCCACATGTGCGGATTCGTAAAGCTATCCGGATACCGCTCGAGGCTCTCACCGTCGATGCGCTCGCGGGCGGGGTGCAGCGGTAATGACACAGAAAAGGGCGGGACACCCACGAATGGGTGCCCTCACAATCAAAGTACCATCACTGAAAGACACAAAGCACCTGGACCGTGCTCTCACCGTGCAATTACATGCGATTGCTCTCGCGTGCGGAAATTGGCCGGTACTACCCTTAGGCCCTGACAAGCGTCCCCTATTCGACCTCACCGGAGGTAAAGGCCTAACCGTTGCCACGACCGACGTGCATACGGTTCGGGACTGGTTCGGCAATCGGGCCGGGGTGAACCTCGGAGTGGCGATCCCTCCCGGTGTCATTGTCGTTGACCTCGATCCCCGGAACGCGGGCCGGACGGCTGCGGAGATGCTAAAAGACCTTGCAGACCGATGCGGAGCCCTCCCGGCTACAGTGACAGCTGCGAGCGGGGGCGGGGGAGTGCATCTCTGGTTCGAGTTGCCCAAGGGTATGGAGACATTCGACAGAGATCCCGCTCTGGCAGGGCAGGGAATCGACGTGCTCGGCCACGGTGCCTACGTCGTTTGTCCTCCCAGCTCTCACGCGAGCGGGAACGCCTACAGGTGGGTCCACACAGGAGAGCTCGCCACACTGCCACAGGCAGCCCTACAAGCTCTCGAGAGGCCCCGGGACGTACCAGGGGTGCCCGCGATGCTGTTAGGCGCTACGACGCGATCCTGGGGCGGTTTGGTGGCCTCATACGAGCGCATGGCGCAAGAGGGTAACCGCAATGTCCTGCTTAGCCGTGCAGCATGGCGATTCGCGAATGAGCATCAACCAGACGAAGCGTTCCATGCTCTCGCGAGCGCAGCGGTTCGGGCCGGTCTGCCAGAGCGGGAGGTCGATTCAACTATTCGAAGTGCCCGGGCCGGTTACAGTCGCAAGGGCTCGCGGCAATGGGCGTAAAATATGTCAAAGAGGTTGATGAACTGCTCGAGCAATACCCTGACGTGATGGGTGTTGCGGAGGTGGCCATCATCAAAGAGATTGCTTTCAGGTCCCAGGAGCCCGATTCCCAAGCTCATGCCGGGGGTAAGCCCCGGGTATCTAACCAGGAGACACTATGGCCGGGGGAGGTGTACATCACGCGGGTACAGTTCGGGGCGCACGTCGGATTGGGTCCCACTGCCCTCAGTGACAAAGTGTCGGAGATCGAGAAGTCCGGTCTACGGTTACGTCTGCGTGAGGGCAAGCGGGGCAAGGCTACCGTCTACAAATACCCGGGACGAGACGCGCTCGCGATGTTCATGGCGACACGTCCGAAGCGCCGACGAAAGAGGCCCATTGAATGATTCGACTGCTATACCAGTCGCACTATGACAGCTATACCAGTTGCAATATGACTGCCATAGCCGTTACCAGTAGTACTGCTAGCTCTCTAATACATAATTACTAATCAATGGGATTTGCGTTGATTCCAACGCGAGCGGGGAGAGTCCTCTGACTGAGAGGAATCGGTGAGAGTATTCTCCCCAGCTACCCTCAGCGTGGAGATCCTTGGGGAGGGCGTTCGTAAGTCGCATATTCATGCTTGCCGGTCGGTGGGCGGCGGTAGTGACCTCTCTCCCCTCCAGGGAAATAGGCAAGGGGGGACGCGCGCGAGACCGGTTATAACCTGTCGCCTTATGACCGTGAGCACGGGAAGATAAAGAGCATGGAGCAGCATAACGGGAGGGTCTCTACAACGGCCTCAATGCCCTATATGGCCATGACCTAGCAGTCGCGAGGAGAGAACTGGAGTGGGTGGAGATCAACCTTGCTAAAGCCCCTGACCTGTCGCCAGTAGCAGAGGCCCTGAAAGAAATGGTGGCCCGTCTTGAGTGCAGCTAAGAGGACTTAGTCATCTCGGCGTAGCGTTCAAAAAGCGTTGCCTGGCGCTCTGCCTCCGTGGGGTTGGCTTTACTGCGGGTTGCTTATAGTCCGAAGGCTCCGCCGCTGACGAGGATGACGAGGCCCAGGCCGATGAGCACTGCTGGAAAGAGAATGTGTTCCCATCGTTCCAGGGCTTCTGCAATAGGTTTTCTGGAGCTGATCCATTTGGCCAGGAAGACTAGGACGGCCACCAGTACTAAGAAGACGATGCAGTAGGCCAGCACTGCACCCCAGCTGACGCTGACGAACACGGGCACATAGACGCCGAGATTGTCGCCACCGTTGGCGAAGGTCACTGCCGCGACCGTCCAGACTGAGACGCGTTTGCCTTCCAGTTGTGCTTCGTCATCGTCGTCTTCGCCGCGATTTTTCCAGGCCTGCCATGCCGCCCAGAGACCTAGCCCCAGGGGAATCAGACCGAAGTAGGGGAGCGCTTCTTCCGGCAGCAGTACTTGGGCACCAAAGGCGGCGGCTACCGCCGCGCCTAAAATGCCCAGGAATCCGAGATATTGTCCCACCAGGATGCGGCGAGTGGTGCCTGGTTGTCCCCGGCCTCGCACGAAGAACAGCGACAGGATGACGATGTCATCAATGTTGGTGGCGATAAACAGCCCGATTGCCTGCACGATGGAAGAAATCACGCGCTGAGCTCCTCATCATGAGTACAACCGACAACAGTGCAGACCGGATCAATGCAAGGGGCAGATACGTCAACGGCCAGGGTCGTGTCCACCAACGCTGTCAGTGCCTGAGCCAAGTGTGGGTCTGCGATCTCGTAGCGGGTTTGGCGTCCCTGATGCTGTCCGACCACAATGCCACAGTCTCGCAAACAGGCCAGGTGGTTGGACACATTAGACCGTGTCAGGTCCAGATCGTGGGCAAGGACCGCCGGATATTCAGGCCCCTCCAACAGTGTTAATAAAATTCGGGACCGCGTGGGATCGGCCATGGCTCGACCCAACCGGTTCATGATATCTAAACGAGCAGCATTAGTCAGCATGCACTGAACTATACAGTACATACTGAAGCGACTTCAAGTTTATTGGAACGGCAAAATGTCCCATGGGCGAAGTTTGTGTGCTTAGAAACCTGGAAACCCGTACAACCTTTGAGGGCCTAAACGCGTAGCGGTCCCAGAGACAAGCAAGGGGGCCTCCCGGGGCCAGGGCTACGGCTGTTGAGGAAGCTCCAGAGCGGCACGGGAATTAACGATAAGGGCGTCTAGGAGAGCCGCCGCCCTTTCATGCCCAGCCGTGTCCTTGTTGAACCCGGCATAGCGGTCCATCGCTTCTAGGGCCTTGAGGAGTGGAGTCGCTGCTGAGACCTCTCCCGCCTCCAGACGGTTGAACAGGGCCCCTGTAACGGTGTTTAGGCGCTCCATCTGCAACTCCCGATAGGTTTCCGCGTCCTCCCGGTATACGTCTGTCAGAGCGGCCTGTACGGCCTTGTAGGGCCCTGACCTGTTTGCGTATCCCAGCTCCAGGGCTATCTCCTCGTAAGAGGCTCCTCTGAGCCTGAGTTGGAGAGCGTCCCTCCGCTTCTCCGCGAGGGTGAGTTTCTGTTGTGTCTGAGACATGTTTCCTGCCCTTATAGGTTTCCTTTACGTCTCCCGCCTTCCATTCTTTCAGCCGGCGGAGGCAGAAATAGAGCCCTGATCTGAGAGGGAGGGGGAGGGTCCCCGCGTGCCCTCTCCTGGACACTCCCGCGGCATAGTGCGGCTTTCACTCACGGGTATGTCAGACCGGTATGACAAACCGGGGGCGCTACTCGGCTGGAATCAGTGTTACGGATACGGGCCTGTCTGAACCGGTTAATCATTGCCAGGACAAGGAAAGGTCATCCCTTGTCGGGGAGTGGGCCAGGAAATTGAAACCTCCGGGCGGTCGTAGAACAGGACCTGCTATCCCGCGGTTGTGTGATGGAGGTCGGGAGGGGGAGACGTGGCCCAGGGCCTAGTGCTTACGGCGCTTCCTGGTGATCGTCTCGGTTGCGCTTGCGGTTGTTGGCTCGGTTGTCATCGTGGTTGTCATCGTGGTTGTGGGTGGTGGGACAACTCGAGGATTGCCAGGCGAAGTGTTCCCACTGTTCGCCGTACGTTCGCCGCGCCTCATAAATGCTATTCCCCCGGCTCGCATATCGTTGCAATACCGGGGGAAAGCCGGGGTAGGCCCCATGGGATTCGAACCCATAACCTACGGATTAAAAGTCCGGAGCTCTACCATTGAGCTAGAGGCCCCTGGCTCCAAAATGAGCCAGGAATCATGGTAGCACTTCAATTGGGTCAGGAAGGTCCTACACCTGCAGGGTGTGATGAGGGACAATAAGGAAAGACAGTTTTCGTTGATGGAGGACCCCATGAATAAGCGTCCACGGCGCCCCGCCCAAATCGACCCGGAACAGGTTGAGTACTTGACGGGTGAACCAGATCCGGCCTTTAGCTCGGAACTGGCTCACGTCTCGGCTCAAGCCCTTGTTCCCACCGATAGCCGCCAAAATATTGACGATGACGTGCGAGAACGAGTCCTCGAACTCATTGCCTCAGAAGGCATTGACCTCGTCGCTGAAGCCTGGGTCCGCGCGCCTGCCGACACCCTTGCTGGCGCCATGTGGCGCGGCTACCTGCTAGCTGAATGGATCCGCCGCGAACCATCCGATGTTGCTCGCCGCTACGCTGCCTCGGTTGCCATGCAGGGAGAAGAGCAGGATGCTCTCCCCGGAAACCCTGATTCGATCCGGGCCCGCTGGGTCGCGGTCTTCGAAGGGATTGGGGCCGGAGACTTCCAGAGTCTTCTTCACGACTCTGCGCGCTTTGCCTCCTTCCTTGGAGACTTGGATGCCGTGTGGATCGCGTCCGATAACCACGCCCTTGCCACCCAGGTGACAAGACGAAACGAAGCACTGCTCGTGACGGCCCGTGAACTGGCCGAAGCGACCGTTCTCTTTGCCGATGGGAGGCTTGACTGATGCGAGTATCAACCGCCCGGCCCGATATGGCCGAGTTCAAGGCATTTGCGGCTCTCGTTGAAGAACACGATGGTGTCGAGGCCTTTGGTGAGGCCTCCCACCGGGACGTTGCCGAGGATCGTGCCGCCCGCTACTTCGCAATCTACGAGGACAAGCTCATCGCGCTCGCGGTCATCGGGAAGGAAGGGAGTGAACTTGCCGTACATCCCGACTTCCGCCAGCAGGGAATCGGATACGACGTTGTCACCCACGTGGCATCAACCGTCAACCCGATGAGGCTCTGGTCGCACGGGAACCTACCGGTGGCGGCAGCCCTTGCCGGAAAGGCAAGGCTTGAGCCGGTTCGTGAGCTCCGTCAGCTCTCGAAAGAACTCCTGCGCTCACCGCGTCCCGAATCCCGCAGCGATGTCACTCTGCGCCCCTACACGGAAGCCGATGTTCACGCGCTTGTGGACGTTAATGCTCGGGCCTTTGTGGACCACCCGGAGCAGGGGCAGATGGTGGCGGAGGATGTGGAGAAGTCAGGTGGGGAAATCCAGTTGGCCGAATCTGACGGGAAGGTTGTCGGCTACTACTGGATCCAGCGTGACCCCGCCGAACTCTACGTGCTCGGTGTGGACCCGGAATGGCAGGGCAGGGGCCTGGGCGGTTGGTTAACAGCGCACACCCTTGCTGACCTGTCCGAAGGCGGTGCCGACCGCGTCATGCTCTACGTTGAGGGTGATAACATTCCGGCTCTGGCCACCTACGAGCGGGCCGGATTCTCGCTCGCGCGAAGCGATATCCAATACGAAATGTCATCATAGGGTGCCGGTCACGTGCAGTTAACCCAAAGGTAGGAGAATACCGAACATGGAGAGTGAACTTCGATCCTCGGTTGAGGACAGCCGTGATGACCAGGAAGACTTCGTCGACATTGAAGACGAGGTTGAGGAGGAGACGGAACAGGTGACGGATACCGAGGACGAGCTTGCCCGCAGGGCACGCGTTCGTGCCGCGGCCAGGACCGGTTCCCCCGTTCCCCTCGCATCGCTTGCCGCTCAGCTGGAAGACCAGAGTGAGGGCGAGGAGCCCGATGATCTTCCGGACGGCAGGTTTGCCGACCGTGAACTGAGCTGGCTCGCATTCAACGCGCGCGTTCTTGAACAGGCTGAAGACGAGGAATTGCCGCTCCTGGAGCGCGCCTGGTTCCTCGCAATCTTTGCCTCCAACCTCGACGAATACTTCATGGTGCGAGTGGCAGGCCTCAAGCGACGCATCGCAACCGGTCTCGCTGTTCCTTCGGCTTCGGGGCTTTCCCCGCGCCAGGTTCTTGAGGGCATCACTGAGACCGCGAAGGAACTCATGTGGCGGCACTCCCAGGTGTTCGCCAATGATGTGCAACCGAAGCTCGCATCCGAAGGTATCGACATCGTGCACTGGGAGCAGCTGGAGCCGCACCAGCACGAGGGACTGCGGAAGATGTTCCGGTCCGATATTTTCCCGGTTCTCACCCCGCTTGCCGTTGACCCGGCCCATCCCTTCCCCTACATTTCCGGGCTCTCCCTCAACCTCGCGGTTGTTGTTCGCAATCCCAGTACCGGCAAGGAGCACTTCGCGCGCGTCAAGGTTCCGCCCCTGCTTCCCAGGTTTATTGCGATCGACGAGGAGGGACGGTCCTTCGATCCGGAAGATGTGTCGCTCATGACCGGCAAGACCTCTTTCGTTCCCCTGGAAGAAATCATCGGTGCCCACCTTGATACCCTGTTCCCGGGGATGGAGGTCGTCGAATACGACACCTTCCGTGTCACCCGCAACGAGGACGTGGAGGTGGAAGAGGACGATGCAGAGAACCTCCTGACCGCGCTCGAGAAGGAGCTTATGAGGCGCCGTTTCGGCCCCGCCGTGCGCCTGGAAGTTGCCGAGGGCATTTCCGATCACGTCCTCAACCTCCTCATGACGGAACTGGACGTGCGTGAATCCGACGTGTTCCGACTGCCTGCACCGCTCGACCTGACCGGGCTCAACGTCATTCACGACCTGGATCGCCCCGAACTGAAGTACAAGAAGTTTGTGCCCGTCACGGCACGCGGCCTCGCGGACGTGGAGTCCTCGACGCCCACGAACTTCTTCGACGTCATCAAGGAACGGGACATCCTCCTTCATCACCCCTACGATTCGTTCGCGACCTCGGTGCAGCAGTTCATCGCGCAGGCGGCTGCGGATCCGAAGGTGCTGGCGATCAAGCAGACCCTGTACCGCACCTCCGGTGACTCCCCGATCGTTGACTCCCTCATCAAGGCGGCCCGCCTCGGCAAGCAGGTTCTCGCGATTGTTGAGATCAAGGCCCGTTTCGACGAGGCCGCGAACATCGAGTGGGCACGCAAGCTCGAGCAGGCCGGCGTGCACGTCGTGTACGGCATTGTTGGGCTCAAAACCCACTGCAAGCTGTGCCTTGTTGTCCGTCAGGAAGAAGACGGGCTACGCCGCTACTGCCACGTCGGCACCGGTAACTACCATTCGAAGACCGCACGCGGTTACGAAGACCTTGGCTTGCTCACCTCGAACCGGGATGTTGGTCAGGACCTGACCAGGCTCTTCAACCAGCTGTCGGGCTATGCTCCGAGGACCAAGTTCCACCGTCTCCTGGTCGCGCCCCGCACGGTCCGCCCCGGACTGCTTGAGCGCATCGAACGGGAGATCGCCAACAAGCAGGCGGGCAAGGAAGCCTGGGTCAAGATCAAGGTCAACTCCCTTGTTGACGAGAAGCTGATCGACGCCCTGTACCGAGCATCGCAAGCCGGTGTTCCCGTTTCGATCCAGGTCCGCGGCATCTGTGCGCTCCGCGCGGGCATCCCCGGACTCTCGGACAACATTAAGGTCCGGTCAATTCTTGGAAGGTTTCTCGAGCATTCTCGGATCTTCGCGTTCCACAACGGTGGTGACCCGGATGTGTTCATCGGCTCGGCCGACCTCATGCATCGCAACCTGGACCGCAGGGTCGAGGCACTCATCAAGATCATCGACCCCGGTCAGATCGTGCGCCTCCTCGAACTGCTCGATATTGCGACCGATGATGGCACCTCCTCCTGGCATCTCGGGGCCGATGGGTGGCGCCGAGTCAACAAGGATGATGAGGGGCGGGCTCTCGCTGATATCCAGGAGCTCCTCATGAAGAACGCTCGAGCACGGGTGAAGAATTGAGTTCAAAGCCCGACGTTGTTGCGGCTGGTGCCGTGGTGTGGCGCATCCACAACCGGAAGCTTGAAGTTCTTCTCATTCACCGACCCTCCTACGATGACTGGTCGATACCGAAGGGGAAGCTCAACAACGGGGAGGACATTCCTGTTGCTGCGATCCGCGAGGTAGAGGAAGAGACCGGGGTTCCGATCTTTCTTGGGCAACCGCTCGGCAACGTGACGTACCGGTTGGGGGATGGGCGGAAGAAAACCACCCACTACTGGGCGGCCCAACCGCTCTCCCCGAACACGAAACTGTTCAAGGTGCGCCCCCACGTCGCCCCCGCAAAGACTACCGAGGTTGACAGGGTCGAATGGGTGCAGGCTGACCGTGCGTTCGACAAATTAACCCGGGAGTCGGACCGTGACCTGCTGGGGAAACTTGTTGACCAGAACAACGACGACAAGCTTAAAACCTGGACCCTCATTGTTGTGCGGCACAGCCGCGCCATGAAACGTTCCGCGTGGAAGAAGGGAAAGGGTTCGGAAGATACTCGGCCACTGACGCCTGCGGGGGAGAAGATGGCGAAGGAAATGATCCCGCTGCTATCCGCCTACGGCGTCACCCGCCTCGTTTCCTCACCGTGGGAGCGGTGCGTGGCAACCCTGCAGCCCTACCGGCAGGCCATGGGAATCGAGATCGAAACCCATGACTCACTGACCGAGGCAGCGCACGAAAAGAAGCAGCGACCCGTCTACCGGCTCATTGATGAACTGCTCCGAGTAAACGAGGCGCCGGTCGCGCTGTGCGCGCACCGACCAACCCTCCCGACGATCGTGGAGGCCTTCAAGGATCGGGCACCGCACTCCGTCATGAAGCAGGTGCCGAAGGAAGATCCCTGGCTGCAGACCGGGGAGGCTCTCATCGCTCACGTGTCCGGACGCAAGGGGAGGAAGGCACGAATCGTGGCCCTCGAAAAACTCCGCCCATCCATTTAGTGGCGTTTTGCCCGGGTAACGCCGTGTTTGGTGAGCTGATTCACGGAACTGTTAACCAACTGTTAACCGTAACGGGGTTCGTTGGTCACCCTGCACGTTTACCGTAGATCGTGGTCCAGAGCTTCGCGCTCGCCCAGAACTAATCCAAAGGATGGAAACGACCGTGAACATCACCCGTTCCCGCAAGGCTGCATCGCTCGCACTCGCCGGCGCCCTTGCAATCACACTGACCGCCTGCTCCGACGACTCCGACAACACCGAGGAGACGTCAGCAGAGGAAACTTCGGCTGAAGAGACCACCGAGGAAGAGGCCCAAGAGACCACCGAGGATACGTCGGAAGACGCTACCGAGGAAGAGTCCGAAGGCACCACCGGGTCCTCCGAGGCACCCACCGCGATCGAAGACCTGGGCGTTTCCGGTTCGCTCAACGGCTCCGGTGCTTCCTCGCAGCAGAACGCTCAGCAGGCATGGCGTGACTCCTTCTCGTCTGACTACGGCGTGACCATCAACTACAACCCGACCGGTTCCGGTACCGGCCGCGAGCAGTTCATTGGTGGCGCAGTTTCCTTCGCTGGCACCGACTCGATCCTCGACGAGGAAGAGATCGCAGCAGCAGAGCAGCGCTGTGGCGCAGAGATCCTCGAGCTCCCGCTCTACATCTCGCCCATCGCCATTGCTTACAACCTGCCCGGCGTTGACTCCCTCAACCTGTCGCCCGAGAACATCGCAGCGATCTTCTCCGGTGAGATCACCAACTGGAACGACGACGCTATCGTTGCCGACAACCCGGATGTTGAGCTCCCCGACCTCGAAATCGTCCCGGTCAACCGCGCTGACGACTCCGGTACCACCGAGAACTTCGTCCAGTACATCATCGAATCCGCTGGTGAAGAGGCATGGCCCTACGAGGCTGAAGACGTGTGGCCGATCTCGGGCACCCAGTCCGCTGAGAAGACCAACGGTGTTGTCGACCTGACCGCTCAGACCGAAGGTGCCATCACCTACGCTGACGCTTCGCAGATCGGTGACCTCGGCGCAGCTAACGTTGACGTGAACGGCGAGTGGCTCTCCTACTCTCCCGAGGCAGCAGCTGCGATTGTTGACGGCTCCGAAGCAACCGACGATGCGACCGACAAGATCCTCACCGTTGACCTCAAGCGCGACGGCTCGATCGAGGGCGCATACCCGGTTGTCATGATCTCCTACATCGTTGCTTGCACCGAGTACGAAGATGCTCAGGAAGCAGCCAACGTCAAGGGCTACCTCACCTACATGGCTTCCGACGAGGGCCAGGAGTTCTCGGCTCAGGCTAACGGCGGTAACGCACCCATCTCCGACGAGCTGCAGTCCCGCGTCTTCGCTGCGATTGACGCCATCGTCACCGAGTAATCGGCGTCGTTGCACAATATAGTTGCCTGATGGCGGGCTGGCTTCTGGCCAGCCCGCCTTTAGGGTTTAACCAAAGGAGTTTCGCGTGTCTACAGTGACAACGAGAGACGAGACAAAGAAGCCTAAGAGGTCAGTCGGTTCCAGTGGGGACAAGGCTTTCAAAGGCTTCGCCTACGGCGCGGGAATCGCTATTCTCCTGCTCCTGGGTGCTGTCGCGTTCTTCTTGCTTTTGCAGTCCTACCAGGTCTACACGGCCTCCAATGAAGAAATCGCGCAGGAGGTGGGCTTCTCTCGCATTGGCGGTGAGCAGCTGACCTTCTGGGGATTCGCGGCACGTGCGCTGTTCGGCACCGTCCTGTCGGCCCTCATGGCGCTCGCGATTGCCGTTCCGCTTGCGATCGGTATCGCCCTCTTCATTTCGCACTACGCTCCGCGCAGGCTTTCGCAGGCGCTCGGCTACGTGATTGACCTACTTGCCGCGATCCCTTCCATTATCTTCGGTATGTGGGGTATGTGGACACTTGAGCCACTGATGAAGCCCATCTTCACCTGGATCGAAGACTACATTCGTCCCATCGTCGTATTCTTCACCGGCGAGGGTGAAACCGTTGATGGTGAAGTTGTGTGGAGCGGTGGTTTCCCAGGCCTGAACTATGCGGCTGAGAAGTGGGAGTGGTGGCCGATCAACCCGGATACGCTCAGTGTCGCTGCCGGTCCCGCACGTAACATTGCGATGGCATCGATCATTCTCGCCATCATGGTTCTGCCGATCATCACCTCTCTGTGCCGCGAAGTCTTCATCCAGACCCCCCGCCTTCAGGAAGAGGCTGCGATGGCACTCGGTGCCACCCGGTGGGAAATGATCACCATGACCGTGCTGCCTATGGGCCGCTCCGGCATGGTCTCCGCAGCCATGCTGGGACTTGGTCGCGCACTCGGTGAGACCATGGCCGTGCTCATGGTTCTGTCGGCCGGCCTCCAGGTCAACTTCGATATCTTCTCCGTCGGACAGCACTCGACGATTGCCTCCCGCATCGCCCTCCACTGGCCCGAAGCCAGTGCCGGCACGGCAGACAATCCTTCGCTCGAACAGCCCTTCCTGATCGCACTCGGTTTGCTCCTGTTCGCGCTCACCTTCGTCGTCAACTTCATTGCCCGCGGTATTGTTAACCGCCGCAAGGAATTCTCGGGAGCAAACGCATGAGTACCCTGACACCAGAAAAGGTCGAGGGCACCCCGACAGGGGAGACCCACGGCAAGCGCCTACCGCGCTGGTTCACAGCGGCCGCCGTCCTTGTCTCCGCCGGACTGGCATACCTCCTCCTCGAACTGTGGGGATTTGAGGGGGCTACCCCGATCGCGACCGTCGTCCTAACGCTCGTTCTCTACCTGGTCATCTCCACCGGCACCTCCTTCCTTGTTGAGGGCCGCAGGTACGCGGTTGACCGCATGGTGACCGGCCTGATCGTTGCCGCATTCCTCATCGCTGTCGCTCCGCTCCTCTCCCTCCTATGGATGGTTGTTGAGGCCGGTGTCAGTGAGTTCAGCTGGGACTTCCTCACCAACGACCGCGACGGCCTCACCCTTGCCGATCACGTGACCGGTGCGGGACACGCCCTCGTCGGAACGCTCGTCATCACCGGCACCACCGCACTGATTGCTGTTCCGCTGGGAATCATGACCGCCGTCTACCTGGTCGAATACGGTCGCGGCACCCTCGCAAAGGTTGTCACGTTCCTCGTCGACATCATGACCGGTATCCCCTCGATCGTTGCGGGCCTGTTCGCAGCCGCCATGATCCCCACGATTGCCGAATACTTTGTGGGAACCTCGGCCGCGTTGCAGATGAAGACGGGCTTCATGGGTTCGGTTGCACTCGTGGTACTCATGACCCCGATCGTTATTAGGAACACGGAAGAGATGCTCCGGATCGTTCCGAACGAACTGCGCGAAGCCTCCTATGCGCTTGGCGTGACGAAGTCCCGCACGATCACCAAGGTCGTGCTGCGCACCGCGCTGCCCGGCATCGTGTCCGGTGTCGTCATCGCCATCGCCCGCATCATCGGCGAAACCGCGCCGCTCCTCATCACCACCGGCACCACGAACGTGTTCAACTGGAACATGTTCTCCGGCTACATGGAAACCCTGCCGACCTACGTGTACTCGTCATGGAGTAACCAGTCGACACGTGACCTTGCCTGGTCCGGTGCCCTGACCCTTATTCTTCTCGTTCTGATCTTGAACCTGATTGCCCGATTCATTGCCAAGGCGTTCGCGCCAAAGGGCGAAAAGTAAGCCGTAACCCGGCACAATGGAACCCGTGGAAGGAAAAATCCTGTGAACCAAGGCATTGATGTCTCAAACCTCAACATCTACTACGGCGACTTTCTCGCAGTTGAAGATGTCACCATGCACATCGCACCCCGCTCCGTCACCGCCCTCATCGGCCCCTCCGGTTGCGGCAAGTCAACATTCCTGCGCTCCCTGAACCGTATGCACGAGGTCATCCCCGGCGCACGCGTCGAGGGTGACGCCATCATCGATGGCAAGAACATTTACGGCCCCGGCGTTGACCCGGTCGATGTTCGCGCATCCGTTGGCATGGTGTTCCAGCGCGCGAATCCGTTCCCGACCATGTCGATTGCCGACAACGTGCTCGCCGGTGCAAAGCTCAACTCCCGCAAGATGAGCAAGTCCGATGCTGACGACCTGGTGGAGTTCTCGCTCCGCGGCGCCAACCTTTGGGAGGAAGTGAAGGATCGTCTGGGACGCCCCGGATCCTCCCTCTCCGGTGGTCAGCAGCAGCGCCTCTGCATCGCCCGCGCCATCGCCGTCAAGCCCGACGTGCTCCTTATGGACGAGCCCTGCTCGGCACTTGACCCGATCTCAACCCTCGCGATCGAGGACCTCATCCGTGAGCTCGAGAAGGATTACACCATCGTCATAGTGACGCACAACATGCAGCAGGCTGCACGCGTGTCCTCCATGACTGGCTTCTTCAACATTGAGGGCACCGGCAAGCCTGGCCACCTCATCGAGTACGACACGACCGAGAAGATCTTCTCCAACCCGGCGAAGAAGGACACCGAAGACTACGTCTCCGGCCGCTTCGGCTGATCTGACTGCCCGACTCAGATAGGGCAAGAGATCGTGAGGAGTGCATCCCACAAGGGTGCACTCCTCTTCGTTTACCTTTTACCAGATGAAAGGAGCTCGCAGGCGTGGAGGAGTAGAGGTTTAAAGAAGGAAATGTGTGTCCGCTACCGTGGCTTATCGGCGACAGGACGGGAGAAAGTCAGAATTTGTTAACCCTGGCGCTTAGAAGAAATGCGTACATTTCACCCACTGAAGACCTCTGAGGTTGGAGTTATTGTTGCGCTACGACACACAAAGGAGAACAGCGATGTTCGTACACCTCGCCCATGTCCTTGACCCGAACGATGTTGCCTGGCCGGGAGAGCCCGTCCTCAGCATCGAACAAGATACCCACCTGTCCGCAGAAGGGAAGCCCTTCAACTCCCACCTGCTCACCCTGCCGAATCACTTCGGTACGCACATGGACGGCCCGCGCCACTTCAATACGACCGGCGTTCCGTTCGACGAACTACCCATGGAGAAGTTTGGCTACCTCGGTGAGGAGATCCTCCTCGTCGACTTCCCGCACCGCAACGGACCGGACGAAATTGTCACGAAGGAAGATCTGGAACCCTACGCGGAACAGCTCGCCGACAAGAGACTCCTCCTCATCCGCACCGGCTTCGAAGAGAAGCGCACAAGCGACCCCCACATGTATCAGAACAACGGCGTTGCCCTGCAGTCGGAGCTCTGCCGCTGACTGTCGGAAGAATCCCCCGCCCTCGACTGCATCGGCATGGAGTGGATGTCGATCGCGGCACCCACGAACGATCACGGCCCAGAAGCCCACAGATGGCTACTCGGCAACTACAACGACCACGTCATCACCGGCATTGAGGACATGAGCCTCGCCCCGCTGGAGAACAAGAAGATCAAGGTTTTGACAATGGGGCCGCTCCGCGTGAAAGGAATCGACTCCGGCCAGGTGAACGCAATGGCGTTGCTGGCCGACTGAGCTCGGAGATGAAGTGAGTTCAGAGACGATCTGAACAGCGAAGCTCGCGGGTGCCTGGCGTTTTTCTGCTAGGCACCCAGTGCTTGATCCGACAGGTGGTTCGCAATATCGTTCCGGGTTTGGGTCATGTGCGCCCTCATCGCATCCTTTGCCCGGCTCTCATCGCCGGCCTCAATGGCCGCCAGGATCGCGCGATGATGGTAGGAGGCGCGGCCGCGGATCTCGGGATTCTCGCTCGTGCGACGCCGAGAGGACGAGAGTGCGTCTTGGAGGGGGAGCATGATCGTTGGCAGGAACGGATTGCTGCTCGCTACGAGAATCGCGGAGTGGAAGTCCATGTCGGCCTGGGCAACACCGGCGATATCCCCGGCCTCCTCGGCACTGGAGAACGTTTCCAGGTGACCCCGCAGCGCTGACAGGTCCTCGTCCGTCCGATTCCGTGCGGCCAGCCCGCATGCCCCAACCTCGATCATGCGCCGCAACTCGATGAGTTGAAGACCGATCTGGCGGGGTGACTCCGTACGCTCGAGGGCGCTGATCATCGTTGGTAAATCGGTCCAGGACCGCACAGGATTCACAAATGTCCCGCGACCATGCACAACCGTCAATACGCCGCGCGTGGAAAGGGAGCGAACCGCTTCGCGCATCGTGGGGCGAGAAACGTCGAGTAGGGCGGCGAGCTCAGCCTCCGGTGGAAGCGAGTGACCGGTACCAAATTCTCCAGAATGGATTCTCGAAAGGATGTCGTCAACGGTAGCCGTGACGCGATCAGTGGACATGAAAACTCCTTGTAGGTGCGTCAACATTGTCGCACGGAGTCCGCATCAAACTGCTGTCGCGGCACAGGATCTGCCAAGTTATCCGTGGGAGCGGGCGATCGCATCTGCCGGGAAAAATAAGTTAGCGCCGGCAAAGCCGACGCTAACTTGGCGACACCGAACCGGATAGCGCCTGTCGGCGCGGAGGCCACTCGTAGCGGCAATAGTTGGAGCCCGGGGCTTTCGCGATCCGGTGCCGTGACACCATTCTTGCTTGGATTTCTTCGTTCGTCAACGTGTTCACGTCCCGGTGTTTCTGCGGTGTGAAGAGTGCGTTTCGCGACTGATTTCGTGAACGAAGGTTCAGGTCCTGCGGATGTTCTCGTGAAATGTTAGTCGTTGATAGTGGATCCAGGCACTGGACGTGGCAAGATCGAAGCGTGGCCAGTGGAGTAGAGACACGAATGAGCGCGAGGGCGCGTGCCCTGATCACCATTGCGGGTGCGGGGTTGCTCTTGGGGGCGACTTTTGTGGGCCTCGAGGCCGTTGCTGTCGGCAGCGCTCTAATCGGCATTCTTCTCGCGATTGGCTGGTCCTTCCTGATCGAGCTCCCCAACCCGGGGACCGCACGCAAGGTCATCGCTGGTTCCGCAATCGCCGCAACTCTCGTCGCGTACTTCTTCACGGTGCGCGAGCTGACATTCCTCGCCGGCTTTGTAGTGATCGTGGGGTTTGTTGCAGAGATGGCGCGGAAGGATGGTCGGCCGCGCCTGCTTGAGCAAATCTCAGGAACCGTGTCGGGGGCGCTTCTCGCGCTCTTGGCGACGCTGTGGATTCGCGCTTTCTCCCTGTTTGATCACGGTGCTGAGGCAGTGCGGGCCGTTCTGCTCGCCATCATTGTCGCCACGTTCCTGGAAATGCTGATCCCACACTCACTGCGCCACCTGCGCCACGTGGTGTACATGGCGGGCGGATTCCTCGGTGCTCTCGCCTTCCTGCTCTTTGCCGATATTCCCTGGTACTGGGCGAGCATCGCAGGGGTGGCGGCCGGGCTGATCATGGCGGTGTTTGATTCGCTCCTGCGCAGGCTTCCCCCCGCGACTCGGCGGCGGCCCGGCCTTGCCCTGTCGATGGTGCCGCTCTGCGTGGGTGCGCTGGTTTCCTACTGCCTGGGGCTTGTTCTCCTCCAAGGCTAATACCTATTCGAGAGTCCGCTTCGTGACTGAGTTTCGGCCAGTGCGGTGTGGCATGCGCCGTGGGCGAAGTGTCTGGCTCGCACCTATGGTCGTTCGTTAAGCTCGTAGCATGTTTGAGATTCCGGAGAACCTGGCGCCCGAGACGTATCCCATGGCTTTTATCGTGGGCAAGTGGCGGGGGTACGGCATGCTCGGATACCCGGGCATTGAGGAAGCCGCGATCATCTGTGATCTGGAGATCACCAATAACGGCGGCCCCTACCTGACGATTCATTCCACGTGGTACCTCGCGAACGAAGACCCGGACGATATTGATAAGGAACTGCCCGGCGATAGGGGAGTGGCCCAGTTGACGGAGGAAAGACTGTGGCAGGACGCCACCGGCTATCTGCGTCAGTCCCCCGAAGAAGAGGGGCAGCTGGAAGCCATGATTGCGACACCCGATGGGCGGGTCACGCTCTACGTGGGTGCGGTCAAGGCCCCGCGCATGGAATTCGTGTCGGATGCGATGGTGCGCTCCGCAACCGGCGCGGAAGTCAACGCATCCCAGCTGCAGCTCGCTCTCGTTGATTCGGATCTTCTCTTTGCTTACGACATGGCCGCCTTTGGTGAAGAAATGCAGTCCTATGCGGCAGGGCGGCTAACGAAAGTGGTGGAATCATGATTCCGGCAGAGCTTCCGGGGGCAGTCCTCGGTGATGGCATCGACTCTGCGGTACCCGCGCACTACGGATCCCCAGCACGAGAACAGCGTGCGCTCATGGGTGGTAGGGCGCTCGTTGACCTCTCGCACCTTGAACTTGTCACCGTCACGGGACCGGACAGGCTCTCGTGGGTGCACAGCCTCACGACCCAGCACATCAGCGACCTCGCACCCGGTACGTCAACGGAACTGATCCTGCTAACCGCTGAGGGACGCATTCAGGTTCCGGCTGCGGTCTACGACGACGGTGAAACCCTCTACCTGCTGACCGACGTTGGCATGGGAGAAGAGCTGGCAGAATTCTTGACGAAGATGCGCTTCATGCTCCGCGTCGAGGTCACCCTCCGTGACGATGTCGCCTTCCTTGGTGGGATTGGGAACATTGAGGTGCCGCGTGCGTTTGTGACGTGGCGGGACCCGTGGCCGAAAGTCGCCGGTGACTCGGTGGCCTACGGCTCCCCCGAATCTGAGCACCCCGCGGCGGGCCGCCAGCGATTCATTGCCTTCGTGCCCAAGGCCGAACTTTCGGACGCGGTGGACGAATGGGAGGGGAGCATGGCGGGAATGCTCGCCTGGGAAGCCCAGCGGATTGTTGACCTACGCCCCCGACCCGCGCTCGATCCCGATGAGAAGGCACTGCCTCACGAATGGGACTGGCTCCGCTCCGCCGTGCACCTGAACAAGGGCTGCTACCGCGGACAGGAAGCGATCGCCCGCACCGTCAACCTCGGTCGCCCGCCCCGCAGGGCTGTCCTCCTCCACCTCGACGGGTCCGAAGAGCGGCTCCCGCCCGTGGGAAGCGAGATTCTTATGGGGGAAAAGGTCGTTGGTACGCTGACGAGCCGCGGACGGGACATGGATGAGGGGCCGGTTGCTCTCGGTGTTCTCAAGCGCAATACCCCAACGGATGCTCAGCTGACCGTGGACGGTATTCCTGCGCTCGCGGAAGTGATCGTCAATACCGATGGTCGGACCGAGCTCTCGTACGAGCGGCCGAAGGTCCGCAGGATATGAGTATTGGCGCACTCTTCAACTACTTCGTTGTTGCCCTGTTCATTTGGGCAATCATCGACGCCATCACCCGCCAAAAAGCTGCCTTTGACTGGGCGGGAACGATGGGCAAGTGGGCCTGGGTGGCAACCCTTGCGGCAGGTGGTGCTCTCCGCGCTGGATTGCTCCCGTTCCAGATTCCCGGCAGTTTCCTGCTCTCGCTCGCCTGCCTCGTTCTCGTCATCTACTATCTCGGCACCGTGAAGCCGAAACTGGATGAAATGCCGAGGCGGTGCAACGATCGGGGTTCCTGGTAGTGCGGGCAGTGATCTCACGCGTGACACGTGCCAGTGTCACGGTGGAAGACAGGCTCGTGTCCGAAATTGGGTCCGGGCTCCTTGTTCTGCTCGGGGTGGCACCGTCAGACGGTGACAAAGAGATTGAGTTGACGGCAAGAAAGATCGCTGACCAGAGAATCTTTGGCGACAGGAGCGCGGCAGAGACAGGTAAGCCTGTTCTTCTTGTTTCCCAGTTCACCCTCTACGGGGACATCCGCAAAGGCAGGCGGCCCTCCTGGTCGCATGCGGCACCCGGTGACGTGGCGGAAGAAATCTACGAACGGGTCGCCACCGAGCTCCGGCAGGCGCACGGGCTCACCGTGGAGACCGGTGAGTTTGGGGCGATGATGGCGGTGGAGAGCGTGAACGACGGTCCGTTTACGCTCTGGTGGGAATGTTGATCATGCGCTAACGCCAGTGGCGAACAGGGGCATGAGCTGACCTCGACGTTCGTTACAGTGAGTGAAGCTATTATAAGGAGGCGCAATGTTCGAACGGTTTACTGACCGTGCGCGGCGCGTAATCGTGCTTGCTCAGGACGAGGCTCGTAACCTCAAGCATAAGTACTTGGGTACTGAGCACATTCTTCTCGGCCTCATTCGTGAGGGCGAAGGTGTCGCTGCGAAGTCCCTTGAGGCCCTCGACATCTCACTCGAAGATGTTCGCGTCCAGGTCATCGACATTATCGGTGAGGGAAACGAGAACCCCTCCGGTCACATTCCCTTCACGCCCCGCGCGAAGAAGGTTTTGGAATACGCCCTGCGGGAAGGCCTGCAACTCGGTCACTCCTACATCGGTACCGAACACCTGCTACTCGGCCTGCTCCGTGAGCAAGACGGCGTGGCCGCCAAGGTGCTCGTGAAGCTCGGCGCTGACCTCGGTCGCGTGCGCCAGCAGGTCAACCAGCTCATGAGTGGCTACCAGGGCAAGGAATCCGTTGGTGTTGGCACGGGGCCTCGCGAGGGCCAGAAGGCCGGCTCCACGGTTCTCGACCAGTTCGGTCGCAACCTGACCCAGGCAGCCCGCGAACGCAAGCTCGACCCCGTCATCGGACGTAACACCGAGACGGAGCGTGTCATGCAGGTGCTGTCGCGCCGCACCAAGAACAACCCCGTCCTCATCGGTGAACCCGGTGTTGGTAAGACAGCGGTTGTGGAAGGCCTTGCGCAGTCCATTGCGGCAGGCGACGTTCCGGAAACCCTCCGTGACAAGCAGCTGTACGCTCTCGACATGGGTTCGCTCGTTGCCGGCTCCCGCTACCGCGGTGACTTCGAAGAGAGGCTCAAGAAGATCCTCAAGGAAGTCAACACGCGTGGCGACATTATTCTCTTCATCGACGAGGTGCACACCATGGTCGGTGCGGGTGCAGCCGAAGGCGCACTCGATGCCGCATCGCTCCTCAAGCCGATGATGGCCCGCGGTGAACTCCAGATCATTGGCGCCACCACCCTCGACGAGTACCGGAAGCACATCGAGAAGGATGCTGCCCTGGAGCGCCGGTTCCAGCCGATCCAGGTGGATCAGCCTACCGTGGAACAGACCGTCAACATCCTCCGCGGACTGCGCGACCGCTACGAAGCTTTCCACCGTGTCACGATCACGGACGACGCGATCGGAGCGGCCGCAACGCTCTCCGACCGTTACGTCAACGACCGGTTCCTACCGGACAAGGCCATCGACCTGATCGATGAGGCGGGTGCTCGCCTCGCGATTAGGAAGATGACGGCACCGCCGGAGCTGCGTGAACTCGACGAGAAGATCGTCGAAGTGCGCAAGCAGAAGGAATCCGCGATCGACGGTCAGGACTTCGAGAAGGCCGCAGCCCTGCGTGACAAGGAACAGCGTCTCGCCGAGGAACGTGCCGAGAAGGACAAGGCCTGGAAGGCCGGCGACATGGACCAGGTGTCCGTAGTTGATGAGGACCTCATCAGCGAAGTTCTCGCCATGTCCACCGGCATCCCCGTCTTCAAACTCACCGAGGAAGAGTCGCAGAAGCTGCTCCGCATGGAAGATGAACTGCACAAGCGGATCATCGGCCAGGATGAAGCCGTACGCTCCCTCTCCCAGGCCATGCGCCGCACCCGCGCAGGCCTCAAGGACCCGAAGCGCCCCGGCGGTTCGTTCATCTTCGCCGGCCCGACGGGTGTTGGTAAGACCGAACTTGCGAAGGCACTCGCCGAATTCCTGTTCGACGACGAAGATGCTCTCATCACGCTCGACATGTCCGAGTACGCGGAGAAGCACACCGTGTCGCGTCTCTTCGGTGCGCCTCCCGGATACGTGGGTTACGAAGATGGTGGCCAGCTGACCGAAAAGGTACGCCGCCGCCCCTTCTCCGTCATCCTCTTCGACGAGGTTGAAAAGGCCCACCAGGACCTGTTCAACTCCCTCCTTCAGATCCTTGAAGAGGGACGCCTCACTGACTCGCAGGGTCGTGTCGTGGACTTCAAGAACACGGTCATCATCATGACCACGAACCTCGGCACGAAGGACATTGCTCGCGCACAGAACACCGGCTTCCAGGTGGTTGGTGACACGGGCACGTCCTACGACCGGATGAAGACCAAGGTGAACGACGAGCTCAAGCAGCACTTCCGTCCCGAGTTCCTCAACCGTGTTGACGAAGTCATCGTGTTCCCGCAGCTCACGCAGGATGAGGTTCTCAAGATTGTTGACCTCATGGTTGCCCAGCTTGCGGAGCGCCTCGAGGCTCAGGAGATGAAGATCGAGATCTCGCAGGAAGCCAAGGAACTCCTTGCTGAACGCGGCTACGATCCGGTCCTCGGTGCCCGCCCCCTCCGTCGCGCCATCCAGCGTGACATCGAGGACAGCCTGTCCGAGAAGATCCTGTTCGGTGAACTCAAGCCCGGCCAAACCATCAAGGTTGGTGTCGATCGGGACAACATCCCGATGTCCTTCACCTTCGTTGGCGAGAACGTCAAGGAAGTCGAAGAGGCTGAGATCAACGAAGCGGTCGACGCTCTGGACGACAGCGCACTCGAAGCAGGGCCCCAACAGTAGGACTGCATAAGACAGGCACAGCCAGTAAGAGCTCATGCTTGAACAAGCGGGGAGAGGAAATCACCTCTCCCCGCTTTCCTATCTATACCCGCGCGCTCCCAATCCCCATGGCTGCCAGGCCTTGCTTATTTAGCCCCTGCCGGTGGCAGGGACTGAATGCTGATCTGGCCGTGGGAAGGTGGATCACGGGTGGGGAAGGCTGCAGGAAGGAAAGGAGGCGCCGATAGTTCGGCGCCTCCTTGCAGTTGTTTTGTTCTTAGTCTCGGTGGTCAATCGTGGGATTGTCCGGCTCGGTGTTGTGGTTGATCGCGCGCAGGAGCCAGCCGATCCAGGTGAGGAGCGTACCCCACAGGAGGGCTCCGAAACCGATGCTGAGGGAGATCGCGGTGACGCCAACCCACGGCTGGGCGATGACGAGAACGCCGGCAATGATGAGGCCGATACCGGCGATGCCGGACAGCCACCACTGTTCAATGACATGGCGGATGCTGAGCGAGGACACGAGGGTCCACAGCCCAAGGGCGATCGCCCACGCTCCCATGACGATAATGAGCACTTCCGCCGCGGATTCTGTTGCGACGATAGTCCAGATGCCAACAATGACGATGATGATGCCGGAAATGATCATTCCCGTGCCCAGCGGCCCCCGCTCCCGGCCCCGAAGTCCCGAGTAGATAAGGAAACCGCCCTGGACAAGAAGGAAAACGGCGAACACGATGAGGAGGGCGCTGATGGTGGCGCGAGGCATGACCATCGCGAAGAAGGCGAAAATGATGGCGATGATGCCCGCGATGAAAGGAATCCACCAGGAGCGAGTAAGAAAAGAGAACATGGGTACTTCCTTATGTATTCTCACCACAGCTTATCGACCACACCCCGCCATGTCACCGCCGCAGCAGTTAGACAACGGGGAAAGAAAGGGGTGATGGTGCTGGTTAACGGGGACCTAAGTCTCCCAACCCGAAGGGCCCAAGTGTTACCGTGAATGGTGACATAAGGCACAGTCTGGACGGGTCCAATGGAGGAACGATGTCGACTTTCGTGTACGCCTTTACCGAAGGCAATAAGGATATGAAGGATCTGCTGGGCGGCAAGGGTGCGAACCTGGCAGAGATGGTGAAGCTTGGAATCCCAGTACCGCCGGGATTCACGATTTCAACCGAAGCGTGCCGCGCCTACCTGGAGGAGGGGCACTCCCCGGACTCTCTGCAGGTGCAGGTGACAACCGCGCTACGCAACATGGAAGCGGACATGGGAAAGAAACTCGGGCAGGCCGATAACCCGCTCCTCGTCTCGGTCCGCTCCGGAGCGAAATTCTCCATGCCCGGCATGATGGAAACCGTCCTCAACATTGGTCTCAACGACGAGTCTGTGCACGGGCTTGCGACTCGGTCGGGCAATTCCCGCTTCGCCTGGGACTCCTACCGCCGGCTCATCCAAATGTTCGGCAAGACGGTGCTCGACATTGATGGAGACCTGTTCTCCGAGGCATTCGATAATGCGAAGGAAGGGCTTGGCATCGAGCAGGATACCGACCTGGATGTTGAAGCCCTGCAGGGGATCGTCGAAGAGTTTAAGGCCATCGTGGAACGCGAGACGGGAGCTCCCTTCCCGCTTGATCCACGCGAGCAGCTGGATGCTGCGGTGGAAGCGGTGTTCCGTTCGTGGAACACCGAGCGTGCCGCGATCTATCGGCGCCGCGAGCGCATCCCCCACGACCTGGGTACGGCGGTCAATATTCAGGCCATGGTCTTTGGGAACCAGGGAAGCAATTCCGGTACTGGTGTGTGTTTCACGCGCGACCCATCCTCTGGGCAGGGCGGTGTTTACGGCGACTATCTCGTCAACGCGCAGGGTGAGGACGTTGTTGCTGGAATCCGCAACACGCTGTCCCTGGAAGCGCTCGAGAACATTGACAAGGCGTCGTACGACGAGCTGATGGCGACCATGCACACGCTCGAAACTCACTATCGGGACATGTGCGACATTGAGTTCACGGTGGAGAACGGGAAGCTGTGGTTGCTGCAAACCCGTGTTGGAAAGAGAACGGCGTCGGCCGCGTTCCGTATTGCCGCCCAGCTTGTTGAGGAGAAACTCATCACCCGTGACGAGGCACTCGCCAGGGTTTCGGGCGAACAGTTAACCCAGCTGCTGTTTCCGCAATTTGATGATGAGGCGGAGAAGACTGTTCTGACGAAGGGCATGGCAGCATCCCCCGGTGCGGCGGTCGGTGAGATCGTGTTCTCCAATGCTCAGGCGGTGGAGAGAACGAATGCGGGGGCTGACGTAATTCTTGTGCGCCGAGAGACCAACCCGGATGATCTTGAGGGCATGGTTGTTGCGGCAGGAATCCTGACGGCCCGCGGCGGCAAAACCTCCCACGCTGCCGAGGTCGCTCGCGGCATGGGACGCTGTTGTGTTGTCGGTGCGGAGGCTCTCATCATTGACGAGAAGAACGGCACGATGAAGATCCGCGGCACGGACCGGGTGCTTCACGCCGGTGATGTGATCGCGATCGATGGCACCTCGGGTGAAGTGTTCCTCGGTGATGTTCCCGTCATGCCATCCCCCGTAACCGTCTACATCAGTGAGGGACTGGATGCTGGACTGGCAGCAGCTCAGGATCAGGCAACGAAGGAACTTGTCACCTCTGTCCATCTTCTTCTCACGCATGCGGATAGGAGGGCGAAGCTGACCGTCCGGGCCAATGCGGATGCTCCTGAGGATGCTGCGAGAGCCCGCGCCTACGGAGCGACCGGTATTGGGCTGTGCCGCACCGAGCACATGTTCCTCGGGGACCGCAGGCAACTGATCGAGAAGGTGATCCTGGCCGAAACCGACGAGCAGCGCGACAGTGCATTCGATGCCCTCTTCCCGTTGCAGAAGGGTGACTTTATTGGGATCTTTGAGGCCATGGACGGCCTGCCGACAACGGTGCGTTTGATCGACCCGCCCCTGCACGAATTCCTTCCCGACATCACCGACCTTTCCGTCAAGATCGCGGTCAAGGAAGCCACGGGTGAAGAAGTGACGGAAGAGGAGCGGAAGCTTCTGGACACGGTCCGTGAACAGCACGAACAGAACCCGATGCTGGGCTTGCGAGGAGTGCGGCTCGGCCTGAAGATTCGCGGACTCTTTGGGCTGCAGATTCGTGCCATCGCTGAAGCTGCCGCTGACCGCCTCGAGGCGGGAGGTCACCCGCTTCCCGAAATTATGGTGCCGCTCGTCGGTTCCGCCCGGGAACTACAGATCATTCGAGAAGATGCTGAGCGGATCATTGCCGAAGTGGGGGAGTCCCGCGGAGTAAAGCTCACGATTCCCATCGGGGCCATGATCGAGCTACCCCGTGCCGCCATTACCGCAGACTCGCTTGCGGAAGAGGCTGACTTCTTCTCGTTTGGTACGAACGATCTGACCCAGACCGCGTGGGGATTCTCGCGCGATGACGTGGAAGCCACCTTCTTCAACGAATACTTCGACCTCGGTGTCTTCGGGGTTTCACCCTTCGAATCGATCGATACTCGGGGAGTGGGCAACCTTGTCTCGGTCGGAATGAAGAATGCTCGTTCGGTCAAACCCAGCATTCATTGCGGAGTGTGTGGCGAGCACGGTGGTGACCCGCTGTCGATCCACTTCTTCCACAAGGTCGGACTCGACTACGTGTCATGCTCTCCGTTCCGGGTGCCAGTGGCACGGCTCGAAGCGGGCCGGGCTGCGGTCTCCAACGAATCACCGGATGACTTCTAGGATAACGAAAAGAGTTTTCGACAACCAGTGGAGTTTTAGATAAGACGAGGGCACTCCCGGGTGGTGTGTGAGCGTGACTCGCACACCACCCGGGAGTCCGCGCCCTGCGCGACAAGTTCCGTCCTCCATGAAACGGCTAGCCGTCTACGCCGTTAAAAGGGATAATCTGGTGTATAGCATTCCGCAATGATTTTCGTTGCGGGACGTGAATAGACAAGAAGGTGTTGGTCTGAGATTTGAGCGCAGCTCGACAGGCCGATTGCTTCGCCGCGGACGATCTGAAAGGAAACATCATGGGTTTTCGCGTAGTAGTAGCCGGTGACATTGCCGGTGTGAATTATAAGGATGTCATCAAGGCTGATCTCGAGGCAGACCCCCGCGTTGACGAGGTTATCGACGTAGGCGTCAAGCAGGGCGAAGACATCGACTACCCTCATGTTGCAGTGGACGGTGCTCGCCTCATCGCCGAGGGCAAGGCTGACCGTGGCATCTTTATCTGCGGCACGGGCATGGGCGTGGCAATTGCTGCGAACAAGGTCAAGGGTATCCGCGCTTCGACCGCACACGACTCGTTCTCCGTTGAGCGGCTCGTCCTCTCCAACAACGCACAGGTTCTCTGCCTCGGTGAGCGCGTCATCGGCCTCCAGCTCGCACGCCGCCTCGCCAAGGAATTCCTCAACTACGAGTTCGATAGCTCCTCGCCTTCCGCACAGAAGGTCGACGCCATCTGCTCCTACGAAGAGGACTAAGAGATCCTCGCTGTCTTCTGCGCACTGAACCGTTCAGAAGACACGAAGTAGAGATTTTCGGTCAATAACCGACAGGGGGCTGGAAGCGGCGTCACGTTGTTTCCAGCCCCTTCTCCATGTCCTCACAAGTCTGGTTCCTGTAGTGCCTAGTTTCCGTACTGCCTGGTTTTGGGCCTCCTGGTTTCGGTCCAGTCTGGTTTCAGGACTATGTGGTTTCAAGGTATCGAGGCAGGTCTTGGGCAAGAAACGTCTTGAAGTACTGTGGCTCTGCTGGGCTGGGGCTCAATCTCACGGGACAATTCAGACTAAAGTCCCCGAAATACTTGGTAAGGGAATCCTAAATTGGAGTCATGAGGTTAAGTTCATGGCCGCTAGGTGACAGTGCACGAATCGTATCCGCAGGTACGGCCATGCTTCGAGCCCGGGAACTTGGGCTCCGCCCAGGTGCGATCGTTCGCATCACCCAGCGCACCCTGTTCGGAGGAACCGTTCTCGACGTATCCGGAAGTCGGCTAGCTCTTGACCGCGTGACAGCTAACAATATTGTTGTCGAACCCGTGACCGGGGTTCCGATGCCGAGGAGTGGGCAATGAGCTGCTCCCACTGCGATCCGAACGACCGGCGCAATGTCGCACTCGTCACCAGTCCCAGAGCGCTTCTCGTGGGCAACCCCAATGTCGGTAAATCAACCCTTTTTAATCGATTGACAGGGGCGAAGCAGACGATTCGTAACGCACCCGGCACGACCGTGGACCTGTCGAGCGGTGGCTGGTCGGCAGCGGGACATAACGTAACCGTTCTGGATACTCCCGGAACATATTCACTTCTTGCCAGGTCGGCCGACGAGCAGGTCGTGACCGATCTCCTGACGGGTGAACTGGATGGGGAACGGGAGCCCGATCTGGTGGTGGCGGTGCTGGATGCGGGGGCGGTCTCCCGCTCCCTCTACCTGCTTGGGCAGCTCTCTAAAGTGAGGCTCCCAGCCATCGTTGCCCTCACCATGGTCGATGTCGCCAAGTCCCAAGGTCAGGTGATTGATGCTGAGGCCCTCTCAGCAATCATCGGTGTTCCCGTTGTTGAAGTGGATCCTCGTCACGGACGCGGCCTTGACCATCTTGCGGAGGCAGTCAAGACCGGCCTGGCAGTGCGGCCGCACATCATTGGTCCAGAGGATCGAGCATGCACCTGCGTTGAGAGCGGTGACTGCTGCCAGGCGTCCCGCCCCGAACTGGATAGCGACACGCTTGCGGGGATGTTGGCCGAGGCTGATGACGTGTTTGCGTGGGTCGAGCTCGTATCAGCGCGGCTTGGTCGCAGTGAACACCATGTCGAAACCACCCGGTCCGACAGGATCGATCGCATTCTCCTCAACCCCTACGCGGGTATTGCCATCCTTCTTGCAGTGCTGTGGGGACTGTTTGAACTCACCACCCTGGTAGCAACTCCGATCATGGACTGGACCGAGGGCTTCGTCGCGGGCCCAGTCTCATCCTTTGCCCTGGGAATCACGGGACGGATTGGGATGTCGGGAACCTGGGTTGAGTCGCTCCTCATCGATGGGGTGCTCGCGGGAATCGGCGTTGTTTTCTCGTTCGTCCCCCTCATGTTCATCATGTTTCTCGCGCTATCGCTCTTGGAGGACTCGGGATACCTGGCTCGCGCAGCCCTACTTGCGGACCGACTCATGAGAATGATCGGGCTCGATGGGCGGGCGGTCCTGCCTCTCATTGTTGGATTCGGTTGTAATTTGCCCGCGCTTGCGGCAACCAAGACACTGCCGAACAGCAAACACCGCACCATCACGGCACTGCTCGTTCCCCTCACCTCGTGTGCGGCACGGCTCACGGTCTACATCCTGATTGCCGCCGCTTTCTTCCCGAACCATGCGGGTACGGTCGTGTTCGCCATGTATGTCGGGTCGGTCCTGCTGGTCATTGCGGGCGGGCTTATGCTGAAGCTTGTTTTCAGGGACGACACGAAACACGAACCCCTTTTCCTTGTCCTGCCGAATTACCAGACCCCGCGGGTCTGGACGGTGATGGAGGACGCGGGGAGGAGGGCACTGGCATTCTTGAAGGGAGCTGGCGTCACCATCGTTGTCATGCTCACCTTCATGTGGGGTCTCATGGCGATCCCCGTCAAGGGCGACCACAGCCTTGGTGACGTTCCGGTCGAGGATTCGCTGTATGCTGCCACCGCCATGTCCCTTACCCCGATCTTCGCCCCGGCCGGTTTTGACGATTGGCACGCAACTGCCTCCCTGCTGACCGGATTCGTGGCAAAGGAGACGGTCGTGGCCTCGCTCGCCCAGTCCTACCAGGTGGACGAGCCGGAAGAGAATTCGTACGAGGATGCTGAAGACTCCTCGCTCGGTTCGCGACTCCGGGACAGCTTTGATGAGTCATCGGGTGGCCACGGCTCCGCCGCAGCACTGGCGTTCCTCGTCTTTGTTCTTGCCTACACGCCGTGCGTGGCCACCCTTGCCGAACAGAAACGCATCCTGGGATGGAAGATGACGGGAAGCGCATTTGTCATCCAGCTGGTCCTTGCCTGGGTACTGGCCGTTGCCGTGTTCCAAGTTGGGAAGCTGTTCTGATGAATCCTGTTCCAGTCATGATCCATTTCTCCGTTTCGGAGAGATCCGGGGCGGCGCGATGATGTGGCGGCGCAAGAGCAGACCAGCAGTGTCGAGGCCTCCTGTTGACGAGAGGGGAAAGTCGGCAGTCCTCGCGGGGCTGGGGCGAGGTGGTTCAGTTGCGTCGATCGCTCGGGAAACGGGCACCGATCCGGAGCTCGTGAGGCTCGCTATCGATCACCGTCAACGCCTAGGCCAGGGAGATAACTGTGCGCCCACGTGCCCCGTGATAGCCCCGGTGGAGGAAGTCCCGGTGGGATGTCGGGGCTGCCCTCTCGTGAGTGTCCGAAGACTGTAGGGCTGGCGCCCTCCGAGCTTCCGTGTGACAAACTTAGGAGCATGACTGTAGCGCCCACACCAACACTGACGAACCGGCTTGCAAGCCTCCTTGCTGGCGAAGTTGAGGGCGGCACCCGGCGAAGAGCAGAGTACTCAACGGATGCATCGAACTACCGGGTTGTTCCAAGCATTGTTGCATTCCCCAAGCACGCGGATGATGTTGTGGCGGCACAGAACTTTGCTCGCGAAGAAGGCATGGCGTTCACGGTCAGGGGCGGTGGCACATCAACCGCTGGCAACTCCATCGGCAGCGGTATAGTCGTCGACCTGTCACGCCACATGAACAACGTGATCTCGATCGATCCCGAGGCCCGCACCGCGAAAGTTCAGCCCGGCACGGTGCTCACTACCCTGCAGGCGCAGGCAGCTGCGCACGGTCTCCGCTTTGGTCCCGACCCCTCCACGTCGAACCGCGCCACTTTGGGCGGCATGATCGGCAACAATGCGTGCGGCCCGCACGCTGTTGCCTGGGGCAAGACCAGCGAAAATGTATCCTCCCTGACAGTCATTGACGGGTTGGGACGCCAGTACGTGGCAAGGAAGGGCACGGAAGTGGCTGGATTGAAGGAGCTGGTGGACACAAATCTCGCTCCGATCCGCACCCACTCGGGCCGCTTCACCCGCCAAGTCTCCGGATACTCACTCGAGCACCTCCTGCCCGAAAAAGGCAGAGACCTTGCGAAGTTCCTCGTCGGGTCCGAAGGTACCCTCGCCACGGTCCTCGAAGCGGAAGTCGACCTGGTGCCACTTCCCACCGAAACCGCTCTCGTCGTCCTCGGATACGAGGATATGATCCGTGCGGCCGATGCTGTTCCCGCGCTGCTCGCACTCAAACCGTTTGCTATTGAAGGGCTCGATCGCAGGCTCGTTGAGGTCGTCGAGCGAGCCAGGGGAGGGGTGCCGGAGCTTCCCGCGGGTGGTGGCTGGCTCATGGTGGAAGTCGGCGCCCACGAAGGTGAGCCCGCGGGCATCACCCACGACCGCGTCGCAGAAGTGATTGCTGCCTCGGGATCGAACCACAACAAAGTCGCAGCATCCCAGGCCGAAGCGAAAGCCCTGTGGAAGATCCGTGCCGACGGGGCGGGCCTGGCGGGGCGCTCCCCGAGAGGGATGGAAGCATGGCCGGGGTGGGAAGACTCCGCGGTCCCGCCCGAGCACCTGGGTGAATACCTTCGGGACATGACTGATGTCATGGCGGAACACGACGTCGATGGTGTGCTCTACGGACACTTCGGTGACGGTTGCGTGCACGTCAGGCTGGACATGCCGCTCTCGGATCCCACGGGTGTTCCGAAGGCTCGAGCCTTCCTTGAAGACACTGCCGACCTGGTCGCAAAATACGGTGGCTCCCTCTCCGGTGAGCACGGGGATGGCAGGGCCCGCTCCGAGCTACTTTCTCGCATGTACACCCCCGAAATGATGAGTCTCTTTGGCCAGGTGAAGAACCTGTTTGACCCCGCCAAGATCCTCAACCCCGGCATTCTCGTCGACCCGGACCCGATCGATGCGAACCTGCGTAGGCCCTACGCGCGCCCCCTGACCGGTGGGGGTAAGAAGGGTGGCGGCTTCGCCTACTCGGAAGACGGTGGAGACTTCACGACCGCACTGCACCGGTGCACCGGCGTGGGTGCCTGCCGAGCCGACAACAGTGGCACGGCTGGCTTCATGTGCCCCTCCTATCAGGCAACAAAGGACGAAAAGGACGTGACTCGGGCCCGTACCCGAGTCCTCCAGGAAGTGGCCAACGGCCAACTCATCGCCGACTGGGGCTCGCACGAGGTCATGGAGTCCCTCGACCTCTGCCTCTCGTGCAAGGCCTGCTCCGCCGACTGCCCCTCCGGAGTCGATGTCGCCAAGTACAAGTCTGAAGTTCTGTACCGCGCCCACAAGGGCAAGATCCGACCCAAGCTCCACTACCTGCTTGGGCAGCTACCCAGGTGGACGAAGCTCGCCACTCTTTCACCAGTCATCGCCCGCATCGCAAACGCCGCCATGACCATCACTCCCCTCAAGAACACGGTGTTCAAGGTGGCGGGACTGGATGAGGAACGCCCCATGCCCACCATGGCAACCCAGCGGTTCTCCCGCTGGGCGAAGAAGCGCGGCATCACCAACACCGCAGCCTCCACGGACACGAAGTACGTCATGTTGTGGGCCGACTCCTTCTCCGAAACGCTCGACACGGCCGGTGCACAGCACATGGTCGACGTGCTCAAAGCGGCAGGATACACGGTGCTGGTCCCCAAGAAGCCGGTCTGCTGCGGCCTCACCTGGATCACGACGGGACAGCTGGACGGAGCGCGAGCACAGCTCACCGAGCTTCTGTCCGAGCTCGCGCCGTTTGCCAACAACGGCATCCCCATCGTCGGTGTCGAACCTTCCTGCACGGCGGTGCTGAGGGATGACCTGCCGGAGCTGCTAGCCGACGATCCGCGCTCGCGGATCGTCGCCGAGAACACTTACACGCTCGCCGAACTGCTGCTTGCTCCCGCCCCGCTCGGGCCGGAGGAGCTGGACCTGCCAGACCTGACCGGCACCACGATCGTTGCCCAGCCCCACTGCCACCACTATTCGGTGATGGGATGGAAGACGGATTCCGAGCTGCTGTCGCGTACGGGTGCCGAGGTTGTTGAGCTGTCCGGATGCTGCGGCATGGCGGGCAACTTCGGTATGGAAAAGGGACACCGGGATGTGTCGCACAAGGTTGCGGAGGCTTCGCTCCTTCCCGCGTTGCGTGACAATCCGGATGCTGTTTTCCTCGCTGATGGTTTCTCGTGCCGTACGCAGGCCGATGGTTTGGCGGGCCGAAAAGGTGTCCATATTGCAACTCTTCTGACCGGTGATCTCCCAGGAAGCTGAGGTAGGCTTACTAGGTACGGGTTATGTCTGGAGAGGGTGAATGATGCCAGTTTTCTCATTGGATAGCGGCAGGTTGAGTCCTGCTCGGCCCAATCTGAATCATAGTGAAGACATTGTTCGCGAAGCGCTCATGGCAGTACGCGACCAGGTTGTTGAGCTGATCTATCAACCACTCTTTCCCGTCGCCTGGCTCACCGAAACGAGCCGAGGAAACACTGGTGAACGCCACACGTCCCTCGTGACACTTGACCCCTCCGGGAAGACCGTGACCGTTGATGTTGTTCAGGAACTGAACGCCAGCATCCTCATGGCCTCCCTTGCTCGCGCCGCACGCCACGAAGAAATCTCCCGAGGAAAGCTCTCGGGGCTCTACCCGCGCGGAGTTGCCGCCTTCCGGAAGGACTGGCAGGAATTCCTTGACGCCTGCCCCAGCGGGCTCGTCTCCTACCCGCGGCTGATTGTCATGGCCGTGGAGATCGGTGACGATGTCAAGAACGCACTTGATGCTCTCGTTGGCGCCAACATCGAGGTGCACAGGATCGAACTGCACGAATCCCGCACCGGGATCCTCGTTTCCCTCGAAGAAGTCCGTGCCCACGAAGCCTCATTCCTTGCCATCGGACAGGCCGCCCGCACGGCCGAGATCGCACCCGAATCTGAAATCGGGAGCCTCGCGGGAGCGATCACCGCGTCGAGTGCGCGTTCCGATGCTGCCTCCGCCATCACCGCACACAGCCCCGACGAGGACACGTACCATTACGGCGAACCGGACGGGGGCGTTGAGGAGCACCTCGACCAGGTGAATTCCGAGGCCCACACGGACCGTGCCCAGGGCGACTCATCCCAGACCGAGAACGACCAGCAGGGTGCCGAGGAAACGCATGGTGGTAGCGCCCACGAAGCAGGTGGGGAAGCCCAGCAGGACGCGGGTTTCGAGGCCGGTGATGGGTCGGACCAGTTTGCGAGCGCTGACACAATCGCCGATCCCTCAGATCTGCCCGGTAGCTTCTTCGGAATTCCACATGCCACCCCTCACGGCGACACCGATGAGTCTGAGTCCTCGCGTGAGCAGTCCGAGGAATCCGCAGATGCATACGCTGAGGACGATGCTGAGCAGGAGGCGGAGGAGCACTTCCAGCAGGTTGGGTTCACACCTGACGGAACGGGCGTCGCCTCAGCCGATGAGACAGCTAGCTGGTTCGGTGTTTCTGACGAGACGTCAGAGTTCAATCCCGAGAGCGTCGAATGGCCGGAGCGCGTCACGGAACTGCAGAAGGTTGCTGAACGGCACGGTTCGTTGACCCTCACGTTCAAGTCCCTCCGCAGGCGCGTCAACGCCACCGCAACGCTTACCGATCAGGGTGAGATCGTGCTCGAGAATGGCGATTCGTTTAGCGATCCCGACCAGGCGGCTTCTGCTGTAGCGGAGCGTGAGATGGACGGCTGGAAGAACTGGAAGACCGCTGACGGCACTCGCCTCGGCGACCTGCGCAGCTAGCTTCCACCATTTCCCCGCGGTGGATTTGTCCCCACCGTTTCCCATGCAAACATCTAGAACACACTACTAGTCTGGCACTTCCCCCGGTGACCGGGCGTGGACAACCTATCGTATGGAGAATGCTCATGGAACCCGTTCCAATGAAAATCGGCCTGTACTACTTCGAGAAGGTCATGACCACGCAGTCAGATCCGGTGGTTCTGACTATCCTGCCCGGACACATCAGGGTTGAGGGAGATCGAGGCGTACTCCTCGATACTCCGGCCCAGGCAGCAACAGTTAAGTACGGGAGGTTGGTCGGCACCATTGAAATCAGGACGCAAAGAGCAAAGTACCTGTTTGCGGCCCTCGGGACAGCGTCTTCCCAGCCCCATTCTCCCGAACAGATCCGCGAAGTCGCAGAAGCTCAGCAACGCGCTGCAGAAGATCCCGGAGCCTCAACAATCGAGCTCAGCCAGATCTCGTGGGCCGGCCAGCAAACGTCCGTGGACGGTAGCTACGGAGGTGGCATGAAGTCTTCGACGAAGGGTGATGCTGGCAATCAGAAGAAGATTGGGAAGATTGTGACCGACGCTCTTCTGGCCGTTGGAGTGCAGAAAGCCTGAGTAGGCGTAGTTATTGCTATCTCAACCGTCAACTGTCACAGTCAGGCTTATTCTCTCGGCGGCCTGACGTAGGTTTTAAGCCAGCGTCTGATCTCCCCGAAAGCTTGGGAGCGGATACTGCGACGTGAGAGCGTGACGTCGTGGATTGCGCCCTCGAGGCGGATCAGTGTCGTCACCCGCCCCAGAGACGGCACACGGCGCCAGATCTGCTCAACATCCAGAACCGTGTCGGCTTCTCTCATGCCGGGCGACCACTTATCCGAGAACAGGGACCTGTTCGAGGTGAGCACGATCGTGGGGCAGGAAATATCAAGTCCCTGAGCGACTTGGCGGTGCCCGTGCAAGATCGCCTGCAGCCAGCCCGCACGGATTGGGGTGGACGGATATCTGCGCCACTCCCTGTTGAACTGCCAGCCCCCGTGCGTAAACGGATCATCATCCTCAGCAGGAGCCGGCTCGGACTCATCCCGCCATGCAGTCAAAAGCCGATTGTAGAAACCGTTGTCAGGGATAGGCAGGATCACCTCGGGTGAGATCCGTGCGAGGGAATCGATGATCGGGGTGCCGAGTTGACGAACAATGGTCGCTCCCTGGAACTCCAGCCACGGCGCATTCAAAACGAGTCCCGATAGGGCACCCGGATGCCGGTCCGCCCACAGTGCCATGGTGAGCCCGCCTGTCGAGTGGCCATAGAAAACGAGGGGGATCTCCCAGCCGTGGATCTGATAGATCACGTCGAGAGCCGCGTGAATATCCTCATCGTATTCCGACAGGTTGGTGACGAATCCGGGGGACTGGTGCGAGCGTTGGGAGCGGCCGTACTTGCGCAGATCAATGGCGTAAAAGGCCCCACCCGCACTCGAAATCACCCGTGCGAGCTCGGACTGGTAAAAATAGTCATTCCAGCCGTGCACGGCAAGAAATGCAAACGACGGTGACGTGGGGGTGTAGGAAAAAGCGAGAGCATCATCTGCTGGTACGTGCCGCACGAGCGTGGTCACCACCTCCCCTTCATCATCATCCAGCAACGGGAGGGTCACGCATTCAAAACCGGGACCGAGAACATCGTGTGACCACATGAAATCATTCTAGGCGGGAAACGAAATCCCGCCCGTCAAGAACGGGCGGGACATCTGTTTACTCTTGGATTGGATTGGAGTGGTCCCCGACGTGTTGGTGTTGCTGGCAAGCTGACATCGGGGCTAGCCACGATTGAGACTTACTCTCGTGGCCTGGTCGCGGCTGAGGCGAGGAACTCTGCCAGGATTGTTCCCACCTGGTCGTCTTCCACGAGGAACCCGTCGTGACCGTGGTCTGAATGAATGGTGATGACACCATCGCAGTTCTTCAGGGAGGAGGCGAGATGATCCTGCCCATCGGGGTGGAAGAGCCGATCCGAATCAACAGCAACAACGAGGGCCCGTGCGGTCATGTCAGCCAAGACCTTGTCAACACCGCCGCGGCCACGGCCGATTGAATGGGTCATGAACGCCTCGGTGAGTGTCAGGTACGAGTTCGCGTCGAACCGGGCTGCCAGCTTGTAGCCGTGATAGTCGAGATAGGACTGGACGGCGAAACGTCCCCCCGTCATCGGATCCTCGCCCTCCTGGGGGGTGCGATCGAACCGGGAATCCAGTTCGGGAGCGCACCGGTAAGTAGTGTGGGCAATGGCGCGAGCAAGTCCGAGTCCCGCGTGCGGGCCGTACCCGGGGTCAGCATCGTAGTAGTCACCGCCCCGCCAGGCAGGATCCAGCTCGATCGCAAGGATCTGCTGGTGTGCGTAAGCGATCTGCTCAGCCGTTGTTTCGGGAGCCGAGACCAGAACAGCGATCTGCTCGACGTGTTCGGGGTAGGTCGCGGGCCACTCCATCACCCGGTGACCGCCGGCCGATGCTCCGGCTACGAGATGCCAGGAGGAGATGCCGAGGTGGTCCATGAGGGCCTTCTCGGTTGCCACCTGGTCACGGACCGTGATTCGGGGGAAGCGGCGCGCCCAGGGCTGACCGTCGGGATGGCGGGAGGCGGGGCCGGTCGTGCCCTGACAGCCACCGAGCACGTTGGATGCGACGACGAAGTAGCGGTCCGTGTCGATTGCCTTGCCGGGGCCGACAATGCCCGGCCACCAGCCTTCCGTACCATCGTCGTTGCGGACGTGAGAGTCACCGGTTAGAGCGTGGCAGAGCAGGACGGCATTGGTGCCGTCCCCATTCAGCTCCCCCCACGTCTCATAGGCCACTGTGACGTCGAGAGACTCCCCCGACTCGAGGACCTGGGTGCCAATATTGACGAACTTGCGGTCGCCCGGGTCGTCCCCCTCCCGCCATGCCCCACTGGCGGGCAGGTCGCGGAAACGGGAGTGTGGGCGATAACCAGTATCCGCATCCGGAATCGGGGCAGCATCAGTGATCCGCTCGGGCGGGTGACCAACAAGGAAAGAGGGAGAACGATCCATAACTAGGCGAGCTTCTCGAAGGACTGCCTGAGATCGGCGAGGATGTCCTCGATGTCCTCAAGACCAACGGACAAGCGGACCAGGCCGGCGGGTGCACCAGCCGCCTCCAGCTCGTCTTCGGTGAGCTGCGAGTGTGTGGTCGATGCGGGGTGGATGACGAGCGAACGAACATCGCCAATGTTGGCGACGTTCGAGTGCAGTTCGAGACCATCAACGAACTTGACGCCGGCCTCACGCCCGCCCTTGATGTTGAAGGCGATCACGGAACCGGCACCCTTCGGGGTGTACTTCTGAGCCTGCTCGAAGAACGGGGAGGAGGGTAGGGAAGCCCAGGTAACGGACTCGACGAGGTCGTGGTTCTCGAGGAACTCGGCAACGACCTTCGTGTTTGCCAGGTGCTTCTCCATGCGGAGCGACAGGGTCTCAATACCAAGACCAATGAGGAAGGCGTTGAAGGGGGAGATGGCGGGGCCGACGTCACGCAGGAGCGTGGTGCGGATTCGGGTGACGAAAGCACCCGGACCGAGATCGCCCCAGGTGATGCCGTGGTAGGAGGCATCCGGTTCGGACAGGGTGGGGAACTTGCCGGACTTCCAGTCAAAGTCGCCCTTCTCAATGATGACGCCACCGAGCGAGGTGCCGTGACCGCCGAGGAACTTCGTGGCCGAGTGAACCACAATGTCTGCGCCGAACTCGAAGGGACGCAACACGTAGGGCGTTGCGACCGTGTTGTCGATGATGAGGGGGACACCCTCGGAGTGAGCAACATCGGCGATCGCCTCGATGTTGAGGACCGAGCCGCGAGGGTTCGGGATCGACTCACCAAAGAAAGCCTTCGTGCTCTCATTCGCGGCCGCACGCCACGACTCCGGGTCGGTCGGATCCTCAACGAACGTCACATCCACGCCGTAGCGGGGGAGCGTGTGGGTGAGGAGGGTGGCGGTGCCGCCGTAAATCCAGGGGCTTGCCACAATGTTGTCGCCAGCCTGAGCGATATTGAGGATCGCGAGAGTGGTTGCTGCCTGACCGGACGCAAGGAGCAGGCCGGCGGCTCCGCCTTCGAGTGCCGCAATGCGATTTTCAATCGCGCCCTGGGTGGGATTGGTGATTCGGGTGTAAATGTTGCCGGGTTCGGACAGGGCGAAGCGACCAGCTGCCTGAGCAGCATCGTCGAACACAAACGAGGTGGTCTGGTAGATCGGCAGAGCACGTGCGCCAGTCTCCGAATCGGGAGTCTGTCCAGCGTGGATCTGCAGAGTGTCAAAGTTCCAGTTTTCTTGGGTCATGATTTTCTCCGGGACATGGAGGGCCAAAGTTGTGTCACAACTCCAGCCTCTGTTGTTGAACAATAAATGGGGCTGGCCGATGAGCGGGCGCGCATCGGTGCGCGCAAAGAGATGCGCGCTCTAGTTACACATTCGGAACATGCTCCCGACACTAAACGCTGACGCCAACCGCGCCAACTCAAGTCCCCGAAAGTCTCACGAGATGGACGAAAGGAACCAGAACCAAATAGTGATGTTCGTCACATCTCGAATTTCTAACGACAGAAAACAATCTGGTTAAATTTCAGATTTCCCCGAGTTTTCGCAGGAAAGTCTATCCATGTGACAAATGTGAAGGATGTGAATGCTGTGGAGGATGGAGAAAATGTTTCAATTGAGTCTCGATTGGTATACCGTCTATATCGGTTAAAAGTTTCAGATTCGGCTCGGTCAAGACGACACGCCGAAGGACAGGGAAGGCGAAAGTGGGCAAAGTAGGCAGGCGCGGTTTCCAGGCAACATTTGCTCTGGCTATCGCGGGAAGTATGGTGATGGCCGGTAGTGCCGGACTCGCGGACGATGGTGAAGACGACATCCCACCCTCGGCATATACGGAAATGTCACTCGCGGAACTCGAGGCGGAACTCGCCAATCTCTCCGCGCAGTCCTCGACGCTCGCCGAGGCGGCAGCGGAAGCCGAGAGCAACCAGATCATCGCCCAGGCAGACCTGTCCGAGTCGATCACCGAAGCCATGGATGCGCAGGACGCATCGAACAGGGCTCAGGAAGAAGTCGAGATCGCTCGCGAGGAGCTCGGTAACGTCGGTGCCGCCATGTACCGTGATGGCGCCACCGCGGTTCCCTTTGGCTCCTACCTCAATGCTTCCTCACTGTCCGAGGTCAACGCCCGCCAGGACGCATACAACCGTCTCGGCCAGTCAGCTGAAGCAAAGCTCCAAGAGTTCGAGTCCAAGCTCAACCTGGCGGAAGTCATGGAAGAGCAGGCACGGGAAGCAGCCGACCTCCAGGTCGAAGCCGCAACCGCAGTAGACGACGCGGCACGCGAAGTCTCCCAGGCATTGCAGGCCGCCTCGGAGCAGCTCGCTGAAGCAGAAGCTCGGCGCGACCAGCTCGTCACCCTCCTGGCAGAACAGAAGGGTGTGGAGCGTGAAGAGGAGCAGGCCCGCATCGATGCCCTCGAAGAGGAGCGTCAGAAGGCCGATGAGGAGAACCGCCAGCGCCTTCTCGACCAAGCCCAGCAGCAGGCCGATGCCAAGCAGGCAGCGGCGGCAACCCAGTCGCAGGCCAGCCAGCCGCAACCGGTTGAGGAAGTAGCTTCCCCGGAGCAGACCGCTCCCGCACCGGAAACCTCCGAACCCTCGACTCCGGTCCCGAGCACCCCCGCTCCCACGACGCCGGCACCAACCACTCCGGCTCCCACGACTCCGGCCCCGACGACGCCCGCGCCGGCACCTGCACCTACGCAGGAGCCGAGCCCGACGCCAACCCCCGACCCCCACACCTACCCCGACGCCGACTCCGACCCCCACGCCGAAGCCGGAACCCACCCCGACTCCGACACAGCCGACGAGCAACGTTCGTAACTCGATCGTGTCGTACGCACGCCAGTTCGTTGGCGCCCCCTACGTCTGGGGTGGCATCACCCCCGCAGGTTGGGACTGCATCGGATTCGCTCACTACGTGTACGCACACCACGGCATCACCGTCGCCAGGTCCTCGTACGGCGCGCAGTTCAACGGCACCTACGTTCCCGCCTCCCAGGCTCGCCCCGGCGACATGATGTGGTGGCCAGGCCACGTCGGCATCTACACGGGCAACGGCTCCCACATTGCAGCCTGGAACCCCTCGATGGGAACCCAGGAACGTGCGGTCTGGGGAAGCCCCATGTACCGCAACGTCGTGGGTGACTAAGGAAACAGCCTGCTGACGCTCAGTGCGCGCAGACCGTGAGCCAGCTAAGTATAAAAAGTTAATGGGTGGTGACTGGAACGAGTACCTGTCGCCACCCATTCGCCTTACCTCTCTTGAATAGGGCAATCCGCTTCACCCCACCTCGCTCCAGTACTTACCAACATCAAGTGCCTTCCCATAGTGCCACCGCGGAGAGGGAACTCGCCGCGTGTGCCAATATCTTCTTCGTGCCCCTCAAGAGCTGTTTCATTAGTATGTAGGGTTCATGCGGGAGGGGAGCTCCATCTCCTCCCTCGAGGGCGGTACCTGTTCGCGGACTATACGCTTGATGCGCCTCAATCGTCCCGGGTGGGGAGGGGCGTATGCGCAGGGAAAGGTTGGATTGGCTGCCGAGGGGCAAGGCATCGCTATCGAATACCTCCGCCCTGATTTTCAGGATCGGCTATGCGTATCGAACATTCGACGTACTACGAACCGGGGTTAAGCGCCCGGGTAACCACATCAGCATCAGCGACGAATTCCTGTCCGTCATGAGCCGCAATGTTACGTTACTTATTCTGTTTTTTCGTCCTCGCTCTGGCAACGGCCTGCCAATGGTGGGTATCTAGTTTTCCGTGCTAATGCGGCTTGGGTTGGCCACACCACGGGGTAAAGGGGTGGTGGCCAGGACCCTTCCCGCCACGTCCTGATCTTCCTGCCCACGGTTATTTATTCATGGGAACCCTCGACCGCCTCGGATGGATTCCAAGCCATACCGTAGGCATCGCCATGATGATCAGCAGCGCTGTTGCCTTTGACCGGTTCACTTAAGCCGTGGTGCAGATACAAGAACCGAGTTTGAACCCGGAAACCCGTAGTGCATCGTCAAGAGCCGGAGCAGGAAACGGATGAAAGTAGTACAAATGGGGGCAGACAAAGACGGTGGGCCTGGGATAGTTTCGAAGAAGGATCCGTGAGGGCCGTTCCTTTAGGAGACCCCTAAAGCGCTGAAGAGTGGAATTGCTATTGTCGCAAAGGCGCATGTCGTTAGGGAAACACGCGAAGCGGCTAGCCCTGCGCCAGTTTCAGGTGAGCGGCCGAGACGAACTTCCCGCGCGGTTATCCCATCTGCATAGGGAGCACTGAGAGCCTAGCGTTTACTAGACTTCCTCTGGAAAATTGACATGGCTAAGGTCGAAGGTGTGGAGGACGAAAGGGTGAAAAATGAATGGGCGATAATAAAAACGTGAGTCGACAAGGAAAAGTTCCGTTCCGAGCTCTTGACAAGGCATTCTTTGGCATCGGTCTCGCCCTGTGCTTAGCGGCGACAATCTATACTGGACTGATTTACGGAAGCCTGCCCGATACGATCCCCACGCATTTTGACTTTTCGGGGAAGGCGGACGCCTGGGGGGCGAAGTCGAGTATCTGGATCGGCCCGATCATTACGCTCCCCACCATCCTCGTCATCGTTGTCGTTTCCATGTTCAATACGAATACGACGAAGAACGGCAAGGTGCTTTCGCCCGAGGGGAACGTCAAGGTTGTGGATCATATGCGCAGAATGCTATCCCTGATTAGCCCTTGCATAGGAGTGATCTCCTGGGATCTTGTCCTGTCCATGTCGGGAAAGCTCACGGGGAATCTTCTCATCCTGGTGGCGATTGGCGGCATTCTTGCTGTCGCAATTGGCTACAGCTTGGTGATATGGAGGGTCATGTCGAAAGACCCGGGGGTGGAAGGGAAAGAAGGCCCTTTCCTCTAGAAAGCTCTTCCGTCACGGCTCCGGATAGCGGGAGCCGGGCGGTAAGGGAAGCGGTCGCTCGTAAAACGGGAAAAGCCCGTGCCCAAAATCAAGTTTGAACACGGGCGTGCCCTACAGAGCCGGTTCAATACCGGTGGCGAAGCTTAGTGCTCGTCGTAGTAGCCCTGGTCGATGGCGCGTTGGTAGGAAGCACGGATCTCTTCCTCGGCTGCCGCGCGATCCACCCAGTGAGCCCCTTCGACAGACTTGCCGGGTTCGAGGTCCTTGTAGACCTCGAAGAAGTGCTGGATCTCGAGACGGTGGAATTCGGACACGTCATCGATGTCCACGCGCCAGGAGGCACGCTGGTCTGCGGCGGGTACGCACAGGACCTTGTCGTCACCGCCCGCTTCGTCCTTCATGCGGAACATGCCGAGCGCACGGCAACGGATGACACAACCGGGGAAGGTGGGTTCCTCGAGGAGCACCAGTGCATCCAGCGGGTCACCATCCTCGCCGAGCGTGTTGTCGATGAAACCGTAATCATCCGGGTAACGGGTTGCGGTGAACAGCATACGGTCGAGGCGAATGCGACCAGTTTTGTGGTCGACCTCGTACTTGTTCCGGTTGCCTTTGGGGATCTCGATGGTGACATCGAACTCCAGCATGGCGCCTCCTTCGGCTACAGGGTCCTTGTGGTGAACAGTGATCGAACGTGACAAACTAATAATGTGAAGGCACGATCGCAGGCAGGTATTGTTGCTGTCCTGATTCTACTGGGTGGATACGTCATTGCGGATGCAGTTGACGTGGCGCCCGGAATCCTGACGGCAGCGGACAAGCCGTTAGAACCCCGAGCCTACCCTGAAGTGACCGATTTTGATGTTAATGACGCAGTCGTTCCGCAAAGTGAGGACGGAGAGAAACTTTCCCCAGAACGCATCGAACAGGTCGCGGCTGCCCTCTCAGAAGACTCAAGGAACACGGGCAGCACCTCGTTTGTGGTGCGTGACCTGCAAGGAAACGTTCTCTATGACCTCTCCGCGGAGCGGGGGCGGATGCCGGCCTCGAGCATCAAGGTACTCACCAGTGCCGCGGCACTGAACGAACTCGGTCCCGACACGACTTTGGAAACAACGACCGTCCTGGACGGAGACAAGCTCTATTTCGTTGGCGGGGGAGATATTTACCTCTCCGAGGGAGCAGGAAACCCGGCCTCAATCACGGGCAGGGCCGGGCTCGCCGACCTCGCCGATCAAAGTGTATCCACACTCGAGGCCGCGGGATTAACGTCGATCGAGCTCGTTGCCGACTCGAGCCTGTTTGTTGGCCCCGACTATCACGAGAACGTTCAGGGTTCGGACCAGGTTTTTATCATGCCGATGAGGCCCATGGCGGTGAACGGCGGCATGATCGAAGGACAGCACGTTGCGAATCCCGACTTGCACGCTGCCGAGATCTTCGCCGATCACCTGCGCGACCGCGGGATAGAGGTCTCGACCGTCAACACCGGACCGGCACCCACGATCACCGAGGCTAACACTGCCGGGGTCGTGCACTCCGCACCCGTGCGGGAACTTGTGGACTACACACTCACCATGTCCGACAACTCCCTCGCTGAAGCACTTGGCCACCTCGTTGCTGCTCACCGGGGCCTGGATGCGAGCTTTGGAGGATCGGCCCAAGGAGTCCAAGAATCCCTTGCCGAACAGGGATTCGACATGACAGGGGTGACGATCTCGGATGCGGCGGGTCTGTCGATCGATAACCGAGTCACCGCGAATCTGCTAACCGAAGTGCTGGCAAAGGCCGGCTCATGTACCGACTGCGACCTCTCCAGCATGCCCCACGCCCTCCCGATCGCCGGATACAACGGGACGTTGGCAGGCAGGTACGATGGGTTACCCTCCGAAGGGCTCGTCCGAGCCAAGACCGGGACCCTGATCAGAGCCAACTCGCTCTCCGGATACTTCACCACCCTGGAAGGGGAAACTCTGACTTTCTCAATCCTCATTGACGAGCTCGAACCCGGCACCACACAAATCGTGCGTCCAGCCATTGACGACGCCATTAACGCTCTTGCGACGGGGGCTGAATACAGTGCAGATTGATCCCGCCATTGCCTATCGGAGAGTCCGCCAACTCTCCGGATCCGGCCCCACCATCACCCCGGCCAAAGCCCAGGCTGTGGCCACGGGCCTGCGCAGGTGCGCGAGACTCGCCCCCGCAATAGTTGCGGAGCAGACGCAGATGCACGAGCATCTGGAAGCAGTCGAATCAAAGCCCGTTGCCGTCCTCGCAAGACCGGGATGGGCACAGGCAACCGCACTTTCGGTCGCACCCTTCCTCGACACCATTGTGGAAGGACCCGTGCAGTCCCGCCTCGTCTCCGAAGAGCTGGGACTTGCCCTCGCGGTCATGGCCCCCCGCATCCTCGGACAGTACGATCCCTTTGCGCTCACTGCTCTGCCAGGGCAGGGCCTGCCGATCGAGGGCAGGCTCCTCCTCGTCGCCCCCAACGTGTGGGACTTCGCGTGCGACTGGAACCTCGATAGTCGCGACGTTCACCTGTTTGTTTCCGTCCACGAGTTCACTCACGCATTCCAGTTCACGGCAGCCCCGTGGCTGAAGGACGTCCTCGTGTCCAAGGTCATCAGCACCCTCGATGGCGATGAGGCGTTCATGATGCATGAGCTGGAGGACCTCATGGCGATCATGTCCGTCCTGGAAGGACATGCCGAGTACGTGATGAACACGGTGCAGATCGCGCGGATCCCCTCCCGTAAGCGCATCACCGCCGCCATCAAAGCCCGCCGTCAATCCGGTTCCGCAGTCTCTCAATTCGTGAAGAAAATCTTCGGTTTCGACCTCAAGGTTAACCAGTACGAGGACGGTGAACGGTTCGTTTCCCACGTCGTGTCCGCGGTCGGCCACGACGGATTCAACACCATTTGGGAGAATCCCCTTAACCTCCCCACGGCCGCTGAACTTAAGGACCCGCTGTCGTGGCGCCAGCGCGTGCTGTCCTAGCGGCACGCCAGGCAGTTCGCGCAGTCCTCACCGATTGTTCACCGGGGGAGCGCGTGCTCGTTGCTTGCTCCGGCGGATCGGACTCCTTAGCTCTAGCCCTCGCGGTTGCGGCCGAAACCCGACGCTCTGCCATTAATGCCGAAGCGATTACCGTCGATCACGGAATCCTGGATGGTTCAGACCAACGTGCACAAGAACTCGTCACTCGGCTTTCGGATTACCTGCCAACGGTGGCGGTCCAGGTGAATGTGGAAGGACTGGAAGGACCCGAGGGGAATGCGAGGACCGCACGATACGGCGCGATCGCTAGCCGTGCTCGGGAACTGGGCGGGCCAGCTCTTGTCCTGCTGGGCCACACGCGTGATGATCAGGCCGAGACCGTTCTTCTTGGTCTTGGCCGGGGGAGTGGGCCACGCTCAATCGCCGGTATGAAACCCACGGGAACCCTACCCGGTGCGGACGACGTGCATTTCGTCCGCCCCTTCCTTGGCCTCGACCGTCACACGCTGCGCAGGGCCTGCTCGGAGTGGGGCGAACAGTGGTGGGATGATCCCAGCAATAGTGTGGATGGCCCGTGGCGAACAGCGGGTGGGGCTCCGCTCCGTCGCGCAGCGGTCCGCGAGCGAGCAATCCCAGCACTGTCGGAAGCTGTTGGGCAGGATGTTCGTGGCCCACTTGCTCGCACCGCCCACCTCCTTCAAACCGATCTCGACTATCTTGACGGTGTGGCGCGGGAGGCACTGGCCAGTGCCAGTGCAACCGGTGCTGGCCGTACAGGGGATGTCGACGGCAGTGCAGGCGATTCCTATGAGCTTGATGTTGAGTGGTTGCGGGCGCAGCATCCCGCCATTAGAACCCGCGTGATCAGGCTGTGGCTGATTGCGGGTGGGGCACGTGCTGGTGAGCTGACGTCCTGGCACGTGGACAGTGTGGAGAATCTTCTGCATGGCGAGACTGGCAAGGGAATTGATGTTCCCGGCCTTCGCGCTGTGAGAACGCGGCACGGTTTGAAACGTGCCGTGGAGTAGCATGTTGAGCTAGTGGTAACGCAAGAAGGGACTGCCGTGGATTCGACGGATATGGGAACGGATCTTTCCAAGATCCTTATCACCGAGGAGCAGATCGATAGCCGACTGGCTGAGATGGCTTCCGACATTGACCGGGACTACGAGGGCAAGGAAATCCTTGTGCTTGGCGTTCTGAAAGGCGCAGTCATGGTCATGGCCGACCTGGTACGGAAACTGCACTCTCCGGTCACGATGGACTGGATGGCGGTCTCGTCCTACGGTTCGGGAACGAAATCATCCGGTGTGGTCCGGATCCTCAAAGACCTCGAAACTGACCTCCAGGGGCGCCACGTTCTCATCGTGGAGGACATCATCGATTCCGGGCTCACCCTGTCCTGGCTGAAGTCCAACCTGGAATCGCGCGGACCCGCCTCGGTCAAGATCGCGACCCTGCTGCGCAAGCCGGAAGCCGCGACAGTCGACATTGAGGTGTCCTACGTTGGTTTTGATATCCCGAACGAATTCGTTGTCGGATATGGCCTCGACTATGACGAGAAGTATCGTCACCTACCGTTCGTTGGCACCCTAGCCCCGCATGTTTATGGCGGATAACGGCAACCGTCGACGACAGCCCGGCAATGACAAGCCGTGGCTGGGCGAGACACCCCAGGTCCGTCCCGGATCCCAGGGCGGCCCCGAACATTACCCGGGAGAAGATGGCGCAAAGCTACCCGAACCAAACAAGCCCGGTACCGGTAAGCCCGGCCAGGGCCCCGGCCCCAACCAGCCCGGCTCCGCCCTTCCCGATCAACCCCGTCTCCCGCATCGCGGTCACGACCAGGGTCCACGTAGCGGCGGTACCAAGCAGGGTCCGCAGGGCTCTAAAAAGACCCGACCCGGAAAAAACCAGGGGAAGAACCGGCAGGGCAAAAACCAGTCCGGTAAGAACAATCAGGGAAAGAATCAGCCGGACAAGCGTAGCTGGATGCCCTGGATTGTTGTTCCGCTCGTTGCTCTAGCCACGTACTTCATGTTCTTCAGTCAGGGTGAGTACAAGCCCGTCTCCACATCGGAGGGCCTGTCCATCATCCAGGAACACGATGTCGAACGGGTCGTGGTCACCGAAGGTGCGCAAACCGTTCGCGTTGACCTCAAATCCGAGGTCCAGGCCATGGATGAAGAGGGTAAGAAGCAGGATGTGGGAGACAAGATCGTCTTCCAGTACATCTACGCGCAAGCCGATGACGTCATCGCCGCTGTCGAGGGAGCCGATCCCGAGTTCGGTTACGACAGTTACGTGCCACAGGAATCGTTCTGGACAACGGTGCTGGCGATGCTCATCCCCTTCCTCCTCATCATCGGAATCTTTTTCTTCATCCTCCCCAAGATCCAGCAGGGCGGCATGGGAGGTTTCGGCAAGGTTCGTGCCGGCAAGGCCGACATTGATAAGGAAATGCCGGACGTGACCTTCGCGGATGTTGCCGGTGCTGATGAGGCAGTGGAAGAGCTCGGCGAGGTCAAGGAATTCCTTGAGAATCCCGAGAAGTTCCAGGGCATGGGAGCCAAGATCCCGAAAGGTGTGCTCCTGTACGGCCCTCCCGGTACCGGTAAGACTCTCCTCGCGAAGGCGGTTGCCGGGGAAGCTCAGGTTCCGTTCTTTTCGATCTCGGGTTCCGAGTTCGTAGAAATGTTTGTGGGTGTGGGTGCTTCCCGTGTCCGCGACCTCTTCTCCAAGGCGAAGCAGTCCTCGCCCGCCATCATCTTCGTTGACGAAATCGATGCCGTTGGACGCTCCCGCGGAGTCGGTATTGGTGGCGGCAATGACGAGCGCGAACAGACCCTCAACCAGCTGCTGGTTGAAATGGATGGCTTTGATGCCACCACGAACGTCATTCTGATTGCCGCAACGAACCGTCCCGACGTTCTCGACCAGGCGCTCCTTCGTCCCGGTCGCTTCGACAGGCAGATTGCCGTTGATGCTCCCGACCTTCCCGGACGAACCAAGATTCTCGAAGTTCACGCCGAAGGCAAGCCGATCCAGGCGGGTGTCGAGCTCGAGTCCCTTGCACGCCGCACGCCTGGATTCACCGGTGCGGATCTCGCAAACCTTATGAACGAGGCGGCGCTCCTGGCAGCCCGTCAGGGGCAGAAGGACATCACGCTCGACGATCTCGACGAGGCTATCGACCGCGTGATTGCCGGCCCGCAACGCCGCACCCGGGTTATGAACCCGAACGAGAAGCGGATGACCGCCTACCACGAGGGTGGGCATGCTCTTGCTGCCGCGGCGCTCCACCACACGGACCCGGTCACGAAGGTGACGATCCTGCCGCGTGGTCGCGCACTCGGTTACACGATGGTCATGCCCACCGAGGACCGCTACTCCACGTCCCGGAATGAGCTCCTTGATCAGCTTGTCTACGCGCTGGGCGGTCGCGTTGCGGAAGAGCTCGTGTTTCACGACCCGACAACGGGAGCCTCGAACGATATCCAGAAGGCCACGAGCATAGCCCGGAAGATGGTGACCGAATACGGGATGTCCTCGCGGGTGGGGGCGGTGCGTCTGACCGCGGATGATTCCGATCCCATGACCGGGGGCGGCGGGGGCCGCGGTGCCGAATACTCGGACCGCATGGCTCACATTGTTGACCAGGAAGTGCGCGCCCTCATCGATGCTGCTCATGACGAGTGCTGGCAGCTCATGATCGAGAACCGTCACATTCTTGACGAGCTTGCGGGCCGTCTTCTCGAGAAGGAAACTCTTCTCGAAAAGGAGCTTGCCGAAATCTTCGAACCGGTTAAGAAGGCTCCCGAACGATCCCTGTGGCTGAGTTCGGACGAGCGGCCGGTCACTCATATTCCGCCCATTGATTTCCCTGGAGAGCAGTCATGAGCTTCGATTCGGAAGGCGTGGAGAAAGCCATTCGCGATCTCCTGGTCGCTATTGGTGAGGACCCGGACCGGGATGGGCTTAGGGATACTCCAGCCCGCATGGCACGTGCCTACAAGGAAATGTTCTCTGGGCTCCACGAGGACCCGACCGAGGTGCTATCCGCCTCGTTCGATCTGCACTACGAAGAGATGATCCTTGTCAAGGACATCTCCGTTTATTCGGTCTGTGAACACCACCTTCTGCCCTTCTACGGAACCGCCCACGTCGGCTACATTCCGGGCAATGACGGAACCGTGACAGGACTGTCGAAACTGGCTCGCCTCGTTGACGGCTACGCACGCAGGCCCCAGATCCAGGAACGACTGACATCGGAAGTGGCGGACGCACTCATGGACCCGCTGGGAGCAAGGGGTGCCATTGTTGTCGTCGAGGCAGAACACATGTGCATGAGCATGCGCGGGGCCCGCAAACCCGCCTCCCGCACCGTTACTTCTGCTGTGCGCGGCGTGATGCGGAACGCTGCCACGCGTTCTGAGGCCATGAGCCTCATCATGAGCTGACCCATGGAGATTCTCGGTATCCTCAACGTCACCCCCGACTCGGTTTCGGACGGTGGCAGGTGGGCAGGCGAGCAGGAAGCACTCGACCGTGGAGCCCAGCTCGTATCCGATGGTGCAACGATCGTGGACGTGGGTGGGGAATCAACCCGGCCCGGCGCCACCCCAATCAGCTCCCGGGAGGAATGGGGCAGGATCGAGGGAGTCATCGCCGGGCTGCTCGAGCGCGACATTCAAGTCTCGGTCGATACCTACCACGCAGATACTGCGAGACTCGCAATTGCTGCCGGGGTTCCCATCATCAATGACGTCACCGGTGGCCGGGTTGAACCTGATATTCACCGCGTTGTAGCTGACTCGGACGCTCACTACGTGCTGCAGCACTCTCGGGGAGGAGCCGTCACCACCAATGACACCGCCCAGTACAACTCCATCATTGACGACATCGCCCGCGAACTCACAGTCGCGGTTGAGAACGCCATCAAGGCAGGCATTGATGAAGATCGCATCATCCTTGATCCTGGCCTTGGGTTCTCCAAGGTGGGGGAGCAGGACTGGGAAGTCCTTGCCGGGCTTGACCGGTTGATGGGGCTCATGCCTGGCAGGTGGCTCATTGGTCACTCCCGCAAACGCTCCCTCAAAGCTCTGACCGATGACACCGATCTGGCAACGGCCCTGGTCACCGCTCAGCTTTATGAGAGAGTATGGGGAGTGCGGGTACACGACGCAAAGTCGAGTGCCCTGGCCATTCAGATCGCGAGGAGGATCCATGGCTGACCTGTATCTCCCCGGCGGGCACCTGTCCGATCAGATCACGCTTACGGGACTGACAGCCACCGGGCACCATGGAGTCTTCGACCACGAAAAAGAAAACGGTCAAGAGTTCATTGTCGACCTCACGATCCACACCACGTTTAAGTACGCCCGCAACTCCGATGACCTGGGTAAGACCATTAATTATGGGGAAGTGGCTGACCGCTTAGCAGCGATCATTACGGGGGAGCCCGTCAATCTTATTGAGGTGCTGGCAGAGCGAATTGCCGCGGAGGTACTTGACATGGGAGCGCTCGCCGTGGACGTGACGGTTCATAAACCACACGCCCCCATCCAACAAGTCTTCCGGGACGTATCGGTCTCGATTCGGAGACTATCCGTTCTTCTTCAAACCCCCAAGCCCGCGGCTGAGGTCGTGATCGGGCTTGGGTCGAACCTCAACGACCCGGTTGCCCAGGTGGAGATAGGTGCCGGGAAGGTTGCCAGGATTCTCATGAACGAACGCAAGTCCCGCACGCGAGTCACCGCGGCACAGGTCCTACCCGGGGCACCCAGTCAGCCCAATTACATTAATGCAATCATGATCGGTAACACGACCCTGTCGCCGCTCGCTCTGCTTGCCGAACTGCAGCGCATTGAGGATGAGCAGGGGCGGACGAGGGATGAACGGTGGGGGCCGCGCACTCTTGACCTCGACATCGTGTCCTACAAGATCGCGGGCCGCGAAGTTGTGTCCGACGACCCGGACCTCACCCTGCCCCATCCGCAGGCGCACCTGAGAGACTTTGTTATCGAGCCGTGGGCCGAAGTTGATCCGTGGGGGACCTTGCGCGGGAAGCCCCTGCGATGACATCGGCTGCGCAGGCAGCGGGAACCCTCATTCTCAGCTTCCTTGTTGGCCTCGTCGGGGTAGCAGCTTGGATTCGCACCACCTTGCCACTCGTTGTGGTGCCGGAATACATGTGGGTGGTCCCGCTCATCGTCGCACTCATCATCCTGGTCGTGGCCTGGCCGGTGAAGGCCATGGCCGATGGGAAGAAGCGAACCATGAGTCCGCTTCGGGCCGCCCGGATCGCACTCCTTAGCCAAGCCTGTACCCGGGCTGGCCTGATCCTCGCCGGCCTCGGTATCGGTGGCTGGCTTGCCACAACCGGCTCCCACGCTGTCTTCCTTGAAGAACAATCGGTCCGTATTCTTGCGGCTGGTCTCTCGTCCCTGCTCCTGGGCGGGGCTGGCTGGCTGGGTGAATGGTGGTGCTCGATCGATGACGATGATGATGAGAGCACCGCCCAGCGCCAGGGCGCGTAGTATTCTCTGTGAGCCCGGCAATACCAAAACCGGGCGCGCCCCTCCACTTCAGCTGTGGGGAGTAGGCTGGGTACCGGCGTGCGGTTATCCACTTGCGAATTGGGCGCTCTGACCCGCTACCCGCGAATTCCCTCGTGTACTTTGGGATTATGACCATCAGCTCCCCACTTGCACCGAACATTGCCTTCACTCGCATCTCAACCGATCACGGGAAAGTGCGGGCTTGGATTGGTGCCACGGTGGCACTCCCGGTCATCCTCCTCCTCATCATCACCCTCGTACTCTGGCCACATCTCACCTGGCTCGTCACCACTGAGATTGTTGTCCTCATAGGCATCATCTGGGTCACTGCGGTGCGCGTGCGGGCGGTGTTCTACACCGGATACCACGAGACCGGTGAGGAACTCATCGTGTGCCGGGGGATCCTCTTCCGACACATCGAAGTGGTGCCCTATGGGCGGATGCAGGAAGTGAAGGTGGAAGACGGGCCCCTCACACGGCTCTACAAGCTGTCGACTATCACCATGGAAACGGCATCCTCCACGACCGATGCTTCCATTCCAGGTGTGCCCCGTGCTGAAGCGGATAGGCTACGCCTCCGGCTGACCGAATTGGGGACGACGAAAATGGAGGGGCTGTGAACCGAGACAGGAGAACCAGCTCCAATAGCGCCGCCGGCCCCGAATGGGCAAACAACCCGGATCACTCCACCGGTCCCGATAGTGTCACCGCCCCTGCAAGTGACAGCACTGTCGATCGTGAGACGATGGTTGAGCTTGTGGAGCTGATTCCGCAAGAGGAGTGGAACCGGTTCCATTGGGCAACGCCTCTGCTGTCACTGTGGAAAGTGTGGGCCGGCCTCGGGGCACTAGTTTTCTCATTCCTCCTCCAGATCGCCGAGCAGGGGATGAGCGAGATCTTTGAGGCAATCACGGGGATAGGCAGAACCCAGGTGCTGATGACCGCCGGGGTATTGCTTGCCATTTCCTTTCTTATCGTCTTCTTCTCGTGGCTGATCTGGCGTAAGGCCCGCTACGTTCTCGCTCCTTCGGGAATTCATCTGCGGTCCGGGGTTTTCTCGGTCACTCACCGTCACGTGCGGTGGGACCGGATTCAATCGGTCGAGATCAAGCAGGGAATAGTGCCCCGGATTGTCGGCCTCGGCTCGATCGTCATCGACTCCGCCTCCGGGTCGGGTGGTGACATGTCACTGGGTCTGTTGAAAATGAACCAGATTCAGGGACTGCGTAGCCAGATCCTCTCAATCGCAGCATCGGCTCGAGCAGGTCAAGACTTCACCGTTGACGACAGTACTGAACCGGGTGAGGGGCTCTACGATCCCGATGACGTGTACGAGGGTGAACGGCCCTTCTACGTGCTCCCCACCGGCCGCCTGCTCGGCTCCCTCGCACTATCCGCAGTTCTCATCGCAACGGTGGGCTCTCTCGCCACGATCCTCATCATCATGATCGTGGCAGGAGAGACCTTATCGATCGGAGTGCTCGTTGCCATGCTTGGTACGCTGGCGACGATGTGGGGGCAGTTCAACCTCAACCACGGGCTCAAACTCTTCCTCACGGCCGACGGGATCCGGGTACGACGCGGCCTGACAACAACCACGACCCAGACGATCCCGCCCCGTCGAATCCACGCGGTTGAAATATCGCAACCCGTACTGTGGCGCTGGAAGGACTGGTGGAAGGTCGAGGTCCTGGTTGCGGGAGCATTCGGTGGTGACGCGGATGATTCGATCACTGATCTGACGAAGAGTGTGATCATGCCCGTCGGCTCCCGCAAGGCCGCCCTCGACCTGCTGTGGACGATCGTTCCCGACATTGGTGTGGATGATGTTCGCGGTTTCCTCGAGGATGCTCAAGTGGGGACCGGGGCCTCGCAGCATTTCGTTAGTGCCCCAGCAAGTTCCAAGTGGCTCGATCCGCTTGCTCGCAAGCGCAATGGCATCTCCCTGACGCGTACGGTCGCGGTGCTGCGGACCGGATGGCTGTCGCGCACCTTCACCGTGGCTTTCCACGGACACTGGCAGGGACTCAAAGCCAGTCAGGGACCCGTGCAACGGCGGCTTAAGCTCGCAACCATTCGCCTCAGCCTCGTGACCGGTGCCGTCCACTGGCTGGGCAAGAACCTCGCACTCACCGATGTCACCACCCTGATTGCCGCTGAGCGGGACTTGGGATTGGACGCACGCGGGAAAGATGATCGTGAATCGATCGAAGAATGGGCGGAGCGCGTCGGGTTAACCCAGCCCCAATGACGCCATCCCTCACCCAGGTGTATCGCAAGACAAAGTCAGTGTGCCCACTGAGCAAGAAGAACGGATTCTTACGCGCACACATGACGGAACTGATAGCCGAACTTGGGCCGATAGTGGTGAGAGTCTGTGAAGGCACATAACCTTGACGGGTGAGCAGGAGCGTGGGAAGGAACTGAAGTGAAACTCGGAATAGGAATCATTTCCGCCGGCAAGGTGGGCGCAGTTCTTGGAGCCGCCCTGCAAAGGGCTGGTCACACGGTCGTTGCCGCGCACGCGAGGTCCGAGGAATCGATCGAGAGAGCCGAAGTTCTCCTCCCCGGTGTTCCCCTCCAGGATGTTGAAGAGATCGTGCGCACCAGCGAACTGGTGCTGCTAGCGGTGCCCGACAGCGAACTCCCCCGCATCGTCTCCGGCCTGGCAAAGCTTGAAGCATGGCAGACCGGGCAGCTTCTCATCCACACCGCCGGAAGCGTGGGTACGGATGTCCTGGCACCAGCTACGAGCATGGGTGCGCTTGGGCTCGCCATCCACCCCGCCATGACCTTCACCGGCACCTCCCTCGACCTCACCCGGATCGTTGACTGCCCGTTTGCGGTATCAGGACCAGCTACGATCCTGCCCGTTGCGCACGCCATCGTGACAGAAATGGGAGGCGTGCCAGTCGAGGTCGACAACGACAAGAGGGGCCTCTACCACGCGGCACTGAGCCATGGTGGCAACCATCTCGTCACCCTCATCACCCAGGCAATGAGACTCCTCGAAGAAGCCGGCATCACCGACCCAGGCCAGTTCCTCGGCCCCCTCGCAAACGCAAGCCTGGACGGGGCACTCAGGTCTGGGGAAGCACTCCTGACCGGACCGATCGTGCGCGGTGACACGGTCACTGTGGAGAAGCACATAAGGGAACTAGGCGCGCACGAGGATATTCGCGATACCTACAGGGCGCTGGCGTCAGCTACGACCGATCGTGCGCTAGCACGAAGGATAATCGGCGAAGGAACAGCTGCCGAGCTCCACACGGCACTCGACTCTTAATCAGCGGTACCTCGTAATGATCGATGCGGCTTGATAGGGAGGGGAGGAAACCCTCCGCTGACCCGACTTCCAGCAAATCCTGGCAACAGCCGGAGGCTGCTTCTCTTGGGGCGACCTGTTCGGAGAGCGGTGGCGGCAAGAGAGTATCCTTGTCCCGTGAAGGTAGTGAGAACTAAAGAAGAACTGAAGGCCCTGCTTCCCGAGACGGGAACCGTGGGACTGGTGATGACCATGGGGGCGTTGCATGATGGGCACCGCCGACTCGTGGATGCGGCCGTGAACGAGTGCGATACGACCGTTGTCTCGATTTACGTCAACCCCCTACAGTTCGCCCCCAACGAGGACTTTGACAAGTACCCGAGACAGCTCGAAAAAGATCTCAAGCTCCTCACCGACGTCGATATCGTGTTCGCACCCGTTGATGAGGAAATGTATCCCCGCCACCCTCTCGTCCGGGTCGACCCCGGAGAAGTCGCCACCCGTTTCGAGGGTAAAACCCGGCCCACGCACTTTGCTGGCGTCCTCCAAGTCGTACTCAAGGTCCTCCTGCTCGTTCGTCCTGACGTCGCCTACTTTGGGCAAAAGGATGCTCAGCAGCTCGCCCTGATCAAAACCATGGTGGCCGACCTCGACGTGCCAACCGAGATTCGGGCGATCCCGATCGTGCGAGACAGCGATGGCCTGGCCCTCTCCTCCCGTAACACCTACCTCAGTCCCGAAGAACGCACCGCCGCTCTTGCGCTCGTTGGTGCCCTCACCGCCGCAAAGGAAGCCGCAGGAACGGGTGCAACCCCCAGCGAGGCCGAACGGGTTCTTGCCACGGCGCTTGCGGAAGCCGAAGGGGTAAACGTTGATTACGCCACCATTGTCAATCCAGATACCTTCCAGCCAGTATCCTCGAACGCGAAGCAGGGGCTGGCAGTGGTCGCTGCCAGGGTGGGACCAACCCGCTTGATTGACAACATGGAGGTGTGTTTTGGTTAAACGCATGAGGCGGATGATGACCGGGAAGATCCATCGAGCCACCATCACCGGAGCAGACCTGCACTACGTTGGCTCCGTCACGGTCGATGCCGACCTGCTTGATGCTGCCGACATCCTCCCCGGCGAAGCAGTCGACATTGTCGATGTCACCAACGGCGCCCGGCTCACAACTTACACGATTCCTGCCGAGCGTGGCAGTGGCCAACTCCAAATCAACGGAGCCGCAGCCCACCTCATCCACGAGGGCGACATCGTCATCCTCATTGCTTACAGCGAACTCGATGACGAAACCGCGCGCAGCTACGAGCCGCATGTCGTCTTCGTTGACGAACAGAACGCCATCGTCGAAACCTCGAATGAACCGGGACAGGTTCCCGACAACGAATCGGGACTACAGTCCTCCGGTGAGCCCTTCGCGCACTACCGAGCAAACTAACCCCGGTAGTACTTTCGAAAGCCTCTCACCTCGCGGCCGCGCGTGACGTGCGATCCGGTGGCGGAGGTTATTGAGACTAAAGGGTGGTGGGGCCGGTTCATATGAACCGGCCCCACCACCGTCTTAACCTATGCTCTTATGCTCTTGTCTATTTTTGATCCCTGCCAGCCGGGGGCTGGTGGGCGGTCAGTGCTTGGCGGTGCGGTCGTACAGGTCATCCGACAGGCCGAGTGCATGGTGGATGAGGTTGACGGGGTGCACAACCTTGGCGCCAGAACCCTTACGGATCTGCCAGCGGCAGGTCTCCGTCTCACAGACGGCCAGGTGTGGGCTCCAGTCTTTAATCTTGTTGAACAGGGGCTGCCCAACAAGCTGAGCGATGTCGTACTTTTCCTCCTTGAGACCGTAGGTTCCTGCGATACCGCAGCAGTTCTCACCGGATTCCTTGATGCTGAGTCCCGGAATGAGTTCGAGAAGGGTGATGGAGGGGGTTCCCATACCTTGCGACTTGACCTGGCAGGGCTGGTGGTAGGTGACCGTGTCTTCGATGGAACGGAAGGTTTCCGGATCCAGGAGGCCAAGCTCAACCTGTTCGAGCAAGAACTCGGAGGTCTCTCTCATGCGGGTGGAGACATCCAGCAGGGCAGGGTCATCAATACCCATGATCTTGTGTGCCTCGTGCTTGAGCATGCCCGTGCAGGATCCGGACGAGGAAATGATCTGCAGATCCTTGCCAGCGGAACGAAGCTGCTTGGCAAGCTTGACGACCTTCTTCGATGCCTCGTCGAACAGGCCGTTTGACTGCTGGGCGAGACCGCAACAACTCTGCTTGGGAACGAGAACTTCGTAACCGATCTTCTCGAGCACCTCGACGGTGCGCTTCGATGTTTCGACTTCGAAGTAGCCACCCGCACAGCCGTGGAAGAAGACGACCGGACCAAGGGTTGCCGTCGTGTTCTTCGGGCGCTTCTTCCACCAGCTCATAAACGACTGGGTCGTCGCCACCGGCATGGGAGCCTCGCGATGGATTTTGATGGTCTTCTCAACCGCGAAGCGAATCGGCTTCTGCTTGAGAGCCCAGTTCGCGAGCGGGGCAACGGGGGTCATGACGGTGCCCATGAGGTCCGTCTGCGTGATGAGGCGGTCACGCAATGGCATCTTGCCCGGCTCTGCCTTGGCAACTGCGCGCGCCTGGCTGTTGAGTTCAGCGATCTCAACCCCCTGGGGACACACATACGTGCAGATGCCGCAGGAAGAGCAGTAGTCGAGGGAGTGATCCACCGGCTTGCCGTGACGGTAACGCTCCGCCTGGGGGCCCACATACTTGGGGCCGGGGAAAAGCTCGGTCACCCTGGCGACAGGACACTGCGTTTCACAAATCGTGCACTTGACGCAGTGGTCGAGCGAGGCGCGGGCGACCTGGTCCGCTGCGAACTGCAGGGGGCTTTCGTGGGTGCTGGCAAGGGCGTCGATGCTCATGAGTTACCTCCAAGGATTGCTTCGGTGGCGGCATAGGCGGAACCAACCGCGATGCCTTCACCGCTTTTCTCAGACCAGCGAATAGATCCAGACAGGATACCGCCAGCGGCGTACAGATTGTTGTAAACGGGCTTACCGGACGGGTCCAGGACCCTCATGTTCCCATCGACCTTGACGCCGACACGGAACAGGGGCTGGGGATCGCCCCAGTAGGCGCCGTGGGTGGGTTCGGGAATGTCGGTGCCAACAAGTGGCAGGCCCAGCACGGTTTCGGTCATGACACCGTACGAGTCGAGCTCGAGCGAACCGGATTCGAAACCACCCGCGCACAGCACGACGTGATCAGCTGCGATCGTCATATCGTGGCCGGTTGAGGCAACCGTGACGGACGCGAGCTTCCCATCCTCGGGAGTGGCACCCGTGACGGGGGAGCCGAGAATGATCTTCACGCGCTTCTCTTTCGCGATACTCGTGAGTCGCTCGTTGAGTCGCATGCCCGGCACGCCGGGCGGGGGAAGGGGGATCTCGAAGATCGGGGCCTCGATGAGGTCCTGGAGGTCACGCCACGCGTTCGGGTCGGCCAGGCCGAGCATGCCCGGCAGGCCAACGATCTCACCCTCCTTAACGAGGGGCTTGATCTGGGCGGCGAATTCCTTGCGGTATTCGGGCCGGTCGAGTGCACGAGCGTAGTTCAGGCCCGAGGAGTCAACCTCGGTGCCGCGTGCGGGGATGGAGAAGGACCCGGGACGTGCCTCGATCGTGCCACCATTGTCCAGTTTCGTGCGGGCCAGGTTGCCGGCAATGAGCTGCGGATAGAAGTCCTTGAGCTCACGTGGCCCGGCAATGAGGTACTTCGCACCCGGCTTGAGGATGCCGTTGGCCATTGAGGGCTGGATGAAGGAGGTGGGGCGGATCGCGCCCACCGCGGTGGGGAGAAGAACGTTTTCTTCCACGTTGCCCTCGAGCAGACCCTCCAGGAGTCCCTTCGTGTATTCCATTCCCTGACGGACATTGTCAGAGCCGATGGCAGCATAGGGGTGGGACGGGTCGGTTGCGGAGACCTTGTCGATCTCGGCAAGGGGATGGGTGATGCGATCAGGGTTGTAGCCGAACACGTCGAGGGTGCCCTGTCCGAGCTGGAGACCGCCCAGGCCCTTGGTGACGAGCGTGACATCGTGGCCTGCCTCGCGAAGCCTGATTGCGGTGACGAGACCGGTCAGTCCCGCACCAATGACAACGGTTTTCATACGTGTGCCTCCTCGGCTTCAGGCAGGTGCTCCATGTTCAACGTTCCCTGCAAAATCCAGTTATCGAGAGCGGTCTGACGCACCTGGTCGCCGTAGAGGATGGGCCACAGGCCGATCCAGCGGTTCTTGAGGAACTTGCGGAGGAGTGCGGTGACGCGCTCGGTGTCGGCCTTGCCGGTCTCCTGCATGATGCCCGCGGCGCGGATCGAGCAGAAGCCACCCTGGCAGGGGCCCATGCCGAGACGGAGCTGGCGGCGCAGGTCGTCGAAGGAAGCGGTGGGTTGCTCTTCGATCAGGTCCTCGAGCTGCCTGCGGCTCATAAGCTCGCATTCGCACACGATCTGTTCCTTCTGCAGATTCTTCTCGCGTTCTTCAAGGCGGTGGGTGACGTGGTAGGTCTTCTGCGACTCGGAACCGGGAACGGCTTCGGTTTCGGTTGTGCAGGGACGATCGTCACCCAGCTGATCAACCATGACGTCCACGATGTTCTTCGCCATGAGACGGTAAGTTGTGAGCTTGCCACCGGCGATGGTGAGCATGCCCGACAGTCCGTCACGGCTCTTGTGATCGATGATGGACATGCCGCGCGACATGTGACGAGTATCGTCCGCAGATACGCGGGAGTCCTTGACGAGAGGGCGTGCACCCGACCAGGCGTGCAGTGCGCGTGCCTGGCGGAAGCCGGGAACGAGTACCTCGCCGGCGTCCAGCATCTGCTGAACTTCGTTGCGGGGGATCGCCAGGTTGTCGGGATCCTCGACCTTAACGTCGGTGGTGCCGATAATGCAGACGGTGTGCACGGGAACGAGGATGTCACCGTCTGCGGGGTAAATGCAACGGTTCACAACCTGGTTGACGAGGCGGTGGTTCATGGCGATCATGATGCCGCGACCGGGAACAACCTCAACATCGGGGCAGTCCGCCATGGCAGCAATCTGGCCGGCCCATGGACCGCCAGCATTAATCACAAAGTTGCAGTCAATCTGCACCTGCTCGCCAGTCTTGTGGTCGATGGCTTCCACACCCGAAACCTGGTCACCATCACGCATGATGTTCGTGACTTCGTGGTAGGTGAAAACCTGTGCTCCGTAAGCCTCTGCGGACTTCACGGTGCCCCACACCATCTGCCAGCCATCGACCGTGCCGTCTTCAACGGCAAAGGCACGCTGAATCTTCGGGTTGAGACGGGGCTCGCGGCGCAACGCTTCAGCGACGGAGATTTCCTCGTGGGGAACCCCGGTATCCTGGGCGCCCTCCAGCCACTTGTCACCAAAATCCAGCGGGTCGTCGGGACCAATAACGAACAGGCCGCCCGTGGTTTCTACGGCATCGGCATTGATGCGGGTAACGATCGCATTCTCTTCGGCACATTCGGTGGCCGAGTGCGGGTCTGAGACGACGTAGCGTCCACCCGAGTGCAGGAGTCCGTGATAGCGGCCCGTGGTGCCCTGCCCAAGGTCGGCCCGGTCCACCAATATGGTGCGGTATCCGCGCATGGCCAGGTCGCGCACGACCCCGGCTCCCGTTGCGCCGCCGCCAACGACCACAACATCTGTTTCCAACTTCTTCATGTGGGCTCCCTATAACAGAAATTCCAAACGCCAATGCTGTCGAACAACACTGGTGACGCTCCCAGCGTACAGATCCAGGGTGCAGATCATGGACCGAATGGGCCACGGGTATTCCGACGTGCAAGAAAGTTCAAACGATTCGCACCGAGGTGCATTAATCCGCGTTATTCCAACGATTAACGCAAGGGGAGTGGTCCCTAATTCGATTTTGGTAAGTGTCGATACCGGCGCGGTTCGGGCCCGGGGGTATAGAGCGGATGGACTTTTTGGCCCGCTTCCACACCTCGGCGGGCTCGGTGAGCTCCCTGCCAAGCCCGCAGTGCTCGTTGCCATGCAACCCTGCTGTGTCATCCGTGGAAGGAAACTCATGCCGGGTTCCTTTCGTGCACCTGGCGCATGCTCATGGTGTAGCACGGTGCTGTGCAACGCGCGGCAGCTCAACGCCGGGCAATGCAAGACAGGGCGGTGCAGTTCGGGCGGGCGTGACGCAATTCGGGAATGGGTTGGGTTTGGCGATCAGTCGCACATCTTTGGCAGGTCCGAATAGCGGACATCATGCGTAGAATGGTCGGGTGACTGAGAACGAGCAGATTGAATCAACATCGTCGGAGCAGATGGCGTTCCGTGCCGCCAAGCGAGAGAAGATGCTTGCGGAGGGTATCGACCCCTACCCTGCGGAACTGCCCATTACCACCACTATTTCCGACGTGCGTGCACAGTACGATGGTCTGGAACCGGGCACGGAACTGGAGGATGTGACGGTCGGGATCGCTGGCCGTGTCATGCTGATGCGGACAGCGGGCAAGCTTTTCTTCGCCACCCTGCAGGACGGCCCCGGCAACCGGATCCAGGTCATGCTGTCCCTTAAGGTCGTTGGCGAGGACGAGATGGCCAGGTTCAAGGCCGATGTTGACCTCGGTGACCACATCTTTATTCACGGTCACGTGGGCACCTCCCGCCGTGGCGAGCTCTCTATTTTCGCTCACGAATGGAAGATGGCATCGAAGGCACTGCGCCCGCTTCCCAAGACCTACACGAAGGAAGATGGCGAAGAGAGCGGACTGTCGGAGGAGAACCGGGTTCGCATGAGGCACCTTGACCTCATCATGAGGCCGGATGCTCGCGAGATGATTCGCCTCCGTTCCGAGGTCATGAAGTCACTGCGCAACAACTTCGATCGCCGCGGCTTCGTTGAACTCGAAACCCCGACGCTGCAGGCAATCCACGGTGGTGCTTCTGCACGCCCGTTCACCACCCACATCAACGCCTACGACGAAGACCTCTACCTCCGTATTGCCACCGAGCTGTACCTCAAGCGTGCGGTCGTTGGTGGCGTCGAGAAGGTGTACGAGATCGGCAAGAACTTCCGCAACGAAGGAGCCGACTCCACGCACTCTCCCGAATTCACGGCACTCGAGGTTTACCAGGCCTACGCCACGTACGACACGATGGCGGACCTGACCCGCAACCTCATCCAGCAGGCTGCCCTCGACGCGCTCGGAACCACGACGGTGACACTTGCCGACGGCACTGAATATGACCTGGGTGGCGAGTGGGCAGAGCTTGACCTCTACACCTCGCTTTCCGAAGCGCTCGGGCAGGAAATCACCGTCGAAACAAGCAGAGACGACCTGGAGAAGATCGCCGACCAGCACGGCATCTCCGTCCCGCCCTACGCGGTTGCCGGCAAGATCGTCGAAGACCTGTGGGAAGAACTGGTTGGAGACCACCTGTGGGCACCCACGTTCCTGCGTGACTTCCCCGAAGACACCTCGCCGCTGACTCGTTCGCACCGCACCAAGCCCGGTGTCACCGAGAAGTGGGACCTCTACATTCGTGGAGTCGAAACGGGAACCGCATACTCCGAACTTGCCGACCCCGTAGTGCAGCGTGAACGCCTCGTCGCCCAGTCTCTTGCTGCGGCAGATGGTGACCCGGAAGCCATGCAACTTGATGAGGACTTCCTCGCCGCCATGGAACAGGGCTTCCCGCCCTCCGGTGGCATGGGAATGGGTATTGATCGCCTCCTGACCGCACTCACCGGACTTGGTATTCGCGAAACCATCGCGTTCCCCTTCGTCAAGCGCCGCTAACAAACCACCCGCACCCCACGTGCGAGCGATACTCCTCGAAATCTGAACTAGGTGGATCAGGTTCCGGGGAGTAGCTGTATCTGAAGAACGCTAAATGACTGTCACAACGCCCGGTTCTTTGAGCAGCACGTATTCTCGTGACCACGCCGAGTCCGGCACCAACCGTGTTCCTTTCGGAACTCCAGTGCGGGATCGCGACGTTGTCCGCGCCCGTGAGTGAGCTCTGACTGAACCGGCCGAACAAGGTACGGTATTGAGGAGTTAAGGTCATTGCGGATCACAAGGAGAATCCATGCGCGCAGCAGTTCTAGTCGGACCCGGTCAGCTCGAAATCCAGGACGTTCCCACACCCGTAGCGGGAGCGGGAGAAATGGTTCTGAAAGTTGGAGCCAACACGGTTTGTGGAACCGACGGTCGAATCTTCCGGGGCGAGAAGACCGCAGGCGTACGCCCCGGTGTTGTCATGGGTCACGAATTTTCCGGGTACGTGCACGACATCGGTGACGGTGTCGAGGGTTACGAAGAAGGGGACCTTGTCGGAGTCATGCCGACCGTGCCCTGCCTGCGCTGCTACTACTGTGAAAACCACCTCGAGCACATGTGCGTGGATGCGAAGCTCTACGGCTACTGGATCGATGGTGGGCTCGCCGAATACGTGCTGATCACCGCTGAATCCATCCAGCGTGGTGCCATCGTCAAGGCACTCCCGGGCAGCAAGCCCGAAGCGATTGCGCTCGCGGAACCGCTCGGCTGCGTCCTCAACGGTGCAGATAACTACGGCACCAACATCGGCGACACCGTCCTCATTATTGGAGCCGGACCGATTGGCCTGCTCCACACGATGGTGAACAAGCACCGCGGCGCCTCCCAGATCATCGTGATCAATCGTTCCCCGGGCCGGCTTGAGATAGCCAAGGAACTCGGAGCCACCCACACAGCACTTTCTGGTGACGTCAACATTGCGGAGTTTGTGAAGGACCTGACCGGTGGCCTCGGAGCACACGTGGCCGTTCAGTGCATCGGCAATCTTGACCTCTTCCAGACCGCACTGCAGTCGGTCCGCAACGGTGGCCGCGTGAATGCGTTTGCTGGCTTTCCGAAGGGACAGATGGCAACGATCGACCCGAACCTCATTCACTACAACGAGCTCACCGTCACGGGTGGGTCGAATATGGGCCGGAACAACTACCGCAAGGCAGTCCAGCTCATCGGCGAGGGAGCCATCAACGTTAGTGCCCTCCACACCGACACCTTTACCCTCGAGGACACCGCCAAGGCACTCGACCACGTGACCGCAGGCAAGGGAATCAAGACCGCAGTCGTCCCAGCCTAAAGCCGTGATCCTGTAGGTGATCCAGAAGGAAACTCATGAGAGACGAATTGGGTGTGTGGTGAAACGCTTGGTGCGTATCACCACACACCCATTCGCTTTTGAAAGCCACAAACTCCATCGGCTAACCCGAAATACATCGGCTAACTTGAAATAAAAGGGGTGGTACACGGAATTCCGCGTACCACCCGGCCTTGGAGACTTCTAGTTCGCAAGCTTGTTTTGTTGCGTCTAGTTTCGTTGCTTGGCGAGAAGCTGGGTGAGGGTCTCGTGTGCCTCGACGATCGAGACCCTGCGGAATCCCCTCGCCACGAGGCTGCGATAGACCTCGGGTTCGTGAATGAGGTGGGAGATGCCGCGGCGGATGAGGGGAATGGGGGGCTTGCGGGCCTCATCCAGGTCCCTCATGAGCCTGAACCAGAAGGTTTGGAGGCGGGGGCGGGAGATGCAGAGAGCATCGGCCAGGATCCCCTCCTTCTTGCACAGGTCAACGAGTTCGGCAGCGAAGATGCCCTCGGCGAGGAAGATTCGTGAGCCCTCGAGGTCGATGGTGCGTTTCCCGATGCGGGAGTTGGTGGGAATGTCGTAGACGGGAACGACAGTTTCTCCCTTGCTGGACAACCCTAGGAGAGCCTGGAAAGCACCTTCCTGATCCCAGCACTCGGGGCTGTCCCAGTCGATGATGCCGTGCTTGCGGGGCAGGCCGGGATGATCATCGTCAAAGTAAAAGTCGTCGAGCGACACAACGGGCAGGCCCGTCCGGTTCGTGAATCTCGTCTTCCCGGATCCGGACGGACCGGTCACTAAGATCACCCGTGCATGAGGCTTACGCTCGTGGGGCGGGAGATCAAAGAGTGCACCGTCGTCGGTCAGGTTCGTCGTCACGACTTTAGAATATCCCGTTACCCGGCATATTCCGCGACGGGCATTCCCGGCACGTCAACCTTCACTGCAAACAGGGCGCCTGCCTCCGGTTCCGGATCCTCGAGGTTTTCCCGGGACGTGGTGATGTAGAGGGTGCGCATGTCATCCCCGCCCAGAGTGCATGCGGTGACGAGCTGCACGGGCAAGTGAATCTCCGTCACGATCTCAGCCTCGGGGGAGTAGAGGCGGACTTTGCCTTGACGGTTCATGGCCACCCAGATGTTGCCCTCGGAATCCACGGTCAGGCCATCGTTGCTCGCACCATCTGAGCTAGCGAACGCCCTCCGGTTGGTGAGCTCCCCGTCCACGACATCGAAGACGTCGGTTTGGCGGAGCTTCGTGTCGTTGTAGTAGGCGCGGGTGCCATCGGGAGAGAAGGCGATGCCGTTCGACGTGGTGACATGGGGGAGGACAACGGTCCGGTTGCCCTCTGGATCCACTTTGTAGAGGGAGCCCGCACCCTCGGTCCTGTCGTAGGGCATGGAGCCGCAGTAGAGATGACCCCACGGATCGCAGCCACCCTCGTTAAAGCGGAGGTTCGCATCATCCCAGAAATGCGCCTGGGGTTCGGGATCCCCAAACGGTGAACTGGCCAGACCAATCGTGTTTTCCAATCCCACAACGTAGCCACCGCGTGTGCGGGGGCGTACGAACGCCGCAACCTTACCGACGTGAAGGCGGTCGACTTCGCCATCTCCGTTCAGTGTGAGCAGGTCGCCGGCCAGCATATCCACCCACCGGATACCGCCCCACGACTCGTGCCAGCACGGTCCTTCACCGTGGTACGCGATCGGGTCTGTGATCTGTTCGGGGGTCATCGAGTTCTCCTCACAATAGATTGCATAAGTTCGGCAACGGGGAAGTCAATATCGGGCAGTACAAAGTCCGAGACAGCAATAACGTCCGGGGTGGACTGGGGTGCGGCAATGGAGATGCCGACCTTGGGGAGCCAGGGAACGTCGTTTCCGGAGTCACCCACGCCCAGGGCACCCTCGGCACTGAGTCCGCGGTCCTGAAGGGCGGCGGAGATTCCGGTCCACTTGTCGATACCGTCGGGAGTGATTTCGAGGGCGTAGGGATGCCCACGAACGGCCTCGGGGAACTGAGTCAGAACCCGGTCCTGGAACTTGTCGAGGATGGTGGCGTCGCCACCGAACTGGACCTTTGTCGCGTGCGACAGGTCAATGCTGAACAGATCGGCCTGCTCGATGGGCTGGCCCTCGTTGGCGTTGGTCGCCACCTTCAGGAGGTTGTGCTGACCGTTATCGATATTGAAATCTGCGGCATCCATGACGATGCTGTCCGTGAAGTACACGGCCGGGACCACTCCGATGCTGCGACCAAGTTCAATGAATGCCTTGAGCTGATCTGTTGGCATCGGGTACTCGTGCACAACCTCGGTGCCGTCCCACACGACCGAACCGCAATTGGCGATCACCCAGCCGTCGATCCCTGCTCGGTCGAGGAGGGAGATGCCGGCGTGGAGGACCCGGCCGGTTGCGAGAGTGATGGGATATCCGGCATTGTGCACGGCTTTCAGGGCATCAATCGTGGGCTGGTGCGTGACCGAATGCTCGTCGGTCAGGGTGCCGTCAACATCGAAAATAAAGTGCTCGGGCTGATCTGCTGGCCAAGGTAGTTCGTTGAGATTCAGTACAGGAGTCGCTTGTGTCTTCACATGGCAACTCTAGTTCACGTGACAACAACCTCCTAGGGTCCCGGTCGCAGTCTCACGCCTACCCCGGAGGCCCGGAGCCGGCAATCACTGGCGCTTGGTTTCCCTAGAGCTTCATTCATTTCCTGTCAAGAAATCGTGCAAGTGGTTGCACAATATGGCAACTAAGTCGGGAATTGGTGCAAAAAACCAAGCGGATGGGGAAATTAACATGCATACTGTTACTGTCTACCGTGACGGCGTGACCACAACATCGGTGTTTTGGTTCAGTAGCTGGCAAGGACGTCAGAAGGGAGGCTCGCGATGACCGTGAGAGCATCACAAACCTACTATCCGGTAGGGCTTGTGTCGCGCGGTGCGGGACTTTCTGATGGTGTTGCTGGCAGTCTTGAAGAGAAGTCCGACCGAGCAATGACATGGGCCGGGGTGAATACCGCGCGTTCATATCTCGATATGAAGGTATTTGGTCCTCGGAGCGTCGGCGCCAGTGAACTCAATCGCTGTCATATAACAGGACCTAGCGGGCCCAGCTCGCTAGTAAGTCTCCAAGCGTCGCAGTTTTTCTCCACCAAAGTAGGCGGAGGAAGCTGCATCTACCTGTCTAAGATGCACGGCGCATTCAGCCCCACAAACTAAAAGAGGATTTCAACGTGGAATTTGATCTCTTATGGCTCGTCGCCTCCTTCGGCGGCGGAGCCTTTGGCGCAGCAATCGGCGGTCAGACCGCCTTTATCTTCACCGGTCTCGCCTACCTGGTTGGCCTCGGCGGCTACCTGGGTGGCATGGACGTGTCGTTCTTCATGGGCTCCGTCGTTTTCGGCCCTGTCTTCGGTCCGCACATCGCTTTCCTTGGTGGCGCCGCTGCAGCAGCGTACGCAGCTAAGAAGGGTGTCATGGCAGGCGGCGCAAATGGCCGCGATATCGTCACCCCGCTCGCCGGCATTGGACGTTCCGACGTTCTCGCCGTCGGTGGTGTGTTCGGTATGATCGGCTACCTGCTCAACAACCTCCTGGCAGAAGTTCCGGCACTGTCGGTCTCCGACCCCGCCCTCCACTACGGCAGCGAGGTCATCGGCTGGACCGATACCGTTGCTCTCACCATCGTGATCGTTTCGATCGCGATCCGTTTCATCTGGGGCAGCACCGGCCTGTTCTCCACGAAGGATCACGGCCTGCTCGAGGTCGGCGAGGGTAAGCACTGGGTTGAGCACCAGGAAGGCTGGGGCATCACCGCGATGCACGGCTTCGTGTCGGGTCTCATGTCCGCATTCGCCACCATCATGATCGTTGTCTACTTCTTCCAGGCAACTGGTGGAGACACCGCGATCGTGGGCTACGCACAGCTCATTGGCTGGGCCATCTCCGCCGTGACCCTCATCTTCCTGTCGCTCGGCATGAAGACCCCGGTTACCCACCACATGACGATTCTTGCTTCGATCGCAGCCCTCAAGTTTGCTCCCATCCTTGTTGGTACCTCGAACATCGCCGAGTGGAGCGGTGACGTCATGGTCGTCGTCGCAGTTGTTATCGGCGGTATCGTCGGTGCACTTGGCGGTCTCCTCGGTGAGGCTCTGTCGCGCATGACGAACGCCAACGGCGACACCCACATTGACCCCCCGGCATTCGCCATCTGGATCGGTACCACCGTTCTTTACGTTTTCACCGCCATCCTCGCGTAAGCGAATCAACCACACAATAAAATCCAAGGAGCGCAGCCCCAATGATTCTTTCCTCACCGGAAAAGCTATACGATGCATACATTTTCGATCAGGATGGAACACTCTACCTAGGTGATCATTTGCTTCCCGGAGCAAAGCGCCTGATTGAGGGGTTGCGCTCCTTGGGTAAACCCGTCAGGTTTCTGTCCAACAACCCGACGAAGGATCCCGACGATTACAAGGAAAAGCTTGATCGTCTCGGTATCCCCACTCCGCTTGACGAGATCGCAAACACCGTCGTCACCACGACCCGCTGGCTCAAGATGCACTACCCGAACGCCACCGTCTACCCGATCTCGGAAGAACCGCTCAAGAAGGCCCTGCGCGAAGCGGGGATCAAGATGAGTGAGAACCCGGAGGAAATCGATATCGTTATCGCCTCCTACGACCGCACTTTTGAATACCGGAAGCTCCAGATCGCCTTTGACGCCATCTGGTTCCACAAGCGGGCATTCCTCATTACCACGAATCCGGACAAGTTCTGCCCGTTCCCCGGGGGAAGAGGGGAACCCGATGCTGCTGGCATTGTCGCCGCCATCGAGGCAACGACCGGAACGAAACTGAAGGCCAACATGGGCAAGCCCGAGCCGGCGATGCTTGAAGCCGCCCTCGGAGATCTCGACGTCGACCCACGCAACTGCATGATGGTGGGCGACCGCCTCTCGACCGATATTGGAATGGCCGTCAATACCGGAATGGCATCCACTCTCGTCCTCACCGGCGACTCCACCCTGGAGGAAGCACAGGCGCTGGATGAGAAGCATCAGCCAACATATGTACTGAACCGAGTCGACCACCTGATCCCGGAGAGCATTCGCTCCGACTGGGGCTGGACCGACGAAGACGAAGACTAAAACTAACTCGAGGTGGAGAACACATTGTCTACATTTGAAAACAAGAACTCGCTGACCGGCGGACCCTACGTCATGGGTATCGACTTCGGCACAGAGTCGTGCCGTGTCGGCATCTTCGACCTGGCTGGATCCCCCGTGGCCTTCGCGGCCACAACCTACAAGACGACCCACCCCGCCCCGGGCTGGGCGGAGCAGTCGCCCACCGACTGGTGGGGCGCACTCGTTGCCTCCACGCACCGTGTCATGGAACGCGCAGGCCTCCAGCCGCACCAGATCGCCGGCATCTCCTACGACGCGACCACGATGACCGTGGTGGCGATGGACAACAGCGGTGAAGCACTCCGCCCCGCAATCATGTGGATGGACGTGCGCGCCACAGAGCAGGCCGCTCGCGTCATCGACACGAAGTCGGCCGCACGCCGCTACACCGGTAACGGCACTCTCCCCCCAACTGCCGAATGGTACCCGTTCAAGGCCGCCTGGCTGCGTGAGAACGAGCCCGAGACCTACAAGAACGCCTACCGTCTCGTCGACGCCCCGGACTGGCTGACCTACCAGCTGACGGGGGAGTGGACCCTCAACATCAACACCGCGGCACACCGTGCCTACTACGACCGTGACAACGGTGGTTGGCCCGTCGACCTCTACGAAGAGGCCGGTGCCGGCGACGTGTTCGACAAGCTCCCCACCCAGGTCAACGACCTCGGCACCCCCGTGGGTGGTCTCGCCCGCCGCGCTGCCGAGCAGCTCGGCCTCATCCCCGGCACCCCCGTCGCCCAGGGTGGTGGCGATGCGTGGCACGGCCAGATCGGCCTCAATGTGCTCCGCCCGGGCAAGATGTCGCTCGTGACCGGGTCCTCGCACGTCATGTCGGGCCAGTCCGCAGAACCTGTCTCGGGCCCCGGCTTCTTCGGCGGCTACACCGATGGTGTGGTTCCGGGCCAGTACACGGTCGAAACCTCTCTCACGTCCTCCGGTTCGGTTCTCAAGTGGTTCAAGGACCAGTTCCTGCCTGACATCGAGCAGGCAGCGCAGTCCACGGGCCTCAACACGTACGACATCATGAACCAGCGTTCCGCCGATATCCCGATCGGCTGCGACGGTCTCGTCATCAACGAATACTTCCAGGGCAACCGCACCCCCTACTCGGATTCGAAGGCACGCGGTGTCATGACAGGCCTGTCGCTCTCGCACACCCGTGAGCACATGTACAAGGCCATCCAGGAAGCTGTCTGCTACGGCGTGGAAGCCAACATGCGCAAGCTCGCCGAGGCCGGCTTCGAGGTCAAGCAGTTCGTTGCCTGCGGTGGCTCCACCAAGTCCCGTTCGTGGACGCAGATGCATGCCGACGTCACCGGTATCCCCATCACCTTGACCGAAGTGGGCGACGCCGTGACCCTCGGCTCCTGCATCCTCGCAGCAGCCGGCGCCGGCCTGTACGACTCCGTCCAGGAGGCGGCCGACAACATGGTTCACGAACGTGAGCACATTGAGCCGAACATGGATCGTCACGAAGAATACAAGTTCTTCGCAGACCAGTACATCGCTCAGTACCCGCTCGTTCAGGACCACATCCACACATCCGTGGACTACGTCGACAACCTGCGTAAGAACGCATAACGGATCCGACGTGGCGGAGGTTGGACGGAGAATATCGGTGACTGCGTCAAAGCAGGAGCGCCAGGACGATCTGGCTCGGCTCATTTACGATCGGGGCGTAATCCGCACCGACGAACTCATCGAGCTCTTCGACGTCTCTCCCATGACCCTGTACCGGGACCTTGCCACGCTGGAAGCGAAGCGCCTCGTGCGCCGCTCCCGTGGCGAGGTCTCGGCGGTCACCAATTCGAGGTCGGAAACCCCGATCTCCTTTAGGCTCATGCAGGACGTGGCAGCGAAAGCAAAGATCGCGAAGACCGCGGCCGAGGTCCTGGCAGACTATTCCACTATTTTTCTTGACGACTCGACGACCGCACTGACGATCGTTGATGAGTTGACCGACACTCAACAAAAGACTTTCATCACGAACTCGCTCGCAATGTCGCGGGCGCTGGCCCACAAAGTGACGGGGAAACTCATTTCACTCGGTGGTATCTACAATTCTCAACTGGATGCTTTCTTCGGTCCCACAGCGACGGAAGAGATCACGAACCTGAGCCCCGCTGCCGTCGTTGTCGGCGCCGCTTCGGTCCGCAATCTTGCCGTCTATCACCCGTATGCGGAAGTGGGATCCTTCAAGGCCCTCGCCATGTCCAAAGCCGAATTCTCGGTGCTGGTCGTGGCCGCATCCAAGTTCACACGTACGTCCTTGCACAAAATGGCGGACCTGTCCGATTTTGATCTGGTCATCACCGATGACTCGATCCCGAAGGACACGTTGGCCACGATAGCGCAGGAGACGCACGTGATCACGGCCCACTAGTTCAACGGGCCGAGCAATTGTCCCTTCACCGGACGAGCCACTGAAAACACGCTTAAACTACGGTCATAAGCAGAGAGGAATTGATGATGTCTACTGAACTAATCAATAAGGCGCTGGAAACTGCGTCAGAGACGAAGGCCATATCTTTCGGTAAGGACGTGAACAAGGAAACCGGTCCCATGTTTGTGGAACTGTTCCCGGACTCCAAGGTTCTTGTTGTTGCTGACGAAAACACGTACGCCGCCGTCGGTGATGCTGTTGTGTCCTCCCTCAAGGAAGCCGGCGTCGAATTCGCTGACGAACCGTACGTGTTCCCCGGCACCCCGACACTGTATGGCGGATACGAGAACGTTGAGATTCTCCGCGAAGTGATCCGCCCCTACGAGAACACGGTTGTGGTCTCGCTCGGAGCTGGCACGCTCAACGACATCGCAAAGCTCGCTTCCGGTGAGCTCGAGCGCCCCTACATTAACGTCTGCACGGCAGCCTCCGTGGACGGCTTCGCCGCCTTCGGTGCCTCCATTGCCAAGGATGGCTTCAAGATCACCCGCTCCTGCCCGGCACCCGCCGGCCTTGTCGCAGACGTCGACACGATGGTGAACGCACCCAAGCGTCTCACCGCAACCGGCTACGGTGACCTGATTGAAAAGATCCCCGCCGGTGCGGACTGGATCCTGTCCGATGAACTCGGCATTGAGAAGATCGATCCCTACACGTGGAGCCTCGTCCAGGGTCCCCTCCGTGACTCGCTCTCGGACCCGGTCGCTATCGCTAACGGTGGCGAGGAGGCCATCACCAAGCTCGGTGAGGGTCAGATCATGTCGGGTCTTGCCATGCAGGCATACGAATCCTCCCGCCCCGCCTCCGGTGCCGGCCACCAATTCTCTCACGTGTGGGAGATGGAGGGGCATGGACTCGACTGGGAGCCGCCGCTGAGCCACGGCTTCAAGGTTGGCGTTGGCACCGTCGCCTCCTGCGCCATGTGGGAAGTGTTCCTCGACATGACCGCCGACGACTTCGACGTGGACAAGGCACTTGCCGCAGTGAAGTCCCCCGAAGAGGTTGAGGCCAACGTGCGTGCTTCGCTCCAGGAGCACATGCAGGAGGAGGCCGTTAAGCATTCGCTCGGCAAGCGCATGGAAGGCGACGCCCTCGTTGCTCGCATCGAACTGCTGAAGGAAAAGTGGCCCACCATCCAGGAGCGTTGCCGCCAGCAGCTCGTGACCGCCCAGGAAGCCATGGACATGCTCAAGGGAGCCGGCGCCCCCTACCACCCAGAAATGATCGAAATTGACTGGGATCGCTTCCGCGAAACCCACTTCAAGTCGCAGATGATCCGCCCCCGGTACACGATCCTCGACATCCTGACCGATCTGGGACTGCTCGAAGAGGTCGTCGAGAAGCTCTTCTCCCCTGACGGCTTCTGGGGCCAGCACAAGCACCCCGAGGCCTAACACCACCACCACTCAAGGAGAAATTTCCTATGTCAAACAGTGAGAAGTACATTGTCGGCATCGACTTTGGCACCCTGTCCGGTCGCGCCGTCGTCGTGCGTGCCTCCGATGGACACCAGATGGGCACGGCGGTCACCGAATACCGCCACGCCGTCATGGACCGTACCCTCGATGCGGGCGATGGCCAGAAGCTGCCCCCGGAGTTCGCGCTCCAGGTGCCTGCCGACTACATTGAAGTGCTCGGCACCGCAGTCCCGCAGGCCGTCAAGGATGCTGGCGTTGACCCCGCCGACATCGTCGGCATCGGCATCGACGCCACCTCGGCAACCGTGTTCTTCACGGACAACGAGGGCAACGCCCTGTGCGAGCAGGACAAGTTCAAGAACAACCCGCACGCCTACATCAAGCTCTGGAAGCACCACGGCGCCCAGGACCAGGCAGACCGCCTCGTCAAGGCCGCCGAGGAACGCAACGAGCCGTGGCTGTCCCGCTACGGCGGCGTCCTCTCCTCCGAGCTCCTCTTGCCCAAGGCACTCGAGGTCTACGAGAAGGCCCCCGAGGTCTTCGAAGCAACCGACCAGATCGTCAACCTTCTAGACTGGGTGACCTGGAAGCTCACGGGCACCCTCACCTACTCGGCTGGTGATTCCGGGTACAAACGCATGTACCAGGATGGGGAATACCCCTCGAAGGATTACCTCGAGTCGGTTGCTCCCGGTTTCGGTGACGTGTTCGAGACGAAGATGTCGGCCCCGATTCTGCCGCTTGGTGGCAAGGTTGGCGAGCTGACGGAAGAGATGGCGGAACTGACCGGCCTCAAGGCTGGCACCGCCGTGTCCTCGGGTAACATCGACGCCCACGTCGTGGTCGCCGGTGCGAATGCCGTCCGTCCCGGCCAGCTCACCGCTATCCTCGGCACCTCCTCCTGCTACGTCGTCAACGGTGAAGAGTTCAAGGACGTGCCCGGCACGTTCGGCATCGTCGACGGTGGCGCTGTTGATGGCTACTGGGGCTTCGAGGGCGGCCAGACCGCCGTCGGTGACATCTTCGCGTGGTTCACCGACAACTGCGTGCCCGCAGAATACGCACAGAAGGCCGCTCGCAAGGGCATTTCGCTCCACGACTTCCTCGTTGCTAAGGCAGCGGATCAAGAAGTTGGCGAGCACGGCCTCATCGCACTCGACTGGCACAACGGTAACCGTTCCATCCTCGCGGACTCGCGCCTGTCCGGCCTCGTCATTGGCCAGACGCTCACGACCACGCCCGAAGAAACCTACCGTGCGCTACTCGAAGCAACCCTGTTCGGTACCCGCGTCATCATCGAGAACTTCGAAGAGCACGGCGTCATGATCGACGAGATCGTTGCCGCCGGTGGTCTGCTGAAGAACCAGTTCTACATGCAGCTCATGGCGGACATTACCCGCCGTCCGATCGCGGTTTCGGAAGCGGAGCAGACCGGTGCCCTCGGCTCCGCAGTCTTCGCTGCCGTCGCTGCCGGTGTCTACGAGGATGTTTTCCAGGCCGCCGAGGCCATGGCAAACGTCCGCAAGGATGCCTACCTGCCGAACGAGGAGCGCGCCGCCAAGTACGACGCTCTCTACGAGATCTATAAGGAACTGCACGACCAGTTCGGCCGCAACCCCAACTCGCCCATGTACCGTCTCAAGGACATTAAGGCGAAGGCGTTCGAGAGCAGCAAATGATCGTTCTATCCGAACTCGCTAGTGACGTCCAGGCGGCCGTCCAAGCCACGAGGGTGAAGGTGGCGAAGCTCCACGCGGAGCTTCCCGCCAACAATCTCGTGGTCTGGACCGCCGGCAACGTTTCCGAACGGGTGCCCGGTAGCGACCTGTTCGTCATCAAACCTTCCGGGGTGCGCTATGACGAGCTGAGCGCGGACGTCATGGTCGTGTGCACGTTGGATGGGGAGAAGATCGTGGACGGCACGCCCGACCACCTCTCCCCCTCCTCGGACACGGCCGCTCACGCCTACGTCTACCGGCACATGCCAGAGGTCGGGGGAGTGGTGCACACCCACTCGACCTATGCGACCGCGTTCGCAGCTATCCACGAACCCATTCCCTGCGTTCTGACGATGATGGGGGACGAGTTCGGTGGCGAGGTTCCCGTTGGTCCGTTCGCGATCATCGGTGACGACTCGATCGGCCGCGGCATCGTGGAAACCCTGAAGGATTCGCGTTCGCCCGCGGTTCTCATGGCCAACCACGGCCCGTTCACGATCGGGAAGGATGCGACGGCAGCGGTCAAGGCCGCCGTCATGGTCGAAGAGGTTGCTCGCACCGTTGCGATCGCGCGCGGCATGGGAGCACTCCAGCCGATCGACCAGAAGCACATCGACTCGCTATACGAGCGCTACCAGAACGTTTACGGACAGAAGGGGTAAGTACAGTGACTGATCCACTTGTCATCGCTATCGACTCCTCGACAACCGCCACGAAGGCGGTCGTCGTCGACACCTCAGGGAAAGTTCTCGCAACCGGCAAGGCAGACATTGACTTGCTCACCCCGGGAATGGATATGTTCGAGCACGACCCCACGCAGTGGTGGACGTCCACGAACACCGCCATCACCCAGGCCTGCGAAGCCCTGGAGGAAGCGGACCGCAAGCGGATCAAAGCATTGTGCATCACCCACCAGCGCGAGTCTTTCGCACTCGTTGACGAGGATGGTGGGGCACTCCGCCCCGCCATCCTCTGGCTGGATTCACGTGCGGGCGCCGAGATCAAAGAATACGGTTCCGACCACATTCACGAACTCTCCGGCAAACCCGCAGACACCACGCCCGCGCTCTACAAGATCGCGTGGCTCAAGAAGCATGAACCGGACACCCTCAAGGCCGCCCATAAGCTGGTGGACGTGCACGCCTACCTGGCCCACCGGCTCGTAGGGCGCTGGGTTTCGGCAGTCGGCAGCGCCGACACCCTCAACCTCCTCGACATCGCTGTAGTCGACTACTCTGACGAACTGCTCGACATCGCAGGGGTCACGAGGGAGCAGATGGCGGAGTTGGCGGCTCCCGCCTCCATTATCGACCCCATTAATCCCGAACTCCTCACAGAGTGGGGACTGGGCGAGGGCGTTGTGCTCGTCGCGGGCGTCGGAGACGGCCAGGCAGCCGGACTCGGCACTTCCGCCATTGACGAGGACGTCGCCTACGTCAACATCGGAACGTCGATCGTGGCCGGTGTCCACGCATTTGAGTACGCTTACTCACCCGCCTACCGCACATTACTCGGCGGCATCCCCGACTCCTACGTTCTTGAGATCGTGCAGAACTCCGGTTCCGTTCTCGCGAACTGGTTCCGCACCGAACTGGGCGATCCCGCCCTCGAGGGCGGGCTGGATGAAGAGCTGGATCGGGCAGCTGCCGAGCTGAAGCCGGGCACCGACGGGCTTTTGACCGTCCCGTACTGGAACGCCGTTCAGTCACCGCACTGGGATCCGTTCGCCAAGGGCAGCGTGGTCGGCTTCGGCTCCGCCCACACCCGCGCCCACATGTACCGCTCCATTATCGAAGGCATGGCTCTCGAACTGCGCGGCAACCTGGAGCGCGTCCAGGAATCCACCGGCCGTAAACTCAAGGAGCTCCGCTGCACGGGTGGCGGCTCCCGCAATCCCCTCTACCGCCGCATCTTCGCCGACGCGACCGGCCTTCCGCTCGTGGTTTCCGGGGTGGAAGAAGTGAGCGCTCAGGGGGCTGCGATGATGGCGATGGCAGCGATCGGGACCTACCCGGATGTGGCTGCCGCATCGAACGGCATGGCCTCCTTCGTTGATCGCACGGAACCCGACCCCGAAGCCTACGAAATCTACGGGGAATGGGCTGCAATCCAGCAGGATATTTACCCCGCACTCGCAGACATTTTTACTCGAATCAATACCGTCATGAAACGGAGTTAACAGCAATGGCAACGATCGTCGTATTGGGCGCTGGAATCATGGGCACCGCCCTGTCCTTCCCCGCCTCGGAAAATGGTCACGAAGTCCGACTCGTCGGAACCTTCCTCGACCGCGAAATTATCGACTCCATTCAGACCACGGGAGTGCACCCCGACCTGGGTCTCAAGGTGAACGAGGGCGTGACCGCCTACCAGCTCGAGCAGGCCGAAGAAGCCTTCGAAGGCGCCGACGTTGTCATGAGTGGCGTCAACTCATTCGGTGTCGAATGGATCGGTGAGCAGCTCGCCACCCTCCTGAAGCCGGGACAGAAGTTCCTCTGCATCACGAAGGGCATGAGGGCGGATGAGGAGACTGGTGAACTCCAGCTCCTGCCGCACAAGATCCAGGAATACCTGAGCCCCGAACAGATCGAACAGGTTTCCTGGAACGCCATCACCGGCCCTTCGATTGCCGGTGAGCTCGCCGTGCACCACGACACGGCTGTCGTCTTCTGCGGCCACGACAAGGACGACCTCGAATACTTGGCCGACCTGTTCCGCACCGACTACTACCACGTGTGGACCTCGACCGACTTCATCGGCCACGAGACCGGTGCCGCCACGAAGAACATTTACGCATTTGCTGCCGGCTTTGCCGAGGGCCTCCTTAAGTCCCAGGGCAAGGAAAACAACAAGTACGTCATGTACAACTACGGCGCCGCGATCTTCGCGCAGGGACAGCGCGAGCTCCGCAACTTCGTCAAGCTCATGGGTGGCAACCCGGATTCGGCTGACGGACTGGGCGGCGTGGGAGACATGTTCGTCACCTCCATGGGTGGCCGCAACGTCAAGGCCGGCACTCTCGTCGGCCAGGGCATCCCCTTCTCCGAGGTTCGCGACCAGCACATGAAGGGCGTGACCCTCGAAGGCGTGGCAGCCATCAAGGTGATCGGCAAGGCCCTTGGGCCCCTGACCGACCGCGGTGTGATCAAGCCGGAAGAGTACCCGCTCTGCCGTTTCCTCTACTCGGTCGTCGCCGAGGATGCTCCCCTCGAAATCCCGTGGGATAAGTTCTTCTACGACCTCGCCTAGACCCCAAACGACCCCCTGAGAAAACTCGGGGTGGGCACTGTCAACTCGGTGGGCTCTTCTTACTTCCGTTGATGTGAAGTTGAGAAGGGCCCACCATGTGCGTTTTCAGTGGAAACAAGAAAAATGAGCGATTCCAGGAATGCGCCAAAAGGCGCGCTACCATGCCATTTGCTCCCGATTCTGCAGGGCTCTTCCTCTGTGAACGAGTTGCGAGCGGGAGAAAAAGAGTCCTGAGAAAACGCTCAAAGGCCCTGTGAAATTATCACGTAGAGTTGAGAAAAGGTGCATGTTTTATCGGCTTCCAACATTGACTATTGGTGGTAGTTGGAGGAAGATGAAGGGGTGCGCGTGAGGGCAATCACGTGCGCGCCCAGCCCGTGCAAGAGAGCGCGGGGCTGTAATCCTCAGATCAAAGGAGATTGAGAGATGTCTGATCTAGTCATTGGAATCGACATTGGCACGGGCTCAACGAAGGGCGTCCTGGCCGATACAGAGGGCAACGTCATTCACAGCGAGGTTGTGCGTCACGAAACCTCGTTCCCCCGACCGGGTTGGGCCGAGCACGATCCGGATGAGACCTGGTGGAAGGACGTTGTGGAAATCTGCCGCCGCCTGACCGCTCGCGCCAAGGGTGACGTCGCCGGTCTCGCGATCTCTGGCATCGGCCCCGTCTTCCTGGCAGCCGACGAGCGGGGCCAGGGCCTGCGTCCCGCGATCCTCTACGGTGTTGACACCCGTTCCGCCAAGGAAATTGATGACCTGACCGAACGCTACGGCGCCGACAAGGTCCTCGAGGTCTGCGGTAACAACATGACGTCGCAGTCGGTTGGCCCGAAGATTGAATGGGTCCGTCGCAACGAGCCTGAGGTGTGGGAGAAGACCCGCCGCTTCCTCATGGCGCACACGTACTGTGTCTTCCACCTGACCGGTGCCTACGTTCTCGACCACCTGTCCGCCTCGATGTGCGAGCCCCTCTACTCCCCGTTTACGAACAACTGGGTTGAGGAGTGGGTTGACGACATTTGTGGCGACCTGGAAATGCCGAAGCTCATGTGGTCGAACGAAGTTGCCGGCCACATCACCGAGAACGCCGCCCGCATCACCGGCCTCCGCCCCGGCACCCCCGTCTCCGTTGGCTCGATCGACGCCTTCGTCGAGGCCCTGTCCGTTGGCGTGAGCCAGCCGGGCCAGGTCATGCTCATGTACGGCTCGACCATGGTTGCGGTTCAGATCTCCGACAAGGCTCTCATCGCCCCCTCGCTCTGGTCGAACGCCGGCCTCTTCGAGGGCACCTCGAACGTGTCGGGTGGTATGTCCACCACCGGTTCGCTCACGACCTGGGTTGCTGACCTGTCGGGACGCGACTATGACGAGCTGACGAAGCTCGCCGGCGAATCCACGCCGGGTGCCCGCGGCCTGCTCATGCTGCCCTACTTCTCGGGCGAACGTTCCCCGATTGCCGACCCGAACGCTCGCGGTGTACTTGCCGGCCTCAACCTGACGCACACGTACGGAGACATCTACCGTTCGGCCCTCGAGGCAACCGGTTACGGTTCCCGCCACCTGCTCGATTCGATCAAGGAATCGGGTGGCGAAGCGAAGGAATACTGGGCCGTTGGTGGCGGCACGACCGGTGGCCTGTGGCCCCAGATCATGTCCGACATCATCGGCATCAAGCAGTACATCCCCAAGGTCACGATCGGTGCCTCGTACGGTGATGCTCTGCTGGCTGCCATGACCGCCGGCCTGGTTGATCCGGGCACGACGTGGAACTCCGCCGAGCGCGAGATTGAACCCAACCCGGACAACCTCGACCAGTACGCAGAGATGTACCAGATCTACCTCGATCTGTACCCGTCAACGTCCGATGTCAGCCATCGCCTGGCCGACATTCAGGCACGTATCAGTAGCTAGCAGTCTGTGTGGAAGGGATGACCCTCCCACACCTTATGGGCCACGAAATCGCGCGGATTGCCGTGCAGGTCGTGGCCACACAGTTTCGTCCCCGAGGCAGCCACGAGCCGCCAAGGGGACACGAGGGGGCCGGCCCCGGGCCCCTCCTCAGTTCTAGGGAGGACGCATGAAAGCAGCAGTGTTTGCTGGACCAGGAAAGCTTGAACTACGAGATATTGAAAAGCCGGTAGCCGGCGACGGCGAGCTCGTCCTCAAGGTGGGTGCGAACACGGTGTGCGGCACCGACGGACGTATCCTGCGTGGCGAGAAGTCCGCGGGAATTGATATCGGTGTTGTTCTCGGTCACGAAATCTCGGGGTACGTGGAAGAGATCGGTGCGGGCGTTGAGGGCTTCGAGATCGGTGACCTCGTCGGCATCCTCCCCACCATTCCCTGCCTCAAGTGCTTCTACTGCGCGCGCGGTAGCGAACACCTGTGCACCGACTCCCAGATTTTTGGATACCGGGTGAACGGCGGCCTTGCCGAGTACGTTCGTGTCCCCAAGGATGCTCTTGAACGTGGTGGCGTCTACAAGGCAGCCCCGCACCTGACCCCCGCCGAGGTTGCCCTCGCCGAGCCGCTCGGTTGCGTCATCAACGGCTCAGAAAACTACAAGACCGAGGTGGGCGATACCGTTCTCATTCAGGGCGCCGGCCCGATTGGCCTGCTCCACACTCAGCTCAACCGACTGCTGGGGGCCGAGAACGTCATTGTTTCCGACCCGTCCGAAGACCGCAGGGCAATCGCCGAGAGCCTCGGCGCCACCCACACGATCAACCCCCTCGAGCAGGATCTCGTCGAGTTCGTGCACGGACTGACCGAGGGTCGCGGTGCCGACGTTGTCATCATCTGCATCGGCCGCGGCGAGCTCGTCAACCAGGCGCTGACCGCCGCACGCAAGGGTGCACGCGTCAACGCGTTCGCGGGCTTCCCCAAGGGTGCCCTCGCTGAGGTTGATCCGAACCTTATCCACTACGGCGAGCTTGTGGTCACGGGTGCGTCGAACGCTGGGCGTGCCCACCACGAGAAGGCCCTCCAGCTCATCGGTGCCGGCCTGATCGACGTGAAGGCACTCCACACGCACACGTACACGCTGGACGACGTGGTCGCAGGAATCGAATTCGCCCAGTCGGGTGAAGGCATCAAGGTTGTGATCGTCCCCAACTAGGGAACGCAAGAACGAGACATCACTGTCTTCCGCACTCGTTATTGCGGGTGCACTCGTTCTGTCGGTACCGTGCCGCGGCAGGGTACCGAGAGAACGGCAGGTTGGTGGTGGGAGAGAGGCACTGGCTCCACCCCACCAATCCACACTTACTCCAGGCCACTCAATGAGGAGTCACAATGTCCGAAGTCATTATTGGTGTTGATGGCGGCACGACCGCCGTTAAGGCTGTCGCGTTCACTCTCGACGGCGAGATCTACGCAACCCACCACGAATCTGTCCCCGTCAACTACGGCCCCAACGGTGAGGCCGAGCAAGACATGAACCTGATCTGGCAGGCGGTTGCCACCTGCCTTAAGTCGGTCAACGACCAGCTCGATGGTCATGAGGTTGTCGGCATTGGCCTCACCGGCCAGGGCGATGGCGTGTGGCTCGTGGACGAAGCCGGTGAACCGATCCGACCCGCCGCGAACTGGATGGATGGTCGCGCGGGTGAACGCGTTGCTGCCTGGTCGAAGGACGGAAAGGACGCCAAGGTCCTCGAAGTCACCGGCACCTCCCTGTTCAGCGGGCTCTTCCCGGTCCTGCTGGAAGAGCTGCGCGAGAACGAACCCGAGGTCATGGCGCGGGCCGCAACCCAGCTGTACTGCAAGGACTGGCTGCGCTTTAAGTTAACGGGGGAACGGGCAACCGACTTCTCGGAAGCATCCCGCACCCTCCTTGACGTCCGCGACGCCTCCGGATACTCCGAAGAGCTCGCTAAGGCACTCAACCTGAGCGATGCTCTGCCGCTACTGCCGGAGGTGCGTCACCCGGCCGGCAAGCCCTCCCCGCTGTCGGAGGAGGCCGCCGCCCAGACCGGCATCCCGGCCGGCACTCCCGTGGGCGTGGGCCAGATTGACGTGGCCGTGACCGGTGCCGGTCTCGGCGCTGTCGAAGACGGTGCGACCTGGCTGATTCTCGGCACCACCGGTTTCGTCGGAACCCTGCTGCCGTCCGTGGCGGAACGCAAGTCGGACCTGTCCATGGTGCTCGCCACCGGTAACGACGCCCAGGTTCTCGAATTCATGGCCCCCATGACCGGCACCCCGAACCTCGACTGGATTCGGAAGATGCTCGGCCTCGAGGAAGCCGACTGGGACGATATTGAGGCGGGTGCCCGCAAGGCCGGCCCCGGCTCGCACGGCGTTATTTACCTGCCCTATGCTGCACCCGGTGGCGAGCGTGCCCCGTTCCTCGATGCGGCTGCCTCTGCCTCGTGGCAGGGCATGTCGCTCACGACCGAACGTGAAGACATTCTGCGCTCCGTCTACGAGGGCGTTGCCTTCTCCCTCGTGGAATGCATCGAAACCCTCGAGGTGACCGATGACCTTTTGGTCTCCGGTGGCGGATTCAGGTCCGACCTCATCTGCGAGATCCTCGCCGATACGACGGGCTTGACCGTGGTTCGCCAGGATGCACCCGAAGCCGGTGCGCGCGGTGCCGCCGTTCTCGCCCTCGTTTCCGCGGGACGCTACGGCACGATCCCGGAAGCCGCGGAAGCCCTCGGTGCCTCCACGCAGACCTTCGAGCCCAACCCCGACAACCACGACCTGTACCGCGAGGCCTACCAGCTGTTCCTCGACACTCGTGGCGCTCTGCGTCCCGTGTGGCCGACCATGAGGGCACTGCGCAAGTCCGCCAACTAGCCCCCACCCGGGAGCGGAAAGAAGCGAAACATGAAAGTACTCATAGCATCGGACGGATTCCTGACCGATGAGGTGCTGACAACCGCGCTGACAAGCGAACTACCCGACGCCGAGATCAGCAGGCTCAAGGGAACGTGGCCGACCCCGCCCTTCGGGGACGTGGCCGAAGTGCAGGAGGCACTCGGTGACGAAGAGGAACTTATTGAGGCCCTCAAAGGCCAGGAAGTCGTTGTCTCCCACACGCACCCGTTCACGGAAAAAGTGATCGCCTCGAGCCCCGACCTCAAGCTGATCTCGATCTGCCGAGGTGGCCCCGTCAACGTCAACATCGATGCAGCCACCAAGCACGGCGTCATGGTTTCCTACGCCCCCGGCAGGAACGCACGCGCCACCGCCGAACACTCGGTTGCGATGCTCCTTGCGGCCGCCCGTCAAATCGCCCAACGCCACCAGGAAGTGATCAACGGGGAGTGGGCAACCGACTACTACACGTTTGAAAAGACGGGACAGGAAGTCGGTGCCTCCACGGTTGGCGTGGTCGGATACGGTGCGATCGGAGCCCGGGTTGCGGCGATCATGAAGGCATTCGGTGCCCGCGTGCTCGTGTTCGACCCGTTCAAGGAACCCGGCAACGACGGAATTGCCGAATTTGTCAGCCTCGGTGAGTTGCTCGCCGAATCCGACTTCGTGACCCTTCATGCCCGCGTCACGGACGAGAACCGTCACATGATCAACGCCGAGACGCTGGCGAAGATGAAGAAGGGCGCGATACTCGTGAACTGTGCTCGCGGACCCCTTGTCGACTATGACGCCGTGTGCGATTCGATCGACTCCGGTCACCTTCACGCAGCAGCATTTGACTGCCTGCCCGAAGAGCCGCTGCCTGCCGATCATCGCCTGCTCCGCACCCCGCGGATCACGTTCACCCCGCACCTTGCTGGAGCATCCCAGGAAGCCTCGCGAGTTGCTGCTCGCATCGCCTCCGCGGACATCGCCGCCTACGCCCGCGGTGAGAAGCCCCAGCACCTGGCCAATCCCGAAGTTCTCAAGTAGAAAAAGTAAGAGAGAAGAATGCTGTACGAAAAAGAACGCCAAGAAGTAGTCGACACCTGCAAGTTCATGGTGGCTGAGAACCTGGTGGTTGGCACCGCCGGTAACGTCTCCATCCGCATCGGCGACCATGTTGTCATCTCCCCCTCGGGAGTTGACTACGACACGATGACCGCGGAGGACGTCGTGGTGTACGACATGAATGGTGAGCACGTCGAGGGAAGGCTCAAGCCCTCCTCGGAACTGCCCCTCCACATTTCCGTCTACGAGGCAACGGATGCTCAGGCAATCACCCACAACCACGCCTACGCCTCCACGGCACTCGGCCTGGTCGTTGACGAGATCCCGCCCTCGCACTACTACTCCGCCATGCTCGGCGGCATCATCCGTGTCGCCCCCTACGCGGAGTTTGGAACCGACGAACTGGCAGAGAATGTCTCGAAGGCCCTTGAGGGCCGCAGCGGCGCCCTCATGAAGAACCACGGTGCCATCACCATCGGCCCGGACCTCAAGAAGGCAGTGAACCTCCTGCCGATCCTGGAATACATTTGCGAGATCCACCTTCGCGCCATGGCGACCGGCGCTGACATCGCTCTCTTGAGCGACGAGCAGATTGATTCGGCGATTGTCGGCATGTCCTCCTACGGCAAGCAGCCGGCACTCGAGGAAGACAACTAACCAACCAACCAACCAACCACCCCTAGCGGTGGTTGGAAGGTAACAAGGCGGGGAGGTAAGACCTCCCCGCCTTCGCCTTCCCCTGCAAAGTGCACACCTCTGATTCGCACACCCTCGATATGCAACTCTCACATGTCACATACTTCCCGCTTGCGGTAGCCGTGCTGTTGTTTTCCCACTAACTGCGGCTCTGCTGAGACTCCTGTCCACGGCTAGTGACGCCATGGGATAGCCCGGTTTATAGGCACCGCGGGTTTTCCCAGGTCAGGGGCGTTCTGAACAAAATGACTCGTGGCGATCCGTGCAAACGCCGCTGCACACATTCCCAACAGATAAAATTGGTGGATTTATCAGTTTGATCTGTTAATACTGTTACGTAACGTCGGTTATTGCCGGCCGGATTCAAGGAAGAATTCAGGAGAACGAACATGAATAAGTTGAATACCAACGAAGGTCCCCTCGTTATCGCCGTTGACTCGTCGACCACGTCGTCGAAGGCCATCGTTGTCGATGTTGAAGGAAACGTGCTCGCCCTCGGCAAGCGCGAAATTCCACTCCGCACACCTCAGCAGGGCTTCGGTGAGCACAATCCCGCTCACTGGTGGAGCTCGACCAACGCAGCCATTGCCGAGGCAGTCTCAAAGCTGAAGATGAAGGACCGCGGCCGTATTGAAGCCATCGGCCTCACCCACCAGCGCGAGACCTTCGCACCATTCAGCCTTGATGGCACGCCCCTGCGTGACGGTATTCTCTGGCTCGATATTCGCGCCGCCGACCAGATTAAGAAGTACGGCACGCCCGAAATTCACAAGCTGTCGGGTAAGCCCGCCGACGTGACTCCCGCGATCTACAAGATGGCGTGGGTGAAGGAGCACGAGCCGGAGATGTGGGCGAGTGCTGACAAGATTGTCGACGTGCACGGCTACCTCGTGTACTGCCTGACCGGGGAATGGAACTCCTCCGTTGCGGCAGCTGACTCGCTCGGCTTGTTCGACATTGAGAAGCTCGACTACTCCGACCAGCTCATGGAGATTGCTGGCGTCAAGCGCGAGCAGATGGCAAAGCTGTACCAGCCCGGTGACGTCATTGGTTACGTCAAGAAGGACGTGCGCGAAGCCTGGAACATCTCCAAGGAAATCCCGGTCATTGCCGGACTCGGTGACGGTCAGGCCGCCGGCGTTGGTGCCGCAGCCGTTGACCCGGAGGTCGCCTACCTCAACATGGGAACAGCCGTGAACGCGGGCGTGACCGCCAACGAATACCAGTACGGCCAGGTCTTCCGGACCCTTGCGGGCGGCATTCCCGACACCTACGTTCTCGAGGTCCTGCAGTCCTCGGGTGCATTCCTCACCACCTGGTTCCGCAAGGAATTTGGTAACCCTGCACTCAACGGTGGCCCGGATCCGGAGCTCGAGGCCAAGGCGGCAGCGCGCACCGTGGGATCCGGTGGCCTCGTGACCTTGCCCTACTGGAACGCGGTTCAGAGCCCCTACTGGGAGCCCATCGCCCGCGGTGGGGTTGTGGGATGGCGGGGGACCCACGGACGTGGCTCCATGTACCGTTCCCTCCTCGAAGCGATCTCCATGGAAATGGCGCGCTCCCTCGGTGCCCTCCAGGAAGCAACCGGCACGAAGCTCACCACGGTCCGTGCCATGGGTGGCGGCGTCCGCTCCAAGCTCTGGCGCCAGATCATGACCGACGCGATCGGCCTGCCCATCACCGCCTGCAAGGAAGACGAAATCTCGGCACTCGGAGCCGGGGTTGTCGCCATGGCCTCCACCGGCGTCTTCGGTGACAACTCGATCGCAACGGCCGCTCGGAGCATGGCGCAGTTCACGGATTCGACCGAACCCAACGAAGAAAACCACAAGATCTATTCAGAGCTGGGTGAAATCCAGGGACGCCTCTACGCGGACCTGAAGGAAACAAACGACCTGTTGCATGACTTTGCCCGTCGTTACCCGGATGCTGAAGTTTCAAACGAAGACAACTAGCGGAAAGGGATCAACATGTCGTCCATTGCAATTCTTGGGGCGGGAGCCATGGGCTCCGGGCTCGCCAACGCCCTGGTCCGAGCGGGCTGGGAGGTTAACCTCTGGGGCACCTGGCTTGACGACCACCTGATCGATGCAATCGAGGCAGGAACCCCCCACCCCCGCATCGACACCATCATCTCCGACAAGGTCAAGACATTCCGCTCCGCGGAACTCGAACAGGCCATGGACGGCGTTGAAGTGGTGGCACTCTCCGTTGCCTCCGTCGGTGTGCCGAAGGTGGCGGAGATGGCATTCGACGCCATCTCCAAGGCCCAGGCGCTCTGGCTGACGACGAAGGGCTTCATGCCCGACGAGAACGGCAAGATCGCACTGCTCCCGGCCGGGCTGCGCCGCATGGCGGAGGCTAAGGGCATCACCCTCCCTCCGATCGTTGCGATCGCAGGCCCGGTCAAGGCCAACGAATGTGCGGCCAACGAACCCACGGCCACGATCTTCGGCAGCCGTGACCTGGATGTGGCGGTCAAGTACGCTCGGGCGGCCCGCTCCGAGCACTACGCGATCGAAGCGACCGATGATGAGGTGGGCGTCGAGGTGTGTGCACCGATGAAGAACGTGTACGCCATCATGCTCGGCATCGCCGACGGCCTGCAGGAACAGACCGGACACCCCCACCACAACCTCAAGGCCGCAACCTTCGCGCAGGCGGTCCGGGAAATGTCAATCCTTTCCGTCGCGCTCGGCGCGAAGGAAGCAACTGCCTACGGACTGCCCGGCGTTGGTGACCTCGAAGTGACCGGACTGTCCGGACGCAACAAGGTTTACGGAGTTCGAATCGGCCGCGGTGAGGGCGCACAAGCAGCGCTCAAGACCATGGCCGAGCTCGAGCAGACAGTGGAGGGGGTCCCCGCGATCCCGCTCGCGATCGACCTCGTCGAACAGAGCGCCACCGACGTGAAGGAGCGCATGCCACTGCTCTACGCGGCCCGCCAGATCGTTTATGAAGACGATCCGGACTTCACAAATATTCTCACCCGCGCCGTTCTCCCGGCCCGGCCCTAAAGAAAGGAAGCTCATGCGAGCGTACATGTTCTACGGCCCAGGCGATCTCCGCCTCGAAGAGGTGGAGATCGGCACACCCGGACCCGGTGAGATCGCTGTCGAAGTCAAGGCGGCAGCAACCTGCGGTACCGACCTCAAGTCCTACCGTCGCGGACACCCCACCCTGTTCCCGACCCTGCCCGCCAGGTTCGGACACGAATTCTCCGGTATCGTCACCGAAATCGGAGAAGGGGTCACCGACTTCGCCGTTGGTGATCGCGTCGTGGCAGCAAACTCGGCCCCCTGCGGTCACTGCTGGGCCTGCTCGATTGGCCGCGAATCGCTGTGCGAAAACCTCGAATACCTCAACGGGGCATTCGCCGAACAAATCATCATCCCCAAGGCGATCGTTGAACGGAACACCTACAAGATTCCCGATACCCTCGCCTTTGAGGCTGCGGCACCCCTGGAGCCGCTCTCGACCGTCGTCCACGGCATCTCCGAATCCGGAATCAAACTGGGTGACACGGTGACGGTGAACGGTGCGGGACCGATCGGGCAGATGTTCATCAAGCTCGCACAGCTGCGCGGCGCCAGCGTCATCGCAGCCGACCGGTCTGCCTCTCGCCTCGCACAGGCGGAAGCGGCCGGAGCCCGGATCGTTGACCTGACCGGCCTTGAGACTCCTCAGGAGTGCGCCGCAAAGATCAACGAACTCACCCCCGGCGGACGCGGCGCAGACGTTGCCGTTGAGGCCGTGGGTCTGCCGCAGGTGTGGGAACAAGCCGTTCACTGCCTGCGCCCCGGTGGGACCGCCGTTCTCTTTGGTGGCACTCCGAAGGATGCGCCGTTCTCGGTCAACTCCTCGGACATGCACTACAAGGAGTACACGCTCAAGGGCGTGTACCATCACCAACCCCGGTACGTGAAGATCGCGGTCGAACTCCTGTCGACAGGCAAGTTTGATGGCATGTCTCTCTGTACCGAGGTGCGCCCCCTGGAGGCACTCGTCGAGTCGCTGGAGGATATGGCGCAGGGCAAAGGTTCGAAGTACATCCTTCGCCCCTAGTTAAGGGTTAGTGCCGGGGCGGTAACGCCCCGGCACACCCCATTCCAGGATTGGTACTCCCACCCGATATCCTGAACCTGTGAAAGATGCCGAAACTCCCGGTAACGGATTGGAGAAGAGCAACGTGGCTCAACTGAGTAAGAACGACCGACAACAGCTGCTCGCCGAGCATGTCCTCAACGCTGGAACGGTGCGTGTTGAGGACCTTTTGAAACTCGTTGATGCCTCACCCATGACGATCTACCGGGATCTGTCAGAGCTCGAGAACGACCGGGTCATCGTCCGCTCCCGCGGTGAAGTGACCGCGGTGGCCACCTCCCTGTCTGAGACGTCAATGAAGTACCGCCTCACCCAGGAAGAGGATTCCAAGCTCTCACTCGCCTCGCAGTTCGAAAAGTACATGACTCGAGGCACCTCAATCATTTGTGATGACTCCTCGACAGTCTTCTCAATCCTCAAGCAGTTCACCTCGGTTGGGGGACTCACGATCATCACCAACAACTGGTCGATCATCCAGCTCGCCGGTTCGGTGCCCGACTGGGAGCTCATCACCCTCGGTGGACGGTACGACCGGCATCTCGATGCGAACTACGGTTCGGCAGGGGTGAAGACCCTGCAGCAGGTCAGAGCCGACCACGCCTTCATCTCCGCCGCCGCCATATCCGACGGTGTCGTCTACCACCCCTACTCCCAGGTCGCCGACTACAAGGCGCTCATGCTCGAAGCCTCCGTCCAGTCGCACCTTGCGGTCACCGCCTCCAAGTTCGAACGCAAGGCCCTTTACCGGGTTGCCGATACTGCCGACTTTGATAGCGTCGTGGTGAATGCTGAGACTCCGGAGGACACGATCGCGAAACTGCGTGAACGCGGCGCCACCGTCCGGGTCGGAACAACCCCGAAACAATAGACTGCGATGGCGCGGACTGGAATGATCTCGATCCCTTCCAGCTCCGATCCTTACCGGTAGATCCCGCACTGTGCGCTGTCGTCACTGAAGTGTGCGCACGCTAGGAGCACTAACTTGTTCCCTCGGCACGGCTAAACCGACGCGCGTAAACAAACCCCGCTCATAAGTTGTTTCACCGGATTTTGTCCCAGCCGCACCGGGAGAGCGTGCGAGGTGCCTGGTAGATGGCCCTCTTTAGCAAAAAATCTGTTACCTTGAATACGTGACTATACTTGTATAGAAGTTTGTATAGTTCACATCTGGGTTCGTTGGAGAACCTGAGACAAACGTTTCTTCGAGGGGGAAGTTTCATGGCGCTTTCGGTTGCCGAGTATGCGAAGCATTTTGATATGGCCCTGCATTTGCAGAGCTCAACAGAGGAAGAGATCCGGGCCCACGCTCAGGGAGCTAGGGATGCGAATGTGGCGGCGTGCTACACGAACTCGTACTGGACCCCGGTCGTTGCCGAGGTCCTGGAAGGCTCCGATGTGCACGTCGGTACCGCTATTTCTTTCCCCTATGGTGCGACATCGACGGCGATGAAGTTCGCTGAGATCGAGGAGGGCCTCGAGCTTGGGGCAACTGCGGTGGACATGGTGCTCAATATTGGTGCACTGAGGGATAAGAACTATGCCTTGGTCGAGAAGGAACTTGCTGGTCTTGTGGAGCGTTGCTCGGGTAAGGCGATCTCGAAGCTCATTTATGAAGTGTGTTTCTTGACCGATGAGGAGATCGCATCCCTGACGCGGATGTGTTCGGATGCTGGGGTGGATTACGTCAAGACTGCTACGGGTTCGGAGGGTTTCCCGACCGAGGCTCAGGTCAAGATCATGCGCGATAATATTACGAACCCCAAGACCCTCCTGAAGGTCTCCGGTGTGCCGCGCACGTTCACTCTGCCTGCCACCCTGTGGGCAATTGAGAAGCTGGGCGTGTCCCTGATCGGCACCCGCTCCGCAGCCAAACTCGTCAAACAGTACGCAAACTACCTCGAAAATGGGGTGTGACATGTCGAACGAGAGCTACCTCATCGGCATTGATGCTGGAACGACCGGATGTAAGACCGTCATCTTCACGGAGGATGGCAAGCCGGTGGGAATGGACTACCGCGAGTACCCGTCACTGTTCCCGCAGCCGGGATGGATCGAGCAGTCCTACGATGACATTATTCCGCCGCTTGTCGAATCGTGCCGCGTTGCGATCAACAAGTCGCAGATCGACCGCAAGAAGATCAAGGGTCTTGCCTTCTCCTCGCAGGCACCGTTGCTGACGATGCTGGATGAGGAAGGCTTCCTCATGCGGGACTTCGTCTCCTGGCAGGACCTGCGCGGCGCCCCCTACATCCCCCAGCTGCGCGAAGCCTACGGTGCTGACAAGTTTTACGCTGAAACCGGCGACCCCCTCAACACCAACTCCGCCGCTCCCAAGTGGGCATGGCTCCGAGACAACGAGCCGGGGAACTTTGAGCGAGCACGCTGGCTCCTGTCCGAGCAGGAATACCTGCTCAAGCTCTGGGGTGCCGAAGACTACTGGACCGACCTCTCCTCGGCCTCCCGCGAGGGCATGCTCAACGTGGACACGATGGAGTGGTCGAAGGACGTTCACGATCTCGTAGGACTTCCGCTCGAGAAGCGCGCAAAGATTTCCACCACCCCGGGTCAAGTGGTTGGCGAGATCACCGGTGACATCGCGCTGCGTGCGGGACTGCCCGACGGTGTTCCGCTGTCGATCGGCGGTCACGACCAGAACTGCTCCACCTTCGGTGGCGGAGCTGTCAAGGGTGGCGACACGGTCATGGTCATGGGCACCTTCGGCTCCTGCTACGTCGTCATGGACGAGCCGAAGCGCGATCCTGCTCGCAAGCTCGTTGTGAAGCCCAACCACGGCATGGGTAACTGGACCATCGAGGCATTCTCGAATACCTCCGCCTCGGCCTTCCGCTGGTTCCGCGACACCTTCAGTGACCTGGAGACAGCGGCCGGTCTCGCCGTTGGTATTGATCCTTACGAGTTCATGACCCGCCAAGCATCCCAGTCCACGATCGGTGCCAACGGGGTGACGTTCCTGCCGTACCTGGCAGGAGCGGCAGGTGCCCGCCAGAACTCCGGCGCACGCGCGAACCTCTTTGGCATGTCCCTGTCCACCACGAAGGCCGATGTGGTGCGTGCAGTTCTCGAAGGAATCTGCTTCGAAATGAAGGACATCATTAACGCCCAGAAGGCCGCCGGCATCGACATTGAGACCATCAGGCTCGTCGGTGGCGCGGCAAAGTCGCCCGTCTGGAGCCAGATGCTGGCCGATGCGCTCGGACACCCGATCGAGATCCTCGCCAACGACCAGGCGGGCTGCCTTGGCGCTGCCATGTACGCCGGCGTCGGGGTTGGTGTCTACGACTCGTGTGAGGAAGCAGCGGAACGTGCCGTTGCCGTCTCGAGCCGCTACGAGCCCGACACCACGAAGGCCCGCGAGTACGATAGTGCCTTCGAAACCTTTGTTGAGAGCTACGAGGCTCTCGAAGGAAAGCTGTTCTAAAACGCTCGAGTGGGCTTTCCATGGAGCGCCACGGTGAACGGAAAGCCCACCAAGCATTGAGCGTTCTCCAGAGTTGATAGGAACAGGGCAGGGCCCCACCGAATGGTGGGGCCCTGCCGGATTGGTGAGGGAAGCTATCAGGTGCGGATAGCAATCTCCGCCGGAACTGCAACCGGCTCCCCCAAGTTCGTTGTCAACCTTGAAAAGCGTGAGGGAGGGCCCCGCCTTCTCCAGAGAGGTGCAGTACTCACCCACGTAGGGGCGCCACACCTTGATGCCCTTCTCTTCGAGCTTGCGGTGCGCAATGCCGTAGAGAAGGTACTGTTCGGAGATCGGGGTGCCGCCCAGGCCGTTGATCATGAGGGCAACCTCGTCACCGGATTCGAACGGAAGGTCTGGGACAACGGCGCCGAGAAACTCGCCGACGGTCGCGTCAGTCGAAGCCATCCTGTCGCGGTGGCAACCTGGCTCGCCGTGAATACCCACAACAACTCCCTTCCCGTCATCCGCGAAGGTGAAGATTCGCCGGGGAGTGGTACGGGAGGGCAACACCCGCGTTACGGACTACGAGTTCGTCTCAGCTCTCGAGGGATTCTCGAAGGCTCGAGACGGTGAATGACCGAGGTTGATATCGTCACCAAGTGGATCGAGCTTGGCAAAATATGTCGCGTCTCTCTCGATGTCCGCAATGGTCTGCACAACGAAACCTGAGTACTTGAGGTCTGCTGCGACGATGCTTTTGCGTTTACGGAAGCCGTGCAGATCGCCGGCCGTGGAAGGCGCGGAGGGCGGTGTCATCGTTGCCGCCGGCGCCTATGCGGCCTGCAATCCATAGTGTGCATTTTGAAGCGTTTGGTGAGAGTGCGGGGCGGTGTAGAAGCTCCGTCCAGCCTTGAAGGAAGGCTTGGTTGGAGGAGCGAACCTGAAACAGTCGGGGTATAGCGAGCGCTGAAGTGGCCGTGATGACAGGCTGTGGCCCGGACACAGCCCGGGCCACAGCCCTCTTCCCAAGTTTCCCAGCCAGGGAGATCCGAATGGGAGGTTAACCGCGTTGGAGGCGGGGTGGGAGGTCCCGGTCGAGCGGTGTACCACCGGGGGTGATGACGACCTTGACGCCGCGGCTCACCTCGTCAACTGCCTCATCCCATTCATCCATGCTCCGTACGGAGCCGATGACGGGCTCGAGGCTGAGGTGACCATTGCGGAGCAGGGCGAGCGCGGTGCGGAAACTGGAGGGGCGCTTGCCCCGGCATCCCACCACACCCAGCTCGTTCTGCATGATCGTCATCGCATCTACCACGAGAGGATCGCGGTAGAAGGCGACAAGGCCAAGCATGCCACCCTTCCGCAGATACGACAGACCATCGACAACCTGGGACACGGAGCCGGAGCATTCGAACACGTAGTCCGCTCCCATCCCGTCCGTGACCTCGCTGAGGAGGGCGCGAACATCGTCCGCCCCCGTGGAGACGGTCGCGAATGCGCCCGTTTCTCTCGCCACGGCGAGGCGTTCCTCGTGTCGGTCGAGGCCGACGACAATGACGCGCGCACCGACGGCGGTGGCAACCTGAGCGCAGAGATGCCCCATCGTTCCCGGCCCAATCACCACGACCGTGGAATCGGGACCCACATTGAAGGGGCCCTCGAGAACGGAATGGACGGCAACAGCGAGCGGCTCCAGGAGAGCACCCTCGAGCAGGGTCACGTTCTCGGGGAGCCGGTGGACGGCGTCAGCCCTGATCGTGATCTGTTCGGCGAGTCCGCCGTGGGCGGTGCGCCCAATCCCCGTGCGCTTTTCGCACCTGTTGAATTGTTCTGTGCGGCACCAGTGGCAGGACCGACACAGGTATGCATCGGTTTCCAGGACCACGCGGTCACCAATGGATGCGGAGAGTGGGATGCCGGGGAGGGGATCTCCCATGGCGGCCACCACGCCGCATACTTCGTGGCCGAGAATGCGGGGGATCATGCCGGTGGTTCCGGCGATCTCGTTCCTATCGGTTCCGCAAATGGCCGTTGCCGCCACGTTGACCGTGACTTCTCCGGGCCCCGGCTCGGGCAGGTCGGCCACCTCTTGGAGGCCAACCTGCCCGTCGCCGGTCTTCACAATTGCTCTCACGCTAGAGCAGCCTTTCGGGTGATTGCCTGGAGATCGTCCCAGACCTCCATGGTCGCAAGGCGCTGGCGCTTGTAGACATCGAAGAACTCGTCGTAGAGAGCGGTCTTCTTCGGGTCTGGTTCGTACATGCGGAGCGGATCAACCGTCTCGCGCACGCCCTCTTCGAGCGAGGAGAACAGGCCAACGCCGGTCGCTGCGCAGATCGCGGCACCCTTCGCACCGAATTCGGTACCAGCAGGAACAACCACGCGGCGGCCGAGCACGTCGGCGAAGATCTGGCTCCACACGGGCGAGTTCACGCCACCGCCGGCCATGTTGATCGTGTCCACCTTGACCGGGATGGGGTCGAGGCAGTCACGAATACCGTAGGCCACGCCCTCGTAGACGGAGCGGATCATTTCCCACCTGGTGTGGGCACCGGTGATGCCGTTGAAGGAGGCGCGGGCACTGGGCTTAATGAACGGAGCACGCTCACCACCCGGTGCGTTGTAGCCGTGGTACATGATGCCGTTCGAGCCGAGCGGCACCTTCTTCAGCTCCTGATCCAGGTAGCTGTACAGGTTCCGTCCCTCAACCGCACTCGCTTCCTCACGGAACTGGAGTCCGAACTCGCGCAGGAACCACTCGAGGTTCGTTGTCGCACTGTTCATGCCAAGTGAACGAATCCAGGTCTTGTCAGTGTGGGGAATCAGCCAGCCCACATCGGCCGGAGTGAACGCATTCTGAGGCTCATCGGTTGCGACGGTGACAATGCCCGCGGTGCCGATGACTGCCATGGCCGTACCGGGCTCGGCAACGCCACAGCCGAGGGAGGAGCAGGAAATGTCGACGCCGCCCTTGAAGACAGGGGTGCCGGGACGCAGTCCCGTCAGAGCTGCCGACTGTTCGGTGACCACACCAACCTGGTCGGTGTTCTTCTTGAGCTCGGGCAACCACTTCTTTACTTCGGTAATCCCGAAGGCTTCCATCAGCTCATCCGAGTAGGTGCGGTTGACGGTGTCGATACCCATGAGCGAATAGTCGGACGGATCGGAGAAGAGCTCACCGGACAGCTTGTAGCTCACCCAGTCCTTGCAGTACACGTTACGGATATCGTCGCGCTCGAGCAGTTCCTTCTGGTTCTCTATGCGCCAGCGCAAAATAGCGGAAGTGGTGCCGGCGTAGGGGCCACCACCCGTCATCTTAAACGTCGAGGACAGGGTGCCGTTACGGCCCCACTCGTCCACGATCTCGCCAGCGCGACCATCGGTCCACAAGATCGCTGGACCAACGGGGTTACCAGCGGTGTCAACGAGCCAGGAACCATCGCCCTGACCGGTGACAGCAACGGCCCGGATCTTGTCTGGAGTGATCGCGGAACCGGTCAGCGCTTCGGAGACGGCTCTGACGGCAGCCATCCACACGTCGTGCAAATCCTGCTCCGCCATGTAGGTCTGCGGGTTCGTGATCGGCACGATCTGGGCGGCCCGTGCGACCTCACGGCCCTCGAGGCTAAAGATTGTTGCTTTGACGACGGATGTTCCGGCATCAATTCCCATTACGTATTCCATAACGGCCATAGCTATGTTCCTCCTTGAACACAATGAACCTGCCGCTTCCTTGGCGGCGGTTGATGGAAAGAAAACGTGTCATTTTGTTGTGTGCCTGAGGGCGATCAGCCTCGCCCATATCCAGGCGGTTGCGAAGATCGGTCCGTGACGGACTGCTTCATTGCAGTGAAATCGTGACCCACGCGGTGCGGTGGGATTCGGGGGCATCTCAACCCCGGTTGTGAGGAACAGATGCCAAAACGGCTCTGAGAGCCAGGGGGTCGGGAAGCGGTGCGCTCGCGGACAGGGAATCATTGATGGTGAGTCAACGACCAGGACATAGAGATTGTTGGGTGAGTGGGGATGGGCTGTGAGGGGCTGCTCCGATCTTCCCGGTGTGATCTGGGACATGGTGGGATCTGGATACAGAACGGCCCACCACACTCGCGTGCGGTGGGCCGGACTACTAGATGAGCAGGCTGAAGGGGGATTCCAGCTGCTCGACAATGCGAGCTAGGAACTGGGCACCCAGTGCACCGTCAACGCTCCTGTGATCAACGGACAGCGACAGCTTCATGATCGTGCCGATCGCCAGCTCACCATCAACCACGATGGGCTGCGGGCTTGCGGAACCGACGGCGAGGATCGCTGCCTGCGGCGGGTTGATGATCGCGTCGAAGTCTTCCACCCCGAACATGCCGAGGTTGGAGACCGTCAGTGCACCACCAACGAGCTCGTCCTGCTTGAGGCGGTTCTCATTTGCCCGCGAGGCGAGGTCCTTGATCGAGGACGAGAGTGCGGAAAGTGCGAGCTGGTCTGCCTTTCGTACTACCGGGGTGACGAGGCCGCGCTCGGAAGCAACGGCAACTGCAACATCGACATCGGCTAGGCGGTACGCTCCCGCGTCATCCCACACCGTGTTGACCTCGGGGAACTCGGCCAGTGCCTTCGCGGCAGCCTTCACAACGAGGTCGTTGACAGAGATCCGGACCGGCGAGTTCTCATTCAGCTGCTTGCGCAGTGCCAGAAGATCATCGACCTTGACCGAGCGGCGCAGGTAGAAGTGGGGTGCTTCCCGCTTCGACTGCTGGAGGCGGCGAGCCACGACCTTGCGCAGACGCGAATGCTCCACAAACTCCGCACCCGGGTAGACGGATACGTCGATCGACGAAGCCTGCTCGGCAGGTTTTGCAGCCGGATCCTCGGATGCGGCGGGTGCAAGGGTCTGCGGCTGAGAGCCACGCTCTGCCACGGCCTTCTCGAAGTCGCGGCGGATGATGCGACCATTCTTGCCAGTGCCGGTGATCGTCGTCAGGTCGATGCCCTGTTCACGGGCCAGCCTGCGAACGATCGGGGTGACAAACAGTCGGCCACCGCCGGAGGCGGCAGGAGCCGGCGCTGCGTCTGCCACCGGTGCGGGGGCAGGCTGTTCGGGTGCTGGCTCGGACTTCTCCGTGGTGGAATCCGATGCTGGTGCCTCAGCGGGCGCGGATTCTTCCTTCATGGGCGCGTCCTGGCCCTTGGCGAGCGCGGTTAGGCGATCGGCCTCTGCGGGGTCCTCATCTGCACCCCGCAGGACGAGAATCGGGTCGCCTACGGGGACGGATGTGCCCGTCTCGACGAGCAGGGCGTGCACCACCCCATCATCGTTGATGTCAATGTCAACGACGGCCTTATCGGTCTCGACCGTTGCGATCGGGCTTCCTTCGGAGAGCTCGTCGCCTTCCTTGATGAGCCAATCTTCCAGGAGGGCCTCCTCGGCGTCAGCCGAGAGCCCGGGCATGGTGAAATACTGTGCCATTGAGTTTCTTCCTTCTGTGGCTCACATGTCGCGAAGGTCAACAAGTGCCTTCGCAACATCGTCAACGTCGGCGAGTGCTGCCGCTTCCAGGACCTTGGAGATGCTGGGGGAGGACTCGGAGCCATGCACGCGCATGACAGGAGCGTCCAGCCAGTCGAAGTAGCGGCGCTGAATCTCGTCAGCGAGCCAACCACCGTAGGAGGTGCCGGCGTTTGCCTGCTCGACAATGAGGATGCGGTTCGTCTTCTTGATCGACTCCTCGATGGTCTCCCAGTCGATGCTGGCCTTGTCGAGCCAGCGCAGGTCGATGACGTCAGCATCCACGCCAGTCTTCTCTACGGCATCGAGGGACTGCTGGACCATGGAGAGGTAGGAAATGACGGTGACGTCGGAGCCTTCGCGACGCAGAGCCGCCTTGCCCACGGGCAGGCAGAAGTCACGATCGTCCTTCGGGGCGAGTCCAGTGCTGCGGTACAGGTCGGCATCGTGCTCGAGAACGGCAACCGGGTCGCCGAGCTTCATTGCCGCGTTCAGCAGGCCAATGTAGTCGTGCGGGGTCGAGGGGGCGATGATGCGCCATCCCGGGTTCGTGGCGAGGATGCCGGCCGGGTCCATCGAGTGCTGTGAACCGTAACCGGTCCGGGTGCCGATCTTGATGCGCATGAGCATCGACATGGCGTGCTCACCGCCGAACATGTGACGGGCCTTGCCGATCTGGTTAAAGATCTGGTCCGCTGCCACCCAAATGAAGTCCGCGTACATGAGCTCAACAACGGGGTAGAGGCGGCCGTCGAGAGCTGCACCGCCACCGAGACCGGTAAATGCGGCTTCCGAAATTGGGGTGCCCAGAACTCGGCCGGGGAACGCTTCGGGAAGGCCCTTGGTTGCACCACGGGAGCCACCGTTGAGCTTGTGCACATCCTCGCCCATGACATAAATACGATCATCCTGCTCCATGCGGCGGTGCATGGTCGAGGCAACAGCGTCAAGGAACTTGGTTTCCGCGAGCTCGGAATCCGAGAACTCGTCAATTTCCTTGCAGTCCTCTTCCTTCACTGCATCGGTCTCGCCACGCAGGCCAACATCAAGGAACGCGACATGGGGCCACAGTTCGGGGCGGATGCGCTTGGAGCCGGGCTTACCATCCGGATCGTCCTCAAGGATCTTGTCGACGACGGTGGCCATGATGGCCTTGGCGTTCTTGCGGAGCTGCTTGACACCTTCCTCGTCGAGAATCTCGCGGCGCAGCAGGTGCTTTTCAATGAGGCGGATCGAATCGCGATCCTGCCACTCCTGCTCCTCATCCTTGGTGCGGTAACCGAAAGCAGAGCCGGGGATCGGACCATTCTGGTGGAAGAAGCGGTAGGTCAGTGCCTCAATGACGGTGGGGCCCTTGCCCGCGCGCATGTGCTCAAGAGCCTGCTCGGTCGCAATGCGGACCGCGACCGGGTCCATGCCATCCACGCGCCAGGAAGCAATGCCGAAGCCGGGACCGCGTCCCGAGAGACGGTTCTCGCCGGTTGCCTCATCGGCCGTCGTGGAGACCGCGTACTGGTTGTTCTCGATGAAGAACATGGTGGGCAGATCCCACGCAGCAGCGAGGTTCATTGCCTCGAGCGTGGAACCAATGTTGACGGCGCCATCACCGAAGTAGGTGATGGAGACGTTGTCGGTGCCGAGCACCTTCGAGTTGAAAGCGAAACCGGTTGCGAAAGGAACCGCGCCACCAACGATGGCGTTGGTGCCCATGGCACCAATTTCCTTCCACTGCAGGTGCATGGAGCCACCGCGACCGCGGCAGTAGCCATCCTTGAGACCAGCGATTTCGGCGAGGGTGCGGTATAGAACATCGTTGAGCTCGTCGCTCATATTCTCACGCAGGTCCAGACCATCCGGTGCAACCGCGTTGAAGGCCTTGGCGAGGAACTGGTGGTGGCCGCGGTGCGAGCCGTTGATCTGATCTTCAACGCGAAGCGGCAGGATCGACGCGACAGCGCCACCCTCCTGGCCGATCGAGGAGTGGGCAGGGCCGTTGATGAGCTTCTGCCCCGCCATGTCCAACACAGATTCTTCAAAGGCGCGAATGAGGTGAATCTGGCTCGCCATATTCACCAGGTCGGATGCTGATTGCTCGTCCCAATCCGCATCCGTGCTGGCAACTTCTACCCAGGGCACCTTGGATTGAAGCTTCGTGGTCTTCGGCATGTTGACATCCTTTGTCGTGATATTCCGGACTGTATTGCGCAGTGCCTTAAGCTAGTTCCAGCAAGTAAATCCTAAGTAACGGACTACTTGCGTGCTACGTTGCATGGCTAGCTTACAGTCATCGGGCTACGCGTGCTATACAATTGCTTACAAGTGTACACGAGGCTAGACAGCGTTGGTCAAGAGAGGATTCGATATCGATGGCTTCCAATATTATTCCGGTGGTGGCAAGCCCCGAAGCGGTCGAGAAAAAGGCGTCCAGAACCCTTGATCGAAGCTCCTCCGTCCCGCTGTATGTGCAGCTCGGTGAGATTCTGCGCGAGCGCATTCATTCGGGCGAGTGGAAGCCCAATCTCAAGATTCCGTCCGAGCACGAGCTTAACCGGGAATATGGGCTGAGTCGCATGACTGTCCGCCAAGTCCTCACCACGCTCGTTAACGAGGGGCTGCTGTTCCGGGTTCAGGGCAAGGGTACGTACGTTGCTCCCGGCAAGATCTCCGCGAAGTCGCCCGCCTACACGGGCATGAGACAGCAGCTTGAAGAAGCCGGCTACACAACCTCGACCGAGCTGATTGATGCGACCATTGAGCCAGCAGGCTCCTACCTCGCTGAGCATCTGCAGCTTGCAGAAGGCGAACAGGTCGTGAAGATCGCTCGCCTGCGCAGGGCGGAGGATGCTCCCATTTCCATCCACATTTCCCACGTCCCCCTGCGCCTTGCACCGGACCTGCTTGACCGTGACTCAGCCTCCGAGCAGCTCTGCGTCATTCTCGATCGGGAGTACGATCTGACGATGGGGAAGGTGGAGGAGACCCTCGAATCGACGCGAGCCTCCACGTCCGAAGGCAAGCTTCTCACCATCAATCCCGGTGAACCGATCCTGCTTCTGCGACAGAAGGTCTCAACTCCCGAGGGTGTTCCGTTCGAATACACGAGAATCCTCCTCCGCGGAGACAGAATCCGGCTCACCTATTCCTACGACATGTAGTTCTTCGTCCCAACGGCACGTCCTTCTCGTGGGACGGTGAGTGAAGCTCCTTCGTGCAAAAGTGAGTGCAACTCCCGCTGCATCCCTGACGGGTGAATGACGTGTGAGTGGTTTGCGAGAGTACAAAGATGAGCGCCCGGCATGTGCCGGGCGCTCTGACCTATCAATTGGAATTGTGGGGCGTTTTCTTTCCGCCCCCGGTGATCCGGGGCAACGGATCGCGCGCTGAGTGTTTGTCCTTCACCCGTTTGACGCCAAGGACAAACCAGTTAGCTGGTGGGGATGGGGAGGGCGAGGACCTTCTCGAGAGACTCGACGGTCACGATGCCGTTGTCGAGGACGTCTTCGCCTTCGCGAATCGTGGCGGGTTCGCCCGGTTCACCCAGGTTGCTGACCACGGTTGTGGCGTTGGGGAATTCCTCGTTCACGGTGAAGGTCGACAGGGTGACGATGTAGCGGGTATCGGCAGCGGCAGCTGCCTTCGCTCCCGTGTTCGAGTCTTCAACGATGACGACATTTTCCTTGTCGACGCCGATCACGTTCATCGCCATCAGGTAGATGTCGGGGGCGGGCTTCTTCGCGGGAACCATGTCGCCGGCAAAGACACCCGAGAGGCGCTCTCGCTGCTCGCGACCGATCACGGCGGTCAGCACTGCTTCGACGCTCTTGAGTGCGGAGGTGGAGGCCACGGCGACCTTCCAGCCAGCATCGAGTGCTTGGGCGATGATGCGGGCGACGCCGGGACGGCCGGGGAGGAGACCGTTCTCAACGCGCTCGACGTAGCGTGCCGACTTTTCCTTGTGCACCTTGAGAACGAAGTCTTCGAGAGGCTCCGGGAGGGACTCTTCGAGGCCCGGGTTTTCTTTGATGTAGGCGATGAAGCGTTCCTTACCGCCACCAACAGCCAGCAGCCTTGCGTACTCGTCCTGGCTCCACCGGAACGGCAGGTTGAAGTGCTCGAAGGTTTCGTTGAATGCGACGAGGTGGCCGTCGAGTTCGGTGTCGGCGAGGACGCCGTCACAGTCAAAAATCAGTGCCTTCACTTGGCTGCCTTTCCTTCGGAACGGAAGATCTTCGCGTAGTCCCGCATGACCTGCTCGGAGGCCTTCTCGATCTCGGCGAAGAGCTTGACGGGCTCCCACTTGTCGTTCGCTTCGCAGTCCTTCAGGTAGGCGAGAGCGGACTTCATGTATGCGTGCTTGAGGGCGGTGGAAATGTTGATCTTCGAGACGCCGTTGTCGATGAACTCGTGGAACTGAGCATCGGTCAGGCCGGTGCCGCCGTGGAGGACGACGGGAATGTCGTACTTATCGCGGATCTCGGTCACGCGGTCGGGCTGGAGGACCGGATCGGACTTGTACTGGCCGTGGGCGGTTCCGAGTGCCGGGGCGAGCATGTCCGTGCCCGTTTCCTTGGCGACCTCGATGAGCTGGTCAACCGTGTATGCGTGGGTTGCTTCGTCCGAGCCAACACCGTCTTCAACACCGAGAATGTTCTCGATTTCGGATTCGACAGTGACGCCGGCCGCGTGGCATTCCTTCACGACCTCGGCGGTTTCACGGCGAGCGGTCTCCAGGTTACGATCGGAGGCATCGAACAGGACCGAGCTCCAGCCCTTTTCGACACAGAGGGAAATGACCTCGCGGTCGGGGCAGTGGTCGAGGTGGAGAGCGACACCAACCGAGGCGTTCTCGGCAGCGACCTTCGCGGCCGTGACAAGTACGTCAGCACCCGCGCTCTTCACGGTCTTGACGGAGGTTTGGAGGATCACGGGGGAACCTACCTCGTCCGCGGCGCGGACAATGGCGGCGATGGTCAGCGGGTCCACAATGTTGATGGCAGGGACCGCGTATCCTCCCTTTTCTGCTTCACGTAAAAGATCGAGCGTGTTTGCGTATGGCATGGTTTTCTCCTTGCTGGTGGACTGCTAGTGGGGTGGTGGGCCGCTTCCGGCCCACCACGCGTCTTCGCGTACGGGGTACGCGATTTATTGATGTTGTGAGTTTTCGACTTCGGCAACGCTGTCGAGGAACGTGTGGGGATCGAGGCCGGCGCGACCGAGGAACACACCATCCGGGACACCGGCAGGATTGCCCTGGCCGGCTTTGACGATGGCGGCGTAGGTGCCGGACTTGGCGCTGCCACCGTAGACGATCCGGGATGATCCGGGACGGGACGACAGCAGGTCGTTGACGATCGCGATCGCGCCAACCACGTGCTCGGGCGGGGCAGCATCTGCCACCCCGATTGCCCAGGCTGGCTCGTAGGCGATGAGCAGATCGGCTTCGGGACTGATTGCACCCAGAATGTAGCCAAGTTGCTCGCTGACGACTGCCCTGATGTCGTCGTCTCGGTTTGCTTCGCCCGCGATGATGATCGGAACGATCCCGTTCTCGGAAGCCCTCGCGGCCTTCTCGGCCACAAGTTCCCATGTCTCCCCGTAGTCCCGTCGCCGCTCTGGGTGGCCGAGCATGACATACCGGCATCCCAGTCCAGCAAGTAGTTCGGCCGTGACGTCACCGGTGTGCGGGCCGGGTGTAAACCGCGACAGATCCTGCACGCCCACATCCATTCCCGTACCTTCCAGCCAGGTCCTCATGAGCGGGAGGATCGGGTGGGGTACGCAAATGTAGTGGCCGGTGCCCCGGCCATCGCCGAGGGCTTCACGGACAACGTCCGCCCATGCCTTCGCTTCCGCGACGGACTGGTAGGCCTTGGAACTGAATCCGGCAACGGGACTGGGGAGAGACATTTAGAGCTCCTGACCGATAGCGTCGATGATGTAGGCGAGAGAAACGGCGCCCGGGTCGGCGTGACCGACGGAGCGCTCGGCGAGCGGGCGTGCGCGACCAATCTTCGGAGACAGCTGGGCCGTCTTCTTCGCTGCGCCCACGGCTACGAGGGCGGCACGGTTCCACTTCTCCTTCAGCGTTCCCTCACCCTTCACTTCGGCCTCGAGGGCGTCAACGAACGGCAGGAGCGCGTCAAGCATGGTCTTGTCGCCCAGCTGGGCGCCGCCCGCTGCGAGCAGCGCATCGGCAACCTGGTGAACAATGCTTGCAACTTCCTGATCCGAGGGCAGGTCCGTGTCACCGACACCCTGACCGGCAGCTCCCAGGAGAACACCCCAGAGGGCCCCGGAGGTACCGCCGGCGGTTGCTGACCAGGCTTCACCCGCACCGGCGAGGGTCGTGCCGGCACCGGCACCGTCTCCAACCAGGCGCTTCGCTGCCACGGTGGCGTTCTCTGCGCCGCGGTGCATACCGATGCCGTGGTCGCCGTCGCCAGCGATTGCATCGAGCTTGCCGAGCTCAGCGGACTTCTCATCCAGCAGCGCTGTCACCTTGTCGAGGGTTTCCGCGATTGCGGAAGCGAGCTTCTGCGAATCAGCCGAGCCTTTTTCGGTGACCTCGAGCTTCGTCGGCTCCTGGGAGAGCTCGCCGAGGTCGTCGCGCATGGCCGCGTTGTCGACCGAGCCGCGACGGTAGGCGGGGGTGTCAACCGGGTCGTTCCAGAGCGACTCGAGTTCGTCATCAACCCAGAAGAGGGTGAGGGAGATGCCGGACATGTCCAGCGAGGTAGCGAATTCGCCCACCTCACCGTCAACGACCGTGAGACCGGCTTCTTCGAGAAGCTTGTTGACCGCACGGAAGGTGACGAACATTTCCTCGTACTTGGCTGCGCCGAGGCCGTTGAGGAGGGCGATGACGCGACCGTCGTTACCCTCGGGGCGTTCCTCGAGAAGCCTGTCAACGAGCAGCTTGGCAACCTCATCGGCCGTGCCGAGGGGCTCCTCGGAGATGCCGGGCTCGCCATGAACACCGAGACCAATCGCCATCTTCCCTTCCGGGACGGTGAAGAGCGGTTCGTCAGCACCGGGCAGGGTGCAGCCGGAGAACGCAACACCGAGGGTGCGGGTCCGGCTGTTTGCCTTGTGGAAGACAGCCTCAACTTCGTCGAAGCTCAGGCCGCGCTCAGCGGCAGCGCCCGTGGTCTTGAAGATCGGTACCCAGCCGGCGATGCCGCGGCGCTTCTCGATCTCGTCCGGTCCTGCCGAAGCAATGTCGTCGGTCGTGACGACTGCCTTGGCAAGGATGCCCTGGGCGGTGAGCTGTGCGGCAGCATCCCCGAAGTGGAGGACGTCGCCCGCGTAGTTACCGAAGGCGATGAGGACGCCGCCACCGCGTTCAGCGGCCTTGGCGACGCTCACTGCCTGGGCTGCGGAGGGGGAGGAGAAGATGTTGCCCATGACAACACCGTCCGCCATGCCGTGCCCAACCCAGCCCGCGAAGGCAGGGTAATGGCCGGTGCCGCCGCCAATAACGAGGGCAACCTTGTTTTCTGGGGTCTTGGTGGCGCGAACTGCGCCGCCGTACAGGCCGCTGACGTGCCGCTTGTTGGCGAGCAGGTAGCCTTCGGCTGCTTCGTTGGGGAAGTTTTCTGGATTGTTGAATAGTCGTGTCATGGTCTCACTCTCGTCGTTGAGGTTGTGCGAGTTTGCATCACTTCAGCTCCCTGGCTTCCCAGGTTTCAAGGGTCCCGTTGGGGCCGAGGAGGGAATCAATGATTCCCGGCAACACTCCGGTCTCGGCAGCGAGATCGAAGCTGGTGTAGCGGTCGCGGCTCGTACGGAGCCGCAGGAAGTCCGTAATGATTTGTTCCTGGCTGAGCTGGAACTGGCTCGGATGATCGTAAGCGCGCGCCGCAAGAAGATTGTCCCGGATTTCGGATGCGGGGCGCATGAGTTCGCGCAATTCGACCTTGAGGTCTTCCCAGATGTTCACCGCGGTCTCGAGCTGGGACTGCAGGAGTTCCCGATCCGGGTACTTCTTGGGGAGCTGGGAATGAGCAACGTTCTTCAGGGGAGAGTCGCCATGCAACCGGTCCGCCTCCGCGAGAGCCGCCTCGAGGGGAGGCCACTGCTCGAGCAGGGTGGGGATGGAGATCTCGGTGAGATCGAGTTCGAGAAGCCTGTCGTAGAAGGCCGCGACGAGGACGGAGCCAACCCCGACCTTGGCGCCGTGCGAAAGCGGGGGATCGTAGTCGAGCCCCACGTGCTCCATTTCCCACAGGTGGCTAAACATATGCTCGGCCCCCGAGCCGGGGCGAGAAGAATTGTAAGCCTGGATGGCAAGCCCGGACATGAGAAGCCCAACCGTCAGTGACGGCAGTGCCGACCTGTCGCGATTGCCAACGCCCGCGGGATCGGCCAGTGCCGCGACAACGGATCGTGCCGACATGTCCCAAATATCGGAGTCGATCGATTCGACACCGAGCGCATCGGCGACCCGCCAGTCCGCGAGCGCCGAAATCTTCCCGATCATGTCCCCAAAGCCCGAGGCCCACATGATCTGCGGGGCGGTTTCGAGGATGTCGAGGTCCATGACCACGCCCACCGGTGCGGCACACGGGATGTTCTGCTTGAAGCCGTCCTTGGAGATCGAGGCGCCGGCAGCCGTGTAGCCATCCATGGAAGGGGCGGTACCCACGACCCAGTAAGGGCGGGAGAGCTGATGTGCGGCGAGCTTGACCGCATCGTTGATCGTGCCGGAGCCAACCGCGATCGGGAGAGTATCCGTGCGAGTTTCGAGGAGCTCCCGGACTCTGTTAACAAGCTCGATGTTGGCATAGGGGCGGGGGTTTGCAGGCAAGATGATCGGTTCGGCCTGGGCTAGCCCACTCGTTCTCACCGCTTCGGTGATGGCTTCGTACGCGACACTCCACGTGTTCTCGTCAGCAACAAACACGACCGGCGTGTTTCCGTGCTGGGCGGTGATGAGGGGGCCAAAGTCTCGTGCCACTCCGTAGCCGAAGCTGACGACCTTGGTGGTGCCGGTTCGCGTGAGGGCACGGGCGATGAGCTCGTTGCCGTCTGCGATCTGCGAGTCCACATCACGTTGCGCACTGTTCATGGTTCTCCTGCCGGTGGGGAAGTGGTGTCCGGGGCGTTTTCCAACTGCTGCTGCACTGCGCGCATATTGGTTCTTACCAAACTGTTGACACGTAACATGACTATACAAGTATGATCATGGTTGCGCAATGTTTCTGCGATGAAGAGAAACAGACTTGGGAAGTCATGCAAGTAGCTTGCAATGCGCAGGAATAAGCCAATTAACCCGAACTCGAAGGCGAGGAAATTTATGGCTAAGCATATTCTGGCGGTGGATGGTGGCACGACCAGTGTCCGCTCCCTGCTCCTGGACGACAAGTTTGAGATCATTGATGTTGCTCAGAAGGAGATCACCCAGCACTACCCGCGTCCGGGCTGGATTGAGCACAACCCTGAGGAACTCGTCGCTTTCCAGCTGGAAACGATGCGCGCGGTACTCCGCAACAACGGCGTTCACCCTTCCGACGTGCACGCCGTCTCGATCACCAACCAGCGCGAAACTGCCCTCGTGTGGGACCGCGTGACGGGCGAACCAGTCTACAACGCCATCGTGTGGGCCTCCCGTCAGTCCAATGATGTCATCGAGAAGTGGCGCGACCAGGGGCTTGACCCGATTATTCGCGAAAAGACCGGCCTGATTTCCGATGCGTACTACTCGGCATCGAAGATTGCCTGGATCCTCGACAACGTCAAGGGCGCTCGTGAGCGCGCCGAGCGCGGTGAGCTCATGGCCGGCACGGTTGACTCGTGGCTGATTTACAACTTCACCGGGAAGCAGCGCTTCGTCACCGACGTGTCGAACGCGTCCCGCACCCAGATGTTTAACCTCTCGACCCTTGACTGGGACGATGAACTGCTTGCCGCCTACGGCATTCCCCGCACGATGCTTGCCGAGATCCAGCCCTCTGACGGCGACTTTGGCGATCTCAGTGCATCGTTTGGAACCGCCATCCCCATCGCCTCCGTCATGGGTGACCAGCAGGCCTCCCTCTTCGGTCAGGCCGCCTTCGAGCAGGGCCAGACAAAGATGACCTACGGAACCTCCGGTGTCATTGTCATGAATGCCGGTGACAAGCCGAAGCTCGTTGAGGGCGTGGTGTCCTCGACCGCTTGGCAGGCTCAGGGCACTCCCGTGTACGAAATCGAAGGCACCGTGTTCTCCATGGGTCAGACCATGAAGTGGCTCCGTGACGAACTGAAGATCATCCATGATGCGAAGGACTCCGAATGGTACGGCGGCCAGGTTGGCTCCACCCACGGCGTCTACCTCGTCCCCGCCTTCACCGGCCTTGCCGCCCCGCACTGGGATCCCTACGCACGCGCCAGCATCGTTGGCATCTCGAACGCAACAACCCGCCTTCACGTCATCCGTGCCGCGGTCGAATCGATGGCCTTCCAGACGAGGGACCTCGTTGATGCAACGCTGACCGATAAGGATCTGCAGATCCCCGATCTGCGCGTCGACGGTGGAGCGGTCAACAACAACATGCTCTGCCAGCTCCAGGCTGACATCCTCGGCATCCCCGTCATCCGCCCCAAGGTTACCGAAGCAACGGCACTCGGTGCGGCGTGGCTTGCGGGCATGAGCACCGGGATCCTTGACGGTTTCGACCAGGTGGCCGACCTGTGGAAGGTTGACCGGACCTTTGAGCCTCAGATCTCGGAGGACCAGAGGGAAGAAATGTACGACGGCTGGAAGCTCGCCGTCGAAGGGTCGAAGGGCTGGGCGAAAAAGGTCAGGACCGTCTAGCCTCTTCGATCGTCACCATGGTGGTGTGGTGACGAACTGGGAACCCGCCTTGCGGGGCTCCCACCGTTGACACTTGGGAAAGTGATTCAACAACACACTGTTGGGCATGGCTGCGCCTTCTCGCGCGGTCATGCCCAACAGCTCGTCATGCGACAAGATGTCACCCCGTTAATCAACAGGATCTAGCTGGGAGACAGATGTCTCCTTTCCCATGCATATGCGACAACCTGGGTATAGGGTTATGAAGTCTTCGCTCGAGTGCGGAACGCTGATATGCGTGTCTGCACTTTTTCAATGAAGGAGAAAAGTTGAGCAACAATACTATTTTGACCGTCGCGGTTGGTGCCGCACTGGTCGGCTTCGCAATCGTGCTGCGCAAGCTCGTGCGCCGCGAAGCAATCAACAGCGAGGCCTGGGCAGGCCTGTTTGGCGTCACTGGTCTCATCACCCTGATCATCGGTGTTCACACAGCACTCGTGTGGCCCTACGGCGAGGGCGAACTTGCCTACGCAAATATTGAATTCGGTGAGCCTGCCGTTGGATTCGGTGCGCTCCTGCTGTTTGCCACCGTCTACCTGTGGCGCAACCGCATCCCCGCCGAAGCGGATCCGGTCCAGACCTCCAAGGAGCTCTTCGCGGCACTCCGTCCCGCCGGCATCTTCGTGGGCTTCCTCGGAATTGGCATGATCTTCCTCGCCTTCGCCTGGATCCGTTTCCAAATGGGTGCGGCACCCGAGTTTGAACCGGTCTCCGGTAACTTCGGCCAGTGGCCGTGGCTCGAGGCAATCTTCCTCGCTGGCCTGTGGGGCCTCGTCGCAGTCGGCGCCGTTCTCTTCCCCTTCGCCCTCAAGAATCCTGACGGGAAGATGATGACCGTGGTGATCTTTACCTTCGGTCTCGCTGGCGTGGTCTTTGCACTCTTTGGTGCGTTGAACTTCTACACGCACATCGGAATGAACTACAACCTCGCCAACGGAACCCTGCACCGCTGGTAAGCGATTCTGGTACGACACAAAGGCAGTGGGCACGCCAAATGGCGTGCCCACCGCCTTATTGAATTGTAGAGAGTGTCGGTGCAGTGCTCGGCTGAGCGCTGCTAGCTAGATTCCAGTCCCGAAGGCCTCCAAAGCCTGAGCGAGCTCCTCATGTTCCTTGGCTGCCTCGACGACAGGGCGGCCTTCCACGACCGCGTCGATGGCTTGGCGCATGGCGGTGGCTCCCGAACGGGAGCCACCTGGGTGACCGTGGACGCCACCACCGGGAGAGAGCGCGATGTCGTGGCCGAGGTCTCCCACGTACTTCTCCACCATGCCCGGGTGGACGCCGCCACCGATCAGGGGGAGGGTGGGCTTGAGCCCAGCAACCGGTGCGCGGAGGGCGCTGACGGTTTGACGATAGGTTCCCGTTGATAGGGGGTATCCGCCCCACGGGGTGAGGATCATGGCCATGTCTGACCCCGCCAGCCTTGGTAGCTGGCCGGTGGCAATGGCTCCCGCCATGCCCGAGTGGGGACTCTCAATGAATGGGCCGGTCCCGGCGAAGTGTCCGAGAACGGGAAGACCCACGGCATCGCGAATCATCTGGACCGCGCCGTAACCCGTTGCGGAATAGTTGATCATCAGGGCAGTGGCACCCTCGTCGGCACAGACCTGCGCGTCCTTGAGCATCCGATCCGGCCGGCCGGTGATGTTCACGGCATAGGGGACGGTTCGGCCCGTCTCTTCCTTCACCCGCTCGGCTTCCCTGCGGAAGGCGCGCACGCGATCCACCGGGGTTGAACCGATCGTGTGAGTCAACACCTCGTCATCCTTGATGATGTCGGCGCCGCCGAGCGCAGTCTCGCGGAAGATGGTTGCGGAATCCTCGATGGTCATGCCAATGCAGGGCTTGATCATCGACAGTAGGAGCGGGCGATCGCGGACTCCCGTGAGCTCCCGAATCCCGTCAAGGCCAAATGCTGGTCCGCCAGCCGCCTCATGGAAGGAACGGGGGAGCTCAAGCTCCACGAGCTTTGCCAGAACCGAGGTGGAGGCGTCATTACCAAGCACCGTTGTCAGCAGGGTGGGAATGTCGCCGCCGAGATTTGCAGAAGGAACTCCGATGGTCATGAGGGCGTACCGAGCGGCGGTCCCATCGGGAACAGCAACATCGACAGAAGGAACTTCAATCACCCGGATGACCCGGCCCTGATGCTCCCTCCTCATCCGTTCCGTGACGCCAGGGACATCAACCCACGTGCCGGTTGTCTGCCCGACAGCGAGTTTCGCGGCGGCAGCATGAGGGTCGAATCCTTCCGGAACTGACATGAGATAGGTGGCGTGAACGAGCTCCACGTCGTCAGCCTTCTGGAACCAGACATCGTTGTCCATGATTGTCCTTTGTGAGTACACCAACGAGAACCGCTATCAGCACATCTCGTATAGTCATGTATAGGTAAACCATTGCTAGTCTCTCACGGCGCGTAGTGTCGCTCAAGTAGAAAACGCGAACCGCGGCCAGGATTTCACCCGAAATTCTGCGAAGCCCCCGAAGTTGGGAAGGCTGCGGGGTGAAAGGCTGCCTGCTTCGGGGCTGTCAGATACTCATTCCCAGGTGTTAATGCCCTGGTCAGGTGCCTAAAATTCGTTAGCTTGTACATGGTTGTATTGACGAGACTATACAAGTTTGGTCTAATGGTGGAGACAATGAAGTTGAAGGCTGTGGTGGCGACCCTCGGGACGTGTGTCTAAGTCATAGGACAGGGTGATTTCAATGAGCGTGGTGGCTCAGGCTGATCAGGTAAATACCAGGAGCTCGGCATTACTTGCTGCTCGGGCTCGACTCAATGTGGTGCGGATGCTCGAGGCAACTCCGGCCGGTCACGTGGGCGGTGCGCTCTCGTGCATCGATGCCGTCGCGGTTCTCTACAGTGACTTCCTCAATGTGGCGCCGGACCGCATCGACGATCCGATCCGGGACAGGTTCCTGCTGTCTGCCGGGCACAAGGCCCTTGCCCAGTATGCGGTGCTCGCGGAGCAAGGATTCTTCGACAAGGCCATTCTCGATACGTACGGCCTGGCCAACACCGCCCTTGGCGGGCATCCGGACATGCACAAGCTTCCCGGAATCGAGGGAAATACTGGCGCGCTCGGGCACGGGCTCGGACTCGGTGTCGGCATGGCGCTGGGCCTGCGCGAGACGGATGCTCACGTGTACGTGGTCATGGGCGATGGGGAGCTCGCCGAAGGTTCCAACTGGGAAGGTGCGGCCATGGCCGCCCACTACGGGGTCGATAACCTGACTGCGCTCGTTGACGTCAACGGCATGCAGATCTCCGGCACCACGGCAGAAGTCATGAACATGGAACAGATTGGCGCCAAGTTCGAAGCCTTCGGATGGAACGTGACCGAGATTGGCGGCCACGACCACGAGGTACTTCACCGGGTGCTGAGTGAAGAGCCCAAGCCTGGAGTTCCCACCGCAATCATTCTCCGCACGATCAAGGGATGTGGAATTTCAGAAATTGCCGGAACCGTGGGCTCCCACTACTGGAAGCCCAACGCCGAGCAGCTCGCGGTAGCCAGGACCGAAATCGAAGAAGCCATCGCAGTGCTGGAATCAGCAGAGGAAAAGTAGTCATGACACAGACCATTCAGCACGTAGACCCGCGCAAGACCTTCGGCCAGGCCGTTGCCGCACTCGCGGAGGACAACGAACAAGTCGTTGTCCTCTCCACGGATTCGGGAAAGAGTTCCGGCTTTGGTGACTTCGCAGCTTCTCAGCCCGATCGTTACTTTGAGATGGGGATCGCTGAACAGGGAGCGACCGCTGTTGCAGCGGGACTCGCAACAACGGGACGCATCCCCGTCTACTGCGCGATCGCGCCTTTCGTGACAAGCCGTAACTTTGAATTCTTCCGCAATGACGTGGGCTACATGGGGCAAAACGTCAAGATCGTGGGCAGGAACGGTGGCTTCACATACTCCGAGCTTGGGTCCACCCATCATTCGCTCGAAGACTATGCCCTGACGGGCTCCATTCCAGGCGTCACGGTTCTCGCGCCGGGCGATGCGGGGGAAATGCGAGCAGCCTGCGCCGCCATGATCGCCCACGAAGGACCGGTCTACATGCGTATCGGAGCCGGCTCGATCCCCGACTACGGGGAAGAGCGCGAATTTGTAATCGGTAAGGGCTACTACGTGACCGAAGGCCCTGACCTGACCGTTGTTACCACCGGCTACACCTCCACCTATGTCCGGCAGGCTGTCGCCGAACTGCGTGAGGTGGGTGTCGAAGTGGATCTCATCAACATGCCGACAGTCACCCCGATCGACCGCGACATCATCCTTGAATCTGCGAAGAAAACCGGGGCGGTCCTCACCGTTGAAGAGCACTACGAGTTCGGCGGGCTCGGGTCCCGGGTTGCGGAGCTACTCGCATTTGCCGGTGTTGCGAAGCTGACCAAGGTGGCCGTGGCACAAGAGAATCAGCCCTCAAGCACCTGCGAGGACCTGCTGGAAAGAAATGGCCTCGACGTGCCCGGGATCAAGCAATCCATCCTTGATGCCATTGAAAACAAGTAGGATGAGGGATTAATGCTGGTCAACGACGATGGCAGACTGCTTGACGCAGTCACACTACGACTGGGTGCAGAGCAAAAGCGTTGACGGCTGAGGTAACGAGGTAAACCATGAAAGACCTGCTCGATAGGGACTCGGCGATCCCGCTGTACACGCAGATTGAAACCGTGTTGAGGGAAATGCTGGCAACCAGGGAATGGAAATCGGGACAAAAAATTCCCTCAGAATCCATCCTGCAAACCCAATTCGGTGTGTCGCGCATGACCGTGCGCGGGGTGCTCAACATGCTGGCCGATGAAGGCCTTCTTCATCGCGTGCCCGGCAAGGGAACATTCGTGACCGAAACAAAAATCGCTACGCGTTCCCCCGCCTACCAGGGCATCCGCCAGCAGCTCGAAGACCGCGGTTACAGTACCGAAACGGAGATGCTGAGCTTCGAACTCGTCCGAGCACCCGAAAAGGTGCGCGCCTTCTTCGAGATTCCCGAAGGGCAGCACGTTTACGAGATCACCCGCAGACGCTTCCTCGAAAATACTCCCGTCACGATTCACCGGGCGTGGGTACGGTCCGATCTTGCTCCCGGGCTGGACCGATTCGATGTTGCCGACCGTCAGCTCTGCGAGGTGCTCAGCACCGAGTACGCACTCAACGTCAAGAACACGGATGAAGCCCTGGAAGTGGTGCGGGCGACCGAAACACAAGCCGAACTCCTGCAGTGCGAGCCGGGTGACCCGCTCCTCCTTCTGACAGATCAGTTGAGAGATGCTCAGGGCAGGCCGTTCGAGTACACGAAGCTGTACATGAAGGGCGACCGGATGAAACTCGAATTCCACTTCGAGTCCTAAAGACATGGCGTCTTAGAACTACGTTGTAGAGCTACTTGGTTCGCGAATGTTAGAGGGTGCCTCCACGATTGTGGAGGCACCCCTTACGTCTTCAACGTCTAGTGGTTTGTTGATGCCCGCTGCAGGGCTTACGCGTTTTGCTGCTTCCTGCGGTGCTCTGCCCAGAGGGTGAGGAAAGTAGCGACCGCATCGTCTTCGTTCTGGCCAATCTCGTAGTCGCAGGCCTCCTTCACGTGCGGGTAGGCGTTGCCCATGGCGACCGAGATCCCGACGTTGGGGAGCCACGACATGTCGTTTTCTGAATCGCCAATCCCGAGCGTACGCTCCGGGGTGGTACCGAGGTCTTCAAGGACGGGTGTGAGCCCGGTCCACTTGGACGTGTTGTGGTTCGTTAGCTCGTAGAACTCGGGCAGTGTCTTCACGGTGTCCGGGAACTTGTTGCGAAGGTGAGCGACCATGCCGGTCGTGTCCTCGGAGTCGATGTAGTACATGACCTTGAGGCGATTTTCCTTATCAAGATCCTCAAGATTCTCCATGAGAGTCGGGGTAAGTCCCTCATTCGGAGCCTTGAGGAGTTGGCGGGCAATGCCATCCGTTTCGGTGTAGAAGAAATCGGTGCCGAAAATGACGCCTTGAAGGTTTTCTTGACGGCCGAATTCCACGATCTCGTGGAAGTACTCATCGCTGAACGGGGAAAGGCCGATGATGGTGTCGTGATCGGTGTGGACGGTGATGGCGCCATTGCAGGCAATGACGTAACCGGAGCGATCCATCCTGCTAAAAAGCTTGCGCAGCGCGGGCGCCATGCGTCCGGAGGCGAAAACAATTTCCACTCCAGTGTCTGCAAGCTTCCGCAGTGCATCGATCGTGCGGTCGCTGACGCTCGCGTCGTCGCAGGACAGTGTGCCGTCAACGTCGAAGACGGCAACATCGATGCTGTCAATATTCTCCGGCAGCACGCCGTCAAGAAAAGTAGCCATTCTTAGACAGTAGCGGACGGTCCAGTATGCAACAAAGCCGTTCCATTTCAACAAAAGTACGCCTCAATTGCACTTATGTTGGAAACTACAACTTGCGTTGACTTTGTTGGTTGGGTGCGCATATTTTGGTTTGAGTACATGGCCGGTTAACGCTGACCGGCCGGAGGAGGAAACATGTCAAAGATGAAGGCCGTTGTGATGCATGCGGTGGGCGATATTCGTCTCGAAGAAATCGAGAAGCCCGTTGCTGGTCCCGGTGAAGTGGTCATGAAGGTCGCCGCGTGCGGTGTTTGTGGTTCGGACCTGGACCGCATGTACAAGAAGGGCCCGCACAAGCTTCCGCTCGTTTGTGGTCACGAGTTCTCGGCCTACATTCACGAGCTCGGCGAAGGTGTGGAAGGCTTCGAGGTTGGTGACCTCGTCACCGTTCCCCCAATGCTTCCCTGCTTCGAATGCCCGCCGTGCGTTCAGGGTCAGTTCTCCCTGTGCGAGAACTACGACTACTACGGCTCCCGTCGCAACGGTGCCTACGCCGAGTACGTTGCTGGCCCCGCGAACCTTCTTCTCAAGGTCCCCGCAGGACTCGATGCTCGTGCGGCCGCCATGGTCGACCCCGCAGCAATTGCCCTCCACGCCATCTGGCGCACCAAGCTGACCGCTGGCTCCCGCGTGGCGGTCATGGGTGGTGGCGGACCGATCGGTCTGTTCGCCGTCCAGTGGGCCCGCATCATGGGTGCGACCGACATCGTTGCCGTCGATGTGTCCGAGGAAAAGGCTGAGCTTGCCCGCCAGGCCGGTGCCACCACCGCGGTCTCCAGCCCCGAGCAGCTCGCCGAAATCGTTGGCGACGGCTTTGATGTTGTCGTGGAAACGACGGGCGTTCCCGCGGTTGCGGACCAGTCCGTTGGTATCGCGGCACGCCACGGTGAGGTTACCCTCATTGGCATCCCCAATGCTCCCGTGGAAATCTCGACCGCAAACTGGGCTCGTCTCATGCGTCTCGAAATCAACATTTGCGGTTCCTGGAACTCGTTCGGTGCCCCCTTCCCGGGCGCGGAATGGACGACGACCCTGGAGCACATGGCGAATGGCAACCTCAAGTGGGAATTCATGATCACCCATGAAGAACCGCTCGAGAAGGTCGCTTCCACGATCAAGGCCATGTCCGATCGCACCATACACTCGTCCAAGGTCCTCTTCTTGCCGAACGGCTCGGACCTGCCCACCAACTAATGCGCAGCGGATCCACCGAACACGAGCACGCCATGGTGCGTGCGGCGGAGCTGTACTACAACGACGGGCTCCTGCAGTCCGAAGTTGCCGACAAGCTGCGCCTTTCCCGCTGGAAGGTGGGTCGCCTGCTCGAAGAGGCACGCTCCTCGGGACTGGTGGAGATCAAGATCCATCACCCCCAGTCCCGCAGGCGCGACCTCGAAAAGAAACTGACCGAACAGTTTGACTGCAAGGAAGCCGTGGTCGTGGAAAGCCAGGCATCCAAGCCCGCCACGATGGCACTCGCGGCACGGGCGGCGGCCGACTTCCTGGTCGAGCTGCGGCCCGAACCGGAGATCGTTGGTGTTTCCTGGGGCCACACAGTTGCGGCTATCGCCGATCAGCTTCCCGACGGGGTCTTCCGGGATCCCATGATCGTCCAGCTCAACGGCGGCGCCAACTCGCTGACGGACACGGTGGATGCGGGGAGTATTATTCGGACGATCGCGGGCAAGTCCCGCGCACCCCGCACTGCCCTGCTGCCCGCCTCCGCCATCGTGCAAGATCGTGATCTCGCGCAGCGGTTGCTTGAGGATCGCAACATTGCCCGCACTCTGCAGGTCGCCTCGCAAGCCGATGTTGCGCTCTACTCGATCGGTGTTCTGTCACCCCAGTCGGTTCTTCGGCGCACGAACTGCGTCACGGCCGATGAAGTGGTGGAACTCCAGGAAGCCGGAGCGATCGGCGACATTCTCGGCCACTACATCGATCGGCACGGCAGGGTCGTGAACTTCGACCTGGACCAGCGTACGATCGGTCTCGACCTTGATCGGCTCGCCAATATCCCCAAGTCCATCGCCGTCGCGGTGGGGGAGGAGAAGAGCGGAATCACGAGAGCGACGCTGTATGCGGGGCTGTGTTCCGTCCTCGTCACCGAATCAAATGTTGCTGAACGAGTCCTGTCAGGCAACGCACTGTAATTTAGAACCCATGACCAAACGGTCTGCCCCCAGTCCGTGGGGCACCCGCCACCACTTTGGAGAAATAATGAATCCTCAAGACGTAGTCGCTATGGTCGACCACACCCTGCTCGCACCCGAAGCCACTGCGGACGATGTCCTCAAGCTGCTGGACGATGCTGAAGCACTCCAGACCTTCTCGGTCTGCGTGTCACCCACCCAGATCCCACTGCCCCGCACCACCTCCGTCAAGGTCGCCGCAGTATGCGGCTTCCCCTCCGGTGCGCACTCCGCCTCGGTCAAGGCGGCGGAAGCCAAGGAACTGGCCGATGCTGGCGTTGACGAGATCGACATGGTCATCAACGTTGGCAAGGCCAAGGAAGGCGACTTCACCTACATCCAGAACGAGATCCAGGCCGTCCGTGACGCAGCCCCGAACGTTCTCCTCAAGGTCATCATTGAGTCGGCAGCCCTGACCGATGACGAAATCGTTGCCGCCTGCAAGGCCTCCGTCGCCGCGAAGGCCGACTACGTCAAGACCTCAACCGGCTACCACAAGGCCGGTGGAGCATCTGTCGCCGCGGTCAAGCTCATGCGCGAAACCGTTGGCCCGGACATCGGTGTCAAGGCATCCGGTGGTATCCGCGACGGCAAGTTCGCAACCGAACTGATCGAAGCCGGCGCAAGCCGCCTCGGCCTGTCCGGAACCAAGCAGGTTCTCGACACCCTGTAAGAAAGAACGCTCAAGGTGGGGGCGAAAGCCCCCACCTTGTCCTACCTCCAATAACCCCAGCCAACCATCCCACCAACCCAATCAATTCACCAACCGAGTTCTGAAGGCCACTCCGGCTCGGCCCAACCCACACTGCTCACCGAGCAGAAACTCAACCCACCAACAACCACTGATCAAAGAGGATCTCATGAGTGAAAAATACGTCATCGGTATTGACTTCGGAACGCTCTCAGGCCGCGCCACCGTCGTTCGGGTCTCGGACGGCCGCGAACTCGGCAGCGCAATCATGGAATACCCGCACGGAGTTATGGACAGGACCCTGACCGCGGGCGACAACCAGCAGCTACCCCCGGACTTTGCTCTTCAGGTTCCCGCCGACTACATCGAGGTCCTCACGACCGTCGTGCCCGAGGCTGTTCGGGATGCCAACGTTGATGCCAGCAACATCATCGGTGTCGGTACCGACTTCACCTCCGCATCCACCCTCCCCACCGACGAAAACGGCGTGCCCCTGTGCGAGCGTGAAGAGTTCAAGAACAACCCACACGCCTACGTGAAAATGTGGAAGCACCACGGCGGCACCGAGCAGGCGGAGCGCGCCATCGCCATTGCCGAGGCGCGTGGCGAAATGTGGCTCGGCCGCTACGGTGGCCGTATCTCCTCCGAGATCGTCATTCCCAAGGCCCTCGAAACACTCGAGAAGGCTCCCGAAGTTTACGAATCCATGGACTACTACGTTGAGGCAGTGGACTGGATTGTGTGGCAGCTGTGCGGCAAGCTCATCCACTCCGCAGCCCCGGCCGGATACAAGGCGCTGCGTCAAAACGACCAGTTCCCCTCCGAAGAGTACTTCGCTGAACTCAACCCCCAGTTCCGCACCTTTATCGCAGACAAGTTCGACGCCCCTGTGCTTCAGCTCGGCGAACGGGCGGGCGGTCTGACGGAGGAGATGGCGGACGCACTCGGACTGCCCGCCGGCATTGCTGTCGCCGTTGGCCAGATCGATGCTCACGTGACCGCACCCGCCGCGCAGGCTGTCGAGCCGGGTCAGATGACCGCGATCATGGGTACCTCGAACGTGTACATCGTCAACGGTAAGACTGCACGTGACATCCCCGGTGTTTTCGGTATCACCAACGGCGGCATCTCCGCGGGCCTGTGGGGCTACGAGGGTGGTCAGACCGGTGTCGGTGACATTTTTGCCTGGATTGTCGACAACATTGTGCCCGGCGAATACCAGAACGAAGCAAACCGCCGCGGCATCACCGTCCACGAACTGCTGACAGAGAAGGGATCGGAACAGGAAATTGGCGAGCACGGCCTCATTGCTCTCGACTGGCACAATGGCAACCGCTCCATCCTCAACAACGGATCACTGTCGGGCACGCTGATCGGCATGACCCTCAATACCCGTCCCGAAGAGATCTACCGCGCCTACCTTGAAGCCACGGGCTTTGGGCTGCGCGTCATCATCGAGAACTTCCTCGAGCACGGCGTTGAAATCAACGAGATTGTGGCCGCGGGCGGCCTGCTCAAGAACAAGTTCCTCATGCAGATTTACGCTGACATCACCCGCATTCCCCTCTCCATCTCCGGATCCAAGCTTGCCGGCTCCCTCGGTGCCGCAATCTACGGCGCGGTTGCTGCTGGTGCGTACCCCAACGTGTACGACGCTGCCAGGGCCATGGGGTCGAAGATCGACCATGCCTACGTTCCCAACGAGGAGAATGCCAAGAAGTACGACCTGCTCTACGAGGAGTACCTGACCCTTCACGACTACTTCGGCCGCGGAGCCAACGACGTCATGTACCGCCTGAAGGAAATCCAGCGCTCCATCCATGAACGCAAGAACAACTAGCACAACGGCGACTACGTAATGGAATAACAACCACCTATGAAGCGGTTAAATCAGAGCTGATTACTGATCGGGGCGGGCTTGGTGTTATGTCAGGCTTGCCCCGATCGGTAGTGTGGATTGAGCTTACCTAACGGCTCTTTGCGAGTTCCTCGATGTAGCGGACGACTGCACCCGATTCCTGGCTACCGATAACCTCGTCGACAACGGTCTTGACCTCGGGTGAGGAGTTGTCGGGTGCAACAGAGTGCGCCATGCGAGGTAACCAGTCCAGGTCGTTACCAGAATCGCCGATACCAAGACAGTTGTTCAGATCAATGCCACGGTGGTCCGCCAGCCAGGTAAGTGCGCCCTCCTTGCCGGAACCCGGTGCCGACATCTCCGCCACCGTACCCATGGACTGAACGATGTTCGGTTGCTTTGCTCTCATGAGAGGAACCTGCTTCTCGAGAAGGTCTGGCAGTCCCCAGTACATGACCTTGATGACATCGCTCCAGTCAGCATCGTCGATGGGTTCAAAGCTGATCGGTACCTGCGAGTTGCCGTTCCTCGTGTGTTCTGCCGCTATCCCGTCCCGTTCCATGACCAGGTCGTGGGTGCGGAACAGTGCAATGTCCGCACCTGCTTCGCGGCCGATAGCGACAAGCTCGGAAATCAGGGAATCGTCCATGACCGAGCGACGCAGGATTTCGGTGCCGGGCTGCTGCGCAATCACGCCGCCGCCACCCGCCACGACATAACCGGGGATATTTGCGCCCTCGAGAACCGCCACTCCAGCATTGAGGGTTCTGCCCGTTGCGACAATGATCGTAGCTCCTGTGGCTGACAGAGCTGCCAACGCATCGAGAACATCCTGTTGGGCGTCAGTACCGATTGGGGTAAGGGTTCCATCGAGATCGAAAATGTAAGCGTCCCGGCTACGGTTCACTGCGGCTCCTTCAAGTCATGTCTGCTCAACCATCTTCTCACTACAGGGCAGGTAAGGTCGACTTGCGGGCGCCCGGTCACATGACCTGACTATTGGGCAGCAAAACCGCCATCCCGCTTGCCTTGACCCTGACGCAACGTCAGGCTGGATGCTATGAGCGTGAAAGATGAACCGGGTATGACGGTGGGGCAGGTTGCGGAGCTCGTTGGAGTGAGCGTGCGGACCTTGCATCACTGGGACGAGATTGGTCTTGCGGTGCCGAGCGCACGGTCAAGTGCCGACCATCGGCTCTATTCCGAATCGGATGTCCACCGGCTCGAAATGGTCCTCGTGTACCGCGAGACGGGAATGCCACTATCGATCATCGCTGAGGTTCTGGGTGACTCTGCGCTCGGTGAGCGCGAACATCTGAAACAGCAAAGAAAGCTTCTCGTTGCCAGGATTTCTCACCTACAGCAGAGGATCTCTGCTGTTGATCAACTGTTGAGGGAAAACGGAATGGGAAGAAAACTTACCTCCGCACAGCGAGCCGAGATTCTTGGCACCGGTTGGGATCCGGCCTGGGAAGACGAGGCCGAAGAACGCTGGGGTCATACCGAGGACTGGAAACAATCGAAGCGCAAAGTGGACGCCATGACCAGGCACGACTGGATGATGGCGAACCGTGATGTCGCCGTGCTTGAAGAAGCCCTTACGGAAGCGTTCCAGTCAGGAATTGAGCCCGGTACGGACCGAGCCAACGAACTTGCGGAACTGCATCGGGAATGGTTACAGACCTACGTGGACACGTCGATCAGTAAGCAGGTTCTCATGGCGCGCCTGTACACGGAAGACCCGCGCTTCCAATCCCACTACGATGATCGCGCCCCGGGCCTTGCCCGGTGGGTGCGAGACATCGTCGAAGCTAACGCCCGTGCAAATGGAGTGGATCCCGACACGGCCGAATGGGTGTAGCAGAACTATGCCGCAGTGGTTAGCGCAACGACTGCGGGCTAAACCCAAGGCTTGAAAGCTGTCGGCGAAACCCTGGGAAGCCGAGCGCTTTGTGGAAAAGACGACTCCTTGAGGTTGGTATCAATCTGGATGTTCTCAACGGGAATATTTGCGGACATAGATAGCGGTAGGCCCGAACAGTTTGAGCTGTTCGGGCCTACCGTCGACTATTTACTTAACGAATGGTTTGTTCAGGTGATCAGGCGTTGGCGACATCCTCATCAACCCAGTCGAAGGTGCGGGTAACGGCCTTCTTCCAGAGACGCATCTGACGTGCACGCTCGTTCTCGTCCATTTCGGGCGTCCAGCGGGAGCCTTCCTGCCAGTTGTTGATGACGTCCTGCTCGCCCTGCCAGAAGTCGACAGCGATGCCGGCCGCGTAGGCGGCACCGAGAGCGGTGGTCTCCGCAACCTTGGGAGCAACAACGTCCACGCCGAGGATGTCGGCCTGGAACTGCATGAGAGCGTTGTTGGCGATCATGCCGCCGTCAACGCGGAGCTCGGTGAGCTCAGCACCCGAGTCGGCGTTCATAGCCTCGAGAACCTCGGCAGTCTGGAAGGCGGTTGCCTCGAGGACTGCACGGGCAATGTGGCCCTTGTTGTTGAAGCGGGTGAGGCCCACAATCGCGCCGCGAGCATCGTCCTTCCAGTACGGAGCGAAGAGGCCCGAGAAGGCGGGGACGACGTAAACGCCGCCGTTGTCCTCAACGGTCTCAGCAAGGGTCTCGATTTCCGGAGCGGAATCGATCATGTTGAGGTTGTCGCGCAGCCACTGGACGAGCGAGCCCGTGACAGCGATGGAGCCCTCGAGTGCGTACACGGCCGGAGCGTCACCGATCTTGTAGCAGACGGTGGTCAGCAGGCCATTCTTGGAGGTAACGGCTTCCTGACCGGTGTTAATGAGCATGAAGTTACCGGTGCCGTAGGTGTTCTTCGCCATGCCCTTCTCGAAGCAAGCCTGGCCGAAGGTGGCTGCTTGCTGGTCACCGAGGATACCGGCGATCGGGGTGTCGATGATGAGGGTGTTCTTGGCGCCATGGCCGTAAACCTCGGAGGAGGACCTAATCTCGGGGAGCATCGACATGGGAATGCCCATGTCGGCGCAGATCTCGGAGTCCCACTCGAGCTTGCGAACATCCATGAGCATGGTGCGCGAAGCGTTGGTGACGTCGGTTGCGTGGACGCCGCCGTTGACACCACCGGTCAGGTTCCAGAGAACCCATGCGTCGGTGTTGCCGAACAGGAGGTCGCCCGCTTCAGCCTTCTCGCGTGCTCCCTCAACGTTGTCGAGGATCCACTTGATCTTCGGGCCCGAGAAGTAGGTGGCGAGCGGCAGACCGACGCGCTCCTTGTACCTATCTGCGCCTACGTCGCCGCCGAGCTCGCGTGCGATCTTGTCGGTACGGGTGTCCTGCCAAACGATGGCGTTGTAGACCGGCTGACCCGTGTTCTTGTCCCAGACAACTGCCGTCTCGCGCTGGTTGGTGATACCGACGGAGGCGATCTCGTGGCGGTTGATGTCGGCCTTACTCAGGGCCATACCAATTACCTCGCGAACGTTGTCACGGATCTCGATCGGGTCGTGCTCAACCCAGCCCGGCCTCGGGAAAATCTGCTCGTGTTCCATCTGTCCAACGGAGACGATCTCACCGGAGTGGTTGAAGATAATCGCGCGGGATGAGGTGGTTCCCTGGTCAATTGCCAATACGTACTTCTTCTCGGTCATCTTTGACGAGTTCCTTTCGTGGTGGTGAGGCCGACGCGCTGTCTGCCTTCGTGCCGAAGCGTTTGCGCCGGCACAGTTTTCAAAGGTAGTAAGTGGTGATCGTTGGCGCCAGTTGGATCTGGAGCGCTACGTTGTGGCCAGCACCCAGGGTGGGTGTGATCACATCATACTGGAAAAAGTGTGCCAGCAATGAACTGCATCGCATAAGCTGTGAACGTACGTGCATGCCGCCTTCAGTTTTTCGCAACGACGTGTTTACGGGAGAATGGCGCGGGAAACTGGGTGTAGGGGCCCGCTCATCGGCGAGTAACTCTACGTGGCAGTATGCTTATGCAGGAGGAACAATAATGATCCTGCCGAGAAGATGCTAAGAGGAGAGTTAGGTTGTCCGAGGATCGTCGGAGAATTGCCTACGAGGCGGCCGTGCTGCACTACGTGCAGGGGGAAACGATGGAAACGGTTGCTCGGCGCCTCGGGGTGTCACGTTCGACCGTCTCACGACTCATTTCTCTAGCCCGTGACGAGGGGCTCGTGCGCATCAGTTTGCACCCGCCCACCGAGAACTCGGATTCGCTCTCGGCACGGATCTCGGAAGTCTTTGGGATCACCGCTCACGTTGTTCCCGTCTCACCCACGTCAACCGACGTGCGCCGACTGGATGCGGTCGCAACCGTGGCCGGCGCGATCATCTCGGATCTTGTGAAGCCCGGACACACGATCGGCGTTGCCTGGGGTACGACCATTTCCGCGGTCACCGATCACCTGTCCCCGCGTCCCGCCCCCGGTTCCATCGTGGTTCAGCTCAATGGTGCAGCTAATTCCTCCACCACTGGCATTCCCTACGCCGGTCAAATCATCGACTCCTTCGGTAAGGCCTTCGGTGCGACGGTGCGGCACTTCCCGGTTCCCGCCTTCTTTGACTACGCGGAGACGCGGGAAGCCATGTGGCGCGAGCGGTCACTGGTCGCGGTTCGGGAACTGCAGCAGACCACGGACATTGCGGTCTTCGGTGTTGGTTCCTTCAACTCCCCGCTCGCCTCCCACGTTTACGTGGGCGGCTACCTGTCACCCCACGACATTTCTATTCTCCGCGCGGAGGGCGTCGTTGGTGACGTCTGTACCGTCCTGCTGCGCCCCGACGGCTCGTACGAAGACATTGAGATCAACAAGCGAGCCACCGGCCCAACCCCCGGTGAGCTTCGCAAGATTCCCCGCCGTATCTGCGTGGTTGCTGGCGCCTCGAAGGTCCTTCCCCTGCACGGGGCGCTCCTGGCGAGAGCCGTCACGGACCTGATTATTGATGAGGGGGCGGCCTGGAAGCTCCTCGACCTGGCTGGCGGTCAGCGCAAGCGCGTGGGTCTTGGCGTCAAAGAATCCTAGGATCTTGGGCACGGACTAGACTGGCCTGATGATCAACATCATTCCTGCACTGCCCAGTCACGTTCGTGCCATTGCAAAGCTTGTTGAACCGCTCGCGCAGGAACGCGTCCTCATTTCCAAGGACCTCATCGACTATTTCGAGGACGTGCAGGAGTTCTTCGTGGCGCTCGACGGTGACACCGTCATCGGGTGCGGCGCCCTCCATGTGCTCTGGGAAGACATCGCCGAGATTCGTACCCTCGCGGTGAGCCCGGACTATCAGAATCGGGGAGTGGGCCGCGACATCTACCTTGCCCTTGAGGCGAAAGCCTACGAGCTCGAACTGCGCAGGCTGTTCTGCCTTACATTCGAAACTCGGTTCTTCCGGAGCCTCGGCTTCGTAGAGATCCAGGGCACGCCGGTTGGTGAGAACGTTTATGCTGAAATGCTGCGTTCGCACGATGATGGCATGGCGGAGTTCCTCGAACTCGCTCGAGTCAAACCCAATACGCTCGGCAACTCCCGCATGCTCAAAGAGCTCGGCCGCCCCGTATCAGAAATCTGACCCTGCACTATCCAGCGTTCCGATTAGCTTGTCCCAAATAACTGGGCAACTTGTCCCTAATACCTGGCGATGCTTGCCAAACGGCTGACAGGTGGCGTGTGCAGGCGTTCGGGGTTACGTTTCCAATAGAAGTGGCGGGCCTAGGTTTCTAGTTCTGCCTGCCGAGCTGATCGGATACGAACCGGGCACCGACTGGGCCCTGGATGGCGACAAGGCCTAGGATGAGGGCAGTGATCGGGTCGATCGTGATGGCAGCAACGATCAAGACAACAATGATTGTTGCCAGGGTGCCGTACGAGACGTACTTCCAAAGCCGGGGAGCAAAGTCAGCGAGATTTGGGTCTTTCGATCGGGAAATCACGATGATTCCGCCGAGCGTGAGGCCGAGCGTTGCGACGGAGGGAATGGCAGGAGCCCACGAGCGGTTCTGGGTTGGGGTGAACTCGTAAAGAATCAGTCCGATAATCGACAGGATCAGGCCCAGCACGACAAGGCCGGTGGACCACAAAATAATGCGATGATTCGGGATACGGTTCATGGCTTTAGGCTACCGGGAAGTGCCACCCGATCACCCAATCGTTCAACCAACCCGTCCTCGAGCAAGCCGGCCAATGCAAGCTCCGCCTGCGACGGATCGGCGGCAATGAGCTCGGAGACGGGCAGGGGATGGTCGGAGTCGCGCAGTGCACCCATGATCTTCCCCCGTGACTGCCGTAGTGTCCCTTCCCAGGCCTGGGTTTTCCGGCGGGAAGCGTGCTGATCGGGAGGATAGCCCAGTTCCCGCCACCCGCACCGGTCAATGAGGGGACATTCGGTACAGCGAGGGGAGCGGGCAGTGCATACGAGTGCGCCGAGCTCCATGACCGCCGCATTCCACACCACGGATTCTGCTGTGTCTTCGGGAAGTAGGGACAGGGCTCGCTCCCGCTCCGGCTTGGTCAGGGTGGGTGAGGGGAGGGCTTCGCCGTGGATTCTGCCAATGACTCGCCTAATGTTCGTGTCCAGAACGAGGGCGCGTTTATGGAATCCGAACGCGAGTATTGCAGCTGCCGTGTATGCCCCAATTCCCGGTAGGGCGAGCAGCTCCTCCTCGGTGTCGGGGACTTCGCCGTCATGGCGTTCGACGATGACCTGTGCGCAGTCTCTCATGCGAAGTGCGCGCCTTGGATAGCCGAGGGACTTCCATGCCCTCAACACTTCTTCCGGACTTGATTGGGCCATGGCAGACGGTGTTGGCCAGTGCTGTGTCCACTCGGTCCATGCCGGTAGCACACGGGCAATCGGGGTTTGTTGGCTCATCACCTCGCAGATAAGGATGTGCCAGGGCGGGGTGTTCTCCTCCCGCCACGGCAGATCCCTGCCGTGCTGATCAAACCACCAAGCCAACTCGTCAAACATCGACCCCAGTGTGCCACAGTGGCGTGCGCTTCCAGCATTTTTGTCTCCGGGGCCGTAAATTGGTTGGGTGAAGGATTCTGAGGACCGCGGTCAAGGCAAGAACCGGGACAGGCAAGGTCCGCCCTCGAAGGCGGGCCGGTCCGGACGTGCCCGCAGCCAGAACTTCTCATCGGCTGACGAGATCCCAGGAACCCTGCCACGCAATGGCGGGAAAGCGAAGCCTTCCCCCAAGCGCACCACAACCACTCGGGTAACGTCCTCCGATATTCCTGGAACCCTGTCCGACAAACCTGCTCCCAAGCAGCAGTTCTCCCTGCGCACCAAGGCTAGTGGGCAACAGGCTGGAGCGTCTGCAAACCGTTCCCAGCAGACAGGGAAGAAGAAGGGCGGCAGGCAGCAGGTACGCAGTCAGGGCCAAGGGGCCAGATTACGGGGCGGAAGTGCCGCTTCCGGTGCGAGCCGTAAGCCAACGCCTGCTCAACGCAATTCGACCCGCCCCAAGAAGGCCGCGGTAGGTGCCTCCACGGGTTCGTTTGTTAACTCGATTAAGGGCCGCATCGGGCTCGGTGGGAGCACCAAGCGTGCCTATACCCCAGAGGATGAACGCCGCAAGCGTCTACTTGTCTCGGTCGTCGTCATCATTATCATCGCGGTCCTCATTGTTGGCGCCAGCATCTACCTATATGCGCAGCTCAATAAACGTGGCGAGCAGATCGTTGCCGAAACTGAGAAGGACACGTTCGAGGTAGTTCCCTGTGAGCCGGGCATGCTGGACATGGAAATGAACCGCACCGGGAGCGTGGCCGGTAACCCCGTATCTTTCGGGATCACGATGACAAACAATGGCGATCAGCCCTGCTCGCTCGATACCGGCACAAGTAATCTGGTTCTCGAAGTGACCTCCGGTAACGACAGCATCTGGGCTTCCAACCACTGCGTTGAGGATGGTCCGTCCCGCATGTACGTCTTCGGCCCCGGAGTCTCCTCAACGGTGGATGTGCACTGGTCGGGAGCGCGCTCCACGACCGACTGCGCGAGCGGACTCCCGGCACCCAACCCCGGCACCTACGTGGTCAAGGGCTACGTGGACGGAACAGAATTTCCCGAGCTACGCGACTCCTTTGTTCTCACCGACTCAAACGGTATTGCTCCCGCCGAGGAAGCACCCTCTGAAGAACCCGAAGAGGCAACCGGTGAGGAAGAAGCTGAAGAGCAGCCGACAGACGAGCCGACCGAGGAAGCCACCACGATCGAGCCACCGCCCGAGGACCACGAGTACGTTCCAGACTGATCAATATCAGAACAGCAGGAATAGGGCGAATAGTGGGCGAGCAGAAGAGTTAACGCACGCGGCAGGTAACTGGCAAGTGGCTTCTGCTCGCTCTTTGCCGTTAGTCGATGGGTAGTACCTGACGAACCGCGGTCGCGACATCGGGAACCTGTGCCACCTGCATGCCCTTCGGAATCTTCACGTCGGCACCTGCTGGGATGAGGGCCTTCGTGAAGCCGAGGCGTACCGCTTCCCCGAGGCGCTGTTCCAGCCCGACAATGGGCCGCACCTCGCCCGTGAGCGCAACTTCCCCGAGGGCGATCACACCGGGTGCGAGGGGCAGGTCGGCAACTGCCGAGGCCAGGGATAGTGCTGCCGCCAAGTCCGTTGATGGCTCGGTTGCCCTGGCGCCGCCGATGGTGGAAACGAAAATATCCTTGCGGTCCAGGTCGACTCCCAGGCGTGATTGGAGCACGGCCACGGTCATCGCTACCCTCGATGAGTCAACGCCGGAGGTGGTGCGGCGGGGCGGGCCGGCAGGGGCAACCGCTAGAGACTGGATCTCGACCGGCATGGGACGCCTACCCTCGAGGGTGATGGTGACACAGGTGCCGGGAACGGTGCGGGCGCGATCCGAAAGGAACAGTCCCGAAGGATCTGGTAGCTCCTCGATGCCATCATCGACCAGTTCGAAGCAGCCGACTTCGTCAGTTGGTCCGTAACGGTTCTTGACGGCGCGAACCATGCGGAGGCGGGAGTGCCGGTCACCGTCGAATTGGCAGACCACGTCAACGAGATGCTCGAGAACGCGTGGGCCCGCGATCGAGCCATCCTTGGTGACATGCCCAACGAGAAGTACGGGAAGATTGCGAGTCTTCGCAAGATTGACGAGACCGGCCGTGACTGCTCGCACCTGGGAGACGCTGCCGGCGGCACCGTCAACGTTCGTATCCATGATGGTTTGAACTGAGTCGATGATGAGCATGCTCGGCTGAGCAGCATCCACGTGCCCAATGATGGTCGACAGGTCGGCCTCGGCAGCAAGGTGCAGGCCGTCTGTCATGGCACCGATGCGTTCGGCACGTAGCCGCACCTGGGATGCCGATTCCTCACCGGAAATGTAGAGGACGGGGCGGGTGTTGATGCGGGAGATCTGAGCCGCAACATCGAGTAGGAGAGTGGATTTGCCGACCCCGGGTTCACCGGCGAGAAGAATGACGGCGCCGGGAACGAGCCCGCCCCCAAGTACCCGGTCGAGTTCACCCACGCCGGTCGTGGCACGTTCGCTCGTGGTGCCCTGCACCTGCGTAATCGGCACGGCCGGTGAGGCGGGTGTGAGTGACTTTGCGGACGTTGTGGGGGTGGGGCGGTTCTCCACCATCGTGCCCCAGTCATTGCACTGAGCGCACTTACCCACCCATTTGCTGGTCTCCCAGCCACACTCTGAGCACGTAAAAGACGTCCGTATTTTTGCCATGGTTCGAGGTTAGCGAATGATGGTGGCGAAACGCGGCACGGATTTATTGGCGGGCAGCGAACTCGTCGAGGAGTTCAACATTGCCCGAGACAATAATGAGATCGTCCTCGCCGATGAGGGTTTCGGACGTGGCGTACTCAAAGGGCTCGTGCGGTGACTTCACGCCCAAGATATTCACCCCGTAGCGCTCGCGGACCTTCGATTCACCGATGGTGAAGCCGCGCAGCTCGAGCGGGGGACGCATTTTGACGATCGTGAAGTTGTCCTCCATCTCGATGTAGTCGATCATTCGGCCCGCCACCATGTGAGCCACGCGCCGACCAGCATCGTATTCCGGGAAGACCCTGCGGTGCGCACCAATCTTTTCCAGGATGCGTCCGTGGTCACGGGATGTTGCCTTGGCCCAAATCTCAGGGATCCCCATCTCCACCAGGTTTGCTGCCGTGAGCACGGAGGCTTCGAGGCTGGAGCCGATCCCAACAACGGCCACGTTAAAGTCCCTAGCACCGAGCTGCTCGAGAGCGTCCTTTGAGGTGGCGTCAGCTTCGATCACGGTGAAGCGGTGCGACCACTGGTTCGCAAGTAGCGGGTCCTTTTCGACCGCGAGGACCTCGCGGCCCTGATCGGCAAGCGTGAGTGCGACAGCAGAACCGAAGCGACCCAGTCCCACTACGAGAACAGCGCCGAGACGGCCCTGAGATTTACGTGCCATGAAACACCTCCGCCACAATCATAGGGGCATGTGAGATCAGCCAATGATCGGACTTTCCTCCGTGTACCGGATCTGACGTTGACGCTCCCTCATAGCAAGCGCCGCAGCGAGCGTCATCGTACCCACGCGGCCGGTGAACATGAGGGCAATAAGAACGAACTTGGCCGCGGTGGGGAGCCCCGGAGTGATCCCGAGAGACAGACCGCAGGTCGCAAAGGCCGAAATTGCTTCGAACAGGACCGTTTCGAGGGGGAGGTCGGTGGTGTGGAGGAGGAGCAGAGTGCCCACGCCGACAAGGGTCGCGCCCAGGAAGGCCGCTGAGATTGCGAGCCTCAGGGTGCTGCTCGGGATCCGCTTATTGAAGGCAACAATGTCCCGGTCTCCTCGGGCTTCCGCCATGATGGCGAGCACGAGCACTGCAAACGTTGCAACCTTGATACCTCCCGCGGTGGATGCGGACCCGCCACCAACGAACATGAGGGCATTGAAAACAAACAGGGTGCTGCCCGACACCCCGGACAGGTCGATCGTGTTGATCCCGGAGGACCGAATGGTTGTGCCGTGGAGGATGCCGGCCAGAATCTTGTCATCCCCGTTAAGCCCGCCGAGACTGTTCGGATTGCCCCATTCGAACACGAAGATCGCGGCAATGCCACCCAACCACAGGAGCAGATAGGTAGTGATTGTGAGCTTGGAATGGAGGGTGAGAAACCGGGGTCTTCTCCAGTTGTGGTAAACATCCCGGATCACGGGGAAACCAATCGCACCCATGATCGTGCCCACGATGATGGGGATGCAGAAGAGCCAGTCGCCAACCATGGGCCCAATCCCACCCTCAACGATGACGAAGCCACCGTTGTTGAAGATCGAGACCGCCATGAACATCGAATGCCAGATCGCCTCAAGAAGCGGCTCACCCATGCTCAGGAACGAGGGCATGAGGGCGATCGTGAGGAAGAGCTCGATCGACAGCGATGCGACAAGGACCGCGGTCAGGAGGGAACCGACCTCGCCAAGGCGAGATTTTGTTTCGTTGGCTGCCAGCAGGCGCTGCGTGAGCCCGATCCGGTGCGAGACTGCCCGGCCCAGAATCGAGGCAAAAGTCATGATTCCCAAACCGCCGATCATCATCGAGATCATGATGACGACGTGTCCGAAACCGGTCCATGCGGTTGCCGTATCCACAACCGACAGTCCGGTCACGGAGACGGCGGATGTTGCAGTGAAGAATGCGTCGATGATGGAGGCGCCGCCCGGCCCCGAATAAGCAAAGGGGAGGGACAGGAGGAGCGTGGCGGTTGCGATAATGCCCGCGAAGACAATGAGAGCGAGACGGGCGGGACGCTCCTGAGCCAGCTGGTCAATGTAGGAGCGTACCCCCTGAGCGCGGGATTTATCGTGTCCTTGGCGTGGCACGGGCACCTCCTTCACCGAATAGGGCACTTTGAAGGCTACTCTCTCCTTGATAATTCGGGAGGATGAATCACGTAACACAGCGAAATTAGTCGGCAAATATGCCGGTTGTCCCCTATGATGATCAAGAGCATAACTCCCGAAGCTGCTACCGCTCTATACGCGGCTTCACACACGAGATCGGAAACGTATGTCGCAAGTGCCTTCCTCAGCGCCGCAATTTATGACGGTCGCTGAAGTTGCTGAGCTCGCACGCGTGTCAAGAATGACGGTGTACCGTATGGTCCACTCCGGCGAGCTTCCTGCCGTGCGGGTAGGAAACTCCTACCGGGTGCCGACAGATGCGGTTGATGAATTGCTCTCAAAAACTGCCTACGATGCGGACGAACGTCACGCTTAGGCGGAAATAGCGGTAGGATATCCGGGTGACCATTGGCGAAGGAGTGTTCGCCGTTCCGACATTGGAGGTAACCATTGGGTTCCGTAGTTAAGAAGCGCCGCAAGCGCATGTCCAAGAAAAAGCACCGTAAGCTGCTTCGCAAGACACGCCACCAGCGCCGCAACAAGAAGTAAGCATCGTGGGTCCGGTTTCTCCGGGCCCACAGCTGTCAGGACACACATGTACACGCTCGTTGTTCGGCAAGGATGCCACCTGTGCGAGCAGGCCGAAATCTCGCTTTCCCAACTCGAATCCGAAACCGGGCTCGAATGGCGCAGCGTCGATATTGACTCTGACACTAGACTCGCCAGCTATTCGGATATCCTCCCCGTGCTACTCGAGGGGGAGAAAATGAAGGCGTCGCTCACGTCCTCGAAGGCTGCGCTCGCGAGAGCTACGCGGCCCGGGATGATCACCCGAATCAAGAATAGTTTACAGTTGAACTAAATTTGGTAGACTGTCTCCTTGAGGAAGGAGAAGGGTATGTCGGAAAATAAATCGATCTGGCTCGAACCGGACGAGCAGGTTGCTTGGCGCAACTATTTGCGCGGCTCGGCCCGCCTCAATGCCCAAATCGGCCACGATATGTTGGAGAACAACGGTCTGACGCTCAACAAGTACGAGGTTCTCGTGCGCCTGTCCGAGTCGGATGGCTGGTCGATGCGCATGTCGGATCTCGCAGATGATCTCATTCACTCTCGCAGCCGCCTCACCCGCACCGTTGCCTCCCTTGAGGAGGAGGGTTACGTGGTGCGTGAGACCTGTGCGAAGGATGGGCGGGGCAGGATCTGCCGGATGACGGATGCGGGCTACGACCTGCTGAAGAGCCTCGCTCCCGACCACGTCCGTTCGGTACGTACCCACCTCCTTGAGAAGATCGGTCACGACGACCTCATTACGCTCGGACGCATCATGTCGACGCTGCTTGAGGATCCTGCCACACTGGACTGACGTTCCTGATTCCCAGGCTCGTATGGCACTGTTGACTTATGGAATTGACGACCGTTCATCTCGTACGCCACGGCGAAGTCGATAACCCCACCGGGATCCTCTATGGTCGCCGACCCGGCTTTCACCTGACCGAACTTGGCCTGGCCATGGGAGAGGAAGTGGGGAAGGCCTTCTCGGAGGGCCACGATGTTCGCTACGTGGCATCATCACCGCTCGAACGCGCTCAGGAAACCGCGGCCCCGACGGCCCGTGTAGCAGGCGTCGACACGGTCATTGATGATCGCCTGATCGAGGCGGGAAACAAGTTCGAGGGCGTGGCCGTCAATAAGAACCGTCTCGTTCTCGCTCATCCCCGCTATTACTCCTGGTACGCAAACCCGTTCGAGCCGTCTTGGGGCGAGCCCTACACGAACGTGGTGCGCCGCATGAGCGGAGCTATCGGAAAGGCCCTCACGGAGGCCCGCGGGGGAGAAGCCGTCCTGTTCAGCCACCAGTTGCCGATCTGGACGATGCGGCGCTTCGTAGAACGCAAGTGGCTCGCACACGATCCGCGCAAGAGACAGTGTGCCCTTGCATCCGTCACCTCGCTCACCTTTGCCGACAGTCAGCTCCTAGCCCTTGACTACTGGGAGCCCGCGGCCGACCTCGTGGCGATTGCTGCCGACATGGTGCCCGGAACCTCAGCCGCCGCCGAAGCAAAGGGTGACGAGTGAAGAGAGCATACTCCCTGATGCTTCTCCTGCCCCTGCTGGCTGCGTGCTCGTCAACGCTTGATGCGGGGGCCGAGTACGAGGGCGGGGACGCCAACTACGTTATGTGGGACGAGTCGGAACGGACCGATCCGGTGACCGCCTCCGGCACCACTTTCGATGGCACGGAACTGTCTCTGGAGGACCTGCGGGGCGAAGTTGTAGTTATTAATACGTGGTATGCGGCGTGCCCGCCCTGCCGTGCGGAAGCTGCCGATCTCAACGCGATCGCGGAAGACTACGAGGGCCAGGTGACCGTCCTTGGCGTGAACGTCCGTGACAATGCGGCCACCGCCCAGGCATTCGAACGCTCCTTTGGCACACCCTACGAATCGATTGATGGCTCGGATGGGAACTTCATCGCCGACCTCGAAGGCACGGTGCCACTGCAGGCGGTTCCCACGACCCTGATCATTGATGCCGAAGGCCGGCCCGCAGCCCGCTTCATCGGCCAAATCAACCCCGAGATCGTGCGAGGCATGATTGATGACACCCTGTGACGATGCCCGTGGCTGATTCTTTCGTAAACGCGGTGACCGCCGGGCCCATGATTCTGGCCCTCGGAGCTGCGGTGGTCGCCGGCCTTGTCTCTTTTGCTTCCCCCTGCGTTCTTCCACTCCTGCCGGGATACCTGGGCTACTTCTCATCGATGGCGCCCGCCCGCGCGGATGGGAAGAAGGGTAATCGTCTCGCCGGCCTCGTCACCCTGTTCGTGGCGGGCTTCTCCGCGGTCTTCGTTCTGCTCGGGGTGGTGTTCTCGGCCGCGGGAGCGCGATTCACCCAGTACCAGGACACGGTCATGTTCATCGCCGGCATCCTCATCATCCTCATGGGTGTCGCATTCACCGGTGGCTTCCCGTTCCTGCAGAGAACAACCCGGTTGAAGCTGGAACGCAGGGGAGGACCTCTTGGTGCGCTCCTGCTGGGTGCCGTGTTTGGTTTGGGCTGGACCCCCTGCATCGGCCCCACCCTCGCGGCGGTGCTCTCCATGTCCTTCTCCACGGGCAGCGTAGGCAGAGGCACGGTCCTGACGGTCTTCTACTGCATCGGGCTCGGTATGCCCTTCATTCTCGTGGCCCTCACGGTGGATCGTTCGAAGAAGGTGCTGGGTTGGCTGCGGAAGAACACGCGTCAAGTCCAGCTTTTCGGTGGGATCGCCCTCATTCTCATAGGTGTGCTCATGGTGACGGGATGGTGGACGGACCTCATTAACTGGGTCGCTAACCTGTCCGGTCAAACTCAACTGGTGGTGTAATGGAAACCGTACGTAGCAAGCAGGACGAGCCTGCCTCCGTCCCGAAGGGGCTCGGTTGGAAGGGCTGGTTGCGGTGGGCCTGGCGTCAACTCACGTCGATGAGGAACGCCATCATTATGCTCCTGCTCCTCGTCATCGCACTCATCCCCGCCTCCATCCTCCCCCAGAAGAGGCAGGACCCGGTTCTCGCCCAGCAGTGGATCGATGACAACGGGGTGTGGGGCAAGATCCTCGATGCTGCCGGTTTCTTCAATATATTGACCGCCCCCTGGTTCGGGGCAATCTATATTCTGCTCTTCATCTCCCTCGTAGGATGCATCGTTCCACGGTCCCTCACACTCGTGAAAGACCTCAAGGCCGGACCGGGCAAGGTGCCCCACCGGCTCACCCGATACGAGAGCTACCAGTCCGCGGAAACGGACCTGGACGAGGGTGAGGCCATGGACTGGGTGGCGAAGAACCTGCGCGGCTACCGGACCAGGGTCCGCGGCGGCACGCTGTCGGCGCAGAAGGGCTACCTGAGGGAGGTGGGGAACGTCCTGTTCCACATGTCCCTCCTTGGCCTCCTCATTGTTTTCGGTCTTTCCCAGGCGCTCTCGTACCGCGGCCAGGCGATCATCGTCGAAGGTGAAACCTTCGCGAACTCTGTCCTCTCGTACGACACGTTCGACCGCGGCATCCTCGTCAACGAAGAATCTCTCCCGCCCTACCGTGTGGTGCTGGACGAGATGATTCCCGAGTTCTATGACGATGGCACTCCCTCTGCGTTCCGTGCTCACGTGACGATCATTGAGGACGGCGAAGAGCGCAGCGAAGTGGTGCGGCCGAACGAACCGATCGACGTGGCGGGCTCCAACATGTACCTGTCCGGCAACGGTTACGCACCCCGAATCAGGATTACGGATGCTGATGGGAATGTGGCCATGGACGAGTATGTGGTCCTGCCCGACATCACCCAGGACTACATTTCGACCGGCGTGATCAAGGTCCCGGATGTGACAACCGGCCCGCAGCTTGGCTTCCAGGCAACCCTGTTCCCAACCGCTCAGGAGCGCGACGGTGTCATCATCTCCGTCAACCCGGATGCTCTCAACCCCGTCCTGGTCACCACCACGTGGACGGGTGATTTGGGACTGGATGGGGGAGTACCGCAGAACGTGTACTTCCTCGACACGACGAACATGGAACTCGTGACCGAGCCCGCGGGTGACGGGAATGCCGAGGTGGGAGTGCTCACCACGCTGGGCCTTGGTCAGAAGGCAGAGATCCCGGGCGGTCACGGCACGATCGAATTCGTGGACCTGGCTCGCTTCTCAGCTTTTGATATGCGATACGATCCTACCCTTGGCTGGATGCTGTTCTTCGCAGTGCTCGGACTCGGAAGCCTCGCAGGCTCACTCCTTGTCCCCACTCGCAGAGTCTGGGTGCGATACGAACAGGGAACAATCCACGCAGCAGCAATCGGCAGGAAGAGCGATGAGGGGCTTGACCGTGTCGTGTCGACTACCCTTGGTCTGAAGGAGAACTCATGAATTTGGAAAACACGAGCCTCATGCTGGTGTACGGGGCGATGGCCGCGTACGCGGTCGCCATGATCGCCTTCAGTATCGACCTCACGTCAGCAAACCGTCGGCAGGAAGTGCGCAAGGCCGGCAATATCGGCATGTCCGTTACCGTGCTCGCCTTCCTCCTCCACGTGCTCGGCACCGTCACCCGAGGTATTGCGGCCTCGCGAGTGCCCTGGGCGAATATGTACGAGTTCACCCTCAGCTTCACGTGCGTGGCGGTGGGAACCTACCTCGTGCTGGCGCGGAAACGCGACCTGAGGGTCATGGGAACCTTCGTCACGGCCCTCGCCCTTCTCTCGCTCGGTATCGCAGTCGCTGTGCTGTACGTGCGCGTGCAGGGCACCCCGCCAATCCTTGACCATTACTGGCTCGTCATCCACGTCTCCACCGCCACGATCGCGATGGGCCTTTTTGCGTTTGCGGCCCTCATGTCTGCCCTCCAACTCATCCAACTCCGCAAGGAAGAAAAGGATGCCAAGGCAACCAGGGAACGGGTCGGTGCGCAGGCGCGCGTGCAGACAGAGACTGCCACCCACGGAACCGGCGAGACGGTCGTGGCTGATGACTTTGGTGATGGGGCTGGAGAGAAGAAGCGGACCAGCATGTGGCGCTCCCTGCCGTCCTCGTCCGAGCTGGAATCGGGTGCGATGAGGGTGACGGTTGTGGGCTTCCTCCTGTGGACCTTCACGCTTATCGCCGGAGCGATCTGGGCCGAGCACTCCTGGGGCCGCCCCTGGAACTGGGACCCGAAAGAAACCATGTCACTGGTCGTGTGGGGCTTCTATGCCGCCTACCTCCATGCCCGCACCACGCGTGGCTGGGAAGGCCGCAGAGCGGCCTGGCTCAACATCATTGGCATCATCGCTCTCATGGTCAACTACTACGTCATTAACTTCTTCGCTGATTCCCTCCACGCGTACTCGGGGATCTAGAACACGCGGTCCGAGAGCAACGAGGGACGTGACTATGCGGTTTGGAAGCAGCTCAGCCCAGTCTGGAAACACTGGGATAACGCCACGCCGGCTGGTGCGGGCGGGAGCCGTGGCATCCGTCCTTGCCCTTGCCGCATGCGGCAGCGCGGACGATCTGAAGGCACGCTGGCTGGAGCTCCCCACGGTTCCGGAAACACTCGCGCACGAAGGCCCAGGCACCCCCGAAATCCAGGACCTGGACTTTGGAAACATGAGCCTCGCGGTCAACGACATCACCTTCCTCGACCCCTTCGATCGGGGAGTGTTCCCTGAACGCACCTTCGCAACCGGACTCACCCCCGACGGTGGGTACATGCTCGACTTTGACAGCGGGGAGGCAACGCTCGAACTTGGGCCCGAAGCGGTCCGGGAGGGGACCGCAACCGTTAGTCTCTCCTTCGATGACTCCGCCATCTACTACTCCGATGCGAACCTGGATGGCTATCAGGATGCGATGATCGTTCTGGACCAGAGCGTCACCTACGAGGACAGCGATAACGAAGATTCCGTGGGAACCGGGATCCTCCTGATCACCTACGCCGGGGAGAGCGGCGGCGATCTTTACTATTTCAACCCGGGCTATATCACGAGCGTGTCCGCCATCGACTCCGGGTTCAGCATGACGAGGGTCGTGGATGAGCAGGCGGATACGATCCAGCTGGGCATGCCAGACGGCGTCCCAGTACGCATTGACCAGCACGGTGGTTCCGTGACCTGTACGAGTGACATGGACGAGATTGATCTCGCTTTGGAGCAGGAACCGTTTGAGGTTGAAACGCTCGCCCCATACCCCGGTGTTGGCGAGGTTGCGGGCTACGAGGAGTACGCGCTTTTCGAGGTGCCGATCGATCCGCTTGCCACGAACAATCTCCTCACCTCAGGCTACGTGCAGGTTATCTTCCTGCTGGATGGTGGGGATATTCACCGGTGGACGGACTACCGGTGTGGTTGGGTGGCTGCTGACCAGCTGTGACCATGAGCCGTGCCAGGCGGTCAACCAGCAGTCCAACACAGCCCATGATCGCGATGTTGAAGGGCGAAAGCAGCAGCATTGCTGACAGGCGCGACGTATCTGATGCGACCTTGACATAACCGGAGAACCACGTGCCCGCAGCGAGAGTAACGGCGCTGACGACCATGAAGGCGCACGGCAGATCCCACTTCGTTGACTTGAGGCAGTCCTTCCGCCACGCGAGAGTGGCGACGATGATGGCGATGGCACCAAGGGGCAGAGCTATCGCGGTCCAGGGACCCGTCTGTACGGCGGCGAGAAGTCCCGTGCCCGAGCTTTCCGGGCCTCCCAGGGGGCTGAGGTCGAGACTCCACGTGAGGAGGCCGGCGTGAAGGGCAGCCCACACGCCGCTCGCCATGTTCCCGATGAGGAGCCAGGAGGAGCTTCCCCAGTCGTAGGAGATCGTCAGAAATACGCACACGACGAGTGCGATGGGGATGCCGGTGGCGAGCCCGTACTTCAATGTGAACAGCCAGGCAGGCCTGTGGTGGTGTGCCGAGTATCTGCCCATGGTCGAGAACACGGTTCCCACGAGCAGGGCACCGGCCGCGAGCAGGAAAACGTTGGAGGTGAGGTTCGCCCGGGAGGTTTCGGGGTTGAGAATATTGGCAACGAACCAGGCTAGGACACAGCACAGGAGAAGTGTCATTCCCGAGCAGGAACCGCCCAGCAACCTGTCAGCCAGGTCTCGTTGCGGCATGCGCAGCTCGGAAGCCTTGTGGGTTTTGAAAAGAATGAAGGCGGCTAGGGCAGTGAAGATGAAGGGGATGGCTACGAATGTGAAGCCGACCGTTCCGACCGCCAGGTTCACCTCACCCGCTGGTAGCCCGCCGAATGCGGCAAGAGTGACCAGCAGGGCCCCGAGGACAAAGGGGATGGATTGTCCGGTTGCTTCCGAGATTGACCCCATCGTCCCCGTCGCGGCCGTTGTCAGGCAGCTGGTGAGGAGGACAGCGAAGAAGGCGAGGACCGGTGCGCCGAAAACCGTCCGCAAATCGAGCGGGTTAGTTCTCGGGTGATTTACCGTCATCCTCGTGGTCCCTCAGCTTTTTGTCGTACTGTGCGCGGCGCAGTTCCTCGTCGAGTTCACGCAGGAAGTCCAGGTCATCATCGGGTGCCATGGGTCCGCGCGGGGCCCGGCTGTCGCGTGCGAGCGGACCTAAGAAATCGGGTCCCGATGATGAGGCACGCGGGCGCGCGTTGGTGACGTAGTTGGCGATAAGAAAGATCAGCGAGCCGATCACCGGAGGGATGATCGTGAAAATAACCCACACCCACTTGTTGATCCCCGCCGGGGCCGCTTTCGGGTCCATGCGAACCGCGACAACAAACGCGTACACCACAACGGCTACGAGCAGGATAACGAGGATCAATCTAGGCACCCAACCATCATAGGCGATAGAGCTGGTCACGGTCACGATAGGCTTGGGCGGTGAGCATCGTTAAATATACTCTGATCCGGGTTCTACTCTTCGCGGGATTCGCCGGTGTCTTCTATCTTCTCGGTATGAGATCGTACCTGCTGGTCTTCACCGCGATTCTCTGCGGCGCCATGGCTGGGTTCATTTTCTTCCCCCACCAACGCGATCAGGCGGCGGGCAGTGTCGAGAATCTCGTGACAAAGAATTCCGGAAACCGCCCCGCAAAACCTAAGTCCGGACCCAGCGATGAGGACATTGAGGATGCCATCGTTACGGATGCGGAATCCGGCACGGCAGACGCACATGTTACGGACAATGATGCAGCTCACGTTGCTGAACCTGGTACTGAACCAAAGCCCGCGGGCGAGGCAGATGACTCGCTAACAGACTTTGATTCTCCGAGCTCAAACGAGACCGAACAAAAGTAGGGAAAAAGTAGGAGTAGTCCTGGTCTGCGTTCTCGATCAAATGAATAGGGCCGTGCCCCAGCCGGCAGGCAGGGGCACGGCCCGTAATCAATTCTTCTAAATGGTGAGCCCAATGAGCAGGGTGATGCCGTAGCCGAGCTCAATGAGGCCGGTGTCTCGCAGAACCACGATGAGGTCGCGGCCCTTCGCGCCAGCCAGCAGCCTGCGTGCCTGCAGGAGAACCGCGGGCAGCAGGATGAGTGACAGCAGTACCCATGGAGATTGGATGGCGATGACGATTGCCAGAATCATGGGGATGATGAGCATGGCAATGAAGGAGTAGCGTGCCGGTACGTCACCCATCCGCACCGCAAGAGTTTTCTTGCCAACGAGGGAGTCGGTGGGGATGTCACGAATGTTGTTGACCATGAGGAGAGCGCAGGCAATGAGGCCAACGCCAACGGCACCGAGCCAGGAGGATGCGGGGAGTTCACCCGCCTGCGTCCACGTTGTGCCAAGTGTTGCGAAGAGCCCAAAGAACACGAAGACAAACACTTCGCCGAGCCCCATGTAGCCGTAGGGACGATCACCGCCCGTGTAGTACCAGGCAGCAATAATGGCCACGACGCCGGCGAGCAGAAGCCACCAGGTGCCCGACAGTGCAACGAGGATGAGGCCGAGGAGAGCGCCAACAGCGAAGCTGGCGAACGCCGCGTACTTGACGGTCTTCGGGCTTGCCATCCCACCTCCCGTGAGGCGAGGTGGGCCGGTACGAACGTCGTCTGTACCGCGGATTCCGTCAGAGTAGTCGTTGGCGAAGTTCACGCCGATCTGGAAGGCGAGTGCAACTCCTGCCGCCAGAAGTGCGCGGATCACCGAACCGGATCCGACCTGGTAGGCGGCGCCCGTTCCTACGAGCACGGGCGCGATTGCGGCCGGGAGGGTGCGTACACGCGCCCCTTCCATCCAGTCCTTGAACGATGCCACTACTGTCCTTTCACGAGGCGTGCAAGTGCGCGCCGATCAAGTTTACCGGAGTCCTTGAGCGGAAAAGATTCCAGCCCGAGATCCGCCAGGGTCAGCAGTTCCTTCGGTGCATATTCTGCCCCCAACCGCTCTTTCACTGGACCGCGAAGACGTTCGAGGTCGACTTCAGTCTCCGTGACAAGGATGAGCTTTTCGCCCCAGTCCGGATCGGGCACGGAGGTGGCGACGCTGGTCAGATTGAAGGTAGTGGCGACAAAATCCTCCAGTAGGGAAGGCATGATCGTCATCCCGCCAGTCGTGATCGCATCGTCAAGACGCCCAAGCACCGTCAACGTGTTGTCGGTGAAGGTCCCAGCATCGCTGGTCTCAAACCTGCCGTTAAAGACTTCTCCTCCCACATACCCCAGGGTGACAACGGGGGAGTGGATGATGATGCGGCCGGAGTCGATGTCGACCCGTGTATTACCGATCGGCTTACCGTCGTAGACGCAGCCCCCACATGTCTCCGTCATCCCGTACGTCGTCACGAGGTTGAGGCCCGCTTCCCGCCCCCTGTGAAGGAGTGCCTGGGGGGTTGCTTGCCCGCCGACGAGGATCGCGGCAACCGATGCCAGCTCAGAAACAATACTTGGGTCTTGCAGGGCACGGGTCAGCTGGGTGGGGACGAGGGAGAGATAGTTTCTGCCGTCGGGGATGGGGTCACCAACCCGGTAGGGGTGGGGCGAGTGACCCGCGGTCACTGAACGGAGGACGGTCTGCAGCCCGGCAATGTGATGAACGGGGAGGGAGGTGAGCCAGCGGCCCGGACCACCCAGTGTGTCGTTGGTGGCCGTGCCGGAGGCGAGGACTGACTCCCAGGGCAGCTCCACAAGCTTCCCTGTTCCCGTGGTTGAGCCGGAGGTGCGGAGAATGAAGGCCGTGCCCGGGCGGGGCGTTACTTCTTCAACGCCAGTTGCACCCGGCTCAACCAAAAAGATTGGCTCAGGCTGCCCGCCGGCCAGGTGTGTCTCGTACGAGTCCCGCGCGGCACTCGCGAGAGCCGCGATGTTGTGCGGGTCTGTTCCGCCTTCCAGAATCATGCGTAGTACGGGTACTGCGACCAGTTCGGATCCCGCTTCTCCAGGAACGAATCCCTGCCCTCAGCGGCCTCATCGGTCATGTACGCAAGGCGAGTTGCCTCTCCCGCAAACACCTGCTGCCCCGCCATCCCATCATCAGACAGGTTGAAAGCAAACTTGAGCATGCGAATGGCTTGCGGGGACTTCGTCAGCACAATGCGAGCGTATTCGAGCGCCTTCTCTTCGAGCTCGGCATGCGGGACCGCTTCGTTGACAACTCCCCAGTCGGCGGCCTCCTGTGCGGAGTATTCCCGGGCGAGGAAGAAGATCTCGCGGGCCCTCTTATCGCCTGCCTGGCGGGCGAGAAGGGCAGAACCGTAGCCAGCATCGAACGAACCCACGTTCGCATCCGTCTGCTTGAAGCGGCCGTGCTCGAGCGAGGCTATGGACAGGTCGCACACGACATTGAGGGAGTGGCCGCCACCCGCCGCCCATCCCGACACCGCGGCAATAACCACCTTCGGCATGGTCCGAATGAGGCGCTGCACCTCGAGGATGTGGAGCCGCCCAGCCTTCTCCGGATTGATCGTGTCCCGGGTGACAGCGTGCTCGGTCGCGTTCTCACCCCCGTCGTAACGGTAGCCATCGTTGCCGCGGATCCGCTGGTCACCGCCGGAGCAGAAAGCCCACCCACCATCCTTCTCAGACGGCCCATTCCCGGTGAGAATGACGGCACCGACCCGATCGGAGAGCCGAGCGTGATCGAGTGCCCGATACAGCTCGTCGACCGTTTCGGGACGGAAGGCGTTGCGAACCTCGGGACGGTCGAACGCAATGCGGACGATCGGCAGATCGGTTTCGCTCACGATCCGATCCCCTTCAAACTCGCGCTCAACGGCACGATGGTAGGTGATGTCGGTGAAGTCAAAGCCTTCCACGACGCGCCACTTGGTGGGATCGAACGTGTCTGAAACGGATGCTGGGAGTGAAAGCGTCATGGCGCTATTGTGCCACTTCGCTACGCTAAGACCATGACCGCACAGACCTTCCCTCTCCCGTTCCGGGTCTATTCCACGCCCCTGCCCACCCGATTCCGGGGACTCGATGTCCGTGACGGTGTGCTGATCCAGGGACCGGCCGGATGGGCGGAAGTCTCACCCTTCTGGGACTACGACATACCGGTCTCCTCAGCCTGGCTGGCAGCCGCCCTCGAAGCTGCTTACCTCGGCTACCCGGAACCACGAAGGGCCAGTGTTCCCGTGAACGTCACGGTTCCCGCCACCAGCCCCGACAATGCGCAAGCCATCATCGCCCGCAGAGGAGGCTGCAACACCGCCAAAATCAAGGTCGCAGAAAAGGGACAAAGCCTTGACGATGACCTGAGCAGAATCGCGGCGGTCAGGGAAGTCTTTGCCGGCAAGATCCGCATCGATGCGAACGGCGGCTGGGACGAAGAAACCGCAATCCGCAGCCTCCCGCTCCTGGACAGGGCGGCAGGCGGACTCGAATATGCGGAACAGCCCGTCCCCACCGTTGAAGGGCTCGCTCGCGTGCGGCGTGCAGTCAACGTTCCCATCGCGGCCGATGAATCGATCCGCAGGGCAGAAGACCCGTACGAAGTGGCAAGGCAGAACGCTGCCGACCTCATGATCGTCAAAGTGCAGCCGCTGGGTGGTGTGCGAGCATGCCTGCGTCTTTCTGAGGAATTGGGTATGCCGGTCGTCGTATCCTCCGCCCTCGAATCTTCTATTGGGATTGCCGCCGGGGTGGCACTCGCGGCCAGCCTCCCCACCCTTGATCACGCGTGCGGACTGGCCACGGTCCAGCTGTTCGAACAGGACGTGACAATCGACAGCCTCGTACCGAATGATGGGAACCTGCCCGTGAGGACGGTCGAAGCTGACCGGATTGCGCCCGTGCCCGATGAGGTGAGGCGGCGCTGGGGTGAGAGACTGGACCTCATGTGGCAATACCTTCAAGACCATCGTGACGTGTCGGAACTGACGGGCGGTCACCTGTGAGCTCGCAGGCGGGTGCGGAAGCGGCACTGGAACGCCTCCTCGGACTCGGCATCACCCACTTTGTGCTCTGCCCGGGATCGCGGTCCGCACCGTTCGCGTACGCCTTGCGGGAGCTTGAGGTCAGGGGAGACATCACCCTGCACGTGGAGACCGATGAGAGAGTGGCGGCCTTTGTTGCGCTCGGGCTCGGCCACGCGAGTGGCATTCCCGCCCCCGTCATTACTACTTCGGGATCCGCAGTCGCCAACCTGCACCCAGCCACGGTCGAGGCCTACCATGGCGGTATCCCATTCGTGGCACTGACGGCGGATCGCCCCGAATACCTGAGGAACAGCGGAGCGAATCAGACCACGAACCAGGTGGGCATGCTCGGCCCCAACCTCGTGAACCAGCTGTCTGTGTCAGCGGAAGACATCGTGGCCGATCCTGAACTCGTTGATCGGGCACTGGCGCAGGTGTGGCGCGGACCCGTCCACATCAACGTGGCCTTCGACAACCCACTTCATCCTGATGCTCCTTCCTTCGCGTCAGCCGAAAACTCTACTGAGTCATCCACTGCCACCACAGAGCTTGCCACTGTCAACACCATTAGAGGGATCCGGGTAGGTACCTTTCCCGGGCCTCCTGTAAGCGAGTTAAGAACTACAGAACGAGGGTTTATAGGCGAGGGCCGCGAGGTGCTTGATGATCGGGCGACCGTCATCATTGCCGGCCCCGGAACTCCCTACTCCGAGGTACTGGGAAGGAGCGCTCGCGGGCAGGTCCCGGTCTTTGCTGAGCCAGCAGCCACCGAAAGGCACGAGGCTAATGCTGTGCCCGCGGCCAGGATCGTGGCGGAGGCAGTCTCGGATGAGATTGAACGGGTCATCATCACCGGTCACCCCACCCTGTCTCGCCCCATCACCTCCCTCATGTCCCGCACCGACATTGACATCATCAGCGTCAGAACCGAACCCGTTCCGACTGACCCGGGCAGGGTTGCACGTATGGTGGAGGCGATGTCCGAAGTACCCGCTCAAGCGGAGTGGACTAGGCGACTGGTGCGTGCCGGGCAGAGCGCCCACGAAGCGGGCCGAGACTACCTGGGAGATGAGCTGGATGCGCTGCAGGTTGCGGCGCAGGTTGCCAACTCGGGCGGGAACTGGTTTGTTGGCGCATCGAACGTTATTCGCGATATCGACCTGCTGGCAGGCAAGCAGACCGCAACGTTCTTTGCCAACCGGGGGCTGGCCGGGATTGACGGGACGATGTCGAGTGCCCGCGGCATGGCACACCTGTTGGGGCCAATGAAGGTCGTGGTCGGTGACCTCACCTTCATTCACGACATCGGCGGACTCGTCCTCACAGCGGGTCAGGACGAACCCGATCTCGACATCGTTGTTATTGATGACTCCGGGGGTGGAATCTTCGCCACCCTCGAACACGGTGATCCGCGCTTCTCCAATACCTTCGATCGGGTGTTCAGGACCGCGAAGAACCTCGACATTCTCATGCTCGCGAAAGCATGCGGCTGGGAACCAGTCGAGATCACCAGCACAGCTGACCTGCGTGACGTGCTTGCGCTTCCGCCCGCCCGCCGAATCATTCGCGTGGGCTGTGCCCAGGACATCACGACCGTGAGGGCACGGAGACGGGAGCTGACTGAGGTCATGCGGCAGGCCGCCAAGCGGTCACTATAGTGGGGGTCCAGCATCCGCTCAGAGTCCATGAAGCGAATTAGCAGAACGACCGGATTAACTGATGCAGTATCACACGACAAGAAGGGACCGAGAGCGATGAATGACAAGGAATTTGAACGCTGGAATGCGAGCGGGAACCTCGGTGGGGATGGGGCGATGAACGGCGAGGGAAGTGACCATCCAGTCTCAGACCGTAATGCGACCCCGGGAACGACCGGGGGAGCCTACGATCAATCAAACAATCCAGGCTCCGGCACTCCAGCGTCTCTTGGAAACACTTCCCCAAGCACCGGTCATCCCGGCCCCCAAACTCCGAACACAGATCGCGGCGCCTTTGACACCCAGCGGTTTGCACCCCGCCCCGAAGGTAGCCTCCCTTCCTCTGCCGGCCCTATCGGCCCGCGCGGGGCAAGTAGTGCTCAGCAGGCTCCTGCAGCAGGCAACCAGACGGAGTTTGTCAATACGTTCGGACCGCGCCAGACGTGCGCAAGTAGGCCCACCCCCAGTGCTGGCTCTGCCCCGATGGCCCAGTCGGCTCCGGCTTCCGGGGGAGCACCCTACGCTTCGTTTGGCTCTCATCCCAATGATCGATACCGGGGCTACGGCGGCAACCATGCTCCCCAGCAGGCACCGGAACGGCGCAAGGGCGTCGCGGGTGTTGCGGCCCTGGCGCTCGTTGCTGGGCTCGTGGGCGGTGCCGGTGGTGCGGGGCTCATCTACGGGCTGACGGAACCGCATACGGATGCTGCTGTCTCGAGCGAAACCCAGACTGAGATCAGGACGGTGGCGTCTGATGGGGGAGTGAACTGGGCCCAGATCGCTGACGAGGTCCAGCCCTCGGTTGTTGCCATCGAAGTGCGCGGCCAAGGAACATCCTCGACCGGATCGGGCGTCATCTTGGACACCGACGGTCATATCCTGACCAACCACCACGTCATTGCCGGTGCCCAGCAAATCCAGGTGACCCTCTCCAACGGTCAAATCATTCCCGCCGAAGTAGTTGGGTCCGATGCGAGCACGGACCTCGCGGTCATTAAGCTCACCACGGTGCCGGAAGGAATTACCCCAGCAACGTTTGGAACATCGGACGATCTGGTTGTTGGTGAACCGGTGGTCGCCATCGGTAACCCCCTCGGCCTCTCCTCCACCGTCACGACCGGCATCATCTCCGCCCTCGATCGTCCCGTTGTGACGGAGGGTGATGAGGATGCTGCCGTGGTCACGAACGCGATCCAGATTGATGCTGCAATTAACCCCGGCAACTCGGGTGGCCCGCTCTTCAACGCGAGCGGTGAGGTGATTGGCATCAACTCCTCCATCGCCTCCCTGTCGTCGATGGACGGCGGATCAGCCGGTTCGATCGGACTCGGTTTCGCCATCCCCATCGACCTCGTCACCCGGGTAGTGGATGATTTGATGGATGATGGTCAGGTCGACCACGCCTTCATTGGTGTCACCACGTCCTCACAGGCTGTGGAAACCGAGAACGGGACGCGTGTGGGTGCGCAGGTGGTTGAGGTATCACCTGGTTCTCCCGCGGAACAAGCGGGTATTGAGGTGGGGGATTCGATCCTGTCCATCAATGGCGACCAGCTCCCTTCCAACACCGCGCTCACCGGTTACGTCCGCCAGTACTCACCCGGCGAGACGATCACGTTACAGGTTTTCTCCGGTGGTAGCACGAGGGAAATTGAGCTCGTGCTCGGCACTCGTGAATAACATTCGTTAGCTGACATCAAGCAAACCCTTGCTTAAAGCAAGATTAAAGAAGCGACACAATTAAACAAGCGCTGTCGCTTCAACGGCGGGGGTGCGTAGGGAATTAGTTCTCGGCGCACCCCCGCTTGCATGCCCAGGGTTGCATGCTCTCAGCTGAGGATTGCGCACGCTCCGGTGAGGAAAGTGTCCTGGTGCGCCTGAAAGTGCCCTATTCGAAGGCTTTGAGAATGGCGGAGAACTTCGCCTCGGTCTCGGACAGTTCCTGGGCGGGGTTTGAGCGCTCCATGATGCCGCCACCGGCAAAAGCCCGGGCGAGGCGTGGATCTGTTGAGCTGAGCTGCGCGCAGCGCAGGGCCAGTGCCCAGTCGCTGTTCCCGGACCAATCCATCCAGCCAACGGGGGCGGCGTAGCGGCCGCGGTCCAGGCCCTCGATCCGGTCGATGATCTCGAGAGCAGTGTCGGTGGGGGTGCCACCCACCGCTGCCGTGGGATGCATGGCACCAGCCGCGGTCAGTCCCGTCCATCCCGGAGCCAGGTCGGCTTCGAAATCGGTTGCGAGGTGAACGACGTTGGGCAGGTGCAGGATCGTGGGTCCGTTAGCACGTACGGGACCGGATGCCTGCAAGTCGAGTGCGTGGAGGACCGAGTCTGATGCGTACCTGTGCTCGGCTATGTCCTTCGCTGAGGTGCGCAGGGCATATTCGGCGGCGTCCTGTCCCTGCGTGGTTGGCCAGGAGCCCGCGAGGACTCGGGTGGTGAGGTGTCCGGACCGGACGGAAGCAAGCATTTCGGGGGTGGCCCCCATCATCCCGTCCACACAGTACGTCCAGCAGGAAGGGAAGGCGCGAGCGAGCTTCGCGATGAGCAGCCTCTCGTCCATGTCGTATTCGGTGCGTATGTCGAGGTCACGGGCAAGAACTACCTTCTTTGCCTCACCTTTGGCCAGTAGCTCAACGGTTTCTTCAACTGCGTCAGTGAATGCGTCCTCGTCGAGCTCGCCCGGCGCCATCGTGACGTGTCCAAAATCACGAATTGATTCAACCAGTTCGTCTGTGATAACGGGATTTTCCTCGGTCGAGATCGTGGTTTCCCATGCTCCGTGCTCGTCCCAGCCGAGGATCCTGCGGGGGATGATGATGGTGGAAACGTCGCGTGAGTTCTTGGAGAACGAGAACGTGCCGAAAGCCGTCAGGCCGGTACCTGGTCTTGCGACGGGATCGGTGACCGTGGCGGCCTCGACAACCTCGTCAAACCAGCGTTGTGCACGTCTGAAGCGGTCATCTCCCTCAAAGGTCGCCCGTGCCGCTTCGCCCCAGCCGATCATGCCGGAATGCTCGGTCACCCACATGAGATTGTTGCGGGGATGGGGGATATCGCCGGGTGCAGGCTTCGATGTTGCCAGCCCGGTGACAGCAAAAAGCGGCATTTGGTCGGACACGAGTAAATAGCTTACTTGGTATGGGTCCATAATGGAGTTATGAGTCGAGCCACCCTGAAAAAAGATCCGCGCGAAGTAGCGGGAATGTTTGATGAAGTCGCCAAGCGATATGATGTCACCAATACGGTCCTGAGCCTGGGGCAGGTCTACGTCTGGCGCGCAGCCGTCCGTGAAGCCCTCAACATCAAGCCGGGAATGAAGGTTCTCGATATCGCGGCCGGCACAGGTACCTCCTCCGAGGTTTATGCCAAGGCGGGCGCCGATGTTGTAGCCCTCGACTTCTCGATCGGCATGGTGCAGGTCGGCAAGAAGCGTCAGCCGGGAATGGACTTTGTGGCAGGGGATGCGACGGCACTTCCCTTTGCCGACAACACTTTTGATGCCGTGACGATCAGTTACGGCCTGCGCAACGTTAACGATCCGGACCTGGCGCTGCGGGAAATGCTCCGTGTGGTCCGCCCCGGCGGCACTCTCGTTGTCAACGAGTTCTCCACCCCCACGTGGGCTCCGTTCCGCTCCCTGTACTACTTCTACCTGGGGACGGTCATGCCCGCCCTCTCCTCGCTCGTGTCTTCGGATTCGGAAGCCTACGACTACCTGACCGAGTCGATTGTGGCCTGGCCGAACCAGAAAGACTTTGCTCGCCGAGTCCAGCAGGCCGGATGGCGCGGCGTCCAATATCGGAACCTCAGCGGCGGAATCGTAGCACTCCACAGAGCAACCAAACCCGAGTAGGTGAATCGGTGTCCGATTTTCCTATTTAGCAAGGTTCCCGTTCGGTAAATGACCACATCCGGGATTCGAATGTTTGCACAAATCCGCTGATAGGATATCGCCGGTAGTGAAAGGACAAGCGTGTCAAGAATCAACTTCGACGGTGAGGCGGATGCCATCGTTGTCGGTGCCGGGCCGGGAGGCTCCGCAGCAGCGCACTACCTTGCGCAGGCTGGTCGCAAAGTTCTGCTACTCGAAAAGGGTGAGTTCCCGCGCGACAAAATCTGCGGAGATGGACTCACACCCCGTTCCGTTGCCGAGATCATCCGCATGGGTGTCAACACCGACGGGTGGATCCGCAACTATTCCCTCGTAGCCCACGGCGGGGGACACCGCATCGAGGTGCCCTGGCCCGAACTGGCTTCCGTGCCGTCGTACGGCATGGCGAGGGCCCGGGGGGATCTCGACCACGACCTGGCCATGAAGGCCGCGGAGTCGGGTGCAGATCTGCGACAGAACATGACAGTCACGGGACCGATCGTGCACGAGCGCTCCGGCCGCATCATCGGTGTCGAGGTACGCCCCAAGGGAGCCGACCGCAAGGGCCCCCCACTGCGCTTCTACGCACCGTTCGTCATTGACGCCGGAGGTGTCTCCGCTCGCCTCGCAACCTCGGTCGGTCGCGAAAAGACATTCAACCGGCCCATGGGGGTCGCAACCCGCACCTACTTCAAGTCCCCGCGTGCTGATGAGCCGATCATGGAATCGCATCTGGAGCTGTGGGAGGGCGAGCCGGGCAAATCGAATCTCATGCCCGGATACGGCTGGGTCTTCCCCCTTGGTAACGGCCTCGTCAACGTCGGACTGGGTTCGCTGTCTTCCACCGCGAAGCCGACCGGGATCGACTACCGCAAGCTGTTCGACACGTGGATGCAGAACGTTCCCGAAGAGTGGGGATTCACGAAGGAAAACCAGGTCGGGCAGGTCCGCGGCGCGGCACTGCCGATGGCGTTCAACCGCAAACCCCACTATGACAACGGCCTGCTGCTGGTGGGTGACGCGGGCGGTATGGTGTCCCCCTTCAACGGTGAGGGAATCGCCTACGCGATGCAGTCGGGCAGGCTCGCCGCCGACTTCATCAACCAGGCACTTGCTCGCAGAACCCTGGGCCAACAGGATCGGGTCATGCACCAGTACAGCGCAGAGTTGCGTTCGGAACTCGGTGGCTACTATTCGCTCGGCAGGATCTTTGCCTCCCTCATTGAACGGCCGGAGATCATGCACCTGTGCGTCCACTACGGACTGCCGAGGCCGACTCTCATGAGGCTTGTCATGAAGCTCCTGTCCGATGGCTATGACCGCAGGGATGGCGACTGGATGGACAAGTTGATCACGACGATGACGAAAGTGGTGCCGTCCGCTTGATCCCTTTTGACCGTACCGCCACATGCACTGTTTTTACCGACTACGCTAGAAGTGTGAATCTGACGGGTGATGGCAGCCCGCAGATTATTTGTCCAACGGAGGCGAAATGAACACCTATACCCCGATACTCCTCATGATCATTCTGGCGTTAGTTGTCGCCGTCGGTGGTCTCGTGGGAACCGGTCTGCTTGGCCCGAAGCGCTACAACCGGGTAAAGCTCGCGAACTACGAGTGCGGTGTTGAGCCAACTCCGAATGCGGGAACGGCTGGGCGCTTCCCCATCAAGTACTACCTGACCGCCATGACGTTCATCATCTTCGATATCGAAGTGGTGTTCCTGTACCCCTGGGCGGTTTCTTTCGAGAAATTGGGAGCCTTCGGGCTTATCGCAATTCTGACCTTCATTTTCCTGATCACCGTGCCGTTCGTTTACGAATGGCGCCGCGGCGGCCTGGAATGGGACTGAGGAGATAAACATGGCACACTCGCATGACGATGGTGGCGCCGGCATCATGCTGACCACCATCGAAGCAATCGCTGGCTGGGGACGCTCCCGTTCCCAGTGGCCGGTCACGATGGGTCTTGCATGTTGCGCTATCGAAATGATGGCTGCGGGTACCCCGCGCTTTGACATGGCTCGCTTCGGACTGGAAGTGTTCCGCGCCTCGCCCCGCCACGCTGACGTCATGATCGTGTCCGGTCGTGTCAGCCACCGCATGGCACCCGTGGTTCGTAACATCTACGACCAGATGGCGGACCCGAAGTGGGTAATTTCCATGGGTGTTTGCGCTTCCTCTGGCGGCATGTTCAACAACTACGCGATCGTCCAGGGCGTCGACCACATTGTTCCGGTCGATATTTACCTGCCCGGTTGCCCTCCCCGGCCCGAGATGCTCATCAACTCCGTTCTCGAACTGCGCAAGCTATCGAGCCAGGAGAAATTCTTCGGGCACCGCAAGGAAGTTGCGCGCCGCGCTGAGCAGGCCGCTCTCGAAGCCACACCAACTCACGAAATGAAGGGACTGCTCGCGTGACCGACAATGAACTTGCGCGTGGTGGACGCCCCGAACTGGACATTATTGCCACCACCCAGGGCCAGTGGGGAGTCCAGGACTCCGGAGACACCTCCGGGTTCGGCACTATGCGCCGCACCGTCACCGTCTCGCCCGCCGCGCAGCGTCCGTATGGCTCCTGGTTCGACGACGTCGTCGACATCCTGGTGGAACTACTGTCGGCAGCGGGAGTGAATCCCGAGAGCGCCATCGAGAAGGTCGTTGTTGACCGCGGACAGCTCATCCTCTTCATCGCGAAGGAGCATTCGCCGCTCGTGGCACGAATGCTCCGTGATGACCAGGATTTGCGCTTCGAACTGTGCCTCGGAACCTCCGCCGTGCACTACCCGGAAGACAAGGGTCGCGAACTGCATGCCTACACGGCACTGTTCTCTATCACCCACAACCGTCAGATCGCAATGGAAGTGGTGTGCTCGGACGACGATCCGCACATGCCAACACTGACGGGCGTATACCCCGGTAATGACTGGCACGAGCGCGAAGCATGGGACCTCATGGGCATCGTCTTCGACGATCACCCGGGCCTCACCCGCACCGCCATGCCAGACGACTGGGTGGGCCACCCGCAGCGCAAGGACTACCCGCTCGGTGGTATCCCCGTCGAATACAAGGGCGCGGTTGTTCCGCCGCCGGACACTCGTAGGAGCTACAACTGATGACTTCGACAGATTCCCGGTTCCACGCCACCGGTGGTGCAACCGATGAAGACCTGAACTCGGCACCCCAGCATCACGCTCAGGGTGGCGACTGGTCGGACCTGACGGCCGAAGCTGAGCGTCTCGGTGAAGAACGCATCGTCGTCAACATGGGTCCCGTTCACCCCTCCACGCACGGCGTTTTCCGCCTGCTGCTCGAACTTGACGGCGAATACGTACGCGAGCTCCGTTCGTCGACCGGATACCTCCACACGGGTATCGAAAAGAACATGGAGTACCGCAACTGGGTGCAGGGCGTCGCATACTGCACCCGCATGGACTACGTGGCTCCCTTCTTCCAGGAAGTGGGCTACGCGCTCGCCATCGAGAAGCTGCTCGGCATCACCGACCAGATCCCGCGCCGCGCCTCTCAGATCCGCGTATTCCTCATGGAACTCAACAGGATTGCGTCCCACATGCTCGCGATCGGTACCTCGAACAACGAGCTCGGTGCGACAACGATGATGACGCTCGCCTTCCGCGGGCGTGAAGAGATCCTCCGCATCTTCGAACACATCACGGGCCTGCGCATGAACCACTCCTACGTGCGCCCGGGCGGTTTGCCGGACGATCTGCCCGACGACACGATCGCCTACGCGCGTGAACTCCTCCCAAAGGTCAAGGCGACCCTGGAGGAAATGATGGACGTGGTCATGGAGAACCCCATCTTCAAGGCCCGCCACGTCGATATCGCGACCATGTCCCTGTCGGGCATGCTCGCGCTCGGCATGACCGGACCGAACCTGCGAGCAGCGGGCCTGCCCTTCGACCTGCGAAAGACCCAGCCCTACTGTGGCTACGAGAACTACGAGTTCAACGTTCCGGTCAAGGACAAGTCGGACGCCTACAACCGAGCGGTCCTCCGTTTCGAAGAGTGCTTCGAATCTCTCCACATCGTCTACCAGGTGCTCGAGGAACTGGAAGAGTCCGCCGGCGAACCGGTCATGATCGAGAACCCGAAGATTGCGTGGCCGGCGAAGATGTCGCTCGGAAACGACGGCCAGGGCCAGTCGTACGAGCACATCAAGGAGATCATGAACGACTCGATGGAGTCGCTCATCCACCACTTCAAGCTCGTGACCGAAGGCTTCTCCGTGCCGGCCGGTCAGACCTACCAGCTCGTTGAGCACGCGAAGGGCGCCCTCGGTGTGCACCTCGTTTCCGCGGGTGGTACCAGGCCCTATCGTGCGCACTTCCGCGACCCGGGCTTCTCGAACCTACAGTCCCTGGGAATGATGAGTGAGGGCGGCATGCTGTCCGACGTCATCATTGCCCTCGCATCGATCGACCCGGTGATGGGAGGCGTTGATCGCTAATGTCTAAGCGTTTTGATGCGGAAGTCGAAGCCCGACTCCGCGCCGACATGGCACAGATTATTGCCAGGTACCCGGATGATCGATCCGCGCTCCTGCCGATGCTGCACCTCATCCAGTCGGAAGATGGCTACGTGTCGCCCCGCGGCATCGCCCTCTGCGCCGACGTGCTCGCACTGACCCGCGCCGAGGTGTCCGCGGTTGCGACCTTCTACTCGCAGTACCGGCGCCGCCCCAATGGCGAATACAACGTTGGTGTGTGCACGAACGCGCTGTGCGCGGTCATGGGTGGCGACATCATCTGGGACAAGCTGTCCGAGCACCTCGGTATCGGACACGACCAGACCACAGCTGACGGCAAGATCACGCTCGAGCAGCTCGAATGCAATGCCGCCTGCGACTACGCCCCGGTCATCATGGTCAACTGGGAATTCTTCGACAACCAGACACCAGCCTCCGCGCTCGACCTGGTCACGAAGATCACCAACGGTGAGGACGTGAAGCCGACTCGTGGCCCCAACAAGGTCCACACGTTTAAGGAAGTGTCCCGCACTCTGGCAGGGTTCGAGGACGGCCTGGTTGATGAAGGTCCGGGCGCCGGCCCACAAGCACTCGCCGGTCTCAAGCTGGCACGCGAGCACGGCTGGTCCGCGCCCGCAGTAGTAGGGGAGGAGTAACGGTGACTGAGCAATCTCATTCCGCGACACTGGCTCCGGTGATCTCAAACATTTGGGATGCTCCGCAGTCATGGAAGCTCGACACGTACCGCCAGCACGGCGGCTACGAGGGGCTCGCAAAAGCCTGGGGATACGGGGAGGGTGAACTCACCGAAATCGTCAAGGCTTCCGGCCTGCGCGGACGCGGTGGCGCCGGCTTCCCGACCGGCCTCAAGTGGTCGTTCCTGCCCCCGGCCGACGGTGGCCCCCGCTACCTCGTTGTCAACGCTGACGAATCCGAGCCCGGCACGTGCAAGGACATTCCCACGCTCATGGCCAACCCCCATGCTCTCGTCGAAGGCATGGCGATTTGCCTCCGCGCGATTGGCGGACATCACGGCTTTGTGTACCTGCGTGGTGAAACCGTGCACGTCTACCGCCGCCTCATGGCTGCGGTCCGCGAAGCCTACGATGCTGGCCTGATCGGCAAGGGTGTTGGCCCGAACGGCGACTACGACATTGACATCACGGTCCATGCCGGTGCCGGTGCCTACATCTGCGGCGAGGAAACCGCTCTCCTTGATTCGCTCGAGGGACGCCGCGGCCAGCCGCGCCTGAAGCCGCCGTTCCCGGCAGCGCAGGGTTACCTGGCTCGCCCCACAGTCATCAACAACGTCGAAACTATCGCTTCCGTTCCCGGCATTGTCCGCAACGGTTCGGACTGGTTCGCCTCCATGGGCACGGAACGCTCGAAGGGCCACGGCCTCTTCTCGCTGTCCGGTCACGTGAAGAACCCCGGCCAGTACGAGGCATCGTTCGGCATTACCCTGCGGGAACTGCTGGACATGGCGGGAGGTATCCGGGAAGGTCACGAACTGAAGTTCTGGACCCCCGGTGGCTCCTCCACCGCGATTCTCGGCCCCGAAGAACTCGACGTTCCCCTCGGCTACGAGGAAGTCGCGGCAGCCGGCTCCATGCTCGCCACCCGAGCCCTGCAGATCTTCGACGAAACGACGTCGGTTGTTCGCGTTGTGCGCGGCTGGACCGACTTCTACCAGCACGAATCGTGCGGCAAGTGCACGCCCTGCCGCGAGGGCACGTTCTGGATGCGTCAAGTCATGCACCGCCTCGAAGCGGGCAAGGGCCAGCCCACCGATATCGACATGCTGTACGAAATCGCGGGCAACATTGCAGGCCGTTCCTTCTGCGCCCTCGGCGACGCTGCCGCAGTCCCGATCCAGTCCGGCATCACCAGGTTCCGGGAGGAATTCGAGCAGGGCCTCTCCACGCCGGCTTGGGAACTGTTCCCGTACGAAAAGTCCGCACTCTTCTCCGAAGTAGGTGTCTCATGACAGCGACCGAAACCGATCTTGTCAACATCAAGGTAGACGGTCAGGATGTCAGCGTTCCCCAGGGAACCCTGATTATTCGTGCCGCCGAGCAGGCCGGCATCCGCATTCCCCGCTTCTGCGATCACCCGCTTCTGAAGCCCGCTGGCGCATGCCGCCAGTGCCTCGTCGAGGTTGCTCGCCCCGGTCGCGACGGTAACCTCGCGAAGGGCCCCAAGCCGGTCGCTTCCTGCGCTGAAGCAGTGAGCCCGGGCATGGAGGTCTACACGCAGGCCACCTCCGAAGTGTCGGAGAAGGCGCAGCACGGAATCATGGAATTCCTGCTCATCAACCACCCGCTCGACTGCCCGATCTGCGACAAGGGTGGCGAATGCCCCCTCCAGAACCAAGCAATGTCGGACGGACGCGGCAAGTCCCGCTTCACCGACATCAAGCGCACCTTCCCGAAGCCGATCAAGGTTTCCAGCCAGATCCTGCTCGACCGCGACCGCTGCATTCTGTGCCAGCGTTGCACGCGCTTCCAGTCGGAGATCGCGGGCGACGCGTTCATCCAGCTGCAGGGACGTGGTGGCGGTAGCGCGGGCTACGAGGTGCACGGACTGCACGGCTCCCAGATTGGTAACTTCGACGCCTCGATCCTCGATTTCGATTCGGGCGATGGCGTACCCACGCAGGTGCTGGACGAACAGAACTCCGGTCCGCACGGCGAAGCCGGCCTCATGGTCGGTCACGCACCCGGCCCGATCGGGGATGCTGAGCTGGACGAGTCGGGACGTCCCTTCTCCTCCTACTTCTCCGGTAACACCATTCAGATCTGCCCGGTTGGTGCACTGACCTCGGCAACCTACCGGTTCCGTGCCCGCCCCTTCGACCTCGTGTCCGTCCCCTCGGTGACCGAGCACGATGCGTCCGGTTCGGACATTCGCGTTGACTTCCGTCGCGGCACGGTCATGCGGCGCCTCGCCGGCAACGATCCCGAGGTGAACGAAGAGTGGATCACCGACAAGGACCGTTTCGCGTTCCGCTGGCAGAACGGTGATGATCGCATCACCGTCCCGCACGTGCGTGACGAGAACGGTGCGCTCGTTCCCACCTCGTGGGCGGATGCGATGGACGTGGCAGCACGCGGACTCGAGAAGGCCGGCAAGGCCGGTATTCTCACCGGTGGTCGCCTGCCGTTGGAAGACTCCTACGCGTACTCGAAGTTCGCTCGCACGGTCCTCAAGACCAACAACATTGACTTCCGCACCCGTGAAACAACGGAGGAAGAGGACAGGTTCCTCGCCTCAAGCGTTGTCGGCACCGGGCTGGGCGTCACCTACCGCGAGATCGAGAATGCGAAGCACGTGCTCCTCGTTGGTCTCGAGGCCGAAGAAGAGTGCGGCTCCATCTTCCTGCGCCTGCGCAAGGGCGTGCGTGCCAAGACCACCTCAGTCTCCGTTCTCGCACCCTTTGCGACGCGCGGCACGCTGAAGATGGCGGGCACGCTCGTGACGGCAGCCCCGGGAACCGAACCCCAGGTGCTCAATGCGGTCTCCGAGAACTCGGATCGTGAACACCTCAAGGTGCTGGCAGAGCGCCTGAACGGCGGTGTCATCCTCGTGGGTGAACGCGCCTCCGAAACCCCCGGAACCCTCACGGCTGTTCTCGACCTTGCCGAGCGTACCGGTGCCCGCATCGCCTGGGTACCCCGCCGCGCCGGTGACCGTGCCGCCCTCGAGGCCGGTGCAGTCCCGTTCCTGCTGCCCGGCGGACGTCCCGTCTCTGACAGCCAGGCACGCGTCGATGCTGGTGTCACCTGGAACGATTCGATCACCGACGTGGCCGGACTCAACACGGTTGGCATGCTCGAGGAAGCTCAGGCCGGCAACCTCGCCCTCATCACCGCAGGTGTCGAACTGGTTGACCTGCCAGCGCTCGCACCTGAGGCACTGAAGAGTGCCCCGTTCGTCATATCCCTCGAGGTGCGCCGCTCCAACATCACGGCCCAGGCCGATGTGGTCTTCCCCGTCGCGCCCCCGGTCGAAAAGGGCGGCACCTTCATCAACTGGGAGGGACGCGAACGCCCCTTCGGTCAGGTGCTGACCTCCACTGCCCTCACGGACCGTCAGGTTCTCGAAGAGCTCGCGGAAGAACTCGGTTACAGCCTGGACCTGCCCACCCTCGAATCGGTTCACGAAGAATACCGTGAGCTTGTCGAATGGGATGGGGCACGCGTCGAGCGTCCCCGCGTTGCTGGCGGCGCCATCCCGGCCCCCGCAAAGTCGGAAGCTGTCCTGTCCACCTGGCATCTCATGATCGACGACGGTCGCCTCCAGGACTTCGAACCGCACCTGGCGGGAACCGCGCACCGCGCGATCGCACGCATCTCGCCCGAGACCGCGAAGGAACTCAGAATCGAACGCGACTCGCTCATCACCGTGACCGGAAAGACCGGTTCCATCACCGTTCCGGTTGTGCTGTCGCACATGCCCGACCGGGTTGTGTGGCTACCGAAGAAGTCCCCAGCCTGCCACGTCGCAGACCTGGGAACGGCCCCCGGCGGCATCGTGACAATCACTGCGGAGGTTAACTCATGAACCCCTCGTTTCCTGCCGCCATGGCGGAACCGGTAGCGGACTTCTCCCAGGACACCTGGTGGATTTGGCTCATCAAGGCCGTGTTCATCGTCCTCTACCTGATCCTCTCCGTCATCCTTGCCCTGTGGGTGGAGCGCCGCGGACTCGGTCGCATGCAGAACCGTCTCGGGCCGAACGTGACGGGCTGGCTCGGTTTCGGTCAAGCCTTTGCCGACGCAATCAAGCTCATGCTCAAGGAAGATTTCACGCTCAAGGGAGCTGAGAAGGTCATTTACTTCCTGGCCCCCGTGATCTCCGCCCTGTGTGCGTTCTCGATCTATGCCGTTATTCCCTTCGGACCCGAAGTGTCCATGTTCGGGATCACGACACCGCTTCAGCTTGCCGACTCCTCGGTCGCACTGCTCTACATCCTTGCCGTAGCGTCGCTTGGCGTGTACGGCCTCGTGCTCGGTGGCTGGTCCGCGAACTCGACATACCCGCTGCTCGGTTCGGTTCGTTCCGCAGCGCAGGTCATCTCCTACGAGCTCGCCATGGGACTCTCCCTCGTCTCGGTCTTCCTCGTTGCCGGCACGATGTCCACGTCGTCCCTCGTCGAGGGACAAACGGACCTGTGGAACGTGTTCATCTGCCTCCCGGCATTTATCACCTACTTCATTTCCATGATCGGTGAAGTCAACCGCCTGCCCTTCGACCTTCCCGAGGCCGAAGGCGAGCTGGTGGCCGGTCACACGACCGAGTACTCGGCCATGAAGTTTGGTTGGTTCTACCTGTCCGAATACATCAACATGCTGAACGTTTCGACCATCGCGGTCATCGTGTTCCTCGGTGGTTGGCGTGCGCCCTGGCCGATCTCGGCCATCAACGACGGCATGTTCAACGAGGGCTGGTGGCCCATGCTCTGGCTCTTCCTCAAGACCTGGACCATGATGTTCATGTTCATTTGGATCCGTGGCACGCTGCTGCGCATGCGCTACGACCACTTCATGAAGCTTGGCTGGAAGGTGCTCATCCCTGTGGCACTGGCCTGGTTCGTGGCCGTCGCCATCATCCAGGGCATCGGTTCCTTCACGGACATCGACACGCAGATGATTCTCATCATCTTGGCAGCGATCTTCCTCGTCATCTTCGCGATCCTCTGGTTTATCGACGACAAGTCGGAACCGGAGCGCACCTCCCGCGACGGCACCGTCATCGACCCGAAGAACGACTTCGATGCGTTCGAGGGTGGATTCCCGGTCCCGCCGCTCCCGGGACAGGCACTGCCGCCGTCCCCCAGAGCCAAGCGAGCCCCCGCCTATTCGTCTACCGCAAAGGAGGCCGATTCCGATGAGTGAGAACTCTCAGGAACGCCGCCCGATTGACCCGGCACTCTTCACCCCGAAAAAGAAGGGCGCGATCGGAAACTTCTTCGCACCCGTCGCAGGTTTCGGAGTCACGTTCTCGACGATTTTCCGTCCGCACGTGACCGAAGAGTACCCGTTCAAGCGCACTCCCACGAGGCCGCGCTTCCATGGTCGCCACCAGCTCAACCGCTACGCGGATGGTCTGGAGCGATGCATCGGATGTGAGCTGTGTGCATGGGCGTGCCCGGCGGACGCGATCTACGTGGAGGCTGGCGCTAATACTCCGGATGCTCAGTACGCACCGGGTGAACGCTACGGCGCGGTCTACCAGATCAACTACCTGCGCTGCATCCTCTGCGGACTGTGCATCCAGGCCTGCCCGACCCGTGCGCTGACGATGACGAACGAATTTGATTCGCTCGTTGGTCCCACCCGCGAGTCCCTCATTTTTGAGAAGCAGGACCTGCTGGCTCCGATGCTGGACGGCATGCTCGCCGCCCCGCACCCGATGGTGGAGGGCACGACGGACGACGACTACTACCGCAATGAAATCACGGGACCGACCCAGGAACAGATCGACTGGGTGGCGGAGCGCCGCCCGGACGACCCGACCCTTGCCACGTCCCGGCCCGTTGAGGAGGCAAGGAAGTGAATCCTTTTCTCAGTGCCGGAATTGATCCGGCTACGGGCTCCGTCACGTCCGGGGAGACCATCCTGTTCTGGGTGATCGCACCCATCATGGTGCTACTGGCACTCGGGCTCGTGTTTGCGAAGAAAGCCGTCTACGCAACGGTTTCCGTTGTTGCGGTCATGGTTCTCCTCGCGATCCTGTACGTCGCACTCGAGGCTCCGTTCCTCGGTGTTGTTCAGGTGATCGTGTACACGGGAGCGATCATGATGCTGTTCCTGTTCGTGCTCATGCTGGTCGGTGTCGACTCTTCCGATTCGACCGTTGAGTCGATTCGGGGCCAGCGCTGGGCAGCGATCCTCGGCGGACTTGGACTCGTCCTCGTTCTCGGAGCGGTCCTCGTCAATAGCACGGACATGCCGACCCCGGTTGGCTTGGAGCAGGTCAACGCGGAATCGAACCCCGTTGCGGTTGCTACCGATATCTTCGGCAACCACGTGCTGGGCATGCAGCTGTCCGGTGCGCTCCTCATCACGGCAGCCATGGGGGCGATGGTGCTCACGCACCGCGAACGCCTCAAGCCGCGCAAGACGCAGGGCGATGTGGCACATGAAAAGATGATGGCCTACGCCGAATCCGGTGTGCACCCCGGCCAGCTCCCGAACGCGGGTCTGTTCGCCGAATCCAACTCGTCGACCAATCCTGCCCTCACCGTGGGTGGCAAGCCCGTCGAGGAATCCGTGTCCCGCATCCTCCGCATCCGCGGACAGGCACGCACGGTCGGCGAGGTCTCGCCCGCAACCGTGGAACGCATTGCTCGCGCCAGTGAGAACACCCCCGGTCTCGATGGTCCGTCGACCTTCGGGAAGATCGGCCAAGTCGGACTGCCGGGTATGCCCGGCAAGCCCGCACCGCTGGCACCCACCCAGGCAACAGAGCTGGGCCGCCCCGCAGCGGCATTCGATGGCGAGTCGCAGTCGGATAGCGTTCCGACGGCCGCGGAAACACAGGCAGCCGAAGAGGCGAAGCCCGATTCTTCTAAGGAGGAGAACAAGTGAGCCTCATGAACTACGTGTTCCTGGCATTCATTCTGTTTGCCATTGGAGCGGTAGCGGTCCTGACGCGACGTAACGCCATCATCGCCCTCATGGGTGTCGAACTGATGCTGAACTCGTGCAACCTCGCAATTGTGTCGTTTGCTCGCATGCACGGGGACATCACGGGTCAGACCGTCGCCTTCTTTGTCATGGTGGTGGCAGCCGCCGAGGTCGTTATCGGTCTCGCGATCATTGTCTCCATCTTCCGAACCCGCAGGTCCGCGTCCATTGACGCCCCGAACCTGCTGAAGAACTGACGGGAGTAGATTGTGAACGTAAGTGCAATCGAAGCGACCGGCAACGTCACCTTTATCTGGCTCGCCGTTGCTATCCCGCTGGTAACCGCAGGGCTTCTGCTCCTGCTCGGTAAGTCCGCGAACAAGTGGGGTCACTGGCTCGCCATCCTCGCCTCGACGGGCTCGCTCGTCGTGGGTGTCATGGCGGCCCTGGAACTGCTTGGCAGCGATACGTCGCAGCGCATCCAGAACTACACCCTGTACGAGTGGATTCCCGGATCCGACCTCAATGTGGAGATGGGGATGCGTGTGGACCCGCTGTCCATCACCTTCGTCCTCCTCGTCACCTTCGTCGGTACCCTCATCCACATCTTCTCCGTGAGCTACATGGAAAAGGATGCGGACCGCCGCAGGTTCTTCGCCTACCTCAACCTGTTCGTTGCAGCCATGCTGATCCTCGTGCTCGGCAACTCCTACCTGGTCCTCTTCCTGGGCTGGGAAGGCGTGGGTCTGGCCTCCTACCTGCTCATCGGTTTCTGGAACCAAGTTCCCGAGAACGCGACCGCGGGCAAGAAGGCCTTCATCATGAACCGTGTCGGTGACATGGGTCTGCTGCTCGCGATGATGATCATGTTTGCCTCCTTCGGAACCCTGAGCTTCGACGGCGCTGCCGCCGCCAGCCCGAACGCTTCCGAAGGGATCCTGACCGCGATCGGCCTGTTCCTGCTCGTAGGTGCCGCCGGTAAGTCCGCGCAGTTCCCGCTCCAGGCATGGCTTGGGGACGCGATGGCGGGCCCGACCCCGGTCTCCGCTCTCATCCACGCCGCCACCATGGTGACCGCTGGCGTGTACCTCATGGTCCGTTCCGGCTTCATCTACGATGGTGCACCCAACGCGCAACTTGTCGTTGCGATCGTCGGTGTCATCACCCTGATCTTCGGTGCGATCGTCGGTGCCGCGAAGGACGACATGAAGAAGGTTCTCGCAGCCTCGACCATGTCCCAGATCGGTTACATGATGCTTGCAGCGGGACTCGGTCCCATCGGTGCAGCCTTCGCGATCTTCCACCTCGTCACTCACGGCTTCTTCAAGGCCGGAATGTTCCTCGGAGCAGGTTCGGTCATGCACGCCATGGACGACGAAGTGGACATGCGGAAGTTTGGCGGACTCTGGAAGCACATGAAGATCACCTGGGTGACCTTCGGGCTCGGCTACCTCGCCATTATTGGGTTCCCGTTCCTGTCGGGCTTCTACTCGAAGGACTACATTATTGAAGCCGCGTTCGTGGGCGAGGGCTGGCAGCCCTGGGTTTTCGGTACCGCCACGCTTCTCGTGGCGGGCCTGACCGCGTTCTACATGTCGCGCCTGTTCTTCATGGTGTTCCACGGCAAGCCCCGCTGGTCGAAGGAGGGGCCGAACTCGAAGCGCCCGCACGAGTCGCCCGCACTCATGACGATCCCGATGATCATCATTGCCATCGGCTCGGTCGGTCTCGGCTTCTTCCTGGACGCAGGGGACCGGTTCGTGACATTCCTTGAGCCTGTCACGGGCGAGATGGCACACCACGACCCGGTTATCCCGGTTCCCGTGATCATTGGTCTCACCCTGAGCCTGGTTGCGATCGGCGTTGCCGTTGCGTACCTCATGTACGTCCGCCGTGACGTGCCTGCCCAGGCACCCGCCGCAAACGTTCTGGTCACTGCGGCACGCAACGACCTGCACCAGGACACCATCAACGAGAGCCTGTTCATGCGCCCCGGCCAGTGGCTGACGCGCGGCGTGGACGGCACCGACCGGGGCGTCATCGACGGCCTCGTCATGGCGATCGCACGGGCCACCGGTTCCGTGGGACGGAGCGTCGGAAAGATTCAAAACGGTTACGCACGCAGCTACGCGGGTGTCATGACACTCGGCGTGGTCATCGTGATCGCCCTAGCCCTCGTGGCGCGGATCTGACCGGGACTGGAGGAATAGAGGTTACATGGATACCCCACAAGCCGCAGCCGTTCCCTGGCTGACTGTCCTAATCCTGGTGCCGCTGGTAGCTGCTGTGATCCTGGCGTTTACCAAGTCGCTCCACCGTCAAGCGAAGAGCTACGGGCTCGTCGTCTCCGTCCTGGTTCTTGCCGGCACGATTGCCGCTTTCGCCAGCGAATTCGATATGTCGGCGGGCGGCACCGTCCAGCTGGCAGAAACCTACTCGTGGATCCCGTCGATCGGTGTCTCGATCGCCTGGGGCGCGAACGGTATGAGTGCAGCGATGATCGGACTGTCCGTCCTGCTCGTCCCGCTCGTCATCCTGACCGCCGATTCGGACCGCTTCTTGCGGCCCCACGAGGAAGAGAACGGGCGCCGCGATGCCGGATACGTGGCATGGGTGCTCGCGCTCGAATCGGTCATGATCGCGATCTTCGCCGCCCAGGACGTGTTCCTGTTCTACGTGCTGTTCGAAGCCATGCTCCTGCCCGTCTACTTCCTCATCGGACGCTACGGCGGACCGAAGAGGCAGGCAGCTGCACTCAAGTTCCTGCTGTACTCGCTCGCGGGTGGTCTCATCATGCTGGTCGGCGTTGTCGCCGTCTACGTGTCCGGCCCCGGCGGACCGGAGGGCTTCCTCATCGCGAACCTCGCAGGTTCCGTGACGGGCTCCGATACGGCTCTCATGCTCATGTTCCTGTCCTTCTTCATCGCCTTCGCGGTCAAGGCCCCGATGTTCCCCGTGCACACGTGGCTCCCGGATGCGACAGAAGAAGCCCCCGCAGGAACCTCGGCCCTGCTCGTTGGTGTGCTCGATAAGGTCGGCACCTACGGCATGATTGCTCTCTGCCTGCCCCTGTTCCCGCAGGCCGTGGAGCAGGCGTCGACCGTCATCATGGTCCTCGCCCTCATCTCCATCCTCTGGGGTGGGTTCATGGCGATCGCCTCGAAGGACCTCATGCGACTAGTCGCATACACCTCGGTGTCGCACTTCGGTTTCATGGTCATGGGTATCTTCTCCGGTTCGGAGACGGCCATGACCGGCGCGATCCTGTACATGGTGGCGCACGGTGTTGGCACGGCCGCGCTGTTCCTCATCGTCGGCTACCTCGCCAAGCGCGGTGGCAGCCAGGTCATCACCGACTACGGCGGCTGGCAGCGGGTCACCCCGGTACTGGCCGGTGCGTTCCTCATTTCCGGTCTTGCCACCCTGTCCCTGCCGGGCCTGTCGGGCTTCGTTGCCGAGTTCATGGTGCTGGCAGGTACCTACTCCGTATCGAAGGTGATTGCCGGCATCGCCGTCCTCGGCGTGCTGCTCGCGGCAGTCTACATTCTGCTGCCCTACCAGCGGGTCTTCACGGGCCCCCGCCCCGCGCTTCAGGTCGCTGACCTGAGCGTGGCAGAGAAGACCGTTGCCGGTGTTCTCATCGCAGCCATGCTTGCGCTCGGTTTCCTCCCCGGTCCGATCATCGACCTGGTGGAACCGGTTGCTCAGCAGTCCGTCGCGATCGTGGCTGACAGCGTGTCGGCCGCCCCCGCGCTCATCGAAGGGAACCTCACGTGACCAACTTTGTGACCCCAGAAATTGACTGGGCCGCGCTCACCCCGATCCTTGTGGTCATGGGCGCAGCCGTTCTCGGTGTTCTCGTTGAGGCCTTCGCGCCCCGCGGCTCACGCCGCCCCGTTCAGCTGACCATCAGTGCGCTTGCCCTTGCCGGTGCGCTCGTGGCGGTCGTGTGGCGGTGGACCGTCGTCGATAGCGACGGCGCACAGGAGCTCGTGGGCGGTCAGCTCCTCGAAGATCCCTTCACGCTCATGGCGCAGGGCATCGTCCTGATTTCCGCACTGCTCGCACTCTTCGTGATCGCGGACCGTGCCCAGACGAAGGAGGGGGCGTTTGCGGCATCCGCTGCAGCCCGCCCCGGTTCCCCCGAGGAACGCGAACTCATTCGTGCTGAAGTGCAACAGACCGAGGTATACCCCCTCGTCCTGTTCGCCGTCACGGGCATGATTGCCTTCCCCGCGGCCGGTGACCTGCTGACGCTCTTCATCGCACTCGAGGTGCTGTCGCTCCCGCTGTACATCCTGTCGGGCATGGCGCGCCGCAAGCGCCTCATCTCCCAGGAAGCAGCGCTCAAGTACTTCCTGCTCGGTGCGTTCTCGTCAGCGTTCTTCCTCATGGGACTCGTCCTGCTGTACGGCTTCTCCGGCTCGGTACGCTTCTCCGAGGTCGCGTCCGCCACCACCCAGACGGTGGGCATGGACTGGATGCTGATCGCAGGCATCGTTCTCGTTCTCATCGGTCTGCTCTTCAAGGTGGGTGCGGTTCCGTTCCACTCGTGGACTCCGGACGTATACCAGGGCGCCCCAACCCCGATCACGGGCTTCATGGCGGCGGGCACGAAGGTTGCTGCCTTCGGTGCGATGCTCCGCTTCCTGTACGTCATCGGTTCGAGCATGGCAGAGGACCTCGAGATCCTCCTCTGGGCCGTCATTATCGCCACGATGCTAGTCGGTACCGTCATGGGTATCATCCAGAACGACATCAAGCGCATGCTCGCCTACTCGTCGATCGCGCACGCCGGTTTCGTTCTCATCGCCGTCACCTCCTTTGAGGCCTCCGGCATTTCCGCCACCCTCTTCTACCTGCTGGCATACTCGGTTGCGACCATCGGCGCCTTCGGAGTTGTCACGCTCGTGCGTGAAAAGGATGCGGCCGGAAACATTACCGGTGAGGCAACCTCGCTCGAGGCGTGGGCCGGGCTTGGCAAGACCAACCCGGGGCTCGCAACCGCGATGCTGATCTTCCTCCTCTCCTTCGCCGGCATCCCCCTCACGGGCGGTTTCGTTGGTAAGTTCGTGGCCTTCGCGGCCGGAATCGAAGGCGGGGCGTGGCCGCTCGTTGTCATCGCCGTCCTCGCATCCGCAGCGACCGCATTCTTCTACTTCCGTCTCGTAGTCCTCATGTTCTTTGAGGAGCCTGCGGAAGGCACGACCACGATTTCGTCCGAGGGCATGAGTCTTGTGACAATTGTGCTGTGCGCAATCGCCACGATCGCACTCGGTGTCGTTCCCGGCCCGATCATGGAACTAATTGGACAGGCGGCGGTGCTACTCCCGTGATAGAAGAACTCGTCAACGCCACGGGCAGTCTGAACGACAGACTGACGGAGCTCATGGAATCCGTGGAGACTCGTCTCCAGGAAACCGTGCGCGCTCCCGAGCCCGACATTGATGCACTGACGAGGCACCTGGCTGCGGCGGGTGGCAAGCGCCTCCGCCCAGCACTGTGCCTGCTCACCTCGTTCCTCGGACCCAATCCGGGTAACGAAGAGGCAGAGATCTCGGCAGCGGTCGTCGAACTGACCCACCTCGCAACGCTCTACCATGACGACGTCATGGACGATGCTCCGATGAGGAGGGGAGTGCCCTCGGCACAGCAGCTTGCCGGCAACTCCGCCGCGATCCTCGCCGGTGACGTTCTCTTCGCGAAGGCATCCGCCCTCGTGGCCGGTCTCGGCCCGGAGGCGGTCCGCCTCCACGCTGTCACCTTCGAGCGGCTTTGCTTCGGCCAGCTTCGCGAAACACTCGGCACTCCCGAGGGCGTGAGCCCGCGGGATAACTACATTCATGTGCTGGCCGAAAAGACCGGTTCACTCATCGCCGCATCCGCCCGCTACGGCGTGAACTCGGCAGGTGGCGATCCCGAGATTGCTGAAGCCGTGTCTGACTTCGGTGAAAAGGTGGGCGTTGCCTTCCAGCTTGCCGATGATGTCATTGACATCATGTCCGACGGTGACGTGACCGGGAAGACTCCGGGCACGGACCTGCGGGAGGGCGTGGAGACGATGCCGATCCTGCTGCTGAAGGAACGACAGGCAGCCGGCACGATCAACCCCGACGGGCAACGGATCCTTGACCTTTTGGCCGGGGAACGGGACGACGCGGAAGTTGAGCAGTCCGTTGCTCTCCTGCGCAGGCATCCTGTCATGGATGACGTTCGTGACCTTGCTAGGTCATGGTCGGACGACGCTGTTGCCTCGCTTGACAAGATTCCCGATGGGGAAGTGAAGGACGGTCTGATCGCGTTCGCATGGCTCATGGTTGATCGCATCAGCTAATCGCCGAATTATCCGCCCGGGTTCCACGCGAACTCGGGCGGATCGCGTTCCACGCCGTACAATGTTTTCAGTTGACCTAGTCGCAGGAGTAGTTTCGTGTCAAAGATTCTCAATAAGATTCTTCGTGCCGGTGAAGGCCGCACTCTCAAGAAGTTGCAGTCGATCGCCAAGCATGTTGACGAACTGGAGGACTCGTTCCTCGAATTAAGCGACGACGAGTTGCAGGGGATGACGGCCGAGTTCAAGGACCGCCTCGAAGATGGCGAGACGCTCGACCAGCTCCTGCCCGAAGCATTCGCCGTGGTCCGGGAAGCGGCCCGCCGCACGCTCGGTCAGCGTCACTACCCGGTCCAGATCATGGGTGGGGCGGCCCTGCACATGGGCAACATTGCGGAAATGAAGACCGGTGAAGGCAAGACCCTGGTCGCTACCCTTCCCGCCTACCTCAACGCGCTGACCGGGAAGGGTGTTCACGTCATTACCGTGAACGACTACCTTGCCACCTACCAGTCCGATCTCATGGGGCGCGTCTTCCGCTTCCTTGGCATGACAACCGGGTGCATCACCTCCGGCATGACACCCGCGCAGCGCCGCGAACAGTACGCCGCTGACATCACCTACGGCACGAACAACGAGTTTGGTTTCGACTACCTGCGCGACAACATGGCGTGGAAGGTTGACGAGCTCGTCCAGCGCGGACACTATTTCACCGTCATTGACGAGGTTGACTCGATTCTTATTGACGAGGCCCGTACCCCGCTCATCATCTCCGGTCCCGCGGAAGGTGATGCGAACAAGTGGTACACGGAGTTCGCCCGCATCATCAACCAGCTGCGTAAGGACACCGACTACGAAGTTGATGAGAAGAAGCGTAACGTCGGCATCCTCGAGCCGGGAATCGACAAGATCGAAGATCAGCTCGGCATCGACAACCTGTACGAAACTTCCAACACGCCCCTCATCGGTTACATCAACAACGCGATCAAGGCGAAGGAACTGTTCAAGAAGGACAAGGACTATATTGTCATGGACGGTGAGGTTCTCATCGTCGACGAGCACACCGGACGCGTCCTGCCTGGCCGACGCTACAACGAGGGCATGCACCAGGCGATCGAAGCGAAGGAAGGCGTGAAGATCAAGGCCGAGAACCAGACTCTCGCCACCATCACCCTCCAGAACTACTTCCGCCTGTACGAGAAGATTTCGGGCATGACCGGTACGGCAGAGACCGAGGCCGAAGAATTCGCCTCCACCTACGACATCGGTGTGGTCCCGATCCCGACGAACAGGGATATGCAGCGCATCGACCAGATCGACCTCGTGTACCCGACCGAAAAGGGCAAACTCACCGCCATCATCCGCGACATTGCCGAACGGCACGAGAAGGGTCAGCCCGTCCTCGTGGGCACCACCTCGGTGGAAAAGTCCGAAGTGATCTCCCGCGAACTCAAGCGCGCCAAGATCAAGCACGAAGTGCTCAACGCCAAGTTCCACAAGCGCGAGGCAGCGGTGGTGGCCATGGCCGGCCGCAAGGGCGCCGTCACGGTTGCGACGAACATGGCGGGCCGCGGTACGGACATCATGCTCGGTGGCAACGCCGAGTTCCTCGCCGTGGAACAGATGGAAGCCAAGGGCCTCGACCCGGCTGCGAATCCCGAAGAGTACGAGGCGGCCTGGCCGGCCGTGCTCGAAGCCGCGAAGGAAGCGGTCAAGCGCGAACACGACGAGGTCACCGAACTGGGTGGGCTCTACGTGTTGGGTTCGGAACGCCACGAGTCCCGCCGTATCGACAACCAGCTGCGCGGACGTTCGGGACGTCAGGGGGACCCTGGGGAGTCCCGCTTCTACCTGTCCCTTGAAGACGATCTCATGAGGCTCTTTGCCTCCAACCTCGCAGGCCGCCTGCTGGCCTCCGATCGCCAGCGTGAGGACGAGCCGCTCGAGTTCAAGATCCTCGCCAAGACCATCGAGTCCGCACAGACCACTATCGAGGCACGCAACGCCGAGACCCGCAAGAACGTCCTCAAGTACGACGATGTGATGAACGACCAGCGTACCGCCGTCTACAAGGAACGCCGGGAGATCCTCGAAGGTGAAGACCTGGCTGACTCGATCCAGTCCTACCTCTCCCAGGTGGTCTCGGACGTCGTCGCAGGCCACACCGCCGGTGATCCGACGGACTGGAAGCTGAACGAGCTGTGGAACGACATGAAGACCGTGTTCCGTCCCTCGATCACCCCAGACGAGCTCCTCGAGGACGTGGGGGCACAGAACCGTCTGACGGTCGAGCGCCTCAACGCCGAATTCGACGACGACATTCACGCCCAATACGAGGATCGTGAAGCCGAGTTCGGGGAGGAGCAGATGAGAGAGATTGAACGACGCGTTCTCCTCACTGTCCTCGACCGCAAGTGGCGCGAGCACCTGTACGAGATGGACTACCTGAAGGAAGGCATTGGCCTGCGGGCCATGGCCCAACGCAACCCCCTTGTCGAGTACAAGCGGGAAGGGTACGACATGTTCAAGGCCATGTCCGCCTCCATCAAGGAAGAAACTGCCCGCTACCTGTTCGGGCTCAAGCTCCCTTCGGATGCTGAAGCGGAAGCGAAGGCAGCGATCTCTTCGGTCGAAACGGATGACGAGACGATCGCCATGGCACGCAGGCAGGAAGCAGCCGACAAGGTGCTGTCCATCACCCGCCCGCAGTCGAAGTTCCGCACGAACCAGGAAGACTCGACCGGTGCGCAGCCGGCAGCGGCAGGCCAGAACCGTGCCCAGCGCCGCGCAGCGAAGAAGCGCAACCGCTAAACACACGTAAGCAAACACCGCGAACCCGAGGAGACTGGGGTTCGCGGTGCTTGCTTTCTAAGAGAAGAGCCGTGAGTGCAGACCGAATGTGTTGGGCGGCTGGATTTGGGGTGCTAGATACGGGGCATTAGATGATGTCGAGTGCGTTAGCTCGCCACCTGCCACGATGCAGTTCGAGGCGGACAGCGCAGGCACGGGGACGGGTCATGTCCCAGATGACGACGCTGGCTTCGCAGACACCCTGCTTGGGAACGCAGACGCGGGAGTTCATCACCCGCCCGGGTAATCGGGTCAGTTTCTTCATGCGGGACTGGAGGCCCGCGGAGCGTGCCAACTCGACGTAAATGTGAGGGGCGAGCCATCTTTGCAGCTGTCGCACAGACCGATGCCCAGACATCACCTCGACAGCCGCGAGAGCGATCCGCTCAGCCACGTGCTTTGGGTCGGGAAGTGACGCTTCTGCATCGGGAATAACCTGAAGAGCAGGAGATGGTACTATATGTCTATTTCGAGCTTCTTCATCTTCGTAATGATAAGTCATGAGCCATCATTGTCTCTCTGTCCGATACTGTTCATCTACGCCTTTGTAGATGATTTATGGCCATTATTAATACGGTTCGAAAGCTCATCAACCGGTTGGAACCGGTGTTGTGGATAAAGTAATGGGGCCACTAGCGGTGGCCCCATCCTTGAGAGTCAGTGTTTTACTGTTCCTGCACCCGGCGGCGGGTGCGCTCGTAGCCGTCCTCGATGTACTTATCAAGAATGGTCTGCTCAATACGCCACTGTCCGCGTCCACCAACCTGGATGGCGGGGAGAGTGCCCGTATGAATAAGTGATCTCACCTGAGCCGTTGAAACGTTGAGGGTCTCAGCGACATCGGCAATCGTCATAAATTTTGTGGCCATGATATGCGATCTCCGGTTTCGTTACCCTCGTGACCACCGTAAGCCGGAAGGACTCAAAGCAGTCCGAGAGTGTTTCTTCTTAGATATTGTCAATCGGGACGACTGACAAAGTGCGTTCAAATACTTAACAGTACATCTTGCTAGTATCAGAGTAAATTGTATGGCATTCCTCTATCAGGAATGATTAAGGTTTTACGCGAGTCGACAAGATCGTGCTGGAAAATCGGGAAGAATATGCGAGGTTGAGGGATGGCAATAGCAAGGGTGTTCTTTTCCATTGAGCACACGGATCTGAGTAAGCATCAGCTCGCACCCACGCAGGCCCACACGGTCACTGAGGGGCTTAAGAGGATGTTCCCGGGCGAAGATGACGAAGAGCACGATCTCATTGCCCAACTGGCTGCATCGGACGACAATCTACGTCACGTGAAAGGCGAACCATTCCGATTGGTCGTTGCTGCGGATGCTGAGATCACGGAGGGTGCAGACCCCGATGATCCGTCCCTCGTCATCATCAACCAGCCCGTAGCCTGGTCCAAAGTGGCGGCGATCTTCACTGATGAACAGGATGCATCCCCGGATGTTCTAGCGGCCCGCCAGGGGAGCGAGGAGGCTTTCGATGCACTCGCGGGCTGGGAGATGCTCTGGTATCACCCTAGCGAGCGCCTACGGCTCGCAGAGGAGCTCCGCGGCTACAGCGAGTAGGTGGTGGGAAGGTGAGAAGAGCGGGGGAGCGATGTCGGAGCCGCCCGCTCACAGGCTCCCACCTAGGCTCGCGCTTGGCCCTCACCATCGGAGACGGAATGAAGCAGGGCGAGGGCCTCCTCGTGGAGAAGACCATTCGTGGCGAAGGCGTTACCGCCGCGCACGCCAGGCTCCCCGTCGACCGATGTGAATGTTCCACCGGCTTCGGTCACGATCGGAACCAGCGCCGCCATGTCATACACTTCCAGCTCAGGCTCGCACGCAATGTCGACGGCTCCTTCGGCAAGGAGCATGTAGGACCAGAAGTCACCGTAGGCGCGGTTGCGCCAGCATTCTTCGGCCAAGCGCAGGAAACCGCGTAGCTGTCCACGTTCGGCCCAGCCGCTCATGGACGAATAGGACAGGGATGCATCCTCGACTCGTGCGACTTGGGAAACGCTCAGTCGTTTTGCGTTGGTCCAGTTGCGGCCCGTGAACGCGCCGAGGCCTCTCCCGGCCCACCAGCGCCTGTGTAGGGCGGGAGCGGAGACAATACCCATCACGATCTCTCCATCCTCTTCAAGAGCGAGCAGAGTGGCCCAGACGGGTACGCCACGAACAAAGTTGCGGGTCCCATCGATCGGGTCGATGATCCAGCGCCGTGCCGCGGTCCCGGTCTCGCCTTCTTCTTCGCCGAGAATGGCGTCGCGCGAGCGGGAGCGACCAAGCATTGAGCGGATCATTTGCTCAGCCGCAATATCAATCTCCGTGACCTCGGTGTTGTCCGGCTTGGTGCTGACAGTGAAGTCCTGAGCCTGGAAACGGGGAAGCGTCAGTGCATCCACCTGATCGATGATGGCGGTGGCGAAGCTCAAATCATCGCCTATACGGTTAAGTGATGGCATGACACATACATTACGTGACAACGGGGCACTCGTGGCCCAGCGCCAACAAGCGGGACCGCGTCACGAACGGCAATCACTGGACGAGCGGACCGGGTGCGGCTATTTGGCAGCTCGGTAGTAGCTCAGAACTGTTCGGCGTTGTGCCGTGCTTCGAGAAGCCTGCGGTAGGAATCGACACGGACCGCGGTCACCCCGGTTGCGGTATCGAGCATGCATTCCGGCTCGGTCGCCGCATGGGAGCATCCGCGCGGGCAGTCTTCTGACAGCTCCAGCAGATCCGGGAAGGCCTCGAGGAGCATGTTGGGTTCGACATGGGCGAGACCAAATGACCGAACACCGGGGGTGTCGATGATGATGCCGCCTCCCGTCAGATCGAAACCGATCGCGGAAGAAGACGTGTGTCTGCCGCGGCCGGTCACCGCATTGACCTGGCCGGTTGCTCGTTCGGCTTCGGGCACGAGGGCGTTGATCAGGGTCGACTTGCCAACCCCGGAGTGGCCTACGAGAACTGAAATGTGGCCTTGGACGATGGTGGCGACATCGTCGACACCATCGGTTTGGCCGGTTTCTTCGTTGATAAACGTGGAGACCACCGTTAAATCCAGTCCGCGGTAGTGGTCGAGCAGGGGAGCGGGGTCTGCCAGGTCCGATTTTGTGAGGACGAGAATGGGTTCCATTCCGCCGTCGTAGGCGGCAACAAGGCACCGGTCGATCATGCCGGTGCGGGGCTCGGGTTGTGCCAGAGCGGTGATGATGAGGAGCTTGTCGGCATTGGCGACAATGACCCGCTCGGTGCCTGCCGCTTCCCCCTCCTCGGCGGTCCGGCGGAGCATGCCGGAGCGGGGGAGCACACGGACAATGCGAGCGAGAGTGTCTTTCTTCCCGCTTGTGTCACCGACGACGGACACCTGGTCACCCACAACGATCGAGCCCCGGCCGAGCTCGCGTGCCTTGACCGCGACCACGGCCGTACCATCCTCCATGACGAGGTGGTAGCGGCCGCGGTCAACCCTGTATACCCGGGCGGTTAGAGCATCCTCAAAGTCAGGACGGATTTTGGTCCGGGGTCGTGAGCCGCGCCGATTGGGGCGCACACGAACCCGGGGATCGTCCGTACCCGTATCCCTCATTGAACGAGCTGCGCCCACATGCTGGGGAAGTCGGGGAGGGTCTTGGACGTGCAGGCAATGTCCTTGACGGACAGTCCTTCCACACGCAAACCAAGGATCGCACCGAACGTTGCCATGCGGTGGTCCTCGTAGGAATCCACGATCCCGCCCGTGAGCGGTGCCGGCTCGATGTAGAGCCCGTCGCGGGTCTCCACGCACGTGCCACCCAGCTTTGTGATTTCGGTGGAGATGGCTGCCAGTCGGTCGGTTTCGTGACCGCGCAGGTGAGCAATTCCCGAAAGACGTGTGGGGGTGCCCGCGAGAGCGGCCACGGCCGCAACCGTGGGGGTCAGTTCCCCGCACTCACTCATGTCCTGGTCAATGCCCTTGAGTGTGCCGGTGCCGGTGACGGTCATGACACCATCCTTGAGGGATGATGTTGCTCCCATCATCTCCAGGATCGGAATGATCTGGGCACCACCCTGGGTGGTGGACGTGGGCCAGTGGGGGACCGAGACGGAACCACCCGTGACCGCCGCTGCGGCGAGGAACGGGGAGGCGTTCGACAGGTCCGGTTCGATCGTGACCCGGCCCGGGTTCAGGGCGCCGGGGGCAACCGTGAACGAGATGGGATCGCGGCGGACGTCGATGGTGGCGCCGGCCCGGCGCAGAGCATCGATCGTCATCTCCACGTGGGGCAGGGACGGGATCTGGTCACCTGTGAGATTGATTGTGAGACCGTCCGGTAGCTGCGAGCCGACCAGCAGGAGCGAGGTCAGGAACTGCGAGGAACCGGATGAATCGACCGTGACCGAAGAACCCTTGACGGGGCCGGTGACGGTGAGAGGCAGGGTTCTTCCCTTGGGACCAACCCCCGCATCAATCGTTGCACCCAACTGCTCTAAGGCATCGAGCACTGGCTCGATCGGGCGAGCGTACATAGCCTCATCGCCGTCGAAATGGACGGGACCCGAGGCGAGAACCGATGCGGCAACGAGGAACCGATACACGGTTCCTGCCAGCCCGACATCGATGCTGGCACCCGTCAGGGGGCCGGGGGTGATGGTGAGCGATTCCTGCTCCACATCGATCGTGATCCCCATTTTCTGCAAGGCTTCGATCATGAGATCGGTGTCTCGCGAACGCAGTGCCCCCTCAATCGTGGAGGGCTTTGATGCGAGAGCGGAAATAACAAGCTGCCGGGCCGTCAGCGACTTCGACCCTGGAACAGTAACGAGCCCGCGAACCGGTTGTTCCCGATAGGGAGCCGGCCACGGGTCGAGCGGAGCTGAACTTCTGCTTAAGACTTTGCCTTCTCCTTGACCTTGGCGATTTTGTCTTCAAGTTTAGCCCGTTGTTCGTCAAGACGGATTTCGTAGTCCTCTGCCAGCGCGTTCAGGTCATCCTTGTGCGAACGGTGGTTCTCAAGGCGCCATCCGAGCGAGGGCTTGCCGCGGCGGTCACCGGCTGCCACGAGTGCACCACCGGCGAGGCCGATTGAGCTCACGAGCCCAGCGATGTGCTGCTTGCGTTCTTCACCCTCCGACAGCCAAACCGGATTGCGGACAGCACCGAGGGCAAGCTCGGTGCCAGCAAGGGTGAGGGCTGCGATGCGGGGCTTCTTTCCAAGGGCCATGCCAATGCCGGCGACGATACGGACGGCACCCACGGCACGGGTGAGGGTCGTGATGGTCCCGGCAGAAAGCTCACCGATTCCAAGCTGCTCAAAAGTGGGATTGACGCGCTCGACCGTTTCGACATGATCGGGGGCGTTACGGACGGCGTCAACACCGGAGGCGATGAACGGTACTGCGAGAAGGGGACGTGCGAGTGCTGTGATGATAGTCATGAGTCCATTGTTTACCAGACGGGGGAAAAAATAAACCGGAAAGCCTAATTCTGCTCTAAGGAAATCGAGGTCATTGACCTAAATAAGGTGGTCAGATCCTGTTGGTGTGCTGCAGGCAGTTGCGGTGATGCTAGGCGGCCTCTTATTCGATCGGGAAGTTTGAGTGCCGATCAAGGTGATTTTGTTTTGTAGCCCATGGTTCCATCCATTAGCGGGAGGATCGTGAGAAGATAGGGCATCCTAAACCTGAGCATCTCGGCGACCGGGCGGGAGAAATGTTGAGCTTCTTAGTGTCTTGGTGGGAGAATCTGACAGTCCCACCAGTTACGAGGGGCACGGGCACGAGCCATAACAGGCGCGTGTGACATTCGATGACTGAGCGTGGTTCGGTGCATATGACACGGGATCTACTTTCCTTTGATCGAGTGTGTCTTGGTTTGTTGATGCGCTGAAAGGCAGACTTACGGCATGAAGATAGTAATTCGCGAGAGCGCGGACGAGGCATCGAAGATCGCTGCCCAACACATCGTCGACAAGGCCACCCCGGGCATGAAGCTGGGTGTTGCGACAGGCTCCAGCCCCCTCCCGCTCTACAAATACCTGCGTGAAGCACGGGCCGAGGGAACCTTCTCCCTGCGAGGCAGTACGGCATGGGCACTCGATGAATACGTGGGTATTCCCGCCGACCACGAGGAGCGCTACCGTAACGTGCTGCGCCGCGAACTGGTGGGCGATGACAGGACCGGTCTGTTCGAGGAAGACCTGCACACCCCCGATGGGCTCGCAGAGAATCCGCACCTCGCGGCAGCCGAATACGATCGGGAGATCGGTGACGGCGTTGATATCCAGATTCTCGGACTGGGCCAAAACGGCCACATCGGATTCAACGAACCGGCCAGTTCACTTTCGTCCCGCACCCACGTTGACGTGTTGACGAAGACAACGCGGCAAGACAATGCTCGTTTCTTTGACGGGAACCCCGACCTGGTTCCCAGCCACTGCATTACCCAGGGACTTGGCACAATCATGTCCGCCAAAGACATCATCGTTGTCGCATTCGGTGAGACAAAGGCACGGGCATTGAAGCAGCTCATGGAGGGCGGGGTCAGCCAGCGGTGGCCAGCCACGGTCCTCCAGCATCATCCTAGCGTCACGATCTTCGCCGACAAGGATGCTGTCAGCCAGCTCGAGCTTCTCACCTACTACCGCCAAATCAGCCTCTAATCACGAGTGGGTTTTGATCGGTGCCGCGAGGTGCCGGCCAAGACCCGTACCAATCCAGTTCTTACCTCGAACCGGCCACGGTGCTGTGGCGGGAGATAACGGATAGTCATGGAGACACTGTCGGCCACGGTCATGGATGCCGCGGGAAATGTTCTCGGCTCCACCCTCACCATCGACGACGGAATTGTTATCGAGATGTCTCCCGCACGGGATGATCCGGGGACCCAGGCCTACTTCTTTCCCGGCTTCATCGACCTGCATTGCCACGGCGGCAGGGGAGTGTCCTTCCCCGACAGCCTCGACGGGGAAGACATTGATCGGGGCGCTGCCACCCACGCACGAGCTGGAACCACCCACCTCATTGCCTCCCTCGTATCTACCGAGGATCCTCTGCCGAGCATTCGAGTACTGGCAGATGCCTGCGACCGGGGTACCTTGATTGGCATTCACCTTGAGGGCCCCTACGTCAGTCGCAAGAAGGCCGGTGCCCAGAACCCCGACGTTATCCGCCCCATCGACCTCGACGATCTTCGGCAGTGGTTGGAAGCGGGACGGGGATGGATCAAGACCGTGACGATCGCGCCGGAGCTAGACAATTCAGATCGGGCAGTCGAGCTACTCCACGCATACGGTGTAATCGTGTCGTGGGGACACACGAACGCAAACTCGGAACAGACCAGAGTTGCGATCGAGCATGCAAACAACGTTGTTGGTCGGAGCCCCGGACAAACCACAACCCACCTGTTTAATGCGATGCCGGGGTTGGATCACAGGAATCCTGGGCCCGTGCGCGAATTCCTCCACGCCGCCAAGAACAACAGGGCTGTGGTTGAAATTATTGGGGACGGGGTGCACGTGGCGACCGAACTCGTAGCCGACTGCCTCACCTACCTTGATCATCCAACCGAGCCGGGTCTCGCCCTCGTCACGGATGCACTTGCGTGTGCGGGAATGCCCAATGGGGACTATGTGTTGGGCGGACTGGACGTGACGATGACCGATGGTGTCGCTACCCTCACCGGCACCTCCACCATTGCAGGGGGAGCATCAACACTGGCCGACCAAGTCATCCGCCTGCTCGAATACGGTGTCGCTGCCGATGTGCTTGCGCGAGCCACGATGCTCGCTCCAGCCCGCGCCCTCGGCATCGACCCACCGGCTTCTCCCGCCCACGGGAAACCACTAACAGGGGTACTCATCAGTGGAAAGACTGTTCGCGCCTGGCGTGACGGTAATGAGCTCGGGAATTAAAGGCTTGGGTCGCTCGTTCCCAGCCATGAGACCAACAACGGTAGTATGGGAAAGATGACAGAGGAAATTCACCGGGCACCGGAAGACGAAACCGATGAGGAACGTCGCGTCCGTTTCGAACAGGACGCGATGCCGTTCCTCGATCAGCTCTACGGTGCTGCCATGCGCCTCACCAGGAACCCGGCCGATGCCGAGGACCTGGTGCAGGAAACGTACGCGAAAGCATACAGTTCCTTCCACCAATTTAAGGAAGGAACAAACCTTCGCGCCTGGATGTACCGGATCCTCAACAACACCTTTATCTCGTCCTACCGTAAGAAGCAGCGAGAACCGCAAAAATACGACGCCGGTGAGCTGGAAGACTGGCAGATGCTGGAAGCCTCAACACACGAGGCACGCGGAATGCGATCCGCAGAAGCCGAAGCAATGAGTGCGCTCCCCGATGAAGAAATCAAGGAAGCGCTCGCGGCCCTCCCCGAAGATCGTCGCCTCGCCGTATACCTGGCTGATGTTGAAGGATTCGCGTACAAGGAAATCGCGTCGATCCTCGAGATCCCCCTCGGTACGGTGATGTCACGACTCCACAGGGGCAGGTCCCAGCTTCGGGAACTCCTTGCCCAGTACGCTGCCGAACGAGGATATGCCACGGAGGCGAAGGTATGAAGAACATCAACGATGTCGCGCGTGAGCTCGGCACCAGCGTGCAAGAAGAATGCACCTGCGAAGAAGTAAGAGACCACCTATTTGAACTGCTTGATCGGGAAATGACCGAGGAGCAGGAGGGTCGTCTCCGCGCACATGCAGAAAACTGCCCCACCTGCACCGAAGCTGCCGAGGCAGAGAAGCACATGAGGGAAGTGATTCGCCGGTCGTGCGCCGAGTCCGCACCCGACTCGTTGCGTGCCAAGGTCGTCACCGATCTCACGCGTCATTAGGCTTTCGCAAATAAACCCATTGGGCCCGGCATGGTATCATGTCAGGTGTTGTTTAACTGAGGAGGAACCATGTCCCGTCGTGGTCGCAAGCGCAAGTCGCGTAGGAAGAACGCAGCCAATCACGGTAAGCGTCCCAACGCATAGCATCGGATGTGGCATGGCCGTCCCCTCTTTTGGGTGCGGCCATGCTCTTATCCGGCCCTCAGTTTTCCACCCCTTTGGTCTTCTCAAGGAGAGACATTGTCGACAAGTGTTCCTGATTTCGCTGGCCGAATTTCTCGTATTGCCCAGCAACGCGGCCTCTGCTGGGGGCTCATGATGGAACTGTGGGACGGCGATGAAGCGTTCATCAAGTCCGTCCGCGAGGGCGAATTTGGTGAATTCATGAGGGAACACTTCCAGGAGATCGGGCAAGAATCACTCGCCCACGGACCCCTCATGAGCCTCGATGTCTATTCGCGTGGCGCACGCAGGCGCACGTTCGAAGATGATCGCGACGCGTTCCTCGCCGACCATGACACTCTGCTGGGCGACAAGCCGCACTACGACAGCCTGGTGACGATGCGGGATCTGTGCCGCAAGGAGTCGGCAGCCTGGGCCGCGGGTGATGTTGAGGGTGGTCGCGAGATCCGTAAGGAAGAGTTCCTCCATCTCGAAGGCGGACTGGAGATGTCTCTGGTCAAGCTCCTGAACGAGAACATCGAACAGGCCAAGTCCCACGTGTGGCGCACCCTGTCCCGAATCTTCCTCGTCTTCCTCGCAACCGAGACGGGACACCAGTCATCGCTGTCAAACTAACCTCCTGAGGAAATGCTTTCCTCGTAAGTAGCGCGGGTTTTTCGAGATTGAGTCCTGAAAATAAGACATCAATCGGGATCATGAAGAAATGGTCACGACGAAACCGAGAGCACAACACCACGATCTAAAACGGTGAGGTCCGCCCTCGTAATTCAGGGGCGGACCTCACCGTTAAATGTCTATGACTGGACCGCACGGAGCATCGTAAGCTCATCGTGCGGGGCTAGCTAAGCGTTGATTCCCAGCCAGTGGTGCCATCCGTTGTGGAGCACCAGCCACGCGAGGAGACCGTAGCCTGCCTGCTGGGGTGTGTAGGCGCCAGGCTGAGCCATGTCAGTCTGCCACTGGTCGTGTGAGGCGAGTGGGTGGTAGGTGTCGACGTAGGGGACACCGCGACGCTCCGCCACATCACGGTAAGCATTTGATAGTTCGCTCAATGCCTTGGCAGGCACATCCGCCCGGGGCGGGGGGCCAACAATGAATGACTTCATGTGCTGCCGGGTCGCCTGGTCAAGGACGTTGGCGAGGTTGAGGCGGGCTCTGATGAGGGAGATGCCGTGGTCAAGATCGTGTGACCCCGTCCCAATAACGAGCCGGTTATCGGCCTCGGGGGAGTAGCGGGCCATCACTTCGGACTCCCACCGCTCCGACAGTTGCTTGGAGTTTTCACCGGGAACGGGAAGGACCATGGCGGTGAGGGGAATGGGGGAATCTGTGCGTGCGAGCACGCGCCCCGTCCATCCCATCGCGCGAGCATCCCCGCGACCGGCGACAAGCTCGTCGCCTACGACCATGATCCGTAATTCCTCAGTACTCACCTTTCCAAGTCTCTCATAAGGAACCGCCGACGGCCCGTGGGCCGCCGGCGGTGTGTCAACACGATTGTTGTCGAACCAGCGTGCTGATGGGACGGGTGTTGTTTAGCGTTCGAAGGCCCTATCCATGAGGTCCTTCGCTTCTGCAACGTGGCGCGTGGAGAGACCGGTTGCGGGGGAGGCTGCGGCCGAACGGGAGACGCGACGCACCTGCCCGATCTCGGGGAACACGTTAAGTGCCAGGAACGGCCATGCGCCCTGGTTCGCGGGCTCGTCCTGAACCCAGATGAGCTCAGCATTGCCGTAGGCAGCAAGGGCTTCCTTCACCTGCTCGGTCGGCTCCGGGTAGAGCTGTTCTAGACGAATGATTGCGGTCTTCGTGTCGCCACGCTTCTCGCGAGCATCCACCAGGTCGTAGTAGACGCGACCGGAGCAGAGGAGCACGCGGTCGACACCTGCGGGATCCAGGTTGAGGTTTGTTTCGCCAATGACCTGCTTGAAGCCACCCGAGGTGAAGTCCTCGATTGCGGACTGTGCTGCCTTGCGACGCAGAAGCTGCTTCGGGGTGGCAACGATGAGGGGCTTGCGGGGGCGTGCGTACGCCTGGGTGCGGAGCGCATGGAAGTAGTTGGCCGGCGTTGACGGTTGGATGACAATCATGTTCTCTTCCGCGCACAGCTGCAGGAAGCGCTCGATGCGGGCCGACGAGTGGTCGGGTCCCTGCCCTTCGTAGCCGTGGGGGAGGAGCATGACGAGGGAGGAATTCTGGTTCCACTTCTGTTCAGCGGAGCTAATGAACTCGTCGATGATGATCTGCGCACCGTTCGCGAAGTCACCGAACTGTGCTTCCCACAGGACGAGAGCATCGGGACGCTCCACCGAGTAACCGTATTCGAAGCCGAGGACGGCGTATTCGGACAGGGACGAGTCGTACAGCCAGAGCTTGGCCTGGTCTTCCGTCAGGTGGCGCAGCGGCACCCACTCGGCACCCGTATCCAGGTCGTGAGCGGTGGCGTGGCGCTGGACGAAGGTGCCGCGGCGCGAGTCCTGGCCGGACATGCGGACCGGAGTCTGTTCGATGAGGAGGGAGCCGAACGCAATAAGTTCGGCAAAGCCCCAGTCGATGTTCCCCTCGACCGCCATCTTGTTCCTGCGTTCGAAGAGCTGAGCGATCTTCGGGTGCAGAGTAAAGCCCTCGGGGGCGCGGACGTGTGCTTCGCCGATGCGGGCGATGACGTCGGGTGTGGTGGACGAGGTCCAGCCCACGATCGTGCCAGCATCTTCCTGCTGGGCTGCGGGCAGTTCCAGGCCGGCAACGGTGTCCGGGGTGGCGACGTGGGGGAAGCCGTAACCGGTTTCCTTCTCCGATTCGCGTACCTCGTCGAAGGCTGCGGACAGGATGTTGTGGAAGTCCGTTTCGAGCTCCTCAACCTGAGCATCGGTCAGGGCACCGCGGCCGAGCAGGGATTCGGTGTAGAGCTGACGTGGGGTCTGCTTCGATTCGATGAGGCCGTACATGACGGGCTGGGTCATCGACGGGTCGTCACCCTCGTTGTGTCCGCGTTTGCGGTAGCAGACCATGTCGATGATGACGTCCTTGTGGAAGGTCTCCCGGTACTCGAATGCGAGGCGAGCAACCTCGGTCACGGACTCGGGATCGTCACCGTTGACGTGGAAGATCGGGAGCTGAAGACCCTTCGCGATATCGGTCGGGTAGTAGGAGGACCGGCCCGAGGCGGGGGAGGTGGTGAACCCAATCTGGTTGTTGACGATGATGTGGACCGTGCCGCCCGTGCGGTAGCCGCGCAACTGGCTCAAGTTCAACGTTTCGGTCACCACACCCTGGCCGGAGAACGCAGCGTCGCCGTGGATGAGGACGGGCAGGACAGAGAAGCCTTCCTCCCCGAGGTCGATGCGGTCCTGCTTGGCGCGCACAACGCCTTCCAGGACGCCGTCGGCAGCTTCGAGGTGGGAGGGGTTAGCGGCGAGGTAGACCTCGGTGGTCGAACCCGAACGTGCCGTGTACGTCCCTTCTGTTCCGAGGTGATACTTGACGTCGCCCGTGCCCTGAACGGAGCGCGGATCCTGCGTGCCGTCAAACTCGGTGAAGACCTGACGGTAGGACTTGCCGGCAATGTTGGTCAGCACGTTGAGGCGGCCGCGGTGGGCCATGGCGATCGCAACCTCTTCCAGCCCAGAATCAGCTGCCGAGTCGAGGATCGCATCGAGAAGCGGGATGAGGGATTCGCCGCCCTCGAGGGAGAAGCGCTTCTGACCCACGTACTTGGTTTGGAGGAAGGTTTCGAATGCTTCGGCCTCGTTGAGCTTGCGCAGAATCTGGAGGCGATCCTCGGCGGTGAGCTCAATGTGGGGGCGTTCGAGGCGGGCCTGGAACCATTCGCGTTGGGCCGGGTCCTGAATGTGCATGTATTCGATGCCGATGTTGCGGCAGTACGATTCGCGCAACTGTTCGATGATCTCGCGCAGCAGCAGGTGCGAGGTGCCGGCGAAACCACCCGTGGGAAAGGAGCGGTCCAGATCCCACAGGGTGAGCCCGTAGCGGTTGATGTCAAGGTCGGGGTGGCGGCGGTTGCGGAACGCGAGCGGATCCGTGTCCGCGATCAGGTGCCCGCGGGACCGGTAGGCGTGGATGAGTTCAGCGATGCGGGCGGGCTTGCCCAATTCACGCTTCGCGTCGTACTCGATGTCCTTCTGCCAACGCACCGGCTCGTAGGGGACGTGGAGGGCGGTGAAGACACGATCGTAGAAACCGTCACGGCCGGTCAGCTTCTCTTCCATGGCCCGCAAGAATTCACCCGAGGCGGCGCCCTGGATGATCCGGTGATCGTAGGTGGAGGTCAGGGTGACAACGCGGGATATGCCGAGGCGTGCGAGAACCTTGTCCGAGGAACCGGCGAACTCGGCAGGGAAGTTCATGGCGCCAACGCCCACGATTGTGCCCTGGCCGTTCATGAGCCTCGGGATGGAGTGCACTGTGCCGATACCACCCGGGTTGGTAAGGGTTGCGGTTGTGCCCTGGAAGTCATCAACGGAGAGCTTGTTTTGGCGCGCCTTGTTGACGAGCTCCTCGTAGGCGCTCCAGAACTGCACAAAGTCCATGCTTTCTGCGGCCTTGACCGAGGGCACGACGAGGTTGCGGGTGCCGTCCGGCTTGGGCAGGTCAATGGCGAGACCAAAGTTTACGTGCGCGGGCTCGTAAACGGCAGGCTTGCCATCGTCCGTCTGCGAATAGGACCTGTTCATGTCCGGGACCTCAACGAGGGCCTCGACCATGGCGTAGCCGATGAGGTGGGTGAAGGAAACCTTGCCGCCGCGGCTGCGCTTGAGATGAGAGTTGATGACCGCACGGTTCTCAAAGAGGACCTTGGCGGGAACGGCACGCACGGAGGTGGCCACCGGGATCGTCAGTGAGGACTCCATGTTGGTTACGGTGCGTCCAGCCGCGCCACGCAGCTTCGTGGTCTGGTCGGCACTGTCCTCTTCGTGGGCTGGTGCGAGATCGTACTGTTCGGCATAGGGGGTGGTGGCGGGAACCGCGACCACGGTGGGGGCGGGAGGCAGGTCTGACCTCACCTGAATCTGGTCACTCGCTGACTGTCTGCTATCAGGCTTCTGCTGTGCCTTGCGAGCGGAATCGCTGGCAGGTGCGGCAGATTTCTGGGGAGCTTCCACGGTCGCTTGGCGGCCTTCTCTTTCCCAGCGCCGGAACAGCTCGCGCCACTGCGGCTGCACGGCTCCACGATCCTGGAGATATTCGGAGTACAGTTCGTCGATGAACCATTGATTCGCACCGAAATCCTCGTCCGGTCGTACATTGTTGTCGGACACTTTTGGTCGCCCTACTTTCGAGGTGTATGAAATGCGGAACATGCCCAGTTTAGGTGACACTCATGACAGAGATCTCATCGGGCACGTATTTCCGTCTCAAAAATTCGTCTTTGAAATCAAAATTGGGACATGCGTCAAGTAACGGTCACGATTGCGTCTTATCAGGTCCTCGTATCGCCCTTTTTCTGCCCTCCTTCCGAAACCGTTTTGAGACCGTTCCAGGGATGAGCACGACGTGAGGTTAGCGGTGTCTTGGCGCATTAACGCAGTGGTCAGTCAAGAAGAAGGTAGCATCAAATCACTATGGACTACCTCCTCCTGATTTTCGGCGTTGTCCTCACGGCCGGCACGGCAGTTTTTGTGGCAGCCGAGTTCTCCCTCGTTGCCCTGGATCCGGGCACGATCGAACGCAAGGCGGCCGACGGTGACCAGCGGGCGATATCCGCTCAGAAAGCACTGAAAAGACTTTCCCTCGAGCTTTCCTCCGCCCAGGTGGGCATCACGATCACGACGATCCTGCTCGGCTACACCTCCCAGCAGGCGCTCGCCAACCTCCTGACCGGACCGATCGCATCGGCAGGGGCCGCGGAAGCGGCCGCCACCGGCATCGCCGTCGTCATCTCCCTCATCGTCATCAACCTGTTTTCAATGCTCTTTGGCGAGCTGGTGCCGAAGAACTTCGCACTGTCGGACCCCCTGAGTACCGCGGGTGTTGTGGCCCCGATTCAGGGTGTCTTCACGAGGCTGTTGCGCCCCCTCATTGTCGGACTCAACTCCTCAGCGAACTGGATTATTCGAAAGTTCGGTATCGAACCCGCCGAGGAGCTCTCGGGTGCTCGCTCCGCCACGGAACTCGTTGCTCTCGTGCGCAGGAGCGCGAAGATGGGCACGCTCGATATCTCGACCGCTCGGCTCCTCACCCGCTCCATCGGCATTGGTCGCCTGACTGCGGTCGATGTGATGACCGACAGGGGCAGGGTCAAGTGGATTGAACAGACCGCAACGGCCGCCGACGTTGTTGCGCTTGCTCGCACCACGGGATACTCCCGTTTCCCCGTAGTTGGAGATGACCTGGATGATGTGCGGGGCTTCGTTAATCTCCGCAGTGCCGTCTCCATTCCCTATGAACGCAGGGGAGACGTGCCGGTGACATCCTCGTCTCTTCTCAAACCGATCGAACGCGTGCCCGAAACGGTGGCGCTCGCACCCCTCATCGTTCAACTGCGCGACACGGGGCAGATGGCGCTCGTGCTCGACGAGTACGGGGGCACCTCCGGAATCGTCACTCTCGAAGACTGCGTTGAAGAAGTCGTTGGTGAGGTTGCTGACGAGCACGATCCGAGGAGGCTACGGGCCCGCTTCTCCGCCAATGGCTGGGTGATCCCGGGAGACATGAGGCCGGATGAGCTCGCTCGCGAATCGGGACTGAATGTTCCGGATGAGGGGCCCTACGAAACGTTGGCCGGATACATTATGACCGAACTGGGCAGGCTACCCGAGGTCGGAGACCAGGTGATCGGTGAGGACGTGGTCCTCACCGTTGAAGCTCTTGACGGCAGGAGAGTCTCCTCGATCAGAGCCCGTGCCAAGGCAGGGGAGGAGCAGGAATGAGCACGACAACCGCACTCATTATTGGACTCATTCTCCTGGCCCTCAACGCATTCTTTGTTGGTGCGGAGTTTGCGATCATGTCGGCGCGGCGCTCGCGGATCGAACCGCTTGCTGACGAAGGGTCAAAGCGAGCGAAGATCGTCTTGTGGGCACTCGAGAACGTTACGCTCATGCTCGCCGCATGCCAGCTTGGTGTCACCCTCTGCTCCACCTCCCTCGGTGCCGTGGCTGAGCCTGCGATCGCGTCCGCTCTCATGGGTCCCTTCACGGCGATGGGTATCCCAAGCGCGGCATCGCACACCGTTGCCTTCATCATCGCCCTCGTTGTCGTGGTCTACCTCCACGTTGTCATCGGTGAGATGGTGCCGAAGAACCTGGCGGTCACGGTTCCCGAAACTTCCGCCCTCATCCTCGCCCCACCGCTCGTTCTCATCACCCGCATTTTCAAGCCCATCGTCGTTGCCCTCAACTGGCTCGCCAACCACATCGTCAAGCTGTTCGGATACGAACCGAAGGACGAGGTCGCCTCGGCGTTCACGGCTGACGAGGTTGCCTCAATCGTCGAAACCTCCCAGCGAGCAGGAGTGCTCGATGATGAGATTGGGCTCCTGTCCGGAGCCATTGAATTCTCGGACCTGACGGTCGCGGAAGTCATGGTGCCTCGCGACGAGGTCACGACCGTGAGTACTGACGTGACGCCCGCCGACATCGAGGAACTCGTCGCGCAGACCGGCTATTCACGTTTCGTTGTCGCAGAAACAAGTGGACGCTTCGCCGGCTACCTGCACCTCAAGGACGTCATTGGGGCGGCGGGCCCCAACAGGAATCGGCCCCTGCCCTCCTTCAAGATCCGCACCATGTCCACGATCCCCGCCGAGAACGAAGTGGAATCCGCCCTTGCCATCATGAAACGTGACGGAATTCACCTTGTCGAGGTGAGGGATGAGGAGGATAGGTCAATCGGGGTGCTATTCCTCGAGGACATCCTGGAAGAGCTGGTCGGCGAGGTGAGGGACTCGATGCAGCGGGACTAAAGTCGCCCCGCAAACTTGATGAGTCTGACATTTTTGGGGGATGCTGACCTCCCATGAAATCGCTATGATCAAAAGGCAGCGTTATCTATTCGTTACCTCCTGTTATCAATGTGAGAGTGAGTTCGTGGGAAAGCACAGCGCGCCGAGAAGTGCGTCGAAGCCAATCGAGCAGGCCGTGGCCATGCCCGATCAGCAGGTGACCGAGAAACTGCCGGCACTACCGATCGCAGTTTCCCGTCGTGACCTGCGCCTGGCTCGACAGGCCGCGAAGCAGCGCGCCCGTCGCAAGTTGCGCATGCAGGCCATGTACGCCTCCGCCACGTCACTCTTTGCAGGATTCGGTGCCTCCACGGTGCTGTCGGGAACCGGTCAGCCGGCCGCCGCCGTCAACCAGGCTCCTCCCGTCACCTCGTCTCTTTCCACGTTCACGGCAACGACCGATGCCTCGGTTCCGAGGTCGCTTGCAGGTAGTGACGATGCGGTCGAGCTTGACCGTTTCCTCGCCACCCAGGAGGCTGCTGCTGCGCAGGAGCCCACGTGCGAACCTGTTGAGGGTGCAAACGGAATGCTCGCCGCCATGTCCCCCGAATATGACGCGGGGCTGGTCATGCCGGTCGCCAAGGGCAACTACCGCCTCACTTCCGGATACGGCGCGCGTTGGAGTCCTTTCGGTGGCGGCTACCAGCAGCACCTCGGTACCGACTTTGCGGCAGCGCAGGGCACTCCGATCTATGCTGTTGCCGCTGGCACCGTGGAATATGTTGGTGTGGGTAAGGACGGACGTTCCTCCAATCTCATCATCATCAAGCACGAGATGGATGGTCAGGTGTTCTGGTCCTGGTACGTGCACATGTACGACGATGGACTCCACGTCAAGGAAGGCGACATCGTCACCGCGGGAGAGCACATCGCCGACGTGGGTAATAACGGTCGCTCGACCGGAGCCCACCTCCACCTGGAAATCCACACCGATGAAGACGGCACCACGATTGATCCGCTGACGTTCCTGACAGAAAACGGTGCGCGGGACATTTCCGAAGTCTGCAGCTAGCACACCGATTGAAGACCGTCATTTACCGTGTGCTCGGTCTTGGATTGACTCTTCTTGGCTTTTGATTGGACCCCGCCGTTATTCACTTTTTATCTGTAAAATCTGACGCTATCTAGAGTCCGATCATCTTCTCTATTCGAAAAGTTTGTAACGTGACGATTTGTGCAGGTCATCCCATAATTGGGTCTGCTGGTGCACTCAAACCTAGCTGGTATACCGTTTTTCGCTCGTGATCATAAATGATCACCTAATAGTGGATATTTATCTGGAAAGGCCAGTTCCCTTATTTGAAGTGGAACAATGGGTCCATGAGATCGTGGGAAAGTGCAGATAGGCCGATTGTGCTCGCACACCGTGGTGGGGCCGATGAATATCCAGAAAACTCGGTCGCAGCATTTGAGGGAATGAGAAGCCAGGGCTTCACCTATATCGAAACCGACGCTCATGCCACCGCCGACGGTGTCCTTGTCCTGCTCCACGACCCGCTGCTGGACCGCACCACGAACGGTTCCGGCCGCGTCTCGCTACACGGCTGGTCGGAAGTTCGGGAGCTGAAGGATGAGTCGGGCAATTCCCCCATGACTCTCGAGCGTGCGCTCACCGAATTCCCCGACCTTGACTTCAATGTTGATATCAAGGCCAATTCGGGGCTTGCTCCCATGGTGAAACTCCTCAAATCCGGAAAATACCACGACCGGATTCTGCTTGCCTCCTTCTCGGAGAAGCGGCTGCGACGAGTGCGGAAACTGGTGCCGGGAATCTCGACGAGCATGGGCACGGCAGCGATCGCGAGGCTTGTCCTTGCCTCATGGGCACCCAAGAAGATGCGCCGGTATCTCGTGAAGGCGGTGCCGGGGCCCGAGCGGGGCGCGGTCTGCGTTCAGATCCCCATGAAGTTCCGCGGCCTACGCATTGTCACCCAGGACCTCGTGGATCTCGCTCACGAGCGGGGACTGGCAGTGCACGTGTGGACGGTCAACGAAGTGAAGGACATGATCGAGCTCCTTGACCTTGGCGTGGATGGGATCGTGACCGACCGACCAACACTTGCTCGTAATCTCATCGATTCACGGTTCGGAACGTCTTCTTCCTAGCGGCTTTGCCACGGGGCTGGATTCCTAGGTGCTTTACCGGGGTAATGGCGTCCGTCGTTCACATTGATTTATGGCGTTGTGCGGCTATATTGCGGTAGTTGGCGGATATGATCCTGAAGTGTCGTGCGCCTGCAGCGAGATGAGAGATTTCCTGGTGCGAGATGCAACCGTTCTGAACGGATTACCCGGAAGGATGGAGGATGACTGATGGGGAAGAAGCCATGACCGTGAGCACCGATTCTTCGCAAGCGTCTAAGGAAGAGAGCGAACGCGGGGAAATACCCCCGAGGAGCCCGTCGCTGGACCGGTCCTGGTGGTATCTCGACCCGGGTGGAGCGGTCGGCGGTTTCGTCTTCACGATTCTCTCCATGACACCCTCGCTCCTGCCCCGTCCCGCACTCCTCCAAGGGGTCGTTGCTGGCTTTGCCTTTGCCGCCGGCTACCTCATCGGAGTTCTTCTCCTCGTCCTCATTCGCAAAATGATCTGGGGCAGGGACGATACGCCGGTCGTGGCCAGGCCGTGGTGGATTGCTTACGGGATCGCCTGGGTGGTTGCCCTGGCCGGCCTCGCAACACTCATTCTCGATTGGCAAAACGAGGTCCGCAGCCTTGTTTCTCTCGAGCCGTTGAATGCGATCCAGTTCTGGCCATTCGCCGTGTCCTTCCTGCTCGTTTCAGTGCTTCTTCTCGTCATTGGCAAATCGGTCATGCGCATGTACCACCGCCTCGAAACGCGAATGCGTACCCTATACGCGACCCTCGTATGCGTGGGCATCGTCCTTCTTGTCATGTCAATGCTGGGCTCGATCCTGTTCTTCAGCATGGAACGATGGTTTACGAGCAGTAACGGTGAGCCAATCGCGGAGCTCAGTCCACCCGATTCCGACTTCCGGTCGGCGGGTCCGGGCTCGGTTATCGAATGGGAGGACCTCGGTCGTCACGGCTCGATGTTCATTGGTGAAGGACCAACCAAGGCTGATATCGAAGAACTAACGGGGGAGCCCGCAATTGAACCGATCAGGGTTTATGCCGGGAAAAAGTCCGCTGAGACTCTCGAGGAACGAGCTGATCTCGTTGTGTCAGAACTTGAAAGAACCGGTGCATTCGAGCGGGAAATCCTCGTGGTAGGGATCACGACGGGCTCGGGATGGTTGGAACCTCAAACCGTGGACTCTCTCGAATATCTTTATGGTGGCGATACTGCCATCGCCGCCATGCAATACGCCTTCACACCCAGCTGGGTGTCCTTCCTTTTTGATCCGGATGCACCGGTGGATGGTGCGACCGTACTCTTCGAAGCGGTGGAAGAACGGTGGCTGGAAATCCCAGAAGAAGAACGCCCCAGGCTCTTTATATATGGGCTGAGCCTCGGTGCCCACGGCGGCCAGTCAGTCTTTATTGACCTTGATGATCTGCGCTCCCGTACAGATGGTGCACTCTTTGTGGGGCCGACAAACAGCTCGGACATGTGGCAGGAACTTCAGGCAGCACGTGACCCCGGCAGCCCCGAGAGTCTCCCGGTGTTGGATGAGGGACGCGAAGTGCGGTGGATGTCAACCATGGCCGATGCGAATAACCTCGACGGCCCTTGGGAGGAGCCCAGAGTCCTCTTCCTCCAACACCCCACCGATCCCGTCACCTGGTTCTCCGCGGATCTCTTCTTCAGTAAACCCGATTGGCTCGAGGATGATCAGCGTAGCGCCGACATTAGCTCCTCGATGAGGTGGATGCCGGTTGTGACGGGCATCCAAGTCGCCGTCGATCTCCTGGGAGCCGACCGCGTACCGGCTCAGTACGGCCACAACTTCGGAGATGTTGTCGTTGCCGGCTGGGTGAGTGTCATTGGCGATCCGGGACTCGACCGCGAGTCCCTGCAAGCAATCCAAACTGAAATTGAAACCTACGCCAGCATCCTGCCCTTTGAAGAGTAGGAGCGTGGAAGGGGAGGAACTTCCTTCCAATGGGGAGGGCACATCAATTCAATGGGTAGTTCCCAATCAAAGCGGTACTTCCTCCCCATGGGGAAATCACGGAGCCAAAGGATCCCGGTTGCTTTAGAGCCGCGCTCAGCCACGGATAGCACGAATGGAAGGTATCTGAACATGGAAAAGCTGGGCGAATAAAGGAAATAACCAGCTAAAGCTGGAAATATTCCGCTAATAATCGGATGGTTATCAACAACCCTGTGGGTTGGTAACGCGCACGTGGATACCGTGCTGGCAAAAACCGTGGTGGTTACGTGCCGGACCTGCGGTACCCCGGATAGGATTCGAACCTACGACCTTCTGCTCCGGAGGCAGACGCTCTATCCCCTGAGCTACCGGGGCGCGATTACTGACTTTATCAGGATACGCATGCCCCGCAACAACCGGCACCCTGTGACATACCATTCAGTGCGGGCGGCCTCGCCCACACTTGAGGCCCCAATGTGTTTCGAAACGAGACGCCTCGCTAGACTGTTCCCATGACTCCAGATGAACTCAGCGCGCTCATTGAATCCGTACTCAACGGGGCAGTCGCAGACGGCACGATCAACCTTGCCGAAGCCGACCTCCCCACGGTGAAAGTTGAACGCCCCCGCAACCGCGACCACGGGGACTGGGCAACAAACGTTGCCATGCAGCTTGCCAAAAAGGCGGGAACCAACCCGCGCGAACTCGGCACCACCATTGCGCAGCGACTGGAGCAAGAGGACGGCATTGACGAAGCAAGCGTGGCAGGGCCCGGCTTCGTCAACATTCGCCTCGCCGCGGGCGCGGCGGGCGAGCTTGCCCGCACGATCCTGAGCGCTGGCCGCGAGTACGGGCGGAGCGACTCCACCCCGGGCACCGTCAACCTCGAATTCGTATCCGCCAACCCCACTGGCCCCATTCACCTGGGTGGCGTGCGATGGGCGGCGGTTGGCGACTCGCTCGCCCGACTGCTCGAAGCGGCCGGAGCGACCGTGACCCGCGAATACTACTTCAACGACCACGGTGCGCAGATCGACCGCTTCTCCGAATCGTTGCTGGCTCGCGCTCGCGGTGAAGAGGCCCCCGAGAACGGTTACGGAGGCGCCTACATTTCCGACATTGCCAGCCGCGTCATGGCCGCCTGCCAGGAAGCCGGTGAACCCGACCCGCTGACTCTGCCCGAGGCCGAGGCACAGGAAGTGTTCCGCTCCCGCGGCGTTGAGCTCATGTTTGGTGAAATCAAGGAGGCACTCGCCGACTTCGGGGTCGAATTCGATGTGTACTTCCACGAGGACTCCCTCCACGAGTCCGGTGCCGTTGAGAGGTCTATTGCGGTATTGCGCGAGCGTGGACACGTCTACGATAAGGACGGGGCCACCTGGATTGAGACGACCTCGTTCGGGGATGACAAGGACCGTGTCGTCATCAAGTCCGACGGTGAGGCGGCCTACTTCGCCGGCGACATCGCCTACTACCTCGACAAGAGGGAACGTGGAGCCGACCACGTCATCATCATGCTCGGTGCAGACCACCACGGCTACATCGGGCGCATGTACGCGATGGCGAGGGCCTTTGGAGACACGGCGGGTGACCGCCAGAACCTGGAGATCCTCATTGGCCAGATGGTCAACCTGGTTAAGGACGGGGAACCCGTCCGCATGTCCAAGCGTGCCGGCACGATCATTACGCTCGAGGACCTGGTCGACGCGGTGGGCGTCGATGCCGCTCGCTACTCCCTCGTCCGCTCCTCGGTCGACACCACGCTGGAACTCGATCTGGATGTTCTTGCATCCCACACGAACGAGAACCCGGTTTATTACGTTCAGTACGCCCACGCACGGACACGCTCCGTTGCCCGCAACGCCGCAGAGCACGGCGTGAATAGGGATGACTTCAATCCTTCGGCCCTCGATCACCCGGCCGACAAGTCCCTCCTCGGCGTTCTCGCCCAATACCCGGAAGTTGTTGCCCAGGGCGCTGCCCTGCGTGAACCGCACCGCGTTGCACGCTACCTCGAGGAGCTCGCAGCCGCCTACCACACCTGGTACGGCCAGACCCGCGTCACCCCGCGTGCCGACGAAGAGGTGAACGAGGGCCACGTTGCTCGTCTGTGGCTGAACGATGCCACGACGCAGGTTCTCGCCAACGGACTCGATCTTGTTGGTGTGAGCGCTCCGGAGAAGATGTAAATGGCTTTCGCGCCCCTCGCATACGTTCCCGCCCCGGAACCGGGCAACGGTCCCTGGCCCACCAACCTTCGCCGCGAGTCCGATGGAACCGTGACACTGGCCGGACACCATCTCGATGAGCTCGCGCAACTGGGCACTCCGCTCTACCTGGTTGATCAGGACGACATGATTGATCGTGCCCGTGCCTGGACTGAAGCCATGGCGGGCGGGGATGTTTACTACGCAGGAAAGTCCTTCCTCACGCCTGCTGTTGCACGGTGGATGGTGGAGGCGGGACTCGGTATCGACACCGCCTCCGAAGGAGAGCTGCGTTCAGCGCTTGCCGGGGGAGTGCGGGGGGAAAAGATTGGGTTGCACGGCAACTCCAAGTCGGATGAAACCCTGCGCCTCGCGCTCACCAATAACATTGGTCGCATTGTTGTCGACTCGCCGGGTGAGGTTGACCAGATTGCACGGATCGCGGCCGACCTCGATGTCGTTGCTCCCTGCTTTGTGCGAGTAACAACGGGTGTGCACGCGGGTGGGCACGAGTTCATTGCCACCGCGCACGAGGACCAGAAGTTTGGCCTGTCCCTAGCCACCGGTGCTGCCCGCGACGTCGTGCGAGCCATCGCAAAGAACGAGCATCTTTCATTCCTGGGCCTGCACTCCCACATTGGTAGCCAGATCCTTGACCCGAGCGGTTTCGCTGCGGCAGCCGATGCGGTGATTGCTTTCGCCGGTGAGCTCCACGAGGACGGAATTGCCGTTCCCGAGGTTGACCTCGGTGGCGGCTATGGCATCCAGTACACGGGTGAAGACCCGGCCCCCGTGAGCGAGGCCGACATGATTGCGGGGATCCGCCAGGCTCTTGAAGAAGCCTGCGAGAAGGCAGGTATTCCCGTTCCTCGCATGTCGATCGAACCCGGCCGCTCCATCTCCGGCCCCGCCGGCATGACCCTCTACCGGGTGGGTGCGACCAAGGATGTCATGACCGATGATGGGGTGCGCCGCTACGTATCGGTTGATGGCGGGATGAGCGACAACGCCCGCCCTGCCCTGTACGGGGCCGACTACACCGCGCTCCTGAACCGGGACTCGGATGCTGAGCTCGTTCCCACTCGTGTGGTGGGCATGCACTGCGAATCGGGCGACATCGTCGTCAAGGATGTTGCGCTCCCACGGGACGTGACCGCCGGCGACCTGCTTCTCGTTGCCGCGACCGGTGCCTATGGTCGCTCCATGGCTTCCAACTACAACACGGTACGCCGCCCGGGTGTGCTGGCCGTGTCCGACAGGGGGACGGCCTGGCTCGTACGACCCGAAACCTGGGAAGATGTCCTCGGACTCTTCCCGGACCTGTAATCTTCACAGTCCACAGCCACCTATCGGAGGAATAATGTCAGTCAAGATTGCCCTGCTCGGATGTGGGACCGTTGGTAAAGCGGTCGCGAAAGCACTGAAGGCCCAGAGCAAGGACTTCACGGCCCGTGTTGGAGCTGAGCTCGAACTCGTTGGAATCGGTGTGCGCAACGTTGACGCACCGCGCGATCCCGACATTGATCGCTCACTGCTGACGGACGACCTCGAGGCACTGACAGCCAAAGCCGACATCGTCATCGAACTGATTGGTGGCATCGAGCCCGCACGCTCACTCGTTCACAAGGCGATCGAGAACGGCGCCACCGTCGTCACCGGAAACAAGGCACTCCTTGCCGAATACGGTCCCGAGATCTACGAAGCCGCGGCTAAGGCCGACGTTGACGTCTACTACGAGGCTGCGGTCGCGGGTGCTGTGCCCGTCGTGTACGGCCTGCGGGAATCACTTGCGGGCGACCGCGTCGAGACCGTTGCCGGCATCCTCAACGGCACCACAAACTTTATTCTCGACGAGATGGAGAACAACGGCCTCTCCTTCGACGAAGCCCTCAAGCTCGCACAGGACCTGGGATTTGCTGAAGCAGATCCGACCGCGGACGTGGATGGTCACGATGCTGCCGCGAAGATCGCGATCCTCGCCTCCCTCGCCTTCCACACCCGAGTGTCGATCAAGGATGTGCCGACCACGGGAATCCGGCAGATCACGGCCGAAAACATTGCCGCGGCCAAGGCCGATGGCTACGCAATCAAGCTCCTCGGCATCGCATCGCGCCGCGAGAACGGTATTGAACTGAGCGTCGAACCGACCCTCGTCCCGCTCGACCACCCGCTCGCCGGCGTGCGCGGCTCCTTCAACTCCATTGTCATCGAAGCAACCGGTGCTGGCAGGCTCATGTTCTACGGTCGCGGTGCGGGCGGTGCCCCAACCGCCTCCGCGGTCCTTTCAGATGTGGTGGCCGGCGCTTCGCACCGGGTGCATGGCGGTCAGGCTCCCCGGGAGCTCGCCTACGCTGACCTGCCCATCCTCCAGCCCGAGGAGGGCGAGTCCTCGTTCCGTATCGAGGTGGCGGTGACCGACCGGACCGGTGTGCTCACTCAGCTGACCGGGGCCTTTGCCGATAACGGGGTGTCGATTATGGCGGTGCGCCAGACCCAGATCGAGGATGGTGTCGCAAAGCTGATTGTCACAACGCACACGGCACGTACCTCGAGCGTAAAGTCGGCAATCGAAGTAATTGAAAAGGCAGACTACGCGAAGGGCGTTCTGCAGGTCATGAGGGTGGAAGGTAACTGATGGCACACCAGTGGCGCGGTCTTATTAACGAATACCGGGAACGGCTACCTTTCGAGGACAACGATCCTGTTGTCACCCTGTTTGAGGGTGGTACGCCGCTCGTCCCGGCACCGCACCTGTCCGACCTCGTGGGCGCTGACGTGCACGTCAAGGTTGAGGGCATGAACCCGACGGGTTCGTTCAAGGACCGCGGCATGACAACCGCCGTGTCCAAGGTCAAGGCCGCGGGTACCGAGATCATCGCCTGCGCATCGACCGGAAACACCTCCGCATCCGCAGCCGCCTACGCCGTGGCCGCGGGACTGGGGTGCGCGGTTATTTTGCCCGCGGGAAAGATTGCTGCTGGCAAGCTCGCCCAGGCCATCGTCCACGGCGCACAGCTGGTCGCTGTGGATGGCAACTTTGATGACTGCCTCCGGATCACCCGGGAGCTCACCGAGCAGTACCCGGTGGACCTCGTGAACTCGGTCAACCCCTACCGTCTCCAGGGACAGAAGACCGCATCCTTCGAGATCGTGGATGCCCTCGGGAAGGCACCGGATATTCACGTGCTCCCGGTGGGCAACGCCGGCAATATTTCCGCCTACTGGATGGGCTATAACGAGTACGCTGGCCGCACCACTCTCGCTTCCTTTGACGAGTCCGCACTGCACCTGGAGAAGGTCGTGGATACGGTGCCGCAGATGTGGGGCTTCCAGGCCTGGAACTCAGCCCCGCTCGTTCTTGGACACCCGGTTGAGAACCCGGAAACGATCGCGACCGCGATCCGCATCGGTAACCCCGCCTCCTGGAAGTACGCGGAAGAGGCACGTGACAATTCGGGTGGCTTCATTGACCGCGTGACCGACGAGGAGATCCTCGAAGCTCAGGCCCTGCTGGCCTCCGAAGTTGGCGTGTTCGTAGAACCCGCCTCAGCCAGCTCCATTGCCGGACTCATCAAGACCGCGAAGGCAGGCAAGGTTGCCGAAGGAGCGACAATCGTGTGCACCGTGACCGGCAACGGACTCAAGGACACCGCCACCGCACTGGCGGACCGCAATGTCGACCCCGATGTCATTGACTCCTCGGTTGATGCTGCTGTGAAGGTCCTGGGGCTTTAAGATGCGGCAGGTGACCGAAACCCTGACAGTGAGGGTTCCCGCGACCTCCGGGAACCTCGGCCCCGGCTTCGACTCCATGGGCATGGCCCACGGTATTTACGACGAAGTTGAAGCAACCCTGCTTGCCGGCAAGACCACCGTCGAGATTCTGGGCGAGGGCCAGGGCGAACTACCGACCGATGAATCGCATCTCGTTGTGCGCGCACTCATGCGCGGCTTTGAATTCGCTGGGCTGCCGCTCGCAGGGGTGAAGATGACCTGCCGGAACGGTATTTCACAGTCCCGGGGACTCGGCTCCTCCGCGGCTGCCGTCGTGGCAGGTTTGACCCTGGCGGCGGGATTCCTCGGCCGACCCGACCTGTTCACGAAGGATGACGTCCTCACGATCGCAACCGAGTTCGAGGGGCATCCGGATAATGCCGCGCCCGCGATCTACGGGGGAGCGGTTGTCTCCTGGTCGGAAGCGGGACGTTCCCACGCTGTTAGCCTCGACCTTCACCCCGAGCTACGCACCACCCTGCTCGTGCCGAAGGAAGTTCTCGCCACGGCAACGGCACGCGCTGCGCTTCCCACCTCGGTTCCGCACGTCGATGCGGCATTCAACGCCTCCCGTACGGCCCTTCTGGTGCACGCTCTCGGGCACAACCTTGATCTCTTGCACGAGGCCACGCGGGATCGCCTGCACCAGGAGTACCGCTCCAGTTCCATGCCTGCCACGGCCGAGGTGCTGGATGCGCTGAGGTCGGCGGGATGGCCGGCAGTGGTCTCCGGGGCGGGTCCCGCGATCCTCGTTCTTGACGAGCTGGATCCCCAGACCTGCCGAATCCTTGAGGCACGCGGTTTTGCTGTGACAACCCCTGGAATTGGCCAGGGTGCTCACATTGTTGCGTAAATAGGTGTATTTTCTGCTCAACCTGGTAGGCTGACCTCATCACCGCTTGACGCGCTGTGGCTTAGCCCGCGCACGGTGCCATCCCTCAGCGCTTGTTCTTTGGGGCATTGAGTTACATTTATCTCCCAATGAGCGCTGGAAAGCAATGACATCTCGCCCGCCATGACGCGGGATTCGAGGAAGGAAACTAGTGAGCGAAAATTCCTCCGCTCCTCGCAAAGCACTCACGGCTATGCGACTTGGCGAGCTCCAAGAGCTGGCCAACACGATGGGGCTTCAACTTGATGCGAAAGCCCGCCGTAATGACTACATCACCGCTATCCGCAAGGCCCGCGACGCCGGCCGTAAGGTAGCCGCCGAGCAGGCCCCGAAGCAGGACAACGACAAGACCGAGTCCGCTCGGGAAGAGTCCGCTCTGCCCACCATTGAAATTCCCGAACCGGCAGCGTCCGAGCCCGCATCGAACGACAGCGGTTCCGAACTGCCAGAAGACAAGCTCGCAGCCCTCGAAGCACTGGGTGAGGCAGCCTCCCGCAAGGCTGAAGCCAGCCACAGGCGCTCCCGCGGAGACGACCGGAACCGCACCGAACGCGACCAGGATTCGGACGACAGCGGTGAGGGCACGAGGCGACGCAATGATCGCCGCCGCGAACGCTCCGGCCGCCGCGATTCGCAGAACCGCAATGAGCGCAATGAGCGCCAGGACCGTAACGAACGCAATGATCGCAATGATCGTAATGATCGTCGTTCCAACCAGCGCAACGATCGTCAGGACCGTCAGGGCGATGGTGATTCGGACTTTAACGATCAGGTGCGCGACGGAGATGTGCTCCTCAAGGTTGCTGGCATCCTCGACATCGACGGCAACAACGCCTACCTGAGGACCGCGGGCTATCTTCCCGGTTCGAACGACGCCTACGTCTCGCAGGCCCTCATTAAGAAGAACAAGTTGCGCCGCGGCGATGCCATTGTTGGTGCCGTCCGCGACCTGGGCGAATCCTCGGGCCAGGGCCGCCAGGGACGCCTGCGCCACAAGTTCAACCCGCTCGTCCAGATCGACTCCGTCAACGGACTGTCGCTCGAGGACCTTCTGAAGCGCCCCGAGTTCGGTAAGCTCACACCGCTGTACCCGAATGAAATGCTGCGCATGGAAACCTCGCCGAAGGCGATTACCCCGCGCGTCATCGACCTCGTTGCCCCCATCGGTAAGGGCCAGCGCGGACTCATTGTCTCGCCCCCGAAGGCGGGCAAGACCATGATCATGCAGCAGATCGCGAACGCGATCGCGGTCAACAACCCCGACGTGCACCTCATGGTTGTGCTGGTGGATGAGCGCCCGGAAGAAGTGACGGACATGCAGCGCATGGTCAAGGGCGAGGTTATTGCCTCCACCTTCGACCGCCCTGCCGCCGAACACACCCTCGTTGCCGAGCTGGCAATTGAGCGCGCGAAGCGCCTCGTTGAACTCGGCCAGGACGTTGTTGTTCTCCTCGACTCGATCACGCGCCTCGGCCGTGCCTACAACCTGGCTGCACCCGCCTCGGGCAGGATTCTGTCCGGTGGTGTGGATGCTGCGGCTCTCTACCCGCCCAAGCGCTTCTTCGGTGCGGCCCGCAACGTCGAAAACGGGGGGTCCCTCACGATCGTCGCCTCCGCACTCGTGGAGACGGGATCGAAGATGGACGAGGTGATCTTCGAAGAGTTTAAGGGCACGGGCAACATGGAACTGCGCCTGTCCCGTCAGCTCGCCGACCGCCGCATCTTCCCCGCCGTCGACGTCAATGCGTCCGGCACCCGCCGCGAAGAGCTTCTCTTCAGCCCCGAGGAGCTCAAGATCGTGTGGCAGTTGCGTCGCGCTCTCGGCACCCTCGAGGTTCAGGAATCGTCCGACTTCCTGCTCGGACGCCTCCGCAAGACCGAATCGAATGGCGAGTTCCTCATGACCATCGCCAAGTCCATGCAGAAGTCTGGAGAGTAGTCTCACAGGTCCGCCCCTTGCGGGGCGGACCACTTCGGCACCATAATTACCTGACGGCTTCCGGTTCACCAACCACGTTTCTTGAAACGGCCTCCTGCATGATCAGGAGTTGGGAAGGACCCGGGGCACTAACGATCCAAGGAGATAGCTCATGAAGCAGGGAATCCACCCTGAATACTTCGTCACCGAGGTCACCTGCACCTGCGGTAACAAGTTCACCACCCGCTCGACCGTTGCGTCTGGCGAAATCCGCGCCGATGTTTGCTCGGCCTGCCACCCCTTCTACACCGGCAAGCAGAAGATTCTCGACACCGGTGGTCGCGTGGCTCGCTTCGAGGCACGTTACGGCAAGCGCAAGAAGTAGCTTTTCTACGAGGCGCCGGCGAGTTTCTCGCCGGCGCCTTCCGTATTTACTTCCACCTGTTTCTTCCGCATAGCTTTTAAGGATCACCATGAGTCAGAACACGTCCGTCCCCGAGCAGATGCTTGCCGAGTTCCATCAGATTGAGGAACAGATGGCGTCCCCCGAGGTGCTGTCCAGCCCCGACAAGCTTCGTTCGCTCGGTCGCCGCTACGCAGAACTGGGGCGCGTAGTACGCGTCTACCGGGAGTGGAAGACAGCGCGCGACGATCTGTCGGAGGCGAAGGAGATCGTGTCCGCAGGAGGGGAAGACGGCGAGCTGTTTGCCGATGAACTGCCGGGGCTGGAGAAGCGTTTTTCGGAGCTTGATGACGAGCTGCGCAACGTGCTGATCCCGCGCGACCCGGACGATTCACGCGACGTGATTCTCGAAGTCAAGGCGGGTGAAGGCGGAGAAGAGTCCGCCCTATTCGCTGGCGACCTGCTCCGCATGTACCTGAGGTATGCGGAGATCAAGGGATGGCAGACACAGACCCTGTCCGCAACCGAATCCGACCTCGGTGGCTACAAGGTCATCCAGGTCGCGGTCAAGAGCCCCCAGCCACCCGAGGATCCGGCTGATGGCGTGTGGGCACACCTGAAGTACGAGGCCGGCGTGCACCGCGTGCAGCGCGTTCCCGTCACCGAATCCCAGGGCCGCATCCACACGTCCGCAGCCGGCGTGCTGGTCTTCCCGGAAGTTGATGACCCGGGCGAGGTCGAGATCGATCCGAACGATCTCCGCATCGACGTGTACCGCTCCTCAGGGCCGGGCGGGCAGTCCGTTAATACCACCGACTCCGCTGTCCGCATCACCCACGTTCCCACGGGAATCGTGGTGTCCATGCAGGACGAGAAGTCCCAGCACAAGAACCGCGATGCTGCGATGCGCGTGCTGCGAGCACGCCTGCTTGCTGCCCAGCAGGAAGCCGCCGCCGCGGAAGAGGCAGAGCAGCGCCGTTCCCAGGTTCGTACCGTGGACCGTTCGGAACGCATCCGCACCTACAACTTCCCCGAGAACCGCATCTCCGATCACCGGACCGGATTCAAGGCATACAACCTGGACACCGTCCTCGGCGGCGAGCTCGGTCCCGTCATCGACTCGGCTCGTGAGATGGACGAGCTGGAGCGCCTGGAGCACGCGGGGGAGTGACCTGGCGTTCTCAGCGCTCGTGGGCGGAATCGATCCTGGCGGAAGCCGGGATCGAGTCGCCTCACGCCGATGCACGGTGGCTTGCCGAGCACGTAGCGGGGCAGAGCCTCCTGCTCGCACCTGAACCCACCCCGGAACAGATCGAGTCCTTCAGGGAGCTGGTTGAGCGGCGTGCCCGCCGGATCCCGCTCCAGCACCTGACGGGGGTCATGCACTTCCGGAATCTGGAGCTACCGGCAGACCCCGGTGTGTTTATCGTGCGGCCCGAAACGGAACTGGTTGCGGGGGCTGCGGTCGATGCGGCCCGCCGCGCAGGACCAAGCCCCCTCGTTGTTGACCTGTGCACCGGTTCGGGAGCGATCGCCATTGCCATCGCCGATGAAGTTCCGGGAGCCAGGGTCGTGGCCGTTGAACTGGATGACACCGCCTTTGCCGCCGCCACGCGTAATGCGCAGCCCTACGGGGTTGAGGTGCACCAGGGTGATGCTCGCACCGCACTGAGCGAGCTCGAGGGCATGGTTGACGTTGTTGTGTCGAATCCACCCTACGTACCCAGGCGGCAACTGCCTGCCGAAGTGGGACTAGATCCGGCCGTGGCACTGTGGGGCGGCGGGGATGATGGGTTGGAGATCCCTCGGGCCCTCGTAGTACGAGCTAGGCAGCTCCTCAAGCCCCGTGGGGTGCTCATCATGGAGCACGACGATACGCAGGGTGAGGCCCTGGTCGTCTGCGCACAGGAAGTGGGAATGTCCGGGCGGACCGAGCTGGACTTGGCGGGGAGACCCCGGTTTTTGTACGCGGTGTGAGAAAGTAGAGACTGTGGATATTCGAGACTGCATAACCGATAGTGGCGCCCTGGATGCTGCATCCGTCGCCGTATCCAACGGGAAGCTCATCGTGCTCCCAACCGACACCGTGTACGGGATTGGGGCTGATGCCTTTAACCCGGCAGCGGTCAACAATCTCTTGGAAGCCAAGGGCAGGGGCAGGCAGATGCCGCCCCCGGTTCTGGTCGGCACCAAGGAAACGGCGGAGGCACTGGCGGACGGACTGCCGCAGGCGGCACGGGACCTCATTGAGAAGTTCTGGCCCGGCGCCCTCACACTCATTGTTTTGGCGCAGCCATCGCTTGCCTGGGATCTTGGGGAGACCGAGGGAACCGTGGCTCTGCGCATGCCGGACAGCGAAGTGGCACTCAACCTGCTGAAGCGCACCGGCCCACTTGCCGTGTCATCGGCCAATATCCACTCCCAGCCGGCCGCTACGACCATCGAAGAGGCAAGCAGCATGCTTGGTGAGTCCGTCGGCCTGTACCTGGATGGTGGGAAGGCCGGTGGGGGAGTTGCCTCCACAATCGTTGACGTCACCTCCCAGCCGGCGCGCATTCTCCGGCAGGGCGCCATCTCCCGCGAGGACATCGCGGCCGTTGTTGAACTCGAGGAGAACGTCGAGCCGTGAGAGTCTATCTGCTCGTCATGCTGATCGCTGCGGCAGTCACCTATCTGATGGTGCCTGTTGTGCGGCGTATCGCATTGGCGAGCGGAGCGATCACGCAGGTCCGTGACCGTGACGTCCACACCGTGCCGATTCCGCGCCTCGGTGGGTTGGCGATGCTCATCGGCCTTGCCGTGTCCTTTGCGGTGGCCAGCCAAATACCGTACCTGAGCCAGGAATTTGCTGGTGGTTCGGTGGCTTGGGGCATTTTGGTGGGTGCCGCGCTCATGTGCCTGATCGGCATCATCGATGATATTTGGGAGCTCGACTGGTATGCGAAGCTGGCGGGGGAAATCCTTGCGGCGGGAATCATGGCCTGGCAGGGCATCCAGTTCGTGTCCGTTCCCGTGTGGGGACTGACCGTTGGGTCCACGAGGCTCACCCTGTTCCTCACGATCATCGTCGTCGTAATCGTCGCGAATGCAATCAACTTTATTGATGGCCTGGATGGGCTTGCGGCCGGGGTGGTCGGCATAGGCTCCTTTGCCTTCTTTGTCTACACGTACATGCTGACCCGAGAATCCTCGCCGGGTGACTACTCCTCGATCGCCGTTGTCGTCGTTGCTGCGCTCGTGGGAATCTGCATCGGTTTCCTACCGCACAATTTCAATCCAGCAACGATCTTCATGGGCGACTCGGGCGCCCTCATGCTCGGCCTGGTATGTGCCGCCGCGGGCATCGTGGTCACGGGACAGATCGATCCCAGCATCGCCACGACCCGAACAATCCCCGCATTCATGCCGATCATTTTGCCGATCGGCGTGCTCCTCATTCCACTGCTCGACTTTGCGTACGCCGTGTTGAGGCGCCTCCTCAAGGGGCAGTCGCCCTTCACTGCCGATTCCGGCCATCTCCACCACCGTCTTCTCCGTGCCGGCAACTCTCACCGCGGTGCCGTCCAGGTCATTTACGCCTGGTCCGCACTGTTTTCCTTTATCGCCGTTGCCCTCGCTTTCTTTGACCCACTTCCCGTTTCCATCGCGGGCGCGGTCGGCCTCCTACTCGTGGTTGCGTACACGAGATGGGAGATGAGAGGGAAGACAGAGGCTGCTCCGGAGCACACCACCAACCTTGCGGTTGCAGCCACCGGCGGTGCCGAAGCAGCCGCCGCAGGTCACGACCGAGCAGGGGACCACGCAAACCCGGACTCCACAGCTACAACTGCCGTAGTTAATGCGAACCGGGCATCGACTGCCGAGACCCGGTCATCGACTGTCGCGGCCCTGCAGCCCGCCGGTGCGGGAGCGCACGATTCCACCAGCTTCTCGCGCGCCGAGGACGAGGGGCTAGATTCGTCAGATACAGGTGAGCGCGAGCCGATTTCATCGGGAACTCATGCTGCTTCCGAGAAGGATGAGGAACTGACGGAATTGCACAGCATGGAGTGGCTGGAAACTGAACTTCCGGAAGGTGAGACACTGGGGGATATGCCGGGGGTTGGCTGCGAGCAGACGGATGGGATCTGGCCGGGCAAGTTGCATGATGACGATAGAGGTGAGCGAGCATGAAGAAGGACCGTGAACCTGGATATGTGCCAACCGGTCTTGACCTGTACCGAACGATCTCGGTGCGCACCCTGATCGCCTACCTGGTGCTGGCTCTTGGTGGTGGGCTGTGGGCCTACCTGGCGAGCGGAGAGCCTGCTCTGTGGGGCTTTCTTATCGGAGTTGGGATTGCCGGGACCGCCATGGGACTCACTCTTGCGGTGATGATCCTCACAGAGAAGAATCCCAAAATTAATGACATGGCCGTCATGTTGGGCGGATATTTACTCAAAATTGTTGTCCTGTTTGTCGTGTTTGTTTCCCTCCAGGGCTACGCCTTTTTGGCGGATATGGCGCTTTTACTAGGGTTTGTGTCGGCGATCGTCGTGTCTCTTGCGATCGACACATTCACGATCGCCACCACCCGTGCCTAGGACATTCGTCCTGAAACTGTTCGGTCGGACTCACAATCTCGAGATTATTTCCGGTACGATGATTTCGTCCGCAAGAGCTGGCAGATCTATGTCGATCAGTCACCCGAGCTCTTCCACCTCTTAAGTTTTCTGGGGGCCATCCTGTTCGCTAACGCCTCGTTTGAGCTCGTAGCCCAGGCCGGGCGTCTGCGTCTCGCCGCGGAAGATTCCGGTTTCCACGCACCGTCGATGGACGAGTTTTATCCCGAAGCGTACCTTTTCGAAGGTACTCCGTTCGCCATTAACCGCATCATCATGGCTCGCCTCATTGCGGTTGCGGTCCTCGCCATCATCTGCATCCTGTACGCCAAGCGGGCGAAGCTCGTTCCCGGCCGCGCGCAGGCAGCCTTCGAATACGTTCTTGACTTTATTCGGAAGTCGATCGGTTACGAAGTCATTGGTGAGGGTAAGGCAGATCGTTACCTGCCGGCACTGGCCACCCTCTTCCTCGGCATTCTGTTCATGAACATTACGGGTGTCATCCCCGGGCTACACATCGCCTCGACATCCCTCATCGGCATGCCGATTATTTACGCGCTGTTCGCGTACGTCCTCTTCATTGTGGCCGGTATCCGCGTCCACGGTGCGGGCGGCTTCTTCAAGGCGCAGCTCATGCCCGCCGGTGTTCCGAAGCCGGTTCTCATTCTTATGACTCCGATCGAGTTCCTGTCGAACTTCATTGTTCGCCCGGCAACTCTCGCCATTCGTCTTCTCGCCAACATGGTGGCGGGTCACCTCCTGCTCGTCTTGTGCTTCGGCGCAACTCACTACCTGTACTTCTCGATGGGCGGTGCCGTCGGCATCCTCTCCGGTTCTGTTACTCTCCTGGGTGGCATTGCCGTTGTGGTCTTCGAGATCCTGGTAGCGGGCTTGCAGGCTTACATCTTTGCGCTTCTTGCGGCAGTGTACGTTTCACTGTCAATTGAAGAACACTGAAACTTGGGTCAACCACTCAACAACAAAGGAAACAGGAAATTATGGAAACAGTCGTCGGTAACATCGCGACCATCGGTTACGGCCTCGCTGCAACCGGCCCTGCTATCGGTATTGGCATGCTCGTAGCAAAGACGCAGGAAGCTTCTGCTCGTCAGCCCGAGATCAAGTCGTTCCTCCGCGTCAACATGTTCCTCGGTATGGCGTTCGTTGAGGCCCTCGGCCTTATTGGCTTCGCCGCTGGGTTCGTCTTCTGATCATGAACAACAGCGCCGAGTGGTTCAACTGGGACCCCTCGTTGCTCGTTCCGGCCTCCTATGACCTCCTCTGGGGCACGGTCGCATTCGTTATTGTTGCGTTTGTTGTCTACAAGTTGGCATGGCCGACCTTCATCTCACTGCTCGATGAGCGTAGAGAGAAGATCGAAGATGGGCTTCTGGCAGCAGAACGGGCACGAGAAGAAATCAAGGCTGAGCGTGAGCAGCTTGCCGACGAGGTAACCGCTGCTCGCAAGGATGCCGCACGTATCCGCGAGGATGCTCAAGAGAACGCGAAGGCAATCATTGCCGATGCGCGCTCGAAGGCAGCCGCGGAAGGTCAGCGCATGCTCGATTCGGCTCAGCGCCAGATCGAAGCCGACCGTCTCGCTGCGGAGCACTCCCTGCGTACCGAGGTTGGCACGCTTGCCACGACCCTTGCGGGTCGCATCGTGGAAGCCAACGTGGCCGACAGCGACGTGTCGCGTCAGGTCGTCGACCGCTTCCTTGACGAACTGGAAGCATCAACCCCCGCGAACACGGAGGCGTGATGAGACTGGGTAGCGAGCAAGCACTCCAAAGGCTTCTCACCACGTGGGAAGGTGTCGTCGCCAACCGTCCCGATGCGGCGATTGGCTGGGCTAAGGAGCTCTTCGCGGCAGAGAAGCTTCTCGGTTCCGAGACGGCGGTTGCACGGGTGATAACCGACCCGGCACGCTCCCCGGAGGCACGGGCCGAGCTCGTATCCCGCCTCTTTGAGGGCAAGGTGTCCGGTGAGGTGAAGGACTTCCTTTCCGGACTGGCACGGGAACCCTTCCGCAGGCCCGAGGATATCGTGGAAGCGATCGCCCGGTCCGGTGTGGAAACGCTTCTCATGTCAGCCCAGATCTCCGGCCGCCTCCAGGGTGTCGAAGAAGAGCTGTACCGGGCTAGCCGCACGCTGAGCGAAGCCGGCGAGCTCCGCCGGAACCTGGATGATCGAGATATTGCTGCAGACCGCCGCATCAGCCTCGTCAACCGCATCTTCGGTAGCTGGAGTCCCGAGACGGTCGCACTCCTAGAATACGGGGTCGCGAACGATGAGCACATTATTCGCCAGCTGAGGCACTGGATTGGGGACGCTGGACGCAGGAGTCAACACCTCGTCGCCATCGTCACCGCAGCCGCGCCCCTGGCCGTCGAGCAGGAGCAGCGCCTGACCGAGATCCTCACCAAGAAATACGGCAAGCCCGTCGAAATCCATGTCGGTATTGACCCGGCACTGATCGGCGGAGTGCGTATTTCAATCGGACCGGACGTCATTGACGGCTCTCTCGCTTCCCGCATCAACCACGTGAAGTCCGTTTTCGCGGACTAGAAGACTACCGCGGTAACCCGCAAAGAAAAGGAATATCAATGGCTGAGCTGACAATCCAGCCCGAGGACATCCGGGCAGCGCTCGCCGGCTTCGTCGATAGTTACGAACCGGCAGAGGCAGTCACGGAAGAGGTCGGTCACGTCACCATGACCGCTGACGGGATTGCCCGCGTTGAAGGCCTCCCCGGCGCCATGGCTAACGAACTTCTCCGTTTCGAAGACGGAACAGAGGGTCTGGCCATGAACCTCGAAGACCGCGAAATCGGTTGCGTGGTTCTCGGTGACTTCTCCGGTATCGAAGAGGGCCAGGAGGTCCGCCGTACCGGTAAGGTCCTGTCCGTCCCCGTAGGTGACGGCTACCTGGGTAGGGTCGTGGACCCGCTCGGACAGCCCCTCGATGGGCAGGGCGACATCCAGGGCATCGATGGCTCGCGTGCCCTCGAACTTCAGGCCCCGGGCGTCATGGACCGCAAGTCCGTGCACGAACCCCTCCAGACCGGCCTCAAGGCAATCGACGCGATGATCCCGATCGGTCGTGGCCAGCGCCAGCTGATCATTGGTGACCGCCAGACAGGTAAGACCGCTCTCGCGATCGACACGATCCTCAACCAGAAGGCCAACTGGGACTCGGGTGACCCCGACAAGCAGGTCCGTTGCATCTACGTTGCCGTTGGCCAGAAGGGCTCGACGATCGCATCCGTGCGCGGCGCCCTCGAGGAAGCAGGTGCCCTCGAGTACACGACGATCGTGGCCTCCCCGGCATCCGACCCGGCAGGCTTCAAGTACCTCGCCCCCTATACCGGTTCGGCCATTGGCCAGCACTGGATGTACGGCGGCAAGCACGTCCTCATCATCTTCGACGACCTGTCGAAGCAGGCCGAGGCCTACCGTTCCGTTTCCCTCCTGCTGCGCCGTCCCCCGGGCCGTGAAGCATACCCCGGTGACGTGTTCTACCTACACTCTCGCCTGCTCGAGAGGTGCGCGAAGCTCTCCGATGAGCTCGGTGGCGGTTCGATGACGGGCCTGCCGATCATCGAGACGAAGGCGAACGACGTCTCGGCCTACATTCCGACCAACGTTATTTCAATTACGGACGGTCAGATCTTCCTCCAATCGGACCTGTTCAACGCGAACCAACGCCCGGCCGTGGACGTCGGTATTTCCGTGTCCCGTGTCGGTGGTGACGCGCAGATCAAGGCGATGAAGAAGGTTTCCGGTACCCTCAAGATCACGCTCGCCCAGTACCGTGCACAGGAAGCGTTCGCTATGTTCGCTTCCGACCTCGATGCGACGACCCGCCGCCAGCTCACTCGCGGTGAGCGGCTCATGGAGATCCTCAAGCAGCCCCAGTACACCCCGTACGCGGTTGAGGATCAGGTTGCGTCCGTGTGGGCAGGCACCAACGGCTACCTGGATCCCATCCCGGTTGAGCAGGTGCACAACTTTGAGGCCGGCATGCTCGACTACCTCCGCCGCAACACGAAGGCGCTCGACGCGATTCGTGACACCGGCAAGCTCGAGGACGAGACCATTGACGAGCTGCGCCGCGGCGTTGAAGAGTTCCAGAAGGAATTCGTTGCAGCCAAGGACGTTGACATGTCTCCCGAAGTACCCGAGCAGGAAGCTGAGCACGAAGTCGAGCAGCTCGCCCGCTCGAAGAAGGACTAATAGTGGCTGGTCAGCAGAGAGTCTATAAGCAAAAGATCCGGGCAACGAAGACCCTTGAAAAGGTCTTCCGTGCCATGGAGCTCATTGCGGCGTCGAGGATTGGCAAGGCGCGCGAACGCGCGCAGGGCCAGGACCCGTACACTCTTGCGCTCATCCGCTCGATTGGCACCGTCGCAGCCCACGCAACGGACCTCGACCACCCGCTCATCACCCCCAGGACCGACACGAACCGTGTTGCCGTTCTGATTGTGACGTCGGATCGTGGCATGGCGGGGGCGTACTCCTCATCCGTGCTGCGTGAAGCGGAGAAGCTCCTCGAGCGGCTTCGTGAAGACGGCAAGGATCCCGTCCTGTTCGTCTTCGGACGCAGGGGCGAGTCCTACTTCAAGTTCCGCAAGGCCGACATGGCCCGCGTGTGGACCGGCTCCTCGGATAACCCGTCCACCGACACGGCACAGGAGATTGCTGACGAGCTTTTGGGACGCTTCCTCGCACCCGTTGAGGAGGGCGGCGTTTCCGAACTGCACGTCGTGTTCACCCGGTTCGAATCGATGGTCAAGCAGGTGGTGCAGGTGCGCCGTATGCTTCCCCTTGAGGTTGTTGAGGCGGACCCGGACGAGGAGACGGAAGAGGTTCCGCTCTACGAGTTCGAGCCCTCTCCGAAGGAACTGTTCGACGCACTGCTCCCCATGTACGTGTCGCAGCGCATCCACGGACAGTTGCTCATGGCTGCTGCCTCCGAGCTCGCATCCCGCCAGCAGGCAATGCATGCGGCGACCGAGAACGCCAACGAGCTGATCCAGGACTACACGCGCCTCGCGAACAACGCTCGCCAGGCCGAGATCACGACAGAAATTACCGAGCTTATTTCCGGCGCTGACGCGCTGGAGAATGCCAGCTAGACCACCCGGCCGATGGCCAAGTGAAGGAAGAAAGAATGACTGCCACTACCGAGACGGGCGTTGGCCGGATTGTCCGCGTCATCGGCGCCATCGTTGACGTCGAGTTTGCTCCGGACCAGCTTCCGGCGCTCAATAACGCACTCACCACCGAGATTGACCTGACCGCCATGGGCGGTGACATGGCAACCCACAAGATGACCCTGGAAGTTGCCCAGCACCTGGGTGACGGCATCGTCCGCACCATCGCACTGAAGCCGACTGACGGCCTCGTGCGCGGCGCACAGGTTCAGGACACGGGTGAGCCGATCACGGTCCCCGTCGGTGACGTGACGCTCGGCCACGTGTTCAACGTGACCGGTGAGCCCCTCAACCTTCCCGAGGGTGAAACCCTTGAGGTGACGGAGCGCTGGCCGATCCACCGCAACCCTCCGACGTTCGCTGAGCTCGAGTCGAAGACCCAGATGTTCGAAACCGGTATCAAGGTCATCGACCTCCTCACCCCGTACGTGCAGGGCGGCAAGATCGGTCTGTTCGGTGGTGCCGGTGTTGGTAAGACCGTTCTGATTCAGGAAATGATTCAGCGCGTCGCCCAGGACCACGGCGGTGTGTCCGTGTTCGCCGGCGTGGGTGAGCGTACCCGTGAAGGTAACGACCTCATCGTCGAAATGGAAGAAGCGGGCGTGTTCGACAAGACCGCTCTCGTCTTCGGCCAGATGGATGAGCCGCCGGGCACGCGTCTGCGTGTTGCCCTGTCGGCTCTGACGATGGCGGAGTACTTCCGTGACGTCCAGAACCAGGAAGTGCTGCTCTTCATCGACAACATCTTCCGCTTCACCCAGGCAGGTTCCGAGGTGTCGACCCTTCTCGGCCGCATGCCTTCCGCAGTGGGCTATCAGCCGACCCTGGCTGATGAGATGGGCCAGCTTCAGGAGCGCATTACCTCCGTCCGCGGTCACTCGATTACCTCCCTGCAGGCCATTTACGTGCCCGCCGACGACTACACCGACCCGGCACCGGCCACGACGTTCGCGCACCTCGATGCGACGACCGAGCTGTCCCGTGACATTGCGTCGCGCGGTCTCTACCCGGCCGTGGACCCGCTCGCTTCCTCCTCCCGCATCCTCGACCCCCAGTACGTTGGTCAGGCACACTATGATGTCGCCACCCGCGTCAAGTCGATTTTGCAGAAGAACAAGGAACTTCAGGACATCATCGCGATTCTCGGTGTTGACGAGCTCGGTGAAGAAGACAAGGTCACCGTTGCACGCGCACGCCGCATCGAGCAGTACCTGTCGCAGAACACCTACACGGCCGTGAAGTTCACGGGCGTGGAAGGCTCCACCGTCCCCGTTGACGAGACCGTTGAAGCTTTCCGCAGGATCTGCGAAGGCGACTACGACCACGTACCGGAGCAGGCGTTCTTCAACATCGGTGGCATCGAAGATCTCGAGCGTCGCGCTCGTGAACTCGAGGAAGAGAACCGATGAAAGTCGACATCGTCGTGCGCTCTGGGGAGCAGTGGAGTGGCGAAGCCGATTCGGTGGTCGTTCCCGCTTTCGAGGGTGAACTCGGTATTCTGGATGGACGTGAACCTTTGCTTGCTGTCCTCCGCCCCGGCACGGTGCGGGTAGGATCGGGAGCAGAGGAGAAGAGCTTCGAAGTTCCGCAGGGATTTGTTGTTGTTGACTCAGACGTCGTCACGATTGTCGTGGACGATGGTGGAGATCACTTCGTCAACCTGGAGGACCTGTCCGACTAGATTGGAAAACGTATGGATGCCCCGGCTATCGCACTCAGTGTCATTGTGGCGCTGCTCGTGGTTGCCGGGGCATTCGCCATCTGGGCCATGATCCGCACCCGGGCACTCTTCCGCAGGGTCGGTTCCTTCCCCGCGGCCATCAGTGTTCCAGACAGTAACCAGTGGCGATCCGGTGTCGCCATCTTCGGAGCGGAATATCTGCGCTGGTACAAGACCGGCTCCATCTCCACTAAGCCTGTCCTCGCCTTCTCCCGGAACCGACTCAATGTCATCGACTATCACCAGCGTAACGAAGCGACCGGAACGGTCGTTGTCCATTTCGAATGTAATGGTCAGCACTGGCTGTGGGCCATGACCAACGACTCGGCAGCCGGTGTGGTGAGCTGGATGGACGGGGCAAGCCCCGTCGAAGAACCCACAGGCATATAAGACAACCTCTGCAGCCTCTATAACCTCTCTCGAACACCCGCCACTTGATTGGCGGGGGCACTGTTTCATAAGGAACGTTGGGGAAGGGCATAGGGGGGCGGGAACCCACAAAAGAATCCAGGACGCGGGGGCGGGACAACGAAGGCTCGATCTTCCCCCGTACCCGCGCGACCCCCGGCAAGATTTCCCTCCTGTCTTTTATCCACATCAAGTGGTGTAAAAGAGACAGGCTGGAGGGAGGGGGCAAGCCCCGCCAAAGACCCCACAGGCATATAAGACACCCTCTGCAGCCTCTATACCCTCTCTCGAACCCCCGCCACTTGATTGGCGGGTGCACTGTTTCATAAGGAACGTTGGGGAAGGCCATAGGGGAGCGAGAACCGACAATCGAATCCAGGACGCGGGAGCGAGACACCGAAGTCTCGATCTTCCCCGTTACCCGTTTCTGCCTGGATTTCCTATCTCTGCTTCGTGGAGAACCCCACCCTGGGGCCGGCACCCCACTATGTAGACTGGAGGGCGTGCGTGTTGTCTTTGCTGAATGCTCCGTAGAATATTCCGGCCGCCTCGATGCCTACCTGGCGAAAGCCCCCCGGCTCATCATGATCAAGGCCGATGGTTCGGTTCTCATCCACTCCGACGGTGGCTCGTATAAGCCGCTTAACTGGATGAGTGCCCCGTGTAAGTTGACGGAGGCGGAGCCGTCTGAGGAAGAGGCCGAGGCCGGCATCGAAGCCGTCTGGCTTGTCGCCAACGCAAAAACCAATGACGCCCTCAACATCAAGATCTTCTCCATCATCGAAGAAATGAGCTACCAGCTCGGCGAGGACCCCGGTCTCGTCAAGGACGGGGTCGAAGCACACCTGCAGGAGCTGCTCGCTGAGCAGGTCGAACTCATCGGTCCCGGTACACGCCTTGTGCGCAGGGAATTCCCGACCGCAATCGGCCCCGTTGACCTCCTGGTCAAGGATGCTGAAGAGAAGCATATTGCGATTGAAATTAAGCGCAGGGGAGAGATTGACGGTGTTGAACAACTCACCCGCTACCTCGAACTCCTTAACCGGGACCCGCTGCTCGCCCCGGTGGCGGGGATCTTTGCCGCCCAGGAAATCAAGCCCCAGGCACGAGTGCTCGCTGAAGATCGTGGCATCCGCTGCCTTGTCCTCGACTATGGTGCAATGAAGGGCACAGATAACGTGGAGGATCGGTTGTTCTAATGGGCAGGAAGTCTCGTCGCCGCCCGTACCATCAGGGACATATTCCCCTGAACATGGATCGGATTACGGGTGGGGTGCGGAAGGAAACCGGGCCGGGAGGGCTCACCTTCAACGTGCGCAACATCCCCCGTGGCGAGAAAGAATACCGGTGCCCAGGATGCCAACAGATCATAGCGATCGGCACCCCGCATATCGTGGCATGGACGGAAGAAACACTGTGGGGAGCCCAGGCCGGCCTGGAAGATCGTAGGCACTGGCACAGCGCATGCTGGCGGGCACGCAACACCCGCGGATACACGTTCTAAAACCCACCTAACAAGTGTGAAAATCGAAGCCCGGTAACACCGCGAAGATGTTTCTTTCTCTGGAGCGAAAAAACCAATCCCGTTAGGGTGAGACCATGACCTACCTCTCATATCGCTGGACCGGTGATCGCACCACCACCCCCTGGGTACTCCTGCACGCCATGCCCTTCGACTCGACTATGTTCAACAAGGTGCGCACCTACCTCCCCTCCGTCATCACCTTCGATGCTCCCGGATTCGGTGAGTCCCTCCCCGGCCACGAGCTCGATGGGATGCTGGGTGTACAGGAGCCGAGCCTCGACACCTACGCCCGGGCAATCGCTCACGACCTGGAAGAACTCAGAGCCCGGAGATTCCATATCGGTGGGGTATCCATGGGTGGAGCGGTCACTGCAGCCGTGGTTTCTCTCGGCGTGGGACACGAGGGAGTGGCCCTCATCGACACCAACATCGGTGCCGACACCGAGGAAGCGGCAAAGAACCGTCGTGAGGCCGCAAGGAAGGCCGATGAGGGGGATGCGTCCTCGGTGCTGGGGATGGCGGATGGGATGACCGCGAAGGCAACCCAGCAGGGGAGGCCAGAGATCTACGCCGATATTCAACGCCGCTTGCGTGAAGTAAACCCGCAGTCCCTGGCATGGATGCAAAGGGCCATGGCCGCGCGCCCCGATCGTCATGATGTTCTCAAGGATGGCATCCGTGCACTCCTGCTGGTGCGGGGAGATGAAGACCCTACCATGTCACCCACAATGATTGACCGCCTGGCAAAGGAATACCCGGCGACCGCGGTCACGAAGACCATTGCAGCCGCCGGGCATTTCGCACCGCTGGAAACCCCGAGCGAACTGGGAGAGATCCTGGCGGACTTCACAACTCAGCAGCTGTAGCCCGCCCCAAGATCACCCGCGTTTATTTCCCGACGTAGGAGCTCTCTACTGGTGAGAGCCTTCTGAATCGGATTCGGAGGAAGTGAGATCGGTGAGTGTCTTGTTCTGCTCGGAGGAGAGAAGAGACCTCATGTCCTCCAGGTAGGAGGTCAGGGAATCGCGTTGCGCGGTGAGCTGAGCGACGTGCTCGGATGCCGACTCCCGCTCATTGCGAGCCGCCTCCCTCGCCTCGGAGAGGATGGCGCCGGCCTGCGCGCGAGCCTCGGCCAGAATTTCCTCCGCCTCGGCAGTCGCCTGAGCAATGCGCTGAGAGGCATCCGACTGGGACGTGGTCCGCAAAGCTTCGGCACGCTGCACGGCCTCCGACAGGCGCCGTTCAGCATCGTTCGCCTTCTTCTCAGCCTCCGACACCATCGCGTTGAGCGCCTCCCGTTGGGAGGCTTCCTCGGCCGCAATCATCTCGGCGGATTCCTTGGCAGCCCGAGCAAGTTCTTCCCGTTGCTGGGCAGTCTCGGTTGAGATCCGGTTCTCGTGCGCGGTCCGCTCGTTCGAGATCAGCGCCGCATGCTCAGCACGCTCCCTCTCAATGAGCTGCCTGTGGCTTGTGCGTTCCTTCGCGATCTCCGCTTCGTGATTCGCACGCTCGGACGAGATCCGCTGGCGATGCTCGGTCTGCTCCTTCTCAATGAGCTGCTTGTGTGCGGCAAGCTCCTGGGCGAGACGATCCCGCTGCTCCGTGATCTCACCCGAGAGGCGCTCGTTGTGGCTAGCGGACTCGGAGTGAAGCCGGTTCTGGTGGTTGGCGAGTTCTTCGGCAAGCTCACGCTCCTGAGTGGAACGGAGAGAGGCAAGTTCGTCGTTCGTGGATGCACGGAGGCTTCGCAGCTCAGATTCGGTCTTGCTCCTCTGCTCCGCCACATCGTGGTTCGCTTCTGTGCGGAGGCGGTGGGCCTCGCGCTCGGCAGAGGCCACGAGCTCCTCGGCCTTCACCCGAGCATTATCGAGCTCGGTGGTGGCGGTCGCGGTCGATGACTTCCGTTCATCATCCGCATCCCGCCGCGCCTTCGCAAGGAGCTCGGCGGCCTGGCGTTCGGCGTTCTCGGTCAGGGAGGTGGCTTGCTGGCTGGCGCGATTGAGAGTCTTCTCCGCATCGGCATTAGCCCGGGTCACAATATCGAGAGCCTGCTCCTCGGTGGAGCGCAGTAGGCGCTCCACGCGTGCACCCAGCCCCGAATAGGAGGGGCGATCGTTCTCCGTTAGTTCCCTGCGTGCCTCGGCGAGCTCACCGGACAGCTTGAGGACCTCCGAGTCGAGCCGGGCAACCTGCGACCGAGTTTCGGTGAGGGTAGCGCTTAAAGAGTGGAGCTTCTGATCGACCTGTGCGCGATCATATCCGCGCATGACAATCGGAAACTGAGATTCCTCCATGACAGTCCTTTCGTTAGTTCAAGGGTACGCGGTGAGGTCAGTTTGGGCCGCGCGGAAGTGTGAACCTGAGTACGCTCTTTGCAAAAGACTACTTTATGAAATCGTTATACAACTATGCTTGGGCACTGATAAACCGAGGAGGAACGACGTGAAACGACTGCCAGCAGCCCTGCTGCTCGTTATTGGTGTGGCGCTCATGGTGGTGGGAATCGGCTCCGCCACGTGGTGGAAGCCAAGCACAACCATTGTTGCGAACACCGCATCGGACTCCGAGTCCGGCATCATCGCCACCGATGCTGGGGTGCTGGAGCTCGTTAACGACACCGTGCGCGTTTCCGCTCGTGCCCCGGGAACCACGGTGGAGATGGTGGTGGCTTCCAGTGCCACGGCAGCCCTGTGGTTGGGGGAGGAACCGCACGTGACCGTCAACGGTCTCGAAGACTGGCAAACTCTCGCAACGACCCTCCCAGATCCGGACGTTGCCCCCGAGGGTGAACTGTCCCTGCAGGGCTCCGACCTGTTCAACCCGGAGAACTTCATCTCCGGAGAAGATGCCGCTGAACTGTACTTCACGGTTCCCGAGGGAGACTGGACCCTCATTGCCCTCGGCCAGGACGGCACCACGCCCGAGCTGACGATCACGTGGGAACGTGACGTCTCAACGCCCTGGGCCATCCCCCTCGTCATTGTCGGCATTGTTCTTCTGGCGGCAGGCAGTGCCCTGTTCCTGTTCCAGAGCCAGCAGAAGACCGTGCAGAAGCGTCGTCGTGAAAGCGTGGAACGCTCCGAACGCATGGGGCGCGCCGATTCGACCGACACCACCGTCATTCCCGCCATCACCACAACCTCCAAGGCGGATGAGGATGCGGATGGAGCGACCTCCAGCCAGGTACGCGGATCCGTCCGCGAAGAAACCGGTGGCAGCTACGGTGCAAGCATCCTCCCCGCAAGCCCCCGCGCCGAGCAGTTCCGTGCCGAGGGAACCGAGACTGACACTGTCGAAGCAGAGAAGAACTCAGATTCTGACTCAACCGATTCTGAGTCCGTTGATACTGACTCCGTTGAAGCTGGGGATGCTGACGCGGTGGTAGCTGAAGACATGATTGATGACGGCACAGCTGATGACGTGACGGCTGATGAAGACTCAGTGTCTGGCGATGCAACGGCTGACGATGAGTCGGTGGACGGTGCTGACGAGACGGATGCTGAGTTCGTGACCACGGCTGAATCGGGTGCCGAGGATAGCAATGAGTCCTTTGTTGATGATGTGAATGAGTCCTTGGAAGGGACTGAAGGAAACCTGGACGGTGACTGGGTTGACGATGCGTCAGACGAGCCTCACGTGGGAGAATCAGATGATGAGGAATCCTCAGACTCTTTGACGAAGCAGAACTCCGGGACGCAGGCAGATTCAGCCGCACAATCCGACAACGATGAGCGAGGTTCCTCGGACGACTGGCGTTCGCTGTGGGGCTTTGGGCCGAAGGAGTAAGACATGATGAAAAAGAGTAAATTTTGGGCCTTCGCCGCGGCTACGGCGCTCGTGCTGAGCGCGTGCTCCGACACCGGAGACGAGATCCCAACCCCGTCCGTTGAAACCCCCTCAACGTCCGCCACGGACACGGAGAGCCCGGAAGAAGACGCGACGATCACCGAAGGAGACGGCCAGTCGCAACGAGCCGACCAGGTGCTCGAGGCGATCGCAGCATCCCTCGACCAGGCCTACGAAGAGCGGACCACGGAGAACATCCTGGAACGCATCAACGGCCCCGCCCGCCAGGTCATCGAGGCAGAGTTTGCGAACGCTGAACGCTTCGGGATCGAGGACCTGTCGCCCGTTCCGTTGACCGATGCCGACTCCACTTGGTCAACATCGGCAGACTTCCCGCGCGTTGCCATGGTCTTCACGCAGAACCCCGACACCGGTTCCAACGACCAGCTCGTTGTGCTGTCGCAGGCCAACGGCAGGTCGAACTACAAGCTGTGGGGATATGCGGACCTCGTGCCAGCAGAAGTTGACATCACCTTCGCGACCGACACGGATGCGATCCCGGGAGACTCGGCCGAGGGCCTGGCCACGAGCCCCCTCCAAGCCATCACCGAGTACGCGGAGCGCTTGCGCGGGGATGACACGAACGTGACCTTCGAGGACGATGCTCTGTCCTCGTCCCTTCAGGCGCAGCGTGACTCCATTGCTGAGTCGCTTGGTGAGACCGGGAACGTGACTATCGATGCTCGTGCGCTCAACCACGGGCCGCTCTCCATGGCGACCGAGGATGGTGGGGCCGTGACGATGGGTGCTCTCGAATACGACGTTGTCATTGACCGGACGACCGCGGGCTCCACGATCACCGTGGGAGACGAACTGGCACGGTGGATGACCGGGGAAGCCGATTCCACATACGATGTTCAAGGAACGCTCACGTCCACCTACTACGTGACGGTCGCGTTCTATATTCCAGCTCGGGGTGAAGGAAACGTTCACGTCATTGCCACCGCTGACCCGGTTCTCACCAACGTGACGGATGACGCATCGACGAACCCTGACGAGACCACAGAATAGGAATGATGAGATGACCCAGCCACTGAATATGCGAGGCGCAGTTGATCTCTCGGCACTTGCCCCTGCCAAGGAGCAGGCACGCGTGAGGGAGCAAACCACGAACGAAAACGGGGAACAGGTGATACCCGGCCCGATCGTCCGTGACGTGACCATGGAGAATATTCAGTCGTTTCTGGAACTCTCCCTCCACGTCCCCCTCATCATCGCCTTCAAGTCACCCCGCTCCGAAGGCTCCATCAAGCTCGTTGGCACCCTCAGCAGCGATGTTCTGGCCCGCGGAGGCCGTGTCGGCCTTGGTGTTGTCGATGCTGACACGGTTCCTGAAGTTGTTGCCGCCTTCCAGGTCCAAGCTGTTCCGACGACCCTCGCGGTCCTTGGCGGTAACCCGGTTCCCCTCTTCCAGGGGACAATGGAAGCCGAGGACGTGACCAAGGCAGTGGACTCCGTCCTTCAGGCCGCCCAGCAGCTCGGTGTCTTCGGCAAGCTCGATGGTGACGAGAACGGGGCAATGCCCGAACCGGAGCTTCCCGCCTACGTCCAAGAAGCCAATGCCGCACTCGAAGCCGGTGACTTCGAGAAGGCGCACGAAGCCTACACGAAGGCGCTGAAAGAAAACCCGGGCGATGACTTCGCCAAGGTGGAGCTCATGAGGGTGGAACTCATGCAGCGTGTCCAGGACTACGACGTGCAGGCAGTCATGGCTGAAGCCCAAAACGCTGAGGCAGGCGACTGGGAAGTCCAAATCAAGGTGTCCGATATTGAGATGGCAGCCAACCGCCCCGAGTCTGCCTTCGCACGCCTCCTCGCAGTCGTCCAGGCAACCTCGGGGGACGACCGCGACACGGTCCGTGCCCGCCTTGTCGAATACTTTACGATCGTCGGACACCACGATCCCCTCGTCTCCGAGGCTCGCAGGCAGCTCGCCAACTCCCTCATGTAATTCCAACGCCCGCAACAAGCCGGTAGCAGTATAGGAAAGCTTCGGACCTGACTCAGATCTGAAACGAACCTCAGAACAAGTGTTGAGCTAAGAGTTTGAGACTGAAAGTGGTAGGGGTCGTGTGTTGTAGCAATCGCTACCGCACTCGAGTCCTACCACTTCTCTACTTCTTCCCCAGGTCCGAGTGATATGGCGATGAACGTCGGAACGGGAGAGCTAGCTCTTTAGCTTTCGGTTTTTTGAAGCCAGCAGGTCGTATTCGGTCCAATCGTGTCCGTCACGGGTTGGGAAGAAAGGAGGACCTGCCAGCCGTCCGGCACCGGTAGTTCGCGATCGAATGCGGTGATGACACGGATGTCGCCGACCTGGTACTCGAGTGCGTCCTCGGTGGTGTGGTCTTTGATCTGTGCAGTCCCAAGTCCGTGTTCTTTCCTGAGTTTCAGGGCAGTAGTGATCATCGTGTGCACGGAGTCTGGATTTACGATTTGTCTGTCGGGTGCATACTCCTCCCAGCCATCAGGCTGGGGCAGCCAGGTTTCTCCCGTGGGGGAGAAGCCAGCACCGGGCAGAGTGCTGTCCCAGGGCAGTGGAATGCGGCAACCATCTCGCCCGGCCTCGGTGCCTTCTGTGCGCCGGAAGTTCGGGTCCTGTCGGTACTCGTCCGCGAGGGATGTGTGCTCGGGAAGTCCCAGCTCCTCACCGTTGTAAAGGTATGCGGAACCGGGCAGTGCAAGCATGAGGAGCTGTGCCGCACGTGCTCGTCGTGAACCGAGTTCAAGATCTGGCTGCGGATCGGTGGGGAAAATACCGTTGGGTCCCTTGCCTGTGACGGGCAGTCCCATGCGAGAAGGGAGCCGAACAACATCGTGATTGTTGAACACCCAGGTCGTTGGTGCACCGACCCGGTTGTTGACCTCGTAGGACTGAGCAATGACTTCTTGGAGGGACGCCCTATCCCAGGGGCTGGCGAGGAAGGAGAAGTTGAAGCACTGCTGGAATTCATCGGGACGAACGTAGAGGGAGCGCCTCTCATCGTCGTGCACCCACGCCTCAGCGCACATCATCCCGCCGTACGAATCAACGATCTTTCGCCAGTCGCGGTAAATATCGTGGACTTCGTCCCGGTCCCACATCGGAGGGGCGGGCACGCTGTCGTCATCGAGGCCGGAGACCATTTCCCAGTCGTGATCCCAGTCCGGCAGGGCCGGGTCCTTCATAAGCCCGTGGGCCACATCGACACGGAATCCTGCGACTCCACGTTCGAGCCAGAAACGTAGAATGGATTCAAACTCTTCTCGTACGAGCGGGTTCTCCCAGTTCAGATCCGGTTGGGAGGAGTCAAAGAGATGCAGATACCACTGTCCGTCCTCAACTTGAGTCCAGGCAGGGCCACCAAAGACACTGCGCCAGTTCGTGGGCGGGAGCTCACCGTTCTCACCCCTGCCGTCCCTAAACCAATAGAGGTTTCGCTCGGGCGATCCCGGGCCAGCTTTCAATGCCTTTTGGAACCAGGGATGCTGATCCGAGGTGTGATTGGGAACCAGGTCGACGATGACCTTGATGCCGAGCTCCTTGGCGCGAGCTAGGAGGGTGGTGGCATCCTCGAGAGTTCCAAATAAAGGATCGACATCCCGGTAGTCGGATACGTCGTAGCCGTGGTCCTTTTGCGGGGAGGTGTAGAACGGTGAAATCCACACCGCATCCACTCCCAAACCCGCCAAATACGGTAGCTTCGATGTAATTCCAGGGAGGTCACCCACGCCATCTGTCGTGGACTTAAAGGAGCGGGGATAGATCTGGTAAATAACGGCAGAGGACCACCATTGGTCACTGCTGGGCTGAGAAAGAATCATGTTTCCCTCGGTGCGGAACCGGTTGATCCGCGCGTAATCAGTTCGGAACGGAAAGTCATCGGCACGCGTGGCGGATTCCCACCCGTCATCATTTCCACCAGGGTACCGATTGCGACAGCAACAATCTCTCGAATGGGTTCCCTGTTGCTTGTGAGGGGAGGGGAGGTAAACGACATGAGACTGGAATCGTCGTGGCCAACAATGGACACATCTTCCGGCACCCTCATGTCCCTCTCCCGTACCCGTCGCAGTGCGCCGAGAGCCAGCAGGTCCGAACCGCAGATCACCGCTGTCATCCCCAGGTCCAACAGCTGGTCCACGGCCCGTTCCCCATCCTCTGAGGAATACAGGGTGTGAATAACATGCTGATCGCTAGCTGGGCACAGCTCCATCATCGCCTGCCGATATCCCATCGCCGTGTTCTGGGCCGGCCGGAAGCGCTCGGGGCCGGTCATGAGTCCAATGGAGCGGTGGCCGGAGTGGAAGAGGTATTGGACTGATTCGCGTGCCGCCTCAACGTGATCCGTGGAGAAGTCGGGAACCCCGATGTTGGGGTTGCGGCCGTTGATAGTCACGAACGGAATGTCACGGTCACCGTGCTGGAGATAGCGGTACACGGTCTCGGCATCATCCTGCTCGAAACCGGTCAGGAACAGAACCCCGGAAACCTGCTGTTTGATGAGCATTTGCAGGTACGATTCGGCACTGTTCCCAGAAGTTCTGGTGAGAAGAATCGGAGCGTAACCGCTCGCGGTAGCGAGCGACACGGCTTCCTGAATGAAGAGGGGAGTCGTTGTCGTGTTGAGGTCGGGCGCGACGATGCCGATGCGGGATCCGCTCGCCTCCCGCAACTCGTTTGGCTTCTCGTAGCCGAGGGCGGTGAGAGCCTCGAGCACCAACTGCCTCGTCCCGCTTGCCACGGTCGACTTTGAGTTGAGAACACGAGACACCGTGGCTGTCGAAACACCGGCCTTTTCGGCCACATCCGACAAGCGAACCTTCTTCGCCATCCGTACCATCCTTGGTGACAGAAACTATTGGTTACTTCTACACAAACTGTAACGGATTGCAGATTATGCACAAAGGTGACGGCTTTACAACCAGCAGTTATGCACGGAAGTCGAAGCAATCTGTTGATCATTACATAACTAAGAGTAACTCTTGCACCAGAGCGTTAGAGAAAATGTGTTACGACGGTGAGCGCAGGAACCGAAGCGAGAGAAGCCAGCGATTGTAGAGGTCATGAAACACGCTTGAGAATACGTAAGTGGGCAAGGTAAACCCAGGATCTTTTGTTTGATCCGAGTTACGTGGACATGCTGCAATTGCGGTGAAAATCGATAAGCCGCATCTATGAATGTTGGCGATGAGGGCAGGCTTCATTACGGGCTTTACGAGCTCCTTCACTCGCGGCGATTGCCGCGTGAGAGGTTCCCAGAAGGGGCAATACCGGACTTTGAAAAAGTGGAGGATGCTGAACGCATCAGGGTTCTCACCACCTATGTTGCGCAACGTCTTGAACAGCAGCTCACAATTGTGAAGACCGAAGAGCAGATCTATATCATCAATCGCGCCCTGCGTAGTTTTGATCCGGATGACGAGATCACGGTTGGCGACAAACAGTCGATTGCCCAGCTGGTCGCACTCAAGCGCTCAAACCAGGAAGCGGTTATCCGCCCCAGCACCCCGCTTTCGGACGTCACGCTTCTGACAAATGCGCCGAAGCAGCCCTCTCTCAGCAGGGAACTGGAACATGAGCTCGCATCAGCCGACCGCGTTGATCTCCTTTGCTCTTTCCTTAAACTTTCTGGCATCAGTGTTCTCCGGGACGCGCTGGGAAAAGCCCAGGAACGGGGTGTCCCAGTTCGCATCATTGCCACGACCTACATGGGTGCGACCGACGCCAAGGCGGTCCAGGCCCTGCACGATCTCGGTGCAGAGATCAAGATTAGCTACCAAAACAATACGACCAGGCTTCACGCAGAGGCTTGGCTGTTTGAACGAAATACCGGTTTCAGTACGGGCTATGTTGGTTCGTCGAATCTGTCTGCGGCTGCCATGACCGATGGCTTGGAATGGAATGTGCGCCTCTCCAGCGTTCAAACTCCTGGAGCGCTCCAGCAGTTCCGTGCAGCGTTCGACGGTTATTGGAATGACCCCGAGTTTGTCTCCTATTCGTCCGACCAATACGAGCAGTTAGACGATGCTCTGCGCAGAGCATCGAAATCGGTTGATCGGCGCATGGCGGCGATCGATACGACCTTCCTCGATGTTTATGCTCGGCCCCACCAGGCGATCATGCTTGATCATTTGGCAGCCGAACGGAGCCGCGGTCACCATAAGAATCTCGTCGTTGCAGCCACCGGTACGGGCAAGACCATCCTCTCCGACCTCGACTTCAAGTATTTGCGGCAAAGTCTGGACAACCCCACCCTCCTGTTTATCGCGCACCGTACCCAGATCCTTCAGCAAGCTCGTTTAGCTTTCCAATCAACGCTGCGGGACCGCGACTTTGGGGAGATATTTGCTGATGGGATGAGACCAAGAAATTGGAAGCACGTCTTTGCCTCCATCCAAACACTGCGTGGCGAGAAACTAACCTCGCTCCCAACGGATCACTTCGATGTCGTCATCATCGACGAATTCCATCACGCCAGCGCACCGACTTACGGGAAGGTGATTGAACACTTCACGCCGCGCGAGCTCGTGGGTCTCACCGCTACTCCCGAGCGAGGCGACGGCGTCAATGTTGCCACCAAGTTCTTTGATGGCAGGATCGCGACCGAACTGAGGCTGTGGGATGCACTCGACGCTGACCTACTCGTGCCCTTCCGCTACTTCGGGATTAAGGATGATACCGACTTGTTGGCGGCCAGAGTCAGCCAAGGGGAAGTACGACACCGCCAGCCTTGAATCCGTGTACGTGGAAGGGGCGTCGGCGGATGCTCGCCTACGTGCAATCTTCGACGAACTTGAAGAAAAGATTGCCGACCCGCGTCGCATGATTGCGCTTGGATTCTGTGCATCGAAGAAGCACGCGAAGTACATGGCGGAGGTATTCAACAGGGCGGGTATCCCGGCAACAGCTCTCGTTGGGGAGGATTCTGAAGAAAGACGCCGACAGGAAATCAAGCGCCTCGCCAATCCGGAAGATCCCCTCGCAATCATCTTCACCGTCGATATCTTCAACGAGGGCATTGATATTCCCGAAGTCGACACGATCCTCATGCTCGGCCCCACCCAGTCACCCACGCTCTTCCAACAGCAGCTTGGCAGGGGACTGCGCCGCTCAGAAAAGAAGGCGGTCCTGACCGTCTTGGACTTCGTCGGTAACCACTCTTCGCAATTCCAGTTTGATCGGAAGTTCTCGATCTTTGCTCGCGGTGGGATTCTGACCGAAAAGACCGTGAAGGAGGAGTTCCCCGATACTCCGGCAGGATGCCTCATCGAGCTCGATGAGTCTGTTCAGAAGGAAGTCACCAATAACCTCAAGGATTCTCTCCAGCTTCCAACAACGAAACTCAATGCGGTGATCGCCGACTTCTTTGCAGATTATCGAGGCGGGGAAGACTCGCGCCTACCCACCCAACAGCTCGGTAATTTCTTAACCGAGACAGGTCGCAGCATCGAGAGCATCTACCGAGCAAGCACAGATTCACTTGTAACCAAGGACGGCAAGCAAAGTATTCGACGCACCTGGATCTCACTACTTGCATACTCGGGCGTGCAGAAAAACCTGAGGAGCTTGTTCGACGAAGAACAATTCCGATACCTCAACAACCGCCTCTTCACGCTCCGTCACGTCAACGATCCCATCAGATACGCAAGCTATCGCGAGCTCCTACACGGATCCGCGACCGAGAAGGACATGAGTGTAGAAGAATCCCGGCTCGCATGGATGCTGATCTTTAGCTTCTGGAACGACGGCACGATTGATGATCGAACCGTTGAGCTGGATGAGGCGCTCGCGGTCCTGCGCAGCTACCCGCAGATCGCGACCGAATTGGACCAAATGTGGGAGATCGTGTCGGATCGTTCCCGCGACAACATCCTCGCCGAACCTCCGATAGCCGGGTCCCCTCTGCGTACTCACGGTGTTTACACGAGGGATGAGCTATATGCGGGACTGGGGATGCATGAGGGAAAGACGAGAACCGCACCCAAGGGCAAGGTTGAGGGTGTCCTCCTGTCGCAGTCCACCGACTCCGCAGCGCTCCTTGTGACCCTGGAAAAGACCGAGAAGCACTTCTCCCCACAAACCATGTACCGCGACTATGCGATGACGCCGTCCGAATTCGGATGGGATTCTCAAGGGAACACGACACCCGAGAGCGAAAGGGGGACAAATCTATCAGGGCCTCTCAACCACCAGGCCGCTCCTCTTCGTACGCAGGTCGAAGCTGCCAACAACCCTGACCGGTGCAGCCGAACCGTACATGTTCCTCGGTCCTGTGACCTACCTAGGCCACGAGGGGTCGCAACCCATGCACGTGACGTGGAAACTGGATCAGCCTATGCCGGCGGAAGTCTTCAATATCGCGAGGGTCGCAGCGTAGTTCGCAATGATTCTTACGGTTATGGCGTAAAGAAACTGGTTGGGCGGTACTCGAATGAGTACCGCCCAACACTGGTGTCATTTCCTCCCCGTGGAGGTTAGACCGTTACTTACTGTCGCGAGAGAGGGAGCGTGGCGTGAGCCAGACTGCGCCTAGCGGCGGAACACGAAGGGCAGTGGACTGTGCTCGCCCATTCCACCCGATCGGATCGGTCTTCACCTCGGTGTTGACCACTCCCGAGCCGCCGTACTTCTCGTCGTCCGTGTTGAGGATCTCGACCCATTCACCTGGGAAGGGCAAACCGACCCGGTAGTTTTCGTGCGGGGTGCCGGCGAAGTTGATGACGGCAACGAGCCAGTCCTTCTCATCCTTGGATTTGCGGACGAAGGACAGAACGTTGTGGTCACCATCGGCAGCCTCGATCCACTCGAAACCGTGGTTCGTGAAGTCATCGGACCAGAGGGCGGGGTGCTCAACGTAGAGTTGGTTGAGCTCGGCCACGAGGGACGTGACCTGGTTGTGACCGGGGTTTTCTGTCAACCACCAGTCCAGGCCCTTGCCTTCGTTCCATTCGTCGATCTGAGCGAACTCCTGGCCCATGAAGATGAGTTGCTTGCCGGGGTGAGCCCACTGGTAGGCGAGGAGGGACCGGACACCGGCACGCTTCTGCCAGTCATCGCCCGGCATCTTTGAATAGAGGGAGCCCTTGCCGTGCACCACTTCGTCATGGGAGATCGGCAGCAGGAACTGTTCCGAGAACGCATAGACGAGGGAGAAGGTGATTTCACCGTGGTGGTAGCGGCGGTTGATCGGTTCCTCAGCGAGATAGCCCAGGGTGTCGTTCATCCACCCCATGTTCCACTTGAGTCCGAAACCGAGTCCGCCACGCTCGGTCATGTCCGTCACGCCCGGCCACGAGGTCGATTCTTCGGCGATCATCATGATGCCAGGGTGGTGACGGTAGGCGGTGGCGTTGGCTTCCTGGAGGAAGGAGATTGCTTCCAGATTTTCACGGCCGCCGTACACGTTGGGCTGCCACTGACCTTCCTCGCGAGAGTAATCCAGGTAGAGGAGGGAAGCAACAGCATCGACACGGATGCCGTCAATGTGGAACTCATCCAACCAGTAGAGTGCGTTCGCAACGAGGAAGTTACGCACCTCGTGACGTCCGTAGTTGAAGATGTAGGTGCCCCAGTCGGGGTGCTCGCCACGGCGAGGATCCGGATCCTCGTAGAGCGGGGTGCCATCGAAACGGGCGAGTGCCCAAGCGTCCTTGGGGAAGTGGGCGGGAACCCAGTCCATGATGACGCCGATACCGGCCTTGTGCAGTTCGTTAATGAGGAAGCGGAGCTCATCGGGTGTGCCGAATCGTGCCGAGGGAGCGTAGTAGGAGGTCACCTGGTAGCCCCACGAGGGACCGTAGGGGTGCTCTGCCACCGGCATGAACTCCACGTGCGTGAAGCCAAGGTACTTGACGTGCCCAATGAGCTGCTCGGCCATGTCCTTGAAGCTCAGTCCCATACGCCATGATCCGAGGTGCACCTCGTAGATCGAGATCGGGCCATCGAGCGGGTTTGTGGAGGCACGCTTCGACATCCACGCGTCATCGCTCCACTCAAAATGGGAGCGGGCAATGATCGATGCGGTCAGCGGTGGCTTCTCGGTGCGGCGCGCCATCGGGTCTGCCTTTTGGTGCCAGGAACTATCCTGGTACTGGATTTCGAACTTGTAGGCCTGTCCTTCTTCCGCACCCGGGACGAACAGTTCCCAAATGCCGGAGGTGCCAAGGGAACGCATGGCGTGGGCCTTGCCATTCCAATGGTTGAAGTCACCCACGACGCGCACAGCCCGCGCGTTGGGAGCCCACACCGTGAAGGCCGTGCCGTCGGTTGTGCCGAGAGGGGAGTCGTAGGACTTCACGTGGGCACCGAGGACGTGCCACAGTTCTTCGTGGCGGCCCTCGCCAATGAGGTACGTGTCCATTTCACCCATGGAGGGCAGGAACCGGTACGGGTCGTCCGTGACCGTCTCGAGGTCCTCCGAGTAGGTTGCCCGTACACGGTAGTCGGGAACGTCCTCACCGGGGATGACCGCAACCCAGACGCCGTTGTATTCGTGGCGTGCTTCGACGTCGCCTCGATCGGTTTCGATCGTGACCTCGGTTGCAAGATGGCGGACAACCCGGATCGTGACAGAGCCGGTGCCGATGTGGGGGCCGAGAATGTCGTGAGGGGAATGGAAGTCGCCATAGGCGACTGCCGCCAAGTTATCCTGCGACACGTTTACGGGCTCAAGTTCCATGGTGACCTCTTTCCTCTTGTCCTCTAAGGCTAGCCCGTCCTCATCCGTCTTGGAGTCGGAATCCAGCAACTCTGCGCGGTTTGTAGCATCGGGTGCACTCGCCCGCTCCTGACCACCGGTGCCGGTGGACGCTTGCGTCTCAGACGCTACCTGTTCTGTGCCTTCCGCTACCGCTGCCGTGGTGGCTGTGGCCGTTTCTGGTGCCTGATTTGGAGCGCTCCCCAGAATGGTGTGGACGGCCGCGGTGGGGACGGAGATCCAGTCGGGCCGGTGTGCACCTTCGTAGGACACCTCGTATAGCGCCTTGTCGAGCTCGAGGGCACGCAGGAGCTCATCCGTGCCTTTTGGGAGTTCCCCGTACCCGTCGAGGAAGGCCGCCTGTGCCTTGTCCACCCAAACTTGTGCGCTCTTCGGATCGGATCCCTCTCGGGAGATATGGCCGCCGACGTAGTCGAAGGACCGAAGCATCCCCGCAACATCACGCAGCGCCAAGTCCGGTGCGGTCCGCTCCGCAAGCGGGCGCAGCGGTTCGCCCTCGAAGTCCAGAATGACCCAGGAGCGGTCCGGAACATCAAGGACCTGACCCAGGTGGTAGTCGCCGTGGATACGCTGAAGGGCCGGCCAGTTCTCCGACTGCTCGGCGGAGCTAAAGACTGCCTCGATGCGGTCCCTGTAGGGCTCAAGATCGGGTGCGCTGGCAAGAGCCTCATCCGCGCGCCTGCGCCACGCATCAACCAGGTTCTTGCGGGCCCCGTCTGTCACCTCGTCCGTGGGCATCACAGTTGCGAGAGTGTCGTGAATGGACCGGGTGGCGGCCCCGAGTTCATACACGGAGTCCCGGTTGAGATCGCCGCGGGCTGCCTGTTCGGTCATGAACTGCCAGGCATCGTGCGCTCCGCTCATAAACTCCTGAACTACGAGGATGTGGCCGGAGACCTCGGTCCCGTCCTCCTCCCAGGTGGCAAGAGCTGCGCCCTTCGGGGGAGCGACGTGGCAGGAGCCCGCCTCCGCCAGAGCCTGCGTGAGGATGACATCCGGATTGAGTCCGGCGTTGAGAACCCGGAAGACCTTGAGAATGACGGTCTCGCCGGATTTCAACTGGTAGCGGATCGACGTATTGGACTGCTCCCCGGTGTACTTCGCGGAAGTAGCGATCGGCATCGCGTCAGCTTCGGATCTGCCGGTCAGGGACTTGCAGTCACCCTCACCCTCAACCCACTGAGGCAGGCACACCTCAAGGAGTGCCTGGTGACCGAAACGGAGCTCGGTCGCGTCGTAGACGAGCTTGCCGCGCTCTCGGGTGATCATCGGATGCTCGAATGCCGTTGAGCTGAGAACGAGGGGAACGACGTAGGTGGAGGAACCAGATTCGATCAGGAAAATATCGACCTGGGGGTCGCCGGAGGCGATCACCCACCTGCCCCTGACGGTGACAGTGTCAGACTTATCCGAGGATACAAACCAGCGTTGGGTGTGCATCCACTTGGCCAGATCCGAAGCAAACACGATAGTCAGTCCTTTTCTGTTTCGGGCTGGATGGGGGAGGGGACGACAGCTGCCTCGTAGCGGTCGTGCTGCGGCTCCACCTTCGCCGGCATCCCATCCACCGGTGCGGGCTCAACGAGCTCGGGGGAGGAGATGGAGAGCCAGAAGAAGTCCCTCGAGCCAAGCGTGGAGAGGTAGGTGCCATCATCCTCAATGCCGGGGAAACCAGCACCACCAAACACGTCCGTGACCCGCCAGTTCGCGTACTTCTCCGGGAGAGTGATCGTGGTGGCACGGGGCGTGTTCGCCATGTTCATGATGCAGAGGATGGCATCGGATTCGTCGTAGCGAAGAAACGCGAGAACAGCCTCGTTGTTGGTTGGGAGAATCTCGAACGCACCCGAGCCGAGCACGGGGTACTGTTTGCGGATCTCCAGCATGCCCCGCGTCCAGTGCAGGAGTGAGGAGGGCTGGGCGAGCTGCGATTCGACGTTGACCGACTGGTAGTGGTGAACGAGCGACTGAATGGGAGGCAGATAGAGCTTGCCCGGGTCAGCGGACGAGAAGCCCGCATTCCGATCCGGGGTCCACTGCATGGGTGTGCGCACACTGTCGCGGTCCGGCAACCAGATGTTGTCTCCCATCCCGATCTCGTCCCCGTAGTAGAGGCAAGGTGAGCCCGGGAGCGAGAGCAGGAGTGCGTTCGCGAGTTCGATCTCGGGCCGGGAGTTGCGGAGCAGGGGAGCGAGCCGGCGCCGAATACCGACATTTGCTCTCATCCTTGGATCTTCCGCATACCAGCCGTACATTGCGGCACGCTCCTCGGTGGAGACCATCTCGAGGGTCAGCTCATCGTGATTGCGGAGGAACGTGCCCCACTGCCCACCCTTGGGGATCTCGGGCGTGGCCGCCAGGATCTCCTTGATCGAGGTGGCTCGCTGCTCGCGTAGCGAATAGTAGATGCGGGGCATGACGGGGAAATGGAAGCACATGTGGCATTCGGGGGCTTCCTCGGTACCGTAGTACTCCACCACGTCCTCCGGCCACTGATTCGCCTCCGCGATCAGGATGTGGCCCGGGAACTCCTCATCCATCATCGCCCGCAGCCGTGCAATGAAATCATGCGTTTGGGGAAGGTTTTCGCAGTTTGTGCCCTCCTCCTCGAAGAGGTAGGGGATCGCGTCGAGACGGAACCCGTCCACGCCGATCCGGCACCAGTAGCGCAACACATCGAAAACCGCTTCTTGGACGGCGGGGTTTTCGAAGTTCAGGTCGGGCTGGTGGGAGAAGAAGCGGTGCCAGAAGAATTGCCTGCGCACCGGATCAAACGTCCAGTTCGATGATTCGGTGTCGATGAAGATAATGCGAGCATCCTCGTACTTTTCATCGGTATCTGACCACACGTAGAAGTCGCCGTAGGGTCCTTCCGGGTTGGAGCGGGAAGCCTGGAACCACGGGTGTTGGTCGGAGGTGTGGTTGATCACCAGGTCGATAATGATCCTGATCCCGCGTGCGTGCGCTTCGTCCACGAGATAGATGAAGTCGTCTATCGTGCCGTATTCGGACTTGATCGCCGTGTAGTTCGAAATGTCGTATCCGCCGTCTTTCATGGGGGACGGATAGAAGGGTGGGATCCAAATACAGTCGACTCCCAGCCACTGCAGGTAGTCGAGGCGGTTGACGAAGCCGCGGAGATCGCCGATGCCGGAGCCATCCGAGTCCTCCATGGCACGCAACAGCGCCTCATAGAACACTGCTGTCTCATACCATTTCGGGTCATTACTCAGGCCCGGTCGGCCGAGGTCGCCGAAGGGTGAATTATTGGATGCAGAGTTGGAAGTAATGGTCACGAAACCCTCACTGACAGGATGTGTGCCGCTGAGCCGTGCGGATCAAGACGCACGAAGGGACGCTGTCCCCATTCGAATGTCTGACCGGTGAGCTCATCGTCAACAATGATGGACCGACCAGCATAGTCGCTCACTCCCAGGGCCGCGAAGTCAAGATCGATCAGAGCGTCGTGGGTGATGAACGGGTCGAGGTTGAGGACAACGATGACGGTGTCGTCTACGCCCTCCACGTCTCTCGTCTTCTTGGAGAAGCACAGGATCTTGTCCGACGAGGTCTTGTGGATCGTGACGTTGCGGAGCCGCTGGAGGGCGGGATGGGCAGCCCTGATCTCGTTGAGCTTGGTGAGGAGCGGGGTGATTCCCGTTGACTCGCCAAGAGAATAGTCGCGTGACTTGAACTGATACTTCTCGTTGTCGATCTGCTCTTCCGCCCCGGGGCGAGCAATGTTTTCCGCCAACTCGTAGCCCGAGTAGATGCCCCACGTGGGAGCGCCGGTCGCGGCAAGGATCGCGCGGATCGCGAAGGCGGGTACTCCGCCGCGCTGCATGTAGGGGGTGAGAATATCGTGCGTTGTCGGCCAGAAAGCGGGACGCACCAAATGGTCGGTCTCGTAGGCGAGCTCCATCAAATACTCTTCGATCTCGGTCTTCTCGTTCCGCCACGCGAAGTAGTTGTAGGACTGGTGGAATCCGATAGCGCCCAGCGTCTGGAGCATGGGCGGCTTTGTAAAGGCCTCCGACAGGAAGATGACATCCGGGTACTTCTCGCGGAACTCTGCCAGAATCCGCTGCCAGAAGACGAGCGGCTTCGTGTGCGGATTGTCGATGCGGAAGAATGTGACTCCGTGGTCTGCCCACAGGAAGAGCATGTCCCGGATCGCCACGTAGATCCCTTCGGGATCGTTATCGAAATTCAGAGGATAAATATCCTGGTATTTCTTGGGCGGGTTCTCGGCATAGGCAATCGATCCATCGGCACGGGTCGTGAACCACTCTGGGTGATCCTTCACCCACGGGTGGTCCGGGGATGCCTGGAGGGCAATGTCGAGCGCCACCTCCAAATCAAGTTCCCGAGCGCGCTTGACGAAGTTATCGAAATCATCGAAGGTGCCGAGTTCGGGATGAATCGCGTCGTGACCGCCCTCGGCGGCACCAATACCGTACGGAGAGCCGGGATCCCCGGGTTCCGCAGTCAACGTATTATTCCGGCCCTTACGGTTCGTGGTGCCGATCGGGTGGATGGGAGTCAGGTATGCGACTGTGAAGCCCATCGACTTGATGCGATCCAGCTCGGCGGTCGCGGTCTTGAGTGTTCCGGATACCCAGCTACCATCAGCGTTCTGGAACGCCCCGGTGGAACGGGGGAAAAACTCGTACCACGAGCCATAGAGCGCTTCCGTGCGGTCGACCCGGACCGGGTACTGCGCGGAGTAAGTGAGCATTTCACGCAGCGGGTACGTCTCGAGGGCCTCGTGAACGGACGATGAAATCCCGTGTGCGAGCAGTTCGGTGGGGGAGCCACCAGCCTTCATAGCACCAATAGCATCGGAGATGACCTCCGCCTCGGGGGACCCCTTCGGCATGTTGGCCAGGGCCTTCTCCAGGACGATGACACCCTCATCGATCATCAGCTGAGCATCAACATCGGCCTCGATCTTCAGTGTCGCATCGTGTTCCCATGTGCGGTAGGGATCGGACCAAGATTCGATATGGAACGACCAGTCACCCGCCACGTCCGGCACCAACCAACCCTCGTAGCGGTCCAGGCCCGGGCGAATATCAACCATGCGCACACGCTGAGCTTCCGAACCATCGGGACGGTTGAGGACCGCCTCCGCACTCCACGCATCGTGACCTTCACGGAAAACGGTGGCACGGACCGGGAAAGCCTCACCAACGGTGCCCTTCGCGGCCCATCTGCCGTCCTCAATGACAGGGGAGACATCGATAATGGGGATGCGACCGACAGGAGCAAAGGCCGCAGGTTGGGGACGTACCGGTGTTGCTGGCACGCCCTGACTTACTGAACGACGATCCTGGGCTACAGGCTTCCGGACAGACCGGGAATTGCTTGAAGTACTCACGCCCCAACCCTATCGAAAGACTGTGACATAGGTAGCTAAATAAGAGTCGATTGCGCCATGCATGAAATAGCTTTCAGTGCGCATTGTGACGGTGAGGGACCGGATTGGGTAAAGAGGATAGATCAGCTGGGGACCCCAAGGAGTTTTAGTCCCCAGCAGGTCCGACCAAAACGAAGAAGAGCTCGCTCAAGTCATGAGTGGAGAGAACTGAACAGTGAATTAGAAAGTGAAACGGATAGAGGCGGACAAAGGAAGGAGCGGGAAGCAACGACGATAGTTGCTTCCCGCTCCTTCTCAGTCAGTGCGTAATGCGGTGATTCCGCGACGCGACTGCCCGTTGGCTTTGCTATTTACAGGCCGAGTTCACCCTGGCAGCTGGTGACAGCCTCATTGAATGCGGCCTGGTCATCAGGGAGCATCTGATCCTGCTGGTTAGCGATCGAGTTGAGGGTTTCGGCGGAAACGTCATCGTAGACATCGTCAACGATGCAGGTGTAGTAGCTGTCGAGCTGCTCGGCGGAGATGCCGGCAGCTTCCATCGACTCGACGCTGACGCCGTAATCTTCCAGGATCACAGCAAGGCCATCAACGACCTCGTCGGGGGACGGCTTGTCACCCGAGGCGCTGAGGTCACCATCGGTGCCGTCGTCAGTGGTATCGGTGTCCGTGTCGGTACCGTCGTCCGTGCCGAGGCCGTCTGCACCGTTGTCTGCATCCTCATCAGCATCGACCGAATCGGTCTCGTCGGTGCCGTCTTCGGTGTCCGTGTCCGTGTCAATCTCGGTATCCGTGTTTTCGGTTTCCTCGACGGTGGTCTTGTCATTGGTATCTTCTGAGTCGTCCCCGCATGCTGCCAGGCCGAAAGGAAGCGCAAGCGCAAGGCCAGCTGCGTAAATGGAACGCTTACCAAGTTTCGTCTTCATGATTACTCCAACAGTTGATGAAGATTTATTTACGGGTTCGACAGTATGGACATTCCCGGTGGCCTGTCACGCTTTGGCTAGGAAAGCGGTTCCCATGAAAACCCAATCCCCAAATCCTGGATACCGGTGTTTTCCTAGTCTGATAGGAAAAGATCCAATCAAGCTACGACTCCCCAAAGCGCTGAGTAGTTGAGTTTTATTCATGCGTATTCATGAAATATGCGTTGATTTAGGGCCTGAATTATTGGCCGGAAGCGATAGTGAGGGGCCGTCAGTGGTCCAGATTGATTGTCAAGATCGCGGTGTCTGAGGACGTGAAATTGGCTCGGAACACAACAGGTGATGTTGCATCCCGCCTCGTGATGTTGGAGCTTTGGGCTCGCAAGGAGTTTGATGAGGAGCTGTGCTCAGTTCTGTTTAGCCGAGCTCACCTTGGCAGGTGGTGACAGCTTCGTTAAAGGGTGCCTGGTCCTCGGTGTGCATCTGGTCCTGCCCGTTGGCGAAGGCGGTGAGCGCCTCGATGGAGATGACGTCGTAGATCTCGTCGACGATGCAGGTGTAGTAGCTGTTGAGCTGTTCGCTGGTAATACCGTTGGCTTCCAAATACTCCGGGGTCACACCGTCCTCTTCAAGGATCCTTGCAATTCCATCGACAACCTCCTGCTTGGAAGGCTTTGCCGCATCGCTTTGCTGAGTGTCGTCCTCGAGGCCGAGTTCGCCCACGCAATTGTCGGCAGCCGCGTCAAATAGTGCCTGTTCATCGTCGGGCATCTCATCTTTCCCGTTTGCGATGTTCTCGAGTGTCTCTGTAGAGACATCGTCGTAGAAGCCATCAACGGTGCACACGTAGTAGTTGTGGAGTTGCTCGGCGGAGCCGCCGCTGGCTTCCATATACTCGTCGGTGAGCCCGTGCTCTGCCAGCATCTGCGCTATTCCATCGACAACTTCGTCCTTCGTGGGTTTATCGGTTGAGGTGCTGTTGTCCCCGCTGCTCGGTGCGTCTACGGATTCGGTGGGATCGTCCTCTTCACCCTCGATGATCTCGCTAGACGTCTCGCTACTGGTGTTGGCAGAGTTGTCTCCGCATGCTGTCAACCCAAGTGGCAGGACAACGGTCAGAGCCACTGCGTACAAGGAACGCAAACCTAGTTTTGTCTTCATGAGCTTCCCCAATGTTCCCTGACCTGTAAGGAGGCTCCACCTGATAAACATCAGGATGGGCGATCAGGCTCCTCAGATCACATTTTCTCGATCATACGGAGTGGGGTGCCAGATTGCTGACTATCCGTGTGCAAAAAGAAGGGGAGCTGGATCCTTGCTGATTGTTCGAGGCTGGGGACGGTCAAACGGGCGAGGAGAGCTACCGGGTTGAGATGCTGTTTCCGCACTCGATCGTTGCCGTATTGAGAATGGAGGAGTCCTCTTCGGACAGCTCCGCATCAATATTTGATTCCGCGAGCGCCACCAGTGCCTCGGTGGAGACGGAGTCGTATACGGAGTCGGTCGCGCACGTGTAGAACTCTTCCATGAGTTCTGTTGCACCTGACTCTTCAAGATCTTCTTCGGTGACAGCCAGCTCCTCCATCATCATCACCCGCAGGCCGTCAGCCACCTCTTGCTTGCTGGGACCATCCGCAGGGTCGACCGGTTCCTCGGCATCCTCTGTTGGCTCTGGGAGCTCGGGTTCTTCAGCGTTTGACGAGTCGTCGGGACCGGGTTGGGGTACGTCGTTGATTCCGGGGCTGAGATCGTCCTCGGTCGGGTCCACCGAGAGTTCGGAGGAAGTCTCGGATGAGGCCTCCTCATTGTCAGAGGAGCAAGCCGCGAGAGCTAGGGGGATGGTGAGCAGCAGGAAAGCTGTTCGAAAAGGCCGCTTCATTTACTCTTCCTCAGGTTCTGGACGCCATTGAAAGCTTACCGTCCATAGCCCCGATGTTCGACAGGTGTGAACGATTGGTAGGTAGACTTCACTGGGTTGTTAGGAATGTCAGTGTCTTGTCTCGAGGGGTTGGCATGGTGGTTAGGGATCGGTGTTCTGCAATGTCCTCGACCGCTTCACCCGCGCGGCACAGTGTGAATCGACTATAAGAATTAGTGAGTGGCGCAAACGATGATGCCAGCGGCCACCCACCCATCGGAATACTCCTAGGTCCTAGACTCCGAGTTCGGAAGCGCAGGTCTGGATGGCGCTGTCGATCTTGTCGCTGTCGTCCTTCGACACGGGGGACTCGTAGTCTCCGTCAACCAGGTACTGGAGGGACTCGGCCGAGACGTCATCGTAGATCGAGTTAACGATGCAGTTGCGGTAGCCGTTGAACTGCTCCTCGCTGAGTCCCGTTGCTTCCAGTGTTTCGGGACTCATGCCCGAGGCCGCTAGGAGGTCATCCATGGCCGCGCTGACTTCATCCTTACTGGGCTTTGCCGCTTCTTCCCCGCAGGCTGCGAGAGTAAAGGGCAGTGCCACGGCAAGTCCGAGAGCTGTCAGGGTTCGCTTCATCGTGTTGGTACACAAGTATTTCTCCTCAGATTGTGCGTTTATCTCCATCGAGTTTCATTTTTCTTCTTAATCGATGGTCGATTGGGGCTTGGTGGTAGATATGGGTCTGCGCGGGCAGTGAGTGCCCGCGCAGACCGCCGTTTTACCGAATTAGAGGCCGAGTTCGCTCTGGCAGTTGGTGACTGCGGTGTTGAAAGCGGACTGGTCTTCGGCGAGCATCTTGTCTTCGCCGTCGGCAATGGCGTTGAGGGTGTCATCGGAAACATCGTCGTAGACGTCGTCGACAATGCAGGCATAGTAGCCGTCGAGCTGCTCTCCGGAGATGCCGGCGGCTTCCATGGTCTCAGCGCTGACGCCGTAGTCTTCGAGGATGGTGGCCATGCCGTCCTTCACGTCTTCCTTGGAGGGCTTACCGCCACCGCAGGCGGTGAGTCCGAAGGGAAGTGCTAGGGCGAGGCCAGCAACAACAATGGATCGCTTCAGTGAATTGGTGCGCATATCTGTCTCCTTTTGTGCCGTCACGGCACTGCTTGTGTGAGAGTTTATTGGACCGGACGATTCCGTCAGCCATCGGGACTGGGGAACCGGATGCTTGTCATCACTGCAAGAAACAACAATCGGTTTCGGTCGCAAAGCTTGATTGAGTTATAAATTCAGGGGATTCGGACGGGCTGAAACAGCTGTCAGAATTCCTTGTTAGAAGCCGAGGTTGCTGATGCAGGCCTGGGCGGCCTCGTTGAACTTCGGGCTATCCTCGGCCGACATCGGAGCCGAAGCGTCACCGTCGGCCAGAGCCTTCAGGGTGTCGTCCGAAACGTTGTCGTACAGGTCTTCGACAACGCAGTTGTAGTAGTCGTCGAGTGCATCCTGAGAGATGCCGGCGGCTTCCATGCTTTCAGCATCAAAACCAGACTCGTTGAGCATGCTGACCATGCCCTCCTTGACGTCTTCCTTCGACGGCTTGCCACCACCACAGGCAGTGAGGCCAAACGGGAGTGCCAGGGCAAGGCCCGCCACAACCAATGATCGCTTCATTGAATGTGTGCGCATGTCATTCTCCTTGAGTTGGGGCTAGACCAAATGTCTTAACGAGTTTGAGAATACATGCCGAAACAGGTTCCCTGAACTCGTTTTGAGTCCTTTTTCTCCGGGAACCAGGGACGAAGGGCCCGGAACTCCCCATTGTTTACCTCACAAAAGCGGGGACCGTCCAACCGCTTTTCCTGTGAAAAGCCTGGTAGTGCGTGGATTTCCCCACCCGAAGCAATCGTTGATATTTCAACGAAATGGTGGGAGTGTGGGCCGAGTTGGACAGATGGGGAGTGTGCCCCAATTGGCATTGCGAAATGCTGATCGGCGTGCCGCACGGTATGTAAACACTGTTGAGAAAGTGTTTTTGAGCGTCTGTTCCTTACGTGAATGAGGAAAGGGTTGGATAAGAAAAGGGCTCGAATATGGAAGGACTGGTGCCCTGTCAGGGCACCAGCCTTGAGGGAAGCACAGACTATTCAGTCTGTATTGCTGTCACTACTTCCCTCGCAATGTTCTTAGTGTTGCTGCTTTCTTAGAAGTACTGCATCTGCAGTGCCTCGTGCACCTCGCGTGCGGTTTCGCGGGCCTGCTCATTGGCCTTCTCAATGCCGGTGCGGAGAACGTCGCGAACAAAGTCCTGGTTCGCTTCAATTTCAGCGCGGCGCTCGCGGATCGGTGCCAGCATCTCGTTAATAGCCTCGGTGGCCACCTTCTTCAGGGTGCCTGCGCCGCCGTCACCGATCTCGCCCGCAATCTCGTGCGGATCCCGGCCGGTTGATAGTGCGGTGAGCTGAACGAGGTTGGCAACCTCGGGGCGATTGACCGGATCGTAAGTGATCGTGCGCTCAGAGTCGGTGACGGCCTTCTTCAGGCGAGCTGCCGTCTCATCCGCGGTCATTGCCAGCTCGATCGTGTTGTGGCGGGACTTGGACATCTTCTGACCATCGAGGCCCAGCACCGAGGGAGCCTCGGACAGGAGTGCTTGGGGGCGGGGGAAGATCGGGTGTTTTTGTCCCTTGGGGCGGCCATAGCGTTTGTTGAAACGCTGGGCGATGACACGGGCCTGTTCGAGGTGGGGGAGTTGGTCCTTGCCGACGGGTACGACGTTGGCCTTACAGAAGAGGATGTCGGCCGCCTGGTGCACCGGGTAGGTGAGGAGGAGTCCGGACATGGGCCGGTTGCCAGACGCATCGAGTTCGGCCTTGACCGTGGGGTTCCGGCGCAGCTCGGAATCGGTGACGATCGAGAGGAAGGGGATGACGAGTTCGTTCAGTTCCGGGATCTGCGAGTGCGGGAAGATCACGGCCTTCTCGGGGTCGATCCCGACCGACAGGTAGTCGGTTACCAGTCCGTAAACCCGGTCACGGATTTCGCCAACCGCGTCACGGTCGGTGATGACCTGGTAGTCGGCAACAACGAGCCACGTTTCCACTCCGGCTTTCTGGAGTTCTACGCGGTTCTTGAGGGAACCGAAGTAGTGGCCGAGGTGGAGTTTGCCGGTGGGGCGGTCGCCGGTCAGCATCCTGAAGGGGGAGGCGTCTTCCTGAATCTTCTGGAGCAGCTCCTCGCTGACCTTTTCCGAGTGGCGAAGCGAGTCCTCACCGATTGTGGTTTCGAGGTCTACTTCCTCGTCATGAGCCATGAATTATCCTTTCCGGAACGTTCCGGTCACATCCTATGTGAAGTGGTGGTTGGGGTGCTGTTTCCAGCTTAGGCGGGGTTCGACAGGTAGAGGCGAATCGACTGCTCTTCCATCTCAATCGTTGAACCGGGGAGCTTGCGTTCACGGAACCCGTTCGGGCGGGCCACGGTCGAGTCCCAGGCAAGATCAAAGGGCCTGCCTCGACCAATTGGGAACGTGAACTCTCGGGGTTCGTTCAGGCCGTTGATGATGATGAGGGCATCCACATCCGTGCCACCTCCGGACCGCAACATCTGGAAGGAGCGCGAGGATGGTTCGAACCATTTCCATGCGGGCATTTCCTCCCCGTCCCTCGCCAGCCACGTGACGTCGGGCAGCGGGTCCCCGTTCCGGGGCGTTCCCGTGTAGAAGCCCGTGGGTCGGAAGACCGTGTGCTCGCGGCGGAGCCGAATCAGGTAGGACACGGTTTCCTGGAAGTCTTCCTGCCAGGGTTGGAGGCGCCAATCCACCCACGACAGGGTGTTGTCCTGGCAGTAGGGGTTGTTGTTGCCGAACTGGGTGCGCCCGATCTCGTCACCGGCGGTGATCATCGGGGTGCCCGAGGACAGGAGGAGGGTGGCGATGAGGTTCCTCATCGACTTCTGACGTGCCGCCAGAAGGGCCGCATCCGGCCCTTCATTCCCGTGATTCCACGACCTGTTGTCATCGGTCCCATCACGATTGTCTTCCAGGTTCGCTTCGTTGTGCTTGTAGTTGTAGGTCACGAGATCGCCCAGGGTGAAGCCATCGTGAGCGGTCACGAAGTTAATGGAGGCAAACGTGCCGCGCCCACCGGGAACCCGGCCGCGCGAGAATAGATCGGCTGAACCGGACAGGCGGGTGACGAGCTCGCGGGAGTCCGCGGGCCTCTTGCCGTCGGCCATCGCTGCCTGGTCCGATAGCCAGAAGGAGCGGACCGTGTTGCGGTAGCGGTCGTTCCAGTCCGCCATGGGGCTTGGGAACTGTCCCGTGCGCCACCCGTTGTGCCCGAGGTCCCAGGGTTCGGTGATGAGCTTGCGAGACCGGAGAACCGGGTCGGTGGTCATGGCCACGAAGAACGGGTGGTGGGAGTGGAAGTCGCGGCCCTGCCGACCAAGCGTGACCGCCAGGTCAAACCTAAAGCCGTCAATCCCAACTTCTTCCGCCCAGTAGCGGAGCGAATCGAGAGACATTTGGATGACCCGGCGCAGGCGGAAGTCGAGAGAGTTGCCGCAGCCGGTCACGTCATCAAATTCGCCGGGATTGCCGGGCTTTTGCATGTAGAAGTTTGATTCGCCAAATCCCCGCCACGACAGGGTCGGCCCATCGGTGCCACCCTCGCACGTGTGGTTATAGACCACGTCCAAGATCACCTCGATCCCGGCCTCGTGCAGGAGCGACACCATGCCCTTGACCTCCCGGAGGACCGCCGAGGGTCCTTCGGCTTGGGCGGCCTTGGTCGCATAGCTAGGTTCGGGAGCAAAGAATCCGAGAGTGTTGTACCCCCAGTAGTTGGACAGCCCCTTCTCGATCAGGAAGGTTTCCGACAGTTTCGCCTGGATCGGGAGGAGTTCGATGGCGGTGATGCCAAGCCTTTGCAGGTGCGCAATCGTTGCCGGGTGAGCGAGCCCCGCATAGGTTCCCCGAAGGTGAGTGGGCACACCGGGCAGGTTCATCGTCAGCCCGCGCACGTGTGCCTCGTAAATAACTGTCCTGTCCCACGGGGTGTGGAGCGCTTCCACGGTGCCGTAATAGCTGTCGTCAACGATCACCGAGTGGGGGACGTGAGGGGCGGAATCCAACTCGTTGATCTTGCGCGGACCGGGGATGGGATGGAGATTCTCGTCAACCTCGTGAGAAAACACGGCCGGGCCCAGATCGAAATCTCCAGCAACACCCCTTCCGTACGGGTCGAGCAGCAACTTCGCGGGATTGTGTCTCATACCGGCCTCGGGATCCCACCTACCGTGCACCCGGAAACCGTAGTGTTGACCAACCTCAATACCCGGAATAAACCCGGTCCACACCCCGAGCTCAGGACCGTTGAGAGCATAGCGGCGCTCCAGGATCGTTCCTGCTGGCCCGCGGTCGATCGCGCAGAACTCAACCCCCGAAGCGAGCGGGGCGGTAATCGCAACATCGACCCCGTCAGGATGCACGAAAACGCCGAGTTGGCTGGCGTGCGTACGGGAGGGGGCGGTTGGTTCAGGAGCCCGCGCAATATAGCGCTTGGGCTCGATACGGTGATGGGATGTCTGTGTCACCCGCACATTGTCTCACCTTCCACCTCGCATCTGTTCGAAGTCGACCGACCAGCACCGACCATGTCCACTCATGGCATATGTCTCTTTGAATACGGGTATTTCGGTGACAATCTAGAAGGTATGAGGATTGTTGTATGCGTAAAACACGTACCCGACGTTCAAGCGGAACGAACCCTGGAATCGGGTTACCTCGTCCGCGGGGACGACGATGTGCTCAATGAACTTGACGAGAACGCCGTCCAAGAGGCCGTGAACCTGGCCGACGGTGACGGTGAAGTCATCGTCATTACCATGGGCCCCGAAGACGCGGTTGATGGACTGCGCCGCGCACTCGCACTCGGTGCCGACAGCGCCATCCACGTCTGCGACGAACGGGCAGCAGGCTCCGATGTCCTCGGAACCGCCCGGGTTCTCAGTGCCACGATCGATCGCCTCCAACAGGACGGTCCGATCGATCTCGTCGTGACGGGCATGGCCGCTCTTGACGGTATGACAGCCACAATCCCCTCCGCACTCGCAGCCCACCTCGACCTGCCCGCACTGACGATGGCGAAGAAGGTGGAACTCGACGGACGAACCATTCGCGTGCACCGCACCATGGGTACCTACGACGAGGTGCTGGAAGCGGACCTGCCCGCGATCCTTTCTGTCACTGACCAGGCCAACGAAATCATGTACCCGAACTTCCGTGCGATCATGGCCGCGAAGAAAAAGCCCATCACGGAACTCAACCTCGACGACCTCGGCCTTGCCGGTGAACAGGTGGGTACGGCAGGTGCCGCCACGAAGGTCAACGCAGCAGAGCAACGGCCGCCCAGGGAAGCTGGGGAAATTGTGCAGGATGCTGGAGATGCTGGAACCCAGCTCGCGAACTACATTCTTGGAGTCATGAAGTGAAGGTAGAAACAGTACTCGTCCTCTCCCGCCACGACGGCCACGAGCTCTCCGAATCCTCGCGAGAGATGCTGACCGCCGCACGCAACGTAGCAGACCGGGTTGTGTCCGCAACGTTTGGGGAACCTCCCGTCGCTGAACTCGCCCGCTACGGAGCTGACGAAATCCTTGCCGTCGATCCCGCCACGGTGGAAGCCGCAGGTGCTGACCCCAACCATCCGGCCGTGTGGTCGGCGCTCGCGGTCGCGGCAGCAAAGCAGGTGAATCCGCGCGCTGTCTTCCTCGCCTCCTCGTACTTGGGTAAGGAAATCGCCGCGCAAACAGCGGTCACCCTTGACTCGGGTGTTATTACGGACGCCGATTCGGTGACGGTCGACAATAACCAGCTCTCGATCACCAAGGCGGTGTTCTCGGGAAGCTGGGCCACCTCGGGTGAAATCATCCGCGGCATCCCCGTCGTCGCACTGCGGCCCACCGCGGTCGAAGCGGTCGCGACCGACCGTACCGAGGCAACGGTCACCCCGCTCACGATTGAGGTGCCCGAACGAGCAGGGCGGACCCGTCTCGTGTCACGAACCGTCCGTGAAAACACGGGACCGAACCTCACTGAGTCCCAGGTCGTGGTCGTTGGTGGGCGCGGACTGGACGGCGATTTTGGTCCCGCACGTGAACTCGCGGAGCTTCTCGGGGGAGCCGTTGGCGCCACCCGCGTGGCGTGCGATGAGGGGTGGATTGATCGGTCGGCCCAGATCGGTCAGACCGGTGAAACCATCGCCCCCAAGCTCTACATCGGCCTCGGCGTATCGGGCGCGGTGCACCACACGAGCGGGATGCTCGCCTCCGAAACAATCGTCGCCATCAGCGACGATGCCGAAGCCCCCATCTTCGAGATCGCAGACTTCGGTGTGGTTGGCGACCTCGACAATGTTCTCCCGCAGGCCATTGCCGAACTCAAGAAGGCCGGCCTGTAGGTGATCTACCTCGACTACGCGGCAACAGCACCCCTGTCCGACGTGGCGAAAGCCGCGTGGCTGGAGGCCACCTCCGTCCAGGGGAACGCCTCCGCCATCCACGGCGCAGGTCGGGCCTCACGGTCGATCCTGGAGGATGCTCGCGAGAAGATCGCGAGCCTGCTCGGCGTTGATGCTGCCGAAGTGATCTTCACTTCCGGGGGCACGGAAGCCGACAATCTGGCAATTGCGGGACCGGCCACGAAGGGGACGGTTCTCTATTCCGCGATCGAACACCCCGCCATCCAGGAAGCAGCCGACATCGCAGCCCGCTCTGGAGGAACCACCCGGGTCATTCCCGTCACCCCGGACGGAGTAGTAGATCTGAACGCCTTGGCTGACCCGCTGGACGAGTCCGTTGCACTGGTTTCGGTCATGGCCGCAAATAACGAGTCCGGAATCATCCAGCCGCTGGCCGAAATCAAGGACCTCGTGGCCGAGAAGGCGCCGCAGGCAAGGCTCCACACGGATGCCGTGCAGGCCATCTCCACCATCACCATCCCGGATGGTTATGCGATCACGATCTCGGGGCACAAGCTCGGAGCCCCCGTCGGAATCGGGGCACTCATCGCCGCCCGCGACTACCCGCTCATCGCCCTCGAGGGCGGAGGCGGGCAGGAACGCAAGGTCCGCTCCGGGACGATCAACGTGGCCGGTGCCGTGGCGCTCGCGGCAGCCCTCGAGGACGCTCTTGCCAAGAAAGAGGAGAAGGCGCGGGTGCTTGCCAACTTCTCGGCCCAGATCGTTGCCGCCTCCGAGGCCCTTGGCGGATACCGGAGCGGTGGCGACGTGCCACGACTTCCTCACATTACGCACGTGATCTTCCCCGGCACCGACCCCGAGGCACTGCTCCTGGGGCTTGATATGGCGGGGATTTCCTGCTCGACAGGATCCGCCTGCTCCGCTGGCGTCTACCGCCCCTCGACGGTCTTGGAGGCCATGGGGGTAGCCGAAGACACCTATACTGCTCTACGGTTCTCCACGGGAGACAGTACGAACCAAAGCGAGATAGACGCCCTGGTGGCGGCCTTACCCGGGGCTGTCAACATGGCGCGAAAGGCAGCTCGAACATGAGAGTTTTGGCAGCAATGTCCGGAGGCGTCGATTCGGCAGTGGCGGCCGCGCGAGCGGTCGATGCCGGCCACGACGTTGTCGGGGTGCACATGGCGCTGTCCAAATCCCGTGCCGAACACCGCAACGGGAACCGAGGATGCTGTTCCGTTGAGGACGGTTACGATGCGCGACGTGCCGCCGACAAACTCGGCATCCCCTACTACGTGTGGGATCTGTCCGATGACTTTGAAGACACGGTCGTGGCAGACTTCCTGTCCGAATACTCGGCTGGACGCACCCCGAACCCGTGTGTGCGCTGCAATGAGCACGTGAAGTTCGCGGCCCTCCTCGAGCGGGGCCTGGCAATGGGCTTCGATGCCGTGTGCACCGGACACTACGCGGATCTGCGCGATATCGAAGCAGATGGTTCCGTCCGTCACGAGCTTCACCGGGCCGCCAACCACCCGAAGGACCAGTCATACGTCCTTGCCGTCATGGGTAAGCAGGTTCTCGGTAACGTCCTCTTCCCCCTCGGCACGGTCGAAACGAAGGACCAGGTGAGGGTCGAAGCGGCCGCCCGCGGCCTGGGAGTCTCGCTCAAACCGGACTCCTACGACATTTGCTTCATCGCCGATGGTGACACTCGTGGCTTCCTCCGCAGGAGGCTCGGCGAAAACCCGGGACCGATCGTGGACGAAACCGGAGCGGTCGTTGGCGAACACCTCGGTGCATTCGCCTACACGGTGGGGCAGCGCCGCGGCCTCGGCCTCGGCATTCCCGCCAAGGATGGTCAGCCCCGCTTCGTCACGAAGGTCGACATCGAAACGAATACGGTCCGAGTTGGACCGGTCGAACACCTCGATATTCACCGAATCACGGGAAGCGACACCGTGTGGCTTGCCCCGGACATCGACCCTTCCGAGCCCATCCGAGCAGGCGTTCAGGTCCGTGCACACGGCCGTGAAATCCCCGCCACCGTCCAGTCCGTTGACGAGAAGCTCGTCATCGACCTGGATGAGCCCCTGAGGGGACTGGCCGCGGGGCAGTCCGCCGTCATCTACTCCGGCAGCCGCGTGCTTGGTCAGGCCACCGTCGAAGAAACCGAATAGTAAGACCTTTAATGATCCCGGAGTGACGCTTTGTCGCTCCGTGATTTCTCTATCTTCTTTGCCAACTCAACCTGGGAAACGTCCTTGCTAAGTCATCGCTGGGAATTACGGGGAGAATGCCCTGCCATATTCTTAAGCGACAGCTTTGCTTCGAGCCGGTTCGTGACAGAATGAGGACATGAGCACGGCACTCCCCCTGTCCAGAATTGAGCACGATACCGATGCGGTGCGACGTACGGATCCGTCCCTGCTCGATGAAGAATTCACTATCCTTCTCGTACGAGAAGGGCAGATCGCAGCCACCGACACGGGGCTCATCACGGTGATGAAGAATGACGTGCCCGACGAACTCTTGACCTGGGACCACCTGTCCTACCTGGGGAAGACCGAGGATACTCTGTGGGCCGCCCTCCACCTTGTCACCACCAGTTTTGAGCTCGATCCGGAAGGAATACCCTACGGGGACCGCAGGCTCACCGCTCTTCACCGCCACCCGTTCGTGTCGCTACGAAAGATTGGACACCAATTAAGCGGACTCGAATCGGGACTCGCCACAACCGCGACAGCCCTCGGAGCCTGGCGTGATGATCGCAAGCACTGCCAGGCCTGCGGCGGCATCATCGCCGCGCAGGCAGCCGGCTGGGAAGGTGTGTGCAGCGACTGCAAGCTCATTAGCTACCCGCGCACCGACCCGAGCGTGATCATGGCGATCCGCGACCAGCACGACAGGTTGCTTCTGGGCCACGCATCCAACTGGGAACCCACGAGATACTCGTGCCTGGCTGGCTTTGTCGAGGCGGGGGAATCCCTCGAGCACGCGGTGGAGCGGGAATCGATGGAAGAGGCCGGCGTTGTTATCGACCGCGTTGAATACTTCGGTTCGCAGCCATGGCCGTTCCCGCGGAGCCTCATGGCCTCGTTTAGGGCATGGACGTCTACGAGCGACGTCAATGTCGACGGTGAAGAAATCACCCGGGCACGATTTTTCACTCGCGAAGAGTTTAAAGACGAAATCGCAGCCGGCAATCTCACCGTCCCCATGTCCTCGTCGGTTGCTCGTTACCTCATCGAGGACTGGTATGGCGGGCCACTCCCGCTCAGCGAATCCTGAACGAACGATTCAGCAACTACACTGCTTCACGGGCCGTAAGGAAGCGCCTGAACTTCCCGTTCTGGGTTCCGGTTCTTTCCCTGAACCACGCGCTGCCCCTGAGCCACCTCTGGTTGCTAGACAGTCTCGTGTGCGTGCGATGGCTGCGCTCTTGCAGTGCTTGTGGACAACGCGAGTCTGTGAAGTGTGCGTTCCGATATCCACAGCAGGTGTGGGGCACACGGCCGCAGGCTGGGTTCAGTCGTGTCCGGGTGCCATGACAGACTGGTTTGGGAGGAATGAATGGACAAGGAAGAACTGCTGTCGGCCCTGGACCCGGATCAACGCCAGGTGGCTGAAACACTCAAGGGCCCCCTGGTTGTGAGGGCAGGTGCAGGCACGGGCAAGACCCGAGCCATCACCTATCGGATCGCGCACGGCGTGCTCGTTGGCGCCTACCATCCCAGCAATGTCCTTGCCGTCACTTTCACGTCCCGCGCGGCGGGAGAGATGCGGTCGCGCCTGCGAGACCTCGGTGCGCACGGGGTGCAAGCACAAACCTTTCACGCTGCGGCCCTTCGTCAGCTGTCGTACTTTTGGCCGCACGCCGTCGGTGGTCCGATGCCCCAAATCCAAGAATCGAAGATTGGACTCATCTCGCAAGCTGCCGGACAGCTCGGTATTGGTGTTGACCGGGCGAGCGTTCGTGACCTCGCAGCCGAGATCGAATGGTCCAAGGTGACGCTCACCGGCCAGGAGCGCTACGTCGAGAAGGCCAGGAAGACCGGGCGCGACGGCGTGGCCGGGCAGACTCTCGAAACGGTCGGCAGGCTCATTGCCGCCTATGAGGAAGCCAAGTCGGCCAGGGGCGTCATCGACTTCGAGGATATTCTTCTCATCCTCATCGGGATCATGGTTGAGCGGGACGATATTGCTCGCCAGATCCGCCACCAGTACCGTCACTTTGTCGTCGACGAATACCAGGACGTGTCACCCCTTCAGCAGCGACTTCTCGACCACTGGTTGGGGGAGAGGCGGGACCTGTGCGTGGTGGGCGACGTGTCCCAGACGATCTACTCCTTCACCGGGGCTACCCCGAGCTACCTGAGAGACTTCCGGAAGCGCTTCAAGGAAGCAAGCGAAGTTGAGCTGGTGCGGGACTACCGATCCACACCCCAGATTGTTGATGCTGCCAACCGGGTCATCGCACCCGGACGCCTCCAGGGCGCGGTCAAGCTCGTTGCCCAGCGGCCCTCGGGTCCGGCAGTTGACTACCGGGACTACGAGGATGATGATGCGGAGGCTAAGGATATTGCGAAGCGCATCATTGATCTTCAGCGTCGCGGCGTGCTCCTATCAGAGATCGCCATTCTGCTCCGCACGAACTCCCAGTCCCAAGCTTTTGAGACGGCACTGGCTGATGCGGGGATTGGATTCACGATCCGGGGAGGCGAACGCTACTTCTCGCGAAAAGAGATCCGTGAGGCCATGGTCATGATGCGGTCTTTCGCACGGAGCGGGGCCGAACAGTCCATGCCCGAGATCGTCCGCGAAGTTGTGCGCCGGCTCGGCTGGGAAACGAACGCCCCAAAGGTCGCAGGTGCTCAGCGGGAGCGCTGGGAAGCGCTCAACGCCCTTGTCATCCTCGCCGATGACATCCACGAAAGCCGGGGTGCCGACCTGGCGGGATTTGTGGCAGAGCTGGAAGAGCGAGCCTCCCACCAGAATGCCCCGACCGTTGAGGGTGTGACGATTTCGACGATGCACGCGGCGAAGGGCCTAGAATGGGATGCTGTCTTCCTGGCCGGTATGAGCGAGGGACTCATGCCGATCTCGCTCGCAGAAACACCGCAGGCCATCGACGAGGAGCGGCGCCTCCTTTACGTCGGCATCACCCGTGCCCGCGAACACCTGTACGTGAGCTACGCGAGGTCACGCTCCAACAGCGGCCGCGGCAACCGCAAGCGCACCAGGTTCCTTGACGGCATCTGGCCCGAAACCGCCAAGGTTTCCCGAGCTACCCAGACGCGGAGACGAACAAAGGAAGCGGCCCTCGAGTTTGAACTCAACCATCCGAACGATGTTGAGCTTCTGAACAATTTGAAAGCTTGGCGGAAGGTACAGGCAGCCGAAGAACGCAAGCCTGCCTATCTCATCCTTGTTGACACGGTGCTCATGAATATTGCCTCCGCCAAGCCCGCAACCATCCACGAACTCGGCAAGGTGAAGGGGATCGGGATGACGAAGCTCGACAACTACGGCGCCGCAATCCTTCAGGTCATCGATGCCACGAGGTAGGAACTAGAGAAGAGCGAAGTCCCGTCACTTTCATGCATCGCATTTGGATGAATTCGCTTACGGGACGATTACAGGTCGTTGCAGCCGCACTCCTGATGTGGGCTGAGGTTTTCAATGGTTGGCCATGCTGGCGGGGGAGGGATGTGAAGCACGCTCGAATGCAGGCGCGGCAACATGCTCGGATACGCCAGGGTGTGCAGTATTTCCCCCACCACCCAGGAGGCCGCCTGGAAGGCGCTCGCAATATCCGTTTCCACGACCGGGAGACGCTCTCCCTGATTGACAAGTAGCGGCCACTTCTCGTCACGATCCCTACGGGATAGTTCTACGCATTCAATGCAGGGAGAGTCCGTGACGAATGGCCCGACCTGAACATCAGCTTCTGCCACCACAACAGGCAAATACCCCACATCATTAGCCAGCGCCACGCGCGCAATGTGCCGGGGAAAGACCCTGCTCGTCACCGAAACGACGAAGGTGCGTTCGGGTTTCTTGCGTGGCGGGAGGAGGAGTGGCCTCACCACCTGCTCGGTCGGTTGCCCAAAGGCAGCTGTTCCCAGCCATCGCGACTGGGCTTCGGTCACGGGTTTTGAATCCGAAAAATGGATGCTGGCGAACCCGTAATTATTGAGGGCAAGGGCGAGGAGAATCCCGATGACTCCAGTGCCGTGGATTTCAATGCCGGTGCGGGAGGCACGTTCGGGAAAGACGGAACCGGCCCTCGCGAGCGCCAAGAACTCCGTTCTCGCCATGTTCCCCGGCAGGGTGTTCTGTACCGCTAGTCCGGATTCTTCGACCTGGTCCCAAATCTTGGTGGCACGTTCCCGATCAACCTGATGGGAAGAAGCCCAATGGGAGACGTCTTCGGGAGTGCACGGGTTCCGCAAAAGGTTAAAGAGGGAGATCTCGCGCGGATAGAGACCATCAAAGATAGCACTGCGCTCAGGATGTAAACCCACCTGAACACTGTCATGATCGCGCCAATACACACCAAGACCATCCGGAAGATACATGCGGACAGCCTAGCCGGATAAGCTGATCCCCCTGCCCGAGTTTCCACAGGCAGGGGGATCAGCTTGGTTTGTGTACCGAGATTGATTGAAGGGGTAGGTGTTCCCTCCCTCGTGATCCGCGGCTTAGTTTGTGGGAGGAAGCGGCTCTTCCGGACCCGAGGGGTCCTCGCCCGCTTCCTCATCGGCAAAGATACCCGCGAGCAGATTGTCGATCTCAGATTCCAGATCGGTTTCCTGATCGGAGAAGAACGCATCCGGATTATCCAGATCGTCACTGTCGGGGAGCAGGTCCGGATGGGACCACAGGTGATCGCGGGACTCAAGGTCACCCTTCTCGAGGGCAACCTTCCAGAACTGGGCCGCTTCACGGACCCTCTTGGGACGGAGTTCAAGTCCTACAAGGCTTCCGAACGTCACCTCGGCGGGGCCGCCCGTGGCGCGGCGTCGCGTAAACATTTCACGCAACGCATCCGCTCCCGGGAGAGTGCCGGCCGTTGCAATGTCGGTGACCTCGCTGACCCAGCCCTCGATGAGAGCAAGGATTGTCTCCAGCTGGGTGAGAACAGCCTGCTGTGACTCGGTTGGGGCGGGGCTGAACACGTCGGTCAGATCGATTTCGGGAACTGCCTGCGGATTGGACATGTCGATGCTTCGCAGTTGCTCATCAACAGCACTCATGTCGATGTTGATGTCGCGCGCCCACGCCTCGATCGTGTCGAGGAGGTATGCGCGTAGCCACGATGATGAGGCAAACAGGCGAGCATGAGCGTGCTCCCGTACCGCCACGTAGAGGGAAACCTCTTCGGGGGAGATCTCCAGTCCCTCCGCGAACTCCGCAACGTTGGATGGAACGAGTGCGGTTGTGTGACCTTCGACGAAGGGCAGGCCCGTATCGGTGGAACCGAAGGACTGCTTGGCGAGCTCGCCGAGCGCGGCACCGAACTGCATGCCGGTCATGGAGGACATCATGTGGCTGATGAAGGTGGAGGCCTGGCCACCCATCATCGCTTTCATTTCCTCCGGCATGTGCTCCATCTGCTCCTCGAGGGCGCGCGTGAATGCGGCCGTGAGGTTCGCGGCAACCGGTTCTGTCATGCGGCGGAACGTTGACTGTGCGTGAGCGATCCAGTCCAGCCTTGTCCATGCCTGCTCCGGTCCGTAGGACGGGTCGAGAGCCGTTGCCTGGTTGAGCCACATGTTGGCGAGCTGCAGGTCCTGCTTAACCTTTTCCACCTCACCCTTCGTCAGCGTGTCGACGCCTTCACGGGTGATGGAGTCTTTCGCGACCTGTTCGGCGATCTGCCAGTTGACGGGGCCGCCGGGGGTACCGGACATCATGGTCCGCAGCTGGCTCATGAGGACGGACATGTCCGCCCCCGAAGCATTCATGCGAGCGAAGTTAGCTGGATCGAGTCCCTGGGCTTCCATGGAGGCGATGACTTCATCGGCAGCCTGGTCGCCCAGGACTGCACGCAACATGTCTTTCCAGTCATCACCGTGGGGATGGGGGTCATTGCTCACGATTAGCTCCTCCGTTACTTTGATGTCCAGGCTAGTGGAGCGGAGGTCCCGAATACCAGTATCCGTGCTATGGGCGAAACACCTGCCCGGTTTGCAATAGTGACCCCGCCCCGGTGCATCATTGGACGGTGAGGTATCGGGACGACAATTTCCAGCCCACCCCGCCGCGAGTTCTTCTCGGAGGGGTCGTGGCCATTGGTTTTGGTGCGCTCCTCACCTGGCAGGCTTTCATGCCCACCACCTATCTTTATCAGGCCCCCGGGCCCGCGCTATCGGTCGTGGAGATCGAAGGCCAGCAGGTTATTGAACTGACGAACACCGATGCGGAAACCTTCCCATCCGATACCGATCTTCACCTCACGACCGTCTCCACCTTTGGTAACCCGGATGCGTCCGTGCGAGGAGCCGCTGCTGTAGAGGCTCTTCTCGATAGCAACAAGGATCTGATCCCCGTCCGCCTGCTCTACACGGCCGAGGACACGAACGAGGACGTGCGTGCCGCGAGCGCGGCCATGATGGCCGAATCCCAGGTCAACGCGGTCCTTGCAGGTTATTCACTGGCCGGCATTGACATCCCGACCACGACAATAATTGAGGGCATGTCCGAGGGGTCGGATGCCGAGGGGAAGCTCCGCGAGGGCGATATCCTGCTCTCTCTTCAGGCACCCGGTGAAGACCCGTTCAGTCCCGTGAACTTCTCCGAGCTAAGGGAGTACTTGGCAACCGTCGAGCCGGGAACGGAACTGACGGTCACCGTTGAACGCAACGGGACCGAGCATTCCGAGCAGGTGACGACCTCCGAACCTGACGATGATAGTGAGGGTTCGCTCCTCGGAGTTCTCGTATCCACGGAGGTGGAAGAAGGATCGCCGAGCGCCGATATCCGCCTCCACGACATCGGTGGGCCGAGTGCAGGACAAATGTTTGCCCTCGAGATCTACGATCAGCTAACCGAGGGTTCTGTGGGCGGCGATAATGTCATTGCTGGGACAGGGACGGTGGATGCTCGGGGCGATATTGGCCCGATTGGGGGCATCCGTTACAAGCTCGTTGGCGCGAAGGACGCGGGGGCCGAATACTTCCTGGCACCGATCGAGAACTGCGATGAGGTGATCGCCCACGAGATTGACGGCATGCAAATCATTGCCGTCGATAACCTCGATGACTCCCTCGAAGCACTCGAAGCGATCAAGAGCGGGGATACGGCAGACCTGCCGACCTGCGAAGCCCCCTAAGTTCCCCTTATCTCCACATAGTTATTTATAGCTTCGCTTTCCTGGTAGCTCCGCGAAGTTGCAAGGAACTTCGCGGAGCCTGGACACAAGTTTTCCCTAGTCGAAGGTTGCCTTGAGTGCCGAGATGAGGCCGGGCACCGCGTCAGGGCTGCCTACCACGGAATCGTCGCTGTCATGCGTGCGCGTGCGGATCGCACACCAGGTTTCTCCCTCGCGCATGTAGCCCACGGCCATGCGAACATCTTCCTTCTCGGGATGCTCGGACAGGGCAATGAGGGCAAGTTTCGGGTCTTTAGGCAAATCTTTTTCAGCTGACGGGGGAACGATGATGCGTTCTGCCACAATTGCGGCCCCATCAACCTCGTCGGGCCACGCCAATTGAGCGAGAAGTTCTTCGAGGGTGGAGGCCTCGGGGAGCCCTTCCTGTTCGACCGAGAACAAAGTGTGCGGATCGGTAATCGCGTTCAGTGCGACATCGGCGGGAAGTTCTTCCGCGAGTTGCGGCGCCTTTTCAAGTGCGGGAACGGCCTTAATGATGGCAAAGATCCTGATTGGTGCATCCCAACCATCCGAGGCGACGAACTTTTCAATATCTGTGACGGCATCTTTCAGCGCGGCAACCTTAGGGTTCAACTCCATGGGTTAATGGTGTCATACGGGTGAAAGTCAACGTGACATAGAACGGAAGAAGCACCTGTCACGCTCCCAGAATGGTGCGATACGGTTAGAGGGTACATTTTCCAAATCATGGAGAAACCTGTGACCACTTCTTCTTCAAACGAGCGCCCGTGGAGTCCGGGCGGAGGCTCGGGGCAACGGCCCGGAGCCACGGCGGGTGGCGGAGCCGGCGGGGCGTTCATTCCTACCGTCGTTATTCTTGCCGCCCTCCTCTTCCTGTTCGTCATCGTGTCGAACGTGTGGACGGATGTCCTCTGGTACGACCAGCTTGAGGCCGTGCGCGTCTTCTGGACCCAATGGGGTGCCCAGATTGGCGTGGGAACCGTTGCCGTTCTCATTCTCGCCGTCGTTATTTGGCTCAACATGAAACTGGCCTATCCGGCCGATGGGATTCCGGAGCCGGGTGCGATTCGCAACCGCAACCTGGACCCCTACAGGGACGGGATCAGCAAGTATCGCAAGGCCGCCTTCTACGGACTGCCGCTCCTGTTCGGCCTCATGTTTGCTGCGGGGACGGGTAGCCAGTGGCGCACCATCCTCCTGTTCATTAACCGAGAGCCCTTTAACGAAGTCGACCCCCAGTTCGGCATCGACATTGGGTTCTTTGTTTTTACCCTCCCGATGCTGTCCCTCATCCTGTCCTTCATCGTCAGGCTGCTCATCGCATCCTGGATCGTGGCCCTCGTCATGCACTACTTGTATGGCGGGATTGACCCGACGCAGAAGCCCATGTACTTCTCGAAGAAGGCACGTATCCATCTGGCAGTGCTTGGTGCGATCTCGTCGCTCACGGCGGCCGCCTACTTCTGGCTTTCCAGGTACGAGCTTCTCGTCAGCGAAAACGCGCGCTACGCGGGTGCGTCCTTCACCGAGGTCCAGGCATCGCTTCCCGCCAGGGAGATCATGGCCGGCATCTGCGTCATCATCGCCGGCATCTTCGTTTACGTTGCCGTCCGCGGTGCGGTGCGGATCGCGGTCACGGGTATTGCCGTCGCCATTGTCGCGCAGATCGTGGTGGGCACCGCCTACCCGGCACTCGTGCAGCAGTTCCAGGTGCAACCGAACGCGGTCGAACTTGAATCGCCCTACATTCAGCGCAACATTGATGCCACGCTCAAGGCCTACGGCCTTGAAGATATCGACATTCGAACCTACAACGCTGAGACCGAGGCAACGGCGGGTCAGCTGAGGAAGGACTCGCAGTCGACTGCGCAGATCCGTCTCGTTGACCCGAACATCGTCTCACCCACGTTCAACCAGCTGCAGCAGAACCGTCAATACTACGGCTTCGCCCAGCAACTGGCTGTCGACAAGTACACGATCGAGGGGGAGATGCGTGACACCGTGATCGCGGTTCGTGAACTCAACCTCGATGGTCTGGGTGACGATCAGCGTACGTGGGTTAACGACCACACGGTCTTCACCCACGGCTACGGCGTTGTTGCTGCCTACGGCAATACTGCGCAGAATGATGGTCGTCCGGCCTTCTTCGAGCAAGGTATTCCCTCCGTCGGCGAGCTCGGAGACTACGAGCCCCGTGTCTACTTCGGACAGAACCTCCCCGACTACTCGATCGTTGGTGCACCGGAAGGTTCCGACCCGTGGGAGCTTGACTACCCGAACGACGATGCCCCCAACGGACAGGTCAACAACACCTTTGAGGGTGATGGTGGCCCCAACATCGGCAATCTCTGGAACAAGATCATGTTCGCCACGAAGTTCCGCGACCAGGAGATCTTCTTCTCCGACCGCGTGAACGAGAACTCGCAGATCCTGTACGACCGTGATCCCCACACCCGCGTGGAGAAGGTCGCTCCCTACCTCACTCTCGACTCGAAGGCCTACCCTGCGGTCGTGGATATGGATGGGGACGAGGACACCCCAAAGGATCTCGTGTGGATCATCGATGGCTACACGACCACGAACCAGTACCCGTACTCGGCCCGTGAATCCCTCGAGGATGCGACGACCACGACTGACCCGAACAGCCAGATTGTTGGCTACATTCCCGAGGAAGTGAACTACATTCGCAACTCGGTCAAGGCAGTCGTCAACGCATACGACGGATCCGTCACCCTCTACCAGTGGGATGAAGAGGACCCGATCCTCAAGGCATGGGACAAGATCTTCCCGGGTCAGCTGACGAGCATGGACGAGATGTCCGGTGACCTCATGAGCCACGTTCGCTACCCCGAAGATCTCTTCAAGGTGCAGCGTCAGCTCCTCACGCGCTACCACGTGACCGATGCTGCCTCGTTCTACTCCGGTGGTGACTTCTGGAATATTCCCCCGGACCCGACCGTGGGTGAGGGCGCGACCACAACGGCGCAGCCCCCGTACTACCAGACGCTGCAGATGCCGGGCACGGACGAAGCGACCTTCTCCCTATCCACCTCCTTTATCCCCGGTGGTAACACCGACAGGAACGTCCTCACGGGCTTCCTCGCGGTCAATGCCGACGCCGGATCTGAAATGGGAGTGAAGGACGATGACTACGGTCAGCTGAGGCTCCTCGAGCTACCCCGTGACCTCACGGTGCCGGGCCCCGGCCAGGTCCAGAACAACTTCAACGCCAACGCCGACGTGTCGAGGGAACTTAACCTGCTCCGTCAAGGTGGCTCCACCGTTCGTTCCGGTAACCTCCTGACCCTGCCCATGGGTGACGGTCTGCTCTACGTCCAGCCCGTCTACGTCCAAGCATCGCAAGGTACGTCCTACCCGCTGCTCCAGTACGTCCTCGTTGCCTTCGGTGACCAGGTCGGATTCGCTCCCACCCTCGATGAAGCACTCGACCAAGTCTTCGAGGGTGACTCGGGAGCCGAAGCAGGCGACTCGAACGTGGATTCAGACGAGAGAGAGGCACTAGCCGAGGAGGCGAAGGAAGGCGCAACAGATGAGCCGACCGAGCAGCCAACCGACGAACCCACCGAGGAACCCTCCGAGGATCCGACCGGCGGAGCACCCGTTGTTGGTTCGCCTCAGGAACGCCTCGACATCGCTCTCTCCGACGCACAGTCCGCGATGGAAGAATCCCAGCAGGCGATGACCGATGGTGACTGGGCGGCCTACGGCGAAGCCCAGGACAAGCTCAACGAAGCCCTGCAACGCGCAGTCGACGCACAGCAGGAACTCGACGGAGAAAACTAAACCCCAGGACTAATTCCTGAGGTCATGGGGAGGGCATCAATAGATGCCCTCCCCATTCTCAAGCCCACTCATTCCCACCGGAACCGCCCTATGCCCCCCCATTCCTACCGGGCTGCTCACTCAATATCGGACGCTTTCACAGCACATGGTCAAGCCATGGAATCATCAGAATTAGAGACACGAACTGGGGTAGGGGACCAGAGCAACTCACCCGAAAAACTTTTATCGGCTTCAGTGATCCATGCCATGTGAGGGGTCTAACGGTGCTCCCGCTTTGGATTGTTCGAGCATGTGGCATAGAGTAGATGAGTCGCCGCGGGGTGGAGCAGTTCGGTAGCTCGCCGGGCTCATAACCCGGAGGTCGTAGGTTCAAATCCTGCCCCCGCCACCAAGTGGCAAAGGCCCCAGAACAAAGTTCTGGGGCCTTTCCTTTTACCTCGGTGAGGTCCGAGACGGGCTGATGCGGGTGGTTGAGACAGGTGGTCGGCAATACGCTCCATCGGGAGATGCTGGACTCTGATACAGAACCCGTCTCCCTCACCGGTTTGGTTTGAATGGGCTTAGGGCGAACGTAGAGAACGGCCGGAGCCGATGAGGCGGGCTAGGCTGAATGAAGTTCCTCCAGGACAACGATGCAGGGTGGTGACGATGCCACCGAATAGGCGATTCCTGGAAAACGTGAAACAGGAAGTCAAAGATGAGTTCAGCTAAGACGTCTGAAGCTATTACCTATACGGCCTTTGGTGGAGTTGATGTCCTCCGAACCGTCACCAAGACCGTGAGGAAGCCGGCGGATCAGGAAGTTGTGGTTCAAATCCCTGCCTCGGGCGTTAACCCTCTCGATATTGTGTTACGTGGGGGAGCGCAAAACCGGGAGATCCCATCGGACGGAATCGTTCCGCATACGGATGGGGCCGGCACCGTGATCGATATCGGAGCAAAAGTCGAGAACTTCAAAATCGGTGACCGGGTGTGGGTGTGGGGAGTCGGCACGGATCTGGGAACTGCCGCCGAGATCGCCTACGTACAAGTAGAACGAGTTACTTCCCTGCCCGACAATGCTGATTTTGAGCTCGGCGCATCGCTCGGCATACCCGCGATCACGGCAGCCCTTGCACTCAACCGTCTCTCTGGTAGCGATGTGGACCTTGCAGAAAAGCCGTATGAAGGGAAGACAGCTCTTGTTCGAGGTGGCGGTGCAGTTGGTCATTTTGCCGTCAACTGGCGAAATGGGCGGGTGCTCGAACGGTTGTGACCGCACAGGAATCCAAGAGAGAAGCACTGCTAGCTGCGGGGGCTGATGTCGTGGTGGCGCGAGGGCAATCTGATTATGAGCAGCAGCTTGTCGATGCTCTGACAGATGGTGCGGATGTGATCGTCGATGTTGCTCCCGGGGCCAACATGGAATCGAATCTACGGGTGACCGCACCGCAGGCAACCATCTCCCACTATGGGCGGGAGGGCGGAGACGAGGCCCTCATGAACTTCAAAGTACTGCAGTACCGAAACATTGAGATTCGGGGACTTCGCACTGTCGATCTTTCACAAGAACTGAGGTCGATCGAGGCGCGGGTCGTTTTGAAAACACTCGCGGACGGTGCCCTGAGCATCGGTGAAGGATCTGGTTTGCCAGTGCATGTATTTGACATGGGGGAAATTGCGGAGGCACACAGGCAAGTCGAAAGTGGCGAGCACGGTAATACGGTCGTTCGCACCGCCAGCTAGATTCCAGAGCCTTTCGAGAGCACTTGGGAGTTGCTGTATCAGGCCGGTTGCTGTGAGGAAGTGAGCTGTTCCTAGTCTTTGCTGATCCTCACCACGAACCCCGTTGGGTCTAGTATCAAGTGGTACTGTCGTGCGGTAATTGCGTGACTGAAAGGCGCTGTCATTCTTCCTCTCGTTGTTGGTCTAGGGATCGGGATTGTTGTTGGCCTGCTCGGGGCTGGTGGCGGGATCCTGTCGGTTCCCGCCCTCATGTACCTCCTCCACCAGTCGGCTCACGTGGCCGCGCTCGGGTCACTGGCAGGAGTTCTCCTCACGTCGGCCGGCTCCCTCATCATCCACCTCCGAGCGGGAAACGTTGAGGTCAAGAAGGGATTGGTTTTTGCGGGGCTGTCCGTAGTTGGCTCCTTCGCCGGTGCGCGACTGTCCCTCCTAATCGATGAACTGCTCATTATCAGGATCTTCGCGATCTTCCTCCTGCTTGTGGCCGTGCTCTTTGCGTTTCAAACGTTCCGCGGAGAAGAAGAAACACTCGAGGCGCACGGTGAACCCATGACCACCGGGGAGAAGGTTGTTCTCGTGGTGGTTGCGACAATCACCGGTTTTGCGACCGGCCTCTTTGGCGTGGGCGGGGGATTCATGGTGGTGCCAGCGCTCGTGCTGGTTATGAACACCCGAATGAGAAAAGCCGTTGGCACTTCCCTCCTCATCATGGTCATTGCCTCGCTCGTGGGAATACTCGGCCGCTTCCCGATCGAACCCGGGGTAGATTTTGGAATGCTGGGACTGTTTGTTGGAGGATCCATTGTTGGTGGACTGATTGGTTCCGTCTGTTCCAGGAAACTCCCACCACGGGCTCTGTCTGGAATCTTCTCCGTGCTTGTTGCCCTCGTTGGGATCTACACGGTAAGTCAAAGCTGGTTCTAGACCCAACTTTCTCATCGGGCAATGACTCGGTAGTGCAGAGTCTGTCATGTGCTGAAGTGCAGCACGAACAGTAGACGATTAACCATCGAGGTAAAGAAAAGCTAGGAGAGAAAGTAGGGCAGGAGCCCCGAAAACTCTGGAAATTGCAGGGGAGTAGTAGATAGGAGACAGCTGCACCACCTGAGGTCTCGCGGAACCATAGACGGAGCGAAGTTGCCTCGCTACATTGGGGCAATGAGGTACGTGGGAGTAGCACTGCTATTGGTCCTGGCTGCTTGCTCGTCGAGTGATGGAGCAGAAGGATCGGCCACCGAGCCGAAAAATGATCCCATGACCAGCACTGGAACGGGTGATTTCACAACTCCTAGTGATCCTGCCGATCCAACAACCGGTGACGATTCTGCCGATCCTAGAACTGAGCCGGTGATCACCAACCCGGCCCCAATATCGCTTCAGAAAGGTCAGTACCTCATCGTAAGTGCCAACCCCAGTTTGAACCCGACCCAAGTTCTTGGGCTGACTGAAGGTCAGTTGGAGGGAAGTAGCGCGCCAGATCCCGTCTTTTGGGCGTTCGACGAAGAAGTCGATATTCAGTTTGGCGACGTTATTGAGATTGTCGATCCAGCTGATTTTTGTGCTGAATCGTATCCGCTCCAGTGTGGAGCTCGCACCGCCACAGTCCTGCTCGGTGCTGAAGACATCGGACTCGTCACGTTTGGAAGCGAGGATTCGAAAGGCGGCTATCGGGCGGAAGCAGAGTTCGCACGATATGTCGGAGCAACGGTTATCAACACCGGGGAGCCGTTCACTGATGAGGAGCTCGGACACTTCAACGACACCACAGTTATTGAGAGCGATGGAGATGATCTTGAAGGGCACCCTGATCTGCCAAGTCTTGAGACGCCCATCATTCTGGCAGTGCCCGATGAGGAAGCCGACAAGCTCGCCGAGGTCCTCTTCGATCAGGGATATACCCTAGTCATTAACTTCCACGACTGAATGCAGTTCACGTTTGCATCGCAGGTGACATATTTGCGCAGCCAGTGACAGTTAAAGGTTGGAATAGTGGTTGCTGGAATGAAATGTTCTCGCCTGCCACCACCTATTTTTGAGAAGAGTCGGAGTTTGAAGCGAGCAGTTTGTGGAACTGGGACCTTCGTCCATGCCATTCAATCAGGTGGGAAAAGAGAAAAAGGCCGGAATATCGGGATAAAACGTTCAATATTTAAGAAATCCAGATTGTGGATTAACTCCAATCAATCTGATTATTGGGACAAAATATCGTGACAAATGCCACCAGCGTTTGAAATCTATATCAGATTTTTCGGCACCAAATGGCCATTTCGCACAAATTGACACTTGGGACCTTTGTCTTTATTGGCTTGTTGGTGCGGAATTTGAATTACGAAACAGTGGCATTCTCTAAATGAGTTAGGTTAGCCTAACTTCATAGGGATTCGAGAGGAATCCCATGCGCTTACTAAAGGATCTTGAATGAAAGTTCTGCACCGCACCCGTCGTTCGGGAGTATTCGCCATGGCGGCGGTTGCCGCACTCACACTGGCCGCATGTGGTAGCGACACCGACGACGCCACCGATAATTCGGATGAGACCACCGCTGGTGACACCGAGACCGAGGGCTCGAACGGCGACGAAGCTGGCGCTGACGCTCCCGCCTCTGAAGTGACGGACATGGCCGGCAACACCGTTTCCCTGCCTGAGGATCCGCAGTCGATCATCGCAACCGACAACCGTATCTTTGGCACCCTGGCCGACTGGGGTATCGAGCTCTCCGCAGCTCCGATTGATCTCATGCCCGCGGGTGAAGATAACCTGTCGATGTACATCGACAATTCCGATGTTCAGAATCTGGGTAACCACCGTGAGCCGGACATGGAAGTCTTCATCACGGCCGAGCCCGACCTGATCCTCAACGGCCAGCGTTTTGCCCAGTACGGGGAAGATATTGTCGATCTCGTTGGCGATGATGTTGCGTTTGTGGACACGAATATTGATATCGAGAACAAGCCGATCGATGAGGAACTCAAGGCCCTCACGACCCTGCTTGGTGAGGTTTTTGGACACCAGGCCGAAGCTGAACAGCTGATCGCCGACTTTGATGCCTCCATCGAGGCCGCTGCCGAAGCCTACGACCCAGAGCAGACCGTTGCCGGTCTCATCACCTCGGGTGGCTCGATTAACTACTCGGCACCCTCGACCGGCCGCTCCATCGGCCCCGTCTTCGATGTTCTGGGCCTGACTCCGGCGCTCGAAATCGACGGTTCAACAAACCACCAGGGTGACGATATCTCCGTTGAGGCAATTGCCGAGGCCAACCCGGACTGGATCATTGTCCTGGACCGTGATGCTGGGGCTGGCACGGAGAACTTCTCGTCCGCCGAGGAACTGATTGCTGAGTCCGAGGCTCTTGCCAACGTGACCGCAGTCAAGGAGGGGAACATCATTTACCTGGATCCGAACTTCTACACCGCTGAAGATATTCAGCACTACACGGAACTGTTCAACCAGCTGGCAGAAGCCTTCTCAGCCGAATAGTCACGTGCAGCACCAGTAAACACTGTCGGGGTGCTCCGCCGGTCAATGCCGGGGAGCGCCCCACACCCAGATCAAAGGAAGATACGTGGCAACAGTCGTCCAGACGGATATCGTCAACGAGCAGCGGCCTGCGGTGCGGGGTCTGGCCACTAGCGCTGACCGCAAGTGGCCACTTGTCGTTGGTATTGTCGTCACGATCGGCCTCGTTGTGCTCTCCCTCTTCGTTGGTGTCTACGACATTGCGGGTCATGACGATGGCTGGAACATGTTCTTCATCACCCGGGTTCCCCGCACGATCGCTCTCGTTCTGGCCGGGGCCGCCATGTCCATCGCCGGCCTCGTCATGCAGCTCATGACTCAGAACCGGTTCGTCGAACCCACCACGGTCGGTACAACGGAGTGGGCGGGCCTGGGCCTGCTGCTCACGATGATTGCCTTCCCCTCCGCACCGATCGTTGTTCGCATGATCGGCGCGATCCTCTTTGCGTTCGTGGGAACGATCGTATTCTTCATGTTCCTGCGCCGCGTTACCCTCAAGTCCTCCCTCATCGTCCCCATAGTCGGCATCATGCTCGGCGCGGTTGTGGGGGCGTTCTCCACGTTCATCGCCCTGCAGACGGACATGCTACAAAACATTGGGATCTGGTTCGCTGGCTCGTTCACCACGGTGGTGCGTGGCCGCTACGAGCTCCTGTGGATCGTCTTCATCCTCCTCATCGTCGTCTTCTTTATCGCGGACCGTTTTACGGTGGTGGGTCTCGGAAAAGACGTGGCAACGAATGTGGGACTCAACTACAACGCCGTGATCTTCACCGGCATCACCATCGTCGCGGCAGTCACCGGTGTAGTGACGGTCGTCATCGGTTCCCTACCATTCCTTGGGCTCATCGTTCCCAATATGGTGTCCCTCTTCCGGGGAGACAATCTCCGATCCAACCTGGCCTGGGTTTGCATCGTTGGCATCTGCATCGTCACCCTGTGCGACATCGTCGGTCGCACGATTGTCATGCCCTTGGAAGTCCCCGTCTCTCTCATCCTCGGCGTGCTGGGGGCGGTCGTCTTTGTTTTCCTACTCGTGAGGCAGCGTCGAAATGGCTAGTGTTATCAACCATCCCGTTGTTAAAAATGACCGCGCAACGTTTTCGGAGCCCCTCGTTGAGATCGCAGTCCACCACGACTACCCAGATACTCAGAATCTGCTTCACTCCTCGCCATCCGAGGGACCTAAGGAAAGTCCCGAGCTGAAGAATTCCGGTGGGCAGGTGCTGACAGGCAAGGTGAAGGGCGGTCGTAGGCCCCGCCTGCCGCTGAAGCGTGACGAGGCGTGTTGCAAACGAGGTGCCTCCTCCGGTCCTTTAACGAGTAGGAAGCAGAAGGTTCGCTACGGCGTCATCGTCGGCACCCTCGTTGTCCTCGCCGTCGCGATCGCCTTCGCTATTCTCTCGTGGGATAATGGAATGGAATTCGGTAGCGCCGGCTACTGGAAGATTGCTTCCATGAGGGCCGATGTTCTCATCGCCATGGTGATCGTGGCAATCTGCCAGGCTTTCGCGACCGTTGCATTCCAGACCGTGACCGGCAACCGCATCATCACGCCCTCGATTATGGGCTTTGAAGCCCTCTACACGGTCATCCAAACCGGTGTAGTTTTCTTCTTCGGTGCCGCGGGCGTGACGATGGTGATGGGTGCCGGGCAGTTCCTTCTGCAGGCTGTTCTCATGGTTGGTCTTGCCTGTCTGCTCTACGGCTGGCTCCTATCGGGCCGGTTCGGCAACATGCATATCATGCTGCTCGTCGGCGTGGTTGTTGGTGGTGGCCTCGGAGCTCTTTCCACCTTTATGCAACGCATGATGGATCCGAACGAATTCGATATCCTCACAGCCCGGCTCTTCGGCAACCTGTCGAATGCTGACTCGGACCTGTACCCGATCGTCATCCCCATCGTCCTGGTCACGGCCGCACTGCTGTGGGTGAAATCCCCCAAGCTCAACACCATTTCTCTCGGCAAGGATGTAAGCACCAACCTCGGTGTTAATCATCGCCGCGAGGTCATGATCGTTCTTTTCCTCGTGTCGATCCTCATGGCCATGACAACCTCGCTCGTTGGACCCATGACTTTCCTCGGTTTCCTTGTGGCGACACTCGCCTATTCGCTCACCGATACCTACGATCACAAGTTGATCTTCCCAGTTGCGAGCCTGCTCGCCTTCGTCGTGCTCGGAGCCGCCTACTTCGTTTTGCGAAATATTTTTTACGCGGGAGGTGCCGTCACCATCATCATCGAACTCGTTGGTGGCGTTGTCTTCCTCTTTGTCATCATGCGAAAGGGACGCCTGTGATTCGGCTCAAGGACGTAGTGAAGAGGTACGGCGAGGACGTTCAAATCGGCCCCGTCACCCTCGATCTTCCCGTCGGTGGCATCACCGCACTCGTTGGGCCCAACGGTGCAGGCAAGTCCACGATCCTCACCATGATCGGCCGTCTCCTCGATATTGATGAGGGGACGATCGAGGTGGCGGGCATGAATGTCGCAACTTGCTCTTCGAAGGAGATCGCCAAGAAGCTTTCGATTCTCCGTCAGGAAAACCACTTCATTACGAGGCTGACCGTACGTCAGCTCGTTGGTTTTGGGCGCTACCCCTACTCGCAGGGGAGACTGACGGTAGAGGATGAGGAATACATCTCCCAGGCCATCGACTTCCTCAACTTGACCGGACTGGAGAACCGTTTCCTTGACCAGCTGTCGGGCGGTCAGCGCCAGCGCGCCTACGTCGCCATGGTGCTCGCCCAAAATACCGACTTTGTGCTCCTTGACGAGCCGCTCAACAACCTGGACATGCAGCATTCAGTGCAGATGATGAAGCAGCTCCGCAAGGCCGCAGACGAGCTAGGAAAGACGATTGTCATCGTCATTCACGACATCAATTTTGCAGGCAAGTACGCGGACTACATTTGTACGATGAACGACGGGCTGGTCACCGAGTTTGGTACGGCCGAAGAGATCATGCGCCCCGAGGTCCTGTCCCGGGTCTTCAAGACCGACGTCCACGTGTTGGAGACGGATCAGGGGCTCATCGCCTCCTACTACTAGGAAACTAAGAGACGTAGAAAACCACCCCGCAGACAAACTGGCGAAGAAACAGGTGCAGCAAGTTCACCAAATCCATGTTCGTGACATGGCTCATGGTAAACCGGGACGCGCCCGCATAGAGTTAGGTAGCCCTAACTTGATAGGAGAGGTATGACGAATAATCGCCCAAACCGCCCCACCACTCACCTCGAGGTGCTGTCCAAGGAGTGGTTGACGCCCGACATGCTTCGACTTATCGTTGGTGGTTCGAATTTCCCCGCATTCCGCGACAACGGGCTCCCTGAGGCGTACGTCAAAATCGTTTTTGATCCCGATGGCAATCCGTATTCCAGCCCGGTTGATGTGACGAAGATGAGGGAGGAGGAGCCTCGGGAGAAGTGGCCCAAGACCCGCACCTACACCGTGCGCTGGGTGGACCACGATCGTCAGCGCCTCGCCCTCGACTTTGTTATCCACGGCGATGAGGGGGTGGCAGCCCCCTGGGCAGTTAACTGCAGTATCGGTGACATGATCCAATTCATGGGTCCCGGCGGCAAATGGTCGCCCGATGAGACCAGCGATTTCCACTTATTTGTGGGTGACGAATCGTCCCTCCCCGCTATCTCAGCAAGTCTCGAAAGGCTGCCGGAGGATGCTCGCGGAGTGGTCGTTGTCGAGGTGTCCGAACACGTTGTCAACGTCCAGCATCCTGCCGGCATCACGCTGGACTGGATCGTCCGAGGCGGAAACGACTACGACCCCGAAGCCCTCGCGAAGCGCGTGCGTTCCCTCGACCTGAAGGACAAGGGGAACATCTCCGTGTTTGCTCACGGTGAGCGCGATGCTATGAAGCAGCTCCGACGAGTCTTCTCTGATCTCGAGATTCCGCGCGAGCGCCTCTCCATCTCCGGATATTGGGCCTACGGCCGCGTCGAGGACGTATTCCAGGCAGAAAAGCGCGCCGAAATGGGCAAGATCTGAACTGGGTGACATTCAAGAACTGATTTGGAGCTGATCAAGCCCTCATGAATGACAGGTGATCCCTGAGCGATAAAGCCCGGGGATCACCTCTTTTACAAACAAGATAGAGATGCGGCGCTTCATCCAGCCAGCACAGGAGCAGTCCCTGAGTGATACGGGAGACGGCGTTATGGCTTGATGGCGGTCAGGGTGGGGAGGCGAGCACTTCCACGGCGTGAGTGGGGCCACGATCGGAAATTGATCGGGGTCAAGGACCTATCTGGGGCGTCAATCGAATAATGGGGGCAACGACAGTGAAGGAGATTAATCGTGACAACCCTAGCCAAAGCCCGTGAGCTCGCGCCCATCGTTGAACGAGTGCACGGACCCCATCACCCGGAAATGGCACGCGTCAGGGAACTGACCGATGCGGTAGGCGCCGAGACGGAGAATGATCATCAGGTGTTTGCCGAGTTACGCGAACTGACCAACAACTACGTGCCTCCGGCCGATACCTGCGAAACCGTCGAGGCTCTCTACGGTGCGCTGAAGGAAGCTGACAGGGAATTCGCAAGCTAAATAACTCGGCACCCGCACCTATCTGCGGAGTGTCAGGGTAGGTGGTGGCCCCGGCATATACCGGGGCCACCACCCTGTTTGCTGTTCCGTTTCCCACGCGGTGCCCAATTGCCGGGGAGCGGTAGGCACTGTTGAATTGGAGGGGTTGATTAGGGGACTAGACCGGATCACTGGGGCAGGGCAGGTGAGTGTGACAAAGAAGAGTTCTCGCGGATCAGTTCTCGGAGCCATCCTGTCCGTGAGCTGCCTCCTCGGAATCGCAGTAGCGCTCCAGGGAGTCGAACCAGATTCGGGACCGGAAGAACCCAAGCTTGTCTCCCCTCAGGAAGAGCGCGTCGAAGCGGTGGGGAATGATCGGCACTTTGGCGAATACGGAATCGCCGAACTAGTCGATGACGAATGGATTGGTCAGGTTGCGGACGTGACCGGAATTCCTCCCCGGGTCTTGAGGGCATATGCGGGGGCGGAAATTGCGTTCACGCAGAGCGGTGGCGGCTGCCAGGTGGACTGGTCGACTCTCGCCGGTCTCGGATACGTGGAATCCCGACACGGCACACTTCACGGCGGGCACATCGATGGTGATGGCTACCAGACTCCCCACATGTTCGGCATTCCCCTCGACGGGAGTAGGTCGGCTGCCGTGCCGGACACCGATGGGGGAGTGCTCGATGGTGATGATGAGTGGGATCGCGCGATGGGGCCTATGCAGTTCATACCCGGAACCTGGGCCTATCTCGGGGCCGATGGTAACCGGGATGGTGAGTCCGATCCCCAGCAGATCGACGATGCCGTTCTCACCGCTGCTCGGCACCTGTGCCACGGTGGGACGCTGGCCGATGATGCGGAGTGGGTGGATGCTGTCTGGTCCTACAATCGGTCCCTCGACTACAACAATCAGGTCGCGGGTGCCGCCGAGCGCTACCGCGAAGCCGCCCAGCGAATCGGCTGAGAGCCTTCTTCCCATCCCGTAGATGCTTGCTGTGGCACGCGTCCTATTACGCCACTTGGCCCTTCTCGTGTGGCGCCGTAAGTCCTGATTGGTGACAAAACGCACGCACGTGTTTACCCGGTTTTAATCGGATCTAGGACTTCCCGCCCACGTTTTTCTTCTTCCCCGTCCATAGCCTTGAAATATCGACGAAGAAGGGCGTGACCCGCCCGATCGGGAAGGAATGTAATGAGCGTTATTGACGAAACTAAGGCGTGGCAGGGCTTTGAATCGGGAGCCTGGAATGAGCACGTTGATGTTCGGGACTTCATCCAAAAGAACTACACCCCTTTCGAAGGTGACGATTCGTTCCTGGCCGGTCCTACCGAACGCACTCTGAAGATCTGGGAGATCCTCTCCGGAATGTTCCCCGAAGAGCGCGAACGCGGTGTCTACGACGTTGATGCCACCACTCCCTCGACGATCACAGCTCATGCACCCGGCTACATCGATGAAGGCAACGAAGTCATCGTTGGACTGCAAACCGATGCCCCGCTGAAGCGCGCAATCATGCCGAATGGTGGCTGGCGCATGGTGGAAGGCGCTCTCAAGACCTACGGTTATGAGGTTGATCCTTTCCTCAAGGACGTTTTCACCAAGTACCGGAAGACCCACAACCAGGGTGTCTTCGACGTGTACCCGCCCAGCGTTCGCAGGGCACGCTCCTCCCACATCGTGACCGGGCTCCCCGATGCTTATGGTCGCGGCCGCATCATCGGTGACTACCGCCGCGTTGCCCTATACGGTGTTGACTACCTGATCGAAGCCAAGAAGGCTGAGAAGGCAGCGCTGGACGATGAGCGTTCGGTTGAGGACGTGATCCGTGACCGTGAAGAACTGGCCGAACAGATCCGCGCACTGGGTGAATTGAAGGAAATGGCGCAGTCGTACGGTTATGATATTTCCCGCCCCGCAGGCTCCGCCAAGGAAGCAGTTCAGTGGCTGTACTTCGCCTACCTGGCTGCCGTGAAGGAGCAGAACGGCGCTGCCATGTCCCTCGGCCGCACCTCGACCTTCCTCGACGTCTACTTTGAACGTGACCTCCAGGCCGGCATCATCACCGAGACAGAAGCACAGGAAATCATTGATGACTTCGTCATCAAACTGCGCATTGTTCGATTCCTCCGCACCCCGGAATACGATGAGCTGTTCTCCGGCGACCCGACCTGGGTTACCGAATCGATCGGCGGCATCGGGCACGACGGTCGCCCGCTTGTCACCAAGAACTCGTTCCGTTTCCTCCAGACCCTCCACAACCTGGGGCCCGCACCGGAACCGAACCTGACGGTCCTCTGGACGGACAAGCTCCCGCAGGGCTTCAAGGACTTCTGTGCACGCACCTCGATCGAAACCTCAGCGATTCAGTACGAATCCGATGACCTGATCAAGGATAGCTGGGGCGACGACGCCGGCATCGCCTGCTGCGTGTCGGCCATGGCGATCGGTAAGCAGATGCAGTTCTTCGGAGCTCGCGTCAACCTTGCTAAGACCCTCCTGTACGCGATCAACGGTGGTCGTGACGAGATCTCCGGCACCCAGGTAGCCCCGATCATGCCCTCCGTCGAAGGCGATGTCCTCGACTACGAGGATGTTCGTAACAAGCTAGATGTCATGATGGACTGGCTTGCCCAGACCTACGTTGATGCGCTCAACTGCATTCACTACATGCATGACAAGTACGCGTACGAGCGGATTGAGATGGCGCTGCACGATGCGAACATTCTGCGCACCATGGCCTGCGGCATCGCCGGCCTCTCGGTCGCAGCCGACTCGCTCTCCGCAATCAAGTACGCGACTGTCAAGCCCGTTCGCAACGAGGATGGACTGGTTACCGACTACGAGGTTGAGGGCGGCTTCCCGACCTTCGGTAACGATGATGATCGCGTGGACGAGATCGCTGTTGAACTGGTTCGTAGCTTCATGGACAAGATCCGCAAGCTCCCCACCTACCGCAATTCGCTCCACACCCAGTCGGTCCTCACGATCACCTCGAACGTCGTGTACGGCAAGAACACGGGCAACACCCCCGACGGTCGCCGCCTCGGCGAGCCGTTCGCACCGGGTGCGAACCCCATGAACGGCCGCGACACCCACGGCATGCTCGCCTCCGCATTGTCGGTTGCTAAGCTCCCGTACTCCGAAGCCCAGGACGGCATCTCCCTCACCAACACGGTGGTGCCCTCGGGACTCGGCCGTGACCTGAAGGAGCAGGTGAAGAACCTCGTCGGTCTGTTGGACTCGTACATGGTGGAGCAGGGCTTCCACGTCAACATCAACGTCCTCAACCGGGACACGCTGTACGACGCCATGGAGAACCCGCAGAAGTACCCCCAGCTAACCATCCGAGTATCCGGATACGCCGTGAACTTCGTGCGGTTGACGAGGGAACAGCAACTCGACGTTATCTCCCGCACCTTCCACGATCGCGTATGACGGACGGTGTGACCGGCCTAGCGGCCCCCGAGGCCCTCGACATCGAGGTGCCTCGGACCGCCGGCTCCGGTATCGACGGACTCACGCCCGCCCCCGAACTGTCCCGCAGCGAGCACTTCCAGGCGGTCCGTGAAGGACGCCTCGGCTCCGTCCACTCGTGGGAACTCGTCACAGCAGTGGACGGCCCGGGCAACCGGATGACACTATTCCTAGCGGGCTGCCCCCTCAGGTGCCTCTACTGCCACAATCCCGATACGTTGAAAATGAAGGACGGGGAACCTGTCATGGTGGACGACATCATGAAAAGGGTGCTCCGATACCGGCGGATCTTCCAGGCGAGTGGTGGCGGGCTCACGATCTCCGGTGGCGAACCGATGATGCAACCGGCCTTCCTCAAATCCATTCTGAGGGAAGCCAAGAAGCACGATATTCACACCGCGATCGACACCTCTGGCAACCTCGGGCACTACTTTCGTGACGAGGACCTGGACGATCTCGACCTTGTTCTCCTCGACGTCAAGTCAGGAATCCCCGAAACATATCGAGAACTGACGGGACGCGAACTCCAACCCACCATCGACTTCGGTGACAGGCTCGCCAAGGCCAACAAGAATGTGTGGATCAGGTTCGTTGTGGTGCCGGGATGGACGGACGCACCCGAGAACATCGACGCGGTCGCCAAGATCATCACAAGGTGGCCCAACGTCGAACGACTCGAAGTCCTGCCCTTCCACCAGATGGGCAGAGACAAGTGGGAAACGCTTGGACTCAACTACCAGCTCGATGGCGTCGAACCGCCCGGTAACGAGAGCGTTGACGCCATCCGCCAACGCTTCCGCGACCTCGGTGTTCCGCTCGTCTACTAACCCATTGGTTTAAGAGCCACCCGGCGCCATGGAAGAAACGCTCTCGTCCTTAAACCCAATATTTGGCGTGAAGCAATGCTGGCAGTCTCCTACAGGCTGCCAGCATTCTTTACATGAAATTGAGAGGGTGGTGGCCCGGCAACAGTGCCGGAACACCACCACCTACCGACTTGTTTGAGCCCGCCTACCTCATTGGTTGAGAGGACGGCGGTGGAGGTACAAACCTACGCAGTCAGTCCGGACTTCAGCTGCTGGGCGAGCCTCGTGAAGTACTGCTCATGATCATCCAGTGCCGACATCCACAGCTCCTGCGCTGTCTCGGTTGCGCAAACATAGGTGCGCTCGCGGTCAAGGTGCGCAAGGTATTCATCGATCCAGGAGAGCGCCTCCGGGGTGGTCTTTTCTGAGAACTTCACCCAGTTCATCGTGCCATGGATCCGCAGGAGTGAGTATCGATCAACGTTGTCGCAATCTCCAACGCTTCGGGATAGCACCGAGGGCTGGGCCGTGAACAGATCGAAGCCGGGATGATCGGGGGAGTCCTGGTCGTAGTTCCATTTCCCATCCGTGTGCATCGCGATCCCCTGAAGGACTTCACGCTGCTCTGCTTCCCCTAGCCCAAGACCGTCCAGAATCGATTTCGCGATCCTGGCACCAGCCCTGCCGTGATCAACGGCCACCGTGGCATCGAACTTCCCGATGTCGTGAAGGAGACAGGCAAGCTCGAGCAGATCAGCATCCAGGCCCTCCGCGAGCGCAACCGTCCGCCCAATCGCACCGACCCGGAGGCAATGCTCGTACCGGTACCGAATCGACGACTCGTCAATACTTCTTGAGAACAGGTGGCCGTGGAGTGCTTGCCGGGCGGGTTCAAACAGGGAAGAAGTCACGCCCACAGTATAGAACCCGGCACTTGCTGGGAAGAACGCCCCACTTTGGCAGAAGTTACGTGGTGGTGCGGGCCGTAGGCCTGCACCACCACGTAACTCACACAATGTTAGGCGTCAGCCGGTCAAAGCGACGTCAAGAACGTTGCGTATTAGGAAGCTTCGCGCGGGATGGTTCTTGTCCATTCCTTCTCGAAGATCTTGTCTTCATCCGCGTAGCAGGTGACAACTGACTGGGTGTAGAAGTTCTCCTCGTCGCAGCGGATCCTTGTATCGGCAGTCAGGGAAGCCTTCCAACCGATTTCGGGGCGCTCCAGGGCAACAATCCATTCGGCCTCGGTGCGGGCGGTGGTGGGATCGTCCCAGTTGATCCAGTAGCGTTCCACCGAGTCCTCGGTGAAGTGGAGGCCGTCGGGGTAGATGCGGGTGCCGCCGTAGTTCGGATCGGCCTGCAGCATCGTCTCCTTTGCCGCCACGTCGTGGGAGATGAGCCGCTCGGGCCTCCTGCTACCTGCTCGACCAGCCTCCGGGTATTCCACATCGAGGGGAACGGGTTGCACGGGGCTGCCGAAGGAGACCGAGGAGTCCAGCTTCTCTTGCTCGCTACCTGCGACAGGGATGGTGCGGTGCGGAAGAGTAAGAGAAGAGTGGGTAGGATCCACGTACAGTCCCTCGGCCTTGGCCTGAGGCCAGATCCACGGCCAGTAGGCGGTGGACAGCGAGAGTCGCAGTGTGTGGCCCTTCGTAAAACGGTAGCCAATGCCCGTGAGTGGGAAGGAGACGTCCACCCAGTCCTCGAGCATGGGAACCACCTTGTCGCGGCCCTCCCGGGCGGTGAGGTTGAGGTTGCCTCGGGTTACAAGGGTTGCGGAACCGTCGGGTGCCACGTCAACGAGGCGAGCATAAATTTGCCCCTTCTCGGTGGGGGACTTGACTCGCAGATCAACACTGCCGTTGCCGAGAATCTCGAATGTTTCGGTTACGGGAATGTCGAACGTAGTGCTACGCCCGTCGTCCTCACGCTGATCGGTTGGCAGGTCGGCGGTGTTCCCGTACGGGAAGTAGCGTCCCGAACCGGTACCGGTGTTTTGGGGGGAGTGAATGAACGCCGCCCCGTCGTGCACCGGGGGAGTGATGTTCGATCCGCCCAGGTCATGCTTGGTGGGGGTGATCTGAGGGGAGGGCCAGGACTGTTCGGCAACCCAGCGTCCCGGAATCTCGTCGTAATGGGTCTCGGCCGGCAGGGGATTGGTGATCCAGGTGCGCAGCAGCGGATCCTCCATAACACCCGTATCTTCGTCCTTGAGCCAGTGATCCCACCAGCGCAGTGTTTCACCGAGGAAGTCGATGTGGGGGCCGGGCTTGATGTCGCGGTCCGGGTACTGGTGGGCCCAAGGGCCGAGTAGGCCGCGCACATTCTTGCCACGCTGAGAGAGGTTGTCGATCAGGCGCAGAACAGTGTCACGGTAGGGGTCGTACCAGCCGCCCACGGCCATGACCGCCGCATCGATCGAATCGTAGTCTTCACAGACCGAGCCGTGCTTCCAGAACTCGTCCCTGGTTTGGTGGGCAAGCCACTCATCCAGGTACGGCTCCATGCCGTTCAGGCGTTCCTTCCACTGGTCCAGCCAATCATCTCCCCACACGCGCGGGTCCGGCGGGCGGGATTCGAAGGCGAGCATCGTCGAGGCCCAGGCATGCATGTCGACAGCAAGGAGTGAGCCCCCAAAGTAGTGCACGTCGTTGTCGTACCGATCATCGGTCGAACAGGTGGTGACGATGGCCTTGAGGGGGTCGGGGCGGAGGGCGGCGAGTTGGAGGGAGTTGAATCCGCCCCAGCTGATGCCGAACATGCCGAGCTTGCCCGTGCACCAGTCCTGCTCCGCAATCCAGTTGATAACTTCGACGCCATCAGCATGCTCCTGAGCATCGTATTCATCACCGGGGATGCCTTCGGAGTTGCCGTGTCCGCGAATGTCGACGCGGATGGAGGCATAGCCGTGCCCCGCATAGTACGGGTGGCGTTCGTGGTCGCGCGGGGCAGTCCAGTCCCCAGCCCGGTACGGCAGGTATTCGAGCAGTGCAGGGACCGGTTCGTCCGTGACCGGGAACCATCCCTTCATCCACAGCCTCGTACCATCCGAGAGCGGGATCCAATCCTCAACGATCCGTGTTTCGTAGGGGAAATCCTTGACGTATTTCATGGTTTCCTTTCAATTCGTGACTGGCCTAATGAGCTGTGACTGGCATATTCAGTTATTCGTGCGGCTCGCACCTTTCGGTGCTATGCCACCGAGTGCATGCGCTTCTTCAGGTACGGGGTGAGGGCAACGAGCAGAAGGCCGTAGCCCAGCACTACGAGTCCCTGGATACCGAAGTAGGTCACCGAGTTCTCCAGTTCGTAGAGTTGCACGATCTGTGCCTGGATGCCTTGGGCAAGAGCCATGGCAGCGAACCAGAGAGCCATCGTCTGGGAAGCAAAAGCGCGGGGAGCGAGCTTCGTGGTGGCCGACATGCCGGACGTCTGCAGGGTGAGGTCACCCATGCCAAGGAAGATGTAGCAGATGACGAGCCAGACGCCCGACATGAGCGCACCACCGGGGGTGATGCTGGCACCGAGGGCAACGAAGAGGAAGCCGATGCCGCCAAACACGGCACCGATACCGACCTTCGCGGCGACATGAGGCTGCTTTGAACCCATCTTGATCCACAGCCACGCAAGGACGGGACCCATGATGATCTCGACGATTGCGGCTAGTGAGATGTACCAGGTCGACGGGTAGTCGAAGCCGAAGACCGAGTTATCAACCCCGTTGAGGGCAAGGAGGTTGAGGGTGTTGCCCGACTGGAAGTACAGCAGGTTGTACAGAACGAGGGCGAACAGGAGGAGAAGGTAGGGGAGGAGGTTACCGCGCTCGGTCGGGGTGACCTTTGGGGAGCGGTACATCCAGACAAAGAAAATGACTGGCACGATAATCGTGAGCGCCGTGATGATATCGACCAAGGACGTCAGGACATCGTCCTGGGCGACGGTGAAGGCAACGGCTATAGCGATGACGACGACAACCAGGCCGATGAGACGCCACATCGTTGCGTCCATCTGGAAGTTCCGGCGAATCTTTTGACCGCGGGAACGGCCGGCGAGGTGGCGGGAGCCGACAAGGTACTGAATAACACCCAGCACCATGCCAACAGCTGCAGCCATGAAGCCCGCATGCCAGAAGTAGGTCTGGCCGAGCCAGCCAGCAACGAGCGGGCCGGCGAAAGCACCGATGTTGATGCCCGCGTAATAGATCGAGAACCCGGCATCGCGCCGCTCATCGCCCTTATCGTAGAGCTCACCCACCATCGAGTTGATGTTGGGCTTCAGCAGGCCGGTGCCGATGATGATGAGGCCGAGACCACCCCAGGTTGCCCACTCCGTGGGGATACCCATGAGGATGTGACCACCCGCAATGACGATCGCACCCCACAGGACCGCGTGATGCGTTCCCGTCATGCGGTCAGAAATCCAGGCACCCACGATCGAGAGCAGGTAGAGGAGTGCGCCATAGGCGGCCACGACAGAGGAAGCGACATCTTCCGAATAGCCAAGACCACCGTTGGCCACAGCATCGGACAGGTACAGGACGAGGATCGCCTGGAAGCCCAGGTACGAGAACCTCTCCCACATTTCCACGCTGAACAGAGTCATGAGGCCGCGCGGATGACCCAGGAATGACTTATCTGAACGAGCCTTGCGGTCGGCCTTCTTCGCGGCCCGATCAGCCTTTACTTCAGTCTCGGTCAGGGGCGCAGTTTCCTGGCTCTCTCCCGTGAGCCCCCCAGGCTCGGGATTCTTCCGGTTGGAGTCTCCACCCAAAAAACGACCTGGTGGCTGATTCGATGAGTTATCGGACATCGACGGGCCTCTCGCTAGACATCATGTGGCCGTTACTCACCCTCGGGCGAATAACCGTTTCCTTGCCAATTTGAGGTACTTCATCACCCTATGCCGATAAATGTCGTCCCGCCCGGTGTTTTCACATATCTCAATTCCTTGGCGAAGAAAAGGCCCCAAAAACTTGCCAGCGCGAAAAACACCTATGTGACTTTGGGTGCATGTGATGTCTGGAACAGTCTTGCCTTAGATCTCTGTGAACACATGAATTTATCGGTGGAAAGTCAGCTTTTCTTCAGGGATGGATTTTTGGTTGACAAAGAAGGCCTGGAATTGCTTGCGGACAAGACGTGACGCTGATAATCCGAGCCGGGTCATTTCGTGAACGATCCTACAAATTAGCTCACAGCGCAGAAGTGCCCGCCCGCGAGCGCGGACGGGCACAAGTCTGCATCTTTCCTATTCGGTCCTATTCGGTTGCGATGGCATCGAGCACGTCAAGGCGTGCAGCCCGCCGCGCGGGCAAGACCGACGCCAGTGCGCCGACGATCACCGCGAGGACGAGGATGGTGCCGAGGGTTCCCCAGGGGATCACGTTGACAAGGGTTGAATCGTCAGCGAGGTAGGTGTTGAGGCCAAGGGCCAGGGGGACACCGACCAGGATGCCGATGATGGCGCCGAGAAGAGCGAGGATCATTGATTCGATAACGATCGATCCACGCACCCCACCCTTCGAGAGTCCGATGGCTCGGAGGAGCCCGATCTCTCGTGTCCTATCCGAAACGGACAGGGAGAGGGTGTTGACGATGCCGAGGGCGGCAATGACAATCGAGAGCCCAAGCAGCGCGTACAGCATGGTGAGTACGAGATCGATGCTGGCTGCGACCTGGCCAACGAACTCATCCTTGTCAAAGACCTGGAAGAGATAGAGATCGGCGACCGAATCGATGACTTCTTGCTTCACGGTCTCAAGATCGGCACCGTCCGCAACATCGATGAGGATGATTGCGGTTGTGACCTGGTCCGTTTGAAGCTCCGAGAATACGTCCTCCGTGACGTAGATATAAGACATCACGATCTCCGTCGAAATGATCGCGTCCACCGTGAACGTCTTTGTCGTGCCGTCGCTCATCGTCAGCGGCAGCTCGTCTCCGAGGGAGAGGTCCTGGTCTTCCGCAAACCAGTCACCAACCGCAATCGAATCCCCGTCGAGACTCTCGTAGCTGCCCTCGACGTACTCGAGTCCCGTAGCACCGGAAACATAGCTGGACAGGGCGGCAGCGTACAGCGGTGTGGGCTGATCGCCGGGAATGAAGGCGCGGCCCGTCTTGAGAGAAGAATCGACCGATTCGACCCCCTCCACGTCCATCATTCGTTCCACACCGACACCGGGATCGGCGACCCCAGCATTCGTTGTCACGATGAGATCGGCCGTGACCGATGATTCGATGATGTCGGCCACGGAGGCCTTGACCGAGGTGGCGAGCGTGGCACCCGTTGCGACCAGGGCAACACCGATCATGAGGGCGGAGGCCGTGGACGCGGTCTTACGGGGGCTGGCAACCGTGGACTCGGATGCAACCTTGCCGAGCACCGGGGAAAGCTTGCGTAGCGGCCACCCCAGAACCCACACCGCGGGCTTGATGAGAGCGGGAATGAGAACGATCAGCCCGATCATGATCAGGGCCGCACCGATTCCGAGGAACAAACCAGACTGGCCAGTCATTCGGAACGAACCCATGACGAAGCCAACAACGCCAATAGTGAGCGTGATAGCTCCCGCGATGGTGCGGAACTTCAGTGACTTCTCGGTGGCTCCCGACGTCTCCCTCATGGCCTCAATCGGAGGAATGAGAGCGGCACTACGGGCCGGCAGAAGCGCCGCCACGATCGTGACGATCACGCCGATAACAATTGAGGTGATGATGATGTCCGGGGTCATGATGAGATCCGCATCGAGCGACATGCCATACGACTCCAGGAGAGCCCGGATCGCAAGAACAAGACCCTGCCCAGCAAGAACACCAATCACGGAGCCGATGAGTCCGATAACAATGGCCTGGATAAAGACCACGCTAAAGACCTGCCGTGGGGATGCTCCCACGGCACGCAGGAGTGCAAATTCCTTCTGCCGCTGCTTGACGGAGATCCGGAACGTGTTCGTGATGATGAAGATCGAAATGCCGAGCGCGAGGGCAACAAAGATCAGGAGGAAGGTGTTGATCATGTCGAGAACGGATGAAATCTGCTCATCCCACTCCGCCTGGACTTCCTCCGCTGTCATGACCACGTACTCGTTAGACAGAGCTTCTTGGAGACGGTCCTGAACGGCAACCGGATCATCGTCTGCCACGACCGTGATCTCGGAAACCATGCCATTCGAACTGAAGTATTGTGCGGCGAGATCCTCCTGGAGGAACGTCACCGAGGCGCCGGCTATGGACGTGCCGAAGGTAGCAACACCCACGACCTCAACATCCATTGGTGACCCACCGATGAGGAGCACGGTCTCGTCACCGACCTTAAGCCCAGAATTCTCGGCGGTCGACTCCTCGATGATGACTTCGTTCGGGGCCTCAATGTTGCGGCCCTCGATGAGCATGTCGTCGTCAAGCTCATCGATCCAGTTGAAGGCAAGGGCGGGTGCTTGCGCGAGGTTCGCGGGCTGAGAGTCGTGATCGAAGATCATGGCGTTCCCCGAATACTGCGGGTACGCCCCAGCAAGCCCCTCAACCTTCTCTATCTCGGCGATTGTGTCAATGGAAATGGGAGCGTTGCCGGCCGTGAATGGATCATCGGAATCGACGGCTTCACCGCGCACCGTGAGGTCGACACCGGAGGTGCTGGCCGTGAGTTCTTCAAAGGTTTGTCCAAGAACCTCGCGGAAGGCGAGGGTGCCGGAGAGGAAGGCGATGCCAAGCATGACCGACATGGCCGTGAGAAAAAACCGTCCAATGTGCGCGCGAATACCGCGCATCGTCACCTGCCACATGATTAGCGACCATCCCGCAGCGCATCAAGCACAGAGTCACGAGTGGGGTTGCGCAGTTCTCCGAGGATCTGGCCGTCACGCAGGATCACGACCCTGTCTGCCCAGGCCGCAGCATCCGGTTCGTGCGTCACCATGACAACGGACTGGCCGAGTTCGTCCACGGAGGTGCGGAGGAACTTGAGGATCTGCTCGGTTGCGGTGGAGTCGAGGTTACCGGTGGGTTCGTCGGCGAACACCACATCCGGTGAACCGACCATGGCCCTGGCGCATGCCACTCGCTGCTGCTGTCCGCCGGACAGTTCCGAGGGCCGGTGGTCGAGTCGATCGGCAAGTCCCACCGTTTCGATCACCTGATTGAAACGGTCCTCGTCGATCTTTCTGCCCGCAATGGTTGCCGGCAGATTGATATTCTCCCGGGCAGTCAGGGTGGGGACGAGGTTGAAGGACTGAAAGATGAAACCAATGTTGTCCCGGCGTAGTTTGGTGAGCTGGGATTCTTTCATGGCCGTCACTTCTTTATCGTCAATGGTGACGGTGCCGGAGGTTGCTGCTTCGAGGCCAACAATGCAGTGCATGAGGGTGGATTTGCCAGACCCTGAAGGCCCCATGATGGCGGTGAGTTCGCCCCTGCCAATATCAAGGTTGATGCCGCGCAATGCGGGAACGAGAGTTGTTCCCATGCCGAATGTCTTGGTGAGTTGGTGGACGGTAACGACGGGATCGGGAATGGGGGCGAGTTCGCGTGTGAACGCTGACGTGGGCGTGGACATGAGGATTCTCCTTGAGTATCGGCCTGCTCAACCAGTTAACCAAGGCCACGCTATCCGATGAATCAGGTATTTCCCTGATCCGTCCCTGAGATCCTAGGACGTGAGGAAGGGGTCACTGTCCCAGGGGGAGGATCCTCGCTTTGCGAGCGCGGTAAAACGATACTGAAGGCCATTCTTTGAGGTGAGCCAACCGCGGTCCGGTTCCGCGCCGACCACGTCCCAGTCCGGAAGCGGGGGAGCAAAGGCATCTGCTCCTTCCACCTCCATGTCAATATCGGTCACCACAATGCCATCGAGGTAGGGCATGGCGGCCTCGTAGATCTGGGCCCCGCCCATGATCCACGCCAGCTCATCCGCAAACATGTCCCGCGCCTGCTTGAGCGATGACACGGTTTCGCATCCGGGGAACTCCCGGTTCGACCGGGTTATGACTATGTTGCGGCGGCCCCGGAGCGGCCGGTACTTTTCGCCTAGCGAATCGTAGGTACGGGACCCCATGATGACAGGGTGTCCCGTAGTCATGCGCTTAAAGTGCGCCAGGTCCTCAGGCAGATGCCACGGCATTGTTCCATCCCTGCCGATTGCACGGCCGTGGGCCTGTGCCCAAATCGCCACGAGGCTCATACCGCCACCGGGGCCTTGATCGCGGGGTGGTGCTCGTATCCGACCGTGAAGATATCGTCCATGTCGTATTCGAAGATGGAGGCAGCCTTCTTCAGATCCAGAGTGGGGAAGGGCAGTGTCTCGCGCGAGAGCTGCTCCTTCACCTGCTCGACGTGATTGTCGTAGATGTGGCAGTCACCGCCCGTCCAGATAAACTCCCCAACCTCCAGGCCGACCTGCTGGGCAATCATATGGGTGAGCAGTGCGTAGGAGGCGATGTTGAACGGAACCCCGAGGAAGAGGTCAGCGCTACGCTGATAGAGCTGGCAGGACAGTTTTCCGTCAGCCACGTAAAACTGGAACATCGTGTGGCACGGCTGGAGAGCCATCTCGTCCAGGTCCGCCACATTCCATGCCGAGACGATGATCCGCCGTGAATCCGGCGTGTTCATGAGCTGGTCAATGACCCGCTGGATCTGATCGATGTGCTGACCATCAGGGGTCGGCCACGAACGCCACTGGTATCCGTACACGGGACCGAGCTCGCCGTTTTCATCGGCCCACTCGTCCCAGATGGTGATGCCGCGCTCCTGCAACCACCTGATATTGGTGTCCCCGCGAAGGAACCACAAAAGCTCACCCTTGACTGCTTTCATGGCCACAAACTTCGTGGTGATCCGAGGGAATCCCTCCGCCAAATCAAACCTCATCTGGTGCCCAAACACCGAGCGCGTACCGGTGCCGGTGCGGTCCGTCTTGCGGTTCCCGTTTTCGAGGACGTGTCGGAGCAGATCTTCATACGCAGTGTTCACGCGCCCAGTCTAAGCCAGTTGTACCTCTCGCGTGAGTCCCAGGCCCGACCGTACCGGGTACAGAGTGAGCACAGAGTGAGTACGCAGGGAACACGCCAGAGGGTTGTAATAGGTTTCGCGAGGTGCCTTCACATGACTGTGCCCCGTCCACACTTTGGGGGACGGGGCACAGAATCAGCGACTACTCACTATCAGAGTCGTGCGTGATTGGAGCGATGTAGCTGTTAGGCGGCGTCAATCGTGTTGCTATCTGACGGGTTCGTCGTGACGGAGATCTTGCGAGGCTTGGCCTCATCTGCCACGGGGAACGTCAGGGTGAGGACGCCGCTCTCGTAGTTTGCATTGATCTTGTCCACGGCAACTCCGGGGCCCAGGGTTAGCTGGCGAGCAAAGGTGCCGGTGGGGCGTTCCTTGGTCAGCCACTCGAGGTCACCCTCGCGGGGCTTGCGCTCTGCTCGGATCGTGAGGGTGCGGTCGTCAATGTCGATATCGATCGTTTCTGGATCGACTCCCGGCAGGTCGATTTCAGCGAGGTATTCCTCGCCGGTGCGCACCAGGTCCATCGGCATTCCCGGCCCGGTGGGGCGGCTGATGTTCATGTTAAACAGGCGTTCCAGGTCCTGGAAGGGGTCGTTACGTCGTGCCATTTTTCTCTCTCTTCCTCTCGGTGGTCCGTCTTATCGGACCTGCTGATACCAGTATGGAAATAGCTTCGATGCGAGTCAAATAAAGTTGAGTGTAGTTCGCTCAAGATGAACGATGTGCAGCGAATCAACTTTGGATGGGCTGGAAAATGGTGGGGGTTCCGGCAACGGAGAAGGATTCCGGTGGCGGGGCAGGGGTGAAAGATGTGCGGAAAACTGAGGGAGGAAGTAAAGGGAAAGTGTGAAGGAAGTAGAGGTAGAGGGGAAATGACAGAGTGGCGAATCGGCTGAGTGGTGGAAGAGGCAGAGAAAGAGATTGGGACCGGCTTCAAGCCGGTCCCAAACCTGATTGTATTGATTGAAAGTGTTGGCTGAACTACCTAGGGTGCGTCTACCTGCGGCGTGCGGCTGACGAGTTCGAAGGTTGATTCGGCTGATGCTTCGAGGGTGCGTCCGACGGTGCAGGACCGTTCCACCGCAGCATTCACCCTGTCCTTGAGCTTTGCGAGTTCTTCAGGGGAGAGAGGACAGATCAAGGGAGAACGTGGTGTTGATTGCGGAGTAGCGGTTCTCTTCTTCCACACGGACCGGTTCGACTTCGAGGGAGACCTGAATGTCCTCACCAAGTGCGTAGGTGAGCCTGTGGTCCATGGAGAGACCGGTACACGTTGCCGCGGCGAGTTGGAGGAGTTCCCCGGGTGAGAAAACATCGGGTGCTTCGGCATCGCCTACTTTGACGATCGCGCCGCGATCGTTGGTTGCGATCCATTCGCGTACCCCGGTGCGGACGGCCCTCATTTGCTCGCCATAATTTGCTCGACAAGCTTCTGGTCACCGTTGATGAGTTCATCAACTTTAGAGACCGCGATCTGCTCGAGCTTCGCACCAACGAAGGGCACGTTGACCTTGACGTCCCCCGCGAACGTGCACGAGGTTGTGTCTCCGTCCTGACGAAGTGTTTGGGTGAGTGTGACCGAAACGGGGAGCGAACCAGCATCCACCGTGAACTGCGCTGTTGCGCTGTCCGGTCCAGTCCCATCCCACTGCTGGGTGATGGTGGCGTTGATGTCGCGCTTGATGAGTCGGCGAGCCTTCTCTGGGAGCTTGTCGGCGGGCACCATGAGGGAAGTGACAGCCAGCGGGGTCGTGTCTTCATTTGAGATGACGTGCTTGGGCTGCGCTAGGTTGCCTGTCTTGGCGCGGGCCTGCGCAAGCTCTGTTGATATGTAGGACTGCTGAACTGAGGCGAGATCTGCGGAATATGAGATTGTGCGTTCTACTCGCATGTATTCTCCTGTCGGGACGGGCTAGGCTAGCGGTGTGCCAACGCTTTCCAACATGATAAATCAGGCCGGGACCCTCGACGCTGAGGGCGTGGAACATCTCCACCATCTCGTAGCCGACTGGCATCCGCTTGCCGATGTCACCTTTGCCGACCTGTTCATTGTTCTCCCCACAACGGATGGACGACTGATCATTGCAGCTCACTGCCGTCCCGCGACCGCGGGAACTGTTGAGGGGGAGGACGTGGTCGGAAACGAGGTTCCCGACACGGTATACAAGCCCGTGCGGCGATGCCTGGAAACGGGTAACGTTCTCCAGACCGGAGTTGATCACGTGCGTTTCCGGATCGTCCCCATCGTCACACCGAGCGAGAAGATTATCGGCTCGCTCGTCGTGGCGCAGGATGATCGCACAGAACGCCAACCCGACGCCGTGCAACGGAACTATTCGGAAATCACCGAATCCCTCCTCACGATGATTGCGCAGGGAGAGTTCCCAGCGGATGGGATGCCGTCCGGGCTTCGTCACGGCACGCCCCGCGTGTCGGACGGACTTATTCACCTCGATGCTGACGGCGTGGTTCTGTACGCGTCCCCCAACGCGATCTCCGCTTTCCACCGGCTCGGGGTGCGGGGGCGCCTACCCGGGCGAGTGCTTGCCGAGCTAGTGACGGACCGGATGGAGTACGGCTCCTCGGCGGATGAGATGCTGCCGGTCGTGCTCCTGGGTAAGGGCTCCTGGGTATCCGAAGTCGAATCCTACGGGGTTGTTGTTTCCCTCCGTGCGATTGTTCTGCGCGACAGGGGTACGCGGACCGGTGCCATGCTCATGTGCCGCGATGTCACCGAACTGCGACGGTCCGAGCGCGAGCTCATGACGAAGGACGCGATGATTAGGGAAATCAATCATCGAGTGAAAAATAACCTCCAAACCGTCTCTGCACTGCTCCGCCTCCAGTCCAGGAGAGTGGAAGACCCCGGTGCGAAGCAGAATCTTGTTGATGCTCAGCGTCGCATCTACACCATCTCGATGGTCCACGAAGCGCTCGCCCGCACCGGCGCGGACAAGGTCGATTTTGATGAGACATTTGCTCGCCTCATGAGGTTAGCGGCGGGAGTCGCAGCGACGGGTCAACAGATAACCACAAGCTTCGAGGGATCCTTCGGTCGGGTCCACTCAGAAGAAGCAACGTCGCTCGCGGTGGTCTTGAACGAAATTATTACGAACGCTGTCGAGCACGGTCTCAAGGGCCGTGACGGTGCGATTGTCGTGCGGGCGGATCGCCACGGGGAGCAGCTCGACGTGGTCATTACTGACAACGGCATTGGTATCAAGGAGGGCCAGCACGGCTCGGGCCTTGGCACTCAGATTGTGGAAACGATGATCAAGTCCGACCTGCTCGGCACTATCAACTGGAGCCCCGGACCGGAAGAAGGCACGGTTGTCACCATTCACGCCAACATGAGGCACCGCGACTAAAGCACGTTCACACACCACCCACTGCTTCCATGCAGTACTCCAGGTTGGAGAGAAATACTGGTGTTGGGACAGAAAAGTGGTGGTGACATTGCGCCACCACCACTTCAAAGTCTCTATCTAGGAGGCGCGACGAGCGCGGGCATTGCGGCGCTTGAGGGAGCGGCGCTCTTCTTCAGACATGCCGCCCCAGACACCGGCGTCCTGGCCCGTTTCGAGCGCCCACTTGAGGCAGGTTTCGCTGACCTCGCAACGGTGGCATACGGCCTTCGCCTGCTCAACCTGGGCGAGCGCAGGACCGGAATTGCCGATCGGGAAGAACAGCTCGGGGTCTTCAGTGAGGCAAGCCGCGCGATTGCGCCAATCCATATGTAATCGTCTCCTTGTATCCGGCACCGGGCCGGCTGAACATCTAGTTCATTACCTTGTCACGAGGATCGCGAACGGTAAAGAGTGTTGAGCCGATCGACACCGGTGGATTATCTCACAGGCAGTGATAGGTAGTATTGGCACATGATGAATGAAAAGTCGCTAGGGGCAGGTGGCCTAGCCGCAATCGGAGTTGGTCTCGAGGCGCTCATTTTGGGTATTTGGTCGATAACTGTGCTGGTCTCGGGCTTATCCGGAGAAACTGTGGTGACCGAGGACGGCAGTGACACCACCTTGGGAATCTTCATGCTCGTGATCGCCATCCTGCTCGCAGGGATCGCGCTTGCCGTGTGGAAGCAGGTGCGGTTCGCAACGGGCCCCGCCATCACCCTCCAGGTGCTCCTCATCGGTGGTGCGGTCATCTCAACCGACTTCCTCCATACCGGTTTCATCATCGCCATCATCATCTACGCGGTCCTGGTCGGCACTGCCCTCATCAACCTGCGCAGGCGCCAATACTCAAACGATCTGTAGCCCGAATTTGATGGCTTGAGAGTTACGGCCTCAGATAGTCAGTCGAAATTCTATGAACCGGCTCGAACGAAGCTGGATTAGCGCAATCTCAAACGAGTTTGCTGAAGCAAGAGAAGAAACGATAAACGAAAGTGGCGGCCATGTGGTCGCCACTTTCGTTTATCGAATCGAGTTTGGCAGCCCCAGCCAGCGGGACGGCTCGATCTCCTATCTGGTTATCCGATGACGTCGGAGGCAGGGATCTCAACGATGTTGTCTGGAGTGTTGACACCGACCTTGCCAATATCGTGGCGCACGGGGATCGCAACAAGTTCCGGATTGGGGTGGGAGAGAATCTCGAGTGCCGCATCGGGATTCTCTTGGTGAGGGTCGAGCCAGTCGGAGAAGTCTTCCTGGTCGAGGATGCTGGGGACTCGTTCGTGAATGTCGGCAAGCTGGACGGCGGCCTCGGTGATGATCGTTGTGCTGAGAATCCATTCATCGCCGTCCTTCCACCACGAGTAGAGGCCGGCGAAGGCGAGCGGCTGCCCGTCTTTTCGGGTGATGTAGTACGGTTGCTTCTGGCTACCGACTTTCTTCCACTCGTAGTAGCCATCGCCGGGAACGATGCAACGACGCTTCTTCAGCGAGGGCGCAAACGAGCGTTTCTCGGCCAGAGTTTCACTTCGTGCGTTGATCATCTTTGCTGAAAAGGAACGATCTTTAGCCCAGGGTGGGAGCAGACCCCAGTGGGCGAGGTGGGCTTCGCGATGAAGGGTGTCGTCGTAGCGTTCCACAATGATTGGGACATTCGTGGTGGGTGCCACGTTGTAGTTCACGGGGCGTTCTTTCACGCCCTCGGTTATGAAGTCCAGGTCAAAAAGGCCGGGCTGTTCATCGAGTCTGGTGAAGGTGGCATAGCGTCCGCACATACGATCACACTAGTGGACTAATCCGTGAAGTCACAGATGCAAAGGTTTGGGGTTGGCGAAGGAAATGTTCGATTGCTCCCTCGTGCTTGCCTGAGTGTCCACGGGGTACGAATTGACACCCTGAAGGGTCTGCCTGCCAGGCTAAACTAGCGGAGTGAGTGCTGCAGACTTTTCGAGTGCCCTAGCCCGCTGGCAAGAACTGGCGGACGTGATTCGTCCTGCCCAGATCGCCTACTACAACGATGAGAGGGGCGAATCCCCACTCTCGGACGCCGAATACGACAGGTTGATTCGGGAAATGAGGGGGTTGGAAGAAACCTATCCTCAGCTCAACACCCAAGACTCTCCCACCCGTAATGTTGGTGCGGTTATTGACGAGGGCGCTCGCGGAGCTGAAGGGGCGAGCTCACCGGCCGCGTTCTCCCCGGTGCAGCACCGTGAACGCATGTATTCACTTGAGGACGCGTTCAATAAGGATGAGGTACGCGCCTGGTTTCAGAGGGTTGGTAAGGCAGAGAACGTTAACCCCAATGATCTCGAGGTGGTGTGCGAGGCAAAGATCGATGGTCTTGCGCTCAACATCCGGTACGAGGCGGGGCTTCTCGTGCAGGCAGCCACGCGAGGGGATGGCACCACCGGGGAGGATGTAACGGCCAACGTCGCAACCATTTCTGCGGTACCCCAAAAGCTATCGGGTGAGGACTGGCCGGATCTCATCGAGATCCGTGGTGAAGTCTTTATTCCCCTCGAAGACTTTGCAACCTTTAACAAGAGGTTGGAGGACGAGGGGCAGAGAGTGTTCGCGAACCCAAGGAACGCGGCCGCGGGGTCACTGCGTCAAAAGAACCCGGCCATCACCGCATCGCGCCCCCTCTCCTTTATTGCCCACGGCATCGGGCACGTAGAGGGTTCCGTCGCCCCGGTGGAAAACCAGATGGACATCTACGAGAGGTTGAAGAGCTGGGGGATCCCGATCTCTCCCTACAACGAGCAGGTCACCGGATTAAGCGAAGCACTCGATTTCATTGACCGGCTCGGGGAACGGCGCTCCTCGCTGCTGCACGGCATGGACGGAGCGGTCATGAAGCTCGCCTCCCGCGCTATGCAACAGGAACTTGGATATACGTCGAGGGTGCCCCGCTGGGCACTCGCCTACAAGTACCCGCCCGAAGAGGTCCACACGAAGCTTCTCGATATTGGTGTCCAGGTCGGACGAACTGGGCGAGCCACACCGTACGCGATCATGGAACCCGTCCTCGTCGATGGTTCCACCGTTTCCCAAGCAACCCTTCACAATCCTTCCGAGGTTGCACGCAAGGGCGTTCTCATCGGAGACACGGTCGTTCTTCGCAAGGCCGGCGACATCATCCCAGAAGTAGTTGCCCCCGTCTATTCACTGCGTACCGGACAGGAACGAGAATGGGTCATGCCGGCTCACTGCCCCAACTGCGGATCCGTGCTCGCGCCCAGCCGCGAAGGGGAGGCGGACTGGCGTTGCCCCAACGCACAATCCTGCCCCGCTCAGCTCACCGAACGCCTCGCCCACGTTGGATCGAGGGGAGCCCTCGACATCGAAGCCCTCGGCGCCGAAACAGCACTCATGCTGACGAACCCCGATGCTCGTAGGGAAGCGGCCATCGCCTCCCTCATCGCCGGACACACGCTCACCATCGATGGCAAGAAGGTGAACCTCGCTAGCAAGAAAGCCCAGGCACTCATCAGCGAGTACGGGGAACCCCAACCGGGCGACATCCACCCCGCCATCCTCACCGGCCTCGGCATCCCAGACGAACAGCAACCCGTCCTCGAAAACGAATCCGGTCTCTTCGACCTGACAGCGGACGATCTGCGAGACGTTTTCGTGTGGAGCGAGCAGCGAGTCAAGGGAGTCTTCGAAGGCGACTACCGCTACGCGAGGGCCGCCTGGACCAAGCCCAAGAACGTCAAGGACGAGGACGGCAATGTCAGCGAGGTCTCTGTCCCCACGAAGACAACCGAAACCCTGCTGCGCGAAATCGATGCGGCAAAGCACAAGGAACTGTGGCGCAAGCTCGTTGCCCTCTCCATCAGGCATGTCGGACCGACAGCCGCCCGCACCCTCGCCGCCCGCTTCGGATCGCTCGATGCGCTCGCGGAAGCCAGCGTTGAGGAACTCTCGGAAGTTGAGGGGGTCGGTATGACCATCGCCGAATCGATTCGCGAATGGTTCGACATCGACTGGCATCGCACAATCGTCAACAGGTGGCGGGATGCCGGGGTGGTGTGGGAAGAAGAAGCGACGGAAGACCTGCCCCAAACTCTCACCGGACTTACGATCGTAGCGACAGGGAGCCTCGAAAACTACACCCGGGACTCCGTCAAGGAAGCGATCGTGTCCCGCGGCGGTAAGGCCTCCGGCAGCGTCTCCAAAAAGACCGACTACGTGGTCGTGGGGGAGAATGCAGGCTCCAAGGCAACAAAGGCCGAGGAACTCGGTGTTCCCATCCTCTCCGAAGAAGACTTCACCAAGCTTCTCAATGAAGGACCCGAGGGAATAGTCGGTTCCTAGGTACGCGGTCCCGGAGAAGTTTCAGGATAAAGAGGCCCAAATGTTTGGTCCCAACGCCGTTATTCGGTGTTGGGACCTGACTCTGTTCTGTGTTTAGAGGATGACTCCGAGGGGGCGGAGAATGGATTCGAGAATCCGTGCCGCAAGGGGCCGTCCCGCCCATGTCTCTTTCGTGAGCTCTCGAGCGTTGGTGAGGTCGAGTTCGAAGATCTTCTCCATGAGCTCCGCATGAGAATCAGAATAGATCTCGACGTTGATCTCGTAGTTGCCGCGCATGGACAAAGCATCGAGGTTCGCGGTACCAACGGTTGACCACTTGCCATCCACCGTCAATGTTTTGGAGTGGACCATGGCGCCCTCGAACAGGAAGATGCGGACCCCGGCCTCGAGCAGACCCTGGTAGGAGGGGCGTCCCGCCCAGTCCGCCACGATGTGGTTCGAATACTCGGGGATCAGGACGCGAACATCGACCCCGCGTTTAGCGGCGGCAATGAGTGTTGCTTGAACATCGCGGTCGGGAATGAAATAGCCCATCGTGATCCAGGCCCGCGATGAGGCCCGGTCAACCGAATCAAGGTAGATGGAACGAATCGGGTAGGAGAGCCGTGCGGGCAGATTCTGCACGGCACGCAGCGAAGAGCTCCATTCGGAGGTGCCGCGGTCGGTCAGGCGCTCCTCGCCCCGAGGACGGTGGGTGTTCCACATGTCAATGAAAGCATTTTCCAGCTCCCAGCTTTGGGGGCCGCTGAGACGGATGTGAGTATCGCGCCAGTGATCGGCGTAGAGCCGACCGATGTTGTATCCGCCGATATAGGAGATGGTGGAGTCAACGATGAGAAGCTTACGGTGATCGAGGCCGGAATGGCGAACCATGCCAATGATGCGGCCGCGATTGAAGAAAGGGAAGCGGAGGACGTGCAGGTTCTCGTGCTTCGGGAAGTAACGGAATCGGGGATCCTGGTTGAGATTCCCAAACACGTCAACAATGACGTAGGTTTGGACACCACGTTCGGCGGCGGCAATGATCGCGTCCCTAAATCTTTGCCCGATGTCATCGGCTTTCCAAATGTAGGTCTCGAAATAGACGGACTTCGTGGCCTTGTCGATGTCGTCCAGCATTGACTCGTAAAGGTCGTGGCCGAACATGAAGGTCGTGATCTCCGTGTTTTGTACCGCGGTCTTCTTGGGACTGAAGTGCGGGAACTCCCCGGTGGGTGGTTCGCGGCGTTTGCGTCGCTCGTCGACGGCGATCACTGCGGTCACGGCGGCAACTTGAAGGGCAACTGTGACGGTGGCGGCAGTCTTTGCCAGGTTCCACAATCTTTTACCCGTCGGGAGGGAGAAACTCGTCATGGTGAGCATTCTACGTTGAAGAAATATCGAGATGCTGACCGACTGCTGAATATCGGCAAGGTCGATGTGGCATTAGACTGTCCACATGTCCGCTTTTTCTACTGATGAGGTCGCCCGCATGGCGGCGCTCGCACGTATTGCCCTGACCGAGGAGCAGATCCAACGGTACGCCGGTGAACTCGATGTAGTGACCGATGCCGTTGCGAAAGTTTCCGAAGTCGCAACCTCCGACATTCCCGCCACCTCCCACCCGATCCCGCTGAGGAACGTCATGCGGGAAGACAAGGTTGTGGACGGACTGGACCGTGACGCGTTCCTAGCTCAGGCCCCGGCCAGTGAAGACGGGAAGTTCCTCGTTCCCCAGATCCTCGGGGAGGAGGCGTGAACGACATTCTTCTGAAGTCCGCCACCGAGCTCGCGGATCTGCTCGTCACCGGTGAGCTCACCTCCGTCGAACTCACGACCCTGAGCCTCGAACGAATTAAGAAATTCAATCCGACGATCAACGCATTCCTCCACGTTGACGAGGAGGGTGCGCTCGCGACTGCGGCAGAGATTGATGCTCGCCGCGCGGCGGGGGAGAAGCTGGGGCGTCTCGCCGGCATCCCCATCGCCATCAAGGACAACATCGTTATTGAGGGAATGCCGACCACCTGCGGGTCGAAAATGCTGGACGGCTGGCTCCCGCCCTACAACGCGACCGTGATCCAGAGGATCCGCGACGCGGGCATGCCCATCGTCGGCAAGACGAACATGGACGAGTTCGCGATGGGATCCTCCACCGAGTTCTCGGCCTTCGGCCCGACCAAGAACCCGTGGGACACCGACCGGATCCCCGGTGGCTCGGGCGGCGGTAGCGCAGCGGCCGTGGCCGCATACATGGTTCCCCTCGCGCTCGGTTCCGACACGGGTGGTTCGATTCGCCAGCCCGGCTCCGTCACGGGAACCGTTGGTGTCAAGCCCACCTACGGCGCAGTCTCCCGCTACGGCCTCATCGCCATGGCGTCCTCCCTCGACCAGATCGGTCCCGTCACCCGCACCGTTGCCGATGCTGCGGCGCTGCAGGAAGTCATCGCGGGACACGACGAGCTTGACTCCACCTCTCTCCCGAATCCCGTCCAGAAGCTCGAAGAGCTCGTCAATGCAGCCGGAGACGTCAAGGGACTGAAGATCGGCATCGTCGAACAGCTGTCGGGTGAAGGCTTCGACAAGGGCGTGAGTGAACAGTTCGATGCGACCATTGCTCGGCTGGAAGAAGCCGGCGCCGAAGTCGTCACCGTGTCCTGCCCCTCCTTCGACTACGCACTGTCCGCCTACTACCTGATCATGCCGGCAGAAGTGTCCTCGAACATGGCGCGCTTCGATGGCATGCGATTCGGCCTTCGGGCCGAGCCCACCGAAGGACCGGTGACCGCTGAGCGTGTCATGGCGGAAAGCCGCGGCCAGGGATTCGGTGACGAAGTGAAGCGCCGCATCATTCTCGGAACCCACGTTCTGTCCACCGGCAACTACGACGCCTACTACGGTGCTGCCCAGAAGGTCCGCACCCTCGTCCAGCGGGATCTTGAAGAAGCCTTCGCGAAGGTTGATGTTCTGGTGACGCCGACTTCTCCGACAGTGGCATTCAAGTTCGGGGAAAAGGTTGACGACCCGATGGCGATGTACCTCAACGACCTTGCAACTATCCCCGCAAACCTCGCCGGTATCCCCGGCATGTCCGTCCCGTGCGGACTCTCGCAGGGTCTGCCGGTTGGCTTCCAGGTGCTTGCACCCACCTATCGGGATGACCTCATGTACGAAGTTGCCGCAGCTGTGGAAGCCGGTGCCGGAAACGTTCCCGGGTCCTGCCCGGCTGTTGAATGGGAGAACAACTGATGACTGAGCTCATGGATTACGACGTCGCGGCCAGCACCTTCGATCCCGTTCTCGGAATCGAAGTCCACGTCGAACTCGGAACCGAAACGAAAATGTTTGACGGTGCGCGCAACGCATTTGGTGGAGAACCGAACACCTTCGTCACCCCCACCTCGCTGGGCATGCCCGGATCGCTCCCGGTTGTTAACAAGAAGGCCGTTGAGTACGCCATCAAGATCGGCCTCGCACTCAACTGCACGATTGCGCAGTCGTGCCGCTTCGCTCGCAAGAACTACTTCTACCCAGACCTGACGAAGAACTACCAGACCTCGCAGTCGGATGAACCGATTGCCTACGACGGCTGGATCGACGTTGTTCTGGATGACGGTGAAGTGTTCCGCGTCGAGATCGAACGCGCACACATGGAAGAAGACGCGGGCAAGAACAGCCACGTCGGTGGCAGTGGCCGCATCCAGGGAGCCGAATACTCCCTCGTTGACTACAACCGTGCCGGCGTTCCCCTCGTTGAGATCGTCACCCGGCCCATCCCCGGTGCAGGCAGGCGCGCCCCCGAGGTAGCAGCCGCCTACGTCCGTACCCTGCGCGACATCTTCCGGGCACTCGAAGTTTCCGAAGCCCGCATGGAACGCGGCAACGTTCGCGCAGACATCAACCTGTCGCTGCGCGAAACACCCGATTCGCCCCTCGGTATCCGTACCGAGACAAAGAACGTCAACTCCTTCACCGCAATCGAACAGGCGGTGACGTATGAGATGAGGAGGCAGGGCCAGATCCTCGCCAATGGCGGGAAGGTCCTACAGGAGACCCGACACTTCCACGAAGAAGACGGCTCCACCTCCTCCGGCCGCGAGAAGTCCGATGCTGAAGACTACCGTTACTTCCCCGAACCGGACCTCGTTCCCGTTGCCCCCTCGGCCGAGTGGGTTGACGAGATCCGTCGCTCGCTACCCGAACTGCCGCACGCCAAGCGTCAGAGACTCCAAGAAGAGTGGGGCATCTCCGACCTCGAACTGCGCGACCTCGTCAACGCTCAGGCGCTCGACATTGTGGAAGAAACCGTTAAGGCAGGAGCAACACCGGCTGCTGCACGTAAATGGTGGACGGGAGAGATTGCACGATACTGCAACGAAAATGGGCTCGCTCTTGATGAAGCTCCAGTCACGGCAGCAGACATTGCTGAGCTCGATGGTCTTGTCCAGTCCGGCAAGCTCAACGACAAGCTCGCCCGTCAAGCACTCGAAGGCACTCTCGCAGGAGAAGGAAGTCCCGCCGAAGTTGCTGTCAAGCGCGGACTAGAAATCGTCTCCGATGATTCCGCACTGGAGAAGGCAGTGGCCGACGCGATGGCAGCGAACCCCGACGTGGTCGAAAAGATCAGGGGAGGAAAAGTGCAAGCCGCCGGAGCTCTCGTCGGTGCAGTCATGAAGGCAACCAGGGGACAGGCGGACGCCGCCAAGGTTCGAGAAATCATCCTGGCTCAGTTCGACTAGACCGAAAAAATCAAAAACAAATCAAAAATAATTAGAAAAACGGGGTCCGCGGGGCCCCGTTTTTCGTATTTCCGCAGGTAAACAGTGGTTTAACAGTGTGTGACTCAGATCAGTAACTAGCGTCACCTGAAAATAATTTGACCCCGCGCTTCGATCCGGCCTAAATTAATCAAGTTGCTTCCGGCAAGCCCGGGAACAACACCTCTGAATCCTAGGATTCGCAAGGCAACGAGGTGCAGATCACAAGATCTGAACTTGACAGCCAGGAAGCGGATGATACGATAGAGAGGTTGCTCCGGAGAGCTTCTCCTTAACGGAAGATGAACTCCAGTGGGTTGCTTGTTTTGAATCTCAATAGTGTGTCGTTTTTTGTTTTTATTGTTTTTTTGTTGATTTCTTTGTTTTGTATTTTTTATTGAGTCTGTTTTCGGATTCTTCTGTTTTTTGCGGAGAGTTTGATCCTGGCTCAGGACGAACGCTGGCGGCGTGCTTAACACATGCAAGTCGAACGATGAAGCCCTAGCTTGCTAGGTGTGGATTAGTGGCGAACGGGTGAGTAACACGTGAGTAACCTGCCCCCTTCTTCGGGATAAGCCTGGGAAACTGGGTCTAATACTGGATATTCTGCTTCTGCCGCATGGTGGTTGTGGGAAAGATTTTTTGGTGGGGGATGGGCTCGCGGCCTATCAGCTTGTTGGTGGGGTGATGGCCTACCAAGGCTTCGACGGGTAGCCGGCCTGAGAGGGTGACCGGCCACACTGGGACTGAGATACGGCCCAGACTCCTACGGGAGGCAGCAGTGGGGAATATTGCACAATGGGCGCAAGCTTGATGCAGCGACGCCGCGTGAGGGATGACGGCTTTCGGGTTGTAAACCTCTTTCGATAGGGAACAAGGCCATATTTTTGTGTGGTTGAGGGTACCTGTATAAGAAGCGCCGGCTAACTACGTGCCAGCAGCCGCGGTAATACGTAGGGCGCGAGCGTTGTCCGGAATTATTGGGCGTAAAGAGCTCGTAGGCGGCTTGTCGCGTCTGCTGTGAAAACGCGGGGCTTAACTCCGCGCTTGCAGTGGGTACGGGCAGGCTTGAGTGTAGTAGGGGAGACTGGAATTCCTGGTGTAGCGGTGGAATGCGCAGATATCAGGAGGAACACCGATGGCGAAGGCAGGTCTCTGGGCTATAACTGACGCTGAGGAGCGAAAGCATGGGGAGCGAACAGGATTAGATACCCTGGTAGTCCATGCCGTAAACGTTGGGCACTAGGTGTGGGGCTTTTGTTCTGCGCCGTAGCTAACGCATTAAGTGCCCCGCCTGGGGAGTACGGCCGCAAGGCTAAAACTCAAAGGAATTGACGGGGGCCCGCACAAGCGGCGGAGCATGCGGATTAATTCGATGCAACGCGAAGAACCTTACCAAGGCTTGACATACACTGCGATGTTCCAGAGATGGGGCAGCCTTCGGGGTGGTGTACAGGTGGTGCATGGTTGTCGTCAGCTCGTGTCGTGAGATGTTGGGTTAAGTCCCGCAACGAGCGCAACCCTTGTCTCGTGTTGCCAGCATTTGGTTGGGGACTCACGAGAGACTGCCGGGGTTAACTCGGAGGAAGGTGGGGATGACGTCAAATCATCATGCCCCTTATGTCTTGGGCTTCACGCATGCTACAATGGCCGGTACAGAGGGTTGCGAAGTCGTAAGGCGGAGCGAATCCCTTAAAGCTGGTCTCAGTTCGGATTGGGGTCTGCAACTCGACCCCATGAAGTCGGAGTCGCTAGTAATCGCAGATCAGCAACGCTGCGGTGAATACGTTCCCGGGCCTTGTACACACCGCCCGTCACGTCACGAAAGTTGGCAACACCCGAAGCCCGTGGCCTAACCACTTCTGTGGGGGGAGCGGTCGAAGGTGGGGCTGGCGATTGGGACGAAGTCGTAACAAGGTAGCCGTACCGGAAGGTGCGGCTGGATCACCTCCTTTCTAGGGAGTTTTTCCCGAAATCCACTGGACACTTATTTCACTATGCCTTTGTGGTGTGGTGGTGGCTGGTGGTGGCGATGTTCCTGCCGATGGGATAGTTGTGGTGCGTTCTTGATTCGCACCCGAAACAAGTGCAATTTGCAAAAGTTAATGGTTTAAACGGGAAACGGCATGCTGTTGGGGTTTGGGGTTAGCAGCCCTGGTGCTCTGCAACGCGGGCGGGATTGTGTTCTTGTTTGTGTTGTGTGGGTGGGTTGTTTGGTAACTGTATAGTGGACGCGAGCATCTTTGGTTTGTTGTGAATTGAAGAGTTCTAGTATTTGTTTTTTGTTGTGTAATTTTGTAGGGGCGTTCGGTGGATGCCTTGGCACTGGGAGCCGAAGAAGGACGTTGTAGCCTGCGATAAGCCTCGGGGAGTTGGCAAACAAGCTGTGATCCGAGGGTGTCCGAATGGGGAAACCTGGCCCACGTTATGGTGGGTTACCCGCACCTGAATGTATAGGGTGTGTGGGGGGAACGCGGGGAAGTGAAACATCTCAGTACCCGTAGGAAGAGATATTCCGTGAGTAGTGGTGAGCGAAAGCGGATGATGGCTAAACCGTGTGTGTGTGATAGCTTACGGGCGTTGCGCATGCGGTGTTGTGGGAGTGTATTGTCGGCCTGCCGTAATGGGTCGGGATGTGTGTTGTGTGGTAGTTGAACCTGGTGGGAAACAGGGCCGTAGACGGTGAGAGCCCGGTAGATGAAACTGCATGATGCGCTCTGGATATGCCACCCAAGTAGCACGGGGCTCGTGGAATCTCGTGTGAATCTGCAAAGACCACTTTGTAAGCCTGAATACTCCCTAGTGACCGATAGTGGATAGTACCGTGAGGGAATGGTGAAAAGTACCCCGGGAGGGGAGTGAAATAGTACCTGAAACCGGGCGCCTACAATCCGTCAGAGCCTCCTTTGTTGGGGTGATGGCGTGCCTTTTGAAGAATGAGCCTGCGAGTTAGTGGTGTGTGGCGAGGTTAACCCGTGTGGGGTAGCCGTAGCGAAAGCGAGTCTGAATAGGGCGTTTGAGTCGCATGCTCTAGACCCGAAGCGGGGTGATCTACCCATGGGCAGGGTGAAGCACGTGTAAGAGCGTGTGGAGGCCCGAACCCACTTCTGTTGAAAAAGGAGGGGATGACCTGTGGGTAGGGGTGAAAGGCCAATCAAACTCCGTGATAGCTGGTTCTCCCCGAAATGCATTTAGGTGCAGCGTTGCGTGTAGCGTGCTGGAGGTAGAGCTACTGGATGGCTGATGGGCCCCACCGGGTTACTGACGTCAGCCAAACTCCGAATGCCGGTTACGTTTGCGTGGCAGTGAGACTGCGGGGGATAAGCTTCGTAGTCGAGAGGGAAACAGCCCAGACCATCGGTTAAGGCCCCTAAGCGTGTGCTAAGTGGGAAAGGATGTGCAGTTGCAGTGACAACCAGGAGGTTGGCTTAGAAGCAGCCACCCTTGAAAGAGTGCGTAATAGCTCACTGGTCAAGTGATTGTGCGCCGACAATGTAGCGGGGCTAAAGTACACCGCCGAAACCATGGCAACAGCCTTCGTGGTTGTTGGGTAGGGGAGCGTCGTCATTGTGGTGAAGCCAGGGCGTGAGCGTTGGTGGAATGGTGACGAGTGAGAATGCAGGCATGAGTAGCGAAAGACGGGTGAGAAACCCGTCCGCCGAATGACTAAGGGTTCCAGGGCCAGGTTAATCCGCCCTGGGTTAGTCGGGACCTAAGGCGAGGCCGACAGGCGTAGTCGATGGACAACCAGTTGATATTCTGGTGACCGGCGAAGGACCGTTCAATGCTGAGGTGAGGGATACTAACCACCCAAGCTACCGCTGATGCCTTCGGGTGTTGGTGGTGGTGCGCGTGGGACCTGATCTTACGGTAGGCAAGCGTGTTAACAGGGGTGACGCAGAGAGGTAGCCACCGCGTGTCTTATGGCTTGGCACGTTTAAGGACGCAGCCCGTTTCCTAGGCAAATCCGGGAAACATGTGGGTGAGGTCTGATGATGACCCATTATTTTGGGGAAGTAGGGTGATCCTGTACTGCCGAGAAAAGCCTCGACGTGAGGGACTAGCCGCCCGTACCCGAAACCGACACAGGTAGTCAGGTAGAGAATACTAAGGCGATCGAGAGAATCGTGGTTAAGGAACTCGGCAAAATGCCCCCGTAACTTTGGAAGAAGGGGGACCTGAGCCTTGAAACACTTTGCGTGTTAGGGGCGAGGGTCGCAGAGACCAGGGAGAAGCGACTGTTTATCAAAAACACAGGTCCGTGCGAAGTCGTAAGACGATGTATACGGACTGACGCCTGCCCGGTGCTGGAAGGTTAAGAGGACTGGTTAGCTCACCTTGTGTGGGCGAAGCTGGGAATTTAAGCCCCAGTAAACGGCGGTGGTAACTATAACCATCCTAAGGTAGCGAAATTCCTTGTCGGGTAAGTTCCGACCTGCACGAATGGCGTAACGACTTCTCCGCTGTCTCGACCACGAACTCGGCGAAATTGCACGACGAGTAAAGATGCTCGTTACGCGCAGCAGGACGGAAAGACCCCGGGACCTTTACTATAGCTTGGTATTGGTGTTCGGTGCGGCTTGTGTAGGATAGGTGGGAGACTGTGAAGCATTGACGCTAGTTGGTGTGGAGTCGCTGTTGAAATACCACTCTGGTCGTATTGCACATCTAACTTTGGACCATGATCTGGTTCAGGGACAGTGCCTGGTGGGTAGTTTAACTGGGGCGGTTGCCTCCTAAATGGTAACGGAGGCGCTCAAAGGTTCCCTCAGCCTGGTTGGTAATCAGGTGGCGAGTGCAAGTGTACAAGGGAGCTTGACTGTGAGACTGACAAGTCGAGCAGGTGCGAAAGCAGGAACTAGTGATCCGGCGGTGGCTTGTGGAAGCGCCGTCGCTCAACGGATAAAAGGTACCCCGGGGATAACAGGCTGATCCTGCCCAAGAGTTCATATCGACGGCATGGTTTGGCACCTCGATGTCGGCTCGTCGCATCCTGGGGCTGGAGTAGGTCCCAAGGGTTGGGCTGTTCGCCCATTAAAGCGGTACGCGAGCTGGGTTCAGAACGTCGTGAGACAGTTCGGTCCCTATCCGCTGCGCGCGTTGGAAACTTGAGAAGGGCTGTCCTTAGTACGAGAGGACCGGGACGGACGAACCTCTGGTGTGCCAGTTGTACCGCCAGGTGCATGGCTGGTTGGCTACGTTCGGAAGGGATAACCGCTGAAAGCATCTAAGCGGGAAGCCTGCTTCAAGATGAGGTTTCCATCCAATCCTTCGGGGTTGGTGTAGGCCCCCTAAAGACTATGGGGTTGATAGGCCAGATGTGGAAGCACTGTAAGGTGTGGAGCTGACTGGTACTAATGGCCAAATAGATTACACAACACTGTAGAAAACAAAATGTTGTGCTCGATGTTTGTAACGAACCTGTTGTTCGCGTCCACTGTATGGTTACCACCCAACCCACTCGGGCCCGTGGTAACACGTCATGTAACTAAATATTGTTGTTTGCTGTATTGCTCCGTGTTTTTGGCGGTGGCTATAGCGGTGGGGAAACGCCCGGTCTCATTCCGAACCCGGAAGCTAAGCCCACCAGCGCCGATGGTACTGCACTCGGGAGGGTGTGGGAGAGTAGGACACCGCCGCCATTTA
>NZ_LN831057.1 GCF_001375495.1 Flaviflexus massiliensis | reverse complement strand
TAAATGGCGGCGGTGTCCTACTCTCCCACACCCTCCCGAGTGCAGTACCATCGGCGCTGGTGGGCTTAGCTTCCGGGTTCGGAATGAGACCGGGCGTTTCCCCACCGCTATAGCCACCGCCAAAAACACGGAGCAATACAGCAAACAACAATATTTAGTTACATGACGTGTTACCACGGGCCCGAGTGGGTTGGGTGGTAACCATACAGTGGACGCGAACAACAGGTTCGTTACAAACATCGAGCACAACATTTTGTTTTCTACAGTGTTGTGTAATCTATTTGGCCATTAGTACCAGTCAGCTCCACACCTTACAGTGCTTCCACATCTGGCCTATCAACCCCATAGTCTTTAGGGGGCCTACACCAACCCCGAAGGATTGGATGGAAACCTCATCTTGAAGCAGGCTTCCCGCTTAGATGCTTTCAGCGGTTATCCCTTCCGAACGTAGCCAACCAGCCATGCACCTGGCGGTACAACTGGCACACCAGAGGTTCGTCCGTCCCGGTCCTCTCGTACTAAGGACAGCCCTTCTCAAGTTTCCAACGCGCGCAGCGGATAGGGACCGAACTGTCTCACGACGTTCTGAACCCAGCTCGCGTACCGCTTTAATGGGCGAACAGCCCAACCCTTGGGACCTACTCCAGCCCCAGGATGCGACGAGCCGACATCGAGGTGCCAAACCATGCCGTCGATATGAACTCTTGGGCAGGATCAGCCTGTTATCCCCGGGGTACCTTTTATCCGTTGAGCGACGGCGCTTCCACAAGCCACCGCCGGATCACTAGTTCCTGCTTTCGCACCTGCTCGACTTGTCAGTCTCACAGTCAAGCTCCCTTGTACACTTGCACTCGCCACCTGATTACCAACCAGGCTGAGGGAACCTTTGAGCGCCTCCGTTACCATTTAGGAGGCAACCGCCCCAGTTAAACTACCCACCAGGCACTGTCCCTGAACCAGATCATGGTCCAAAGTTAGATGTGCAATACGACCAGAGTGGTATTTCAACAGCGACTCCACACCAACTAGCGTCAATGCTTCACAGTCTCCCACCTATCCTACACAAGCCGCACCGAACACCAATACCAAGCTATAGTAAAGGTCCCGGGGTCTTTCCGTCCTGCTGCGCGTAACGAGCATCTTTACTCGTCGTGCAATTTCGCCGAGTTCGTGGTCGAGACAGCGGAGAAGTCGTTACGCCATTCGTGCAGGTCGGAACTTACCCGACAAGGAATTTCGCTACCTTAGGATGGTTATAGTTACCACCGCCGTTTACTGGGGCTTAAATTCCCAGCTTCGCCCACACAAGGTGAGCTAACCAGTCCTCTTAACCTTCCAGCACCGGGCAGGCGTCAGTCCGTATACATCGTCTTACGACTTCGCACGGACCTGTGTTTTTGATAAACAGTCGCTTCTCCCTGGTCTCTGCGACCCTCGCCCCTAACACGCAAAGTGTTTCAAGGCTCAGGTCCCCCTTCTTCCAAAGTTACGGGGGCATTTTGCCGAGTTCCTTAACCACGATTCTCTCGATCGCCTTAGTATTCTCTACCTGACTACCTGTGTCGGTTTCGGGTACGGGCGGCTAGTCCCTCACGTCGAGGCTTTTCTCGGCAGTACAGGATCACCCTACTTCCCCAAAATAATGGGTCATCATCAGACCTCACCCACATGTTTCCCGGATTTGCCTAGGAAACGGGCTGCGTCCTTAAACGTGCCAAGCCATAAGACACGCGGTGGCTACCTCTCTGCGTCACCCCTGTTAACACGCTTGCCTACCGTAAGATCAGGTCCCACGCGCACCACCACCAACACCCGAAGGCATCAGCGGTAGCTTGGGTGGTTAGTATCCCTCACCTCAGCATTGAACGGTCCTTCGCCGGTCACCAGAATATCAACTGGTTGTCCATCGACTACGCCTGTCGGCCTCGCCTTAGGTCCCGACTAACCCAGGGCGGATTAACCTGGCCCTGGAACCCTTAGTCATTCGGCGGACGGGTTTCTCACCCGTCTTTCGCTACTCATGCCTGCATTCTCACTCGTCACCATTCCACCAACGCTCACGCCCTGGCTTCACCACAATGACGACGCTCCCCTACCCAACAACCACGAAGGCTGTTGCCATGGTTTCGGCGGTGTACTTTAGCCCCGCTACATTGTCGGCGCACAATCACTTGACCAGTGAGCTATTACGCACTCTTTCAAGGGTGGCTGCTTCTAAGCCAACCTCCTGGTTGTCACTGCAACTGCACATCCTTTCCCACTTAGCACACGCTTAGGGGCCTTAACCGATGGTCTGGGCTGTTTCCCTCTCGACTACGAAGCTTATCCCCCGCAGTCTCACTGCCACGCAAACGTAACCGGCATTCGGAGTTTGGCTGACGTCAGTAACCCGGTGGGGCCCATCAGCCATCCAGTAGCTCTACCTCCAGCACGCTACACGCAACGCTGCACCTAAATGCATTTCGGGGAGAACCAGCTATCACGGAGTTTGATTGGCCTTTCACCCCTACCCACAGGTCATCCCCTCCTTTTTCAACAGAAGTGGGTTCGGGCCTCCACACGCTCTTACACGTGCTTCACCCTGCCCATGGGTAGATCACCCCGCTTCGGGTCTAGAGCATGCGACTCAAACGCCCTATTCAGACTCGCTTTCGCTACGGCTACCCCACACGGGTTAACCTCGCCACACACCACTAACTCGCAGGCTCATTCTTCAAAAGGCACGCCATCACCCCAACAAAGGAGGCTCTGACGGATTGTAGGCGCCCGGTTTCAGGTACTATTTCACTCCCCTCCCGGGGTACTTTTCACCATTCCCTCACGGTACTATCCACTATCGGTCACTAGGGAGTATTCAGGCTTACAAAGTGGTCTTTGCAGATTCACACGAGATTCCACGAGCCCCGTGCTACTTGGGTGGCATATCCAGAGCGCATCATGCAGTTTCATCTACCGGGCTCTCACCGTCTACGGCCCTGTTTCCCACCAGGTTCAACTACCACACAACACACATCCCGACCCATTACGGCAGGCCGACAATACACTCCCACAACACCGCATGCGCAACGCCCGTAAGCTATCACACACACACGGTTTAGCCATCATCCGCTTTCGCTCACCACTACTCACGGAATATCTCTTCCTACGGGTACTGAGATGTTTCACTTCCCCGCGTTCCCCCCACACACCCTATACATTCAGGTGCGGGTAACCCACCATAACGTGGGCCAGGTTTCCCCATTCGGACACCCTCGGATCACAGCTTGTTTGCCAACTCCCCGAGGCTTATCGCAGGCTACAACGTCCTTCTTCGGCTCCCAGTGCCAAGGCATCCACCGAACGCCCCTACAAAATTACACAACAAAAAACAAATACTAGAACTCTTCAATTCACAACAAACCAAAGATGCTCGCGTCCACTATACAGTTACCAAACAACCCACCCACACAACACAAACAAGAACACAATCCCGCCCGCGTTGCAGAGCACCAGGGCTGCTAACCCCAAACCCCAACAGCATGCCGTTTCCCGTTTAAACCATTAACTTTTGCAAATTGCACTTGTTTCGGGTGCGAATCAAGAACGCACCACAACTATCCCATCGGCAGGAACATCGCCACCACCAGCCACCACCACACCACAAAGGCATAGTGAAATAAGTGTCCAGTGGATTTCGGGAAAAACTCCCTAGAAAGGAGGTGATCCAGCCGCACCTTCCGGTACGGCTACCTTGTTACGACTTCGTCCCAATCGCCAGCCCCACCTTCGACCGCTCCCCCCACAGAAGTGGTTAGGCCACGGGCTTCGGGTGTTGCCAACTTTCGTGACGTGACGGGCGGTGTGTACAAGGCCCGGGAACGTATTCACCGCAGCGTTGCTGATCTGCGATTACTAGCGACTCCGACTTCATGGGGTCGAGTTGCAGACCCCAATCCGAACTGAGACCAGCTTTAAGGGATTCGCTCCGCCTTACGACTTCGCAACCCTCTGTACCGGCCATTGTAGCATGCGTGAAGCCCAAGACATAAGGGGCATGATGATTTGACGTCATCCCCACCTTCCTCCGAGTTAACCCCGGCAGTCTCTCGTGAGTCCCCAACCAAATGCTGGCAACACGAGACAAGGGTTGCGCTCGTTGCGGGACTTAACCCAACATCTCACGACACGAGCTGACGACAACCATGCACCACCTGTACACCACCCCGAAGGCTGCCCCATCTCTGGAACATCGCAGTGTATGTCAAGCCTTGGTAAGGTTCTTCGCGTTGCATCGAATTAATCCGCATGCTCCGCCGCTTGTGCGGGCCCCCGTCAATTCCTTTGAGTTTTAGCCTTGCGGCCGTACTCCCCAGGCGGGGCACTTAATGCGTTAGCTACGGCGCAGAACAAAAGCCCCACACCTAGTGCCCAACGTTTACGGCATGGACTACCAGGGTATCTAATCCTGTTCGCTCCCCATGCTTTCGCTCCTCAGCGTCAGTTATAGCCCAGAGACCTGCCTTCGCCATCGGTGTTCCTCCTGATATCTGCGCATTCCACCGCTACACCAGGAATTCCAGTCTCCCCTACTACACTCAAGCCTGCCCGTACCCACTGCAAGCGCGGAGTTAAGCCCCGCGTTTTCACAGCAGACGCGACAAGCCGCCTACGAGCTCTTTACGCCCAATAATTCCGGACAACGCTCGCGCCCTACGTATTACCGCGGCTGCTGGCACGTAGTTAGCCGGCGCTTCTTATACAGGTACCCTCAACCACACAAAAATATGGCCTTGTTCCCTATCGAAAGAGGTTTACAACCCGAAAGCCGTCATCCCTCACGCGGCGTCGCTGCATCAAGCTTGCGCCCATTGTGCAATATTCCCCACTGCTGCCTCCCGTAGGAGTCTGGGCCGTATCTCAGTCCCAGTGTGGCCGGTCACCCTCTCAGGCCGGCTACCCGTCGAAGCCTTGGTAGGCCATCACCCCACCAACAAGCTGATAGGCCGCGAGCCCATCCCCCACCAAAAAATCTTTCCCACAACCACCATGCGGCAGAAGCAGAATATCCAGTATTAGACCCAGTTTCCCAGGCTTATCCCGAAGAAGGGGGCAGGTTACTCACGTGTTACTCACCCGTTCGCCACTAATCCACACCTAGCAAGCTAGGGCTTCATCGTTCGACTTGCATGTGTTAAGCACGCCGCCAGCGTTCGTCCTGAGCCAGGATCAAACTCTCCGCAAAAAACAGAAGAATCCGAAAACAGACTCAATAAAAAATACAAAACAAAGAAATCAACAAAAAAACAATAAAAACAAAAAACGACACACTATTGAGATTCAAAACAAGCAACCCACACCCATTGGAATGACTGGTATTCCGCCGAAAGGGGCGTTTCACGAGCTTAGTACCTGCGGATCTCTCCGTCAAGTTCTGTGTCCGAGGTAACTCGGCCAACTCACTCGGCTTTGGGGCGCGTTCAACCCAGGAAGTTTTTCCTGATCGGTTTTCCGCATCCCCGCGGCGAGATATAACTTTACGGATCCGACACCATTAGGTCAATTCCGTTGAGGGTGAGGCGCGCCACCATCGTGCTTTTCGTTGATATGACGCACTTTCATCTCATCAGCTTAGTTTTCTAGACGGCCAACGGCCAGGTTCTTCTTGCCCTTGCGTACGAGAACCAGTCCCCCGGGAAGAATCTGTTCTTGCGCGATAACTGCTTCCGGATCTTCCACCTTGACGGAGTTGATCGAAAGTCCGCCTGCCGAAATAATACGCCGCGCCGCACCCTTACCCTTTTCAAGTCCAAGTGCTTCGACCAGGTCCACGACGGGCATGCCCACCGTCACAGGAGCAGACGGCAGTTCAGCGACTGCGTCACGGAGGGTGGCGCCGTCCAGGTTGGTAGGGTTGACCTTTCCGAAGAGAGCAGCCGATGCTTCCTTGACGCGTTCGGTTGCTTCTTCTCCGTGCACAAAGGTGGTGACTTCATCTGCCAGGCGGCGCTGTCCGAGGCGCAGGTAAGGCTTCTCGACGGATTCGGCGACGATCGCATCAATCTCGTCGAGGTCAACAAAGGTGAAGACCTTGAGGAGTCGCTCCACATCAGCATCGGCGGTGTTGAGCCAGAACTGGTAGAAGGCGTACGGGCTGAGCATGGTGGGGTCGAGCCAAATAGCTCCACCTTCGGTCTTGCCGAATTTGGTGCCATCGGACTTTGTGATGATCGGCGAGGTCAGGACGTGGACGGACTTTCCCTCAGTCTTGTGGATGAGGTCCATACCGCCCACGAGGTTGCCCCACTGATCATTACCACCGGTTTGGAGGACGCAGTTGTAGCGGCGGTTGAGTTCGAGAAAGTCGTTGGCCTGGAGGATTTGGTAGGAGAACTCGGTGTAGGAGATTCCTTCATCCGAGGCCAGGCGGCGGGCCACCGTGTCCTTGGCGAGCATCGTTCCCATACGGAAATACTTTCCGAGTCCGCGGAGCAGATCGATGGCGGACAGTTCCGAGGTCCAGTCAAAGTTATTGACGATCCGTGCCCGGTTCTCGCCATCGAACTTGAGGAAGCCGGAGAGCTGACCTGCCAGCTTGTCGGTCCATTCCTTCACCTGCTCTTCCGCATTGAGGGTGCGTTCGCCCGAATCGCGGGGGTCACCGATGAGTCCGGTTGCTCCGCCAACGAGAACGAGCGGGTTGTGTCCCGCGTTCTGGAGGTGCCGCATGAGAATGACGGCGACGAGGTGTCCGTGGTGCAGGGAAGGTCCGGTCGGGTCGAAGCCGCAGTAATAGGTAATCGGTCCCTCGTCCATTGCCGCCCGCAGCGCATCAATATCCGTGTGCTGAGCGATCAGGCCCCTGGCCTGCAGCTCATCGAGAATGTGGGACACGTGTTTTACCTTTCCTTTTCCAATGTTTCTTACAAAGTATGCCACGGAGCCTCATCTGCTCCGTCGTCAATCTCATCGAAGATAAGGGACCATAGGCGCTCCCCGACCTCGTCCGGAAGCTTTGTACCCGACTGCCTGGGTGCCCACTGAACGGAAGGGCCAAGGATCTTCAACTCTGTCATTGACAGTGGATCCTCCAGATCGATGACTTCTCTCATCTCAATATCCACGTAGCCAGTTTCGACGGTCCTGGCCTCCGGGTTCCAGTGCGGGCCCAACTGAACCACAGACGTCACAATGCATGCACCGACTAGGCCGCGGGGATCGGAACCAACCTTGACGATGAAACCTCGGTCGCCGGGAGTGATTCCGTTCCTTCTGTTGCCCGTGTTCCATCTGCTCGCCGGGTATATCCCCTGGGTGATCTTCGGTTCCCACTCCGCCCAATCCGGGTACGGATCGTAGGCAAGGTTGGGGTTCACGAGGAAGAGGAAGTATGCCATCGCTACTTCCGCGTCTTTCCCGGCCGGTACGCACTAACGTGACGATCCCCAGGGATCCAGTACCGCCACGAATACTCGTCGCTACCCCCGGGACCGGAGACGCCTACCCTGGGACCGGTCACGTAATCGACCGGCTCAGACGCTTGAGCGAGATGAAGGGGAAGACGTTCGTCTCCGCCGGAGGCCTGTCTCGGTGGGCCTGGGGCAAGAAGATCGGACGGCTCCACATCACTTGAATGCACAGTGAGCGCCGCTCCGTTGTAGCGACCATCAATCCCCAGTGCTTGGGCGAGGCGGGCCGGCCCACGTGCGAGATCCCGGTCGGTTCGTGCCGCTACTCTGCGGCTGCGTGCCAGCTCGAGTCCGCTCGTGACTTCGCCGGCACGAATGAGGACCGCGCCCGCGGTGCCTTCCGGCCAGCACACGATATTCATTGCCCAGTGCATGCCGTAGCTGAAGTACACGTACACGTGCCCGGGTGGTCCAAACATGACTGAGTTGCGAGGGGTTTGCCCGCGGTAGGCATGCGAACCGGGATCGACGCTGCCCCGGTAGGCCTCCACCTCAACGATTCTGATCGCGACGTCCGTGACCAGGGTGGCACCCAGCAGTGCGGGCGCCACCTCGCACGGATCCGCGAGCAGATTAAGCACTCTGGTTCGTAAACTTCCGCAGTCGGGACAGTTCGGTGCTTGCCTGCTGAAGCTGTTCGCGCACTCGGACGGGGGCGGTGCCACCGATTCCATCACGGGAGGCAACCGAGCCTTCGACGGTGAGGACAGATCGGACGTCCGGAGTCAGCCTCTCGTCGATGTCAGCAAAATCGGCGTTGCTCAGCTCGTGGAGTTCGATCCCGCGCTCTTCGCACACACGCACGCAGGCTCCGGAGATTTCGTGAGCATCACGGAAGGCAACGCCCTCCTTAACGAGCCATTCGGCGATGTCGGTGGCAAGCGAGAATCCCTGGGGTGCCAGCTCCGCCATCCGCTCATAGTTCAAGCTCATAGTTGCGATCATGCCAGTCATGGCGGGCAGCAGCGCATCGAGAGCGTCAACCTGATCGAAGATCGGTTCCTTGTCCTCTTGGAGGTCACGGTTGTACGCGAGCGGGAGAGCCTTGAGTGTCGAGAGGAGACCAGTCAGGTCGCCGATCATGCGGCCAGCCTTACCGCGAGCCAATTCCGCCACGTCTGGATTCTTCTTCTGCGGCATGATCGACGATCCGGTCGAATACGAGTCATCGAGGGTGACGAAGGAGAACTCCTTCGTGTTCCAGATGATGACCTCTTCCGAGATCCGGGAGAGATTAACTCCGATGAGAGCAAAGATGAAGGAGTATTCGGCAGCGATGTCGCGGGACGCCGTTCCGTCGATCGAGTTCACGGTCGGGGAATCGAAACCAAGCTCTTCAGCGATCGCCTGCGAATTCATCGAGAGAGTGTTGCCCGCGAGCGCACCCGAACCATAGGGAGAGATCGCTGCCCTGCGGTCGGCATCTGCCAGGCGTGCCACGTCCCGAAGTAGTGGCCATGCGTGAGCAAGCAGGTGGTGGGCGACAAGAATGGGCTGTGCGTGCTGGAGGTGGGTGCGTCCGGGCATGATCGCATCCCCCGCACGTTCCGCCTGGCCAATGAGCTGCTCGACCAGGTCGAGGACGCGGTTACCGATGCGACGGGATTCGTCACGGAGGTACATGCGGATGAAGGTGGCGATCTGGTCGTTGCGTGAGCGACCCGCGCGGAGCTTCCCTCCAAGGTCCCCCGCCCTCTCAAGCAGTCCCCTCTCCAGTGCCGTGTGCACGTCTTCGTCGGCTTCGGCGGGAACGAACGCACCTGAGGTGACATCTGCTTCGAGCTGGTCGAGTGCGGCAATCATGTCGGTCACCTCAGTGTCTGTGAGGAGGCCTGCTCGCCCGAGTTCTCTCGCGTGTGCACGGGAACCCGCAATGTCGTAGCGGGCAAGTCGCCAGTCAAAGTGAGTGGACTTGGACAGGTGTGCGAGAGCATCGGCTGGGCCGCCAGCGAAGCGGCCACCCCAGAGGGCGAGTTGATTGTCGGTCATAGAACCATCTTGCCTCACCAACGGGCACGGTCCGCAAGTCTGCTGACGATTCGCGTTTGACGTCTCACGCATCATGATCTGGCTCTGTTCCGATTCTGCTTCGCTCCTCGACTAGCCACGTGCAGGATCCCAATGTAGGAAGGGTGGGATGGCATGTGATGCTTGCCGGTTGGTGTCTAGAATTGCGGCATGACTTTTTTGACGGGGCAACATTTTCTGAAGGAATCCGATTTCACTCCCGAGCAGTGGCTCTCACTGATTGGGCTGTCGGAGCAGTTGAAGCAGGAACGAGCCTCCGGAACCGAGGTGCAGCGCCTTCAAGGTAAGGCCATCGCCCTGATCTTCGAGAAAACCTCGACAAGGACCCGCGCAGCATTCGAGGTTGCTGCAATCCATCAGGGTGCGGGCACGACGTTCCTTGATACCTCTTCCTCGCAGATCGGGCACAAGGAGTCGATCGAGGATACGGCCAAGGTGCTGGGTCGCATGTACGATGCGATCCAGTTCCGTGGGGACCGTCAGGCGGATGTGGAGCTGCTGGCGGCGAATTCTGGGGTGCCCGTCTACAACGGCCTGACCGATGATTGGCATCCCACGCAGATGCTGGCCGATGCTCTCACGATTCGCGAACACGTGAAGAAGCCGTTCTCGGAGGTCGTGTCGGTCTATGTGGGCGATGCTCGGTTCAATACAGGCCGTTCTTTCCTTGTCTCCGCAACCCTGCTCGGTCAGGACGTCCGCATCGTCGCCCCCGCCGGCTTTGAACCGCCCGCCAACGTTGTTGAACTCGCTGAAGAGATCGCTGCCGGCACCGGTGCCCGCATCACCATCACCGATTCCTTGGATGCGGTCGAGGGTGCGGATGCTGTCTCGACCGATGTGTGGGTGTCAATGGGAGAGAAGAAGGACGTGTGGTCCGAGCGAATTGCCGCTCTCCTCCCTTACCAGGTCAATGCGGGCCTCATGGCGAAGGCACCGGGGGCGATCTTCATGCACTGCCTTCCCGCATTCCACGATCAGGAGACGTCCGTGGGTCGGGACGTGTTCAACTCGTTTGGTGTGGCCGAGCTCGAGGTGACGGATGAAGTCTTCCGTTCCCCCGCATCCGTTGTGTTTGATCAGGCCGAGAACCGCCTGCACACGATCAAGGCAGTCATGGTGGCCACGCTTTCGTGAATCCCCTGCGGGCACTCGCGGCCCCCGTCTATATTCCGTCGCTCATCTATTCGATCGGTAACGGAGCCCTGCAGCCAGTGATCGTGCTCGCCGCCCTCGATATTGGGTTTGGTGATGCTGGATCGTCGGCCGTGCTGGGCGTGGCGGGGGTTGTTGGTGTGTTCACCGCCCCGGTCCTCGGTTCCTTCATTACGAAGGTTGGGGACCGGCGCTCCCTCATCATCGCGTCGATCCTGGCACTCGTCGCTCTCGCCCTGTCAGGCAGTGCACTCTTCTTTGGTGATTCCACCTACGCGAAGACCGCATTCATGACCGACATCGTTGCTCTCGCCATATCGCTCAATGTGTGGACTCTCGCGAGGCAGGCCTATATCGCTGACACCCTGCCGGGCATGTGGCGCGGTCGAGGACTTTCCATGCTGGGCGGCTTACTGCGCATTGGCGTACTCGTGGGACCACTCCTTGCCACGGGTCTCATTGCGCAGTGGGACCTCGGCTCCGTCTTCACTCTCAACGCCATCACAGTCGCGACTGCTCTCGCCCTCATCATCCGTTACCTCGTTCCCATTTCGATTGATTTCGAAGAGTCATCCGAGAGTTCTCGAGACTTACGAGACTTAACAGGACAACGCGGCTCGTCCAAGCAGCGCGACACATCAACCCAGGCAGATCCGGAGCAGGTGACGGCGGAAACCAAGTTCGGGACTGAAGCCGCCTCCGAAAACAACGATCAACCGTCCTTGACACTGGCAGCAACGCGGACCATGACGATGCGTCTCCTGCGAATGCTCAAAAAGAAGAACTGGCGAGTGCACGCGGTGAGGAACCGGCAAAAGTAACGAATGTACCGAGTATATCGGGTGGGTCCGCAGGTGTGCCCCCTCCGGATTTACGTTCTACCGTCATTGCCGGGATCGGCATCACGTCCCTCACGATTCTTCGTGCCAATAAGAACGTCATCATTCCGCTCTGGGGAACCGCCCTTGGTCTCAGTAACGAGGTCGTGACACTCGCCTTCGCTGCATACGCCCTCATCGACACGATCATGTTCCATCCCGCTGGGAACCTCGCGGATCGAAAGGGTCGCCTGTGGGCTCTGCTTCCTTCTCTCATCATCATGTCGCTTGCGATCATCCTCATGGTCTCGTAATCGACGGTCGCCGGATTCTTTGTTGGTTCTATCCTGCTCGGCTTCAGCAATGGATTCGGTTCCGGGATTCTCATGACGCTCGGTGCGGACCTCCCCCTCACGCAACAGGGCAACCTTCCTTGGCTACTGGCAGGCGATCGCGAACTCGGGATCCGCTACCGGCCCATTCGTGGTCGCAGGACTAACAGCAATCATGGGCGTATCGGGCGGCCTGTCGGCAACAGCAGGGCTCGGACTCTTTGGTGCGATCTGGTCCCGCGCACTTCTGCCCGCCACCTATCGCAGGCTGGGACTGACGATGAGGAGCATGCCCATCAACTTCCCCGAAGACCGCTCTTGAACAATCTCCCGATCATCAGCCTTCAGGCCACGTCCATTCCGGCCCATCTGCGTGGGCCCTGGGACGATGAAGCATTCCGGATACGTAGGTGATGATCAGCTCGGCATCCTCATCCGCATCGTCTGCCAAGATTGGGCTCGCCGGGTCCACCTCGCCATCGTGAATCAAGGTCCACCCGTGATGCTCACGGGGCTGCCAGATGATCGTGACCTTGTCGTTGTTGGCAAGCCCTTGAAGGATCGTGCCGTGCAGACCGCGGATTCTGGCAGATCCGTCCGACCCAATCTCGGGATCAACCGTAAAGATCCGAATGTAGCCGTCGGGATGATGGGCAATGAGCGTGCCGCTCCCGAAGGCGGACATGGCCTGACTGAACCGACCTGCTGCTACCCGAATACTCACGACTCATCCTTCATAACCCGATAGATTCAATGTCCGAGTGCGGAACCGCCCGCACCAGCTGTCTTCATTATGGTGGGAACCACCGTTATTTGAGGTCGACTTTCGTCCCTTCAAACGAAAAGAACCGGTGAAGGTGCCGGGGCATGTGCTGAATATCCCTCTCGACGGGCATCGTCAAAGTCCAGGTGTGAGCCGTGACGACCAAAAGACTGAAGTGGGCAATTGGACGCCTGTACCGATTCTGCGTGACCCAGAATACACTTGTCGTATGAGTGATGAGGAATACCCCGCAGGAATCGATATTAAACCCAGGTCGCGTGACGTCACGGACGGCCTGGAAAAAACGGCGGCTCGCGGTATGCTCCGCGCAGTCGGCATGGGAGATGACGACTGGGTGAAGCCCCAAATTGGCATTGCTTCATCCTGGAACGAAATCACTCCGTGCAACATGACACTGTCGAAACTGGCTGGTTTCGCTAAGGAAGGCGTCCACCAAGCGGGAGGCTACCCGCTCGAATTCGGCACAATCTCGGTCTCCGATGGTATTTCCATGGGACACGAGGGTATGCACTATTCTCTCGTCTCTCGGGAAGTTATTACGGACTCGGTTGAGACAGTCTTCGCAGCCGAGCGACTCGATGGCTCCGTCCTTCTCGCGGGCTGCGACAAGTCTATTCCCGGCATGCTCATGGCGGCGGCCCGCCTCGACTTGTCATCCGTGTTCCTCTACAACGGTTCGATCATGCCAGGCACGGCACGGTTCGAAGACGGCACCGAAAAGGAAGTGACCCTCATCGATGCCTTCGAGGCGGTTGGCGCATGCAGGGCTGGGAAGATGTCGGAGAAGGACGTTGATGCCATTGAGAGGGCTGTCTGCCCGGGCGAGGGCGCCTGCGGCGGCATGTACACCGCGAACACCATGGCATCAGCCGCGGAAGCGATGGGCATGTCACTCCCCGGCTCTGCCGCTCCCCCGGCCATTCACCGCAACCGTTCCCTCTTTGCCCGCAAATCCGGCAATGCGGTTGTCGAGCTCCTTCGCCGGGGCATGACCGCCCGTGACATCATCACCCGCGAATCACTCCTCAATGCGATTGCGGTTGTCATGGCTTTCGGGGGATCAACGAACGCTGTCCTGCACCTCATGGCGATCGCCCACGAAGCGGATGTCGAACTTAGCCTCGATGACTTCAATGCTGTGGCAGACAAGGTCCCACACCTGGGCAACCTCAAGCCGTTCGGTGAGTACGTCATGAACGACGTGTTCAAGGTCGGTGGTGTGCCGGTGGTCATGAAGGCACTGCTGGATGCTGGACTTCTCAATGGCGACTGCATGACAGTAACAGGCAAGACCGTCGCCGAGAACCTCGCGAACATCAACCCACCCGATCCGGACGGCAAGATCCTCCGTGCACTCAGCAACCCGATCCACGCCACCGGCGGACTCTCGATTCTCAAGGGCTCACTCGCTCCCGGAGGGGCCGTGGTGAAGACCGCAGGTTTTGACGCGGAGGTCTTCGACGGCACCGCACGCGTTTTCGAGCAGGAGAAACCGGCGATGGACGCCGTTCTCGCTGGCGAGCTCAAACCAGGTGACGTGGTCGTCATCCGTTACGAAGGCCCCAAGGGCGGCCCTGGCATGAGGGAGATGCTCGCCATCACCGGTGCCATCAAGGGTGCGGGAATCGGCAAGGACGTTCTCCTCATTACCGATGGTCGTTTCTCGGGCGGCTCGACCGGTCTCTGCATCGGCCACGTTGCTCCCGAAGCGGTTGATGGTGGACCGATTGCACTCGTGGAAGATGGTGACAGAATCACGGTTAATATTCCGAAGAGGACGATCGACCTGCACGTGGATGAAGAAACCCTTGAGGAGCGCCGAAAGAACCTTACTCATCCCGACAACCCGCGCCTCCACGGCGTGCTCGGCAAGTACGCGAAGCTCGTCCAGTCCGCTTCCATCGGAGCTGTTTGCTACTAGTTCATCTACTACGTGTGTAGGGAAAAATCCCAAGGGATACAGGGGTCGGTCACCACTTGGGGTGGCCGACCCCTCACCTGTTAAATGCGTCGGGTGATTTTGTTACTGGTTCGTGGTGAAGAGACCGCGGTATCGGCATGCTGGCGGGCACGTTGCACGGTTTCTTCCCAGCTTCCGAATCTCTTGACGAGAGTGGTTGGGCGGGGTTTGTCGTGCTCACGTGACCACTCCTCATAACCGGTGAAGGTCACGACGTTGTGTGTGCGGCAATAGTCGACAAGCGGAGAGATCAGCTCATCATCGCTCATGTTCATGTACTTCCCCCGTTGCCCCGGCCTACCCCCAACCGACCTCACAAGTTCATTCCACGACAGTTCACTATTTCTTACGAGCACGTTTCCGTTCGGGGCATTATTTTCCTTCGCCCACTGTGAATAGGCAGCAATGGTGAGGACCGGACCAATCTCGGCCAGCGCTCTGCGCAGATGATCCTCATAGTTAATATCTTCGCGGACAAAAGTCGACCAGTCTCGACGTTTCCTCACATCAGCAACCCAGTTCGGATCGTGCTTATCAACAAATCCCGCGGCGAGACGCTGCCCAGTACGCGACATGTCAAGCCAAGTTCCACTCAACCGGATGCGCAGGAGCGCACCCGATGGTCGCCCTGGTACTGCTGCAAGCCACTCTTCAAGATGCCGATACGTATATCCCTCGCGCGGTTCCGTAAAGAATTCAACAATCGCCGCCCACAGGTCATCGTCACTATGAGCCCGTTCTCGCTCCACGGAATACGAACCTTCGATACCTGCCGCGGCGAGTGCACCAGACCATTTACCGAACCGGTTCGAGGGAGTTTGCTTCGTCGGACCGCCGCGGGCTCGGCTCCACTGCTCGAATCCGTCCGCGGATGTTAAGCCAGTTTCTTGGTGGAATTGGCGCAGCAAAGCAATGAGCTCGTGGTCTTCCCATACGCGGCGGCCACCGGCTCGTTTCCTCGACGTACTGTGGAGGGTTCGACGTTCCCCCAGTGCACGAGAGATAACTGATCGAGAAAGCTCAAGATCGCGTACCGCCTGCTCAATGGAAACTCCGGGATTTTCCATCGACCAGTCATTAACAGACTCGGAGATGCGACGGGTTTCCTGCTCCGCCTCCCACTCCCGCAGGATCTTCCGCGCATCAATAATGCGCCCCGTTGGCCACGGACTCTTATTAATAATTTGTCGCACCCGTTCACGGGTGAGACCGTATTCCTGCCCGACTTCGTCAAGGCTCGCCCCTTGGGAATATTGATGGATCATGCGAGCATTGCGGACCGCGTGCGACTCAGCTGCGACGTCGGACGTCACGTGTTCCACCATGGCAGCGATCTCCGCTATCACAGCCTGCGCCCCCTGCACGGTCAACTGCATCTCCGGTTGCTCACGAAGCTCGGAAACTGTCACCGCTGAAGTCTTAAGTGACTTCTCTGTGACCGAATACGCTGGCGGCACCGCTGCAACATCTTCAACTCCGGGTGCCTCGGTACCGTCATCAATCGGCTGCGAACGCGATGGTTGTAGCCAAGGCGGTCTCTGTGGAACGCGGAGCATCGGTGTGGTCACCCGAGGAGTGCCGTCCGAGCCAACGAAGTCGTCTTCAGGTTGCTCGTCGGCCGTGCCGACACGTTCACGGCCCTGCCCCTGCATGTCAATTCGCACAGGTCACTCCATCCATTCGTGCACCATTGCACCCCGGGTATTACGTCTCGTTTATCGTAGCGCGCTCACGGTCAGATCTTGTGTCCGTTTCCAGTGGAAGACATGGAATCCTCGAGTCACGCAACAATATATTTGAACTTGTTAATAACTCCTTCTTGTCTTGAAATGAGGACGACTATGCGTCGTTTTTTCATGGGTGTCATAGCGGTCGCCACACTAGCAGGTTGCTCATTCGATTCATCCTCCTCTGACGACGGTATCGAGGCCGAAATGTAGCAGATGTTGTGACAGCTGAACCCGCTGCTGACGAAGCTGTCGCAGACGATTCGAACGCCGAAGAAGGACTAGCCGAAGTGACCGCCCCAGCTCCGGTACCCGCCCCAACTGAGGCTCCTGCTCTGGCACCCGCTCCTACCGAGGCACCCGCGCCCGCACCTGCGGCCGCTCCGGCGCCGGCACCTGCTCCCGCTGGTGATGTTTACTTCGCGAACCGCACGGAGGCACGAGCTGCCGGTGCGGCACGGCTGTGTGTCGGAGAACCGGGCTACCGCACAGCTATGGATCGCGACAGGGATGGCATCGCCTGCGAATAGGGATGATTTGCGCATAGCTTCTGCGTAGCACATCAAAAAAACGGACCCGTCGGGGTCCGTTTCCTTTTCCACGCACGTGGGGATTCGAGAGTTCACCTGGCATCTGTGAGTTAACCAATCACTTCTGTGCAACCTTTCTCTAGTGAGGAATTAGGTGTTGAAACATGATCGTTCACTAATTTTTAACGCATTGACATATGGGCCTTGTGACTATCTCCACCGAAGGACACGAAAACCCTCCGTCACCCCAAGATATATTTATTTCTGTTAATAACTCCTTCTTGTTTTGAAATGGGGACGGCTATGCGTCGGCTTTTCTGGGGGATTGCTGCACTTGTTGTACTGGCGGGATCGTACAATGCCGTAACTTCTGATCTCGATGAGGTTGAGGCTGGTCATGCTTCAGAGGTGGTGACGGAAGCACCTGTCTCAGAAGAGCCGGTGACGGCTGAGCCAACGACCGAGGAACCCTCGACTGAAGCACCAAGCACACAGGCTCCTACACCAGAACCAACTCCTGAACCGGAGTCGACCACCGAGGTCGGATCCGTTGTCGTCTCCTCCGAAGAGATCGAAGGCGTGAGGGCTCTCGACGTTGTCGAGACGCTCGAGGTTAAAGGCCGCGCTCCCAAGACCGGTTATTCACGCGACGAGTTTGGTCAGCGCTGGGCTGATACAGACCGCAATGGTTGCGATACTCGCAATGACATCCTTGATCGCGACCTGACGAATAAGTCCTACAAGCCGGGGACCCGCGACTGCGTTGTCCAAACCGGCACCCTCATCAGCCCCTTCACCGGCGCCACGATTGCGTTCGAGCGTGGCCAGGGCACCTCCAGCCTCGTTCAAATTGACCATGTCGTGGCCCTGTCTGATGCGTGGCAAAAGGGTGCTCAGCAGCTCAGCTTCGAGGACCGCACTCTGTTCGCTAACGATCCGCTTAACCTGCTCGCGGTGGACGGTTCGAGTAATGCACAGAAGGGCGATGGCGATGCCGCCACCTGGCTTCCAGCCAACAAGAGCTACCGCTGTGAATATGTTGCACGCCAGGTAGGCGTCAAGGCGAAGTACAACCTGTGGGTGACTCAGGCTGAAAAGGACGCGATCGTCCGGATCCTCACAGACTGCCCCGACCAAATCATCCCTGACTCGGACGTCCTCGCCACTGTGGAAGTGACGTCACCTACTCCCGCACCGGCTCCCACGGTGGAGGCAGCCCCAACTCAGGCCCCGGCCCCTGCTCCCGCACCGGCACCTGCTCCAACCCAGGCTCCTGTCCCTGCACCGGCACCTGCTCCAACCCAGGCTCCTGTCCCTGCACCGGCACCAGCTCCGGCACCGGCCGCCGAAGTCTATTACGCAAACTGCACGGAGGCTCGGGCCGCTGGCGCCGCCCCGATCTATGAAGGCAAGCCGGGTTACCGAGTTGCCATGGACCGTGACAGGGACGGCATCGCCTGCGAGTAGTCGGAACGAACGATCGCACAAGGTACAACATGCGTAGACGGAATGGACCCTTCGGGGTCCATTCCCCTTTTAATTAGGGTTTATCGATGGACTCAATTCGGTAACTGCCTGATCATGGTCGGTATCAGGTGCTAGCGTGAACAAGAGGAATAACTTCGTTCCCGCACTCCGAGGAGGCTCATCATGATCATTCGCCAAACGATCCATACCGCGGATCCGGAAGCTTGGAAAGAGTTTGTTCATGCCTGCAGAGCGGCCCCAATCACCGAAAGTGATACGTGGTCTGTGTATGGGCTTGGTCGCGGGCAGCTCGGTGTCTTCCTCGCCCAGTATGATCCCGCCGGCTCTGTCTCCGTGAGCCTCGACATTGACCGACTTGATCGATTCAGTAGCCCCTACGTGCGGGTGTCTAGGCCCGGCGAGCAACCCGACCTGTCGGTCGTTGGTTATGACCTGCCTGAGTTGCTCGTCCATAACCTTGGATACGAGCCCGACCGGGGCGGGGAACTGTCAGCATCTCCCCTGCTCTTCACTTCCCAGGTGAAAGACAATATTCCGGTCCTAGAGTCACTTGGTCTCGAATTACGATCCATCAGTGCCGATGAAACTTACGCCGAGTTCGATGGCGACGGCATCCTTGCCCTTCACGTTCTTGACGAGAACGACGACGCGGCTCCACAGATAAAGCTTTCTTTCCAACATCCCAATCTTGATGACTTGGCCGAACATCTCCGTGAGGCGGGCTTCGCTCCAAACATCGGCTTCGAAGATTTCGGCAGATCAGTGCGGGTGAAGATTGGCAATGAACTTGCAAGGATCCACGAGTCTCCTGCCACGTAGCCAAATCACGGAGAAGAGAATTCACAGCAATAGCAAAACAACACTCATTCATTCACTGCATGAGTGTTGTGAATCAGGCTATGCGTGCTGACCAATCCTTTGATACCGCAGGTGGCAAACGACCGAGCCAAAGACTAGTTCAGTGAGACAGCATCGAGTAGTTAAGATCCCTGGGTCGCAAGTACTCGTCGCTTGAGCTGGTGCGATCCAAACCAGAGAAGGAAACCTACGATCAGCCAAGCGGTTCCGAGCATGAAGAGTTCAAGTGCCCGCATGAGCTTCTCAACATCATAAAAACTAACGGTGTCAGATGCGCTGCGACTCATCTCAAGGGTGAGGTTTGCCGTGTAGAGCGAGTTGAATGACCCGATGAATGTGCCGGCGCCGATGATGAACAGCAGAACTCCTGCCCATTCGAGAATTATCTGAAGAACCTTCATGTAAATAGACCTCCCCCTCAAAAAATTAGCGGCCAGGCCCTATTCATTTTAGGACTTTTGCTTGTCATCCAATAGGGTCCAAAACAGCAGAGGACTCACAAGATCACGCGGCTCATCTTCTCCCTGACGTCCTGATTGTTTGAAGGGTGGGGTGGATACAGCATGAGCATTCATTTCCATTCCAGGGTCGCGCCTCCTCACCCGCGCTCAACGCACAATTGTGCCCTGCTAGTAGGACGCTATTTCGTCACCACTAGCAGGGCACAATTCACTCTTGGACTCAGGGGATCCGGTTCGTACAGAACTTCTTGTGTCTAGTTCAGGACCGATTCACCAAGATCTTCACCCTTACCAAAAGCAACATCACGGGCGGCAGCAAGCTTGCTCGGAAGGCCGGTGATCTCGATGAAGCCACGTGCTGAGGACTGGTCGAAGGTATCTCCAGCATCGTAGGTTGCGAGGTTGAAGTCGTAGAGCGAGGTGTCCGAGCGGCGCCCGGTGACGGTGGCGCGACCACCGTGCAGGGTCATCCGAATGTCACCCGACACGTACTCCTGGGTGTGGGCAATGAAGGCGTCGAGGGAACGCTTGAGCGGCGAGAACCACTGGCCTTCGTACACGAGGTTGGTCCACTGGTCCGAAACGGTGCGCTTGAAGCGTGCCTGGTCGCGGTCCAGGGTGACGTTCTCGAGCTCACGGTGGGCTTCGATGAGGGTCATGGCGCCCGGTGCCTCGTAGATTTCACGGGACTTGATGCCGACCATGCGGTCCTCAACGATATCGATGCGACCAATACCCTGGGCGCCGGCACGCTTGTTGAGTTCCTGGATCGCTTCGAGCGGGGTGACCTTGCGTCCATCAATGGCGACCGGAATGCCCTTCTCGAACGTGATGATCACTTCGTCCGGGAGCGGCGGGTAGGTCGGGTCATCCGTGTAGGAGTAGACATCCTTCGTGGGTGCGTTCCAAATATCCTCAAGGAAGCCGGTTTCGATGGCGCGGCCCCACACGTTCTGGTCGATTGAGAACGGGTTGTTGTGCGTCGTTTCGATCGGAAGATCGTGCTTGTTTGCGTATTCGATGGCGAATTCGCGGGTGAGGGCGAGGTCGCGGACGGGCGAGATGCACTTGAGGTCCGGGCCGAGCGAGGTAATGCCAACCTCGAAACGGACCTGGTCGTTGCCCTTACCGGTGCAGCCGTGCGCAACGGTGTCTGCTCCGAAGCGGCGTGCCGCGGTTACGAGGTGCTTGACGATCGTGGGGCGGGAGATTGCGGAGACGAGCGGGTAGGCATCCATGTAGAGGCCATTCGCGGCGAGCGCCGGCATGCAGTATTCATTGGCGAACTCGTCACGAGCGTCAGCAACGTACGCTTCAACTGCGCCGCAGTCGAGTGCGCGCTGGCGGATGGCTTCGAGGTCTTCACCGCCCTGACCGACGTCAACGGAGACTGTGACAACCTCTTTACCAGTCTGTTCTGCGATCCAGCCGATGGCGACCGATGTGTCCAACCCTCCCGAGTAGGCGAGGACAACCCGATCCTTGTGTGCGCTCATGCGTTCTTCTCTTTCTCTGTAGCTCTTTGTTCAGCAAGACTTAGTAGGTAGGTGGCGAGCGATTGTGCTCGCTCAGGGGTATTTGTGATGACGAGGACCGTGTCATCACCGGCAATGCAGCCGAGGACACCGTCGAGGACAGCCCGGTCGACCGACGCTGCAAGTATCTGCGCCGCACCGGGCGGGGTTCGCATGACAACCTGGTTGAAGGCGACCTTAGCGGTCAGGAGGAGGTCCTTGCACCAGCGTTCCAGATAGTCGCGGGCAGCGATCGTGGCGTCCGGAACATCATCGGGGTTGGGCAGGACATAGCCTTGGCGTCCGCCCGGGAACCGGACCTTGGTTGCCCGCAGGTCATCCAGGTCTCGTGAGAGCGTTGCCTGGGTCACTACAATACCGCGGTCCTGGAGTTCGAGCCGGAGTGCTTCCTGGCTCGCGATCTGGGATCCGCTAATGATTTCGGTGATGACCGCGTGGCGGGCAGCGCGAGTGGTTGGCGTTGTTTTCACATCACTTCCTCAGCTCGGACAGTGCCTGCACAAAGGGCGCAAACTCATCACGGGAAATGATGAGTGGCGGTGCAAGGCGGAGAGTATCCGGTCCGGTTGCGTTAACAATGAAACCGGCCTTGCGCAGCTCGGTCACGAGCCCCGGTGCGTCGTTGACGGTGACGCCCAGGAGCAGGCCCCGGCCACGAACCTCGAAACCAGCCGCGTTCAGCTCCCCCATGATCCACTCGCCCATGTCCCCCACGTGAGGTAGCAGTTCGGTGATGCGATCAAGAACGGCGAGTGCAGCTGCTGCAGCGACGGGGTTCCCACCGAAGGTGGAGCCATGGCTTCCCGGGGTGAAGAGATTAGCTGCCTCACCGGTGGCGATGATTGCACCGATCGGCATGCCTCCTCCCAGGCCCTTGGCCAGGGTGATGACATCGGCCTGGACACTGGCGGTGTGTGCAAACCAGCGGCCGGTCCGTCCCATCCCCGTCTGAATCTCGTCAACAACGAGGAGCGCACCGATGCGGTCTGCGGTCGCTCGAGCTTCCTGCAGGAACTCTTCGCTCAGCGGCATGACGCCCCGCTCACCCTGGATGGGTTCGAGGAAAATCGCTGCAACGTCATCGCCGAGTCCGGCGAGCGCCTCAACCTCGGGGACAATAAATTCGCATCCGGGGATCTGCCCGAAGGGTTCGCGGATGGCGGGCTTGTGGGTAATGGAAAGTGCACCGAGCGTACGTCCGTGGAAGGCTCCCTCAAGCGCAACGATCTTGCCCCCCGGCTTGTGGAGCATCGCAAGCTTCATCGCACCTTCGTTGGCTTCGGTTCCCGAGTTCGCGAGGAACACCTTGCCGGGGCGTCCACCTTCGCTAACGAGGAGCTCGACCAGCTTCTTCGCTAGATTGATTTGAGGCTCGGTCGTGAAGAAGTTGGAGACGTGGGACAGTTTGGACACCTGGTCAGTGATTGCGCGGGCCATAGCTTGATCGGCGTAGCCGAGTGCGTTGACTGCGATACCTGCCAGCAGGTCCAGGTACTTCTTTCCCTCCGTGTCCCACACGTGCACGCCCTGCCCGTGGTCGAGCACGAGGGAGGGTGTACCGAATGCGTTGATGTACACGGATTCGTAGGTTGAGATCGTCATTTCGTGTCCCCCGTGACGAGAGTTCCCACTCCCGCATCAGTAAAGATTTCCAGCAGCATCGAATGCTCCATCCGCCCATCAATGACGTGCGCGGCCTTCACCCCGCCATCAATCGCGTGGAGCGCGGCCTCCATTTTCGGCCGCATTCCCGCATCGAGCTTCGGCAGCAGTTCGCGCAGTGCGGTCGTGCCGATCTCGGACGCAAGCGAGTCCTTGTTGGGCCAATCCAGGTACAGTCCCTCAACGTCGGTCAGCATGAGGAGCTTGGAGGCTCCGAGCGCCGATGCGATCGCTGCCGCTGCAGTGTCCGCATTAACGTTGAGGATCCCATCCCCCTCCACATCCATGGCGATGGTGGAAATGACGGGGATCCGGCCGTTGTCGAGAAGGTCGTGGATCGAGGCCGGGTTGACTTCGTGAACATCACCGACATGACCCAGGTCGACCCTTTTGCCGTCGAGCTCGATGAAGCGTTTGCGCGCCGTCAGCAGGGCCGCATCCTCACCGGACATGCCCACCGCGTAGGGAGAATCCCTATTGAGCAGGGACACGAGGTCACGTTGCACCTGTCCGGTCAGGACCATGCGGACAACTTCCATGGCCTCAGCCGAGGTGACTCGTAGTCCGCCCCTGAACTCGGATTCAATTCCGAGCTTGGCCAGCATGGCGTTGATCTGCGGGCCACCGCCGTGCACCACGACAGGCTTCAATCCCACGTGGTAGAAGAACAGGACGTCGTGAGCGAACGCTTCCTTCAGCTCCTGGTTGACCATAGCGTTGCCACCGTATTTGATGACAACGGTTTGTCCCGCAAACTCCCGAATCCAGGGCAGTGCCTGGACGAGAACTTCCGCCTTGTCTTGGGCTGCTAACAATCGTTCCAAAATCGTACTCATGTTGTGTATGCCGAATTCTCTGTCACGTAGTCGTAGGTCAGATCGTTGGTGAGGATGCTGGCGGACTCGGTTCCCGACCCCAGCTGCAACTCAACCGTCACGAGACGGTTCGCGGCCATGTCCACCTCATCACGCCTGCCGGTATCAACTCCCTGCTCGGCCACGGGCACGCCGTTAATAATGACCGCAAGATCTTGCGGATCAAAGGGCGCTTCCGATTCGGGAACTGTTCCCGCCGCGGAGATGATGCGGCCCCAGTTGGGGTCATTGCCGAAGATCGCGCACTTGAACAGGTTTGATTGTGCGATTGCGCGAGCAACCGCGAGCGCACCCTCTTCCGTTGCCGAGTGGGTCACCTGAATATCAATGTCGTGGCTCGCACCCTCGGCGTCCCCAATCATCTGCTTCGCTAGATCGGAACATACCTCGTTCACTCCGCGAGCAAACTCCTGCAGATCGGGAGTGATCCCTGAGGCACCGCTTGCTAGGAGGAGGACCGTGTCGTTGGTCGACATGCAACCGTCAACATCGATCCTATTAAATGTCGTGTTCACCGCGTCAACGAGAACGTTTTGGGCGCTTTCGGAGTCGATCACAGCATCGGTCGTGATGATACAGAGCATGGTGGCCATGCCCGGGGCAATCATCCCAGCACCCTTGGCCATGCCACCGATCTTGAAACCGGACTCGAATGTTGCCTGCTTCGACACCGTATCGGTTGTCATGATGGCCTCGGCAGCGTCAGACCCACCATCGACCCCCAGGCCGGCAACCGCCTCTGCCACGCCAGCAACGAGCGGAGCCGATTCAAGTGTCACGCCGATAACACCGGTCGAGCACACGCCAACATCGCTCGCCTCGAGTGAGAGATGCTGAGCAACGGCCTCCGCGGTCGCGGTTGTCACATCCATGCCGCCAGGGGTCGCAACGTTGGCGTTCCCCGAATTAAGTACAACGGCCTTGAGCCTGCCGTCAGCCAGCGCATTACGAGTCCATTGCACGGGCCACGCCACGACCCGGTTCGTCGTGAACACTCCGGCCGCCTCATCCAGCGGACCCTCGTTGACCACGAGGGCGAGGTCAGGTTTACCGGACTCTTTGAGGCCGGCTGTCACGCCGGAGGCAACAAATCCTTGAGGAAAGGTAATCACGGGGCAACTCCCACCGTTGTCAGGCCAATATCCTCCGGGATGCCGAGGGACAGGTTGAGGGATTGGATTGCGGCACCTGCCGTGCCCTTAACAAGGTTGTCGAGAGCGCAGATCGCGGTCAGGCGCTGTCCATCCCTGTCCAGAACCGCGTGCACGAGCGCCGTATTGGCGCCGGTCACCATTGAAGTTGTGGGGACCTGCTCGCTGTATTGGACGAAAGGTTCATCTACATAGGTTGCCCGGTAGGCGTCCCTCACGTCTTCCGCGGTCGTCCCTTCCTTCACAGGAATCGACACGGTGGCGAGGATTCCACGGGAAACGGGGGCGAGCACCGGGGTGAACGAGAGCGTCTCTAGCGTGCCACCAGCCTTCTTGAGGTTCTGCACGATCTCGGGAATGTGACGGTGGGTTCCACCTACTCCGTAGGGAGCAAGACTTCCAAGGGCTTCGGAAGCCATGAGGTGGGGCTTGGCGGCCTTGCCGGCACCGGAGTATCCGACTGCCAGAATCGCAACGATTCCCTCACCGGTGGCAATACCGGCGTGCAGGGCAGGCTGGGCTGCAAAGGTCACCGCCGAAGCATTGCATCCCGGGGCGGCAATGAGCCGGGAGTAGGAAAGGATCTCACGCTGCGACTTCCCTTCACGAATGAGTTCGGGCATGGCGTACGCCCACGGTTCCGCCATCTGCCCACCATAGAACGCCTCCCAAGCGGAAGCGTCCTCGAGGCGGTGATCAGCACCAAGGTCAATGATCCGCACCTCGGGATTGATCTGGAGGATGGCTTCTGAAATCTCGGCAGAGGCGCCATGAGGCAGGCCAAGAATGACGACGTCGGAGTCGGCAAGTGTCTCGGCTTCCATGGGCACAAGCTCACGGTCCCCTATTGCTCGCAGATGGGGATGGAACTGACCGATTGGACCGCGCGATGAGTGCGCGGCAAGCACACCAATTTCGAGCTGAGGGTGGGAGGTCAAGAGTCGTACGGCCTCTCCCCCGGCATACCCCGATGCCCCTGCAACAGACACTTTAACCATGCGTATAAGTATACGTTTGTCCGTATTAATTTCAAGTAGGGGGCTCCGTGGAGTGCCACGAAATAATCTCACATTATCCCGGTTAACAAGGCACAAACTGGGTGCAAAGGGAAGGGAGCGTGCAATCGAATTTTTCCGTATACCCGGGCATGTGTCGCGCAACTCACCCGAATCGGTTCCGGTCAGCTTCCGCGTAGGTCAACGGATGAGTCTAGGCAATGGACAGTCCAGTACCGAACCTTGCAGGGAAAAGTTCGGCGCTATGCCGGGTGGTTGCCTGGCTTCAAGGTGACTGCATGTCTTCAAGCAGGTAGGTCCGCCTCTCCCCCGGTTCCGCAGTTCTATTTGACCGGGTGTCCGGAGAGGATCGAGATGCGATTGAAGGCGTTGATGGCGATGGCGATCCAGGCGGCTGCAGAAAGCTGTTCGGGGGTGAGGACGGATGCGATTTCGTCATAGCGTACATCAGCATCCCGCGCTTGCGGAAGTTCGGTGGCTAGCTCGGCCATTTCCAGCACCGCTCGTTCCTCGGCGGTGAAGATGGGCGCATTCCGCCACGCCGGAATCACGGCAATCTTGACCGCGTCCATCCCCGACCGCACGAGTTGGGGAACATGGGCTTTCAGGCAGCTGGGGCACTTGTTAATTTGGGAGCACCGGACGTTGATCAGTTCAACGAGATCCCTTCCCAGGCCCGCCTCTTCCGCAATTTGCTTAACCGTGTCCGCGAACTCAAGTGCCGACCGATATGCGAGCGGATGCTGACGATCGATGTAGAGCCTGCCCGGTGTTACCATTTTTCTCTCCCCTTATGTCTGCTTTCGATCTAGTCTAGGAACTAAGTGGCGCCAAGGAGGACGATCATGAAGGCAATACGTGTTTCTACGACCGGCGGTCCCGAAGTCTTGGAGTGGGTGGACGTGCCCGATCCGGTTCCCGGACCGGGCGAGCTCCTAGTCGAAGTCGAGTACGCAGGATTGAACTTTATCGACACCTACCAGCGATCCGGCGTTTACACGATAGAGACGCCGTTCATTCCCGGACAGGAAGGCTCGGGCCGAGTGATCGGCCGCGGTGAAGATGTTGAGGGCTGGTGGGATGGCACCCGTGTTGCGTGGACGAACCAGATGGGGTCCTACGCCCAGAAGATCGTAATCCCCGCCTCGGCGGCACTCTACGTTCCCGATTCAATTCGGATGGATACGGCAGCGGCACTCCCCTTGCAGGGCATGACCGCGCACTATCTCATTCGTTCCGCCTACCCGGTCGATCGAGGGACAAAGATTCTCATCACCGGTGCTGCAGGCGGCGTGGGCCGCATCGCCGGTCAGCTTGCTTCCGCACAGGGTGCGATCTCCGTTGGAACTGTCAGTACAGAAGAAAAGCTTGCCTTCACCGACACCACTCATTCAATCGTTGTCTCGGACTGGGCCACGATAAAACAGCAAGTGACAGATCGAGTCGGACTGCTTGACGTCGTGTACGACGGAGTGGGCAAGGCGTCTTTCGATCACACGATCACCTGCCTGAGACCACGGGGCCTCATGTGTCTTTTCGGTGGAGCCTCAGGCCAGGTCCCACCCTTCGACCTGCAAAGGCTCAATGCCCTCGGTAGCCTCTACATCACCCGGCCCACGCTTGCGAACTACCTCGGTCAGGAACAGGAATGGCGTTGGAATGAGGTGACGGAACGAACCGCCGCCGGACATCTCGACATCCTCATCGGCAAGGTATTCGATGCACAATACGCGAGCAAGGCTCACGCTCACATCGAATCCGGAAAGTCGATTGGAAAGACTCTGATCAAGATCCACTAAGCACCTTCCTAGTCCCTATGATCCACACAAATCGACTCTCGATCATGACGCCTTGGAATGCCCTGATCGAGAGTCGAATGGTCGACGCTGCGGGTTTCCGGTTGACCGAACCTTGTTCGCCATGAGAAATGACGTGCAAGAGCCCTTCGTGCATTCATTCATGCACGAAGGGGTGACTCCAGCGAGGCGCCTACGTGCATCCCATGGTCTCAAGAACATGGAGAAAATGGCGGGACGAAGCCTCAAATGAAAAGTAAGCGTCTTGGGTCTGGTCACATGGGCGTGTTACCTGCGACTTTGCTGGATACCGTTCCGGCTACGTCAACCTCATTCACGGCCTGGGTTTTTCTCATGAATTACGGCACGGTTGATATTGGTCCTTGCACTGCTTGCTTTACTATGTTGCTGTGGACAAAACCGCTCAATCAGACCCTGACAGTATTATGACCGCCTTACCTGGCCACGTGGCCGCTAAGAATGGTGGGGTGGTCGGATCATGAACAGCCTCGCAGTGAACATCATCATGGTGTTCGTCTTCGTTATTATCGGCGGCATTTTTGCCGCATCAGAAATGGCCCTGGTGTCGCTCCGTGAGAGCCAGTTGCGGCGCATGGAGAAGGAATCGAAATCAGGTAAGCGCGTAGCGATCCTGGCCCGTGACTCGGGTACATTCCTTTCTGCCGTCCAGATCGGCGTCACATTCGCTGGATTCTTCTCCTCCGCTTTCGGAGCATCAACCATCGCACCCCAATTGGAACCCGTGCTCGTTGGCTGGGGCCTTTCGGAAGGTGCGGCTGGCCCGGTTGCACTCGTGACGATGACTCTCATCGTCTCCTACCTGTCCCTCGTTCTCGGTGAACTTGTTCCGAAACGAATCGCACTCGCAAGGAACGAACAAGTCTCCAAGCTTCTCGGTCCCTCGCTCTCGAAGTTCGCCGTGCTTCTCAAGCCGGTTATTTGGATCGTCAACGTCTCCTCCACAGCGATTCTCCGCCTCATTGGTATCAACCCCGATGACAACGGGAGTGCAATGTCGGATGAGGAGGTGCGGGACATTGTGGTGTCACACGAAGGCTTCGACGTGGCGGAACGCGACATGGTTGAAGATGTCTTCCAAGCCTCCAACACGCTACTGCGTGAGGTCATGAGGCACCGCCGTGACGTCATCGCAATCCCCGAGGATGCAACGCTTGGTGAAGCGATCACAACGGTTGGCGAACACCCGTACTCCCGCTACCCCGTCTACCGGGAAGAAATCGATGATGTCATCGGCTTCGTTCACATTCGGGACCTGTACGAGGCACGCTACAAGCTCACAGCCGACGCCTCGATCAAAACCATTATCCGTGACATTCTCATGGTGCCCGGAACCGGAACTCTCATGCCGGTCATGAACAACATGCGGTCGACCGGCCACCACATCGCAGTCGTCATCGACGAATACGGTGGCACCGATGGCCTCGTGACCTTGGAGGATCTCATCGAGGAACTCGTGGGCGAAATCTGGGACGAGTACGACACGGAGCTGTACCGCGAGGAAATGAAGCTCCACGAGTCGAAGATGTTTGATGGTCAAACATCCCTTGAAGACTTCTACGACCGTACCGGTATCGCCCTTCCCGAAGGACCCTACGAAACGATTGCTGGCTGGATGCTGTCCCTCATGGGCCGCCTCGCTGAACCCGGTGACGTCGTACCAATCGACCACAATCTGACGGCCGACCAGGAAGACGATTCTGTGACGATCCGCTACGAGCTTGAGGTCGCCACAGTCGAAGCCAATCGCATCACCGCGATTCAGCTGCGCAAGACCACGGTCCAGGTCGAAACAAATGACGATGGCAATGACGTAACCGCGAAAAACTCTGCCAAGGACAAGACCGAGTAATTCATTCGGAAGCCTTAAATAGAACGAAGAGGAGGGGGTGCAACCAGCTTGCACCCCCTCCTCGTATCTCTATATGCTTCCGTGTCCCACAATTCCAGGTGGGCAGTGAAGATGAGCCTGGCTTCCTGTGCTCCTTATCCCAGCCGGCCTGAGCTATTCATCCCAGCCGGTTAGCCGAAGCTTGCGCGCATTGGGGCCAACACCCTGACGAGCCCGCTCTTTGAGCTCGGACAGCTGATCGACTCCGGCACGAATGTGGGTGCCTGCAAGTGCATCGAGCTCGCCGCGGGAGATCGCGGAAACAATGCCGGCGATCTCGGATGGTTCCGTCCACTCGGTCCGGCCGTCATGCATCGACATGCTGAGGGTCATATCGGTCTTCACAACGCCGGGTGCCACTTCGAAGACCTTGATTCCGTGTTCCTGACCTGCGAGGTGGAATGAGCCGCCAAGCCTCATGAGAGCGGTTTTCGACACCCAGTAGTCAACCGAGTCCGCCCTGTCGGTCACGGCCGCACCGGACGACAGGTCGACAATGTATCCGCCCCTGCCGAGCATTCCTCGTGCCGCTGCCGAGTTCAGAATGAACGGGGCAAAGACGTTCGTTGTCATCGTCTCAACGAAATCGTCAGTCGACGTTTCCCACGGCAGGCTTTCCGTCCCGGCCACCCCAGCATTATTAACAATCATGTCCAGCTGCCCCACCGCCTCGGCCAGGGCTGTTGCACCCTCGATTGTCAGTTCGTCAGCGTGGGTCATGACGGTGGCACCGGCCTTTTCACAGGCTCTGGCCGTATTGTTCAGTGCTTCTGTGGTTCGGGCTTGAAGGTGGAGTGTGCGGCCCGGTTCTGCAAGAGCGGTAGCAATGTGTGCTCCGATGCCGCGCGATGCGCCGGTGACGAGAATTCTCAACGGGGTCCCTTTCTGTGGGGTGCGGTGAATGCTGGTGGGAGGGGCTTGTCTTCCCTCATTTCGCTCCTCATGTGCTCAACAACGGCATCGAGCGAGCCTTCATTTCTGTTCGCGACCTCAATAAACCGCTGGTAGGCGGCACCGAGTTCGAGGATGTCGTAGATGCCGGAGAGTTCGTCAAGACAGCCGAGCTTCGCGGCGGTTGGCTCAAGATTGCGGAGCATGCGATTAACCGTATCCGTGACGGGTTCCTGATTGCCCTCACGGTCGACGATGAGGACCGCATCCATTCCGTATCTCGAGGACCGCCACTTGTTTTCGTTGACATACCATTCAGGGATGGTGGGAAGCTCCCGGCCCTCGTCGAGTTCGGTCGAATAGTAGTCGACGAGGCAGTGGATGAGTGCGGCGATGGCCTGCAGCTCATGAACGTTCGTGTTTGCATCGCACACCCGGGTTTCCAATGTCCCCCATCCCGGCGACGGGCGAATATCCCACCTCACCTCGTTAAAGTCCTGGATGACACCGGTCTTTTGAAGATCCGTTGTGAACTGCTCAAGCTCGTGCCATTCTTCGAACTGGCGGGGCGTACCAGCTGTGGGGAGCTGCTGGAAGACCATGGCCCGGTTCGAGGCGTACTTCGTATGTTCACCAGCCCAGTAGGGGGAGGATGAGGAGAGCGCCTGAATGTGGAATCCGCGGGTCAGCATGGCGCGCAGGATCGGCAGGACTTTGTCTCTCCTGTTGATGCCGACATGAACGTGGGTGCCGAAGAGGAGCATTTGGCGCCCCCAGTACTGGGTGCGGTTGACGAGTTCTTCGTAGCGGGCCGAGTCCGTCACCCGCTGGTAGGCCGGATTGGCGAAGGGATGGGAACCTGCTGTCGCAATATCGATCCGGAGCGGATCTGTCACCTTCCGGACCGCCTCGGCACCAATCCTGATGTCGTCAATGCAGCCAGCAATGGTCTCGTGTACGCCCGAGGTCACCTCGATCGTGTTCATGAGCATTTCGGCCTGAATAAATTCTTGGCCTTCCAACTGCTCCATGACATAGCCAGCCGCTTGACGCAGGTCATTTGAGTCCTGGTCGATGAGCTGAAGCTCCCATTCGATCCCGACGGTGGATTGGGCGGAACGAGAAAAGTCCATAGCTAGCTCCGATACGTGTCGATGAACCTACTGATAATCGTGTTGTCAGTGTAAGCGGAGAGGCACTCGTCCAAGACCTGTTCGCGCTGATCAGTAGCAAAATAGGCGCCACCATAAGCATCGATCCGGATCTGGATTCCCTCGCGCGACACTTCGGGATGAAATTGTGTGCCGTACACGTGCTGTCCGATCCGCATCATCTGCACGGGAACGAGATCGCTCGAAGCGAGAATGCGGGCGCCTTCCGGGACCTGACCAACGGACTCGCCGTGCCCGGAATAGGCCTGGAAGATTGCGGGCATTCCCTCCAGCAGCGGGTCACTCTTCCCTTCGTCGGTCAATTCGATATAGGGGGCTGAAATACGCTCTGGATAGTCCCTGGTAAGAGATCCTCCGGCCCGCAACGTCAGCATCTGCAGCCCATAACACAGGCCCAGGGTGGGGAAATCCTTCTCCAGAATCTCATCGCACACGCGTGCGAGAACTTCTTCGGTTTTCACCTGGGCGGGTGGCTTCGCTTCCGGAGCCGACATGAGGTTGTAGGGCGAACCAGAAATGATGACCGCACAGAAGTCCTCCAAATCCGGCACGGGAACCGGCTGTTCGAGGCGAATCGAGACGAGATCGTCGTCGCCGAGCCCCCCGAAATTGCGCAGATCCGCCAATTCGCTGTCGGCTACGACACCCCCGGGGCGAGCAACGAGGAAGAGGAAGGGCTTCACCTGAGCGTAGCCCCAACTGCCTTCGCGGCGGCCTTGACGATGCGCTCGCGGGCCGCAGCCGTTTCCTCCGCCGTCAACGTGTGATCACTGCGGTACTGGAGGGCGTAGGCAAGCGACTTCGTCCCCTCATCAAGCTGGGAGCCGGTGTAGACATCAAACAGCAAAACATTCTCAAGAATGTCGCCGCCTGCCTCGCGAATCACGGCCTCGACTTCGCCAGAGGTGACGGAGTCGGACACGACAAGTGCGATGTCTTCCTTCGCAGCCGGATGGGTTTTGACCTGTTGTACCGAGATCGCTTCGTCACCGCGGGCCTCGTCAATGCGATCCGCATTGACTTCGAAGGCAATCGTGCGGGCGGGCAAATCAAAATTCTTGCACACTGCGGGAGCAAGTTCACCGGCGTAGCCAATGATGGTATCGCCGGCTTGGATACGGGCGAGACGTCCGGGATGGAAGGGGGCGCGCTGGTCCGCATGGACCGTCACCTCGAGTCCGAGCACGCGGGCCATGGATAGGACAGCTTCGATAGCGTCCCGCCAATCCCATTCGACCGGGGCGAAGCCGGCTCCCGGCTCGTGCACCTGGGGTACGGCAACGCCCGCGACGTGATACGGCTGGGAAGGTGTTGCCGCAGCGAGCCCATCGAGTTGCTCCTTTGAGGGCTTGACCGCACCCGGGAGCGGGGCCTGGGGAATGATACCGGAGGGATGGGTAACGAGCCCGGCCTCAACAACCGCGGTACCGGTGTTCTGACGTGCCACATTCAGGGCGGCGGTCGACAGGAGAGAGTCAAGGATCGAGGTCCGCATGAGCGGGACATCGTCCTGGAGGGGGTTGTGCAGAGCGAGGCTCTCCCTCCGCTCATCATCCGCATCCATCAGCTGCTTGTCGTGGACCTGGGAGGACACGAACGGGTAGGACAGAACTTCGGTCCACCCCATCTCCACCAGGGTCCTCATCATGTCACGACGCCTACGCTGACGCGCCGTCAGGCCACGGCCGACGGGAGCTGCTGGCAGGCGGGTAGCAATTTCGTCGTAGCCAATGAGGCGAGCGATCTCTTCCACCAGGTGAGCGGGACCGACGAGGTCGGGGCGCCACGTTGGGGGCTGCACCTCGAGCGGGAAGTCCCCTTCCACGGCGCACCCAATCTGTTCAAGTAGGGACACAACTTCATCGTTTGACGGGTTGAGTCCCGTCAGTCTCGTCACCTCGGCCGGGTCAAAGATGATAACCGGGTAGGGAGCGGTTTCATTGAAATCGAAGACATCTTCTCCGGCCGTGCCGCCACCGTACTCCACGAGCAGGTCGACGACGCGCTGGGCCGCAACGGGAGCCAGCTGGGTATCAACGCCGCGCTCGAATCGCTTCGATGCTTCGGTTGGCAGGTGATGGCGACGTGCGGTGCGTGCAATTGAAATCGAATCGAAATGAGCGGCCTCGATGAGAACGTTGCACGTAGTTTCCCCAATCTCGGTGGATTCCCCGCCCATGACGCCGGCCAGTCCAAGAATTCGGGTGCCGTCGATGTCGGTGATGAGGAGGTCCTCCTCATGCAGGGTGCGTTCAACATCGTCGAGGGTCGTCAGCTTCTCCCCTTCCTGTGCCCGGCGGACAACGATCGGGAGGCTCATCTTGTCCAAATCGTAGGCATGCAGTGGCTGCCCCAGGTCAAGCATGACGTAGTTCGTGACATCGACAGCCAGGGAAATGGGTCGCATACCGGCCTCGAACAGGCGGTCGGTCATCCACTTCGGGCTCTTCGCATTGGGATCGATGCCCGTGACAATACGGGTGACAAAACGATCGCACCCAACAACACCGTTGATCGGCGCCTCATCGTTCACTCGTACCGTCACGTCCCCGTGCGGCTCGGGTAGCGGGTACGCAAGGTTTTCGGGTAGCCCCGGGTCCGTAAACTTTGCTCCGGTCGAGTGGGAGTACTCGCGCGCCACGCCTCGCATGGAGAAGCAGTAACCGCGATCCGGAGTCACGTTGATCTCAAGCGTCTCCTTGCCGAGACCGAGGTAGCCAAGGACGTCCTCACCGGGAGCGGGGATCTCGGAGATGGCTTCTTCGTCACCGGCTTCAGCGAGCACGATAATGCCCTCGTGGTCGGTGCCAAGACCGAGTTCTGCACGGGAGCAGATCATGCCGTCAGAAATGTGTCCGTAGGTCTTGCGGGCTGCAATGCGGAAGTCACCGGGCAGGATGGCGCCGGGCAGGCTGACGACAACATAGTCGCCTTCCTTGAAGTTATGCGCACCGCAAATGATCCCTCGGGAAGGCAGATCGGATGGCTCCTTACCTTCGCCCGGTGCGTCGTTGTGCTTACCCACATCCACTCGGCAGTAGTTGATGAGCTTGCCGTTCTTCTGCTCTTCTTTCACGAGTGTGAGGACCTTGCCGACCACGATAGGTCCGGTCACGTCACCTCGGTGAATTTCTTCTTCTTCCAACCCGACCTTGACGAGGTCGTGGGCGAGCTGATCGGCAGTGAGATCGGCGGGGGTTTCAACGTGGGCGGAGAGCCAGTCAAGAGGAATACGTGGCATGTTAGATGCTCCTTCCAGTGGTTGAGAATTGCTGCGAGAAACGAATATCGCCCTCGACGATGTCGCGCATGTCCGCAATACCGTGGCGGAGCATGAGGGCACGTTCAATACCCATGCCGAATGCGAAACCGGAGTATTCGTTCGGGTCGATTCCTGCCGACAGGAGGACGTTGGGGTTCACCATGCCGCAACCGCCCCACTCGATCCAGCCAGCGCCGCCCTTCTTCTGCGGGAACCAGATATCAAGCTCGGCGGAGGGTTCCGTGAACGGGAAGAACGAGGGCCGCAGTCGTGCTTTCGCATCGGGGCCGAACAGGTGCTTGGCGAGATGGTCGAGGATGCCCTTCAGGTGCTCCATAGTCAGGCCCTTGTCGACAGCGAGTCCCTCAATCTGGTGGAAAACGGGGGTGTGGGTCGCATCGAGAGCATCCGTACGGAACACCTTGCCGGGCACCGCAACGTACAGGGGTACGCCGCGATCAAGCATTTCGCGTGCCTGCACGGGTGACGTGTGGGTGCGGAGGATGAGACCATCCTGGTGTTCAACCTGCCCGCCTGCTGCCACACCGTCAATGTAGAACGTGTCCTGCATCTGGCGCGCCGGGTGATCGGGGCCGAAGTTGAGGGCATCGAAGTTAAACCATTCATGCTCGACTTCCGGGCCTTCAGCGATGTCCCATCCCATGGCGATAAAGAAATCAGAGATATCTTCCATAATCACCGTAAGCGGGTGGCGAGCTCCGAGGGGTGCACGGCGAGTGGGCAGCGTGACGTCAACGGTTTCTTCAACGAGAATCCGCGCCTCGGCCTCTGCCTCGAGCCTCTCGGTAGCTGCCGCGAGCGCCTCTTGAATTGCCTTGCGTGCCCGACCCATGATCTTGCCGGCTACGGGCTTGTCGGCCTTGTCGAGGCCGCGGATCTGCTGGTTTGCGAGGGTGATGGGGGCATGATCGCCGCTGTGTGCAAGGCGCGCCTCCTTAAGTTCGTCAAAAGTGGTGGCTTGGGCAAATGCCTCCTGCGCCTCCGTGACGGCTTGTGCCACTCCCACTTCGTCGCGCGGGTCCAATGGTGCTTCGGACATGTTGGCCTTTCTCTTGACATCTCGCACCATCTTAACGAACCTCCCCTGTCCTCCCCTCATTAGCTCAACAAGTGTCTGGCACGCATTCTGATGGGTTGCTCACCTGTTGATTCACAATCAGGTTCTGACGGGGCTGTGATCGACGACTGCGACTTCTTCACTCTGCTCTTCATCTTCACTTCCTCCGCACTAATAGCGGCGTTGCCGATCGAGGATAAAACTGCTGGCCACTATCCTCATGGCGTAAAAAGATGCGCGGTCGTGAGATGTGGAGCACACTGGGTTGTGTAAACCCGTCGTCAACGGAAAGGAGCCACATCATGGGATTAGATGATAAGGCTAAGAACGAGTTCGAAGATGCCAGCGGCAAGGCCAAGGAAAGCTTTGGCAAGGCCACTGACAACGAGAAGCTAGAAGCTGAAGGCAAGGGTGACCAGCTGAGCGCAAAGGCAAAGAAGGCTGGCGAGTCCGTCAAGGGCTTTGCTGAAAGCGCTGGCGATAAGGTTAAGGACCTCTTTAAGAAGGACTAATCTTTATTTCTTTCTTAGACCTTCGTGGTGGGCAGGCACGACCTGCCCACCACTTTTTATCTCCTCTGAACCGAAACCACGAATGGGTAAGAACCCGCATAAGCCCCAATGACAGTGCCGACAGCCCGTGGTCGGCACTTATACCTCTCCACCGTTGAGTCGACGATGAGCGCACATACCTTCACTCTAATATCGTCATCCTCTTATATCGTCATCCGTCATTCTCCGTGACGGATCTGAGGTGAATGATTCTTCCCTCCCATCGCTGCCGCAACCACCGGTCGTGGCTAGCAACAACCACAGCTCCCGGATATCTGGCAATGGATTCTTCCAGTTCGGTCGTCAGCTTCAACAAGAAGTGATTGGTCGGTTCGTCGAGGAGGAGTATGTCCGGCGGGTCGGCAAGGAGGACGGCCAGTTCGAGCCGGCGCTGCTGTACTGTCGACAGTGAGCTCACGGGCCGGTTTTGGTCGCGACCAGAGAGGAGCCCGAACGTATTGAGACTGACACGATCACTCAGTTCTTCACCAACGGCCTGCCGGTAAGCATCGCTAACACTGAGCTCTCGCCAATCTCTACCCACAGTCTTTTGCTTCAAGATTGTTCCAACATCCTGCGCCAAGGCATTGATACGCAGCCGGCCGGGAGCACTAACGCTCCCCTCATGACGTCCCAGCTGACCGCCGATGATCTTCAGCAGGGTTGACGTGCCCGACCCATTTTCCCCTGTAATGAGGAGGCGGTCGCGGTGCCGAATAGTGACAGAGGTCGGTCTCAGCCTCCTCGGGTAAGCAAGGTTCGTTCCGACAAGCACAGTTCGATCATCACCTTCATCATCGGGACCATCTGCACGAGCGGCCGCAAGCCCGCTAAAAGTTAGTTGCTCGGGAGGTTTCCGGACTTGCTCTTGTCTTAGCTGGTCGAGCGCCCGTTCGGCGTCATTCGCCCTGCGGGAGACGACTTTGGCGTTGCGGTCTGAGTAGAACTTCGCAGCCATGCGCACCTCCGACTTGGGAGGACGAGAGGGATTATCGACGGCGTGACCGCGCGCGACTCGCGCCTACAGTTCCTTTAATTGTTCCTGCTCATCTCGATACTGCTGTTCCCAGCGCTCACGTTCCTGGGCACGGGCTTCGAGATAGTCGCTGTAGGAACCGGAATATTTTGATAGGCCGAAGCCGCTACCCGGGGAATCATCCCTGACGGTGTCGGCGTGGCGGCTAGGTGACGCGTCAAGGTCGAGAATCGTTGTTGCCACCTGATCGAGGAACGCTCGGTCATGGCTCGCTAGAAGGACAGGCCCCTCCACGAGACCACCATGCTCGCCAGCAGATCCATTCCACGATCATCAAGATGGTTCGTTGGCTCATCAAGAAGGAGCGTTTCCGGGGATCGAATGAGAAGCCAGGCAACGGACAGGCATGGTCGCTGACCGCCCGACAGTGACGCCACATCTCGCATGCGGTCAATATCAGCCAGTCCAAAACCATCAAGAAGCTGGCTCGACAGAGCTTCAATCTCCCATGCGCCAACCCGTTCGGCATGAGCCAGAGCATCATCGTATTCCTGCCCAGTCTCGTCCTCACCCCGGGCGATCCGAACTGCAGCATCTTCAATCCGGGCAAGCACCTGCCTATGTTCCGCCATCGCGTCCAGCAGCACTTCGTCCACTGACCACGAGAGCGGGAAAGGGAGCTCCTGGTGGTAAAAGCCCGCCTGACCCGGGACCTGAATCTCACCTCCAAAGTCTTCATCCAGTCCGGCAATGATCCTTAAGAGGGTTGTTTTCCCGCTACCATTTTCGCCTACGAATCAGACGCGCTCGCCAGCGCTCACAGTCAGGCTCACATCTGTGAGGACGCGTCGGTCCGGGAACGACTTTGATATTCTCTCGACACGGATGTGAGTACCCGATGAGGAATTCGAAGCCAGGAAGGTGCGCGAAACGTCGCGATAATTGTGATTGTGCACGGGTGTCCTTGAACGTGAAGTTAACCGCCGGGCATAGCCTCAGACACGGTTCGAAAAGTTCACTTAGGACGACATGCCGCCAGGTTATCGGGACTCATCAGTTCACGCAAGGCCTAGTAGTCAGGATTCCTCGGTGGGGCCACCATGACCACAGCCACAAATAGTCCGTCTATTTCGCTGAGCCTCCTGGAGATGCACACTCGAGACCACCTGCCTTGAACTATTCCTAACACTTGCCTGCAAGACCTTTTCAAAACCCCTTCTTTGCCAGTCGAGCCTCACAGCTTCAAACTCAACATTTTTCTTGCAACCTTTTGCAGCCTCCCTCAAAGTCCACAATTTAGAGTGGCATTGAATTTTTTTGGGCTATTCATTGCGGTTACAAAACGACTTTCAAAATCTGCAGAAACATGTTGGCAAGTTTTTGCAACTATATTGCAATCATTTCAGCAGTTGTTACGATGAGGGTGTTCCAAACTAACGGATCCCTTCGGGATCAGGTACACAGATGTGCAAGGCAGATGTGGACCTTGCACCAGAAGGAAGTAAAATGTCTCAGATTATTGAAACCCCAGCCGTAACCAACGAAAAGTCGATCAACGCTGGAGCAATCCTCTCGGTGCTCGCGGTCCTCTTCGTCGCAGCTGTCGCTGGCCTTGCCCTCTCACTCCCCTACATCTCCGTTGTTGCCACGATTATCGGTGTTGGCACCATCATCACCGCTACAATCGTCGACGCCCGGTACGAGAAGTAGATCTACAACTAGACGTGAAAGAGCAAGTACTCTTTCACACGGACGCGTAGCAAGCAAGCGACTTTAATTTGTCGGGCAAGTCCGCGGATACCACACCGTGACGATGGCGTGAAGAGAAATAAGTGAAGGCCCTTGAGGGGCCTTTTCTTTTCTCGAAAGTTACCCAGATTGCGCCGACCGCTTCGAAGAATCCGCGTTCGTCGCATGCTGACAGATTTCTGACCATCTGAAACGACAAAATCGCTCAAATGAGGCGCAAATCGCTAACAATCCTCTTTCTTACGCACAGGATATCGATAAGCTGGAAGTACCTCACAAAGGGCGATCCAACGGGATCAAGCACGCGGATGTGCAGAGCACACATCCACAGCTCTGCACCTTATTGAAAGAGACCACCATGTCTAACAATATTGAAGCACGAGCACACCATCAAGAACTGCACGTTTCTGATTACCCCGTCACCACCTCTCATGCACAATTCCAAGCATTCTTTAGTTTCCTCATCGTCATGAACGTGATTGCGCTTGGAGGTATCGGCTTTGGCGCTCCGGTCTTGAGTATTTTCGCCGGCATTATCTCTGTGACCACCGCCGTTAGTCTCGCACTACGGAATCAGCGCCGCCGGTCTAGCCTGTAACTCATCGGGCTCCTCCTAATTTAAATTTAGACCTGACACAGACGAATCCTGTACCAGAAGACCTTGGACGGATAGGTCAAACGAGAAACGAAGGGTAACTCAAACGAGTTACCCTTCTTTGTCTACTTACCCAGCCATACCTCGCCCTGAGAAGTCCGAGGCCCCCAGTGCAAGTCCAACCACTTCCCAACAGCAAACCGATCGATCGACTGAACAATGGTGATTGTTTCTCGCGTCCTAGAACCAAATATGTGGTGGCGAAACACGTACGCGAGCCTGACGACCGCCAAGACTTCCCAAAGGTCCCTGGACATAGAGAGGGGCTAGCCTCTAATTGACTAGCCCCTCGTCCAACAAATATTCAGTCGTCAGTTGATGATCGCCTGAATATCTTCATCGTTCAGGTTCTCTGCCGTGACCCAAACCGATTCGGACACAATGTTCTTCTCCGAAGGCTCTTCACCACGAGCTGCCGCAACGGCAACTTCAATTGTTCGGTAGCCCATGCCAGCGGGATCCTGGGTGATCACACCGGTAATCTGACCACCCTCGACAAGAGTGATGACGTCAGGAGAGGAGTCAACGCCGATAACTGAGATGTCGAAGCCCTTGGCTTCCACTTCGTCAGCGATGGCGATGACCGAATCATCGTCTGTGCCGAAGAATCCAACGAGGTCGGGGTGAGCCTGCAGGATGCCCTGCGCCTTGTCTCGTGAGATCGCGGGGTCCGACTGACCATTTTGGACGTCGACAACTTCGAATCCGGGAGCATTCTGCTCGATCCAGTCGCGGAAACCATCGCGCCGTGCGGCGGCGGTACCGACTTCTCCATGAGCAATGATGGCAATCTTACCTTCGGTTACATCAAGGCCTTCGATCATCCGTTCGGCAGCTTCAGCGCCCATACCTTCATTGTCTGAGGCGACGGTTGCCACAGGAACGTCTGAACCTGCGAGCGGGGTATCAAAGATTACGACTGGAATGTCCAGATCGAAGGCTTCATCGATGAGGCGCGGGGCTCCATCCTGCGCACCGTCTTGCGGAGCAAAAGCAATTGCCATCGCATTATCGTTGATTGCGCTTTGAAGCATGTTGATCTGCTTGTCACCTTCGGACTCCGTATCAGGTCCATTGAACGTGACGGTAACGCCAAGGTCTTCGCCGGCTTCCTCGGCGCCTTCCTTGACCTTCATCCAGTACTCGGCCGAGTTGGCCTTCGCAATCATAGCGACACGGTTTTCGGAGTTGCCACCGTTGGCATCCGAATCTCCATTGTCATCACCACATGCGACTAGCGTGAGCGACATTGCTGCCACCAGCGCCCCAGTAAATAGTTTCTTCACATTTATCTCCTTGTTAGATTTTTGAAGAGTTGGGTTTTGGTTTCCGATTGAAAAAAAGAACTACTCCTCCTTACCGCCGCGCCGGAGGATGTCAACGAAGACAGCCACCAGGACGACAACGCCGAGGACCACTCGCTGCCATTGGTCTCCAATTCCCATGATCGTAAGACCGTTGAAAATCGTTTGAATGGTGACAGCGCCGATAACTGCACCGAAGATCGAAGCACGTCCACCTCGGAGTGAGGTGCCACCAATAACTGCAGCGGCAATGGCATACATTTCGTAGCCTTGACCCAGAGTCGGCTGTGCAGCAGAGAGTCGCGATGACATGAGGATGCCGGAAATTCCGGTAAAGGTACCGCCGATAACGTACGCAAGAACCTTCCAGCGACGCGTATTGACACCGGAGATACGGGTTGCTTCTTCGTTCGAACCGATAGCCAACGAGTAGCGGCCGATTGGCGTCTTGTTCATGAGGAACCCAGCGATGATGGCAAGTACAACAAAGATCAAAACCGCGTTAGGAAGGTTTGGAATCAGCTCCCCCATAGCAATCTGGTCATAGCCCTCAACGCTACGGAGAGATACCGTACGACCATCTGCAATAACTAGCGCCATACCCCAGCTGACCATCATCATCGCGAGGGTGGCGATCATCGGTTGCATCTTTACATATGAAACCAAGAGACCGTTTATCAAGCCCAGCAATGAGCCCGCGAGAATGCCGCCAAGGACACCCACCCAGATTGGTAATCCATAGCCAACTTCGTTAGCAATCAACATGCCACCAAAAACGGATGTCACCGCCATACCGAAGCCTGGTGTGAGGTCAATACCGCCTGTGGCAATGACGAACGACAGTCCCAGGGCCTGGACACCAGTAACGACGGATGCCAACAGCAGGGAGGACAAGTTGCTCCAGCTAGAGAACTGTGGCCTCATGAAGCTGAAGAAAACCATGAGAAGGATCAAAACCAATAGGACAGCAGCCTGCTGGATGAACACCTTGTAACGTTCAGGTAATCCCGACGATCGATGTTTGACATTAATCTCGAGTTCCTCTTGAGACACAGTCATGCCACTTCCTCTTCTTCTTCGCGCACAGCACTGAACTGTGTCGCTAGTTCCATAATTTTTTCCTGGGTTGCCTCAGCATTCGTGAGGAAACCTGTAATTCTTCCGTCGCACATCACGGCGATCCGGTCAGAAAGCCTCAAGACTTCTTCCATTTCTGAAGAAATCATGATGATTGACTTTCCTTCGCTCGTGAGCCGGTCGAGCAAGTCATAAATTTCCTGTTTCGCACCAACATCAATTCCGCGTGTCGGTTCATCGAAAATTAAGACGTCACAGTCTCTTTCCAACCACTTGGCGAGAACAACTTTTTGCATATTGCCGCCGGACAGGTTTCGGACCTGCTGCTGAATGTGAGGAGTCTTGGTACCGAGGGTCTTGACCCACTTTCCAGCAACCCGTCGAATCTTAGAATCGTCAATCACTCCGCCCTTCGTGAAATGAGGAAGCGATGCCAGTACCGTATTTTGAGCAACAGATTGCCCCATGACGAGCCCGTACTTTTTCCTGTCCTCCGACAGGTAGCCAATCCCGGCCCTAACTGCATCCTGAGGATGTGAAATCTTGACGGGCTTGCCATGCAGGGTTACGGAGCCACTGGTCTTTGGATCAGCTCCGATGAGGGCTCTCGCCACTTCTGTTCTTCCGGCACCCATGAGCCCGGCAAAACCTAGGATTTCTCCACGTTCCACCTTGAAACTGACATCCCGGACGAGCTCCGCTGTTGAGAGGTTATCGACTTCAAGAACGTATTCAGTATGTTCCCGAGGTTCCGGACGAACGTCTGACTTAATTTCACGCCCAACCATCAGCTGAATAATTCGAGGAATGGTCAGCTCTCGCATTGGCTTAGTTTCAACAAACTTTCCATCTCGCAAGACCGTCACTTGCGTTGAAATGGTGCGAATTTCATCCATACGGTGAGAAATGTAGACAACTGCCCTGTCGTCAGATTCGTTCACAAAATCGTGAATGATTTCGAAAAGACGATCTGATTCTCTCGACGTCAACGCTGCGGTCGGCTCGTCCATGATGAGAACCGAGGAGTTGAAGGACAGCGCTTTTGCGATTTCGACCATTTGCTGGGCAGCGACCGATAGGCTGCTAACACGTGTTTTTGGGCTAACTTCGAGTCCAACACGGTCTAGGAGCTCCTGAGCATCCCTGTTGAGTTTGTCCTCATCCAAGATTCCAAATCTCTTCGGCTCCCGGCCAATGAAAATATTCTGCGCAATCGTCAGGTGATTCATGAGGAAGAATTCTTGGTGAATCACGCTAATACCCTTGTGCTGGGCGGACAGTGGATCCGGCAGGTGAACCTTTTCCCCCCTCAAGCAAATCTCACCTGAGTCAGGCTGGTAAATGCCGGCGAGTATCTTCATCAAAGTTGATTTACCTGCACCGTTTTCGCCTACAACCGCATGAACTTCTCCCCGTCGTAGTGTGAAGTCGACATTGTCCAGGGCCTTCACCCCGGGGAATGACTTACTCACTCCCTGTGCCTCGAGCAAAACGCTTCTAAGACCAGGATCGACTTGGGTATCACCCTGCGTCGGTTCCATCATTCTCAGCCTCCTCGCTGATCTGACTCTTTCTTGATCGATTTCTCGACCGTGGGCGCTTCAGAATGACTCCCATGTCACTCCGGGATAACACCCCTCGCTTCATACTATGAAAGACCTAGGTCCAATTGTCAAGACAATTTGAACGCAATTGCTTATTTAGATGAGAACAATATGTGCGGGTTAAATCCCGCTATTTACGTGGAATATTACACTCGGAAGCATGTTTCAAGGCCAGCGCAAGCTAATATCCTGGCACAAACACAGAAATTGACAAATCTTCCACAACTTTGTGACAAACAATTGACTTTGCTCTCTCGCAAACAAAATATCCTGAAACTAGAGCGCTTCACATCCGTTGCGTTCAGCCCAAATTCTCATGTAGCCATTGAAAGAGAGTCGACGATGACGTCTCGCGCACGCAATCAGAATGCCCCCTATAACAACCTCATTCTCGGAACTGCTCCCGACTCATGGGGAGTGTGGTTCCCAGAAGACGATAGGCAGGTTTCATGGCAGACCTTTCTCGACGAGGTTGCCGAAGCCGGCTACGAGTTCATTGAGACCGGCCCATTTGGCTTCCTCCCCACTGACCCTGAGGTTCTTCGTGAAGAAACCGAGAAGCGAGGCATCCGTGTCGTTGACGGCACGCAAGGCGCCACTCTTCATAAGCCAGAAGAGTACGAAGCAGCCGAGAAGTCACTGCGTGCAGTCGCCGAGGTGCTCAAAGCCCTCGATGCTCGATTCCTCGTCTAACTGCCTCCTCAGCTCCGCGATCTCCAGACAGGGGGTTGGGTTGAGGATCCCAATATGAGCGTCGAAGACCTTGCGCTCTTTGTCGAGAATGCAAACAGGGTAGGCAAGATTCTTAAGGACGAATACAACGTCACGTTCTCAGTGCATTCACACGGAGACTCCCACCTTGAAACGAGGGAACAGATCGTTCGTTTCGTTGATGCCACGGATCCTGAGTACGTTGCGTTCTGTCTTGATACCGGGCATCTCGAGTACGGAGAAGTCGACACTGTCGAATTCATCAAGAACTACGCAGATCGAATCTCGATTGTGCACATCAAACAGATGGATCCGGAAGTGGTTCAAAAAGTCAGGCACGAAGATCTTTCCTTTGGTGAAGCGGTTGCCGCCGGTGTTTGCGTTACCCCAGATGGTGGCGCACCAAAGGTTGGTCCGGTCATTGATGCCCTGGCTGAGCTCAATCGCGAAATCTATGTCATCGTCGAACAGGAACTCTACCCGTGTACACCGATGTGCCCCTTCCCATCGCCATCAAGACCCGAGAAGTTCTAGCCCAGAACAACCTCGGAACCCTTTAAGAGACTTTCAAGGAGAAATTCATTATGAGCAAAGAACAACTTTCCGTAGCAGTGATCGGCGCGGGCATGGCGGGACGCAGCCATGCCAACGGATACCGTGAAGCCAATACAATTCACGGTGCAGGACTTCCCCCCATCCGTCTTGCCGCAATCGCGGACGTCAACGTTAAGTTGGCGAAGGAGGTGGCGGATCGATACGGTTTTGAAGATGCTGCGGGCAGCTGGGAAGAGGCAGCAAATGACCCAAGCATTGATGCCGTCAGTATCGTTGTCGGTAACTCACTGCACCGCGAGATCGCCGAGGCAATGTTGGCAGCCGGCAAGCACGTACTTTGCGAGAAGCCACCATCCAATTCCATTGAAGATGCGGAAGCAATGGTGAAAATTGCGAGCCAGTCCAACCTTGTGGCATCAACCGCATATTCATTCCGTCGCAACCCCGCTATTGAAGCAATACGCGACTTGATTGCCGACGGTTCTCTTGTAAACCCGGTATTGGTTGACGCCCGATATCTCGCCGATTACGCGACCGATCCTAAGGGCCCGATGGGATGGCGATTCCGTGGCGAAATGGGAACTGGCGCTCTTTCAGATCTCGGTGCTCACATCATTGATTTGGCGGAGTACGTGTGCGGTCCGATCGTGTCAGTTTCGGGAGCACAGCTCACCACAACGATCACGGAACGTCATTTGCCAATTGGAAATGTTATCGGTCACGACATGGCCGAACTTTCGGAAGAAACTGAACCCGTTACAAATGACGACACCGCCATATTCACAGCCACTTTCGATAACGGTGCCGTCGCGACGATTCGAACATCCCGGGTGGCCTTTGGCCTGCCCAATGACCTGGTCCTGACTGTGACTGGTACCGAGTGCAGGGCTGAGTTCGACTGGAAGCGACCGGCAGAGTTTGTCGTCAGCGACATGCAACCTGATGCTCGTACTCGTGGCGATCGTGTCGTTTATGTGGCCCCAAATACCTCTCGTGTCTTTGACGATGCAGTGCCAATGCCCGGTGGAAATATTTCGTTTGGCTACGGCGATCTGTTCACATACGAAATTCGTGTCTTCATTGACGAAATCCTCGAGCACCCTAGTGCCCTGCCCCGGAATGCCGACCTTACTGACGGTCTGCACACGATGAAGATTGTGGAAGCCATCAAGAAGAGTCACGAACAAGGTGGTGCCACTGTAAAAGTGTGATGGTAGGAACGGCTACTATCTAGGCTCACAGTCAAAATGAAAGATTGAGATTCATGGCAAGGATACGATCCGTGACAATGGATGACGTCGCGAAGGAGGCGGGTGTTTCTCGCGCCCTCGTATCGATGGCGTTCCGAAATGTTGCCGGTGCCAGCGACCAAACGAGACTTCGAATTCTCGAGGTTGCGGACCGCATGGGCTACAGAGTGAATCGTATCGCATCCAGCCTTGCATCTCACTCACCAAAGACACTTGCCGTCTTCCTGCTTGATTTGAGGCAAGACATCTACGCGGACATGTACGACGGGATTCGGGAAATCACAGACCAAAACAATCAACATACGGTCTTGTCCGTCGGACAATCCGATAGAAGTCGCGACGCATCCGCTCTCGAAACACTCGTTCAATCACGGGTCGGGGTGATTCTAGCTGCGGGTTTGCTCATGCCAGATACACATGTTCAGAAACACAACCAGAACATCCCAATCATTAGCGTGGCCCGACAGATTCCAGGAGTCGACAGTGTCTACGTCGAGGACTTCGTAGGTGCCGTCATGGCTACCGAATATCTACTTTCACTCGGCCAAAAGCGCATCACGTTTCTTTCCAATCCACAAACAAACGGCTACACCGGTCGATTGGAGGGTTACAAGAAGGCAATGAGAGACTCGGGCTTACAGCCAAACATCATCATGTCCAATTACTCACGCGGGCAAGCAGCAGCCGATATCAAGCCAATTCTTGAGCTTGACTCAGAACAACGCCCAACTGCAGTCTTCGCCCACAACGATGCCGCGGCACTTGGCGTACTCGATGCAGCCTTTGGATCGGGGATCCGTGTTCCCGAAGATATCTCGGTATTGGGGTTCGACAACTCCCTTATCAGTCGCGCTCCCGGCACCGGACTTTCGACCATCGACATTCACGGGGCTGAGTTGGGTTCAATCGCCGCGCGCATGGCACAGCGCCGACTTACTCATCAGGACATTCCCGCCATGCAAAAAGGGATCACGCCAAGTCTCATTGTTCGGAGTACAACCGGCAAGATCTAGCTTCGAAGCTTAACGAAGAACATGACCACAATTGGGATCGGTATGATCGGGACGGGATGGATGGCACGCGCTCACACCCGCACCCTAAGAAACCTCGCAACCATGCTGGATTTTCCAGTTCAAATCGAACTGATCAGCATAGCCAGACGAAACTCAGAAAAACTACGGCCACAGCTCAGCGGTGGGGTTTTCGAGAAAGTACAAACATCTGGCAATCTGTTGTCGAACACTCGGACGTCAACCTCGTCGTGAATTTAGCTGCCAACCACATTCACGCTACTCCTTCAATTACGGCATTAAACCTCAATAAACACGTGCTGTGCGAGAAGCCTCTAACCATCCAACCAGACGAAGCTTCCGACCTACTGCAGGTTGCGCATTCCTCCCAAGCACTCTCAGCCACGGATACAATTATCGTTTCGTACCCGCTGCCCGTGCGCTTCGCGACCTCATAAAGTCCGAAAGGACGGGGGCACTAGGTCAAGTCCCGTGTAGTGGTGTAGCGGTCTAGCTTTCGGCTCGGTATGAAGTTCGGGGTTTTGGGTTAGGCGGTTAGCTGGTGTTGGTCGCCATGATCACCTCCTGGGTGGTGCATGAGGTGTTTGGTGTGTTCGAGTGCGGACAGTGACATGTAGCGCTTTTGTTGGATCCAATCGTCGTGTTGCTCGGCAAGAACCGCACCGACAAGCCGGATGATGGATTCGCGGTTCGGGAAGATGCCCACGACATCGGTGCGCCGGCGGATCTCCCTGTTTAACCGCTCGGTGGGGTTGTTCGACCACACCTTCGTCCAGACTGGTTTCGGCGCTGCGGTAAACGCCAACACCTCATCAAGCGACTCCTCCAGATAGGCCGCAACCTGCGGGAATTTCGGCTCCAACAAGTCGACGACCTCCCGGGCTTGTCCCCAAGTAGATGAGGCATCGGGTTGCTGGAAGATGGTCTGGAACATCGCAGAGACCATCGGCCACTGTGTCTTCGGGACCTTTTCGTAGAGGTTTTTCGCGAAGTGGGTGCGGCACCGCTGCCACGACGCATCAGGCAGCACTTCAGAAATGGCGTGCTGGATGCCTTCGTGGGCGTCACTGGTTATAAGGAAGACACCACAAAGCCCGCGGGCTTTTAAGTCCTGGAAGAAGCCTTTCCACGATGCGTTGGATTCCGCAGTGGCGACATGTATGCCGAGCATTTCGCGGTACCCGTCAGCGTTAACACCGGTGGCCAAAAGTACGGAGCATTTGACCACCCGGCCGCCTTCGCGCACTTTGATCGTCAATGCGTCGCAGGACAGGTAGGCGTACCCGCCGGGATCGAGTGGGCGGTTTTTGAAGTCTGCGACCATCTCGTCGAGTTCTTCCGACATGCGCGATACTTGGGATTTCGACATGTTGGAAATCCCAAGTGTTGCCACCAGGTCATTCATCCTACGGGTGGAAACCCCTTTGAGGTAGCAGGTCGCGATCACAGTCGATAAGGCTCGTTCGGCCCGTGAACGTCGCTCTAACAGCCAGTCCGGGAAGAACGCGCCGTGGCGCAGCTTCGGTACCGCCACATCGATCGTGCCGACCCGGGTGTCGAGGTCTCGGTGACGGTACCCGTTACGGTGGTTGACCCGCTCAGCAGAAGCGACGCCGTATTCAGCCCCGCAGACGGTATCAGCCTGGGCGGAGAGGATCTGGTTGATAAACCCTTGCAGCATCTGACGCATCAGATCCGGGGAAGCCTGTGCCAGCAGATCGTCCAGATAGGTTGCAGGGTCGATAGAATGCGGAGCAGCGGTCATCGTTACGTGCCTTTCGGTGAGATGTGGTAGTTGAGTCGAAAGGTTACTGACGGTGGCCGCCCCAATATTTCCCAAGGCCCACCATCAGAAAGCGTTACACCACACTAAGGGACGCAACCGGGGCACTACGCCACATCACGATTGGTTATGGGCAGGATTGGACAGGAGCACCCGAGGCAAGGTCCGGGTGGCGATTCGAGAATCCCACGCAGGGATCATGGGTCTACGACTTCTCTCATATCCTTGACCTCCTCCGTTGAATTGTTGGAGATCCCGCCGAGGCCAGCGGCGTTGTATTCACTCTGGACAACGAACACCTTAGACGAGCACGGCATGGCGTTGACCCGGAAGACAGCTTCAACCTGATGGTACAGCTCAAGTCCGGCGAGACAGCATTTCTTCATGCAAGCAGGGTTGCTACAGTTCGCAAAGGTCGCCAATACATTGAAATCACCGGCTCACAGGGAGCAGTGATATGGGATATGGAAGACCTGACTCACCTACACGTGTACTTCACGTCAGCTGAAAAGTCAGGGCTCGCCGGCTTCAGTAAGATCATGGTCACCGAACCGAGCCACCCCTTCCAGGAGTACTAGTATGCACCAAGGCATGTGATGGGATGGGATGACACGGTTACACATCAGTGGATCAGTTTCATCAGTGCTATTACAGGTTCAGAAGATCCCACGTCACTCGATTACGCAACCTTTGAGGATGGCGCTCAGGCGGTTCGTCTCGCCGACGCAATCCGTGAATCTTCGCGTACTTCTAGCCCGTCGAGGTTAACCAAGTCCAATTCCCTCTATAGCAGTCAGTACGCCCCATCTTTATTCAAAACAATATACAGACACATAGGCTCCGGGTTGTTTAATCAAGACACTGGCCAAATAACCCGGAGCTTTTCATTACAGATTTAGTAGCACTTAGAAACGTTCACCCTTCTCGGACTCGCCTCAAGACTTGCATGCAGATGCCCGCGGGCACCAGCATAACTACTTTATTTCGTCAATTCGTACCGGACGATTTTCATCGCGCGAGATGTTGCAGGCGAGACCAATCTTGAGAGCTGCCACTGCATCCGCTGCCGTGCATGCACCGGGCTTCCCAATCATGGGATTCCTCAGGAAATGATCGAGCTCTGCCTCGTAACAAGGCTTGAAGCGCTCAATAAAATCTGTCCACGGTTCTTCAGTCGGGTAAGCAACATCATCTTCAACCGACCTCATTGGTGCCTTGTTGTCGAGCCCAACGTTGGCGGACCCCTTGTCGCCCATGATGTCAAGGCGAACTTCGTAGCCCTGTCCGTTGTAGCGCGAGGACTGAACACTTCCGACCGTTCCATCGTCAAAAGTCAGAATCGAGACCGCATCGGAATAGTCGTTAGATTCCGCGTAAATTGCCCTGCCGCGGGCCGATCCAGTTGCGTAGACCTCGACAACTTCACGCCCAAGTACCCACCGCAGAATATCGAAATCGTGAGCATTGCAATCAACGAAAATTCCGCCGGATGTTGGGATGTAATCGTCGGCAGGCGGTAGCTGATCGCATGTAACAGCATGGAACCTGCGTACCTCACCTAGCTCGCCGCTCTGCACAAGTTCCTTCGCCCTTGTGTATCCAACATCAAAGCGACGGTGGAATCCGATGTGGTGAAGCAAGCCTGCAGCTTCCAGGGCCTCCTGTGCACGAACCGCCTCGTCCAGTGTCATTGAGATTGGCTTTTCACAGTATGTGGGGATCCCCAGGTCGCTGGCCTTGATCAAGAGATCTGCGTGGGTCGACGTAGCGGTTGCGATGACGAAGCCTTCGACTCCCAGCGGGTTATCTAGTGAGAGTACCTCATCAAGCGTTGCGGACTCGCAGCCCAATTCTTGCGCAGCTTCTTCCGCACGTTCCGGCAGGACATCAGCAAGAATCAATCGACTGACGAGCGGATGCTTTTTCAAGAGCCTTGCGTGCATCGTCCCGATGCGGCCGACTCCGAGGAGGGCGATTGCAAATGGGCGAACTTCTTTGTTCATGTCAATCCTTTTGTAATAACAAATTGATATCTCTAAGTTACGCGAACATGGTGAGCGGGTCAAGCCGCAAAACCTCAATAAACAAAGGAATTGCGGACACTCTGATCACCCCCATAGTCATGAATCGCGCACTGCTGAACATCTTAATGTCACCACCGAACAGCGCTTTTCACGCAATGGCACATGCAGAAATTCAGAATTGGCTTGTACGGCTTACATACTTGGACCCGCTTTTGCAACACAGGGCCTGAACTACCTGAAATACTACAGGGCAGGCGCTTCGAGAACGCCAGCCTTGCCCACTCTCCGCTCTATTGGCCGCCAATTCCACGTAGATATCAAGCCATACTTTCTGGCCGGTCGCACCGATCAGCCTTCGGCAGCAAGCCGCACGAGTCAGTCCCGTCATTCCCTTAACCCCAACGTTAACGCCAGGATCAATGATCCACGCACGGGAGCCACGCAGGCCCACGATCGCCAATCGCCAGGGTTTTTGACTTTTACGGACGACGAAGACAGCACCCTCTCCCCACCGACAATGGTCGTCAATCCCTCGCAGACTTTCACCATGTCGGCGTTGGATCCAACCACAATTCGTCCCATGCACGCTAACAAGTCACTTGCCAATGATTGATTCAGGTCCACAGTTCAATGCGAGACTAGTCCTCAACTCTTTGTCCAAGAATTCTTCGCTCCAAGATTTAGAAAAACGCTTCCTCTATCGAGTGAGACATATTGCCCAGAGCACTCGCTCCATTGGATCTATCAGCACTGTACTGACTATCGTTACCTTGTCGCCAACATATTATTATTTGTATTAACATTACGAGATCTAGTGCTTAACATTGTGTCTCTAAGTGAGGATTTTTTGATAATTCCCAACCTCGCCCCGATCGCGTGGACAACATTGATCATCGCAGCTCTTTTTGTGGGTATTGGAAAGACTGCATTACCGGGGATCGTCACCTTATCTGTGGCGCTCTTTGCGGCGGTGTTGCCGGCCCGCGAATCGACGGCAGCCCTCCTCATTCTGCTGATCGTTGGGGACATTATTGCGGTGCGCATGTACTACCAGGACGTTGACTGGCACGCACTGAAAAAACTCGTCCCCTCGGTCACAATCGGGGTCGTTATCGGCGCAGTATTCCTCTACTTTGTGAGTGATGGGACGATGCGGCGCTCAATCGGCATCATCCTTCTCATCCTCACAGCGCTCACTCTGCTACTTATGAGACGGGGCAGTGCCGAGACAATCAGAGACGTGTTTGCCAAGCGCTCCATCCGCTCACTGTACGGGTCTTTGGGTGGGTTTACGACAATGGCGGCAAACTCTGGCGGGCCCGTTATGAACCTCTACTTCATCGCCTCAGGTTTCGATATGAGGAGGTTCCTCGGAACTCAGGCCTGGTTCTTCTTTATTGTCAACGTCATCAAGGTACCGTTCTCCGCAAGCATTGGGCTCATGACCGGAGAAATCATTTCCACCGCGGCGATCTTGATCCCCGTCGTTCTTATTGGCGCATACATTGGTTACCTCATCGTTCGCCGCATTGACCAGAAGCTTTTCAACATCATCATCATTTCGCTCACCATCATTTCGGCTCTCTACCTACTTTTCTGGTAGGCGAACGAAACGAACGTTGGCCCCAGGCGCACATTTTCGTGCGCTCTGGGGCCAATCTATTCTCAGTTACTTGAGTCCTGGTTGGGCGAGGATGACGTTGTTGATCTCCTCGCGGGTGGGCGCGTAAGCACCGTGTTGACTGACAGTAAGCCCGGAGGAGATAACGGCACAATGAAGGGCGGGCTGAACGTCATGCCAGCGTGCCTCACGCAGGGCGCCCTTGGAAGCAGCACTTCCGAGCAGTCCAGCATCAATCAGTCCCGAGATCAGGCCACCCATGAATGAGTCTCCTGCTCCAACGGTGTCGGCGAGCTCAACATCGAGTGCATCAACAACGAGCATGTCTCGGTCCGCACTGAGTTTCGCGTAGGCTCCCCAGGGTCCCCTGGTAACAATGACAAGTCCGGGGCCCTTGGCGATCCAGTTCCGCATGATCTGCTCAACAGGGGTGTTGGGGTACAACCACTCGAGATCCTCATCTGACACCTTGACGACATCGGAGTGGGTAACGATTTCCTCGACTCGCGCCTTGACACTGCTGGGTCGTTTCATGATGGCGGGGCGGAGATTCGGGTCGTAAGAGACCGTTCCCTGGATAGCCATCCTCTTGACTGCCGCAAGAACGTCAGAACCTCCAGGCTCCATCGTGGCACCAATGGAACCGACGTGAAGGTGCGTAATCTCGCGTGGAGTGGGCAGAATCGGAACTTCCCAGAGGAGATCAAATTCGTAGGTCGCACGCCCGGTCTCGTCAACGGTTGCGTGCGCGACCGATGTGCGCTCTGCGCGGTCGCTACCCTCGACGATTTGAAGGCCCGCTGATGCGGCTACTCTCGCAATTTCGTGCCCGCGTCGATCATTGCCCCACCAAGATGCGAGAGACGTTGGGTGACCAAGGCTCGCGAGAACGGTCGCGACATTCATCGGACTGCCACCAACATGCTCGGATTTCTTGCCACCGCGGTCGACTATGTCGATGAGCGCTTCACCCACGCACAGGATTGATTGTTGAGAATTGTTCATGAGCTCTCCCCTAACGTTGCGGGCTCCAGCTCGCAGTTGTCACGCTCACTTCCAGCCCCGGATCCAGCTTAACTGACCGGGATCATCCGTTCCCGGCAAACGTTTTCAAGGGTCAATTTTATACAGCACCTGCTTGACCGGGTCTCATCACCCCGAGCAGGAGCACAGCCGAGGAAATGTTGCCAAAAGTAGTGGTGGGAGGCAGTATCAAGCCTGCCTCCCACTGGGGCGATCGTCATGATCGCCCTCAATGAACGTAATTAGTCTTCGCGAACGAAGGACATGGATGCCTCATACGAACCCGACTCTGAGGGCCAACGAGTGGTAATAGCCTTGGCTCGGGTGTAGAAGCGGACGCCCTCGGGGCCGTGGATATGGTGGTCGCCCAGGAGCGACTGCTTCCATCCACCAAACGAGTAGTAGGCGACCGGGGTCGGGATCGGAACGTTGATGCCGACCATGCCAGCCTCAACCTCAAGCTTAAACTTGCGTGCCATTCCACCATCGTTCGTGAAGATCGCTGCGCCGTTTCCAAATTCGGAGGAGTTGACGATACCGATGGCTTCCTCGTAGGTATCGGCTTCGACAATGGTGAGAACGGGGCCGAAGACTTCCTGCTTGTACAGGTTCGAGTCAGTCGATGCCTTGGTCACGATCGTGGGTCCGAGGAAGTGTCCACCTTCCTTACCTTCGATGACAAGGTCGCGTCCGTCGAGCACAACATTTGCTCCACCCTGTTCCGCATCATCGACGAGGTTGACGATGCGGGACTTGGCGGCACTGGAAATGACCGGTCCCATCTGCACGCCCTCGTCCATGCCGTAACCGACCTTGATTTGGGTTGCGTTGTCCTTGATGAGGCGAGCGAGCTTCTCACCGACCCCACCAACGGCGACGACGACGGGTAGTGCCATGCAGCGCTCACCGGCAGCGCCGAACGCGGCAGCAGACAGGTGCTTGGCTGCAAAGTCGAGGTCGGCATCGGGTAGGACAATCGCGTGGTTGTTTGCTCCACCAAGCGCCTGAACGCGCTTGCCATTCTGGATGGCCTTGTCCTGAATGATGTGGGCGACCGGGGTGGATCCCACGAAGGAAATGGCGTCGATGCCCGGATGTTCGAGGATGCGCGTCACCTGCTCCTTTTCGCCAGCCAGGACGTTGAAGATCCCGTCGGGCAGGCCTGCTTCCTTGTAGAGGCGAGCGATGATAAGCGACGCGGACGGTGTCGGGGTGGCAGGCTTGAGGATGAAGGCGTTGCCGGTCGCAATGGCGATCGGGTGCATCCACATCGGGACCATGACGGGGAAGTTGAAGGGGCAGATGCCCGCAACAACGCCGACCGGCTGGCGGATGGCGTGCACGTCAACTCCCGTCGAGACATCGTAGGAGTACTCGCCCTTAAGCGCCACGTTAATACCGGTTGCAAAGTCGAGGGTTTCTCGGCCGCGCTGGATCTCGCCAATGGCATCGGAGTAGTCCTTGCCATGCTCGGCAACAATGGCCTTGGCGATCTCATCCTGGTTCGCGAGCACCAGCTCCCTCATCTTGAACATGATGGCGGTGCGCCTGGCAAGCGGGGTCTTCGCCCACTCCTTCTGAGCCTTTCGAGCGACCTCGACGGTGTGGTCGAGGTCGGCCTGCGAGGCAAGTAGCAGCTCGCCTTCAATTTCACCGGTTGCAGGGTTTTCTACCGGAACAGTTCCGTCCGGGGTGCCCGTGTACAGTTCCCCGTCGACCCAGTTCTGAATTGTCTTCACGATTGAACTCCTCATTGCGTTCTCGCCACCTCGTTGCGGCGTCAATACGACCACCATACAGGACTATAGGCATTTGTACTAACATTTACTAGAAATTGCGAACAAAGATCATGTCACACCTGGCCACCTCTGTGTTTCACATGGCTTGCCAGGAATTCACCCGACTCATTCGTAGATCGGCTTCACAGCCGGCACGGGAGCACCATTCCTGGATGCTCAGGCACGTGGTATTCATCTACTTGTTTCAGGCATGCGTGAGGGGCAGGTTCTTTGACCTGCCCCTCACACTGTTGGGCAACTACTTAAGAACAACTAGGGTTGTACAGAAACGTGCAGTTGTCTGTATTCGGTGAACTAGAAGGTGAACTAGAAGTAGTGCCGCTGCGGCTTCTTCGCCTCCACGTGCTCTTCGTAGGCCTTCTGGGTCGATTCGATGCGGGACACTTCGGAGACGGGAACATCCCACCAGGAGGTGGAGGGAGGGTTCGGCCCGTAGAGGTCGGTCTCGATGTAGATCATCGTCGCACGCTCGGCCTTTTCCGCTTCCCGGTAGGCATCCTTGAACTCGGCGATTGTAGAGACTCGTAGCACGTTGAGCCCCCAGGACTCCGCGTTGGCCGCAAGATCCACGGGCACAATGTCGCCTTCCTGGTTGTGGGGATTATCCGCACCCATCCGATACCTCGTGCCGAAGCGCTGGGAACCACGCGACTCTGAGAGCCCGCCGATGGAGGCGAAGCCGTGGTTTTGGAGGAGGACGAAGATGACCTTGAGACGTTCCTGGACAATGGTGGCGATCTCCATCGGCAGCATCTGGTAGGTGCCGTCGCCCACGATTGCGACGACCTCGGAGTCCGGAAGAGCCATCTTCACGCCCATGGCCGCAGGAATCTCGTATCCCATCGTCGAGAATGCGTACTCGACGTGGTACTGGACGGGGGTCTTGGCGCGCCAAAGTGCCTGAAGGTCGCCGGGCATGGAGCCTGCGGCGTTGATGACCACGTCCTCATCCCCCATCATCTCGTTCAGTGCACCAAACACCTCAAGCTGAGAAGGAAGCGGCTGATGGTCGAGGTGATAGCACTCGTCCACGACCTTGTCCCACGCCTCCTTGACGGTGGCGATCCGCTCCGCATACTCATCCGAGACCCGGTAGTCCGCGAGCGCCTCCGTCAGATCCACGAGGGCTTCGCGTGCGTCTGAAACGAGCATTTCCCCGCCGTTCTTGACAGCATCGAATGCCTTGACGTTGATGTTGACGAACTTGACGTCGGGGTTCTTGAACTGGGTGTGGGAGGCTGTCGTGAAGTCAGAGTAGCGGGTGCCAATGCCGATAACGACATCCGCTTCATCAGCCAGGCCATTGGCGGAAGCTGCACCGGTTGATCCGACACCGCCCACGGACTGGGGTGAGTCGTGGTTGATGGCGCCCTTGCCTGCCTGGGTGTCGGCGACGGGAATGCCCGTGGCGGTGGCGAATGCTCGCAGTTCTTCGGAGGCTTCGGAGTAGATGACTCCTCCGCCGGCGATGGCAAGGGGTTTCTTGGCCTTCCTGATGATCTCGACGGCCCGGTTGAGTGCGGCCTTTTCGAGCGGATCGCGACGTACGTGCCAGACGCGCTTCTTGAATGCTTCGACGGGGAAGTCGTAGGCCTCGGCCTGGACGTCCTGGGGCATGGCGAGCGTGACGGCGCCGGTGTCTGCCGGGTCGGTCAGCGCCCTCATGGCTTGCATGAGCGATGGCAGGAGCTGTTCGGGCCTATTGATTCGGTCAAAAAAGACGGAGACGGGTCGGAACGCGTCGTTGACCGTGGTGTCGAGGGTCTGGGGGTTCTCAATCTGCTGGAGGACAGGATCCGGGTACCTGGTCGCGAACTGGTCCGAGGGAAGCAGAAGTACGGGGACTCGGTTGGTCGTTGCCACGGCCGCACCGGTCACCATGTTGAGTGCCCCGGGCCCGATCGAGGAGGTGCAGACCATGGTTTGGAGGCGGTTCTTGGCGGTTGCGAAGGCCGCTGCCGCGTTGACCTGCCCCTGTTCGTTACGGGGCATGTAGTACGGCATCGCTCCCCCATCCGGTTCGGGATCGAGTTCGTTTTGGAGGAGTGCCTGACCGAGGCCGGCTACGTTACCGTGCCCGAAGATTCCGAAGGTGCCCGCGAAGAAGCGCTGCTCGATGCCGTCTCGTTCCGAGTACTGGTTGATGAGGAAGCGGATAGTTGCCTGGGCTACCGTGAGCCGGACTGTTGCGTAGGTCATTTAGTTCTCCTCATTGAGTGGGGTCATGGGCAGGCGCGGGTCAATGTCGTCACCTTCCCAGGCTTGGCGCTGCCACGTGTGGCACGGGTCGTCGGTCATGAGCCACGTCGAGTCTTCGGCGGGGCCGCCCATGACGTTGAGGTAGTACATGTCGTGGCCGGGTGCCGCGACGGAGGGTCCGTGGTAGCCCCAGGGGACGATGACGGTGTCGCCGCTTCGTACTTCGGCAGTGACGTCAATGTCTTGACCCGGTGAGGAGTAGACCCTCTGCAGCCCGAAGCCTTCGGTTGCTTGGTCGGGACCCCCGTTGCGAATTTCGAAGTAGTAGATCTCTTCGAGTACGCGCTCGTCATCGGAGTGGACGTCATGCTTGTGGGGCGGGTAGGACGACCAATTGCCACCGGGGGTCAGCACTTCGCATACGAGCAGGTGGGAAGTTTCAACGTCGTTGCCGAGTGCGTAGTTGTTGACTTGGCGGGACATGATGCCCGAGCCGCGCAGCCCGGTTTTCACTTCTTCACGCGAGCAGTACCGGACCTCGAGGTCCTTTGATGCCTTCGTGGCGGGCAGTGCGAACCGCCCGTCCGTGACGGCTGTCAACGTGAATTGCTTTCCTCGGGGCACAAAAATGTAGTCCGTGATGTCGGTAAAAACGGATGTGCGACCCTTAAGCTCGAACGAGGTACCATCCACCTCGACGTTCACCGAGCCCGATAGCGGCAGCACAAGAAGTTCCGCCTGCCCGGTTTCGACAACTTCGCTTTCACCCGCCTTGAGATCAGCAATCTTCAGGGAGCAGAACTCCCATCCGGCTCGCTCGGCGGTGATGACGGTGTCGAAATTTCCGTTCCGGGTCTCCCCGGCCTTGATGACGTATTTATCGTTCTCATTCATAGTAGCTCCACAGCGTTGTCAACGGCCCGTTCGACATCACCGTCGTTCGGGTATAGCAGTGTTCGTCCCACAACCAGTCCCAAAACATTGGGCAGGGCGAGTGCACGGCTCCATTGTCCGAGCACTGCCTCCTGGTCTCGTGGAACTTCCCCACCCAGGATAAGGGCGGGAACGGTTGTTGAGGCCATCACTCTCTCCATGTCCTCCACACACGGCAGTTTCAGCCACGTGTAGGCCGACGTCCGGCCCTGCGCGGTCGCAATCGACACAGATTTGATGACGGCATCGGTTGAGAGGTCGTTTTGTATCCGATCATCAACCCAGGTTGAAATGAAGGGCTCCACCAAGATCCGCTTCCCCGCGGCAGACAGCTCGTCAATCGCCTTCGCGGTCGCGGTCAGCGTGTCGGCCGTGGCGGGATCGGCGAAGTTGATGCGAGTGAGGGTCTTTCCGCCCTCGAGCCCGCCCTTCACAATGCCTGTCGCGTCGTAGCAGTTGAACCTGTCGTCCATCTCAAAGCTCGACCCCTGCAGGCCCACCCTGTTCATGGACCCGTAAACATCCTTGCCTTCGAGCGCACCGAGCAGCACGAGGTCTTCGATGATGTCGGCGGTGCCAAGAAAACCGGTCACTCCCGGCCGAGCAAGGGCAGCGATGCAGCGCTCAAGAAGATCCGTCCGGTCTCCCATGGCCAACGGGTCCCCACCCGCACCCATGGCGCCGCGGCCGGGATGGTCGCATGCGATGATCAGTTGCTGGGTTCCCTGGACTGGACCGGGGCCGGGCATGCGGGCCTTGAACGCGGCAGCGATACGCTCCGGCTCGTAGGCACGGATCTCCGTAAGGTCGGAAATGGTAATCATGAGCGCGCCTCGACAATGGGTGCTGCGTGCGGATTTTCTGCGATCAGGTCGAGGACCTCGTGTTCATGCGGCATCGCCGTCGAGCATTCCAGTCGCGACACGACGATCGCGCCCGCGGTGGAGGCGAATTGTATGGCACGGGGAATGTCCCAGCCTTCAATCAAGGCGTGCGCCAGGGCCCCTCCGAAGGCGTCACCCGCCCCGAGACCGTTGACGGTCTCAACCTCGGTGGCCGGCACCTCCACTCGCTCATCAGCAGTCTTCGCGAGAGTGCCCTTGGGTCCCTGCTTGACGATGGCGAGCTCAACGCCCCGTTCGAGAAGAGCGTCGGCGGCACGGTCCGGATCGGTCTCCCCGACCGCAATCCAGCATTCCTCCCTGTTCCCAACGGCAACGTTGACCATTTCGAGAATGCCACCGATTTCCGTTGATGCTTCCTCTTCCGATTCCCAGAACATGGGCCGATAGTCGAGGTCCGCGATCGTCCACCCCTCTTTGTTACGCAGTTTGAAGGCGTGGTGGTGGGCGGAACGGGAAGGCTCGACCGACAGTCCGGTGCCGGACATGGAAAAGACCTTGGCAGCTCGCACGGCGTCCTCCGGGATGTCACAGGGTCGCAACTGCAGATCCGGTGCCGATGGTTCCCGATAGAAGTAGAGGGGAAAGTTATCGGGCGGAAAGATTTCACAGAACGTGACGGGAGTATTGAAGTCCCTGTTCTCCACCACGTAGTCGTCCGACACCCCGAGCCTGCGCATCTCCATTCGCACAAACCTGCCGAACGGATCATCACCCACGCCCGTGATCGCGGCAGAGCTGTGACCGTAGCGGGCCGCAGCTACCGCGATATTGGTGGGGGACCCACCTAGAAACTTGCCAAACGTGGAAACCTCTTCCAAACCAACATCGGCTTGCAGAGGATAAATATCGACGCCGGATCGACCGATCGTGAGAACCTCGACGAGCGTGCCGCCCATAGCGACTCCTTTCGCATTTCCGCACCATTGAGGGAACTACAGATCCATCATCCCCCATCTTGTCAGACCAAGTCAATTGATTGTTAGAACATTAAGACCTTGACTTGGTGCGAGATACCGGCGACAATTCACCGGAAGTGTGACAATTCGCGAAATATGCGCACTATTGTTATGCATACACTTGAGCAAAGGCTGACAAAATGACTGATACTTCTCTTGATATCCCCTATATCGCTGACATCACGCTCGACCGTCAGTCGATCGTTCCGCTGTACCAGCAGATTGCAGAGCCTCTAACAAAGCTCATCATGTCCGGCGCCATTGCGCCGGGCAGACTCATTGAGGACGAAGTTTCCCTCGCTCACCGTCTCGAGGTCTCCCGCCCCACAACGCGGCGCGCGCTCCAGGATCTTGTCAACAGCGGACTGCTCGTCCGCCGAAGGGGCGTTGGCACCCGCGTCACCCCCACCCACGTTCATCGCCAAATCGGACTGACAAGCCTCAATGAGGACCTCGAAAAAGCCGGATACGAAACTCGCACCGAGGTCCTGTCCTACCAGGTGCAGCTGGCAAACGAAGCCCAGTCGAAGCAGCTCAATTGTCAGGTCGGGGACGAAGTGGTCTCCATTGAGCGACTCCGCTGGATTAACGACTCCCCACTGGGAATCATGCGCAACACAATCCCCTCGAAGGTCGCCCCCACCCTGACCGAGCTGTCCCAGAACGGCCTGTACAAGTGCTTGGCGGATCGGCACGTCAAGATGGCAACCGCGGTCCAGACAATCGGTGCCCGCATCGCAACCGAATCGGAGGCCGAGATCCTCGGGCTCGAAACCGGGGCGGCACTCATGACAATTGAACGCACGGTCTACGACGTCGCGGGCGACGTCGTCGAATACGGCCGCCACATCTACGACGCATCACAGTACAACGTGACCATACCGCTCGTCGCCGACTGACAACCACCACACCCAACGCAATACCCACCCCGCACCAGAAAGGTTCAGATGCGGGGTGGGCATCCTGCACTTTCCTCCAACAACACCTTATCTTCTATTTGTCCATACAAATATTTGACATAGGTCTTCTATGTTAATAATCTGTGGGATATAGCCGCTGACCCAAAGACGGGCACGACAGCGGAACATTCCAGGAGCATGACATGAATACACAAGTGACACCCGGTCCTCTGAATGACGCGACCAAGGCCTTCCCCACGGTGCTGTGGAACGACTCGTCCGATCTCGATGAACTCTCTCAGTCCATTTCTTTTGGCGCTGTTGGGGCCACCTGCAATCCCCAGATCGCCTACACCACGCTCAACAAGCACCGTGATGTGTGGGGTGACAGGATTCGCACAATCGCTGAGAACAACCCGAACTGGGACGAGTCCGCCATTGGCTGGCAGGCCGTGAAGGACATGTCGGTTGAGGCAGCGAAGCTCCTTGAACCCGCCTTCCGCGAGAGCAATGGCAGAAACGGCCGACTGTCCGTCCAGACCGACCCCCGTCTCCACCGCAGCGCGGAGGCTCTGGTTGCTCAGGCCGAAGAATTCCACAATCTCGCCGACAATATTGTCGTCAAGATCCCCGCCACCAAGACCGGCATTGAAGCCATTGAAGAGGCCACCAAGCGGGGCATTTCCATCAACGTCACCGTGTCGTTTTCCGTGCCGCAGGCCGTCGCCGCAGCAACCGCCATTGAGCGTGGACTCGATGCTCGTAAGGCCGCCGGTCACGATGTTTCGACCATGGGTCCCGTTGTCACGATCATGGTTGGTCGCCTCGATGATTGGCTCAAGTACGTGGTGGCCCGCGACCAGCTGTTCCTCGACTACTCGGCGCTCGAATGGGCCGGCATTGCCGCCACCAAGAAGGCGTACGAGATCTTCCAGGAGCGCGGTTTCACCTCGCGTCTGCTCGTTGCCGCATTCCGCAACCCCTACCAGTGGGCGGAATTCCAGGGTGCCGACATGGTGATCTCGCCCCCGTTCAAGTGGCAGAAGCTCGTGAACGATTCCGATTACGTGGTGGAAGAGCGCATGAGCCGCCCGGTCGACCCGCACTACATTGAGCAGCTGCGCAGGATCCCGGACTTCAATCGTGCCTACGACGAAGACGGGCTCAGCATCGACGAGTTTGCGAGCTTCGGCCCATCGGCACGCACGCTACGCGGCTTCCTCGAGTCCGACAACGACCTTGATGTCCTCGTTCGTGACATCATCCTGACCGCACCCTGATCAACTCGTGGGGGCGCGGTCACCTCGCGCCCCCATTCCCACACAACAGAATCGACACACTATGAAGATTGGCATCATCGGAGCCGGCCGTATTGCCCGCGTCCATGCTCGTTCCGTCGCAGCACACCCACTCGCTACCCTCACCGTGATCTCAGATCCAATCGAGGAGGCAGGTCGGACACTGGCAGACAGTTACGGAGCACGGTGGACCGCATCCGCGGACGACTTGATCAACGACACCGAGGTCGAAGCGATCATCATCTGCTCCCCCACCCCCTTCCACGCCGAGCAGATCCTGGCTGCAGCCAGGGCAGGCAAGCCTGTTCTGTGCGAGAAGCCGGTGGCCATGGACATCGCAACCGTTGAACAGCTGGAGCGGGACCTCGAGGGTCTTCATGCTCGTGTCATGATGGGCTTCAACAGGCGGTTCGATCCATCATTTGCGAAGCTCCACGCCCTGGCGACGGACGGCACGGTCGGCAAGGTCGAGCAGGTCACGATCATTTCCCGCGACCCGGCCGCTCCCCCGGCCGAATACATTGCGACCTCGGGCGGAATCTTCAAGGACATGACAATCCACGACTTCGATGTGGCACGGTTCTTCCTTGGTGACATCACCTCCGTCGTCGCCATTGGCCAAAACCTCGATCCAGCACTTAAAGACACCGGCGATTTTGATGGTGCGATCATTACTTTGACGAACGCCGAGGGTGCCACCGCCACGATCACGAACTCGCGCCACTGCGCGGCCGGCTACGATCAGCGGCTCGAAGTCTTCGGCGACAGAGCCACCCTCAATGCCGACAATATTCGCCCCACGACCGTGACGGTCTCGGGCAGCGAATATACGGATGCGCGGGAGCCCTACCTCGACTTCTTCCTCACCCGCTACGAGGCTGCATACACGGCAGAACTCAACGAGTTCATCTCCGCCATCACCGAAGGCCGCAATCCCTCGCCCTCAATCGATGATGGGAAGAAGGCCCTCGAAATCGCAGAAGCCGCCGATAGGTCCGCACGGACCGGAATCATCGTCCGGCTCTAAGAAAGACCTGCTGGGCAGACAGAAGCACAGCACCCCAATACTCGCCACGATCGAAGCAACCACGACAGGTCATTGACCTCCGGTGGACGCTTTGAACCAGGCGCAATTTCAAAACCACGACTGCACAGTCACCCACTGCACAACAGACAAGGACGTCACACCATGAAGATTGCTGGCGCACCCATTTCCTGGGGCGTATGCGAAGTACCCAACTGGGGCTACCAAATGTCCCCCGAACGGGTCCTCACCGAAATGAAGAAGATTGGTCTTTCGGCCACCGAGTTTGGCCCGCAGGGCTGGCTACCAATTGAAGCAACGGCCCGAGCCGAAGCCGTCAGTACATACTGCCTTGAACCGGTTGGCTCGTTCTTCTTGGCGATCATGCACGACCCGGACTTCGATCCAATTCCTCTCGTCGAGCAGGAGCTCGCCGCATTCGAAGCTGCCGGGGGTTCGAACCTCGTGCTTGCCGCGGACTCGGGCCGGGATGGTTACGATAATCGCCCTGTTCTTGACGAGGAGGGGTGGTCCACACTTTTCACGAATCTCGATCGCATCTCCCAGGCGTGCGCCGATCGTGGCATCACCGCCAGCATCCACCCTCACTGGGGCACCATGGTCCAAAACGTTGACGAGGTTGAGCGCGTGCTCGACAACTCGACCGTTGCACTCTGCCTCGACACCGGCCACGTCGCCTGCGGGGGTGCCGACGTCGTTGCCCTCACCAAAAAGTACGCGGACCGCGTCGCCATCGTCCATGCCAAGGACATCCACAAGGACATGACCGACAGGCTACTCACCGGCGAACTCGTGTGGGGCGATGGCATCAAGGCCGGCATGTTCGCCCCCATCGGCCAGGGCGACATCGACTTCGCCACGATCGTCAAGACGCTGTCGGATGCGGGGTTTGATGGCTACTACGTTCTCGAACAGGACATCATGCTCGATCGCGAACCAGCAGAAGGTGCGGGTCCCATTGAGAACGCTCGCCAGTCCTTCGAGGCACTGAAGTTGCTCGCTGCGTAGCCGATACCGGTTCTTAGTATTGAAATGTCGCCCACGAACAGTGGGCGACATTTCATTCCCTCACTGCATTTCAAATCACACCCAAGGCGAGTATTATCAAGAGCGGGCACTCTTTTTCCCACCATTTATTGGTTGAAAGGAGAGTTTTTCACCCAAATATTGAAATAAAGTCAGGTTTTACAGCACCTGCCCCACTCAACGCAGAGGAATAGACATGCTCATCAGTCTTCACGAGGCTTTGGAATACGCGGAGAAGAATAACGTTGGCATCGCCGCCATCAACACCCCGACGCTCGAAATGCTGTTGGCAACGATCCGGGTCGCGGAGAAGTACAACATCCCGATGATTCTGCAGCATGCCGAGGTGCACGAGCCGATCAACAAGATCGAGGACATCGGCCCCGTCATGGTCGCCCTCGCCAAGCGTTCCACCGCTCCTCTCGTCGTTCACGTCGACCACGGCGAATCGTTCGAATACGTGAAGCGCGGATTCGATGTTGGCTTCAACTCCGCCATGATCGACGCCTCCCGCCTGCCCTACGAAGAGAACCTCGCCGTCACAAAGAAGGTTGTCGAGCTCGCCAACGAATACGGCTACGGTGTGGAGGCCGAGCTGGGTGTCATGCCCGGCCGTGAGGACGGCTCGCAGGTCGGTTCCGGAGAGAGCAACGAAACCCTCTACACGGATCCGGACCTGGCGGAGTCCTTTGTTCGGGACTCCGGGGTCACGGCACTGGCCTGCTCCTTCGGTACCGTTCACGGCCTCTACAAGGCCGAGCCCAAGCTCAACTTCGATCTCATCGAAACGCTGCGTGAGCGCACCGGTGTGCCGATTGTCATGCACGGAGCATCAGGTCTGTCGGGGGCCGAATACCGCGAATGCATCAACCGCGGTGTTCGGAAGATCAACTACTACACGTACGCGGACAAGCAGTCCTTCGAGGCCGTCCAAACCTTCTTGGAAGAAAACCCCGAGACCTTCATCTTCTCCGACCTGACCGTCCCCGCCTCCAAGGCCGTGGAGGAGAACCTCGACGTACTCGTCAATGTTCTCTACGAGAACGTCATCAAGAAGTAGGCCCGACTAGCTCGAAGTGAAGTGAAGCGTACTGGGTTTTGTTCCGGTTCTTATATGGGGTCAGATGACTGGCCCGGTGTCGATTGTTACTGGTGATCTCTTCTGGGGTGGTGTAGCCGAGTGCCGAGTAAAGGCAAGTGCTGCCGTGGACTCAGCGCAGTGCTGCCCAGCGGGCCACTGTGCATGATCTCCACGACTGGAATTCGATTAACTGAGTCTTGTGCAGACCATTGACCGTCTCAGCTCAAGCATTGTCATAGGAATCACCAACGCTCCAGGTCGAGGAAGGAATTCCGAGTCAGCTAGTAGCTCACTGTCGACATTGGGCATGTGCTGGGATCATGATCGGCGTGATGAATGAGATCGGTCAGGTTCTCTTTTGAGTTCATGGCTGATCATCGACAAGGCGTTGAGCAACTAGAGAGTTATGAGAGTGGGAGGCTCACCCGAGCCTCCCACGTGATCAGGCTTCCTCTTTTCGCCCTTCCAAGGCAGAGAGCCAAGATGATAGCGTTCCGTCAACGAGTCGGCTGTGGACATACCCTCGACCCAGCGACCGAATAGCGCCAAGGACAGCAAGAATTTCCTGCGTACTAGCATTCGCTGGATCATGAGACTGCAGGAATTCGTCGAGAGGTACACCCAGAGCTTGCACCGATCCGCCCGGGGCCCACTTCTCGATCTGTTCACCGAGCTCTTGTCGGATATCGGCTGTGTCTTGTTGTTCAACGTTAAGAGTCTCAAGCTCACACAACTTCGGGACAAACTTGAGCAACTCCTCGAATGGCTCGGTTACCGTCTCTTCCTGTCGTCGCACCGCTTCAGAATCTGGCCTCAACGTAAAGACAACTTCTTCCGGATCCAGCTCAAGGTCCTCAAAGACTCGGCGAAGGAAGTCGATCTTCGTGTCCGTGTCGTTTGATCCCTCGAACCACAATCCCGGAGTTACAGGCTTCGGACCCCACATGGATTCTGGCTTCTCCCCCACGTGAAGAAGTGACTCATTCTCAGCAAAAGCGAAAAGCTTTGACCGATACGACTCCAGCAAGGTCTGAAGGATCCAGACGACTGCATCGGGCCACACCGAGACGGTCTTGCTGCTTCCCCACAGGGAGACGCCTGCGACCTTGCGATATCTAAAGCTACCTTCAGAACCGAGGGGCTCAGATGGCAAGATGACAGGTGGCGCCACAAAGTCGGTCTCTGCCATGGGCCACAGTGTCAACGCGTCCTTAGCGAGCGCATCCGTACGTTCCTCAATTTCGGCGCGGCCCCAGGTTTCCTTGGCCACAATCATCTGATTGAGACGGTAGGACGCTGACGAGAATCCATTGAGTCGAGAGACCTTCTCAGCAAACGGCAGATTCGAGTACTCCGAGTTGTACCCGGTGATGGTGAGATTACCCAGGCGATTGAGCCACGTCTCGTGGATCTCCTCGTAGTCTTCCCCGAGTTCCTTCTTCCATGCCTCAGACAAGGTTTGTGGCATAACGTGTTCAATACTGAGCTCCCCCGATGCCAGCTTGTTCGCAATTTCTCGACTGTCCTTTGAAGAGAGATTCTCAAGTGACTCGAAGAGGAACTGTCGGCTCTCTCGCCTCATCTTGTACACGTTTCGCGTCCGCATTCCTTCGAGAAACTCAGAGTTGCTGGGGAAGCGACCGCTACCGCCATCGCGTCGGCGTAACAGGTAGGTGAGGATATCGGTGTACTCCTCTTTACCCTGCCGCAATTTGATCAACTCGTTGTACATCGTGGCAAATATCTTGTTCAACGAATTTGTCGGAATTTCCGCCATAACCCGGCGAACGATATAGGACTCAACGAGGTGAATGACTCGTTCAAAGTCGCTCTCGGTGGTCTTACCATCGAGGACATCTCGATACACAGGCATAAGGAACGGAAGCGTGACGTCAGAGAAGATCAGCGAGAAGCGCGCAAGCCGCTTGTCGACTGTTGGCATACCAGTCGCTGCTGAGTGCAGCTCGCGACACAGCTTGGAGAACATGTGCATGTCGTCGACAACCGCCTCAACGTCTGACGCCGACAATAGGTATGCCTTAAAGTCCTCATAGACCTCAGACTCGCGAGGTGTTCGGCCCGTCTTGGAGACGAGATACCAGCGAATAAACCAGGAAGTCTTGTAATCGACATTGATCTCCATGGGGTTCCAGCGCTTGTCATAGAGGTGCTGTTGCTTCTTGGAATCCAAGCCCATGAGGACCAAGTTTCGGATCTTGTCGGCTTCCGTCAGGTCGAGACCTGTCGAGTTCAGAGACTCGAAGATGCGCTGCGGATCATCATGCTTCTCAAGGTTCAAATGCATCACTTCGAGGCCGCAAATTGCCTCCCACACACGGTCGGCCGTGAGATCACTGGACCTGAGACGCTCACGGAAATACCGGTAATTCCCAGTCACATTCGATGATTCACGAAGCTCTTCCGACTGCTCGAAAACGCGCTGGTAAGCATCGAGATCATTCTTGACGGGCTTGAGCTTGAATTTCACCTGAAGATCATCATCTCCCGACACAATAAAGTCGCCGTTGATCTTCTTGCCCAGGGTGGGATCTACACTCTCGATGTCACCATCCTCGAGGGCATGAACCAATGCAAGCATGAGCAAACTGACAGTTGTCAAGCGCTGCTGGCCATCGATCACAATCCAATTCCATGAGGTCTCAGCATGGCCAACTATCGCGCCGAAGAAGTGCTTCTCTCGTTCCGACCGCACCACATCCACAAGGTCATCAAAGAGGCGTTCACACTGCTTCTGTGTCCAGTCGTAGTTGCGCTGATAAACGGGAACGATGAGTTCCAGGCTCTTTCCGTCAAAAATCTTCGTAATACTTTGAACAATGCCCTTCATTGGATATCCATTCCCGCGCGGTTAGTCTCGACCATCATCGTATCTTCGCCCCCGACACATCGGGGCACAGTTCTGACGAGTCGGTACTGAGCATGTACTCGTACAACGATTCTTCAACGGCGGAGTCAAGCTCAAGGTCAACCTTGATGACAGGCAAATCCTTGTCCTTGCCGGGCATGAACGTGTCGACAGCACCCTGTGGATCGACAGTACCGAGGTAGTAGTGCTCGGCTCCTTCGGAGTCGTGCTTCTTCACGAACAGGTGGATGGTGTAGGCACCCGAAAGAATCTTCTTCTCCAGCGGACTACTCGTCGTTCTGCCTGACTTTGAGAACCACACCATGTCTCGTGGACTGAGGAACTCGTCCTCGTAGGAGACAGACAGGTCAGTATCTGGCCCTTTGTGGTAGGTGACGAAGATCGTGGCAGTCTTCGTATTCTCATCCACCTTGTATCCGAACATGGTGGCGGTCTCGTTCTGGTCCCATCCAAGCAGGCGACACACGTCCTTACGCGTGTACTGGTCGCCAAGGTTGAGGCCACCCTGCCAGTTGCCACGGATCCTGCACAGTCGGAGCCCCGTGTCGATGAGATCATCAACGTGGGCACGGAAGGACGTCGCCCACTCGCTCGAATGTAAATCGTCCGTCGGCTTGTACGCGCGATACAGGGTGGCGAAATCCGGATCGAGCACAAGGCCGCGATCATCAATGGTCGCAGGAGCGACGCCACCGAAACGAGCACGGTCAATATCCTTGAAGAACTTGCCGGTGACCACCCGCACGGCGGACGCGACGACCTCGGGAGCCGATGTCGTGCCGGCCCCGGCCAACAGGGAAGCAACATCCGTCAGTCCCATGGGGCCACCACGGTTGAGCAGCTCCCGGAGAATGAGCAACTCGTGGGGGCGCTTCCCTGCCAGTAGTTCCACTGAGAGGAACGACAAGAAGTTCTTCTCCAGTAACGTGGGTCCATGGTCGACGAACTTGAGGAGATGCAGCAGGGACCAATAGTTGAAGGGCTTTTCAGCCGCCGCTACGATATTTGGGGATAGGAGCTCGAAGTTGACGAAGTCGCCCAACCGAGGGACCCTCTGCAGGCGCTGCATGAGCGTGTTGATGTCGTATCGGATTTCGCGGCGAGCCGCAAGCTTCACCTTGTCGAGCGAGGAGAGGATGCGCTCCTGGGCGATGCGCTCGAAACTGATGGTCGAGGCGCCCTGAACATCCGGGCTCCTCACGTGCTTGCGCACCGTGTTCTTCGAGCCGTCCTGGACACCACCCAGGGCAACGGGAATGAGATAGTTCGTGTCGTAGTTCGCGATGAAGTCAATGACGCGCACGTGGGTCTTGCCAGCAGCTTTGCGCAGGCCGCGCCCGAGCTGCTGGGTGAAGATGATGGCGGACTGGGTGGGTCGCAGGAGCACCACCTGGTTGATAGCGGGAATGTCGATGCCCTCGTTGAAGATGTCGACGGTGATGAGGTAGTCGAGACGGCCCTCGGTGAGGTCAACAATGCCCTGCTCACGCTCTTCTTGGGTGTTCGCGCCAGACAGTGCCCGGCTTCGCAGTGGTCGACCGTCAATGGCACGCTCGTTGAGCATGGATGCCAATCGAGTCGCTTCTTCGTTCCGCGAACAGAAGATGAGGCCGCACACACCGCGGGCACGCCCGTAGGCCCGAAGCTTGGAGACGATGTAGTCGACCCGCTCATCACTCGTGAGCTCCTCCAAGCTGGACTGCCGGGTCATCGACCGCTGTGAACCATCGGTGTAATCGGTGATCCCGTAGTAGTGGAACGGAGACAACATCTTCGCTCCCAGAGCATCCCGGAGCCGGATCTCGTAGGGCACGTTGTAATCGAAGAGTTCGAAGATGTTGAACCCGTCCGTACGCTCAGGCGTTGCACTCAGGCCAAGAAGGAAGCCTGGCGTGTAGTAGTCGATGAGCTTCCGGTACGTGCCGGCACCACTGCGGTGCACTTCGTCGATGATGATGTAGTCGAAGTGAGAGCGGGCGAATATGCGCCGGTTCTCCCCCTTGGACAGCGACTGTACGGTCGCGAACGTGAAGCGAGCATCAATGTTCTGCGTTCCTCCGCCGAAGAACCCGATCTCGTGATCGGCAAGGCCGAGAACCTTCTGGAACTCCAGTGCCGCCTTCTTCGCGATCTGTTCGCGGTGGACAAGGAAGAGTACTCGATGAGGATCGACGTTCTTGACCGCGAGCGCCGCGAGGATCGTCTTGCCCGTACCGGTGGCGGAGATGATGAGCCCGCGCTTCTCCCCCGCCGCGTACAGCTTGTCGAGTTCTTCGAGAGCATCGGCCTGCATCGCATTCGGCCGAATCACCACCGACGAATCGTTTGCCTCCAAGGGTGTGTCATCGTCACCGGTGACGATGACACGGCGCCGGCGGCGCCGCTCGTAAGCGGAAATGAGTTCCTCAGTCAGCGGCTGAGCGCGCCCGATCTGGAACTGCACAGCGTCAGCAAGCTGGCTCGCCACGTCGCCGTCCCGCTCAGCGGAGAACTTGAGGTTCCATTCAGCATTGACCTTGAGGGCGTAGGCGGTGAGGTTCGACGAGCCGACAATGGCGGTGGTACCGGCCTCGTGGTTGAAGATATAGCCCTTGGCGTGGAAGCCCCGCTCTTCATCGGCCAGATACACGTCGCAGTTCTCCAGCAGGAGGAGCTCGCGCAGATCATCGGGATCGTTGAAGTCCAGGTACGTCGAGGTGATGATCGTGCCGCGCGCCTTCGTCTCTACGAGGGCGTTCTTGAGGGCCGCCAAACCATCGGAAGAAATAAAGGCTACGGAGAAGACGAACGATTGACAGCTTCCCAGCAGGGAGTTGATCGCGGTGAGCATCGTCGCTTCACCGGTGTTGGAGATGAGCTGGGGAGAGTACTTCTTCGAGGCGGGAAGAGTGCGGTTGATATAGCCGAAGAGAGTGTCGGTGTACACCGCTGACTGCTCAGTCATCCCGCTCCTTTCGCCTACAGAGCAGCGTAGCCGAAACGCGGCGCTCTGATCGTCAAAACCACGTGTGACCGACCAGGACGGCAAAGTACCGGTCCGTCCTCTGAAAACTGTTCGTCCATGTGTGTCCACAGCCTCTACTACCGTGAGAATACGCAGTAAGGGGACATCATGACATCGGATCTGGGGCGCATCGTTTCGCCATTCGCCTGGATCAACGCATCTGATCGGCGAATTAGTAGCTACTGGTGGTACGAGGCTGACATTCGCCCCTTCGAACATGTTTCCGGTGAGAACGCTGCATGATTCGTTCGCGAGTTTTACCACGAGCACTGCTGAAGTATTCAGGATGCTTACTGGAGATTCTTCGAGGATATGGATCGTTGTGTGGGATGCGGGGAGTATGCGGTTTTCTGCCCCTCCATCATCGAACACCTCGAGCCCGAAGAAGACGATGATTGCCGCACCTTCATGAAACTGACGCGACGCTATTCACAAGACTCAATGCCAGACGTGGCCGCTCTTGCCTCGGATAGCGTGAAGAACGCATGGGCGATTCGAGGCATGACAGGCCAGGAGACTCTGGCCTTTCTACGCAAGGAAGCTGAGCACGCGCTCGCTCTTGGCTATGACCCGAATACGGTTGAGGAAGCTTTTATCACCGCTCGTGAGTTCTTCGAGGATCACACTCTCCCCTACTTCTGCGATGATCCACGTGAGCGAGGCAGAGCCCTTGGCCTGGCCAGCATTCGATCGCGACAGGAGACACCTGGTCACTCACGGACGAGGCAAACAACCTTGCCGACCGAACAGCGGTAGATCATTGGCCAGCAACAGACACAATGACAGTCATCCGGTCGAAAGAGGCGACGCTACGAACCGAGGCTCGGATCTACGAAAATGTCCCAATACTGACCGAAACATAGATAGACTCAACTCATGACAGGTGGCGCCGATAAAGAAGCGAATACTGAGGGCAGGCAAGCCCTCCAAGCGTTTCTGCTCGATGTTGCGTCGCTCGAGGAACTTAACCCGTGGCTCGTGCGTGACAACATCTTTGAGATCCTGAATCTAGCGCACAACGAAATCCGCCATTCTACGATGATCGGCTGGCTCTTGGATCCGATGGAATCCCACGGTCTTCACGGCGCAGTGTTGGAGCACCTCTTCCAGTATGTCGCCTCGCAATCGCTGGTTGATGACCCCCTCGGCTTTAAGCTGCTCCAAATGGATCCGGTCAACTTCGAGATCCGACGCGAATACGAGCACATTGACATCCTGGCGGTCAATGGCAGGGACAAAGTTCTGGTCGCTTTCGAGAACAAGATCTGGTCGGGCGAGCACGACAACCAGCTCCGTCGTTACCAATCGATCATCGACAGGAACTTCCCCAGTTACGATGTCTTGCGGGTGTACCTCACCCCAGACGGCGCGGAGTCGTCGAATCCTGATCAGTGGGCCTCCGTGTCCTACGCCGACCTCACCGACATCATCGCGCAGGCGCGATCGGGTGCGCAGCTCACCACGACAGCCGAATTACTCATCGATTCCTACATTGACATGATCAGGAGAAATATCGTGACGGATCCCGAACTCGATGACATCGTTGCGCGCATCTATCGCAAGCATCAGAAAGCCATCGATCTGATCATCAAGCATCTCCCCGACTATTCAGAACTCGTTAAGGCAAAAGTCATCGAGTGGGGGAAGGAGAACCTTCCCTCCTTCGCATCCGAGTCGCGCCCGGACCAAAAGGGATCGTGGTTCCGCTATCGCTTCTATACAGAAACGATGCTGAATCTGCTCCCCAAAACCTCACAAACTGACGCTTGGGATGGGCTGACGTTTTGGAACTACGAACTTGCGATTGACAGCAACCGTTCACGTATCAAGTTTAATATCCAACTTGTCTTCAACGAATCATCAGCAACTGGAAACAGAAAGTCTCAGCTAATTGAAACAGCGGAATATCTGAGGACGGCTCCGGAAAGTCCGTGGAAACTGGCCGGCCATAACAAGCGCGACAGACTGTACAACATCTTCCTGCTACCCGAGACGACCATGGAAATGGATCCGAGGAATGTTTCGCCTGAAGACCTGGTCGAATTGGATAACTCTCTCAACGCTGGGCTTGCTCGAATTCGGGAGTTCGAGACAAAGCTCGAGGAATCGGACTGGTACCGAGCTCGCATCTCGCAGACACCCGCCGACACCGCCTAAGAATGCTTCTTGGCAATCACCACGTGCCCGAATGGAGTACCCGCCGGCATCCGGGTAATGATGCTATACGGCCGCGAGACACGTGAGAATAGTGGCGCCGTCGGGAACGGGGACGGCCGGAGAGAAACCGACGGTGACCAGCATGGTCACGCCGGGGCTGAGCATGATAATCCGGCCCCCGCCCCTGGTCTCATCCTCAATGAGGTGGCGAACGCGGTCGCTTGCTGCAGCAGTGCCATCACCTAGGTGTAGTCTCCACAGACTTTAGATACATGCGGCGTGGTTGAGTGACATGAAGAAGACCTCCGGGCGAGGTGGAGCTTGTCAGAGTTCACACTTTCCCCCGGAGGTCTTCATGTCCCACCCTAACGCGTTCCTGTCTCCCAAGGGTCGTCTCGAGCTCGCCAAATGCATCGTCGAAGACGGCTGGTCCTACCGGCGGGCTACGGAGCGGTTCCAAGTCTCGGTCAGTACCGCCCAAAGCTGAGCTGCCCGTTTCCGTGTCGAGGGTGAGGCAGGGATGCATGACCGCTCCAGTCGGCCCCCACCACAGCCCACGACAGACTCCCAAGCGGCGCGAGCGGCGCATCATTGCCCTGCGGGTGGGCCGGCGATGGGGACCGGACCGCATCGGTCACAAATTGGGAATCCACCCATCGACCGTCCACCGGGTGCTGTCGCGTGATGGCACGGCCAGGCTCACCTGGCAGGACCGAGCCACCGGGCGGACGATCCGCCGCTACGAGCACCCCGGCGACTTGGTGCACGTGGACATCAAGAAGCTCGGCCGGATCCCCGACGGTGGAGGACGCAAAGTCCTGGGCCGCCAAGCAGGAAAGAGGAACAAGACCGACACGGCTACGAACCAGCGCCCTGGGTATGCCTATGTGCATAATGCGGTCGATGACCACTCCCGGCTGGCGTATGTCGAGACACTGGCCGATAAGAAGAAGGAAACCGCAGCCGGATTCTGGCAGCGGGCGAACAGCTACTTCGAGTCCTGTGGTGTGAGAGTCAAACGCGTGCTGACCGACAACGGCTCGTGCTACCGATCGAAGACGTTCGCCGAGGCGCTAGGCGAGGACATCACGCACAAACGCACCCGGCCCTACCGGCCCCAGACCAACGGCAAGGTCGAACGCTACAACCGCACCATGCTCGAGGAATGGGCCTACGCCAAGCCCTACACATCAGAGAACGAACGCGTCGCTACCTTCCCTGAAGGGCTACACGACTACAATCACCACCGAGGCCACACCTCACTCAAAGGTCAACCACCAGCCAGCCGCGTACCCAACCTCACTGGAGATTACAACTAGGTATCAATCGAGACAATCAAGATAGTTGTGGGGGTGAGCTGACCGGCTCACCCCCACAATCATCCTACCCAGCTCCTAACTAGAGAAGCACAGCTCCTGTATTAGCTGCGTATCGGTCGTTAGCTGCGCATCAGTTGACGGTGGTAGGGCTGGGCGAACTCGGGTTCCTCGCGGAGCCGTGCCCGCCATGCTTGCGTCACATACGGGTCGGAAAGGAGCACGCGACCCAGGATTGCCACGTCGGCACTGTCGCGCACAATCTGCTCAGCCTGGGTGGCTTCGGTAATAAGGCCAACGCTGCCGGTTGGTATTCCGGTTTCTGCGATCTGTGCAGCAAATCGCACCTGGTATCCGGGGCCGGCAGGGATCTGAATGTCGGGGATATTGCCTCCGGTCGACACATCGACGAAGTCGAGTCCCAGTTCCTTGGCCCTGCGAATGAATTCGACCGAATCGGCTACCGTCCATCCCTGCCTCGAATCATCAACGAACTCGCACCAGTCGGTAGCGGAAATGCGGATGGCGAGGACACCGGGCACGACAGCGCGGACAGCTTTGATGACCTCGAGACCAAAGAGCATCCGGTCCTGTCCCCACCGATCCGTTCTCTTATTGGAAAGCGGTGACAGGAATTCGTGAATGAGGTAACCGTGGGCTCCGTGCAATTCAATGATCTCGAACCCGGCTTCAACTGCCCTGCGTGCCGCCTCAACGAACGAGTCAATAAGATCAAGGATCTCGTCCTCAGTAAGTTCGTGGGGTGTCTCGTATGAGCCTGAGAAGCGGATGGGTGATGGTGCCACGGGCTCCCAGCCCAGCTCCGAATCCTTCGGGTGCAGAACCTCGGGTTCCCAGGGACGCGGTCCCGATGCCTTACGCCCAGCATGGCCCAATTGGATTCCCGGCGTCGCGCCGGTGGACACGATGAGTTCCGCGAGCCTTGTGAAGGATGGTATCTGGTCATCGTTGTGGATGGCGAGGTCGTAGGGGGAGATCCTACCGTTCGCTGTCACTGCCGTGGATTCGACGATGATCGCGCCGACCCCTCCCCATCCCCTACTCGCGTAGTGAACGTAGTGCCAGTCATTGGGCCGTCCCAGATCGTCTCCGCTTGGGGATGCGGAGTATTGGCACATGGGTGACATCCACGCCCTGTTGCGCGCTGTCACGTTGTTGATGGTGATGGGGGTGAAGAGCTGGGACACAGCCATCCTTTCCACGTCGTTGTTGTGTGACCTCCGTTTGGGAGCCACGGAAGTTTGCAAGCTGCCTAAGAATTCCAGGTGGGGAGTACACGGATTTGCAATGCACATTGCTCGTCGCGTGCGATCACTCCACGAGAATCACAATCGTTCACAATTTTGTGCATCACGGTTTGTGCGCTTCCCGGGTGCAACTTCTTATGAGATCAATTTGTTCCGGCGGTCACTACGCCCAGGGCTGATACGCTGCCACATCCGCTATCTCGACCGTGGGGGCATTGAGGGTGGGTGCGATCCTTTCCGCCCACAGCTGTGCCCAATGCTGGTAGGCGTGCGTGTTCGGGTGGAACAGGTCCGTTGAATGGTAGCGGAAGAGATAGCTGGCAAGCGGCAGCGAGCTGGTGAACTTCTCAAGCTCAACCAGGTGGTGACCATCCCGGTCCACATAGGAGTGGATCATGGAGGACAGTTCTTTGGCACGTGCTCCGAATGGTCCGGGGCCGAAGGAGGGGACGTCGGAGATGAACGTGCCGGGTGGTAGGGATGCGGTGAGTGCGGATACGTATTCGGCAAGCAGATGCCGATCGATACCGTATCCAACGTCGTTGCCACCCACATCCAGCGTGACGACGTCGGGAACAATATCGGCCTGTGATTCGAGGCCCTTGAGAGACATGATCTGGTGGGTCAGAACGGAGGGCATAACAGCCCCTGAGACCGAAAGGTTGATGAGTGCGACCTCGCGCCCGGTCATGTCCTTCAGCGCGGCTGCCACACGCGGAACATATCCGTCGAAGACATGCTCGGCACCAAGCCCCTGGGCGGCCGAGTCCCCAAGAGCCACGTAGATCAGTGGGTCGGCGATGCCGGCTTGGCGGTTGCGGTGAATCTTGGAGATGATCGCAAGATTGGACTGCTCCCAGTAGCGGGCGAAGGGTTTGCGTTGGTTGGAGACACGGCGCGCTCTGCGCGCCATGACCTGGCTTCCAGCAATCACGGCACCCGCCCCGAAGGCGACGGTTCTCAACTTTGACACTGACGGACCCCTAACGTTTCCGCCTTCAGGATAGTCCAGTCTAGGAGGGCCTGGCGAGAACGCTCGCGTATAGGCAGATGGCGGCGGCGGTTGCGACGTTGAGCGACTCGGCCTGACCGGGGATCGGGATCGACACGATTATGTCGCAACGATCGATGAGATCAGCGGTCAGTCCGCGCGCCTCGTTACCGAGCACCCACAGAGTCGGACCGGTGAGGTCAAGTTCCCTATCCCCCAGGGTAAGCTCTCCGTGACCGTCGGCTGCGATCACTTGGAATCCGTGGGCTTTGGCGCTGGCGATGATCGTGCGCGGGTCGTGCCCTGAAGAGACCGGGATGTGATAGGTGGAGCCTGCCGCGGACCGGATGACTTTGGGTGAGTTGGGGTCGACGGAGCCGGTACCAAAGAAGACCGCTCCCGCACTCGCAGCATCGGCAGTTCGCACAACGGTTCCCGCGTTGCCCGGATCCTGCATTTCCACGCCCAAAAGAACCAGGTCCGTGCCCTCAAACAACTCATCAACATCCCGTGCAGGTGCAGTGTTGAGAACGGCGAGGATGCCCTGGCAGTCGGTAGAGACCTGTGAGAGCACCTGGTTGGGTACCACGTGGGTCCAGTGCCCATCGGTCAACGATTCAAATTCGGGATATCGTTCGAGCACGTCCTCGGTGACGTAAATGTCGCGCACACGCTCCCCCGCGAACGTCAGTGCCTCCCGAACGGCCTGGGGTCCTTCAGCGATTTCCTGAGAGTACGTGGACCTATTTTTAGCCTGGTAGAGTCCCTGTACTTTCTGGAGCTGGCCGGTGAACGAGTCGTGGTATTTGCGCATGTGCTTCTTTCGTGACGAATGGGGCCGGCAACACGTGCCGGCCCCATCCTATCGATCTAATTGATCGTATTTAGGCTGCTTCGCCCTTGGGGGCGTTCACATCTTCGGGGAGTGCCTTGCGCGCGGTCTCCACGAGTGCCTTGAAGGCAGCGGGTTCGTTCACTGCGAGCTCTGCGAGCATGCGACGATCAACGTCAACTTCGGCGAGCTTCAGGCCCTGCATGAACCGGTTGTAGGTCATGCCTTCGGCGCGAGCTGCTGCGTTGATACGGGAGATCCACAGCTTACGGAACTCGTTCTTACGGACCTTGCGGTCGCGGTAGTTGTAGGTAAACGAATGCGTTACCTGTTCCTTGGCCTTGCGGTACAGGCGTGAGCGCTGGCCGCGGTAGCCGCTGGCCTGCTCAAGGACGGTACGACGCTTCTTCTGAGCGTTTACTGCGCGTTTCACACGTGCCATGATGAATCCTCCTTGTCGACCTAAAGGCCGAGCATCTTCTTAACGTTCTTGGCGTCTGCCGGGCTGACAACCTGGTCCGAGGACAGGCGGCGGGTGCGACGGGACGACTTGTGCTCGAGGAGGTGGCGCTTTCCGGCCTTCTCGCGCATGATCTTGCCCGATCCTGTTACGCGGAAGCGCTTTTTGGCACCGGAGTGCGTCTTGTTCTTAGGCATGGATGTTTCCTCTTTCGTAAGCCACGAAGTTGTGTTCGCGGGCGGGGAGTGTCAGCTGTCGGTCTTCTCGGCGCGGCGCGCTTCGCGCTCGGCCTCACGGCGACGACGCTGATCAGACTTGGCTTCGGACTTCTTGCGGATCGGGGCAAGCACCATCACCATGTTGCGCCCATCCTGACGGGGGTGCGATTCGACGGTGCCGACCTCAACGAGATCCTCAGCCATTCTCTGCAGGAGCTTCACTCCCATTTCGGGACGCGACTGTTCACGTCCACGGAACTGGATCATTACCTTGACTTTGTCGCCACCGTGAAGGAATCGCTCGGCGTGCCCCTTCTTGGTTTCGTAGTCGTGGGTATCGATCTTGAGGCGAAGCCTGATCTCCTTGAGCTGCGTGTTCACCTGGTTGCGGCGAGCATCGCGTGCCTTCATGGCGGCCTCGTACTTGTACTTGCCGTAGTCCATGAGCTTGGCTACAGGAGGTTCAGAGTTCGGCGCAACCTCGACAAGATCAAGATTGGCTTCCTGTGCCAGGCGCAGTGCGTCTTCGACGCGGACTACACCCACTTGCTCGCCGGCGGGACCGACAAGACGTACCTTGGGCACTCGGATCCGCTCATTGACTCTTGGTTCGTTGATAATTGCTCCTCTGTATTCTCGACGTGTACGCGCACGGAGCAGAGGTGCCATCGGGGCATAACATGCCCTCGTGACTCTCATAACCCGGTACCTCAGGTACCCAGGTGGGATCTCTCCGCTTGCGTTCCGGTCCATGTGACCGGTCGGTCGCTCACTATTCTAGCAGACCGGTTCTATCAGACTTCTGTGTTCTTCATTACTGAAGCTGAACAGACCCTGGACGTTTCAATCCAAACAGGGTCCGAACCAGTGGGATTCGGGATTAGTGGGCTCGTGAGTAGGGGCGACTGGGCCGGGCCACTCACGAACCCACATCCGCATAGATTCCGTTCTCGAACGTGTTGTTCCAGCTCTGTTGCGTTGTCTTAGCTTTATCTTAGCTTTGTGTGCGCGCGGGAATGAGTTCGATCGAGTCAACCCGGTGGGTGAGTTCGTCGACTCTACCGAGTCTTTGACTTGCCTCCGTTAGTGCCGCCGAAACTTCATCACGGGGTGCATCCCCGTCAACTGCGATGACGATGGCGGTTTCGGCGTTGCGTCCCGGCGTGATCTGTAAGCCCTTGAGACCGGGGATCCCGGCAAGAGTGCGGGCAAGAATGGTTGGCAGGTTTTCGTCGTGCCAGGGTGCCGTCCATTCCTCGCCCGTGGCCAGCGCGTTGACCGCCGGCCTGCCCAACAGCATGGGACGATCGGACCCAGCATCGAGAACCAGGAGCGCGTCGGCCTCGGCAACGGCCGCAATGGCGGCGTTTTGGGAGTGTACGGGAACGGGGCGCGCCTGCGGATTCCAGGCCAGGAGTGCCTGGGCGGAGGAGAAGATGGGCATGGCGGCCCGCCCATCGGGAGCCTCCACGGCCAGCATTGCGGCCGCCTTGCACGGATCCTTCTCCCGTGCAGAATGCTCGACCACGCCGCCATCTGCGGTGCGTCCGGGATGGTCGTGTGCGAGGACCGGGACGAGCACGCGCGCGGTCGGCAGGACCTTGACGATCGCTTCCAGGCGGGGTGCGAACTCGCCAATCTCGAGTGCCTCAGCTAGTGCCGGTACGGCACTGCCATCATCCGATGCAAACGGGTTGGGCTTGAGTTTGTCTTGAGCGGTACTCACTGCTCGCCTGCCACCTCGATAGCTTCCGGAAGGGTGAAGGCGCCGGCATAGAGCGCCTTACCAACGATCGCACCTTCCACACCAATATCGGTCAGCGCACGCAGTGCCTCGATATCACCCAAGGTGGCGACACCACCGGAGGCGATGACCGGGGCATCGGTGCGGGCGCACACATCGGAGAGCAGGACAGTGTTGGGACCTTCCATGGTGCCGTCCTTCGCGACGTCGGTCACGACGTAGCGGGAGCATCCGGCTTCGTTCAGGCGGTCGAGAACTTCGTACAGCTCTCCTCCGTCCTTCGTCCATCCCCGCGCCGACAGGGTGCGACCACGAACGTCGAGACCAACCGCGATCTGCTCCCCGTATTCCTTAATGACGCGTTCAGTCCATTCCGGGTCCTCCAGTGCTGCGGTGCCGAGGTTGACTCGGGCAGCGCCCGATGAGAGTGCGGCCTTGAGCGAGGCATCGTCGCGGATGCCACCGGAGAGTTCAATTCGGACGTCGGACTCTTCGACAATGGTGCGAAGCAGGTCGCGGTTGTGTCCGCGACCGAATGCTGCGTCGAGGTCGACGAGGTGAATGTAGGTCGCTCCGCCCGCGATCCAGTCCCGTGCAACATCGCGCGGGTCGCCGTATCCGGTTTCGGTTCCTGCCTCGCCGCGCAGGAGCCGAACGGCCTTCCCGTCAACGACGTCGATGGCGGGCAGAAGCTGTAGTGGTGTGGTCATGACCTGTCCTTGAGTGTGCTGAGCCAGTTCCGGAGCAGTTGAAGGCCTGCTTCGCCTGACTTTTCTGGATGAAACTGTACTGCCGAGAGCGGTCCCTGTTCGATGGCGGCAATAAAGCGTGAGCCGTGTTCGGCCCACGTCACCGCCATTTCCTCGAACCTCTCATCGGCTTTGGCGGCCGGATCGGTGTGGACGCCGTAGGAATGGACGAAATAGAAGCGTTCGTTTTCGATGCCCTGAAAAAGCTTGGAGCCCGGTGCGGCCTCGACGGTTGACCAGCCCGTGTGGGGGACGATGTCGGACTGGATGCGTGTAACTCGGCCCGGGAACTGCTCGAGACCCGGTTTCGTTGAGTCGTGTTCATCGGATCCTTCGAACAGGATCTGGAGTCCCACGCAGATGCCCAGGACGGGCATACCGCCCGCAAGGCGGCGTTCGATGAAGCGTTCGCCGCGCAGGGCACGCAGCCTGGACACGACCGTGTCGAATGCTCCCACACCGGGTACGACCAGGCCGTCGGCCGCCATGGCCTTCGCGGGATCGGAGGTCAGCTCGACGTCGGCACCTGCGGCCCCGAGGGCACGCGCAACCGAGTGCACGTTTCCGGAACCGTAGTCGAAAACGACAACGTTCACTTCGGGTCCTTCCCGAAGAAGCGGCGGGGCTTGCGGGGCGGCATAACCTGACCAGCATCCCTCTTCCCGTGCGCGAGTCCCTCAAGGAAATCGGACTTGATGCTTCCGGACTGGATCGCACCCTTCGCGTCTTGCGGGTTTGTCGAACCGAGGAGGAGATCTTCGAGGATGGGCTCCCCCGTTGCCACGATGAGTCCGGCAGGTGTGTCGGTCGCGTTGCCTTTCGAGTCGTAGGTCAGTGCTGTCACCAGCCCGGAAACTCCGACCTCGTTGCCAACGTCTTCTCCCAGCTCGGAGGTGAGAACGATGACGCCGGCACGCGACAGGCGTGCAAGCCGCTTCGCAACAGCATGCTGATCATTGGCGTCGAGCTGCTGACTATCCTCGTCAGCATCCTCTGCACTATCCTGGTCCGCTCCGTCTTCGTCACCTGTCTCAGGAGCAGTATTTTTGTCCGTCGCAGGATCGTCTTCCCGAGCGTCAGTTTCGAACGCGGCGGTTTCAGGAGTTTCTAGCGCACCGTCGGCCGCATTGTCGTTCGGCTGTCCGGATTCACTTACGCCTTCTGCTGACACTCCGCCGAGAAGTTCGGAAATATCCCAGTCATCAAACACGGGAACGGGTAGGTCGTGCACGATCATGGCACCGGCCTTCGACGGCACAACCCACACATCCAAGCCGTGCAATTTGCACAGGCCGGCGAGAACGTCGGCTTTCTTGAAAGGCGTCAGGATGACATAACGTTTGGAGTTTGCACTCACAAGGTCCCCTTGGTGGATGGGATTGTGGTGACGCGCGGATCCGGCTCAACTGCGGTGCGCAGGGCCCGTGCGAACGCCTTGAACTGTGATTCAACAATGTGGTGGGGGTCCCGGCCACGGATGACATCAATGTGCATGCAAATACCAGCATGGAAGGCGATGGCTTCGAAGACATGGCGGGTCATGGACCCGGTGAAGTGGCCACCGATCAGGTGGTATTCCTGGCCCGCCGGCTCACCGTCGTGGACAAGGAAAGGGCGACCGGAAATATCGACAACGGCCCTTGCCAGCGATTCGTCCAGCGGAACGGTGGCGTCGCCGAAACGGCGGATGCCACGTTTATCGCCGAGTGCGACGCGGAGTGCTTCGCCGAGGCAGATCGCGGTGTCTTCCACGGTATGGTGGACGTCGACTTCGACATCACCGCGGGCGTGGATATCCATGTTGATGAGGCTGTGGCGGGACAGCGCGGTCAGCATGTGATCGTAGAACGGGACTCCCGTATCGATTGTCGAGGTGCCGTCACCGTCCAGGTCGATCGTGAGCTTGACCTTCGATTCGCCCGTCTCGCGTTCAATTGTTGCTGTTCTCATGCCAGTACCTCTTCCAGTGCTGCAAAGAAAGTCTCATTCTCTTCCGGTGTTCCCACCGAAACTCGGAGCCAGCCCACTGGGCCGACTTCGCGAATAAGAACTCCCCTATCCAATAATTCAGTAAAGATGCGGTGCCTGTCCGGGAAGGTCCCGAACATGACAAAGTTCGCGTCCGATGGTGCCACGTCTAAGCCTAGCGAAGTTAGACGCTCCGCCATCGCATCCCGGCCTTCCCGGATCGTCTCCACCTGCGCCAGCTGCTCCTCGGCATGATCGAGTGCCGCGCGGGCCGCGGCCTGGGTGATGGCGGAGAGGTGGTAGGGCAGGCGCACGATTCTGACCTGGTCCACGATCTCGGTACTGGCCCCAAAGTATCCGAGGCGGAGTCCGGCTGCACCGAAGGCCTTCGACATTGTGCGGGAGACCACGAGATTGTCGTAGTCCGCAAGAAGTTTGAGGGCGGACGGCACTCCGTCCCTGCGGAACTCCCCGTAGGCCTCGTCAACAACGACGAGGCAGTCGGCACCCTCAGCATCTCTTGGGCCCCTGCCCTTCGAGGCTTCCAGGACGGTCCGTAGCTCCTGCTCGGTCAGTGCGGTTCCGGTTGGGTTGTTGGGGCTCGCCAGGAGGATGATTGCGGGCCGGTGTTCATCGAATGCGGACTCGATCCGGTCGAGGTCGAGGGCAAAGTTCTCTAGCCGCGGTGCTGCCACCCAAGTCGAATCGGTGTCCCGCGCGTACTCGTGGTACATCGAATAGGTGGGGCTGAAGGACATGACCGTGCGTCCGGGACCTGCGAATGCGAGGAGCAGGTGGAGCATCACCTCGTTCGAACCATTAGCGGCCCACACCTGTTCCGGACTCAGTCTTACACCTGATTCAACTGCCAGGTAGTCCGCCAAGTCCTCCCGCAAGCCCATGAATTCACGGTCGGGGTAGCGGTTGAGGGTGGCGGCCGCCTCCGACACCGCTTTGGCGATGTCTGCGATCAGTGCGGGACTAGGTGCGTACGGGTTTTCGTTCACGTTGAGAGCAACGGGAACATCCAGCTGGGGCGCACCGTAGGGTTCGAGGCCGGTAAGGGCGGGGCGATATGGAATGGTCACAAGCCAAGTCTACGAAATCGGGCACTCGTGCGACATTCCCGTCCAGATTCCCGTGCCACTATCGCGGTCAGTGACTCGAGCGAGACCAGTGACACGACCGGCATGCGACACAGACTCCGATGGTTGGTGTTATCGGGCAATAAGCACGGCGGGTGCGTGGTGGAGGACTGCGAGGGCGACCGAGCCCAGTGCGCGCTTAGTCATCGACGTCCCATTCGGGGCGACTACCAGGAGCCTGCTGCTCGCGGCCGCGTCGATCAGGCTGTCTGTTGCGTGCGCCTGGAGGTGGACGAATTCCCCAGTCACGTCGGGATATTTTGCCTGCACCTGATCGAAGCATCCCCTCGATAGGTCAACGGACTTCTGGATCTCCCCCTCCATCCAGTCCCGGCGGTGTCCCTCGGGAATGTTCGTGACACCTGCCGCGCTGTGCTGGTGAGCGCGGAGCGCATGGACGGTCGCGCCTTCGGCGCGTGCGAGACGGAAGCCAATCTCAAGGGCCCCAATGGAGGTTTCTTCCGGCCCTAGCCCAACCGTGATGGGTCCTTCCCGGTCGTAGTCACCATCGCGCACAACAAACGTGGGGCAGGCGGCGCGGGTCGCAACTTTCGTGGCCACGGATCCGACTAGCATCCGATGGACCGCACCCTGACCGCGTGCTCCCACGACGAGGAGTCGAGCATCGCGCGATGCGTCAATGAGTGCGTTGGCCGGTTCACCCAGCACCCACGAGGTCTCGACCGTGACGTCGGGATAGGTGGAGCGGATGAGCTTGCGGGAATCTTCCAGCAGAGTCTCGATGCGGTCGATCTCTTCTTTCGGGGGCTCCGGATCGTAGGCCATGATCGCGAACAGGGGCGAGTAGGCACTGAGAACCCTCAGAGGGGATCCGGACAGTTGTGCAATGCGGGCAGCTTCGAGCACTGCATAGCGTGCACGGTGCGAGCCGTCGGTGCCAACAAGAATGATCCCAGATTCAATCACGGACAACATTTTAGCCCAAGATACCTTCCGTTCCGAGAGTGTATTTGTCCGTTCCAGGTGGCACGATCGTGCTATGTCCCGCGCATCAGAACTCCCCCGAAGGCTCGCACAGCTCATAGAGCACATCCGTGTCTCGCCCGGCCCCATCCAGGTCAACGTCGGCAACCCCGTACAGCTCGATGGTGTGGAGCTCGTGTGCCGAAGCGGCGGAGTACCGCTCTCAACCGTAAGGAAGGGACGCCCTCTCCCCCGAGGCGAGGTCGAGGCGCAGGCGACACGCGGATATCTCACGGCGGGCAGTGAGAAGCTCCCCGGTGTGCAGACCTACCACGATATCGACTCACTGGGAATCAGCGAGGATCGCGTCGTAACCGCCCGGATTCGGGCCCTTCTGGAGGAGCAATGGCAGCGCGGGGTGGACCTTCCCTCACTCGGCGTGTGGCCCTCCGGCTCTCGAATCCCGTCTTCCTCGCGGCTCCTGCCGGGCAAGGCTCTGGCTCACCTTGGTGACCTGGGACTGGGTGAGGACGTTGCGGAGGTACTTACCCTGCCCGACGGGCCCTTCCCAGAGACGCTCCGCCCCACGTGCCTTGCCCTGCTTAGTTCGTGGGGTCAGCTATCGGGGCGCACGACAGTGGACACGGTTGTGCGAGCACCCTCGCTCACACATCCGCAGTTACTCAACCACCTGTCCTCCGGCATCCGTATTCTCCTCGGTGCCCGCGACGGCGGTGAGGTAACGGGACTGCGCGAGCTCAAGCCCGGAATGTCCGCTACCGAACGGGTGAGCAGGCTTGCTGGTTTGCTTCGTCTTGATCCGAAGCTTGCGCACGTGTCAGCCATTGCCGGATCGCACGTTTTGCTTCTTGGGACGGAGTGGGATGAGGGGTGGACGATGACCGTGACGGGGCAGCTCCTGCTGAGTGCGGGCGCCAAGACGGTCCGACCCTTTACTCTGAGTACACGTACTCGATCGGGACGCCGTCAATAACGGTACCGAGCAGTTCGGGACCGCGGTCTGCCGCTTCTTCCGAGCTCGAGTAGACGACGAGACCCTGCCCATCGGTACTCGGCTGAGCCAGGTAGTACTCGGATGAGCCGTAGCGGCTCACAAAATCGTAGGCGGAACGCTCCAGGTTCACATCGGAGGGAACAACCCTGACCTCGGCCTCAATGTCGTAGTCTTCAAGCAGATCGGCGATGCCACCCGACTTCACCGGGCTGGTAACCCAGATCGTCACGATGCCATCGTCGAAGCTATAGCCCTGGTAGATGCTCGAGAATTTCTCCGCCGCATCCAACAGTCCGTAGTACCGGTTATCTTCATCGAGATACCAGACATAAGCGTCATTCCACGAAAGATCGTACAGCTCCCCATATGACGCAACCGTGTCACGAACTTCGGAATCAGTCTGAGTCCTGCTGACAACCGACGAATCGAAGTCAACGTCGCTCACGTAGTCGGGTGCGACCGAATCTGTGCCCCCGCCAATAGCGGTGAGGGCAACTAACGCCACACCAGGGTTAAACACTTCTCCGAAATACCTTTCAATTGAGGACCAACAGAGATCCTATCAATCAGCATCTAGCACAAGTCCAGGCACAAGCGATATTGTTACCGCGTTGCAACCTAGCCCCGACGTACTTCGAGAGCCGTTCCGTGCGCGGGTAGGTCTTCCGCATTCGCAAACGTCACGAGAGGATCTGTGATCTCCTCGAGTGCCTCACGAGTGTATTTGACCTGTTGTACGGACTTGAGGAACACGTGAACGTTGAGTCCTGAACTGTAGCGTGCGGTACCGCCCGTAGGTAGCACGTGATTTGATCCAGCAAGATAGTCACCCGCGGGAACCGGCGTGTAGGAGCCAAGGAAGATCGCACCCGCACTCGTCACACGAGAAGCAACCTCCTCATCGTCCCGGGTATGAATCTCGAGGTGTTCCGCCCCGTACGCATTGATGACCTCCAGCCCATCCTCAATATTCGCCACAAGAACGGTGCCGGACTGCGGTCCAGAAAGTGCTGTGCGCACTCTTTCCACATGCTTGGTGGAGGCGACCAGGTCCTCCAGTTCACGATCAACCGCATCGGCCAACTCAACCGAGTCGGTGACAAGAACGGACGCCGCTGCCGGGTCGTGTTCCGCCTGCGACAGGAGGTCGGCCGCCACGTAGCGGGGGTTAGCGGTCTCGTCAGCAAGGATCGCAATCTCGGTGGTGCCCGCCTCCGAGTCGATCCCGACGGTGCCGAGGACGAGCCGCTTCGCGGCTGCGACATAGATGTTGCCCGGCCCGGTCACGACATCAACGGGCTCGCATTCGCCCGCGCCGTAGGCAAACATACCGATCGCACCGGCGCCACCCGCCGCGTACACCTCATCAATTCCGAGCAGCGCGCAGGCAGCAAGAATCGTTGGGTGCGGGAGTCCCCCGAAGCGTTCCTGCGCGGGCGAGGTGAGGGCGATCGAGGGGACGCCAGCAACCTGCGCGGTCACGGCATTCATGACAACCGATGATGGATAAACTGCGAGCCCGCCGGGAACGTAGAGGCCAACTCGGCGCATGGGGATCCAGCGCTGGGTCACCGTGCCACCGGGAATGATGTCGACTGACTTTTCCTTCGGCATCTGCGCCTCGTGGCCGGCCCGGACATGCTCGATCGAGAGAGCGATAGCGTCCCTCAAGTCAGCATCGATGTCAGAAAGTGCCCGGTCGATCGCTTCCTGGGGTACGCGAATGCTGTCGGGGCGGATGACATCAAATCGTTCAGCCTGGTCGAGCAGTGCATCCACTCCGCGCTCGCGAACGTCCTCGACGAGGGGACGGACCGCTTCCAGTGCCGTATCGATGTTGAGTGCTGCTCGCGGTAGAGAGTTGGCGAGTGTGGTGGCGTTGACGCCGGAACGAAGATCAAGTCGAGACAACATGGTTCTATTCTATTGCTCAGCAGGATCCGATGCGGTAGCGTCCACGGCTCCGCCCCACCGCCGGTCCCGTCGCGCATACGTTTCTATCGCTGCCCACAGGTCCGTGCGATCCAGTTCGGGCCAGGGCTTATCGGTGACCACGATCTCGGCGTAGGCGGACTGCCACAGGAGGAAGTTGGACAGTCGCTGTTCACCACCCGAACGCCAGAACAGGTCCACGTCGCTCATCGGCTGGTACAGGTAACGATTGATCAGCTCATCATCGATCTTTTTGGGGTTGAGCTTGCCACCCGCAACATCGTGCGCAATCGCAGTCATGGCATCGGTAATCTCGGGCCTGCCTCCGTAGTTGACGCACATGTTAACGATCAGGCCGTCATTGTCCTTCGTCATTTCTTCAGCGACCTGGAGTTCTTTGATGACCGAGGCCCACAGTCGCGGCTTGCGCCCGGCCCAGCGCACTTTCACATTCCACTCGTTCAGAGTGTCACGCTGCCTGCGGATCACGTCCCGGTTGAAGCCCATGAGGAAGCGAACTTCGGAGGGGCTACGGGACCAGTTTTCTGTCGAGAACGCGTAGGCGGAGAGCTCTTTCACCTCGAGCTCGATCGCACCCGCAATGACATCGAGGAGAACCGGTTCACCCTTCTTGTGACCCTCGGTTCTGGGTAGTCCCCGAGCATTCGCCCACCTGCCGTTCCCATCCATGACGATTGCCACGTGCCCGGGTACCAGGTCGGGCGGGATGTTGGGCGGGGTGAGTCCGGGCTTGCTCACGGGTTCCATGACTGTTCCTCTCCTACGATTTGAGCTTCCGCTATCGTACCCGCGCACGCGGCGGGGAACCTGCACGACAACCATCCCAGCTGGTGTAACGATTGCCTGGCTCCATGCCTATGAAAGGCTTCGAAACCGCCAGCGTTGCTCCGTGCGGAGAAAACACTGGTCAGGCCGATTCTTGCTGGTCAGGCGATTACCTTCGCCTCGCCTGCCTTCTAGGTCAGCAGGGACAGTGACTTAATCTTGTGTTCGAGATGCCATTGGGCGTGGGCGGAGGCCAGTGCCGTGGCTTCGTTTCTGATGCGTTCAGGCTGTTCATCAGCGCCGTCCCACTCCCCTGCCAGCATTGAGCCCAGGAGAACAACGGATTCACGGTCGGGCATGCTCGCCCCGGGTGGGCGGCAATCGGCGCACACGGTTCCGCCGGCGGGAATCGACAGGGCGCTGTGGGGGCCGAGCATGCCGCACGAGGCGCAGTCCCTGGTCGCGAGTTCAAAGCCCGCGTAGGCAAAAGCGCGCAGGAGATAGGCGGTGGCGATCAGCTCGGGCCGGTGTTCGTTGTTGGCGAGTGAGTGGAGCGCACCGTGGAGCAGCAGGTACTGCTGAATGTCCGGACTCCCCTCATCCCACACCAACTTGTCGGCAGTTTCGACAATGACGGCACCGGCCGTGTAGCGCTCGTAGTCCGCCGAAATCTCTCGACCGTAGGCGTGGACAGACTCAACCTGGGTAACAATATCGAGGGTACGGCCGCGATAGATCTGAGCATCGACGTGTGAAAAGGGTTCGAGCCGTGCACCGAACCTCGATTTGGTTCGGCGCACGCCCTTCGCCACGGCACGGACTTTCCCGTGTGTACGCGTTAGCAGGGTGATGATTCTGTCTGCTTCACCCAGCTTGTGGGTGCGCAGGACAATCCCCTGGTCACGGTAAAGTTTCACCCCACCATTCTAGTACCCTCCCGCTCCCTAAGAGCGGGAGGGTAGGCACTATCGGCGGGTTCGGTTAAGGGCGGAGATGATGGCCTTGAACGATGCGGTGAGCGTGGACGGATCGATACCCACACCCCACATGATCGTGTCGTCAATTTCCGCTTCCACGTAGGCGGCCGCTGTCGCGTCCCCACCCTCGGCAAGCGCATGTTCTTGGTAGTCGAGGATGTGGATGCGGTGGCCGAGCTGCTCAATCGCGTTAACGAATGCGTCGATCGGCCCGTTCCCCGAAGCGTGGATCTCCTGGTCCTTGCCAGCTACGGAGAAGGTCGCGGTCAGGTCCGAGCGGGAATCCTCACCCGTGGCAATGTTTGTGCCCTTGAGTGCGTAGTGCCCCCAGGGCTTCAAACCGTTCACTTCGGAGGCCGGCAGGTATTCGTCAGCAAAGATGTGCCACAGTTCGTCTGCCGTGACCTCGCCACCGGTTTTGTCGGTGTGGTTCTTGACAATCGAGGAGAGTTCGATCTGGAGACGGCGAGGCAGATCCAAGTTCCGTGTTGTCGACAGGAGGTAGGCGACACCGCCTTTACCGGACTGGGAGTTGACGCGAACAACGGCCTCGTAGGACCGTCCGAGATCGGCGGGGTCAATGGGCAGGTACGGCAGGTCCCACGTGTTGTCGCCCGTCTCTTCGATCTTCTTCTTACGCGCCTCGAAGCCCTTCTTGATCGCATCCTGGTGCGAACCGGAGAATGAGGTGTAGACCAGATCGCCGGCGTAGGGTGCGCGGGCTGGGACTTCCATGCGGGTGCAGTATTCGACCACGGAACGCACCTCGTCAATGTTGGAGAAGTCGATCTGCGGATCGATGCCCTGCGTGTACAGGTTGAGGCCGAGGGTGACGAGGTCGACATTCCCGGTGCGCTCGCCCTGACCGAACAGGCAGCCTTCGATACGGTCTGCTCCTGCGAGCATCGCTAGCTCCGACGAAGCCACACCGGTGCCGCGGTCGTTGTGGTTGTGGGCGGACAGAACAACGTGTTCGCGCCTGGGCAGGTTTGTGCTCATCCACTCGATCTGGTCGGCGTACACGTTAGGGGTGGAGCGTTCAACGGTTGACGGCAGGTTGAGGATGATCTCGCGGTCCGGAGCGGGCTGCCACACGTTCATGACCGCCTCACACACTTCGAGTGCGAAGTCGAGCTCGGTGTCAACAAAGATTTCAGGAGAATACTGGTATCCGACCACGACGTCGTCACCCATCTTCTTCTCCATATAGTCCATGACGTCCTGGGTGCCAGCAACTGCGAGCTGCTTGGTTGCTTCCCGGTCGTTGCGGAATACGACGTTGCGGAATACGGGTGCGGTCGCGTTGTAGAGGTGGACGGTGGCCCGCGGGAAGCCTTCGAGAGCGTCCACGGTCCGATGTATCAAGTCTGTACGGGCCTGGGTGAGGACGGAAACAGTCACGTCCTCCGGCACAGCATCGTCGTCGACGAGAGCACGCACAAAATCCCAGTCAGTTTGGGAGGCAGCGGGGAAACCGATCTCGATTTCCTTGTATCCCATCTTGACGAGGAGGTCGAACATGGCGCGCTTGCGGGCGGGATCCATGGGTTCAATGAGGGCCTGGTTACCGTCTCTCAGATCTGTTGAAAGCCACCTGGGGGCCTTCTCGATCCGGCGGTTGGGCCACTGCCTATTCGGCAGCTCAACCGGGTTCGTGTCGAGGAATGGTCGGTACTTGCTGAACGGCATTCCGGAAGTGCGCTGCTGATTATTTGATCCGGTGGTTTTCACGTTTCTCCTGCTTTACTTGTCAGTCTCATGGGACCGGCGCAACGAGAACTCCGCGGGGAGGGGCCGGTCGTTTCAGGCCTCGCCGCGGCAACTAAGCAGGAGGTTACGCATGGGAACATTGTACGCCTCAGTCCCCCAATTCTGTCGAACGTCCACAACGTGGCCACTATCCGGCAGAGAACTGGTTACTTGTGGGTGATTGATACACGGGAAAAGAATCTCGACACCACTGATCTCCCCGAGCTTTGGGCAGAACTTTGTCCATGATCAGAAGTGGGAACAGGACACTCAGCCAGGACAGTCAGCCCGGACAATCAGGAAAGGACAATCAGAAAGGATTGGGCCCGCACGAATCAAAGTTCGTGCGGGCCCCTATCTTAATGATTGAGTTCTCTTCGAGTTTCGCTACCTGATAACCGTGCTGCTGTTAGCTGGCGTCGTCGTACTCAGATGGGTTCTCAAGCTTGTAGAGATCATCGGTGGTGACGAGGCGGGTTGCAACCGAATGCTCGACGAGGCGTGCACGCCTGTTGACAGCGAGCTTGCCGGGGCCACCGTGAAGTCCGCGGATTCCATACCGGGTGAGGCGCTCACAAATATGGTCAAGCTTGCGGTTGAAGCGCGTGATCGGCCAACCGAGCCTGTCGGCTGCCTGCTGGGAAGAGGGAATGGAGGAGGTGGTGCCGCGTCCGGTGAGAACGGGCTCTGAGAGCGCCAGGATCAGGAGGATCTGGGACGGCGTGAGCTCGACCGGTCCGATCGTGGTCTCCCCCGCATCATCCGTATCGGCCACGTGGGACGGCAGGTAGGCGGGTTCATCATTGAAGACCGTCATCTCATACGTCGTCGGTCCCGCGGTGAACAGCAGAACGGTTTGGGGATAGACGAGCGGGAGCTTCGCACCGGGTGCGAGGTAGGCCTGGGTCGCACCATCGTTATCGGCGAGCGTCGCGGACAGGCGGGAACCGACATTTTCGATCCAGTACATGCCGTCCACGTAGCTGATGGTGAGGAACCTGCGGTGCAGGTACTGGTTATCGTCGAGCTGCAGGGGACCTTCACGCCCAATAAGGAATGGTTCTTCCTTATCGACCGTGTACCATTCTCCAACAAATTCAATCGATACGGTCATTTGAACTTCCTTCCCTCGTGGTGACCATAGTATCCGGAATGGCCCGTGCGAGGACAACGGTGGCGTTATCGTGTCCGCCGACTTCGAGAGCAGAATCCACGAGTTTCTGCGCTAGTTCATCAAGTTCAAGGTCGGCGTTTTGTTCGAGAATCCAGGCAATATCCTCATCGTCCAGCTCATCCGTGATCCCATCCGAGCAGGCCATGAGCAGCTGCCCCGTGGCTTCAACAAGTCGGAAGTCGGGTTCCGCCGGCACGGCGGTTCCGATGGCACGGGTGACGATGGAGCGGCGAGGATCGATCCGGGCCTGAGCCGGGGTGAGGGCTCCTGTGTCGACCAGTTCTTGAACGATCGAGTGATCCGTGGTGAGCGGGATCAGCTCACCATCTCCAAAAGAGTAGAGTCGGGAATCACCCACGTGGAACACCAGCCAGCAGTTCTTGGCTGTGCCCCTACCCAGCACCGCGCCCACGACTGTCGTACCCGATTCGCTCGCGTTCTTCTTCTGTGCGGACTTGGCGAGCTTCGCCGATGCCTTGGCAAGAGCCTTGCGGATTTCCTTGCGGGCCTGGACGGTGGTGCCGGTGAAGGTAATCGCGGAGAGGGTGTCGATGACGGTTTCGGCCGCAACATCGCCGCGGCTCAGTCCGCCCATGCCATCCGCGACTGCAATAATCGGATCCCCACCCAGGTAGCGGTCCTCCTGCTTATCGCGCACGTTCCCGATCGAGGTGGCAAATCCGGTCTCGATTCGGGGGCGGGTGCGGCGCGGGGCCTTGGTCGTGTTCATGCTGGAACCCAGATTATGACAAACCTGAGATAAGTGAGGGATAGACATTCCAATAGGCGAGAGCCGTCAACAGGGTCGCAAGGCCGATTATGCCGATGACTATGACTCCGTGTGCGAGCCCCTTGAGGGGGCGGGCACCCAACCAGGCGTAGAGGAGATGCACCACGAGGGCCGCGGCGACGAGTGCCACCACCTGGCAGAGGAGCCAGCCGCCACGCACAATGAGCGCATCCGTCTGGTAGGACAGGGCGAGCTCCGCGATGGAGAGGACGTACCAGATGAAGGCTCCCCAGGCGGCGAGCACCCCGACTCCCGCAATGATCAGCGAGGTGGCCACGCCCTTCATGTTCAGTATCCGTTGCCCGCGGAAGCGGATCTGACCAAGAAGTCCCCCGAGGAAGGACAGGACGGTGAGGGCGAGACCGGCGATGAGGATGACAACCGCGGCCGTCCCTGACGCGTACCAGCGCGGTGCCCCGGGTCGTTCCGCGGTGAAGTTTTGGACCGGTTGGTCTCCCGCGATGCGCGGCTCGGCGTGGGCCGTGTTCGGCAGTCCGAGGATCCATCTCGACACATCCCGACCCGCTTCGGTTGAGAGGAGCAGGTCCCCAGATTCGGTCTCGTTCCGGAGCCCGTGGTCGGCATCCTCGTAGTAGCGAAGCGTGTAGTCTCGGTTCCCGTTGACGGCGAGGTCATCGATGATGAGGTTCGCGCCCTGGATGACGGGCATGGAATAGTCGCCGGTTCCGTACATGATGAGGACTGGCTGTTCGAGTTGCTGCTGATAGGGGCTGACGTCGAAATCGATGTAGTCGAAGCCGCCGGGGAGCTCGCCTCCGATGAGACGGGGAATGGCTTGGAGGAGCTGTTCGGGAACTCCCAGCCTCCGCAGGTACGTGTCGGCCGCCAGTGCGCCCTGCTGACGAATGGGAAGGACTGGCGCGGAAACGAGGATGACGAAGCTGACCCGCGGCTCTGCGGCACCGACAATGGGGGCGATGAATGCGCCCTCGGATTCTCCGTAAACACCGACTCGGTGCGGGTCAACGCCCGGGCGTTCCGCAAGCCAATTCCACTGGTCCTCGTAGGCGAGTGCCAGCTGCTCGTAGTCGCGGGACGTGACCGAATAGCTGTCAAGCGGCTTATCCCCGACCAGCGTTGCGATGCCGGCCGAGGCCAGCGTGGTTGCGTGCTGGTTGAATGCCGTGTGCAGGTAGGTGCCGGTGCCGTGAATGAACACGACGCCCGGAATGTCGTGGTCGACACCGATCGGGGTGCGAAGGGTCACTTGGACGGTCTGCCCATCGGACAGTTCCACATCGTAAACCTCTGTCTTCACCTCGTAGGTGCGGGGCGGGGTCGTGACGGCGTTCGAACCGATCCGAGTATCGGAGGTTTGCGGCACGATCTGGTTGAGATACGGGTCGGGATTCCAGCCCGGTCCGGCAATCGTTCCCCACATGCCCAGGATGAGGACGAGAATAATGGTGGCGACCAGTCGGGGGTGCCGCACCTCTCGTGTCACTAGAATCCGAGTCTTCTTAGGAGCTTTGGGTCTCGCTGCCACTCTTTCGCTACTCGGACGTGGATGTCCAGGTAGACCCGGCACGCCAGGAGCTTCTCAATCTCTTCGCGCGCGGCTTTCCCCACTTCTTTGAGCCTTGCTCCCTTCGCACCGATGACGATGCCTTTCTGGGAGCTCCTCTCAACGTAGAGGTCCGCATGAATATCGATGAGGGGCGGCCTTTTGTCCCCCGGCTTTTGGGGGCGCTCGTTCATTTCTTCCACGAGCACGGCAATCGAGTGCGGAAGTTCGTCGCGCACCCCTTCGAGTGCCGCCTCCCTGATGAGCTCGGCAACGACGATGCGTTCCGGTTCGTGGATCGTTTCTCCCTCGGGATAGAGGATGGGAGATTCCTCCATGAGACCGATCAGTAGGTCGGCGAGGTAGTCGACGTTGTCACCGGTGACCGCACTGACGGGAATGATTTCCTTGAAATCGTGGAATTGGGAGACTTCGATGAGGTGGGTGGCGAGCTGCTCCTTCGTCACGAGATCGGTCTTCGTCACGATCGCGATGACGGGGGTCCGTGACTTCTGGATTTCTTCCAACAGGTAGGCATCGCCGGGGCCGATCTTGTCCGTTGCGGGCAAACACAGCGCCACGACATCAACATCGCCCAGGGTCTCGCGCACGAGGTCGTTGAGCCGCTCACCCAGCAAGGTGCGGGGACGGTGCATTCCCGGGGTATCAACCATGATGACCTGGCCAGCATCCCGGTTGACGATGCCGCGGATAACGCGGCGGGTGGTTTGAGGGCGTGCCGAGGTGATGGCAACCTTGTCACCAACGAGCGCGTTGGTCAGGGTGGATTTACCTGCATTGGGGCGACCCACCAGGCTCACGAATCCGGCTCTCGTCATTCTTCCTCCACCCTCGCAACAAGCGTTGCGAGCCTCTTTCGTCGTCCTTCGAAGCGTTCTGCCTGAAGGTGCAACCCTAGGATATCGGTCTCGGAGCCCGAAATCGGTATTTGGCCAAGCCCCTTGGCGAGCAAACCGCCGGCGGTATCCACGTCATCATCCTCGATCGAGAGACCAAAAAGCTCGCCGAGTTCGTCGATGGGGAGGCGTGCGGGAACACGGTAGATTCCCTCCCCGAGCTGTTCCACTTCGGGGGCTGCGTGGTCGTGTTCGTCAACCATCTCCCCCACGAGCTCTTCCAGAAGATCCTCCATCGTCACGAGCCCGGCAATGCCGCCGTACTCATCAACGACGAGAGCCATGTGGAAATACTTAGCCTGCATGTCGTGCAACACGTCGTCAACCGGCTTCATTTCCGGAACGAAGACGGCTTGGCGCATGACGTCGGAGACAGTGAGTTCGTCGGTGTCGAGCCTGCGGTGGGTGCGGCGAATAATGTCCTTGACGTACAGCACGCCCGCCACGTCATCGACCGTGTCGCCCGTGACGGGGATACGGGAGTAGCCGGACCGAACAAAGAGGGAGATGGCCTTGTCGAGGGATGTGTCGGTGTGAATGGTGATCATGTCGGTACGGGGCACCATGACTTCACGCACCATCGTGTCCCTCATGCCCATGACCGATTGGAGAAGGATCCGTTCGTCCTCTTCGAGCTCATCCGATTCGCTCACGCGCTCCATCATGATCGCCAGATCATCATCGTCCTTTTCTTCCTCATCCTTCTGGACAAAGGCGGCAAAGAGTTTCGTGAGAACGGCAAGCGGTGTAGCGAACGCACCGATGGTCTTGACCGGGTTCTTTCGTCCGAGCTTGCGCGGAGAAAACACACCCATGATCAGTGCGAGAACGATGGCGACGACCAGGGTGAAGAGCACCACCTGCCACCAGGCGGACAGGAAGTCCGCGGCAACGAGGGCAAGAACGGAGCCGGCGGTAATGGTTGAAATTGCCCTAATCGATGTGACGGCAACACGTGCAGCGGTACGAGATTCGACGATGTGGGCGATCTTCGTCCCATTTTTCCCGAGAGCCATGGCCTCCGCGGCCTCGGTCCGGGTGATCCGTGCAAGTGCAGCATCGAGTGCCGAAGCGCTCACTTCGATGAGGAGGAGAATGATGACGAGGCCGACAAGGGGTGCTTCCGGGACCTCGTTAAGCATGGGTGTCATTATCTGTCCGCGAGGAAGTTGAGGAGCAGCTTGCGCTGCAACCCAAACATTTCCTTCTCCTCCTCGGGAGTTGCATGATCGTAGCCCAGCACGTGCAGGATGCCGTGGGTGACGAGCAGGAGGACCTCCTCGATCGTGGCATGCCCTGCTACTTTCGCTTGCTCGGCGGCAACCGTGGGACAAACAACGACATCACCGAGGAGCCCTTCGACCGGTTCCTGGCCGGCGGGTGCGGGCCTGATCTCGTCCATCGGGAACGAGAGCACGTCGGTCGGCCCCTCCTCATCCATCCACTTGACGTGCAGGTCCGACATCGTGTCCTCGTCCACGAGCATGACGGTCAGATCCGAACCGGGGTGGACTCTCATCTCGTCCAGCACGTACCGTGCGAGTGCCGAGATTTCTTCACCATCGAGAGCCGGTTCAAATCCCGACTCGTCCGCGTACTCGATCAACGCCGCCTCCTATGGTTGGGCTGGGTCTCGTCCACTCCCCAGCGCTCGTATGCGTCAATAATTTCGCCAACGAGGCGATGTCGTACCACGTCCGCGCTCGACAGTTCAGCAAATGCCAGACCGTCAATGTCTTTCAAAATTGTGCGGACCACCTTGAGTCCGGACTGTGTGCCGCCCGGCAGATCCACCTGGGTGACGTCACCCGTGATGACTGCCTTGGAGCCGAATCCGAGGCGGGTGAGGAACATTTTCATCTGCTCCGGCGTCGTGTTCTGCGCCTCGTCGAGGATGATAAATGCGTCATTGAGGGTGCGGCCACGCATGTACGCGAGCGGCGCCACCTCGATCGTGCCGGCCGCCATGAGCTTCGGGATCGCGTCAGCATCTAGCATGTCGTGCAGCGCGTCATACAGCGGGCGCAGGTAGGGGTCAATCTTGTCGTTCAGCGTTCCGGGAAGGAATCCGAGCGACTCCCCCGCCTCCACAGCCGGACGGGTGAGGACGATGCGGGAGACCTCACGGCTCTGCAGAGCAACAACGGCTTTCGCCATCGCCAGGTAGGTTTTGCCGGTACCGGCAGGTCCGATACCGAAGATGACCGTGTTCTCGTCGATCGCATCGACGTATTTCTTTTGTCCCACGGTCTTGGGCCGGATGGTCTTTCCCCGGTTGGAGAGAATATCCGTGTTCATCACATCCGAGGGGGCCGCGAGACCCTCCTTGGTGATGGTGATGGCACGCTCGACCGAATCCACGGTCAGTGCCGTGCCCCCGCGAACAACGTTGATAAGTTCTGAAATAAGCGAGGCCGCGAGAGCAACGGGCCCCTCGGCTCCGTCAATCGTGATCTCTCGTTCCCGCACGTGGATGCTTGCGGGTGCGAGTCCGCGTTCCAGGGCTCGCAGGACTTCGTCCCTGTGGCCGAGGAGATTGATGAGGGGGATATCGTCTGGGACGTTTAAGACCTGCACATGTGACCTTCCTGCCGGTGAGCTCATCCTATCGCCAGCTTCCGCTCAAAACATTGACGACCGTGGCGGCAACTGTTCCTGCAGTACCCGACCGGAGAACATTATCGCCAAGCAGCACCGGTTCCCCGCCGGCACGAACGAAACTGTCGAGTTCGACTTCGCTGATTCCGCCCTCGGGACCAACAATGATCCACACCCGGTCCGTGGGGTCGAATTCCAACCCAGCAAGCCTCGTGGTTGCTGTTTCTTGGCAGAGCAGGACTCGCCCGCCGTCTTGGACGGTGTCGGCGATGGCCTGGGTCAGCTGTTTCGACGTGTAGGGGCCGCTCACGGTGGGGAGGTGGGATTGGCGGGACTGCTTCATGGCGGCCAATCCCAGCTGCTCCCACTTCGCAATCCCCTTGTCCGCCTTCGGTCCGGACCAGCGCACGATTGACCGATCTGCCTGCCAGGCAACGATGCCGTTCACGCCGACTTCGATTGCTGCTTCGATGGCGGACTCGTCACGCCCACCCTTGGCTAGTGCCTGAACGAGGGTGATGGCGATGCCGCGTTCCTCGTGCGAAACCGATTCGGCGGTGCCGACAAGGCTGGTGGGGCTGGCGGAGGCGACCCTAATCGTTGCCCTTGTGCCTGCGCCGTTGACCACGTCGATGACCTCACCTGGGGTGACGCGTTTGACGTGGGCGTGGCGGGCTTCATCTCCTGTCAGCTCCACCGGGGAACCAACCTCAACGGTTTTGCCGAGGTTGGGGTCGTAGTAGACCTGGTTGGTCACCTGAAGCGGTCCTTGAAACGGGAGAAGACAGAGCTTGATTCGGATACCAGGTTGCCTTCGGGCTGGGTTTCTCCCCGGATTTCAGCTAGTTCCTTCAGCAGTTCCTTTTCCCGTGAGGAGAGCTTCGTGGGTGTTTGGACGTGAATGTTGATGACGAGGTCACCGCGGTCCGAGCGGTGCAGCCTGCCCACGCCCTTGCCGCGTACTCGCAGGGACACGCCACCGGACGTGCCGGGTTCAATCTCCACATTCTGGGGTCCGTCGAAAGACTCAATGGTCATCGTCGTACCGAGCGCGGCGGCTGTCATAGGGATCTCGAGTTCGCACACGAGGTCGTCTCCCTGGCGGGTGAACTCGGGATGGTGCTTGACGTGCACCTCGACAAACAGGTCACCCTGGGGTCCGCCGGCCGGACCAACTTCGCCTCTCCCAGGCATCCGAATCCTCATGCCGTCCTCAATACCGGCAGGAATCTTGACCTGGAGGGTCTGCTGGGCGCGGACGCGCCCCTCGCCCGCGCAGTCGAGGCAGGGATCGGTGATGACGGTGCCGTGGCCCTGGCAGACACCGCACGAGCTGGTGGACATAACCTGGCCGAGGAAGGAGTTGGTAACCTTGCGGACCGAACCGGAACCACCACACGCAGTACAGGTCGTCGGTTCGCTGCCTTCGCGGGAGCAGGTGCCGTTGCAGGTCTTGCAGCGGATCGCGGTATCGATCGTCAGTTCAGTTTCGATACCGAAGGTTGCATCAATGAGATCGATTTCTACGGGAACGAGGGCGTCCTGTCCGCGACGTCCGCGGGGAACGGGTCCCCGTGCGGCGGTGCTACCTCCGAAGAAGGTGTCGAAGATGTCGTGGAAGGAGCCACCAAATCCGCCCGCTCCCCCGCCGCCGTTGCGGACTGCGGATTCGCCTCCCATGTCGTACAGGCGGCGCTTCTCCTCGTTGGAGAGGACCTCGTAGGCGCCCGTCACCTCCTTAAACTCGTCGGCCTTGTCGGGGCCGGCAACGTCCGGGTGCAGGGTGCGTGCCTTTTTCCTGTAGGCTCTCTTGATTTCATCCTGGGTCGCTGAACGCGATACCCCAAGAATGTCGTAGTAGTCAGCCACTAACGCCGTATCTTTCTGTTCGAGTTGTCGTTACTTTTGGTCACGGTCAGTCTTATCAAAGTTCCCGAGGGTAACCGGTCAGGTCCGGAGTGCCAGGCCTGGCATGTGCGCACGTGATCTTCTCACGAGGTTGAGTCCCACCACGCTAGGACCCAAGGATTCGGGTGAGGTAGCGGGCCACGGCACGTACGCTCACCATCGCGTTGGCGTAGTCCATGCGAGTGGGTCCCACGATGCCGAGACGGGAGGTACCCGGTTCACCGTACATCGAGGTGACGATCGATGCTTCCGCCAGCCCCTCATCCTGGTTCTCCTCGCCAATGGTCACGGCCAGCTCATCTCCCACGTCAGCAAAGAGCCGCAGTAATACGACCTGTTCTTCGAGGGCTTCAAGGACCGGGGTAATGGTGCGGGCGAAATCCAGGTTGGTGCGGGCAAGGTTCGCGGTGCCTGCCATGACGAGGCGTTCCTCTGCCTCATCGGTCATGACATCCTTCAACACGGCCGTGATCGCCCCCACCATCCGCTTCTCAAGGGGAGGAAGGTGATCGAATTCTTTCGAGTCGAGGGTGATCTCGGGACCGGCTTTGCCCACCGTGGCACTGTTCACCCGGGCGGCGATCGAGGTTGCCAGCTCATCGGTCAACGAGATTTCCAGGGTGCGCTGCTGGACTGCGCCGGAGTCGGTAATGGCTATGAGCATGGCGTGGTGATCCGAAATGGGGACAAGTTCGACGTGACGTAGTGCGTGACGTTTCCGGTTCGGGTATTGGACGACAGCCACCTGGTTGGTGAGCTGGGCGAGGAGCCTGCCGGCACGGATCAGCACATCATCCATGTCGACCGCGCCCTCCAACCACGTCTCGATTGCACGCTTTTCAGCGGACGAGAGGGGCTTGATCTGGGAGATGGAGTCCACGAAGGCACGGTAGCCGCGATCTGTAGGAACGCGCCCCGCTGAGGTGTGCGGCTGGTGAATGAGCCCGCCCTCCTCCAACGCCGCCATGTCATTCCTAATCGTGGCGGAAGATACGTCGAACCCGTGCCGGTCAGCAATGGCCTTTGAGCCAACGGGTTCACGAGTGTGCACATAGTCCTGCACAATCGCCTGCAAGACCCTCAGTCGACGTTGGTCGCTTCGCACCGTTCCTCCCTCTTTGCACTCGACATGCCCGAGTGCTAATTCTATGCACGATTGACTTTACTGCATACCCTGGAACGGTGAGAGCTTCGCGACCAGCTGACAGATATGGCAGGGATGTCCTGTCCCAGCCCAAGCCTTCCCGTCTGCGCACACAAAAGGATGTGTCTGCCGACGTGGGCCTCGTACTCGAGGACGTGGCGAGCGGTTTTGTTGGGGAACTCGTGGCATGTGGGAAAGTTGCCGGTGAATACCTCATGACCCTCGAGGGCCGCGGCGGGGTGAAACGAAAGTTTCCTCTCGGTCCCGGCTTCTGGATCGACGGGGAACCGGTCAACATGATCGCCCCCAAAAAGCAGGCCGCAAGGGCCCAAGCACCGGCACGCACCGCCTCCGGTTCAGTACGCGTGCAAGCAAAACCATCCACGATCATGCCGTCTCGCATGTGGGTCGAGGGCCGGCACGATTGGCAGCTCATCGACAAAGTCTGGGGCGAGGACCTGCGCTTCGAAGGCATTGCCGTGGAAGAACTTGCTGGCGTGGACAGGCTTGGCGACATGCTGGCGTCCTTCGAACCCGGCCCGGGCCGGCGCGCAGCCGTCCTCGTCGACCATCTGCTCCCTGGAACGAAAGAATCCCGCCTCGTAGACGAGGCCCTTGGTCGTTACGGTAACGACCACGTCCTCGTTCTCGGCCACCCCTACGTTGACGTGTGGCAGGCAATTAAACCGGCCCGCGTAGGTTTGAAAGAGTGGCCCCATATCCCCAAGCACATCGACATCAAGAAGGGTAGCCTCGCGGCCCTTGGCCTCCCCCACGACACCGTCGAGGACGTTGGCATTGGCTGGTCTAAGATCCTTGGTCGCGTCCGGGATTGGAAAGACCTTGAACCCTCGCTGCTCGGCAGGGTCGAGGAACTCATCGACTTCCTGACGGCACCCCAATAGCTTCCTGACGCCCCCATAGCCAGAAGCCACCCGCAATTGCACCACTGCCTCTTGGAAGTGCGCTTACCACATATCCACAAGCAGTCTCCCCTACCCAAATCCTCAATATCTCCGTAGTGGCAGACCCGCAACCGAACGACCACAGACTATTTCCCATTGGGTGTTCGGCCTCCTTACTCTTGTCTTCGGGTAGGCTCTCCCTTTCGATCGGGAGAACACGCCTGCTCCTAGCGAGTAACAGTGTCTTACCCGCCGTGCATAGTTTTCTGTCAGTAGCAGAACACAAGCTTGACCACCTGGGCCTGCGCGAATGGGTCGTCAGTTCGCGTGGTGAAGCTTCTAGTACCGTAGGTTTCTCCTCTCCTTAAACCCGCGGTTTTATTGGGGTTTTCACGCCCTGAAGATAGGACACATGGGAGAGGTTGGAGAGTCTCAATTCTGCCCGTCCGAATTGCCCAAATTGTGCATCGGGGAACCAAATTCGCCGGTCAGGCCTAGTGCTAGACGTCGTTCACTTGACGGGATATTTTGAGAGAGACAGCCGTTACACGTCACATCGCAAAGGAGCGTGCACCCAGAAATGTCTGAGCAATGGAATGAAAACTACGACGTCGTCATCGTCGGCAGCGGCACCGGGTTATTCTCGGGGATTTTGGCCGCGAATGCTGGCCTGAAAACTGTCATTGTCGAAAAGGATCACAAGTTCGGCGGTTCAACCGCACTGTCGGGCGGCGGTATGTGGATGCCGGGTAACCGGATCAGTCGCGCCGCAGGAATGAAGGACAGCAGGGATCGTGCAGAAACCTACCTCCGTGAGGTTGTAGCCGGTGTCTCTCCCGAGCCTAGGTGGCAGACCCATCTCGACTACGCCGCGAAGACCGTCGACGCGATCGTCACCCACACGGACCTGAAGCTTGAGGTCATGCGCGAGTACGCGGACTACTACTCGGACGTTCCCGGTGGGTCCGCTAGCGGACGCTCGGTTGAACCCTCCCCCTTCGACATGAACTCGCTTGGTGACGACAAGGACCTCATCCAGTCGGGTGACCTGTCCGCCCCGGTTCCCATGCCGATCACCGGCGGTGACTTCAAGTGGATGAACCTTATGATGAGGAAGCCGCTCAAGGCTTTCCCAAGGATCCTGAGACGAGTCGCCCTGGGCATGGGAGGAATGGCTTTCGGTAGGGACTATACGGCCTCCGGTAAGGCACTCGCCGCGGGTCTCTACTCGGGCGCCAAGAAGGCAGGAGTGGACCTCTGGAACGACACTCCTCTCGTTGACCTCGTCATCGAGAACGGCAGGGCCATTGGCGTCGTTGTCGAACGAAACGGTCGAGAAGTTCGTATTCGCGCGAACCGCGCCGTGATTCTTGCCGCTGGCGGCTTCGATCGCGATATTGAAAAGCGCAAGCAATACCAGTCCGAGGTTATTGAAAGCGGCTGGCAGTTCGGTGCTCCCGGCAATACGGGCGACACGATTGACCTTGCCGAAAAGCATGGACTGGACCTTGATCTACTCGACAAGTCCTGGTGGTTTCCGGCAATTCCGGAACTGAAGGAAGGCGCCGGCCCCACCGTTCTCCTCGCGGAACGTTCACTGCCCGGCTCCCTCATTGTTGACCGTACTGGCCACCGTTTCTTCAACGAGTCGATCGACTACATGCGTGCAGGCGAGACCATGCTCGGCATTGATGATGGAGAAGAACCGCACCTGCCCGCCTGGATGATTATCGATGACAAGTTTGTGAAGAACTACGTCATGGGCGGTGTGAAGATGCCGATGATGCCGATTCCGGACGAGTGGTACAAGGCCGGGGTTGCCGTTCAAGCGGACACGATTGTTGAGTTGGGAAGTAAGATCGGCACGGAGGACCTGCCGGGTGGTGTCAGGCGCTTCAACGTCCTGGCTGCCCAGGGCACCGACGATGACTTCCAGCGTGGAAAGACGGCCTACGACCGCTACTACGGCGATCCGACCATCACGCCGAACCCGAACCTGCGGCCTCTCTCCGATTCGGGCCCCTACTACGCGATCAAAGTTGTCCCCGGCGACCTCGGCACGTGTGGCGGCCTCCGAGCAGACGAGAAGGCCCGCGTCTACTCGTCGGGCGGTGGCACGGTCGACGGCCTCTACGCCATCGGTAACGCTGCAGCCAACGTCTTCGGTGGTGTCTACCCGGGACCCGGTGCCACCATTGGCCAGGGCCTGACCCTCGGGTATGCCGCGATCGACGACATCGTCGCCAACGGCTAATAGCCGTACACCACTAGTCAGGCGCTAGTACAGGTCCAGGGGCCTTCGTAACGCTTTGCGAAGGCCCCTGGCTGGTTAAATTTCCATCGATCGTTGAATATTCGCACGTGGCACGCAGGCACTCGTAGGGTGCCAGGGACACTGTGGACCATACCCCGCACGAACGTGATGCAGATCGCCGAAGAGTTCGGCCAAACCGCCCTAGCCCGGGGAATGAGTCAGTGCCCATTGCGCTTGCCTAGCTCACGGACATGTTTTCCCACCGCATCGTTCGGCTGCTTGGTAGCCAGTACGTACTAAGACAGTGAGGCAGTGCGACAGCCCGGTACGTACCCGATCGCACTCTCCCAGCGACCTACCGCGTGTTCGATTCATCCGGCTATTGAAGTCGCCTCAAAGAGGTCGCCTTGACTGCTAGTCCCAGAGTTGCCGGATCACGGTGTCTGCTAGCAACCGTCCGTTGAGGGTCAGGACCATCCGGCCACCTGTTAGCTCGCTGGGATCCAGAAGTCCATCGTGTGCCAAGATCATGGTCTTGTGACGTCGCTTGGCGAGCTCTGCACGGTCGAGGGCTTGCCCAGGTCCTGCCAGCCCAGCCGTATCCGGCAGTCCCTCGGCCAAACGGATGCCGAGCATGATGTCCTCCTCGGCACGCTCTTGCGGGGAGAGAATCTCCCGTGCTGCAGCAGGTGATTCCCCCGCTTTGAGTCGTTCGGCCCAGGCTCTCGGATGCTTGACGTTCCAAAATCGCGTGCCGTTGATGTGGGAGTGCGCCCCAGGGCCGAATCCCCACCAGTTGCTGTTGCGCCAGTACGCCATGTTGTGGCGCGATTGGTGGCCTGGCTTTGACCAGTTTGAAACCTCGTACCAGGAGTAGCCGGCCGTGCTCAGCATCTCGTCCGCGATCTCATACTTGGCAGCAAGATCATCGGGATCCGTGTCGGGCAGGATTCCTCTCTTCACCTGCTGCCCCATTTTCGTCCCCGGCTCGATACCGAGCCCGTAGGCGGAAACGTGGTCGGGATTCATGGCTATTGCTTCAGCCAGGGAGTGGCGCCAGTCGTCGAGGGACTCCCCGGGGGTGCCGTAGATCAGGTCAACGGAAGCGGAGAGCCCGGCCTCCCGTGCCCAGTTGATGACCATGGGGACCCGTTCGGGAGTGTGCAGGCGGTCGAGAGTGGCGAGCACGTGGGTGGCGGCGGACTGCATTCCAACCGAGACCCGTGTGAAACCCGCGTCCTTCAAGGAACGCAGATACTCGGCATCAACCGTTTCGGGATTTGCTTCGGTCGTGATTTCCGCGCCGTCTTCAAAGCCGAAGACAAGTTCGAGAACGCCGAGGATGTGGGCAAGCTGGGATGCCTGCAGGTAGGTGGGGGTGCCACCACCGAAGAAAATAGTTGACAGGGGTTTCCCACCATCAAGCACCTGGCCGGCGAGTGCGATCTCGCCAAGCAACTGGGAGTCGTATTCACGCGGTGTGGCACCGGGTCCCAGTTCGGTGGACGTATAGGTGTTGAAGTCGCAATACCCGCAGCGCACCTGGCAGAACGGGACGTGAACGTAGGCCGAGAAGGGCCTGTCCATGGAAATATCGGGCAGGGTCCCGTCCTTGGGTGCCGGGTCACCGTCTGGCAATTCAGGCACGGAACACCTCCAGGTCGTGGATTCCGCGTTCCTCATTGAGTCCGCGGGTCTCGAAGCGGGTTGTGATGCGGCCTTCCCAGCGGGGTGCGAATCCTCCCGTGATCCCGGCTTCTGCGGGATCGTCCTCGTCGGGGCGCTGCCCGGCATGAGGGTTGATGAACTCGGGGACGGCCGCGATCGCGTCCCTCATCTGCCACGCGTAGTCATCCCAGTCGGTCGCCAACCGCCAAACACCACCCTCGGGGAGGATACCGGCGACGAGGCGAGCGAAATCCGGGGTGACAAGGCGACGCTTACGGTGGCGTGCCTTCTGCCACGGGTCTGGGAAGAAGGTCCACACCTCGTCGGGCAGCCGGTTGGGTCCAAACATGAGAGGGAGCGCAGGGACTGCGTCAGCACAGATCATGCGGACGTTATCGACCCCTTCGCGAACGATCCGGGCAACGGAGGCGGCCACTCCCGGCCACCAGACTTCAAAAGCCAGGTGGTTGATTTCGGGATGTGCCTTGGCGTGGGCAACGATCTGGTCGGCAGCCCCCGCACCGATCTCAACAATGAGCGGTGCGTCCCGTTCAAAGATTTCCGTGAGGTCCGGAACTTCGGTCAGAACGAGGCTGCGATCCACTTTCGCATCAATAACGTACCGGTCCCCGTATTGGTCGAGTGCGCGCTGGTTCCGTTCCGGGAGGCGTCCACTGCGCCTAACGAAGGAGGTGATGCGGCGGTGATGGGGCTCGGTCACAGTGTGTTCCTTAGTTCTTCTGGTAGATAGTTTTGGACGTAGGTGGCCAGTTCAATGTCACCGGCACGGTGGGCTTTTGCGAGCGTCTCCACGTGGTTGGTGCGGTCATGGAAGAGATCCCGGACTGTGATGCCGTGACCGGGTACGTGCAGTTCAAAAAGCTCGTCCCCCGCCTGGGCCTCGCCGGCAACTCGTACTCGAAAGTAGGCTCCCGAGTAGCCGTGGTGGAGGAAGCGTTTCAGCCAGCCTTCTTCCCCGCGCCAGTATTCGAAGGTTCGGCATGGGTTCCGGCATCCTGTCACCTCGAGCTCGACCGTTCCCAGCCTGTAGCGAGACCCGAGAATCAGCGAATCGACGTCACCATCGACCCTCAGGTTCTCCCCAAAGATCCCGGGACGTAGCTCTTCGCCCAGTTCCTGCTCCCACCACGCCATCTGCTCATTCGACATGGCATAGACGGCCTTCTCGACTCCGCCGTGCTTGGCGCGATCGCACTGGATGTCACCCCACAACCCCATTGGGACAATCTTAATCGGGCCGGTGACGGGTAGTTTGTTGATGGCGGTGACCCCGACTCGCCCGAATGGGACGGGCACGAGTTCGGATACAATACACAGGTGGGTGACTAGCATGCTCTCCACTGTAGCGGTGTGCTGTGCGAACCGTGAGGGAAGCACGTGCACTCCGCGGCTCGACCGGTCATTATTTTCCGGGCGGGTTGGCTCTTGCCCAAATCACGATCATGACAATGATGATGGCTGCAAGCAGGAGCCATTTCATTTCGCGGGAGCCTGATCCGAGGTCAGGGCTGCAACGAATGCTTCCTGCGGAACATCGACGCGACCGATCGACTTCATGCGCTTCTTACCTTCCTTCTGCTTTTCCAGAAGTTTACGTTTACGAGAAATGTCGCCACCGTAGCATTTTGCGAGCATGTCCTTACGGAGCGCCTTGATCGTTTCACGAGCAATGACACGCGATCCGATCGCTGCCTGGATGGGAATCTCGAACTGCTGGCGCGGGATGAGGTTCTTGAGTTTGCCGGTCATTTCCGTCCCGTAGGCGTAAGCCTTGTCGCGGTGGACGATCGCGGAGAACGCATCAACCTTCTCGTGGTTGAGCAGAATATCGACCTTGACCAGATCGGCATTCTGCTCCCCATCCATGTCGTAGTCGAGGGATGCGTAGCCACGGGTCTTGGACTTGAGCTGGTCAAAGAAGTCGAACACGATCTCAGCGAGCGGAAGCCGATAGTGCATTTCCACCCGGTCTTCCGACAGGTAGTCCATGCCGCCCATCGTTCCACGTCGCTGCTGGCACAGCTCCATGACCGCACCAATGTAGTCGGCCGGGGTCAGGATCGTAGCCTGCACCATCGGTTCAGAAATCTTGTCGACCTTGATATCCGGGAATTCAGACGGGTTCGTCACCTCGATCTCGGTGCCGTCCTCGCTCGTCACCGAGTAGATGACGGAGGGAGCGGTCGCAATCAGGTCGATACCGAACTCACGCTCAAGCCGCTCGCGAATGATCTCTAGGTGGAGCAGTCCGAGGAAGCCGCAGCGGAAACCAAAGCCGAGGGCTGCGGACGATTCTGGTTCAAAGGTCAGGGCCGCATCATTGAGCTGTAGCTTGTCTAGGGCCTCACGCAGTGCCGGGAAGTCCGAGCCGTCGATCGGGTAGATACCGGAGAACACCATGGGCTTCGGTTCGACGTAGCCCGGGAGTGCCTCAGTGGCGGGGTGAGCGGAGATCGTGACCGTGTCACCGACGCGAGTCTGGCGAACATCCTTTGCACCCGTAATGAGGTAGCCGACCTCTCCCACACCAAGACCGTTCGCCGGCCGCGGCTCGGGGGAAATCACGCCAATTTCCTGAAGCTCGTGCGTCACTCCCGTAGACATCGTGGTCAATTTCGTGCGGGGCGTGAACAGTCCGTCCTTCACCCTCACGTACGTGACGACGCCGCGGTAGGAGTCGTACACGGAGTCGAAGATCATGGCGCGGGCGGGAGCCTCCGGGTCACCAACGGGTGCCGGGATTTCACCCACGATCCGATCCAGCAGGTCAGAAACGCCCTCACCAGTCTTGCCCGATACGCGCAGGCAGTCCTCGGGTTCACCACCGATCAGGGAGGCGAGTTCTTCCGCATACTTTTCCGGCTGCGCTGCCGGGAGGTCAATCTTGTTGAGAACGGGGACGATCGCCAGATCGTTCTCGAGCGCCATGTAAAGGTTCGCGAGGGTTTGCGCCTCGATGCCCTGGGCGGCATCCACCAGGAGGATTGCGCCCTCGCAGGCGGCGAGCGACCTGTTGACCTCGTAGGAGAAGTCAACGTGCCCGGGAGTATCGATCATGTTGAGCGCATATTCGGTGCCATCCACGGTCCAGGGCATGCGGACTGCCTGGGACTTGATGGTAATGCCGCGCTCGCGCTCAATGTCCATCCGGTCAAGATATTGGGCGCGCATGAGACGCTCCTCGACAATGCCGGTGAGCTGAAGCATGCGATCGGCCAGGGTCGATTTGCCGTGGTCAATATGCGCAATAATGCAGAAGTTCCGCAACCGGTCAGCGGGCGTTTTTGCCGGCTGGAGTGACTGGGTGGGATTCAACGTAGACACTGGTCTCCATTCTATGTTCCAAACTAGTCTACCCGTCATTGCTCCCCAACCAATGACATGTTTGGGTGACCTGCCTCAACCGACCTTGTGGAGCCCTCCCGCGGATGAACATGACCGAGGCGATCGAAACACTTTGCAACTCAGTGAAGGTTCTGGGGATCTAGGCGATCCCAACCGACCCAACTCCCTGTTCGCTCTAGGGTAATTCTCAGCAAACTCCCATTACTTATGAGCCACGAGCTGAGAGAATGAGACCCATGAGTGCGTTGCCCGGATCTCTTTCCCTTTTCCTCCCGCTCCTGGTCAAACTGTTGAAAGGACCGGGCACCATCCTCGTGGCCATCAATGGACTCCTCACCGGTCTCCTGCTGTGGCTGACGATCAATGCGGTCAGGGACGGGCACCCCTCCGTCTGGCTCTTCCTCATCATCGCTGCACTCCTCCTCCTCGGGATCCTCGTGTTCGCGATCCGAGGGAGCAGGCTCTCCAAGCACGTTGATGAGCTCGCCAACCTTCAGGTTGAACCGAGCCAAGAAATCATCACGGCCGATGGCAGGTCAACGCGGGATGAAGAGATCAACCAGCGAATCAAAGACGCAGCCTACGAGGCAAGCCTGAGGGATGGAAAGTTCATGCCCCGAGTAAAAGCCGCCCAACGGGCAGCGATTGCCGCAGCCGGTGGCACCGTGCAGGCGCCCTACCTCAAGGCCGATCTGCGGATTACGATCATCGCCGGCCTGGTGACCTTGGCGGCTGGCCCCCTGTCGTTCTTCCTGTTGATTCTTACCGCAATCATCTCGTAGGAGCGACACGCGACCTCCCTGGTCACGGGCTCAATGCCATTCTTGCCGGGGGATATCCCACGCCCTCATTTTGGGACAAGTCCCCACGCAAAATTGCGGATACATGAGGTGGATCAACCTGTCGTGTGGGACGATGTTTGCCATGGGACTACCGACAAAGTATTTAGGCAAGGATGAGGTCATCATCCGCCACATGCACAGCCATGTGAAAGAACTCTTCCTCTCCATCGGCCTCGGCATCCTGCTCGTTGCCGCCGTCATTGCCGCTTTCATCTTCATTCCCGAATCACTGAAGCCGTGGGCTCCTCTCGTGGTGCTCGGCCTCGCCGTCATCCTCATGGTCTGGAAGGTCATCATTCCCTGGCTCAAGTGGGCGACCGATACCTACACGGTTACCTCACGCCGAATCATCACCCGCACGGGCATCATCGCCAAGAATGGACACGACATCCCTCTCGCCCGCATCTCCAACGTTTCGTATGAGCACGATCTCATTGACCGGATCTTTGGTTGCGGCACTCTCATCCTCGAGACCTCAGCTGATAATCCGCTGCGCCTTCACGACATTCCCAAGGTCGAAGAGGTGCACGTTGAATTGACCGAATTGCTATTCCGTGACGATCACGACCCGGACTTCAATCGGAGCTTCCAACGGGACTACTAGAACCCGGCCATACCTTCCTTGAGTGTGGCAAAGCAACGAAGGGATCTTCGTCAGCATTGATCGCTCTGTCCCCGCATCGGGCTCCGGTCCTGTGCGGGGACAGTGCTTTTAACTTACCCACCTCACCAAAGCACTGACATTATTCACGGAGTCACGGCTACCTCGGCCACGTTGGGCGAGCGAAAGTCTGAAAACCTGGAAAGAATCGCATTAAGGTGGGGCCGTGAGTTTCCTTAATAGAGCATTGAATGTAGCCAAGTCAGCACTGCGCTCCCCGCAGGCGCGCAGGCTCGCACGCCAAGTCACCGACGAGCTGACAAAAGACTCGAAGCAGAAGTCAGCACCCCGCTCAGGTTCGCCATCCCGCCCCGCAAACAAGGCTAGGCACGCGACCCCTCAGCCTTCACGTTCGGGTGGTGGCATGCCGGGCCCGTACGATCAGGCGATCGTTTACTCCTTTACCGAGTTTGGTGCCCCCAATTTCACCTACGAGCCTGCTGACGATGGGGATGCTGATCCTGGTGAGGTTGTGTGGACATGGGTACCGTACGAGGACGACCCCACCCAGGGTAAGGATCGTCCCGTCCTCGTGGTGGCACGCATTGGCGAATGCGTGGTCTTTGCTCAGATGACATCGAAGGATCACGTCGACGGCCCGGGATCATTCAGGTACGAGGATCATCTGGGCCGGCACTGGATGGACATGGGTTCCGGCAACTGGGACCCCGAGGGCAGACCTTCCGAAGTTCGCATCGATCGGCTACTTCTGGCTCACAAGAATTCGATTCGCCGCGAAGGCGGCAAGCTCGATAAGACGAGGTTCACACAGATTACGTCCGCTATTAATTCGATTCACGGCAAGTAACTGGTAACCTTTTAAATCGGACTTGCTATCTGGTCGATAGCTGAGTCGTAGCCACCGACCACACCACAGGGTGCCCCACGCCCTCGTCCCGGTCATGGCGGAGCCCTCACTGACCGTGTAATCATTCGCATCCGCGAAGTCGACGAAAGAATTGAGATCGTGGCAAATATTAAGTCGCAAAAGAAGCGTAACCTGACCAACGAGAAGGCTCGCGTACGCAACCAGGCCGTCAAGGCCGAGCTGAAGACCTACGTCCGCAAGGTTCGTACTCTCGCTGCCGAGGGCAACAAGGATGAGGCTACCTCTGCTCTTGCTGCTGCTAGCCGCAAGCTCGACAAGGCTGTCTCCAAGGGTGTAATCCACCGCAACCAGGCAGCTAACCGCAAGTCGAAGCTTGCCAAGGCCGTCGCAAAGATCGATGCCTAAGAGTAAATCATGTGGGAATGGCGGCACGATGTGCCGCCATTTTCTTATGCTCATTCCCTCACCTTCCCCCGAACCGGTCCCGCGAGAGACTTGCGCCGGGTCCAATCCCCGGTCTTCCTGATATTGACAGCGCTGTCTCGTTCGGGTCGGCAGATCCGGCGCTAAATCTTGAGATCAGAGCTAGAGCCTGCGGGCGGCAGTAACAACCCGGATGCACTTCTCCAGGGAATAGGTCGCGTCGCGTGCTTCTCCACGGAAGCCCTTCACGTCGGCATCGGCTTGTGCGATGGCGGTGATGGCGCGGGCTAGCGCGGCATCTGACCAGAACCGGAGGGCTTTCTTGGCGCGGTCCATTTGCCAGGGAGCCATCGACAGTTTGACGTCTCGCCCATCCCTCCCCATCGTTGCCGAAACCTTGGCCATGTCCCGGAACTTGTATGCGAGTGCGGAGACGATAGCAACTTCATGAGTGCCGGTCGATAGTGCGTGCCGCATCTGTTGCAGGGCAAAAGCCAGGTTTCCTTCCACCACGGCATCTGCAACCGCATATCCGGTCGCCTCGATTCGCCCACCGTAGTAGGTGTTGACGTGCGCCACGGTGATCGTGCCACTAGTGTCATCGATCAGTTGGCGCAGTGCCGAAGTGAGTTCACGAATGTCACTTCCGAGACCGTCCACGAGCATGCGAAGGGCATCTTCCGCCACGGTGCGACCTGCTCGCTTCGCATCCGCTTTCAGCAGCGCAATCTTGTCGGAATCGTATTTGAGTTCGGGGATATCGACGACGGGGAAACCCGATTTTTCGATGAGCTTGTCGAGCTTTACGCCTCGAGCGGCGCTACGTGACTTCATGGAACGAATGGCGATGAGAGTGAGCTCGGGGCCCGGGTGAGCAACCAGCTCCATGGCATCGTCAAGGAACGCATCGGTCATCGATTCTAGGCCGGTAATGATCCCGAGCTTTGCGCCGCCAAACAGCGATGGGCTGGCTAGGACTGCCAGTTCACCGGGAGGGTAGTCTCCCGCATCGAGCTTTACAATTTCGATCTCAGGGTCGGCTTGGCGAGCTTGCCCGATGAGCCTGTCGCGTGCCCGATCGCTAAGTGCCTCTTCTTTCGACTTAATGAGAACAACGGGTGCGAGTTCAACCGTGTCCCATCCGGGTCCACTTTTCTTTGCCTGCGCCATTCCGCCATTATCCCATGCGAGACCGCCCGGAGACGATCCGCAGGTCAAAATCCGCAGGGGGTGACGCGCTACAATCCTGGGCCGCGCGAATCCTATTTCGTGTCATCAATTTTGAGGAAGATGTGCCCTCCCTCGGTTGTACGTATCTCTCCGTAGGTGGCGTAAAGGTCGATGGTGGCAGGTGCCGGGTGACCGTAGCTGTTCTCACCGTAGGAGAGGATGGCGAGGTGAGCACCCAGTGCTCGTGCAAATTCGGGGTCCTGAGCGGGTGAACCATGGTGCGGTACCAGCACGATATCGGAGGCGATGTCTGCTCGAGCAAGTCGGGACTGTGTCATGAGTTCGATGTCGCCCGGGATGAGGAGGGTCTGTCCTAGATCAACCCTGACGACAAGTGATTGGTCGTTCTCACATGAGCTACTCGTGCAGTTGCGTTCCCGCTCCGGCCACAGGATCTCAATCCCGTCCGGCGATTCACCTGCCTTGACCTCACGAACGTGAACATCGTCCCAGCGTGGAAGCTGGGATCCAATTCCGGGACCTACCCACACTTCCCGTGTTCCACTAGCAATCACCAGGTCCGCCTCCCCTGCATGATCGTCGTGAAGGTGGGTGAGGATGAGGATGTCCACACGTGCACCTGACGCCTCCAAACAGTCCTCCAGTCCCTCCCCCTTCATCCCCGTATCCACAAGGTAGGTCGTTTCTCGGTGACGAAACAGTGTTGCCGCTCCCTGCCCCACATCGCACGCCACGATGTCCCAGTCGGGGGTCGACGATGGGAGGAAGCGCATCGACATGGCACCCAAGCCGGCGGTTGCGACGACATATGCGGTGCGCCGGTGATAGGTCAGGAGCCAAGCAAGAAGAAGGACAATGAGATAGATCAGGATGACCAGCTCACCAGGAAGTCCAGAGCCTGGCCACGAGGCCAGCTCGCCAGCCACAATGTCGATCCATGACACGCACCGCGCCGCCAGCCACGCCAGGAACGGACCAAGGAGCGGGAATGGGGCACAAATGAGTGCCGCGAGTGCAAACACTGTCCCGGCGGGAACCACGGGAGCCACCAGAGCATTGGCAAGGGCAGACCAAAGAGACGCCGTGTCGCTGAGCATGAGGATGATCGGTGCGCATGCGAGATGAGCAACGATGGGGACCGCCAGGAGGTTCGCTCCCGGGACCGTGAACACGGGAGCAAGCAGTGCCGTGACTTGGCGGGTCCAGGTAATGATGGCGGCGGTGGAGACGACCGACAGAATGAATCCGTAGGCAAGGGCGAGGTACGGATCCGTGGCCAGAAGCACGACGATTGAGACTCCGAGTGCCGGTAATGCACTCGACGGTCTGCGCATCCAGACTCCCGCAAGAACAACGACGCCCATGACCCCCGCCCGCATGACAGAAGGCTGCGCCCCCGTGGCGAGAATGAGTGCACCCAGAACACCGGCGGCACCAAGCACGGCAAGGAATCGATGCTTTCTGCCGATCAGGTTGAGAACAATGGAGCAGATCATCGACACGTGTGCTCCCGAGACCGCTGTCAGGTGCGTGAGGTTCACGGCCGCGAGCGCATCCCCATGTATCTCTGGGATCTCGGAGTCATCACCGATTGCGAGTCCCGGAACAAGACCGCGCACCTGCGGTAACTCTCCCGATAGGTGCCTCATCATGGCATCTGCTCGCATCGCAATCCACCGTGATACAGGCCCCGCCTCCTTCAGGAGAACGGGCTCAGCCAATACTGTTGCCCAGGCGGCTGTTTGAGATCCCCGATCGGTTGGTTCGAGGCGCACGAGGACTGAAACGGTTTCTTGGAGGTTGAGTTCTCGAAGGCTCTCCTTTCCAACGAGCATGACTGTCGAGTATCCCGTTGATATCTCGCCCCTGCCTTCGACCTCGTCAACGCTCATTGTCACGAGCACTTTGTCCCGAGCGGGATTCGGGTAGGACTCGACCGTTCCCCGTACCGTGACGACAGCCTTGGCTTGGATGAGTGATGGGAGGGTGCCCTGCTTCGCCTGATAGTCGTGGGCGGCTGTCACTCCGGAGGCGAGAAGAACCGCAGCGACGATGACGAGAAGGGTTGGGGTCCAATACTTGATCTGCTTACCTCGACCGAAATGGCGCCGCACGAGATACGTGCAGAAAAGGGTTCCACCGATGGTGACGGCAATGGTGATGATGGGCCCGGCTCCAAGCAGGAGACTCCCGATTGTTGCGATCCACCATGCCCCGGCTGCGAGCAGGATGCGCAGGTCGCCGTGGCTCATACCGTGACGAGGGCTTCGAGGTTGGCGAAGGTAGCCGGACCAATCCCCGATACTTCCATGAGTTCCTCAACGGTCGTGAATCCCCCGTTTGCCTCGCGCCAGTCAACGATGCGGCCAGCGATCGCGGGACCAACCCCGGGTAGTGTCATGAGTTCTGCAACTGTCGCCGTATTGAGGTTGATCGGCCCTGCCGGGGCTGATTCGGTTCCGGATCCGGTTCCTTCACTTGAACCCGAGCTTGGTGCAGCTTGCTCACGGGGCGGATCACCCGGTGCTGGGACGAGAATGTGCTCGCCATCAACCAGGGTGCGTGCGAGGTTGAGAGCATCGGGATCCGCGTCAGCTGTCATTCCTCCCGCGGCTTCGATGGCAACAATCAGGCGTGCATCCGGAGCCAATTCGATAACACCTGGATTCGCTACGTGTCCCGATACGTAAACCGTGATTAGTGAACCAGCTTCTGGCTCACTTGGTGATTGAACGGGAACACTGTGTTCCTCTGGGGTCGAGGCTCCCCCTGATTGGTCCATTTCCTCACTGCCGAGCCATCCGCCTTCAGCCTCTCCACCGGTCGTGGCGTGGTCACGATCCCCGCCTCCTGCGGTCTCATTACTTTCTTGCGTAATTGTTTCTGGCTCGTTGCCGGGTAGTGCCATAACTTCAACGGGACGCGACAGTGTCCACGCAACAACAACCCCGCACAGGAGGGAAAACACGAGAATGATGAGGATCGCGGTGCGCGGGTCGTAGGCAAAGCGGAGGCTCCGCTCATCACGCTCCGGCGGGGCCATCACATCCTCACCCGTACCCACCCGGTACGCGACCCTCATGAGTTCTTTCGCTTTCATCCACCAAGAATCACCCCGCCAGCCACCCTCACCACCGGGAGGAGTTCGTGAGGTGCATGATCGTTCACCTCACATCCTGGGGACGCTCACCCTATCCTTGATTCTATGGATCAAGCAGAGATTGCACGGCTCAAGGCTCAAGCAGCCCAAGCAAAAGCCGAAGCGGCACGAGCGGAAGCAGAAGCCGCACAGGCAGCGTTGGATGCGGCGCTCGCCGCAGCATCAGCCACCAACCCCACCGATACTGGCAGCCCCGAACCAGTAGCATCTGAGAGTCTTCCAGAGCCAGACTCCGTTACTGCTGCAGCCAATTTACCGGTGGGTGACGGTGCGATGAGTGAGGCTGAGCAGGGAGATGATTCTGTTCCAGATCCGCAGGCCGATACTTCTCCAACAACACCGAAACCGTCCGATGGAACGGCACCTGTAGGTGCGGATGGTGCGCAGTTGTCTGACTATGCGCGAATCGTGCAGGAGGGTTACAGCCTCGAGGGTGCCATGCAGATTGGTGTGCTGATCGAGAATGAGGAGCCGGTCCCCTCCGTTCCAATCACCCTACCGCTCGCAATGATGAATAGGCACGGCCTGGTCGCAGGCGCCACCGGTACCGGCAAGACCCGCACGCTCCAACTTCTCGCCGAGGGGCTCTCGGCCAATGGCGTTCCCGTCTTCCTCACCGACATCAAGGGTGACCTCACCGGGCTTGCCGAAGAAGGCGGTTCCAACGAGGGCCTGCTTGCTCGCTGCAGGGAGCAGGGTCAGGATTGGGTGGCCGGCTCCTTCCCAACCGAGCTCTTCTCCCTCGGTGGTCGAGGCACTGGGATCCCGATTCGCACGAGTGTCACAGAGTTTGGTCCCCTACTCTTCGCACGTGTTCTTGATTTGAATGACACGCAGGAGTCCGCCCTGTCGCTGATCTTCCACTGGGCTGATGAGCAGGGACTGACCCTTGTCGATCTTGAAGATTTACGTTCCGTCGTCAACTTCCTCACCGACCAGGGGAAGGATGAGCTGAAGAACCTAGGTGGCATCGCTCCCGCAACAGCCGGAGTGATTCTCCGCGAAATCGCGGTCCTCCAGTCCGAGGGAGGAGATGTCTTCTTTGGTGAACCGGCCTTTGATCCGGTGAACTTCTTCCGAGTCGAGAACAACACGGGCATTATCTCCACTCTCGAACTACCCGAGCTTTCACAGAACCCTCGGCTCTTCTCCACCTTCATCATGTGGCTCCTGGCAGAACTCTTTGAGATCCTGCCCGAGGTGGGTGACGTGGATAAGCCCAAGCTCGTGTTCTTCTTTGATGAAGCACATCTGCTCTTCAAAAACGCGACCAAGGCGTTCCTTGATGCCGTCGTGCAGACCGTTCGCCTCATCCGGTCCAAGGGAGTTGGCATCTTCTTTGTCACCCAGACACCGAAGGATGTACCCGACGATGTGCTTGCACAGCTCGGTTCAAAGGTGCAGCACGCCCTGCGTGCCCATACGCCCAACGATCAGAAGGCGCTCCGTGCCACGGTCAAGACCTTCCCCAACTCACCGTTGGATTTGGAGGAGGTCCTGCCCAACCTCGGTACGGGTGAAGCCCTCGTGACCGTACTCGACAGGAAGGGACGTCCCTCCCCCGTGGCTCCCACCAGGCTGTGGGCACCTGCCGCAAACATGGGCCCCGCCTCCGAGCAAAGCATTGCCAAAATCCTCTCAAGTTCGGCTTTTGTCGGCCAGTACGACGAGGTTGTTGATCCAGTCTCCGCATCGGAAATGCTGAACACTCGCATTGCCGAACAGCAGGCCGCAGCCGAACAAGCAGAAATTGAGGCCGCCGAAGAGAAGGCCCGCGAAGCGCGAGCGAAGGCAGCCGAGAAAGAAGCCGAGCGGCTACGGAAGGAAGCAGAAAAGACCCAACAGCGCGAGCGTCAGCAAACCTCCCGCCGAAAGGACTCGGTCATGGACACGTTCCTCAAGTCCGGTGCACGCACCCTCGGCCGCGAAATCTCGCGCACCTTTTTCGGCACCCGCAGGCGATAGTCCGCCCATTCTGTTCAGTTGATTAAATGAGAGGTGGCCGCCGGCAAATGCGGACGGCCACTCACAACCAGGGTCGATGCCTGCTCGGCATCACAACTAGGTTTGTTAACTTAGGTGAAAGACACGGTGGCGGTCATGGCTCGTGACTTCCCCGGAGCGAGCGCCATGAGTGCTTTCGCATCCGCCCTGTTCACCGCGTCGGGAATGTGGGAGTAGGGTTCGAGCGCGATCGCTTCCCGGTACCCCCGTTTCAAGCCTTCCCCGGTCCACACGACGATATACGGTGCTTCACCCGGTTCCTGGCTGAGGGAGATTTCGTGGTTAGACTTTGGCTCAATAATGCTCGTGCGCACCACTCCCTCGTCGTTCGGAACCAGACCCGTGTAGATCGAATCGAACTGCTGATCACCGATCCTGTCCACGACCACGGGAGCATGAATTCCTGAGTAGGCTGCTTCTCCCGGTTGCGGAATGAGATCCTGTGTCGTGGCGATCGCGGTTCGTGCCGGGACCGTTAGGGACAGGTTGGTGATCTTCGGGTTATTCGGGAACTGGAACAGCGGGTGCCAGCCAAGACCAGCCGGGGCCGTTTCGGGGCTGAGGTTAGTTAGTTTCAGCGTGATCGACAGGTTGGATACTCCCGGCCCACCCGAACCGAGGGCATAGACAACGTCGAGCGCGAACGACCACGGCCACACGTCATCACCGAGGTGTTCGGCGCGAAGTTGGAGTGTGGACCTGGTGGAGATCGCCTCAAACTCGAGCTTGTCGATGAATCCGTGTCGCGCATGCCCGTCACTCTGCGTGGGAAGGGACGTGGTCCTACCTCCCCACGTGAATGTGCCGTTCTTGATTCGCCCCGGGTAGGGGGCGAGGATCCGGCTGCGCGATCCCTGACCGTCACGAAGCTCCTCGGGGCTAACGAATCCTGCGATGACCGAGTGTCCGGTTCCGGGGTCCCAGTCGAGCAGTGTCGCACCCCGTGCGGCAATGGTTGCGCTCGCACCATCGTGTTCGAGTCGCCACGCATTACCACCGAAATCCACTTCCGTGATGGTTGGGTGATCCATGCAGTCTCCTTAGGGAACGATGTTGATGAGCTGGGGTGCGCGCACGATAATCTTGCGAGGCTCCCCTTCAAGGTACTGCTGAATCTTGGGCAGTGAGAGTGCTTTCGCAGTCAAGTCATCATCTGAGATATCGGTGGCGACTTCGATGCGGTCACGGACCTTACCCTTAACCTGCACAACGCACGTGACCGTGTCTTCGACCAGCAGTGCCTCGTCAGCCTCGGGGAAGGGCGCGTACACAACCGACGTGTCGTGTCCGAGCTTCGCCCACAGCTCTTCGGCGATGTGCGGGGCGACCGGACCGGTCATGGCCACCAGTTGCTCTGCGACAGAACGCGGGACGGAAGTAAGTCCGGTCAGGTGGTTGTTGAGCACGATGAGCTTCGCAATCGCCGTGTTGGGTCGCATCGCCTCGTATTCGGTGCGCACATCGTGAGCCGTGCGTGCCGCGAGGCGTGCCGTCTCTTCCGTCGGAGCATCATCGGTCACGATGACTTCCCCGGTCTCCTCGGAAACGATGTTGCGCCACAGGCGCTGCAGGAAGCGCTGCGCACCAACAACCGCGCGTGGCTCCCAGACACGGGACTGCTCGATCGGGCCCATCGACATTTCGTACACGCGGAAGGTGTCCGCACCGTATTCGGCACTGATTTCTTCCGGGGTGACGGTGTTCTTCAGGGATTTGCCCATCTTCCCGTATTCACGGTTGACTCGCTCACCCTTGTAGTAGAAGACTTCTTCGCCACCTTCTTCCACGGTTTCAATCTCGTCGGCGGGCACGTATTGGCCGCGAGAATCCGTGTATGCGTATGCCTCGATCATGCCCTGGTTGAAGAGCTTGTGGAACGGCTCCGACGAGGAGATGAGACCGAGGTCGAAGAGGATCTTGTGCCAGAAACGGGCATACAGCAGGTGGAGAACGGCGTGTTCGACACCGCCCACGTACAGGTCGGCACCGCCCGAGGTATTGCCAGCCTCGGGGCGGGGCCCCATCCAGTACTGCTCGTTCTCGGGCGAAACGAACGCACTGTCGTTATTCGGATCGAGGTAGCGCAGTTCGTACCAGCAGGAACCTGCCCAGTTCGGCATCGTGTTCGTATCCCGGTAATAGGTCTTCTCCCCATCACCCAGGTCGAGAGTGACCTTCACCCAGTCGGTGAGCCTGCCGAGCGGCGGCTCCGGCTCGGAATCAGCATCATCAGGATCGTAGGACCGCGGCGAATAGTCCGGTGTTTCGGGCAATTCGACTGGCAGCATCGTCTCGGGCAGAGCGTGTGCACCGCCCTCTTCGTCATAGACGATGGGGAACGGTTCACCCCAATAGCGCTGGCGAGAGAACAGCCAGTCACGCAGACGGTACGTCGTATTCGCGCGTCCGGAACCGGTCTTCTCCAGCCATTCAACGATGGTGTTGGTTGCCTGTTCCTTATCGAGACCGTTGAGGGAGACGTCCTCGTTCGCAGAGTTCTGCACAACGCCATCACCGGTGTAAGGGGCACCGCCCTCGAAATCCTCCGGCGGTGTAATGGTCAGGATAATGGGCAGCTCAAAAGCAGTCGCAAACTCGTAGTCGCGCTGATCGTGGGCCGGGACCGCCATGATCGCACCCGTTCCGTACCCCATGAGAACGTAATCTGCCGTGAAGACAGGGATTTGGGTGCCGTTGACCGGGTTGGTGGCGAAGATGCCGGTGAAGACACCGGTCTTCTCCCGCTCGTCATTTGTCCGGTCCATATCGCCCAGGGCCGCGGCCTTACGCCGGTAGTCAGCTACTGCGCCCCGCGGGCCTGGTGCACCACCCGTCCAGGAATCCTTCGTACCCTCGGGCCACGACGTGGGTACGGCTTCACCGTCGAGCATCGGATGCTCCGGGGAAACAACCATGAAGGTCGCGCCAAACAGAGTATCGGGACGGGTCGTGAAGACTTCGAGGCCGTGGTCACGGTCGTTGCCGTGCGCCTGGAACGTCACGGACGCGCCCTGGCTCTTCCCGATCCAGTTGCGCTGCATGGTCACGACCTTGTCGGGCCAGTCCACGGTATCCAGGTCGGCGGCGAGACGGTCCGCGTAGGAGGTAATCCTCATCATCCACTGGCGCAGCTGACGCCGGAATACCGGGTAGTTGCCGCGTTCGGAGCGTCCCTCGTTCGTCACTTCCTCGTTGGCAAGCACAGTGCCGAGTCCCGGGCACCAGTTGACCGGGGCGTAGGAAATGTAGGCGAGGCGGTGCTCGTCGAGGATAGCGGAGCGTTCGCTCGTGCTCAGTTCGCTCCAGGGCTGACCGGTCGGTGTCGCACGTGTCCCGTTCTCAAACTCCGCGATGAGGTCAGAAATGGGGCGGGCACGACCCTTGGTTCCGGCGACCCGTCCTTCCGCTTCCTCGTCGTAGTAGGAATTGTAGATCTGCAGGAAGATCCATTGCGTCCACCGCACGTAGTCAATATCGGTGGTCGCAAAAGAGCGGCGTTGGTCGTGGCCGAGCCCGATCTGGCACAGCTGACGCTTCATGTTTTCAATGTTTTGCTCGGTCGTGATCCGAGGGTGCTGGCCGGTCTGCACCGCATACTGTTCTGCCGGCAAACCAAATGCGTCGAAGCCCATCGTATGCAACACGGACTTGCCGAGCATGCGCTGAAAGCGACCCACAACATCCGTCGCGATGTAGCCAAACGGGTGGCCGACGTGGAGGCCCTTGCCCGAGGGGTAGGGGAACATGTCAAGAAGATAGAACTTCTCCGAAGATACCGAACCTGCAAGATCTCCCTCTGGGTTCGGCACGTGATAGGTACCTTCTTCCTCCCAGCGGTCCTGCCAGCGACGTTCAATGTCACCGGCGAGCTCTGCCGTATACCGATATGGGTGCTCGGTTTTTTCGGACATGATTCTCCCTTCGTTTCCTCACAACTTTAGCCTAGGCCCCTCCCCGATCCACTCATCAGCCCACGTGACGAGAGCGACGATCCTAGAATGGGGAATATGAGTATCTATACCAAGATTTTTGCTGGCGAGATTCCGGGTCGTTTCGTGTGGGCCGACGAGGTGTGCGTCGCAATTGCGACAATCGAACCCCATGCCGACGGGCACATCCTCGTCATCCCCCGGGCCGAGATCGACAAGTTCACCGACCTCGACGACGACACCGCCAATCACCTCTTCACGGTTGCGCGCCGGATCGGCAAGGTCCAAGAATCCGTGTTCGATGTGCCCCGTGCCGGCATGGTTATCGCCGGCTACGGAGTCCCCCACTGCCACCTCCACGTCATCCCGATGCGTAGCGAGAAGGAACTTTCCTTCGACGCGGCACGCAAGGACGAGCCACAAGACAGGATCGATTCCGCCATGACACGGCTACGAGAAGGCCTGATCGCCGTGGGTCACGCAGACCACGTCCCCGCCGCCATCGACTCACTCTAAGAATCGGCTCCCTCGAAGAGAAGTTCAGAGCTGACCAAGGTCGACCCTAGAAAGGTCGACCCCAGATATGAAAGGTGTCGCAACCTCCTCGGTTGCGGCACCACGTCTGTCTCCACCTTCAAGTCGGACTGCACTGCCTCCAAGAAAGACTGCGCCGGGACTTCAAGGATCGAAGCCCCGGCACTCATCACCACTCAGGTATGCCGTTCATGTATGACCGTTCAAGTCCGCGCCGTTCAGGCACGCACCATTCCGGCGTGCATCAGGATCTCGGTCTAGCTCGGTCCACTATGCCCCGCCGGTTGCGCTACCTGTCTACCAGCCGTAGATCCGTGCGAGGGTGTCGTAGAAGTAGAAAAGGCCAAATCCGAAAACGAGGGCAATCCAGATGACGATGATTGCCCAGCGATACTTCCAAATCGCACTGTCCTGACCGGTGAGGTTTGCGCGGACCTGTCCCACAGACTGGGTAATGAATGGGATGAGGGCGGCCCAGATGACCAGACACCAGGGGCACAGAGTACGAGCAACGATAAAGGAGGTGTATTGGAACCAGAAGAGCGCCAGCACGCTGACTGCCGCAGCCACCCCGACAAGGATCCACATGACTCGCGGCAGGGACTTCTTCACAATCAGGTAGGTGCCGAGCGCAAGCATGCTAAGGAATCCTGCGATACCCACATAGCTGTTGGAAACTCCGAGCAGGCTACCTTCCCACGAGTTGAGGAAGGTGGAGCAGGCAAGAAGTTCGTTGACGTCGCAGACGAGGCTGGCGGCTGGGTCCGCTTTCAGTTCGAGCTCGCCAAGGAGGAGTTGGATCGAGGCCACGAGCCCCAGGATCCCGGACACCATGAGAACGATGGAGAATTCTCGAGCCCCACGAGCAGCCACAGGTGACTTTTCCTGTTGCGCGAGATAGGCGTCAACTTCCTCATCCGTCATCTCGTCGAAATTGATCATTGTATTCCCAGCCAGTTAACCAACAGAGGCGTCACAGCCCCTCGTCAACAAGCGCAGTCAACTCATTGCCTCTTCAACCGAATGGCTACAACGGGTTTATCGTAGCAATAAGCAATCGGTACCGGTGACCATCCCACGAGCAACTCCCCAGGGCTCTTACAGGGAACCGGAGATGGTAGGGCTCCCATATCAGGGTGACCGACACGTAGCTGGATGGACCAGAGCATGAGTCTTGTTCACTTTCGGCTGGGAATATCGTACTTCCAAAACCTGTTGAACCAGGTAGAACACCAGTTTGGAGAGGAAGATATGTCACGGGAAGAACACAGCAAGGGTGGAGTCTACTCCGTACCGGGAAAGTCTTTTGAACCTCACGGTACATTACGACCCGGATCACCGCCTTGGGTGATGAGGGCTACCCGGTTGAATCCGGTCGCTACCGTCTCGTCGCCGCGCGGGCTTGCCCCTGGGCCAACCGCACACTCATCGTGCGCCGCCTCCTCGGACTCGAGGACGCGATCTCGGTGGGTCTGCCGGGCCCCACGCATGACGCTGACTCGTGGACCTTCGACCTCGACGAAGGCGGAGTCGATCCTGTTCTGCAAATCCCCCGCATCAAGGACGCCTACCTCAAGCGCGACCCCAACTCCCCCCACGGCATCACCGTCCCCGCGATCGTCGATACGAGAGATGGCGCGGTTGTGACAAATGACTTCGCTCAGATCACTCTCGACTTCTCGACGGAATGGAAAGAGTTTCATCGCGAGGGAGCTCCCGATCTCTACCCCGAGCACCTGAGGGACGAGATGGATCAGCTGATGCGCTACATCTACACCGAGATTAATAACGGTGTATACCGTTGCGGATTCGCAGGTAGCCAGGAAGCCTACAACGATGCCTTCCACCGACTCTTTGATGCCCTCGACACTATCTCAGAACGCCTCGAGACCCGCCGTTACCTCACGGGTGACCACATCACGGAAGCCGACGTACGACTCTTCACCACTCTTGTCCGTTTCGATGCGGTCTACCACGGTCACTTCAAAACCAACAGGCAGAAGCTGAGTGAGATGCCGGTCCTGTGGGCATACGCCAGGGACCTGTTCCAAACCCCCGGCTTTGGCGACACGGTCGACTTCGATCAGATCAAGAAGCACTACTACATCGTCCACAAGGACATTAACCCGACTCAGATCGTGCCGCTTGGGCCCGACAATTCCGTCTGGTTGTCCGAGCACGGACGTGGAGCGCTCGGCGGCTCACCCTTCGGCGAGGGCACCGCGCCCGGTCCTGTCCGCCCCGGTGAAGAGGTTCGCCCCGAAGGCCGGGCCGATGCCTAAGCTCGTGCTGTACACGACGGGCTTTTGCGCGCCGTGCAGATCTGCTCGTCAAGTCCTCGACTACGTCGGTCAAACGATTCCCTTCGAGCTGGAGGAAATCAATGCTTCCGAACATCCGGAGCGGGCCATGGCGGAGGGGATTACGTCCACTCCCACCCTGATCTCTGTCTCCGATGACGGGGAGCTTTGGCGGATTGAAGGAGTGCCGCGACTCAAGCAGCTAAGAGAGCTCCTCAGCACCTAGCGGGGACTGTGAGCGAACTGTTTAACGCCGTTGATGTTAAGAGTGATCACAGGATTGCGTGAACGGGTGTGAAGATGGGTGTGGCCGGGTCAAAACCCGGCCACACCCATCACTCATTCTGATCTGAGTAATCCCTCAGCTTTACTGCTGGTGGGGAGGCTGCTGATTGTTCTGCCAACCGCTTTCATGTGGGGTCTGCCCTGACACACCCGACTGTCCGGTGGCCCGCTGGTTCGGGAACTGATGACCGGGCTGGCCCTGGAAGTGTCCGGGGGCCTGCTGCTGGCTGGGGTTCTGGTACTGACCAGGCTGAGCCTGGAACTGGCCCGGTGCGGGCTGTCCATGGAGAGGCTGCTGAGCGTAGTTGCCGGGCTGGCCTTGCTGGCCTGGGTAGGGAGCGTTCTGTGTCGCCTGCATCTGTTCCTGCTTGAGGGCCGCTTCGAAGGGGCGAGCGTTCATGAAGAACAGGACGCCGCCGACGAGACCAATAATGTAGGCGATGATGGTGATCCACAGGCCAATTCCGTATCCAGCATCGAGGCCGTAATCCTTGAGCATGCCCATTTCTTCGCTGATCGAATTACCATCCGAGGTCTGGTAGACGAACATCATGAGCAGGATATTGATGATGCCGACGACACCGCCGACGATAGAGATGATGCCTGCGCGTGCCATCTGGCCAACGGTCGGCTTGAAGTATGCCGAGACCGGCCCGAGGAACAGCAGCAGGATGGAAACGATGATTAAAATTCCAGCCAGTGTCTGGCCGCCGCCACCGAATGCCGAGCTGAAGAGCGACTGCGTTTCACTCTGACCGTATGCGCTGGCCTGGATGAAGGGCAGTGCGCATCCGATAAGGACGAGGACAGCTGCGGCGCAGGTAATGATCATGCCTGGCAGGAGCCTGCCCCTTAGTTGGTGTGAGTTGGGCTGCTGTGGATTCTGGTAAGGATTGAACCCTGGTGCTGTATTCATAGGACAAAAGTACCTTGTAGATTTCTGTGAATTGGCGGTCCGGGCGGGGTAAGTCTCCCCAGCTACTCCCCCGGGTTCAGTTCAGGCGAGACTGAACCTGCTCCCTTGGATCTCAGCCGGAGGCCGGCTGGCTCCCTACCAGGGCTGGCCGTAGCGCTGTGCTGAAACGATCTTCTTCCGGTAGGAGGAGACGACAAGAAGCATGGTGATGGACAGGATGAAGACAACCGCGGTGGCGCCGACGATGACCCACTGACCAAGCCCCCAGCCCACCATGCCGCCCTCCTGGGTGAGTTCCCAGATGGTTGGACCGTTACTGATTTTTGCGAGGAATAAGTTCATGAGGGCCCCGCCGAGTCCGACGATCCCACCCAGGACCATGAGCACTCGGAAGAACACGCCTGCACCGCCGAGGGGCTGCGCATAGATCGACCATGCAGCAAGTAGGGCGAGGACAAGGCCGCCACCGGTGATCGCGGCATCCAGGACCAAATTGTCATTGAGGTCAATGAATTCCCAGTAGGTAACTGAGGAGGTGCTGTCTTCCAGGAATGACAGTGCGAAGAAAGCAACGGTGGCGATCGCAACAGCGATTGTTGTCAGGAGTGTCGTGACGAGAATGCCACTCTTGGAGGAGACGGGCGGGGTCTGGTAACCGGGTTGTGGATAGCTCATATCTTCACACTACGACGATCATTCCGCCGCGTCTGCTCACCCCACACAACTCCCCAGGGTGACACTCCCCCAATCTTTTCCAACACCCTGCACGAATCTCCTCACCGTCCCGCAAGAGAATCACTCTGTACCAGTGCAAAAGGTGCCTGCTCGGGACACGGGTGTGAATTACTCGGGACAGCTGTGTGAGAACCGGAGTACGGAACTGCCACGATTTTTCATGCGCGAGGATTTCCCCAATCTCGTGAGCAGCGAAAACCCACGGGACTAAGGCTGTAAAGAAAAGACGATCCTGAAAGAATGACGCCATTCCTTCTCGAGCGGGTACGTGTTCCCGGGAAAGCAATACCCCGGTGAGTTTTCACCGGGGTATCGGATATCGTTTGGATTTCGATCGAGTCTCTATCGTGCTGGAAAGACGGAGACGAGCTTTTCGACAAACTCTGCCGTTTCTTCCCAATCCTTCACGTGGACCGTCTTACAACCGAGGGCAACGACAGGGTAGTCATTGCCCCCCGGATCGAGGCGGTCACCGACGAAGATCATGTCATCAAACGCCACGCCCGTGTATTCGGACAGTCGGGTGATGCCGAAGGCCTTATCGACACCGGTTGCGGTGATGTCGATCGAGGTGGAGCCTCCGGAGCGAACTTCGAGCTCGGGCAGCTCATCTGCCACCGCTTCACGCAAAGCTTCCTTCTTGGACCCATCAGGATCCCAGGCTCGCTTTGCTTCGATAGGTGCGGACTGGCCAAGAGCCGAAAACGTGATTTGGGAACCGCGATCTTCGATCACATCACCCCACGTCTCGGTCTCCCAGTAACCCAGTTCCTTCGCACGTTCCGTGAGCGCAGCGATCGCGGAGTCACGTTCTTCTTCCGAGAGGTCGTGCGCGTACACCGTGGTCCACGCCTCCTCCTGGTATCGCAGGTAGCGCGTTCCGCAGGTGGGCATGAGGTGGAGGCGCTCAAGAACCTCTGTGTCAGCCTCAAGATGATCGAGAATCTGCCTTTCGAACTGGTCGACATTTCCCCCGGAGATGATGCACACATCTGCACGATTCAGGAGTTCCACCAGAGCGTTCGCCATCCGCTTTGGAAGCGGAGACTTTGAAGGCGCGAGTGTGTCGTCTAGATCAAAAGCAACGATTCGGTAATGGGAGCTCAATTGGAGTTCGAGTCAGCTTTCTTGTCTTGCTCGCCGAAGAACTCGAGCGAGATTCGGAGCAGGCCAAGCAGGACGAGGCCGATCGAAACACGGAAGGCAAAGTGGATGATCTCCGCGATGATCGTCATCGCGCCCGGGCCGTAATCCGAAGCGATGATAGAAATGAGGTCAAAGAGAGCGTAACCAGCGTAGATACCAAAAGCAATAATGCCCACGAGCATCAGGTTCTTGAGGAGCGACGATGTTGCCCTGCTAGCAAAGCTGGTCGAGAAGAGCGCACCGAACCCGCTGGACTGCTGGGGCCCGAATGAGGGCTGTCCGAAGCTCTGCTGCTGGCCGTAGGGAGCCTGCTGCTGGCCGTAACCGGGCTGGGGAGCCGAGTACGCGGACGGAGCGTATCCTTCTTGCGGATTCTGGTTCTGTTGGAAATTATTGTTCTGGCCGAAGTTCTGACCCTGCGGTCCATCTGGCTGTTGCGACATATTTGACTTCCTTTCACGTGTCTTCTCGAGCGTACCGGAATTTCCGAGACTTCTCGTTTCATCCGCTTATTCTTCCCGAAATGCTGTTGGCAAAACGAAAACCGTGTTGGGTAGTGGTCACCAGGGGAGGAATTTTCATCATCGCCATACCTTGAGTTATTTCCGCGCCTGGTGGCGATCAAACCGCAACCGTCATACTGGCCGTGCCTCACTCTCCCCAACCGAAGCATTTCACTGCCGCTCCCCTATTTTGATCGATTAGACCGCGCTGCTCGAACTCCGATCATTGCGCTGAGGCCTCCACGAGGGCGTATTGCCACGTCCAATTCCTTGACCACCCATTGAGAAAGATGGTCACGATGTGAGAAATGGAAAGAGTGGGGGACAAAGTTTCAGGTGTCCCTGCAACCATGTGGGAACGAAATTGTTTTCTTGAAAGGACTATGGACTTGATCCTCACCAGTCACGCGGGATCCCTCCCGCGAACCGAGCGACTTATTGAAGCGAACCAGGCTGACCTTGGCGTGAAGGACCCTGAGGCTTACGCCGAGATCCTGACCGACGAGGTTGCCGCGGTTGTCGCGAAGCAGCGCGAGATCGGCATCGATATCGTCAACGACGGCGAATACGGCAAGTTCATGTCCAAGTCGGTTGACTACGGTGCATGGTGGTCGTACTCCTTTGCTCGCACGGGCGGGCTTGAGATCGTTGAGGGCGATGATGCGTGGCTGAACAAGGTTCACCACTCCACCCCGGACGACATTCAGCTTGCTGGATTTGCTCAGCGTCGCGACATGAACCGTTTCATCAATGCCTACTTCGGTCCCGAAGCGACCGTTGCCATGGGTGACTCTGCCGGTGTGCAGCCGACCGCAACCGGTCCCATCTCCTACATTGGTCAGGATGCTGTTGCGGCAGATGCAAAGAACTTGACCGCGGCACTGGCGAAAGCCGGACGTCCCACCGATACCGGATTCATCACGGCGATCGCCCCCGGTTCCGCTTCCCGTATCTCCAACGCCTATTACAAGAACGAAGAGGACTTCATCAAGGCCTGGGTTCCGGTCCTGCGTGAAGAGTACAAGGCCATTCTTGATGCTGGTCTGTTCCTTCAGATCGATGACCCGTCGCTTGCCGAGTCCTACGACCAGATCACTCCCGAGATCGATCCGAAGGACTACGTGCGTTTCATCCGCACCCGTATCGATGCTGTGAACGAGGCACTTGAAGGACTGGACCGTTCGCGCGTTCGCTACCACCTGTGCTGGGGTTCGTGGCACGGCCCCCACACCACCGACCTCGAATTCGAACACATCGCTGACGCCATGCTGGACATCGACGTAGCTCAGTACACGTTCGAGGCCGGCAACGTCCGCCACGAGCACGAGTGGCGTGTGTGGGAGAACCGTGACCTGGGTGGTCGCAAGATCCTCCCCGGCGTTGTTTCCCACGCCACCAACGTGGTCGAGCATCCTCAGCTGGTCGCAGACCGCCTGATCCGCTTCGCCAACCTCGTAGGAGCCGAGAACGTCATCGCCTCTTCGGACTGCGGATTTGGTGGCCGTATCCACCCGGATATTGCCTGGGCCAAGCTCGACACCCTCGTTAAGGGCACTCAGCTCGCCAACGAGCAGCTCTCCTAAAAAGTCGTTTAGGCCCGCGTGAACATTGAGTTGATAATGGGTGAATAGCTAGCTGTCCCCACCAGTACACTGGTGGGGACAGCTATGTAAAGGAGCATCATGCCAACACCACACATCAATGCACCCGACGGAGCATTCGCACCCGCGGTCCTCATGCCGGGAGATCCACGCCGCGCAGAACGTATTGCCAACTTTTTGATGCCGGATGCGGAAAAGGTTTCCGACGTCCGCGGCATCGGTGCCTTCACGGGCGAATACAACGGCAAGCCGCTATCGGTCATGGCATCCGGGATGGGCCAGCCATCCCTGTCGATCTATGCGACCGAACTGTTTCAGTTCTACGGTGTCAAGCGCATCATTCGCGTGGGAACGTGCGGTGGCATGTCCCCTAAGGTCAAGCTCGGTGACGTCGTGGTTGGTATGAGTGCCCACACGGACTCGAGCCTGACCAATATCATTCCCGGCATCAAGTACGCTCCCACCGCCTCGTGGAATTTGTTGGCGGCTGCCGTGGCGGCTGCCGGTGACGATCAGGTCGTTCACGTCGGTCCGATCGTGTCCCGGGATGGTTTCTACGGAAACGATCCGGACGGGGTGAAGAAACTGGCCGATCACGGCACCCTGGGTGTGGAGATGGAGTCAGCGGCTCTCTACACCCTGGCAGCCCAGCACGGCGCGGAGGCTCTGACGGTTCTGACCGTGTCGGACCATCTGTTTGATGCTTCGCAGGACATGTCTCCCGAGGATCGGGAGTCTCGTTTCGAGGGTGCGCTCAAGCTTGCGGTAGCTGCGGCGCATTCCTGACGTGTCGCGTGTGATTTAGTGCTTCTCGGACGGCCTCGACCTGCTGCTGTGACAGTTGGGTCGAGGCCTCCTCCATGTTCCGATAGCGCAGAGCCAGCGTCTGGTCCGCAAGAGCAATGCCCCGAGCCGTGATCTTGAGTTCCGTGTCCACGTCCACAACGAAACCTGCTTCGTGGAGGGAGGCGCAGATCGCGCGCGTCGCATCCTCCACGAGTCCCAGGTGGGCAGAGAGGGGGTCGATGCTTGTGATTCCGGACCGAATGGCTTGGAGAACGATGCGTTCAGAACGGTTGAGGTCGACGATCTCGTCGATGAGATGGTCGAGCTTGCGATCCAGTTCCTTCATCTGATCCACGTGATCGAGGAGCTCGACGGACAGGGGCAAGCTATGCGCCTGCGCACGAGGCCGTAGAATGTCGAGGACGCCACTAGAAGAATTCGGGTCGGCTGAGTCTTTGTCCATGGGTTCTATTTAAGCCCATGATTCTGACAATTTCCTCAAGGAACCGTGATGAAACCGAAACGAATTCGATAGTTGAAGGAGAGCATGTGAGTAATCTGAGTCCGACCGTTGAGGATTATTTGAAGTACATTTGGTCCGCCACCGAATGGTCCGACATGCCGGTCACAACAAGCAGACTCGCGGGCGACCTCGGCCTTTCTCCATCAACCGTGTCTGAAATGGTTGCGCGGCTGGCAAAGGATGGGCTGGTTGAGCACCGCAAGTACCGGGCTATTCGTCTCACCGAGGAGGGCAAAGCCCACGCGCTCATGACCGTCCGCGCACACCGTCTCATTGAAACTTTTCTCCACGACAAACTGGGCTACTCGTGGGATGAGGTCCACGATGAGGCAGATGCTCTCGAGCATTCGGTGTCGACACGGTTCATTGACGCCATCGATGATCTACTCGGCAACCCGGCTTTCGATCCCCATGGGGATCCCATTCCCGCGAGGGACGGATCGATGGTTGCCCACGATGCGTTCCTGCTCTCGAAGGCACCGAGCGGGCGATACCGTGTTCTCAGGGTCGATGATTCCGATCCGGAGGCACTGCGCCAATCTTCGAAGCTCGGGCTCCACCCGGGCACCGCGATTACCGTGACGGACGGTTCCGTGACGGTTCACGAATCGACGGTTGGCCCGGATTCGGTTGCCGACATTATCTGGGTGGTTGCCGACCCCTATCATGACCAGGACCATAGGGCCGTATAGCCCAGCCCCGCTCTATACTGTCTTACTGAAGCACGCCTCGAACGAATCGCAAGGTAGCTTCGCCATCAAGAGTTCTTATTCTTTGTTTCTTGCCTGCCGCTCACTGAAAGGCCACCACCCCATGATGTCCCGCGTCCTTCTGTTCTACTGCTTCACTCCCCTACCCGATCCAGAGGCGATCAGGCTGTGGCAGCGTGACCTGTGCGAACGACTGGGCTTGCGCGGCAGGATCCTCGTATCCGAGCACGGCATCAACGCGACCGTTGGTGGTGAGCTCAAGGCCTGCAAGCAATACGTCAAGACCCTCAAGTCGTATCCCGCCTTCAAAAACATCGACATGAAGTGGTCGGAAGGCTCCGGTTTGGACGAGTTGGGCATGTCCAAGGACTTCCCGCGCCTATCCGTGAAGGCCCGCCCCGAGATCGTGTCCTTCGGAGTTCCCGAGGAGCTCGAAGTTGACGAGAAGGGCGTTGTTGGTGGTGGAACGCACGTGCGCCCAAGCGAGGTCGAGGACCTCATCGCGAAGCACCCAGATCTTGTGTTCTTTGATGGCAGGAATAAGGTAGAGGCTGAGATTGGCCGGTTCGAAGGCGCGATCGTTCCCGACACGGAAACAACGCATGACTTCGTCAAACTGTTTGACAGCGGTGTTTTCGACTATCTAAAAGACACCCCGATCCTCACGTACTGCACGGGTGGGATTCGCTGCGAGGTGCTGTCCGCCCTCATGGTACGTCGCGGCTTCACCAAGGTGTACCAGCTGTCCGGCGGCATTGTCAGGTACGGGGAAGAGTTCGGAAACGAGGGCCGCTGGCAGGGTACTCTCACGGTCTTTGATGATCGGGAAACCATGGATTTTGGCCCCAATCCGGCCATCATCGGGATCTGCCACTCCTGCGCCAGTCCCGCCAGCAAGCTTCACAACTGTGGTGACAGCCAGTGTTTGCAACGCCTCGTCACCTGCGACACGTGCATGACCAAGCCCGTCTACTGCACAGAGCATGCTGCCATGGTCAACACCTAGGAACGTCAACGTCTAAAAGCATAAAGTAGCGACATGGTCGCCTCAGTCTTGAGGCGACCATTCGTCTTTCACACAGGTGTATCCGTACCTAGTGAATTAATTGAAAATAAGAATAGAAGGAGGGGATGGAAACAGGCGTCTTGCCTGTTTCCATCCCCTCACACCAACAAGTGTTTTTACTTGTGGTGGTGACGCTTCATCGAACGCGCCGCGGACAGCGGTCCTTCGGTGGCGTTCTTGGAGAAGTCGGAGATGTCGCCAACGATGAGGTTGTGGCTGCGTCCCCACATGAGGTACTTCGTGCCCAGGTTGACCATAGAGGAGATGCGGTTACGTCCACCGAGGAGGGTGGCGAGGTGAACCACGTTCCAGATCGCCCATGCCACAAAGCCCTTGAGCTTCGGCAGGTGCGTGACCTCAGCAACGGCATCGGCACGACCGATGGTCGCGAGAATACCGAGGTCCTTGTACTTGAAGGGGCCCGGGTCTCCACCGTGCACGAGGCCGTGAATGACCTTGGCGACGTGGGCACCGGTCTGCTTAGCTGGCTGCGCAAGCTGAGGTAGCGCACCATCGTTAATCGCGGCGATGTCGCCGATCGCGAAGACGTTCGGCAGGTCGTTGACGCGGAGGCGATCAGAGACGGGGATACGACCACCGCGGACCTGAGGTACGCCCCAGTTGCTGACGGCCTTCGGGACGGTGACGCCGGATGCCCAAAGGACAGCCGCTGCGGGGGTCCACTCTTCGGTCTCGTCTTCGCCCATGGACTTGAGGACGACTCCGTCGGCCTTCACTTCCTTCACGGACTTCGACAGGACAACATTGACGCCGCGCCTGCGCAGTTCCCCCGCCGTGTATTCGGACGACGAGTCGCTAAAGGCACCAAGCACCTGGTCAGCCATGTCAACGAGCATGACTTCGACAGATTCTTCGTTGAGCTCCGGGTACACGACCGGGAGGTCCTTCTGCCTCATTTCAGCCAGAGCACCGGCAGTTTCGACACCGGTGGGTCCACCACCAACGATGAGGAGGCGTACCTTCTCACCCTGGCGCTTGGTCGCTGCGTCGAGCAGCCCGTTGATCCGGTCGCGAACATCGATCGCTTCCTGGCGGGTATAGAGGGGCAGGGCGTGCTCCTGGGCTCCGGGGATACCGAAGAAGTTCGCTGACACACCGGTGCCGATAATGAGGTAGTCGTAGTTCACGACACGACCATCATCCAACGTCAAGGTCTGTGCCTGGTGGTCCATGGTTTCAACGTTGCCAAGCTCGACTCGGAGATTGGACTGTCGACGGCGCAGCGCACGCAGGAAGTAAGTGACGTCACCCGGATTTAGGGTGGAGGTAGCAACCTGGTAAAGCAGAGGCTGGAAGGTCGAGTAGGGGTTACGGTCGATCAGGGTGACACGTACGTTGGACTTGCGCAGGCCTCGAGCGGCAGCAATTCCAGCAAACCCACCACCGACAATGACGACGTGAGGTACTGATTCAGGATCAACGTTCATGAGCCCAACGCTAGTGAATCTTGGAGTCCCTGGGTAGGCCCGAAAACTGGGATTCTCAACACCTTTCCTAGGACTTTTATCCTAGAAATTGAGAATTCCCCGATGTTTCAACGAAAAACGGACATTCACCCCAAAATGAGGTGTGATCGTTCAGGGCTTAATGCGAGAAATACCACCTATTGGTATGACACGAAGTGCGGCATTGGTTCAATGGCAAAGGTTTCCTCTGGGGAAAGCATGGGCTGATCCTCATCAATGAAGTTCTTCCATCCCCACATTACGCCCTCGGGTGCGTCCGTGTGAAGGTTTGCCCAGGTCGCGTTCTTCGCACCCTGGCTCCCCTGCCCGTCGGCATGAATGAGTAGTGCCACCTCGGGATTCGACAGATCGAGCTGGTCCCGGTCGCGAATCATCTGAAGCTGGAACTGGTGCAGAATAACTAGCTTCTGAGGCAGATTCCGATCGTGCACGAATTGCGCGAGGTAATTGACCACTTCGTTCACCTCGGCAATCTCAACGTGACCAATTCTCGTCAGCGGCATTTCGTCCGGTCCCAGCCGCCACTCGGGATCAAGAGCAATCCCAACGTGGGGATATTTGAGCAACTCCTCGTATTGCTGGACCTGGGTAAGGAAGTCGGTGCGGCCCGGCTGGAAGTCCAGGACCACATACTGTCCGGCCTCCCCCGCCGCTTCAATCAGTTCCACGAATTGCTCCGGGGGCGCCTCGTGCGAAAAGTTGCCGTCCGGCCCTTCACTTCCAGCAGCCACGGTCACGATGATTTCGAGCGTCGGGACCACCGTGTCATCAGTGAGAGCATCATATTCTGCGGCGCTCGCTTCGGCGCGTGCAATCGTTCCCGGAGCATCCTGCTCCCCCAGCACTCCCAAAGCCGGCGTGGTTGGTGCCCCGTACAGTGCGATGTACCTCTTGTGATCGAAAACGGTCTGTCCCCCACCGGGAAGCTGCACGCCGGTCATGGCGGTCCGTAGCTGCCATTCAAAATCTGGCACCTCCGTGCCAAAGATTCCCATGACATTGTCACGCTCAGCAACTCTCTCAATAATCTCTGGTGAAATCCGCGGGTCGGCTGGCGCGATCATGACATCGGCCCCGGCCGCTCGGGCGGTCCCGATAGCAGCTGGTGACTGACCATCAGTCAGCACCAGCAGGTCAGTTTCAGAGTCGGCCTGAACATCTACGTCAAGATTCCGATCGGTCTTCTCGGGTGCAATAAAGGCCTCGCCTTCCCCAAGATCGACGAGGGCCTCAACGGTGATATCCCCGCCAACGATTCGCACCCGGTCGTCGCGCTCCGGCTTCTCATTCTCGGTTCCAGTACCGGTCGCTTCTTCCTTCGATTGGGCGGCTTCCGTCCCGGTAGCTGGCGCGTATGGAGAACCTGCGGGAATCGCCTCCACGTCCTGATAGTCCTCCTGGATATCGACAGTCAGAATCCATTCGACTCCCAGGCGATCAAGCTCCGCGACGGTCCCCTCACCTTCGACAAGCACGGGCAGGTGGTACGTGTGGGCGAGTGATGCTGCAGTCAGTGCGGAGCCCTCAGATGTGACGATGGCACCATCGGAGCTCTCGAAAAAAGCCTCGGAAGTGCGGATGGAGACTTCGGCCGGATCGGTGCTGGAAATGACAACCGTGTCGGGTTCTTGAAGAACGACAGCGGAAGCGGGTTCGCTTGTTTCGCTGTGACCGTCACTGGAGTCTTGTTGAACGCTCGAGCAGGCAGCAAGAACGAGTGACAGTCCTGCCACCACGACAGTAGTTCGGCGTCCCATGTGCACTCTCCTCGCCCAGCAAATTGTCAGCTTCCCTGTGGCTCAATCTACACGAGTGCAACCTCGGTCGAGGAGTCAGTACCAACACACACTGGGCAATACTGGTCTCTGACCAGCGGTTTCAGATGGTTGGCCAGCCGCCTACTAACGAATTTCAACCATCTTTATATGGGACCCCATGGTTCACGAAGCTCCCGACGTTTTCCTGTGGTTTAACGCGCTTGGTTAGGGCGCTGGACGTGGGCGGAGGCTTCCGCAGGGAGAAGCGCGCGAGCAAGTTGCGCCGCCTGGTCGATGACTGCGGAATCGATGAGGTCAATTTGGTCGTCAGGGAAGGCGCTCTTCCCGTGGCAGGCACCAAAGATCGCACCGGTGAGCGCACTGATCGTGCTACTCGCGCCACCGAGTTGGGCTCCGGTGCAGAGCCCTAGGAAGGGTGATTCTGAGTATGCGGAGGCGAGAGCAAAGGCTGCGGGAATTGCCTCCGTGACCGTATCGGAGACTCCCACGGCGGAGACAAGATAGGTGGAGAGGCTTGATGGGGACAGATTCTCTGCGTTATCGATGGCTTCGAGGGTGCGTGTCAGGACTGATGCGCCGGGTGACCAGGATCCGTCGGCATGCGCTTCTGCCGTATCTGCGATCGCGATGTCGAGGGCGTCCTTGACGGTAGCTCCACGCAATCCCGCACGAACAACGTTGGCCACGAGTGTTGCGCTTTGCCAGAGTGTTGCCGTCCCATCAAGTACCTGGCACATACCAGAGACCATTCTGTGCAGGCGTTCCGGATCGGTCTCACGTGCGCACGCCAGCCCGATCGTGATCGCGCCGGCGATAGACGTGGCGGGAAAGAGTGTGGCTCGCGTGGGATATCTCTTCTCTTTCATTGTCGACAGCGTGAAGAGCGGGGGCGCACAGTCCGACTGCGCCTCCAGCCTCCTGCTTGCCTTTCGTTCCCACGTGACGATGTCTTCTACGAGCAGGCCCGGTTTGATGGTGCCGTGCTTCGCAAGGTGGATTCCGTAACGGAGCATCAGAGTGGTGACAAAGGTAGGTTCCCCAGCCCGTTTGCCTGCGTGGAGGGGCTGGCTCTCGTGAGGGGCACCAATCCCAGAGATCATTCCGTAGGTTTCGACGACCTGGCTGGGACTCATTCCTGCGGTGGGCATAGCAAGGCAGTCGCCGAGGATAAACCCCGTGAGTGTGGCGCACGATCGCTCTTCCACCCGTGTAGTTGCCATGACATCCCTCCAGGCTCTCGTTACTTGAAACCTAGCAGTGTTATTTTGCTGCCTCGGATGATCCCACGCATCTCGGAGTGTCCCCGTCCGTCCCCGCTTCTGGTCAATTAAAACTTGCGAGCGCTGAGGTAATTTCAGTTCGATTCTGCATGCGCCACCACTCATGACCAACGCTCATACTCTTGCCATGCATTAGTGCGACATATTCATGTGTTAACTATTGGAACGAGAGATTTCGTGCATTACTCTTGCATCTAGTCCGCCAGTGTCGCAGGCACCTCCGGGAGGTTTCCATGGTCCGATTGTCGCGTTGGATTGCCCTCAGTATTCTCAGCCTTGCAGGCATCACTGCCTGTTCCAATTCCCACCCCGAAGAGGCTCACGAAAACGAATCCGTCGCGGAGCAAACATCACAGACTGCGCTCAAGGCAACAGATTCCGACACTTCCCAAGGTGAGAGCGCATCCGGCACAACGAATCAGGATTTGGAAGACGCAGAAACTACCACTCGGGATGCGACAACTGAGGAAGACAGTGACGATGCGACTGCCCATGATGGTTCACAGTGTGCAACGGGGACCCCGGTTGAGGTATTGAATGCCTACGTGGCTGCTAACCCGGTCTCCACCCAGGGTTACGAGTGGGGACCATCGTGGGCGGAGAATCATTGGGAGCCGTGTGCGGACCTTTCGTGGATCACGCTCCCGATCGATCGTGGGACTGCCTCCTCTCCCTACCGGATTGCGCTTTTCCACGACGGTGAACCGATCGGTCGAGCAACGTTCGAGGACTATGGCTTCCACCCGACCGTCGTACGCCTAGACGACACTACGATTCGGGTCACGTACACGTATGCGCTCGACGGAGAGGCAACCGCGACTGCCTCAGGCAGAGCCGTCTCCACCTTCACGTGGATTGACGATCAAGACAAGGTCGTCCACTCAGGCGAGGTTCCACCAAGCCCCTAAGATCCCCATGGGAATCGCAGGCAAGTACAGTTCAGTTTCGATCCCGTTTCATCCTGTCAACCGTGCTCGGACACCAAGGCGGTGAGACCGTTGGTTTCTTCCTGTCTTTTACTTGAGGCAACAATGCGTGCCATGATGGGGGCTGGTGGTTCGCCACCGCGGCGGTGGGGCTCGCCGCTCCCAACCTCGTCACGACAACGGTCCCTACCTGCACACTCCTCGTAAAGGTAGGTTTTCTTGACCCATTTAGACTTTCCCCGCAAGCAAACTTCTGCCTACGGACGGTCCTCCCTCACGATTGGTAGTCGCTGGTTCTTTCAGGCACTGCTGGTATTCCTAGGCGGTTGCTTGGGCACTGCCTCCCGTCATGCGGTAACTCTCGCACTTCCTGACACGTCCCCGTCCCTGTCGCTGTTTGTCGTCAATGTTGTCGGATCTTTTTTGCTCGGACTGCTCATGGATCTCGGTCGCCTCCGCGGTCAAAGCCGTCAACGCTACCAGCACTACCGCTTACTCCTCGGCACGGGCTTCCTCGGGAGCTTCACAACCTACAGCGCGTTTGCACTTGCCAACGCCCAATTGATCACCGATAACCAAATCGGCACGGTTCTTGCGTACGGATTCGGGATGGTCATCACCGGCGTCCTCGCAGCCCTTCTTGGCATCCTGCTCGGTCAAGTCGCAAAACCCGACCACAGTCAGGACACCACGGCCAAGCAAGGAACTCGCAAAGCAGCGCAGAACCCGCGCCCTGCCACCATGCCACCTGCTGTGCAGCAGATCGTCCGATCCGCTCCAAGCCCCGAGGCCACCACTTCGGATACGTCCGAGACCGGTGTTGATAGACCAAGCGGCTCCAGTGCGAATAACACCGCATCCAAAGAGAACACTTCCGAAGGGAGGAAGAACTGATATCCCCACTCCTGTTTATCGGGATGTCAGTCGCGGGCGGGCTCGGTGCTGCCACTCGCTACAGCATCGACAAGTTCATCCAGGCCCACACGGCAGGCCGATTCCCCTGGGGCGTGTTCACCATTAACGTGACCGGCTCCTTCCTCATGGGGATACTCGCGGGCCTCGTTCTCACCTCCGTCGCCTCCCCAACTCTTCAGATCATCCTCGGAACCGGTTTCCTCGGCGGCTACACCACCTTCTCGACCGCCAGCCACGACACGGTCACGCTGATCCGTGAAGGCCATGCCGGGAAGGCAATCACCTCCAGCATGGGCAACCTCATCATCACCTTCGCGGCCGCGCTGGTGGGTCTGGCCGTGACCGGTGCGCTCTAGGCCAGACCCGCCAGCGACCGCTACCTGGCGGAATCGACGGGAGTGCGGAACATGTCCGCGATCGAGGTTTCAGTGATGTCCTTGGGACTGCCGGAGGCAATGAGATGGCCGCGGTCAAAAACGGCAACGACATCAGCATTCTCCGTCGCTCGCAGCCGGTGCGTCACCTCGATAATCGTCGAATTGGGTAGCGCATGGCGGAGGCGCTCGCGGATCTCGACCTCAAGGTCAAGGTTAAGGTTTGAGGTGAACTCATCGAGGATGAGGACCCGCGGATCCATGAGCAGGGCCCTTGCGAGACAGAGTCTTTGCACCTGACCGCCCGAGAGGGTCAGCGCTCGCTGACCGACACTCGTCTCAAGTCCCTCCGGCATACCACGCACCTCGTCGGCCAAGCCAGCCGTTTCCAGGGCCTGCCACACCTCCGCCTCAGTGGCATTCGGGGTCCCGAGGTGGAGATTGTGGGCGATGGTTGCCTGGAGGAGCTGATTCTTTTGGGACACCGAGACTACTGCCCGTCGGAGGGAGTTGAGAGTGAAGGAGGAGACTGGCTCGCCACCAATCATGACGCGGCCCGAGGACGGGTCGTCGTAGCGTTGGAGGAGCTGCACGAGGGTTGACTTGCCCGACCCAGACCGGCCCACGAGGATCGCGTGACTACCGGCGGGCACGTGGAGGCTCACGTCCTCAACCGCAAGAATCGGTTCTGACCGGGGCGCATTATCCAGTTCTGTGGCGGCACGGTTGTCGTGACCGGTCTGCCACGGACCGGGGTAAGCATAGGTGACGGACTGGAATTCCACCGCGGGAGCTGCGGTGTCCGCGTACTCGAGCGGACCATCGGTCACGAGCTCAGGTGCGTGGCTCATTTCCCACAGACGACGCAGGGCCGCCAGGGATTGGTCAAGGTAGCCGGCGGCATCTTCGATACCCCGCGGCCCCTCAAAGACCCTGAGGGTTGCAACAGCGACTGCCGCGAGCGCAACCGGTGACACTGTCTCGATCCCGAGAACAACGATCGACGCCGTGGCAATGAGGGAAAGGAACACGTTGAGTCCTCGCCGTACACCCCTGAGGTCTCGTGGTCCTGCCGACAGTTCGGCAACCCGTTCACCGCGGTCATCCATTTCTTCCCGTCGCTGTTCTGCCTTCCCATATCCCAGCACTTCGTCAATGCCGAAGAGGGTGTCGGTGACATGGTGGGTGAGGTCGCGCCGTGCCGCGAGCGCCTCCTTACTCATCCTGCCCGCCTTCCTTGTTCCGAGGTAGGGCACGACAAAGAGGGAGAGGAGCAGGCAGAGGGCGGCAATGGAGATGGTGCCCCAGCCGACCGTCAAGCCGCCCACGAGGATTGCGCCGATGCCGACAATGTAGGCCGATACGACGGGGGCAAAGGTGTGGGCGTAGACGACCTCAATTCGGTCCACGTCGCGGGTGAGGCTCGTCAGGATGTCTCCGGAGCGTGAATGGGTGACGATTGCGGGCGCCTTTGGCCACAGCTGGGCAAACACGTGGCCTCGCAGGAGTTCAAGGGCCTTGAAGGCAACGTAGTGTCCGGTGAATTGCTCGCAGTAGAAGGCGCCAGCTTTCAGGAGGGAGAGTACGACGAGGGCGAGTATGAGCCTGGTCAGCCCTCCCCCACCACCCATGAGCCTCATCGTGCCCGCGGCCGCGGTTGCGAAGAGTGCAAGGTCGAGCGAGAGGTTGATGATCCTGAACGCTGTCGATGCGAGAAGTGGTGGGTGGACTGGTCGCGTAATGGGCAGGAGCCAGCGCAGCAGCTGCGGAACGCTCGGCGCTCCCTGGGTGTCAGTGGTGGACATGGGTTACCTCCTCGGAGATAAGTGCGCCGTGGCGAAGTGTGTGGACGGAGTCGGCAATGCGAAGTAGTGAGGGACGGTGGGTCACCATGAGCAGTGTCCATTCCCTCGGCAGTGCGCCCAGCGCATCAATAATGTGTCCCTCGGATTCGATGTCGACCTGGCTCGTTGGCTCGTCAAGAAGCAGGATCTTTCGTCCTGACAGGAGGGCTCGTGCGAGGGAGAGGCGCTGTGCCTGGCCGCCGGAGATGAGCGCAGCGCCCTCACCCAGGTCCGTGTGCAACCGGTTGGGCATGCGGGACACTTCGGTGTCGATGTGTGCGAGTCGTAGTACGTTCCACATGGCTTCTTCGCTCGCATCGGCTCGTGCGATCCGCAGGTTGTCCGCAATCGTCCCGGTGAACATCCATGTTGACTGGCTAACCGTGGCCGTGAGTGAGCGGATCTCATCAGGAGCCATGTCCACAAGGTTCCTATCACCAATGGTGATGCTGCCGCCCTGTGGGGGAATTGAGCCTCGCAGCAGGCCAAGCAGTGTCGACTTCCCCGCACCGGAAGGTCCCATCACTGCCACGCGTGCCCCAGTCGGGACATCGAGGTGGAGGTCCTGGAGGACCGGACCCCTGCCGTAGTCAAAATTCACGCCATCAAGTGCGATCGCAAGACCCGCCTCCCCCTTCTCTTCTCGATCACTCGTCGCAGTCTTGGTAGCTAGGTGGCTCTGCTCATCAACGGATACGGGTGCACCCTTGGAAGAAGGAGAAAGTAGCGCAGGTCTGGTCGATGTGCCGGGCTCGTTCGTTTTCTGAAGGTCGTGTCCTGGCCCGGAGAGGTGGCTGGTTGCCGCGAGGTAGCCACGGATTTCTTTCTGGGAGGCCATGCCTCCCATGCCGATGTAGAAGAAGCCCGCGACCTGCTGGAGTGGTTCAAGGAGGAGAACCGTGAGAGCGATGATCGTGAGCGCTTCGCCGGGTGTCAGAACGTGCCCCCTCGAGATGGTGAGCCACACGGTCGCGCAGATGAGGAGGAGGGAAAAGATCCCGTCCATGACAATGATGACGATTTGGTTTCCTGCGAGAAGCTTCATGATTGCTCCCCGGTTCTTTTCACCCTGGGCACGTAGCTCCTCAGTCACGCGCTCCCCGGCACCAAGCAAACGGATTGTGACGAGGTTTCGGATCGCGTCGAGGTATCTGACGGTGAGGGCTCCGCGCTGCTTTCGGGAGTTCGCGGAAGTCTTTCGGAAGAGCTTCATGAATCCCCAGATCGCCAGGGGGATGAAGGGGACGAGGGCGAGGATCACGAATCCAACGACGGGGTCGATCGCGACCCCGATGTAAAGGAGGACCGCAACGGGGATTGTTATGGCGGCAATCGTGGATCCGAAGTAGACCTGGCGATACTCGGTGACCCGCTCCGCACCGTCGGTCATCATCTGGATCAATCGGGCAGGCGGATAAGCATTTCGTGCCGCACCCGGATCGGAGGCGGCACGAAACCGTCTCTGAAGAATCTCGGTTCGGATCCGCTTTTCTTCCGCCCGTGCGGCACGGCCTCCGTACCTGATTTCGCCGTACGCCAGCAGTCCTGCGAGGACCGCGAAGCAGACCAAGACTGTGAGATTGCTTGCTTGCACTCCCCAATCAATCATGAACCCAATCCCAATGAGGGCGGCGCCGGTGGCGAGCGCCGAGGCGAATCTCAGGCCACCAACGATCACCGTGTCACGTCTGCCCTGCTCGGAAGGCACGGGAAGGCGGGGTTTTCGTTGCTGCGGCACTGTCGGCAACCTTTCACAGATCCGCTGATGACACCATCATCGTCTCTCACGGACACCCGAGAGAAATATTTACTTAGGTAAGCCTAACCTAATATGTGGTAGTTTATGTTACGTCGTTGCCCGGATAAAGTGAAATAGCTATGCGGCCCCCAATTCCTGCAAGGAATGAACAGGGAGTCAACGACTTTTATCAGTCCAGAGGAGTTCCAAGAATGAATTCACACACGGCAGTTGTCAGCCGGCGCATTGGTGCCACCGTATCGGCCCTGCTTTTGAGCCTCATGAGCGTCTTTGTTGCGCTCCCAGCACAGGCCGCATCCGTACCCCAAGCAACGGTGACCCTCAATTCCGCGAGCGCAGACACCGGCCTCGACATGACGGTCAGCGGAACTGGCTTCACCGGCCTGCCGGCCGCATCAACTGGCAGCCCCGCCATGGGCTTCTACGTTGTCGTCTACGACGCAAACGTTACGAGCTACGCGGACATTAACGAGAACCAGAGTGGTCTATCGACCGATTGGATCATGCCCAGCGACGTCCAGGACGGCACCTTCTCCAAGGATGTCACCATTGCGGCAGACCAGTTGGATCCAGAGAGCGACCTAAGGGCGGTCATGTGGTCCGCGCACGGCACTCTCACCGATGCCACTCTCATTACTGAGGTTCCGATCACGCTGAGCGACGAAGAGCATTCTGCGCTCTTCCCCGTGGAGGAACCCGTCCAGCCCCAGCCGGCTCCCGAAACAACCGTGACAGTGACCGGTGCGAACAAGTCCGCAGGTCTCACCCTGTCCGTGGCAGGAAACGGTTACGTCAATCTGCCGAACAGCTCAACTGGTAGGCCTGCCGCGGGCGTGTACACCACCGTGTATGACGCGAACACAATGACGTACGGTGAGCTCAATGCCAATCGTGGCGGACTCAAGACCGACTACGTGACGCCGGCGCGGATCACCAACGGTTCCTTCACGTCGGATCTCAACATCACGACTGCACAGTTCACCGAAGACGCTGATCTGCGCATTGCGGTGTGGGTTGCTCACGGCACGATCACGGATGAGACTCTCATCGCCGACATTCCCGTGACACTCACTCCTCAGCAGCTGGCTTCCCTTTTCCCCGCCGACGTTGAAGAACCGGAAGAGCCAGAAGTTCCGGTCGATCCCGAAGTGCCCGCCACCGAACGGACCACATCCATCAAGGTAACCGGAGCAAACAAGACTGATGGCCTGACACTCGCTATTTCGGGCTCCCAGTACGTCAACCTGCCGAAGGCCTCAACAGGCAAGGATGCAGTGGGCGTCTACGTTGCCCTGCGCGACAAGTCCGACTCCTACGATGACATCAATGCTGATACGAGCATTGCCACTGCCCTGTCTTTCGTCTACTTCCGACCAACAGGCACCCCGGGTGTTTTCAATACGACGCTCAACACCTCGGCCAAGGATCTTGATCCGAACGCCGACTACGAGGTCTTCGTGTGGGCTGCGCACGGCAACATCACCGACGAAACACTACTCTACGCAGGTGACCTGACACTGTCCGCAGATCAGAAGGCGGCACTGTTCTCCGGCGGTGGCAACGAGGAGCCGGTTGAGCCCGGCCCCGTTGATCCCGATCCCACCAGACTCAAGACGAAGGTCGCGGTCACGAAGTCCTCGGTTGCCGACGGGCTGGTTCTCAACGTCACGGGCACGGGCTATGTTGACCTGCCCAAGAACTCGACCGGCGGCCCCGCCAACGGTGTTTACGTCGCACTCTATGACGCGAACACCATGACCTATGCCGATATCAACAAGGACCTTGACGCGCTCGCACTGGACTGGGTCATGCCCGGGCGGATGAGCAACGGATCCTTCACGTCCACTCTGACCACGAAGGCAGGCGATCTGTCGAAGAATCCTGATCTCCGCATTGTTGTCTGGTCGGCTCACGGTCTCCTGACTGACGGTTCCTTCGTCACGGAGGTGCCGGTCAAGCTCAGTGCCGATCAGCTCCGTGCGCTCGGACTCCTGTCCGCATCGGGCACGGATGTCACCGCCTCCGTCGGCAAGTCCCACATCGACCTCGCCGGTGATCGCTCTCAGACCGCGACCGCTTCCGGTTTCGAACCGGGCGAAAAGGTGAAGATCTCGCTCCACTCGAAGGTGGTCAACCTCGGCACAAAAACGGCCGACAAGAACGGTACCGTCTCCATTTCCTTCAACGTCCCCAAGGACAGCAAGCCTGGCACTCACGCCGTGGTCTTCCAGGGACTTTCCTCGGGTGTGCAGGCGCGGGCAGAGTTCACCGTCACGGACCTCTCCTCCTCCGGGAACTCCGCCGGAACTGGTGGTTCCGGCTCCAAGGGCACGGCCACTCTCCCCACAACTTCCGATATCGCGAGGAAGGGTGAGATCACCTGCACGACCGAAACCATCCCAGGCTCCCCGGGCCAGGTCAGCCTCTCGTGGGGCGTTCGCTCCTCGTTTGTTTCCTACATTGAGGGCGGCATCGCCAAGGGCTCCGTCACAACGGGTGGCGGCGCATACCGGAGCGGTAACGGTTTCTCGTGGGGTACCGGATCCGGTTCCCTCAACGCTTCGGGCATTGGAACAGTTTCTTTCCCCGGCAGCGTCCGCTTCACCGGCCACGGTGGCCTGCTCGACCTTGCCATCTCGAATGTTCAGGTCCGGTCCACCGGTGGGAATTCGGGAAGCCTTGTCGCCCACGTGCGTTCGACCGACATGGAAGGCAATGTTGTTGCGAACGGCACCGTCACCATCGGCACCGTCTCCTTCTCCTCCCTCGGAGCAAACGGTGGCACCGGATCCGTCACCCTCACCTCCGAGGGCGCCCGAGCATTCGCAGGCTTCTACGGTGCCGGCGAAGCACTCGACAACCTGACGCTCTCGGTTTCCGGCGCCCTGCCAGAGCAGACAGTTGAAACCTGCTACGACGAGGACGGCAACCGGGTGAATGCCGATGGTTCTGCCTACACCGGTGGTCAGCTCCCCGTCACGGGCACCAACAGCGCCGGCCTGATCGGCATGGCAGGGGCCCTGCTGCTCGTCGGCACGCTCCTCACGATCCGTCGCACAGGTACCCGCACGGAGTAACCGTTCACCTATCAACCGCTCACATGGCATCGCGGGGAAGCAGGCATTCGGGTCTGCTTCCCCGCGGAGCCACTGAAAGGATCACGCGCATGAGACGGTCCACGACCGCCCTGACCGGACTGGTCACAGCACTAATGGTGCTCACCGCTTGCTCATCCCCCACCGATTCTGAACCCGCTTCCTCTTCCGAATCGACCACGTCAGCACTGGTTGACGGCAGCTCCACCGATTCCGAGCAGTCTTCAGACTCTGGCTCAAATGACCCAGGCGCAGACTCGGAAGAATCCACCGACGTGGAATCCGGGCCGGACGAGGCGGATGTCGCGGGCGTGAATGCTCTGGAACTCATGGGACCGTCCGAAACGGAGACGGTGGCGGACATGGAGCCGATGTTTGACGGGCGGGAGCCGCAACTTCCCGCGACCGTCACCGACTCCCGCGGTGTTGAGGTGACGATCGAAAGCGCGGACCGGATCCTCAGCCTCGACCTGTACGGCACCCTGACAGACACACTCATTGGATTGGGCATGCAGGACCGGCTCGTGGGCCGCGCCAATTCCGATACGCAGGAGGTCTTGGCGGACCTGCCAGTCGTCACCCAGTCGGGTCACGACCTCAACATCGAAGCCGTCCTCAACCTTGATCCTGACCTCGTCATCACCAACACGACAATCGGGACAGAACGTCTCTATTCTCAGCTCGAAGCCGCCGGCATCACCGTTGTCTACTTCGAGCAGATCCCCAGCATCGACAACATCGCCACCGAAATCACGATGGTTGGTGACGCGCTTGGACTAACCGATGAGGCAACCGAACTGGCGGATGCGACGATGGACCGCATGGACGAGGTGCGCGCCGAGATTGACCAGTTGAAGGAAGCAACACCACGAGCGCCGCGGGGTGCCGTCCTCTACGTGCGTGGCACGGCCGGGGTTTTCTTCATCCTCGGAGCAGACTATGGTGCGGCCGATGTTCTGGAGATCCTCGGTCTTGACGACGTTGCCCTCAACAGCGGCATCACCGATCTGCGCCCCGCGAACGCCGAATCCCTTATCTCCCTCGATCCGGAAATCATTTTGGCGATGAAGGACGGGATCGACTCAACCGGTGGTGTCGTCGGACTGCTCGGTCGCCCGGGCATGGCAGCCACCACCGCGGGAAGCAATGGGCGCGTGATCGTGGCAGCCGACACCCAGCTCCTGTCCTATGGTCCGCGAACTCCCGACAACCTTCTCGCACTCGCTCACGCAATCTACACCGACCCGGACGCGGGCGAGACAGACGAGTGATGTCGGCCCTGCCCACACCCCTCACTCGCACCACCTCACCTGCTCACCCCACGCGGGTGCACCCCGGTAGGCGAGGCAGAATCACCCTCGTCACGATCCTCCTTGTTATTGCGGTCGTGGCCGTGACCGTGCTGTCCGCCTGGGCGGGACAGTTCGATGCGTCCTTTGGGCAGGTCATTGAGTCCATTGGCCGCGTTGTTTTCCAGGGTGCGGATCCGCTCGATAATCGAATCGATGCGGCACTGTGGACGGTGCGTTTCCCCCGTGTGACACTGGCACTCCTCGTTGGTGCAGCACTTGCCGTCAGCGGCGCTGTCATGCAGGGCGTGTTCGCCAACCCCCTGGCAGAACCCAGCATTATCGGTGTCAGTTCGGGTGCCTCCGTGGGCGCCACAGTTGCGATAGTTTTTGGTCTGACGACCGTGACCCCGTGGGCACTGCCGGCAACTGCATTCATCGGGGCCCTCGTTGCAACGGTCACCGTGTGGGCGTTTGCGCGGTCCGGGGGTAAGGCCGCGGTCCTCACCCTGGTGCTCACCGGCATCGCCATCAACGCCATGGCCACGGCCGGCACGTCTTTCTTTATCTTCCTTGGCGACACGTCATCGCGCGAGCAGGTGATCTTCTGGCAGATGGGAACCCTGGCTGACGCAACCTGGCAGTCTGTCGGTGTCACCGCTCTTGTCGCCGCAGCAGGTTTCGCCGGCTGCATGATGATCCGCAATCAACTCGATGTGCTCGCACTCGGTGACCCGTCGGCCTCCTCATCGGGCGTGAACGTTGAGCGGCTTCGCCTCATCGCGATCGGCCTCGTCTGCCTCCTGACGGGCGTTGCTGTTGCCTTTGCGGGGGTGATTGCCTTCGTGGGTCTCATCGTGCCCCACGCACTCCGCATCGTGCTCGGCCCCTCCCACAGGGCTCTTGTGCCGCTCTCTGCACTCGGCGGTGCGTTCCTGCTGAGCTTGGCAGATATCGCTGCCCGCACCGTCATTCCCTACGCCGACATGCCGATCGGTATTTTCACTGCAATCGTTGGTGGCCCACTGTTCCTCGTCCTCTTGCGGAGGACGATGCGGGGGCAGGGCATGAAGGTGGCATGATGCTAGAAATCCACGAAGCAAGTGTCGTCTATGACGGCCACGCCGTTCTCGACCGTGCATCGCTTTCCTTTACCCCGGGGAAGGTCACCGCGATCATCGGTCCTAACGGTGCCGGCAAATCCACTCTTCTCAACGTCGGTGCCGGGCATCTTCAGCCCTCCTCAGGTTCGGTTACCCTGGACGGTCGCGACATCAAGAGCTTCACCACAAAGGAAGCGGCACGCAGGCGGGCTGTCATGCCGCAGGATGTGACGGTAGCCTTTCCCTTCACGGTGCGGGAAGTTGTTGCCATGGGCCGCACCCCGTGGGACACCCCAACAACCGATAATGACGAGATCGTCGATGCTGCTTTGGATCTGACGGATCTGGATCCCTTCACCGACCGCGAGATGACGACCCTGTCGGGTGGCGAACGACAGCGCGTTGCCCTGGCCCGAATTATTGTCCAGGCCGCCCCGATCGGCCCCCAATCGATCCTGCTACTCGATGAACCAACCGCGGCCATGGATATCGGCCATGCCGAAGAGACCCTGTCCTTGACAAGAAGGCTCGCCTCCCAGGGAGCTACGGTAGGAGTTGTCATCCACGATATTGATGCCGCGCTCTCTTACGCCGACCAGGTCGTCCTCATGTCGCACGGCAAGATCGACATCGTTGGACCGGCCGCTGAAGTATGCACAGCTGAAGCGCTCACCCGCGTCTATAACACTCCCATCGATGTCATTTCCGTGGGAGGCAGCATGCGAGTGCTCCCCAAGCGTCCTGCAATAGGTTTTTCTCACTAGAAATTCTTGACACTGACGCTGACGTGCCAATTTCCTTAGCGAGCACAGCACGTTAGCAAGGTCAATAAAACTTAGATCTCACGTTTCGATTGTCTGATGCGTCTACTCTGTGATGAGGATGAAACAACCATTTGATCGAGCAGTGAAGCAGCACGGGGTGACCGTGTTGCGGGTCTGTCGCGCCGTGCTCGGTCCGGGTGCAGATGCGGATGATGCGTGGTCAGAAACGTTTCTGTCCGCACTTAAAGCCTGGGATCAGATGGACGATGACACGAACGTTGAGGCGTGGCTCGTACGCGTCGCGCACCGTAAGGCCATCGACATCACCCGCATGCGAGCACGCCAGGCCCAACCCGCTCAACATCTCCCCGAGCAGGCATCACCCTACGGTAATCCGGGTATGGCTGATGAGGGGGTGTGGGACGAGGTCGCCAAGCTGCCGGAGCGGCAACGCCTCGCCATCGCCTACCACTATCTGGGCGGCCTCCGTCATACAGAAGCCATCGAGCTCCTGGGGAGCACACCCGAGGCAGTACGCAGGGCAGCAGCCGATGGGATGAAAACATTGAGACTGATCTTTAGATCGGAAGGACTGTCCCATGACGAACCGTGAGAAAACCGTGCCGCAAGCAGGTAACGAAATCAATGAAGGGGCAGACGTCGAGCATCTGTTTACCGTTGGGGAGGAGGAGGTTTTTTCGCTCAGTTCCCGCCTCACGAAGCAGGCAGAGGCTGAAGGGCTCCTCGGCATTGCGTACCGGACTATCGATAGTCCAATCGGGAAACTTCTCGTTGCCTCAACGAATCAAGGTCTGGTGCGAGTGGCTTTTGAACGGGAAGACTTCGATAAGGTACTCGATTCCCTAGCGAAAAAGGTGAGCCCAAAACTGCTGGAGTCTCCCGCTTCTCTCGATCCGATTGCCGTCGAGTTCGATGAGTACTTCGCGGGGACCCGGCGCTCATTTGATATTCGTGTGGACTACACGCTGTCGGCGGGCTTCCGCCAGGTGGTCCAACGCCACCTGCCCAAGATCGGGTATGGAGATACGCAAACGTATAAGCAGGTTGCTGAACTCTTGGGTAATCCGAAGGCAGTTCGCGCAGTTGGAACCGCGTGCGCAACCAATCCCCTCCCGATCGTCATTCCCTGTCACAGGGTGTTGCGGACCGATGGTGGGTTGGGCGGCTACCTGGGGGGCCTGAAGGCCAAGACAACCCTTCTCGATCTCGAGTACGCAGTCCTTCACAGCAAATAGATTGGCTCTACCCTGAACCTGATAGCGGAGCGAAACTGTTCCCGGGCCTAAATTGTTCACAACCCATACTGACGTGGGAACAGGTTTCTCTTTCGTTTCTTTAGTTGGGTGTAGCGATTTCTTCGAGCGCCTCGAAGTCGAGGATGGTGATGCCTCTCCGACCTTTGGACTCGATAATTCCGTCAGCCGCAAACTTTGTCAGTCGCCTGCTGAGGGTCTCCGGGGAGGTGCCGAGGTAGGCGGCGATGTCCTGCTTGGCCATGGGCAACTGCAGAGTGAAGTTATTGCCCTCCATCTTGCCCGGCTGGTCAAGCAGATAGGCAGCAACACGTGCGGTGACATCGTTCGACGTGATTGTGGCAAGGAGGCGTTCAACGGACGCAAGCCTGTCGGACAGGGTGCGGAGCATGCGGGCACTAATGTCGGGATAGGTGCGAAGAAGTGCCGAGAGGTTGGAGTGGTCGAAGACGCACATCTGACTGTCCTCGAGTGCGACAACCAAGTCGGTCGGAGTGTGGCCGGTGAGAAAGGCTCTCTCCCCCACAACCTCACCCTCGGACACCGTGCGAAGGATTTGTTCCTGACCGTTGGCTGATGTGTGGCTAACTTTCAATTGTCCGGTGTGCATGACATAAAGGCGGGATTCGGACTGGCCCGGGGCACTGACGATATCTCCCTTGCTGACCGACATTGGCCGAACAAATTCAGCAACTTCTAGCTGCTCGTCGCGCGTGAGTCCCTGAAAAATAGGTACTCGAGCAATGCACAACTCATCTTCAAGCATGGGTTGAGTTTACCCCAAGGCCCAGTAATGCCAATATTTTCGCCACTTTTGGGTATCTTTCCAAGGACAAAACCCAAACTTGACCTGGGTCAAGGTACTAGTTTGCCCAAATTCCTAATCTAAGAGTGTCAGTTAAGGATTACTCCTGAAGAAAGGGAAAACACCATGTCGACTTCCACCACCACGAACACGATCCTGCGGGCCGAAGGCTTCTCCTGCCCCTCCTGTGTCACCAAGATCGAGAAGCAGGTTGGACGAGTGAAGGGCGTCGAGGACGTCACCGTCCACTTCGCCTCCTCCCGCATTGAAGTCAACCACGATGCAGACCAGGCAACGGTTCAGGACCTGGTCGACGCTGTCGCAAAGGCCGGATATTCGGCCTCCCCGTCAGCTTTCTAAACCACCAGCGTCACTGGACGCATCCACATTAATCATTAATGGGGTGCCGCAGGGTCGGCACCCCACCGAGAAAGGTCGTGCCCGGAATTGAACGGGATTAACAACAATGTCAGTACGCTACGGGCGTGGGCTTCCGGAAACTGGTTTATTCCCACTTTGTCCGGTGTACTGATCCTCATTTCTTTTGCTCTTGAGAAGTTGGGCGGCGGTTCAGCAAATCCCACGATTGGTCCCCAGTGGTGGCTCGATGCTGGTGCGCACGCAACGCATGCCCAGGGCGTCTTTACGCTCGCAGATGTCTTCATGATCGCGGCCGCGGTCGTCGCTGGCTACCAGATTGTCATCAAGGCCTTCCGTGCCCTGTCCGTCAAGATTATCGGCATCGACCTGCTCGTCTCTGTTGCGGCCATCGGTGCCCTCATCATCGGTAACTTCTGGGAGTCCGCGGCCGTAACCTTCCTATTCGCGATCGGTCACGCCCTTGAGGTAGCAACCCTCAATAAGACACGTTCCGCACTCTCAGAGCTCGTGGCAGTCGCTCCCGACTGGGCAACCGTGATCCGCGATGGCCAGCAGCAGGACATCCCCGCCGGTCAGGTGCAGATGGGCGAGATTGTCCTCGTCAAGAACGGCGCAAAGGTTCCGGTCGATGGTGAGGTCGTCTCGGGAACCGCCGCAATCGATCAGGCCACCATTACCGGTGAATCCATCCCTGTCGAGAAGGCGGTTGGCGACCAGGTGTTCGCCGGAACGGTCTCACGCGGCGGCTTCCTGCAGGTCGAGGCCACGGGCGTTGGCAGGGACACGACCCTCGCCCGCATCATCCACCGCGTGGAGGAAGCACAGGATGCGAAGGCCCGCACACAGGCATTCATGGACCGCTTCTCCCGCTGGTACACCCCCGCGGTCATGGTCCTCGCTCTCGCAACCGGTCTCATCACCGGTAACGTGGTCCTCGCTCTCACCCTCCTCGTGATTGGTTGCCCCGGTGCACTCGTCATCTCCATCCCGGTCGCCATCGTGGCTGGAATCGGACGCGCAGCCCGCAACGGCATCCTCATCAAGGGCGGCGAATACCTCGAAACCTCGGCCAAGATCTCGGCAGTTGCTCTCGACAAGACCGGCACCCTGACCGAAGGTCAGCCCGTCCTCACCGACATCGTCACTCTCGATAGTGACATGAACAAGACTGAGGTCTTGCGGTGGGCTGCGATGGCCGAGGCTGGCTCAGAACACCCGCTCGCCCGCCCCATCCTTGATTCCGCTCGTGAAGCGGGAGTCTCCCCGGATGGCATTCCGGGAACCGTCACCCCCGTGCCGGGCAAGGGCATCATCACCGACATCGATGGCCAGAACGTCCTCATCGGCAACTCCGCACTGCTCGAACAGTACGAGGTGATGAACGATGGGGGTGCTGGAAAGATTGCGACGACTCTCGCCTTCGAAGGCAAGACACCCATGATCATCGCGATCGACGACCGCGTCATCGGAGTCATTGCAGTCGCGGACCAGATTCGTGAAGACGCACCCGAGATGATTGCACGCCTGCACAGGGCCGGCGTCAAGAAGGTAGTCATGCTGACGGGTGACACCCAGCTTGTTGCCGAATCAGTCGGCAAGGCAACAGGAATCGACGAGATTCACGCCTCCCTCCTGCCGGAGGACAAGCTTGATGTTGTGCAGAAGCTGCAGGCCGAGGGACACACGATCGCAATGGTCGGTGACGGCGTCAACGACGCCCCGGCACTCGCCACCGCCGATATCGGTGTCGCCATGGGAGCCGCAGGATCAGCCGTAGCAGTCGAAACTGCAGACATCGCACTCATGGGTGATGATCTGCTCAAACTGCCCGAGTCGATTGGCCTCGCAAAGCGCACCGTGTCGATCATGCGCCAGAACATCGCCATCGCCCTCATCACCGTCGCCCTCCTCCTTGCTGGAGTGTTCGCGGGTGGCGTGACCATGTCGGTCGGGATGCTCGTCCACGAAGCGTCCGTGCTCGTCGTCATCATCAACGCCATGCGACTACTCCGAAACACCAACGGAGCAACCGCAGCACCGAAGGCGACCGCACAGACCAAAAAGACAGTCGAGCAGGTTAACGCCTGACAAGCATTCACGACAATCTGAATAGATTGATGGCCCGGAGTTCACCTCCGGGCTATCTCTCATGCTCTAACTCAATTCCTCTTCTCAGGCACTCGCTCCCAGGTCTCACATCGCTTCGTTTCATCCCACTTTTCTTTTCCCGAAGCCGACTTACTGCCAGTACGTAGCTAAGGTGCCTTGAGGACCTCGCTTAACACGGAGGTGAGGAACGGTGTGGGGCAATGCGCGGGAGCCCATTGACCGGTAGATTTTTCTACAGGTTCGTGAAAGGACTTGCCATGCCTCGATCCCAAGCCACCGTTAGCGATTCACTTCACCGCCACTTCACACGAGAATCGCAGCGCCGAGCAAAGAAGAACCTACCTGAACCACAAGTTCTCGTCTCGACACCGCAATTCAGCTTCCGATTCGGGGACCGGGATCTGCCATTCCACGCCGCCTCGGTCGGTAAGCTAGCGACGGCTGTATTGGTCATGCAGGAGGTGGAGGCGGGCCGGCTCTCACTTTCCACGGAGTCGCGAACGCTCGTACCGAAGGAATACAACGGTCTCTTTGCCACTCCCGATGTGACCATCGAGCACCTGCTGTCGCACACCTCGGGAATATCGGACTACTTTGAAGGCCAAGTATTGTCCGGGCCTTCCTTCATCGACCAGTTCCTCGGCGACACGAACAAGTTTTGGAAGCCTTCCGACCTACTCTCCTTCACCCGGGACAATCAGCGCCCGATTGGTCAACCGGGTGAAAAGTTCTCCTATTCCGATACGGGATATGTTCTTCTTGGCCGGATCCTTGAAGAGCATACGGGTGAAGACTTTACGAGACTCCTACACGGCAGGATCTTTGATAGGTGTGGGATGAAGGATAGCGTCCTGTGGCTGCGGGAGAACGGACCTGACCAGATCGCTCCGGCCTGGATCAACGGAGTCGAGGTCAGCACGTTCACTTCCCTTTCCTGCGACTGGGCAGGTGGTGGAATCGTCACCACCCTAGACGACCTCCACCGATTCATTACCGCCTGCTCGGACGGAACCCTTCTTCAACAAGAAACGTGGAAAACCATGGCCACACCGCAACATCGCTTCCGTTCAGGAATCAAATACGGCCTGGGAACCATGCAGGTGCAATTTGAAGGATTCATGCCGCTCCTACGCGGCCTCCCCCGGCCCACCGGTCACATTGGGGTCACTGCCGTCCACACGTTTATCAACCCGAAGGACGGTACGACAATCGTCATGAACTTCCATGACTCCCGCGCCATGTCTGCCAGCTTCCGGTCCCACATCGAGATCCAGCGCAGTCTTGCTCGCCTCACATAGAGCCAAAAGGCAACCAGATCCCGTTGAACTTCCAGATCGGCCAGCGCAGGCACAGGCCCTGGTCAGAACCAGAGAAATGAAAAAGTCGGGGCCAAGGCTTCTTACCTTTGTCCCGACTTATCGGATTGTGGAGCTAAGGGGATTCGAACCCCTGACCTCTTCCATGCCATGGAAGCGCGCTACCAACTGCGCCATAGCCCCGAGTGCTTACCCATTTTAGGCCGAAACACCTGTCAGATACCAAATCGGAAATGGGTGGTACCCAACACATCATCAATTGACGTTGTAGGAGTTGAGTCTCCAGATGGGTTCGCGGTTCTGTTGGCGGGACATGATTGCCCAGTGGCAGTTGTCCATTCCCCCAAGCGGTTGCTGTTCTGATGGGTTCACACCCAGCATCGTCATGATTGCGTTGGAGATCGCAGCGCCGTGGGAGACGAACACAACGGTTTCTCCCTCTTCATCGTGAAGCTTCTCGGTCCAATCCTGGACGGCATTGGCAACCCTGATGCCGCAGTCTTGTCGCGACTCCACGTCGCCACCGGGCTCTTTCCCGTCCCGCCAGAGCTGGAGCCGCTCAGCGGAGTGCACAGCGATCTCCTCGAGGTTCTGGCCTTCCCAGGCCCCGAAGGTACGTTCCTGGATCCGGGGGTCAACGATGATGTCGAGTCCGGTTTCCGCTGCCAGGGCCTGGGCTGTGTCGTAGGCTCGGGCGAGGTTGGAGGCAATGATGAAATCAGGTTTGAGTGCAGCGATCTTGGGGGCTGCGGCCTTCGCCTGTTCCCTACCAGTATCGTTCAGCGGGTAGTCGCTTGATCCCTGCAACCGGCGTTGCTTGTTGAGATCGGTTTGTCCGTGGCGCCAGAAGATCATTCTGGTGATCAATGGTTTTCCTCCAGGTCAGAGACGTCAATCGTTGGGCAGTCCGCCCACAGCCTATCCAATGCGTAGAAATCGCGTTCTTCATCGTGCTGGACGTGGACAATAACGTCCCCGTAGTCTGCGAGCACCCACCTAGCCTCGCCCTCGAATCCTTCACGACGTATCCGATCGACACCGACCTTTCCAAGGGCCTCGTCGATGGCATCCACGATGGCGCGGACCTGGCGGGGTGTTTCGCCCGATGCAATGACAAAAATGTCAGTGAACGGGAGTCGTTCCGACACATCAATGACGGTAACTGAGGTTGCGAGCTTATCGAAGGCCGCTTCAGCGGCGGCTCGCGCGTGGGTGACGGACATAGGAGTGGCGGTCACAATGCTCCAGGGTAGTAAGTCGACAGAAGTGCGGATGCTGATGAGCCCCCGCCAGAGAAGAGGAGGGATCCGAGCAGGATGCCAACACCGAAGCCAACAACAATGAGCACGAGGAAGAGCAGGATCGTCTTCCACTTGCTCGTGGGAGCATCCTCGTACTCGACGTCTTCCGTTCGCTCACGCTCAGATTCCTGGATGGGAGGCTGGGACTTGAGCTTGGCTCGCAGAGCACCGGCGAAGTCTTCATCATCATCGTGGTTCGACTCCCCGTCGTGATCGCTGTCGGACACATCTTGAGCCACATTGGGCTCCGAAGTATCCGAAACAGCGCGGTCGTGGAGCTCGGTCTGATCGGAGTCATCGCCGGAAGCATCAGTGTTCCCAGCAGCAAAGGCACCCGTTGCCGCTACCTCGTCTGCAGCTTCCTGATCTGCTCCTTGATCATTCGCATCGATATCACCGGTCGCGAAGTCTTCGGACTCAGCCGAGCTCGCACGTGGCGCCTGCTCCCCTAGGTCGCCGTCTGCTTCAGCGTCCTTGTCTTTCTCAACTGCGGAGAAACGATCGAAGACACTGGTCCGTTCGGGGATCTCAGCGCTTTCTTGCTCATCAGTTTTCTCGTAGCTACCAAGAGTGTCATGCTGCTGCGTTGAATCGTCCGTGAGGCTATCGAATCCGCGCGTATCATCGGCATCATCGCCTTCGACTGCGCGGCCTTCATCAAGTGCGGTTCCCGCGCTGGTTGCAGACTGCGCATCGGGAGACTGTTCAGCATCCGGGGCACTGTCGGTGGGTTCGACCTCGCGATCGTCAGCCGGCTTTGGCTTCAGAAGCCCGGCCTGACGCATTTCGCGTCGCGACATGCGTTTGCTCATCGGTTCTCCTTTACTTGACTGGTGCCTAGTCTACCTGGCTCACTCCCTGATCGCCGGTCATCACGGCTGTGAAACTAGAGGAACACGTTTACTTGAGTACAGTGCGTACTTACGAATGTATTGGACCACCCCATCGGGCACGAGGTACCAGATGGGAATGCCGGAGGCTTCACGCAGACGAACATCGGTGGACGAGATCGCCATGGCCGGAACTTCAATGACCGTGACGTGCTCGAACGGCAGGCCACGGGTTTTCAACGTATGGCCCGGCCTGTTGACTCCGACAAAGTGGGCGAGCTCCCACAGATCACCGGAGTCTTTCCACTCAAGGATTTGGGGAAGTACATCGGCGCCCGTAATGAAGAAGAATTCATCATCGGGATAGAGCTTCCTAAGCTCCCGCAAGGTATCGATCGTGTACGTGAGTCCGGGGCGATCGATCTCGATTCGGGACACGGAGAAACGGGAATTGGACGCGGTTGCAATCACGGTCATGAGGTAGCGATGCTCGGCCGGCGAGATCTGCTGCCCCTGCTTGAAGGGCTGCTCCCCCGTAGGAACAAAGATCACCTCATCGAGACCAAACCGGTATTGCACCTCCGATGCGGCGACGAGGTGGCCATGGTGGATCGGGTCAAACGTGCCACCCATGATCCCGATCTTGCGGTGCGGACCCGGGTTCGGGTGGGGTGCCCGAATGGCCGACAGGTCGGTGACCGTAGAACGGTCGTGTCCGCCGTTACCGGACATGCCCCGAGCCCTCCACGATCCACGTCGTGGTCGTCAGCTCTGCAAGCCCCATCGGCCCACGAGCGTGAAGTTTCTGAGTGGAGATCCCAATCTCAGCACCGAGCCCGAGCTCCCCGCCATCAGTAAACCTTGTCGAGGCATTGACCATGACCGCAGCGGAATCGATGGCTGCAACAAATGAATTGGCATCCTTGACGGAATCGGTCACGATCGCGTCCGTGTGGCCGGAAGAATGGTTGGCGATGTGGGTGATGGCGGCGCCGATGGAGTCAACGACTCCGACTGCCATCTCCAGCGCCAAGTATTCAGCATCCCAGTCCTCATCCGTCACATCCACGAGTGACTCAGCATCCACGCCAGCCTCTTCGGCCAGTGCCCGCGCCTTGGCATCGACGTGGAGCAGCACTCCGGCCTCGGCCAGCGCACGGAGGATGGCGCCACCCTCACCGTATCCTTCGTGGAGCAGAAGCGTTTCTGCCGCATTGCACACGCCCGGGCGGTGGGTCTTGGAATTGATGACGATCGGGAGGGCCTTCGCCGGGTCAGCATCCGCGTTGACGAACACGTGACAGTTACCGACACCGGTTTCGATGACGGGAACAACGGATTCGTGAACAACGGACTGGATGAGCCCGGTTCCGCCACGCGGAATGAGGAGGTCGATGTATCCTCGGGCCCGCATGAGCTCTGTTGCTCCCTCACGGCCGTATTCGTCGACTGAGGCGATGGCATCCGCAGGGATCCCAACAGACTCGATGGCCTCCCTCATGAGCCCCACGAGAACAACGTTCGTCTCCTCAGCGGCACTACCTCCCCGAAGGAGTACGGCGTTGCCGGACTTGAGTGCGAGGCAAGCGGCGTCAACAGTGACATTAGGCCGTGCTTCATAGATCATGCCAACCACGCCCATGGGCACCCGCACGTTGCGGACAACGAGTCCGTTGGGCAGTGTCCTGCCAGCAACGACTTCTCCAACGGGATCGGCGAGGGCGATGAGTTGGCGGACGGCGTCACCAATACCGCGAATGCGTTCTTCGTTCAGGGTGAGACGATCCAGGAGCGCTTCGGTGAGCCCCGTGTCCCTCCCCCGTTCCAGATCTCGCGCGTTGGCTTCCACAATCGCTGGAATATTACTTTCCAGAGCGACCGCAATGGCGGCCAGCGCATCATTCTTCTGGGTGGTGGATGCAGCCCTCAACACCCCGGCTGCTGCGCGCCCCTTTGTCGCCAGCGCTCGTACTGCTTCACTCGTGTTGGTCATGGGAATAAGCGTATAGGGAATTAATTCCCTGTCCACCGTGTTACAGCCTATGTATCACCTTTTGAGGTCCCCGACTGTATAGGAAGTAGAAGAATGGCGACTATCGAAGTCACGAAGGAAAACTTCACCGAGACCGTGAAGGAAGGAACTGTGTTCCTTGATTTCTGGGCAGATTGGTGTGGTCCGTGCAAGCAGTTCGCGCCCACCTTCGAGAAGGCAGCGGAAGAGAACCCGAACGTGACCTTCGGAAAGATCGATACCGAGGATCAGCAGGAACTCGCCGCGAGCTTCCAGATCATGTCGATCCCGACCCTCATGGTCTTCCGTGACGGCATCAAGATCTTCGAGCAGGCCGGCGCTCTGCCGTCGTCCGCTCTCAACGATCTCATCGGCCAGGCCGAGAAGCTGGACATGGACGCGGTTCGCGCCCAGATCGCCGAACAGCAGGCAGCTGCCGAGAAGTAAGCAATATACGTTCACATACATAGCTGTGCGCATAGAGGTGGCGGGTACCGACAGGTGCCCGCCACCTTCCTTTCTTTTCACGCGCCCCCATTTTCTACAACTCAGTAGCTGCCACTTTCTTCAACTCTGCACCCCCCTTTCTTCGGCAGCACAGACCGGCACATGAGGGAAAAACCGAAGTATCGGGATGATCCGGTAAGCAGAGGCAGGAAGACCTGAGAAACCAAAGCCTTGGCTCACTACCAAGCGAAGACAGCAGTGTGCCCGGACGCGCGGTCCGGGCACACTGACAGGTCTCAAGAGTTGAGCTACGTGTTTACTGTTGCTGAGCTTCGACTGTGCGACGGGCGTTCAACAGCGGTAAAACTCCGCACACGGTGGAGGCAAGGTCGGTAGGGAGCGAGCCGGGAAGAATCGTGAAGGCATCTGCTGCACCGAGGGCGATCCACGACTCGATGTGATCGGCCACGTCGTGGACCGTTCCCAGGACGCGGGCCGAGCCTGCGGCGTAACGGTCGGCACCGATGGCGGAGATGAGGTTGGCCCTCTCCTCCGCATCCATCGCACACGCCGATACGATCATGAAGAGGTCGGCAACAACGGTCAGATCCCGCCCCTCTTCGAGCGCTGCGGAGCGCAGTGAGTAACGGATTTCGCGGGCCGTGTGCGGATCCGGCTCGCGCAGGCGCACCGTGTCAACGACGGCACCGAGCTTGCTGAGATCGATCTGCTGCGCCGTATCGCCGGTCAAGGCCACGACGACCCGAGTGCCGGCTTCTTTCGCACGGGCAACCAGATCGAGGGCGGAATCGAGATCCTGCTTGTTCAGGTGGATTTCAAGACCAACATCGGAATCCTTCACCGCCTCAAGGGCAGTTTCACCAACGGCGTCGCCCGTAACGGATGCGTAGATGGGGCCGGTGATGCGGGAAGTCAGTTTGAGGGCTGCTCGGACGGCGTCGAGCCTGCAGTCTCGCAAGTGCAGATCCGAACGGAGCAGGAATGAGGAGCCGAGACAAATACCGGCAAGGCCATCGGTCAGTGCGGCTGAGGCCATGGTCGAGAGCTTGCCCAGGTTGCAGGTCTCGACGGGGAAATCTTCATCGAAATCGCTGGAGGGGTCGAGCACCTCGGCACCGAGGGCAGACAGGTCAATCGACAGGGCGGGAACTTTGTAACGTGAGCGTTGCTGGGTATTGGCGGGCAGTTCGATGGTCATCATCAAATCCTTGGGATGGTATAGCTTTCGGCTCCTACCGGAGCTCATTGAAGGTGCGTAAGTGAACGCTGAGTGGGAAAAAACCCAGGCGGATCATGTTGGCCAGATCAGGCCATGGACTTATGCATGCACATGTACATTCGGCGAATTCGGGATGTACCCGTTACGCTGACGCTCTGCTCTGTCGTCCGATAAATATTCGAGAATGTCATGTTTTATTCCTTCGTGCTCTCCACCGCGAACGGCGCTTCGCTTGCCAATTGAGGCCTGGTCGTCACCCGGGGCACCCCTCGCACGTGAGGGGTTGTCGACCAGCTAGCCGGGGCTCTTCGCTGGTTCTCTGGACCACCGACAGAATAACACGATGAGCGGTCCAAATGTCAAGACTGCCTTGCCCAAAAAGTGAGATTGGCAGTTCTCATGGCAATACTCGGCCCGGGTTCACCAATTTCTAGCTACCGATCGGTAGCTTCCGGGGTGTCGTTAAGGCTCACCGGGCGCTGAGTTACCCAGCTATGCAGATCCCGACCCAGGCACACGGGACACAATCTGTTTTCGGTGATAGGGCAAGGAAAGGCCGGTTCTTCTGCGGTGAATAGTGAGCCTCGAAATCACAGGCTGAGGGCGGCTGAAGCCGGTTTGTCTGGCCGTGGTCCCCTGAATCCAAATAATCAATAAGTACGAGACCGGTCACACATGACTAAAAGCGCCTTGGCAGGCCTCGCTACTCGTCGCTGCCGAATGTCTTGAGAGGAGTAGCGAGGAGCAGGTCGTGAACGTAGATGATGGCTGCGGGAAGGATGATGAGGTTGGCAAAGACGAGGACGCCGAGAATATCAGGGTTGAGGTAGAGGATGACGGGCTGGATGAGGAGAAGAGCCAGGCACACGAGGGTTCGGGGCAGGAATCGGATCGCCAGGAGTGCTGATCTCTTGGATGCTGAACTCATGGGAGCCCGGTACTGGCTGATGTACGGGAAGTACCAGATAGCAAAGCCCAGGATGAGGATGATGCCGGTGATGGAAAGGATCGTGGCGATCGTGCCCGGCAGGCCCAATGCCATGCGGCCAATCGCCCAGATTTCCCAGGTTGCCACCAGCAGCAAAACCAGGATTGAAAGCCACGCACCGGTCGCCCGCCGAAAAGTTTTCTTGAAGCTGTTCCAGAAGGTGCGGGCTGGTGAGGAGCCCTCCTCCCGGAGTTGCTGGAGGAGGGCCGCGTGGGCACCCGCTGCTGAGGCACCCACGGTAACGATGGGTAGGCAGAAGAGAACAAACAGCACGTTGATGATGATTGCCTCGGTAACCGCGAGCAATCCGTTGTAGAACTTGGTGTCGGGTGCGAGCCACCCCGCCATACCAATCAGCCCTTGACGGATCCGGCGACGACGCCCTTGATGATGTACTTCTGGGACGCGAGGTAGAAGACAACGATCGGAATGATCGCGAGTACCAGCATCGCCATCATCGCCCCCATGTCCCGATTACCATTCGAACCCACCAGCATCTGTACCACCACGGGAATGGTCTTGTACCGGGTAGATAGGCCGATGACGAGGTATGGGAGGAGGTAGTCGTTCCAGATCCACATGGCGTTGAGGATTGCCACGGTCACGGTTGTGGGCTTGAGGATGGGAAGGACAATCCGGAAATAGTTCTGGATCGGCCCGCAGCCATCAATGTAGGCCGCCTCCTCAATCTCGAACGGGATGCCTTTGACGAACCCGGAGAAGATAAACACCGAGAGCCCTGCGCCGAAGCCGAGGTAAAGGACCACCATGCCGAGCGGGTTGTTGAAGTGCAACATGTCGGCGATCTTCACGGTGGGGAACATGACCATCTGGAATGGGATCACCATCGAGAAAACAAACAGGTAGTAGATGATCGATGTCCACCAGGTTTTGACCCGGGTGATGTAGTAGGCGGTCATTGCACTGAAGAACACCACGGCCGCAACGGATAGCACGGTGATGACAAAGGACCAGAGGATGGCCTCGAAGAACCCTGTCCGTGCCAGGCCTGTCGTGTAGTTCTGGAGTCCCGCCCACATGTCCCCCAGTGGCAGAGCGAACGGATCGGAGCTGATCGAGAACTTGTGTTTGAACGAGTTGATGAGGATGAACAGGATTGGCCCGATGAAGACAACAACAAGAAGGACGAGCACAACGTAGTAGAAGCCGTTGCGGACCGATTTGGGCTTCTCCCCCGCCGCGAGCTTCTCGTTTCCCTCGGGCAACGGCTCACCCGCCTGTTCAGCATGTTCGATGATGGCGCTCATGCCTCAACCTCCTTGCTTCGGGTCATACGTAACTGGATAAGTGCGATGAAGACTACGATGACGACAAAGATGACGGCCTTGGCTTGGCCCACGCCTTCCTGTCCGATCCGGGCGAACATCGTGTTGACGATGTTGAGCGCAACCATTTCCGTCTGCGACTGCGGTGCGCCGTTGGTCAGTGCGAGGTTTTGGTCGTACAGCTTGAAGGTACTTGAGAGGGTGAGGAAGATGCAGATCGTGATCGTGGGCATGATGACCGGGATGGTCACGTGCCGGAGGGTCTGCCACCTCGTAGCCCCGTCAATTTCAGCCACTTCGGTGAGTTCCTGCGGGACCGATTGCAGGCCGGCAATGTAGATGATCATCATGTAGCCCACCTGCTGCCAGTTGATGAGCAGGATGAGGCCAACGAAACCATATTCCCACTTGGAGATGATGGTGGTGCCGTAGTTGGAGAGGACGGCGTTGATCATTTGCTGCCATGTGTAACCGAGAACGATTCCGCCAATGAGGTTCGGCATGAAGAACACGGACCGGAAGAAGTTCGTGCCCCGCAGCCTTTGGGTGAGCATTCGCGCGATCGCGAACGCAAAAATATTGACCGACACGACGGCGACAAGGACAACGAGGATCGTGAACGTGAACGAGCTGGTGAAGCCCTGGCTCTCCTCGAGGGCGCGCTGATAGTTCTCGATCCCCACCCACTCGGCATTCGTGATCGTCGTGAAGTCAGAGAACGACAGGTAGATCCCGATGACGAAGGGCAGCAGGAACGCGATCGTAAACGCAATTCCTGTTGGTGCCACAAAGACGGGGAAGTATTTTTTTAATGCTTTTTGCATGCTGTCTCGATTCGGGAGCGCGTCCTTGCACTCCATCGACAAAGGTGGTGCTGGGGGCGGTATGGTCACCGCCCCCAGCGGTCAGGTATTAGCCTAGGTTGGCCTTTTCAGTGGCCCAGCTCGTGACGAAGATATCGACTACTTCATCCCATTCCATGTTGCCCGATGCGTACTGTGCGAGGCCGCCAGCGAAGTCTTCCTTGAACTTCTGTGACGGGAAGGTGGTGAACACCCACGGAATCGGTTCAAGATCCGGGTCGGTCATGTATCGGTTTACTTCCTGGGCGAGCGGGTCGTTCGGGGTGGAATCACCAAAGGACTTGAAGGGGGCAATGAAGCCGAGATCGTTGGTCACGTAGTCCATGCCCTCCTCGGAGCTGAACAGCCAGTTGACGAAGTCAATCGTTGCCTGCTGGTCGGCTTCGGAAGCCTCGGAGTTGATGGCCATGAAAGCCTCGGTACCAATGTTGATGCTCTTCGACTCTTCGCCCTCAACGCCGGTGTAGATCGGGAGGAACTTGATGTCTTCCTCGGCGACAACGTTGCCTTCGATGCCTTCGATCTGGCTCCAGGCCCAGTTGCCGTTTTGTACCATGGCGGCCTTGCCGGTCGCGAACTCCTGCATGGAGTCGGTGACGGTCTTCGAGGGGGTGAGCGAAGGCTCGACCGTCGAGTTGGTGAGGTAGAGGTCGAAAATATTCTTGTAGTTTTCGTTGTAGGAGAAGGCGATCTCTTCCTTGTCGGTCACGCCCTCCTCGTCGTACTCGTAGAACACCGGGATGTTCGCCAGGTGGGTCTGGAAGCGCCATTCCTCACCCGTTGCGAGCGAGGTCGAGGCGAAGACGCCCTCAATGCCGAGCTCGTCCTTGCGAGCCTGCATATCATCCGTGACTTCCTTCAGGGTGTCGAAGTTGTCGATTTCGTCCATGGAGGTGACGACCGCATCGTCCATCGCAAAGTAGTCATCGAAGATCGCCTGGTTGTAGATGATGCCGTAACCCTCAACGGCCAGCGGCACACCGTAGATCTTGCCGTCCTCGCCCTTGAGGGCAAGGCCCGGGTCGTTCAGATCCTGAGCGAAATCGGTGTCGTCTAGTTCAAGAGCGTAATCCTGCCAGTTGACGAGACCCATCGGTCCGTTGATCTGGTACAGGGTCGGGGCATCAGATTTAGTGATCTCGGACTTGAGGGTCTGCTCGTATGTACCCGAGGCTGCGGTGACGACCTTGACCTCGACACCGGTCTCTTCCGTGTAGGCAGCCGCAATCTCCTTGTAGGTCTCTTCAGATTCCGGTTTCCAGTTGAGGAAATAGACCTTGCCCTTGCCATCGGACTCGTCATCGGACCCGCATGCAGTAAGGCCGACGAGAGTAAAGGCGCCGACCGTCAGCGCTGCGACGGCCTTCCTAGCGTTGAACATGTTGTGTCCTCCTTCGGACATCCAAAAAGCTCACCAGCGTCCTTGCCGGCAAGGTATTCACAGACAACTTCCTAACTTTTTGTGCGGAGGAAGTTTCCCTTCGTGAGATCTTCATCATGACACAGATTATTTTCTCTTAGCAAGCCGACCCGCGTCACGCAGAAGAACCCTAAGCCAACCACTTGCCACTCGCTTCACATCACATAAAGCAAGCAATTTAACCTACCAAACAGTGGAAATGAATCGCCCTGGGTTTTGTTCCGCTTTTTATACGGGGCTCAGGGCTTGAGCCTGGGTCATATGATAACTTGCTTCGATTTCGGTCGGGGTCTGATAGTCCAGGGCTTCATGCAATCGTCTCGTGTTCCACCAGTGGACCCAGTTCATCGTTTCGAATTCCACCTCAGTAGCTGACGGCCAAGCGGGGCGAGCATAGATCAACTCGGCCTTATATAACCCGTTGACGGTCTCAGCTAACGCATTGTCGTACGCGTCTCCAGCAGTGCCAACCGAGGCCGTCAGACCAGCCCTGGCCAGATGTTCAGTGTAGCGAATGCTGACGTATTGCTTGGATTCAATCGGTGGTTGCAACACTGCTGTTTTGAATTGATTGTAATTGTTCTTTAAATACTTCGGCTGGGGTTCGAAATCCGAGGACTTTTCTTGGTCTGTTATTGAGCGTGTAGGCGATGGCGGCGAGGTCTTGGGCTGTCCATCGAGACAGGTCGGTGCCTTTGGGGAAATACTGGCGTAAGAGCCCGTTGCTGTTTTCATTCGTGGGCCGTTGCCATGGCGAGTGAGGGTCAGCGAAGAACACTTTCGTGCCCGTGGCTAGAGTGAAAGCGGCATGGTCAGCGAGCTCGGTTCCTCGGTCCCAGGTCAACGTTTGACGTAATTGTAATGGCAGATCGGTTATCGCGGTTTGTAGGGCGGAGTTCATCGCTTGAGCTCCGAATCCGCTCAAGGCAGGTCCCTTTTTCGTCCTTGGTTGTTCATCCCAGCCGTCCAGGCGAGGCAGGTGCACCAGCAGGGTCGACCGGCTGTAGCGTTCAATCACGGTCCCGATCGCTGAACGTCCGGTGCCGATGATCAAGTCGCCTTCCCAATGGCCAGGTACTGCCCGATCCGAGGCTTCAGGGGGCCGGTTAGAGATGACAACATCGTCAGTCACGTGTCCATGCGGTTTCGACTTGCTCCTGGCCCGGGGTTTACGCAGTGCCCGCCCAGTGCGTAGTGCGGCAACGAGGTCACGCTTAAGCGCCCCGCGCCCCTCGATATACAAGGACTGGTAGATCGCTTCATGGCTGATTCTCATACTCTCATCATCGGGGAAGTCAATCCTTAACCGCTGCGATATCTGCTCCGGGCTCCATGCAGTAAACCACTGACGGTCTGCCCTGTGAGGTTTGTTCCGGCCCTTCCACCCAGCAGTACCAGGCCCCGCCATAACGACCCCGTTTTCATCTCGGACCGTCCCGGCAAGACGATCCTGAACGTAGTCTCGCAGTCGCGGATTACCCACGAGTTTTGCTTGTTTGGGACGCTTGGCGGCTTCCTGAGCTTTCCACTGCGCCACCCCTGCCCGATAGACGGTCGTGCCACCACGGGTGGCAGCGTTACGCCGTAGCTCACGAGAGATCGTCGCCGGATTGCGTCCGATCCGGCGGGCGATCTCACGTACCCCCAACTCTTGGGAGCTTAAGATCGCGATTTCCTCCCGTTCAGCAAACGATAGATACCGCCCCGAGGGCTCGTCCAATGTTAAGGGTCTCATCCCACCAGCATGACGGAACCACCGTGTCCCTACCGGTACGGACACCCCCACCCTCACGGCAGCCTCCGCAGTCGTGATTCCCGTAGCGATCAACGCCCAAAAGTCACGTTGAACTGCCCGCGAGGGAACCGGCCGGCCAGGTGAACGCATCGGGGGACGAAGCGCCCGATCCGCCCGCCACTGACGACGCACCTCCACCGGCATATCACCAGGCTTCCTACTCCAGTCATCCGTAGCCATCGACTCACACCTTTCCCACCAAGGTGTTGCGACAATCAATTGAATCCACCTTGCGACCCTCGATCGCTGTGATGAACTAATCCTTCAAGCGCTTGGCCCTTGGCGCTGAGCAACGCGTGTTCCAACGCTTCCAACGGCAGCGCATCGGTGCGCATCGTGGTCCGAGTCGCCCAGCCAACAATTTTGCGACTGAATGCATCGGTGACAAACGCGGTATAGCAAAATCCGCTGGTCGTGCGCACATAGGTAATATCAGCAACCCACAGCTGATGCGGTGCATTCACCTTGAAGTTCCGATTGACCAGATCCGGCCGGTGATCTGGCACCTTCGCTGGGCTCGTCGTGCGTGGCTTCCGGCCACGAACGACACCGCGGATTCCGGCCAGGCGCATCAGCCGGGCGACTTGGTCGCGGCCCACATCCCACCCAGCACGGGTCATGGCATGCCACATTTTGCGCACCCCATAGACCCCATAATTAGCCTGGTGCAACTCTTTGACCACCGGAATCAACGCCGCATCGCGTTGCGCGCGCTGACTGGCTGGTCGTGTCTTGGCTGCCCGGTACCCGCGTGAGGTGATAAACCCACGGTCTGTCGCACCCAACACGCGACAGATGGACTCGACTCCGAAACGATCCCTGAACATGTCAATGTAAGCAATCATCTCGTCGTGGGGCGGTCGAGCTCCGCTGCGAAAAAAGCTGACGCCGTCTTGAGGATCTCATTGGCCCGGCGCAGCTCGGCGTTCTCGCGTTTGAGCTTCCGGATTTGCTCCTGCGCATCCGTAGACACTCCCGACTTCTTGTCGGTATCAACCTCGGCCTGTTCCACCCATCGGCGCAACGTCTCGGTTGCGATACTCAGCTTCGGCGCGGTCTCACGAATCACCACATAGCGACTTGGCGCATCATCATCTTCTAATCGATCAAACACCATACGCGTCGCGCGGTCTTTAAACGATTGAGGGTACTTACTTGGCATAGTTCCATCCTCTCATCACAGGACGGAACAAAACCCAGGACGGTTCACAATTTTCCCATCATAACTAGCTGTGAAAAACCCACCGTCACCACCCCATTTGCCCACCATTCCTCAGTCGGCCATGACAATTCGACCAAACAAGCAGAATCGGAGCAAGGCCATCGGCGCTCAACTTGAGCATATAGGAATTTTCGCTCGCCCAATGGTCGAGGTACCGAATAGATCTAGAAGAAGGTCAGCTCCTAGGTACCAATCAGGCCTACAACACCAAACGGGTTCATCCGCAAATGACCTATCCCGCGACTCTAACTCACCGGGGTATCTACGTGGTTACGTGTGGAAATCCCGGTGAGTGAGGATAGTGAAGCAACGCTATTGACGCATGAGCACCATGTCGTCGACGTGCACCGCGGGACGGCCCGCTCCCGCCACACCGGCGGAGCCGCGCAGGCGCTCCGAATCCCATCCGGCGAGTCCACGAGCAACCAAATTACCGCCGGGCCCAATAATGTCGATGGGGTCGCCTGGGTCAAAGGTGCCGACAACATCGGTGATACCAACAGCGAGAAGCGAGTTCCCTCCGGATTCAAGGGCTGTGACCGCACCAGCATCGAGACGAACCTGTCCCGACGACTGAGCTGCGTGAGCGATCCACAAAGCCCTCGCATTCGACTTATTGCCGGTTGTCGCAAACCAGGTGCCGACCGGTTCTCCAGCGAGAGCCTTCCCGAGGTTGTCAGCGGAAGTGACGATCGTGGGGATTCCGAAAGCGGTGGCCATGCGGGCCGCCGTCACCTTCGTTGCCATGCCACCCGTACCAAACGAGCTGCCTCGCCCGGTGATTGAATACTTCTGCAGTTCGGACATGTCGCCAACGAAGGGGATGCGGCGTGAGCCGGGCTCCTTGGGCGGGCCGGAATAGAGCGCATCAACGTCCGTCAGGAGAAGCAGGAAGTCCGCATCGATCAGGTGGGCGATGAGTGCGGCAAGTCGGTCATTATCCCCCAGTCGTAGCTCCGTCGTTGCCACGGCATCGTTCTCATTGACGATTGGAACAATTCCCATGGTGAGGAGCTTGTCGAGAGCCAGTCGAGCATTGCGGTAGTGATTGCGACGGATCACATCATCGGCCGTGAGCAGGACCTGTCCAATGCCGATGCCGTGAGCCGCGAAACGTTCACTATATTCGGCCATGAGCTTCGTCTGTCCGACCATGGCGGCGGCCTGAAGTCCGGACATGTCCGTGGGGCGGGATGTGATACCGAGGCTACCGACACCGGCTGCCACCGCACCCGATGAGACGAGCGCGAAGCGCTGGTCCCGCCGATAGGCCTCAGCCAGGGTCTCCGACAGTGACTGGAGTTGCTCGTGGTTGAGCGTGCCATCGGACAGAGTCAGGGATGAGGAACCAACCTTGACAACGAACTTGGGGGCGCTGGGGACGAGCGACCTGTTGGCAAGTCCCCTCTTGTCGGTTCCGCTGGTCACTGTTCCTCCGGGTCGGTCCAGACTCCGGACTCACGCTCCATCCACAGTTCCTGACGAGCCGCCTCCTTCGCGTCCATCTTCTCGTAGAAGGCCTCGCGCTTCTCCTTACGGGAGGGCCGGGAAACATCGTCGAAGCGCAGGTCGGTGCCGCGCGGGCCGAGCAGTTCAGCACCGGTCGCCATGGTCGGCTCCCAGTCGAACACGACTCCCCCATCAATCTCACCAATGACTACAGTATCCCCGGCGAGGGCACCTTCCTTGACGAGGGCGTCTTCAACACCGAGCTTCGCAAGCCTGTCAGCGAGGTAGCCCACGGCCTCATCGTTGTCGAAGTTCGTTTGACGAACCCAGCGCTCCGGCTTGTCGCCAATGATCTGGTAAAACGTGCCCTGGCTACCACCGAGGCGATTAATGTGGAATTCGTTCCGTGCGCCGCGCGGGGTGGGACGTAGCACGATCGGTGCGGGCTCCTCCTCGGGCTGGTTGGCACGCACCTTCGTCACGGTCCTTGCGAAAGCGAACGACAGCTCCCTCAGTCCCTCGTGGGACACGGCGGACACAACGTAGGTCGGGTACTTATCGCCAATTTCTTCCGCCACGAACTCTGCCAGTTCCTTCGCTTCCGGAACATCGGCCTTGTTGAGGACGACGATGCGGGGGCGATCCATGAGCGGCTCATGACCGTGGGTGGGCGGGATCTGCTGGGAGTAAACCTCGAGCTCGTTCTCGATCGTTTCCAGGTCCGTAATCGGGTCCCGGCCCGGTTCGAGTGTGGCGCAGTCAAGCACGTGGACAATCACAGCGCAGCGTTCGATGTGGCGAAGGAACTCAAGCCCCAAGCCACGACCTTCCGACGCCCCGGGAATCAGTCCGGGCACATCAGCGATCGTGTATCGCACCCCCTCAGCATCCACGACACCGAGATTGGGGATGAGGGTCGTAAAGGGGTAGTCCGCAATCTTGGGCCTAGCAGCGGACATGGCGGCGATGAGAGAGGACTTGCCTGCGGACGGGAAGCCCACCAGAGCTACATCGGCCACGGACTTCAATTCGAGTACGACATCGATCTCATCACCCTGGTCACCCAGGAGAGCGAAACCGGGGGCCTTACGCTTCGGGGAGGCAAGAGCAGCATTGCCGAGGCCACCCTGACCACCCTGCGCAAGCAGATATTCGGCACCTGCACCGACCAGGTCGGCCAGCACATCCCCGTTCATCGACTTCACGACCGTGCCGGACGGCACACCAAGAACGAGGTCCTCGCCGCTTTTGCCGATCCTCAGGTCACCTTCACCCGGTTTGCCAGACGCGGCACTCTGGTGAGGAGAACGGTGATAGCTCAAGAGAGTCGTGACCTGCGGGTCAACCCGAAGAATAATGTCGCCACCATTGCCGCCATTGGCACCATCGGGGCCGCCAAGGGGCTTGAACTTTTCACGACGAACGGACACACAGCCGTTGCCGCCGTTCCCTGCCTTTGCGTGCAGGACGACCCTGTCAACGAAACTCGCCACCGTAACCTCCAAATAAAATGACAGGAGGGGTGGACGGCAGTGCCGTCCACCCCTCCCCTACATACTAGTTCAGGCGGAAACCGGAACGATGTCGACGACCTTGCGGTCGCGACGGACACCGAATTCAACGGTGCCAGCGGAAAGTGCGAACAGTGTGTCGTCCTTGCCGCGTCCGACATTGTTGCCGGGGTGGAACTTGGTGCCGCGCTGGCGGACGAGGATCTCGCCGGCGGAAACGAGCTGACCACCGAAACGCTTCACGCCGAGGCGCTGTGCGTTAGAGTCGCGGCCGTTGCGCGTTGAGGATGCACCCTTCTTGGTTGCCATAGTTCAGGTCCTTCTTTACTCAGGCGATCGAGGTGATCTTCACGCGGGTCAGCTGCTGGCGGTGACCCTGGCGCTTGCGGTACCCCGTCTTGTTCTTGTACTTAATGATGTCGATCTTCGGGCCCTTTTCGGCACGGACGATTTCAGCGGTCACCGTTGCGGAAATCCCGTCCGCAGACGTGGTGACCTTATCGCCATCGACAAGCAGGATCGGGTCGAGCTCGACCTTGTCACCGGCCTCGCCCTCGATCTTATTCATGACGACAATGGAGCCGACGGACACCTTTTCCTGGCGGCCGCCAGCCTTGACAATCGCGTAAGCCACGTTGTTGCTCATCTCTGGTTGACGTATGCGGACATTAAAGTCTTGTGCCCGGGTTAGGCACCGACGTCCCATACTACTTTATTCGGTTTCTTCCAGCCAAGCCCGAAACTGCGAAAGTCAGGGCGATTGGCTGTGTTTTTCAGCACTACTTCGCTGGGAAGGTCATGATCGCGGGCGTGGATGACTTGGGAATGATCGTACCCGAGGAGGCGGAACGTCGGGTCTTCCGGTTCTCATCCTCCACCTTCGCCTCCACAACCTTCGGTACAGGCTTCGGCTTGTCCTTCTTCACCGCCGGGGCCGCGGGGGCGGGCTTCTCGGTGACGATAATGGGGCTTGCCGAGGACGTGGTGATCGTTCCCGTTGAGGATGCGCGACGGGACTTCCGCTCTGCCGCGGGTGCGGTGCTCGTAGCCTGCTGGTCCTTCTCACTCACTCCCGTTGATGCTGTGGAATTACCGGAAAGTTCGTCAACATGTGCGGGGACGTTCGCCGTGTCGTTGCCGAACTCAATCTTGCCCGAGACCGCCTTCGTGGCGGGCTTGCTCGATGCATCCGCTGCCAGCTTTGACAGGTCTTCGCTCAGGTCCGGAATCTCGTGGCCCGCATCCGACTTCGACTGGTTCGAGGTCTTGCGTGACTGCGAGCGCGAGCGACCGTTCTTTCCATTTCGTCCGTGACCGGAGCCCTTACCCCCGCGCGTGGAAGTGCCGGACTTGTCCTCGGTCGAAGAAGAGTCGCCGCTAGCGGTTTGCTTCTTCGCCGACTGGTCGTCCTGTTTCTCACTGTCCTGGTGACTCTGAGCGGCAGCCGCAGCGATTGAGGCGAGAGCGGACTTCACTTCCTCCCGCTTGGCAGAATCATCTTCCTGCGGTGCGGGAGCAGGCTTGTCCTGCTTCTGGGGCTGCTGCTGCACCTGCTTGGAGGCATCGCCCTTTTCTACCGGGTTCGTGTGGATGTGGTAGCCGCGCCCATCGCAGTGTTCACAGGTGCTCGAGAAGGCTTCCACGAGGCCCTGCCCGACCCTCTTACGGGTCATTTGGACGAGACCGAGGGAGGTCACTTCGGCTACCTGGTGGCGGGTACGGTCCCGGCCCAGGCACTCGATGAGGCGGCGTAGCACGAGGTCGCGGTTAGATTCGAGAACCATGTCAATGAAGTCGATGACGATGATGCCACCGATGTCGCGCAGGCGCAGCTGACGGACGATCTCTTCGGCGGCCTCGAGGTTGTTCTTCGTGACCGTCTCTTCGAGGGTGCCACCGGTTCCCGTGAAGCGTCCCGTGTTGACGTCAACAACCGTCATGGCTTCCGTACGATCGATGACAAGAGAGCCGCCCGAGGGCAGATACACCTTGCGGTCCATGGCCTTCGCCAGCTGTTCATCGACGCGAGCATCGGTGAAGATGTCCTTGCGATCAACCCACTTGTGGACCCGCTCATCGAGTTCGGGCGACAGTTCGTGAACGTATTCCTTGATGGTGGAGTACGTGTTGTTGCCCTGCACGTGGAGGGATTCAAAGTCTTCGTTGAAGACGTCACGGACCACGCGAACAGCCAACTCCGGTTCGCCCTTGAGGAGGACTGGGGCGGACTTGGCGGAATCGGACTTCTCCTGAATCTCGGCCCACTTCTTGGTCAGTCGCTCAATATCCTTACGGAGCTGCTCCTCCGTAGCACCCTCGGCAGCGGTCCGAACGATCACGCCGTGCTCATCGGGAACCAGTTCCTTCAAAAGCTTCTTCAGGCGCTGACGCTCCCGCTCGGGGAGCTTGCGGGAAATACCGGTCATGGCGCCCGAGGGCACGAGAACGAGGTGGCGACCGGCGAGGGTGATTTGCGCGGTTAGGCGCGCACCCTTGTGCCCGATCGGGTCCTTCGTGACCTGAACGAGAACGGTTTCGCCGGACTTAAGGGCGGATTCGATGCGGCGGGGCTTGCCTTCGAGGCCTGCGGCCTCCCAGTTCACCTCACCCGCGTAGAGAACGGCGTTGCGTCCCTTACCGATGTCAACGAAGGCGGCTTCCATTGAGGGCAGTACGTTCTGGACGCGGCCGAGGTAGACGTTGCCAACCATCGACACCTGGGTGTGGCGGGCCACGTAGTGTTCGACCAAGATGTCATCCTCGAGAACGGCAATCTGGTTGAGACCGTCCTGCTCGCGTACGAGCATCTTTCGATTGACGGATTCGCGGCGTGCGAGGAACTCCGATTCGGTGATCGTGGTGCGGCGGCGTCCGGCCTCGCGGCCGTCCTTCCGTCTCTGGCGCTTCGCCTCCAGTCGCGTCGACCCCTTGAGTGCCGTCACTTCATCAGAGGAGGTGGAGCGGCGACGGCGGCGACGCCTCGTCGTCACCCCTTCTTCTACCGAGTCGTGATCGTCACTCTCGTCACTGCCCGAGGAATCGTTGTCATCTGACCTGTTTGCATTCGCGGAGCCAGTGTTCCTATTGGCGCGAGCGGAACGGTCGGTGTTGCCGGAGCCGTCGGTGTCGTCAGAGTCTGAACGATCATCCTGCGAGCCAGATTCATCAGAATCGGACGAGGCTGTCTGCCTGCGCGAGCGTGACCGGGTCCTGGTACGGGACTGCTGGTTACTGCTTTCTTCGTGCCGTTCGGAGGAGTCACCGTGATCATCCGACTGATCCGACTGCTCATTGCTTTCAGTGCTGTCGGTATTGTCGGAGCTGTCTGGGTTGTCGTTTGAGCGTCCGCGGCCACGCGATCCTCTTCTGCGGGGCTTACGCTCGTCCTCGTCGTCATCGTGGCGGACCGGTTCGGGTGCGCTGCGTCGAATTGCGGTGCTGGGGTCCGGTTCCTGGAAAAGTAGGTAGGTTGCGGGTAGGGCGCGCTTTGGCGCTGCGTTGTTTTCGGCCTGTTCTTCGGCCATGAGAACTCCTGTCCGGGAAGGTCGCACGGAACACTTCCCACGTGAATCGCCGCTGTGGCGGAAGTCTTCAGCTGCATCGTTCTCGGGCAGCACACCGGCGGTGGCGCACACTCAAACAGCAGTCACTTCACGGCTCGTGCCCGTCAAGCTCCGTGCAATTCTCTCATACTTTCCACCAGCCGGCGTGAGCGGACATGAAGAGGCGGGCACGGAAGTCCGTTCTTTTTCGATTCATACCCACCTGTCTGAATGGCACCGCGGGTGAACGGAAAGAAGGGTGCAGGATTGCCGGCACGGGACCAGCACGTTTCCAGACACCTGTCGTGCACCTGAAATTTGGCCACTTTGACGAACCTAGCGGCGCACCATCACCCACCTCTTTAAATCCAAATGAGACATTTGCGCAGGTGTACGCCGCGAGAGGCCCGCAAGGTGATTGACTTGGTGAGGAGATCAACAACTGATCAAGGGAGGCGACCTAATCCGCGCCGTGTCAAAGATCTAAAGTTTTTATATGACACAGTGTCTTAAAACAGGACTTTGGTCCTATGCTCGAATGGGCTGAGGGCATAAATTTATGCCATCTATTACTGAAAAGGAAGGGGATGTAGGTGGAAGCGCTCGACCTCGCACGGTGGCAATTCGGTATTACCACCGTCTACCACTTTATCCTTGTCCCACTGACGATTGGCCTCGCACCACTGGTTGCCATCATGCAAACCAAGTGGCTGCGTTCAGGCGAAGAGAAGTGGCTGAAATTAGCCGAATTCTTCGGCAAGATTCTCATTATTAACTTTGCTCTCGGTGTTGCCACCGGCATCGTCCAAGAGTTCCAGTTCGGCATGAACTGGTCGGAGTACTCCCGTTTCGTGGGAGATATTTTTGGTGCTCCGCTCGCCTTCGAGGCGCTCATGGCGTTCTTCCTCGAGTCGACCTTCCTTGGCCTGTGGGTCTTTGGCAAGGGACGGATGAGCGCGAAGCTCAACACCCTGTGCATCTGGATGGTGGCTATCGGCGTTAACCTGTCCGCCTACTTCATTCTCTGCGCAAACTCGTGGATGCAGCACCCTGTTGGTGCGATCTACAATGAGGAGACGGGCCGCGCCGAACTCGACGGTGTTGGTGGCTTCCTCGAAGTCTTGACAAACAACACGGCGATTGCCGCAACCTCGCACACCGTGACGGCCGCGTTCCTCGTGGCGGGCACCGTCGTGGCAGGCATCTCTGTCTGGTGGATGGTGCGTTCCTCGAAGCAGAATATTGAAGGCCAGCCCGAGATGTGGCGTTCGGCCGCCCGTTTCGGCTTCGTTACGATCCTCATTGCGTCCGCCGGTGTTGCCCTGTCAGGCCACTACCAGGGTCAGCTCATGTACGAGCAGCAGCCGATGAAGATGGCATCCGCCGAAGCACAGTGCCACACAGAAGAGAGCGCCCCCCTGTCCATTCTCGCAATCGGTGACTTTACAAACGACTGTGACAACGTCGTTCGCATTATCGACATCCCCTTCGTGACCTCGTTCATGGCAACCAACCACTTCACGGGCCCCGAGTCCGAGGTTGCTGGCGTGGACTCGGTCCAGGCCTACTACCAAGAAAAGTACGCGGACCAGTTCGGTGAGGACTACGACTACCGTCCGAACCTCGTCGTCACCTACTATTCGTTCCGCCTCATGATCGGTCCGATCGTGTTCCCCGTGATCCTTGCTCTTGCTGGGCTCTGGTACACCCGCAAGGACCGCATTTGGGAGTCGCCCCTGTGGCAGAAGTTTGCGCTCGTCACAATCCCCATGCCCTTCATTGCCTCCTCCTTCGGTTGGATCTTTACCGAGATGGGTCGCCAGCCCTGGGTGGTGGCACCGAACCCGACGGGTGTCGACAACGTCCTGCTACTCACCGATTACGGTGTCTCGCAAACAACGAGCCCCGGCGCGGTCCTCACCTCGCTCATCGCCTTCACCCTGCTCTATGCAGCGCTCGGTGTCGTGTGGTTCTTCCTCGTTCGGCGGTACACGCTAGAGGGAATCGACCTGACGACGGAGAAGGCACCGCATCCCGATGACGAAAACCAGCCGCTGAGCTTCATCTACTAGGAGACATCATGGATTTTCTTCCCGTACTCTGGTTCATTCTCATCGCTGTCCTCTGGGTTGGGTACCTGACCCTCGAAGGATTCGACTTCGGTGTCGGCATGCTGTTCCCACTCGTATCGAAGGGCGAAAAGGAGCGCCGCGTCGCGCTCAACACGATCGGCCCTCACTGGGACGGTAACGAGGTCTGGCTGCTGACAGCAGGTGGCGCGATGTTCGCTGCCTTCCCGGAATGGTACGCAACCATGTTCTCGGGCATGTACCTCGCACTCCTCCTCGTCCTGCTGCTCCTCATTGTCCGCATCTGCGCGCTCGAATGGCGTGGCAAGATCAACTCCGACGTGTGGCGTAAGCGCTGGGACATTATCCACACCGGATCTGCCTGGCTCGTCTCGATCCTCTGGGGTGTCGCGTTCGCGAACCTCGTGCAGGGGATGGAGATTGAGGTCCTGCACATCACCGATCCCGCGACGCAGACCTTCGAGGTCGTCTCACCCGCCGCGGTTGAGTCGGCAACTGTTGCGGAAGCCGCAAGCTACACGCACCACCTGACGGGCGGGTTCTTCTCCCTGCTCACACCGTTCACGATCCTCGGTGGCCTTGTCACCCTCAGCCTGTTCCTCACCCACGGTGCGGTCTTCATGGCGCTCAAGACCTCCGGTGATATTCACGAACGGACGAAGAAGCTCGCGGCCCGCCTCTCCATCGCTTCCCTCCTCATCACGGCCGTGTGGGCAATCTGGGCTCAGCTTGCCTACGCGACAGGTGCCTGGTCGTGGCTGCCGCTCGGCATCTCCGCGATCTGCCTGGTCCTGACCGTGTTGTTCACGCAGCGAGCAGACGAGAAGCGTGCCTTCGTCGCCAACTTCATTGCAATCGCGGCCGCGGTGGCGTTCATCTTCACCGCCATGGCTCCCAACGTCATGAAGTCCTCCATCGATCCCGCCTACTCCCTGACCATTAGTGAAGCGTCCGCGACTGGCCCAACCCAGATCATCATGTCGGTGGCGGCACTCATTCTCGTACCGATCATCATCGGATACTCGATCTGGTCCTATAAGGTATTTTCGAAGCGACTGCACGTCGACGATATTCCTGACACTCCTGCAGGCCTGCCAATCCAGATGGATAACGCACGCTAGTAGCACGACTGGTGGGCGCGGCTCTGGCCGCGCCCACCTCTTTCTTTTCTCTAAGGTTGTGGTTGTGAAACCCCTGGATCCCAAACTGCTGTCCCACGCATCCCCGGCACGGCGCTACGTTCTGCTCGTCACCCTCACGGGATTCCTGTCAGCAGCGCTCATCATCGCCCAGTGCTTCCTCATCTCCTACGCGATCTCCCCCGCCATCGGCGGTAGGGCGGGTCTGGAGGATGCTCTGCCGTACGTGGGCATGCTTGCACTTGTCGTCCTGGGCCGCATTCTCGTCACGTGGGTGCAAGAATCCTTCGGACATCGAGCTGCTCTCGCAACGATCGCAACACTGCGGGAAAACGTCCTGACCCGGGCGGGGGCGCTCGGGCCGCGCTGGCTTGCGTCACGCACGAGCTCGATCGCGACGTTTGCGATCCGGGGATTGGAAGATCTCGAACCCTACTTTGTGAAGTACCTGCCCCAACTGCTTCTCACCGCGACCGTCACCCCCGCTTCCCTCCTTGTCGTCCTGCTGCTTGATTGGCCGTCCGCTCTCATCGTTGTCTTCTGCATCCCCATCATCCCCATCTTCATGATCCTCATTGGGAAGATGACGGAGTCGACGTCGCAGCGGAAGCTGGCGGCGATGGAGTCTCTTGGCGGGCAGGTTCTCGACCTGCTGGCAGGCCTGCCGACGCTCAAGGCCCTCGGCCGCGAGCAGGGGCCGAAAAAGCGCATCAATGACCTTGGTGAGTCCTACACGAAGACAACGATGGAATCACTCCGTATCGCCTTCCTGTCGGGCTCTGTCCTCGAGTTTCTTGCCACCCTGTCGACCGCTCTCGTTGCAGTCGAGGTTGGCTTCCGCATGGTCTACGGTCACCTTGATCTGACCACGGGGCTCATCATCATCATGCTGACTCCCGAGATCTTCAAGCCCCTGCGGGAGGTGGGCTCCCAGTACCACGCATCGACGGATGGTCTGGCTGCGGCCGAGCAGGCGATTGAGATCATCGAAACTCCCGTGTCCGAGCCCGGCAAAACTCCCGCACCGCCCGTGCCCACCTCCCCCATCAAGCTCCTCGATGTGTCCGTGGAGGCCGAAGGACGCGGCGTCCTTGCCCCCGCCAACCTCAGTGCGACAATCGAACCCGGCCTGATCACGGCCCTCGCGGGACCGTCCGGTGCCGGCAAGTCAACCGCCGTCTCCCTCATTCTCGGACTCCACACCCCCACGACGGGCACTGTCACGGTCGGTGGTGCGGATCTGTCAACGATCGATCCCGCTTCCTGGTGGTCCCAGATCTCCTGGGTTCCCCAGCGCCCCGTCATCGTCCCCGGAACCGTCGCCGACAACGTGGGCTCACAGGACAGTGCTGCAGCCGAATTAACCGGCTTCGATGAGGTTCTCGCTGATCTACCGAGCGGTTGGGACACGGTTATCGGTCAGGGCGGTGTCGGACTGTCGCTTGGGCAGCGCCAGCGGCTCGCCCTCACGAGGGCCTTCACCGAGGATCGTCCCCTCCTGGTCCTTGACGAACCAACCGCGCATTTGGATGCCGTATCAGAGTCACGGATCTTGGCAACGGTGCAGGCCGCCAAGGAACGCGGGCAAACCGTTCTCGTCATCGCCCACCGCGACTCCCTCCTCAAGATCGCAGATCGCGTCATTCACGTGACGAGTAAGGAACTGGTCTCATGATTCTGGGTCGGAACGAACGCCACGCCCTCCGCAGGGTGCTGGCCATGCTCGACATCAAGAAGGGCCGGTTCTTCCTGTCGGTCCTCTTTGGTTCCCTCGGGCTCGGCAGTGCGATCGCGCTGTCCGCGGTCTCCGCGTGGCTCATTGCTCGCGCGAGCCAAATGCCGCCCGTCCTCGAACTGTCCGTCGCAGCCACGTCCGTGCGCATGTTCGGCATCGGTAAAGCCCTCTTCCGCTACCTGGAACGCCTCGCCTCCCACCGGGTGGCCCTGGCGGGGATGGGGAACCTGCGGACCAATATCTATGCACACCTCGCCGATTCGACCGATTCGCGGGTCGCTGGTTTACGCAGGGGCGACCTTCTCGCCCGGACTGGTGCGGACGTGGATACGATCGGCGACACCGTGGTGAAGGCGATCCTGCCCGCCTGCATTGCCTTCACCACCGCCTTCATTTCGGTCGGCATCGTCTGGTGGCTGTCGCCTCCCATTGCCATTGCCCTCATCTTCTGCCTCCTCCTGTCCGGTGTAGTGGGGCCCGTCCTGTCCGGCATCAGCGCCCGCAGGGCAGGCGCCGACCAGGTGGATGATGAGGCGGAGCTGACGGCACTGTCCCTGGCCGTTCTCGAGGGTGCAGGCGAGCTTCGAGTGTCGGGCCGGCTGGGTGAGATGATGGCGGAGGTCGAACGAACCGAAGCCCGGATCCGCGGCCACCGCGACAGATCCGCGAAGCCGCTCGCGTGGGCCGCAGCAATCGATACGCTTGCGCTTGGCTTGTCGGTCATCGCCGCCATCATCATCGGTGTGGGACAGCTCGATGCGGGGATCATCAACGGGATTGAGCTCGCCGTCTGCGTTCTTGTTCCGCTCGCAGCATTCGAGGGCACCGCGGCGCTCGGCCCGGCCGCCCAGGAACTTGTCCAGTCCGGTCAGGCCGCGCTACGGATCAGCGACCTCCTCGGTGAGGACGAGCCGCAACCTAAAAAGAACGCTACCGACCTCGAACCGGTCGTGGCGGCCAGGGACCTGGTGGTGGGATGGCCGGGAGGACCGGATATTGCCGGTCCGTTCAATCTCACGATCACACCGGGCAGCAAGATCGCGATCGTTGGCCCCTCAGGGATCGGCAAGTCGACCCTGCTAGCCACGTTTGCGGGACTCATTCCACCGCATGCCGGTTCCGCCACGATAGGCAATCTTCCCGCCTACGATCTTGACCGCGAGTCCGTCTCGCGCGTCCTCCTGCTCAATTATGAGGACGCTCACATCTTCCACACGACCGTCATGGAGAACCTCCGGGTGGTGCGTCGTGACCTGACCGAAGCCGAGGCTCACGATGCTATTGCTCGGGCCGGGCTCGGTGACTGGTTGGAGCGGCTCCCGCACGGTCTTGACACGATTCTTGGTGTGGATGGAACGACGGTTTCCGGTGGTGAGCGACGCCGGCTCCTCCTCGCCCGAGCACACGCCTCTCACGCCCCGATCCTTGCCCTCGACGAACCGGGCGAACACCTCGATCCGGAGACTGCTGACAGGTTGCTGGCAGACTTGTTTGCGTCAGAGCTGGGCATGATTGTTGTAACGCACCGACTGACCGGACTGGAGAATGTCGATACGATTGTTTATCTGAGCGACAATGGTATCGAGGTCGGCACACTGGCCGATCTCATGGCAACGAGCCCCGAGCTGAGGTGGGCGGTACAGGAGAGTCAATGACCGATCCCATCGGATATGCGATCACCCAGAACGACGAAGACCACGGCGGCCTGTTTGATTCTGCGCTAGCACTGACTTCCCGGCTCAACATCACGGCCGCCCTCCAGGAGTTCGTCGAATCTGCACGGAAGCTGACCGGGGCCCAGTTCGCTGCCCTCGGCATTCTCGGTAGCCGAGGGGAAACGGTCGCCTTCCACTATTCGGGGATGGACGTGCCGGATCCGAGCAAACTGCCCCACCCGCCCCACGGTAATGGTGTGTTTGCGGAAATACCCGTCGACTCCCCTCTCATCATCAACGACCTGTCCAACCATCCCGCGTTCGAAGGGTGGCCGAGCTACCATCCGCGGATGAAGAACTTCCTCGGTGCCCCCGTCCGCATCCAGGAGCAGGTTTTTGGCCGGATCTATTTGGCGGACAAGGAGAACGGCTTCAACGAAGACGATGCCTCCAACATTTCCCTCCTCGCATCCGCCGCCGCGGTCGCCATACAAAACGCCCGCCTCTATTCCGAATCCGAAGACCGAGCAGCCTGGATCGGGGTCTCCCAATCAATCACAACGGCACTTTTGGAGGGAACCGACGAGGAGGAGGCACTCGAACTCATTGCGAAGAAAATGAGGGAAGTGTCCAAGTCCTGTACCTCCCTCATCGTCCTCCCCTCGATCGGGGATGCCTGGGTGTGCGAGATTGCGGACGGCCTCAATGCCGATGAACTCATCGGTCTGGAATTCCCACCCGATGGCAGGGCCCAAACCGTGATCCGCGAAGGCTCCGGTGTTGTCGTCGACTCGATGACCCGCACCCGAACCATGAGGATCCCGGAACTGCGCGGCTATGGCCCCGCACTGTACGCCCCAATGATCGTCGGTGGTACCGGTGCCGGTGTCATCATCCTTCTGCGTTCACGCAGCCAGGAAGAGTTTGATTTGGCGGATTTGGCGATGGCCGAATCTGTTTCCAAGCAGGCGGCACTTGCCCTTGAGCTTGCGGCAGCCCGCCACGCCCAGGACGTCGCGGCACAGATCGACGAACGTGCCGCAATTTCCCGCGACCTCCACGATCTTGCCATCCAGCAACTCTTCGCCACCGGAATGCAAATCACCGCGATCAGGGAAGGCCTGGAAAGCAAGGGAGCTGACGAGGCCATCGTGTCGCTCCTCAATCAAGCAATATCTTCCGTTGACGAGTCCGTGAAAGAAATCCGACACATCGTTCACCGTCTGCGCGAACCCGATGCCACCGTTGTTCTAGTGGAGCGACTCCGCCGGGAAGCCTCCCTTGCTCGCAACTCCCTCGGATTCGCCCCATCATTCGTCATCTCCCTCGACGGCACTATTCTCCCTCCCGATGTTGATCTACAAACGGTTGCTAACGTCGACAACAGGGTCGGTGCCGATATTGCGGACGACATTGTCGCCGTCACTCGTGAGGGCCTGTCAAATGCTGCTCGCCACGCTAAGGCCTCCTCGGTAGCGGTCACCGTCGCTATCACTCACGAGTCGGTCGATATCATGGTGGAAGACGATGGTGTGGGCCTCAGCCCGTCCCAGTCACGTCGTTCCGGTCTGTCGAATCTCGCTGCGCGTGCCCGCCGCCACCACGGCTCGTTCGCCATCTCGCCTGCACCTGACCGTGGAAGCATCATGACCTGGTCGGTTCCTCTCACCTAGCACCCCTTCTCCGAATCACACCACTGAGGATTCCGGCTCTCAAGCCGCTACCGAGACGACTCCAGTCATGGGGCGGTGATGATCCGTGCGGTCTTGGTCAGAATGGCAGGGAACAGTGTGAGGTGGCTTGAATTGAATCGGATCGCATTGACGAGGTTCGCAGTCGCGAGGATAGAGTGCTGCTGCAGTTAAGAAAATGGGTAGCAAGCCGGAAGCCTGCTACCCAGAACGGTGCGATCATCAGTTCCCGCACCGCAAGGAATGAAAGGAATGAGTTGGGCTAGTTCTGTGCCCGCCATCCCGCCGCACGCTGACCGGCCACCCACGCAGCAACCTGGGTGCGGCGTTGCAGACCCATCTTCGACAGCAGGGACGTGATGTGATTCTTCACGGTCTTCTCAGCCACGCCGAGACGTTCGCCGATCTCACGGTTGGAGAGGCCCTCACCGATGAGGTCCAAGACCTTCCGTTCTGATGGGGTCAGATCCGCGGTCGGATCGTCATGATCGGCACGGCGACGCGTGAGCGTCCGCTCATCAAGCAGCACGCGACCGGCAGCAACCGCCTTGATCACTTCCGTGATCTCAGCGCCACGAACTGACTTCAGCAGGTAGGCCTTGGCACCGGCTTGGAGGGCCTCGTCGAGCGCATCATCATCGTCGAAGGACGTGAGGACAATGGGGCGCACCGTGGGCACTTCAATCGCGAGCTGCTGAATAATGTCGATACCGGTACCATCTGGAAGACGCAGGTCAACGAGCGCCACATCGGGCCTCACAACCTTCGCCCTCGTCATTGCTTCCGCAACGGAGCCAGCTTCAGCCACAACTGATAGGCCCTCGGCTCGCTCAACGACTTCGGAGATTCCGCGACGGACCACTTCGTGGTCGTCAATGATCATGACATGGATATCATCCCTGACTTCGCTCATACGAGTATTCTATCCTAGCGGTGCCAGTTGCATGCCGTTCTTTTACGGTTGTTGCCAAGGATTTGGGCCTTGCGACCATGTACTCAACGGGAAATACGGCGGCACCTACCCTTAGGTCCTGGTAGACAGTGGCTGGCAGACCGGGCAGAAGGTTGAGGATCTGTTCATGAACTGGATTTTGGTCATCGTCGCCCCGCACCGGACGCACGCTTGCCCACCTCGGCCGTAGGCTTGGAGGGAACGTTCGAAGTAGCCCGACGCACCATTCACGTTCACGTAGAGAGCATCAAAGGAGGTGCCGCCCTGGGCGAGAGCCTCGGTCAAGACTTCCGTTGACTGAAGCCACAGATCCTCAAGGGCTAGATACGGGAGTCCGTTGGTTTTCCTGCGCGGATTGATGCGAGCACGGAACAGTGCCTCGTCGCAATAAATGTTTCCCAGTCCCGACACGAGAGTCTGGTCAAGCATTGCTCGTTTGATCTCTGTTCGTTTCTTCCTCGTCCGTTTCGGTAGGTCGGCGAGGTCCAGTGCCGGGTCGAGGAGGTCACGGGCGATGTGGGAAACGGGAATGGGGATCAGCGTGGATGTGGTGCCAAGACCGGCCGGCGCCCCATCGGGAACCGGGGTCAGGGACGATCTCTGGATGTATCCGAACGTGCGCTGGTCGAGGAACCGGAGCTGGCTACCGTCCGTGAAGTGCAGCCTGGCACGCAAGTGGGGATGATCGGGTGCGGATGCGCCAGGCTTCGAGACAAGGAGCTGCCCGGACATGCCGAGATGGAAGTGGAGGGCCAGCCCCTCCATCTCAAACCACAGGTACTTGCCTCGGCGTGCGACAGCTTCAACGGTTCTCCCATGCAAGCCAGCAAGCCCGGCCACGCCCCCTTCGGAACGTTGAACGGCACGCGGGTGCAGGACCGTAATGAGTTCGAGTGTGCGGCCGAGGAGGAGCCGCTCCAGTCCTTCTCGGACCGTCTCCACCTCGGGTAACTCAGGCATTCATTTCTTTCTGAAGCATGTCGTAGCTGGCTTCAGCCGCAGCAATCTCGGCCTTGGCACGCGAGGTACCTTCGCCCTTCCCCCATGCACGCCCGCCAATCATCGCGGTCGCAACGTACTGGCGAGCGTGGTCGGGGCCGGAACCAACGATCTCGTAGCTGACGTCCCCCAGCTTCCCGTCGTTCGCCAACATCTGGATCGATGTCTTCCAGTCGAGTGCTGGACCCGCCTCGGTTGCCTCTTTCACGTAGGGCATCGTCAGTCGTTCCACGACTCCCCTCACCTCAGCCAGTCCCGAGGTTAGGTAGGTGGCGCCGATGAGTGCTTCGAGAGTGTCCGAGAGGATCGACGGCTTGTTCCTACCATCGGTGACGAGCTCACCGTTGCCGAGGAGAATAAATTCATCCAGCCCGATGGTCTTCGCGATCTCCGCAAGTGGCTTCTCGGAAACGGCAGCGGCACGGATCGGAACTAGGTCCGCTTCGGACATGTTCGGATAATCGTGGTAGATGCGGTCGGTGACGATGATGGAGAGCACGGAGTCGCCGAGAAGCTCTAGCCTCTCGTTCGTTGGCACTCCCCCGTTCTCAAATGCCCAGGAACGGTGGGTGAGGGCAAGCTCAAGAAGCTCGGAATCGACCTTGGCGCCCCAGGAGGTGATGAGGGCGTCCCGATCCGTTCGTGCGGGCGGATTGACCTTCCGCAGTCCTTTCGAGCGGCTCATTCGCCACGCTCTTCGGCAACGAGTTTGGCGCGCAGTTCGTCGAGCGGATCCGGTTCGGTAGGTGCCTGCTCGTGTGCGTGATCCTCGGGAAGGTCCGCCAGGCGTTCTCCGCACACCCCGCACAATCCCTGGCAATCAGGTTCACAACGGGGAATGAACGGCATCTGGCCCACAATTGTGTCGCGGAGGAGGACTTCCAGGTTAATGGTGTCGTCCTCGATGAGGGGGAGCTCTTCAGCTTCCTCATCACCCGATTCCTGCAGTGCCTTCGCCCTGTTCGGGTAGAAGAACAGTTCTGTCAGGTCAGCGTCACCCGGTTCTTCCACGACCTTGAGGCATCGTGCGCACTCGGCAACCGTGTCGTAGGTGGCGTGGGCGGTGACAAGAACGCCCTCGGAGACCGATTGGAGTGTTCCCTCGATATCGACGTCACCCTCAGTTTTCACAAGATCCGTTGCGAAGTCTGGTTCGGTAATGGTGAGCGATAGATCGGCCTGTGATCCCTCCTGGTGACGCAGATCGGACAGGGAGATGCGGTAGGGATCGGACATGGTGTCTCCTCGTGATGGTGGGGGCCCCGCGCCTTCCTGACGAACGCACGGGGCCCAGTAAAAATGAAGGAAATTATTCTGCGACGGATGCTGCGCGGAGCATCCATGCCTGCTTCTCCAGCTCGGTGGCGATCCCGATGAGGAGGTCACCCGAAAGCGGGTCGGCCTCGTCCACTGTTTCAAGGTTCTTCTTGATGTTATCGGACGCGGTCTGGAGCTTCGACTCGATGATCTCGTACGCGTCGGACACCTTGATCCAGGTTCCGGAGATGTCTCCGATAGAGGATGTGGCGGCGACGTTGGCGGCGCGGCCGTCGGGAGCAACGTTGATGGCGGAGAGTCGCTCGGCAACATCATCGGATGCGGTGCGGGCGAAAGAAACGATTTCGTCCAGTTGCAGGTGGAGCGAACGGAATCGCGGTCCCTGAATGTTCCAGTGGGCCTGCTTGCCCTGGAGGGAAATATCGATGAGGTCGACGAGGACGGACTGAAGTGCTGAACCTACGGAGTCAGACATTGTGTTTCCTTTCGTTGCTGACAAACATTACTTCCTACCCTTTAGTCAACACGCAACCAGGGTTGGTTTCAAGGCATTTATTCGGTAGCGAAAATACTGCTCACTGGCGGACTGCCCTAGCGTCCCGGCTCGAAGGGCTCCTCGAACTCTTCTTCGTCAATAGGTGAGACGCGGATTTCCCGGATCGTGGGACGCTGGGGTGCCTGGACAGAATCCTGCCCATTCGCATCAACGGCCGGCTCGGCAAGCTGTTCGCTCCGCGGTGTCTGCCCCTCGTCAAGTCCGTTTTCGACACTTGCCGGCTGGGACTGCCTGCGGCTGAGCTCCTGGCGGCCGGCATGGACCTTCGCGAGGAGGGAGTCTAGTTCGTTTTGCAGATGGGCGAGAGAATCGTCCGAGTAGCGATCGGCTCCGGCACGAAGCTTCCCGGCCGAGGTATTGGCGTCCTCAATGATCTTCGCGGCCCTCGCCTCTGCCTCGGCCGTGATGGCGTGCTCGGCAACGAGGTCGGCTGCCTTGCGGCGGCCTTCGCTAATGGCTCGTTCAGCATCCTCGTGGGCACGCTCCAGAATAGTCCTGGCACGCCTCTGCGCATCCGTCTTCACCTCGGATGCTTCTGCAATGATCCGGTCCGCTGCCTCGATCTGGTCGGGCACGATGTCCCGTGCCGTGTCGAGCAGGTCAAGCACTTCGGAGCGGTTGATCATGGCGGAGGCCGACATCGGTACCCCGCGGGCCGTTTCGACGATTTGCCGCAACTCGTCAAGGACTGCGATGAGCGAATCGCCTGCCATCTGATTGTCAGTATCGTATTCGTGTTCAGACATCTGAGTCCTTTCGTGTCAGGGCTGCCGCAACTTCCGTTGGAACAAGATCATCAATGTAACCGCCGTGGCGCGCCACGTCCTTGACGAGTGACGAGGCCACATGGGCGAGGCGCGGATCACCCATGATAAACACGGTCTCAACACCGGAGAGGTGTCGGTTCATGAGCGCCATAGCCTGCTCCGCATCAAAATCTGCCGCACCGCGCAGGCCTTTGACGATTGCGGAGGCACCCGTATCTTGGACGAAGTCGGCCAACAGTCCGTGCACGGGCATGACCCTCGCCCCCGGCAGGTCAGCAATCGCGGATTCCGCGAGCGCCAGCCTCTCCTCGGGAGCAAACCGGTAGTTCTTCCCGGGGTTTTGGGCGACCCCGACGATGACTTCGTCAAAAATAGTGAGGGCGCGACGAACAACGTCGACGTGTCCGAGCGTGATCGGATCAAACGATCCTGGGCATACGGCGATACTCATGAGTTAAGACTACGTTGATAGTCGGCGTGGAGTGCAGACCAGATAACAGTGTCGCCCCATGTGCGTTGCTCATCGAGCACGATTCCGTCGGGCCAGTGGGGTTCCCCGGAGTGCTTGTCACGTTCCACCATGAGGAGCCCGTCGTATTCGAGGTGCGGAACGGACTTTTCGAGTGCGCTTGCGAGAGCCTCGTTGTCCATGTCGTAGGGCGGGTCGAGGAAGATGAGGTCGTAGATGAGCGTTGTGGTGGTGAGGAAGGTGTCGACCTTACCGTGAACGACCTGGAGCGAGAGCCCGGTCTTTTTCGCGTTTGCGGTGATGGTGTTGACCGCTTCCCTGCTTGCTTCGACGGCGATCACTCGTGCGGCTCCCCGGGAGAGTGCTTCCAGGCCGAAGGCTCCCGATCCTGCATAGAGGTCGAGGATGTCGGTGCCATCGAGGTAGCCGCGGTGGAGGAGGCGGGAGAAGATCGCTTCGCGCACCATGTCCGGGGTGGGGCGAGCCGATTTCGGGACTTTGATGGTCATGCCCTTGGCGGTGCCGGATACGATGCGGGGCATCAGTTCCTCCCCAAATAGTCTGTTTCCGTGAGCGTGCGTGCCGTGGTGACGGCGTCCTGCAGTCCGGGCCACTGTTTCAATGTGTGGTCGGTTTCAATGTAGGCGATCGCATCAGCTCGCGCTGATCCAATGATTTTCCCATCTTTTCTCATGCTGAGGAATTTCAGGTGGGAGCGCGAGCCTGACTGGCTCGTTCCGAGCACATCGCCTTCTCGGCGTAGCTCGAGGTCCTTTTCTGCCAGCACGAAGCCGTCTCGCGTGCTCGCGAACGCATCAAGCCTGTCGGAAGCCAAGGTACCCGGGGGCGCCCACGATAGTGCCAGGCAGATCCCGGGCTTCCTTCCGCGCCCGATACGGCCACGCAGCTGGTGGAGCTGGGACAGCCCAAACCGGTCCGCGTCGAGGATGACCATGGCGGTGGCATCGGGAACGTCAACGCCCACCTCGACAACCGTGGTGGCGACCAAGATCGGTATCTCACCGGACTGGAAGGCAGCCATTGCGGCTGTCTTCTCCTCGGAACTCATCTGCCCCGTCAACCGCCCGATCACCAGTCCGGCTAGGTCGCTGTTGGCCTGGAGCTGTTCAATAATTTCATCCACGGACGCAAGAGGCGGCCGCGACTCGGCTTCACTGTCCTCAAGAAGTGTTGGATTCTCGGTGGGGGTGATGCGTGGACAGATGACAAATGCTCGGCCCCCGGCCCGCACTTCTTCACCAACACGTTCCCACACTCGGTTAACCCAGGTGGTTTTAGATGCCGGCACGATCGTGGTGGAGACTTCCTGCCTGCCACCGGGTAGTTCGGTCAGTTCGGACACGTCGAGGTCCCCGAAAACGGTCATAGCCATGGTGCGGGGAATCGGGGTTGCGGTCATGACAAGCAGGTTGACACCGGGGCTTGTCCGCAGAGCATCTCGCTGATCCACACCGAACCGGTGCTGCTCATCCACAACGGCGAGGGACAGGAAGGGAATCTGCACGCTGTCAGACAGGAGCGCGTGGGTGCCGACAATGATTCCGGTCTCTCCCCCGGCAAGCCTGCCGAGGACGTTCCTTTTTGCTTGGGCTCCGAGCGATCCCGTCAGGAGATCCACCCGGGTACCGATCGTGGATCCGCCGAACATACCGCCCTGCGCGAGGTCTCCGAGCATGGACAGAATCGACCTGTAGTGCTGTTCGGCGAGCACTTCCGTGGGGGCGAGGAGGGCGGCCTGTCCCCCGCCGTCGACCACTTGAAGCATTGCACGGAGCGCAACGATGGTTTTACCGGAACCCACATCGCCCTGCAAGAGCCTGTTCATAGGCCGCCGGGACGAGAGATCCTTTTCGATCTCCTGGCCCACCTTTTTCTGTCCCTCCGTGAGCTCGAAAGGAAGCCGGGAATCAAACTCTGCCGCGATCCCATCATTGAGTCGTGGCCGCGGTTCGGAATCCACCGCTGTGGTTTCGTGGGCACGCTGGGCGAGAACAGTCTGCAGGACGAGTGCTTCCTCGTGTTTCATACGCGTGTGCGCCTGCTGCCAGTCAGCATCCGTTTTCGGGCGGTGCAGGGCAAGTAGTGCCTCGTAGGACCCGAGCAGTTCGTAGCGTTTGCGATAGTCCTCCGGCAGGGTCTCTTTCACATCCTGAGGTGTGAGCTGATCAAGGACAGCACCCACCGCCTTCTCGATGGTCCACGTTGGGACTTTCACCCCGGCCGGGTAGAGCGGTAGCGGGCGAGCAATATCCTCTTCGTCGACATCCTCCTCGTCCTCGAGCACCTGATATTCGGGGTGGGTGAGCTGAAGGGCTCCGCGGTAGGAGGAGACGGTGCCGGAGAAGGTCGCAAGCGTACCTTTTTGGAGTTTGGACTGGTGGAAAGCAAGGGGGCGGGACGAGCTTGCAAAGAAGGTGAGCGACATGTCGTACATACCGTCCGAGATCACGACCTTGAGGAGGAACCCCCTGCGCGCGTTCATGGGCCGCACACTCGTGTCCAGAACCCGCGCCACCACCGTCACGTTTTCCCCTTCGACAGCATGCGATAAGGGAACGAGTTCGCCCCGGTGGACGTAGCGTCGCGGCGCATGCTCGAGGAGATCACGCACGGTTTCGAGCCCGAGCTTGTCGAGGGCTTTGGCTGTCCGTGCACCTAGGATCCGGTAAAGACCGGTCTCCATGAGTGTCAAACCATCGGACGCTACAGCTTTCATGTTCCCTCCCCGTAATAGACTAGCGGTAGCGTCCACCAAGTTCGGGACATACCCGCGGCCTGTGGTCGAGCACCAATTCGCGTGAATAGTGTGCGATACCACGTCCGAAGGGGGACGCAGATCTTGGCACTTTTCGGCTAGCTCGGTTAATATGAACAGGTTGCATACCACCGTGTGTGCATGTCAGGAGACGCCGCTGGCGTCTTGTCAGCGAGAAGATCAGGAGAGAACCGTGGCCTCAGTATGTGACGTCTGCGGCAAAGGCCCGGGCTTCGGCAAGAGCGTCTCGCACTCCCACGTGCGGACCAACCGCCGGTGGAACCCAAACATTCAGCGTGTGCGCGCCCTCGTCGATGGAGCACCGAAGCGTCTGAACGTATGCACGAACTGCATTAAGTCAGACCGCATCGTCCGCAACACGCGATAAAGCCGTAAGCTCGAGAACCCCCACCCCGGTGGGGGTTCCGTCGTCTCCGGGACAATGTGCGGAGCACGCTTCTCACACGATGCACCTCGCGGCTACACCCGGGCACCTAGGTCATTCCCTGACCTGTCCAGCTTCGCCCCTCTATCCGGCTTCGACCTCGGACTCAGCGACATCCATATCGCGGAAGGTTTGTTCGCTCGTCAAGCGATGCCTAAAGGGATCCGGCAGATACTCCCATTCCTTTGCTTTGCCGAGTGAAGTGGTCCCAGCTCATTGAGTGAAGTGGTCCCAGCCGCCCAGTTCGCTTACGGGTTCCCCATCGACCGTGACGCCGCTTCCTTCGTTGACGGTGCCGATGACAGTCCAGGATTCCGGTACGTAACCCGGTTCCACGGTGGCGAGGAAACCGTGGTCCTCCCCTCCCATGAGTGCCTGGTGCAGGGTGGCTCCCGGACTCATGGCGCTTTGAATAGCCGCCGAATCAAGATCGATAGCGACCGCTGACTTCGCGAGGATTCTCCGGCTGTCTCGGATGAGACCGTCCGACACGTCCATCATCGCCCTCGCTTCAACCGCGAGCGCCCGATCCACAGGCGGAACTGGCCTGCGGAAGAGTTCCGTCTCTGGCCCGACGTGCCCAGCTTCCAGCAGTTCGAGGCCCCGCGCGGAGGCGCCAAGGTTACCGGTGTGGATGACGAGGTCTCCTGGGCGGGCACCGCTACGCAGCACGGGCTTGCGTCCCTCCATGTCTCCCAGAACCGTTCCCGAGGCAACAATGATGGGGCCTCTCGACATGTCCCCACCATCAACCGCCATCGGCCCCGTGAGTGCGGAAACATGGTCGCAGGCTTCTCGCAGTCCGATGGAGAAGTCTTCCACCCAGTCTGGGCTCACGTGCTCTGGAATGGTCATGGCGACCACGAGGGTCATGGGGCGGGCTCGCATGGCAGCGGCGTCGGCCACGTTCTGCATGACGCACCGCCACCCCACATCAGCACCGCTCGACCAATCGGTACGGAAGTGAATGCTCTCGACAAGAATATCGGTTGAGACCGCGACCTGACCGGTTGGTGCCAGCACCGCACAATCATCCCCCGTCGGAACGGGGGCGGTGGATGGTGGCAGGTGGCGTCCGATGAGGTCCAGGAGCTCGTCTTCACTCATGCGGATATTCTCTCACGGCCCGCTCCGTGTTCACTCACCGGGTGGAGGATAGAGTGGAGGGGTGAAGTCTCGCCTCGTTTTTGGTCTCCTCGCATCCGCCACCGCCCTTGCGGGCTGTTCCACGACGGTGGGGCTCGAAGCTACCCCGTATGCCTCGGACCCGACGTGCGCAACGATGCTCATGGCAACACCCGAGGACCTTTCTAGTTTTCCTCGCACGAAGAGCTCAGCGCAGGCCACCACGGCGTGGGGTGAGGGTGGCTCGTTCCGGTGCGGACTCGAACCCCCTACCCCGTCAACCGACCGCTGCATCACCGTTGATGGTGTGGATTGGCTGAGCCTCGATGCGAGCGATCCCCGCATTCCAGACAATGGTGGGGATGGGACCTGGACGTTCCTGTCCTACGGCAGGGTTCCCACCGTCGAGGTCGTCCTATCGACCGAGGCTGTTGGTAGTGGCACGGTGACAGATCTGCTGTCCCAATTCACTCCCGCCCTTTCTCAAGCAACCGTGGAGCGGGAATGCGTGGGGCTCACCGATGCTCCCCTCGTTGACGAGGACGACAATATTGTTGAGGACGAAACATCCGCCACGCCCGGGACCGGCACGGAAGACTAGGAACGAGACCTTCAGTCTCGCTACACATGTAGGTGGTCAGTCAAATATCAAGAAGTCTCTGACCGCCCGCATCTCCTGAAGTTCAATCCAGCGCGGGAATCTCCGAAGGCTGGAACCTCACAGCCCCAGCCTTCGACAGAGAGTTCGACACATAGAGGACACATAGAAAGAGAGGTGACTGCCCGTCATAGTCGGGGCAGCCACCTCACGTCACACTCACAGTTAAGCATCTCTGTTAGCGAAGTCCCACGCGTCGCTCGAGCGCGAGCTCGATGAGTTCATCAATCAGTTCGCTGTAGGTGAGTCCAGTCTTTTGCCACATGAGTGGGTACATCGAGTACGGGGTGAAGCCAGGGATCGTGTTGATCTCGTTAATAACGAGATCGCCGTTATCGTAGAAGAAGTCAACCCGGGCCATGCCTTCGCCATCGATTGCTTCGAAGGCCCGCAGTGCCATGTCCCTCATGCGTTCCCGGTCGGTGTCGGGCATCGCGGCGGGGATTTGCAAGATGAGGCCGTCCGTATCAACGTACTTCGATTCGTAGTCGTAGAAGCCGGAGTCAGGATTGTCGAGCACGATCTCACCCGGCAGGGAGGCCCGCGAGCCTTCTGTGCCATGCCCGCCCAGGACCGCGCATTCAATCTCGCGGCCGGTAATTCCCTGCTCAACAATGACCTTCGGGTCATGTTCCTGAGCAACCTTTATTGCTTCATCGAGCTCATCGAGGGATTCGATGCGGGAGATGCCGAGAGAGGATCCGGCACGTGAGGGCTTCACGAAGAGAGGGAAAGCCAGTTCCTTGATCTGCTCAACGAGTTCATCGCGGCGCGTTGCCCAGCCGTTTTCTGTCACCAGCACCCAGGGTCCGACCGGAAGGCCGGCTTCCTTGAGGACGATCTTCGTGTAGTGCTTGTCCATGACAGCCGCGGAAGCAAAGACACCGGAACCCACGTACTTCAGTCCCGCCATCTCCAGCAGCCCCTGGACTGTTCCGTCCTCTCCGAACGGTCCGTGCAGGAGCGGGAACACCACATCAACCTCAAGGGTTTCATTCCCGCGCTGGATCAGTCCCGTGCCGTAGGGCATGGTGATGGGTTCACCGGGACCCACGGTCGCGGTTCCCGTACCGAGCACCTCGGTATCGGTTGTGCCCGCCACCCAGGTGCCATCTTGACGGATCCCGATGGGAATAAGCTCATACCGATTAGTATCGATCGCCGCCATAACGGAGGCGGCGGTCATGCACGACACGGAGTGCTCACCGGAGCGGCCACCGTAGATTAACGCGACTCGAATTCTGGAACCATTCTTCACCGCTCGAGCCTATCAAGTTAGGGTCTATTTCATGACGAACCCAGCAACAATTCTTGCCCAATCTGGTCGGCCCGAACGAATCCAAGGCAACCCGGTCAACCCGCCCATTGTCCTGTCCTCCACCTACCGCAACGCAGGAACCGGCCCGGGCAACATCTATGCTCGCTGGGATACGGAAACCTGGAATCCCTTCGAGCAGACCCTGGCCACGCTCGAAGGGGCGGCTTTTCCCGCTCTCGTGCACGCATCGGGCATGGCCGCCATCACCACAGCCCTGCACTGTGCACCTCCCGGCAAGATCGTTGCACCCCGCCACTCCTACCACGCCTCCCTGATCGTGGCGCAGGAGATGGCGGAGCGGGAGGGCGGTGAGGTCGTGACCGTCGACATCGCCAACACCGATGAGACCCTGGCTGCACTGCCGGGCGCGAAGGCTGTTCTCCTGGAGTCACCAACGAACCCAATGCTTGAACTTGCGGACATTGAAACAGTTGCCAAGGCAGCCCACGAGCTCGGCGTCCTCGTCATTGTCGACAACACATTCGCCACTCCCCTCGGTCAGCAGCCCCTCGCCCTCGGTGCAGACATCGTCGTACACTCGGCCACGAAGTACCTCGCCGGGCATTCCGATGTCGTTCTCGGCGCGGTTGTCACGAACTCCGAGGAGCTTCACACCCGGATGTGGAACTACCGCACCCACACCGGCTCTATCGCGGGCCCTATGGAGACCTGGCTTGCTCTGCGCGGCATGAGAACCTTGTCGCTACGATTTGAGCGAATCACCCAGAACGCTGCCGAGCTTGCAGCAAGGCTGTCCACTCATCCCCTCGTCGAGGCAGTTGCCCACCCGTCCCTGCCCAATCATCCCAACCGGGAACGAGCACCGAAGGGATGCGGTGTATTGACGTTGCGCCCGAAGGGAGGCCAGGAAGCGGCCGACCGGCTCGTTGAGGCAACTAATCTGTGGCTGCCCGCGACATCCCTTGGTGGAGTGGAGTCAACGCTCGAACGGAGGCGTCGTTTTGAGGACGAAGCTGAAACCGTTCCCGTCGACCTGCTCCGGCTCTCCTGCGGCATCGAAGACATCGAGGACCTGTGGGAGGACCTCGACCAGGCGCTTAAGACCGCGGTCCAGGAAAGCTAGATACCCAACAGTCCAGAACACCGCCCGCTGCCCTTCCTCACGAAGCGAGGCACAGGGGGCATGTTCCTTCCCTTGCCACGGTGTGACGTGGCCAAGGGAAGTCTCACCAAAGACCTAAAGCAGTAATCAACCTGCACTCAGCTCTCACATGACATCTGATTGAACCTAGAGTTCTTATTTTTGCCCACAATGGCAAGTTCGTAGTGGTGCAATTGCGAACTCGTTACGGGCGCGTTGCAGTACAGTAACAGTTGCGTTTTACCTTGGACGGAGGTGCAGTAGTGGGTCTACATTTGTCCTCATGAGAAGACTAATGATGGCAGTAGTGCTCTCGGCCGCCCTCGTGGGCTGTTCGAGCAGTACAGATAGCGAGCCAACCGTCTCTCCGAGCGCCACGGAGGAAGGCTCCGCAGGCACTTCTGTTGAAGAGCCAACAGAAACCGGCAACCCGAGCTCGAGCGAGGATCCGACCACGGAGGAACTCACCGTGACTGAAGATCCGGACCAAGACTCCACCAGTACCGGCACGGATGAAACCGGCGACGAAGGAACCGAGATTCCAGCATTCGGTCTCGAGGAGACGCAGTCAGAATCGTTCCCGAACCTCCTCGGCGAGTTTCACGCAACCGAAGGGCGCGTGGGTGGCCACGAGAACTTTGACCGTGTCGTCATTGAGTACGACGGAACAGAAGGTGAACTGAACTGGGCAGCGAACTACGAAGAAGCCCCCATCCAAGATGGTTCCGGCTTCGAAGTGGACATGGAAGGAACTGAATTCCTTACGATTTGGGTATCGGGAGTCCGCTACCCCACAGAAGATGAGATGACTGAGGAAGAATTCCCGATCTCCGGACTCGACCAGTCCAGCATCATCCAGGACGTCCACGTGGATGGTCCGTTTGAGGGCATGCACACGATCTTCATCGGAACCGACGAGAAGCGCCCCTACAGGGTGCAGGTCTTCGACGACCCGACCCGCATCGTTGTCGATATCGAGAAGTAACTCGTGAATTAATCATTCACCAAGTGAAACCAAAGATTCCCAGCTCCGCGAATGCGGAGCTGGGAATCCTCACTATTGGGCTACTTCCCGCGCTTCCAAGGGAAAGACAGCTTCCGTTTCCGCTTCTTTTCGGCCAGCATTTCCTTGCGTTTGACGTGATTGAGTGTGCCGGGGACATAGCGCTCCTCGGGCGGTTCACCCATGGGCCTGCCGAGGAGCTTCCTCAGACGAGCAACATCCTGGGCGATGATCGTCATGACCGAGTTGGCTCGTTCCTGGTGAGTTTCGCCCTGCATGGTGAGCGCGGGGCCGAAATGGAGGAGAACCTCTTCTGACCGGTTGAGGATCCTGCCCCAGCTGATCCTGCCGGTCCACTGGTGCACGATTCTCTCATTTCCCCAGTGGGAGACGGGAATGATGGGAACGTTGGGGCGGATTTCGTTGAGGCGGGAGATTCCCGTCTTTGCTCGCATCGGCCATCCCGCACGATCGTGCGTGAACGTGCCTTCGGGGAAGATGATGATCGAGTGTCCCCGATCGAGTTCCGCCGCCATCTGCTCCACTGCCCCACCGGGAGTATCGCGGTCGATCTGGACCTGTCCCAGTCCCCTCATAATCGACCCCAGCGGCCCGGTAAAGAGTTCCTTCTTGGCCATGAACCGGGGTGCAACACCGGCCTCGTAGAGGGCGACGGCCACGATGAAACCATCAAGGTGACTCGTATGGTTGGCAACGTAGATCGCCGGGGTGGTCGGAATATTGTGCCGGCCCGTCACCACCAAGTTCTGGATCGACCGAGTCAGGGTGATAACGGGCCAGGAAACTGCCCTCATGAGGGAGGGGATGTCCCGCTCCGGTGTCCGCTCCTTGAGCGGGACGAATGTCATGACAGTGTCACATCCGCGCCGAGCTTCTCCAGCTTCGTCATGAAGTGCTCATAGCCGCGGTTGATGAGCTCAATCCCGGACACGTGGCTCGTCCCCTCGGCCGCAAGGGCAGCAATGAGGTGCGAGAATCCGCCGCGCAGATCCGGCACGTCAATGTCGGCGGCCTTGAGCTTGACCGGGCCCTGGATGACTGCGGAGTGGTAGAAGTTCTGTCGCCCAAAACGGCAGGAAAGCCCACCGAGACATTCACGGTACACCTGGATGTTCGCACCCATGCCACGCAGAGCGTCAGTGAACCCAAAACGGTTATCGTACACGGTTTCGTGAACAATCGAAAGTCCGGTGGCCTGCGTGAGGGCAACAACGAGTGGCTGTTGCCAGTCGGTCATGAGACCCGGGTGCACATCGGTTTCAAGAACGGCCGCGGTGAGTTCACCGCCGGGATGCCAGAAGCGAATACCATCATCGCGCACATCGAACGCGCCACCGATCTTGCGGTAGTGGTTGAGGTAGGTGGTCATGTCCTTCTGCTCGGCACCCTTGACGAAAATATCGCCCTTCGTCGCGAGTGCCGCGGAGGCCCAAGAGCCGGCCTCAATGCGATCGGGCATGGCCGTGTGGTTGTAGGCGTGAAGCTTATCGACGCCCTCGATGCGGATCGTGCGGTCCATTTCGACCGAGATGATGGCACCCATCTTCTGCAGGACGGCAATGAGGTCGAGGATCTCCGGTTCCATGGCTGCGTTCGAGAGCTCGGTGATGCCTCGGGCCATGACGGCCGTCAGCAGGGTCTGCTCAGTGGCGCCTACGGACGGGTAGGGCAACCGTACGGGACGTCCCTTGAGTCCGCGGGGCGCGGTGATGTGCATACCGTACGGGGTCGAGGTGCGGACGGCACCGAAGTCTTCCAGGACCTTCAGGTGGAAGTCGACGGGGCGGTCACCGATGTGGCAGCCACCCAGGTCGGGTACGAACGCTTCACCGAGGCGGTGCAGGAGCGGCCCGCAGAAGAGAATGGGGATACGTGAGGAGCCGGCAAGCGCATCGACCTGGACCGGGTCCGGCAGTTCCGGGGAGCCGGGCGTGATCTTCAGTTCGCCCTCTTCCTGGCTGTAATCGACGTCCACACCGTGCATCTTCAAAAGCTCGGAAACGACTTCCACGTCCCGGATCGCCGGAACGTTTCTCAGGGTCGAGGTTTCTTCTGCCAGCAACGCGGCAACCATGGCTTTTGGCACCAGGTTCTTTGCTCCGCGAACAAAAATCTCGCCCTTTAGTGGCTTCCCGCCACGTACTTCAAGAACTGAAGTCACGTTTCCTCCTCAAGTGGTCTCCCACAAGGATACTGGCAGGAGAGTCTTGGTTGAGCTTATCCAAGCTCGGCGCGTGCCGGTAGGAGCTGTGCCCCAAGCGCGTAAAGACGGCCATTACCTTCCTCACGATTCTGCTGCGACAGTGACCTGGCACGCTCGATCAAGGCCACCATGTCGCCGGTTATCTTGGTCATCTGCTCGTCCGTCAGGTAGGCGTTAGTTAGCATGACCGCCTGGCGGGGGCCGGACCCATCAGGGGCGGGGACGAGGCCCGGCACGAGACTGCGCAGGTACTCGAGTGCCGCGAGGGTCGAGGTCCGACCATCTTCGGCCCGCAGCTGCCCATCCCCTTCCGCCTCCATGCTCATCTTCTCTTCAATGACGCTCCACCAGGTTTCTCGAGCATCCTCACCGGCACGCTTCTCGAGCAGTCCTGCCTTTTCCATGAGGGAGAGATGATAGGACACCTTGTTGGGGGCCACACCCAGTTCGCTCGCCAGATCCGAGGTGCGCGCCTCCCCTTGCGCATCTAACGCAAACAGGATGCGTAACCGGAGCGGATGCGACACTGCCCGCAGGCGATTCATTTCACTCATATTGTTCCCAATGGCTCGGTACCGGAATGTTTCTGATGCGCGCGGAGAAGAGCGCAATTGCAAAGCTGATCGCACACACCGCGACAAAGACCGCGCATGTGGCCCTAAAGTCCACCTGTTCAACAAGCACACCGGCGATGAGCGGAGCAAGGGCCGCCAGGCCCGACGCTGCCAGATTCACAACCGTGCCCACCCTGCCCTGCAGGCCCTCCGGTGTGCGCCCGAAGATATAGGCAATGAGTGCCGCATTGATGATCGGCATGCCAAGACCAAACAGGAACGAACACACGAGCATCATGACGTAAGAATCGGAGAAGATCATTGGCACATTGGAGACCGCGCACCATCCCAGACCAATAATGGTAATAATTCCGGTGGGATGAGTTGCCGCAATCTTTCCGGCAAATATCGAGGAGATGATGACGGCAACCCCAACGGCAACACCCACGTAGCCCACTTCGATTGCAGCGTAGCCGCGCCCGATCAGGGAGAGGGTGATGGCGGCCGCAATACCCGCTGTTCCCAGGTTGATAATGGTGACGATAATTCCGAGTGTGAGCAGAGTTGGTCTCCCAACAAGGTAGCGCAGCCCTTCCACAAATTCGTCCTTCATCGAGGAAAGCCAGCCTCTGCGAGGCCGAGAAGCATTCTGCTTCTCGGCCTCGACGTGCCCCATCCCAACGAAGAGGTGCTCACCATCCATCGCCGGCTCCCCTTCGAAGCCAACCGGTGATTCAGGATCAAGGGAATCGATATCAAGTTCCTGGTCGCCACTATTTTCATCACACAGAGAGGTCTCGGTATCACTGGATCTTGCATCCGATGCCGCAGTCTCGTCTGATGCCTTGAGGGACTTCTTGATTCTCGTGAAGAAGAGGCCTTGGAGGGCGAACATGATGCCCGACAGGAGATAGGGCAGCCAGGCGGCAATCCCATAAAACAATCCGGCAAGAGGACGTGTTGCGAGCTGAACGGCAGCATCGCGGCCCTGGTTTGCGGCCTGGGCATGAACGTAGTCAACCCCTTGAACGATCGATCGCAGGGAAGCGTTGCTCGCCTCGCCAAAGAAGCCAACCGCGACCCCGAGGATGCACATGAAGGCGATGAAGACTCCCATGTTGAGCTTCCCCATGAGCACGAGGGCAAATAGGAACAGGCTAATCACCGCGCCGACACCCGAATAGAGGTAGACCAGCGTGCGACGGTCGGACCTGTCCGTGATCACTCCCCCGGGTACGGAGAAGAACAGAATGACAAGAAGAATCACGGTATTGATCGAGCCGGCGATGGCCTCCGATCCCGACAGGTCGTAGGCGACGAAGCTGACGATGAAGAGGGAGAATCCGCGACCAATCGCACCCGTCGTATCGCCTGCGAGCCACCACGTGTAGTTGCCATTGCGCCAAATCGACTTCCGCGGCTCAACTGCCAATTTTTCACTCACGACTTGAGACTAAGCCTTTAACTCAATTAATTCCAATTATTTGCGCAATATTATTTGAACTAATATCGGATGTTATTCCTGTTGCAAGGATCCGCCATATTTCGTCACCTTCTTTAGCAACGTTACGACCGACCACCAGGGGCTTACCAATGTGGGAAATGTGTGGTGATCAGCTTTGGGTCGTCGAATGCACGAATTCAAAGAGCACGTGGTCGCGCCGCTCCCCCGCGATCTCCATGAAGCTACGTGCGAGCCCTATCGTTTCAAACCCGTTGTTTTCCAGGACCTTGATCGACGGAATGTTGTCGGGCAGGGTCGCTGCGGTGACGCGGGTGAGCCCAAGCTCATCACGCACATAGTCGAGGGCTTGGGAAACAGCTTCAGTTGCTATGCCTTTGCCGCAGGACCTTTCCGCCACCCAGTATCCGATGTCGCACGAGCGGAAGGGACCGAATTCGATTCGATCAATGACGAGCTGACCCACGATCTTGCCGTTGTCGACGATGACGAACGGCACTTCGGAGCCCTGCTCATGATCAGCAAGTTTCGCCGTCACAAGCTTCAATTGGAAAGCACGGTCATAATACGAGTCCTCGCGCCGTGGTTCATACGGCGCGAGGAACTCTCTGCTCAGCACAAGAAGCTCAGTCAACTCCGGTACATCGGCGACTGTCACAACTCGTAGTTCTACCATGAGCTCACATTAGGTGAGCGGTGCCTCCCCATCGACAGGACGTGCCGAGACAACTTCTTCTACGGGAAGCGCCTTGATCGGGAGCGTGGCCGGCTTAAAGGAGGGACGGGTCTTTTCAAACTCGGTGATCTTCTCCTCCTGACGGAGCGTCAGACCGATGTCATCAAGGCCTTCCATGAGCCTCCAGCGCGTGTAATCCTCGATCTCGAAGGTCGTGGTGAAGCTACCCGCGGTGACGGTCCGCTCGACAAGATCCACGGTTACTTCAGTGCCGGGTTCGGTTTCGAGGATCTTCCAGAGCTGTTCGCAGTCATCCTGGGTGATAATGCCGGCGACGAGACCCTGCTTGGCGGAGTTACCGCGGAAGATGTCGGCGAACCGAGGTGCGAGAACGGCGCGGAAGCCGTAGTCCTTGAGCGCCCATACCGCGTGTTCACGGGAGGAACCCGTTCCAAAGTCCGCGCCCGCAATGAGGACGGAACCGTTCTTGTACTCGTCCTGGTTGAGCACGAATTCCGGGTCGTTGCGCCAAGCAGCGAAGAGAGCATCTTCGAAACCGGTGCGGGTCACGCGCTTGAGGTAAACGGCTGGGATGATCTGGTCTGTGTCGACGTTGGAGCGACGCAGGGGCACGCCAATGCCGGTGTGGGTACTGAACTTTTCCATGGGTGCTCCTTACAGATCGGCGGGGGTCGAGATGGTGCCGCGGATCGCGGTTGCTGCGGCGACGAGCGGAGAAACCAGGTGGGTGCGTCCACCCTTGCCCTGGCGTCCCTCAAAGTTACGGTTCGAGGTGGAGGCGGCACGCTCACCCGGTGCCAGCTGGTCCGGGTTCATGCCGAGGCACATGGAGCATCCAGCATTACGCCATTCTGCACCGAACTCGGTGAAGATCTTGTCGAGACCTTCGGCTTCCGCCTGGAGGCGGACACGGGCGGATCCGGGAACGACCATGACTCGAACGTTGGGGTCCTTCCGCTGTCCCTTGATGACGTTCGCGATGTTGCGGAGGTCCTCGATGCGGCCATTGGTGCACGAGCCTATGAAGACCGTGTCGACACGGATGTCCTTGAGCTTGGTGCCCGGCTTCAGATCCATGTATTCCAGTGCCCGCTCAGCAGCGTTGCGTTCGGTCTCGTCGGCGAAGTCTTCCGGGTCGGGAACCGATGCCGAGATCGGCAGGCCCTGACCGGGGTTGGTACCCCAGGTGACGAAGGGTTCGAGGTCATCTGCGTTCAGCTCGACAACGGCATCGAATTCAGCATCGTCATCCGTGCGCAGGGACTTCCAGTACTCAACTGCGCGGTCCCAGTCTTCACCTTCGGGAGCGTGCGGACGGCCCTTGATGTACTCGAACGTGGTCTCGTCCGGTGCGATCATGCCGGCGCGAGCGCCGGCTTCGATCGACATGTTGCAGATGGTCATGCGGGCTTCCATCGAGAGCGCCTCGATGGCTTCACCGCGGTATTCGAGGACGTAACCGGCACCGCCACCGGTGCCGATCTTGGCGATGATCGCGAGGATGATGTCCTTGGACGTAGTGCCAGGGCGCAGTTTGCCATTGACGTTGATCGCCATGGTCTTGAAAGGCTGCAGGGGCAGGGTCTGGGTGGCGAGCACATGCTCAACCTCCGAGGTGCCGATGCCCATGGCAAGCGCACCGAAGGCGCCGTGCGTCGAGGTGTGAGAGTCACCGCAGACGATGGTCATACCGGGCTGGGTAATGCCCAGCTGGGGGCCAACAACGTGCACGATGCCCTGCTCGGAATCGCCGAGCGAATGCAGGCGCACACCGAAATCCTTGGCATTCTTGCGCAACGTGTCGATCTGCTTGGCCGAAATCTTATCGGCAATCGGCAGGTCAATATTGAGGGTGGGAACGTTGTGGTCCTCGGTCGCGATCGTCAGATCGGGACGACGCACCTCACGGCCGGCCAGTCGCAGTCCCTCGAAAGCCTGGGGGCTGGTGACCTCGTGAACGAGGTGCAGGTCAATGTAGAGAAGGTCCGGAGCTCCGTCTTCGCCGCGCGCGACGATATGCGACTTCCAAACCTTTTCGGCCAGGGTAGAGCCCATGACAATCTCTCTTTCTTTCTCGGTTCTGACACACCGGAAGGTGTTCCCATCACAATGTGCTTTTTCCAACTGTAGCGCACTTGCGTATCAAAGTGCGAGATGAGAATATCACTACATGGACACTTCACAGGGATCTGGAGTTGGCGTTCTCGACAAGGCCGCGTCAGTACTTGGCGCGCTTGAATCGGGACCCCACACACTCGCTCAGCTGGTCACCGCAACCCACCTGGCGAGACCAACAGCACACCGCCTCGCTGTTGCACTTGAATACCATCGCTTTGTCACGAGAGACATGCAGGGCAGGTTCATTCTTGGCCCCCGCATGGAGGAACTCGCCTCCGCAGCGGGCGGCGATCCGCTTCTCGCCGCGGCCAAGCCCGTCCTCATCGCGCTGCGCGATCACACGGGCGAATCAGCTCAGCTGTTCCGCAGGCAGGGTGACGTGAGGATCTGCGTCGCGGCTGCCGAACGGAATCTCGGCGGGCTCCGGGACTCTATCCCCGTCGGTGCCGCCCTGTCGATGCTCGCCGGTTCAGCCGCCCAGGTTCTCCTCGCATGGGAGGAACCCGACCGTCTACACCGGGGTCTCCATGGCGCTAACTTCACCGCCACGACCCTCTCTGCCGTTCGCCGCAGGCGCTGGGCACAGTCAGTTGCCGAGCGCGAAGCCGGTGTTGCCTCGATCTCGGCACCTGTTTGGGGACCGAGTGGCCGGGTCGTCGCAGCCGTCTCCATCTCCGGCCCGATCGAGCGCATGGGTCGCCAACCCGGCCGCCAGCACTCCGTTTCCGTTGTCGCAGCAGCAAACAGGCTGACCGAGGTGCTCAAGCGGTCGGAAGACTACTAAGTCTGCAAAGATAGGGGCATGCAGGAAACCCTTCTCGTCACCAACGATTTCCCTCCACGCACGGGAGGGATTCAAACCTACTTGGAGGGCTTTGTTGGGCAATTAGACCCAACAAAGCTCACCGTGTACGCCTCCACCCCCGACGGTGGTGCGGCAGACTACGACGCGAAGGTTCCCTATCACGTGGTCCGTTACCCCGGCACGATGATGCTCCCCATTCCGACCGTGCGGGACACGATGATGAGGATCATCCGGGAGAAGAACATTCACAACGTATGGTTCGGGGCATCAACACCGCTCGGGATCATGGCGAACGATGCAAGGAAAGCAGGGGCCAAGCAAACGATTGCGACCACTCACGGTCACGAGATCGGCTGGTCGATGATCCCGGGTGCGCGCCAGTTCGTCGCTAAGATCTTCCGCGACAACGACATTGTCACCTACCTGACGAAAGCCACACTTCACAGGCTTCAGCCGCTCCTTGACGGGGTGGAGACGATGAGAATGCCGGGCGGCATCAACCCCGAACAGTTCGCGTTCAACGCGGATATGAGGCGGGAGCTTCGGGAGCGCTACAACATTGCTCCCGATGCGCCCGTGGTCATCTGCATCTCCCGCCTCGTCGAACGCAAGGGTCAAGACCTTCTCATTAACAACTGGGCGAGAGTCTCTGCTCGTTTCCCCCAGGCCCGCCTTGTCATTGTCGGTAAGGGCCCCTACCGGGAGAAGTTGGACGCAATGGCGGAGGCCTCGCCTGCCCGCGATTCCATTATCTTTACTGGCGAGGTCCCCTACTCCGAGCTACCCGGCCACTACTCTCTCGGTGACGTCTACGCGATGCCGTGCCGCACGCGAGGCGGCGGACTCGATATCGAGGGACTTGGCATCGTCTACCTGGAAGCCTACGCAGCGGGTCTGCCGGTCATTGCAGGCAACTCCGGCGGCGCCCCCGAAGCAGTCGTTCCCGGCGAAACGGGTCTCGTGGTCGATGGCAGATCCGGCAACGCTCTCGTCGAGGCCCTCACCTATCTCCTCGAGGATGCCGATCGAGCGAAGGCCATGGGTGAGCGAGGCAAACAGTGGGTGGATGAAGCCTGGCGCTGGGAACACCTCATCCAGCCCCTCCAGCACATCCTCTAGGTTTTCGCAGAGCGATCTCTCCGAAAACTTTGCTTAAGCCCTTGAAACATTTTCTTGGCAGTAACTCCCTCGACTACATGCCGTCTTTAAAGACATAGCTTCTAAAAGCATGTTTGGATTCTCATCTTGCGAATCTGTTGGTGTGCCTCTCTTGCGTGGCACTTCTCCGTTGAAGTTCTCTGGAACCTAAAGGCGTGTAGCTGTGCCCGAGAAGCCACATCTCGGGCACAGCCACACTCTAATTTCAATCACCGCATTCTGGACGCAGACCTACCTAGTTCCGCTCGGTCAGGCCACCCATTTACCTAACCGACCTGAGCATGATTATGGCGAACGAACTGATCGGTGAGTGCGAGCATTTCGTGCCCACACTATTAACTTAGTTGTTCAGGTTCCAGGAAATCTGGGGAGTGACCCCAGCGTCCTTGATCAGGTTGTAGATGGGGCAACGACGCTCGGTTTCCGTCACGAGGAACGCGAACTGTTCTGCATCGAGATTCGCACCGATGTTCACTTCACCAACGACGCTCTGGAAGTGCGGGGAAACTCCTTCGACACCCTCAAAACCTCGCAGATCCAGGGTTCCAGAGATCGAAATATCGGCGCTGTCGATATCAAAGTTCTGTTCCTTGGACACCGTTTCGACAACGACAGCGATGCAGCCCTCGAAAGCACCGATGAGGTACTGGAAGGGATTCGGGCCGGAGTTGTTGCCTCCGAGCGCCTGCGGTTCTGAGACACGGAACGAAAATTCACCAGATGTGACGTCCGCACTGCTCTCCCCCACCCAGGTGCCGTTGGCGGAGATGGTCGTGAGCTTGGGCTTGGTTTCAGTTGCGATAGACATAGTTATTCCTCAAAAAGTTTGTGTTTGATTGTTTTCTGCGTGTTTTCTGGCACGCCAATTTATCCCCATGGGGAGTGGGTACGAGAGCGTCGCACCCCCTTAGAGCTTTGGGCTACTGCGGCCTCGCGCCGCGGCGAACATTCGCATTTCTTCCTCCATCGAACCGTGGCATTAGCACCTGACCGGATCTCGGCTGGTTGCTGCAACGTCATAGAGCCAGGTCTCTCAGTTGCTCGCGATAGTGGCACCAGACTATGTGCTCCCAACAACCCCGACGAGGCAGCCACAAAGAATCTCAGAAACTGGACATCACAAGTCTTGAACCCAATCAAATACAGAGAACTTCAGTAAAGATGGGGACTATCTTCAGTCTTGGGTCCTACGGTTTGGCGCCTTTTTGTGCAATATCCTGAAGTCATGAAGAATCCGTGGGCTCTCTACGATGACCTGATTGACGGCATTGGCTCCGTCACCGTTGATGACTACCAGGTGGGTCATATTTGGACGAGGGTAAGTTCGAGTGATGGTGCGAGCGGCCTCGCCATGACAACCGATGTGCGAACTAGACCAGCACTCTTTGAAGGATCCTTAGTCGGTAAGAGCCTGCGTGATGCTGCCGCCCTTGTGAAGTCGTGGAATCTTGTCGAGGCCTCCATCGGCCTCGCCGCCATCAACTCCTGGTATTCGCACCCGGGACGCTTGGGCGATTGCGGATACCAGTTTCCGCTAAACGGGGCGGGAGATGGTGCCTTTGACACCTATGCAGAAGCTGTTAAGGGCAAGAAAGTGGCAACGGTTGGCCACTTTGCTTTCATTGAGAAGCGCTTCGAGCACGCTGGCGAACTGACAATCCTCGAGCGCGAGCCCCGGACCGGCGACTACATCGATTCGGCCGCCGAGTATCTAATTCCCGAGCAGGATTTCGTATTCATCACGGGATCCACACTCGTGAACAAAACACTCCCGCGACTGCTCGAGCTGACTCAGCATGCTTTCGTTGTGATTGCCGGCCCCAGCACACCCATGTCCCCCGCCCTCTACGACCATGGTGCAAACGGCCTGTCGGGATTTACGACACCGGACGCGAATAAGCTTCGGGAGGCCATTCGCGGGACCGGATTCGGTGCCCCCAGCCAGGCTGGAATCATGGTCGACTTCGCGAAAACCAAGCCCAACTTTCTGCCCACAGCATAGCTCGAGGATCGAAGCCTCAACTTCGATCCTCGAGAAACCCTATATTTTTCCTCTAGGGTGCGAGGCGTTCCTTCACCCACTGCGCGCCATCCACGCGGTAGCGCATCCTGTCGTGAACGCGGTCGGGCCTACCCTGCCAAAATTCGACGCTCGATGGCCTGACGAGATAACCGCCCCAGTTCGCGGGTCGTTTGATTGGTTCTTCACTCTTCTCAAGTTCAGCAATCTTGTCGGTCAATACGCTTCGCGAGGCGATCACCTGCGACTGCGGGGAGGCAATGGCACCAAGTCTTGAGCCTCGGGGACGAGAGTCAAAGTAACGGTCAGAGTCCTCATCCGAAATTCGTTCCGCTCGCCCTTCAATCCTCACGACTCGGTTCAGTTCGGCCCAGTGAAAGAGAAGCGACACATTGGGGTTCGCACCGATCTCATGCGCCTTTTGAGAGTCGTAATTCGTAAAGAACGTAACTCCCCGATCAGTAATGTCTTTAGCAAGAACCACTCGACTCGACGGTGTGCCGCTAGGGCTCACCGTCGATAACACCATGGAGTTCGGATCCGTGACGCCCGCTGCCACCGCTTCCTCGAGCCACTGCTCAAAAAGTTGGCTTGGGGTTGAGTGAATGTTCTCCTCCAGAAGTTCCACTCCGTCGTAATCCCGCCTCATCCCAGCAATATCCATGCCCCAACTGTACGCCCGACCAAGGCTCGCACCTGTGGGAACGATGTTTTATCCCACGGCAATGACTTCTGGACACTCCGAGCTATCGAGACCGAAAAGTGTGAATATGAGCGCTATATGGCGTGGATTCTTGATCACTCTATGGCGTGCTGGTCTGATGGACCGGGAAGACATTGCTCTTCGTATGGCCAACGGTGCTGTCTTTAGAGTTTCCCTGGAACAGGATCTGGGAGGGATGGCACTTCTTCTGCTGCCGACATCAGACGCAGCGACCGATCACATCGCGATCAGCTCGCCTTTAGCGCCCCACGGCCTTAAACAGTGTGGCCCACTGCCCCGCGTCCAACTGTTTCGGCAGTGCGTTTGCCGGAACACCGGCCTCACGCAGGACCTCAGCACACCGTCGTTCACGCCGACGCCCCACGACCCGGGACACGATGTCGGCGATGCCTCGGCCCTTGCCGGTGAACACGGCATGGACGAACGACGCGTACCGCGCACGCTCCGACCAGTTGACGAGAGGCTCTTCCCGGCGACGCATCACCAGGACACCGGCGTCGACGGTGGGGCGGGGACGGAAATGTGTGGATGGTATTCGCCCGTGCTGTTCGAAGTCGAACCAGGGCCACCACTGGGCTGTCATCATCGTGGCACCACCGACGCCGGCGCGGCGACGCGCGACCTCCCACTGCACCAGGAAGACCGCGTGAGTCCACCCCGGTGAGTGAAGGACGTGCCGCAGGATCGCGGTGGTCAGGTGAAACGGCAGGTTCCCCACCAGGACGTGCGGGCCGTCCGGCAGCACAAAATCAAGGACGTCCTGCTCGTACAGGTGAACCTCCGGGCGCAGCCGCTCCTCCAGCCACCGGACGGAGGCCGGGTCGATCTCGATGGCGGTCAACGATCCACCGGTAGCCAGGACACGGTCCTGGAGGGGAAAGGTCAGCGCCCCGTGTCCCGGGCCGATCTCTATGACCGGGACGGACGCACTGACAGGGACAAGGTCAACGACCTTCTTAATCATTGACTTGTTGACAAGGTAGTTCTGGCCGTTCTCGTGACGGCCCTTGTTCGGCCTGTAGGTAGGCATAGAAAAGACACTCCGCAGCAGATATCGTGCTCCGGGCATGCCGAAACGGCCGCCCGGCTGGACAAGCTGAGCGGTGGGTGTCTCTACCTCCGTGGAACGTCCTCCGTTAGCGCACACACCCACCGGCGGCTCCGGAGCTCCGGAGCCGACCGAAGGTGGTGAAAATTGCATTCATTACGCCCATGGCGCGAATCATATCACAGCACGCGGATGCCTGACCTGCTTGTCCTGGTCATCCGAACTTTCATCTCGACTATGTGAGGGGCCCATACAGTGGTTGGTCATGCCCATGATGAAGCACTGAAGATGCGGAGGACCTCGGTCTCGATCCGTTCGAAAGGAAACGGCGCGAGTCCACCTTCACCCGCCACCTGATGGGAAAGACGGCTGAAGAATTCGATCCCTGCAGAGAGGGCATCTCGGTTATCAGCTCCATACGTCACAGTGCAGGTGTCAAGGACATGTTGAACACCGATGTCCATCCACGATCTCATCTGTGTCCCCAGGTATCTCACGTCACGGGAAGATCCGTATCGCAGGATATGATCCCACTCGATCATGCGAAGCAGTTCAACTTTGAAATCAGCGTCACGCATCATCACCGACCAGGGCTCATCACGCATGATTGCTTTGGCGGTCATCAACACTGCAGCACCCGCCCAATTGGCGGATTCGTCGAACACTGCCTGAGTGGGGCCTACCACCGTAGGAGCGCAGAGCGTGAAATCACCAGCTACCTCATCCTTATCCAGCAAGACGGTGAACGGGCGGTCGTACACCCCGCGCTCCTCATCGATACGAATCAGCGTGAAGTCCAACTTGCCACCGACATAGTAGATTCAGTCGGGTTGGTTGATCTTCGCCGTTTTCTAGTCGCTCGACCGCAAGGACATCGCCCAGGCTCGACCACCACTCATCCGAGTTTTCCAGTGGCCCTCTTTGCTGGACGTGCAGTTCAAGATCACGATCGGACAGCGGATGCTCGGCGTTGGATGCGGCGGAACCGGTCAGGATGACTGCTCGGACGTTGGACTCTCGCTCGGCCCAGGACACGACGTCGGCGAGGACCCCTTGATAGTTCATTATTCTGTTTTACCCGATCATCCCTTGACCTTGACGCTGCGTCAGGGTCTAGAATGAGCCAGCATGAACATCGACATCATCGATACTGCTGCAGCTATGACCCGAGTGTTCGACGTGGCCCCAGAGCATCGTCGTGACCTCATTAGGAAGATGTGGTCGCCCATGAACGGCATGTATCACTTCGTTCCCGGCGAGATGGACCTGGCCGTCATCCACAAGCAGAACTTCGGCTTCCCGGAAAATGGCCCCGAAGAAGAGCTTCGTGAATCCCTGGACACCCTGATCCGGGCTAACGCATGGGAACGCATGCACCACGCTCTGGAACGTGGAATCGAAACGCTGAAGACAGCGAACCCAGACCTACACATCCCAGACCTGAAGGTACTGCTGCTGCTTGGCGATCCCACCAACAGGCACTTCATGGAGGAAGTCAAAGGGCTCAGCGCGTTCGGCGGCATCAGTGGCTATATCGTCATATCGGTCTGGCCCACCATTGACGTCCTCAATCGTCTGGAGGCCATCGTTGTCCATGAACTGCACCACAATGTTCGGTACTCGCCCGGCGGAGTCGTGTGGGATCCGGTCACAGTGACAGTGGGCGAACATGTCGTTGCAGAGGGCCTAGCTGATGTTTTTGCTACCGAGCTCTACGGCAGCCACGGTTACACCCACTTCGTCGATGACCAGACCCGCAATGACGACAGTGTTCTGGCCAAGGTCGCCAGTGGCCTACAGGTCACCGGAATGCAGGACTTTGCTGCATGGGTACTCGGCGACAAGACCGCCCAACTATTCGGGGCGGAACCGGTCGGCCTGCCCACTGGTGCTGGATACGCCGCCGGGGTCAGATTGGTGAGTGAGTACCTACATCTCCATGGGGGCACGGCGGCAAGCAACGTCCATACGCCCGTGGAAACAGTTCTGTCTGATGTTCTCCCTCGGCTCGGGCTAGGTGATGAGTAGTAATGCAAAACTGTACTGCCCGTTCTTTCTTGTCTTGAAATACTAAAGGTTTAAAAGACACCTGCGGCGAGCATGTCGAGAACCGGGGCTCCTGCGGAAACCAACACGAAAAATGTCTTACCAACCTGTCTCACCGAAAAGTGTCCCGCCTTCTTCCATGCTGGGATTTAGTGAGGCATGATGGTGGGTATGAGACTGTTGGGCTACACCCGGGTATCCACCGTCGGTCAGGATCCGACACTTCAACACGACGCCTTGGTCACCGCCGGGGTCCAGGACCGTGATGTCTTCAGCGATGTCACCTCCGGGGCGAAGAATGCGATCGAGCGTCCCGGAATGAAGAAACTTCTCGCCTATGCCCAACCCGGTGACACGGTGGTGGTGTGGCGCATCGACCGGCTGGGCCGATCCCTGCTCGACGTACTCAACACGGTGAACCTGCTGCGCGAACGAGAGGTGAAGATTAAGTCGGTCTCTGACGGCATCGACCCGGAGACGTCCTCGGGTCGGCTGATGCTCGGGATGCTGGGGACTCTGGCTGAGTACGAACGAGAACTGATCACCGAACGCGTCAACGCCGGCATCGCCGCAGCGAAAGCCCAGGGCACCCGCTTCGGCCGACCACCTGTGGATCCAGAGGTGGTCGACCGCAAGCTCGCTATCGTCGCCGAGGAGAGAGCCAAAGGCCGTAGTGCCGAAGACGCCGCGAGCATGGTCGGCTGGTCGAGGGCAACACTGTACCGGCATCTGCAGGGTGCTAAACGACGACAGTCAGCACTGCCCGCCTGATGCGGGCACAATGACCAGGTCGTGAGGTGATGGTGATGGACGAGATGCAGCGCTGGGAGATCCTTCGCCTGCACATCGAAGACGGCATCACCCTGACCGACCTGGCACGGTCCACCGGCATCAGCACCCGCACTCTATCCCGGTGGGCTGCCCGCTACCGGGCCGACGGAATCCACGGTCTGCGCACCACCACACGATCCGATGCCGGGGCACATCGCATATCCGCGGAACTGGTCGCCTACATAGAACACCTCGGGCTCACCAGGCCACGGCCATCGATGGCCGCCCTGCACCGCCTGGTGAACTCCCGAGCACAGCAACTATCGGTGAAACCACCCAGCTACGCCACGGTGCGTGGCATCATCCAAGCGCTTGACCCGGCGATGGTCACCCTCGCCTTGGAGGGCCCGGCGTCCTACCGGGATCGACACGAACTCGTCTACCGGCACCGGGCTGAACGCCCCAACGCCATCTGGCAGGCCGATCACACCCAACTCGACATTCTCATCCAGAACCCGGACGGCACGCCGACTCGCCCCTGGCTCACCATCATCATCGACGACTACTCCCGGGCAGTGTGCGGCTACATGGTCACCACCACCGCGCCCTCAGCGATGAACACCGCCCTGGCACTACGCCAAGCTATCTGGCGGAAAACAGACCCCACTTGGGCGATGTGCGGTATTCCCGACGTCCTCTATGTCGATCACGGCTCCGACTTCACCAGTGGCCACATCACATACACCACGACAGCGCTAAAGATCCGGATCATCCATTCAACTATTGCCCGTCCGCAGGGGCGCGGCAAGATCGAGCGGTTCTTCAGCACCGTCAACACCGAACTGCTCACCACCCTGCCCGGCCACCTCGCCCCTGGCGTCCGAAACCCACACCCCGTACTGGACCTGACAAGCCTGGATACCGCTGTCGGCGAGTTCATCAGCAGCTATAACCAACGCACGCATTCTTCAATCAACACCAGCCCGAAGGCCGCGTGGATCGGACGGGGATGGATTCCCAGGATGCCAGAGAACCTGGAAGAACTCGACGGGCTCCTGCTGCGGGTCTCCACCCACCGCCGGGTGCAGCGAGACGGCATCCACTTCCAAGGACAGCGCTACCTCAGTCCGACCCTGGCACCTTTTGTCGGCCATGACGTCACCATCCGCTACGACCCGAGGGATCTCTCCGAGATCCGGGTCTACGACCACGACACGTTGTTGTGTGTCGCCGTGGATGAAGACCACCCCAACCAGCGCTACAGCCTGGCAGATATCCAGGCCGCTCGTCGACGCCGACGACGTCAACTACGTGCCGGGATCAACGAGCGTATCCCCATTCACGAGTCACACCCAACAGACCTTTCCCCTGTGAACCCCGATGTGAGCGCCGAAGCGCCACGGCCGCGTGGTCGTACGTCTCGCCTGCGGACCTATGAAGAGGACCTGTCACCATGAGCCGCGATTTCATTGTCACCAAAGAGCACCGTCGCTTCGTCGAGTTCGCCAACGCCATCCGAAAAGACACCACCATCGGCATCTGCCACGGCGAGGCAGGAGTCGGCAAAACACAGTCCGCCAGACGGTACGCCCACTGGGACACCCTGGGCACGTTCATCGATGAATGGGGACCGCGCAGTGAATCAGACCTGGCCATCTACGCGGCAGCCCACCGGGCCCGCACGGTGTTCTACACCCCTGAGGTCCAACCGAAGTACCGGACGTTGATCAAGGATATCGAGTTTTACCGGGGCAAACTCGATGTCTGCATCATGGAGCATCTGATGGCCACCGGGCAGCGAGACAGGCTCCACATGCGCAGATCCAGTGGTGAGAAGCTCACCCAACTGATTATCATTGATGAAGCAGAACGTCTGCCTCCCACCGCCCTGGAGATGCTGCGCGACATCCATGATCGTGACGGTGTGGCGATCATGTTCATCGGCATGCCCGGCATTGACCAGCGCTTCCGGCACTACCCCCAGTTGTTCAGCCGGTTGGGCTTCTCTCATCGCTACCGTGCCCTGGGCAAAGACGAGCTGCTGTTCGTGCTGAACCGGCACTACAAGCGCCTAGGTAGAGAACTGGACCCGGAGGATTTCACGGATGCGCAGGCCATCGCCGCGATCGAGCGACTGACCCGCGGCAACTTCCGCGTAGTGGAGCGATTGTTCCCCCAGATCAAGCGGGTGTTGAAGATCAACGAGTTGGAGACCATCACCGACGATGTCATTGAGGCTGCTGCCAGCACCCTGGTCCTCGGGCACTGACGAGAACGTCCTGCTGTCGTCGTGGCCTCGTACAGAGGATGTCGCTTACACCGCCGCATCCAGCATTGTCATCGCGACGGGCTCGATGTCCGGGTCGGGATACGGGCTGACCACCGAGATGAACGCCCCTCGTCGGCGCTGGCGATCCAGCACCATGTGAGCGCCGAATCCGGAGGCGTAACCGTTGTGCCACACCAGGGTTCGATCGGATTTGTCTTCAACAAACCACCCCGCCGCGACAGATTCAGTGTCATCAGTGAAGCGCACTCGGAAAGCGTCCTCGTAGACACAGTCATCGGCGAGAAGGGTTGACATGACCGTGGCGAAATCATGGGCGCTTCCCCTGATCACTCCGGCCGGTCCATAGCCTTGCCCGGTCCAGGGCAGTTGGTCAGTGCCCCACACGGTGAGAGCGTTGAGGTCATGCGGGAGGTTTCGCTGTGCAGGTTGCTGAGCGCGCAGCCGGGGGCATCCCAGCGGTATCGTCAGCCTGTTTCGCACCAGGGTCGGATAGTCCGCCCCGTCGGCGGCCGCTAACGCGTGGCCCAATGCTGAGGCAGCGAGGTTGGAATAGCTGAAGCGCCCCGGATGACGGATACGTGATCGGCGAAGTTGTTTCATCAGATCGTCGAGGTTCTCTGGTTGTGGATCACCACCTGTCAGTACAGCGCCGAGCGCTCGGGCTGCTGAGCGGATTCCCCCACCAGTGGCAGGCAGTCCTGAGGTGTGGGTCAGACAGGACTCCAAGGTTGCTTCACCGGCAGCTGTTCCGGCCAGGGGGAGGTGCTCTTCGAGCCGGTCGTGCGGTGAGATCAGCCTGGTCTGCACCATGTCGGTGTAGATCAAGCCGTTGAGGGCTTTGCTGATTGAACCGATGTGGAACGTTTTCTGCAGGTCGCACCCGATCGTGGCGATGCGAGTGCCTGCCGGGCCGACTGTGGCGAGACAGGCAGCATAGACGGGGCGGTTGAGCGGCAAGGAGTTGAGTAGAAGGCCTGCCAGAGCGGTGTCACCGTCTGTCGTTGATGCGTTTGTGAGACAAGCGGGTTTCATACCTGTTCACCCTACCGGCGACGCGTCTCACGAGTGGACACTCTGAGGGCGCCACACAGCGATCAAGATGTCACGCCATTTAGCGGACAAAGTCACAACCGAAAAGAATCGTGATTGCCCTCTCACTTGGCGTCCAAGTGTCAGATGTCGTTGCAGTCACCAATAGCCCATACTTACTATTTGGTAACTTACTGATTCGTAACTACGAAAGGAACCATGTGTCCTCACCTACTGTGACCGTCGGCGTTCTTGCCGACCGCATCCCTACCTCACGAGTCCGAGACGTTCTGCTTGTCCTGGGAGGGACACTCTTTGTTGCCATCTCCTCCCAGATCACCATTCCTCTCGGGTTCACGCCGGTACCGCTCTCACTTTCGACCTTTGCCGTGATCCTTACGGGAGCCTGCCTCGGCACAACCCGCGCATTCCTGTCACTCGGGCTCTATGCAGTGGCCGGCGTGGCAGGGGCACCGATCTTCGCTGAGCAAACCTCAGGATGGGCATTTGCTTCCTTCGGATACATCCTCGGCTACATCCTCGCAGCAGTTGCGGCAGGTTACCTTGCCGAACGCGGTTTTGACCGCAGTATTGGACGGATGGCACTCCTTGTCATCGCCAGCTCGCTCCTCACCTACTCGATCGGCCTGCCTTGGCTCATGGGCTACACCGGAGCAAGCTTCACCGCGGCACTGAACATGGGCGTCGTCCCGTTCCTGATCGGTGACGCCATCAAAGGCGTTGTCGCCATGGCACTACTGCCTGCCACCTGGCACCTCATCGGCAGGAAGTAGCACTACCGCCAACTAGGTAAAGAACATTCTTCGCTGATGTGCGGTCCGAGCAAACGTGCTCGGACCGCACACTCTTCTGCTCTCACCTAATAACCGAAAGTTCTCGCATACCTGCATGAGCCAAACACCGATGCCTCATTCACTGAAACTTTGATTCCGCTACCCCCGCTGAGAACAAGTTACCTAATGCTCCCCAGTTCCTGCACGTCCACCTGTAAAGACAACGCACTGTCCTCAACGGTTTCATCGCTTCGGTTCAGTACTGTGTGTTCAACGTCCCTTCACCGAAGCAGGTAGACATGACTCACTGGCGGATCCGCGACCTTCAGCAAACCGACCTTGATGGTTTCTTTCGACTCTGGGAGAAGTACGTCGAAGAAGTCACCGTCCCGGTCTATGCGCTCAACGAAGTGCTTGCCTCCACACGAGCCGACACTGCCGTTGTTGCGACAGTCGGGAACGAGATCGTGGGTGTGACAGTCGCGAGGGCCGCACACGACCAGGCATGGATCGTGTTCTACACGGTGGATGAGAAATGGCGGCGTCGAGGCATCAGCCGCGCGATGCTGTCCGCCATCGAACAGCGCCTGGCCAGCCAAGGCATTCACTCCATGTCTATTCTCGTGCCCGATGGCATTGAACCCATCACCTCACTGACTCGTGCGGGCTTTGCTGATCAGCGGCACCTGAGATACTTTGAGCGGATCATTCCCATCCGTCAGGAAGAAATCCTCACCCTGAAAGAACTCGGTGGCAGGATGCTGCCACGTGATCGGTGGGATGCAATTGGCGGCATGTCCAGGGAAAAGGACATGCTCGAGCGCCGTCTTGTCCTTCCGCTCGCCAATCCTTCCGAAGCCGACCGGTACGGTGTGGTCCCTCCCCGCTCCATCGTCCTCTTTGGTCCTCCAGGTACCGGCAAGACCACCTTCGCCAAGGCGATTGCTTCGAGGTTGGAATGGCCATTTGTAGAAGTCTTCCCCTCTCGCCTGGCTTCTTCACCCAAGGGACTCGCAGCCGAGCTACGCGAAACATTCGATCGTATCGAGGAACTCGACAATGTCGTTGTCTTCATTGATGAGGTAGAGGAGATCGCCGTCAGGAGAGGTGGTGAACCACCGTCTCCCATGCAGGCGGTGACGAACGAACTTCTCAAGACTATTCCTGCCTTCCGGGAAAAGCCTGGCAGGCTCCTGGTCTGTGCCACCAACTTCATTCGAGCACTCGATCCTGCTTTCCTTCGCCACGGCAGATTCGACTACGTCATCCCCATTGGGCTACCGGATGATGAGGCACGGCAGGCCATTTGGCAGGGCTTCATTCCAGAGCAAATCCTCCCCCAGATCGATCTTGATCAGCTCGTCCAAGCAACTGAAGGCTTCTCCCCCGCCGATATCGAATTCGCGGCCAGAGGAGCATCCCAGGCCGCATTCGAACGCGCAGTTACCAACTCAGTGTCAAAATCGGAAAGCCCAAACCTCAGCACAGATGACTATCTCAGTGCGATCTCGCAAACCAGAACCACTGTGTCGGCTGAAGTCGCTAAGGAATTTGAGGAGGACATTGAGGTGCTTGCGCGGCTCTAGGTTCCGTCACGTTGTCGATGTCTTGCCGCAACGTACACTTCGGCAAGGCATCCAGGCACCTTGCCGTGAGCTGTGCGAATTCGACCCTGCCACGTGCCGAATTCGCACAGCGATAGGATTCATCGGAGTGAGAGGATTTCAATAGCCCATGGAGTTCATTCCATGTAGAGCTTCAGCATCGGTAAATCCATCATAAATGAGAAGATCGTAGACAGTGCTTCGAGAGTATTCTGGATCATTCAAGTAGGTTCTGACGTATCGCTCCGCCTGCACATACCAGTCGACTGCAAAATTATCGGCACCGTATGCGGCTTCGTTTGCTGCGAATCCGTCATATTCCAGCACACTTATGAGGCCCGAGCGAGAATAGGGAGCATCATGGATGTAATCAATCGCGGCTCCAAGCGCTTGCTCGTACCAATCCGTTCCAGTTTGATCGACCGCCCAAGTCGCGTCGTCTCGTGAGAACCCTTCGTACGCTAGCTCCGTAATGAGTCCACTTCGAGAATAATAAGCGTAGTAGAGAAAACTCTCCGCTGTTCGCAATGCATTTTCTCGACTATACGGATTCTCTTGAACCGTCTGTTCTTCGGGCTCGGTCACTGATTCATCTTCAAATTCATCATCGTCGTAATCACCATCACCACCGACGACTGAAAAACCTGGAAAAATAAACCATTCACTCAGCCAGATCTCAGATTGATTTGAAGGTACTGTCGTACCTTGGTTAGTTCCTGATTCTGGCTCAGCAGAAATCTCAAGTGTCTCAGTGGACTCTGTCCGTGGATCAGCCGCACTGTCAGGATCGTCCTTGTCGATAGAGGACGAAGGCGGTTCTGTTGTCCGAGCTTCAGGGTCAACCGTGGATAGATCGATAACGATCACTTCGCGAGATTCTTTCACAGGTGTTCGATCTGCAAACTGCACGCCCAAAACTACTGCAATCGCAAGTCCTAGAAAGCTGCACAACGAAAGAAACCACTTGTTGCCCCACCAATGTCTCACTTCATTGCTAACCACATCGCTGCGAGCCGATTCGCTATCAGATTCTTGTGCTGTTGACCTTCGTCCCAGTCCGCGCCAAGCACTCATATTTACGTACCTTTTCTACTCTTAACTGCGATGCCAAGATCTGTAAATACAAATGCTCAGCATGGGTTGGTGGATTACAGACTGTCTTAAATACTTAAGTAAGGGTCACCTTGACAGAATTGCAAGAGCTACTCCTGCATCGATAATCCGACCGACGTAACGGCTTCACTGGCCTCTGATGCTGTGAATCGCTCATAAATCAACCAGTTATACATCGCATCCGGGTCAAACCCGTAGATTGAGGCGTAATCACTTGCGGCCACAGATGCTTCTTGATACCAGTCAAGCCCCATGCTATCGACACCGTAAACAGCCTCACTCGGGGAGAATCCATATGTCTCAAGCTCCATAATGAGAGCAGAACGAGAGATTGCAATAACTCCCAAATGTTCCCAGGCCGCGAGAGATGCCTGATGGTACCAATCGGCACCAGTTTGATCGGCAGCCCAGGTTGCAACTTCTCTTGAATACCCAGAGAGTTCCAGGACGCCAATTATCCCACCACGCGAGTGGGCCCGCTGGCCCAACATGGATCTAGCGTAGAGCAATGCCTCCTCTCGAAGTGCAGAATCATCCACTGATATCGTTGTTGGAGCTTTCTCACTAGGCACAGGCTCCCTACTCGTTTCCTGGGCAGGGACGGAATCGACTACTGCCTCTGTGGTATTCGCAATCTCTGGCTCTGGAGATTCGACTTCCTTAGCTTCAGGGTCGTGAGTCTTGGTCTCCACGGATTCAGATTCCGTGGACTCGGTTATGGGATCCTTCGATTCCGGTAACTCAATTTCAAACGAAAAAGCTGTTCTTGCTTCATCGTTACCACTATCTGCAATAGCAAAACTCACTCCCCCGACTAAAACAAGGCTCATCAGAATCGTGGGGAAAAGATACCGCTTATTCTTGAACCAGGGTGCGGAAGGTACTTGAGGCTCATTTTGAACTTGCACTTCGTTATCCGCTGGTAGCGACGCGGGACCATACTCAAATTCCTGAGTATCGCTCATTTACGATTCCTATGCTCTAAAAGGGATACGAAAAACTCGTTTTGCAACTAACCGGATTCTCTCATGGCGGTTGGACAAAGCATTGCGAATTCCACAATTTTCCGGCAACAGCAATCCCGTAATTCAAAAATACTGAAAAGTACGCCCCTTAGGGGCTTGTTCCATCCATTGTGTGAGCTAAAAACTGGACTATGTCTTTGCATAACGCCATCGCAAAAGTTGGAGATCCTCGAATGGGCGTTTAGATCGAAGAAAATGGTAAACAAAAAGTCCAAGCAATGCTTGGACTTTCCTTGGTACCCCGTACCGGATTTGAACCGGTGTTACCGCCGTGAGAGGGCGACGTCCTGGGCCGCTAGACGAACGGGGCTCCACGACAATGTATGAAATTATCGCTCGGTAGTTGACACTACCTGTACCCCGTACCGGATTTGAACCGGTGTTACCGCCGTGAGAGGGCGACGTCCTAGGCCGCTAGACGAACGGGGCCTCAGTCTCTTATCAGTCTTACAACTGGAAGAAACTTGCTGGGGTACCAGGACTCGAACCTAGACTAAATGAACCAGAATCACTCGTGCTGCCAATTACACCATACCCCAAGGGTTTGCATTCAACCGTGGTTGCGCGCAGAACTAGACTCTACCGGCTTGCCATTTTGTTCGCAAAATTGTTGGGGGTGAAGGTGGTCACTGACAGGGGTTTCAGACCCGTACCATCCCCGACCAAAGACCGCACTTCACCTCACAAACACTCTGCGAACACCGTCGAACCGCACTATGGCAACGGTACCTTCGTTGTGCAATCGATCCTCGTATAGGGTCTGCCCTGCCTATCGATCGCATTCGGAATGTAGTTGCCACCGTAGGCTCGACAGCCCGTGTACTTGTCAACACTGGGAGCCGGCACCGGTTGCGGAGCCGGAGCAGGTTGTGGCGCCGGTGCGGGTTGCGTTGCGGGAGCAGGTTGAGTGGCCGGGGCGGGCTGCTGTCTCGTTCCCTGACTATTTGTCGGCGCAGAAGTATTGGTTGCCGCATTTCCTTCTCCCTGCTGGGAGGCTTCTCTCTCAGCCCTCTCACGCTCTTCGCGTTCGCGATCTTCCTCCTCAGCACGTTTCCGCTCATCTTCTTCGCGCTGCCGTTCTTCCTCTGCCTCTCGTTCCCGAACTTCGACTTCCTCGGAAATCTCTTCATCCCGATCACTTAGCATCGTCTTCATGAGTATGAGCTCGGACAAGAGTTCATCAGCGGGGCCATCACTCTCGGACCACGTGGGGTGCTTGGTGATGCGGTCCTCGAGAGCATCGATGAGCAGAAGTAGTTCGGCGATGTTAGAACTTGCCTCATCGAGCTCATCAGTTTCGGCCTCCTCCAGGTTTGCGGATGTGGCCTCTTCAACCTGGGCCTGAAGTTCTTGAACCTGCGCTGGATAAGAGCATTCAATAGCTGGGTCAAAGAGTCCGACCTGGTCTTCCTGCGCTCGCTGTTGAGCCGCAAGAACTCTCGGATAGAACTTCACGTTCTCGCCATAGCTGACCGCAAACCCGTAGCCATGCGACGCAATTTCCTCATTGATGAGTGAACCGGATTCAAAGATACCCGCCAGGTCGCGACCGTATTGATCCTGGCGTTCCTTGTCATAGTCGAGCGTAACTTGCGTGCCCACCGGCAATCGTTCGGTGAGGAACTCGGTTGCTTCGGGCCCCATACACTGAACGTCTTCATCGGGATCAACAGTTTCGGGCGTATCAATGTTCAAGAGCCGAACGGTGAACTCATTTCCGCCTTGTTCAACTACGATAGTGTCGCCATCAACAACTCGAACAACTGTAATGGTTCCGCGACTACTGTCAGCTTCACTTGCCACCCCTCCTGTAACGCCGAAGAATAGAAAAAGTGTCGTTGCAGCCGCAGTCAGCGTATTTATCCGAGTTGCCTTTCTTACCAGATTGACATTATCGCCGCCGTCAGAACTCTTACTTCTCTGAGCCCTGTATGTCAGACGGGCAATGCGGTATCCCAAATTCACAGTTAGTTTGGTAAATTTCCACGTGACAAGTGCGAAAAGCAGCAGAAGCACAAAGTCTACAAAGAATTGATCGCTACTCGCCAAACCTTTTGCAAGGAACACAATCCCAAAGCTCAGGAATACCAAGGTTGGCATCAGCACCAGCATTCCTAATGCAGAAAACCCAGGGGTGAGACCGTTACGAAGCAGTCCCTGGTTCAAGGTTCCGCGCATCGCAAATCCATCATCCCCGAGGAGTGCGATGGCATTAAAACGCAACCTGAGTCTAGATTCCTCGTCCTCAGTTGGCTTGTAGGTCATGAGAAGCCATACGGGCTTGACCCGCGAAGATTTTTGCTTTGCCCACGATGTTGCCTTCGGTAATTCTTCGGGAGTAGTGACAAGCACTGCGCGACCTGTCTTCCCAACGAAAATTCGAAGGCCTGTCTCCTCATCGACGCCACTCAACAGGCGATAGTGGAAATGTTCGTCTCGAAGAAAGCTAACCGCCTGTTCAGACAGTCCTTCCTTCGACTGCCCGGAGGCAGAAGTTCGCTGAGATTTCACGCATCCCGCTCTCTGCTCAAATCCGCCCACTCGACATAAGAAAGGCCACGCATGGCGTGGCGGCTTTACTATCGGGAGGACGAGAAATTAACCCAGTTTGATTCTCAAATCAGCATAAATGAGTTCCCAAATTCCAGCTGCGGCCTACCGGTGAACTCGCGCACAGTGACACAATAAACGCCTCTGGACCATTTGAATCTTTGTTGGCATACAGACGTCTAGACATGAGTGTGCTCGGACTGGAAAACCAGTCCGAGCACACTACTTAGTCCTACCGTGAATTATTCAGCAGCCGAAAGGTGATCAGCCAGCTTCTGTAGACGAGTAATCGATTCTTCCTTGCCAAGGATCTCCATGGAGTCGAAGACGGGCAGGGACACGTTGGTACCGGTGATGGCAACGAAGAGGGGCGCGAATGCAAGTCGTGGTTTGATTCCCATTCCCTCGATGACGACCGTTGACAGGGTGTCCTTGATCGTGACGGCGGTGAACTCCTCAAGCTTGCCGAGGTGTTCGATGGCGGCGGCGAGAACGGCGCCAGATTCTTCGCGGAGCTTGCCGAGTGCCTTTTCGTCGTATTCGATCTCATCTGCGGATCTGAAGAGGAAGCCCATCATCGTACCCGCTTCAGAGAGGGTTTGGATGCGGGTCTGGGCAAGCGGTGTAGCTGCGTCCACGATTCGCTTCTCTTCGACATTGAGCTCTTCGTAGGAGCCTGCACCAACAGCATCGAGGAAGGGGATGATGCGGCGGGCGAGATCATCGGTTTCGAGTCGGCGGATGTGCTCGGCGTTGATGGCGATGGCCTTCTTCTCATCGAAGCGAGCCGGGTTCGGGTTAACGTCATGAACATCGAATGCTTCGACGAGCTCGTCAACGGTGAAGATGTCGTTGTCCGGTGCGATCGCCCATCCCAGCAGTGCCAGGTAGTTGACGAGACCTTCGGGAATCATACCCTTCTCGCGGTGGAGGAAGAGGTTGGATTGGGGATCGCGCTTCGAGAGCTTCTTGTTCCCCTCCCCCATGACATACGGCAGGTGACCAAAGGTCGGGATCTGCTGCGCGATACCAAGTTCCACGAGGGCCCGGTAGAGAACGATCTGGCGGGGCGTGGAGGACAGGAGGTCTTCACCGCGGAGTACGTGGGTGATGTTCATGAGAGCATCATCAACCGGGTTGGTGAGCGTGTAGAGGGGCTGTCCATTGCCGCGCACGATGACGTAGTCGGGGATCGAGCCCGGAGCGAACGTGATGTCCCCGCGGACCGCATCTGTGAACGTCACGTCTGTGTCGGGCATGCGAATGCGCAGAACAGCTTCGCGACCTTCGGCACGGTATGCTGCCTTCTGCTCTTCGGTCAGGTCGCGGTCGTAGCCGTCATATCCCAGCTTGGGGTCGCGTCCAGCAGCCCGGTGGCGTTCTTCAACTTCTTCCGGGGTCGAGAACGATTCGTACGCGTATCCACCGTCGAGGAGTTTCCTGGCGACATCGGCGTAGATGTCCATGCGCTCCGACTGTCGGTAGGGACCGTGGGGTCCGCCCACCTCCACCCCTTCATCCCAGTCCATGCCGAGCCACTTCATGGCATCGAGCAGCTGCTGGTAGGACTCTTCGGAGTCGCGCTTCGCATCGGTGTCTTCGATACGGAACACGAAGGTGCCGCCCGTGTGGCGGGCGTAGGCCCAGTTGAAGAGGGCTGTGCGGATGAGACCGACGTGTGGTGTGCCGGTGGGTGATGGGCAAAAACGAACGCGAACTTCAGTCATGACTCAAGACTACCGCCCTCGCTGGCGCAACGAATCGTCACGGCTACTAGAGTGGTCTCATGTTCGACAACATCACACCCGAAACTCTTCGCGCCACCGGTTCCGTCAAGTGGACCTCTTTCCCTGGAACGATCGGCATGTTCATTGCCGAAATGGATTTCGGCGTGCCGCCGGTCGTATCGGAGAAGCTTCGTGAGCGCGCCGCAAACGGCGCACTAGGGTATCTGCCGGCGAACATGGCAGGGGATCTGCGTGAGGCGACCGCGGAGCTCATGGAGAGGGATTACGGCTGGGAAATTGACCCGGGAACCGTCTACCTCTACCCCGACGTGTTGTCGACTATGAGGGATGTTTTGCGACACCTCGTAACCGAGGGGCCGGTCGTCATTCCCACCCCTGCGTACATGCCCTTCCTCAACCTCCCAGCCGAGGAGGGCCGCGAACTCGTGACCGTACCTTCCCTCATCAAGGACGGTCGTTGGGAACTCGACTTCGACGGGATCGATGAGGCATTGAAGGACGGCGGGTTATTTGTTCTCTGCAATCCCTGGAACCCTGTTGGCCGGGTACTAGAGCGGGCCGAGCTCGAGCGGGTGTGCGAGATCGTCGCTAAGAACGATGCTGTCGTGTTCTCCGATGAAATTCATGCCCCGCACGTGTTCGATGGGGAGCATATTCCATACGCAAGCCTGTCGGACCGAGCTGCCGACCACACGATTACCGCCACGTCCACATCGAAGGGCTGGAATACTCCGGGATTGAAGAATGCTCAGATGATTGTCGGCCATCCCTTCCAGGCAACAATTGCTGCTCCCGCCGGTCTCATTGAGCGACAGATCTCCACGGTCGGCGTCGAGTCCGCCATCGCCGCCTATCGTGACTCGACCGAGTGGATGGATAACGTCAAGGCGATCCTGTCCCAGAACCGCAAGACTGTCACGGAACGCATCAATGCCATTCCGGGCCTGTCCACGATCCTTCCCGAAGGCACCTACATTTCCTGGATCGATGTTTCCGGAATTGCTGATCGGGTCGATTCGGTCACTGACTACCTCCGTGACCGCGGAGTGGCACTCACTCCGGGAGCTGATTGCGGACCGGGCTACGAGAATTACGTTCGCCTCGTTTTCGGCACTACCCCAGCAATTCTGGATGAAGCTCTCAACATTATCGAAAAGGCAGTTGCCGACGTAGATTGAGGCTCCGTCCTGAATAGGTTGGCCCAGATCCGAATAGAATCTGGGCCAACCTATTCTCGCAACTATGAATCGTTCCGGTACAGCGTGAATTCACCGGATGAGGTGACGAGTCGACGAATGTTTTCTTCGTTCAGGGTGACGTCGTCTTTGTGCTTGATGATCATGAGTGTCGAGCCATCGTCATGCCTCTCGAAAGAGACACCTCCGACCTGCTCGTCGTAGGAACTGACGGCGAGTCGCAGCTTGAGGACATCGTCATCGGAGCTCACGCCATCAATTCGGTAGATCGTCGAGATCATGTGTTCCTGTTCGTTAGATGCGGCCATTGAACGCCTGCAATGCTGAGTCTTCGCGGGTACCGCCACGGCCATCGCCATACACGGTGTAGTCCTCAATCCATTCGACGGACTTCACCCACTTCACCATCTTATAACCATGATTCGACTCAACACGAAGTCGTGCTGGCGCACCGAGGTGCTCCTCGATCGGGTTGCCGTTCCGCTCATAGGTTAGGACCGTATCCTCTTCGGCAAGGGTCTCAAGATCTATGACCGCATAGAAGGGTTCGCGTGGTCGGTGGTCGATCATTTCTTGGGCGAGGCCGTGCGAACTGATCATGACGTACCTGGCCGACTCCGGTTTGGGGCCGAGCAGCGCAAGGATGTCTTCCAGGCGGGCTCCGGCCCACTTCGATGTTGCGGACCACCCCTGCATGCACGTGTGGGTGGCAATGTATTCGTGCTTGGGAAGTTTCTTCAAGTCGTCCATGGTCAGTTCCAGGGACTCATCGAGCATGTCGCCACCCACGTGCAGCGTCCAGCCATCCCACTCGTTGTCTCTCATCTCCAGCCACTCGGGTGACTCATCCTCGGTCGGCGGGAGTCCGTTGGTCCAATGGAATTCGGAAATGTCCTTCTCCGTGTATGCCCCCTGGGTGCGATTGCGGGGCTTCATCCAACCAAAGGCGATTCTGCGGACAGGTTCGGTGGCCGCAACGAGGAAGCGTTGCGCACGCGGACGATCCGAGAGCGACCAGTAGGACAGAGCGACCCAGAAGAGAACAACAACGACGATGGTTGTGATGGCGATAGTAAATGCCTGTGCGTAGCGTTCGGGGTTATCGGAGCCGAAGACCATGCGCGGCAGGTTGTACTCAGCATGCACGGTGAAGACAAGAGTCACGTGAACAATGATGAACAGGGTCATCGACACCATGCCAATGAAGTGCAGGGAACGAGCCCCCTGGTGCCCACCGAACAGCTTGACGTACCAGGGGAAACGGGAACGGATCGCTGGCGACATTGCCAGTCCGGTCAGGATCATCAACGGGGCGATGATGAAAATAACCGCCGTATATGCAAGCATCTGGAGCGCATCGTAGGGCTGGAAGTGCTCGATCGAGGGCTTGGCAAAACCTATGTACACCACGAAGGAATCCCACGCCTCAGGGAAGACATCCCATGACGTTGGGATGATCCGACGCCACAGTCCCGTGGCGAAAAGAAGCACCACATAAACAATGCCGTTCAGGAGCCACAGGGTGGTGCCGATACCGTGCCAGTGCCGACCTAACCCGATGTTTTTCTTGCCCGGAAGGGCAATAAGCGGGCTCAGGCTGCGCTCATCCATGAGCGACGTGTAGACACCCTCCTCCTTGGGCAGCTTACGCCGCGTGAATCGGAGCCACTCTGTCCCGGGTGCACAGTCGTTTCGCCACCACAGGCGCGGCAGTGATGCCAGCATTTCCCAACCACTTCGTAGCAAAATGCCGATCAGAACAAAGTTAATGAGATGCGCGGCACGAAGCCACGTAGGAAAATCCGGATCCATGTTTCCTCCTTGGGGAACTGATTGGCCTCGATGTCTCAACAGAGTTTCGTCAACTCCGCTCTCCATGATACGGCTTATTCCGTGTTTAATCTTGAGATTAAAGCCCATTCCCCGAGCCAGAAATAAACCGCAGCAATTTTTTACGCACCAACTTCTCAATCGGCGCGGCATCACCGCTCTTTGATTGAAAATCTTGCAGACGCGAAGCTTTGGGTGAGGAACATCACTCAACCCCTTCGGCTATGACGGCACCCATGCGATCGATTTCCGGGTGAAATATTTGATTTCCCAGACTAACGGGACCACCGAAAGTTCCGACCATTCCCTTTGGTGGCAAAGAAAATGGTGGCCTCGCACGATGCGAGGCCACCACTCAATCTTTGCTCGAAAGCGAAATTGCTAGCTGGAATGAAGCTGGTTAGTTAGCTCTCCGAGCCCTTCGATTTCAACGGTCACGGTGTCCCCTTCCGACATGATGCCTACGCCTGCCGGGGTGCCGGTGAGGATCACATCGCCAGGCAGCAGTGAGAATGCGTGAGAGACGTAGGAAACGAGTTCCTTGACAGGACGAATCATCTGCGAGGTCCGACCATCTTGCCGTAGCTCACCGTTGACCGTGGAGCGCACAGCAACATCGGATGGATCGAAGTCGAGGTCGATGACCGGGCCGAGGGGGCATGAGGTATCAAAGCCTTTCGCTCGCGCCCACTGGGGCTCATCGCGCTGAATGTCGCGGGCGGTGATGTCATTGGCAGCGGTGTACCCGTAAATCACTTCGTCCACACGCTCGATAGGTACGTCCTTGCAGGGGCGGCCAATGATCACGGCGAGTTCCGCCTCATAGGAGAGTTCCTTGGCCCACGACGGTGCAACAATCGGATCGTTGGGGCCAATGACCGAGGTGTTGGGCTTGAAGAACAGGACCGGGGCGGTTGGGACTTCCCCTCCCATTTCTTCAATGTGGTCCATGTAGTTCTTGCCTACACCAATGACTTTGGAACGGGGAATGATCGGCGAGAGGACCCGCGTGCCCGCCATGGGCACGCGCTGCCCGGTCGTGTCAAGAGCTTGGAAGATGGGGTCGCCAGCGAGCACAACATACTCGTCAGTTTCGTGGTCGACTATGGCATAGCGGGGGCCGGCTTCAAGTGAAATTCGAGCGATCTGCATGTTCCTACATTAGCGTGGCAAGATGGTTGGGATGTTCATCCTCTCCGTTGATACCTGGTGGAACCTGCGCCAACAGCACGTGGCAGCCGCGGGCGCACGCTCAGCAGCGCACGAACAGCGTCGGGCGCTAGGTGAACGGCACGCGGTTGAGGACTTCCTGTGGGAGTACTATCCGCTCCGTCCCAGCTTCCTCAAGCGTTGGCATCCCGGCGCTGGGGTTGGGCTCGCTCGCCCCGGTGAAGATCATCCTGCGTACGAGGAGTACGTGGAGAGGCTGGGGTGGCGGTGGCATCGGGAGATTAATGGTGTCCTGTTCCTCGATCTCGCCCAGTACGTTCCGGACCGGGCTCGTGGGATCCGTTTTGTTCACGATCTTGCGAAAGCAATCCTTGGTCGCACTCCCCTATTTTCCTGCTTTGGTTGGCACGAGTGGTGCATGGTGTATGACGGAGAAACGCGCCACGGCATCCCGCTCCGCCTCGGACAGGAGGGCACCAAGAAAGCTGTCGATGAGGCGACGGTGAAGTGCACGCACTACGATGCGTTCCGGTTCTTCACCGACGAGGCGGTCCCCCACAACACGCTTCAGCCCACGCGTGAAAAGGTGCTCGAACTTGAGCAGGGTGGCTGTTTGCACGCGAATATGGATGTGCTCAAGTGGTGCCTTCAACTCGGCCCCGCGATCCCCGGCGATCTTCTTCTCGATGCTTTTGATCTTGCCCGAGACATTCGGTGGATGGACATGGCGGCAGCGGCCTACGACCTCTCCCACCTGGGTGTTGACCCCATCAGAATCGAAACGCCCGCGGGGCGGAGCCAGTATGCCGCGATGCAACGGAACTTTGCGGGTCGTGCCAAGCCTCTCCGCGAGCGCCTCCTCGCCATCACCACCGAGATTGGCGCGCTCGACCTGCCGGAGGCGAAGCCCTGGTCAGTAAAGCCGAGTTCCACCCCGGTTGTTCCCCTCTGATGCAGCAAATAGTCGGAACATAAGCTGAAATGGATCGATTCGGGTGCAAACACGACTGACCTCACTAGGCTGGGTTCATGGTCAACACAGCTCTACATGGTTCACTGGTCGACATTCCAACTGCCGGCACTCCCATCATCGGCACCCTTTACCTTCCAGACGGTGAACCAAAGAGCGTCACGATCATTCACTCGGCTACTGCCACACCCCAGGGCTTCTATCGAGGGTTTGCCCAGTACCTGGCGGGCCGTGGCATCGCGGCGCTCACCTATGACTATCGGGGCACCGGACATTCCGGTCCGTGCCAGCTCTTTCCCGACTTGCGGATGAGGGACTGGCTCACGGTGGATATGCCCACTGTCACCAGGTGGGCACACAATCGCTTCTACAGTCTTCCCATCATGGCCGTTGGGCATAGCATCGGAGGGCACGGCCTCGCCATGGGATCCGGACTAGGAATAGTCGACCGCTTTATTCTTGCCGCAGCGCACATCGCCTACACCCCCGACATCCCATCCTTTACCGAGCAGCTCAGAGTCAAGGCTCTGCTCAACTTGGCGGGGCCCGCGATCGCTTCGAGCCTCGGCTATATGCCGAGCCGGAAACTTGGCCTGGGAGAGGATCTCCCAACCAGCGTGCTCATCGAGTGGGCATCCTGGACCAAACTCCCGGGCTTCCTCTATGACGATCCGACATTGGGCGCAGGTAGGCTCATGCCCGGCATTGATGCTGATGTTCTCTGCGTTGCCGCAACGGATGATCTGTAGGCTACCCCGGAGCAGGCAACAAAGCTCGGCACGATGCTCACCAATGCGCGCGTGACAAATCAGTTCTACTCCCCTGCCGATCTCGGCATTTCCAGCCTTGGTCACCACGGCATTTTCCACCGCAAGAAAGGCAAACAGACCTGGGAGGATATGGCCGACTGGCTTTCCTCCTAGTGCTGAGTTATTGCGTTAATCAGTCTCAAGCAGTACACAATGTCCGGGTACATAGTTTTCCTAGCCCCAGAGGCCCAACTTAGATGGAAATTAGATAGAAAGTGGTGGACATGGCTTCCTCCGATTCGAATGCGAGGCGATTTCTCGATGCGTTTGCGAACATCGAGAACATCCTCAAACGTTGACAGAGACACGAATGGGACGATTAGCAATACGTTGCATTTGGCGACCTTCTCGACAAGTCGAGGACCGTTCACCACGCTCACAAGAAAGAGTTGAGAGCGTACGCAATTCTTCGTAACTCCATTGCTCACAATCGGTACCTCAATGGTCAACCCATTGCTGAACCACGAGAGGATATTGTCGATTCCATACTCAAGATTGAGCGACATCTCGAACATCCTCTTTCTGTCCTCGAAGCCACTAGCAACTTCGATATCCCTCAGATCTTCTCTCCCGACGATGACCTCGGCGAGTTTCTTACTCTCGTTAAGGAGAAGGACTTCTCTCAGGCACCCGTGAAGACGAGTGAAGGATTCTCGTTAATCACGACAAACGCCATTGCTCGCTGGTTTGCGGACAGCATGGAGACAGATGGCGGAATTGTCGATTCCACCCCAATCCGTGAGGTTCTGAATTTTGCAGAGACAGGGGATCGCCTCAAAACTGTGCGGCAACCATGTTCGACCGTTAAAGCAGTCAGAATCTTGTCTGGAACAGCCGGCGAAAAGGAGGAGCCTCCGGCCGCACTGCTCGTTCTTGGCAAGGCCGAGCAACCCCCTCAGAGACTCGTAACTCGGTCCGACCTAGCGTTGCTCTATTCAAAGCTCGAGGTCTGAATCTCTGTCGCACGCCCTGGAACTCGGGCTTATAGGACATTTGGTGTTGGTTTGGGTCGGGTTTTTCGGCTTGCTGTCAACGTTTTGTCGGGATTGAAGTTCGATGGTTTCAACTTCACAGGTGGACACTACGTGTTGGTTTCACTGCGACTTTCCCCCGGCATAGAGCTAAAAGGTCGGGGTCAGAGTTGGGTTCCTGGAGCCAGGTTATAGGACATTCGGTGTTGGTTTCACCTCGACTTATGGGCGTGTTATCACCATAAAAGCAGGTTTGGAGTTGCCTGATTAAAGGCGTGAATACGCCTTCTTGTAGTCCTTGTCAGCGGCCCATGACCCGGTACGGAAAGACCGGCACGGGACGCCAGCGCTACCGATGCCCCTCGTGCGGGACAACCCAGGTCGCACAGATCAATACGGACGCGAAAGACCTCGCCCTGTTCCTGAGCTTCTTGTTCTCCCGCAAGCGCCAACGAGACCTGCCCGGGGCCGGGCGCACCTACCGGCGCCGCACCCAACGCTTCTGGGCACTGTGGCCTTTACCCCCGATCGTGGACGAGGTCCACCGGGTCGTCTACGTTGACGGGATCCACCTCGGCAGGCTTGCCGTCATCTTGATCGCCACCAGCAACACCCACGTGCTCGGCTGGCACCTGGCCCGTACCGAGCGCACCACCTCATGGGAAGCCCTTCTGTCGAAGATCGCCGCCCCCGACGCGGTGGTCACCGACGGCGGGCAGGGATTTGCTGCAGCCAGACGGAAGCTATGGCCACACACCAAGGTCCAACGCTGCCTGTTCCACGCCTTCAGCCAGGTCCGTCGGCAGACCACCACGCGCCCGCGAACCCAGGCAGGAGTAGAGATCTACGGGCTGGCCAAGGCTCTGATGAAAGTATCAACGAATGTTGAGGCAGCCGCGTGGCTGGTGGCGTACGGGCAGTGGCGCAACCGGTGGGAAGAGTTCCTGGCTGAGAAAACGACCCTGGCTACTGGCAGGACAGTGTTCACTCATCAGCGACTGATCACCGCACGATCGAGCTTGGATACCTTAATCCGTTCCTCGACTTTGTTCACTTTTGTTGACCCCAAGAATTATCCTGCTTCGGCCTACCTGGCAGTGCCGCTGCCGGCAACCAACAACCGGATCGAGGGCGGAGTCAACACCCAGCTGCGTGCCTTGCTGCGTGATCATCGGGGAATGAGTTTCGAGCGGCGTATCAAAGCGATTATGTGGTGGTGCTACATGCATACCGAGACGCCGTTGAGTCCGGCCATGATCTTGCAGACCATGCCCACCGAGTCCCAGATCAGTGAGCTCTATCAGGCAGCGGCTCGCCGTGAGAGCCATGAGCGTGACATCGGCCTGCCCGTCATGGGCACCATCGCAGTCTGGAACGAGCTCCACCACACCAGCCCCCACCCGAACTCCTGGACCTAGCTTCTAAAACACGACCCGACCAACACATTTTGTCCTATAAGCCGGAACTCGTGTTCTGGAAAGTTGAAACCCCTGGGAATACTTCGTAAGTACTTCCAGGGGCATTGTGCGCAAGGTGGGACTTGAACCCACACGCCCGAAGACACCAGAACCTAAATCTGGCGCGTCTGCCAATTCCGCCACTCGCGCTCGGTTTCCACAATAGGCTACCGGAGCGGCAGAGGGAAAACGGTTCAGGCGAGGATGTTTTTGGTCACTCGAGCAACGTGTCCCGTGGCCTTCACGTTGTACATGGCCTCAGCAATGGTGCCGTCGGGATTGATAACAAAGGTGGACCGGATAACACCAACAACGGTTCGTCCGTAGTTCTTCTTCTCACCCCACGCACCATAGGCCTCGAGGACTTCGTGGTCGGGGTCGGAGCCGAGCGGGAAGTCGAGCAGCTCAGCCTCGGCGAAGGACTGGAGCTTGTTGATCGAGTCAGGTGAGATGCCGATGACTTCGTAGCCAGCATCTGTCAGCCGTGCATCCCTAAAGTCGCACGCTTCCGTCGTACATCCCGGCGTCATCGCCTTCGGGTAGAAGTAAACAATGACGCCCTTTTCTGCCTTCTCAAGCAGATCTGCGAGCGAGACGGTGCCGTTCGGAGTTTCGATCGTAAATTCTGGGGCCCTGTCGCCCACTTCAAGTCGTGCCATGTTCTGATTCTATTGACTTCGGATTCGATCCCAAGAAGTTCCGCGATCGGCGGATGATGGGAATACCCAAATTAAGTGTTCTGGATACTCGCCATCGGTCCCGGCAAGGCAGTGTCGAGTCCTCTTGACCTGTCTGGGTGAACTTCGGGCTTACGATGTTCTCACCATGACAGCACAGCACCTTGCGGCCGATGAGCCGTTCTTTCGCCAGTGGTCGACCAGAGACAATCTGCCTCGCACACTCATTTCATCGAAGACTCTCATCAAGCTTCTCGATTTCACTCCCCCACCCTCGATCGCAGTGGTCGGGTCGAAGGGGAAGGGCACGACTCTGGCAGCCCTGTCGGTGGGCATTTCACTAGAGGGCTTCAACGCCGTCTCCATCATGTCTCCACCGTTTCGCACCAACCGCGAGCGCATTCGGTTGAACGGCACAGCGATCGATCAGGACACGTACCATCAGATATCAGATCGTCTTGCTGAACTGCTTCCCTACCTGCCGGCTGATCACTACCTGTCACCGGCGGGTGCCTACACGGTCATGGGTGCCTGGTGGGCATCCCAGATCGGTGCCGATGTTTTGGTTGTGGAGGAAGGCATGGGCGGTGGAACCGATGAGGTCTCACTCTTTTCCCACATTGCCCTTGGGGTGACTCCCATTTTCTTCGAGCACGGCGGAATACTCGGGAATACGGTTCCCGAGATTGCCCGCAATCTGATCTCTGCCGGCTCTTCGTCGGTTGAAATCATCGCGAGCGCCCCTCAATCCGAGGATGTTGCCAACATCATGACTGCCAGTGCAGAACAGTGGGGGGCGCATGTGCTCACGCCACCCCCTGCCAGTCACCTGAACCCACTCATTGGTCAAAGTGTGGGGCTGGGAGCTGGCCTTGCGAAGGCGGTGACGCCGCTACTCACATCCACGAAACATGGTCTTCATTCAGACACTTGTTGCAAGATAAGTGGACAGTCCGAGAGTCTCACCCATTCTTCCGGGGCCGGAAATGCCTTAGCCGAGCCTCATGAGCTTCAGCCGGATCTTGTCGGGATTCTCAATCTTCCCGGCCGGTCCTCCCAGCACGTCCTCTCATCTCCCAAGGATCATGTAACGGATATCCATCGTGGGAAGGACGTTGCCCTCGGGACAGGTACGGACTGTCGGGTGGGTTCCCGGCCCGTAGCAGGAAAGGGTGGTGGCACCTGGTTCGTCGATGCCGCGATTACTCCGGATGCGGTGCGGGCAGCGCTGCAAGCGGCCGACATGCCGGAGGCAACCGTGGTGTGTTGCTGGCCGCTGACAAAGGATCGAAACGGGTGTTTGGAACTGGTTCCCGGAGCTTACGAGGTCAAGGCCGGTCATGGCCTGCCGTTTGCCGAAGGGCTACCGGAATTCCGAGACATAATGGCTGACCTGGAGGAGGACGTGATCGCGCTAGGCACGATCTCTTTTGTCGGTGAAGTGCTTGATTATCTAGGTGCCGAAACGGATTCGTGGATAGGACACAATACCCAGACGGGCTCATGTGAACCGGATATTCTGGACATCAATAACTAGTTATCGTCATTCCGTGAAGGGAATTTATCGTGCGAATTGGTGTTCCAGCCGAAGCTGGTCAAGCCCTTGTCGCAGCTACCCCTGACACCGTGTCTCAACTCATCAAACTTGGATACGACGTGGGTGTCGAATCCGGTGCGGGCGGTCAAGCCCAGTTCCCTGATGAGCAGTATGTTAGGGCAGGTGCCAGGATCGTAGCCAGCGACGAAGTGTGGGCGTCCGACATTGTGACCAGCATTAGACCCCCGGCCGACCTGCATCAGGTTCGCAGGGGGTCCATCCTCATCTCCAAACTCTCCCCGGGCGCGAATCCGCACCTGGTGGAAACACTTGCCGAGCAGGGTGTCACGGGGATGGCCATGGACGCGATTCCCCGTATCTCCCGCGCGCAGTCGATGGACGTGCTGTCGAGCCAGGCAAACGTTGCTGGCTACCGGGCAGTCATCGAGGCCGCCCATGCCTTCGGCCGCCTTTTCACGGGCCAGGTCACTGCCGCCGGCAAGGTCCCACCCGCCACGATCTACGTGATCGGTGCCGGTGTGGCCGGGCTTGCCGCAATCGGTACAGCGGGCTCCATGGGTGCAGTCGTCAAGGCGACCGATGTTCGTGCTGAGGTCGGTGAGCAGGTCGAATCGATGGGTGCCGAATTCATCCCGATTGCCGCCCCCGCCCAGGAATCCGCAGATGGTTACGCGAAGGAAATGACGCAGGCCCAGGCCGACGCTGCCTCGCAGCTCTATGCCGAACAGTCCGCCGAGGCCGACATTGTCATCACAACGGCCTCGATTCCCGGTCGCCGCTCACCCCTCCTGATCACGGGTGAGATGGTGGCGAAGATGAAGCCCGGCTCCGTCATTGTTGACATGGCAGCGGCTGGTGGCGGTAACTGCGAGCTGACCGAGCCCGGCCGGACGATCGTGACCGAGAATGGCGTCACCATTATCGGTATCGAGGATCTTGCGGCCCGGCTTCCTGCCCAGGCCTCTCAGCTGTATGCCCAGAACATCGTCAACTACCTCAAGCTCCTCACTCCTGAGAAGGATGGTCGGGCCAAGATCGATTTTGAGGACGTCATCATTCGCACCGTGACGGTGGCAGATGCCGGTCAGGTTCTCTGGCCGCCACGCCCGATCCAGGTGTCCGCCACCCCCGCGCCGAAGCCCGTCGAGGCCGAGCCGGCCGCCGCGACACCGGAACCGAGCGGGATGAAAAAGTCGATGATTTGGCTCGCCCTTGCGGCGGTCATTGGGGCTGCTCTTGTGCTTGTGACTCCGCTCGAGATTGCGGGGCACTACATTGTGCTCGCCCTCGCAATTATCGTCGGCTACTACGTCATCACGAACGTGACGCATGCACTCCATACGCCGCTCATGAGCGTCACGAACGCGATTTCCGGCATCATCATCGTTGGCGCGATCCTGCTGATTGGCAGTTCAAACTGGTGGGTGACGATCTTCAGCTTCATCGCCATCGTCATTGCGTCAATCAATATTTTCGGCGGTTTTGCCGTCACTCACCGCATGCTCGGCATGTTTAGGAGGGCATAGTTATGGATGCACAAAATGTTGTTGCACTCGCTTACCTCGTTGCAGCGCTTTTCTTCATCAATGCCCTGCGGGGCCTGTCCAAGCACGAGACCGCCCAATCGGGTAACACCTCCGGCGTCATCGGCATGGCGATTGCACTCATTGCAACCGTATGGCTTGCCCTCGACTCGGATCCCGCACGCGGGATTGCCGCCACCCTCATTCTCATCCTGCTGGCGATAGCCATTGGTGCCGTGATTGGCCTGCGCCTGGCAAAGAAGGTGGGGATGACGGAGATGCCGGAACTTATTGCTCTCCTTCACTCGTTTGTTGGTTTGGCCGCCGTTCTGGTCGGCTACAACACGTTCCTGACCTCGGTTGGTGGTTCGGGTAGCTACCACACGTTCCTCATGGGTGAGATCTTCCTCGGCGTCTTCATTGGTTCCGTGACCTTCACCGGTTCGATCATCGCCTACCTCAAACTGTCGGCGAAGATGAAGTCCAAGGCACTCCTCCTTCCAGGACGTAACTGGCTCAACCTTCTCGCAATCATCGTCTCGGTCGGCCTCATGGCCTGGTTCATGAATACGAACACGACCGGAGCCGGTCTTATCCCGCTCCTGCTCATGACCATCATTTCCCTCCTCCTCGGACTCCACCTCGTGGCCGCCATCGGCGGTGGTGACATGCCGGTCGTAGTGTCCATGCTCAACTCGTACTCGGGGTGGGCGGCAGCGGCTGCTGGTTTCATGCTCGAGAACGACCTCCTCATCATCACCGGTGCCCTCGTCGGGTCCTCGGGTGCGTTCCTGTCCTACATCATGTGCAAGGCCATGAACCGCTCCTTCATCTCCGTCATTCTCGGCGGCTTCGGCGCCACCACGTCCTCGGGTGAGGCACGTGACTATGGCACCCACACCGAAACAACCGCCTCCCAGGTGGCACAGCTACTGGCCGAAGCGAAGAAGGTTGTTATCACCCCGGGGTATGGCATGGCGGTGGCGCAGGCACAGTACCCGGTTGCGGACCTCACCAAGCGTCTCATTGACTCCGGCGTTGACGTGACTTTTGGCATCCATCCCGTTGCAGGCCGGCTGCCCGGACACATGAATGTGCTACTGGCCGAAGCGAAGGTCGCCTACGACATCGTCCACGAGCTCGATGAGATCAACGACGAATTTTCCGACGTGGATGTAGTCCTCGTCATCGGAGCCAACGACACCGTCAACCCCGCAGCCGAGGAGCCAGGATCGCCGATTGAAGGCATGCCGGTCTTGCGGGTTTGGGAAGCGAAAAACGTTGTCGTCTTCAAACGATCGATGGGTAATGCGGGCTATGCAGGTGTTGAGAACCCACTCTTCTTTGAGGACAACACGGACATGCTTCTGGGCGATGCCAAGGCCTCGGTCGATGCCATCAACACGGAACTCTCCGTCACGGCCAAATAACTCAAAGCCAACTCCCATGCTCGAGTACTTCAGGTAACTGGCTTGCGGACAGAACAGCATCAGTGTGCCCGGCTCAATGAGCCGGGCACACCTTTCTCTCAATCGACTTCAGAGCATTAAATTCGGGGAACCCGTCAAGACTCGGGACACCCTGTTGAAACGAAACCCGCGCGAGCTGACTGCGTGCACTCGTTTCTGCACGGATCATCGCAGGCATGCTGCTCAAAGAGCCTTTCCCATCAGTCACGAGTTTCCTTGGTGACCTTCCACTCCCACCACATGATGACGGCGACAAGAACGAGGGAGATGATCATCGGGATCATTCCCCACACGGTTGGGGTGAGAAAACCGACCACCATGATCCCACTCGCCCACCACACTTGACGATTCTTACGTGCGCCATAGAACGCTGCCAGCACACCGATGAAGGAGAAGACGCAACCGACCGCAAGCATTGGTTCGAAGCTGGCGATGATCAGCAGAACAACTCCGGAAAGGAAATAGGCTGCGGCAATGCCGGCGGTGATGAGGTAGAGGCGGGGTATGTTCTCCATACGCTGACAATCTCATACCTGTGACCGATTTGCTGGCAGAATCGTCCTGTGAGCGATATTGCATCTGGAGATATGGGACCGTGGCTATCACCGGACGAACTCGAGTTTGTCCGACGAAAGGTCCCCATGGTTTACGTCGACGTCGTCCCCGTGCGGACCGATGAGCGGGGTGAAGTGGAGTCCGTCGGCCTGCTGCTCGGTGCGCAGGATGATGGGATTTCGCGTGCTCTCGTCTCGGGCAGGGTCCTGTTCCACGAGTCGATCCGGGAAGCCATCGCCCGTCACATCGAGAAGGACTTGGGGCCGATGTCTCTCCCCCAGCTCCCTCAAACCATCATCCCCTTCACCATTGCCGAATACTTCCCGACCCCGGGGTCGGAGATGTTTGATGAACGGCACCACGCGGTCTCGCTCTGCTACATCGTTCCCGTTCTCGGTGAATGCGATCCTGCGGCCGATACTCTCGACGTCAACTGGTTCACTCCTGGTGAGTTGAAGACTCCGGAGTTGCAGGACGAAATGAGCCAGTCGCACGCCCGAATCCTCCGCCAAGCCATCGCCTACCTCAATCTGTAAATGTTCTTTCTTCTTGATCTTGTTCTGACGGGGCTTTTTGTTGCGATGGGAATGAACTCCCATGACTCTTCCTGGTCCGAGTACCCGCTCACGGTTCTTCCCTTCGTCCTCGCCCTCATCGCCGCCTGGCTTCTTCCCCAGGTCCGCCGCGCACCAGCATCGCTCACCGCAGGTGCGATCGTGTACGTCATTACCACGGTGGGTGGCCTAGCCCTACGCTGGGCTTTCGGTGACGGTCTGAGCGGAGCCTTTCCCTTCGTCACCGCGGCGGTCCTTGCCGTGTTCTTTTTCGGGTGGCGGCTCATTCACCTCGCCATCACCCGCACAAGCGAGAAACACGGCTAGAACCTGAACGTAACGCACCGCTATTTCCTGAACCTAACCCACGCCTAAACCCACGCGCCTGACACAGGACAGAATCGTCCACTCAGGCTTACCTCCAGCAATCCCCCGGCGTTCACAAGCCCCTGCCACAGCCGGTCCGTTAAAGGTGCAAAGTGCCCTAAGAGTCGGGGGGCCGGGGGGCCGGTTTCTCACTCTGGAAGACCGAGGCCGCCGGTGCAGGTTTCGTATCAAATGTACGGTTAACCTAAGTGTTTAGGAGGCCCCATTGAGTATTGAAACGATTCTCGCCCAGCTAGGTAATCGACAGGATCCCGCAACAGGTGCTATTAGCATGCCGATCCACATGTCGACCACCTATGAGCACCCCGAGCTGGGACGAAGTACCGGATTCGACTACACCCGAACAAAGAACCCCACAAGAACAGTGCTCGAACAGGGATTGGCGGTTCTCGAGAACGGCACGCATGCGGTTGCGACCTCGTCTGGCATGTCCGCCATCCAACTCGTTTTCGGACTCTACCCCGTCGGCTCGCACTTCCTGGTGACCAGGGACGTGTACGGCGGCTCATACCGCTACTTCAATGCGCTCGAAGAGAACAGTCAAGCCACCTTCTCCTACTTCGATTCCTACGATGATCTAGGAGAGCAGCTGAACGACTCCGTGACCGGAATCTTCCTCGAAACACCGACGAATCCGCTCATGAAGGAGATCAGCATCGCGAAGGTGAGCGAGATGGCAAAACCCCACGGGGTTCATGTCATTGTCGACAACACGTTCCTCACCCCGCTGCGTCAACGTCCCCTCGACGAGGGGGCAACGATCTCGCTACACTCGGGTACCAAGTACCTGACGGGCCACAATGATGTCCTTGCGGGCGTCGTGGTGACCAATGATGAGGCGGTTGGTGAGAAGCTCGCATGGCTGTCGAACACGACCGGGCCCACCCTCTCCCCCTTCGATTCGTGGTTGTTCCTCCGCTCCCTCAAGACTCTCCCGGTCCGTTTCGACCGCCAGGAGTCCTCAGCCAAGCTCATCGCCGAGGCACTCAAGGAAATTCCTGAGGTAACCGAAGTCTTCTACCCGGGTCGCGGGGCGATGATCTCCCTCAAGGTTCAAGACGAAACCAAGATTGCGGGCATCCTTTCCGCTCTCCAGGTCTTCACCTATGCGGAGTCCCTCGGCGGGGCAGAAAGCCTCATCACCCATCCCGTCACCCAGACCCATGCCGATATTCCCGTCGAGATCCGTGAGTCCTACGGCCTCACGAACAGCCTGCTTCGCCTCTCGATCGGTCTCGAGGACCCGACAGACCTTATCGATGACCTAAAAGCAGCGCTCAAGTAACGGAAAAACCGCATTCAAGCGTGTAAGTCCGGTCTCGGCCTTACCGGTATTGGATTGGAAAAGGTTGGTGCCTGCCAGAATCTGGCAGGCACCAACCCATTGAGAATAGAAAACTAGAACACGTGGCGTTCCAGTTCTTTGACGAGGGCACGGAAGGCTTGACCGCGGTGGGAGATTGAGTTCTTCTCCTCCGGGCTGAGTTCGGCTGCCGTCACATCGTGGCCTTCTGGAACAAAGATCGGGTCGTAACCAAAACCGCCGTCACCGCGCGGTTCGCGCAGGAGTGATCCCGCCATGACCCCCGTCGCGATAATGTCCTGACCTCCCGGCTCGACGTAAACCGCGGCACAGACGAACTTGGCTTTCCGGAACTCATCACCAATGTCCTGGATCTGATTGAGCAGAAGGTGCAGGTTTTCGTCATCAGCGCCATGGCGGCCGCACCAGCGGGCCGAGAACACACCGGGGGCTCCCCCTAGCACGTCGACACAGAGACCCGAATCGTCGGCGATCACGGCTTCGCCGGTGCGTTCAGCAACGTAGCGGGCTTTGATGAGGGCATTGCCGGCGAAGGTGACATCGTTTTCGATCGGCTCACCGAGGTTTGCAGGGGAGAGGACGAGATCGTCTCGACCCAGGATTGCCTTCACTTCTTCAAGCTTGTGGGGGTTACGGGAGGCGAGAATCATGCAAGTGCCTCCTTCTGCAGATCAGCGAGCTCCTCGCAGCCCTTGAGTGCAAGATCAAGGAGGGAGTTGAGTTCATCCCGGTTGAAAGCACCGTTTTCTGCCGTGCCCTGCACCTCAACGAATGTGCCGGAGCCGGTAACAACGACGTTCATGTCCGTATCCGCCCGCACATCCTCCTCATAGGGCAGGTCGAGCATTGGAATGCCATCAACAATACCGACCGACACGGCCGCAACCGAATCGGTTAGAGGTGACTTGGTCAGGATCTTATTCTCGAGTGCCCACTCGACCGCGAGGGCAAGGGCAACGTAAGCGCCGGTGATGGAGGCGGTGCGGGTGCCACCATCGGCCTGGAGAACATCGCAATCGAGAACAATCGAGTTCTCCCCCAGCTTGCTCATGTCAACAACTGCGCGCAGCGAGCGTCCGATGAGGCGTGAGATCTCGTGGGTGCGTCCCCCGATCTTGCCTTTGACGGATTCGCGTGAGTTGCGTGAATCCGTGGCCCTGGGCAGCATCGCATATTCTGCGGTGACCCAGCCTTCACCGGATCCGGCCTTCCAGCGGGGTACACCTTCGGTGAAGGATGCGGTGCAGAGGACTCGGGTTTTGCCGTATTCGATGAGGCAACTGCCTTCGCCTGCCTCCTGCCATCTGGGGGTGATGGTGATGTTACGGAGTTCGTCGAGGCTGCGAAGATCTTTGCGAGTTGTCATGCCTCCAGTTTAGGGGAATTGGCTACGTGGAAGGTAACCCCGGGAGTCGCGACAGCGATCGGGCCTTCGTAGGTTTGGCGTGTTTCTTGGCAGACAACATCGGGGTCGGTCCAGGGCTGCAGGTGGGTGAGGACCAGGTTCTTGACCCCGGCCTTGGTGGCGATCTGGCCGGCGCGAGCACCGGTCAGATGGATTCCGCGAACTGTGTCCCTCTCCGCCTCAAAGGCCGCTTCGCAGAGGTACATGTCGGCGCCACGGGCAGCCTCGACCTGCCCTTCGCAGTAGTCGGTGTCGCCCGAATAGGTGAGGACCTGACCGGCAGGACCGGTCAGCCGCATCGCGTGGGCCGGGACCGGGTGTTCGGCGTGGAAGAACTCGATCTCAACGTCACCGACCTTGACCTTGTCGCCCTCGGTGACGGCGTGAAAGGTGAACTCACCCGCGTAGGTTTCTTCAGGTGCGTCGCCACCGATTTGTCGGGTACGTTCAAGTCCGTCTCCGGGACTGTACACGTCAATGGGTCCGAGCGGGCCCGTGGGGAACCACTTCCGGTACACCTGCATGCCAATAATGTCAGCAACGTGGTCCGTGTGGAGGTGGGAAAGCAGGATGGCATCGAGCTCGGCGGGATCGATGTAGTTCATGAGCTGCCCCATGGAGCCCGGCCCCATGTCGAGCAGGATCGTCGTCGTATCCGTCTGCACCAGGTAGGACGAGGCCGCGCCCTTCGGTCCGGACATGGATCCTGTGCAGCCAACAACGGTTAGTTTCATGAGACCTCCAAACGGTCAACGGTCCCCACTTCGGGACCGAGGAAGCGGCGCGCCAGGGTCTGGAAGGACCCCGAATCGCCAGTCGACAAGAACCGGTACTGAGGAGCACTTGTTGCGGTCCGCTCCAGTCCCCCGGCCACCAGTGCCCGATAGGTATCTTTCGCGGTTTCCTCAGCCGAAGAAACAAGTGTGACGTCGTGACCCATGACGTAGGAGATCACCCCCGTCAACAGCGGGTAGTGGGTGCAACCCAGGACCAGCGTATCGACGCCAGCCTGCTTGATCGGCTCCAGGTAGCCTCGTGCCACCTCGAGCAGTTCCGGGCCGCTCGTTTGGCCCGATTCAACGAATTCAACGAACCTCGGGGCAGCAGCCATGGTCAGGTCCAGCGTGGGAGCGGCAGCGAACGCATCCGCGTATGCACCGGAGTTGATCGTCGCATTGGTTCCAATGACACCGATCTTGCCGTTGCGGGTGGCGGAGGCGGCTCTGCGGACCGCGGGCTGGATGACCTCGATGACGGGGATGCCCATCTGCACCTGGTAGCGTTCGCGAGCATCGTGCAACGCTGCCGCGGAGGCTGAGTTGCAGGCCATGACGAGCATCTTCACGCCCGAGGCAACGAGTTTGTCGAGAACGTTGAGTGACAGCTTCCGCACTTCGGCAATCGGCCTGGGGCCGTACGGTGTGTGTTCCGTGTCACCGACGTAGGTGATGGATTCTTGTGGTAGCTGATCGATAATTGAGCGCGCAACGGTCAGCCCTCCGACTCCGGAGTCAAAAATGCCGATAGGCGCGTCGTTCATGGACTCGACTTTAACCGCGCGGGCCACGCATTCGTACCGCATCGAGTAGTGAATCCTGCCACCACGTGATCATCGCGTAGACAAGTGTCAGCTGGTGGTCGACCTGTTCTTCCTCAGTCATCCCCTCATCCGTCACCATCCCGTCAGCGATCTCTCCCGCCCGCTTTGCCACTTCATCCGCGCGTTCCGAGCTATCAATATCGAGCCGGGTGCCAAGAACCAGACGCAAATCCGACAGCGCTGCGAGCCACGCCGGGATCTCATTTTCGGGCACAAAAACGCGTCCGGTCGACGTGTTGAGGGCCCGGTAAACGGTCGTGAGATTGGATACTTTGTTAGCCCGGACACCCGATTCCGTGAGTTCTCGCAGCTCCCGGGCCTCTTCCGGGTCCTCACTCATGTCTGGCAACAACCGAACGATTGCCGGATCGTGTGACAGGTCCTTCGAGGGTGCGAGCTCCCGTTCGAGTGCATCGAGTGGATCATCGCTCAGGTCAACAACGGCGACGTCCTCTCCGAGGATGGCGACGATGTCGCGCATAAGGGAGGCAACGAGCTCGAGTTCAAAGAGGTCCCCTCCCGAGCTGACGCCACCCCGGACCCTGCGGAAACTCAACATTATTAGCTGTCCTTCTCGATCGTGGCATGCAAACCGTAGGTGTGCATCGCCTGCACATCCGTTTCCATAGCTTCGCGGGATCCTGAGGAAACGACGGCACGTCCCTCACTATGCACCTGCATCATCAACCTGTTCGCGGTCCTGGGATCAAAACCGAAATAGGATTCGAACACCCAGGCGACATAGCTCATGAGGTTGATCGGATCGTCGTGCACGACTGTGCGCCACGAGGAAGCAGGTGCGCGTTCCTCTGTGGGAGTCGGAGAAGGGGTTGGTTGAGTCATTGCCAACCATTCTACGCAATCGTGCAAGCGATGGGCTATGAGGTGGGACGCGGACTAAAGTGATCCTCATGCACAAGTCCACCGCATTGCTCACCGACATGTATGAGCTCACCATGGTCGAATCCACCCTCGAGTCCGGGACAGCGAGCCGGAAGTCCGTCTTCGAAGTGTTTAACCGCCGCCTCCCATCGGGTCGGCGCTACGGCGTTGTCGCCGGCACGGGACGGGTTCTTGATGAAATCACTCGCTTCACGTTCTCCGACGACGAACTATCGTTCCTGGCGGACAACAATGTTGTCTCACCCAAGACCATTGACTGGCTCGCCAACTACAAGTTCACGGGAGACATCTACGGTTACAACGAAGGGGAAGTCTTCTTCCCCCACTCGCCGATCATGACCGTGACCGGCACGTTCGCTGAAGCCGTAGTTCTCGAAACCCTCATCCTCTCCATCCTCAACCACGACTCTGCAGTCGCTGCCGCAGCTTCACGTATGACGATCGCGGCCCACGGACGTCCCTGCCTGGAGATGGGAGCCCGGCGCACCCACGAACGCGCCGCCGTATCGGCCGCTCGCGCCGCAGCGGTGGGCGGATTCACCGGCACGTCCGTTCTTGAGGCTGGGCGGGCCTACGGGATTCCCACGATCGGGACCGCGGCCCACTCCTTCACGCTCGTGCACGACACGGAAGAAGAAGCCTTCGAGGCGCAGATTTCAAGCATGGGTCCCGGCACCACTCTTCTCGTCGACACCTACGACGTGACCCGAGGCGTTGAGCGTGCGGTCGCTGCCGCCCGCAAGGCCGGTGGTGAGCTCGGCGCTGTCCGCCTCGACTCCGGTGACCTCGTCGCCCAGGCCATTACCGTCCGCCGTCAACTCGACCAGCTTGGCGCAACCTCCACGAAGATCACCGTGACCAGTGATCTCAACGAGTACGCAATCGCCGCACTCGGCGCTGCCCCCGTTGACTCCTACGGGGTGGGAACCAAGCTTGTGACCGGCTCTGGCTTCCCCACCGCAGAACTCGTCTACAAGCTCGTGGCACGCGAGGACGCGTCGGGAACGATGAAGGAGGTGGCGAAGAAGTCAAGCCAGAAAGCCTCTCATGGCGGGCTCAAGGTTGCCGGCCGCATCAGCGATCTCGATGGCGTGGCCCGCGAAGAACTCGTCGTGTCGGCCGGCTCCTGGGAGCAGGGCCTCGCGAAACTGTCGGACATGGATGCTTGTCCGCTCCAGGTGCCACTCGTTCTCGGTGGTGAGATTCAGCCACGCTCCACCGTGCAGGAAGCTGCCGAGCACCACATCGCCTCGCGCAACTCTCTCCCGTATCAGGCTTGGCGCCTGTCCGATGGTGAGCCCGCCATCCCCACGACGATGCTCGATATTTTCGAAGGCGATGACAACCCCTACGAGGGCTAGACATGACAGAATAAACCGCCTGTGGCGATCGATAAGTCACTGACATGTTTGTGGGGACAACCAGATGGTTGTCCCCACAAACACATAGCTAACTCACGGGCTTAGGCCCAAGGTTTTTTTGTTGCACGGGCTTAGGCCCAAGGTTTTTTGTTGAGCGAGCAAGCTTTGGCTCTACTCTTTGCCTGAGCCCCCGCCCTGCATTTGCGAATAAATTTCCTTGCATTGCGGGCACACGGGGAAAGCTTCCGGGTTGCGGACCGGAATCCAGACCTTGCCGCACAGGGCGATGACGGCCTTGCCGGTCACGTTCGATTCAGTCAGCTTATTCTTGCGAACATAGTGCGCATAGCGCTCATTGTCCCCAGGCTTAATCTGCTGTTCTTCGCGGGTCTCGGTTACGGTGCCGCCGGTCGGGATTGCTTGACTCATGGTGAAAATTATAGTGCTGGCCACCCTGCGGTGGCCAGCACTCATGTTCTTGGAGAAGACTACTTGGTGACAGCCTTCTTCAGGGCGGATCCTGCGGAGAGCTTCACGCCGTAGCCTGCGGGGATCTCAATTTCCTCACCGGTGCGGGGGTTGCGGCCCTTGCGTGCTGCACGCTCGGTGCGCTCGATGGACATGAGGCCGGTGATCTTGACTGCTTCGCCAGCAGCGAGGGACTCAACGAGAACCTCCTGGAGTGCGGAGATTGCAGCATCGGCATCGGTCTTGGTTAGGTTCGCGCGCTCAGCGATCTTGGCAATGAGCTCTGTACGGTTCAGGGACATATTGCCCACCTCTCATCTGTTGTTTTCTTGGACCCGGTTGGGTCACTAGGTTGAATGTAGCGGAATATTGGCGAGAATGCGCGAAACAACGCGGAAATTCATGGATTTTTCAGATTTCTCTCATCTTTGATCAAGCCCAAAATGTTCTCTTTTGATGCATTTTGACCGACATAGTCTTCAATGCGCCTCACATGTCACGGGCGCCGTCTCGCTCATGGCGAAAACGGCGGCGCTACGCCAAAACGCTCCGGCACTCGCTTCCCTTGCGTCTTCAGCTCGCTATATCGACAAAATTAGGTGGACGAGGAGGATCTTGACGAGGATGCCGAGGGCAAAAAGCGCGGCGTAGCCGCTCTCAATTCTCTCGTCGTCCTTCCTGCTTGTTGCGTAGGAAAGGATTGCAGGTTGGCCGATCATGCCGGCGATGGCGCCGGCGGTGCGAGCACTCGACAGGCCCGACGCACGGCATGCCCCCAGCAGACCGAAGGCCGACACGAGGACAACGACGGCGGCAATGGCGATTGCTGAGAGTCCCTGGCTCGTGAAGGCGGTGTCCATGAAGGCAGGGCCGGCGGCAATGCCGACGGCTGCGAGGAAGATCAGGAGGCCCAGTTGACGGATGGTCAGGTTCGCGGCCTGCGGGATCTGCCAAATGATTGGTCCGGTGCGGTGGAGGGCGCCGAGGATCATGCCAACAATCAGTGGCTCGGCAGCCGCTCCGAGGGAGAACGTGGAGTTACCGGGAAGGGAAATCTCGATCATGCCCAGGAGGAGGCCGAGCGCCATGCCAACGCCGACGGACAGCGCGGAGAAGGTGGAGACGTTACGGACCGAGTCACCAAAGAATTCTGAGACCTCCGAGAGGGATTCTCTCGGTACGACGACGAGGGCGCGGTCACCCAGCTCGAGGATGAGGTCGTCGCGAGCCAACATCTCCAGATCGCCGCGGTTCACGCGGGTGACAACGCCACCGAAGCGGGCTGCAAGATTGAGCTCGGCAATCGTTCGGCCGGCAAGACTGTCGTTGGAGACAACAAAATGACGGAAGTCGACCTGTGCACGGTCGTTGGCAAGATGCTCGGGGATTCGCTCCCCCACCTGTTCGATAGCAGCATGGACAACGGGAGCTGATCCGACGAAGAGGACTTCGTCGCCCTCGATGAGTTCTTCACCGGGCGAGATCACGCGGGTGCGGCCTTCGCGTCGCAGGTAGCTCATGCGAAGCTCCTGCTCAGAAAAACCCTTGACCATGCGTACCGGCATAGGATTGCGCACGTGAACGGAGACTGCCTCAATGTCCTGGCCGGCCAGCGAATCAGTATCCTTCTTGCCTTCCCAGTCCCTGCCAACAATCCAGGCGACAACGAGGATCGCGAGGATCACGCCCACGGGGTAACCGATGGCGTAGCCAACGGACGGTTCACCGGACGTCGAGACGGCATTCGCTGCCGCGAGCGCCGGCGTTGACGTGAGTGAGCCGGTGAAGATACCGGAAACGATGTCGGGGCTGAGATTCATGACCTTGCCAAGTGCAATGGCACCGCCCGCAGCAACAACAAGGAACAGCGTCGCCCATCCCATGATGGGGGCTTGTCGTTTGAGGTCCGCGAAGAAGGTTTGCCCCGCGGATAGCCCAACCATGTAAACGAAGAGAGCCAGCCCGAGCGACTGGATGAGGCCGAGAGAGGCGCCGATGTCGGGGGCAAGCGAGCCGATGACGAGGCCAACGAAAAGTGCTCCCGCGGCACCGAGCCGTAGCGGCCCAAACGGCACCGCACCGAGGGCGGCGCCGAGGGCGACAACAATGAAGATGGTGAGCAGGGGTGCGCTCGAAAGCAGTTCGGTCACAGCCGTATTCCTCCAAAGGGTTCTACAGCTACGGTATCCCGTTCCGCCCACAAGTCGACATAAAGTGGCCGTTTTATCTCGCCCCGGGTTCGTCCACGAGTGGTTTCCGCAAGTTCCTACGGAGCATCATTCACTCCCCGCTAGCCCTCACCCGAGAGAGGGTGCCCCCGCTGGCACGCTAGGAGATGCAGATAGCGCTAGGCACCTATCTTCCGGAACGATGTGCTCCAACTGATCTATTCCCCAGTGTTCGTTCCTCAGTGTTCGTTCCCCAGTGACCGTAGCCCCATGTCGTTAGCGGATGCTCTCGTCGAATTCTTTCGTGACGCGGTAGCCCTTGAAGTAGGGGGTGGCGTCCTCGTTTTGTTCGAACCATTCGAGTAGCCAGGTCTCGTGGGTGTCGCCTTCTTCGAAGTCGTACTCGTAGACGGCTGAGGGCAGTCCCTCGCTGTCGAGGTCAGTGGCCTCGTGAAGGTAACCAGAGTCCGAGCCGAGGCAGATCATGACGGAGGAGTTCATGAGGACACCGCGGTCGTAGCTGTTGGCGATAACGTTCGGCGCTTGGTGCATACGGGTGTAAAGGCCGTCGATGGTGTCGTAGTTGCACACCCCGTCAGTTGTGTAGATGAGCAGGTGGATGGGAACGCCGAGCGCTCTAGTTTCGAGGATGTCCCGCAGTTCATCGGAGACCGGTTCACCGTCTTCGATGTAGGAAACCGACAGGGCGGGGCTACTGCCTCGCACTTCGACGGGAACTCGGGTGCGACCGTCCCCGATGATGTAGTTGACGACCTGGACACCGCTAAGGATTAGGACAATTGCTATCACCCAGGCGGCAATAGATGTGATGACTTCGCTCGCGGACTTCCCGTGGTAGCCCTGGAAGTAGCCGGAAATGTTTGTGAAGACGGCACGCAGCCACCGGGTTGCCGAGGTGTCGATGGAGAAGAAAACCTTGGTGGCATCCTTTTCTCGGTGGATCTGCTGCAGTGACTCCCCCGCGACAACGCTCGGTGCTCCGGCGACACCGACCCCGATGTCGTCCGTGCGAGTAAGTGAGAACACGGGGGTATGGGCTAGTGTGCGTGCGTCCTCCAACATCACCGCCCGAGCATCCGCGGTTCTCGGCGAGTTCATTTCCTCATGAGCATCGGCTTCCGCCTTTGCCAGACGATCATCACGCTGGTCCTTGGCGGGGCCTTGGTCTTGGTAGATTCCGCTATCTCAGACCGCTCCCCTGTCTCCGTGAGATCTGGTGTAGCGGACGGGGTCAGGGAGCGCAGGCGAGCTGTCTCGCTGCGCTCCCTCGCAATGGCGTCCAGAGCGCTGAGGGCCTTGGTGGGTGTGATCGTTCCTGCCGAGAGCTTCGGAGCGAGGGCAGAGATCTGCTCGATGGCTTCCTCCGAGTTGTCTCGAAGTGCAGCATAGAGCACGGCCCCTTCGTTTTCCCATGCTTGCGCCCACGTCCCCTCCATCCCCAGCACGGGCCTGATGCGCCACAGGGATTCGGCCTGCTCGCGTACCGTGCGAACGAGGGCGACTCGGGTTTCGATGGATAGCTCTTCACCGATGCCATTATCGAGGTGGTGGAGGTTCAGGTAGTCCGATTCCCGGGCGGCAAGGCGGGAGCTCGAATCATAGGTCGGATGGTCGGTTGCCACCATGGAGATCTCGAGGGTGAGGGCCTCTTCCGCGAGTGTCATCGCGGTCAGGGAAGTCTTGACTTCCTTCTCCCAGCCCTTCTTCCTGCGGCTGATAACAATTGGCCTCATGGCAAGGGGGAGGAGAGCGGTGACGGCGGTGAAGGTGATGAGGGCGGTCACGAGGGCGCCGGTCACGCTGGAGGAACCGGAGGTGATTGTTGATACGCTCTCCTCAAAGCCCACTCCTCTCAGGCCGTTCGAGTATCCGGCAAAACCATCCCAGACCTGTGCCTCGATCGACGGATAGGTAGCGTTCATGGCGTCATAGAATTTGCCCCTGCCAGCGGAGTCCTCATCGACATCGATGGAGAGTTCGTACGACGTGTCGAAGCCCGACTGTTCACCCGAGTCCGCGTACCAGATGGCAACCGTATTCTCGTCGATCAGGCCTGCGTATTCATCGCCAATGGGTTCGAAGTATTCGGGGAAGATCTCAATGAGCCCCCTCTTATCAGGATATTCGTACTCGTCGAGGGGAAGCTCCTCCGGGGTTGTGAGCACCAGGTAGTCGGCGGAAGACAGCAGTGGAATAGTCGACAGAGCATCCGTAAGGGCCTCATCATCGTCAATGATGTTGGCGTCGTCGATGATCGTCACGCTATCGGGAAGGTGGAGGACCTCATCGCCTTCGGGAATGCTGACGGCGTTGTTCCGCTCTGTTTCGCTCGACACCAGCTCATCGGGGATCGTGATAGCAGCCTCGTCAGCATCCGAGATCACACCCTCCTCAACCGGATTGAGCCACACGTAGATACCGCCCGCACCAATGGCAACCGCCGCCGCAATCATGATGACGATTGGGGATACCGGGATCTTTAAGGAGTTGGCTCCCTGCGCAACTTTCGCCTCGGCGATACGTTCGGCCAGCTGCTGTTTCACCTTTTGGCTTGTCGGTTTCTCGGAGTTCCTGGTCGCGGCTCTGCGGCTGGTGCGTCGCTTTGTCACGGTACCGCCGGCGGCGGCAATCTCGAGCGTCCGGTAGCGAAACGGGTCCTCAATCTCCGTCCTGCGGTCAAAATCTTTCCCATGCTCGGATTCGTAGGCTACATAAACGTGGTCGGCCACGGTCGCCAATTCGGTGGCAATCGCGTCCAGCGCAACAAGTCCCTCGGCCGAGGCATTCTTGCTCGCAACCTCAAGCTCACCGGCAAGTACCGGCAGTCGCTTCGCGAGCCTCTTATCCCCCGTTTCCTGAGCCAAAACGGTGGCTGCGTCAATCGCTGTTCATAGCGTAGCAACGGACGGGTGACGAGACATGTCCCCCGCGCTCTTACCCCGGCGGAGTCTTTTCTTTGTCCGCTCGCTTCGGAGCACGTTCTCATCGGCTACAAGAGTTGCCTCGGCTTCTCTCACGACCGTGGCATTCTGATCGAGTCGGACAAGCGATGGGAGGTTGACCGGCTTGATCAGCTCCTCCCAGTCGAGGTGATGGAACTCAAAGACGGCACGCGCAAGCTCAATGTACCGGTGCCGGTACTGCTCCACCCTCGCCTCCATGGTCTTCCCGTAGGAACCGGTCGTTGCGACACCGATGAGCTCCATGCCGTCCAGGGACTCGGTTGCCTCCCGGTAGGTATCGAAGACCCGTTCGACGACTTCTGTGAGCTCGCGGCCGGACAGTCCGGCCAGATGCGTAGCGTTCTTTTTCTGGTCAGTACGCTGTCTCGCAGCATGCAAAACCAGTCCAACAAGCAGGCCTGCGATTAGACCTGCCACGATGGCAAGGAGATAGTCGGAGAAGGTTCTGCCGCTCGTTACTTCGGCTTCCTGATCCGCAAAGACCTGCAGACCATCGGCAACCGTACCGGGAGTCAGTTCCCCTTGAGAGAGCCGATAGGTCAGCGAATCGGCCACGTCGAAACGGAGGTGCCAGAAGTCTTCGGGCTCGTACCTGGGATGGACTCCCATGGAGACGTTCACGATTTCTCGCTCGGGCTCCACCCAGAGGACAACGGCATCATCGTCGACGCGAACGGTCGGGACATAGGCGGGGTAGGTATCTTGTAGGCAGCTAACGTTATCGACCTGGCAGTCCTCGGTGACCTGGAGTTCGTCCGTTGTTCCAACAACGATGAGGACTCTGATAGGGCGGCCCCACGTCACGTCATCGATCGCCGTGCGGAGCTCTTCCTCGTTGAAGAACCCATTCGGGTCGTCTATCGTCACCTGGCTGGACCGGACACCTGTCCGGCTCTCCTGGGAAGCCAGAGCTAACGCCCCGAGGCCAACCCCGACACCAACAAGGATTGCGATCAAGGCCCGCCAAGAAGGCAGAAACGATCGGAGGGAAGCAACAAATCCTCGACGGTCAGTTTTCTCTTCCTTCCCACGAGACATGGGTCGATTATGGCATGGCAAAACGGACCAACAGGCTCAATACCGAGCCCGCAGGGACGAGAAACCCAAGTAGACAGGTCTACGAACCCGAGTCCAAAATTCAGAAAGCAAAAGCCCAAGGTCGACAGAAACAAAGACAGTTCGACCCAGGAGGAACGGAACGGAAGCGGGAGCCCGGCTAGGCAATGAGACCAAAGATCTGACTACCGAGCACCCACGATCCCAGCGGTTCGAAGTACTCGAGCTAACGTTTCATTCGAGCTAGCGCTCGAATCCCACAGGCTACCGTTTGGTTCGTGCAAGTGAACGTTTGATTCGCCTGAGTTACCGTTCGATTGCGCACACGCTAGCGTTCGATGCCGTAAGAACGCATGGCCTTCTTGGCGCGCTTCGTCCCCTCTTCCTGAAGGGCAAGGAGCTCGGCGTAGATACCACCGGAGACGGCAAGCTCAGCAGGGCTACCGATCTCGTCAACAACACCATCACGGAGGGTGACGATGCGATCAACGCTCGAGATGGTGGACAGCCTATGGGCGATGATCAGTGATGTTCTATTTTCCATGAGAGTCTCCAGGCCCTCCTGGACGAGGCGCTCGGAGCGAGTATCGAGTGCCGACGTCGCTTCATCCAGAACGAGAATCGACGGGTCCTTGAGGATTGCGCGAGCCACGGAAATACGTTGCTTTTGGCCGCCTGAGAGCTTCAGTCCGCGCTCACCAATAACGGTGTCGAGACCATTCGGGAAGTCCTCAATGAACCGCCACGCATTCGCCTTCTTCGCGGCCTCAATGATTTCTGCCTCGGAGGCAGCTTCATTGGCGTAGCCAATGTTCTCCCGGATCGTTCCCGAGAACAGGCTCGAGTCCTGGAAAACCACGCCGATCTGAGAGCGAAGTTCAAGGAGGGAAAGGGAATGAACGTCGGTACCGGCAACAGCAATCGTGCCTCCGCGGGGACGATAGAGCCCGAGGAGCAAGCTGATGATCGTGGTCTTGCCACCGCCGGATTCACCAACGAAGGCGATCTTCTCCCCCGTCCTCACGGAGAACGACACGCCCTTCAGAACATCCGGGTCGTCGTCGTAACCAAAGGTCACGTCTTCAAACGCAACGGCCGGACCGTCGTGAACCAGCGTGGTAGCGAGATCGTCCTGAGCGGGCGTGAGGGCTACTCCGTCGCTTCCCGAGCCCGACCTGGCCGCGGGACCAGCAACTGTCGAGGAAGCGGATGTTTCTGCTCGCTTCTTTTGCTCGGCGAGAGTGGGTGCTCGATCGACCTCGATTTCCATGACCTCGAAGTAGTCGCGCGAGCCTGCGATAGCGTGCTGGGCGGAGTCCACCAGGAACGACATCGAGCCAACCGGCTGGCGTGCCATGGCAACCAACTGAACGAGAAGGACCATGTCGCCAACAGAGAAGCGGCCCTGGACTGTGTAGGTAAAGATGATGGCGTAAATTCCAAAGAAGATCACCGCCATGATCCCCCGCCGCAGAGCATCCATACCGTGCCAGTGCAGGGACTGCTTGCGGGTGGTTTGGATTGTGCGGTCGTATCGCTTTGTAAAGGACTTCAGCTCGCGGAGCTCGGAAACGAAAGACTTAACAACCTTGATTTGGCCGACAACTTCGTTGAAGCGCCCGCCAGCAACATCGATATCTTCGTTCTTCTCACCCTCGTACTTCTGCCACTTCTTCGACGTCAACGTCGTCAGCCACATGTAGACCGGGAAAATAATCGCAAGGAGAAGAGCCAGCGGCCACGCATACCAGGCGGTGATCACAAGAACCGCAACGGTCGTGATGATCATCGTGAAGAAGCTGTTCGAAAACATCTTCGCGAAGTTCGTGACCTCGGTGATCGAACGGTTAAGCCGAGACACGATCGTTCCGGTCAACTCATTATCGAAATAGCGTTGCGGCAGAGATAGGAGCTTCTCGAAGTACCGGACCGACAGGATCGACCGCATCCGCGCACTCATGACGTCACCGACGTAACCACCAATCGACGACACAGCGGTTGAAGCCAACTCAATGATGAGGAACGCACCGGCAAGCCACAACACGGTCCTGATCGCGGAACTCTCAGTCCGATCACCAGAGATTGCTTCCACAACCACATCGGTCGCCCCGGCAATGATGAACGGGATGACGAGAGCGGCTACTGCGGTCAAAACCGACGCCAGAATAATGACTGCAAAGTGGACCCGCAGCTCCTTCGTGAAGTGCACAATCCTCACCAATGATTTCACTGAACCTCCTAGATTCTCCATGAACCACAACGGCAACAACGGTCCAATTAGTCCGAGAGTTCCCTCATAGCCCTCACACCTCCCGTCCAGGCCGACGCTTCGGGCACCACCGGGATAGTTAAGCCAGCCTGAGGCCTCACATCACCTGAATCTGAACGTACACCCACCTGAACGAGAGAGAGAATCTGGGCACGAAGCAACCTGATCGAGTCGGAGCTTGAACGAGCACAAGCCACAGCGGGATCGAGTCGGAGCTAGATGGAGTACGAGCCGGAACAAGCTAGAGTCTGATCGAGGCAGATCTGAAACTTTAATAGCCACACTCCGACGCTACCTTCCTATCCGACCTTGATTCGGGGTCTGATTGATCCGAGTTTGGGACCTTCACACCTTCCGCTCACTCCGTTGTGCTGGGAGGATACTGGCTAAGTGCCACCGTGGGCCGAAGAGGAGTCCTGTCACGCTCATGGAAAACCGGCGCCACGCTGCTCGGGGTTGCCATCGCGGGAACAGTTGTTTTTGACCGGGCGATTGAACTCGACATTGGAATGCTCCCTGGCGAACGCCACAAGCCCCTGCCCGGTGACGACATTCTTCCTGGCACTACGGTCTCGTTCGACCGTGCCATCACGATCCAATCACCCCGGAGAAAGTGTGGCCGTGGTTGATCCAGCTCAGACAGGACAGGGCGGGGTTCTATTACTTTACAGCACTTGAAAACCTCGTCGGGTGCATCGTAACCGACAGCCATAACATCATGCCAGCATGGCAGGAACACCTCGTTGGCGACAAAGTTCCGCTTCACCCCGATATCGCGCTATCGGTTGTTGGTATCGATCCCGGTAGCTCGCTTGTCCTGTCGTCAGATGTGGGCGGGCACCGCGCACGATGGACTTCGCGTTCACCTGGTTGTTCACACTCTTCCCGGAAGGCGTAGCGCCCGCGAACACCTCCGTGAGCGCTACGAGCCGCACACGGATGCTACGGCGACGGTGGTCACGAGGGCTGGTGTCATGAGCCGTATCATGACGTGGCGGATGCTGAACACTATCATGAAACTCGTTGAAACACGGGAGTCAGAACGCTCGCGGACCTGGGCACGTCGACGGGTCTGGACCCATCCCGTTGACTACCCTCCCAGGGAACTACGACGAGGCACGTCGACCTCAAGTCGATGAGTGCCCAGGTTGCTTTCTGAGGCCTCCCTGGAAGGCGTTGCCGGACTTGCGCTGAGCAGCTTCACCCAGGTGACTGCCCCGGTAGCGTGTGACTTACCTGACCGAAGGAAGAACCCCACGTCAATCCGCACCTCCGCCTACATTACCTTTACCGGAACGCCGAAGAGGCTCTCACGTTCTAACACTCCGTCTTTGGCGGAAACCTTGAGATCGACAAGTACGACGACATGCCGGACACGGAATTCCCATTCGAACCAGATCCGGAATGGGTCGCCCACGGCGATCTCACCGGTCCCGTCAACATCAGCGGCAGCGACGGTGGCGATCAGCCACTGAAGTCCCACGTCTACTCATTTCTCGTCTACTCCGACAGTATCGAGGGGGCCGGGCTCGTCTAGAGAAGCTGTCTGCCGCTGGTGGAGAAGAAGCCATGGCGTACGAAGAAGCTCCCTAGGGCGATCACTACGGCCAGGTTCGCGACCGTTTCGGTGTCCCTTGGGCCGTCGAAGCAAACGAGAACTAGCAATTCTTATTTCACAGCAAGAAGTCAATAACGAACTCATACCGTGCGTGCGGTTGCAAGAAGCACTCACGACTGCTTGCGTCGTTGTATCCAGGAACCGAACTCATTCGACAAACAACAGAGATGTGGTGAGTGGCGCCATGGGCGCACCTCACTTGTCAGACCCGGCAGGCTCATGACGAACCACCTGCCGGGCTCGGGCTGCGAAGTGATACGCAGAAACTCGAGGTCATTGATCGTCACCGATTTCTTACGTTTGTGTTGTATATATGGAAGCCGAAGCGATCCGGACTTTCGTCGCATATCGTAAATATTGGAGAAAGCACCGCGCGTCGTCGGCCTGACGTAGGGATCAGTTACAGGCAAGGCCGTGACAGATATTCGAGCTGGCTCTATCAGCCCGGCAGAACCTCATTCCAGCCCGGCAGAACCTCATTGAGTGCCATGAATGAAGAGTTTAAACAAGCACGTGGCCGACCGAGGCCTTACGATGGTGCGCGAGCACGCGGAGGAACACTATGACTATCTCACTGACCCGCATGGATCCAGCCGGATCGGATCGAGCAACACTCATGAGCTTTATGACAGCGAACGAGTTCCCGTTTCACATGCGCCCACGGCCCTCGGCCTCCCAGGTTTCGAGCTCTATCGAAGACGGTTCTTTCGATAATGAGGACACGACAACGTACTGGATCGAGCATTCAGAGCTGGGTCGAATTGGGACACTTACCCTTGAGGACCTCACCGACCCCACTCCCCTTTTCGACCTTCGGCTCGACTCAAAGTTCCGTGGCCGCGGGCTCGGAACCAGCGTTCTCCGTGCCGCAACCGATCATGTCTTCAGGACAATGGACGTCAACCGCTTCGAGGGACAGACCCGGGAGGACAACGTTGCCATGAGGGCGGTGTTCCTCAAGTCGGGTTGGGTGAAGGAAGCCCACTACCGGGAGGGCTGGCCCGTTGACGTTGGCACGCCCGTTGCTTCCGTTGCGTACGCGATCCTGAGGCGTGACTGGGAGAACGGCACCTTAACTCCCGTGCCGTGGGATGACTTCACGATTGACCGGGCATCCTAGCTTTTCACTGCGGGGATAGGGTGGTGTCAATGACTATCGAGAGCCCACCCTCTTTTGCGGAGCTACTTTCTAACAGGCACCCTGATCCTCTTCTCACGCGCGAATTTTCGCGTCACTGGACGAGTGGGGCGGAGTGGCTCGAAGCGTTACCGAGGCTCCTCAGGAAGGCTTTCAACCACTGGGAGCTGACAGTCGATGACGCAGATCCCGGCTATATCCGCACCGGCAACACCGCCGTTGTCATCGACGTTTTGAAAGGCAAAAAGCCTGCGGTATTGAAGTTAAGTTGGTCGTTCATGGAGGGAGCTTTCGAGCACCTGGCGCTACGCGAGTGGGACGGCGTGGGAGCGGTTCGTCTCGAGGCCGCCGAGCCACGCGACTATGCGTTGCTTCTGGAAAGACTCGATCATCGGCGGAGCCTTGCCGGGGAATTGATTCTTGACGCCTGCGAGGTCATTGGAACGCTGATCAACACTCTCAACCGGCCCGCCTCCCCGAAGTTCCAGACCATCGCGGGGGCTCTCAAAGCGATGGGAGGAGGAGTTCGCAGGCGAGCATTCTCGGGTGCCGAGAAGGCTCCTCACCCAGGCAAGCTCTCACCTGAGAGACCTTGTTGCGGACCTCAAGGATGGAACGAGATTTATCCACACCGGACTGCACGACACGAATGTCTTTTGCTCTTCTGGAGACAGGTCACGGGAACTGGCTTACCATTGATCCTCAAGCGGTTCCGGGAGAACCCGCCTTCGCCGTCGCACCCATGGTGTGGAACCGAGCGGAGGAAACGGCTCACGCCTGCAATGCGCGCAACCACGTGCGCATGCGAGCCGACATCATTTCGGACGTCGCCGGGCTCGACGAAGAACGCGTGCGGGCATGGACGTTTGTGCGCCTCATTCAGAACGCGGTGTGGGATGCGAATGAGAATGACCAGGATGGACTGACCACTACATTTCCCTCACGAAAATGTTTGCGCAGTAATTAAGAAAGAACCCCAGGACTAACAGGGGGAACCCGAAACCACGCTAGGAAACTGAGACCCACCGAGCGGGCCGCGCGACCCTGGGAACGTCCAAATTGACTGTTTTGAGCAAATCTCGTGGATCTTTATGCAGGTCGCGAGGTTACATCGAGGCGTTTGGCGCCTACGCTGTGACTATGAATACGCCTTCGGGAAAGAAGACTGTCAATCACGTTACCGGTGCCGCGCGCGGTGCCGCGTCCGAAGCAAAGAACAGCAAGTGGTTCGAGTACGTAGCCCGGATTGGATACGTCATGACCGGCCTTATCCACACAATGATCGGATGGATCTGCCTGCGGCTCGGGCTGACGGGCAACTCGGGTGAGTCCGCTGACCAGTCGGGCGCAATCGGGGCCTTTGCCGATGCTCCCGGTGGTGCGGCGCTTCTCTTTATCGGTGGTATTGCCATGGCAGCACTGGCACTTACCCACCTGCTGGATGTTTTCTACGGAAGCGGACGCAGGTCAAAGAAGAAGGCCTCCGCAATCATCAAGGCCATCTCCAAAGCAGTCATGTACGCGGCCCTCGCCTACACCTCGATCCAGTTTGCTCTGGGCGACTCTTCGGACTCGGGTGACTCTGCGGAGAGCGCTACCGAGCCATTCCTCAGTAGCCCAACCGGCAAGGCAATCGTTATTGGCGTTGGTGTCATCATCATCATTGTTGGCATCTATCACGTATACAAGGGCATGTCCCGCAAGTTCCACCAGGACTTGATCCCCTCCGGCGACCGACAGATCGGCCAGCTCATCGACAAGACGGGCCTCGTCGGTTACGTCGCAAAAGGCATTGCCCTCATGGGTGTCGGTGCGATGGTCATGTGGGCAGGTTTCACTGCCGACGTCAACAAGGCACGCGGACTCGATGTTGCCTTCAAGGAAGCACTCGACCTTCCCGGCGGCGGTATTGCCCTTGCCGCTATCGGCATTGGATTTATCCTGTACGGCATCTATTCGTTGATGAGGGCGAAATACCAGGAAATGTAAGTCTGGCGGAAGATTCCGTCGTAAGCCGAGAAGACCTCCGGAATGATGCGGTGGTAGCCCACACGCTTAAGGAGGTCTTCCCAATCCCGGCCGTTAACGATCACCCACGGACCCAATAGTTCAACGCATGAATCAACCGGAACAACTATCTGCGCCCCCTTCCTCGAGGGAATGCGCGCAGAGCTTTCTCCGACAGAATAGAGTTTCCTCATCATCTCGACAACTCGAGTAATCTCACCAAGCGCCCCCTCGCCAAAAGCCCCAGTGTCAGAAACGATGGATCACACCCGGGCCATCATCCGAGTCATAGTAGTCACTGAACAGTCTGCTAGCGACTGCCGACTCCGAGGACGCAGGAAGGTGGGCGCTCAGGTTTTTCGATGACGCCTCGGAAAAACGGCCGAACGGCGGGCCGCCGAAGCCTGCCGCACCAATCTAGACGAGTACCATGAGTGCGGGGAGGAAGCCCCTCAGCAGGCGACTCTTCTTCCGGTGTCAGAAGATTGGTGTTTGGTCGATGTCGCAGTCATGGTCAAGCGAACCTTCTACGCCAAATCTTAGTATGCTCACAAAAACTACACCAGGTGTAATAATAGGGGAACTGTGAACGACAACTCTCCACAATCTGCCAAACCTCCCGGAATGTTCGGCCTCCGAGCGAACAGTCCGTCAGGGGAGCTTCTCGACCTCTCCGACCTGGAAGAAGACGACATTGAACAGATTTCAGCTCTCATGAATTCTCTCGGAAATCTGAGGGAAGCCGAACGCCGGGTTTCGGAAGCCTCGGCCACTTACATGGCGCTGAACGAGACGGACATGAGAGCCCTGCATTTCCTCATCGTGTGCGAGAACCTCGAACAAGACGTCACGGCATCGAGCATTACTCGCCACCTCCGTGTCTCCCCCGCCACGACCACAAAGTTGCTCGACCGGCTCGAAAAGGGCGGTCACATCACTCGCTCCCCACATCCCACAGACCGGCGCGCAACCACAATCCACATCACCCGCAAAACGCGAAAGGCCGCCTACGAATCTGTCGGGGCAATGCAGTCCCGCAGATACCATGCCGCTGCCCGGCTGAACCGCGAGGAACGCGACATCGTTATCCGTTTCCTGGTGGACATGACCGAGCAGATTGACATGAAGTACGCCAATTGGGCGCAGCGTTAAGTAGCGCATTGCGCACAATGCGGTGTAGCACCTTGGCATACAACGACGCAGCGCCTTCGGCAAACCCCACCGTAGCTGACTGGGTCCTTTGCAGAGTAAAGACCATAATCTGCCCCGCCTAAGGGTCAACGGACACAACCTTCGAACGCAGAAACTCACCTCATTCGAGCATGGTCCATAACCATGGCCACGAAACGCGAGGCCCCGGCCCTGACACTGATCCGCGCGCACGTCGAATTCTGGGCGAATGGACACGTGTTCACAGCATCATGGAAACGTGCCGTTAACCATGCGGATGTTACGATTCTATTGAGCGATTTCATCCTTAAAGTCGGTTCTACTGACAGGAAAATGTGCCGATGAGGAAGAAACTAGCAATTTCATCGGTACCACTGCTCGTGGCAGGCCTTGGCGCATGCGGGAGCGACAGCGAAGACTATTCCGCACCGGATAGCTCCGGGAGGTCCACGGCTTCAGCCGCTGACGCAGCGCCGATAATGGTGAAGAGAACACTAGCGATGAGGCCTCAGAGCACGAAATCGCATCAGAGGAGACGTGGGAATGGATGACAGCATTCGAAGCGGTTTTTGATCACGATGCCGAGGCTTTCTGTGACATGATGGAGGAGTCAGTTAGCAACAAAACTGCGATACTCTCCGATAGGGCAAGTTTCACGGCCCCCTACAGGCCGAACTCGAGCACCAGCTTGGTGGGTATGACTTCTTTGCAAGCGACCCGGAGGTCAGGGACAAGCTGGAATTCAGGATCGCTGACCACGAGGACTACGTGGTCGGGGAACACTGGGACACCGAACGCGGCAGGTCACTTGAAGACTTCCAGCTAACCACTGGCAGGTACGGCGAAATCACCATCCAGGACCGTAGCGGCACCGTCACGCTGTCAATGCCGTACGAAACCGATGTCGTTCTCAACGACGGCCTTCCGCTCAAGATGGAAAAGTGGCGATTATGAAAATTGTCGCCTCGTTTACATGATCGACGGCCTGCCGTACGGCGACCGCTAGCTCGCGCTCGCCGATCATCCCGTCCATTTCGCAGAAAACTCCGCTGTCGAGTTCTCGGTTGGCTCCAGCGGCACGGTCACCTGCCCAGCGGCGTAGCCGGACCCGATGGCGCAACTCACGCAAGCAAAGCAGATGCTCGACCAGGGGCTTATCAACGAACAGGACTACGAGACCGTCAAGAAGAAGGCCCTCGGACTGTAGTCACTCAGCCGGTCGACACTCGAGCTGGAGCCTCAAGGTCTTGCAGCCCAGAAGTGAAATCACCACTGCCCAGACAAGTGCACAGGAATCAATGCAGTTGTCTGGGCAGTGAGCACTGCAGATACTCCGCTTAAACCGATGGCCAACCGGCTTTACGAAGCCACTTGAATCCATCGAGGAGAATGTCGAGAACGAAACCGAACGCTGCATCGAGGTCACATCCGTGACTCGCACCCGGTGCCATTGTCGCTTTGCGAACCATCGCAGGGTACTGCCGGCCGAACACCGACATCGCAACCTCCCGCTCCCCCGAATCCTCGGACCCCTCAGCTGTCGCTCTTTAAGGTCCGGTTACCCGGTTGAGTGACAACCCGTGGGGTCAGACTCGGCTGACGTGACCGTTCTGACCATCCGTGCGGAGTTCATCGTCCTGCTCATCCTTCGTGAGTTCGGCAGCTTGTCCATCGTCTGTGGAGAGCTTGGAAGGCCACCAGATTTTCTTACCAATGTCCAGGCTCAGTGCCGGGACCAGCAGTGTTCTCACGACGAAGGTGTCGAGGAGGACGCCGAAGGCCACAATGAATGCGAGCTGGAACATGAATAGGATCGGTATAACGGCGAGTGCCGCGAACGTGGCAGCGAGGACCATACCGGCAGAGGTAATGACCGTACCCGTTACCGCAAGGCCCCGGACAATGCCTTTCCGGGTTCCATGACGGAGCGATTCTTCCCGAACTCGTGTCATGAGGAAGATCGTGTAATCGATGGAGAGCGCCACCAGGAATACGAAGGCATAGAGGGGAACAGCCGGGTCCGCTCCGGGGAAGTCGAGGATCTCGTTGAAGACAATCGCGGAGACACCCATAGCCGTGCCGAATGACAGGAGAGTTGTCAGCACCAGCAGGATTGGGGCAACGATTGCTCTCAAAAGCAACATGAGGATGGCAAGAATGACAACGAGGACAAGCGGGATGATGAGCTGTCGGTCCTCAATTGACGTTGTGATCGTATCCAGGTTCGTCGCGGACGGTCCGCCGACGAGCGCACCGGGAGCAGCTTCAGACAGGCCTTCCCTCATGTCGACAATTGCATCAAGAGCCGCGCGCTCGTCGGCCGGATAGGACAGTGTTGCTTGGAGCAGAACGTTACCGTCGACAACTGTCGGCTCCGGCGCCGGAGCCTCCGGCCCTCCCGTGGACTGAATGCCATCCTGGTTGATCGGCGCCTGTCCACCGGGACCATCCGCCGCGCTAATCGTGACGGAATCAACTCCTTCAGTTTCCTCAAGGACACGCACGGCTTCGTCTAGGTTTCCCTCCGGCACAAGAATCGTGGCGGGGCTACCGGAGCCAGCCGTGAACTTCTCGGATAAAACTTCCTGACCATCGCGCGCCTCCGAGACCGTGAGGACCAGTTCGGTTTCGGCAACGCCATCAGCTCGCAGTTGCGTGACGCCGGCGGCGCCAACGGCGAGCACAATGAGAGTAACGATCCAGATCGGGCGGGGACGGCGCTCAACCCAGCGAACAGTCCGGCCCCACACACCCGTCGACTTGACGTGATCCTCGCCGACAGAATCCGGGTCGTAGTGGGGAACGCGAGGCCAGAACGCATGCCTACCGAGCAGACCCAGAAGGGCCGGAAGAAGAGTCAGAGCAGACAGAATCGAAACAATGATTCCGATCGAGGCAACGGGGCCAAGAACAGAATTGGACTCCAGGTCGGATAGGAGGAGCATGAGAAGGCCGGCAATAACGGTGCCGCCGGACGCAACAACCGGTTCAATAGTTGCCCGCCATGCCTTCTTCGTGGCCTCCCAACGATCTTCATTTACCGCAAGTTCCTCACGGTACCTGGCAACATAGAGAAGTGAATAGTCGGTCGAGGCACCGATGACAAGGATGAAGAGAATGCCCTGGACCTGCCCATTGAGGAGGAATGCTCCCCAGTTCGCGAGGTTCCACACCACGAGAAGCGCACCGCATAGGGCAACAAGGCTCGTCATGAGAACAGCGGCGGGAAGAATCAGGGATCGGTATACAACAAGAAGGATGACGAGGACAGCAGCGAATGCGACCGCAAGAAGGAGACCGTCAACTCCGGCGAAGGCCGCACTGAGGTCGGTTGCGAGCCCGGCCGGGCCAGTCACATAGGACGTCATACCGTCCGGCAGCTCGCTATCGAGAACACCCTTCAGCTCGTCAACGCCGTCCGAGAGCTCAACAGATGAATCGATGGGAACGAATACTTGGACCGCCTCACCATCCTCCGAAGGAATCGGAGGGGAAATTTCGCCCGTGGAATCAAGCTGACCTAAAGAATCGACGACTCGACCAATCTCTGCCAAATCCGCTTCATCAAGAGCACCGTTCTCCGACACGATCACAATCACACCGGGAACGTCATCGGAATCGTAGAACTCTTGCGAAGCAGTACTCACCGTTGCCGATTCGGAATCGGCCGGCAGGTAGGCACTTTGATCATTCGAAGAGACCTCTGAAATTCGACCGAAGAGCGGCCCTCCAAGACCCGCTGCAACAACCCACACCAGCAAGATCATCGCGGGCAGGAAAACTCGCAATAGTCGCCACTTCTTAGGCCACGTGGTCGAGGAATCGTTTTTTGACGTTGGTTTTGTCATGATCCATCCATCCTTCTCGAAGAAAAATTACTTCACTTGTCGAACATTACACGAAGTGTAGTAAAGTGGGAATCATGGACGACACGGATTCAGAACCAGCACCCGGAATGTTCGGTCTCCTGGCCAACAGCCCGGCTGGTGAGCTCATCAACTTCTCCGGCCTTGAGGAAGAAGATATTGATCAAATCTCCCTTCTCATGAATAGCTTGGGGAAGTTGCGGGACGCTGAACGCAGGGTGTCAGAAGCCTCTGCTTTGTACATGGAGCTGAACGAAACAGACATGAGAACACTGCACTTCCTCATCGTCAACGAGAATCTCGGGCAGGACGTCACGGCATCAACCATTACCCGTCATTTACTAGTCTCCCCCGCGACAACCACGAAGATCCTGGACCGTCTCGAAAAAGGCAGTCACATTACCCGCTCCCCTCACCCAACGGATCGCCGCGCAATCACGATCCGGATCACCCCGGGAACACGCAAGGCAGCATACGAGTCCGTTGGCGCCATACAGGCGCGAAGGTTCCACGCCGCTGCCCGGCTCACCAGGAAGGAACGGAACACCGTCATTCGCTTCCTCCAAGACATGACCGAACAGATCGATATGAAGCACGCAGACTGGGCACACTCATGAGCACATCACCCACGCATTTGACTGAAGCATCGACACCGCCCCTTGCCGACTTTGGTACATATCGCAGCATTGTCGACCTTATCGCCGAACGCGGAGGGGTCGCACCGAACCACATAGCGTTCCGCATTAAACAGAATGGTGCTTTGGTCGACGTTACGACAGAAGAATTTGTGAGCACCGTTCGGGCCGTTGCTAAAGGACTCATCGCACAGGGCGTACAAGCTGGGGACCGCATCGCGATTCAGGGCGCCACGAGCTATTCGTGGACGATCGCTGACATTGCTTCCCTGTGGGCTGGCGCTATCGTCGTGCCAATCTTTGACACGTCCTCCCCCGACCAGGTTCAGCACATCCTGAGATCCTCAAAGTCGGTCGCCGCCTTCGCCGGCACGGAAGAACAACGGCGGGGCATCGCTTCCCAGATCGGAGAGAAGATATGGTCGCTCGATGCGCACGGCATGTTAGCTCTCAAGGCGGCGGGTCGACACGTTACCGATGAACAGCTGGACGAACGTCGTGTGGGCGTCAATCTCGATGACGCCGCTACACTCGTCTTCACGTCCGGAACAGAGGGGACGCCCAAGGGCGCGATCATCACTCATCGCAACCTCATAGGGCAGGTTCTCAACATTGGCGCGGACTACGGCGAGCTCGTTCATGATCGTGGATCGACACTAATCTTCCTGCCACTGGCACACGTCCTTGCCCGCGGTTTGCAACTCATCTGCCTGACCGCAGGCATGGGAATCAGCTACGAGGCCGATCCCGCTCAGGCTGTTGGCGCACTGACCACGATTCGCCCAACTTTCCTTGTCGTTGTCCCCCGGGTGCTTGAACGGATCAGGGATCGTATTGCCGAGCAGGCGCAGTCAAAACGCCTCGGATGGGTTTGGCGAGACGCTGAACAAACTGCGATTTCCTGGGGCCGCATGCTGGAAGAACGCCAGCACGAGACGGCTAATCCTTCGCGGTCGCTGAGGTTACGGCATGCAATTTATGATCGTCTGTTCTTCGCCAAAGTCCGTCACCTGGTGGGCGGGCATATCGACTACCTGTTGTCGGGAGCAGCACCACTTGACTCGAACCTGAACCTCCTCTTCCGCGGCATGGGCCTCGAAGTTATTGAAGGCTATGGTTTAACCGAGTCAACAGCGCCGCTGACGGGCAACCGGCCTGGGAACAACTATGCGGGGACGGTTGGCCCTCCCACCCCTGGTCACACCGTCAGGATCTCACCCGAAGGGGAAGTCCTCGCCCATGGCATCGGCATTTCTCCCGGTTATGACGGGATCGATAACTCCACCACGACGGTTGACGGCTTTATCCGTACAGGCGATCTTGGCACGCTCGACAGCGAAGGCAGACTAACGATTACCGGTCGTCTGAGCGAAACCATCGTGACCTCCGGTGGTAAAACAATTGCCCCACAAAAGTGGGAGTCAAACGTGGCGCAGGACCCGCTGGTTGCCCATGCCGTCATGGTGGGTGACTCTCGCCCCTACCCTGGCGCTCTTATTTTCCTAGATCAGGAGGAAGCGGCCAAGCACGGCATCACGAGCGCGAACGACGGTCAGTTCTTGGACAGCACAATCCCAGCCAGCATCCTCACGGCGATTCGTCGCGCGAATCAGCAAGTTGCGGCCCCGGAACGGGTGAAGCGGATCAAGATCCTCCTCATGGACATGGCTCCCGGAAGCGACTTCGTCACACCCACGATGAAGCTACGTCGATCACGGGTCATCCAAAAACTCTCCGCAAGCATCGACGAACTCTACGAACGAGGCATGTCCGTCTAAACGCGCTTCTCTGACAGCATCGGATTCCACTAGCACCATCTCCCGACTCAAAGAAAAGGGAACACACTATGAACAAGAAGGCATTGGCCGCAATATTCATTACGCTCCTCCTTGGCGGACTTGTCGCCGCCGCAGGTAGCCAAAACAGCGCGAAGATCGGAGGGGTTCCGCTCTTCGCTCTCGTGGTCTGCGGAGCATTCATCATCCAGTGGATTGCCTACATTCACGCCCAACAGAACCAGACCGAAAAGTACTTTGATCTGATCGGTAGCCTCACCTACACGGTGGTATCCCTGATCCTCCTCTTCTCGGTCCCAGACCTTGGAACGCGATCCCTTTTCCTTGGCATCATGGTCATCGTGTGGGCGCTACGACTTGGCCCGTTCCTGTTCCTTCGAATCAAAAAAGATGGCAGGGATTCGCGCTTCGACGAAATAAAGAAAGATCCCGTCCGGTTCTTCAACGTCTGGAACATCCAGGGACTGTGGATTACTTTTACTGCTTCCGCCGCATGGATAGGGATGACCTCATCCGAGCAGGCTCCCATCAGTTGGCTCTTCCTTGTCGGAGTTGGCCTTTGGCTCTTCGGTTTCATCATGGAAGTAACGGCCGACACCCAGAAGAGACTGTGGCGCCGCAAGCCCGAGAACAAGGGACGCTTCATCACGACCGGTCTTTGGTCCTGGTCCCAGCACCCCAACTATTTTGGTGAAATCACTTTGTGGTTCGGCATTGCCATTACAGCACTGCCAAACCTTTCCGGATGGCAGTTTGTGGGCCTCCTATCGCCGCTCTTCGTAACCGTTCTGCTCACCAAGGTTTCCGGCATCCCGCTCCTGCAGAAACAGGGCGAGGAACGGTGGGGCGATGAACCTGCCTACCGCGAATATCGAGAGAAGACATCCCTCCTCGTTCCCCTTCCCCCAAGGCGCTAAGCGCCCACGGGCACACATCGTTCAACTCATCGACTCAAGGAAACGCGTGAGACTCTGGTCCCTCCACCCCCACTACCTTGACAGGCAAGGCCTTCTCGCCGGATGGCGAGAAGGCCTGCTTGCCCAAGCCGTGCTCCTGGGCCGCACAAAGGGATACACAAATCATCCCCAGCTGTTCAGGTTCAGGGAAAACAACGATCCGGCAGGGGCGCTCGGCGCTTACCTCAAAGAGATCGCAGACGAAGCACACAACCGCAACTACAGATTCGATCAAGAAAAAATCGAACGAATCAATCACGGCTTCACCACCGACGTCACCGAAGGTCAGCTGGAGTTTGAACGTCAGCATCTGCTGAAGAAAATCCTGGTCCGGAACCCACTGGAGACCGAGAGAATAGCCTCACTATCGGCCGGACCCATCACGCCACACCCAATCTTTCACACCGTGCACGGCCCCATCGAACATTGGGAACGCGGCTCACTAGACCGAGCACCGGAGAAAGCAAGCGGGTAGCAAGCTTAGATAGCTCTCAGCAGCTCAGCACCATGAGCGGCAGAATCCCATTCGACGGAGCATGACCCTTCCGTCGAATCCAGGGCTAAGCATCGTCAGAAATATTGTGCAATGACGAGTCACGAAGATTGTTCAGTAATGCCCTGTACGCATGCCGCTACTGTCCGTGACTGGGCGGGTTTATTGCCGGCCAGTATCGATCTGGCTGACGTGGTAAAGCACTAGGTTTTTGATCAGATTCTATGGAAGAGGGTTCTGTGGCGTGAACCGGATGGCGTGCTCAGTTGTCGAGTCATCGGAGAGACGAGCGCGGAATTCCTCAATTGCCCAACTCAATGGGTAGAAGCTCAGGTGTTTCTTAGAGGCGTGAAGTAGACCAACGCGCGTCCCTAGTACTTCAAAGTGGGCATACGGTAGCTGATAGATTCCTCAAAGTCCGGCACAAGCGAGGTTGCGAACTCAGGTATCCGTTAGCTCGTCCCTGCAGGCAGGATCGAAACCGTCGAGGTATTCGTCGTTCGTCGTCACCTTCGTGTTTATGACGTGCGCCCTCCTTTACCACGTCATTGCTACCGGGCCGCCGCCGGCGCTGCGTCACAGCAATCCACCATGCGACCAGCACAGGAGTGTCACCCACTCGTACTTTACCTCCCGACGGACCGCTAGGACATGCGAATATCATTAGATTTGGGTACAAGAAACCCCTCGAACTGGCTGATGCCGTTCGAGGGGCTGTGTGTCCTCACGGATTCTCTAGTTCCGTTTGAACGTGTTCGTGGAGGCGCCGGGAATTGAACCCGGGTCCAACGATGTCGACCAATGGCTTCTCCGGGTGCAGTCTACATAACGTTATTTTTGGCCCCAACGCTTGTATAGACATAACGTTGACAGACCTAGCACGCTAAGTGTTCACCTTACTCCACGTACAAGAGTAAGAAGCAGTGGCTCTTAAAACGACGTCAGCTCGTGTAGCAAGAGCAGGCTACACGTTGACGGATTTCGAGGCTCGCTTAGGCAGCGAGGGCGAAATCGGTGCGCTTAGAGTTGGCACCTATTGGTTTGCACAGAATCGTTAACGAGATGACTGTGCCTCCTCGACCCGCTTCACATCAATCTCGACCGTTGTCGAAACCGATCGCCCCCTATTCTGTTTTGAAACAGCACTACCCACTGCGGGGCAGACATATATTGTAACCGATTTCCCGGCTACTTTATTCCTTACGTCCCTTGCGGAAGTCGGACATGGCGCGGCGTGCTTCACGATCGTCCTGCTTGCGGCGAAGCGTTTCTCTCTTATCCCACTCTTGCTTGCCTCGAGCGAGTGCGATCTCGATCTTGGCCCGCCCCCCGATGAAGTACAGTTCGAGCGGCACAATCGTGTGCCCCTTCTCGCGTGACTTCTGGGTGAGGCGCAGGATCTGATCCCTGTGGAGAAGAAGCTTGCGCTTCTGGGTGGGTGCATGGTTTGTCCAAGTACCGGCTACGTAGACGGGAATGGTGGCGTTCTGCAGCCAAGCCTCGCCGTAGCGGTCCATCTCTATCCAGGCTTCGGTGATCGAAGCCCTGCCCATGCGCAAGGACTTCACTTCGGTGCCTGTCAGGACCAAGCCAGCCTCGTAGGTCTCGTCAATAAAGTACTCGTGACGAGCTTTCTTGTTACGAGCGATGACCTGCTTCTTGTCGGCCGCTTCCTTCTTCCGTTGCGCCTGGGACGTGGCGCCTGCTTTTGCCATAATTCCTCCTCAGACACGAACGAACATGCCACTATACCAAAGTGACGAGTCACAGCTCCAGTCCCGTGAAGCTGGACTGTATCCATGGCTCCACTGGACGGACGCATTCAAGCAAAAATGCGACTGCCCGACTCGGCTATTAGTTCGTGACGGGCAGCTAACTCATTGCATGAAACGAAAACGAGATACCACGCAGACATTGGGGACTAGTTCCGGCGTGTGAATCCGGGCTGAGTCATGGGATCGATGACCGAACCGTCCTGCCAGATCTCGAAGTGGACGTGGCAACCTGTGACCTGACCGGTCTGTCCCGTGTAGCCAATGGTCTGGCCCTGGGAGACAGACTGTCCGGGCGAGACAGCGAAGCCACTCAGGTGGTTGTACACCGACACGTAGGACGAGCCATTGATGATCCCGTGGTTCACAATGACCTGGTTGCCATGGGTACCGTTACCGGCGGCGGGGCGAACCTCCGCCACAATACCGTCGGCTGTAGCAACCTGCCCTTCACCACAGACGGAACGTAGGTCGACACCATTGTGCATCCAGTAGCCGCCTGTAATCGGGTACCATCTCATACCGAACGGTGAGGTGACATAGACCGGTGCGGGGACGGGAGGAACAAAGGTGGTGCTGGCAGGCGCCGGAGCGGGCGCGGGTGCCGGTTCAGGAGCAGGTGCTGGTTCAGGTGCAGGATCCTGAGTCTGCGCAGGTGCCGAGTCAGCAGTTTGGGTGGGGACGGGAGCAACGTTTTGGCGTGCCTTGGCGGCCGCTTCCTCCCGCTCATCTGCCTCAGCCTTGCGGCGTGCCTCTTCTTCTGCTTCACGCTGGCGTCGTGCATTTTCCTCATCGATGGCGACGATTGTCGAAGCAATATCGGCGTTGTCGTCCTCAAGCTTCGCAACGGACGCATTGAACTCGTCACGCTTGCCCTCGAGTTCATCCGCGTATGCCTTTTCGCTCGCTTCGAGAGCAATGAGGTCATCGGCCTTGATTTGAGCATCTTCGCGCTTCGCATCGAGTTCGATGACGAGTTCGTCGGCTTCCACCTGCAGGTCAACGATCGTTGTTTCAACGACCTGCTGACGTGCAAGCCTGTTCTGGTTCACTGCTACCTGAGTCTGGGCTTCGGTAATGAGTGCCGTCTCGGTGCGAGCAATCGAGTTCGTTGCGGCAATGGTGCTGAAGAGGTCCTCGGACGACCTGGACGTAAACCACAGGTCCACGGCCGACCCGTTTGTGTCACCTCGGTATGCGGAGCGCGCAAGCTCGTTGAGAGAGGCCTGGGTCTGATCGGAAAGTTCTGAATCTTCGGCAAGCTGCTCTTCGATCGTTGTCAGCTCGGCACGGGCCGCTTCCAGCTGCCCGGCGATCGTTTCGCTCTCGCGTTCTGCTGCGGACAGTTCCGACTGTGCGGTCGCAAGCTGCTGCTGGGCGATCGGGATTTCGTTGCGGGTCTGTTCGAGAGCCAGGTAGGCATCCTGCAGATCCACATCGATGCCCTCGAGGGAGGACTGCAACTCTTCGATCTTCCGATCGTTCTCTTCCTGCTGCTGAACGAGTTCATCTCTCTCGTCATCGCTCTCAGCCAGCGCGGCCGATCCGGACAGGACAAGCAGAACGGTGGCGGTGGCCCCAGCCAGGGAGTGACGCAATTTCATGAAATCAGACCTTCGTGTAGCGGCGGAGAGCAATGTAGGAAGCGAGCGCGGTGACGATGAGTGCGCCACCCACGAGCCACGGGGCAAGGGTGAGGACATCGCCGGAGTTGATGAGCTTGATGAAGCTGAACTGGGCTTCTGAATCCGGGGAGTCAAAGAAGTACTTCACGCCACCAAAGAGCGCGCCCACCGCAAGGAGGGAGCCGAGCAGGGCAGCGAACACGCCCTCGAGGACGAAGGGGGCTTGGATGGTCGAGTTGGAGGCACCCACCATGCGCATGATTCCCGTGTCCTTTTCACGGAACATGGCGGACAGGCGCACCATCGTAACAATGAGCAGGAGCGCGGTGATGATCATGGTGATAGCGAGGCCACCGGCAATAACTGTGGCGCCGTTCAGGACCGAGAAAATTGATTCGAGCTGCTCACGCTGGTCCACAACATATTCCACGCCGGGCTGGCCACTGAGCTCGTCGGCAACGATCTGGAATTCTTCCGGGTCCACGAGCTTCACGCGGAACGACACCTGCATCGCATCCTCGGTCAGAGCGTCAACCCAGGTCGTCCCCTCCATCTGCTCCTTGAAGTTCGCGAGAGCATCCGCCTTGGATTCGATGTAAATCTCGTCAACGTAGGGAGCCATCGAGTCCGATTTAAGGAACGCATCAACGTCATCGATCTGTTCCTGAGTGGCCTCACCCCCGGCACACTGGGCCGTTGTCGGGTTGGTGGGGCACATGAACGCGGTGACCTCAACCTTGTCGTACCACTCGTTCTTCATGTTCCCCACCTGGGTTTGGAGCAAGGATGCCGCACCGAGGAACATGAGCGAAACAAACGTCACTAGGGCGAGGGAAATAACAACAACCCGGTTGGAACGGATGCCTTTGAAAGTCTGGGAAAGAATGAAGCCAATTCTCATGCCTGGCCTCCCGTTCCGTACATGCCGCGTTCCTGGTCGGACACAACCACTCCATCACTGAGGGTGACAACCCTCTTACGCATCTCGTTCACGATGTCGTAGGCGTGGGTCGCCATCACCACCGTCGTGCCATTGCGGTTAATCCGGTCGAGAAGGGACATGATGCCACTGGCAGTGTTGCGGTCGAGGTTACCGGTCGGCTCATCGGCCAGAAGTAGCTTGGGGCGGTTCACCATGGCGCGAGCAATCGCCACACGCTGGAGCTCACCACCGGACAGTTCTGTCATCTTCCGCTTTTCCTTGCCGCCAAGTCCCACCATGTCGAGCACCTCTGGCACTGCGGAACGAATGTGGTGGCGGGGCCTACCAATGACCTGCATCGCCAACGCCACGTTGTCGAACACGTTCTTGTCTTCGAGCAGGCGGAACTCCTGGAAAACTCGACCGACCTGGCGGCGGAGCTTCGGGGTGCGGCGTGACGAAAGCTCGGCAAGGTTCTTGCCGAGAACGAAAATCTTTCCCGAGGTCGCCTGCTCTTCGAGCATGCAGAGCCGAAGGAAGGTCGACTTACCTGACCCTGATGGGCCGACGAGGAAAACAAACTCTCCTCGTTCGATATCGAGAGTCACATCATCGAGAGCCGGATGGGCCCCCTTCTGATAGATCTTCGTGACATTTTGAAAAGTGATCATGCGAGGCCAAGGTCGAGGGACAGTAATTCACGTTTAAGCTATCGCACTGTCACAGCCCCGCCACGAGGCACGCCGTTACCTAATTGTCATCATTGACGTGTTGTCCCACACGCCAGCGAATCCCCGCATCAATAAATCCGTCGATCTCACCATCGAACACATTGTCCGGATTGCCCGATTCAAAACCGGTTCGCAGATCCTTCACCATCTGGTACGGGTGGGTCACGTAGGAGCGCATCTGGTCACCCCACGAAGCCTTCACATCCCCAGCAAGTGCCTTCTTCTCGCGGGCCTCTTCTTCCTGGCGCTGCACGAGAAGACGGGCCTGCAAGACCCTCAGTGCCGCAGCCCTGTTCTGTATCTGGGACTTCTCGTTCTGCATGGAAACGACGATGCCGGTGGGCAAGTGGGTCATGCGGACCGCGGAGTCAGTCGTGTTGACTGACTGCCCGCCGGGGCCGGAGGAACGGAACACGTCGACCTTGATGTCGGCCTCGGGAATGTCGATATGGTCGGTCTGCTCGGTGAGCGGAATGACCTCAACAGCAGCGAAGGAGGTTTGGCGCCTTCCCTGGTTGTCGAAGGGTGAGATACGGACGAGTCGGTGCGTGCCCGCTTCGACCGATAGTGTCCCGTAGGCGTACGGGGCCTTGATTTCAAAGGTGGCGGACTTGATGCCGGCCTCTTCCGCGTACGAGGTGTCCAGCATCTTGACCGCGTAGCCGTTGCGTTCGGCCCAGCGCGAGTACATGCGGACGAGCATTTCCGCAAAGTCGGCGGCATCGACTCCGCCGGCACCGGCTCGAACGGTGATGACTGCTTCACGGGAATCGTACTCCCCGGATAGCAGTGTCTTGATCTCAAGGTCGTCTAGGTCCTTGTGGATCTTTTTCATTTCCCTGTCTGCTTCTTGGTAGAGCTCCGCACCGGAGGCCTCATCGACGAGGGCTTCCTCCGCCGCCATCTCCACCATGACCTCAAGGTCATCAATCCGCGCGCCCATTGCATTCAGTCGGTTCAGTTCCGACTGTGCGTGGGACAGCTTCGAAGTGACTGCCTGAGCCTTCTCCTGGTCGTCCCACAGGTCGGGCGCGGACGATTCTTCGGTCAACTCAGCGATCCGCTTCTCAAGACCCTCGGGGTCAGTGACGAGGCGGATCTGTTCAAAGGTTGAACGAATATCAGAAATTTCAGACGAATAATCAGTAGCCACGTCTTCCAGGCTACGGCAAAACCTGCCTGTCAGCGTAGCCACATCCCGGAGTGTGACCTGGCAGGTAGGGCTCCAATCTAATAAGTTGAGTGCGTGGCACATACTTCCCTTTACCTCGCAGCGGTCGCCGTTTCTGCACTCCAGGACGTCGAGATTGTTGCGACCCGTCCCCCTTTCGAGTCCACCCCCGACTATCACACGGGTGGTGCGGTCGACTCGCAGGGACGCCATTGGGTTGTCAAGCTCCCCCGCCACCCGCTCGCAGGTGCCTCCCTCGAGGCAGAAGCGGCGCTGGCCGATGGTCTCATCACTGCGGTGGACGAAGGGAAACTTCCCTTCGACGTGGTTCGCCCCAAAGCTTTTACCTCGGTTGATCACGGTGGCCGCGCCATGGTCTTCCGTGAACCATTCGGCCACCCGATGCCGCTGGAACGCATGACAAAGGCGGGTGCCCAGTCCATCGGACGTGCACTCGGTGCACTCCATGAGCTCAGCCCCTCGGTCTTCTCAAGCGGTGGTGTCCCCGTCTACGATGCCAAGGGACTGCGTCAGCGCCTTACGACCGAGCTCGAAGATGTTGCCCTCACCCGCATGGCACCCTCCAGTCTCCTCGGCCGGTGGGATGCGTGGATCGCTGATGACAGCCTGTGGGACATTGCAACGGTTCCGATCCACGGGGACATGGATGAAGACAATGTCCTCTGGTCGAACGGTCAAGTCTCCGCCATTACCTCCTTCGGTGAAGCCCACGTTGGCGACCCGGCTTCCGACTTCGTGTGGCTCGCAAATTCCTTGGATGACGACATGCTCGACACGGTCACCGAGGCTTACGCCATGGCACGAGGTATTGGCGGCGATGCTCACCTGCTCGACCGGGTTGCCCTCCACTCCGAGTTCGCTCTCGCACGCTGGCTCCTTCACGGTGTCCGCATCGATTCCCCGGAGATCATGAACGAGGCACGTGCCATGCTCATCGAACTCGATGAGACGATCGCGCGCGATCCGCATGAAATCTCCGGTCCTCGATGGAAAACCGAGGTGCCGGAAGTGCCCACCGCTACCACAACCCGCTCAGCAAAATAGAGCTCTCTTACTTCTTAACTGCTTCCACCCCGTACGGAGATAATCCGTCGGGGTGGAAACAGTTACGGGGTCGTCCTTCATACCCGTCCGTCTCAGCTGGCAGAGACTAGGACAAAGACTGGGGCTAGCGGGCTTCCTTCACGGCATTGACGAGGGTCGTGATCTTCTCGGTCAAAGTCTCTTCATCCATTGCGGGGATGTCGTGAATCCGCTTCTTCTCATCCTTCTCGCCCAGATAGGCGAAGGTGGCCGAGATATTGCGAGGATCCATTCCGGTCACCTTGGCCCATGCGAGCCGGTAGAGGTGAAGCTGAAGCTCCTTGTTCTCTAGGTCTGACGGGTAGCGGCCCGTCTTCCAGTCAACGATACGGACCCGCTCTTCACCGGTGTCAGGATGCTGACCGTCAGGGAACACGGCATCGATCGTTCCACGCATGGGAATGCCAGCCACGACCACATCCACCGGTGCTTCGACGGCGATGGGAGCAGTTCCGGATTTTACAAGAGGCAGGGTCTCAAATGCGTCAACGAGGCGTGCCACATGCGGATCCGAAAGATCGAGTCCCAGCACCTGGTCGGCATCACCCGACACATCAAGCAGGTCACCTGTTCGCGGCGCACCAAACCTGGACGCAATGTACTCGTGGACCTGCTGCCCCAGGCGGGCCGCATGTGCCGGCTCCGACGGGATCGGGCGTTCCGTGTCAAGACGGAACTGAACCTGGTCAGTAGCCATCGTCACCACACCATTTGCGGTAATCCGCTCCAGTTCAAACTCCGCCTCGTCATCACCATCAAGGAGTGCGACGAGGTCGGTGAGCGAATCCCTAATCCACCCGGAACCATCCTGGACGCGTTCTTCCATCTCACCCACGGAAAGGGGAACTCGTGACTCAACAAATTCTTTGGCCTCGAGAAGTTCGCGGGTAGCACCGCGTTGCTGATCCGCCATGTAATTCTTCTGCTCGGCGGCTTCCTCCTCCGGAATATCGATTGCAGGGAGTTCCGTCATCGAGACTCCGCTGGTAGGCACGTTGATGCCGTTCAGGAGGCGCGAAGGACCATACTTGACAGTTTTCTTGGGATCCTGCAGTTGCTCTTCTGCCTCCTCCGCATTCTGAGCTTTCTTGTACCAGTAGCCCGCCATGAGTAGCCGGGTGCGGGGCCTGGTCATCGCCACGTAGGCAAGTCGGCGACGCTCCCTATTTTCGTGATCCGCGAAGTCCTCCGACAGCCACTTGCCAAATGACGCTTCAAGTGACTTGGCATCGTCGTCTCCCTTCCACCGCCATTCGGGCAGAGAATGGGCATCCTCCTGGAGCCACATGGGTACCTTCGCAACGTTGCTGATCCAGGGTGATCTGGGATTCGTCGTCAGCAGGTCGAAGCCACCGTATTTCATGTCCACAATCGCGACATAGTCCCATTCGAGACCCTTGGCTCCGTGAATCGTCATGATGGTGACAGTGTTCGGGTTCTCGAGTTCGTCTTTCGTGATTCCCTCAGCTTCAGCTGCCAGGTCGGCCAGAGGCAGCTCGTCAGATCCGCCGTGTTCCTTCTCCTCGACAAGGTCGAGCCAATCAAGGAAAGCCTCAAGGGTCGCACCTTCCATCGACTCGGAGTAGCCAGACGCGAGGCGCTGCAAGGAGGACAGGCTGGCTTGCCCGATGCCTCCCGATGACGAACGCGAGAAGACTTCGGTCTCGATGCCGGTGATGCGGATGGCAAGGGAAACGAGGTCCTCGATCCTTGAATAGCGTGCCTCCGTCAGGGTCTGAATCCAGCGGTTGAGGCGATTGAGTCTCCCTCTCGCGACGTCACTTAGGTCGGCTTGGTCCAGATGCGGGAGTGCCTCGGCAAAGCTCAGTTCCACGTCGTTCTTTCGCCCCAGAGCATTTCGAACCTGATTGACCGCTTCCATATCGGCAGGGGAAATATTGAGATAGCTGAGCAGCCGGGACATGGCCTGTCCCCGAGCCGGTGTCGCAACTGTCCGGAGGAGTCCTCGAATCGTGACCACTTCGGGCTGAGAGATTGCGCTTTGATTCCCGTGCTCAATGTAGGGAATCTTGAGCTCGGCCAAAGCCTTGGCCATGGGCTCCATGGATGCGCGGGCGCGACAAAGAACTGCGATGGACGGGCCCTGTCCGTTGTTGTTTGCGGCGTGTTCTTGACGGTAGCGGGCAATGTCTGCGGCAACAGTCTTGTAGGAATCTTCTTCCATGACATCGAAGGCAAGTTCTACCTCGCCACCGGTCTTGGTGAACGCTTCAAGCGGCTCAACATGGAGCCCTGATTTCTCTGCGTGTTGCCGCAACGAAGAGGATACGGCGTTTGCCGCCTCAAGGATCTCGCCCTTATTGCGGAATGCGGTGGATAGAGAATACTGCGGCATCTTGGTTTCAGGTTCCGAGAACGAGTGCTTGTAATCTGCCAGAGCATCAGCCGATGCCCCGCGCCACCCGTAGATCGCCTGATTCGGGTCGCCCACGGCAGTGACATTGTGTCCCCCACCAAAGATTTGGCGCAGGAATTTCGACTGATTAACCGACGTGTCCTGGTATTCATCCAGCAGCACGAGCCGATGCTCGTCCTCGAGGGACTGCACAATATCAGGGCGCTTCTGGAGGACTCTGCTGGCAACCGAAACCTGGTCAGCAAACTCCACGAGCTGATGATCAGACTTGTAGGCTAGGTAGGCATCAACGACGTTGAGTAGTCGGAAGCGATGCTCGTAGGTGGACAAGAATTCAGACAGTTTTTTGCTCTTCGCCAAGCCTTCGGCCCCGGCAGCTACAATGTGGTCCCGGAACTCTGTCAGCGATTCGCGAACCTGATCGGTTGTCAGTTCGTTGTTGAGAATGGTTGCCGCAAGGTCCATGACATTAGTGGTCAGGGTGCTGACTTTGCCACTCCCGTGCTCGCTGAGGTCCTCCTCCCAGCCCCGCACAAGATCATTGATGATCTGGAATTTCTCCGCATCATTAATGACTCTGGCAGAAGGATCAACTCCCACGATGAGTCCGTGCTCTGTCGCTATGCTCGACGCGAAAGCATTGTAGGTAGAGACAACAGGCCGTGACAGGATCACCGTTTCCTCGTTGATTGCGGTGCCACCCAACCGCGCTGCCTTCCGAAGCATGGTGGTGATGCGAGAGGAAAGCTCGTTCGCGGCCTTCTTGGTGAAGGTGAGGCCGAGGACCTCTGCGGGTTCCACATTACCTGCCGCCACGTGGTAAACAACCCTCAGTGACATGGTCTTGGTCTTACCGGCACCGGCGCCCGCGATCACGAGCGAGGGTTCGGCACCGCCCATGATGACATCAAGCTGATCACTAGTTGGAGGGAATCCGTCAACCTGTTGAAGGAATGCGCTCGCACCTTCACGAGTTTCGAGGTTCATGAGAAGAGAGCTCCTTCGTCAAAGTTGGGGCACATATTTTTCACCGGGCAGTGGTCACACCAGGTTCCCTTTCGAGCGGCAATATCGATTCCTCCGAGCTGGGACGCGACATCGTTCAACATGTCGACCACGGCCTCTCGTCCCGAATCATCGAGCGCCTTCTGCTCACGCAAGGTCGGATTACCTTTTGCTTGAGGCAATCGCACATACACAAGTTGCGCGCCGGCACTCGGGGAACCATTCACTTGCTCGTAGAGCCATTGGTATGTGCGGAGTTGCGGATTCTCTTCTGCCTCGGCCTTGGTTTCTGCAGTAGTGCCGGTTTTAAAGTCGGTAATGATCGGCCCGTTCGTGGTTTCCTCAATACGGTCGATACGCCCACTCACGGTGAAGTGCGGGGTTTCCACCGATAGTTTCTGCTCAACTTGGGCTCGCGTTTGGCCGTTGAGGTAAAAGATGAGGGTGTTGATCGTCTTGAGAATCTCTTTCTTCTCAAAATCTCGCTCGTAGCCTTCCGTGAAGGCGATCGAGTATTCGGGCCATTTCTTCTCAAAGGACGCCATAATCGCGGCAGCATCCCCGTCCGGATGAGCTTCGGCAATATCGTGAATGAGATTTCCCCGGTCGAGTGCTTGACGGTCATCCGTATCGCTCAGCCCGATCCGCTGGACGAACCATTTGAGTGTGCACTTGGAGATATCTGCGATTCCCGACGGTGAAATACGTGTCGTCCGGGACCACGGGCGCGGGTCGCTTGGCGGTAACGAAGGAATCCAGTCCCGCGGGGCAACACCCGGTAGGTGCTCCGCAGTCCAACTTGGGAGGGATACAAGCATATCTGCTGCCAACTCCCGATCCGTTTCGCTGATAGTCAGAGTGGGATCGGTCATTGCGGAGCGGAGCCTGCCAACGACGCCGGGGATCGACATCGACAGCTTGCTGGCCTGAACGTGTTCAACATTGTCTTCATCGATGAGGAGATCAATGAAGCGCGACCTCGAAGTCTCCTCCGAGTCAACTGCAGTGAGGACCAGGTGATGAGTTGCTCGACTGGCTGCGAATGCGAGCATCCGCAATTCATCGTCGACAACACTGCGAAGACTGGTGACGTTATCCGTGAGCCTGTCCAGATAGAGTTCGGCGAGCTTTCCTGCACCGAACAGCCCGTCTCTTACCCGCAGGTTTGGCCAGGTGCCGTCGTTGAGGTCGGCCACGATCACGAGGGTGAATTCTTGGCCGATGGCCATGGCGGGGGTTAGCAGGTGGACACCGGACTCCTGACCGGTTCGAGCAATCGAGTCTTCGACAATTTCTTGGGATTCAAGCTCATCAAGGAACTGCGCACTTGTTGTGCGAGCGTCCCGGTCAACGAGTCGCTGCGCGATGCGGAAAAGGTGCATGACGGCATCAAGCATGGCGTTCGCTGCCCCGCTGGTAGCGCCGCCAGCGAGGGCCTGCTCGCGCAGGTTCTCGGCAAGATCTGCTGCCTGCCATGCGGCCCAGAGTACTTCTTCCGCATTCTTACCCTCGGCAACAGCTGTCCGTGTGGCTTCAAGGATACGGTGGAGCTTTCGAAGTGGCGTGGCCCAGTCTGCTTCCGTCTCCCCCATCAGCACTCGCAGTGGCTGACCGGTCTCGTTCTCGTGTCCCCAGACCGAGACGCGATGGGTCAGTTGTCTCTTCTTGCTCGGATCGAGCCCAATAAGCGGGGAAGACAGGAGCCAGTAGAGTTCGGCCTCGGTGAGGTCACCCGCAACCCCCTCCCTCATGACGTTCATGAGGGCGCGGACAATGGGGACGTATCGAAGTGGTTCGTTGCGTGCAGCGGGACGAACCCTCACCCCGGCATCGCGCAGCACCCGTTCGAGTTCGGTGTGGACGTTGCGGGAGCGGGTAATGATCGCCATGTCGTCATAGGGCACGCTATTCCTTACGTGGGCCCTACGGATCATGCGCGCGATCCCTGCCTGCTCCTGATCGGTTCCGGGGAAAGTCCTAACGGTGAGGGTGTCGTCTGAACTACCAGGTTCGGGCCTGCGGTGAGTGCCGAAGCCCGCAACACCGATACGGTCCACGATCCGGTTGTGGAGTTCGGCAAGCTCTGCCCCGGCACGGTAGCGATGGTCGAGAGTGACAACTCCTGCGGAGAGCCCGATACCGGGCTTGGTTCCGCGTGCGAGACCTGGCAGGTGGGCAATGCCGCCTCTGAAGCCTTCCACTGCCGTATCGGGATCCGCGGTCATGACCAGCCGTGCCCCCATCCCGTCCCCAGGCTTCACGTGGTGTGCCGCTGACAGGAGAGCCGCGGTAGCAAGCGTTGCGTTCTGGTAGTCATCGATGAGAATCCAGTCGACGGTTGGCACCTCTCCGGGTTCCCAGGCTTCGGGGTTGGCAAGGAGCCAGGCGGCCTGGTGGACAAGGCGTGCATGATCGAATCGGTCAGCACCGACACCACCTTGAACGGTGGCATCCTCAAGCGCAAGCGCACCCTCGTACTGATCCATGAGCTGACCGGCAGCGATCCAGATCTGTTCGTTCTCTTCCCTACCGAGTTCGATCAGCTCGGTGCCGCTGATGCCGAGCTCAGCAGACCGGGTAAAGAGGTCGCGAAGTTCGGCACGGAAGCCGGGCAGATCCATGATTTCGTGGTCGAGCTCAGCCGGCCAGTCGATCATCTCGGAGGCTTCACGCAGGAGTTCAGTAATGATCGAATCCTGAGTGGGGCCGGTAATGAGTTCTGGTGTGTGTCGGCCGCGGGCCGCTGCATACACCTGCAGGAGGCTGAACGCCCATGCCTGCGCCGTGCGGATCTCGATGTTGGCGGGAAGTTTTCCGTGACGTAGCGTCAGATTGGTGCGCAGCTGATCCGCAGCCTTGCGCCCTGCCCCGAGCACGACGAGCGACTCGCCACGGTCAATGATTCGGGAGGCAATTTCCAACAGCGTTGTTGTCTTACCGGTGCCAGCACCACCCAAAACGATGGTGGAACGACTCTGTAAGGCACCGTCGACCGCACGTAGCTGGGAAGCATCCAAGTCCAAACTTTCCATACGTTGAACATACCCGAGCAGGTCGGCATATTTTTCTCACTTTTCGGCTGGTGACGAATCGCCACATCGAGTCGGGATCATGTTTCGTACCATGGACACCATGGAACTTCATATCGGAATTCAGAACATTGCACGCGAACTCACCTTCGACGTCGACCAGACCGCAGAAGAGATTGAGGCCGCCGTTGCCGAAGCAATCTCCTCCAACGGCATCTTCATCGTCTCGGACACCAAGGGCCGCAAGGCTCTCATTCCCGCCTCGACTCTGGCCTACGTTTCCGTCGGTGAGGACGAGCCGCGCCGCGTCGGTTTCGGTCACGCCTGACACATCTTCAGTTCTGCCATTCCTTATGCACTAGGATGGCCACGAAGGTTGACCGGTCGTGCCGTTGACATTCTTTTATCTGCCGAACCCCGGCATTGCTTCTTGACGATCGGCTGCCAGTGCGATTACGCACCTCCCCGATTGACTTGAAGTAAAGGAAATTATGTCGACTAGCGGACAAATTAATACCGATCATGCCAACGTCCCTTCAGCCAAGGAGCCGAAGGCAGACATTGATGCGACCGCGGAAGAGCTTGACCTTGAAGTCAAGTCTTTCGCGGACTTCGGTGTCAGCCCCGAGATTGTTGATGCTCTTGCAGCCAAGGGGATCACGCATCCCTTCCCGATCCAGGCTCTGACTCTCCCGATTGCACTGTCCCGGCAGGACATCATTGGTCAGGCCAAGACTGGAACCGGTAAGACTCTCGGCTTTGGCATCCCCATGGTCGAAGCCGTGATTGCACCGGGTGAAGAGGGCTACGACGCCCTTACCAAGCCAGGAGCACCCCAGGCTCTCGCAATTGCGCCGACCCGTGAACTTGCCGTCCAGGTCGCCGGCGATCTCAAGATGGCATCAGCGAACCGCAAGATCCGGATCGTTGAGGTGTACGGGGGTCGCGCCTACGAGCCGCAGGTTGAGGCCCTGAAGAAGGGTGCCGAGATCGTTGTCGGTACTCCCGGCCGGCTCATTGACCTGTATAAGCAGAAAGTTCTCGACCTCACGGCCCTCAAGACCCTCGTCCTTGACGAAGCGGACGAGATGCTGGACTTGGGCTTCTTGGAGGATGTGGAGACCATTCTGGCCGCCACTCCCCCAACTCGCCACACGATGCTGTTCTCGGCAACCATGCCCGGTTCCGTCGTGGCAATGGCACGCCGATACATGACGCGCCCCACACACATCCGCGCCCAGGACCCGACCGGCGACCAGAAGACGGTGAAGGAAACAACTCAGGTTGTTTACCGTGCTCACCAACTCAACAAGATCGAGGTCCTCGCCCGCATCCTTCAGGCCGAAGGCCGGGAACTCGCCATCATCTTTACCCGCACCAAGCGCCAGGCCGCGAAGGTTGCTGACGAGCTGGAAGAGCGGGGCTTCGCAACCGGCGCTCTTCACGGTGATCTCGGTCAGGGTGCCCGCGAGCGCGCACTGCGCGCGTTCCGTACCGGCAAGATCGATATCCTCGTGGCTACCGACGTTGCTGCGCGCGGCATTGACGTGGAGAACGTCACCCACGTCATCAACTACCAGTGCCCCGAAGATGAGAAAACGTACCTGCACCGTATCGGCCGTACCGGACGTGCGGGCCAGTCGGGCACGGCTATCACCTTCGTTGACTGGGAGGACACTCCCCGCTGGTCGGTGATCAACAATGCGCTCGGTCTCGGCACTCCCGAGCCCGTCGAGACCTACCACACCTCTGATCACCTGTACTCGGATCTCAACATTGATCCGTCAGTGACGGGTCGCCTGCCCCGTTCGCAGCGCACCCGTGCCGGTCTTGAAGCCGAAGAGGTTGAGGACCTGGGCGAGACCGGGGGTCGCAGTAGCAGGGGCCAGCGGAACTCGCCCGGTCGTTCACGAGGCGCCAGCCGGAACGGTGGCGGTAACCGTAATTCGCAAGGTCGTAATAATGGCCGAAACGAATCCGGTTCCGATCAGCCGCGGGCCCGCCGCACCCGTGCTCGTCGTCGCACCAAGAACGGCAACCCGCAGGGGCAGGCAACCCAGCAGGATTGAAGTGAATTGCCCTCATGAGCTAGCTTCGAATAGGCAAACCGTGGCGGTGTAAATTGGGGGATGGAAGGTCGACCTTGGCCGGCCATCCCCCAATTATATTGAACTGTCGTGCTAAACGATATCTGCACAACTTGGCGATGCTCCAGGCAGGTACAGACTCCTCGCGTGGTCAGGACTAGTGGGCAGGATTATGCGAGTGGGTACTCTCGCCGCCTGCCGGTGCCGCTAGAGCGTATCGACGACGCCGAGAACGCCATTAATAATGAGCTGGGTGGCGATTGCGGCAAGGAGCATACCTGACAGTTTGGTGAGGAGCGTGGTGCCACCTTCACCGAGGAAGCGGTGGATGACGACGGAGAACCGCAGGGCTGCCCAGGAGGCGAGGTGCACGGCGATGAAAGCGGCGATGACGGCAACGATCTTTGGCGCGGCGGATCCCGCGCCTTCGACGGACAACATGAACGCGACGATGGTTCCCGGCCCCGCCAGGAGCGGGGTGCCAATGGGAACGAGGGCGATATTGGTTTTGCCTGCGGGTTTGCCCGGGTCACTTTCTTCACCGGTGAGGAGCTGTAGGGCAACGAGCAGGAGGAGCAGGCCGCCCGACATTTGCATGGCTTCAACCGAAATGTGGAGGAAGCCGAGGATGTAGGTTCCGAAGACCCCGAAGACACCGAGAACTCCCGCCGATACGGCATTTGCCTGCCAGGCCGCCCGGGCACGTTCTTTCGGGGTCATCTTGGATGTGAGGCCAAGGAAGATCGGCACGTTTCCTGCCGGGTCCATGATGACGAACAACGTGAAGAAGGTCGAAGCAAAGACAGTTGTGTCGATGACGTTGTTCACGGACGGTAGACCTCCATTGTCGCCTGGTGGGCGATTCGTTCCAGCATGTGCGGCGAAGTGTTGTGTTCCCCGAGCTGGTTGTGTTTGCCCGAGCCATGGTAGTCGCTCGAGCCTGTTCGGACGAGTCCGAGTTCGCTCACCATACTAGCGAGTTTCGCCCGGTCTGCGACCGGATTGTCCCGGTGATCAACTTCGAGCCCATCAATGCCGAGAGCGATGCCTTCCCGGATCGCCTGCCAGTCGTGCATCCCACCCCTAGCTGCGGCCCTTGGGTGTGCCCACACTGCCACCCCACCAGCATCGTGGATGAGCTTGATCGATTCTTGAAGTGTGGGTGCCCAGTAGCTGCGGTAGTAGGGGGAACTGGGTGACAGGTAGGTGGTGAAGGCTTCATCCCGGTGGGTGATGGTGCCGCGCTGAAGAAGCGCATCGGCTATGTGGGGCCTGCCGAGAGTGGCGTCCGTTCCCGCTACTTGTTGCACCTCCTCCCAGGTGATGAGGCCGTCCCGTTCCATGACATCGACCATGTCCCGCAGTCTTTCCACCCGTGCTTTCCGTACTCGCGTACAGTGCTCGGCGATGGCGCGAGTGTGGTCGAATAGGTAGCCGAGCAGGTGGACGACGCGGCCCTTGAAACGGGTGCTGATCTCGATGCCGGTCACGAGGCCAACGCCGGTTGCCTCGGCGGCTGCTTTTGCGTCCTCGTAGCCGGCGATGGTGTCGTGATCGGTGAGCCCAAGAACGGTAATGCCGACTTGGGCGGCTTCTGTCATGAGCTCGAGCGGGGTCTGTGTCCCATCGGAATAGGCGGAGTGGGTATGAAGGTCGATCACATAGCTTAGGGTACGGGCTCAAGGCATTGCGGGCCGTGAAATCGAATGTGGGCGGAGTCGGTGACACAATGGGTACATGACTGACGAGACCACGAATCGCGGTTCGAACCGCTCCCAACGTCCCAATAATCAAGAGTTTCGCACCTTCATTGGTGAGGATTGGGGGCCGCGCCCTGACGGCCCCAGCCGTTCAACAGTTGCCGACTTCACGGTGATCCGCAGACGCGCGCTCGGCAAGCAGTTTCTTGGCCAGCGGCTCGTTCTTCCCGCCGGTGAGCTCCGTGTCCGGTCCAATGACACCGACTACCGGTTCCGTGCCCACTCCGCTTTCGCCCATCTCACCGGGCTTGGCGGGGAGCTCGAACCCAACGCCGTTCTTGTCCTTCATCCTCTCGATGGTGTGACCGAGGAATCGGATGAGACGCACGAGGCTGTGCTCTACTTCCATCCCCGCACCCCGCGTACCGCGGAAGAGTTCTGGGCAGATTCCCGCTACGGCGAGTTCTGGGTGGGGGCACGCCCGAGCCTGGAAGAAATGTCGACGATGACCGGGATCCGTACCGACCACATTGACAACCTTCCCGATGCTCTGGCGAAGGATCTCGGTCAGGTGCAGCTTGCGACCATCACCCAGGCCGATACGAAGATCGATGCACAGATCCAGGAGCTCCGTCAGCGCGAATCGCTCACCCAAGGTGAAGTGCTTGATGCAAAGCTGACCGAGGCGGCAAGCGAACTTCGCCTCATCAAGGACGACTGGGAGATCGCAGAGATCCAGAAGGCGATCGACGTGACTGCAATGGGCTTTGACGACATCATCGCCTCCCTCCCCCGGGCAGTGAACCACTGGCGCGGGGAACGCGTCATTGAAGGTGCATTCGCCGCGCGCGCCCGCGAAGAGGGCAACGGGCTCGGCTACGACACGATTGCCGCTGCAGGCAACCATGCCAATACCCTCCACTGGATCGTTAACGACGGCCAGGTGAAGGAAGGTGACCTGGTTCTGGTAGATGCTGGTGCCGAGGTTGATTCCCTGTACACCGCCGACATCACCCGCACCCTCCCCGTGAACGGCACCTTCTCCCCCGAACAGAAAAAGGTGTACGAAGCCGTTCTCGAGGCCTGCGAAGCCTCGCTTGCAAAGGCGAACGAGAAGGGCGTGAGGTTCCGCGACATTCACGCGGCCGCGATGGTTGTCATCGCTCGCTACCTGGAAGAGTGGGGTTGCCTGCCTGGCACGGCGGAAGAATCGCTCGCACCCGATGGTCAGTTCCATCGTCGCTGGATGCCGCACGGCACTTCCCACCACCTGGGTCTTGACGTTCACGACTGCGCGCAGGCCCGCAGGGAAATGTACCTCGATGCTTACCTCGAGCCGGGCATGGTCTTCACGATCGAACCCGGACTCTATTTCCGTGAAGACGATCTGAAAATCCCCGCGTGGCTACGCGGCATCGGCGTCCGCATCGAGGACGATATTCTCGTGACCGATGAGGGCGCGGTCCGCCTTTCCGAAAGCATCCCCCGTACCGTCACCGATGTGGAGAACTGGATGAAGACAGTGTTGAACAGGAGCTAACATGCAGCCACGAAGCCGCGTCTTTGTTGGGCGCCTTGCCGGGACCGAAGTCTTTGACCCCATCGGGGACAAGGTCGGGAAAGTGCACGACGTTGTCGTACTCTTCCGGCTCGTTGGAGCACCGCTCGCCGTGGGCCTCGTCATCGAGGTCACCGGAAAGAAACGCGTCTTCCTACCCCTGTCACGCGTCACATCGATCGCGAACGGTCAGGTCATCACCACCGGGCTCGTCAATATGCGCCGCTTCGCACAGCGCTCGACGGAGACCCTGGCACTCAGCGAAATCCTTGATCGCAAGGTCACGCTCAAAGACGGCAGTGGTGAAGCCACGGTCATCGACCTTTCCATTGAGGAACATAGAAGGGCGGATTGGCGGCTGGCCCAGGTCTATGTGCGCACGGACCGAAACGGCCCCCACGGCGGTGAGACCATGATTCTCCCCATCGGGGACGTCACCGGTCTCGCCACCGGCAAGGAAGGCCAGGCCGCCACCTCGCTCCTCGCAAGGATCGCCAACCTCAAACCAGCCGACGTCGCCAACGTCATCCGCGATCTACCCGGGGAGAGGCGCATGGCGGTCGCCGCCGGCCTGAACGACGAGCGTCTCGCCGACGTGCTATCCGAGCTCAACGACGACGAGCGTGTCGAGATCATGTCCGATCTCGACATTGAGCGAGCAGCTGACGTTCTTGACGTCATGCAGCCCGATGACGCCGCCGACCTCGTCGCCGACCTCCCCTCCAACCACGCCGCACTCCTCCTGGAGCGCATGGATCCGGAGGAGGCGGAGGACGTGCGTCGTCTTCTCGTCTACGACGAGAGAACCGCGGGTGGTCTCATGACCACCGAGCCCGTTATCCTCTCGCCCGATGCAACCGTCGCCCAGGCACTGGCCGCGGCCCGCCGCGTCGACGTAACGCCGGCACTTGCAGCCACGATCTTCGTTGCACGCCCCCCAACCGAAACCCCGACCGGCCGGTTCATTGGTGTCATTCACCTGCAGCGGGCCCTCCGGGAACCTCCCTCCACCTTGCTCGGTCAAATCATCGATGCCGACCTAGATCCGCTCTCCCCCGACGATTCGATTGGCATGGTGGCGAGGCAGCTCGCCACCTACAACCTCACAGCGCTTCCCGTGGTGGACGAGTCCCGGTTGCTACTCGGTGCCGTCTCCATTGACGACGTGCTCGACCACCTGTTGCCGGGTGACTGGAGAACCTCCGAGAACGAAGAATTCGATATGAGAGTGGAACGAGGATTCAATGGCTGATCGGTTTAGCGAACCCCTGGACGCTCGCAATCGCAAGATCCGCAAGCTACGAAACAGACGAGACTCGGACCGGATCGGGCAGGTCTCCGAAGCGATTGCACGCTTCACGGGCACGCCCCAGTTCCTGGTCTACCTGTCGGTGTTTGTTGCCCTGTGGCTGGGCTGGAACACGTGGGGGCCGGAGCACCTGCGTTTTGACAGCGCCGCTCTTGGATTTACGGCCCTGACCCTCATGCTCTCCCTCCAAGCCTCCTACTCGGCTCCCCTCATCCTCCTCGCCCAAAACCGGCAGGATAATCGGGACAAGGTCGCCAACGAACAGGACCGCCAGCGAGCTGAGCGGAACCTGGCCGATACCGAGTATCTGACGAGGGAGATTGCGGGCTTGCGTATGACACTCGGTGATATGGCAACCCGTGACTTTGTTCGTTCCGAGCTTCGCTCGATGATTGAAGAACTGGACCGCGAGCGCTCCGACCGCCTCAACGAACGAGAGGCTCGCATCGCTGAGCTCCAGGCCGAAATCGAACGCCTGCGCCACGACCCGTCCCCCACCGACCAGGATCGTGAGGAACACAAGGAGTAGGCCCGAAGTGTCAAGCTGTCAAAGGAATTAACTCTTCCAAGCACAATAGGGCCTCGAGCAGCCGCTCACTTAGCTCCACGGAGTCGGCACCGCGGTGACTGCATTGCAACAGAAGGTGTGAGAGAGTGAATGAGGGAGCAGTTCAATCTGAACCGGCCCCCTCATATACTCTGCATTTGACTACTATTTCGATTCGCTCTTAGGGCTCCAGGCGCTCTTTGATAGTTTCAGCGAACAGGATCGCGCCCTCCCTGCCCGGGTGAGTAACATCGCCGGCCAGCAGGTCCGTGTGGTCCTTGATCGACTGGTTCCAGTCGGCAACCCAGATCCGGTCCGGATACTTTGCTGACATTGCATGGATCGTCTCGTTGGCTTCTGGAATCCAGGTTGCCCTTGCGGGGCCGAAACCGGTGACGAGGACGAGGGTGCGGTCGGGTCCGATCAGGTCGAGGAGCGCTTCAACCTGCGACTCCTTGATGGTCCCGTTCGTTGCCAGGGAGACAACAACATAGTCTCCAAGCTGTCCACTGGCGGCATGTTGGGCGATGAGATCGTAGGCTACCTGGACGCTACGGGACTCGGCAGCATCAACCGTCACCCCGGGCATCTCATCCTGCAGAGCATACTGCGCGGCGAGCGTGACCGAGTCACCGATGATCGTCACCTGGTCCCAGCTTGTCGGGTAAGTGGCATTGGGATCCCGCGGGGATTCGTCTTGATCCTCATTCGGTTCCTCCGGTTCGTGAGCCGATCCTGGATTGTCAGTTTCACCCTTGTCTTCACTCGGTGCTGGTGATGGTTCAGGTGGCTGCGGGCCTTCACTGGGAGCTGGAGCGTCGTCACTCGAGCCGGGATCTTCCTCTGGTGCTGGTGGAGGCGGAGGAACGGCAGAAGCGCCGTTGGGGGCCTGCGGGTCGTTTCCTGCTTCAACGGCCTGCTGTCCGGTTGATGTGGCTGGCGCGGTGGCTACACCGCTGACCGCGAGACCAACCACGACGAGTGGGAGTGTCACGACGGTGATGGCACGCAGGGCACCATAGTTCGCGATCCGTTCCCGCACGTGGCGGAACCAGCCGCGCACACCCATGACCCGGATCGGGTTCTCAACAAACCGGTATGAGAGATCCGCGGCCAGGATCGACAGGGCGACGATGATGGGGGCGATGAGGAGGGGGTCTACGAGCGGATACTGGTAGTAGGCGATGACGTAGAGCGGCCAGTGCCAGAGATAGATTCCGTAGGAACGGACACCAAGCCACACCATGACCGGCGAGTTAAGAAATCCCTCCAGGGCACTCACGGGGGCACCGGTGACATCGGGAAGCATGGACCTGACAACAAGCAGAGCGGCCAGGCTCGCCGCGACCATTCCCCACGGATACATCGTTTCCGTGTTCTCAAGAACAATCCCGCCAATGACGATGCTGATGAGCCCAATCCAGCCGCCGATCCCCCACAGTGCCGAGAGCCTCGAGGACGGCACGTCATCACCATCCGCGAGAGCGCTGACCGCCGGTGTTGCATCAACGTCAGATCCAGCTTTGTTCTCAGTCGTTGTAGCTTTCTGCTGACTGCTATCTGCCGAGCCCACTGTGACTGGAAGCTGAGCGTTGCGGTTCGTGATGACCGTGCTTTGTTTGAGGAAGGCGAGGGCTGCACCAAACATAAGGCCCCACAGGTGCGTGTCCGTGCCCATGTAGGAGCGCGTGACATCCTCGCCGAGGAAAGCAATGTGAAGGGCGATGGAGATGCCGGCAATGGAAAGGGCTACAGTCACCCGGAGCGCATTGGGTAAGGCAACGATTAGGACCACGATGAGTGGCCACACGAGATAGAACTGTTGCTCGACCGCCAGCGACCACATGTTGGTGAGCAGGAGCGGGCTCGCCTCCTGGAAATAGGAGGCACCGTGGGCAATCTCGACCCAGTTGTAGGTCGCGGTGAGGGAACCGGCTACCTGCCGGCCAAGCCCCACCTGAGCATCTCCCCCGAAGATAAACGCTATTGCTGCCGTACTGATGGTGGCCACGAAAACTGCCGGGAATAGCCTACGGAACCTGCGGGCCCAGAAGTCTCCCAACTGCACGCGACCGTGACGTTTGAGTGACACGATGAGCAGGCTGGTGATGAGGAAACCGGAGAGGACAAAGAAGACGTCCACTCCGACATAGCCAATGTCTGCCCAGCCAGGGATCAGGTGATAGACGAGTACCAGTCCGGCAGCTACAACCCGCAACCCATCCAGACCTGCGATCCGGCGCATGGTGACACGGGGCGAATTTGCTTCGCGATCGTGAGATTGAGATTTCATGGCAACCCTGAACTTACTCTCTCCCTCGAAACCGGCCAACCGCTCACGCGCTTGGGAACGTTTTGATAGAAAACTGTAATCATTCTATGTTTGCGAGGCCTGCGGAGAGCTGTCCGAAACGTGATCATGCCTACGGAAAGGTGGGGTCCTAGAATACTCACGGGCCGATCAGTAGAATAAAAGGCATGACAGTACCAAGTGAGGACGCAGTACGGGAAGCTCTCAGCACCGTTCTTGATCCTGAAATTCGCCGCCCCATCACCGACCTCGACATGGTCCGTAGCGTGGAGGTCGCCGACGGTAGTGTTGCTGTTGGAATTGATCTCACAACGCAGGGCTGTCCACTCCGAGACACAATCTCGTCCGATATCGAAGAGGCCGTCGGCAAGGTTGAAGGAACCAAGTCCGTGTCCGTCAGCTTCGGTGTCATGTCGGATGAACAGCGCAAGGCCCTCCAAACCAAACTTCGTGGTGGAGTACCCGAAGCGGTTATTCCCTTCTCGCAGCCCGGTTCACTCACCCGCGTGTACGCCATTACCTCCGGAAAGGGCGGTGTCGGCAAGTCGACCATGACCGCAAACCTCGCGCTCGCCATGGCGAAGTCCGGACTCCGTGTTGGCATCGTCGACGCTGATATTTACGGCCACTCGATCCCCGACATGCTCGGTGTCACTCAGCCTCCCACGCGCGTGGAAGACATGATCATGCCCCCGGTCGCACAGGACATCAAGGTCATTTCGATCGGCATGTTCACCCAGGGCAACACCCCCGTCGTGTGGCGTGGCCCGATGATGCACCGTGCACTTCAGCAGTTCCTGGCAGACGTGTACTGGGGCGACCTCGATGCTCTTCTGCTCGACCTGCCCCCGGGCACCGGTGACGTCGCCATCTCGGTTGCGCAGCTCCTGCCCAACTCCGAGATTGTCGTTGTTACCACCCCGCAGCAGGCAGCGGCCCAGGTGGCTGAGAGGGCGGGCGCCATGGCGGCCCAGACCAACCAGAAGGTCATCGGTGTCATCGAGAACATGTCCCACCTTGAGATGCCCGACGGCACGAAGATGGAACTGTTCGGCTCCGGTGGTGGCGAGAAGGTTGCCAGCGAGCTGACGAAGATCCTCGGCTACGAGATCCCCGTCCTCGCCCAGGTTCCTCTCGAGCAGGAACTGCGTGAAAGCGGCGACGTTGGCAAGCCCCTGGCCGGAACTGATTCCGAGTCCCCGGCAGCGACCACGATCAGGAACGTGGCGAACAAGTTGTCGCACCGTGCCCGCGGTCTCGCCGGTCGCTCGCTAGGCCTGAGTCCCATCAACAACTAGAGTCGGTCCTTTAAGGCTCTGAGACTTTGTGCCTGCCCTTCGGGGCAGGCACAGTCTTTTGTCCCGCGTTTGTCTTGTAGAAACAGCTCTTTCGGCGCTTATTCGCCAGTCATCATAGGTACGACACCCATCCCAGCTCAGGGTTTCCAGCCTCGCCTTGATTCACCACTCGGCTCATGTCCAGCAACAGCCTTGTTGAGCTAGTAGCAACGCCAACTCTCATGGTCTGGTCGAGCAGCGGGTATGTAAGGAAATTAGGCAGTGATGGGGAGAGTCCGCAGGTAGTTTAGGTTGCCTGGTCGTCGAAGGGCAGAGTGTACACCGGTGCAGCTGAGGTAGCAACCGGGACCTGGATAGCCTCTGCCGTGTCCGGGCGGTTTGACGACTGATCGGTGCTCGTGCCGGGAGTGCCTGGTGCAGGCGTTGTATTGGCTGCGGCGGCCGGAACGGTGGCACCGGCGGCTACACCTGTAGCCTGCTGGGACGTTGCCGGAGCCGGCTGACGGGGCGTGGAAACGGGGCGCGAAGCACGGGACGGCACACGTGAGGGTGGTTCGTCCTTCAGTGCATCCTGCACAATCCGGCGCGGATCGTACTGTCTCGGGTCAAGGTTCTTGAGCTCTTCGAAGTCCGGTCCGAGTTCTTCTTTGACGCGGGCCTTCGCACCGGTGGCGATGGCTTTGACTTCACGGACGAGTCGGCCAAGTTGGGCAGCGAATTCTGGGAGCTTTTCAGGGCCAACAACGATGACAAGGATGAGCGCAATGATGATGAACTCAGTCGTGTTGATTCCCATGCGGCCATCATACCCACCCCGGTCAAACCGGACATGTTACCTAGGGACTAGATGGAGCGCGTCGTAGACCACATTTTGGTGGCACATGATCGACCGCAACTCATTATTCATGGGTGCTGGGTGCGGGAAGTAGTGGATGTCATGAATGGGTGGGGGAAAGATTCGCGCATGGATACCGGCGGCAACGTAAGATAGTCGGCAGGTATTGAGGAGGAAAGCATGTCAGGTGACAAGACGCTGTCGTGGGCGTTTGCAGAAGAACAGACCGTTGAAGACGGATTGCTGGCGTCCGCACGGGCAACAGCAGATGATCTTGGGCTTGCCGCTACCTCCCCCGCAACCGGCGCTCTCCTGCGCCTGTTAGTTTCGGTTGCTGGCGCTCAAACCGCCGTTGAGATTGGCACCGGTGCCGGGATCTCTGGCCTTTACCTTCTCAAGGGCAATGACCAGCTGACCCTCACGACCATCGACGTCGAGAGTGAAGCTCAGCGGACAGCACGTGAGCTCTTTGCCCGGGCCGGGATTCGCGCCTCCCGCACTCGCCTCATCAAGGGCCGCTCCGCGGACATTCTTCCGCGCCTTGCCGACCGCTCTTACGATTTGGTGCTGGTCGATGGCTCACCGGAGGAAGCTCCGGGTGATGTCCAGGAAGCCCTCCGTATCCTTCGTCCAGGCGGGCTACTCGTTATTGGGCGGGCTCTTCTTGATGGGCGGGTGGCTGACCCGGCGCGACGCGAACCCGACACGGTGGCGCTACGCGGCCTTGTTCGTGACATTCTTGAGCAGGGAGCGAACTCGGCTCTCGTTCCGATTGGTCCCGGCCTCCTCCTGTTCCAAAAGCCTGTCTAAGACGCATAATGCCGGCCATCACGGGGCAGGGCACCGTGGGTTTGTGGCGGAGTCATCGCCAGGGACTCGACCGAATATCGGTCTCCTCGTGAGGTTTCACGACTAACTCGTGGTTCCATGATCGGGTCCTCGTACCACGACTGGGTCTTGGCATAAAGAATTCCCGGACAGCAACTCCTGTTGTGTCCGGGAATAGTTGTAGAAGCTAGCTTACGACTGCGTTGAGCGCGGCACCGAGTTCTGTAGCTTCTTCAGCGTTCATTTCGATCACCAGGCGTCCTCCGCCATCAACTGGGATTCTCATGACGATCCCGCGGCCTTCTTTTGCCACTTCGATAGGTCCGTCACCCGAGCGGGGTTTCTGCGCTGCCATGTGTTTGTCTCCTTCAACTTAAAGGTCCCCTCTAGTTTACGTCATTGGAAGACCAGAGGGGAGAATTACGTCACTGAAGCTCGCTGTTCACTTCCTCGGCAACCGCACTAATTCCGGCCAATACAGCCTCAATCGCTTCCTCAGCAGTGTCAACAACACTGATGAGGTCCAGTTCCTGCGGTGAGATCATGCCGGCCACGAGCTGCGTATTCTTAATCCAGTCGACCAGGCCCTGCCAAAAGTCGCGGCCCACGAGAACGATCGGGAAGGAACGGACCTTGTGGGTTTGTACGAGGGTGAGGGCCTCGAACAGTTCGTCGAGCGTGCCGAAGCCTCCGGGAAGCACGATGAACCCGAGGGAGTACTTGACGAACATGGTCTTGCGAATAAAGAAGTAGCGGAAGTTGATGCCCAGGTCGACGTGATCGTTCATGCCCTGCTCGAAGGGTAGTTCGATACCGAGACCAACTGAAACACCCTTTGCCTCAACCGCACCCTGATTCGCGGCTTTCATGATGCCGGGGCCGCCACCGGTGATGACCGCGAAGTCGTTCTCGACAAGCTTCTTACCAATCTCCACCGTCAACTTGTATGCCGGATCATCCTCGTAGGTGCGGGCGGAACCGAAAACGGAGACCGCGGGCCCGAGGTCCGCGAGCGCCCCGAAGCCTTCAACGAATTCGGCTTGGATGCGCATGACCCGCCACGGGTCAGAATGGACCCAGGAGGAATCCTGATCGGGGGCGAGGAGCCTGGCATCTGTTGTTGACTTGGGGATTTGATCGCCGCGAAGGAGTACGGGGCCACGTCGGTAGGATTTCATCGATTTGTTCCTTTCGTCCGTATGACCCTACCTGTTCGGTGTCCTGTCGTGCGGGTTGAGGCGCTCTCGAATATCTGTGGCAGCGATCGAATTGCGGAGTTGGCGGGCGGCTTCCGTCAGTGATCCTGACAGGGATGGATAAACCGTGAAGACGGATGCCATGTCGTCGGCTGTCATGCGGGCGGTGACGGCGAGTGCGATGGGCAGAATGTATTCGGATGCTCCCGGGGCAACCACGACGCCACCAATAATGACCCGGGTCGAGGTCTCGGCGATCAACTTGATGAAGCCCTCCGTCATGCCCTGCATCTTCGCCCTCGGGTTCCTCATGAGCGGAACGAGCGTTACGACAGCATCAAGCCCCTCATCGCACTGTTGCTGGGTGGCACCCACGTGGGCGATCTCGGGAGCGGTGAAAATATTGGATGCGACTTTCGCAATGTCGAGGGGCTCCACGTAGTCACCGAGGGCGTGGTTCATAGCGATGCGGCCCTGCATGGCCGCCACGGATGCGAGCGGCATGGAGCCCGTGACGTCCCCGGCAGCATAGATGCGGAAGGCTGTCGTACGCGACACCTTGTCGACGAGGATATGTCCCGAGTCGGTGAGCTGGACTCCGGCTTCTTCAAGGCCAAGTCCTTCCGTATTGGGGATTGAACCAACCGCCATGAGGCAGTGGGATGCTTCAACCGTGCGACCATCCGCCAGGGTCACGAGCACACCGTCGTCTGTGCGCGTCACGGATTCGGCACGGGAGCGGGACAGAATCGTCATCCCCCGGCGCGCAAAGACGTTCTCGATAACGTTCGCGGCATCCGGGTCTTCGTTCGGCAACACTCGGTCGCGGGAGGAGACGAGGGTGACTTTCACGCCGATCCCCATGTAGGCGCCAGCGAACTCGGCGCCGGTCACACCGGAACCAACGACGACAAGGTGTTCGGGCCGTTCGGTCATCGAATACATTTGGGTCCAGTTGAGGATCCGCTCCCCGTCCGGCTTCGCATCCGGCAACTCCCGTGGCGTGGCACCCGTGGCGACAAGAACAATTTCGGCCTCAATGTCCTGCGAAGTCCCGTCATCCAGGTAGGCGCGGACGATGCGGGTACCGTTGCTTCCCAAAGCAGTGAGGATGGTTCCCTTGCCGGCGAGCACTTCGGCACCCTGGCTGATGACGCGGTCGCGAATGTCGTTCGACTGCCGAGAGGCAAGGTCGAGGACGCGGCGGTTGATGGCGGGAAGGGATACGGTCCAGGGTTCTCCCGTGGCAACGATTCCGAGTTCATCGGCGGATTCAACCGAATGGAGCCATTCGGCTGAAGCGATGAGAGTCTTGGAGGGGACCACGTCGGTTAGGACCGCGCTGCCTCCCATTCCCTTGTTTTCGATGAGGGTGACAACCGCTCCGAGCTGGCGGGCTGACAGTGCTGCTTCGTAGCCGCCAGGTCCACCGCCGATGATGACGACTCGTGAGCCGGATCGTACTCGGGAAGCTCCGGGTAGTTTGCCTTTGGGTGCCCCTGAAGCGGTCGGGCCAGTACTGCTTTGCTCCTGCGTTGTATCCACCGTCACATTGTGTCAAATAAGTTGCCGCTTGGGGCACTCTTAGGAATGGATAACGAAATGTGGTGCGGAGAATGTACCGTAGATTCATGACTACTCAGGATCCCTATGTCCTTGCCGCTGAGGCAGCCGATCACATTCGGCGTCAGAGCGGAATCGACACCATTCAACTTGCTCTCATACTCGGATCGGGCTGGAAAGGCGCGGAGGACCTTCTGGGCGACATCGTCGTACGCCTCCCCGCCGAAGAAGTGCCCGGTTTCAGTGTTTCGGGCGTAGCCGGCCACGGCGGTAGCCTCACTGTTCGTGAACTTGCCGGAGGTGGGCACGTCCTCATTCTTGGGGCACGCACCCACCTGTACGAAGGGAAGGGCGTCGGCCCTGTCGCACACGGTGTGCGCACCGCGGCAAAGCTCGGGGCCACCTCCCTCATCTTGACCAATGGGTGCGGATCAACTGTTCCCGAATGGGGGCCCGGAACCGCTGTGCTGCTTAAGGACCACATCAACCTGACCTCCACCTCCCCCATCCAGGGTGCCAGGTTCGTGGACCTCACCGATGCCTACAGCCCGCGCCTGCGCGAGGTTGCGCGCCGCGTGGATCCGAACCTGCCGGAAGGCGTGTACGCCCAGTTCCCCGGCCCCCAATACGAGACTCCTGCCGAGGTAAAGATGGCTCGCCTGCTCGGCGCTGACCTCGTGGGCATGTCTACCGCCCTCGAAACGATCGCGGCACGTGAGGCGGGGCTCGAAGTTCTCGGTATCTCGCTCGTCACGAACCAGGCGGCCGGTTTCGCTCCCGCTCCCCTCTCCCACGAGGACGTTCTCCAGGCTGGTGCCGATGCCGGGCCGCGCCTGGCAAGCCTGCTCGCCAGCATCATCACGGAAATGAGCCAATCATGATTGATATTGATTCCTGGATCGAGCACGACCCGGATCCGGTGACCCGTCGTGAACTCACCGACCTGAAGAAGCGATCAGCAGACGGGGATGCCGAGGCCACGAAGGAACTCGAGGACCGGTTTGGAAGCCTTCTCGAATTCGGAACTGCGGGCCTGCGGGGTGAGATGGCGGGCGGACCGCACCGCATGAACCGTGCCGTCGTCCGCAAAGCAGCAGCTGGCCTCATCGACTTCCTCCAGGAGCAGGTCGGCCGCAACGCCCTGCTTGTCATCGGTTATGATGCTCGCCACAACAGCCGCGACTTCGCCCTCGACACCGCCGCTGTTGCGACGGCCATGGGTGCCCGGGCCATGATCTACCCCTCCCACGTGCCCACCCCGCTTCTCGCGTGGGCCGTGCGTCATCTCAATGCGGATGCCGGGGTCATGGTGACGGCCTCCCACAATCCCCCGCGCGACAATGGCTACAAGGTCTACCTCGGTGGCCGGGCCGTCACGGGTGATGGGCAGGGAGTGCAGATCATTCCGCCATACGATTCGATGATCGCCGAGAAGATTGCGCTCACCCCACATGCCGACGAGATCCCGCTCGCCACGACCGGGTGGACCGAGATCGGCCCCGAGGTGAAGGAAGCCTACCTGGAACGAACTTCTTCGCTTGTTCCGTACCAGAACCGCACCGACATGAAGATTGTCATCACCTCCATGCACGGAGTTGGCGGCACTACCATGAAGGAAGTTCTCCACCGGGCCGGGTTCACGAACGTGTACGAAGTCGATCAACAGGCCCAACCCGATCCGGACTTCCCCACCGTTTCCTTCCCCAACCCTGAAGAACCCGGGGCTCTCGATTTGGCGATTGCTACCGCCAAGTCCCTCAAGGCCGACCTTGTCATCGCCAACGACCCGGATGCTGACCGCTGCTCGGCGGCGATCCCCGAACGAGACGAATGGCGTCAGCTGTCCGGGGATGAAATCGGTTCCCTCATCGGCGACCAGATCGCCCGCATCGGTGCACTCACCGGTGGCACACTCGCCTCGTCGATCGTCTCCTCTCGCCTCCTCAAAGAGATCGCGGGACGTCACGGCCTCACCCACGAGTCCACGCTGACCGGTTTTAAGTGGATTGCCCGCGTCCCCGACCTGATCTTTGGCTACGAGGAAGCGATCGGATTCTGCGTCGATCCCGACGGCGTAAGGGACAAGGATGGGATCTCGGCCGGGCTCATGCTCGCCTACATTGCCTCATCACTCCGCTCCAAGGGCATGACCGTGTCCGACCGGCTGGATGAGATGGCGATCAAGCACGGTGTTTACCTCACGGCCCCGGTGACGATCCGGGTGAGCGACCTGGGGCTCATGCCCGCCACCATGGCACACCTGCGAGCAAACCCGCCCACCATGCTTGCCGGTTTCCCGGTTGTCAGCACCGAAGACCTCACGGAGGGCTCTGACGAACTTCCCCCAACCGATGCCATCGTGCTGCTCAACGAGCGCGGGGATCGTGCCGTTGTGCGGCCCTCGGGAACCGAGCCGAAGGTCAAGTGCTACCTGGAAGTCATCGAACCCGTGACCGACAGCCTATCCCAGGCACGTTCCGCGGCCTCGGCTCGCATGTCCCGCCTTCAGCAGGACATGTCCCAGGCACTGACTCTTCCCTAGCGCGAGTATTCACCTCGTTTAGGAGGCAAAGAAGTGGAGGGCACAATACCAGCGTTGTGTCCTCCCCTTCTTTCTTCGATTGTCTTTCCCTGCCCCAGATCGGCCGGTGCTGCTAGGCGGACTTTGTCGGATAGGGCAGGATCGCCCACACGACGTGCGTCCAGTTCCCCAACGCCCTATGTTTCGTGGTCCGTTTCAGGAGTTCATCGATGCTGACGTCGTACAGCATTCCCGCGGATGGCTCGTAGATCCGCAGGGAACTGCTCCGAGTTTCGAGGGTGTGGGGGACGGCAAGAACCACATGCCGAGGCAATGCTCTCGCGAGCCCCTGCCCAATATTCCCGCCCGTGTACAGGGGGACGGGGATCCCGGACTGGTTCGCGTGCAGGACCGCATGAAGTAGGTCCCGACCGTGCTCAGTCCTGTCATCGAGCGCATGAGCCCGGTAGGTAACTCCCGGGAAGCGTGCCTCGCGCGCGAGTGTCCACGGCGGGCTCCCAAAACTTTGGGGCCAATCCACCGGTCCCACGGCACGTCTGCTCACCCGATCATGAATGGTCTGCTGGTAGGTAGTGATGAGTTCGGGGTTGTTTTCTAGCTCGCGCGCCAGTGTTGGATCACCGGAGGCTTCCAACATAAGCAAGACCGCTGCCCCGCATTTGGTTGCATCGGCCTGGGTGACGAGGGTTTGCCCGAGAACAACGGGGACGGGCGGGTATGTGGGTGGGGTGGAGGTGCCCACTCGGGTGCGGATGGGGCGCTGCAAGGGCGCCACCACCCGACCGAGATGGAACCCATCCAGCACTAGGAGATCCGATCCAACAGCACCGAGTCGCGGGTCGATGCCATGGTGCTGATCGTGATCGCACCCTCAAGGGACTCTTTCGCCCGTTCAACCCGCGGCTCGTCATCCGTGTGAAGGGTGAGGAGTGCCTGACCAGCCTTGACAGGCTCGCCCAGGTGGGCGTGGATCGTGACACCGGCACCGGCCTGTACCGGGTCTTCCTTGCGGGCACGGCCCGCTCCGAGCTTCCAGGAAGCGTAGCCGAGCTTGAGAGCATCCAGCCCCGAAATCACGCCATCGGACTCAGCCACGACCGTCTCGGTGTGCTTGGCTGTGGGTAGCGGAGCATCCGGATCCCCATCCTGCGCCCGGATCATGGCCTTCCACGAGTCCATCGCCAGGCCGTTCTCGAGGTTCTCGGTAGGATCGACATCCACTCCTGCCGCGAGGAGCATTTCCCGGGCCAAAGCCACGGTCAGCTCCACAACGTCGGCCGGCCCGCCACCTGCGAGAACCTCAACGGACTCTTCCACTTCGAGTGCGTTGCCGATCTTGCGTCCGAGTGGGACGGACATGTCCGTCAGCAACGCTACGGTGTGGGTTCCCGCCTGCTTGCCGATCTCCACCATCGTTGTGGCGAGCTGACGAGCCTGCTCGAGGTTCTTCATGAACGCACCCGATCCGACCTTGACGTCAAGGATCAGTGAGTCGGTTCCTTCCGCGATCTTCTTCGACATGATCGACGAAGCAATGAGAGGGATGGATTCGACCGTGGAGGTAATGTCACGCAGGGCATACAGCTTCTTGTCCGCGGGAGCGAGGCCGGAGCCCGCGGCGCAGATGACGGCGCCAACGGATTCCAGCTGAGCGAGAATCTCATCGTTCGACAGGTTCGCGCGCCATCCCGGGATCGCTTCCAGCTTGTCCAGGGTTCCGCCGGTGTGTCCGAGTCCGCGGCCAGAAAGCTGCGGCACGGCCACCCCGTATGAGGCAACGAGGGGTGCGAGCGGCAGGGTGATCTTGTCGCCCACTCCCCCGGTGGAATGCTTATCCGTGGTGGGTTTCGTCAGCGACGAGAAGTCCATGACTTCACCGGAGTTAATCATCGCCTGAGTCCACTGCGAAATCTCATCCGGATTCATGCCGTTGAGGAAGATCGCCATCGCGAGCGCAGACATCTGCTCCTCGGCAACTACTCCGCGAGTGTAGGCGTCAATGACCCACGCGATCTGGTGTTCGGACAGGACCTCGCGGTCACGTTTGGTGCGAATAATGTCGACGGCATCAAACTTTTCGGTCACGGTTACTTCCTTTCAACCTGCGCAAGATCGGATACGCCAAAACCATACGGGAGCAGCTCGGGAAGGGAGATGATTCCTTCCGGGAGCATGATTTGGGTGGTGGCCGTGCCGTGCTCCCACAGGAGTTGGCGGCACCGGCCGCACGGTGAGGTGAGTTCTTCGTTCCCGTTGACGCACAGGAACGCAGCGAGCTTGCCTCCCCCGGCTTTGACGAGGTCGGAGATCATCCCACATTCGGCACATAGTGTGACGCCGTATCCGGCGTTCTCCACGTTGCATCCGGAGAAGATCTGGCCATCTTCCCGCTGGCCTGCCGCACCCACCGGGAATCCCGAGTAGGGCACGTAGGCCATCTTCATCGCATCGATTGCTACCTGGCGTAGCTCGTCCCAGTTCGTCATGATCATGCCTTGATGTAGGGAATGTTTTCAGCTGCCGGGGGCCGCGACTTACCAACGAAGCCAGCAACCGCAAGGATCGTGACAACGTAGGGAATCATGGCGAGCAGGTTCGGGTCGATCGGGGTGGTGGCCACGAGCGGCAGGAAGTCGACAATCGCGGAAGCAAAACCGAACATGAGAGCCGCACCCATCGCACCGATCGGATGCCACTTGCCGAGGATCATGGCGGCGAGCGCAATGTAGCCGTTGCCGGCGGAAATGTTTTCCGTGAAGACCGTTGTCGCACCGATCGTGAACGAGGCGCCACCGAGACCGGCGAGCGAGGATCCTAAAACCGTGTTGAGGAAACGGGTCCTATTGACCTTGATACCGACCGTGTCTGCTGCCTTCGGGTGCTCACCCACGGCCCTCATGCGCAAACCCCACCGGGACCTGAACAGCATGATGGTGAGCGCGATGAGAGCGGCGTAGAGAAGGTAGGTGATGATGGTCTGCTGGAAGAACACGGGCCCAATGAAGGGAATGTCGGACAGGACCGGCACGCTCCAGACAGGCAGCGAGAACTGGATCGAGTTCCAGCCCGGGGTATCTCGCACGACGGTGCCGAGCAGGAACGAGGTGAGTCCGAGGCAGAGCACGTTGAGAACAACACCGACGATGATCTGGTCGACCGCGTACTTGACTGAGAAGAACGCGAGCAGCACGCCCACGAGAGCACCAGCGAGCGGTGCCGCCAGCAGGCCAAGCCACGGATTCTGGGTTGCGGACGCTACGACGACTCCTGTGAAGGCGCCGACGAGGAGCTGACCCTCGATCGCGATGTTGACAACACCGACGCGTTCGCAGATGACGCCGGCCATGGAGCCAAAGATGAGTGGTTGCGCGGCCGTAATGGTGGCGGAGAAGAGGAACGCGATGGTGATGAAGCGGCCCGACCCACCACCCTGGAAGGTGAGGAAGGCAACGACGAGGGCCATGAGAATAATGAGCCCAAGCCACAGGGGTTGCTTCTGGCGCCGCACCGCGCGATAGACCGAGTAGGCGGTGGCGATGGCGATGACCGCGGTCAGTGCCCACACGGTCTGGTCGGCATACAGGAGCAGGTTGGAGCCATCCCGTGAGGGGCGAATCTCCTTCCACACGAATTCGGCCACGCCATCGGAGTTGAGAGCAAAGTAGAGGCTGAGGAGGGTTGCGAGCCCGTAGATGATTGACATCTTCCACGAGATCGGCATGCGGGTGCCTTCAGCCATCTTGGGTGCTTCTAGTTGAATGGCGGCGCTCATTTTGCCTCCTGCTGCAGGGTGATGTACTCGCGGTAGGTCTTGTTATCCGGTTTCGGGAGCCTAAAGATCCACCGAATCAGCGGGGGTGCCGCGATGAGGAGAACAATGACGGACTGGAGGATAAGAATCATGTCGACGGGAACTCCCGCGCCCTGCATGAGCGGGGCACCCGCGGAGAACGCACCGAAGAGAAGTCCCGCAAGGAAAATACCGACCGGCTTATTTCGTCCGAGCAGGGCTACGGTGATCGCGTCGAAACCGATCGTGCCCGCAACCGCAGGCGTGAGAGAGCCGAACGTGCCAAGCACCTGGTTTGCGCCAGCAAGACCGCACAGCCCTGCGGAAACGAACATGGTGAGGGTGATGACCTTGCCGGTCGACATGCCCGCAGTCTCGGACGCGTTCGGGTTGGAACCAACTGCACGCAGTTCGAAACCGAACTTTGAGCGTTCGAGCAGCCACCACACGAAGATCGTGGCGAGGATGGCGACCAGGATGCCGGCGTGGAGGTTGAACGGATCGGGAAGAATGTGGGGCAGTCGTGCCTCAGCCGCGATCTGCTTCGACTTCAGCTCCGATGTTCCGACCTGCTGGAAGAGATCGTGAGAGAGCAGGTAGAGGAGCAGTGAGGCTGCAATCGAGTTGAGCATGATCGTGACGATCACTTCGTTCGCTCCGGTGCGGGCCTTGAGGAAACCGACGAAGCCACCCCAGATGCCGGCAGCGAGTACGGCACCGACGAGGGCGACGAGAAGGTGTGCGAAGTAGGGCAGGTCGAGAGCGAATCCCACGTAGGTTGCACCGATAGCACCGAGAATGATCTGGCCCTGGCCACCGATGTTGAACAGGCCGGCCCGAAAACCGAGGCCGAGGCCGAGGCCCGCGAGAATCAGGGGTGCCGCGTTCTTGAACGTTTCGGTCAGCGACCGAATCGATTGCAGGAACGAGTCACGGTCGGGATTGTAGATTGCGCCCTTAAAGAGGCGCCAGTAGGTGTCGATGATCGACGCATCAGCGATCCAAATAAAGACTGCACCGACGATGAACGCGATCACGACCGCAAGGATGGAGATGATCCATTCGGATCTAAGTGCCACGTGCAACATGGCTCGTACTCTTAGCCCAAACGGTACCGGCTTGGGTTCGGTTGTCGTGGTCACGAAGCCTCCTGCTCCATTGCTTCTTCCATCGGCACCCCGGCCATCATCAGACCCAGAACAGAGTTCGGGGTGTGGGAGGGGACGATACCAACGATCTTGCCGCGATACATGACGGCAATACGGTCGGACAGAGACTGGATTTCGTCAAGCTCAGACGAAATAAGGATGACGCCCGTGCCCGTGTCGCGCTCCTTGACGATCCGGTTGTGAATGAATTCGATCGAACCCACGTCAACGCCGCGAGTGGGCTGGCTGGCGACCAGAAGCGACAGCTTGCGGGACATTTCCCGGGCCACGATCACCTTCTGCTGGTTACCGCCTGATAGCGTCGTCATCGGGTATGACACGTCGGTCAGGCGGATATCAAATTCTTCGCGCAGCTTTTCCGCGTTTTGTTGGATTTTCTTCGGCAAAATCGATAGGCCGCGGGAAAACTTCTTCGACCGGTATTGGTTGAGAACGAGGTTTTCGGCAACCGAGAAGTCCGCGACCATGCCGTCCTCGATGCGGTCTTCGGGAATGAATCCCACACCATCATCGACCCTGCGTCGCACCGTGTGCTTTGTAATCGTCTCACCATTGAGGTCGATCGTTCCCTCGGTGGGCTGCAATAGTCCGATGAGAAGCTCGGCAAGTTCTTCCTGTCCGTTCCCCTGAACACCGGCGATGCCCAGGATTTCTCCGGCTTGAACATCGAGGTCGACGTCGTCGACGAGGACGACGCCATCATCGTTAATATAGGACAGGTTCTTGACGGAGAGCGCGGTCGGCGCGGGCTTGGGCGGATCCTTCTCCACCTTGAGCAGGACGGAGCGCCCTACCATGAGGTTTGCCAGCTCGGTTTCCGAGCTTTCGGGTGAGGCCTCGCCAACGACCTTTCCGCGGCGGATCACCGTGATCTTGTCGGCAACAGCACGCACTTCGCGGAGCTTGTGGGTGATGAAAACAATGGAGGTGCCGGCCGCTGCCAGTTCCTTCATGATCGCCATCAGCTCGTCGGTTTCCGCGGGCGTGAGCACGGCGGTTGGTTCGTCAAGGATGAGAACCTCGGCCTTGCGTGACAGGGCCTTGACGATTTCGACGCGCTGCTGGGAACCGACGGGCAGGTCCTCAATCTTCGCATTCGGGTCGAGGTCAAAGCCGAATCGCTTCGATGTTTCTTTCACAATCTTTTTCGCTTCTGACATGTTGAGCATGCCAAACAGCGGATGTGTGGGTTCGTAGCCGAGGGCTACGGATTCAGCGACCGTGAAGACGGGGACGAGCATGAAGTGCTGGTGCACCATCCCGATCCCTGCCGCAACGGCATCACCGGGACCGTTGAAGGCCACGGGCTTCCCATTAATGCGGATCTCACCTTCATCAGGCTCATACAGTCCGTAGAGGACGTTCATGAGCGTCGATTTACCAGCACCGTTTTCGCCGAGAAGGGCATGGATTTGGCCCGGTTCGACTTCGATGTTGATGTGATCGTTGGCGATGAGGGGACCAAACTTCTTTGTTATCCCAACAAGCTCAAGCTTCACCTTGGCTGTAGCCTTTCTGTGTGTTGTCCACCAGTTCAGCCATGATAGCGGAGAGCTGGTCGGAGACGTTGAGGCGGGCCTGGAATCATGCGTGGCATGTCCCAGGCCCGCCCATCAAACCGTTACCGTCGTGTCAGTATCTTGGTTGAGATCCCGACTTTACGGTGCGTTCGGGGTTTCAACGACGAGTTCACCGGAGATGATCTGCTCGCGCAACGTTTCAACCTCGGAGACAACCTCGGCCGGAACCTGATCTTCAAGATCGTGGAACGGTGCAAGGCGAACGCCGCCATTCTCCAGCGTGCCCACGAAGGGTTCGTTGGAGAACTTGCCTTCGGCAACGTCAGCGATCGAATCGAGAACCGAGACATCAATGTCCTTCACCACGGAGGTGAGGATGATGGACGAGAATTCGGGTGCGGATTCGTACCAGTCGGAGTCAACACCGATGATGTAAACGTCGCCAGCGGACTGTGCTGCTGCTGCGGCACCGAGACCAACTGGGCCCGCGACGGGCATGATGATGTCGGCTCCCTGGTTGATGAAGCCGTTGGCGAGCTGCTGGCCCTGTGCCTGGTCATCGAACGAGTTCGCGAACGAACCGGACTGGGATTCCTTATCCCAACCGAGGACCTCGACGTTAGCGCCGTGTGCTTCGTTGTAGGCGGCAACGCCATCAACGAAACCATCCATGAAGATCTGGACGGACGGGATCGGCTGTCCACCGAAGGTGGCGACGATTCCGGTCTGGGTGGAGCCAGCTGCAACGTAGCCAGCCAGGTATGCGGCTTCAGCGGTGTTGAAGATGAGTGCGCGAGCATTGTCGCGGTCAACAGGGTTGCCTTCGTTGTCGGTGAAGGTGGAGTCAACGAGGGCGAAGGCCACATCCGGGTTGGCGTCGGCAGCGTTGCCAACGGCCTCACCGAGCATGAAGCCAACGCCGATCACGATGTCACAGCCTTCGTCAACCATGGCGCGAACGTTCGGGTCAAAGTCGGACTCCGAAGAGGACTCCGCAGTCGAAGTGTTGACACCCATGCTGTCAGCCGCGTCGTTCAGACCGTTGAACGCGGATTCGTTGAAGGACTTGTCGTCCCAACCGCCGGCGTCGGAGACGAGGCAACCGGTGTAATCAGAGGCGTCGATTGCCGAGTAGTCACGAGTTGCGTCACCCTCATCGGTGCCCTCATCCTCGCCCTCGGTATCGGTATCTTCGGACTCAGTGTCGTCGCTATCGGTATCTTCCGATTCGGTCTGCTCGACCGAAGTTTCGGAATCAGTTTTCTCGTCTGCAGCGTCGTCAGCGCATCCTGCAAGAACAAGAGCAGCGACACCGGTCAGTGCCATAAATGACGTGGATTTCTTCACGCGATACTCCTACTTATATGCCCGTGCCCGAGCGGCACGGATTTCACCAATAGCATACTCGTTAACCTTGCGTTTACATATGCCTATTGGTCAAGTCGTGTCATCAAAGTTTGATAACGAACTAAATAGTCGCACATTCTGCGCCCACGCGCCGCCCAAATCGAGCATTCAGCCCATTTGAGCACGAATTAGAGAACCCGGGTGAACACCTCGCACTTGGCACCCTCCCATCTGACCTGCTATCAATTCGACCATCGACCGGCCGCAACAACTGGAATGCTGTCCCCCATCCAGGAGCCCAGCGCCAGTAAAAAGGTCATTCGTTCCGGGATAAGAGGCTCTCCTTAACTCGATTGCATTGACCTACCAAGTCACCTGAAAGTATACAGTCCGGGCCCACTAGCAGAGTGAGCCCGGACTTGAGTTGGGAACTAGTTAACGGTTAAGGAAACTATCGCAGACGGGTCAGGTCGTCCGGTAGTGAGCTCACAACTCCCCCGAGACCGGCCGCCGCCTGCTTTGTCGTGACGAGCAGTGCATCGCCGGTGTCGATGACGACGGCATTGGGGACTCCGTGAATGACGATGGGGCGATCATGCGCGTACACAACGGATCCCGCTGATGCAGAGAGAACAACGGTCTGCTGCGTTCCGTTCTCCGATACCTGCTTGGCAGGATCATCGAGATGCTCGGCAAGAGAAGCGTAACCACCAATGTCGGACCATCCCATGGAGACGGGAACGGTGGTCACCCCTCCCTCATCAGCCAATGGCTCGGCGATCGCCCGGTCGATAACACTGTCTTCCAGATCATCCCACCCAAGCAGTGCTTGGGTACGGCTCTCCGTGTCCCACGCCTTGGCGATCTCTCTCAATCCCGAGGCGAGTTCGGGCTTGTACTTGGCGAGCGCATCCAGAAGTACTCCGGCGCGAGCAACAAACATGCCCGCATTCCACAAGAAAGTCCCGGAATCAACGTAGCGAGTAGCGCTCTCAAGGCTGGGCTTTTCAAGGAAACGGTTAACCAGGAAGGAACCGGATACCTGGGTTTCTTCACCAACGTCGATGTACCCAAATCCAGTATCGGGGTTGGTTGGGGTGATACCGATCGTGGCTACGGCACCTGCCTCGGCGGAAGCAATCGCCGTGCGAACAGCATCCTGGAACGCTTTCGTGTCAGCAATGAGATGATCGGCAGCAAACGACCCGACGACCGCGTCGCTACCGTGACGCTGCTCCACGATTGCCGCGACTAGGCCAATGGCGGGCATTGTTCCTCGCGGGGACGGCTCGATCACGATCTGAGAATCTGATAGGCCGAGCTGTTCGGCAACCTGCGGGGCGTGATCTGAGCCGGTCACGACAATAAGATCGTCAACGAGGCCGCCCAGCCTGTTGGCGGTGGCTTGGATGAGGGTGCGGCCGGCCCCTGTCATATCCAACAGGAACTTTGGCTTGCTCCGCCGCGAGAGCGGCCACAGGCGGGTTCCCGCCCCACCGGCGGGAATGATTGCTACAAAGGTCACTTCTGGTTCCGTTCACTTTCCAATCGGAAGTCCATCTTCGCCTGCGCCAGCTTCAGCTCAAGCTTTTCAATCTTCTTGCGACGCTTACGCCCCGTCTTATCCTTCCATTCGGGAAGATCGGCTCGTTGACGATCGGAGAATTCAGGATCCCGAGTCATGTCAGGAACAACAACGCCCGTGAACGGCTCGTGTGTCCACCGTGTGGTCTCCGGAACCGACATGGTCACGAAGTTCGGGGTGTCGTTTGCGTGGATCGATTCGGGAACGGTGATTTTCATGGGCGGCTGCGGGTTCGCTGTGAAAGCCGCAGCGATGAGAACGATACGGGTTACGAAGTTGACCCACAGGAGCAACGTTGCGATTGCCGCAAACGGCGCGAGGATCGGATTATCAGCAACCGAACCGAGGACCGAGGTTCCAAGGAAGCGAACAACGGAGGTGCCGAGCGCGCCGAGTGCGGAACCCAGCAGGAGGTCGCGCCTCGGCGGACGTGCCCCTGCCGTGTAGCGGAACAGCAGAGCAATGACCACCAGGTCAACGAGGAAGGCGACCGTGAGAGATGCGATCCTAATCGCCCACTGGGCGACCGCTCCCTCAACTCCAATAAACTCAAGGATCGTGTTTCCGAGCGTGCCGGCCGCAGTGGTGAGGACGGAGCCGAGCACCACGCCGAGAGCCAACCCGGCAAAGGCAAGGAGATCGCGGGTCTTAAGAAGAATAAAGTTCTCGGGTAGCTTCGAAATACCGAACATGGCACGGATGGAAACCTTGAGCGCATTCATGACCGAAAGAGCGGTCCAGAGCAACACGCCGAGTGCGATGAAGGTGGCGAGATTGAATGCCGTGTCCATGATGAGCGATTCGGGACTGATCATGCCATCCGGATTATCGGCGGTCTTCAGGATCCCCGGTATCGCCTCGTTGATCCCGTCAAACACGGTGGTTCTCAGCTCATCGTTGCGGCCGAGCACCGCCATGAACACCGTGAGCGAAATCGTGAGGGCGGCGGCAATCGAGAAGATTGCTGAATAGGCAATACCACCGGATAGGAGCGCGCCCTTGGCAACACCGTATCGCTGGAAGGCCCTCACGAGACGCAAGTTCATCGCCTTATGGACAAGGGGCTCCTTCTCAACCGTGATGGGCCGCGTAGACGGCACCGTTGAGGGAGCGTTAAAGTAAATTTCTTCTGCCACGCAACCAGCGTAAACGAATAATTCACCACATGTGAGGCGAGACAACGAAAACACCCAAAGTCAGCACCTCCGTTCAGGAGAATCATCCGCCAGGTATTTCCGCTGATCACATCGCCGACCATCAGGGTGCGGGCCAGTAGCGGGCTGCCATGTACAGAACGATCGGTTCCGTTTAATCCACGAGTAGTCCTGGCACCATACGGTGACTGACCACTGGCCTTCGGCTGGCGGCACGGTTGAACCTAGTTCTCCCCCGCTCCTGGAAGAAGAGAAAACCCCCGGGACCATTCCAGAGCAATGACCCGCGGGGTTACTTGAATATCGACGGCAAGTTACCGTCGATGATCAGTTAGAAATTACTGATGTCGTAGTTGATGGTCAGGGGTGCGTGATCAGACCAGCGCGATGCGTAGTCCGGTGCGCGCCACACCTCAGCACTGACCGCGGTGTCCGCGAAGGCCTTCGTTGCCATCTGGTAGTCGATGCGCCATCCAGCATCGTTATCGAATGCCTTACCGCGCTGCGACCACCAGGTGTACGGGCCCTGAATGTCGCCAACCAGGTTGCGGTGGACGTCTTCGTAGGTCGAGAACCACTTTTCGAGGTACGCCATTTCCCGATCGAGCACACCGGAGGTCTTGTTGTGGTTGGGCTTGAAGTTCTTAATGTCCTTCGGGCCCCGCACAATGTTGAAGTCCCCCGCCATGAGCAATTCACCCTCGATTGCCGCAAGCCGGTCCTGCGCCATGTCCAAGTGGCGGTACTTTGCCGCCATGACCTCTTCCTTCGTGGCGGTGCCGGAGTAGAGATAGGCGGAGATGAAGGTGACGGTCTGCGATCCGACGGTGACGTCGGCTTCAACCCAGCGTCCCGAATCCACGTCGTTGTCACCCTCGAGACCAATTCTGGCTGCGGTGACGTCGAGGTGAGGGCGCACTGCGATGGCGACACCGCTACGTCCCTTGGCTCGGGAGGCCTGCTGAACCACATTCCAGTCTCCGGGCAGGAGCCCTTCCACGAGTTCCTCAGGAGCGCGGACTTCCTGGAGAAGGAGAATATCGGGGTTGGTTTCGGTCACCCATTCGGCCATGCCTTTCCGGACCGCGGCCCGGATGCCGTTGACGTTGACAGTTGTGACTCTCATTCCGTTCCCTCCGCCATCTTCACCACGTTCTCGAGCAGCATGGCTCGGGTCATGGGCCCAACCCCACCGGGGTTGGGTGACAGCCACGCAGCAACCTCGGATGCGGCAGGATCAACATCACCCGCGATCCTCGACGTGCCATCCTCGTTCACCACGCGTGACACGCCAACGTCGAGAACGATTGCGCCCGGCTTGAGCCATTCGGCCCTCACGAGTCCGGCAGAGCCAGCCGCCGCAACAACAACGTCGGCTTCCTTCACCTTGTCAGCCAGGTTGACCGTGCCGGTATGCATGAGCGTGACGGTGGCGTTGATGTCCTTGCGGGTGAGTAGCATACCGATGGAGCGGCCCACGGTGGTGCCGCGGCCGATCACGGCAACGTCCTTACCGTTGAGGTCAATATCGTATCGGCGGAGCAGTTCGAGAACGGCCGAGGGCGTGCACGGGAGCGGGGATTCGATTGGTTCCGCTGTGCGTAGCGCGAGGCGCCCCAGGTTCGTGGGGTGCAGACCATCTGCGTCCTTGTCAGGATCCACGGATTCAAGAATGAGGTTTGTGTCGACTCCCTTGGGCAGTGGCAGTTGGACGATGTAGCCGGTGCATGCCGGGTCCTCATTCAACTGCTTAACCGCAGCCAGGATCTCTACCTGAGTTGCGGTTGCCGGCAGGTCGACTCGAATCGAGTTGATGCCAACTTCCTGGCAGTCGCGGTGCTTACCCGCCACGTACTTTTGGGAGCCGGGATCATCACCGACAAGGATCGTGCCAAGCCCGGGGACAATGCCGCGCTCTTTCAGTGCGGCAACCCGTTCGGCAAGTTCATTCTTGATCGCGGCAGCGGTCGTTTTGCCGTCAAGTACCTGTGCTACCAAATCAGTTGAGTCCTTCGTAGAGGGGGAATGCGTCCGTCAGTGTCTTGACCCGTGCGCGCAGGCCATCAAGGTCAGCGCTATTGCCATCAACCAGGGTAGTGGCAATAATGTCGGCCACTTCCTTGAACTCGGCTTCACCAAATCCGCGGGTTGCGAGCGCGGGGGTACCGATACGCAGCCCGGAGGTAACGCGGGGCGGGCGCGGGTCGAAGGGGATGGAGTTGCGGTTAACGGTGATGCCGACCGAGTGGAGGAGGTCCTCGGCCTGCTGGCCGTCGAGCACGCAGTCCCTCAGGTCCACGAGCACAAGGTGCACGTCGGTGCCGCCCGACACGAGGCTAATTCCGGCCTTCTTCACGTCGTCTTCGAGGAGGCGATCGGCGAGGATGCGTGCACCATTGAGGGTGCGCTGCTGGCGGTCCTTGAATTCGGGGGTCTGTGCAACCTTCATCGCCACCGCCTTGGCAGCGATCACGTGCATGAGTGGTCCACCCTGCTGGCCGGGGAAGACAGCCGAGTTCAGCTTCTTCTCAAGCTCGGTGGTTTGGGCGAGGATCATGCCGGAACGGGGGCCGCCAATGGTCTTGTGGATCGTGGTCGTGACAATGTCCGCGTACGGGATCGGGTTCGGGTGTAGCCCTGCGGCAACGAGACCGGCGAAGTGCGCCATGTCCACCCACAGGTAGGCACCGACCTGGTCGGCGATCTTGCGGAAGCGTTCAAAGTCGAGGTGGCGGGGGTACGCGGACCAGCCAGCCACGATCAGCTTTGGCTTCTCCTTGAGAGTGGTCTCCTCCACCTCATCCATGTCAATGAGGCCGGTTTCTTTGCGAACACCGTAGGAAACGATGCGGTAGTTCTTGCCGGAGAAGTTGATCTTCATGCCGTGCGTGAGGTGACCGCCGTGGCTCAGTTCAAGACCCATGACGGTGTCGCCGGGCGAGACAAGCGCGTGGTAGACGGCCGCATTGGCCTGGGCACCGGAGTGGGGCTGAACGTTGACGTATTCGCATCCGAAGACCTGCTTGGCTCGCTCAATCGCGAGGTTCTCTGCCACATCCACGTGCTCGCAACCACCGTAGTAGCGCCGACCCGGGTATCCTTCAGCGTACTTGTTGGTCAGGACAGACCCCTGGGCTTCAAGGACCGCGCGGGGAACGAAGTTCTCCGAGGCAATCATTTCGAGCGTGTCACGTTGGCGACCCAGTTCCTTGTCCAGGACCGCAGCGATTTCGGGGTCGACCTCGTTGATCGACGAGTTAAGCAGATCCATGAGTTTCTCCATTGTCGGGGCAATTGCCCCAATACTATCCCCATCGCATCAGGGCGCCCTGTCCAAGGGGCGATAAATCCACCGAGTGAAACGTGAAAACTACTACCCTGTCACCATGTCTTCAATTGTTCTTTCGCTTTCCTGCCCCGACCGTCCCGGCATCGTCCACTCCATCTCCGGGATTCTCGTCGCAGCGGGCGGTAACATCCTCGAATCCCAGCAGTACGGGGATCCCGATACCGGCCGGTTTTTCCTCCGCGTAGAAGCCGAGATTCCTGGACCGGTTGAGTATTTGAATGAGCCGGTTAAGAAGCTGGAAGCCGAGTTCGATGCTCGCGTTGAGATCACCGAAAAAGACCGCAAGATCAAGACCATCATCATGGGCTCCACAACCTCGCACTGCCTGAGCGACCTGCTCTACCTGAAGCGTGAAGGCAGGCTACCGATCGAGGTGACCCGGGTTGTTTCCAATCACGAGAAGCTCCGTCCCATTGCCGACTTCTACGGCGTTCCCTACACCCACATTCCCTTCACGAAGGAACGCCGGGCTGAGGCCGAAGCTGAACTCCTCGACATCGTCGAAGAGACCGGTGCGGAACTCATTGTGTTGGCGAGGTACATGCAGGTACTTTCCCCCGAACTGTGCCAGCGCATGGCAGGGTCGATCATTAACATTCACCACTCGTTCCTCCCCTCCTTCAAGGGTGCCCGCCCGTACCAGCAGGCGCATGACCGCGGCGTCAAGCTCATCGGTGCAACCGCCCACTACGTGACGGAAGACTTGGATGAGGGGCCGATCATCGAACAGGACGTCGAACGCGTCACCCACGCCCTCAGTTCAGCCGACCTCCAGGCCATCGGCGAGGACGTCGAACGCCGCGTCCTGGCCCGTGCCGTCCAGTGGCATGCTGAAGGCAGGGTCCTCCGCAACGGTGAACGCACCGTTGTCTTCCCTTAAGAGACTAAGAGACAACGACAAGCTGTCAGTGGACAGGCTTCCCTAAGTTCTCTGCCACCACCGACCAGGGGCTAATAAACACAGATACGCTCAATACCTCAGACCCGCAGCTTCACCGGCTGGTTCACACCTGATCATCGGTGAAGAGAAAGGCACACAACATGACCATCCTCAAGCTCGACAGTGTCACGTTCCGACGTAACGGGGTTCAGATCCTCGATGGGGTGAACTTTGAGGTTGAGGAAGGTCAACGGTGGGTCATGCTGGGCGAGAACGGTGCCGGAAAGTCCACCATTCTCGCCCTGTGCGGAGGGCAGGCACACCCGACGTCGGGAACTGTCGACATTCTCGGCAACCGCGTGGGCAGGGTTGATCTGCGTGACCTTCGTGCCCGAATTGGTCACGTCAACCCCCGCCATAACGTGCGCGGCACTCCCACCGCCACTGACATTGTCCTCACCGGCATCACCGGCACCCTCGAGCTCCCTCTCTACTGGAGCCCCTCCCCCGACGACTTAGCGTTGTCGCAGGAAACCCTTGCGGACCTCGGGCTCAATCATCGTGCCGACGCGGTGTGGCCCACCCTGTCTCAAGGCGAACGGGGACGGACCCTCATTGCTCGTGCACTCGCCGGGAAACCAGAACTCCTGCTTCTTGACGAACCGGCCACCGGCCTTGACCTCAAGGCTCGCGAGCAGCTTCTCGACACCTTGGATCATCTGGCGAAATCCAACATGACGTCCCTACTCGTCACACATCACCTGGAAGAAATCCCAGCAACAACTACCCATGCGGTGCTCGTCAAGGACGGGACAATCACGGCATCGGGACCGATCAATGACGTCATCACCTCCGAACACATTTCCCACGCATTCAACTTCCCCATCCGAGTGAAGAAGGAAGACGGGCGCTGGACCGGGCGGCGGACCAACTAAACAAGAAGTAGCAATCCCACGAGTCACGGGAACAAGTAAAGGTGTGCCCTGGTCAAGCCGATTCAACCCCACTCGACCAGGGCACACCTACGCTTAGCGGGTAGTCACCCTACCCCGCGAGCGTCTCAATGATCTTCCGATAGCCCTCTGCGGTATTGAGTCCGGAGATGCCGGATGCTTCGCTCATCGGAATGACAAAGATACGATCTTCCCCAACCGCTGGAACGCTGGCGAGTGCGGGATTGTCGAGAAGCTCCGCGAACGGTTCTTCCCCCATTCCCTGGAAGTCTTCTAAGAAGATCACGTCCGGATTGGCGGCGACGATCTGTTCCGCATCGATCGGCCGTGTAGTAGTCAGTCCGATCCTCTCCCCTGCGTTGGTGGCGTTGGCGCGGGTGATGAGGCCGGGGAGCGTAAGGGAGTCATCCATGGCCATGACAGTGTCCCTGCGTGCCATGAGTACCAAAAACCTCGCATCAGTGTCTTCACGCTGACTGTCGAGCTCTTCGATGTCGGAGCGGAACTCTGCAGAGAGTTGCTCTGCGAGCTCTTCCTCACCCAGTGCCGCACCGAGGGCCCGAGCAGTCTCCGCGACTTTCTCGGGTGTCGCGAAGGCATCAGGGTCAATGTTGAGGACGGGAACACCTGCTTGTTCGAGCTGATCCCCAGCTGTTTCTTCACCTCCGTGCCGTGCAGTATTGAGGACCAGATCCGGTTCCATAGACAGGATCAGCTCAGGATCCGGGTCGGTTCCGGGTGGGAGCACCTGCCCCACCTGTGAGGCAAGTTCGTCACTCGTGGAGTGATCGCCCTGTGCCCTGGCGGGCACCGCAACGATCCTCTCAGCCCCGACCAGGAGCAGTGCGATCTCGGCGGTTTCTGCGGACACGGCAACGATTCTGTGCGGTGCCTCCTCGATCGTCACCTCGGTTTTACCAAGACTTACCGTCCTTGGCCATTCTCCCTCCGAGGCAGAGCTACCAGAGCCTTACCTCGATCCCGGTTCACTACCATTCCCAGCATCGATTCCATCATCAAGGGTTTCGTGTGTCGCAGCGGTGTCGGAATGCCCGGTCACCGTTATCCTGTCGGAAGAATCTTCCCCATTGTCACTGCCGCAGGCAGCAAGTGCGCTGATGCCTAACACAGCCACAAGCGTGGCTACTGATAGTCGAGTTTTCATTGGTTCTCTTTCTGTCTTGTATTCAACTTGCGTAGTCGGATAATGAGGTGGGATTACTAGAACGGCGCCTTTAGAACAGTTGCGCGACTGCTAGGCGGACTATTTCACCCACGCAGTTCCACACGGTGTGACAATGGTTTGGATCAGGAACCGCGCGTATTTCGATCGCTAGTCCAATGCCGTGACGTGCAGAGTTCCCGTCGCTTCGTTTCGACTGACGTCCACCGTGACCCCGTAAGCGTCGTGAAGGATCTGTGGGTGGAGCACATCCTCGGGAGTTCCTTGGGCAACGATCTTGCCTTTGACCAGCAGGGTGAGTCGGTCACAGAATCGTGCAGCGAGCGACAGGTCGTGGAGGACAACGAGAACCGTCCGGCCATGGCCTCCTTCCAGCCAGGGGCGAAGGAGGCGAAACACGGTGATCTCATGCCCCATATCCAACGCAGAGCTCGCTTCGTCTACGAGGAGAATCTTGGGATCTTGAGCAATCGCGCGGGACAGTGCGGTGAGCTGCCGTTCCCCACCGGAGGTTGTTCGCACGGGCCGATTAGCCCAGGCCTTCGCACCTGTGATTTCCAGGGCCTCTTCCACATGTCGCGAATCCTCGCCGGTCAACCCACTCATCCGCGAGCGCCAGGGATAGCGTCCCATGGTGACGTAGTCCCTTCCGATCATGTCAACGGGAGGAATGTCTTGAGGGAGATAGCTCATGAACATGGCACCCTCTTTGGACGAATTGCTGTCAAGGTTTCGGCCCTGCACTTCGATGAGTCCCCGGTACGGGAGGAGTCCCGGGGTAGCTTTCACGAGCGTGGATTTACCTGCACCATTGGCCCGATAATTCCGTGAATGAGCCCCTCTTCGAATTCAGTCGATAGTCCGGTGAGCACTTCTCGGTTCCGATAGGACACACTTACGTTCTCCAGTGTGATTGCCGAGACGTCCGCTGATTTCCTGGCCTGGCTGGCCCATGGTCGTTGCTTGGTCAAAAACCTTTTCGTGCGGTCCAGCAGGACTGTCTGCCCTGAGCCAGGACGGCTCCTGTCTTGTTCATCATGAAAGGCCTTTCCGGGACTGCGAGAGCACGAGAGCGAGGAGGAACGGGGCACCCAGGAAGGCCGTGACGGTGCCGGTTTGAAGGACGATGGGATAGAACAGGAGCCGTGCCACCGTGTCGGCCAGCAGCAGGAAGATAGCGCCAAGGATTGCGCTCGCAGGCAGCAGGAAACGGTGATCCGATCCCCAGATCAAACGAATGAGATGCGGGACAACGAGTCCCACGAAGGAAATCACCCCGGTGATCGCAACTCCTGCCCCGGTTGCTAGTGCCGCCCCGGCCAAGATCCCCTGCTTCACCCTCCCAACGTTTATTCGGCTCGTCGCAGCCGTCGCTTCCCCCAGAGACAGCAAGTTAAGATCCCGAGCAAACCAGAGGACGATCACAACTCCTATAAGGAGCGGAAGAAAGGCAATTCCAACATCGCTCATGGTCCGACCCACGAGGCTCCGGTTGAGCCAGAACATTGCCGAGCGAGCATCTTCCGCATCGCTCACATTCGCCACAACCGCACTGATGATTGCGCCAAGGAATGCATTGAAGGCTATGCCGATAGCAAGAGGGACGATGTTGATCCCGCCCGGGCGCCATAGGCATGGACGATGAGGAGGGCACCGAGAGCACCAAGAAACGCGCCAACGGGAAGCACGAGCCAGTGAGAGCTTGCCAGCCCGGTGACAATGAGGATCACGGCGACGGTGGCGGCACCGGAAGAGACTCCCGTGATTCCCGGTTCGGCAAGCGGATCGCGAAACACTCCCTGCATCGCAGCACCCGCCACCCCAAGTCCCGCACCAACGAGCAGTGCAACGAGAACTCTCGGGACCTGCACCGCGTAAATGACTGCATCGGATCCAACAAAATCCCCGTCCCCCACCAACATGGCCGCGAACACTCGGAGCGTATCGGTCACCGGTACCGAGTGAGGACCAACCATGAGGCCAACAAAGGCCAGAACCAACGCTGCGACGGCAAGGAAGCCAAGGGTCCGCGGGCGAGAAGATACATGGGTGGTTAAGGACACCACCCCAATGTAACGATAATAATAATCGTTTGTAATAAATGATTGTCAGCGTCTCTACTACCCTGCTCTCAACAAGCCACCGACCTTCGCTACGGATCTCGCGGCAAAATCCTCGCTCCGGAAGGAGCTTAGGTTCGTTGGGGATGCAAATGGTCCTGTGGTTCTCACTCAAGTACTGGGGCTTAGAGTCTGAACTTCGGAACGCGGGCAAAGGAGTGGCCCGCCCCGGGTCGGGGCGGGCCATCATCGCCTTCTCGATTGACTCAGCAACCAACTAGATATCGTTTGCTTGCTGAGTCGCTTGGTCGGACGTTAGAGAATATCGAGTTCCTTGACGGCGTCAATCTCTTCCTGCGCGGCCTTGATGTTGCGTTCAATGCCGGCGCGGGTTGCATCGGATACGTCGAGTCCGGTCACGATCTGCCATTCACCGCCCGCTGACGTGGTGGGGAATCCGAAGATGAGGCCTTCGGGAACGCCGTACTCGCCGTGTGAGGCTACGCCTGCGGTCGTCCAGTCACCTTCCTTTGTGCCGTTCACCCAGTCGTAGACGTGGTCGATGGCGGCGGAGGCGGCAGATGCTGCCGACGATGCTCCACGGGCTTCGATGATTGCCGCACCACGCTTGGCAACGGTGGGCACGAAGTAGCTGTCAAGCCACTGTGCGTCCACCGCTTCAAGTGCGGGCTTGCCATCGAGGGTCGCGTACGAAACATCGGGGTGCTGATCGGCGGAGTGGTTGCCCCAGACAACGACCTTCTTGATGTCGGAGATCGCGGTGCCGGTCTTTTCCTTCAACTGGGACATGGCGCGGTTGTGATCCAGGCGCATCATCGCATTGAAGCGGTCCGCAGGCACATCCGGTGCAGAGGCTGCCGCGATGTAGGCGTTGGTGTTCGCGGGGTTACCGACAACAAGAACCTTGACGTCATCAGCGGCGTGGTCGTTGATGGCCTTGCCCTGGGGGCCGAAAATGCCGCCGTTCGCGGCAAGCAGGTCGGCCCTTTCCATGCCCTTTGTGCGGGGGCGTGCACCGACGAGCAGCCCGACGTTGGTTCCCTCGAATGCCTGGTTGACATCGTCGTAGATGTTGACGGAGTCGAGCAGGGGGAATGCCGAGTCGTTGAGCTCCATTGCCGTGCCCTCGGCGGCCTTAACGGCGGCGGGGATCTCCAGCAGGTTGAGGCGGACGGGGACGTCCGGCCCCAGCAGGCCTCCGGATGCAATGCGGAACAGCAGCGCATATCCGATGTTGCCTGCGGCTCCAGTTACTGTCACGGTGATGGGTGACGTGGTCATATACAACTCCTATGTCGATACGGGCCCGATCGGGTTACCCAGGTCTCAGTCTACGCCGTCCTACTTGCCGATGCCGGGCCTTGCGTCCCTCTGGCGGTGGTAGTAGGCAATGAGCGAACGGGTCGACGGATCCTGAGTGGCAAGCGCGTCCTCATCGCCTGCGATTGCGGGCCCCAGATCGTTTGCCATCTGCTTGCCGAGCTCCACTCCCCACTGGTCGAAGGAGTCGATTCCCCACACGATGCCCTGCACGAACGTGATGTGCTCGTAGAGCGCGATGAGTTGGCCGAGCACGTAGGGGCTAAGCTCGGGAGCCATGATGGAGGCGGTGGGCTTGTTACCCGGGAAGACACGGGCGGGAACGATTGCTTCATCCGTGCCTTCGGCACGCACCTCATCAGCCGTCTTACCGAAGGCGAGCGCCTTGGTTTGGGCAAAGAAGTTTCCAAGGAACAGTTCGTGCTGGTCCTGTCCGTCGGTCACAAACGGGTATGTCGGATTCGCGAACGCAATGAAGTCGGCCGGGATCAGCTGGGTGCCCTGGTGAATGAGTTGGTAGAAGGCATGCTGACCGTTCGTGCCGGGTTCACCCCAGAACACCTCGCCTGTCGTGGTCGTTACCGGTGTGCCGTCCCAGCGAACGGACTTGCCGTTCGACTCCATGGTGAGCTGCTGCAGGTAGGCAGCAAAGCGATGCAAGTACTGCGAGTAGGGCAAGACCGCGTGGGTGGGTGCGTCAAGGAAGTTCGAGTAGAACACGTTGAGCATCCCGAGCAGGATCGGCACGTTCTGTTCCACGGGCTCACCCGCGAAGTGCTCATCCATGGCCCTGAAGCCGGCCAGGAAGTCCCGGAAGTTGTCCGGGCCAAGCGTGACCGCGAGGCTCGTGCCCACGGCCGAGTCAACCGAGTAGCGGCCACCCACCCAGCTCCAGAAACCGAAAGCGTTGTCGGGATCGATGCCGAAGTCAGCAACCTTGTCGAGCGCGGTCGAGACAGCAACAAAGTGCTTGGCCACTGCGCCATCTCTCGTGCCCTCGGGCAGGTTCGTCAGCAACCATTCGCGGGCGACCTTCGCGTTGGTCAAAGTTTCGAGGGTGGTAAAGGTCTTTGAGGCAATAATGAAGAGAGTTGTTTCGGGATCGAGTCCCTTGAGCTTCTCTCCCGCATCGCTCGGATCAATGTTGGAGATGAAGACCGCTTCAATGCCGGCCATGACATAAGGCTTGAGCGCCTCGTACGCCATGACAGGGCCAAGGTCGGAGCCACCGATACCGATGTTGACGACGGTGGTGATGCGCTTGCCGGTCACACCTGTCCACTGTCCGCTACGAACCTTGTCGGCAAATTCGTAAACCCGATCAAGAACCTCGTGTACCTGGTCGACGGCATTCTCACCGTCGACGGTGATCGTTTCGCCCCGGGGTGCGCGCAGTGCCGTGTGGAGAACTGCTCTGTCCTCGGTCACGTTGATGCGTTCGCCGCGGAGCATCGCATCCCGGCGTTCCAGAACCCCTGTTTCTTCCGCGAGTGCAACAAGTGCGTCACGTACCTCGTCGGTGAGGTACGACTTCGACAGGTCGATATGGAGGGTGCCGGCCTCGTAAGAGAATTTCTCAACACGGTCAGGGTCGGACGCAAACCACTCGTGGAAGTTGGGGTTGAAGCCGTCCGCAATCTTCTCAAGCCTCTTCCAGGCTGATGTCACCGTTGGATCAATGGGAGATGCTGTCATGATTGTCCTTGTCGCTGAAATTACTTTTACCCAATTCTCACATAACAAATGAGGTGGCGGGGCCCCTATCGGTAACCCCGCCACGCACTAGTCCATATGGTGAACTAGAAGCCGCATTGACCTAATTCATTTGCCAGTTCTTCGTAGTCATCCATGTTCTCAGCATCGGTTGAGACCGCTCCAGCGGCGTTCACAAACGTGCCAATAAGTGAGACGTTCCAGCCCGATTCATCGTGGATGGTGGCAAAGGCGAGGACGGGTGCATCCTCATCCAGGAGGATCGACACGTCAACGGGTTCACAGGTGCCGATTGTCAGCTTCTCATCCTCGAGCTTGATCTGCATGCTGGTCCCGGTCAGAGCCGGATTGAAGTCGATGAGGAACGCATCGAGTATCGCGAGGGCCGAGTGGTCGGAGATTTCCACGGATGTCGTTGCCACGTTGGACAGGCGCATGAGATCACCGAAGGTAACCTCTTGAATCTCAGGCATGTCTGCGAGGTAGATGGCAAGACCGATTCCGCGCTGTTCCGCAAGCGGCAGGTAGCCGAGCACATCGGTGATGGACTCATCCGACAGAGCCTTGATGAAGCGTTCGGTTGCTTCTTCCGGGCTGGAGGAAGGAGTCGGTGTCGTGAGGCTGAATTCGCCATTGCGCTGAATGTAGCTCTGACGCTCAGTTTCGTCCACGAAGTAGTCCGTGTTCATGTAGGAAACAATCGAGGCGATGGGTGATACGTACCAGCCCTTTTCCTCTTCCACCATGACAAGGACGAGTGGCTCCGATTCGGAGAATTCAAAGCTTGCCGGCCCGGTGTATGCCTCGTTTGCTGCCTCAATGACGAAGTCTGCAAGCTCCTCCTCATCCGCAGTACCTGCCATCGCGTACAGCTGCTCTTCCGTGTATAGCTCGGTCAGCAGATCAGCCGTGATCGCACCGAATTCATCCATGTCGGTGATTTCAAACTGGACGTTTCCATCGGTGATGCTGATTCCGGTCATGCCGGTCATGAGGGGCACCTCGGTCATGTCACCAATCTCGAGAGAATAGTCAACGACCTCGGTGTAGCGGTCCAGTGAGTCGGTCAAGAACTCCTGCATGTCCTCATCCGAACCGGTTCCCCCGCTCATGGTCTCCCACGAGTAGCTGAGCAAGAGCGAAACGAGAGCGGAACCGTACTGCTTCTCAGACGGAGACATTGATTCGTAGAACTCGGTGAAGTCTTCTCCGTTGATTCGTTCTGCCAGGAGGTTTGCTGCTTCTTCGGGGCTGCCGGCACCATCTGCCGCTTCGGCCTCGGAGGACCTACCGGTCCACCACCAGATGCCGAGCCCAACAAGCACGAGAACAATGACAACGAGAACCGCAATGATCGCTGTTGAACGACGTTTCTTTTCAGGGTAGCCACCCTGGACCCAGTTCTGGTTCGGACCACCGGGGCCTCCCGGGGGTGGAACCTGCTGCGGCCACTGGGACTGCTGGGGGTACTCCCCCGTTCCAGCGGATCCGCTCGACCACTGATAGTTCTGTCCCTCACCGGTGTGCGGGCTGTGACCGCTTCCCTGCTGCGGGTATCCCTGCTGGTTTTGGTATCCCTGTTGAGGATCGCCCTGCCACTGGGGGCCCTGTCCGGTGTGAGGGCTCTGGCCGGACCATTGCAGATTCTGACCTTCTCCCGTGTGCGGGCTCCCCTGACCCGGCGGGTATTGCCCACCGTGGGATTCGGGGTGTTCGTTCTGGGGGCGGAAACGGTCATCATTGCTCATGGCGTAAATTATGGACTACTTTCTGCCCTGCCGGGCCTCCCAACCCGACTTTGGGGACTGGTCCACCGCCAACGACCGGCGCATTTCCATGTATTTCTTCCCCGCGCATGCGAGATTCCCGCAACGCTGGCAGGCTCTCACACGACCCCGCAACTCCCCCACGCAGGTACCGTTGCGGCCCGTTTCAAGTCAGACATGTGCGGCACATTCGACGTGCACAAGACGGCAACAAAGAAACAGGTCAGCGCTACTTATGCACAACCTGGTCACGGCACAAGGACAGCTTGGCATAGCCACGACGTAGCTCCCCGGCGCCTCCCGAGCATGCATTCATTGCCATTTCTTGTTTCAGTAAGGGACCCACTTTCGCTCTTCCGTGGGTGACAATAGAGGTATGGAACGAGTGAAGATTGCTGTTTTGACCTCGGGCGGCGATGCCCAGGGCATGAATGCCATTGTCCGTTCAGTTGTCCGCACCGCACTTCACGAGGGGGCGAAGCCGTACGCCATCCGAGAAGGCTGGCGGGGCGCTGTTGAAGGCGGGGATCTCATTGAGGAGATGACCTGGTCCGACGTTTCCGACATCCTGCATCGCGGTGGCACCATTATCGGCACCGCGCGCTCCGATAAGTTCCGCGAGCGCGAAGGTATGAGGGCCGTGGTCAAGAACCTCATCACCCGAGGCATCGACCGTCTCATCTCGATCGGCGGTGACGGCACCCTGACGGGCACGAATGAGTTGGCGACCGAGTGGCCCTCCCTCGCTCAAGAACTCGTTGACCGGGGAGAGATCGATCAGGAGCTGGCGGATACTCACCCGCGCCTCTACATTGCCGGTGTCGTCGGTTCCATCGACAACGACCTGGTGGGGACCGACATGACCGTCGGAGCAGACTCGGCTCTCCACCGCATTATCGATGCCATTGACGCGATCTCCTCGACCGCTGAATCGCACCGTCGTTCCTTCGTCATTGAAGTCATGGGCCGTCACTGCGGCTATCTCGCGCTCATGAGCGCAATTGCCGGTGGCTGTGACTATGTGTTTGTTCCCGAGCAGCCGCCGGCTGACGGCTGGGAACACGACATGTGCGAAGCACTTAAGCAGGGCCGGGAGGCGGGACGCCGCGACTCCATCATTATTCTCGCCGAGGGAGCCACCGACCGAAACGGTGCCCCCATTACTTCCGAGCGAGTCAAGAACGTCATCGAAGAAGGACTCGGCGAAGGCGCCCGCGTCACGCTGCTTGGCCACGTTCAGCGCGGCGGTTCCCCCTCCGCCTACGACAGGTGGATGCCCACGCTGCTCGGCTACACTGCGGCTCTTGAACTGCTGACCACCGGCGGTGATCCATTCATTGTCGGCACCCGCCGCAACAGAATCGTCAAGCTTCCCCTCATGAAAGCAGTGGAACAAACGCGGGCGGTCAAGAAATACACATCCGAGGCGAACTACGAGGCAGCTGTCGCTTCCCGAGGGGGTTCCTACGGTGAGATGCTTCAGGTTTTCGACACCATGGCCTCCGCCATCCCCACCAGCACCGTCACCACTCCGAAGGGCAAGATCGCCGTCGTTCACGTTGGTGGCCTCGCCCCCGGCATGAACTCCGCGGTGCGCGCCGCGGTGCGCATGGGTATTGACCGCGGATATGAAATGGTGGGCATCAAGGGCGGCCTACCCGGCCTGGTGAACGGCGACATCATGCCGCTGTCGTGGTCCGAGGTGGATTCCTGGTCGGGTATGGGCGGAGCCGTACTTGGAACTCGCCGCCGCATTCCCTCCATCGACGAGTTCTACGACATGGGTCGCACCATCGAAGACCACGGTATTTCCGCAATCATGATGATCGGCGGGCTCAACGGTTACGAGGCTGCGATCAAGATGAAGGAAGAGCGCCAGCGCTTCTCCGCCTTCCGCATCCCCATCATCTGCGTCCCCGCCTCCATCGACAACAACCTGCCGGCCAACGAACTCTCGATCGGCACCGACACGGCCCTCAACACAAACGTCACCGCCCTCAATCAGATCAAGCAGTCCGCGTCCGCGTCCCGCCGTTGCTTTGTTACGGAAACGATGGGACGCAACTCGGGATACCTGGCCCTCATGAGCGCGATCGCTTCCGGTGCCGAGCAGGTCTATCTCGCCGAAACAGGGATCACCCTCGCTCAGCTTTCCGAAGACACGGAAAAGATGATTAACGCTTTCGAGCGTGGTCGTAGCCTCTACCTTGTTGTCCGCAACGAGTACGCCTCCGAGCAGTACACAACCGACTTCCTCACGCGAGTCTTTGAAGAAGAAGGCGGCGGCCTGTTCGATGTTCGCCAATCCATTATTGGCCACATGCAGCAGGGCGGGAATCCCACGCCATTCGACCGGCTGCTTGCGGTTCGCCTCGTGAACCGGGCCATGGCAGCACTCGATAAATACCTAGCAGCAGGTAAGGACAGTTGCACGTTCGTTGGCATGGAAGAAGGAGAGATTTCGATCCATCCCCTCAGCCACATGGAGGAGTATTGGGATCCAGAAACGAGGCTCCCCAGCAACCAGTGGTGGCTGGGCCTCAAGGACGTCACATATATGGTGTCCGACCCCTATTTCGGGGGAAAGGCGAAACCTCTGTCAATCCTGGTCTCACCCGAAGCTAACTAAACTAACCAGGCTGAACAGCTGAGAGCGCTCGGATACTTCAGTCCGGCATGTGGGTGGGCCTCCTGACAATGGTCAGGAGGCCCACCCACATCTCACAAATTCCAAAACCAGCTTTGCGACACTCTTCAACGTCACGATCGTGTTCTCACACGATCCTGCGAGCAGCGGCCCACCTGGCAAGCTCGTGCCTATTGGAAAGCTGGAGTTTGCGAAGGACTGCCGAGACGTGGGTTTCGACGGTTTTGATGGAGATGTACAGGTCGCTTGCGACTTCCTTGTATGCCATCCCCCTGGCAATAAGCCGCATGACTTCCTGTTCGCGTCCCGTGAGGCGATCAAGTTCATCATCCTGAACCGCAACATCTCCTGCCCCTGAACCGAAGGCATCGAGGACGAAACCAGCGAGCCGAGCCGAGAAGGCAGCATCACCCTCGTGGACTCTGCGGATCGCATCCCCCAGCTTTTCTCCCGTCACGTCTTTCGTGACGTATCCGCGAGCGCCCGCCCTGACAACCGCCACAACATCCCTTGCCGCATCAGAAACGGAGATGGCGAGGAACTTGGTGGTGGGATAGAGATCAGTGCAGTCGCGTACAACTTCGGCTCCTCCCCCTCCGCTTCCTCCCGGCATGTGCACATCGAGAAGGACAACGTCGGGGAGTGTGTTGCGGATGGTGGTGATGGCGGAGTCAACATCGTGGGCTTCCCCAACGATCTCGAAGCCTCCGACTCTGCTTAGCTCCCCCACCATGCCTGCCCTGGCGAGTGGGTGATCGTCGACGATGACAACGCGAATCATGAGACACCTCGTGGTAAATGGATGTGGACCTCGGTTCCGGGGTCCCGTCTTCTTATTGTGGCAGTTCCACCGTGGCGTTCAGTTCGCCCAAGAATTGATCCTTTAACTCCCTGACGGTCGTCTGGGATCTGGTCGATATCGAATCCGTTTCCGTGGTCTCTGATGAACAGATCGGTGCTGTCCTTGCTGAATTCGGCGTAGAACGTGACGGGGGCAGTCCCGTGTCGGACGGCATTGACGAGCGCTTCCCGCCCGGCTGCGAGAAGTGCTGCGCTGTGTTCATCCGCCTCCCCATCGCCCACCGCCACGTAGTCCACTTCGGTTCCGTAGAGGTCTTCAACTTCTCCCACCATGGCTTTCAGGGACTGGGAGATGGTGGAGGATTCTTTTTCTCCCTCGTAGAGCCAGGAGCGGAGTTGGCGTTCCTGGACACGGGCAAGTCGGGTCACGGTAGCGGGGTTGTGGGAAGAGTTGCGGATGAGGGTGAGGGTTTGGAGGACGGAGTCGTGCAGGTGAGCAGCAATATCGGCGCGTGCTGATTCGGACGCTGTCTCGCGCCTGGCCTGATCAAGCTCTCTCATCATCCGAGTTGCCGCGGGCCAGAGCCCACCGAGGGCAAGGACGAGCACGGATAGGCCGATGATGACGGACAGGGTTATCGTGCTGAAGTCTTCGTCCCGGACCGCGAAGATGAGGACCCCAATAACGAGGAGGACGATGCCGGAGATGATACGGATCAGCTGGACTTTGATGCTCCCGCCACTCGTTGTCCACGCCAGTCCCGCACCGATGACGATCAGGGTGATGGACACGATGAGTCCCAGGTTGATGTTGAAAACCTGGTTGCTGGCCCACAGGACGATCGCGGCCACAAGGATCAGCCCGGCAAGAACCAGAAGCCGGGTACGGAGACTAGGAACAAAGCGCTTTTCTACTCGATCCGGAACCTCCGTCGAGCTCGGGATGGTGAACGCGAGGAACAGGTACGCAAAGATTCCAGCGAACTGCACGAAGGCGAGCACGCAGAAAATGGCACGAACGATCCACACGTTGACGGCCAGGTGGTCGGCTATTGCCTGGCAGGTGCCGAAGATGAGCCGTCCCGACTCGGGCCTTCGTAACGGATATCGTTCCATGGCTAAATCTTCCCACGACCCGGACCCTGATAGCCCCCTCCCCTGCATATCTCAGGGATGAATCAGGGGAAGCCCCAATATCGGTGGGAACCGGTCCTGGTCAGAATGGAAGCATGACTGGTGATAGTTTTTTTGATTCGATTCGGCGGTTCGAGATTACGCGCCCCGATGATGCTCCGATGGCGGGTGTCAGCACGGCACTTGCCAAGCACTGGAATGTTGACCCGCTCCTCATTCGTGCCGCATTCATCGTGCTTGCCTTCTTTGGCGGCATCGGCATCGCCCTCTACACCCTGGGTTGGATGCTTCTCCCCGACCACGAGGGCCGTATTCACGCTCAGGAGCCCTTTTACGGAAAACTGTCACCGAGCCTGGTCCTCGGCGTGCTCCTCATGCTCCTCGCCCTTTCGGGCGGAAGAGTCTTCGGTCACGGGTGGGCATTCATCTCAATTGGTTCGATTGTCGCCACGATCATCACGATCGGTTTCATCGTCTGGCTCGTCATCTATCTCACCAATTCCGGCAAGCGAGCAAACCAGCAGCATTCCCCACAGAGAAACCACGGTAATACCGATCCCTTCACCTGGCAGACAACCCACGAGCAGGGATACTCAGAATCAATGTCAGGTTCCCCCGCCTTCTCCACGCAGGGCCAAGATTCCTGGTTCGGCATGAAAGAAAACGGTGCAAACCCGAGCAACTCCGCCTGGCAGGGGGCCCCTGATCCGACCGACCGATACGGTGCTGCCGATGGCGGAGCAGCAGGAACTCAATCTGCCGGAGCAGACCAGAAGCCATCTTCTCCCCTACAGGCTCAGCCCACAGCTCAGCAGACAGGCCACGCCCCAGATCGGAGTGCCCTGTACTCCGACATTGGGACCGAGGACAGGCCGGCCGCGAGCGGCAGGGCGGTGCTCCTCGCTCTAGCTTTTATGCTCCTCGCGGGTGCTGGCCTCACCTTCCTTATTGACCGCGGCATGACCTCCCTGTCGAACACGAACCTCCTACTCACCGGTTTTGCCATTGTCACGCTCGTCCTTGGCCTCGTTGTTATCGCTTACGGAGCCACGGGCCGCAGGGGTGGTGGGATCTCGTTGCTTGCGATCATGTCAGCTGTCCTCACCATCCCGATTGGTTTGGTGGCGACCTTCCCGCACAACGAACACCACGTGTTCATGGGTGAAGGATCATGGGCCCCAACAAGCCAGGCCCAGGTCGAAGGCGACTTCTCGTTTGTCATGGGCACCATGGATATTGACATCACCGACCTTGAGGAAGGCTCGTTTGATGTGGTGGGGCGCATGGGTGAACTGACGCTGACCGTTAGTGACGATCAGAAGATCGCGATCATCACCGACTTTGCTATGGCTGACATTCCCCCCAATGGGACGGGCAACATCTCCAACAACAGCCTGTCGGGTGAACAGGTCTTCTATATCGGAGACATCGACTCGGTGGCAGATGCCGACATTGTTATTAACGCGGACATCCTCATGTCCACACTCACCATTGAGAGGTCAAAATGACGAAGCAGCCCGTGCTCGGCACGATCATCATCGGAATCCTTGTTGTTCTCCAATCCCTGTGGATCCTCGCGGTCTCCCTCGGCTGGAACTTTGTCGCTGACATCAGCCTCACCGGGGTCTTGATCGCCACCCTCGTCGCTCTCGCTCTCCTCCTTGTCATCATCGCTCTCCTGCCTCGTGGCTCAAAGAAAGCCGAGGCACTCCGCTTCTCCCCCGTCACGGAACAGCTCGCCGTCAGCGGCGTGAGATCACGGCAGCAGGATGTTGTGGCGGACCTGCGCTGGCTCGATCCGAGTTCCCCGATCACGATCCCCGTCTCCACCACGGGTGTCGCCACGATCATCGTCAACTCCCCAGGTATTGAGATCCGTACCGATGCCAGCAATGTTGATATTGGGCCGAATATGGATATGACCTGGGTACGCAAGGACGGAAAGAAGAACGTGTACGTCGGCCCCGGGAGCGGCGAGCCCATCATCATCGTCGATGTCACCGCGCCCACGATCAGGGTGACGTCACAAGCCGATATTTCCTAACCAAATATTCGGCAGACACTGCACTTCAGCACTCGAATTACCGGGCCTTTCTCTGCGGCTCAGCCCCGAACATGTAAAAGGGATTGAGGCGGTGAAAGTTAAGGCCATAAGGGTGAGGACGGGAAGGGGCTGGTGGCCGAGAGTTCATCTCGGTCCACCAGCCCCTTTTCCGCTATCTCATTACCGCATTTAGAGCGCTGACCGGACACAGTCAATAACCAAGCCCGGATTCGGTTTCCGAATCTTTCTAGATCAGCACGCCCTCCAGCAGCGTTGTGTGGTTACCGAACCGGTGGTTTGTTGCCGAAATTGCCTGCTCTTGAACATAGGGCAGGAGTTCGACGCGGCCCGCGGGAGTGATGGGATCGGAGTAGATGCCAACATCGACGGATCCGCCAATCGCTTCGGCGAGCGCCTTCGAGTCTTCACCCAGCACCCGGATCCGCACACCATCAGCATCATCCGATAGTGCGGCTGCTCGCTCGTGCCAGGCTTCCTCTGTCTCAATCGTGACAACAATCCCGTGCTCAGCAAAGAACTCAGACACTGCAGTCGGCAGTGATGAAGTAACAGACACCTCGACCCCGGCCCCCAGGGTGGCGGCACCTGCGGCGCTCGCGATGACATCTCCGAATGGGGCATCCTCACCGCCGCGGATGATGACGCGGGGGAAGCCAACGTAACGGAGGACGTTGATCTCCACCCCGAGTGCTGACGGATCGTGCTCCACCCTGAACTCTGAGGCAAGAGCCCTGTCCATGCCCAGCAGGATTTCCTGCGTGCGCGTGGTGTCGTCAACGAGTTTGGCGGCACGGGACGCGATACGCAGGACCGTGTCGGTCAGGTTGCCGGCAGCGTTCTGTGTGAAGTCCGGTTCGACGTGGCCGAGTGAGTACAGGTAGTTGGGGCCACCGGCCTTCGTACCGGTTCCCACCGAGGATCGCTTCCACCCACCGAAGGGCTGACGACGCACTATCGCACCGGTGATGGTGCGGTTGACGTAGACGTTGCCAGCATGAACATGATCGAGCCAGTAGGCGATCTCGGCGGAGTCGAGGGAATATAGGCCCGCGGTGAGACCAAACTCCACAGCATTCTGCCACTCGACTGCTTCCTCGAGGGAATCGGCTCTCATGATTCCCAGGATCGGACCAAAGTATTCAGTCAAGTGGAACTCTGATCCAGGCGCAACGCCGGCGCGGATGCCGGGGGTCCAAAGTTTCTCATCCAGCTGCTTTGGTTCCAGCACCCAGGATTGGCCCGGTTCCAGCTGAGTTAGTCCGCGCAGGAGCTTGCCCGAGGCGGTCTCGGTCAGCGGCCCCATTTCCGTCCTCAGGTCGCTCGGGTGAGCAATGTGCAGGGAACGCACCGCGTCCACGAGCTGGTTGCGGAACCTTTCCGAATAACCCATGGAACCCACGAGGATCACAAGGGAGGCTGCGGAGCACTTCTGGCCGGCATGCCCAAAGGCGGAGGCAACGATGTCACGGACCGCCAGGTCAATATCGGCGTGAGGGGTGACGACAATGGCGTTCTTGCCAGACGTTTCCGCAAAGATCCGCATGTCGCTCCGCCAGGAACGGAACATTCGGGCAGTATCGATTGAGCCGGTCAAAATCACCTGATCGGCCTTCTCCACCAGGTACCGTCCCAGGCCCTTGTCCGCACCCGGTGCCGCCTCGTCAAGATTGACGAGGCGCAGTACATCCCGCGGCACCCCTGCTTCCCACATGAGGTGAGCGATGAGGGAGCCGATGCGGCGGGTGATGCGGGCGGGCTTGAACAGCACACCGGAACCGGTGGCAAGCGCCGCGAGAACGCCGCCCGCGGGAATAGCGATCGGGAAGTTCCAGGGCGGGGTAATGAGCGTTGCTTCAACAGCCTTGAATTTCGCACCCTCCAGCTCATCCAGTGCTGGGGCGAGGGAGGCGTAGTAGCGGGTGAAGTCGATAGCTTCAGAGACCTCCACATCTGCCTGATCAATGGCCTTGCCGGCTTCCGAACCGGCAGCCTCAATGAGCAGGCCGCGGTTGGCTTCAAAAACATCCGCAACCTTGAGAAGGACTTCCGCCCGTTCGGTGGCAGGACGCGCCGCCCACTCCCGTGCCGCGGTCCTGACCTCGTCAGCGATCTCATCGAGCTCAACTTTGGTTGTGAAGGTGTGTTCACGAGCTGTTTCACTGCCCGCAGTCGAGGTGGGGATGCGGGAGGCGATGTCGCGGGCCCACATGATATTGGCGGGCAGGGACGGATCCGTGTCGGGAGTGTTCGCGAACTCCGCGCCGATTGGTTCGGGGGTGGCATTGCGATCCTGCGTGCGCCGCGGCCCGAAGGCGATCCCCTCCTCCATCATCTTCGCCGCGGTCCGGAAACGCTCCGCCTCAACCTCGAAAACGGAGGCTTGGTCGAGGCTGAAGACGTTTGACATGAAGTTCTCGGGTGTCGCGTTCTCTTCGAGCCTGCGCACGAGATAGGAGATCGCCACATCGTATTCTTCGGGTCGCACGACGGGCACGTAGTAGAGGAGCGGACCCACGTCGTCGCGTACTGCGTGTGCCTGGGGCGTGGCCATACCGGCCAGCATCTCCACATCCACTTCAGTGCCAAGTTCCAGCCCGTTGTCCCGAGCGAGGAGCACGCCGTAGGCGAGGGTGAAAAGGTTCTGCCCGGCGATACCAATGTGGACGGCATCAATGTTGTCTCTTGTCAGGGCGTCACGGAGCATGACGAGGTAGTTGGCATCCGTGTCGGCCTTGCTCGGTTGGACGGCGAGCTCCCAGCCCCGCATGGTCGCATCGACCCGCTCCATCGACAGGTTCGCGCCCTTGACGATACGGACCTTGATGGGGGCTCCCCCGCGCGCCCGGCGTTCCTTCGCCCATGCGGTCAGGTCCGCGAGCGCCTCACGAGCATCGGGCAAGTAGGACTGGAGGACAATGCCGGCGCGATAGTCCAGGAATTCGTCGCGGTCGAGGATCTTCTTGAACACGTCGATGGTGAGGTGGAGATCCTTGTACTCCTCCATGTCCAAGTTAATGAAGGTGTCGTGTTCGCGTGCGCTCCTAAAGACTGGCAGCAGCCTCCTGACTGCGTCGTCGATTGCTTCGATCACGCCGTAGGGGGCGTGGTGTCCGATGACGGAGGAAACCTTGAGTGACACGTAGTCCACGTCGTCACGCTCAATAAGTTCCGTGGTGGCGTAGAGCCTGCGGGTGGCCTCAGCAGTACCAAAAACGGCTTCGCCCAGGAGGTTGAGGTTGAGTCTTGACCCATCGGCTCTCATCTTTTCAATCGTTGGTCCCAGCTTCTTGGGGGTCACGTCTGCGACGAGGTCGCCAACGAGTGCCGCGAACAGTTTGGTTGCGGCCTCGGTTGCGACCTTGGGTGCAAGCGGGGCTAGCTTCCCGCCGCCCTTGGCAAGGGTGGAGAGGTATGAGGGGAGGAAGGAGGCGTCTTGTGAGGAGATCTCGGCGAGCTTCTCGGCTACGACGTGCGGGTCTTCGGGACGGATCACGCCATCAACAAAGTTCACCGTATATTCGAGCCCTCCGGGGTGGTCGAGGACTTTCGAGAGGAGTTCAGATGCATAGGGTGTTGCATACTGCTGCGCACGATCAGACCATTCTTGCGCCTTGGCGATTGCTCGTGTTACGAGATCCATTCAACTACCTTCTTCCGTTAGGCAACGATGGTGGCATTCCCCCAGGAGGATAAGAACAGGAGTGTCGTTCCGCCACCAATCAGTGTCAGGGTGTCCCAGACTCTACCGCGAATATCTGGGAGGTAACCCGTTGGGAGGACCGCCCGCGCAATCCCTAACGTGATCATGCTGATCGCGAGCGCGAGGATTGAGAAGACTGGCCCGATGATGAAGGCAGTGGCGGTCACGACTGCGATCCATCCGCTCATCAGCCCAAAGAGTGATGAGGATGGTACGCGCTTTTCTCCCATAGGATTAACTGTATCGTTTGGAGGTTGTATTGCTAACAATTTGCGGAACCGGACTGGCTGGGCTTCGGGTAGCTGCGGAGTTGCGGGAGCGTGGCTATACGGGTCAGATACGTGCCATCGACCGCGAGGGCGTCCCGCCCTATGATCGCCCGCCCCTGACCAAGGAGCTTTTCGGAGACTACCGCAGGCCCCTATCTGCAGAGGGCTTCGGTCAGCTCTCCAAGCTCGTCGACGAGGTCATTCACGGCACGGTCACCAAGGTTTCGGGAACAACCGCTTACGTTGGCGATACTGCCTACGAGTCCGACACTCTCGTTCTGGCCCTGGGAGCGGATGCTCGGCAGATCATTCCCGGTTCCCTCACGATCCGCACTCGTGCCGATGCTGACAGGCTCCGCGCCATCACCGGGTCCGTCACGATCGTGGGCGGCAGCTGGCTCGGCTGCGAACTCGCCTCCTCCTTCCGCGCGGCCGGTCACGAGGTCACGATCGTCGAGATTGCCGATCAGATCCTGCCCGTCCTCGGGCCTGCCGCCAAGCCCATCGAGCAGGCACTGCTTGATCTTGGGGTAGGCATAACGAGGACCATGCCCGACCAACCCGGCACGATCATCGAGGCAACCGGAGCTATCCAAAATACGTTGGGCTTAGACCTGCGAACAGACCTGTGGGGCCGCACCGCCATTCCGAACGTCTATGCGCTCGGTGACTGTGCCACGCTTGAGCCCGGACCCCGCTGGGGCCATTGGAATACTGCCCTGCATCAGGCATCTCGCGTGGCGGAGGCGATCACGACAGATCCCGATACTGAGCCCGATCCCCTCCTCATCGATGTTTTCTCCACCATCGCCGGCAAGGAACTCATCCTCATTGGCGACACCGAGGGTACCCCGGTCACTCTTCCCGACGGGTCCCGGACCCTCTGGATCAAAGACGGAGTCCTCGTCGGTGGCTTCACGATTGACAGACCCGCCGATGGGGTGGCCGTGCGCCGCAATCTCGGTGCCACTCTCACAAACGAAGAAGCTATCGATTCCCTACCGCTGAAGAAGATCCTGCGAAGCAAACGCTAGAAAACCTGAGCGTACGAGCTTTGGCTCGCGTCAGCACATTGCGGGTTTTTAACGCATTTCGAGGTGTTCACGCATTGCGAGTAGCGCACTCTTACGAGTCACGACTAACGACATTGGTTCTAACGAAGACTGCCTCGAACGAGTGGAGGGCTCAGACCAGATCGGTCCAAGCCCTCCACCTTCACACCTCTACCGGTACGTCAATAATTGTCAGTGTGCGAAGTGGCGAACACCGGTGAAGTACATGGTGACACCAGCGGCATTTGCTGCCTCAATGACCTCGGCATCGCGAATCGAGCCACCCGGCTGAACGACTGCCTTCACACCCGCCTCGATGAGGACCTCAAGGCCATCGGCGAACGGGAAGAACGCATCCGATGCTGCCACGGAGCCGCGTGCGCGCTCCTCGCTGGCTGCGGTGCCTGCCTGGGCACCACCTGCGGTGTCCACGTCGGATTCAACCGCCACACCAAGTGTGTTGGCTCGTTCAACGCTGAGGCGGCACGAATCAACACGGTTGACCTGACCCATGCCGACACCGACCGAGGCACCGTCCTTGACCAGGAGGACGGCATTGGAGCGGACAGAGCGGACCGTGCGCCATGCGAACTCGAGATCATTGCGAGTCTGCTCATCGGCTTCGGGACCGGCCACGTGATCCCAGCCAGCAAACACGTCACCGGCCTGATCAACCTGGTCGCGTGCCTGCACAAGGAATCCGCCCGAGATCTGGGTAATGTCGCGCTGTTCTTCAGAAGGGGTGACCTTGAGAATACGGAGGTTCTTCTTGGTTTGAAGAAGCTCGAGGGCGTCCTCGTCGTAATCGGGTGCGACAATAACCTCGGTGAAGATCGGCTTCACCTGCTCTGCCATCGCCCTCGTCACCTTCCGGTTAGCGGCGATCACACCGCCGTAGGCCGAGACCGGGTCGCAGGCATGAGCCGAAGCGTGAGCCTGTTCGATGGTGTCGGCGGTGGCAATGCCGCAGGGATTGGTGTGCTTGATGATTGCGACGGTGGGGTCGAGGTGATCGTAGGCGGCGCGGAGCGCAGCATCCGTGTCACGGTAGTTGTTGTAGCTCATCTCCTTGCCACCGAGCTGGACGGCGTTTGCGACGCCACCCTTCCCATCGGCAGACAGCCACGCGGACTGGTGGGGGTTCTCGCCGTAGCGGAGGGTTGCGGTGCGGGGCAGGCCGACACCAACGTACTGTGGTTCCTCATCAGCAAGTTCGGTCATCCAGTTCGCAACGGCAGCATCGTAAGCAGCCGTGTGAGCGTAGGCGCGGGCGGCAAGGACGCGGCGCTCCTCTTCCGTGAAACCACCGCGCTCGAGGGCAACAATGGCGTCACCGTACTGGGACGGTGACGTGAGGACTGCGACGGAGGCGTGGTTCTTGGCGGCGGCACGGACCATGGCGGGACCGCCAATATCGATCTGTTCAATGCATTCGTCCGGGCTGGCACCGGAAGCGAGGGTTTCCTCGAAGGGGTAGAGGTTGACGATGACGATGTCGATGGGCTCAACGCCCAGCTCCTTCATCTGCGCCACATGGTCGGGCTTGCGACGGTCGGCCAGGATGCCTCCGTGCACGAGGGGGTGCAGGGTCTTGACCCTGCCGTCGAAGCATTCCGGGAATCCGGTCACGGACTCCACACCGGAGACAGCGATGCCTGCCTCGGCGAGGACGCGTGCGGTTGCTCCCGTTGAAATAATGTCGATTCCCGCGTTTGCGATGGCGCGGGCGAGGTCGACGATACCGGTTTTATCGAATACGGAAATGAGTGCGCGAGTCATGAATCTCCTCTTGACTATCCACCGTTAAGCCCAGGCGTGCGACACGGCAGTCACGGTCACTCCCCAATGGTGTTCCATCTTCCTCGCCAGTTGTGACCAAGAACGAGTCTAACGGATTGCGCGCTTCCGTCCCCAGGCCATGGCACCAATTCCACTCGCGATGAGAAGACCGGAAATACCGAGCAGCTGTTCCGAGTCCACACCCGTGTAGGGCAGCTCCCATTCATCTGCCACCGAAAGCGTTTCATTCGGTTCAAAAACACCCCGGTCGATGAGGTTGTTGCTGGCTGCGGAAATCACGGAGCGAAGCGTGCTCGTGGGCTGACCGGTGATGATGATGTCACGCGTTGCGTCATCGTAGTTTCCGTGCGAATCGAACACGGTGAAAACCAGGCGGTACACGCACGGGTATCCCCCCGGGCATTCCACCGGGTTGTTCCAGTCACCCCAGTTCGTCACCTCGGGCACCAGGTAGTGATCAACATCGTCCAAGACCGTAATTCCGCGAAGCAGGTCAGCCTCGGTCAGGTCAGCACGGCTGACGGCGGTGATGGGAGGGATCGAACTGATCCGGGGTGCCTGATTGACAGGTGACTGTGACGGGAACGGGTTCTCCGGGAACGTCGGATCAGGATTGCTCGAGGGCGGAACCGTGGGTTCCTCAGTTGGTTCCTCGGTCGGAGGATCCGTCGGCTCCTCGGTGGGTGGGTCCGTGGGCTCTTCCGTCGGCGGATCGGTCGGTTCCTCGGTCGGAGGATCCGTCGGTTCTTCCGTGGGGGGATCCGTCGGTTCCTCGGTCGGAGGGTCGGTCGGCTCGTCGGTGGGAGGCGTGACCGGTTCATCCGTCGGGGTGTCAGTCGGATTATCAGTCGCATCATCCGTTACCACGGGGGCAACAGGATCAAGGTCGACAGGATACGGTGCGGCCTGGGGTGCTGCTATTGCGGTAGCCCCCGTGAATAGTCCCGCGGTCACAAGAACAACCCCCATGGTCGTTCCTCTCACCCAGTGGCGCATCTGCTCTCCATCCAGTTTGCTACCGTCATTCTAGACATGCTCCGGTTCAGGAGTCTTCCAGGCATAACGAATCACACAAAGTTCAATCGTTCAAGAAACTGTATGCACGGCTGACAAAAATGCTGCTTCCGCCCACACCTGTCTCGAAGCCAAGTCACTCTCACCATTGGGGAAATTTACCTGCCACATCGTGACACTCATCTGCTTCAGCACAGGCTCTTTACTGTGCTCTGTTGAGGAAGGCACGCCGGCCCTCCACGCGCCAACCGTGCCGGACCATGATTCCCACCGTCTCAACGAGCTGTGCTCGTTCGGCGACCTTGATCCGCTCCAACAGGGTTTCTTCCGTGTCATCATCCAGCACCGGAACGGTGCACTGGGCAAGGATTTGTCCCGTATCCATCCCCTCATCCACCACAAACAGCGTGGCTCCCGCGATCTTCACCCCGTGGTTGAGAGCATCGGCCGGGCCGTGAATCCCCGGGAAGGCAGGGAGGAGAGAATTGTGGGTGTTAATGATCGTACCCGGGAAGGAACGAAGAACCGCGGGGCCAAACATTTTCAGGAAGCCAGCTGAAACAACAAGGTCGGGTTGCGCCGACTTCAAGGTGTCAGCTAGCGCCTGATCCCATGCCTCGCGGCTGTCGTAGTCGCGGACTTTGAGGGTGGCGGTGGGGATCCCCTGTTCCTCCGCCAGAGTCGATCCCCCACACCCGTCACGGTCAGCAACGACCAGCACAACTTCCGCCCCATAGGCGGGATCCTTGCAGGCCTCCATGAGAGCCGCGAGATTCGAACCACCACCCGAAATCAGTACTGCGAGGCGTGCAGGTTGAGTCATGGCTTCTTCCTTCCCGCCTCGGGCGCAGTATGCGCCGTGATCGCGGTTGTCGACGTTGGTGAATGGGGATTGGCGGGCGAGCCCGCTCCCCCATCATCCACCACCTCAACCGCTTCTTCGGGGCGGTGTTCACTACGTGACTGATCGCCACCAGCATCATCACCAGCACGGGGCGTCGGTGCAGCTGTCTTGTTCTTCGCTGCCGCGCTCTTCTCTCTCACATTTTTCCACCACGCAACATATTTCGCACGTGCCGTTCGGTGGTTGGCAATCATGCCGAGATACATCGGGAGTCCGAGTACCAGGGCACCCAGGCCGGCCATGAGAGGAGCTTCGGGACCGGTGATGGCGAGTCGCTCAGGACCGATCGATCCCTGAGCGAGTGCACCGAGTATGGAGGCAATGATCGCGACAAAACCAACGTGAATGGCTCCCGTGATCAGCGCTTCCTTCATGTCCGGGAAGGCGGCCGACTGTCTCATGCCAAGAAGGAAGACGACCAGCACAACAATTGCGATGATCCAGGGCGTTCCGGATCCTGGTTGGGGAAGGGCACCAAGGATCGGGACCGCGGGCAGGGGCGCGGATTCCGCACCGAGCGCGGAGAAGCTTGTCCCGGTGCCAACGGCGAAACCCGCCCCGACCATGTACGCAAGCGACCAGACAATTAGTGTCGGGACGTAGCAGATCTGGAACAGCCACATAAAGACATTCGAATGCCATTGCAGAATGTAGTAGCTGTTGATGGAGAGAATATCGGACCAGCCAAGTACCACCGCAGTCACAAAGCCGATCGTGCCCAGCACGAGGGCGGCGACTATCACTCTCCTGGCAAGAATCAACCCGTCATAGATAGCCCGACCGGCAGGGGTATTGAAGAAGCCGGCACCAAACCAGTCAGTTCTATTCTTCGAGGAAAGAACGGCGAGGGAAGCCAGCACCACCATGCCAACCACCGCCAGCCACCAGTTCGATCCCGCCGGTGCTAGTTGACCGAGAAGGGCGGTCGTCGCACCTGCTGCGACCACGAACACCGCGGTGTCTTTCCAGTCAGTAACCGGTAGCTTCCGCACGAAGAAGTAGAGCCCCAAGAAGGTCACGAGGGTGATGAGCAGGGGCGGAAGCGAGATTGCGACACCATCGAAATGGAGAGAACCTCCGAAGGCGGTGAGCCACCAGCCCGTCACCACGCCGGCAACGTCCTGCCAGGTGGTCGTCCCAAGGGATGGCGAGTCTGCCATGATCGTGTAGGAGAAGATACCGAGCACGACAAGAACCGCCCATCCGTAAAGAATGGGTTGAATTCCTGCAAAAACTAAGCGCAGCGGGTGAGTTCGAACATCGGCTTTCATCGTGTTCCATATTTCCAGGCCGAGTCATCCATTTCCTTGAACAACTCACCTCTTGATCAGCCATATTTCACACAGCGGAAGGTGACAATCGAGCCACAGGTGGGCCACACCTCAGAACAGATAAGGGCGATCCGTGCCACGGAGATTCAGGCAAAGCATGGAACTACAAGCTAAAAAGTTGCTTGGTCCGCACGAGCATCATGCCGCCATAGGCACTGATGAGGGCGGAAGACGTTGGTGTCTTATTCTCTTAGGGTGATTCGAGTACTCAGGACCAGATGACTCCGAGTGCACAAAGGACATTGCATTCCAAAAAAGCGGATAACGTTGAAGTACTGGATGGCACAATCAACTGAGGGGCGGAACCATGAAACAAGTTCGATACTCCTTGGTCGGCCTTGCCATGTTGCTATTGGCAACCTGCTCGTCCGGACCAATCGAAGTTGACTACGATGGCGCGGACACCGAGGAACTTGCGCAAGCGAAGGTCGGGGACGAGTTGCTTCTCGATCACGTGGCCCTGGTCTACGAGGACGGCAGCGACACAATCGATATTTGCTTCTCGGTTGAAGAGAGCGGCCTGGATAACGAGGATTTCTTGACCAGCTGTATATGGGTCGATCTGCAAGTCCCTTACGAGGAGGGATTCGACTTTGAGGCCGAAGGCTTCACCCGGAAAGATCCGCAGACAGAAAACTACACAAATTCTAGTGGCTGGGATCGTTCTGCCGTTGTCACCGTCGAAGTCACCAACACGGATGTCACTCCCCCCGAGGTCAAAATCCTCACACTCGAGGACGTCACCTACGACTAGTCTCAATTAAGCTATTCTCGCCAATTGATGAGAACGCCCCTTGTCCCAAGGCACTTCCTTTTCACCAGGCATAGGGGCCTAGCAGGGCCAAGCGAAGTCTCAATATTCAGCCACATAGTCTTTGGGGCCGGAACCACTCAGTGGTCCGGCCCCAAAGCACCTATACACCTCAACTGTTCAACTCACTGGTAGTCCTGTTTCCGACTTATTTCCGATGAGTCTCTTACGGGCTATCACCCGAGTTGTTTAGGCGGTGAGGATCTCGCGTGCGAGGTTAGCTGTCTCGGTCGGAGTCTTACCCACCTTGACACCAGCAGCCTCGAGAGCTTCCTTCTTGGCCTGTGCAGTTCCAGCGGAACCGGACACGATCGCACCGGCATGACCCATGGTCTTGCCTTCCGGTGCGGTGAAGCCAGCCACGTAGCCAACTACGGGCTTGGTAACGTTTGCCTTGATGAAGTCAGCTGCTCGCTCTTCGGCGTCGCCACCGATCTCACCAATCATGACGATCAGGTCGGTGTCCGGGTCGGCTTCGAAGGCACGGAGGGCATCGATGTGGGTGGTACCGACGATCGGGTCGCCGCCGATGCCGATGGCGGTGGAGAAACCAATGTCGGACAGCTCGTACATCATCTGGTACGTGAGAGTACCGGACTTGGAGACGAGACCGATGCGGCCGGGACCGGTGATGTCCGGGGGCGTGATCCCCACGTTGGACTGTCCGGGGGTGATGATGCCGGGGCAGTTGGGTCCAATGAGCTGAACGCCCTTCTGCTCGGCGTAGGCGCGGAACTCTGCCGTGTCAGCCACCGGGACACCTTCGGTGATGATGACGACCAGTGCCATGCCAGCGTCGATCGCCTCGACGACAGCACCCTTGGTGAATGCCGGGGGGACGAAGATGACGGACACGGTTGCACCGGTCTGTTCCTTCGCGTCAGCGACGGTTCCGAACACGGGAACGGAAACGGTGCCGGCGGTTGCGTTGCCGGGGCCGACCGGGGTGACGGTGAAGTCGAGGGACTGGCCGGCCTTCTTCGGGTTGGTGCCGCCCACGATCTGGGTGCCAGCATTCAGCATCCGCTGGGTGTGCTTGGAGCCTTCCGAACCGGTGATGCCCTGAACGATGACCTTGGAGTTCTTGTCAAGAAAAATAGACATGTTGTTGTTCTTCCTTACGCCGCAAGCTCGGCGGCCTTCGCGGCCGCGCCATCCATCGTGTCCATGATCGTGACGAGGGGATGCGCTGCCTCGACAAGGATGCGGCGTCCCTCCTTCACGTTGTTGCCATCGAGACGGACCACGATCGGCTTGGTCGCAGCATCGCCGAGAATGGCGAGGGCCTGGACGATACCGTTCGCAACCTCGTCACAGGCGGTGATGCCACCGAAGACATTGACGAATACGGAACGCACCTCGTCATCACCGAGGATGACGTCGAGACCGTTGGCCATGACCTCGGCGGACGCACCGCCACCGATGTCGAGGAAGTTGGCGGGACCAACCTTGTACTGTTCGCCAGCGTAGGCAACGACGTCCAGGGTGGACATGACGAGACCAGCACCGTTACCGATGATGCCGACCTGGCCACCTTCGAGCTTCACGTAGTTGAGGCCCTTTTCCTTCGCCTTGGCCTCGAGGGGGTTCTCGGCGCTCTTGTCGACAAGAGCTTCGTGGTCGGGCTGACGGAAGGAAGCATTGTCATCGAGGGAGACCTTGCCGTCGAGAGCAATGATCTCGCCGTCTGGGGACTTGATGAGGGGATTCACCTCGACGAGGGTGGCATCTTCCTTCACGTACACATCCCACAGGGAGATGATGACGGGGACGATCTTGTCGGCATCCTCCTGATCAAAACCGGCCTGGGTGACGATGTCACGAGCGACCTCTTCGGTGATGCCCACGGTCGGATCGACGGGGATACGGGCGAGAGCTTCGGGGCGTTCGACTGCGAGCTGTTCGATCTCCATGCCGCCCTCGCGCGAGCACATCGCGAGGTAGCGTCGCTCGGAGCGGTCCAACAGGACGGAGAAATAGTATTCTTCCGCAATATCGGCACCCTCGGCGATCATGACGCGGTGCACCATGTGGCCCTTAATGTCCATTCCCAGAATCTGGGAGGCTGCCTCTTCCACCTCCTCCGGTGTACGTGCGAGTTTCACGCCGCCAGCCTTGCCACGACCGCCGGTCTTGACCTGGGCTTTGACGACAAAGAGACTGGAGTTGAGTTTTTCTGCTGCTTGGCGAGCTTCCTGAGGAGTGGTAGCTACGAGACCTGCCAGCACGGGTACGCCGTGCTTAGCGAATAGGTCACGAGCCTGGTACTCGAAGAGGTCCACGGAGGAGATCCTTCCCATAACGACTCGGTGTCTCGACTTCGAAACACCCGTATCAGGATAGCAAGGTCACAGCCGGAGCGGGACTTAATTCCCACCATCGGACGCAAGTGTCTCAAAAGCGTCCTGGACCGTTTCCGCAAACAGGTACATTCCTTCAATATTGGGATGGGTTTGGTCAGCTTGGAGCATACCTGGGTTCTCGGTTACGGCAGCATGCCAGTCCGCAATCGCAACATTTGGATACTCGGAAGCGATCTCCCGGAGAATCTCGTTCGAGGAATCAATGAACGTGGACTGGCCATAGATCGTCACGAGCACGATCATCCGGTCCTCCCCCAGCATCTCCACTACATCACGCACGACCTGGGGATCGGGGATGCCGGCGTTCGTACCGTAGTCGAGGATGACCGCGCGGCGGATCATGCCGTCGTTCAGCCCCTGCTCAACGAGTGCGGGAGCTTCATGCCACTGCCTATTCGACTTCGCGATGAAGTTCAGTCCCGGGAAGGTCACTTCCAGGCCATCGGCGGCCGTCACGATCAGGGAATCACCGATCGCTGTGATGTTTTCACCGGTCGGCATTGTCCAGTCGCCACCGGGTACGGGTGATTCCCCACCCGCTGTCTCATCGGGCTTCGCTTCACCGGTGTCACCACCTGCCTGACCGGGATCCTGTTCGCCGCTCTCTCCCGGTGCGTCTTTGTCCGGGTTCGGGGCTTGCTCGTTTTGGTCTTCAAAGCGTTTCTCGTTTTCCTCGATTTCGAGTTGAACGGACGACTTCTCGGGGGCAACGGCGACGGCAATGCCCGTGCCCGTCATCATCACCACGCCGGCCACGGCCAAGCCAACTGCCACGGGGCTGCGCTCGAGCACGTGGTCACGAGCATTCCGCAAGGTCTGCCTAAACCCGTTCTTCCTGATCGGGGTTTCAATGTATTTGAACGAGAATTCGCAGATGAGCAGGGTGACGGCAATCGCTACGAGGGACCTCACCCAGAACGTGACGGTGCCGGGGGCTGCGGGAACGATGAGACTCAATATAACGAGGATTGGCCAGTGCCACAGGTAGATGCCGTACGAGCGATGACCGATCCAGGTCGCAACAGGGTTATCGGAGATCGTTGCCAGCTTGGACCCGGGGGCGAGCATGGCGGCAATCAGAACAACCGTGAGGATCGAGGAAAAGAGAATGCCGCCCCGGTAGGCGATCAGTGACTGATCGGACAGGGTGAGCATGAGGGTGAGGAGCCCGACGAAGGCACCGATGCCCGCGAGCTGGCTGTACTTGCTCCAGGTTCCGGCAAGCCACGTACCCGTTGGTGGTGCCCACGAGAAAGCGAGAGCAATGCCGAGCGCCAAACCAAAAAGGTGAGTGTCGGTGCCGTAGTAGACGCGGGTCAAGTTCAGCGGATCGGCGATCACTGCCATGAGCACGGCCGAGAAGAGCGCCAAACTCATCGCCAAGCCGACTCTCCCCCGCCATGTGCGCACCAGCACAATGACCGCAAGGAAAATCAGTGGCCAGAGGAGATAGAACTGTTCCTCCACCGCAAGCGACCAGAAGTTCTTAAACAGGAGCGGGGAGGTCTGATCGAAGTAGGAGGAACCGTGAGCGATCTCCAGCCAGTTCGATGAGAATGTGAGAGCACCGAGCACCTGCCGGCCAATTCCGACCAGCAGATCGCGGTTGACCATGCCGGCGACCGGCACCACGGTGATAACGAGGAATAGGAGGGCGGGGAGGAGCCTGCGGGCTCTTCTGATCCAGAAGCCCTTCAGATCAATTCGCTTAGTTTTTCGCACCTCGCGCAGCAGCAGCGTGGTGATGAGGAATCCGGAGACGACAAAGAAGATATCGACGCCGAGGAAGCCACCGGGCAGGGCTCCCGAAGTGATGTGGTAAATGACAACGGCAATGACCGCGAGCGCACGCAAGCCATCCAGTCCGCCGATCATGCCACCCGGATCTGCCATGGGGTGACGGCGAGGCCGCCTCGCTCGTCCCCGTGTTTCAGCGGTCATCTGTCCCCCTCTTCTCTCGCTCCACCATAGTTCGCGGCGGGGAACGGGCGGGAGGGTGACTCGCCGTTTACCAGCACATTTCTGCGGTTCCTGAGCCAAATTCACTGGTTTGCTGATACTAATGTGACGGGTGTGAATGAGTCGCACTCAATGTAAATAACCGAGCGAAAAAGCATGTAGCTGGTCGGTCAATAATTGAAATTGACGGACCAGCTACGTGCTGTGCTCGATTATTCTGAGAGCGGTTTTTATTCGGGCAGGCTCAGTGGCGCCATGGCCAGCATGAGGCGCTTTGTCTTTCCGTCGAACTGAACCTTGGCGACACGGTTTGCTCCCGCGCCCTCGAGGTCCTGCACGGTTCCCGCACCGAACTTGGCGTGGATGACGGTGTCACCGACCTTGAGGTTGGCGAGCTCTCCGAGGCTTTCCTCTTCCTTCTTCGCCTTTTCGGCGCGTGCGGCCTTCGCTTCTTCAGCTGCTGCCTTCCGCTCGGCCTCGAGTTCGGCCTGGCGGGCCTTGATCTTCTCCATGTCTGCCGCGCTGAGTGAATCTTGGGGCTTGGTGGCGGGCTTGCGCTTGGGGCCACCGTCGAGCCTGCCCGGCTTGACCTTGCCGGTCGTGGAGCCGCCGCCGTAGGAGCCGCTGCCGCTTCCGGAGGTGAAGTCTGGGCGGGAGTATCGAGATGAGCTGGACCGCCTAAGAACGTCACCGGCCGAGTATTCCCTGCGCCAGTCCACGAGTTCATCGGGGATTTCGTCGAGGAATCGGGAGGGCGGGAGTTCCTGGGGTGCTCCCCACTGGCTGCGCACTGCGGCGCGGGTGATGTAGAGCGTTTCGCGCGCCCTCGTGAGTGCCACGTAGGCGAGTCGCCGTTCTTCCGAGAGTTCAAAGGGATCGGCGAGTGACCTCATGTGGGGGAAGGTGCCGTCTTCGAGTCCCGTGACAAAGACCGTGGGGAATTCGAGACCCTTGGCGGTGTGGACGGTCATGAGCGTCACTTCACCGTCGCTCTGGTCCTCATCGGGAAGCTGATCGGAGTCGGACACGAGTGCGACGTGCTCGAGGAATTCTCCAAGTCCTGCCTCCGGGTTCGTTGTCTTGAACTCGGTTGCCACCGAATGGAGTTCCGCCAGGTTGTCGACCCTCGCTTCGTCCTGGGGGTCTTCGGAGTTGCGGAGCTCAACCATGTAACCGGACTTCGCCATCAGTTCGTCGAGAATGTCGGCAGGGGCGGATCCGTTCGCCATCATCTCCCCCGCCTCTTCCAGGATGGTCCTGAAGTCAACGATGGTGTTCTCCGCCCGGGTGGCGAGCCCCGCGACGGCCCCTCGGGGGCTGTCGGGGTTCTTGACGTCGGCGAGTGCGCCACCGAAGGACATGCCGTAGCGCTGCGCATGGGTGGCAACGGCCTCTTCGGCTTTCGCGCCAAGTCCGCGGCGCGGGGTGTTGAAGATGCGGCGGAGCGCGACCGTGTCGTCGGGGTTGGCGACGACCTGGAGGTAGGCGAGCGCGTCCTTGATTTCCTTGCGCTCGTAGAAGCGGGTTCCACCGATGAGGCGGTAGGGGATGCCGGCACGGATGAGCATCTCTTCAATGGCGCGCGACTGCGCGTTGGCGCGGTAGAAGATCGCGATATCGGCCCACTTGCGCTTGGGGTGCAGGGCTTCGAGTTCTTCGATAAGGAACCGTGCCTCGTCGTGCTCGGAGTCCGCAACGTAGCCAATAACCTTGTCGCCCGCACCCTGGTCGGTCCAGAGCCTCTTCGCTCTGCGGTTCGGATTGTTAGCAATAACGGCATTGGCGGCGGTCAGAATATTTTGCGTCGACCGGTAGTTTTGCTCGAGCAGGATCGAGGTGGCGTTGGGGTAGTCATCCTCGAACGACTCGATGTTGCGGATCGTGGCGCCACGGAACGCGTAGATGGACTGGTCTGCGTCACCCACAACGGTGAGCTCACCCTGGTTCTCACCCGTACCGGTCAGCACCTTGATGAGAACGTACTGGGCGTGGTTCGTGTCCTGGTACTCGTCAACGAGAATGTGGCGGAAGCGGCGCTGGTAGTGCTCGGTGATGAGAGGGTGGGCCTGCAGCAAATTGACGGTCGTCATGATGATGTCATCGAAGTCGAGAGCGTTCGCCTGCTTGAGCCTGTCCTGGTATGCACGGTAGGCGGCCGCCACGGTCACATCAGACGGATCGTTGATCTTCTGCGCAAAGTCATCGGGGTCGATGAGTTCGTTCTTCAGGTCCGAGATTCTGCGCAGCAGAGACTTCGGTGTCGCAACTCGTGAATCGATGGCTTCTTCTCGGCATACCTGGTTCATGAGCCTTAGTGAGTCCGCCGAGTCGTAGATCGTGAACGTTGAGCGCATTCCCAGCGCCTCGTGTTCGGCGCGCAGGATTCGTACGCAGGCGGAGTGGAAGGTGGAGATCCACATCCGGTTCGCAACCGAACCCAGCAGACCCTCGAGCCGCTCCCTCATTTCCTTCGCAGCCTTGTTCGTGAAGGTGATGGCGAGGATTTCGCCGGGGCGGGCCCTACCTGTTTCAACAAGGTAGGCGATCCTGTGGGTGAGCACGCGGGTCTTACCCGAGCCGGCACCGGCGATCACGAGAAGCGGACTACCCTCGTGCACGACGGCGTCTCTCTGCTGCGGGTTGAGCCCCTCCGTCAGCCGCTCCGCACTCCCCTGCGCTCCGGTGAAGCTCGGGGCGGAAGGTTCGCGCGGGCTCTTCTCGGCAGGCTTCACCTGCTTAGCTGCGGCGGCCTGGGCCGCCACTTTCTGTCGGAGCCGGTCGAGTGCTGAAAGAGGTTGCGAAGACATAGCTTTCTTATCTGCGTGGAGGGGAAGATTATCGGACCGTCAGCGTATCGATAACGGTCCGATCATTCATGATTGTGCCATGGCGGTCCCAGCAGTGCCGGGACTGGGCGACGTACTAGACGGCGACTGCGATAATGACGTTAACGGCGATGAGGCCAGCAATGCCACCGATGAAGCCCTTGCTCACCTTCTCCTGGCGGCCACCCCAGATCGCCATGCCGGTCGCAATGAGTGCAACGAGGAGTTTGATGCCGATCTTCATGTGGTTGACGTCGACGTCACGCATCTCTGCCACGCCAACGAGGAGCAGTCCGGTGAGGAGCGCGCCGAGAACTCCGTGAAGGACTCCCTTGGGCATGGCTTCGGACTTGATGCCGGAGACTGCGTAACCGAAGGCAAGTGCCCAGCACAGGAGGTGGAGGATGACGAGAACTGTTTGCAGAATGTCCATGCCTGTCAGCCTATCGGCTGACTCGGACCACTTCGAACTCCGCCCTGTCGTTTTGCGGAGAGTTTACCCACATGACACACCCCGTTCGCAGACCCTTCTCACGACCCAATGACGGCTCGGATAAGGCCGTGACCATCACGCCTTTCCCGGGCTAGTCATTCGACAAAGCAAGCTAGTTATTCGATAAAGAACGAGGAAGGCGCATGGCCTGTGCCGTGCGCCTTCCCTGTGGCTAACTGTTTGAGTGGTCGTGTGATGCTTCCCGGCTGGGTGCACCAGGTGGACTAGCGAGCATCCCCCGTTTCACGGGTGACCCGAGCACCTTCGACAACGTCATCTTCCTTGCGGGCTCCAACAACCATCGTGGTTCCCATGAGGAGCATCCAGACACCAACACCGATGGCGAAGAGGGACACGCCGTAGGCGAGGACCGAGGTGAACAGCGAGGAGCGGAGGAACGAAGCGTTCATCATCGTCGTGCGCTGTGCCTGGTACTCTTCGGCAGCTGCGGTGTCGCCTGCTTCTTCAGCTTCGTTGGCGAGCGCACCGAGGGTGGCGTAGGTTTCTCCGCCGGAGATGGCGAGGGCGTGCTTGTTGATGACCTCTGCCTGAGCGTAGGCGGAGATGGGGCCGGAGACCTGCTTGCCGGCTGCGAACGATGCATCGGCAGATACGGTGATGTCTTCCGCCTTGAGCTGGCTCGTGACCAGTCCCCAGGCAACGCCACCGGTTCCCACGAACAGGACACCAAAGATTAGGGTGATGATGCCGGTGATCTTCCCAAGCTTTGTGAACATTTCTTCCTCCTTCGGGGCAACCTCGTCGCTCCGGTTTGTCGAGCAAACCCTTGCTTGCTCTGTTGACTCCAATTTAGGAGGCCACGAATTGGTCAACAAGTATGCATATCGCGGCAGGGCACAAATGTGGAAGATTTGGCGGATTCTCGGTAACAAAAAGTTACCTCACATGTCCAGCGTCACACTTCAGATGATCCGCGCCTCATATTCATTCACAAAATTGGGACAATAACCCCATCTTTTATACATTTACACGAATATATTCACAAAAATAATGACAGACGAAGGTCCCAAATCCGTATCCTTATCTCCCAAATGTCCCAGCTTCACTGACTAAAGTGAGGACATTGGTCCCGGGTTTTCACCCCGCACCACTTCATGCGGTGTCCTGAATCACCAGCCAAGTGTCGAGGGGAACCCATAGAAATGTTGTTTTTCGGTCAAGAAACCGATTAGTCATCACGCCGCCATCAGATCCACCTGTGCCCATGAGCTCTAACTGCGAGTCCCCACCCGGGAAAGAAGTCAAGAAACCAGCCATCGAACCGTCGTTCCCTGCGCTATGCATTCGAATCCTCGTCGCTGATCTTCGGCTCTGCCACAGACATGGGTGTAGGCCAGCATTGCTGGCCTACACCTTCCACGCTTAAACGCCTGGTTATGTCATGTCGGCGGGGTTTACTCCCACTCGATGGTGCCGGGGGGCTTGGAGGTGACATCAACAACAACTCGGTTGATCTCTGAGACCGAGTTGGTGATGCGGTTCGAGATCTTGGCGATGACGTCGTAGGGTAGGCGGGACCAGTCCGCGGTCATCGCATCCTCCGAAGAGACGGGACGCAGGACGATCGGGTGGCCGTAGGTACGACCGTCGCCCTGCACACCAACCGAGCGCACATCGGCCAAGAGCACCACCGGGCACTGCCAAATTTCGCTGTCGAGACCCGCCGCGGTGAGTTCCTCACGGACGATAAAGTCGGCGCGGCGAAGAATGTCGAGACGCTCCTTCGTCACCTCACCGATGATGCGGATGCCGAGACCGGGGCCCGGGAACGGCTGGCGACCAACGATAGCCTCGGGGATGCCGAGTTCACGACCAACGGCCCGCACTTCGTCCTTAAACAGGTCGCGCAGGGGCTCACACAGTTCGAACTCGAGATCGTCGGGAAGGCCACCCACGTTGTGGTGGGACTTGATATTTGCAGCGCCCTCTCCCCCACCGGACTCAACAACGTCCGGGTAGAGGGTGCCCTGCACGAGGAATTTCACGCCGCCTTCTTCTTCCGAAACGAGGCGGGCGGCCCGCTCGAAGGAGCGAATGAACTCGCGACCGATGGTCTTGCGCTTCTCTTCCGGATCGGTGACGCCGATGAGGGCGTCGAGGAAGGTCGCAGAGTCGTCAACGGTGATGAGCTTGACGCCGATCGCCTCAACGAAGTCGCGCTCCACCTGCTCACGCTCTCCCTGGCGAAGAAGTCCGTGATCGACAAAGACGCAGGTGAGCTGGTCACCAACAGCCTTGTGCACGAGCGCTGCCGCGACCGCAGAGTCAACGCCGCCCGAGAGCCCACAAATCACCTTGTCGGAGCCGATCTGGGCTTTGATGCGGGCGACCTGCTCGTCAATGATCGAGCCAGTCGACCAGTTTGCTTCCAGTCCCGCTCCTTCGCGGAGGAAGCGTTCCAGGAGTGCCTGGCCGCCGGGGGTGTGGCGAACTTCGGGGTGCCACTGCACGCCGTACAGTTTCCGTTCCGGATCTTCGAAGGCGGCCACAGGGGCACCCTGCGAAGTTGCGGTGACGGTGAACCCTTCGGGAGCAACGGAGACGGCATCGCCGTGGCTCATCCACACCGACTGCTGCGAGTCCCCACCCATGAGGCCACCCGTGAGTTCAACGTCCGTATGCCCATATTCGCGTTCCCCGGTCTTGTCGACCTTTCCGCCGAGTGCCGCAGCCATGGACTGGAAGCCGTAACAAATACCAAGAACGGGTACGCCTGCTTCGAGCAGGTTCTTGTCGAGGCTGGGGGCACCTTCCTCGTACACCGAGGAGGGCCCACCGGAAAGGATGATCGCGGCAGGGTTCTTCTCCAGCAACCGGTCGGTCTCGATCGTGTGTGGCACGATCTCCGAGTAGTAACCTGCTTCGCGCACGCGCCGGGCTATGAGTTGAGCGTATTGCGCCCCGTTATCAACAACGTAAACAGTCTCGTGTTCCATCGTGTCCTACCTTTCGCGCTCAGACTTGAGGCGTTGGATCTGTGCGCGCCGAAGAGCGCGGTTCTCCACCGCGTCGAGGGCCTCCGGGAGGTCCTCTCGGTACCAGAATGCTGCCCGGCGTTCGAGAACGAAAGACAGCACGGGCACCACACCGGCAATAATGAGATAAATCATACGGCTAAAGTTCCATCTCATAATCGACCACAGATTGAAGACGGACAGCACGTACACAACGTAAATCATGCCGTGAACGATCGCCACCCACGTACCGATCACGGGTGCGTGATTGCCGTTCACATCGACCAGATACTTCAAAATCATCTCAACCACGAGAAGAAGCAGCCAGAAGCCGGTGATGTAGGCCATGACACGGTAGAAAGTCATGGCGAGCTGGGACTTTTTCGCCGCGTTCTCGCGCGCCGTGCGCGCGAGCTCCGCATCTTCAGCGGTTGGATCGGGCAAGCTCGAGGCCACGTCACATCCTTTACGTTGAATCCATTTGTCTATCCCCAATACTAGGGGGCAAGAACAGTAATTGGCACTTCCGTCCCGCGCGCGCTAGGCTATCGCGGTGTTTTCGTTTCCAGGGGTTGTAGATAAGCCCCTACCTTCTCATCGGCCACGAGCCATCATGTCCGATCTCATCACCTCCTCAAAAAAGGAGCTGGCGATCGGGACCATCAGCCGCACCGTCCAAGAAGTCGTTGGTGCCATCACTCCCGTCGTTCTCGGCATCGCTCTCGACTCGGGCATCAAGAACGGTGCGACGAGCGGGGTGTGGATTGCCGCGGCTTGGCTCGCAGTTCTCGCCATCGTCCAGGCGGGAAGCATGGCACTCGGTCACGGTTTTGAGATCCTGGCGTGGATGAGGACCGCTCTGCGATCCATCACCCAGATCCACAATCACGTCACCCGGACCGGCCCGGCAGTGCTCCGCACCAAGTCGAGCGGTGAAGTGGTGGCGACGGCGATGAGCGACGCCGAGCACGTGGGCAATCTCGTCGAGTTCATCCCCCGCCTCATCGGCGGCATCTTCGCCTTCCTCACGGTCGGCATCGTGCTGCTGAATCAGCATGTGGGGCTGGGCATGGTTGTCATGATTGGCATCCCCATCATCACCTTCGCTGCCTCTCTCCTCATTAAGCCCCTGCAGAACCGTCAGCAGATCCAGCGTGACGAGCAGGGCAAACTGACGGCCCTCGGCGCGGACACGGTCGCGGGCCTGCGTGTGCTGCGCGGCATTGGTGGCGAGGAGCAGTTCGCCAAACGCTATGCGGAACAGTCCCAGAAGGTGCGGACGGCAGGCAATGCGGTTGCTCGCCTCCAGTCGTGGATCGACGGGCTGCAGATCCTCATCCCCGGCATCTTCACCGCCTTCGTCCTCTGGCAGGGCGCAAGGCTGGCGATGGATGGGGATCTGACCATTGGCCAGTTCACTGCGCTCTTTGGTCTCACGGTCTACCTGGTGCGTCCCATCCAAATTGTCATGATGGTCGTCACCCAGTTCGGCCGTGCCCGCGTGGGTGCGAGGAAGATGTTCAACATCTTTCTCATCCAGCCGATCTCCGGCACCCTCGACGAGCGTATCGCCTCCGAATCGGACCCCCGTCATCCAGAGCAGGGTGCTGGCGCAGAGGTATCGACCGGTTCAGGACCTGCCGCCAATCCGTTCTTCGGCGAGATTGTTGATCAAGAAACCGGCATAGCCTTCACTCCCGGTATTGCCACCGCCCTCGTTTCGTCCGCGACCCAGCAGACCGCTGAGCTTGCGGAGCGCCTGGCCCGCATCGATGACGAGCGTGCTGACGTCACGATTTCGGGTACTGACGTGCGGGATCTGCCTCTCAATCAGGTCCGTCACAATATTCTTCTTGCACGGGCCACCCCGGAGCTGTTTGGTGGCCAGTTCCGTTCCGTCATTGACGCAGCAACGCCGTATACGATCGTGGATCGCCCGCTCGCGAAGGCTCGTGCGGAAGTTTTTGGTCCAGAAGCCCTCGCGGAGAATGTTCCCAATGAGGAGCGGGATGACGAGATCCTGTCGGCTCTCATGACGGCAGATAGTCACGATGTGCTCTCCTCACTCGATGGCTCCCTCTCGGGCGAGGTGACCGAGAAGGCTCGTTCCCTGTCCGGTGGGCAACGCCAAAGGTCCGCGCTTGCTCGGGCGATCCTGCAGTCTCCCCCGGTTCTCATTCTCGTGGAACCAACCTCGGCCGTGGACTCGCACACGGAGGACAGGATCGCTCAGCGCCTGACGGAGCGCAGGAAGGGACTGACGACCATCATCACGTCCGGTTCCCCACTGATCCTCAACCGGGTGGACGAGGTCATCCTTGTGGAGGAAGGGCGCGAGGTCATCCGCGGCTCCCACGATGAGCTGCTCGCACGCGCGAGCGCGGGAGATCCGGCAGCACAGCGTTACGAGTGGGTTATCACCCGCCAAACCGGTGAGGAATCATGAACCAGGTATTACCCATTGCGGACAACCACCAGGTGGTGTCCTACGCGAAGGAAATCATTACCCGCCACCGGTGGCGGTTCTTCGCGATCGTCATCATTCACGCCCTGGCCTCCGTCAGTGCCCTCATCGTCCCCTTCATCGTCGGCAAGCTCGTCGATGCGGTCGTTGGCGGGACGACACACTCCTACGTCAACACCGCAATCATCGTGGTCGTGGCCGCCTACCTGCTCTACTCGTTCCTCACCCGAGAAGTGCAGCTGCGAACCAGGATCCTGGGCGAACAGGTTTTTGCGGAGATTCGAGAAGAGTTCCTCAGCTCGGTCACGGCCCTACCCCTGTCAACGGTCGAATCAGCCGGTACGGGAGATCTCCTGTCCCGCACCACGAACGATGTTGATCGCATCCAGTGGGTGGTCCGCTTCGGCCTGCCCGCCATCATCACCTCCGCGATCACGATCCTTGTGACAGTGGCGATGGCGGTGGCGGCCTCCCCACTCGTCGCCCTCTCCCTGCTCGTCGGCGTCCCGTTCATCTTCCTGTCCGCCAGGCGCTACCTGCGCAGGGCCCGCCCCACCTACCTGTGGCAGGCGCAGGCCTGGGCGGGCATGAACTCCGTCGTGGCAGAATCCGTTGACTTTGTTGGCACAATCGATGCGATGGATCTTGGTGAGGCACGCCGGACCCGCATGCGATCCGTACTCGGTCACGATGCGTGGGATTCCGAGGCACGGGCAGCGAAGCTCCGCATGGAACTATTTTTCTTCCTGCTACTTGGGTGTGCACTTCCGACCGCCGTCGCCGTTGTGTGGGGTGCTCACCTCATTCACCTCGATCTCGTGTCGATCGGCATGGTGACCACCGTTGCGCTCTACACGGCACAGTTGCGTAACCCGCTCACCGAGTTCCTCATGTGGCTCGACGAACTCCAGGTTGCATCCGTATCGCTCGCCCGTATCGTTGGCGTCCGTCTCGTCCCCAACGACCGCACCGCCACCGGTGCACACCCGGTCGGTGACCGGCTGGTCGCGAAAGACGTGCGGTACGCCTACCGGGAGGGGAAGGACGTTCTCAAGGGCATCAATCTCGATCTTGTCCCGGGCGAGCGCCTCGCCATCGTCGGTCCCTCCGGTGCCGGCAAATCCACTTTTGGTCGCATGCTCGCCGGCATCCACCCGCCCACGGGCGGCTCCGTCACGGTTGGCGGCGTCAATCTTGTAGACCTGACGGAAGATGAGCTGCGAAGTCAGGTTGCTCTCGTCACCCAGGAACACCACGTGTTCGTTGGTTCCCTCGCTCACAATCTACGGCTCGCGAAAGCGGATGCCACCGACCAGGAACTCTTTGACGCACTTGCATCGGTTGATGCACTCAGCTGGGTGAACAGCCTCGAGAACGGCATCGAAACCGAGGTCGGTTCGGGAGCCAAGACTCTCACCCCGGCCCAGGCGCAGCAGGTAGCTCTCGCCCGCCTCGTCCTCCTCAATCCACACACGGTCGTCCTCGACGAAGCCACCTCGCTCATCGATCCGCGGTCGGCTCGCAGCCTGGAAGCGAGCCTGTCGGCGGTTCTCGAGGGACGCACCGTCATCGCCATCGCCCACCGCCTCTACACCGCACACGACGCTGACCGGGTCGCCGTCATCGAGGATGGGCTCATCAGCGAGCTCGGCACCCACGACGAACTTGTCGAAGCGGGTGGGCCCTATGCCCAGCTCTGGGAAACCTGGCACCGCGAGCGCTAGGACCGAGTAACTCACGCATTCTGCCCCCGAATAATCGGGGGCAGAACCGTATTGCCGGGTAATTTCCCTGGTCACTACCGTGTGGTAGCCAGGGTCGTCTGGATCGAGATGATCTCTCATTGTGTTCGGCTACAGAGGGGTGGTTTGCGGTCTAGGATGGGGCGATGAGAAACACTGCAAGGGAGCAGCTTTCTCGGAAGGTTATTACCAGATACGCTGCCGGGTCTCTCGCGACCGGGGGCTTCTCAACTCTCCCGGGTCTCGTTCTGGTCTATTACCGAACGGACACTCTCGGGGTGGTTGCGCTCGCGGCCGGTTTCATGATCACGATGGCCAAGGTGTGGGATGTCGTGATCGACCCTGTCATCGGAGGCCTGTCGGATCGAGTCCTGAAAGAGAAGGGTTCGCGTAGAGGCCCCATGATCGCCGGTGTCATCGGGCTACCGCTGTCCTTTCTGGCGACGTTTGCGGTCCCGGCGGGACTGTCCCCGTTCTGGTCGGGCACCTGGGTATTCGTTGCCTTCCTACTTGCAGCCACCTGCTTTTCGCTCTTCCAGGTCCCCTACATCGCCCTACCCGCCGAACTGACGTCGAAGTATGTGGAGCGGACCCGGCTCATTAGTTGGCGGGTGGTGGTGCTAACCTTTTCGATCCTACTGTTTGGTGGCGGCGGTCCCGAGATTCGGGGCATGTTCGGCTCCCTCTATCTTGGCTATTTCATGATGGGAGCGGTCTCCGCCATCCTCCTCTTCGCAGGAACCTTGATTGCGGTCACGATCGTCCCGAAAGACCAACCAACCTCCCCGGCTCCCAGGGAACCGATCGTCTCCTACTACCGTGGCGGGTACCTTGCCTTCAAGGACAGCCAGCCCTTCCGTGCCCTGCTCACCACCTTTGTTATCCAGGCGCTGACGACGGGTTTGATGTTGGCAGGCGCTCAGTATGTTGCGAGGTGGATTCTGCACGACGAAGGGGCTGTCACCATCCTGTTCGTGTGCCTCATCGGTCCAGCACTCCTGTTTGCTCCCGTGTGGAAGAAGGTTGCTGATCGGATCGGCAAGGAACGCGCCTTTGCCTTCTCCTCGATCACCTTTCTCCTCGCGACCCTCTGCCTGGTTTCTCTGGTCTTCTGGCCCGGCTACTGGATCGTTGCCCCGGTCGCGGTGGCGGGTAGTGCCTATGCGGGGATGCAGACACTCCCAATCGCGATGCTGCCCGACGTGATCGCTGTCGATTCGAGGCGGGGAGTCGATCGAGCGGGCATCTTTGGTGGCGTCTGGACGGCAGGCGAAACAACGGGAATGGCCCTCGGCACCACGGTCTTGACGATTGTCATGGCGCTGACCGGGTACATCGGGTCGACTACTCTCGACACGGTTGTGCAACCGGATTCCGCGATCACCGGGATTGCCCTCACCTTCAGCCTTCTCCCCGCGATCCTCATGATCATCAGCCTCGTGACCCTCACCCGCTATCGCCTACGCCAGGAGGACATCGATCGTGACGCATAGCAAAAACGCCCCGAAGGAAGGCACTGATCATTCCACCGAAGGCACCGATCATCCCACAAGTGCCTCAAGGCTTGATGCTTGGGGAGCCGCGATCATCGAGGAGCTCGCGCGGCTACGTCAGGGGGATGCTCCCACACATGGTGGGCGGGTCCTCTCCTATGTGTACGACCACGGAAGCGATTCACTTGATGCATTGGCGGGGCGGGCGATGGAGATGGCGAGACCGCTCAACGGCCTCGACCCCCTCACCTTCACCTCCATCGCCGCCATGGAACGCGACCTCCTGCGCTTCGCTGTTCAGATCACCGGAGGAACGCCGAAGAAGGTCTCGGGATCCATCGCCTCCGGCGGCACCGAGTCCTGCCTCCTTGCCGTTGGCACGGCACGAGACCTGTGGCGTGCAGAGCACCCGAACGATGAGAGAACTCCACGACTGGTCACAACGTCAACGGTTCACGCTGCCTTCCAAAAGGCGGCAAGAATTTACGACATGGCCTGGGATCCGGTTCCCGTGCGCCCCGATGGATCCGTGGACCCGCAGGACATCATTGTGCGACTGGGGGATGACGTTGCCCTCGTGGTCATGTCCTCCCCCGCCTATCCCACAGGTGTAATCGACCCGATTGAGCAGATTGCTCACCACACCGAGAAGAGGGGAATCTCCCTGCATGTGGATGCCTGCTTTGGCGGGCTCATCCTGCCCTGGTGGCAAGGCGCACCGAAGTGGGACTTCCGGGTCCCCGGAGTCACCGGTCTCGGGGCGGACTTCCACAAGTACGGGTACGCACCCAAGGGTGTTTCCGTTCTTCTACACCGCGGCAGAAAGCGGCATCGCCGGCAGTTCTTTGCCACCACCTCGTGGCCCGCCTACCCCGTAGTTGACCCCACGTTCCTCGGGTCCAAATCCGCCTCACCTCTCGCAGCGGCCTGGGCCGTGACGTCCTATTTGGGAGAAGAAGGCTACGCCGAAGGGGCAACCTCCTGCCAACGATCGGTCAATGCCCTGCGGCAGGCGGTGGACAGCATCGAGGGCCTCACCGTCTGGGGCCACCCCACAGGGCCTGCCCTCGCCCTCATCGCCGATACCTCCGTACCATCGGGCCGGTGGGTAGATCCGCACCGACTGGCGGATGACGTGACGAAGGCCGGATTCCAGATCCAGCACCAGCCCGGATATGTGCAGGCGGACGGCACGATCCTGCCACGCAGCGTCCACCTCACCATCACTCCCGTGACCGAGAAGCTCGTCCCCGAGCTCACCGCCGCGCTAATTTCCGCGGCACATAACGTGCAAGGCAAGAAACCACACCAGGCCACGGCATTGGGACGGATCGCGGGATGGATCTGGAAGAACGGAAATCGCCCAAGCCCCTCCACGTGCCGATTCCTTTTGAAGTTTGCTGGCAGCCATGAGCGGACTCCACAAAAGATGGCTCCGCTCATGGCCATCATCGAGGCCCTACCCGCGCCCGTGGCCGAGGCACTCGTGACTGAGATGCTCGCAATGGCGAGCGAGCCGTAATTCACGCTTCATAGAAAGTCATATCCGATACTTTCTGATTTCCGGACCATTTTGGAGAATACGTTCGCAAAGGGTTAACGATCAGTCTTTCCGAGCAGGATGGTCGGATGATCGAAGAGCTCAATGTCTGATGAATCGTGTCACCACTTGACGGGCAGTTCTTCCCAACGAAAGGGCTAAAGTCATACTCTTAAGGGCAACCGTTTTGGTGCGGGCCATTCCGGACCGGGTTGCTCCCCCTTCAACGACGTCTTTGATTGGACCACTCATGCCCTCAGCACGCTCAGTCCCCCTGGCTCTCACGGCACTCGCAGCCGGTGGTTTTGCTGTGGGAACGACCGAGTTCGCTTCCATGAGCCTCATCCCCTGGATCGCAACCGATCTTGGCGTGACCAATCCGCAGGCAGGCTGGGCCGTCAGCGCATATGCGATCGGTGTTGTTGTTGGAGCTCCCCTGCTGACCGCAGTAACGAGCAAAATGGACCGAAAGAACCTGCTTATCTGGGCAGCAATTCTCTTCTCCGTCGGGAACATCCTGACCGTCTTTGCACAGGACCTGCCCTCCCTGCTTGCGGCTAGGTTCCTGACCGGCCTCCCCCACGGCATCACACTCGGCATTGCCGCTATTATCGCAGCCAGCCTTGTGAGGCCCGAGAAGCGCGGCACCGCCATGGCACGCACCATGCTTGGACTCACGATCGCCAACATCATCGGCGTGCCCGCCGCGACCTGGATCGGTTCGAGTTTTGGATGGCGATGGGCATACGTCATCATCGCCGGCATCGGCATCCTCACCATCCTTGCCTTGCTCCGCTTCCTCCCTCCCGTACCTGCGTCAAAATCGTCGTCCGCTCGCGCTGAACTGAAGTCCATCACCCGCACCCAGGTGTGGGTGCCGCTCCTTGCCGGTGCCGTTGGCTTTGGTGGCTCGTTCGCGTTCTACACCTACATCACGCCCACCATGACCGAGGTTGCGATGATCCCGGAACAGTACCTGCCGTGGGTTCTCGTTCTCTACGGGTGCGGCATGACCGTGGGATCGCTCGTGGCGGGTCCCTGCATTGACCGCTCGATCGACAAGTCCGCGCTCGCGGGTGTGCTGGGCATGGCGATCATCCTGTCGCTCATGGCCGCATTCATGCACATCTGGTACGTCGTTCTTCCCCTCATGTTCCTCAACGCCATCGCCATGAGCCTCTTTACCACCGGCCTACAGGCACGCCTGCTCCGGGCAGCTTCGGATGCTCCGAACATGAGCGCGGCAATGAACCACGCCGCCTTTAACGCAGCCAATGCTCTGGGTGCCTACCTGGGTGGTCTCGTTGTCACGGCAGGTTGGGGATACCGTGCACCGGCAGCAATCGGCGTTCTGCTTGCTCTCGCCGGCACGGTCATTCTCGTCATCGCTCTCATCCTCAACCGCAACAGCCACATCCCCACGTTCTCCACAGAGACCAGCACTCCCGCCCCAGAAAGCGACCGCGCCTGCGTCGACTGCTGAAGACTGGGTGAGAGAACGTCAGGATCTCCCACTCACCAGTTGCAACTCGTCCTCGGCTAGTCTGGTTCGGTCAGCAGGTTCTTCGGAGGAGCCCATGGATTTCACGAATGCCGCGGCGGTGCGTAGTGCCTTGAGTGGCGGGCTGAAGGATGCGATGAAGGCATCCAATCAGGATGCTGTCGCGGACCTGCGCTCAGCTCTCTCCGCCATCGGTAATGCCGAATCGGTTCCTGCTGCAGAGAACTCCAGCTTGGTTGCTGGTGAGCACGTGGCCGGTGCAAGCGCTGGCATTGGATCGTCAGAAGTAGCCCGGCGCACCCTCTCCCCGATGAAATACATCGGCTTGTCATCATTGAAATTGATGGGCGCGTGGCCATGGCGAAGAAGCTTGCCGAGCTTGGTCAGGACACAGGTGCTGAGAGGCTACTGCGAGAAATAGCCTCCCTTAACCCCCACGTCAACTAAGTCGCTGTCTTACCTGTAATAGATCAATAAGCCTGCACGGGCTCGCAGTGCGCAGAGAGACATCAACGACGGGACGTTGGCGTGCCCGAGAGTTTCCTTTACTGCCCTTGCGCGTTTTCCTTGTTGCCCTTGCGGAACTTACTTGCTGTCGTTGGATTCGGCGATTAGTTCATCGGCCCACTCGTCGAGCATGCGTTCCTCGCGCTTCGATTCGACTGTGGAGCGGAGGATCCTGAACCAGATGAAGAGTGCGAAGCCTGCAAAGATCACCCACTCTGCAGCGTAGGCAGCATTTTGAAGATTGAACCCGCCCTCTTCGACGGGCTTGGGTGCCGGAGCATGCTGCACTCCCGATGGGGAGGCGCTTTCGGCGGTGAAGCTGACGGGCTCACCAGCTTCGACGAGGCTCATATCGACTCCGGTGGGGGTGAATTCGACCATGTATCCGGACAGGATAGGACTGCCCCACACGTTCACGAGCTCGGCCGGAGAGATAGACAGAGCGGTCTCTTCCGTCAGTCCGCCAATGGAGTCTTCCGGGCCGGATAGGTAGCCGAAGACGGTCACTTCACCGTCGGGGACGGCCGGCAGCGGGGAGCCCGGTTCCACCCAGCCGCGAATGACCGGGACGTTCGCTCCCTCATCCGGCCCCTCCGTGATCGTGAGGTGGGAGAGGATGAGATCGGCCCCTTCGCCACCGACTGCGCGATCGATGACTCTAAGCTGATCATCGCTGTAGGTTCCGGTCACGTACACGGGGTGGGCATATTCATCGGTCCTCATGTTTGTTTGGACGCGGAGGACCTCGTCGAGGGGCCCGGCGGGTGAGTTCAGCCTCTCCTCGTGCTCGGAGATGATGCGTTCCGCGCCGCGCGCGGTTGCTCGCTCGAGCTGCCAGTAGCCGAGCCTGATGCAGACTCCTGCGGCGATGGCCAGCAGAATGAAGAGCACAATCATTTTTGGGGTGAACGCTTCCCTCACCCAATCACTACCGCGACCGCTTCCTGACATGTGTTGATCCTATGTCACTTTGGCCATCGACCAAGACACGGAACTGTTTCATGACCGATAATGTAGATATCAGGATGAAGCTCTGCGGAAGGAAATCACGTGGCCGATTCGCTCTACCTGGCATCAACCGAACAGGTGACCGGCGGTATTGAAATTGCAAGGCAGATTGTTGATATTCTGCGGACCTCGTACGATCGCGTGGGCGTATTCCGTCCCTACGTGAACGGTCCTGCGGAACTCGACCCGGTCGTTCAAGAGTTTGGTGCGGGATACGGAACCCGTCGCGACCACTACTTTGAAGATGAGGCGTCTGCGATGAACGCCATCATTCGCGCCTACCGGAAGTTCTCCACCGACTACGACGCTGTCCTCCTTGTTGGACACACGGAAGGCGACCCGGTGAACCCGGGGCTTATTGGCCGTTCGGGACGCACCGCAGCCAACCTCGGAACCACGATCGGCATGGTTGTTGACGGCAGCCGTCGCAGTGTCGAGCGTACCGCTGGCTACATTGAGCTCGCTGCTGCAGAAATGTCTGCTGCCCACGTTCCCATCACCTCCGTTTTTGTTCTCAATCCGCAAGAGGGCCTCGAGGCAGAGATTCACGACGATCATCCTGAGATCAAGGTCTACTCCGGCAAGATCGACGAGTCGATCCTTGAGGTCTTTAAGGAGAAGCCCGCGATCCGCCCGCCCCTCATGTTCCAGACGGACCTCATGGAGCGTGCTCGCATTGATCGCAAACGCGTTGTCCTGCCCGAATCGGGTGACGATCGCGTGCTTCAGGCAGCCTCCATTATCCTCTCGAACGACGTGTCCGACATTGTGCTTGTCGGCAAGGAAGAGGAAGTCCTGAATCGCGCGAAGGAGAAGGGTTACGACCTGTCGGGAGCCCAGATCGTTGATCCCGATGACGAGTCCTACATTTCCCGCTACGCTCCTGAGCTTGCTCGCCTGCGAGCGAAGAAGGGCATGACCGAGGAGCAGGCCGTTGAAAAGCTTAAGGATGTCTCCTACTTCGCGACGATGATGGTGCACATGGGGGATGCTGACGGCATGGTGTCCGGTGCGGCACACACGACGGCTGAAACGATTGTGCCCTCGTTCCAGATCATCAAGACGAAGCCTGACACCTCGATCGTGTCCTCCGTGTTCCTCATGCTCATGTCGGATCGTGTCCTCGTGTACGGCGACTGCGCAGTCAATACGAACCCGACTCCGCAGCAGCTTGCCGACATCACCGTGTCCTCGGCCCAGACCGCCGTTCAGTTCGGTGTTGACCCTCGCATTGCCCTCCTCTCCTACTCGACCGGTGCTTCCGGAACGGGTGCTGACGTGGAGGCAGTTATTGAGGCCACGAACCTGGCGCGGGCAAAGAACCCGGATCTGCTCATTGAGGGCCCGATCCAGTACGATGCGGCCGTCGATCCGCACGTGGCGAGGAAGAAGATGCCGGACTCACCGGTCGCAGGTAAGGCAAACGTTTTCATCTTCCCGTCCCTCAATGCCGGCAACATCGGCTACAAGGCCGTGCAGCGCTCCTCCGGTGTGGTCGCTGTCGGCCCGATCCTCCAGGGTCTCAACAAGCCCGTTAACGATCTTTCCCGTGGCGCTCTCGTGGACGACATTGTCAACACGATCGCCATCACCGCAGTCCAAGCGCAAAACTAGTTCGAAAGGTACTTCATGACCGTCCTCGTCATTAACTCCGGTTCCTCCTCCATCAAATACCAGCTTGTTGATCCGGAGTCAGGCGAAGCACTAGCTGTTGGCCTTGTCGAACAGATCGGCGAAGGCTCCAGCCACATCAAGCACACCTACCGGGGTGAGAAGCACGAATTCGACGAACCGCTTGCCGACCACGGTGAAGGACTGCGCTACGTGCTCAACCTGTTCGATACCATCGGCCCCAAACTCAGCGAAGCCGGCATCAAGGCCGTTGGTCACCGCGTCGTCCAGGGCGGTAACCACTTCGACAGCCCCGTCCTCATCACACCGGAAGTACGCGACCTCGTGGAGGAACTCTCCCCGCTCGCACCCCTGCACAACCCGGCAAATCTGCGCGGCATTGATGTGGCTCGGGACCTGCTTGATGTTCCCCACGTCGCCGTCTTCGATACTGCGTTCTTCCAGACCCTGCCGGAGGAAGCAGCCCGCTACGCACTCAACCGGGAAGTTGCCGACAAGTACGGGATCCGGCGCTACGGTGCCCACGGCACCTCGCACCAGTTCGTGTCCGAATCTGTCACCGAATACGTGGGCCGCACCGATCTCAAGCAGATCGTGCTCCACCTCGGCAATGGCGCCTCAGTCTCCGCTGTCGTCAACGGCAAGGCCGTTGATACGTCCATGGGTCTCACCCCGCTCGAGGGCCTGGTCATGGGCACCCGCACGGGCGACATCGACCCGGCAGCGATCTTCCACCTCAGGCGCGTGGGCGGCATGAATGTCGACGAGATCGACAACCTGTTCAACAAGCAGTCAGGTCTCAAGGGCCTGGCCGGGGAGAACGACATGAGGGCCGTCTGGGCACTCGCCGAGGGCGGGGACGCTCACGCACGCGAAGGCCTCGACATTTACGTGCACCGAATCGTCAAGTACATCGGCTCCTACGCTGCTGTCATGGGCGGGCTTGATGTCATTGCCTTCACCGCAGGCATTGGCGAGAACGATGATCTGCTCCGCACAGAGGTCGTCGAGCGCCTCAAGGGCTTTGGCCTCACCCTCGACGAGTCACAGAATGCGATCCGCGGCGACGAGATCCGTCAGATCTCCACCGACGAATCCTCCGTCCAGGTCCTCGTGGTACCCACCAACGAGGAGCTCGCCATCGCCCGAGCTGCCATGGAGATCATCAACAAGTAACCGCATACTGCCATGAGCACGTAGTGCGACTGGTAAGGGGGATGGGGAAGCACCGCACGGTGTTTCCCCATCCCCCCTGACCTCTACCCTTTCCCCTTCCACATGCCCTTCCAGTCCTTTCCTTTCCCCGTCCTTTCCCTTTCTCGTTTCCCCGTGTTCGCCTCAGGCTTGTTCGGCTCAACTTTTGTGAGGGGTGACGATAGTCTGAAAAGAGTATTCAGTGAAAGGAATATCTCCCCATGTTTCTCAGTGACGACCTGCTCTCCCGCATCCATTCCCGAGCCGCCGCGGTCGATCGGGACAATGTGTTTCCTGACGAGGATCTCAAGGAGCTGAAGGACGCTGGATATCTAACAGCTTTCGTTCCGACAGAGTACGGCGGGGCAGGGTTGTCGATTGAGGAGATCTGCCAGGAACAGACTCGGCTCGCACAGGCAGCTCCCGCGACCGCACTCTCGATCAACATGCATCAGATCATCGTGGGTCTTGGTCGGCACCTGGTCGAGAATGGTGTTGAGTCGGGCAAGCAGATCCTCGAGGGCGCTGTCAACGGTGACGTTTTTGCCTTCGGTATTTCCGAGCCCGGAAACGACCTCGTCCTCTTTGGTTCCATTACGGAGGCAAAGCCCGATGGGGAAAGCGGATACTCCTTCCACGGCCTCAAGATCTTCACCTCCCTCTCCCCCGTGTGGACGCAGCTCATGACGTTCGGCAGGGATGATTCCGGTGCTGACGGGCCGCACTCCGTCTTTGCTCTACTCAGGAGGGAAGATGGTGGGTTTACGATCAACGATGACTGGGACACGGTAGGGATGAGGGGGACGCAGTCGAACTCGACCCGCCTCGAGGGCGCTCACGCACCCGCCTCCCAAGTTCTCCAGAGAGTGGCACCCGGCCCAAGCAAGGAACCCGTTGTTTTCGGCATCTTCGCCCACTTCGAACTGTTCCTAGCAGCCACCTACCTCGGTATCGGCAACCGAGCCATCGAGGTCGCGGCCGACAAGGTCAAGACCCGCAAGTCCGTCCTCCACCAGGACGTGTACGCCAACGATCCTGATATTCAGTGGCGGCTCGCGAGCGCGGCACTGCGCATGAACTCAGCAACCGCCGAAGTGACCCTGCTGGCACGTGATCTCCAGGACGGACGTGACCGTGGGGATCTCTGGTACCCGCAGCTTTCCGCCGCTAAGAACGCCGCGGCCGAGGCATCGCTCTACGCCGTTGATCAGGCAATCCGGTCCTCGGGTGGCTCCTCCTACTCGAACTCGAATGAGCTCTCCCGCCTCTACCGTGACGTTCTGGCTGGGCTCTTCCAGCCCTCCGATCAGGAATCCCTGCACGGCTCGTGGGCCAATGTCGTACTCGGCCCCGTCGAAAAGCAGGACAAGCGGAACTAGCAAAACCAACATCCCTGCCGCTCGCAAGTAGGTTTCAGCATCACGTGCTGGGCGGGTGCGGGGAGTGCGGTGTGGGGGCAACATTTGTCCCCCCACCTCTCGCCAGCAGATTCAGGACAAGCACCGTACTGAACTACCTGGAAATGAACGACAAAACGGGGCCGGCTCCCAGCATGTCAGCGCGAGAATGAAAATCTCAGTGGAGTAGCGCCTCCCCCATCGAGAGCCTCAGACCGTTTCCACTCTTCCCCGTCCTCCACGTGATGGGCTCATCGTTATCGGACCATGCGTAGTTCGCGGGCACCGCCGAGTATCTCAGGTGACTGAGTTTCACCATCCAGTTCAAAGCCCTGGCTTTGGTAGAAGGAGATCGCGGATTCGTTGCCTTCTAGCACCCACAGGAGGCAGGGAGCCGTGCCAACCGCATGGTTGAGCAGGATGGATCCAATTCCCTGGCGCTGATGGGATTTCAGTACGTAGAGAGAAGTGATTTCAAGGAGCCGAACGTCGCCCGGCCCGAGCGCTGCCGCACTTGCTAGGCCAACGATTTCACCGTCCCACGTTGCGACCCAGTAGGAAGCATTGTCCGGTTCAGAGAGGATCTTCTCGTAGATCGCGACCATTCGTTCCTGCTTCGAATCGATGAGTGAATCGGGAAGTAGTCCGCGATAGGTCTCGTCCCAGGATTGGCCGTGGACCCGCGCAAGTTCTCCCGCATCGAGCACGGTGGCAGAGCGAATGGCTAGTGAACGCATTCCCTATCTATAGCACGACCATTCTTCACCGGACCAATGGTGTCTGCTACCTACATTGGCCAATGACAGAATGCGAGATTTTCGCTCTCGTAGGGCTCCCGATAATTCAGGCTTCTTGGGCCAGTTCTATCCACAAAAATGCTTGGTGAATAACTGTCTACGAGACCGTGGCTAACCGGTGAGCATTTCAAAAGAAACCTCAGGACCCGCTGTGGACAAGTCTTTTCTGTCTGTCATTTACCTCAACCATCTGTGAGACTGTCTTCATAAGTTGGTCTCAACGAAGGAGTTTTACGCATGAGACTGTCTAGGAAATTATGGACTGGCGGCATCGTTGCCGCGGTCGCCCTCGCACCATCGCTCGCCTCGGCCACGAACACGACCGAGGCTGACGAGGAGATCGGAAACCTTACCCTCCTGGCATCAACCGATACTCACGGCACTGCCGTGGGATACGACTATTACACGGGTGCTGATTTTGGGGCATCGAACCCGGCTAATACGCGGGGTATGGACCACCTGTCGACCGCGATCTCGCAGGTGCGGGATGAAAAGGGTGCCGAATCGGTTCTTCTTCTCGACAACGGAGATGCGAACCAGGGTAACTAACTCACTTCCGTCTACCACTCGAACCGGGCCGATGGCACGGTCGACCCGATTGCTGCTCTCTTCAACCACCTGGATTACGATGCTGGGGTTGTTGGCAGTCACGAGTTCAACTACGGGCTGGAGGACCTGGCCCAGTACGAGGACAATTTGGAGATGCCAATCCTGGGCGCGAACGTGCTGAACAAGGGCACGACCGACCCTTACTTGACGCCGTGGACCATGGTGGAAAAGACCACGGCCGACGGTCAAACGGTCGACATCGGCATCATCGGTGTTGTCACCCCCGGTGTCCGCATCTGGGACCGCCTCCTTGTTGAGGACACGCTCGAGTTCCAGGCACCGGTTGAAGCGGTCCAGCGCTACATTCCCGAGGTCGAAGCCGCCGGAGCCGATGTTGTCATCGTCCTTGCACATACGGGCCTCGACAGGGTCGATTACGAGTGGACTGCGGGCGATCTTGAAGAAGACGTGGCCACCTCGATCGCCAACCACACCTCCGGTGTGGACATTATCGTGGGCGGTCACTCGCACCAGCTCAATAATGTTGAAGTTTATTTAGAAAATGCTGATGGTGAGGAAGTGCTCTTCACTCAGCCGGGCTATCATGCTCGTTTTCTTTCGCAGGTCGACATTCCACTCCAACTCGATAGCGAAGGCAATCCTGAGATTGTCTGGTCCGATACGGAGAAGCCGACTGCAGTTGCACTCAACGCGGTCGACTACGAGGTTGATGACGAGATCCTCGGTGTCATCCAGCCCTGGTACGACGAGACTCTCGCATGGGTAGCGCAGGTTGTTGCTCAAGCAACGGAAACCATGCCGGCCATCACCTCGGTTTACGAGGACACCGCGATCGTGGACTTCATTTCTCACGTCCAAACCCAAGAGGTTGAACGTGCCCTCGCTGGCACCGAATATACGGACCTGCCCGTCGTCTCGGTGGCGGCACCGTTCTCCCGCACCGCGGTCTTCAACGAGGGTGATGTGACGGTGGCTGACATGGCTGCACTGTACATCTACGACAACACGCTCATGGCTGTCGAACTGACCGGGAAGCAGCTGCGTGACTACCTCGAGTACGGTGCACGCTACTACGCCCAGGTCGAGGAAGATTCCGAGATCAACTGGGACGAGGTCACGAATGCCGTCTACCCCGACGTCCCCCGCGGCATCCCCGACTATGCCTACGACATTCTGTCCGGCGTCAATTACCACATCAACATTTCCAAGGATCTCGGCTCCCGCATCGAGAACCTCACACTTCCCGATGGCACCCCGGTTGAGGACGACACCCGGATTGTTATGGTGCTCAACAACTACCGCCAGTCCGGCGGTAGCGGATACCCACACGTGGTCGATGCTCCGGTCATTTACAACGAGCAGAAAGCGATCCGCGATCTCATGATCGACTGGGCCATCACCAACGAAGTGATTGATCCTGCCGACTTCTATGTCAAAAACTGGACTGTGTCATCCTCCACCGTGATCGCTGAAGAGCCCGAAGAACCGGAGGAGCCGGAAACTCCCGCTCCGCTCAAGGGCAACGTTTTCTATCTCGCCAACTCCTGGTCCACCACCACTCACGACGTGGCCTTCGCCTACGGTAAGCGTGGCGACCAGGTATTCGCAGGTGACTGGGACGGTGACGGCAAGGACACGCTCGCGATCCGTCGTGGTAACACCTTCTACCTCTCCAACTCCCTCGCCGGCGGGGCTGCCGCTGTTCAGTTCAACTACGGCAAGGCCACCGACGAAGTTCTCGTTGGTAACTGGGACGGCAACGGTGGCGACACTCTTGGCCTGCGCCGCGGCAACACCTACTACCTAAAGAACTCTGTCACGGGTGGCAATGCCGATGAACAGTTCAACTACGGCAGGCAAATGGACGAGGCACTGACGGGTGATTGGAACGGGGATGGCACGGATACGATCACGGTCCGCCGTGGCTCCACCTTCCACGTTGTGAACTCGCCCCGTGGCGGCAATGCCGACACTTCGTACAACTACGGTCGTATTGGTGACCGCGCCTACTCCGGAGATTTCGATGGGGATGGCACCGACACGATCGCGCTTGTCCGCAAGAATGTCTTCCACATCAACAACGCCCACAAGGGCGGACCAGCAGACACCGTGATTGCCTACGGTCGGGCAACCGACTCGATCATCATCGGTGACTGGGATGGCGACGGAATCGACACCCCCGGTGTCAACCGAATCCAGTAACAAGACCACTCAATGGTAGCGTCAGCCCCGAGTAATCCTCGGGGCTGACTCCTTTTCTCATTCACAAGAATCAGAGAAAATTCCACTGCCGAGGATTTCTTCAGTCGTGCTTGCCGAACAGTTCCTCGACCGTCATGCCCAGCCTTTTTCCAATATCGAGAGCAAGGAACACGCTCGGTGCATAGTCGCCACCCTCGATGGCAATAATTGTTTGCCTGGAGACGCCCACATCCTTGGCAAGCTCAGCCTGGGTGAGCTTCAGCTCCCGGCGCCTCCCCCGCATGGCATCACTCATGGCATGCTCCCGTTGCCGCGTTGCACGAAGACCAAGACCTACTCGAATTCATCACCGAAGTCGCCATCTGATTCAGCTTCCAATTCTACGGAGGCCTTTCTAGTGGCCCGAACGGTAGCGATAAGCCCTCCCAGGCCACCGATGAGGCCACCGACGGCAAAGCCCGTCAAGAACGATTCCATGACCGGGGTTATCTCGGCAGAGAACAGTCCAGGGATCAAAGGCAAACCAGTCGATGCCGAGTAGGCAGCAATTCCTGCCAGAAGAACAATGAAGGCAAAGAAAACGAGAAACAGTTTCCGCCACGTGTCCTTGTGCTGGCGGTGGGCAATGACGTGGACGTCAACCTTGTCCCGACCTGCTCTCGCTACGAAGAAAAGGTGAGGGATGATTGCCACCACCAACATGATGAGAGCAAATGCAATCCATCCCAGGGCCAAGAGCACGAGTGAGAGGACAATTCCTGTCACGAAGTTCGTATTGAGTGCCGATCGCGCCGCAACTCCCATCACCTGATGCTCTCGTTCATCAGCAACATCAAAATCCTGATCAGCCATGACACTCTCCCGTTCCTTAGGCACGACTAAAGTCAACCATCCTTAACATTTGGTGTCAAAAATGTTTGACATAATGCAATTGTTTCTGACGAAACGGGAGATCCATTCAGATAAAACTGGACTGCATAGGCTCTTATCCACGAGCCACTATTTCACCGTGATTCTTGGTCAAAGCATTCTGAATGCGAGGAAGCCCCCGCTTGCGCGGGGGCTTCCCTACCGTTTTATGCGTGAGTAAGCAACTGGGGTTTACTCGTTGCCGACGCGGACACGTGCGAAAGCGGTCACGGTTGCGCCTTCAGCCTGAAGGATCTGCGAAACCGACTGCTTGGGGTCACGCGCGTAGGCCTGCTCGAGGAGCACGATCTGCTTAAAGAAGCCACCGAGGCGGCCTTCCACGATCTTGGCGATGGCTTGCTCGGGCTTGCCTTCTGCGCGGGTGACCTCTTCAGCGACGCGACGTTCGTTCTCCACGACCTCAGCCGGAACGGATTCGCGGTCGAGGTAGGTGGGGTTGAGAGCTGCGATGTGGACAGCAACATCGTGTGCGACGTTTGCGCCAGCCGCATCGGAAGCGACGAGAACGCCAACCTGCGGGGGCAGGTCCGTGGCGGTGCGGTGCATGTAGGCCGCAACGTGCTCACCGGTGACGGTAGCAACGTGACCGATCTCGAGCTTCTCGCCGATGGCAGCCTGGACGGTGTTGAGCTTATCCTGGACGGTGCCTTCAGCCGCAGGAGCTGCGAGAGCCTCTTCCACGGTCTTCGCATCAGCTGCAACGACAGCTGCGAGAACTTCGTTAGCGAAGGTGATGAAGGTGTCGTTCTTGGCAACAAAGTCGGTCTCGGAGTTGAGCTCGACGAGGTAGCCGGTCTGGCCACCGTCGGTGTCAACAACTTCGGATACAACAAGACCTGCGGATGCTGTGCGGCCCTCGCGCTTGGCGATGGACTTGAGGCCCTTCAGACGAAGGAGTTCCTCTGCGCGGGCGGAATCGCCCTCAGCTTCGGCAAGTGCGTTCTTCACGTCGAGCATGCCTGCGCCAGTCTTCTCGCGCAGAGCCTTGATATCAGCGGCGGTGTAGTTTGCCATGAATGGTTACCTCTCAGGCCTGATCGGCTTCGGTGGTGGTTTCCGCCTGGACGGTCTCCTCGGCGGCGTCAGCAGGAGCGGCCTCTTCAGCTACTTCTGCACCGGCTGCTGCCTCATCGGCTGCAACCTGGGCGTCGTGAGCGTCTGCCTTGGCGAGCATCTCGCGCTCCCACTCGGGCATGGGCTCTTCTTCGGTCGTCGCTTCGCCACCGGCGCGCTGGATCTTGCCAGCTGCGACGGCGTCGGCAACGACGCGGGTCAGGAGGGATACGGAACGGATGGCGTCATCGTTACCGGGGATACGGTAATCAACTTCGTCCGGGTCACAGTTGGTGTCAAGAATAGCGACAACGGGGATGTTGAGCTTCTTGGCCTCGGACACGGCGAGGTGTTCCTTCTTGGTGTCGACGATCCAGATCGCGGAAGGAATCTTGTTCATGTTGCGGATACCACCGAGGGTACGCTCAAGCTTTTCCTTCTCACGCGACATCATGAGAAGTTCCTTCTTGGTCAGACCGGAGGAGGCGACGTCGTCGAAGTCGACGAGCTCAAGCTCCTTGAGGCGCTGCAGGCGCTTGTGAACGGTCTGGAAGTTGGTGAGCATACCGCCTAGCCAACGCTCGGTCACGTAGGGCATGCCAACGCGGGTTGCCTGCTCAACGATTGCTTCCTGAGCCTGCTTCTTGGTACCCACGAAGAGGATGGTGCCGCCGTGTGCGACGGTTTCCTTCACGAAGTCGTAGGTACGTTCGATATCTTCGATCGTCTTCTCAAGGTCGATGATGTAGATACCGTTGCGCTCGGTGAGGATAAAGCGCTTCATCTTGGGGTTCCAGCGACGGGTCTGGTGCCCGAAGTGGACGCCGCTCTCGAGGAGCTGGCGCATGGTTACGACTGCCATGTGTAGCCTTTCATTGCGCATTGTGCGCGGTTCCAGTTTGTTGACGTGAACCGGTTGGTTCCGTCCCTAGTGCCCGGCGACGAAGGACCTTGCGGACTGGAATCGTCGGTGTGTTCGGACACGCGAAGTCATTCGGATAAACCGAATGCCTACCTATCATAACTGAAAACCCCGTGATCCCACCATGTTCCCTGGGCTCCCAGCCTGTGATCCTCGTCCACAAAAGCGAAACTTTCACCACATTCACGGACCACCTTCCGAACGGAGGGTGGGTGAGCGATTCGGTTGAGGATTCATTCATGGGAACACGAACTTACGCAGCGCTCACAACGCTCGTCATGGGGGCAAGTTTGATCATGGGCACCGCAAGCGCCACGCCACAATCAATACCATCCGTGAGCGCCACTCCCCTGCCACTCATTGTCACCGACGTGCGGGACTCTGGAACTGGAGCCACTTCCGCCACTCCATCCGTAGAAAACAGTTCAGGCACCGCAGAGGAGGTCCCTCATCTCTTCCTCGAGCTCGCCTCCACGGATCCGGAGCTCACGTGGGAGTCTGTGGGGAGTAACCCCGAACAGGTGAGCAACCGAGCAAATAGTGGTCGTGATGTCGACTCGTCCGTTCGTCCGTCAGGTACTTTCGACTACCCAACGTCCTCCCACACGGTGCTGCGCGCCTTTGATCATCTTGAACACAACTGGCTACCGGGGCACCGGGGCGTTGACCTGGCATCGCGACCCGGTGAAGAAGTCAGAGCGGCCGGCCCTGGGAGGGTTGCTGTTGCGGGGCAGGTGGTGGACAACAATGTGGTATCGATCGAGCACGATACAGGGCTTCGAACAACATACTTGCCGGTCACTCCCTCCGTCAGTGTCGGGGACATGGTCGAGACGGGCGATGTCATCGGGACCATTGAGGAAGGGCACTGCCTCATCGGCGCTTGCCTGCACTGGGGCGCGAAGCGCGGTGACCGCTACTACGATCCACTTTCCCTCCTTGGTGAGGTCACGATCCGCCTCTACCCTGCGGGCGAATGACGTGCATGTGAATGTAGTGCAGGTGATTGATGTGCACGTGAATGAAGTGCTGCTCTTCAAGTTGTGTTCCCAACGAAAGCATCCGGGTTTGCCGGCGAGCAGATGCCGGGAGGGTTCCGGGATATGTGAAGCGGCGCCGGGATCGGGATTGCTCCCGGCCGGCGCCGCCTTCAGTTACTGGATGTTCTAGTGACTAGCTTGTTGCTAGTTCAGTGCGTTCCTTCTGCGAACCAGGTACACGATGAGTGCACCGGCCGAGACGAGGATCGTCGCCCAGAGGAGGAATTCTCCAACGCTGGCACCGGTGAACGGAAGTCCACCCTTGCCGTTGGTGTCCGGGCCCTTGTCGGTAGGCTTCGCCACCGGCTTCTCGGGAACGGCATGGAATTCGTTCTCGAGTGTCAGCGAAGCATTAGCGCCGGCCTCGTCAGTCACGGTGATGATGGCCTCGCGACCATCAGCCGAGACGGAGACGTTCTCGGACACTGCGGTCCAGGTTGCTTCCTCCCAGGTGACCGTGCCCGGTACCTCGAAGTCACCCTCGACGAGCGTCACCTCGGTGCCGAACGGCAGATTCTCGAGCACGTACGGTTCGCCCGCAACGAGTTCGATGTCAGCAACCTGTTCCTCACCGAAGAGGTCGGTCCAGGTTGCGGTGACCGGGTAGACGGTCGAACCGTCAACAAGTCCTGCACCATCACCCGTCACGTCCTTGACGATCACCAGGTTGCCGAGGATGGCCTCCGCCGTGTTCGTCAGGTTGATGGTCGGGTTCTGTGCTGCCGCGATGGTCAGGGTTGCCGAACCATCTTCGTGCACAACGAGTCCATCGGTCTCAGCCCACGTGGGAGTGGTCCACGAGAACGCAGCGTTGTCTGCGAGCGGTGCCTCGGTCAGGGTGACCTCGGTGCCGTGCGGCAGGTCCTCACCGAAGGCAACGGGGGTGCCATCGGTCGGGATCTCGATGTCCTTGGTCACGGTGACAAGACCGGGCTCTGCATCCTCGTCACCCGCTTCCCCGTCGTCTTCGGCAGCCACGATCCATGATGCGGTGACGGTGACGGTCTCGGGAACCTCAGGGTTGTCGAGCGGGACGCCCTCAACATTCTTCGCGAGCGAGAATGTGCCCGGTGCCCAGGTTGCCTCGTTCGTAACAGTCACAAGAGTGACATCGCCCTGCTGGTCGGAGACCACGATCTCGGCGCTGCCGTCACCCAAATCGGTGACACCATTACCGCCGATGACGATGTCATCCCAGATGACGGTGGCGAAGCCGGGGCGTTCACCCTCAGTCACGGTGACAACGGTGCCTGCACGCAGGTCCTCACCGAGTTCGGTGGGCTCGACGGAGTTGATGACGAGCTCACGTACCTGCTCTTCACCATCAACATCTGTCCAGGTGAGCGTAACGGGGAATTCCGTCTCGGGTGCAACTTCGCCAGCCGCTTCACCGGAGACAGCCTTGATGAGGCTGATGCCAGCAACCGAGGTGGCTGCGTGGTTTTCTACGGTGACGTGTGCGTCAGCGTTGCGAGTAACTTGAACGACTGCGGACGAGCCGTCGATCGTGACGGAGTCGCCAGTCCATGCGGGCTGTGCCCACGCGATCGACGAACCGTCCTCGAGCGGAACCTCGGTCAAGGTGACCTCGGTGCCGATCAGCAGGTCGTGCCCGAGCGGTACGGCAGTGCCGTCGGTCGGAACCGTCAGGGTTTCACTGCCGGGGGTGCCTTCTTCATCCCAGGTAGCTTCGATTGTGACAGTTTCGGGAACGGCCGGGTTATCGGCCTGTTCACCGGTCACGCGCTTCGAGATCGAGAAGGTACCAACGGTGCGTTCCACGGTGTTCGTCAGGGTGACGGTTGCCGGCTCATCAACGTGGCCAGCCTCAACCGTGACAGACTCCCGAGAGAAGGTGGGTTCGCCCCACGTGTAGAGATCGTCGTCAACGAGCTCAGCTTCGGAGAACGTGGCAACTGCGCCGATGGGCAGGTTGTCGATGACAACCGGTTCGCCTGCGGTCAGTTCGATCACGCGATCTTCCTGGGCGGGAACGTTGTCGCCGAGCGCATCGGTGTTGATCGATGCGGTCACCTGGTAGGTGCGCGCGTCTTCCTCAGCGAGCAGCTGCTCGGCTGCTCCACCTTCGACGTTCTTGACGATGCTGATCGAACCGAGCTGTGCCTCGTTGGTGAGGCCAACGGTCGCGTTGACACCGGGGCTGTAGGCCACGATTGCCGAAGCACCGTCGTCGGTCAGGGTGACGCCTTCGCCGCCGGTGAAGACCGGGGTACCGAAGACCACACCATCAACCTCGGGGAAGGTCGGTTCGGTCAGGACTGCAGTCCAGCCGGGTCCGAAGAAGTTCGAGAACTCGACGGGATCACCGTTGACGGGGACCTCAAGGTCGTACTCATCCGCTGCAACACCATCGGCGTCGAATTCCTGGACGTGGACCGTGAAGACGGTGCCGTCCGGAACGAACTGTGCACCCGGGGTATCGGCGAGGTCCTTCGCAATCGTGAAGGTGCTGGCAGCCCAGTTGGTTTCGTTCGTGACGGTGACGAGAGAAACGTCGCCCTGCCGGTCGGAGATAACAACCTCTGCCGAGCCATCTTCGTTGTCGGTGACGCGGTCACCAGCGATGGTGACAGCGCCCCAGTCCACGGTCGTGAACTCGGGGCTGTCGCCCTCGGTCAGGGTGACAACGGTACCTGCGGGCAGGTCCACACCGAGCGGGGTCGGGCGCTCACCGTTGATCATGAGATCGACGGACTGCTCCTCGCCGTTGGCGTCGGTCCAGCTTGCGGTGACCGGGAATTCGGTTGCTGCCGAAACTTCGCCAGCTGCCTCGCCGGTGACTTCCTTGATCAGCTCAAGGGAAGCTATCGACGTGTTGGCGTGGTTCTCAATCGCAACGGTGACATCATCACCGCGGACGATCGAGACGGTCATGTTCGTCGCATCTACAGTCACGCCGCTTGCGGTCCAGGTCGGGGTACCCCAGGTAATGGCGGAACCATCGGCGGGGATGTCCTCGGTCAACTTGACGCGGGTGCCAATGAGTAGGTCGTGGCCGAGAGCAACGGGGGTGCCGTCGGTCGGGACCTCGAGAACTGCACTGCCGGGAGTACCTTCCTCGTCCCACTCAGCGTTAAACGTGATCGTCTGCGGTACTGCAGGGTTGTCTGCCTGCGCACCATCAACGGTTTTGACGATCTGGAAGGTACCAACCGTACGGGTCACCGTGTTGAGAACGTTGATCTGCGCAGGGGTGCTCACGGTGTCAGCCGAAACCACGAGAGAGGAAGGGCTGAATGTCGGGGTGCCCCACGTGATGTGGTCGTCGTCTTCGAGTCCCGACTCGGAGAACGTGACGGTCGCACCGATGGGCAGGTTGTCGATGACCACCGGCTCACCAGGGGTGAGCTCAACTGTCACGTCCTTGAATTCACCAACCTGGTGACCCAGGGCGGAGGTGTCGACGTGAGCGGTCACCCTGTAGGTGCGTACGGGCAGGATGATGCTGTCATCCTGAGCGTCGACAGCCTTTTCGAGGCTAATCGAACCCAGCTGGGTGTTGTTCGTGAGCTCAACGGAAACATTGGAGCGAGGTGCAAGGGAAACCGTGGCGGTCTTGCCATCTTCGGATACTGCAACGCCTTCGCTTTCGGAGAAGACAGGGTCACCGAAGACCACACCATTGACCTTGGGGAACGTCGGCTCGGTCAGAACAGCCGTCCATCCCGTACCGCGAGCGTTGAGGCCCGCGACCGGATCGCCGTTGAGCGGGACCTGAAGGTCATACTCAATCGCAAGATTGCCCGCCGGATCGATTTCTTGAACGTGAACAGTGAAGTTCTGTCCGTCCGCAACATACTCTGCACCCGGTGCAGATTCGTTGATGAGCTTCGAGATCTCGAAGGAACCGCGTGCCACGCCGGAACCGGTACCGCTGCCGCGGTTCGACTGGGTAATTTCACGGGAGTAACTGATTGATTCGCCCTTGATCGAGTTGCCGTAGGTCGTGCCTGGGGCATCCATACCACCGGACGTCGTGCAGGTTGTGTAGGTCAGTACGTACTGGTATTCACGGCTAAAGCCCTCTGCCTCGGTGCCATCTGGCTGCACAAGTGTCGGGTACGGGATCGAGAATTTGAGCCCATCCTCGGTTTCGGTCGTGGTCACGGAGTCAGACAGATTAACGGTATCGAGACCGCCACCACTGATCTGGTCTTCGGCGAGGAACGAGAGGCCAAGACGATCATTGAGACCACCCGACGGGTCTCCTGCCAGGCACACCTCGTGACCATCGGTCAGCGTGTCGGTCAGGACCATCGAACCCTCAGCATCCTCGATCTTTTCACCGGGGATGCGGACCTGCCAGGTCATGGTGGTCTGCGGGTAGTGGTCAACTCCGTCAAGGACGACAGTGTGGCCGTTGAGCCGACCGTTCTTACCCTCGGAACGACCGGGAACCGTTGACGATCCCGTCTTGACGGCGCCATCAACATTGACCGTGTTGGAGTACTTGGTACCACCGTTGGGCAGTTCAGTCTGGTCCACGTATGTGTAGTAGCTGATCTGGTAGCGGTAGTCAGATTCCTTGAACTCAAAGTCGGAGCTCGACTTGATCGAGTAGTCGATCTCGAAGCTCTTGGAGTCCTGACTTACCACGTTAGCGTCAAGCTGATCGGTGATGTTGACGCGGCGCTGATTACTCGGCCCGTACTGTTCCACGATCGTGATGCCCGAAATCGTATCGGCACCAACGACGTGTCCATCACCCAGGGTTTCCGTCAGGTTGAAACCATCCTTGCCAACAAGATTGTTGCCGGGAACGGTAACCGTCCACGCAATCTTGCCGTTACGATCGCCACCACCGAGGACCGATCCAGACTTATTAATCGGACCGTGCCAGATCATGGGGTTGATACCAACTCCGCGCTCGCCATCGCGACCAAAGATCTCGATGTAAGCGGTGTTGTGGTACTCAGTTTCAACGGCATCAATGCGTCCGTCGGGCGTGCAGGTCTGATATTCAATCCGGTACGTGTGATCGGCGGAGAAGCCTTCTTCGCCCGGCTCAAGAACAATATTGAAGACCTGCTCATCATCGGTCTTGTCGATTGAGCCAATGCTCGTCACGTTGTCGTAATTATCACCACGGACCTTGTGGATCTGCAATCCAGCAGGTTCGCACAAGATGTGCGTGTCAGACAGCGTGTCCTTGATGGTGACGGCATCCTGTTCTACAAGGCGCGACCCCGGCACTTCAATACGCCATGTCATCGACCAGTTGTTTTCATTCATCCGACCGGTCTTGGTCCACTCTTCAGAGATCTCGATGCCGTCGCCGATGCCGCCCTCGCCCGGAAGCTCAACAAGGCCATCCGTGCCGTTAAGGTCAAAGACGAGCTGCTCTTCCGTCGTGGTCAGTTCAACCCTGACTTCAAACTCGAAAGTACCGTGAACTTCTTCAGGGAACTGGGTCACGTAATCGGTCAGCGTACAGGTAACAATGTCGCTGTCAGCATCCGTCAAGCACGTTGCCCACGCAACCCTCTCACCATCGGGGGTTTCACCCATGAAGTTGATCGAAACGTTGGACAGGAAACCAAGCTCGGGAGGAAGCCCGATATAGAAGGTTTCGCCCGCCTGCGGGTCAGCACCAGATGCATCCCAGGTTCCAGAGATCGTTACCTGATCGCCCAGGATGAGCTGGCCGCCTTCACCGGAACCCTCGCCAATCTGGACACTGTCGATCTTGACATCAACGTTTGGGTTTGCGTTTGCAACCGTGGGTAGAGCAACCGTGCTCATCCCCACCATGAATAATGCCGCCAATATGGCGACAATGCGGCGCCAGAGACTTCGGTCTCTACTGCCCCGCACCAACGCAGATTGCGCTAGCTGTGACATATCATTCCCCTTCTATGTCTCGGGATTTATGTGTTGTGTTGTTCGGATGCCTTCACTGCGGCACTGCTATGAATTGAGTTGTGGGCTAATCAAAGACATCGGGAGATGTGCAAGTTGCCCTGCGGTTTACTTGGATTGGTCGAGGCCGTATCGAGCACCGAAACATCGGTGCGCGCTCACCCCCACCTCGTCTCCCACGTGGCGGTCAAGAGGCATGCTGAATTCCCGGGGCTGAGCCCGGGGAACGCCACCTGTGACAAATCGGTCAAACACGAGTGGTGCCCAATGCACTAACCGAGTGTCGCCCCTTGAGAAGCACACGCAAGACGGAGGGTTCGCTATCAAATCCAGCCATATGCCACTCAATGCATGACCGAACCATTGCCGCCCCATAGCACCCCTCCGCTCGCGATGAGGATGTTCGAAAGCCCAGCATACCTGCTAGTGATGTCAGTTACTAGCAGGTGTGCTGGTTCCAATCGATACATGGCGATGATGGAGCTCGTTCATAACGAATTCATAAAATTCGGAAGAAATTCCTCAAAATTCATCATCAATTAATGAATAAATTCATGTCGACGTCGTCAACATGAATTTATTTCCCACAAATACGTGACAAATCGGTATACAATTAATATAGAGTCGACGTTGAAGTATCATTCAAGCCCTCAATGCGGCGAAGTAGAGGTTGACCTTCTCATATATAGCTCAAATCGGACAAAGTTATAACAAATAACACGAATCGCAACAAATAGCGCCCACATCCGAACGGACGAGCCGCAACTTTTCTTCTTGGTCAGATAGAACAGAATTCGATTCGCATGAATTTGTCGATGATTTACATTGTTTTACCCCCGCTATGACAGCACCATCAATTCAGCGCTGGCGGCCCCCACCCTGGTTCCTGCTCCGCGTCCCCGAGGTGCATCCCGACGCTCTTTCGCGTCCATCTCTCTACCGTCAGATCGAAGACGTTGTATCGCGTTATCCCCTGACGATCCTCAAAACCCCCATCGGGTTTCGGCAAGACAACCACGCTCTCCCTGTGGGCCCAGGAACGGAAGGATCCGACGGCCTGGTTTATCCTGCTGGCGGATCACGAGCAGCCGAGTGAACTACTGTCAGGAATCCTCGCGGCCCTCATCAGCCTCGTACCCGACAACCTCGAGCTACGTAACGTTCAGACTCGTCTCTTCAACGGTGATAGCACCGTTGAAGAGGGTGTGAATGCGATCCTCGAGGCACTGTGCAATGAGAGTCCTTTGACGATCGTGATTGACGATGCGCATTTCTCGAACAAGGATGCGATGATGCAGGTTGCGGTCCCCCTCGCCATTCATTCGGGTGGAAGGTTGCGGATCGTCATTTCGGGCACGCACTCTGTTGCGTCATGGATGACGAAGCAGGTGGCAGCAGCTCAGGCACGGTTTCTCGACAGCGCGATTCTCCCCTTTACGAAGGAGGTCGTTAACCTCATCGACAAGTCTTCCTCCTCCACTGCAAACACGCCAGGCTACAGTGCGGAACTGTGGGAGAACACCAGGGGGTGGCCGCTTATCGTGCAATTGTTCCTCCTGTCCTCCAACCAGCATGCCGACGTGCACGAGCTGACCTCGGAGGCCGCCCGCATTACCGTCGCGGCGTACTTGGAAGATCACGTACTAGCCGGATTGCGGGACGAGCTCAAGGAATTCATTCTCCTTGCTACCGCTGTCAACCGATTCGATTCAGACCTGGTCACGACCCTGACGCAGAATGAGAATGCCCCGGCTCTTGCAGATGAATGCCGCCGCATGGGCCTCTTCCTCGAGCCCCTCGTGAGTGGTGATGAGATTAACTACCGCTGGCACTCGTATTTTGCGGAGGCCTGTCAGGCCATTCTCAAGCGTCGGAGCCCGGGCCGATTCGAGGAGGCAAACAAAGCTGCGTCGCGGTGGATGCGGGAAGTTGATCCGGGTCCTTCGATCATACATGCGATCCGCTCGGGCGATCCCGACTTCATTCTCGAAACGATCGAGGACGTGTGGATTCTACTTGTGACGAGCGGTCAGGGCAGTTTGCTCGAGAACTACTGCTTCCAGCTCTCCAATCCGCAAAGATCCACCCCCTCAATTCTTTACATCCTGGCAGCCTGCCGAGACATGGCTGGCGACTATGCAGGCGGAAAGGTACTCCACACGAGAGCCGACGCTGCCCTCGAACTTCTCGATGACGACCGGAGGCAGCGTTCGGAAGAGACCGGGATGCTCGTCAAACTCATTATTTCAGATGACACGAAGGAGCTCGTCAGCAACGTCAACACAGCGAACGAGAGCTTGCGTGAGATTGATCTATTGGACAGGCAGGGAATTCACCGAGCATTCCTGGTCGGATGGAGGATGATACGGCTACGGCACCAGCCTGAGCGAGCGGTCCGGCTCCTGTCTGCCGTTGCGGGTGCAGCCCGGGGCAATGGAGACTATTCCCTCGCGAACCGGGCTTCCGCGAACCTTGCCTTCGCCCTGTCGTTTGCTGGACAGTTCACGACTACACGCCAGGTGCTGAGCAGGATGCCGCCGTCAAGTGGCGAAGCCTCCTCTTCATCCACATTATTCGATCATTTTGATGGCGGAGTCGATGCCATGGCAGCCCAGATCGCCGCCTACTGGCAGGGAGACATGGAGCTCGCCGTCAAGTACGGGCAGGAGCTCCACTCCTACGGTGGCACCGTCTCCTCCAACCCCGCCCTCGGCCGAATCTATATGGCATGCGCGGCCAGCTTCATCAATGACAGCGAACTTTGGGGCGAGTCCTTCAAGGCGCTCACGAAGGTCTCCGATGTCGAATCGCACGGGGTTCCCTGGCCCGCATACAAAGCCCTCTCAGCCGCCCACATTCACCGGGCCATAGGTGACAAGTCGGCGGCCGTCAACTATCTGGGAACGATCAAGTCCGGGCATGGGATGAATAACGACGTACGTCATGGTGGGAAGCCTGTGGCGGCGTCTTGGTTATCCTGACGAGGCTCTCAAGATCCTCAGCAACATCGAACCAAATACCCTGGTCAGCTACACGGCCGCAGGCAATTTCTTCATCCGCGCAACCGTCGCCTGGGAGAGAGGTGAAAAGGACACCGCGCACGAGCTTCTCGAACGCTGTCTCGATTTCGCCGAGCCGGAGGGTGTTGCCGCACCGTTTATCAACATGGATAAGAACGTGCGAGATCTGCTCGTTGCCCATATCGGGCAACCCACGAAGCATCGTGATTTTGTGTTGGCCCAGATCGCTCGTGACGATGCTCGGATCGAGGGTGCCGTCACCCTCAGCTCACCACTTTCGGGACGTGAGCAGGAGGTCCTCGGTTACCTGGAATCCACCATGTCCGCTCAGGAAATCGCGGACACGCTGGTTCTCTCTGTAGCGACGATCCGTTCTCATCAGCAGTCCATCTACCGGAAACTTGCTGTCAAGAACCGGAAGGACGCCGTCAAGGCGGCCCGGAGCCTCGGACTCCTCCGCATCAGCTAGTGCTCAACCGATAGTCCTTTATCAGGAAGCGATCAGTTAGGCCCGCGGATGGGCCTGACCGAAGGCTTTCCGGAGCCGATCCGGGGAGACGTGCGTATACCGCTGGGTTGTGCCCAGTGAACTGTGGCCCAGGAACTCTTGGACCGTTCTCAGGTCGGAACCACCTTCGAGCATGTGGGTGGCCGCCGAGTGCCGCAGGTCGTGCGGAGCAGTATCTCCAACACCCGCCGCTGAGCTGAGTCGGTGGAGGATTCCGCGGAGTGTGCGCGGGTCTAGGCGCCCTCCGCGATCCCCCAGAAACAGTGCGTCGGTCCGGTCGACCAGGAAGAGGTGGCGGACCTCCATGTATTTACCCAGCGCCTCTTGGGCGGGGATGCCGAGGGGAACAATCCGTTCGGTCCGTCCTTTGCCGAAAACGCGGACCGTATCCCCATCAATATCTGCTGTATTCAGTCCCGTCAGCTCGCTGATGCGGAGGGCCGAGGAATAAAGCATCTCGCAGGCCGCCCAGTTCCTGATTTTCGATTTGTCCCCGCTCTCGGCCACATCTTTCGAATAGTTGAGGAGACGAGCCGCATCGTCTTGAGAAAGCACGTGTGGGAGACGAGAGTCGGGTGCGGGGCTCGCAAGCCTCAGTCCCGCGTCTTTCTCCGTCACACCACACTGAGCGAGCCACGCGGTAAAGGATTTGATGGCGGCGGAACGACGCGCCAGTGACGAGCGTGAGGAACCGGTACGCTGCTGGCTACCAAGCCAGGATCTGAGATCGTCAAGCTCGAGTGTTTCAAGACCGAGGTCGCCAACCGTGGTCTCCTCGGTAATCTCGGTCCCTACAAGGGAGCCCAGGTAGGTGAGGAGCCCGCGAGCATCCGACACGTATCCGGACACGGTGTGGTCGGAGAGCCCCCTGCGTACGGAAAGCTCGCGCCGGTAGGCATCAAGTAGCGAGATGAGAGCGAGGGAACTCATGCCTTTACTCTAATCCACCGGCCGGCGATCGAGCGGGCAAGCCCCATGGTCTTCAGGAACTCGAGGGCAGTCATCGCCTCACGTGCTGACAGCCCGGCTTCCTGTGCCACGGCGGGAGTTGAGCTGACTCTGCTGGGGGCCAGAGCATTCCACACTCTCTTGTCTCGTTCAGAGAGCCGGTCATAGGCCGTCTCCGAAACAACTGGGAAAGAGTCAGGGACGATCCCACCTAGTAGCTCGCGAATGTCGTTTGCTCGTGTGATGCAGACACCATAATCACGCAGGAGCTGGTTTGTTCCCTGGCTGAGAGCCGAGGTGACGGGGCCTGGCACGGCACCCACGTCCCGACCGATCTCTGCCGCCCACCGGGCGGTCGAGAGGGCACCGGAACGGTAACCCGCCTCGATGACGATGGTGGTTTGGCCGAGGGCTGCGATGATGCGGTTGCGGGAAAGGAACCTGTGGCGAGCAGGGGCCGCTCCGGGTGGTTGTTCCGATACGATCGCGCCACCGGAAATGAGCACGGCATCAAACAGTTCGCGGTGTGCTGCCGGATAGACGCGGTCCGCTCCCCCGGCCAGCACCACAATCGTCCGCCCATGGTGAGCAAGTGCCGCCCGGTGCACGGCAGCATCAATACCATAGGCTCCGCCCGACACAAGAACGTGGGTGGATGCCAGGTCCCTGCCCAGATCCGTTGCGACCGAAGTACCGTAGTTTGTGGCGGCGCGTGCCCCGACGATCGAGACTGCGGGGAGTGTCAGCACTTCGGTGTTCCCCAGAACCCACAGGCCGAGCGGTCTCACATCACCCAGGTCCCCCATGGCAAGGGGCCAATGAGCATCTCCCGGGACAAGGAAGTGACCGTTGATTGGGAAGGTGCCGGATAGGATGTCCGGGCTCAGCCCCTCGTATCGGGTCCGCCAACGCTCAGCCCTGTCATCGACCAGGGTTCCGGTCACGAGTTCTTTTAGTGCTTTGATGGGGGCTTGTCGGACTCGTTCCGGCGGTGGGTCCCCGGGCTCGATCAGGTGGGTCCACACGCCCAGTGCCGCTTTCTTCCCTGTCAGTGTCAACGTCATGTGTTTACCTTTCCTCGATCATCCTCCCCACATCGGGGAATATCGGATGACCGGGGAGGCCGTGCCGCGGACAAGAACTCCGGCCCGCCTTTTGGGGACGGACCGGAGGAAACACGTTAGGAATCGTCAGGAGTGGGGTTACGTCTTGTCGAGACCGAGGTCCTTCGTGATGTCGGACTTGTTGAGTTCTTCAACGTTGACGTCCTTGAAGGTGACGATGCGGACGGAACGCACAAAACGAGTGGTGCGATAGATGTCCCATACCCAGGCGTCAGTCAGTGCGACGTCGAAGAAGACTTCACCGTTGTTTGCGGAGCGAATCTTGACGTCGACGTCGTTTGCCAGATAGAACCGGCGTTCCGTTTCAACTACAAAGCGGAAGAGTCCGAGCACGTCCCGATACTCACGGTAGAGCGCGAGCTCCATGTCTCCTTCAAAGCTTTCCAATTCACTCATGTCTTACTCCTGGAAGATGCCACGCCGTACGGTGATGTCGATGAGGACCCAGGCGGGTGAGAGCATCGACGTGGGCTGGCGAAGCATAGCCCTTATTCGACTTCCAACTATAGCTGTCCGAGCCATCCAACTCGCTCATGACCCTGTCACGTTCGACCTTGGCGATAATCGAGGCCGCGGCGATGATCGTGCACTGCTGATCGCCCTTGATGATGGTCTTGACCGGGGGCAGGTCGCCCGCAAACAGGTCGGGTCCCGCCAGCCAGTTTGCCGACCCATCGAGTAGGACCAGGTCGGGGGTGACGGGCAGTTGCGCTAGCGCTGCCATCCCCGCAGCCCGCAGGCCGCCCATGATGCCATGCTCGTTGATGTCTTGGACGGAGCCGTAGCCAACGACTCCCGGTGTCCAACGATGGATCTCGGTCACGAGCTGTTCGCGCTTGGCGGGACGCAGAAGCTTCGAGTCGGCGAGACCCTCTGGTGCCGGCCCGGTGTCGGTCGTGAGGAGGACGGCTCCTACTGCGACGGGGCCGGCTAGTGCTCCACGTCCAACCTCGTCGATTCCAACGATCGTGGCTGGTCTACCGAGTTCTGCCGTGAGCTCGGCTAGGAACATTTGCTCCAGTTCGGAGGTTGCGAGGATCACGGCTCCAGGACATTCTCGAAGACACCCGAGTTGTCGCCGAGCCCTCCGGAGCGGGAGAACGGGTACATGATGAGGGCGACGCGGCCCTCAATGTTGTCGACCGGGACGAATCCGCCACCGGGGGATCCCATGTGGGCGCGGGAGTCTTCCGAATTGGAGCGGTTGTCACCCATGACCCACACGTGGCCTTCAGGAACGATGACATCGAATTCCATGGCGGAGGGGATCGTTCCGGGGCGAACGTAGGGTTCAGTGATCGGTTCGCCATTCACCATGATTTCCCCGCCTTCGCTACAGCAGGTCACCTGGTCGCCACCGACACCAATAACGCGCTTAACGAGATGCTGGCCCGAGTTCTTGGGAAGCAGTCCAATTGTTTCACCAGCATCGTAAAGGAAATCCATGACGGCCGAGCGGTCCTGCTCGAGCTGGTTGGCAAGCCAACCGCCGGGGTCAACGAAGACGATGACGTCCCCACGATTGATGTCATCCTCATCGTGTGCCAACTTGTTGACGATGATCCGGTCCCCAATTTCGAGCGTATTCATCATCGATGAGGAGGGAATGTAGAAAGCTTGGAAGAGGAAGGTTTTGATGAGGATGGAGACGACAAGTGCGAAGGCGATGATGCCGGTCATCTCCAGCAGGTATGACTTCCAGCCGGACTTCTTGCGAGACACCTTTTGTCCGTGCTCACCATCGGCCTGCTGCTCCCCGCCCTGGGAGCCAGGGACATAGCTCGGCGGCATCTCCTCGATCTCGTCCTCAGCCATGAACTCTCCTGCTTCTTAACACGTCCCTATCATAGGGCACATAGCAGAGACGGCCCGCCGGAATATCCCGGCGGGCCGTCTCTTTGGACTTACTTAGCGTCGACGCGCTTCTCGCGGATCTTGGCAGCCTTGCCGTGACGATCACGCAGGTAGTAGAGCTTGGCGCGACGGACGCGACCACGGGAGACAACGGTGATGGACTCAACCGAGGGCGAGTGGATCGGGAAGGTACGTTCCACGCCAACACCGAAGGACACCTTGCGAACAACGAAGGTCTCGCGAACGCCTTCACCGCGGCGAGCCAGGACGATTCCCTGGAAGGCCTGGACACGGGAGCGGTTACCTTCAATGATGTTCACGTCAACGCGAACGGTGTCGCCCGCACGGAATTCGGGGACGTCGGTCTTGAGGGACTTGTTGTCAACAATATCGAGATGATGCATTTTTCTTCTATTCCCACCCGTGCGCGCAGGTCACAAGCGATTATCGGGGCAGCTAGGCTGCCGAAGATGAATATTTCTCGCCGATACGCATCCCCCTGCGGCAGGACTTGCGTACTGTGTCAGCGAGTGATCAGCGCGTTCTAGTATGTCACATCTAGCGTTCTGGCCATAACGATGTCGTCGTTATTCTGCTCACCCACGGTGAAGTGGCGGTTGCCGACTTTCTCGAAGCCAAGCTTGGTGTAGAGGGACCGGGCGCGCTTGTTTCCCGTGTTGGTTCCAAGCCAGAGGTAGGGCCGTTCCCATTCGCGCACCCGGGAGGAGAGTTCCTCGAGGGTGGCGGTCATGAGCATCCCTGCCAGGCCCGAACCGCGCCACTGCCGGTCGAGATAGAACTTGGACAGTTCAATGAGGGGGCCCTTCCTCGGCCCCGCGGCGAGCACCGTATCAACGGGCGCGCCGTCCTCTTCACCAGCCACGCCATCCCCGTCGGGGATGGAGCTGAGAGAGTAGGCAATGAGTGCGCCCCGCGTGTCCCTCAACCCAATGAGTAGCCAGTCGGCTGACTCCATGTAGGTGGTAAACATGTCCCGGCCAAGGTGCGCGTCCATGAACGCATCAATATCGGAGGCAAGCATGTCTTGCGGGCACGCATCCGGGAACGTTCTTCTGGCCAGTTCGCTGTAGTGGCTAGCCACCTCGGGGGTGGCTGACAGTTCCGTGACGGGCCGGACCGGGTGCGCCCCAACGTCGGGGTTCTTCGGCCAGTACCACCCGTATTGCCCGAGCACGGCACGGTCGCGCCGGTCGAGTGTCGAGGCATCGAGGGCAGCAATCATGTCGGGCCTGCGCAGCGCAGTCTTGCGTAGCGCCTCGTCCCTGCGCCACCTGGCCACCCTCCCGTGGTCGCCGGAGGTGAGAATCGGGGGCACGGATTCGCCCCGCCAATCGAGCGGTCTCGTATAGTTCGGGTACTCGAGTAGCCCGGCACTGCCGTGGGATTCTTCCACGAGCGATTCGGGGTTTCCAATGACGCCGGGCACGAGCCGTGCCACGGCCTCCACGAGTGCGAGTGCCGCGACCTCTCCGCCGTTCAGCACATAGTCACCGAGGCTGTATTCGAAGACCTCAATGTCGTCGTGGCTGTCGTAGTGGGTGGCAACACGGGAGTCGATACCCTCGTACCTGCCGCAGGCAATGACGATCTGATCGCAACGCTCTGCCAGGTCCACGCAGATCTCCTGGGTGAGAGGATGACCCGCAGGTGTGGGAATCGCGAGAATGCGGCGGGGATTTTCCACCCCGACGTCCTCAACGAAAGCGGTATCGAGGGCTTTGCCCCAGATGTCGGCCCGCATGACCATCCCGGCACCGCCGCCCACCGGGGTGTCATCAACGGTGCGGTGCTTGTCCGTGGTCCAGTCCCGCAGGTCGTGCACCTGGACGTCAATCGCGCCCGCCACGGATGCCTTACCGACAAGGGAGAGCTGGAGAGAGTTGAGGTAGGAGGGGAAGACGGAGAAAATATCGAACCGCATGCTACTTCGATTCCCCGGAAGTCTCATCGGAAATGATCATCTCGTCCTCGGAGAACAGTCCCGGAGGGGCGTCGATGACCACGCAGTTATCGTCGGGATCAACTTCGGTCACGATCGCTTCCACAAACGGAACGCGGGTGATTTTTCCATCCGGTTCTTCGACAACGAGAAGATCGTGCCCAGGCATGTGCTCCAAGCCCGTCACTGCACCCAGCGTGTAGCCATCGGGATCGAGGGCCTCGAGGCCGATGAGTTCATGCCGGTACCAAGCATCGTCCTCGGGGTCTTCTTCCTCATCGGTTTCGATGACGAGAGCTACCCCGCGCAGCGACTCTGCCGCGGTGCGGTCCGTGATTTCTTCGAATACAACAAACCACGAGTCCTTGTATGTGCGGTGGCGCTTAATCGTGAGGGGGCCGGCCTCTGCTGGCTCGGTCTCGAGGATGGTGCCGACCCGGAGTCGTTTTTCTGGGAGGTCGGTTCGCACATCTAGCCGCACTTCTCCCTTGAGACCGTGGGCTGCACCGATAATCGCTACTTGTAACTGCACGTTCCCAGGGTACAAGAAGGTGCGGGCACGAATAGAATCGTGCCCGCACCTTACAGTTTGTTTAGCTTCCCACCGGCATGCCGGGGGCCGCCATGCTACGCCTGGTCTGTTTCGACCACGTCAACGCGGACAGAGCCGCGTGCCACGAGGGCGGACATAACCGAACGGAGTGCGCGTGCGGTACGGCCGGAACGGCCAATCACACGCCCCAGGTCGTCAGGGTTGACTCGGACCTCGAGGGTCTCCCCGCGCCTACCGCGCTTCGAGTCGACACGCACATCGTCAGGATTATCAACGATGCCACGCACGAGGTGCTCGAGAACATCCGCCAACATTAGGCGTCCTCTGCTGGAGCTTCTGCTTCGGTGTCAGCTTCTGCTGCTCCACCCTCAGCCTCTGTTGCGACCTTGGCCTCAGCCTTGGCTGCACGCTGCTTCTCGGCGTCGTTCTGGACGGCGGCGATGGCGGCGGCGCGTGCCTCTGCCTTCTCTTCTTCCGTCACGGTCTTGACTTCGAGAACACCTTCGGTGTTGCCCTTGCCACGGAACTTAGCCCAGTCACCGGTGATGTGGAGCTGACGACGGACTGCGTCCGACGGCTGTGCACCCACGGAGAGCCAGTACTGTGCGCGCTCCGAGTCGATCTCGATGAGCGAGGGCTCCTGAAGCGGATCGTACTTGCCGATCTCTTCAATAACGCGACCATCGCGCTTCTTGCGAGCATCGACGACGACTACACGGTAAAACGGCGCGTGGATCTTGCCCATGCGCTTCAAACGAATCTTAACTGCCACTTGTGTGGTCACTCCTGGTTCTGAGTTATGGATTGCGGGATTCTAGGTGGGGACCAAGATTCCCGGTCTCCGGGACACGCCACGAGTCGGTGAGAGGGGCCAAAAACGCGACGGGTACAGCGTTTAATTGTGCCAGATTCGGGCCTTTTCCCCAAGTGGAATAACAAGACCGATCCGTGGCATCACTCACGCGGCTGACCGTCCAGCAACACAGCCACCGGGTTGAGGAGAACCTGAGGGTTGCTACGTGGATCATCGTCGTACACCACGAGATCGGCGGCTCCGCCCTCGGACAGCGCATCGAAGCCCAGCTTCTGCCGTCCTTCCCACGAGGCGGCGGCGATCACGGTGGAGGCGGGGATGCCGGCATCAATGCAGGTGAGGAGCTCGCTTGGGAGTGTTCCAAAGCCCAGGGTGCTACCTGCGTCGGAGCCCATAAGGAAGCTGACTCCAGCATCAGCCATCGCCGCCTGGTGCTCGCGCCGGTTCTCGTACATGTCCCTCATTCGCGCCCCGTACACCGGATACTTGGTGCCGGCCTGGTTTGCGATGTCGATGAAGGTCTCGACCTGGTTGGCGGTGGGAGTAACATATACTCCTCGCTTTGCGACCTCTTTCATCTGATCGGGTGTCATGCCCGTGCCGTGCTCAATGTCGTCAACATTTGCGGCAAGCAGATCGTCAATCGTTTCGGTTGCGAACGTGTGAACCGCTACTTTGGCGCCGTTCTCGTGCGCGGCAACAACCGCGTCGATGAGAACATCGCGCGGCCACAGCGGTGTAAGGTCGGAGTCCGCTCCCCCGCTGCGATCAATCCAGTCGCCTACGAGCTTGACCCAGCCGTTTGAGCGCTGCGCTTCTTCGGCAACAACCTCGGGTAGTTCATTCGGTTCGATCTCGCGTGCAATACCGCGCAGGTAACGCTTGGGGCGGGCAATGTGTCGGCCGCAGTGAATGATGCGGGGAACATTTACTTCGGAATCGATCCAGGTCATGTCCCCGGGCGTACCGAGGTCACGGACCAGCGTGACGCCGGAGTCGAGCACTGCCTTTGCCTGATTCAGCGCGTCTTCTCGTTCGACGAAAACATCTGAACCCAAACCGATGTGGCAGTGCACGTCAACCAAGCCGGGCAGAACCGTGCCCGAAATTGTCCGTGACGGCTGTCCATCCGGCTTCTGATAAGTGATCGTGCCGTCAACAACCCAGGCCTCCGGGTGAACCTCGGTGCCTGTCAGAATGGGGCCGGTCAGGTGAATCATCGGAGGAACTTCGCGAGCTCATTGAGGTCGGGAGTATCTCCCTTGCCCTGCTGGACACCGAAGGCCGAGCCCTTGGGCTGGTTGGCCTTCCGCTGAGCCGCCTCACGTTCCTGCTGGGCGCGCTTCGCGGGGTTGCCGGACCTGCCCTTCTTGTTTGCAGACTTGCCCCGCTTGTTCTGGGCTGGCTGGCGTGCCTTCGCTCGCTTACCCATGCCCGGGAGTGAACCCATACCGGGAGCTCCGCCACCGCGCGACATCTGCTGCATCATGATCTTGGCCTTCTCGAACCGGTCCATGAGCGAGTTGACTTCCTGCACGGTCGTGCCGGAACCCTTGGCGATGCGGAGCCGGCGTGAACCGTTGAGGATCTTCGGATCCTTCCGTTCCTGGGGCGTCATGGAACGGATCATGGCCTCGACGCGGTCCACTTCGCGTTCGTCAAAGTTTTCGAGCTGGTCACGGAACTGGCCCATGCCGGGCATCATGCCCAGCATTTTCTTCATCGAGCCCATTTTCCGGACCTGCTGCAGCTGGGCGAGGAAGTCGTCGAGCGTGAACGTTCCGCCCGCCATCTTCTCCGCGAGCTCTTCGGCCTCTTCCTCGTCGTAGGCTTTCTGGGCCTGCTCGATGAGGGTTAAGACGTCACCCATGTCGAGGATGCGGGAGGCCATGCGGTCCGCATGGAAGCGCTCGAAGTCGTCAAGCTTCTCGCCCGTGGAGGCAAACAGCACCGGAACTCCGGTCACGCCACGAACAGAGAGTGCGGCACCACCGCGAGCATCACCATCGAGCTTCGACAGGACGACACCGGTGAATCCGACACCGTCACGGAAGGCGATCGAGGTTTGGACGGCGTCCTGACCTATCATCGCATCCAGGACGAACAGAGTCTCATCGGGCTTCACCGCGTCACGGATGTTGCGGGCCTGCTCCATCATCTCCTCGTCGATTCCGAGGCGACCTGCCGTATCGACGATGACAATGTTGTAGTAGTTGGCGCGTGCGTGAGCAACACCGTCACGTGCCACCTGAACGGGGTCTCCCACGCCGTTGCCGGGTTCGGGGGCCCACACGTCCACACCCGCTCGCTCACCAACGATTTGGAGCTGGTTGACGGCGTTGGGGCGCTGGAGGTCGGAGGCGATGAGGAGAACTTTATTGTCCTTCTCTTTCAGCCACTTGCCGAGCTTGCCCGCGAGGGTGGTCTTACCGGCACCCTGCAGACCCGCCAACATGATCACCGTGGGCGGGGTGGAAGCAAAGTTGAGTTCGCGGCTGTCGCCACCGAGGATCTCGATCAGTTCGTCGTTGACGATCTTGATGACCTGCTGGGCGGGGTTCAGCGCTTGGGAGGCGAGAGCAGAAACGGACTTCTCACGGACCGCGGCAGTGAACTGTCGGACCACCGGCAGGGCAACGTCCGCTTCGAGCAGGGCGCGCCTAATTTCCCGGATGGTACCGTCAACGTCCGCCTCGGAGAGGCGGCCCTTGCCGCGCAGCTGCTTAAAAGAACCGGTTATCCGATCAGAAAGTGATGCAAACACAGTCTTCCTATTCCTTTGACTTCGTTAAGGGTAGCCGTTTCCGGTGTCCTACCACTACCCATCCACCCGTGGCTCTGCCTCAACCCGAACGGTAACGACCATTCTACCGGGTATTGAATATGGTCAGGAAAACGGGCCCCACCTCACCTAACGGATCCATAGTTAAGCGTGGCTGTGGGGCGGAGTCTGCACTCCACCCCACCATCTCACCAATGTCTCGGCTACCTTTCACCAGCCACTTACCAATTGCTACGGCTTCCAGGCCTCGAACTCTTCTGCCGTGGCATACGAGTACTGGGTACCGCGCTTCGTGACGGAGTTCGCGGCGTAGCGGGATGCAGTTTTGAGGGCTGCGGGAACATCGTCACCCTTGACGATGCAGGTGGCGAAGCAGCCAATGAAGGCATCGCCCGCACCCGTGGAGTCAACAGCGTCAACCTTGAGGGATTCGACAAGGACATCGTCCGTTTCGGTCAGCCACAGGCTGCCACGGGATCCGAGGGTGACGATCAGGTTCTCAAGATTTGATTCCGCAAGGATCTTCTTTCCCGCTTCACGAATCTCATCGAGTTCGACAAGGTCCTTGCCAGCAAGCAGCGACAGCTCCGTCTCATTGGGCACGAAGTACGTGCACTTAGCGACATATTCGGGATCGAGGCGAGTATCGGCAGGAGCCGGGTTAAGAAGAACCGGCACACCCTTGTCAACGGCAAGATCAATCGCGGCATAGACCGTTTCAAGCGGAACCTCGAGTTGAAGCACGAGGAGCTCACATTCGGCAATAGCGTCAGCCGCATTTGCCACATCTTCTGGAGTGAGCAGTGCGTTCGCACCCTTGATGATGACGATCGAGTTGTTGGAGTCCTGGTCAACGAAGATTGGTGCAACTCCGGATGAGCCTTCGGTTTCGAGCACCCATTCTGTGTCGATCCCGTTGTTCTCGAAGTTCTTAATCGTGTTCGCGGCAAAAATGTCGTTACCAACACGGGTCACCATCCGCACCTTGGCACCAAGTCGCGAAGCGGCAATGGCCTGGTTCGCTCCCTTCCCACCCGGTCCCATCTCAAACTCGGGCGCTTCGAGGGTCTCCCCAATCTTTGGCATCCGCTCAATGTAAGTAATGAGATCAACCATGTTCGATCCAACAACTGCAATATCCATAGTGAACCTTCCTTCACGTCATCCTTGGCGCAAATATTCGTGGCCGCTTCGGCACCACCTTTAGATTAGGGCATGTGTACCCGATCGCCACTCCATGACGAACAGCCTGTGAAAATGTCACTGCTTAGCGTCCTGCCATAAATCCTCGTCTGGAGTACCGAAATCCAGTCCTGAAACCCAGTCCCGAATCTTGGTCGCAAAATACCGCTGTCATTCTTCGTAGAGGAGGATGTCACCGGGCTGGCAGTCGAGCACTCGGCAGATCGCGTCGAGGGTTGAAAGGCGCACGGCTTTTGCTCGGCCATTCTTCAGAACGGCAACATTGGCTGGGGTGATGCCAACAGCATCGGCGAACTCCCCGACGCTCATGCCACGCTCAGCCAACATTCGATCAATCGTGACCCTGATTGCCATCACACGACCTCGTCCAGTTCGGTCCGCATGTCAATGGCGTTACTGAGCAGGGAGCGGAGAACGAGGGTGATGCTGGCAATAGCAAGGAGAGTCAGGCACCCGATGACCTGAACGACCAAAAGGAACGGGCTTCCAGCCTGACCGTTGCTGATAACAAACGATCCGGAGGTGATGAGCGCGACTGCCCACACGGCAGTCACAACGAGAACATCCACCCACAGCAGTGACGAGCGCATGAGCATACTGCCGGAGTAAATGCGTTGAACGAGCAGCGCGATCATGGCGAGGGCAATCAGACCGAGAAGTACGAGGGCGATCGCAGCCGCAAGTAACGGGTTACGCAGATCCGCGTATTCGGGAAGGCTGATGGCCACTTCCGCCGACACGCTAGGCAGGAGCGCTATCGCTCCAACTCCAAGCAGAAACAGAGCCGCCAAGAATCCCTCCGTCATGACTACTGAGGCAAGCGAAGGGCGACGATCAAAAAGATTCATCTATTGATTTTCGATAGATATCTATCGAAAATCAATAGGTAAGTTCTCGTTCTTTACCTCAGAGAAAAGACTCTCAATCTTCCTTTACAGCAGGCTCTGATCGGCCCTAGCGACGAGGAAAATCAACTCCAAATAACCCTATGCGCCCGCTACACGAAGTACGCCACATACTCCGTGCACGCTCTTGATGCCCTGATGCCCTCGACGCCGACTACATGAAAAGTGGCGGCCCAAGTCAGGGCCGCCACTTCACTACACGTCCTGCACGGACAGTGAATTCGTTTACCTCGCTAGTTGAGGAGGGCGTCGACGAATCCTTCCGGATCAAACGGTGCGAGATCATCTGCACCTTCGCCAAGTCCAACGAACTTGACGGGAACTCCGAGGGTGCGCTGAACGTTGATGACGATGCCGCCCTTGGCGGTGCCGTCAAGCTTGGTGAGGACGATGCCGGTGATGCCCACGACTTCGGAGAACACCTTGGCCTGGGACATGGCGTTCTGACCGGTGGTGGCATCGATAACGAGGAGAACTTCGCGGACCGGGGCCTGCTTCTCCATGACCCTCTTAATCTTGCCCAGTTCATCCATGAGGCCGGCCTTGTTTTGGAGGCGACCTGCAGTATCGACAACGACAACATCCGCGTTCTGCTTACGTCCCTCAGCAACGGCCTCGAAGGCAACCGATGCGGGGTCTGCTCCCTCAATGTCCGAACGAACAACGTCAACTCCGACGCGTTCGCCCCAGGTGGCGAGCTGCTCTGCAGCTGCTGCACGGAAGGTGTCCGCAGCACCGAGGACTACGGTCTTGTCTTCGGCAACGAGTACGCGGGAGAGCTTGCCGATGGTCGTCGTCTTGCCGGTCCCGTTGACGCCAACGACGAGAACGGTGGCGGGGTGGTGCTGACCATCATCTCCAACACCTGGGGTGGTATCCAGGGTTCGGTCGAGCGAGGGATCAACGAGGGCAAGGAGCTGTTCGCGCAGGATCTCTCGCACCACGCTCGTATCGGTCGTGCCACGCACCTTGGTTTCGGTGCGGAGCTTCTCCATGAGATCGTCGCTGGCTTCCAGGCCAACATCGGCTGCGAGGAGGGTTTCTTCAATCTCGTCCCAGTCGTCTTCCGAGAGGTCTGCGCGGGAGAGGATGGAGAGGAGGGCCTTGCCCATGGAACCGGAGCGTGCAAGGCGTGCGCGCAGGCGCTGCATGCGGGAGGGAACGGATTCCGGGGTTTCCAGGGTGGGAACCGGGGCATCTTCCACCACCGGTTCATCGGACACCACATCCGGTTCGGCAACGGCCTGATCGGCCCTGGCTTCCTCATCGGTGATGACGGGCGTTGTGGTCTCGTCGAGACGGTACTGGTCACCCTTACGCTTCTTCGATCCTGCATACAGGCCGATGACAACGCCGAGCACCACGATGACGGCTAGAACAATATAGAGAGTTTCTGGCATGACACCAGTTTCCCCCATCTTCCACCCCGAGTACACCCAGGCCGCTCTTTGACCAGGAGCAATCCACATTCATAACAAGTGAGGAATCCAGTTTTACCAGAGGCTGGTCTGACCGGCGATCAGATCAGCGATCAGAGCGGCGTGCGGGTTTGTCCGTTTCCTACGCGTTCAGTCTCCTCTTGGGGCTAGTGTGGTGCTACACACTACAAGGAGGTAGGAATGAAAGCTCTGGTCAAGCCCAAACAGGGTCCCGGATTAGAGTTACGTGACGTCGCTGAACCCACACCAGGGCATGACGAAGTCAAGATCAAAGTCCTTCATGCAGGGTTGTGCGGAACCGACCTCCACATCCTGGAATGGGACGATTTCGCGGCCGCCCATGTCTCCCCCGGTCAGGTCATTGGCCACGAGTTCTTCGGTGAAATCGTCGACCTTGGCCCCGGCGTGGAACGAGACGATCGTTCCGATGTACTCCGGATAGGCGATCGTGTTTCAGTCGAGGGTCACGTCATTTGCGGCAGGTGCCGCAACTGCCGCGGCGGGAGGCACCACATGTGCATCCGCACCTCCTCCATCGGAGTCGACCGTGACGGTGCCTTCGCGACCTACGTGACCGTTCCCGCCCACAACGTCTGGGTGCAACCACCGGAGATTGATCCCGAACTGGGTGCAATCTTCGATCCTTTTGGGAATGCGGTCCACACGGCCTTTCAGTATCCCCTCACCGGTGAGGATGTGTTCATCACAGGGGCCGGCCCGATTGGGATCATGTCCGCCCTCATCGCCCGTCATGCAGGCGCCCGCCATGTCGTTCTCACCGATGTCTTCGACGATCGACTCGACCTGGCACGCAAGGCTTTCGACGGCTACGGGGCAGTTGTCCTGGTCAATGCCACCACGACGGACATTGCCGATCTGCAGCGGGATTTGGGCATGAAGGAGGGCTTCGATGTGGCATTTGAAATGTCGGGAAGCCCGAGGGCCATGGACTCGATCATCAACAATCTGACGCACGGCGGGAAGATTGCAATGCTGGGCTTGCCCGCGCACCCATACAGGATTGACTGGAATCGGGTGATCACCCGCATGTTCACCATCACGGGCGTGTACGGACGGGAAATGTTTGACACCTGGTACACGGCCACCACCATTCTCCTCTCCTCCGAGCCGCTACGAGAAGCACTCCGCACACTCATCACTCACAGGTTCCCTGCCGAGCGGTGGCAGGAAGCATTCGAGGCTGCGGGGTCTGGCCATGCAGGAAAAGTATTGATCGATTGGAGTAACTCATGGTGACGTTCACGGACCAGCTCGCTGGAGAACTGGCAGACATTGAAGAGGCCGGACTGACAAAGAGGGAACGGCTCCTCACCTCACCACAAGCCCCGCACATCACCACCTCGAAGGGCCCTGCCCTTAACTTCTGTGCCAACAACTATCTCGGTCTTGCCAACAATCCTGAGATTATTGCCGCCGCACACGAAGGTTTGGACGAGATGGGATTCGGGGCCGCCTCCGTCCGCTTTATTTGCGGTACTCACGAGGCACACTCACTCCTCGAACAGGAGATTGCCGACTTCGTGGGTAAGGAGGCAGCGATCCTCTTCCCCTCCTGTTTTGACGCGAACGGGGCACTTTTCGAAGTGCTACTCACTGCCGAGGACGCAGTCATTTCCGATTCCCTCAACCACGCCTCCATCATCGACGGCGTCCGCCTCTCAAAAGCCCAACGTTTTCGGTACGCGAATCGGGACATGGTGGGGCTCGAGAAAGCTCTGAAGGAAGCGTCATCTGCGCGAGACACTTGAAAAGAACGCCACGCATTTCAGGGAGCGAATGACCGAGGCGGGATTCGATCTTCTCCCTGGCTCCCACGCCATCATCGCCGTCATGTTCCCCGGCGAAGACGGTGCGAGGCTGGCAGGTCAGATTGCTGACGACATGCTCAAGCTCGGTGTCTACGTCACCGCATTCTCGTTCCCCGTGGTCCCCCGAGGCGAGGCACGGATTCGTGTTCAACTCTCTGCCGCCCACAGTGAGGCCGACATCGACGCCTGCGTTGATGCGTTCATTGCTTCCCGTGACCGTGTCACGGCAGAAAACAAATAGAGAGACTAGTACTTAGTTCTTGTGAGTGGCTGTCGCAATTCCCAGTCCCTCACAAGCCTCTCCATGTCACATACTTGGCCGAAGGACTCGCGGCAGGTCCCTTGCTCGCCCGCGGATCAACCGAGAGGGTACAACTGGCTTCGTCACGAGTATCGATGCCGTTGGGGTGGGTCTAAAAGTGTAGGTCTGCTAATCGAGGGTGACGATGCGGTCGGCACGGTCACGGGTTTTTGCAATGATTTCCGCATTAGCTTGATCCGGTCCAAGTGACCAGGCCTTTGCTGCGTCAGGATCCTTGCCCGAGGCAACGTGGCGTTCGATAAGACGGGAAATCCTTAAGTTCTCGTTCACTTCCACAAACCAGGACTCATCGAGCAGCTCCTTCACTCCAGCCCACGGTTCCTCGTTCATGAGCAAGTAGTTGCCTTCGGTGATGACAAGGGTGGCGGTGGAGGGGATACGGATGGCGGAGGCGATAGAGTTTCCGATGCCACGCTGGTAGGCAGGCGCATAAATGTCGTTGGGTTCGGTGCGGATGCGCTGGAGAAGTGAAATGTATCCGTGAGCGTCAAACGTGTCGGGTGCTCCCTTCCGATCACGCCTTCCCAACCTGACGAGTTCATCATTTGTGTAGTGGAAACCATCCATGCCCACCACAACACACGACTCCCCCAAGGATTCCTGAATGGCGTGAGCGAGGGTGGATTTACCAGCACCGGGTGCACCGGCGATACCAAGAATTGTGCGCGTAGTGGCGAGTTGCCGTGCGCGGTCGAGTAGCTGAGAGGGAACGTCGATACGTGTCATGAAGTCTTGCGTGAGGATTCGTGCCCAGCGTGGGAGAAGAAATCACCGAGCGACACGTCATCGATCTGGTCTTCAAGACTTCCGAGTTCCCTTTTACGCAGGGCGCTGTAGGACTCGCTCACGAGACCCACCGTTTCGTCCCACGTATTCGCAGCATCGGGGTCGCGGCGCACCAACATGACAATAGAGATGACGAGGAGGACCAACCCGACAAGCGCAAGAAACATTCCAATACTCACGCTTCTAATTATGGCTGGACCTGCACGAATAAGACATGCTCGAACACGGCAAGTGACCGAATTGTAATCTAAGCTAGCTGTGAACTCACACTCGCTGGATGTTTCCGGGCGTATTGGGAAATCAATTCGAGCAGTGGGTCACGCCGACATTTCAGACATAACTCAACCGTTACGTGCTTGGGCTGAGCTCCTTCAACCTCTGTGAGATCACCGTCGAGACGCCCTTTTCCCTCATGGCAACCCCGTAGATCGTGTCCGCGATTTCCATGGTCCGCTTTTGGTGGGTGATGACGATGAGCTGGGAGGAGTCCTGAAGGTCTCGAAACATGTTGAGCATCCGCCCCAGGTTCACATCATCAAGAGCCGCTTCAACCTCGTCAAGAACGTAGAACGGCGAGGGCCGTGCCTTGAAGATGGCGACGAGGAACGCGAGCGCCGTCAGAGACCGCTCACCACCCGACAGGAGCGAGAGCCGCTTGACTCGCTTGCCTGGGGGCCTGGCCTCGATCTCGATGCCCGCGGTGAGCGGATCATCGCCCGTGAGCACGAGCCGTCCCTCCCCTCCCGGGAAGAGGGTATCGAAAACCTGGACGAAGGCATTCTGAACGTCCTCGTAGGCTGTGCTGAGGACTGACTGAACCTTCTCATCAATATCGTTGACGATCTGAACGAGATCAGCCTTAGACTTCCTCAGATCATCGAGCTGGTTCGACAGGTAGGTGTGACGCTCTTCGAGAGCAGCGTGCTCCTCAAGCGCGAGCGGATTGATTTTGCCCAGGCGTGCAAGCTTTCGCTGTGACTGTTCAAAGCGTTTCTGCTGTTCGTCACGAACGTAGGGTGTGGGACCATCCTCGCCCGGCACCTGCACAAGCGGACCAAACTCGTTGACGAGTTCTTCGGCCCCCATGGCCAGTTCGACACGTGCCTTGTCGGAGAGCTGTTCGAGCAGGATCCGCTGCTCGGCCTTCGCGATGTCTCTGCGGTTTGTCGCATCATCCACCTCGGCGAGCTTTTCTTGCACCTCTTCAAGGCGCTGCCGGGCTTGAGCGAGAGCAACATCCCGATCCGATCGACCTAGCTCCGCTTCTTTACGCAAGCGCGCAGCCGTATCACGGGCCGCCTCAACCCGGGTCAGAGTCTCGGAGGCCAAGGTTGCGACCTGCCGGGCAATGGTCGCGTGGTGGGCCCTCCGAGCCTTTCTGCGTTGCTCTTCCACGAGGCGTGCCTCTTCGGTACGAGCGTGTCGTTCGAGGGAGTCTGCCTTGCCGGCAATGACCGTGGAGCGTTCTTGGGCGATCCGAAGTGCGAGCCTCGCCTCGGTTTCTTCCGAGCGGGCAGCCACTGTTGTCTCGTGCAGGGTGGTCTTGCGTGCCTGCGCGGCGGCAAGCTTTGATTCCAGGTCTTCTGGAGCAACGTCCTGGGCTTCTCGATCCGACTCGAGGCCGGCGAGTTCTTCTTGGCGCTGGGCAAGCTCAACACCGATGCGTTCGAGCCTTTGCGTATTACGCTCCACCTCGGCCCGTGCCGCACTCAGTGACTGGCGCAGCACGCCGAGTTGGGCGGTGGCTGCCGCCAGCTGAGCATCGCGGGTGTGCAATTCGGAGCTCGTCGCCGCGTACCTGCCTTCAATATCGTCAAGAGTAGCCTGGGCCTTCTCCACAGCGGCATTGGCCTTTTCCAGGTCGAGGGCCGCCTGGTCGGCTTCGCTGCGTGCGGTGCGGGCTGCGGCCTGGCGGGCGAGAATCGAGGCTTCGGATACCGAGCCACCGCGAGCGCTTCCAGGACCAACCGCATCACCTTCGCGAGTGACGACGCGTGGTGCCCCAGCAGTGACCAGGCGACCGGCCAAGGTCAGGTCTGTCGCGAGAATTGTTCCGGCTAGAACCTCGTCCAGCCCATTCCAGCCACCAACGGCTTCGGTGGCAAGTATCGCATCATCGGTGCTGACGCCTACCTGTTCGAGAGCTCGCTTAGCTTGTTCCTGAAGCTCTCGATCAGCCTGTGTTTCCCTGCCTTCGACGGCCAGGACTACCCGCCCGCCTTCGCCTTCTCGGACGTAGCGGAGTGCTGAGATTGCGGAGTCGACATCAGCGGCAGTCAGTGCCTCTGCGAGGTCTCCAAGTGCCGCTTCGGCTGCGGCTTCCCAACCGTCGGTCACCTCGAGGTGGGTGCGGAGCCATCCGGTGATTCCGTGGACGTTTTCCAGTACTTGGGTGGAGCCGTCTTCGGGCTCGAGTGAGAGCGCAAGGGTTTCTGCTCGAGTGTTGGAGATGTCTCGGCGCCCGCGTGCTTCCGACTGTTCGTTCCGGGCGGCTGTCAGGCCTTCCTTTGCGCTTGCGACCTGCTCGGACAGCTTTTCGTGTTCCTTCGACAGGTCATCGTTCCCACCATCGTGGGCGACGATGGACTCTTCTGCGGAGGCAACCTTGGTGCGTGCGTCCTCTTCACGGATCTTTGCAGCATCCCGTGCAGACTCGACTCGTTCCCGCTCTTCCGTCAGTGACTGGACTCGGCTGGTGGCGGTCACGATCCTGCCGCTGAGGCGTGCCGCGTCTTCCCTGCGGTCGGCGATGGTGCGGGACAGGGACGAGATCTCTCGATCGAGTTCCTTTTCTTCGTTCTCGGCCGTCTCGCGCTTCGTGATCGCGGCGGTTAGGGTGCGTTCCGTTTCTTCAGCCCTGTGCTTGAGCTCTGTTTCTTCGGCACGGACCGTTGCGGCCCTCGACCGGATCTCTTCGGGGGATTCCTTGCGCTGGGTTTCCTGGTGGGACGAGAGTGAGCGGGCGCGCTCCCCTGCAAGGTTCACGAGGGAGGAGAAGCGTTCGGCCTGGGTGGAGAGCCGCTGCCACGATTCAGTCAGGTCGGCGATAATCGGGTTTGCTTTGGCTCGTTCTTCTTCAAGGTGGGCAACTTCTTCACGCACTTCACTGCGCTTGCTTGCGAGTTCTTCGCGCCGCGCACGCATCCGCCCTTCATCTTCCTCAGCGGCGCTGAGGCGGGCCTGAACCTGGGCAATGTCGTCTGCGAGGAGGCGGGCTTGAGCGTCCCTAAGTTCGGCTTGGATGACCTGGGCATTGCGCGCGGCCTGCGCTTGCCGTGCAAGGGGACCAAGCTGCCTGCGCAGCTCGGTCGTGAGGTCGGCAAGCCTGTTGAGGTTTGTCTCCATCGACTCCATTTTCCGCAGGGCTTTCTCTTTCCTGCGGCGGTGCTTGAGGACCCCGGCGGCTTCTTCAATGAAGGAGCGTCGTTCTTCGGGGGTGGCTTGGAGGACGGAGTCGAGCCTGCCCTGCCCAACGATGACATGCATTTCCTTCCCCATGCCTGTATCGGACAGGAGCTCCTGAATATCAAGGAGCCTGACGGGGGAACCGTTGATCGCGTATTCGGATCCGCCGGACCGGAAAAGGGTACGGGAGATCGTCACTTCCGTGTAGGAAATGGGGAGCGCACCGTCGGAGTTATCGATCGTGAGGGACACTTCGGCGCGGCCCAGTGCCGGCCTGTCAGCAGTGCCGGCAAAGATGACATCGGCCATGGACCCGCCACGCAGGGTTTTCGCGCCCTGCTCACCCATGACCCACGAGAGCGCATCAACAACGTTGGACTTACCAGAACCGTTGGGACCAACAACGCAGTTGATACCGGGTTCGAAGGTCAGCGTTGTCGCGGTCGCAAAGGACTTGAAACCGCGGAGCGTCAGCTGTTTGAGATGCACGAAGCTAGTTTAGGGCACTCTCCCCCCGAATCAGTGCAGGTCATCCGCAGAGCCCTCTTCTCACGCCACCTTCTCGCACCTCTTTCACCACCTTGACGGGTATAACCCTCCACGGACATGGTTAGCTAGTGCAGCGGCTGCAGACATGGGTGTGGGGCGAGTTTCCTCGCCCCACACGGTTCATTTTGCTCTGTCGTAGCTACTGGTTGCGGTTATTCTGCGCTGTTCGCGCGGCTGCCTCTAGTCGAGGCCTGCCGTGATCGCGTCAGCGATCTTGTCGACACCTGCCCAGCACTTGGGATCCTTGGTGGAAACAATGACGGTCTCCCCCTGCTTAATGCCGAGGGCCATGATCGACATGATCGAGTCCGCCTCCGCATCGTTAATGAAGATCTCACCTTCGTATTCGCCTGCCATGGCGGCGACTTGGGCGGCGGGGCGAGCATGGAGGCCCGCCTCGTCGGCCACGACGGCTTCCCTCTTGAAGAATCCATTCGAGTCCTCGGATCCCGATTCGGGAGCCGGGGTCGTGTCGAGCTTGTCGATGTAGATCGAAGCGGAGCCAAGAGCGGCACTGGCCGCCTCCCACAGGTCAGAACCCTGCTGAGCGGAGACCGCTGCCGCTATCGCACCTTCGAGGAAGGGAGCGTCCGCAAAGACAACTTCCTTGTCCTCCAATGTTTCAAGCACAGCTTCCACGGTCATGGTGGCCGAACCAAGGTCGGTCAGCACCAGTGCAGCAAGGCCCTGAGAGCGGAGGGACTGGATGGCGGACTCGATCTTCTCGTACGAGGTTCCGATCCCACCATCATCAAGCCCGCCCGCGGGCACGATCGTGACATCCGCTGCCATCTGTCCCGCGAGCTCCCCCAGTCCCCGAGCGATGAGCTCGGAGTGAGAGACAAGTACGAGACCGACGGAGATGCTCACTTCTCTGCCGCCTTCGCCGCCTCTTCCAGAAGGTAAGCGCTCGAGGTCGCACCCGGGTCGCGGTGACCGATAGAGCGCTCACCCAGGTAGGAGGCACGCCCCTTGGTGGCCTTGAGCGGACCGGTGGCAACCGCACCTGCCTGCGCAGCATCAGCGGCTGCACGGAGCACTGCCTCGGGTGCGAGACCATCCTTTGCTGCCTTCTCGGCGGCACGAACGGCCGGAGCCCATGCATCCACCATCGTCTTCTCACCCTCGTCGGCCTTGCCTCGGGCCTGGATGCCGGCGAGGCCAGCTTCCAGCATCGCCACAAGATCGCGCGGGCCAAGATTCTCTGCTGTCACTTCCTTGGCGGCGCGAAGGAATGCGGTACCAAGGAGCGGGCCGGAGGCGCCACCGACGGTGGACATGAGGGTGGTGGCGACCAGCTTGAGGACATCACCGGAGTTGGACACGTCGGCACTGGACAGCTTGGATTTCACTGCGGTGAAGCCGCGATCAAGGTTTTCTCCGTGGTCGCCGTCCCCAATAGCGCGGTCGAGCTCAATGAGTTCTTCGCGGTGCTCGGAGACCGTCTTCACGCAGCCTTCGATCCAGGCGATTGCCCAATCTTTACCAAGTGTCATGCTTACATTCCCTTTCGGTATGCCACCGTGTTCACGGGGGCGTCGAACAGTTCAATCATTTCGTCATCAGCCTTGAGCAGGGTGACAGACGCTCCCTGCATCTCCAAGCTCGTGATGTACGAGCCAACGAGGCTGCGGGAAATTTCTACATTCAGCTCACCGAGCCGCTTCGCGACGCGTGCGTACATGATGTACAGCTCGGACAGCGGGGTGCCTCCCATGCCGTTCACGAGAACGATAGCCTTCTCGCCACCTGCAAGACCCAGGTCCTTGACGACCGGGTCAAGAAGCTGGTCGGTGATCTCGTCGGCCGTTGCCATCGGGATCCGGTGGCGGCCCGGCTCACCGTGAATGCCGATACCGATCTCGACTTCGTTTTCTGCGAGTTCGAAGGAGGGCTTACCAGCGTGAGGTACCGTACAGGCGCTGAGCGCAACACCCATGGAACGCACGTTGTCGATAACGCGCTGAGCAACCTCGGTCACGCCCTCAAGATCATCACCGCGCTCGGCAGCCGCTCCGGCAATCTTCTCCACGAGCATCGTGCCTGCTACGCCACGACGGCCTGCGGTGTAGAGGGAGTCTTCGACCGCTACGTCGTCGTTGACGATGACCGAGGCAACCTTGATGTCCTCGGCGTCAGCAAGTTCGGCTGCCGTTTCGAAGTTGAGGACGTCACCGGTGTAGTTCTTGACGATGTGGAGAACCCCGGCACCGCGGTCAGCGATCTTCGTAGCATCGAGAATCGGGTCCGGGGTAGGCGAGGTAAAGACAGCACCGGGAACGGCAGCATCCAGCATTCCGTAGCCGACAAAGCCTGCGTGCAGGGGTTCGTGGCCGGAGCCACCACCCGAAACGAGGCCGACCTTGCCTTCGTCCTTCACTTCGGCGCGCGAAACCACCATGGGTTCTTCTTGGAAGAGGACGTGCTCGGGGTGGGCCCCAGCAAATCCGCGGACTGATTCGATAACGACATTGTGTGGATCATTGATGAGCTTTTTCACTGGGACTCCTTCGGCCAGATCATGGTGTTCCACCACACACTATACGCTGGAGAGCGGGCTTCAGCGACCACTGCGCCACTCTTTCTCGTAACTCTTGTTGGCCTTTGCACACCTGTGACGCGGCGGCGCAAGGATTGCCCGCTGCGGGGTGCGGCGGGCAATTTGAGTTCGGCTTCTCAGGGGTGGTAAGAAGCAGAATCTGGATGGGTGATTGAGGGTGGACCAGCTTCTAATCGGCAGGGAACCAGAGGGCGATCTCGCGCTCTGCGGATTCGGGCGAATCTGAGGAATGAACGATGTTCTCGATCTGTCCGCTTCCCCAGTCGCGACCAAGGTCGCCTCGGATCGTGCCAGGAACAGCAAGAGTGGGTTCGGTTGACCCGGACAGAGAACGGACTCCTTCAATCACGCGCTCGCCTTCGATGACGGCGGCAACCACAGAACCCGTGCTCATGTACCGCACGAGTGAGGCGAAGAATGGCTTGTCACGGTGTTCTGCATAGTGCTCGCCCAGGAGGTCTGTCGATACGTTCACCATCTTGAGGTTCGCGATCACGTAACCTTTGCGTTCAATTCGAGACAGTACCTCGCCAACGAGATTCCGGCGCACACCATCGGGCTTCACAAGGAGGAGTGTTTGTTCCATGGACAACATTCTAACGGGCACGCAGCCTCTTCCTTGGACCGAAAGCCCTACCTCACACATTGGTGAGATGGGGCTTTCGTGCTCTTTGCTTCGTTCGGAAAGCCTCGCGCCGGATGACTGTTTATACCTCTCCGGCTTCGAGGTTGTTGCGTTCCCATTCGGCCTGTTCAAACCTGCGTTCGGCACGCTCCCGATCGAGCTTCGCCCCCCAGTAGATGGCGGCGACCCACAGGATGAGGAAGGTGATGCCAACGACCAGTCCTTCAGGAAGCCAGATCTCCGTGGCGAGGACAACGGCTTGGGCGATGGAGCCGGCGATGAGGCCGACCTGAGGGTTCTTCCGCATGAGGTAGCCGGCAATGATGCAGATGAGCATGCCGATGCCGGTCGCAGTCCAGATCACCCCGGCACCTGCCACCTTGAGCCCAAAGGCGGCCACGCCAGCAAACAGCACGACGAGGACCTCGAGGATCAGCATCGTCAGCGTGAACTGAGCAAGGGCGGAGCCTTTGGGGATGGGGGCGGTCTGCGGATTTGATCGTGCCACTAGATGCTCCTCGCTGCTCGACCGAAGAGTTCGCGGACCCGGCTCGCGAGCTCGATGGAACCGATGGTGAGGACCGCGGGAGCGGTCATCTCCTCCCGGTTCACCTGCTCGGCAAGCGTTGCTGCCGCATCCACGGCCTCGAGCAGATCGTATTCTTCTCGCACTCGTTCCTCACCGAAGACATCTTCGGCGATTTCACGCAGGTCCTCGATCGGGAGTGCGCGAGGATTGTCGAGGTGGGTGACGACGATGGCATCGAGAACGGGTTCCAGAACGCCCAGCATCTGCTCCACCTCCTTGTCCGCCATGGCAGCGAATACTGCCACGATGGGGCCGTGAAAGGTCTCCTTCATGGCAGCAACAGTAGCTTCGACCCCTGCCGGGTTGTGTCCACCATCGGCCACCACGGTGGGCGAGTTGCGGACCACTTCGAGGCGGCCCGGGGACTGGACGGACATGAGGGCGTGTTCGAGCACGGTCGCATCCAGTGCACCTCCCCCAAAGAACGCCTCCACGGCACCAATCGCCAGGGTTGCGTTCCTGGCCTGGTGGCGACCAAGGAGATTGAAAGGGATCTCGTGGTAGGTGGCGGCGGGGGTTTGGACAGAGATCATCTGCCCGCCCACGCCGGGTGTGCGGTCGAGCAGGTGCAGGTCGCGTGCCTCAAGTTCGAGGTGAGCGCGGTGGCGCGAGACCGCCTCGGCCAGGATCGGGAGCACTTCGGGGTGCTGAATGGCGGAAATGACGGTGGCGCCATCCTTGATGATCCCGACCTTTTCGGTCGCCACTTCTTCCCTCGTGTTTCCGAGGTAGCGAGCATGGTCCACGTCCACCGTGGTGATTACGGCAACGTCAGCGTCGATGACGTTGGTGGCATCCCACAGTCCGCCCATGCCCACCTCGATGACCGCAACATCGACGGGGGCGTCCGCGAAGGCGGCGTAGGCCATGACCGTGTAGATCTCGAAGGTGGACATGCGGGGGCCGCCCTGGGCGACCGAGGCCATGTCGACCATCTCGACCGCGGGCTGGATCTGTTCCCACGTGTCAATCCATCCCGCTCGGGAGATGGTTTGCCCATCGATCGTGATGCGCTCCCTCATGGTGTGCATGTGGGGGGAACTGTAACGTCCCACCCTCATGCCCTTTTCTTCCAGGAGGGCGGCGATCATGCGGGACGTGGAGGTTTTCCCGTTGGTTCCGGTGATGTGGATCGACCGGTAGGAGTCCTGCGGGTTGCCGAGGATGTCGAGGCAGTGAACGACGCGCGCCGTGGAGGGCTGAACATCGTGTTCTGGGGCTCGGGAGTTGATGTCGGCAGCAATCTGCGCCATCCTCTCCTCCATCCCGCTCTCCTCCGCCAGTTCCACGATCGGATCCGGTTCGTTCACCACTTCGGCAATGAGCTCGGAGTCGCCAAGGATTCCGGAGGCGGCGATCTGTTCGACCGCTTCCGCGTACTCCTTCTCGGCCTGCTCCTCGGCCTCGATGGCTCGCATGTCGGTCAGGCTCAGTTCTTCCCGGTCTTCAGGATCGGGGGTGGTGGGTAACTTGTCGTTGCTCAAGCAATCTTCTCCGTCACGATGGCGAGCTCGCCTTCCGTGATCTCTGTTTCAACGGCAAGGGTCTCGGCCTTGATGAGGTCAAGGTTAGCCTCAACGGCTGGGAGGTTCTCGGACGGGACGGTCAGGGTCAGCTTGATCCTGTCCGCCACGTGCAAGCCGGATGCCTTGCGGGTGTCCTGGATGGAACGCACGAGGTCACGGGCGTAGCCTTCCGCCTCCAGTTCCGCATCAAGTTCGGTGTCGAGCACAACGAAGGAGCCGGAGTCGAGGACCGTGGCCACATCACCCTCGGCAGCGTTGACTGCCGTGGTGAGGGTGAACTGTCCGGGCGCGAGCGTGACGGGTTCGTCCAGTTCCATGACGACGTTCTCGCCATCCCGATGCCAGGCACCAGACTTTGCTGCCTTGAACAGTGCGGAGGTGAGCTTGCGGAGATCGCCGGGGAGTTCGCGGGGCTGAACCGCGAGGGATTCGGTCACTTCGAGACCGGAATCCGCGGCCTTGGTGATGCGAGCGGTCTTTACGTTGACCTCGGAGGCAATGAGGTCGGTGAAGGGTGCGAGGTCGAGGTCGGTCACGCATTCGAGGCTGCGGAGCGGCTGGCGCACGCGGATCTTCTCGACCTTGCGCAGTGAGTGGGCTGCGGACACGACATGACGAACCTCGTTCATGACCTCCACGAGCTCATCATCGGCAAAGCTGTCCGGGAGTTCCGGCCAGTCGGTCAGGTGCACCGAGCGACCACCCGTAAGTCCCCGCCAAATCTCTTCCGAGACTAGCGGTGCGAGCGGTGCAATGACCTTGGAAAGCGTTTCGAGGCTCGTGTAGAGGGTGTCGAATGCGCCCGTGTCTTCGTTCCAGAAACGATCGCGGGAGGTGCGCACGTACCAGTTGGTGAGCAGATCAAGGAAGAGCCGGATCCGTTCGGTTGCGGACGCAATCTCGAAGTTCTGCAGGTCCTCACGGACCGAGTCCGCGAGCGCCTTCGTGGAGGCCAGCAGGTACCGGTCCATGACATCCATGCCGGCCGTGTCGGTCACGATCTTCGCCTCGTATCCGGCGCCCTGGTTGCAGGTGCCGGCGTAGAGGGAGAAGAAGTAGTACGTGTTCCACAGCGGGAGGAGCACCTGGCGGACGGTGGACCGCAGTCCCTCTTCGGTGACGATGAGGTTGCCGCCGCGCACGATCGGGGATGCCATGAGGAACCACCGCATCGCATCCGATCCGACCTCGTCGAACATTTCGTACACGTCCGGGTAGTTCCTCAGCGACTTGCTCATCTTCTGACCGTCGTTGCCGAGGACGATGCCATGGCTGACGGAGGTGCGGAAGGCGGGCTTGTCGAACAGTGCGGTGGCGAGCACGTGGAGGGTGTAGAACCAGCCGCGGGTCTGACCGATGTATTCGACGATGAAGTCGCCCGGGTAGTGGTTTTCGAACCAGTCCTGGTTTTCGAACGGGTAGTGGACCTGAGCGAACGGCATGGAGCCGGAGTCGAACCAAACATCGAGGATGTCGGGGATGCGTCGCATGACGGACTTGCCGGTCGGGTCATCCGGGTTCGGGCGGGTCAGGTCATCAATGTAGGGGCGGTGCAGGTTCGGTTCCCCATGGGGACCGACCGGCAGCCTACCAAAGTCCGCCTCGAGCTCGGCGAGTGAGCCGTACACGTCGGTACGGGGGTAGGTCGGGTCGTCCGAGACCCAGACGGGGATGGGGCTGCCCCAGTAGCGGTTGCGGGAGATGGACCAGTCGCGGGCCCCTGCGAGCCAGTTGCCGAAGATCCCGTCCTTGATGTGCTCGGGAACCCAGGTAATGTCCTGGTTGAGTTCGACCATGCGGTCACGGAACGCGGTGACACGGATGAACCAGCTCGTGACGGCCTTGTAAATGAGGGGCTTGCGGCAGCGCCAGCAGTGCGGATACGAGTGCACGTAGGAGGCGTGGCGCACGAGCACGGGACGATCCTCGCCACGTCCGTCCAGCGGTCCCGTGCCGTCACGGAGGTCCCGGATGATCGGCATGTTGGCGTCAAACACCTGCATGCCCTCATAGTCCGGCACGACCGAGGTGAATTCGCCGCGGTCGTTGACGGGAACGACGGGCTTAATACCGGCATCGTTACACACGTTCATATCGTCTTCACCGAAGGCGGGTGCCAGGTGGACGAGGCCGGTGCCGTCCTCAACGGTGACGAAGTCGGCGTTGAGGATCTGGAACGCATTCGGGCCGGGGCCGCTCTCGCTGCCGTCTGCGAAGTAGTTGAAGATCGGGGTGTAGCGGCGGCCAAGCAGGTCCCTACCCTTGAAGCGCTCAACGACTTCGGGCTCTTCGCCGAGTTCCTTCGCGTGGGAGGCAAGGAGCGCATCAGCAAGGACAACCTTTTGGCCGGCGAGGTCGCCCTCGACCGGGCGGACCACGACGTAGTCGATGTCGGGGCCCGCAGCGATTGCGAGGTTCGAGGGCAGGGTCCAGGGGGTGGTGGTCCAGATGAGGGCAAGTTCGCCGGTTTCGAGACGCACGCCGACGGTCACGGTCTGGTCTTGGCGGTCCTGGTAGACGTCGTCGTCCATCTTCAACTCGTGGTTGGAGAGCGGGGTTTCGTCGTTCCAGCAGTATGGAAGTACTCGGTAGCCCTCGTATGCCAGTCCCTTGTCATACAGGGTCTTGAATGCCCAGATGACGGACTCCATGAAGGGAGTGTCGAGGGTCTTGTAGTCGTTTTCGAAGTCGACCCAGCGGGCCTGGCGGGTGACGTAGTCTTCCCACTCGTTCGTGTAGCGAAGGACGGAGGCCCGGCATTCGGCATTGAACTTGTCGATGCCCATCTCCAGGATCTCTTCCTTGGTCTCAATACCGAGGAGACGCTGCGCTTCCAGTTCTGCGGGCAGTCCGTGCGTGTCCCATCCGAAGCGGCGCTCGACCCTGCGTCCGATCTGGGTTTGGAAGCGACCAACAACGTCCTTGACGTAACCGGTCAGGAGGTGGCCGTAGTGGGGCAGTCCGTTTGCGAACGGGGGGCCGTCGTAGAACACGAACTCGTTGGAGCCGTTCTCACCCGCATCCCGCTGATCGATAGAAGCCTGGAAGGTGCCGTCCTGCTTCCAGTAGTCAAGAATCGTTTCTTCCAGCTGGGGGAAATTCGGGGACGCTACGACCTCACCGTCGCGGTGCAGTGGGTAACGTACGGACTTAGTCATGGACAGCCATCTCCTACTCGTCGTGAGCCGGGACGAGCGAACCGGTTTGGATTCACCCGCGGTACCACCCCGCTTGCCGCTGTGCGGCCACTTCATTGAGGAGACGATGTCGGGTCCAACCGTCCGGTTCTAGTAGGCGTGCGCCGTTCTTCCGGATGCTCGCCGGTGATATCCCTCGCGGGCCGGGTCATAGCACTCAGTAGCTTACACGCATCGCCCCTCCCAAGACCAGGTACTCTGCACCATCGAAACCCGTCACCAATCGGCTTCCCGCCGGGGAAGTGCCCACCCGTTGTGGCACACTGTTACGGTGATCACGATCGTACAAATATCGAAGCCCGCCTCCCCCGTCCCCTCGGAGGCAGCCAGGCGCCGAGAAGAATGCATTCGCGCCACCGTTGAGGAAATCACCGGCGACTCCCTCACCGTCACCACGGCCGAACAGTTCGCGGCCACGAATTCCCAGCCGAGTGCCGCCTACGCCTTCGTCCACCTGCTCGCCATCGAGGGCGAGCTCACGACGTCCGTCACGTCCGAATACGGGTTCCCGCTTGTTGCTGGATCGGCCGATGGTGTGGCCCTGTGGGAAAGCTGGGACAGTCTCGCCTTCGTTTCCCTCACTCCGGAACAGGCCTGGAACAACCGCGTCATCGGATCTTGTTCGATCGATATTCCGATGAAAGAAAACCTCGACAGCGCCTACGTCGACTTCAATGCCACGTCCGACAACGTCGCGGCGCTCCTTCCCCTGTGGGAGGCGGCTCAGAAAGTCCTGACAACCGAGGGCAGAACGAAGGTGAGCGCCTGGTCCGACAATCCGCTCGGCGGGGAACTCAAGGCCGAAACCTCCACCATCACCCTCTCCCCCACCCACATCACCGACTTCCTCACCAAGCAGGGCTTTGTTCTCAATCACTCGGAGCAGTGCGTGAGGCTGCAACTGCCCGTTCCGGATTCGGAACTGGTGGAGATTGCTCGCGAGGCCTACCAGAGGTCCGCGGGATATCGGCTCGTGTCCTGGATGGGGAAAACGCCGGAAAACCTCGTCGAGAGCTACGCCACCCTCATCAACGCCTTCCTCACCGACATTCCCACCGCCGGTCTCATCAATCTCGAGGCGAACATCGATGTCGAACGGATCCGGAAGAGCGAAACCAACCTCGAGAAGTCGGGTATCACCCAGCTCGTCACTGCGGCCCTCCACGAGGAGTCGGGGGAACTGGTTGGCTACACCCGGTATGACGTGTACCCGGGCATGGTGGTGGCCATGCAGGAAGATACCCTCGTTCTCAAGGAGCACCGCGGGCATCGCCTCGGCATCCTCGTCAAAATCGAAAACCTCAGGTTGCTGGAGCGCCACTTCCCCGAATGCACGGCGGCCCAAACCTGGAATGCCGGCGAAAACGATTGGATGATCGCCATCAACGACCAGCTCGGCTATCGGCCCTACCTGGCAACCGGCCAGTGGCAACGGGAAATCCCAGCCTGACCTCCCAACCAGAAGATCTCACCTACTGGTTCGCATCACCGTTCTCAACCATCAGAGAATAGTTGCACGAAACCGATACGAATCGGTTTGCTCGCAACATTTTCCCATCGTGAGGTGGGGCATATTTTTTAAGTTCGCACATACGCTAAGATCGTGGTGGAGGTTAAGAACTTGAGTCACGATCATTCCCACGCCACTGCGTCCACGAACCGCAATCGGCTCCTCATTGCATTCGGCATCACGGCAACCATTCTCATTGCGGAGATCATTGGCGCATTCTGGACCGGGTCACTCGCGCTGTTGACGGATGCCGGGCACATGCTGACCGACACGGCAGGACTGTTCATGGCACTCATCGCCACCCAGCTCACCCTCCGCCCAGCCGACAATCAGCGCACCTGGGGCATGAGGCGGGCAGAAGTGATCGCAGCCGGATTCCAGGCACTCATCCTCTTCGCGGTCGGTGTTTTTGTGATCATTGAGGGCATCCGGCGCATCGCTAATCCGGTTGAGATCGAGGGCACGGGACTGCTCATTTTCGGCATCATCGGCCTTGCCGGCAACCTCATTTCCCTCGCCGCCCTCTCAGGCGGCCGCGGCTCGAATTTGAACATGAGGGCGGCGTTCCTCGAGGTCATCAACGACGCTCTCGGTTCCGTAGCCGTCATTATTTCCGCGATTGTCGTCCAGACAACGGGATGGGTGCAGGCGGATGCGATTGCGGGCATGCTCATCGCCATCCTCATCCTCCCCCGTGCCCTCATTATTCTTCGCGAATCCGGCTCCATCCTTCTCGAATCGACCCCGAAGGGGTTGGATTTGGACGAGGTGCGCGAGCACATCCTCGGGCTCCCCCACGTGCTTTCTGTACACGATCTGCACGCCTCCGAGATCTCCACCGGCTTCCCCACCCTGTCAGCCCACGTCATTCTTGATGATTCGTGCTTCCACGACAATCACGCGCCCCAGATCCTCGATTCCCTGCAGGCATGCGTGAAGGAGCATTTCCCCGTGAGCATTGAGCACACGACATTCCAGCTTGAGCCAGCCTCTCACTCACATCACGAGTTCCACACCCACAGCTAAAAAGATCCCCGAACACCAGTTCCCCAAGAGTTCTGTAACACAGCAACTCCTGGATCGAGTTCGCACTCACCCCAGGATGCAAAGACCTCCGGCACTTTCATCTCACATCTGTTGCCAAGTTCAGCCTAATGAAGTTACCGTCTCTTAACCTGATAGCCACCGGACTCACCTTGAACCTTGGGCTAGGCGCAACCTCGGCTCCGTAGCTTGGAATTGTGCGCATTGCAATGTTTACCGAAGTGTTCGCCCCCAAAGTCGACGGCATCGTCACCCGGCTCACGAACACGGTCACCGAGCTCACTAATTTGGGCCACGACGTGTGCGTGATTGCCCCCGGCCCCGGCCCCGACACCTATGGCGGGATCCCCGTTTTCCGGCTCCCATCCGCACCGTTCAAGCCCTGGTATCCCGAAGTCCGAGTGGGCATGCCAACGTTTGGCATGAGTGCTTCGCTCAACAAGTTCCGGCCCGACATCATCCACGCCGTCAATCCCGTCGCGGCAGCAGCCTGGGGCATTGTTCATGCACGCACCCGCCGGCTCCCCCTGCTCGCCTCCTATCACACGGCCCTTCCCCAGTACACGCAGGACTTTGGCCTGCCAGTGTTGAGAAAGCCCTCGCAGGCGTGGATCCGCCAGCTCCACAACCGAGCCGACGTGAACCTGTGCCCCTCCCAGCCCATGGTCGAGGAGGCACGCGCCCTCGGCATCCAACGCGTCGGGCTGTGGCCCAAGGCCGTCGATACCGAGAAGTATCAGCCCACCAAATACTCGGGTGAGATGAGGGAGCGTCTGACTGGCGGTCACCCCGAAGCCCCTCTCATGCTCTGCGTCGGCAGGCTCTCGGCCGAAAAGAACCTGCTCTCACTCCGCCCCCTCATGGACCGCCTGCCAGGCGTCCGTCTCGCACTCGTGGGATCGGGACCCTACGAGAACGAACTAAAGAAGGCATTCACCGGCACGAATACCGTCTTCACCGGCTACCTCCACGGTGAGGAGCTCGCCTCAGCATTTGCTTCCTCCGACGTATTTGTCTTCCCTTCCCTGACCGACACGCTTGGCAACGTCGCTTTCGAGGCAATGGCTTCGGGCACCCCGGTCGTGGGCGCGAACGCGGGCGGGATCCCAGACATCATCAAGGATGGCGAGAACGGCTTCCTCGTCGACCCTGCTGACACCGCAGTCTTTGCTGATCGTGTCAACCAGATCCTCACCCGCCCCGACCTGGCAGCGGCACTCACCGCCGGCACCCTCGCATCGGCCAGGGGCAGGTCGTGGCGGGCGGCCCCCCAGTCCCGCCTCTTTTTCAACACCTAATGGGGGTAAAAGACAGGGGGAGGGGCGGTTATGGGGCCCACTCCCACCCCGCCCCCCCCCCCCCCCCCCGACCTGGGGCCCCCCGGTGGTGGGCCGCGACGCGGGGCGGTGCCCCAGACACCGCCAAGGTTGGGGAAACCGCTTCCCCCTCCGCCCCTGCTGCCCCCGCAGTTTTTGCTATCCGTTTCACCCCCCCCCCCCCCCGCCCCGACCTGGCAGCGGCACTCACCGCCGGCACCCTCGCATCGGCCAGGGGCAGGTCGTGGCGGGCGGCCACCATGTCCGTCGTTGACTCCTACCGCGAGGCGGCCTGGCGCTCCCACCTACGCCGCGGCAGTGTCCTACCCGCGGGTTGCGAACTTCCTGTTGATGCAGCCTGAACGGCATATGCGCGACGGCGGCTGAGCGTCATCCTGGCCACGCAGTCTGAACAGCCTCCCGGCAGGAAAATCCATCGGTAGGTATTTCAGAAGCCGATCAAATCGAACTCAGCTCCGCGGTTCCTATTGGCTTTGTTCTGAACCTTCATGGTTGCGGGCGTGAGCGAGGAGGTCCTGCACTAGTTTCTGGGGGTGGCTGGTGTCGGCGGCTTGAACGTAAGCGGCTGACATGCGGAGCGGATCTCCGTGGAAATAGTATTCGTAGAGTCCTTGTCGGCCGGCGAAGGACGAGACTGCCGCATCAAACCCCAGGTTGAACAGGTTGACCCTGTCGTGCCCGTCAAGAGTGCGTCCCTGCAGGTAGCGGTCGATATCACCTGACATTTCTCCCATCGCATCCCCATCGTACGGAAGCGCGGTGAGCCCGGAGGCCCCGAACTTCTTGACCATGTGACCAAGCTGAGGGAAGAAGCGGGGATACCAGTTACGGATTGCGGTCAGCGGCGCCATGTTGGGCTGGTAGAAGCCGAACTCGTTGATGAATCCGTCAGCTTCGGAAGCGCGCAGTGCCGACTTTCCAAATTGGACGGCACCGAGTACCTGAGCGATGTCATCCTGGATGTGCCCGTAGGAGTCAATCCCGATTGCCTTCGCCATCTCAATCAGCAGTCCCGCATAGAACTCTGTTTTGACCGTGGTGCGGGTGACGGACTGGTGTGCCATGAGGGCAGTGGCACCAGTGGCGGTGAACATCGAATTTGATTTGGCGGGGTGGCCAAGCAGGAAAATCCTGTCCCAGGGAACGAGCACATGATCGAAGATGCAGACGGTGTCGATCTCTTCGAAACGGGAGGCGAGGGGCTCTTCCTTCTCGTTATCGCTCCGGTGGTGGATGCGCCTACCGAGTAGCTTGAGGCCTTCAACATCGGAGGGTACCGCGAAGGCAAAAGAGTACGGCATGTCATCCACACCACCGCGAAGGACCGTTTGGGGCATGACAAGGATTTCGTGGGTGATTGGGGCATTCGTCGCCACCATGCGAGCACCCGAGACAACAATCCCATCATCGTTTTGAGCAACGATCTTCAGAGCCGTATCCCCGCCGCCCTGCTCGGCGGCTGAGACTGCCCGGTTTGTTTGTGGGGAGCCCACCGTCGCGGTCAGCAGCAGGTCGTTGTCACGAACCCACTTGACGTAAGCGCGAATGTTTTTCCCAAACTGGGGATCCGCTTCCTCGAACCAGGTGGAGGCTTCCGCGAGCGCCGTCAGGCCTGCGTTCACATAGTCGCCGCTGCGTCCGAGCATGCCTGCCGAGTATTCGGCCCAGGTTTGTGCCGCGATCCTGCGCTTCACCAGATCATCTGCGGATTGTGGGACGAGGAAGGAGGTGGGTGTGCGGGTCCCGTTGTTGTCGAAGGTAACAAGGTCCTTGTCCTCCCCCACCTGCATGTCATACAGATCCGCATAGGAGGAAATGATCCCGGCGAATGCTGGGTGGTCAACAACGGAGTCGACCTTGCCGTCGAGGTAGACGGTCGGGTTCATGGCTCTGAGGCTCTCCACGTAGGAGGCGCCGTCGCGTGCAGTCACTGGTCCCCTTTCTTAGATGAGGTGTTCGCGACCGAGCACGGTCTCTGAAATCTCGGTGAATCTGGATCCGTTGAAGCCGAGCGGGTCGCCACGCCGGGATCCAAAGGACTGGATTTCACCCAGGACCAGGGTGTGGTCGCCACCGTCGTAGGTGGCCCACGGGAAGCATTCGAACCAGGCAAGCGAGCCCGCCAGTCGCGGTGCGATGTCGCCCTCAAGCCACCGTGGGGATTCATTCGGGCGACCAGCAAAGTGCTTCGCCACATCCTCCTGTGAGGACCCCAGGATGTTGACCGCAAAGGGCCGGTCGAGAAGCAGATCGTGCGAGGAGGAGCGGCGCTGAATCGAGACGAGCAGGAGCGCCGGTTCAAATGAGACGGACGTGTAGGAGTTAACGGTGATGCCGCGGCGCACCCCATCGACGTCGAAGGTAACGACGCAAACACCGGTGGGGAAACGCGAGAATGCGGTTCGCAGCTTTTGCAGTTCGGTTGGTTCCGGAAGCGGCATCGGCTCGCTTCGTTCCGTCAGCTGCGCAATAAAGTTGTCCATAAAATCCTCCCTCATGACACTGTCAGTCGCGACCGTTTCATGCAAGACCTGCCCGCTAACGGCGAACGATCATCACCCCCAATCGATACGCAATCGATATTGGACAAAGCAATGGTGCTCCCGGAAAAGTTATCCGGGAGCACCACCGATCGATCAGCTACGAAGCGAAAGCCGTATCTCAAAGGGCTTACTTCGTCACGTGCGTCGTCGTTGCAGTTTCTGTGCTGTTACTTGTTGCGGGCGACGACGGTGTTGGATGCCTGCGCGACGGGACGGATCAGCATCGAGTCAATGTTGACGTGATCGGGCAGTTCGAGGGTCCACATGATCGCTTCGGCAATATCGTCACCGACCAGGGGCTCGTCCACTCCGGCATACACATTCTCTGCCGCTTCCTCGGAGCCGAGGCGATTGAGGGAGAACTCTTCGGTCTTGACCATGCCGGGGCCGATCTCGATGATCCGGATGGGTTCGCCCACGAGTTCGAGCCTCATCGTGTTGGGAAGCATACGCTCGGCATGCTTCGCTGCCGTGTACCCGCCACCACCCGGGTACGTGTCGTGGGCTGCGGTCGAGGTGAGGAACACGAAGGAACCCTTGCCTCGTTCACGGAAGATCGGCAGGACTGCCTGGGTGATTCGGAGGGTACCGAGGACATTCATGTCGTACATGGCCTGCCAGTCCTCGATCTTGCCGTCTTCAACCCGGTCAACGCCACGTGCGCCGCCCGCGTTATTGACGAGTGCGTCGATGCCGAATTCACGGGCTCGCTGCGCAAGCCTTTCAACATCCTCGTCTTTCGTGAGGTCGGCAGTGACCCACTCACATCCGGTTTCTTCCGAGAGAGCGACTAGCCGTTCTTCACGCCGGGCCGTGGCCAGCACTTCCCAGCCAGCACTGCGTGCCCTGCGGACCGTCGCTGCTCCGATGCCTGTCGATGCTCCTGTAACAAGTACTTTTTTGCTCATGTGTTCAGTTTGCCCATAAGTCCTCCGTTAAGCTAGCAACATGATTGGCTTTCTTGGATCTGGGAACATGGCACGAGCAATTGTCTCGGGGCTTGTCAGCACGGGATACGATCCCGCGGAGATCTTCGTGTCGGCTCGCGACCCCCGCAACGCCGAGAAACTCGCCCAATCGGAGGGCGTGGATTTCGCGAACTCGAACGAGGAACTGGTGGACATGATTGGTCCCGACGGAACCCTCGTCATCGCGGTCAAGCCCAACATGATTGCCTCCGTCATGAACCCGCTCCGGGAGTCACTCGAGGACACGTCAATACTTGTCGTTTCTATCGCTGCGGGCACCTCCCTTGAGACGCTCGGGGCCCTGGTACCGGAAGGGCAACCGATCGTTCGCGTCATGCCCAACGTGAACTCCACGATTGGGGCCGGCATGAGCGGGATTTGCGGTAACGAGTACGTGGATGAAACGCAGCTCGACACCGTGTTCGCCATGTTCGATTCCGTTGGGGAGGTCGCCCACATCGCCGAAAAGGACTTCTCTGTCTTCTCGGCCCTTGCTGGCTGCAGTCCGGCATGGACGTTCGAATACATTGAGGCTCTCGCCCGCGGCGGTGTTGCCGGGGGCCTTCCCAAGGCCCAGGCTGTCCGTATTGCGGCTCAAGCCGTTCTTGGTTCGGCTCAGATGGTGCTCGCGAAAGCCGGGGAAGGTCTCACTCCCAACAATCTGCGTGACACCGTGAGCTCGCCCGGTGGAACCACGATCGCGGGATTGATTGCGATGGAGGATGCGGGATTCAGCCCTGCCGTGGTGCGCGGAGTACGCGCCGCCATCGATCGCGACCACGCGATTCAGGAAGGCAAGTAACACCACGTCAACCGGCTTGTCTGACCATTTGACGGCATCGACCGAAAATTAAGGAAGAAAAAGGAAGAAAGGAATGCTTCACCCGGATTGGTATGTCCGGGATGCTTCTTCTAGCCCTTCATGGCTACGCCTTCGCGCCAGTAGCCCATGAACGCAACCTGGCTCCGATCAACACCGATCTCGTTGACGAGGAAGCGTCGCAGTTGCTTGACGACACCGCTCTCGCCAGCAATCCAGTAGTAGGTGCCGGCGGTCGGGGCCTGGGTACTCACCTGCTCCCCCGATCCCGAGTAGGCGGGAGTTTCCCACACGAGATCATCGTCAGCGTTCTCGGGGCTCGCAACGGAAATCCGCGCCTCATCCGACACGTCCCAGCCGAGTGCCGGGGCGAGCATGGAACCACGCAGTGCGCCCTCGCGTGGCAGCCACGTGATGCCGTGGTGCGGAGCTCCCTCAATCAAGAGCTGATCATCCCCCGTCGGCACCTCGATATAGGCGGTGCAGGGAGTGTCAGAATTCTGTCCAGCAAGGTCCTCAAGGATGCGGGCGATGGCGGGGGCGGCGGTCTCGTCACCGAGGAGGACGATGCGTTCGGCATCGCCGTGGTTGAATTCGATGCCGCCGGAGGCGGCACCGTTCTTCGGTGCGATGAGGACGATCTCATCACCTGGAGTGGCACCCTTGGCCCAGTTGGCTGCGGGCCCACTAACACCGTCAGCCTCGTGGAGCACGAAGTCGACGGAGATGCGGGTTTGACCGTCCGTCCTAGCTATGTGCCGCATCGAATACGTCCGCATGATCCCGCGCTCCCCTTCGGGGATGGTGAGCTAGTCCCGATACCAGTTATCCCCGTCTGCGATGACGGGCAGGGTGTTACCTGTTGGGAAAATGAGTTTGATGCGCTGATCGAAGCACTCGTACTGTCCCACAATGGACAATTCGGGGCCGGTGAAAACAATGCGACGAAAGTTGTCGGACAGGTCCAAGACTTGGTCGACGATGGCGCGAACGGGAACATAGGTTGCCATGAGTCCTACCTTTCGAAGTGGTGGCGGCCAATGGGCATAACAAGAGGGCTGCGGGAAACGGGATCGGGATGTACCTGGCAGCGGATGCCGAACACGTCAAGCATGTTGTCGGGCGTGACAACCTCATCGGGGGTGCCGTGGCAGGCGATGGCCCCGCCCTTCATCCCCACCAGATAGTCGGAGTACCTGGCAGCGAGATTAATGTCGTGCAGGACCATGACGATCGTCGTTCCCTCTGCACGGTTGAGATCGGTGAGCAGGTCGAGGATCTCGAGCTGATTGGCCAGATCGAGATACGTGGTGGGTTCGTCGAGCATGAGGATGTCGGTTTCTTGGGCGAGTGCCATCGCGATCCAGACGCGCTGGCGTTGACCGCCCGACAGTTCATCGACCGGCCGCTCCGCCAAGTCCTCCGTCTTCGTGGACCGCAGAGCGTTCGCCACGACCTCGTAGTCGCGTGCCGACCACCTGCCGAGCATGTTCTGGTGGGGGTGGCGGCCACGACCCACGAGGTCGGTCACGACTATTCCCTCGGGCGCCACGGGAGACTGTGGGAGAAGGCCGAGGATCCGGGCGAGCTCCTTCGAATGGCGTGACGTCAGTGGAGTGCCGTCAAGGAGTACCTCTCCCGCGGCGGGTTTCATGAGCCGCGAGAGGGCACGCAGGAGCGTGGACTTGCCGCACCCATTGGGTCCGATGATCGAGGTGATCTTCCCCTGCGGGATGGTCAGCCCCATCCCCTCAATGACTGTCCTGTCCCCATAGGCAAGCGAAATATCTTTCGCCTCCAGAGTGTGTGCGAGGCTCATATGTTTCCTCCCCGGTTGGAGCGAGCAAGTAGATAGATGAGAAATGGGGCACCGAGTGCACCGGTCAGAACACCCACGGGATAGCGGACTCCGAGGAAGTACTGGCTGACAAGATCGCTCACGAGCACGACAAGGGCACCTACGAGGGCGGCCGGGATGGTGAGGGAACCGCCGGGGCCGACTATGCGGGCGGCAATCGGGCCCGAAACAAAAGCAACAAAGGCAATCGGACCGCAGGCGGAGGTGGCGACGGCGATGAGGATGACGGCGCACACGATCATGACCACCCGTGTCAGGTTCACCCTCACTCCCAAGCCACGCGCAGTCTCATCGCCAAGGCGAAGAACGTTGAGGTTGCGGCCGAACAGAAGCATGATCGGGAGCAGGGCAAGTGCGGTGGCAGCAAGCGGTCCCGTTCGCTCCCAGGTGGCCCCGTTGAGCGACCCGGTCAGCCATCTCGTTGCCGTGGGCAAATCCCACGAGCTCGCCTGCGAGAGCGCATAGGTGACAACCGATTGCAGGAGTGCGGCAAAGCCAATGCCGATGAGAATGAGCCTCGTCCCAGCAAAACCACCGCGGTAGGAAAGCAGGTAGATAAGGAGCGCAACTGTGAGAGAAGCAATGAGGGCAACAATCGAGACCTGGGTCTGCCCCATCCCAAAGATCACAATCCCGATCACGCCGGCCGCGGAAGCACCGGAGGAGATGCCGATAATGTCCGGGGATGCGAGCTGATTGCGCAGCATCGTCTGGAACGTCACGCCAGCGGCACCGAAGGCGATGCCGGCGAGCAGGCCCATCGTCGCTCTCGGGAGCCTCAAGACGCCCACGCTGTAGCTAGCGCCCTGCACGTCCTCCCCACGGATCACTGCCGACACATCCGCCGGGGAGTAGACAACCTCGCCCCACATGAGGTTCACCAGATATATGCCAGCAACCAGAAAGACGAGCACGACGGTGACCAGGCTGCGGCGGCGAATGCGTGAGCGACGAGCCTTCCGCAAGGTGTCAGTCAAGTCCCCTGAATCACTCGCGTTACCCGAATCGGAAGGCGTATTCGTTGAGGTGTCATCAGGCTGTGACTGAGGCGAAGTCAGCACGGACGAACCGTTGCTCGTATTCCGTACATCCTCAGAGAAAGTCGCTTCCTGCTTCTCGATACTGTCGCGACGCAGATTCTTGACTCTCATAGTTCACGCACCCTCTGCCTGCGCACGATCCAGATGAAGATTGGGGCGCCGATGAACGGCATGATGATGCCAACGGCAATCTCACTACCATCGACAAGAACGCGGCCCACCGTGTCGGCAATGAGGAGGAGCGCGGCACCTGCCAGGGCGGAAATGGGTAGGAGCCAGCGGTGGTCAGTGCCGACAATGAGGCGGCACAGGTGGGGAACAATGAGTCCAACAAAACCGATGGGGCCAGCGAGCGCGGTTGCTACCCCTCAAAGAATAACCGCACCGAGGGAGGAGACGATCCGGGTGCGCAACACGTTCTCTCCCAGTCCCGTCGCCAATTCATCACCCAGCGCCAGAGCGTTCATGCCCCTGGCACACAAGAGACAGATGAGTGCGCCGGCGATGAGGAAGGGGGCAGCCAGTCCCGTGCGTTCCCAGTTCGCTCCGCTGATCCCACCGATCTGCCAGTGCCGGAAAGAATCCATGACATCGATGCGTGGTAGGAGCACGGCCGAGACGAGGGCAGTGAGTGCAGCGGATGTTGCGGCACCCGCGAGCGCTAGCTTGAGAGGGGTGGCCCCGCCGCGCCCCAAAGACCCCACAACATAGACAAAAACTGCCGAGCATGCCGACCCCACGACCGCGAGGACCATGATCGTGACAGGGTTCGTCACACCGAAGAAGGTCATTCCTGTAACGACGGCAAGTGAGGCTCCAGCAAGGATCCCGAAGATACCAGGATCGGCAAGCGGGTTGCGTGTTACCGCCTGCATGGCCACCCCGGACATTGCCAAGCTTGCACCAATGACGATTCCGAGAACGGTGCGCGGGATCCGGGCGTAGGCGGCCGCCTGTTCCGTCGTGTCAGTCTTCCCCAGCAAAGCGTCCACAGCATCAGAAATCCCGATGCTGCGCACCCCGAACATGATCGACGCAAGGCAGGCGACGATGAGAAGAGCGACGATGAGGGCGAGGACCGTTGGGTGGCCCCACCGGCGCTTCGCACCGGTGGGAGCCTCGTCAAGAGTTGTCATGAAGGAAATGAGGGTTGCTGGCGGTGATCTAGTTCAGGGCATCCTCGAGGAGACCGAAGTACTCATCGATACCCCAGGCAACTGACAGCGGGGATGAGTTCGCTGCGGCAGCAATCGGGCCGTTGCCGAGGAAGACGACGTTGCCGTTAGCGATGGCGGGGATGCGGGACAGGAGCGGATCGGCCTGCCAGGCCTCCAGGCTCGCCTGGTTCTCCGCATCATCATCCGAGCCATACGTGATGAGGATGTCGACATCGTCGAAGGCTTCGGGGTTTTCGGCAGAGACCTCAACGTAGAAAGTCTCCGCATCGGCCTGTTCTTCAAGGATCTTGGCGGTTCCGAATCCGTTGTCGAGGAGGAAGCCCTGGCGCGGATCCAGCTCCGTGTAGACGCCAATCTTCGACATGTCGGAGTTGTCGATAAAGGCAAAGACGGGCTTGGTTCCCTCGAGCGATTCGTGCTCGTTCAGGGCTTCTTCGATGGTCGCGTGGAGCTCATCAATGAGTGCGTTGGCTTCGTCAACCTTGCCGAGTGCTGTGGCGTTGAGCAGGATCGTGTCCTCAAGTCTCGTGCCCCAGGCAAGATCGGGGTAGGCAACGGTTGGCGCGATCTGGCTCAGCATCTCGTAGTCCTCTTCCGTCAATCCCGAGTAGGCCGCGAGAATAACGTCGGGCTCGGTGGCTGCGATGCTGTCGAAGGGAATCGAGTCGGTCGCATCGAACAGGACCGGTTCTTCTCCACCAAGTTCCGCCAAGGCCTCTTCAACCCAGGGGAGCATGCCGTTGTTGTCATCATCGCCCCAGGTCACCTTTTCCATACCCACGGGCACGGCACCGAGCGCGAGGGGAACTTCGTGGTTGTTCCACGCAATCGTGGCAACCCGTTCGGGTTCCTCTTCGATCACGGTCTCACCAAAGGCGTGGTCGATGGTCACGGGGAAGGCATCGTTCGAAGATTCAGAACCCTCGCTTGCGCTCGAGGTGGATTGTTCCTCCCCCGACGGTGTCGCCTCGTTATCATCATCCGAGCTGCAGGCGCTCAAGCCAATTGACAGTGCGGCAACCGCGAGGCCGGCCCCAATACGACGTGCTGTCATTGATACTCCAGTATTCAGCGTAATGTCGGCAGGTGCACACATGAGCCCACCCGACCGAGCCCTTCCTTTAGGTTAGGCTTGCCTAACGTTACACAGAATTAAGCAACACCCAAAGGACCTAATTCCTAGAAATTAGTCTGGAATTCATCCACTATTGTGGCCGTTCTGTCTTGCTTTTCCTCCAAATTCATGACATTATTCGTTAAATTGCTGGTATCGGCCACTTTCAAGTGCGCCTCGCCCACCTTCGGGGCGCGGGAGAACACAACACTTTCTCCCGAACGAGTCATTTGATTAAGCATTTTGTTTCGTCAACAGTGACGGAGAACACCAAGAATTGCGGCTTCGCTGACAAGAATGGAAGCTCAACAAAACAAGGGTGAAAGTAGTGCGCGAGCGAGAAACGTATCGAGACGGGCGGGTGATGGAGAGATGGAGGATCAGTTCGCAGTCCGATGGGGAATAATTGGTGCCTTTCCCAAGCCCACACGGCCCTGCCTCTCGCTGATCCTCACACCCATCCCAGGATGCTTGTTTCAGCGCCCCTTCGTTTCCCAGTTTCCTCGGCCGTCATCGGCATGCGATTCTCGGACTGTTCTTGCCAGCTAGTCCTGATCCTCGTAGGTGAGGAGGTGGCCGAGTCCGCGTACCGCCACGACCGGGTGGTTCGGGTAGGTGTTCATGAGGATTTCGGCGGCTTCCACGAGGTTTTGACGCAGGTTGATGTCACCAACCGTGCTGTCAACACCGGCTGCATCTGCAGTTCCTGTGAGGATGACTCCGGGCCTGCCCCCAAACCTCGCATCCAATCCCCTCCTGATTTCGCGGGCTGCCTGTTTGGGGTTTTCTGGTGGGAGGACGGCAATGCCGGCGGGGGTGTTGCCCTGGCTGAGGGTACCGTCCGTTCCCTCTTTCGTGAGCCTGCCCTGGCAGATGGCGACGAGCTTGCGGGAGATGACGACGATGTCACCCTGGGTGATGCCGGTGCGCAGATCGGGCCACACGAGCGAGTTGAGTGCCGGGGCGATGAGGGCGGGGACGTCATCTTTCATCGTTGCTTGGGGTATGCCGGGAACGGCGACCATGAGCAGTGAACTGTGCGGGGATTCCATGGGACCAACATTACCGATTTGATCGCGGTCCAAAATCTTCCCAAGCGGGCAAATATGAAACAATTGCGCCATGACTGAGAACGCTTCAATTGTCGCTTCCGTGAACGCTCCCGACAAGGTGAGCCTGGATGGCTTGGAAACCAAGTGGGGGAAGACATGGGAAGAAGATGGCACGTATGCCTACGAACTGACCTCCCGTGAAAACACGTACTCCATTGACACTCCCCCGCCCACCGTTTCCGGCTCCCTTCACGTCGGTCACGTCTTCTCCTACACGCACACGGACGTGGTGGCACGCTACCAGCGAATGACGGGCAAGCACGTCTTCTACCCCATGGGCTGGGACGACAACGGTCTGCCGACCGAGCGACGCGTTCAAAACTACTACGGTGTCCGTTGCGACCCCTCGCTCCCCTACGTGGAAGACTTCGTGCCCCCGCACGATGGAGGGGATGGCAAGTCGATCAAATACGCGGACCAGGTGCCGATCTCACGCCGCAACTTTATTGAACTGTGCTGGCAGCTCGCCGAACAGGACGAGCGCCAGTTTGAGAACCTGTGGCGCACTCTCGGTCTATCGATTGACTGGAAGCAGAACTACCAGACCATCGGAACGAAGGCTCAGAAGGTCGCCCAGGCCGGATTCCTCCGCAACCTCGCACGCGGCGAGGCATACCAGGCTCAGGCCCCGGGCCTGTGGGATGTCACGTTCCAGACCGCTGTGGCTCAGGCCGAGCTCGAGGCCCGCGAATATCCCGGTGCCTACCACAAGCTTACCTTCCACGGTGAGAGTGGCGACGTTGTTATTGAGACGACCCGCCCCGAGCTCCTGCCCGCCTGCGTGGCCCTCATCGCTCACCCGGATGATGAGAGGTACCAGCACCTGTTCGGCACGACCGTGACCTCCCCCGTGTTCGGGGTGGAGATTCCCGTTCTCGCTCACACGGCTGCCGAGAAGGATAAGGGTGCCGGTATCGCCATGTGCTGTACCTTCGGCGACCTCACCGACGTCCAGTGGTGGCGCGAACTCTCCCTGCCGCTGCGTTCAATCCTCGGCAAGGATGGTCGCATCCTCGCTGACACCCCCGAGTGGATTACCTCGGAGGAAGGCATTGCCCTGTATGAGGAGATGGCGGGGAAGACGATCTTCTCCTCCCGCAAGGCAGTTGTCGAAAAGCTCGCTGAAACCGGTGAGATGATCGGCGAGCCCGTCAACACCCAGCGCATGACCAACTTCTTCGAGAAGGGCGACAAGCCCCTCGAGATCGTGACTTCCCGCCAGTGGTACATCCGCAACGGCGGACGCCCCTTCCAGGAAAAGAACGGGAAGGAACTGCAGGAGAACTTGCTGGACGCCGGGAAGGAACTGAACTTCTACCCGGACTTCATGAGGGTCAGGTACGACAACTGGACCAAGGGCCTCAACACGGACTGGCTCATCTCCCGCCAGCGCTTCTTCGGCGTGCCCATCCCCGTCTGGTACAAGGTGACCGAGACCGGTGAAACCGACTTCCTCCAGGTCCTCACCCCCGACGAGTCGGTGCTCCCGATCGACCCGTCCTCGGATGTTCCCGAGGGATACACGGAGGAGCAGCGTGGTAAGCCGGGCGGCTTCGTTGGTGAAGTCGACATCATGGACACGTGGGCAACCTCGTCCCTCAGCCCCCAGATCGCCACGGGCTGGCTGACTGATGATGAACTGTTTAAGGCCACGTACCCGATGGACCTGCGCCCCCAGGGTCAGGACATTATCCGCACGTGGCTCTTCTCCTCCATGGTCCGCGCCCACCTCGAATTCGGTGAGAACCCGTGGAAGAACACGGCGATCTCCGGCTGGATCCTCGACCCGGACCGCAAGAAGATGTCGAAATCCAAGGGCAACGTCGTCACCCCCATGGGTCTGCTCGAGAAGCACTCGGCTGACGGGGTGCGCTACTGGGCTGCCTCGGCTCGCCTGGGTACGGATGCTGCGTTCGAAGAGAACCAGATGAAGATCGGGCGCAGGCTCGCCATCAAACTTCTCAACGCCTCCAAGTTCGCCCTCACGATGGGTGGAGATACGGTCGAGTTCAACCCGGCTAAGATCACCCTCCCCGTGGACCGAGCCATGGTGGCCCAGGTTGCTCGCGTTGTTGACCAGGCCACCGAGGCTTTCAACAACTACGATCACACCCGCGCACTCGAGGTCACCGAGTCGGCCTTCTGGTCGTTCTGCGACGACTACCTTGAGCTCGTCAAGGACCGCGCCTACAACCGTGACGACCTGTTCTCGCTCGCGGACACGGAATCCGCACGTGTAGCGCTCGCCCTGTCCGTGGATGCCTTTGTGCGCCTCCTCGCCCCCTTTATCCCCTACTCGGCTGAAGAGGTCTGGTCCTGGTACGCGAAGGGCTCCGTCCACAAGGCAACCTGGCCGACCTCTGCTCCGCTTGCAAAGGCGGCGGCTGACCAGAGCGAGGAGCTCCTCACCGTCGCCGGAGAGGCACTTCAGGTCCTGCGCCGCGTGAAGAGCGAGAATAAAGTGTCTCAGCGCACAAGCTACGCCTCAGTAGCTATGATTGCCCCTAAGACGGCTCATGAGCAGATTGAGTCGGTCCTCACAGACCTGCGTCAGGCCGCTCATGTACGTGGACCGCTGGAAATCGGCGAAGGCGACAGCATTGCCGTAGCCGAGTACGAGCTGGATCCGGCACCGGCCAAGAGCTAACTAACAACGCCACCGTCAGGGAAGGGACATGATGACGACAGAAGACCGCCAGGTGAGTTACACCGAAGGCAAGCACAAGGTTCGCGAGGACCAGAACATCGCGAAGATGCTTCGCGACCGTACCGAACAGAACCCCAATAAGGTCGCTGTCGAAACGAAGACCGCTCTCGGTGAAGCCTGGGTGCCGGTCACGTACCGCCAGTTCGAGGACACGGTCCGGGCAATCGCACGCGGCTTCATTGCACTCGGCATCCAGCCCGGTGATCGCGTCGCCATTATGTCACCCACCCGCTACGAATGGAACCTGTTCGACTTCGCGCTCTGGTACGCGGGTGCCTGCGGCATCCCCATCTACGAGACCTCATCGCGAAGCCAGGCCGAGTGGATCCTGTCGGACTCGGGATGCCGGGCGATCATCGTGGAGAATGCTGCGCTGCGCGACACGGTCGCCCCGCTCCTCAACAGCATTGATGGTCTGAACGAGGTTTTCGTCATTGACGAGGACGCGGTCGACAAGATCATTGCCAAGGGTGAAGAGCTTGACATTACCGAAGCGGACCGGATCATTGACGAACGCATCGGGGGTATCAAGGCCGATGATCTCGCAACGATCATCTACACCTCCGGTACGACCGGGCGCCCCAAGGGAACCCTGCTAACGCACCGGAACCTCCTCCACGTGGTCTACAACGGTCCTGCAGACCCGGACCTGCAGGAGATCGTGGCGGGAGACAACACCCGCACCCTGCTGTTCCTGCCAATGGCTCACGTGTTTGCTCGCTTCATCTCGATCCTCACGTTCGAGACCGGGACAGTGATCGGGCACTCCCCCGATACCAAGAACCTCGTGGCAGACATGCAGTCGTTCAAACCCACCTTCGTTCTCGCGGTCCCCCGCGTGTTCGAGAAGGTGTATAACGCGGCCGATGCGAAGGCCAACTCCTCCAAGGTCAAGGGCCCCATTTTCCGCCGCTTCGCCAAGGTCGCTATCGCCTACTCCCGTGCCCTCCAAACCCCCCAGGGTCCCAGCCCGTGGCTCAAGGCGCAGCACTCCCTTGGAGACAAGCTGGTCTACTCCACGCTGAAGGAACTCCTCGGTGGCGAGCTCAAGCATTCGATCTCTGGAGGCGGTCCCCTCGGTGAACGCCTCGGGCACTTCTTCCGCGGTGCCGGCATCACCATTTACGAAGGCTACGGCCTGACCGAAACCTCGGCACCCACGACCGTTAACCGCCCCGGCCACCTCAAGGTTGGCACCATTGGCCACGCCTACCCCGGCTGCCTGGTATCGATTGATGACGACGGTGAGATCCTCGTCAAGGGCGACCACGTGACCCCCGGTTACTACAACAATGAGGAAGCCACGAAGGCAGCGTTCACGGAAGATGGCTGGTTCCGGACCGGTGACCTCGGTTCAATGGATGATGAAGGCTACGTGACAATCACGGGACGCAAGAAGGAAATCATCGTGACTGCCGGCGGCAAGAACGTGGCCCCCGCGATTCTCGAGGACAGGCTCCGGGGTCACCCCATTGTCTCCCAGGTCGTCGTCGTTGGTGACAACCGCCCCTTCATTGGTGCACTCATCACGCTAGATGCGGACATGCTTCCCGGCTGGCTCTCAAACAAGGGGCTGGAGCCGATGAGCATTGATGAGGCCGCCCGCAATCCCCAGGTGATCGCAGCCCTCGACCGTGCCGTTACCCGTGCCAACGACGCCGTCTCCCGCGCCGAATCGATCAGGAAGTTCAACGTTCTCACAACAGACTTCACGGTCGACAACGACTACCTGACCCCTTCACTCAAGGTTAAGCGGCACAAGGTTCTCACCGACTTCTCGAAGGAAATCGATTGGATCTACGACAACAAGTAGGAAATCTTCCTTCACAGAGATCAAGGTGAAACGATGGGGGCGGCAGTGCATGACATTGCCGCCCCCATCGTCTTTCAAGTATCCTTCCCCTCTCCCATATCCAGCCACCGCTAGCACAACGACACTTCAGTGCTTTTTGTCATGAAAGCTCACCGATAGTTTTTAATGCATGGATAAGCGTTCTACCCAGTGGTGAGGGGTAACGTCGGTTGAATTTCAAAAAGGGACACACTAGCCTGTTGGGGACGAATCGGGCATGGCACTCCAGCGACGGCGTGCAATCGTCTCCGAAAAACACTCGACATCGTGGTCACGATGAGTCTCTCGGCCATCCTCTCGGTAAGTTCCTGGTGGATAGTGACCTCCGGGGTGTCACGACAACCGTTGACCATCACACCAGCGAAAGGCTTCACCGCACAGGATTCTGTCTCTCGAAGGAATAGATGTCACGTTCAGCAGAGCAGGATCACCCATCCACATTCTTGACGGCTTTTCCCTCCACGTCGCAGACGGCGAGTTTGTAGCCCTCGCGGGTCGTTCGGGAAGTGGTAAATCCACCACGATCACGGTTGCTTTTGGCAGGCGGATCCCCGATGTGGGAACCGTGCACTGCGGAGACTTAGATATCGCCGGCAAGTCCGAGAAAGAATTACAGAAGATCCGCAAGGAAGAGATCGGTTTCGCTTCGCAGGACGCCCTCGTTTTTGATGATCTCAGTGTCATTGCGAACGTGAAGGTGGGCGGTGGCACGACCGAACGCTGCCTCGAATTACTCGACGGTGCTGGTCTGTCCGACTTTGAGAACATGAGTGGTGGTCGGATTTCCGGTGGTGAACGGCAGCGCGTCGGTGTGGCTCAGGCTCTTGCCAAGGATCCGTCGATGGTGCTGATGGATGAACCAACCTCGTCACTCGACAAGGCAGCATCCGCACTTGTTATTGCCCAGCTCCGCGCGGCAGCTGACCGGGGTGCCGCGGTGCTGGTCGCAACGCATGATGACATGGTGAAGGACGAGGCCGACCAGGTGATCCAACTGTGACGATCAAGCCCAGACTCCGCGTCACCCACGTCGTCGTCTTTACTCTGGTCGGGCTTCTCGTGCTCGCTGGAGCCGTTCTGGGGTGGCTGGGAGTCTCCCAGGCGGGCAATATTCTGGAGGAGAATTGGCGCGGTTCCTACGATATTCTCGTCACGAACGAGGCAGGTTTTAAGAGGATCTCCCCCGGCCGTGACGCCAACGGCTTCTCCCTCATCGACGATAACCATTCTTCTCACACAACTAACGTCATTAGTTTTGATCAGCTTGAGCAGATCGATGCGATCGACTCCGTTGAGGTCGCCGCCCCCGTTGCCTACATTGGCCGAGTAGCAAACACAGTCCCCTGGACCTACATCACCAAAAAGGAACACAACTTCGCTGAGGAACCGGTCCAGGACTACGAGATTCACTGGAGCATCACCGACGCGAACGGGGTGCTCTTCGACCGGACCAACAATCTTCGGATTGATGCCACGAACTGGAACGGCGAAGAGGGTAACGCTCACGAGGTGGGCATTGGCCTCATTAATGACTTTGAGCCCATGGATCGTCACATCCTTTTCGTCCAACTCGAGGTTGTTGGGGATGGTTTCACTTTCCAGTGGAGCCAGGGCCCCACCGCCCCAACATCAATCGCTGCCGTGAATACGGAGCGGGAAATGGCACTCCTGGGCGAAGCTGGGGACTTCCTCCAACCTCTCGCAAACTTCGATGCCCTGACTGACGAGAATGATCCACTCACGGTATCGGAGGCGTTTGGGGCCGATGGGGAGAGGGTCATGGCGGAGCTGGAGGGCCTACCTGGCACGGAGCCCAATCATCGTCCCGCCGTTTTCCAGGCATACGGGAGAGAGAATCCCCTGATCGGCTACGTCCGTAACACCCATGCCTACTCGTCGACTGTCCTGACCGCCACGATCACCGGTCGCGGAGAAACATCGATCGATTATGCCGACGTTATGCGCCCGTTTAATGGTGGCACGTATGGACTTGCATGGCCGGGTGAGGTGTCGGATGATGGCACCCCGCTCGTCGAAAAGTACTCACTCGGTAGCTACCTTGCCACCAACGCCTATCCCCCGGTCCTCACCCAGGTCGAGTCACCGGTGGACGGACAGGCAGCACTTTCCGCCAGCATGTTCGGCATCTACGGTGCCTTTGCTTCCTACCCGGGCGATATTGATATGCCGAGCGGCTATAACCAGGGTGACGAAATGACCTACCGGAATCCCTCGACCGCCACGATCACCGTCGGTGGCCAAGCCCGCACCATCGCGGCGCCCTTCGAGGTCTCCACCTTCACTCCCGGCACGGTTGAACCCGAGGGCGGCTACGTCCCGCTCGGGCTGTACGGTGCCAACACTCTCACCTACGAGGGTGAGCCCTTCGAAACGTCCCGCCACGGGCTCGGAATTGAAACCCCGGCACCCTCAGCAATCGTGTCTTTCGAGGGTGCCAAGCACCTGACATCGCGGGAAGACATTATTTCGACCGTCCGGGTGCGGGTTGCGGGGCTCGAAGGGTTAAGCAATGACGAAGCCCTCACCATCATCAACGACACCGCACAACAGATCCGTAGGATCGACGGGCTCGATGCGAACGTCGTGATCAGCGCCAGCACCCAGGAAGTCAATATCTGGGTACCCCAGTACGCCTTTGGAACCGATGTTCCCCAAGGCGATCAGGTCGTGGGCGTGCTCGGATGGGTGCAGCGCGACTACGGTACTGTCGGGGTGGCCTCCTGGACCGCTTCTCTCACCAACCAGACGGTGGATCGCGTTGCTACCGTCTGCATCCTCCTCACCTCCGTCTTCCTCCTCGGCCTGTGCTTCCTTGCCCGGCAGGAACGTCGCACCACCCATGCCCTCCTGGCTTCCCAGGGCTGGAGCACAAGCGAACGACTGCGGTGGACCATGAGGGAGGAATGGCCGGGGCTCACAGTCTTTGGGCTCTCCGCGATCATCTCCCTCATCATCGCCTCCCCCACGCTCCGCATAGCGGTCCTGGTCGCGATCATCATGCTCATTGCCGGCCTCATCATCGCCAACCCCGTTCAGTCACGCCGCCTAGCTACCGCTGGCAAGCTCAGCACCCGGCCACGTCTCGTCGCCCTCGCCGTAGCCGAGGGCCTCAGCCTCGGCATTACCGCCGCCGCTATCGGTGCGGTCGGCATGCTCATGTTCTGGTACTACCAGCTCATTGCCCAAACGAGTCTCGGTGCCACCATGACCCAGGCACTCATTCCCGTGCTCGGGGCAATACTTGTGGCGGGGGCTGTCCTGATCGTGACGACGATAGTAACGAGCCAAAAGAGCGGTGAGGCGATGGCAGCAAGGAACAGTTTCTCGTACTGGAACCTTGGTCGCTCAACCGCCAAGATCCAACTCTCAAGCCTGCTCCCCCTCGTCCTCCACGTCATCATCGCCGCAGCGATCGTGCTGCTGGGACGAATCTACGCATCCGGCTTCCAGGAGGATGACACCCTCTACCTGCTGCTCGCTGGTGGCTGGATCATCGTCTGGATCATCACCCGCACCTCCACTGCCCTCTCATGGCGGCCCACGCGTGAACTGCCCACCTACTTAAAGGAAGAAGTATACGAACAGGCTGAATCCTCATCCACGAAGTAGCATCAGGAATAGGATCTCGGAATGGTGAGGCAGAGCCAACTCTTCAGGATGAATAAATGAGCCTCCCTGCAGCAGAGAAATTAAGCCCGCCTGAAGAAACCAAGCAAGCAGTGAAGAGCCTCGGATGATCCTGTCTGTGATCAACCGAGGCTCTTGCTTCGTAGATTGTACCGCACGCGCGGGTAGCTAAGGGTTGAGGCTAGGGAACTTACCGACAGGGCACAGCTCAGCCCCGTCCCACCTAGTTCTCACTGTCTTGCGCCTTGAATGCTTCGTGGTGGCGGATAACCTCGGTCACGATGAACTTGAGGAACTTCTCCGCAAACACGGGATCGAGACCGGATTCTTCAGCGAGAGCACGCAGGCGTGCGACCTGGCGTTCTTCACGGGACGGATCCGAGGCGGGGAGCCCTAGTTCGGCTTTGAGCTTGCCCACTTCTTTCGTGCACCGGAAGCGTTCGGCGAGGATGTGGATGAGGGCGGCATCGATGTTATCGATGCTGGCGCGTGCGCGCGCGAGGCCTTCGGGAATCTCTTGTGACTGTTCCACTTCTCTCCTATGCAGACTTCTTGGACCGCTTGTAGACGAGAGTGGGTTCACCACCCTCGAGCATGCTCTCATCTATGATGACGCGTTCGATGTCGGAGCGCGAGGGGATCTCAAACATGAGCTCACCGAGCACGCTTTCGAGAATGGAACGCAGGCCGCGGGCACCCGTACCACGTGCGAGGGCGCGCTGGGCGATACCGCGCAGGACGCCGTCCGTGAACTCCAGTTCCACATCATCGAGTTCAAACATGCGCTGGTACTGCTTGATGAGTGCGTTGCGGGGCTCGGTGAGGATGCGGACGAGATCGTCGACCTCCAGAGCATCCACGGTGGCGATAACGGGAAGGCGGCCAACCAGCTCGGGAATGAGTCCAAACTTGTGCAGATCATCCGGCTCGACGTCGCGGATGAGCTCGGCCGATCCTTCGTGGCTGGAGAGTTCGGAGCCGAAGCCGATGGAGCGACGGCCCGAGCGGGAGGACACGATTTCTTCCATGCCAGCGAATGCACCGGCAACGATGAAGAGAACGTTCGTGGTGTCGATCTGCACGAACTCCTGTTGAGGATGCTTGCGACCACCCTGAGGCGGAACGGAGGCAACGGTGCCTTCAATGATCTTCAGCAGAGCCTGCTGCACACCCTCACCCGACACGTCACGAGTGATCGAGGGGTTTTCTGACTTGCGTGAAATCTTGTCGATCTCGTCGATGTAGATGATGCCCTGGGCTGCACGATCCGTGTCCCCGTCAGCTACCTGGATGAGCTTGAGAAGCACGTTTTCGACATCCTCACCCACGTAGCCTGCCTCGGTGAGCGAGGTGGCATCGGCAATGGCGAAGGGCACGTCAAGCATGCGAGCAAGTGACTGGGCGAGATAGGTTTTGCCGGTTCCGGTGGGGCCGATCAGGAGAATATTGGACTTGCCGATCTCGACGGGTTCAGCGCCCTTCTTGGGTACGTCTTGGCCGGCCCGGATTCGCTTGTAGTGGTTGTAAACGGCGACCGATAGAGTCCGCTTCGCGGCTTCCTGACCGACAACGTATTCGTTGAGGAATTCAAAGATTTCTTGTGGCTTCGGGAGGGCTTCGAGGGAGAATTCAGATTCTTCCTGGCCGAGCTCCTCGGCAATGATCTCATTGCATAGCTCGATGCACTCGTTGCAGATGTATGCACCAGAGCCGGTGATCAGTTTCTTGACCTGGCGCTGGGACTTTTGGCAAAACGAGCATTTGAGCATATCAGCCGCGTCAGCTGTTCGAGCCATGTGATTACCTCCCTGAACTGCCTTTAACTCTAACGATATTGGGCGTCATGTGCGAATGCACCACGCGGAAACGGGAGCTGATTTCTCAACTCCCGTTTCTGTGCGTTTGTTGATGCTTTGCGCATCAATCCCGACCTGCGTTCTTAGGCTTCGATCGGCTTGGGCTTGCGGGAGGTGAGAACCTCGTCCACGAGACCGTATTCCTTGGCCTGCTGAGCGGTGAGGATCTTGTCGCGGTCAATGTCGCGCGACACCTGTTCCTTGGTCTTGCCCGAGTGGTCGGCCAGGGTCTGCTCGAGCCAGTCCCTCATGCGGTCTATCTCGTTAGCAACGATTTCGATGTCCGAGGCCTGTCCCTGCATCCCCTGCATCGCAGGCTGGTGGATGAGGACGCGGGCGTTGGGCAGTGCGAGGCGCTTACCGGGGGCTCCGGCTGCAAGCAGGACCGCTGCAGCGGATGCTGCCTGACCGAGGCACACAGTCTGAACCTCGGGCTTGATGTACTGCATCGTGTCGTAAATCGCGGTGAGAGCCGTGAAGGATCCACCGGGCGAGTTGATGTACATCGTGATCATGGCATCCGGGTCCTGGGATTCCAGGACGAGGAGCTGAGCCATGATGTCATCTGCCGAGGTGTCGTCGACCTGGACGCCGAGGAAGATGATGCGGTCTTCGAAGAGCTTTGCGTAGGGGTCCTGACGCTTGTAGCCGTACGGGGTGCGCTCCTCAAAGCTGGGGAGCACGTAGCGTGCTTGCGGCATCTGCGGTGCCATCATCGTGGGGCTATTGAAGCTATTCAACATGTACTCCTGATTCACTTGGTACCACCGCCACCGGAGACGAGATCGGACGTCTCAACGACATGGTCAACAAAGCCGTAGTCCTTCGCTTCCTGAGCGGTGAACCACTTGTCGCGATCCGAGTCAGCCATGATCTGCTCGAGGGACTTGCCGGTCTGGTCGGCAGTGATCTGCGACAGCTGCCTCTTCATCTGCATGATGAGGTCAGCGTTGATGCGGATGTCCGAAGCGGTACCACCGGCACCACCCGAGGGCTGGTGCATGAGGACGCGTGCGTGCGGGGTGATGTAGCGTTTGCCGGGGGTGCCGGAGGTCAGCAGGAACTGGCCCATGGAGGCAGCCATACCCATGGCAACGGTCGCTACGTCGGGCTGCACAAACTTCATGGTGTCGTAGATGGCCATGCCGGCCGTGACCGAACCACCGGGCGAGTTGATGTACAGGTAAATGTCCTTCTCGGGATCCTCTGCGGCGAGCAACAGCATCTGCGCACAGATGGAGTTCGCGTTGTCGTCGCGAACTTCGGAGCCGAGCCAGATAATGCGTTCCTTGAGAAGGCGGTTAAAGATGGAGTCGCTCAGGCCGAGATTCTCGCCGTTGCCCTGCATCGTGGGAAGTGTGCTCAATGGACAGCCTCCTGAATAGAAAGTCCTTTGTGTTCATTTGAGGTTAACGCACCCTCCATCGCTCCCCTTCCCCCGTTAGCCTTTGTTTCGCTGATGGCGCATATAAAAGGAGGTCCGTGGAATCTCTCCCACGGACCTCCTCAGCGCAATGAGTGCGAAGGACTCGAACTACTTGTCGTCGCCCTCGGCCTCGGCCTTCTTGGCGGGAGCCTTCTTCGCAGCGGGCTTCTTGGCCGGAGCCTTCTTGGCGGCAGGCTTCTTGGCCGGAGCCTTCTTCGCTGCCGGCTTTTCCTCAGCGTCAGCTTCTGCTTCAGCCTTGGCGTCCTCGGTCTCGGCCTTCTTGGCCGGAGCCTTCTTGGCGGCAGGCTTCTTGGCAGGAGCCTTCTTGGCAGCAGGCTTCTCCTCGACCTTCTCTTCCTCGGCCTCGGGAGCCTTGTCGGCAGCCTCTTCCGTCACTGCTTCTTCGGTTTCTTCGGTGACGGTTTCGTCGGCAGCGTCAGCTGCCTCTTCGTCGGCGGTGCCTTCGTTCTCGTCAATCACGGACTTCACGTCGATCGGCTCGCCATCCTGGTCCACGACCGTGACTTCACGGAGGGAGAGGATGAGGGCCTTGTTGCGGGTGAGTTCGGATGCGAATGCGGAGACCTGGTTGGTCTGAGCGGCAGCCTGGATGAACTGGTTGGGCTCGATGTTGTACATCTGTGCCTGCTGAACCATGAACTCGAGGAGCTCGTCCTGGCCGATCTCGACCTCAAGCTTCTCAACAATGGCGTCGAGGATCATCTGGTCACGGAAAGCCTTCTCGGTGTCCTCACGGATTTCTTCACCGTGGGGGTCGCCCTCTTCCTTGCCCTCAGCTTCGAGGTGACGCTTGATCTCCTGATCGATCACGCCCGCGGGGACCGGAACGTCAAGCTGCTTGTTGAGCTCTTCAAGAAGGAGGTCGCGGGCCGCGTACACGGTCTCGGTGAGCTTGGTCTTCTCGACCGTGGTGCGCAGGTCTTCCTTGAACTCTTCGATGGTGTCGAACTCGGAAGCGAGCTGAGCAAAGTCGTCGTCAGCTTCGGGGAGCTCGGATTCCTTGACGGACTGAACCGTGACGGTCACGTCAGCCTCTTCACCCTCGTGCTCGCCACCGGCGAGGGTGGACTTGAAGGTGGTGGTCTCCTCGGCCTGGAGGCCTTCGAGGGCCTCGTCGATGCCTTCGAGGAGCTGGCCGGAACCAAGCTGGTAGGAGATGCCGGACACGGAGTCGACAACCTCGTCACCGATCTTGGCTTCCATGTCGATCGACACGAAGTCCTTAGGCTCAACGGGGCGGTCAACGGTCTTCAGGGTGGCGAAACGCTCCCTCATTTCCGTCAGGCTCTCTTCGATGTCCTCATCGGTCACAACCGGCTTGTCGGTCGTGAGGGTGATGCCGGAAAGCTCGGGGAGGTTGATCTCGGGGCGCGTGTCCACCTCGATAACGATCGTAAGGGTGCCACCAGCGGGACCTTCGAGGTTCGGCCACTGGGTGATGTCAACGGAAGGCTGACCGATCGGGGAAAGCTCGTTCTCGGCAATAGCCTGCTGGTAGTAGCTGTCCAGCGAATCGTTGACGGCGTGCTCGATGATGGCGCCACGCCCCAGGTGGTTCTCCAGAACTCGTGTCGGGACCTTGCCACGGCGGAATCCGGGGATGTTCACCTGCTGGCTCATGTGCTTGGTCGCGGTGTCCACGGCCGGCTTCAGCTCAGCCCATTCGAGATCCAGCGTGATCTTGACGCGGGTCGGCTCGAGCTGTTCAACGTTGCTCTTCACGAAAGTTACTCCAGTCATTGACGGTGTGGCTGTTGCCACCTCACGTTTCACCTGCATCTAGTGCAGACATACCGGGATATTCTACGACACTACGGCCCCGGATTCACACCTCTTACCGCCATCGGTTGCCTATCCCACTACCAAAAACACGCCAAAAGCCCACATTCAACCCACCAAGGTCGACCATCCCCTCTGAGGCTGCCCTCAACTCGATCACAGCTGACACGACTTAGCGCCATCGCCGCAGCGGATGATGTTTACCCTATGCTGGTGTCGCTTTGTGGGAAGTGTCACGAACGTTTGGGTCGCTAATCTGTGCTCTCACGCAGGCTTCACATCGGTGTCGCCCGCTACAAACTTCTCAAACTGGAAGGCTCCACGGCCGAGAAAAATCGCACCACACGACACTGATCAACGCGTTGAAAAACGAATCATTTTTGCTCAGAAAACTCTGCAGTACAGACAACAGGAAAAGCTGATTCGATCGAGAAAATGGCGAAATATCAGTCTTTTGGGGCGCAAGAGTCGGAGAATTGAAATGGCCCCCAGGTTTAGGACCTGAGGGCCTGCTGTCGGGGTGACAGGACTTGAACCTGCGACCCTCCGCTCCCAAAGCGGATGCGCTACCAACTGCGCCACACCCCGTCCATCACTGGACGACCCAATCTTAGACAGGGAAATGAGCCAATTGGAAATTAGTACCAGAATCTTGATATTCTTCTAGCCGTGCGGGTGTAGCTCAATGGTAGAGCCTCTGCCTTCCAAGCAGATAGTGCGAGTTCGATTCTCGTCACCCGCTCCGCCAAACCCCGGGCTCGATTACGAGCCCGGGGTTTTCACATTCGCCGACGTATGGCTCGACACTGCCGTATTAGATTCCTGCGTAAACCGCTGTCCCCCAGTATCTGGAACTGGCCGCCTCACACCGCACTCTTGCATAACTGTCGTTCTATGTGCACAGTTCTGGGTTTGGACAGACTTTTCGCCGAGCTACCCTTCCCTCAAGAAATCCCTCCCTCAGGGATTTCTTTAATCGGACGAGCAGGATTACCAACAACAACGGCGCGAGCAGCAACGTCCTTCGTCCCGATAGATCCTGCACCAATGACTGCGCCATCGCCAACAGTGACACCCGGGAGGATTATTGCCCCGGCCCCGATCCACACCTGCTTGCTTATAAAGACTGGCTTCGGGTGCATGATGGGCCGCCTGTCAGGATCGAGATCGTGGTCAAGAGTTGCAAGAACAACATTGTGGCCGATGAGAGCGTCGTCCCCGATCCGAATTCCGCCCTGGTCCTGGAACCTGCATCCTAAGTTAATGAAGACGTTCTCACCTACCTGGATGTTCTGCCCAAAGTCGGAGGTGAAGGGAGGGAAGAGCCGGAAGGATTCCGGGACCTCCTGCCCGTCAGCTCGCTGAAGAGCTCGCGAATACGATCCGCATCGGAGGACTCACGGTTGATCACGGAGCAGATCTCACGGACCTGGGAGGAGCTTCTGTTCATCTCCTTCCCCGCGTCGGTCGCGGGATCGAGGGGTTCTCCCGTTTCCAGGAGAGTCCTTAGTTCTTCACTCATCATGGCTGCAACATCACCTTGATCGCTTCGCGATCACTCATGAGCCGGTAGGCTTCCCCTGCCTCAGCCAGAGGAAGTGTCCGATCAAAAACGAGCCCAGGATTGATCTCTCGCTTCATGATCCGGTCTATCAGATCGGGAAGGTATTTGCGCACGGGTGCAGGACCGCCGTGAAGGTGGACGAGGGAGCTGAAGAGCTTACCTCCCGGCAGGTTAACCCCGTGGGACACTCCAACAAAGCCGATGGTGCCACCGGGACGTGCCGACCCAATGGCCTGCATCATCGACTCCTGGGTGCCCACGGCTTCAACAACGCCGTGGGCACCCAGCCCGCCCGTCAGTTCCTTAACCTTCGCGGCAGCCTCATCGCCGCGTTCGGCGATGATGTTGGTGGCTCCGTAGTGCCGTGCGAGCTCCTGACGGTCGGCATGGCGGGAGAAGATGATGATGCGCTCCGCACCAAGCGCCTTCGCGGCGAGAACTCCCATCAGTCCGACTGCACCATCGCCCACCACGGCGATGGTCTTACCAGGGCCGCTTCCCGCCACATCCGCAGCGAACCAGCCAGTTCCAAGAACGTCGGAGGCCGCGAGGAGGGACGGGATGAGGTCCTCATCGGGAGCACCGGGGAGCACAACGAGTGTGCCATCGGCGAAGGGGATGCGGGCCTTTTCGGCCTGGACACCAATGTTTCCGCTCACGAATTGGGCGTTGACGCACTTCGAGTGATAGCCGGCCTCACAGATTTCGCAGGTTCCATCCGAGATAACGAAAGAGCCAACAACGTAGTCGCCAGGTTTGAGTGTTGTGACGGCGGATCCGATCTCTTCCACCTGGCCCACGTATTCGTGTCCCATGAGCAGACCGTCAGCATGATCGTGTCCGCGGTAGGGCCACAGGTCGGAGCCACACACGCAGGCAGCGACGATGCGAATGACTGCATCGGTTGGTTGTTCAATGACGGGATTCTCGCGCTCTTCGACAACGAGATTTCCCGCGCCGCGCATAACCACTCCAAGCATGATGTCCTTTCGAGCACATCCAACAATGTGCCGAGTTCCGCATGGGTTTACGAAACCATTTTCGTCCAAAGCCTGGCTCTTGTGAACATGCAGTGTTAGGAAATTAATTAAATATCTGTGTCACGTTCCCGTTCCGAAACCAAGTGGTCGTTGCAATCAGGGTGAAAGGTGACTCATTACTTATCTGGAAAACAGGCTCAGTGCGGCAAAAAAGTACGCCCCTAAGGTCTTGCGCACCGTTCAACTCGGGAAGTAGTGACAGTCATTGCCACGGCTACTGGGGAGAGTGGTCAGTCGACGTAGTTGAGTTCTGTCAGGTAGAGATCTGATGAGGGGACAGGGCTGTACTGGCACTGGTTCGACACCCATCCATCTTCTTCCCGCTTCCAGTTGTGCAATGGCGCATTAGTGAGGGCCATGATGGTGGCACCTATTGGGAGGCTCTCGAGCTTCGATTCGGTGTCGACACTGTCGCCCACTTTGAGTGGCGGATGTTCATATGTGTGTCCGGCGAATTCCTGGAGCTCGTCCCAGTCCCATGAGCCAATATCGTCTTCGCGGCTCCACTGTTCAAGGTCGTCATCATAGAAGTACCGCCAGCCGCGCTGGTCCCAAACTACGGTCACGGTTTCGGGACGTGATTCGTCTCCTCGTTGAGTATCCATCTCGTCCCTCCTTTACTTCGCGTCCTGCTAAACAAATACTAAACACAGGAAAATGTTGGTGACATTGTCAGCTGGCCTGCGGCCACTTTGTTGTAGCGCTCACCCGCTTCTTTCTTCCGTGGAACTGAAAGTACCAGGTCACGAAGGTCGGCAATGTCCTCACGGTTCACTTTCCCACCCAGTGATCACCCCAATATTGATCTCCTGTCCTGGCTCATCACTTGGACCCGGGACAACATCACCGCTCAAGTGGTCGGTTCATCTGATCGACAAGTCGTATCGATTTATGTGCTACAGCTACTACCGGGACGGCGGGAATCGGTGCGGAAGTGGCGGCCCGGAGCCATTTAGGGAATAGAGAAGCGGCACCGACACTGTCGGTACCGCTTCTCACTACTAATCGTTTAGTCGATTGCACCAGTCTGGTAAGCCTTGGCCAGGCGGCGGGGAATACGAACCTCGCGACCCTGGACCTTGACCGTGACGAGCTCGGTCATCTGGGCCTTCCACTGGGACCGGCGATTACGGGTGTTACTACGCGACATCTTGTGCTTGGGAACTGCCATAGCGCCGCTCCTTTCTGTTTCGTGCGGCTAGGCCGCTGATGGGTTTACCAGGAAGACTTGGTGACGCCGGGGAGCTCACCGCGCAGCGCCATGTGACGCATGCGGACACGGGAGAGTCCAAAGTCACCGAGGTAACCGCGGGGACGACCATCAATGGCGTCACGGTTCCGCAGGCGGACGGGGGAGGCGTTGCGCGGGAGACGGTGCAGTGCGGCCATAGCCTCATCGCGTTCTTCCTGCGTCAGCTTCTCGTCCACCGAAGCCTTCTTCAACTGTGCGCGACGCTCTGCGTAGCGCTCGACCATTTCGCGGCGCTGCTTGTCACGCGCAATCTTCGACTTCTTGGCCATGCTTACCTCTCTTTACCGGATGTACCGGCAATACTTCTATTCGTGCTGAACCGACCGGGAGTTTCCTCGCGCGATGGGGATCACCCGGAGGGACAACGGTCCGACAAACCATCCTAACGCAGGTTCACATCGAAACCCTAGTTACCTCAACCACTAAATTCCGCGCTATCGGTCACAGTTCTGGAACGTAGCCGGTCGGGACGGTCATGCGCTACCCACTAGAATAGCGGTATGGTCCAGACGATTCGAGACAGCGTACGAACAGAGCTTGTGATTTCGCGCTCCCGCTTCATCACCGAACTCGCCCCCGCCTCCGATCCCGACGTGGCGCGGCAGCTGGTTGCGGACCTGCGTCAGGAGTTCCCCGACGCGAGGCATCATTGTTCGGCGTGGATCGTTCAGGTCGATGGCGAACAGGACCGTGAGCATTCTTCGGATGATGGGGAGCCATCGGGAACGGCCGGCATGCCCATGCTCGATGTTCTGCGGGGCCGAGGCCTAACAAACGTATCGGCGGTCGTCGTACGGTACTTCGGCGGAATACTGCTGGGCACTGGCGGGCTCGTGCGCGCCTACGGCGATTCCGTGTCCCAAACGATCGATACGGCAACGCTGTGGACCCTGACGGAGGTTGCTCGCTGGTCCATCACCTCCCCCATGGATAGGGCGGGCCGGCTCGAGAGTCTGCTACGTGGTGCGGGCTGGGATGTGGGGACCGAATGGTCCTCGGTGGTGACGATGACAGTCACGACCGAGGAGAAGGATCGGCTTGCTGCGCTCGCAAGCGCGGAGCTCGGTGTTGAGGTGGAACCAATCTTCGCTGGGACGGTCAAGCAATTCTCTCGGTGAGTGAACGCGGCTTGCTCGGTGGCGTAGCTCATGAAACTATATGAACAAGCAACGCACTTGAGTTTTTAACTACTTTTGTCAGGAGGCGGTCCCGATCATGATGTGCCCGTTCCTCCGCTGCTGTCTGTTCTGTCGATAGAGTACCGAGCCCAAGGGTGCGCTTGGCGCATGCTCGGTACTCTCCACGAAACCATCATCAGCACCTTTTTTAACCCCGTTTACGCCTAATTTTGAAGGAATTCTTATGTCTCGTATCGCCGCTGACGCAACCCAGCTAGCTGGCAACACTCCCCTGGTTCGGATCAACAAGCTGTTCCCGGATGCAAAGGCAACCGTTCTTGCGAAGCTTGAGTTCTACAACCCCGCCAACTCCGTCAAGGACCGTATCGGTGTCGCGATTGTGGATGCTGCCGAAAAGTCGGGTGCACTCCAGCCCGGTGGCACGATCGTTGAAGCTACCTCCGGTAACACCGGTATCGCCCTCGCCTTCGTTGGTGCGGCACGCGGCTACAACGTCGTCCTCACCATGCCCTCCTCCATGTCCAAGGAACGCCGCGCGCTCCTTCGCGCCTACGGTGCTGAACTGATTCTGACGGAGCCGGCGGATGGCATGAAGGGCGCGGTTGCGAAGGCTGAAGAAGTCGCCAAGGAACGCCCCGGCTCGATCCTCGCTTCCCAGTTCGCCAACGAAGCTAACCCCGCGATCCACGAGGCCACGACCGGCCCGGAGATCTGGAACGACACCGACGGCGAAGTTGCTGCTCTCGTTTCCGGTATCGGTACCGGTGGCACGATCACGGGTGCAGGACGTTTCCTGCGCTCAAAGAATCCTGACATCAAGATCTTCGCCGTGGAGCCGGCCGAGTCCCCGATCCTCGCCGGTGGCCAGCCCGGCCCCCACAAGATCCAGGGCCTGGGAGCCAACTTTGTTCCCGGCATCCTCGACACGGAGATCTACGACGAGGTCATCGACATCAAGTCGGACGACGCATTCACGTGGGCACGCGAGGCCGCGAAGAAGGAAGGCCTACTCGTAGGCATTTCCTCCGGTGCGGCTCTCAAGGCAGCCGGTGAGGTGGCCTCCCGCGACGAGTTCGCTGGGAAGACCATTGTTGTTATCATCCCCTCGTTCGGTGAACGCTACCTGTCCACCCCGCTTTTCGAAGGCCTGGTTGACTAGTAATGCCAATTCCACGTGGTGTCTCACTTCGCACGATCCTCAAGGAGGACTTGGAGGCGGCACGCAAGCACGATCCTGCGGCACGCTCCAACCTTGAGGTGGCACTCGGTTATCCCGGGGTGCACGCCCTGTGGGCGCACAGGGTTTCGCACGCCATGTGGAACAAGTCCGAGGCACTGAAGTTGCCAGCCCGCCTACTCTCGCAGGCAGCCCGTGCCATCACCGGCATCGAAATCCACCCCGGAGCGAAACTCGGAAGGCGGATGTTCATCGACCACGGCATGGGAGTTGTCATCGGCGAAACCGCCGAAGTTGGTGAGGACGTCATGATCTACCACGGTACGACTCTGGGTGGCGTTTCCCTCAACAAGGGCAAGCGCCATCCTACGGTCGGCAACCGCGTGACGATCGGTGCGGGAGCGAAGGTCCTGGGACCAATCACTCTCGGTGATGACTCCCAGGTCGGCGCAAACGCGGTCGTGGTGAAGGACGTCCCGGCAGGAGTGACCGCCGTCGGAGTTCCTGCCAAGAACCGGGAAGTGCCAGTCATGGAGCCGCAGATCGACCCCGCCATCTGGATCTAACCTCCCAGAAGACGGAAAGAGACACGCACGCACCCTCGGTGTGAGAATGGCGGCCCAAGAGGGTCGCCATTCTGCTATCTCCACACTCGCGCTTTACAGTGGTCCGTATGACCGCCAGTGACTACTCTTCGAACCCCGATTACCGGGCAAGCATCCGCCAGGCCCGCAACCGCGGCCTGCTTCTCACCGGGATCGCTCTCATCACCCTCATCGCCGGCATCATCCTGATCGGCAACGTGACACATGCGCTTCTCATTGCCGCACTGACGGTCGTGGGATGGTTTGTTGTTCAGCTGGCCGGTATTCTGTACCTGCGGACGGGCCCGAAGCATCCCGCTGTTGGTCTTGCAGTGGCTGCTGGCATCACCACAGGCCTTGTCATACTCCTCATCACCCACCAGTCCGCCGGATATCAGGACGCAATCCTCATCGCCGGCACGTGGCTCCTGTGTGGGGCGCTGGCCGAGTTCGCACGCGGCAAGCGCTGGTCAAAGACCATCACCGCAGACGGCACGTCAGGACACATTGTGCGCACCCTGGCGACCTTTACTGGGTACGACGGGACTCCGCTCATCAGCTTCCTGACCGGCGGTGTCCTCGTTGGTGTTTCTGCCTGGCTGATCGATCTGCTTCCCTGGCTCACACCGTTTGCGATGCTCCTGCACATCGCCGCCTCGCTCGGCATCTCCGTGAACAGCAACAGGTAACCCAAACCTTCTATCCCACAATTGCTCCAGTGATCGCAGTTGCCTAGGTGTTCGGAGGGGCCTCGGGGCACTCGAGAACATCGATTGAGTTGCCCGCCATGAGGCTCAGGTGCGGATGGGTGGCAAAAATCTTGACCGCGCTCTCGTGGGAATCGGTCTCCACAATCGCGTAGGCGACCCTGCCGTCCTCAATCTCTTCAACACTTCCTGCCGTCACTCGTTTCTTGCGAAAGAGTGGTGCTCCCGGGTCGCGAAGACTGGATTCATGTTCTCCTGCCCACTTGCCCCAGGCTACAAGGAACTCCATCTGGTCCTGCTCGCTCAGACTAGCCTGCTCTGTCTCGTCGGCTGCGCCGTTGAATATCGGCAAGTATTGAGCCATGGCCCGATCCTACTGGCAACCCCGATCAACCAGGGATCACGACGTGACTCGTTGGCCTGACCGATAACCGACCCTTGCACCTGTGGCTTCAAATGTGCGTTCTTCGGTTCATCAGGGCATGAGGTGCCCATATTGCCTGGTCCCTGTTCGCGTAGCGCTTGTAACCGGCCGGAGCCGGAGTGGTTCGGCTTAGACTGGGGCAATGACAGATTCTATTCTTCGTGACGTTGTCGCGAACGCTAAGCAGTCGGTACGAATCCAAGATGATCTCTTTCGTTGGGTCAATGGTGCCTGGCTGGATAGCCACGAGATCCCAGCAGACCGTCCTCGCGATGGGTCGTTCTACGATCTGAATGAACAGTCCGAGGCGAGGGTCAAGGACATTATTGACGAGCTGACCGAGGGCTCACCGTCTGGGGATGCTCAGAAGATTGCTGACTACTTCTCGTCGTTCATGAACACCGAGGTGCTGAATAAGGCGGGTGTGGATCCGTTGCGTGAGGATCTGGAGCAGATCTCTCTCGCCCAAACCAAGGCCGCTCTCGCAAGCGCCGCCGGCACCCTCACCCGCACGGGTGTGAAGGTCCCGTTCGACCTTGACGTGGATGCTGACCTCAACGACCCGGACTCCTACGTCCTGTTCCTGGGACAGTCGGGATTGAGCCTGCCGGACGAGGCGTACTACCGTAGCGAACAGCACGCCGAGACTCTGGCAGCGTTCAAGACCTTCGTACGTGAATATCTTGAGCTGACCGGGATTCTCGCCAACCCCGAGGAGGCAGCCAACCACATTGTTGAGTTCGAGACCGCTCTCGCCTCCCACCACGACGATGTTGTCACCACCCGTGACACGGACAAGATCAACAACCCGATGTCGTGGAACGACTTTGTTGCCTCCGCTCCCGGTTTTGATTGGGATGCTGCACGCGACGCTGTCGGCATTCCTACCGAGCACCTGGACAAGGTCATTGTTCTGACCCCGGATGCTCTGCGTGGGGCCGCGAAACTGTGGGAAGAAACCGACCTCGACGTGCTGAAGGAATACCTGACATTCCAGGTGGCAGTGGCACGCGGTGCGTACCTCACCGAGCAGATTTCCCACAAGCGCTTCGAATTCTTCGGAACCACGCTCATGGGAACCACCGAACAGAAGGAACGCTGGAAGCGCGGCGTTGCCCTCGTGTCCGGTGTTCTCGGTGAAGCACTCGGCAAGATCTACGTGGAACGCCACTTCCCACCCACCCACAAGGCGAAGATGGAGCAGCTGGTTGCTGACCTCCTCGAGGCCTACCGGATCTCGATCCAGAACCTGAACTGGATGGGTGAGGACACGAAGAAGAAGGCACTGAAGAAGCTCTCCACCTTCATCCCCAAGATCGGATACCCGAACAAGTGGCGTGACTACTCGGCCCTCTCAATCGGCTCCGACCTGGTGGCCAACGTCCGCGACTCTGCTTCGTTCGAAACGGACCGTTCGATTGCCAAGCTCGGCACCCCCATGGACCGCGACGAATGGTTCATGCCTCCCCAGATGGTCAACGCCTACTACAACCCCGTATGGAACGAGATCGTGTTCCCCGCAGCGATCCTCCAGCCTCCCTTCTTCGACCCGGAAGCTGACGACGCATGGAACTACGGTGGTATCGGTGCGGTTATTGGCCACGAGATCGGCCACGGCTTTGACGACCAGGGCTCCAAGTACGACGAGACCGGACGCCTCAACAACTGGTGGACCGACGAGGACCGTGCAGAGTTTGAGAAGCGTGCCGGCGCCCTCATCAAACAGTACGACGCCTACATCCCCGCCCAGCTCGGCAAGGACTCCGAACATCGCGTCAACGGTGCACTCACGATCGGCGAGAACATTGGTGACCTCGGTGGCCTCACGATTGCCCTCAAGGCCTACGAGATCGCACTCAAGAGGCAGGGTTACGCAAGCCTGGCAGATGCTCCCAGCATTGACGGTGTAACGGCAACCCAGCGTGTATTCTACTCGTGGGCTCGGATCTGGAAGGAGAAGTCACGCGACGAGTTTGCGATCGTCATGCTGTCCGTTGACCCGCACTCCCCCGCCGAGTTCCGATGCAACGGTGCCGCCAAGAACCTCACCGCTTTCCAGGAGGCATTCAACGTCGCGGAAGGCGATGAGCTCTACCTCCCGGAGGAAGAACGCGTCACCATCTGGTAGATAAACACCGCCCGTTCATCCAAATGAACGAGAGCAAACAAGACTAAGGCGACATGGTCAGCTACCCCAGGTAGTTTTCCGATCATCTCGCTAGGAGCGGCCCGTATCGGGCCGCTCCACATCTTTCTAGCTCATCCCTTCGAGGCTTGAGTTCTTTAAGGCTTGAGCGCCTTGAGGCCTAAGTCTTTTCACCTGGGCTCATCAAGGACTCAGTCCAACTAGGCTTGATCCCTTCGAGACCTGGGGCCTTGTCTCGACCCAATTGGTCAATAATCACCGGCCAATCATTTAGACAAGATACGAGCATGTCAGGCAACCGAGCCTAGGACGGAGTGAAAAAAGTAAGAAGAGGGCCGTGGGACGGTACTTAGCTACCGTCCCACAACCCTCTATCTAACCCTTGCCCCACTGCATTCAGTGGGGCATTGGGGTCTAGTTGTTGGCGGTCATGGATTCCATCATCGCCTTCGCGTCCTCAATGTTGGTCTCGAAGTCCTCGGCTGCGGTAGCGAATGCCAGCTCCTGGACTCCATCCTCCGCAATCAGGAGGTAGACAACCTGGACGATGTCGATACCATCCACGGTCTGGGTGACCTGGACGCCACGAACGGATTCACCGTCGATCTCGATGGGATCCGGTTCGCTTACCTCAACACCTTCGCCTCCGAGTACTTCTTCAGCTTGGCCGGCCCAGTCCTCGTAGGTTTCGGGAAGCGTGCCATCGTCGTCCAGCCACGTGCCCACGACGTTCGGGACGAACTCGGCGTTGTTGACGCTGGCTACGAGGAGAACAGAGATGTTGACGTTGTCACCGAGCGGAGCCGGGTATGCCTGCCACCCTTCGGAAAGGGTGAAGGAGTACCGGCCGTCGGAGGATGTTGCCGTGTCGCCTTCGACGACCATGGTTTCCTCGGTGCCGGTGTCATCCGTGCCATCAGTGTTGCCGCTATCGGTATTGCTGCCGGTTTCGGGATCCCGGGTCTCGAGCTTCTCCGGAGAGGTGCTATCGCTAGTCTCCTCAGAATCAGAGCAGGCAGTGAGTACCCCGAGCCCGACGAGCGTGAGGGCGGTAAGTTTCCTGATCATTCGAAGGAGGGCCCCTTGTCGCGGGAGCGCTTGATTTCGTAGAAGCCGGGAACGCTGGCCATCAGCACCGCACCATCGAAGAGGCGAAGAGCATCGTCACCGCGGGGCGTGGGAGTGACAACGGGACCGAAGAAGGCCTGGCCGTTGACTGAAATGGTGGGCACACCAACGTCGGTGCCAACAAGGTCGGTTGCTCCCTTGAGCTGCGCTTCCATGGCCTCATTAAACTCGCCGGCCTCGGCACGGTCGACGAGGTTAGTGTCGAGTTCGAGTGCCTCGAGGGCTTCGATGATCGCATCCTTGTCGTTCACGCGGCCGCCCGGGTGGAAGCGGTTACCAACCTCGGTGTAGAAGTTACCGAGGGCTTCCTGTCCATACACTTCGCCCACTCCGACAGAGACCTGGGCCCCCAGGAGAGCGTCGTCCATCATCTTCGCGTAGCGAGCATCCAAATCCCTACCCCTGTTGAGGTAGTTGAGGGACAGGACGTGCCACGTGACCTCGACGTCGCGGTTGGGGACGATCTCGTCAGCAATCCAACGGGACGTCATCCAGCACCAGGGGCAGGAGGGATCAAACCAGAATTCAATTTTGTCAGCCATGCCACTATGGTCCCGCACATCGGGTTTTCCACCAAGTACTCCGGCTCAGCGCTCAGCGTATTTCCGGCCGGGCAAGTACTGTTAGACGAGAGCACGCCACTACCCGTGCACATGATTGAAAGGACATTCATGCCAGGAGAGAACCTCACTCGCACTGAGGCCACCACGCGCTCATCCGCCATCGACGCACAGTCGTACCGGGTGCAGTTGGACTTGAGGGGAGAGACCACCTTCTCCTCCATCACCACCCTCAACTTTTCTGCCACCTCAGATGAGACATTTCTTGACCTGATCGGCACGGTCAACTCCATCCTCCTCAACGGTGAACCCGTCGACGTATCCGCTCACGCCGATTCCCGCATTCACCTCACCGGCCTGAAAGAACAGAACGAGGTTGTTGTCGATGCGACCTGTTCGTTCATGAACACCGGTGAAGGCATGCACAAGTTCGTTGACCCGGTCGACAACGAAACCTACCTCTACACCCAGTTCGAGGTGGCTGACGCGAGGCGCGTGTTCGCTGTCTTTGAGCAGCCCGACATCAAGGCCGAGTACGTGTTCGAGGTGACGGCCCCGAAGCACTGGAAGGTGTTCTCCAACTCCCCCACGCCCACGCCGGAAAAGGTCGATGATGACTCGGCACTGTGGGTGTTCTCCCCGACCGAAAAAATCTCCTCCTACCTGACCGCGATCGTTGCTGGCCCATACGAGGGTGCGGAATCCGAACTGGTGAGCGTTGATGGGAGGACCATCCCCCTCGGTGTTTACTGCCGTGCTTCCCTTGCCGAGCATCTCGATGCCGACGAGGTTCTCGACATCACAAAGGCCGGTTTTGGTTTCTTTGAGAACGAGTACGGCCACGCCTACCCGTTCCGCAAATACGACCAGATCTTCGTTCCCGAATTCAATGCTGGGGCGATGGAGAACGCCGGTGCCGTGACCATCACGGAATCGTACGTGTTCCGGTCCCGCGCGACCGGCGCCATGATCGAGCGCCGCGCCATTACCATCCTCCACGAACTTGCCCACATGTGGTTCGGTGACCTTGTCACCATGCGGTGGTGGAACGACCTGTGGCTGAACGAGTCCTTTGCCGAGTTCATGTCTCACCTCGCTGCCGATGAAGCAACGCGCTGGGATCGGGCCTGGCAGACCTTCCTGGCCTCGGAAAAGTCGTGGGCGATGAACGCGGACCAGCTCACCTCCACCCACCCCATCGTCACCGACGTATCGGACCTGGAAGAGGTGTGGGCCAACTTTGATGGCATCACCTACGGCAAGGGCGCCTCGGTTCTCAAGCAACTCGTGGCATACGTGGGTCGCAAGGAGTTCATGACCGGGTTGTCCAACTACTTCACGAAGCACTCGTGGGGCAATACGGAGCTCAGCGACCTCCTCGGCGAACTCGAGGAAGCCTCGGGACGCGACCTGTCCGAGTGGTCACAGCTGTGGCTGGAGGAATCCGGTGTCACCCTCGCCCGCCCCGAGCTCACGGTCGAAAATGACACGATCACCGGTTTCGTTATCCGTCAAGAGCTCGGCAACTCCGCCAACGTCCGCCCCCACCGCATGGGAGTCGGCCTCTACGATTTGGTTGATGGTGGCCTCGTCCTGCGTCGCAGGGTTGAACTCGACGTCACCGGAGATGCGACCACGGTTGAGGAGCTCATCGGAGAAAACATCGCCGACCTCGTTCTGCTGAACGACGGAGACTTGGCCTACACAAAGATTCGTCTCGACGACCGTTCACTCGAGACCGCAATCAACCACATCGACGCGTTTGAGGATCAGCTCTCCCGCACCCTCGTGCTCGATGCTGCGTGGGACATGTGCCGCGACGGCGAACTTGCCGCAACGGACTACACGGCCCTTTCCCTGCGTGCGATTGAGACAGAAACCCACCCGACCGTGCTTCGCGTCCTGCTCATGAACACGGTCATGGCAGCCACCATCTACTCCGCACCCGACCACCGTGACGAGCTCGTTGCCTCGGTTGCGGAGGAGCTCTTCGCGATCGCCGACCGTGCCGAGCCCGGCTCGGAAGTGCAGTTCCAGGTTGCTTTGGAAGCGGCCCGCCGCGCCACAACCCCGGCGCAGCTCGATCGCCTCGAAGCCTGGCTCACGGGCGAGAACCTGCCGAATGGTTTCGAACTGGATACGGATGGCAGGTGGACAGTCTTGCAGGGACTGGCCTCAGCCGGCCGGATCAACACCGATTCCATTGAGGCCGAACTCGAGCGGGACAATACGGCGACCGGACGGGAGTCGGCATGGCGGGCACGCGCCTCCCTGCCCACCCTCGAATCAAAAGAGGCCGCCTTTTCTGCCCTGATCAGTGGCGGCCTGCCAAACCTGCAGCAGCGCAGCGCACTGCTGGGCTTCCAGGCAGGGGATCCCGCGGTTCTTGAACCGTTCTTCTCCCGTTACCTCGAATCCCTATCGGGAGTGTGGGAGTCCCAGACATACGAGATGGCACAGCAGCTCGCCACCCGCATGTTCACCCCCAGCATCATCGGTCGCAACATCGATGTTGAAGGAAGTCTCAACAGCTGGCTGGAGGCAAACCCTGATGCGGCACCGTCCCTGCGCCGCATCATCGTCGAACACGCCGACTACACGAGGCGAGCACTCAAGGCCCAGGCAACCGACGCGGCCCGTCACGCATAGGGCCATATCTGGCGGACCTGGTGCCGACCCGCTAGGGTCTAACGATTGAGTGGAGGTCAGAACCTTTGGGTTCTGACCTCCACCGCTTCTTTCGCGAAGACTGTTACCTAGTTCTTTTGCCCATTTCTGTTGGCTGGTTGTTTGCTCAATCCGTTACTGGGGCCGTACGCGTGAGCGTGAGGATCAGGCGATTGAGCCGAGAACCTCTCCAACGCTTACTTGCGTACCTGGCTTAGCGGTCTGCTTCCACGAGTGGAGACCCTTCTGCGGGAAGGTCACGATGACCATGGACGAGAGCTCGCCGAGCTTTTCCAGGTCGACGGAAATAAGCGGGGTGCCGACCTCGGCCACGTCACCTTCGGACACGAGAGCGGTCAGTGCTTCGCTGTTGTAGGTATCGATACCGGCGTGCACGAGGCAGCCTTTAACGATGACAGCGTGCCTGCGGACGCTCGTTATTTTACCCTGGGAGGGTGAATGCAGTGTCAGGGTACCGTCGTGTACTTCTGGATAGATCGCAAGTCCGGGTCCGAGCATGTAACTGGAGAATACGGGATCGGGGACCGACTCAAGGCTGAGTACGGTCCCCGTGATGGGGGATTTTAGGTTCAAACCATGCGCTCCGCAATATTTTCGGCTTCGGGGCCGAGAACAACCTGCACAACATTATTGGCCTGAACGACTACGTCGTATGCGCCGCTGTCTTTCAGATCCTGCTCCGACACCTGGTCGGTGGAATTAACGACGACACGGATGCGGGTGATGCAAGCCTCGACTGAGGAAATATTGTCCTTGCCGCCCAGAGCAGCTACCAGAGACTCAACTTTGTCCATGATTCCTCCTTGCACTTAGAGTAGCCGGTTATCGTCACCCAGTGCGTGTCGAAACGAATCGAGTAGCGAAGTGACACGAGCGTGCGACGGAATATCGCCCACTAGAACGACCTCTTCGGTCCCGTCAGCAAGCGGAACACGCCAGTTCGGATACTCCTGATCCGTACCCGGCTGATTCTGGGCACGCCTCTCACCCACTGCATCAACAAGGGAAACGGAGACGAACGTGGAGGAGGCTTGGGCGATGTAGGCATAGAGAGCCTCAACAATTTCCCGCTCGGTTGGGTTCTCCCCCACCAGGTCGTATTCCCGTAGCCGCTCGAGAGTCTGGTTGAGTTCTTCCCGGGCCTCGGCCCGCACGGTCTCGACATCCTGTTCGAGCAACCCAAGTCGCTCGCGCAGATCCACGTGCTCACCGGCAATGTAACCGGCTGCAGGGGGCAGGTCGTGAGTGTTGACGGAGGCGAGTACTTCGCGGCGATAGTTCTCGGGACGCAGCGGCTTCCCGTCCTCTTCCTTCTCGAACCAGAACACGGATGTGCCGTAGATGCCGCGGGCCTTAAGGAAGTCACGCACCCATGGTTCCACGGTCCCAAGATCCTCGCCCACGAGGATCGCACCGGCACGGTGCGCTTCAAGGAGCATGATGCCGATCATGGCCTCGTGATCGTAGTTCACGTACGTACCCTCGGAGGCCATATGCCCGTTCGGGATCCACCAGAGCCTAAAGAAGCCAGCAATGTGGTCGACGCGGAGCATGCCCGCGTGGCGGAGCACGGTCCGAATCATGTCACGTAGAGGCTGGTATGCGGACTCGGCCAGATAATTGGGGCGCCACGGCGGCTGGGACCAGTCCTGGCCCTGCTGGTTGTACATGTCGGCGGGAGCTCCCACGGTCACTCCACGAGCAAATGCCTTCGGTAGTGACCACACGTCGGCACCGAGCGGGTGCACGCCAACGGCAAGGTCCGCGCAGATGCCGATGTTCATTCCCGCCGCGAGCGCGGACTCCTGTGCCCGTTGCAGCTGTTCGTCGGCAACCCACTGGAGCCAGGACCAGAACTCGATCCGGTCGGCTAGCTCGCGGCGTTCACGCGCCACGTAGACAGAGCGGACGGTTTGGAGGTTCTCGGGGAATCCCTTCGGATACTTTTCGCACAGGGCACACCACAGTGCGAAGTCCGTGAGCCCCTGCCCCTCTTCCGACCGGTACTTGTCGAAGGCAGCCTGGCGAGCAAAGGTCCGGGGTACACCGAAGATGATTTCGAGTGCCTGCCTCTTGGTTTCCCACACCTCATCGCGGTCAAGGTATTCGTTGCGGAGGGAGGAGGCTCGTTTCTCTTCGCCTCCCCAGTCCAGGAGTGAGCGTTGGGGCCCGGTCAGGTAGGCCGCTTCCTGGATCGCTTCGGGACGAATATAGATGGGGTTCACGAAGCGCCGGGTCACGGGAAGGTACGGGGAGGGCGACATGTGGCCCACGGGCTCGGCTGCGTGCACGGGGTTGATTTGAAGGAAGTCAGCCCCCTCATGACCAAACACAGCGTTGAGGTCCGCGAGGTCGGAGAAGTCTCCAATGCCCCAGGATTTCGAGGAGCGAACCGAATAGAGCTGGGCCGCAACACCCCAGGATCGGGAAGTCGCAATCTTTGGTTCGTCCAGCCGGTCTGGTGTCATCGCAAACGCACACTCGGCGATGGAACCGTCTTCCAGGGTTGCTCGGAGCGTATGCCAGCCGAGGGGAAGATCCCCGGGCGCAAGGAACGAAGCCCTGCCAATCTGTTCACCATCGACCTGGCGGTCACCGGTCCAGTCCTCAACCTGCGACAGAGGCCACTCTTTCCCGCTCTCTTCGAGGATGACGGTGAGGCTAACGCGGGTGCCGGCAGGCACGTGTGCGTAGATGGTCTTCTCGGAGTTCTGACGGTGCACAACGGAGGGTGGGAGAACTCTGCGCCACTCGTCCAGCTCACGATCGACGATCGCTGCGCTGGAGGCTTCCTCGGTGCTCGCATCGACTCCCATTGCGGCCAGGACCTTGATGAGGACCTTGTCGGCAATGTCGCGCTGTCGCCCGTCATAACCCCAGAACTGGGTTGACACACCGTAGGCGGATGCAAGTTCCGTCAGGGTTGAACGTGAGGGCGAGACACTCATATGGATGGCCTTTCGCAACAGCTGTGAGCATTCTTTCCCATTCTGCCAGAAAATATGCAACATCCAGCACATTCAGCTCACTATCTCCAACCTTTTCCACGATGTTTCCAAGTCATCAAATAGCCATGTGACCATCCACTTGTCCCCCGTGCTGACTTTCAGCATTCTCGGTTAGTGTGTACTGAGGAAAAGGAGAAAAATGGACAACGCCATCGATATTCCGACGAGCTCAACGGAGCCCCTCGCCTCCCTCTTGCACACCCTGCGCCTGGAAAGGCTCGGGGATAACCTGTACCGCGGGCACTCAAACCTCGCCCAGTTGTCAGGACGGGTTTACGGCGGCCAGGTTCTCGCCCAGGCAGTCATTGCAGCCGCCGACACGTTTGAGAATTCAGAAGATCGGCTCGTCCATTCCCAAACCGCAGCATTCCTGCGCCCCGGTGATGTGAAAAAGGAAATCGATTTCAAGGTTGACATTATTAACGATGGCAGGTCTTTCTCCACCCGCCTCGTGCACGCCATGCAGGACGGTGAGATCATTTTCTCCGCCCGTGATTCCTTCCAGGTGAAGCAGGACGGGGTCGAGCATGCTGATGAGATGCCGGACGTCCCAGGACCAGAGAACTTCCAGTCATCCGTTGACCTATTCTCTTCCGTCGATCATCCGGCCGCCCGCTTCATGTCGTCCACGAACTCGCTCGACATGAGGCACGTTAACGGTCAGGTTTATCTTCGCCCTGCCAAGGAGATTCGCTCAACGAACTACGTGTGGTTCAAGATGCGAACCCCGCTTCCCAAAGCAGCCACCCAGACTCAGAAGCGTGCGATCCTGGCGTACGGTGCTGACCAGTTCATGTTGGAACCCATCTTGCTGAGCCATCACCTGTCCTGGTCGACTCCGAAGATTTCGCTCGCGACCCTGGACCACACCACGTGGTGGCACCGGGATGTGGATCCGTCCGATTGGATCCTGGCCGAACTTCACAGCCCCTCCGCCCAGGGCGGCCGCGGCCTCTCCCTCGCCAAGTTCTTCCAGGACGGCAAGCTCGTTGCCACGATGGCCCAGGAGGGCATGGTCCGCGCACCCGAGCCCACCAAGTAACCTCCTCCGGGGACCATCCATCGAATAGTGGATGGCTTTAGCAGGGGTTCAAGACACAAGCGGTTCAAGAAATAACAGAAACACAGAGTAAGGGCCGGTCGTCAATATTGACGACCGGCCCTCTCTGTCTCAACATGTTGTTTCGAGTTACGTTATGTGGCCACGAAACAACGGTTGTCTTAGTCGCGGGTCAGCTTCCGGTAGGTGACGGAGCTGGGGCGAGCTGCCTCTGCACCGAGTCGTTCCACCTTGTTCTTCTCGTAGGATTCGAAGTTACCCTCGAACCAGTACCAGTTGGCGGGGTTCTCGGCGGTACCTTCGTAGGCGAGGATGTGGGTCGCGACGCGGTCAAGGAACCAGCGGTCGTGCGTGACGACAACGGCGCAACCGGGGAACTCAAGAAGCGCATTCTCAAGTGATCCGAGGGTTTCGACGTCGAGGTCGTTCGTCGGTTCGTCAAGGAGCAGGAGGTTGCCGCCCTGCTTGAGCGTAAGTGCCAGGTTGAGGCGGTTGCGTTCACCACCGGAGAGAACTCCGGCCGGCTTCTGCTGATCCGCACCCTTGAAACCAAAGGCGGACACGTAGGCTCGTGACGGCATTTCGACCTTGCCGACCTGGATGTAGTCGAGTCCGTCGGACACGACCTCCCACAGGGTCTTGTTGGGGTCGATGCCGGCACGGGTCTGGTCAACGTAGGAGATCTGGACGGTCTCGCCGACCTTCAGCTCCCCCTCGTCAAGCGGCTCGAGACCAACGATGGTCTTGAACAGCGTGGTCTTACCAACACCGTTGGGACCAATGACGCCGACGATGCCGTTACGCGGGAGCGAGAACGACAGGTCCTCGATGAGGACTCGATCATCGAAGCCCTTCTTGAGGTTCTTGGCTTCAATGACAACGTTGCCGAGGCGGGGGCCGGGCGGGATCTGGATCTCTTCGAAGTCCAGCTTCCTCGTCTGCTCCGCTTCGGCGGCCATTTCCTCGTAGCGATCGAGACGCGCCTTGGACTTGGCCTGGCGGCCCTTGGCGGAAGAACGGACCCATTCGAGCTCGTCCTTCAGGCGCTTCGCAAGCTTGGCGTCCTTCTTGCCCTGGATTTCGAGGCGTTCACGCTTCTTCTCCAGGTAGGTCGAGTAGTTCCCCTCGTACGGGTAGAGGCGACCGCGGTCGACTTCGGCGATCCATTCGGCCACGTGGTCAAGGAAGTACCTATCGTGCGTCACGGCAATGACGGCGCCGGGGTACTTGGACAGGTGCTGCTCGAGCCACAGAACCGACTCGGCATCCAAGTGGTTCGTGGGCTCGTCAAGGAGCAGCAGGTCGGGCTGCTCGAGAAGCAGGCGGCACAGTGCGACACGGCGGCGCTCACCACCGGAAAGGTGGGTGACCGGGGAATCGGCCGGAGGGCACCGGAGTGCATCCATGGCCTGTTGGAGCTGCGAGTCGAGATCCCATGCGTTTGCGGCATCGATCTCGGTCTGGAGCTTGCCCATTTCTTCCATGAGCGCGTCGAAGTCAGCGTCGGGGTTGCCCATTTCTTCGCCGATTTCGTTGAAGCGGTTGACCTTGCCGAGGATGTCGGCAACGCCTTCCTGAACATTACCGAGAACGGTCTTCTCTTCATTCAGGGGTGGTTCCTGAAGAAGGATACCGACCGTGTATCCGGGGGCCAGGCGTGCTTCACCGTTCGACGGTGTGTCGAGGCCAGCCATGATCTTGAGGATCGTTGATTTACCGGCACCGTTGGGACCGACCATACCGATCTTGGCACCGGGCAGGAACGCCATGGTGACATCGTCGAGAATGAGCTTGTCGCCAATCTTTTTCCGGGCTCGGACCATTGAGTAGATGTACTCAGCCACAGTTCTCCCTTGTGTTGAAAGTTTGCTGTCACAAGGTTACCGCAGGGCTCACGCGCTGGCAGACTCCTCAGCCGGAAGGGGAGTCTTAAAATACTGTGCCGAGCCCCGGCCCAGCTCGATTCCTACCGAATCTGCTCGGATAACCAGCGCGGTCCTCATTTGAGACGGCTCGTCTTTCGATGCATAGGTTTCAGTCTCAAGCCTGCCTCGCACGAGCACGGGTGTGCCCTTCTGGATTGAGACCGCGCAGTTGTTAGCGAGTTCTGCGTAGGTCTTGACCGTGAACCATTCCGTCACGGACTCTCGATTTTCCCCGCTTCCTCTCATCCAGCTCGCACCGACCCTGAACGTGCAGTAGGGAGTTTTCCCTTCGCTCTCGTAAAGGGTGGCCTCGCCACCGGCAAATCCTCGAACTGACACCTGTATTTCGTTATTCATGTGTCCCTCCTTCCCCACCATGACACCCCACCAGCAAGGCACCTGAAGAAGGCGGAAGCCCCTTTCTCGAGGGGCTTCCTAATCTAGTTTTTGTGGACTTATTCGCTGGCTTTGGCTAGTTCTTCCCGGGCTGAGCGGTGCTTGCCCAGCACTGCCTGTGCGGGCTCACCCAGGTTCTCCCGCAGAGCAACAAGAATCTCGTCGTCGACGCGCTGCTCGTAACTATCGGCCGCTCTCTTTGCCGCATTCTTTCGTAGCGAGCCTGCCATGAAGAATGCCCACAGGCCCACGAGCACGAGAACACCGGCTGTGATCCAGTTCCACATGGATTCGGCGAACGGGAAGCCGGCGCTCATGAGCTCCGCAACCCCAACTCCGATACCAGCCAGGATGAGGAGGATGCCAAGGCCCATGATGAGGCGAGCATTTCCCGACGTAGGGTTCGTGACCGGGACGGAGCTGATCGCTTCGTTGACCCGTCGCCTCAGCTTCTCGGGGCCCGACACGACCTCGGTCAGATTCTTGGCCCACGAGGCCGGCAGGTCCTTTTTGACCGTGTCCAGCCATCCATCGCGAATCGCATCAACTGTCGAGGTGGCCGGCTGTTCGGGCTTTGCCAGGGCGTGCTGTCCCCAGGACTCACCGGAAGCGCGGATGGAGTCCGCGACGGCACCGATTCCGGCAGCACGTGACAGCTGATCGGCAACCGGGCGCAGGCTCTCATCGGTCACCTCGGCTTCTGCCGGGCCAACGCTGCGCTGGAGTCGCTGCGCTATTGCCTCCAGTTCGGCTCCTGCAGTGACGGCATTGATGGAGGGCTTCGCAACAGCGGCAGCAATGTGTGCCTTGATCTCGTCAATCCCCTCCATGTTCAAAGCCGAGGATGTGAGGACCGGAACCCCCTCAAGACCGTCCTTCTTCAGCACCTCTCGGACATCGGCAACGATGCGGTCGCGGTGCTCGAAGGGAACGGTATCGATCTGGTTGAGGACAACAAGCATGGAATCTTGGCGACGCTCGAGGGCCTGGAGGTAGCCGGCATGCAACGCTTGGTCCGCATACTTTTGGGGATCAAGAACCCAGATGAGGAGATCAACGAGAGGCATGAGCTCGGTGACCTGTACCGAGTGGGCAACCTGAACGGAGTCGTGGTCGGGAAGGTCGAGAAGAACGAGCCCCTCGAACTCCGGTTCCTCATCGGTCAGGATTGAGGCCTTCCGGATCCGGCGATCCTGGTCGACACCGAGGAAGTCGAGCATGGGACCAGCTTCGTCGCCCCAGGTGCAGGCGGTTGCTCGTTCCGTCGTGGGGCGCAGCTCCCCCGAGTCAGCAAACTCGAGATCGGTGATCGCATTGAAGGTCGTGGACTTGCCCGAACCGGTTCCACCCACGAGGGCAACAACGGTGAGCCCCATGCCCAGGTCCATGCGATGCCGCACCGCGGCCAGATCCTGCTGGGCTCTTGCCAGCTGGAATGGCTCGATATGTCCCTTGCCGAAGTCCATGCCCTTTTCGATGGCGGTGAATTTGGCTTCGACTTCCTCAACCACTAGATCATTCATTCTTTCTCCCAAACAGCATCAACAAGTTCACGTGCCCGGAGTCGAAGCATCGAGCTATCCGGCATTTCCAAATCATCGATTACGGCCACATACCGTTCTACTACCGAGTTGATGGAATTCTCGCACCGATCTTTGAGTGCGCGCTGAGTACGTGACAGGCCGCCTTCGGCGCCGCCGCTTTTGAGTGCGGTTTGAACACCGTTCAGGCCGCTTGCCCCGGCACGCAGTAAGCCTGCGAGGCCATCCTCGCTCACCTTTCTCGAGATTCCGCCCTTCACTCGGCGTGCGGCAGCCAGCGAGTCGTCCTGCCACCTCTGCACGGCTTCTTGAACGAGTGCCTCAATATCGACATCGACCTTGAGTTCGGAGGTATCGACATAGGACATGGACCATGCATAGTCGGCACGGTCCCGCACATCAATAAGGATCTGCCGTAGCGTCACAGCAAGGGCATCGTCGATAGCCTCGGCGATGGAGGCGGAGGCTTTGTCACGTTTCGCAATGGTCCGGCTGGGAAATAGCAGATCCCTGCCGGTAACAAGTGAGGCGAGTGGACCACCCGTGGAGGCAAGCGAGAGCCACTGGGTTGTGGGGGCTCCGCTTGCGAGCCTGCCGGAGGTAACGGCGGCATTGAACTTCTCGGTCGGTTCCTCCGCGGCCGTCCTCGCACCCTCCTTGAGGCTTTCCGCTGCATCGGTCTGCGCTGTCGCAGCATCTGCAAGTTCGAGGAGCTCGCGTCTGGTGGCGGGCATGAGTGCCCGCGAGGTGCGGGACACGAGGGACTTGGAGGCGCGAGTTGCCTGCATGAGCTCAAGCCACTGCTTGAGCTCGTTCACCCGTTCGGGATCAAGCCTGCCATCGGTTGGGCCAGCATCGTCCAGGATGAAGAGCGGGGATTCTCCCATGCCACCCTCCGCCATCCTCTTCATGAGATCAGCACGCACTGCCACCTTCGCTCGCGCGGGGAGTCTGTTGAGAACGACCGCGGTGGTCATGCCCCGCGTATATGCCTCCGTCAGTGTCGACCAGGCAACGTGATCGCCGTAGCGGGATGCGGTCGTGACAAAAATCCATAGGTCCGCAGCATTGAGCAGGGTCTGCGAGGTGCTTCTGTTCCCCGCATCAATCGAATCCAGGTCGGGAGCGTCGATGAGTGCAATACCAGGAATGGCACTCTCGGTGACTATTACGTCACAAATCTCTGTCAGCAGGTGCCCCTCCATGGCCTGCTCATCGTCCGGATGAAATACGAGGACGGGGGTTCTCGTGGTGGGGCGAATAACCGATGCTTCCGACACATCCTCACCGATGAGGGAGTTGAGGATCGTGGATTTGCCAGCGCCACTCGACCCGCCGAAGACGACGATGGCGGGGACAGCATCCTCGAGAAGATGCGGAAGAAGCCGGGTGGACAGCTGGGTTTGCAGATCGCGCTGCGCTTGCCTGAGCTCGAGAATGCCGGGCACGGGAAGTGGGAAAGACACGTCTTGGAGCGCCTCGATCGTTTCGGTGACGAGGCGAGCAAGCCTGGAAGCAGCATACGGAGAACTCACCCCTCTATTCTTACCGAAAACTGCCACCAGGTGTTGCACAGCGAAAACAAATAGGTGCGCTAAGATTTAACGGGCACACGCCCACGCCTCCATAGCTCAATGGATAGAGCAACGGCCTTCTAATCCGTAGGTTGCAGGTTCGAATCCTGCTGGGGGCACTCAAGGGGAAGCCCCTCGGGGCGCAAAAGAACCCGACTCGTGAAAGGCTCGTACGTGGTTATCAAGCAAGCAAGCAATCCCATTGTGTGGATCGACTGTGAGATGACGGGCCTTGACCTGGAGAACGACGGTCTTGTCGAAGTCTCCGTTGTCATCACCGACTCCGATCTCAACCCTTTCGATGAAGGCATCGACCTCGTCATCAAACCCACCCCCGAGGCACTCGCTTCCATGGGTGAGTTCGTGACGAAGATGCACACCGACTCTGGCCTCATCAAGGAATGGGAAGACGGCATGGAGCTCAAAGAAGCCGAGCGCACCATCCTCTCCTACCTGTCAGAACGCGTCCCCAAGGGCAAGGCGCCGCTCGGCGGCAACTCGGTTGGCACGGACAAGGCCTTCCTGGTGAGGGACATGCCGGCGGTCATCGACTACCTCCACTACCGAGTCATCGACGTCTCCACCATCAAGGAACTTGCTCGCCGCTGGTACCCCCGCGCCTACTTCGCGGCTCCCGAGAAGTTTGGTAACCACAGGGCTCTTGGAGACATCTACGATTCGATCGACGAACTCCGCTACTACCGTTCTATCCTCTTCCCCGAAGGCGACGGCCCCTCAACGGACCAGGCCAAGGAAAAGGCTACCGAGATCCTGAACTCACGCACCCAGGAATCCTTCAAGATCGAGGAATTTGACAGCAAGAGCTGAACTGGCGCGAACTCCCGGTTCAAGCAATTCGTTTGAGCCACCATCGTGCCATCCAATATCGTCTGATTCCGCCCCAGCACCTTGCTCGGGGCGGGATAGTCTTTACTTATGATTCTTCCGATCTACATCACCGGCCACCCCACTCTGCACTCCCCCGCCGAGCCCGTCACCGAATTCAACGAGGACTTGGCGGAGCTAGTGGAGAACATGTACGAGACCACGGTCGCAGCACCGGGTGTTGGACTTGCAGCACCGCAGATCGGAATCGGGAAACAAGCCTTTGTCTGGGTCTACGCCAACCAGACCGCGGCACCGGCACGCGGCGTGGCCATCAACCCACAACTCTTTATTGAGCCCATTCAGCCTGGTGGGACAACGGAGGAAGATGCCGAAGGATGCCTGTCTTTCCCCGGTGTGAAGTATCAGCTTAGGCGTAGCCCGCGAGCGCTCCTGCGAGCCCAGGGGCTCGATGGTAAACCGTACGAGCTGGAAGCCGATGGATGGTTCGCCCGCATCCTTCAACACGAATACGACCACCTCCAAGGAACCCTCTACGTGGACCGACTGGCAGAACCCTTCTCAAGCAAAGCTGCCAGCTTCTACCAGGACAACAAGTGGGGATCCGAGAATACTAAGTGGACTCCTGGAGAAGCCCACTGATCCTCTATCCCCGGTTCATCAGGTAGCCACGACTTGCTCTACTCGAGCCAGAAAGCTCACGAAACTCAAAGAGATAACCGCGTAGGGATACAAGAATATTCCGCGAGCGCCATTCCCTCCTCACGGGCCAATCAATTGCCCACAGATACCTTCACTCCCGCAGGTCATTTTCTTGTGCCTGCCATTCCTCACCCCAGCCCAACCAAGCTCACGGTCCAATCGACTTAGCCACGTACCCGTTATTTCTGAAAAACTCCACGCTATAACTGGCAAACCCCACGCTGGGCAGGCCTATTAGACCGGTGTGCAACGGAATCAACTGAGCATTATTTCGCTCATAAATTTCCCGGGTTACTCTGCGTGAAATCCTGGCCGTGTAATCTTGGCCCACTTACCTGTGCTATTTACCTGGAATTGGCCTAACGGCAATCAAAAGGTTCCATTGTGGTGAGACTCTAGGCGCGTAAGTTTACTACTGTAAAGGATCACCATGGCCACCATGCGTGCTGCGCTTGCGGTTTGTGGAGCGGTGGGACTCGGCTTCGGCACTCTTGTTGCCCTGCCACCCGCCAGCGCCGTCATCCCCGGCGTTTATATTTCAGAGGTTGAGTCCTCGGGCGGCGTGCCCGGCGATTGGATCGAACTGAGCAACGGTTCTGACGAAACAATTGACCTGTCGGGCTACGTACTGAAGGACGATGACGATACTCACGAGTACATTATCGAAGCCGGTACCGCGATTGCTCCTGGCGAATACCTGGTCTTTGACGAGCTCTTGGCTAATGGAGAAGGCGACTTCGACTTTGGTCTTGGCGGCAACGACACCGTTCGCCTCTACGACCATACGGGCGCCCTCATCGACACCTTCAGCTGGGATGGCATGGGCCATGCCGAGATCACTTACATCCGTGCCGAGGATGGTTCGGTTGTTCCGTCGCGCGAATCCACGAAAGGTGCTCCAAATGTTCCGGCTGCCCCGGCACCGGAACCGGTAACCTCTGACATTGTTGTCAACGAGATCGTTTACGACGATCCGGTTGGTCGCGGACATGCTGACTCGATAGAGTTGTTCAACGCGGGCACGGAAGCAGTTGACCTCACGGGTTGGTCGATCCACGACGACAAGGAACGCCCCGGCGGGGGTGACCTGTCCGGAACCCTCGAACCGGGCGAGTACCTCGTGCTCGTCAATGATGTTGACTTCCTGTTTGGGCTTGGCAAGGGTGACTCTGTCAGGCTCATGAACGCCGATGGCGAGTTCGTTGACGAGTACGCGTACGAGGCAACCGCTCCCCTCGGCGACTGGTCGCGCTGCCCCGACGGCACGGGCGACTTCGCACACGCTGGCGAGGTGACCCTCGGCAGTCCGAACAACTGTGAACAGCCCGCTCCCGAACCTACAGCCGGAAGCATCGTCATCAACGAGATTGACTCCGCTCCTGCTGACTTCGTTGAGTTCTACAACCCGGGTGATACCGACCTGGATATCTCCGGTTACGAGGTTCGCGACAACTCTGACGATCACCGCTGGAAGTTCCCCACCGGCACCACCCTCACCCCCGGCCAGTTCCTCGTCGTTGAGGCAGACTCTGCCGGCCAGGTCTGGAACGATCAGACCGGTGCTTACGAAGACGGCACCTTCGGTGCCGCCATCGGCATCGGCTCCGGCGACTCCATCCGCCTCTACGACGCGCAAGGTTCTCTTCTTGATCAGCATTCGTGGACAGAGCACGCCAACATTGATGGTGACGAGCTTGCAGCTACCTTTGCTCGCTGCCCGGACGGCACCGGCCCCTTCGCGCTCGCGAACGCCACGATTGGCAGCCCTAACGACTGTGTCACCCCCGCCGTTGTCATCAACGAGATTGAGTCCAACGGTGACCTCACCGACTGGGCTGAGATCAAGAACAACTCTGATTTCGCGGTTGACATCTCCGGGTGGACGCTGATGGACAACGATCCGATCGGCCACGCAAACGACGTCAGCCCGCTACCCGAAGGCACCATGCTGGAACCGGGCGCATACTTCGTCTTCGACGGAGCCGAACACTTCACGTTCGGACTTGGCAAGGAAGACGTTGTCACGATCCGTGACGCCAACGGCGTGACCGTTGCCGAAGAAGGCTGGACCGACCACGCGGCCGGCGTCCACGCGCGCTGCCCCGATGGCACCGGCGACTTCATCGACATTCAGGCATCCACCAAGGGTTCCATGAACGCCTGCGGCAACCCCGTCATTCTCAACGAAATCGAGTCGAGCGATGCGGTTGATGGTCCGGACTGGATCGAGCTTGCCAACCCGCTCGATGAGGATCTCGATATCTCCGGCCTCACGATCTCGGACAACAAAGACGACAACGTCTATACCATCGCCGATGGCACGACCGTCCCCGCACGCAGCTATCTCGTGATCGACGATCTCGACTTCGGTCTCGGCGGCGCCGACGAGGTTCGCATTTACGATGAGGACCTCCTCATCCAGACCTACGCCTGGGAAGCTCACGCCAAGCAGACCTACGGCCGCTGCCCTGACATGACCGGCGCATTCGCAGACACTTCGGCACCCACCCCGGGTAAACGCAACGACTGCCCCGGCATCCCCGACCTCATCGACTGGCAGGGTGCTCAGGATGTCACCGTCATCGACGCCACCACCATGTTCCTCGAGGACTCCTCGGGTCTCGACTACGCCGATGGCATCCTCTGGGCCGTTGACAACGGAACCGGTGCCTTCTGGAAGCTGAACGCGGCACAGGATGGCAGTGTCAGCCCCGCAGAGGGCTGGGATACTCCCAAGCGTGCTCGCTTCATCAAGGATGCAGAAAACCCGGCAGCTGCTGGCCCCGATGCTGAAGGTATCACCATCGCAGGGGACGGAAACCTGTATCTCGCAATCGAGCGCGACAACTCCGCCAAGGGCGTCAATTTCAACGCAATCCTCCAGATCGACCCCAATACGGCAGGACCTGATGTCGTTGCCTCCACCGAATGGGACATCACCGATCTCCTCCCCAGTGTTTCGGCCAACATGGGTATCGAAGCAATCGAATGGGTCGGATTCGACGATGTGAATGGCAGGCTCTGGGACACCAACACCGGCGCACCATTCGACTCGGCCAACTACCCGGGCGTTGTGGCTGATGGCGTGTTCTTCGTTGCCTTGGAAGACAACGGTCAGGTCTACGCCTTCGTCCTGAACCCCGATGGCACAGCCAAGCTCGTTTCCGAGATCGACTCCCTCATCGGTGGTGCGATGGCACTGAACTACGATTCCCTCACGGGTAACCTCTTCATAGTGTCCGATGATGGCTACAACGGCGTCATTGCCCTTGCCACTCTCAACGGCACCGATTCCCCCGACATCGTTCACATGACCCGCCCGGCAGGCATGGAGAACCTCAACAACGAAGGCTTCGCTCTGTCCGACCAGTGCGTCGACGGATCCCGTCCCGCCTGGTTCTTCGAAGACGGAGTCAAGACCGGTTCACTCAAGTCCGTTCAGTACGACTGCACCAACGCACCTGTTGACCCTGAAGAACCCGGCACCGAAGAACCGGAAGAGCCCACACCCCAGCCAAAGCCTGAGAAGGGCAACCTTTTCTACTTCGTCAACGGCTGGACCTCCACCAAGGAAGATGTACGTCTTGCCTACGGTCGCGCAGGCGACGAGGTACTCGTCGGAGACTGGAATGGTGATGGCAAGGACACGCTCGCTGTCCGCCGCGGCACCACCTTCTACGTCAACAACGAGCTGAAGGGTGGGAACGCCAACATCAAGTTCACCTACGGACGCACCGGTGACCGCGTCATTGTGGGCGACTGGAATGGCGATGGCAAGGACACCTTCGGTGTTGTTCGCGGCACCACCTTCCACCTCAACAACGAGCTGAAGGGTGGGAACGCCTCACTCAAGTTCAACTACGGTCGCGCAGGCGACGAGGTCCATACCGGCGACTGGAACGGTGATGGTAAGGACACCATCACACTGCGCCGCGGCAACACCTTCCACCTCAATAACGAACTGAAGGGCGGCAACGCCTCCCTCAAGTTCAACTACGGAAGGGCAGCCGACCAGGTGTTCGCAGGAGACTACGACGGCGACGGGGCAGACTCATTCGCAGTCCGCCGTGGCAACAAGTTCTACGTTTCCAACAAGCTGACCGGTGGCGCTGCCGACCTGGCACTCAACTACGGCCGCCCCAGCGACACCGTTCATGTCGGAGACTGGAATGGAGACGGAATCGACACACCCGTCGTCAACCGAGTCGTCCGATAACACCCATAAGCCTCATAGGAAGTACTTACAAACAGCAGGCGGGGCGAGCACCATAAGATGCTCGCCCCGCCCGAGCATTTCCCTTAACTCACAATTCAAGTGACCACCTCAATCGATCAATCTTAGGAACATTTTGCTCCTAGACCATTCTTGAATCGAGAAATACCATCTCATCAAGGCAGGGACTTTTGACCTATTGAACGTCTAGTTCCAAGCTCCTAACCTGTAAAACTCATTTTTAAATCACAGTCTTCTGATTTTCGACAGATTATTGCCCGCGCATAGTCGTACGATTCTCGTAGATCTCAAACGATCGAGATCATTCACATTCAATGCTGAGTGTATGGGAGAAATAGGGTCATGCCGGATCGCATTTCACGGTTGCACCTCGCAATCAGGATTACTCGTCCCTTGAGACATTTCACAAGCAAACCTTCGGGCAATACTTTTCTCACACCGACTTGGCACGAAGTCACTTCGCCAGCACCAAAGTATGGCCCGAGCCAAAGAAGTCCTAATCGGACCATCCGTCAGGGCGATATTAATCAATCTACCAACACATCCCTAATGAAGTGCCCGGGCCATACCGACAAAGCATACCGCGGCCTATTTTCAACACCATCCGAAACTTACCTGATACTGTGTAGGTAGATTAATAAGACGAAATCTGACTATCAGCAAGAATCAACAGAAAGAGAAAACCATCATGAGCACCGGACTTCCCAACCTCACTTTGGAAGATCTTCTCAAGGCAAACTCCCCCGGAGGATCAAGCGTTCTCACCTCCGTCACAGAACTGTCCCCTGCCGGTGGCCCTCACGCCACAGTCGCCCCAGGTAGATACCTGACGAAGAACGGAAGCAAGCCGACGTATAACTTTGGTATTCGATTTATCGATAACGAGCCGAAGATTTCAGTCGTGATTGACTCTGGACAGTCTCAGACAAACAGAGGCGAAGAGGCTGTCAATCGCGCCCGCGAAGACTCTTTTGCCCCGTTGCATTCGATCCTTTCGAGGATTCCAACAATTGAGGTTGATTATGGCGGCAAGAAGTATAATGACCTCACCCTCCCGCACAGGGGTTTTGATGCCCATATCCGAGCCGGCAAGGTTGGTGACATTCCTGTTACTGCAGATGAAAGTTACCGTGCCGCACGAGACTCGAACCATACAAACGCTCGAGCTCTCATGGATCTCAGCCCCTACTCACTAGTCAATGGATCATGGGACGCAACGAGAAAGTCCAACCAAGGTCGATACCGGAGCACACTCGAGAGCGAAATCATTGGTATTCTGGCTGATCAATCCACTTCTAATCCTGAACCAAATTTTTCTGGCGGTGCTCGCGTTGATCCGGTGGCAGCAAGTGTTCAACTCGACCAGAAGACAATGACAGCTCTTGCCGACGCACAACGCCATGAGCTGTCAAAGGGCAACTACGATGCCATTATCAAGGAGGCAAAGTCTGCCGGGAAGGGCGTAACGTCTGCTTCCCGTTTGGGACTGGGAGCGATTCCTCCAACCCTCGAGACCCTCGGGGGCGTTGCTTGTTCCCAAATTATTCGAAGCCACGTGTTGTCCTTTGCCACACTCCGACAGCTTCGTTTCGGGCTGACCCCTGAAGGCGATATTGCCCGCCGAGCAGTGCTTGCCGCTCTTGGTCTTGTAGTCATGGCGCTAGCGGATGATGAGCTTTACATCCGCGCCAATTGCAATCTCGTCGAACTTGACTACCCCACAGTCATGCTCGATGAAAGGTATGGACGCCAGCGTCAACTGGCACCCATTACCGTTGAGCTAGCTGGAAAACTGCTCGAAGAAGCAATCGAGCATGCCACTAACGTTGCTGAGCTTGATTGGACTGGGCAGGTTTTCGAAGTTGTGGGTGACCCGACGATTATTGCTTCTGCCTCCGACAATGAAGCCGGTGACGAGTAGTGGTTAACTCACTTACTGCTCGCTGGCCTCATGGCATATACCTTGGGCACCATCCAGATGGTTCTCCCGAGCTATTTCCTTCCTTCGCTAGGGTCTTTTCGGCTCTAGTGAGCGCAGGAAACACGGGCATCTCATCCCTCAGCGCTAGTAGCATCCGTGTTGACTCAGAAGAATTCGCAAGTCCCGAACAGGTCCTTCTCTGGCTCGAAAGCAATCCACCAAAGGGATTGTGTCTCCCGCCTGTAGTTTCAGGCAGAAGATTTGAAGCGCTCGCTTATAGAAAAGAAGGCGTCTTCAAAAAAGAGGGAAAAGCACTAAACTATAAAGTCACCGGGAGGGCAGTCGGGGAGGGTACCGCCATCGGCGGAACACTCTCATGGGTATGGGATCAAGATTTTCCCGATCCAATACGCCGCACCCTCGAGTTGATGTGCGCGGATGTGGGTTGTTTGGGCGAAGCATCAAGCTTGGTCATTCTTGAACTTGCTGACAACACGGAAATAACCCACGAGTACTCAGCTGGTCGTCAATTCTTCAAGGCCGGAGGAATTGAAACACAAGTAGTCAAGCCCGGACGTCTTAAGGCCCTCCAGGAGCAATATTCAATTGCCCACCCTGAAAAGCTCCCAAGCGAAGCACAAGATCGACACAACACTTCCGCCATGCCAGTGTCAGAAATCCCAAGTTCAGTTGGGTTGGGTACTCGACGCCTCATCAGAGTTAACAATCAGAATGAGCAAGCAGTTCCGTGGGATAAGGTGATCGCGATTCCGATCGAGGAAGGTCCAGAAGTACGGCCGGAGGGACGCGTAGCCTTCGCTGTCGCAACCCACAGAGCGCTCATCGCACGAATCGGCAATGGTGCTCCCGCATCGATTACTGGCAAGTACGAAGAGGGCGTCACTCCAACTGCAAACCGCATAGGAATTCAGTACCTACCAGTCAACACACTCTCACACGAATCTCTTGAGGCTCAAGCGCATCTGTTACTTCTGATCCCATCAGGCTTGCCTGAATCCGAATTGCAGGTACTGAGCGAAGCCCTGTCTAGTTTCCAACTCTTACGTTCGCGATTTGGGAGATTCAATCTGTCACCCGATATTCAATTCCTATCCGGTGCTGAGTTCTGGCAACCACCAGCGCCAGGCTCAAGGAGAATTTGGACGATTTCTCCAGCAGCAATCCCGGAACGGTGGGCAACGGGTGGCTCCCAAGAAGATGTCTACTTTGAAACCATCACTTGGTCACTGGGAAATACTCTGCGAGACCTAACTCAACTGGATGTGGCAAGCCGCCCTGAAGATCGAGCTGCCGCCCTTGCGGCCAAAGGCTTCACAGTCCATGAAGCACGCCCGCTCACTACGAAACATCCAACCCGATATGTCCATAGAACGAACAAGACTATGCCAGCCCTGCCGTATACGGCCCGTATTGAGTTAGGAACACTGGTTCCACATACTGCACTACTCGCAATCGGCCAGTCTCGTCATCTTGGAGGCGGGCTCCTCGTTCCTCAGGATCTCAATTACGAAAGCGAGGTTTGCAATGATCACGGTGCATGATTTTTCCGTTTTTTTTCAAGCAGTTCATGAGGGGAATCAACCTTATACCTGGCAGCAAGAGGTTTTAGATTCTCTTACCGAAACTGGCACTTGGCCGACTAAGATTTCTGCACCGACCGGCGCCGGAAAGAGTGCAGTAATTGATATACACATTTTTGCCAGGGCACTAGCAATCCAGAATGGCTACAAGATCCCGAGGAGACTGGCACTGGTAGTCGGGAGACGAGCTCTCGTAGATTCCCAAACTGAACAAGCCCAACATATCCAACGACTACTCGAGCACCCTGGCGATTCAATTATTCTTCAAAAAGTCTCATCGCTTCTCAACCAGGAAAGCCATGGATTTGGCCACCCTCTATCGGTCTCCACAATTCGTGGTGGTATTACGCTTGATCGAGGCTGGATTGACCACCCAACTGTGACGCAAATACTGTGCATGACACCAGACATGTTTGGTAGCCGCCTGCTTCATAGAGGGTACGGGGAGGCCAGACTAGCTCGACCTAGATCTGCGGGCCTACTGAGCTTCGATACCGTCGTTATCGTCGACGAAGCACACCTCAATGTCCAGCTGTGCAAGACGGCACGCCGTATTGGCGAACTAGTTTCAGAAACAAGTCTGGCAAAAGCGATTCCCGCACTTCAAACCGTAGAACTCACTGCCACACCTCAGTCACCGTCTTCAGACATGGTTCGAGTTACGGCTGAATCACTCAATCCAGACCGCCAATCTGACCAAGCACTCGCGAAGAGGCTGCACGCCACAAAGTCATTGGAGCTACGCTCCTTGGAAGTCTGGCCTTTACCAAAGTCGGGTAAGTTCCGCTTAGCCGGATTGGAGGTAATCAAGGATACTTCCATCGAACTTCGCTCTCGCACCTCAGGCACGATCGGCGTCATCTTAAACCGAGTTGCCGATGCAGTTTCTGTTCATTCGCTACTGGAAAAAGCTGGATACACCTCGGTCTTAAGAGTTGGCCCTATGCGGCCGCTTTCTCAGATTGAGAATGCACGAAAGTACCCGAGCCTGTTGACTTCGGAAGGCGACAGCCGGGTCGACTTCCTTGTAGCGACTCAGACCATTGAAGTCGGAGTCGATTTGGATCTGCACGGGATGATTACTGAGGTAGCCTCCGCTTCCGCTCTCGTGCAAAGAGTTGGTCGAGTCAATAGGCGAGGCATCTATCCGAACAGTGAAGTTGTCGTTCTCGGTCCTCTAGATCCTCAAGAAATCGACGCTCCTCACCCGTATCTGACAGGTGAAATTGTAGAAGCGCATCAATGGCTATCTGAGATTGCTAGCAGTTCCGGAAGTTTATCCCCCTCAAGCATTGCAGCAAGCACTGTTCCGCCCAGTCACAGTCGGAGAATGAGCTACCAACGGCTTGAGAAAGCAGATATCGAACTACTCTCCCACACCAGCGAGACACTATTTACTGAACCCGACCTCGACTTTTGGATTAGCGACGAACTAGGAAATCAGGACCGTACCCTCGGAGTCATCGGGAGAACGCTTCCGACTGATCCAATTGCTGCATTGTCGCTCCTCGGTGAAACACCACCCCAGGTTCACGAGGTGTACCCAGCTACATTTGCGCGGGTCTACAGTGCAATGAGGATCATACAAAAGCAACACGATTCAAGAGCAGCTCACGACCGTCTGGCCCTCGGAGAAGTTGCTCTTGGTTACGTGTTCCGAGAAGGGGAATGGTCCAGGTTAGACTCGGATAATTTGCAGGTCCACCCCGGAGATATTCTCTGCTTCCCAGCTGATCTCAAGATGGCAATTTCGGGTGTCTTCCTTCCAGAATCTGGAACCGATGAAATTGGGGACGTCCTGTCTGCCTGGTTTGATTTCCCAGAAATAACCGAGCATCTGCCCTGGCCGCGAAAGCTCGTATTTCAACAACGCATCAACAAGCCTCACCCTGACGAGACTATCGAGGTCCAATCAGAGCTATCCGATAGCATCTTGTTTCACTTGACTAGACTTTCTCAAGTCGGTGACACTCCCACAGCGGTAGAACTTCTTGATGCGATGACTAAGTCGGGGCGCGCAGGGTGGTACAGCAAACTTGAATCTGATTTTGATCTTCCTGACCTTGATCAAACCACTTTGGTCGTTTCTCCCATCGATGCTAATGGCCAGATTATCTGGGCGGTCTTAACCTGGGAGATTCCCGAAGATCTGTCGGAAGAAAGCCGTCAGGAATGGACTCCATCAGGTCGGGTTCTGTTACATGACCACCAGTACGCAGTCCAAGATCGAGTGCTCTCTTTAGCGAGCATCATTGGCCTGGATGCTGACACGTGTGATGCACTCTCAATTGCGGCTCTCCACCACGACGATGGCAAAGCCCATCCCGGATTCCAGATCAGACTCGGAAACAAGGATGCGGACGCTGACCTTCTAGCCAAGAGCGGTCGTAGTAAGAATCTCACCAAGTCTCGATCCGGTGCCGATGGACTCCCTATGGGATGGAGACATGAGCAGTTCTCAGTTTTGCTCAATCTTGATCTTCACCACCCAAATCGAGACCTAATCCTTCGACTCATCGGAACCACTCACGGTCATGGAAGGTCAACTTTTGATCAAGGCTCACGACTTCTGTGCATCGGTATCGAGGATGAATCAACTCGTTCGCGTGCACAGCAGTTCTTTGAAAGTGGCGAATGGGACTCAATCCTAGAATCCACATCTCTCAAAACTCAATGGTGGGGCGCATCTTATCTTGAGGCTGTCTTGCGCGCAGCCGATTGCCAAGTCTCGATGGAGGGGCGATGAAAACACTTCAGATTGCTGGAAGCATAGACGATCTCTTCTCTCATATGGCACTTCTGGGCCTAAGTTCCATTCTTGAAGACGCTAAAATTGGGCCAATCAAGTTGTGGTGGGACGACGACGAGAAGCCAAACATTCAGATTCCTGACACTGTCGACATTATGGGAATTTCGAGTATTGTCCGATTGCATGCCGAGTCTCGATCCCTAGATGACTCTTGGATCAAGGAAACTTTTACGATTCAACAGGATCGTAAGCAGAGCACAATTTCTCTGCTTGGACCTCGGACCGCGTCCCCTGTCACATCTCGGGACTGGGAAGCGCTTGAATCGAAACGCGAAGCTTCCCTTGACAAAATTCCCAACCACATTGATCTGAGGCTTATTCAAGGCCTCGGCTATCGCTCATGGTGGCATCGAGTTGGTAACACGACTCGAGCCGATGCTGGTTCAAATATCTGGGAGATGAGAACCCGAAATCGTGGGACAGAGTTCTTGCCGGATCGACTCTTGCCAGTGGCAAAGGTCATTGCGGACCGAACCGATGAGGAAATTGCGAGCGGACTTCAGGGGTTAACAACTGTTGACGAGCACGGCGGGAATGCCGTCGATTCTCGTACACCAACGGGTTTTAGTCTCCCTCGACCGGTCGATAATGCCCTGGCCTGGTGTGCCCTATGGGGGCTTAGTTTTGCACCAGTCCCCTTCAAATGGGATCCCTCACGCTCTTATCCTGCATATCTACCGAAAGATAGTGTCAAAGCGGGTAAGGAACAGCATCAGCTACTCATGCCCGTTGTCAACACTCCCGTTTTTCCGGCGCGAATGAGAACACTATTACGTAGCCAGCAATTGATCGCAGTTGCTGACGATCGTCCCAAGACTGCACCAGTGGACCAACAGGTTGCATGGCAATGGCTTCAAGATCACGGAGTTGCTGCCGTGATCCGATTTCCGGTTCGCTACGTTGGCTCAACCAGCGCTCCGGAACGGCAGGCCCTATCTGGCCAAAGGGTACGACCGTGAACCCCATCGAATCCATCTCAGCTCCCGAATCTGTCCCGATTTCGCTTGTCGCCCACACGCTCTACTGTGAACGACGCACTTGGCTTGAAGCGGTTGGAGAAAGAGCCAAGCACTCCTACGCGATGAGGGTGGGCGATGCAGACCATAAACGCACCCACAACCCTTCCGCGAGCAATCAGAACCAACTCCGGGGTATCGACATTCACGATGACTCGAACGGCTTTCATGGACGCATCGATACGGCTGACATTCTTCCCAATGGGGCATTGAAATTAATTGAATATAAGTCAACCCCTGTCCGGTTCAAACCTTCAGTAACGAAAGCAACGCGGATCCAACTTGCATTACAAACCATCGCCCTCGAAAAGGCTGGCTACGAAGTTGCAGAACATAGTGTCTTCTTTAAGACGCATCATCGACATGTCCCGGTTGAAATTGACGAGGTTGACCGGGAGGAAGCGTTATCAGCGGTCGCACGAACGCAAGAAATCATCCTTGGCAGCGAAGCCCCTCCAGCACTTATAGATGACCCGAGATGCAGTAGGTGCTCACACGTCAGTGTGTGCCTACCTGACGAACGAAGGGGACAGCAAGATCTCCATCAGATCCGAGCATCCGATCCCGCCGGCCAAGCTCTCCACCTCTCCACTTACGGGGCACGGGCTTCACTAAAAGATGGGCGTGTAATTGTTCAGAAGTCTGGCGAGGACCTTGCATCCATTCCTATCGAGCAAGTGAGCGCGGTGATCGTCCATGGAAACGTCGACCTATCATCCGCTTTACAACGAGAGTTACTGTGGCGAGATATTGTCATAGTTTGGTGCTCCTATGGCGGCCGCGTCACCGGTTGGTCCCGATCCAGCTACTCACCCAATGGGCTTCCCAGAGTCCAGCAGCACGTCGCATCATTCGAAGGACGACTCGGGCTAGCTCGGGAGTTTATTTCTTCGAAAATCTCGAATCAGGCAACTCTTTTGCGGCGATATACAAAAACTTCTTCCACGATTAAAGAGATGCGGACTCTCCAGAAGCAAGCAATGGAAGCTTTAACTATCGGAGAGCTCTTCGGGATTGAAGGAAACGCAGCTGGAATGTACTTCAGCAACTTCCAGGAATGCTTCAATGAAATAGCGAAGGAGCAACTCAAAGAGTTTCCCGGACGGGTTGGCCGTGGAGCTCGCGACCCACTAAACATTTGTCTTAACTACTCATACGCGTTATTACAATCCGAAGTATTACGTGCTGTGGTTGCATGCGGACTTGACCCCCATGCTGGGTTTCTCCACTCTTCAAATCGAAATAAGCCTGCACTCACATTGGACCTCATGGAGGAGTTCAGAGCACCCGTGGCAGACTCTGTTGTCATAGGCGCATTCAATAATGGTGAAATATCAGCTGACCGTTTTCATCATATAGACGGCGCATACCGCCTGGATGACGTTTCTCGAAAAGCACTTATTGCAGCATTTGAGCGAAGAGTAGCAACTGAATTTCGGCATCCCGTCTTCGGCTACCAGGTGTCGTGGAGACGAGCCATGGAAATTCAAGCGAGAATGGTGCTAGGTTACCTCGACGGCACACAGTCACAATACATTGGTGTGAAAATCAGATGATCAGAAACGATACCCACCGATATCTAATCACCTATGACATTCCTGATGACAAGCGCAGAACTCGGATCTCAAAGCTCCTTAAGTCTTATGGGGAGCGCATGCAGTTCTCGGTCTTTCTCATTGACCTTCACCGAACTGCACTTGTTGAACTCACCGAGGGCATCAAAGAACTTATTGAGCACTGGGCTGTGTCAAGAATCTTGAACAGTCGTTAGTGTTTTTCTTCTTTCACGCTGCCGTGGCAGCGAGGTCTTTCTCGTGGTCTTGCCAGGTCTGGACCGGGGTGCGGTAGCCGAGAGCGGAGTGCCGACGCTGGCGGTTGTAGAAAACCTCGATATAGTCCATGACCGCGAACCTGGCACGGGCCCGGGTGGTGAACACCTGGTGGTAGTACATCTCGTTCTTCAACGAGGCAAAGAAACTTTCCGCAACCGCATTGTCCCAGCACACCCCAGTCCGGCCTACCGAGGGGCGAACCTTGACCTTCTCGCAATATTTCTGAAATTCGCTCGAGGTGTACTGACTTCCTTTGTCCGCATGGAACACAGAATTCGGCGCGATGCGTCCGTGGTCGATGGCCATCCCCAACGCGTCGATCACCAGCGAGGTGCGCATGTGGGAAGCCATCTGCCAGCCCACCACCATCCGGGTGGATAGATCAATCACGGTGGCCAGGTACAGCCACCCTTCCCCGGTGCGCAGGTAGGTAATATCACCAACCAACGCGTGCCCGGGGGCGTGGGCAGCAGGATCGAAATTTCCCTCCAGCAGATCCGGAATCACCACCGGCTCCTCACCGACGATAGTGGTGCGCCGATAAGCACGTGGTTGAATCCCCGCTAACCCGAGCTCGCGCATGAGCTTGGCCACCAACCCCACCGACGCAGGGTAGCCGCGGTCGTTGAGTTCAGCGGTGATGCGCCGGCACCCGTACGTTTTGCGGTGCTCGTGGTAAATTTCCTGGATCAGGACCTTCAGCACCTCCCTACGGGCAGCCGAGGCGCTGACCTGATTCACCTGGGTACGCCAGGCATAGAAACTCGAGCGCGCCAGACCAAGTTGCGTGCACATCCACGCGATCGGATAGTTGTCCTTCTCCGCTTCGATCAGGGCAGCCTTCTCGGCTACCCCTGCTCCCGGGCGAAGAAGGCCGCGGCTTTTTTTAGGAACTCATTTTCCATCCGCAGCCGCCGATTCGCCTCTTCCAACTCCGCCAGCCGTCCGTAGTCGGCCGGGGTCATCTTCTTGGCCGGCTCTGGATTATCTTCCCGATACTTCTTCACCCAGTTCCCCAACGTGCCTGCATTGATCCCGAGCTCACCGGCAACCTCCACAATCGGTCGCTCGGACTGGATCACCAGTTGCACAGCCTCAGCTTTGAACTGCGCACTAAACTTACGCCTCGATGTTGAACCCATACCTTTGATTCTCCCTGATCAATGACTGTCCAACATCTTTAGTACACCCCACACAGCAGTGACGCTGTTCTTGTTTGTGACTTGGGGCTCTCAAGTGAAGCAAACAAAAGAACAATCACCTCCTTCGGTAGTCAAGCCGAACTCAACAAGCCCCAAAGCTACATCGTCTAGAGACGAGCGCTCGATCAGTCTGAGTAACACCGGGGAGCGCTCGCATCCACTTTTCCCTTTATTTAAGCGTGAATTTCATCCTTGGTAACTTCATAGCGTAAAAATCACGTAGAATCTCAAACAGGTCTCGCATAAAGCCGAAAAACCAGAGGTAGGAACTACCAAATTTCTACCACTATGGCTCCCCTTAATCGGGGAGCACTTCATTGAGGCGTACTGAACGGCACTGGTACCGGGAATGAGCCGCGTATGGCTCCCCTTAATCGGGGAGCACTTCATTGAGGCGCGGGCGCTGCGGATGCGGCTGATCTGGCTCTTGCCATGGCTCCCCTTAATCGGGGAGCACTTCATTGAGGCGTTCGGTATCCCGCCCTCCACCACTCTCGTCACGTATGGCTCCCCTTAATCGGGGAGCACTTCATTGAGGCGGATATTGAGAACGCTGAAGCGTCCCTGCGTGGCCTTGGATGGCTCCCCTTAATCGGGGAGCACTTCATTGAGGCTCAAAATATTGACCTCCTATGGTGTGAATAGTGTATGGCTCCCCTTAATCGGGGAGCACTTCATTGAGGCGAGGAAGAACAGGCGGTTCTAAGACTCACAGACACATGGCTCCCCTTAATCGGGGAGCACTTCATTGAGGCTTGATGATGGTGGAGGAGCAAAGGACGTCGTCGACAATGGCTCCCCTTAATCGGGGAGCACTTCATTGAGGCGCCTCGACCACCCATACGGGTAAATCTAGCTCGCATGATGGCTCCCCTTAATCGGGGAGCACTTCATTGAGGCGAAGGCAAAGGCAAGATTCAGTCTTATGAGGGGCATGATGGCTCCCCTTAATCGGGGAGCACTTCATTGAGGCATGAACACCCCCACCGATGATCTCGCTATCGAATATGGCTCCCCTTAATCGGGGAGCACTTCATTGAGGCAGGCAAGTTTTGCGGGTCGAGTGTGTGACGGATTGGATGGCTCCCCTTAATCGGGGAGCACTTCATTGAGGCACGGACTTCGGCTTCGAGTTCTGATGGTCAATCACAAGATGGCTCCCCTTAATCGGGGAGCACTTCATTGAGGCGTTGTGATGGTGACGAGTGTACGGGGCTTGTCGGGCATGGCTCCCCTTAATCGGGGAGCACTTCATTGAGGCGCTTGGGACTCGAAAGCCGCCACCAGGGGCGAAGATATGGCTCCCCTTAATCGGGGAGCACTTCATTGAGGCACAGCAGCCGAGACCGCGGAAGCGTTCGCGCTCGCAGATGGCTCCCCTTAATCGGGGAGCACTTCATTGAGGCGAAGCCCGCCACTTGACCGGCTCCTATCATCTTGTGCGGATGGCTCCCCTTAATCGGGGAGCACTTCATTGAGGCTGGTAATCAGCGGCCACTTGGTTGACGTCGCCCTGAGATGGCTCCCCTTAATCGGGGAGCACTTCATTGAGGCTCGATTTTCTTGATTGTGGCTCCCGCAAGGTCGGCATGGCTCCCCTTAATCGGGGAGCACTTCATTGAGGCAAGTCCACGGCGGCTCTTGGTCGTCTGGAGAAGCAGATGGCTCCCCTTAATCGGGGAGCACTTCATTGAGGCAGCTTTCCGTAAGACCCGCAACGTTGCACCCCCCGATGGCTCCCCTTAATCGGGGAGCACTTCATTGAGGCTTGCCGTATAGTGCTACGGCTGCTTGTTCGAGTGTATGGCTCCCCTTAATCGGGGAGCACTTCATTGAGGCCTGTCTGCGCGGTCATCATCGCGTGATGAGCCTTAAAATGGCTCCCCTTAATCGGGGAGCACTTCATTGAGGCTCGGGGACCACAGAATTGGTTGTGCAGTCGATTGATATGGCTCCCCTTAATCGGGGAGCACTTCATTGAGGCTGATCCACCAAAGTGGCGTAGTCATCACTAGGCCGGATGGCTCCCCTTAATCGGGGAGCACTTCATTGAGGCCCGGATATGCTATGGCGTAACGAGGGCAACACTCAAAATGGCTCCCCTTAATCGGGGAGCACTTCATTGAGGCGGCTCAGGCGGGCTGCGCGAGAACCACGTGGCGCAGATGGCTCCCCTTAATCGGGGAGCACTTCATTGAGGCCAGGTCCGTTATGTTCTGCCCCAGGCACAGTGGCCAGATGGCTCCCCTTAATCGGGGAGCACTTCATTGAGGCGAAATGCCCGAGCAGACCCCAGAATTCCACGCAATGGCTCCCCTTAATAGGGGAGCACTTCATTGAGGCAACGCGCATCTCTGGGTGCCCCATCTTTCTCATGCGATGGCTCCCCTTAATCGGGGAGCACTTCATTGAGGCTGGGCAGGAAGAACTCGATGAGGCTGCGCTCGCGGTATGGCTCCCCTTAATCGGGGAGCACTTCATTGAGGCCTGCTTGCGGTGGGGTAGTTAAGCCTTGCTTGTCAAGATGGCTCCCCTTAATCGGGGAGCACTTCATTGAGGCTCCTCGCTGATGCGGATGCCGAGACCTGGGTTCGCATGGCTCCCCTTAATCGGGGAGCACTTCATTGAGGCCGACTCGTGCTGGAGTCTGATCCGGGGTTGAGGGTATGGCTCCCCTTAATCGGGGAGCACTTCATTGAGGCACGGTCAAAAGGATCAACGACCTAGCCGGCACAACATGGCTCCCCTTAATCGGGGAGCACTTCATTGAGGCGGCGACGACAACCCGGTACATGGTGATGACCGGAATGGCTCCCCTTAATCGGGGAGCACTTCATTGAGGCCAGATCGATGTCGTTCATCGGTTTCTCCCGTGGGATGGCTCCCCTTAATCGGGGAGCACTTCATTGAGGCGCCATCGTCGCCACCCTGCCATGGGACGCTCCGTTGAATGGCTCCCCTTAATCGGGGAGCACTTCATTGAGGCATTGATGTTCGCATCCCGGTGAAGCTTGGATTCAGATGGCTCCCCTTAATCGGGGAGCACTTCATTGAGGCGGCTTGCACATTCGAGCCGTTAATCTCGACCGTCCATGGCTCCCCTTAATCGGGGAGCACTTCATTGAGGCCTTGGCGGGAACAACTGGTTCTCGGACCTTGAGACAGATGGCTCCCCTTAATCGGGGAGCACTTCATTGAGGCCAGCCGAACACAATTTCAAGTCGGATCGCGATCTGATGGCTCCCCTTGATCGGGGAGCACTTCATTGAGGCGGCGTTCTTATCGCGGCCGGCCCGCTCATGATCGGCGATGGCTCCCCTTAATCGGGGAGCACTTCATTGAGGCGCTCTAACGCCCCACCCACAACAACATAGACGCAAAATGGCTCCCCTTAATCGGGGAGCACTTCATTGAGGCGCGCAATACAGCGCGCACAGCACCGCGGAGAGATGATATGGCTCCCCTTAATCGGGGAGCACTTCATTGAGGCGTGGAATAGGTCCCCTGGTGTTGGTAACTCAACAGTATGGCTCCCCTTAATCGGGGAGCACTTCATTGAGGCGAAGGTGGGTGAGTGCGGCTTGGACACCAAGGCGTCCGGATGGCTCCCCTTAATCGGGGAGCACTTCATTGAGGCGAGAATCTTGAAGCCACGAGCCAGGGCGCGCTCCAATGGCTCCCTTAATCGGGGAGCACTTCATTGAGGCCAAGCCATCCTGCTCGGCAACGGGCACGTGATCGGATGGCTCCCCTTTATCGGGGAGCACTTCATTGAGGCTTAGTGCAACAGCAACATCCGATAGCGATATGGAATGGCTCCCCTTAATCGGGGAGCACTTCATTGAGGCGTGACGGCATTACAGTGTCAAGAGTTGCACTGCTTGATGGCTCCCCTTAATCGGAGAGCACTTCATTGAGGCGTTGACCCCGCCGCCGCATCATTCAAAACCCAGCTATGGCTCCCCTTAATCGGGGAGCACTTCAATTTGGTCAATTCCCGAAATCGTCACATAGCTGCACTCCCAGACGTGATCATGCGTAAGTACTGCCTGGACGGAGGGAGAAGCCAATCACTTCGTCTACTGCAATTGTGTAGTATCCCGCCTCTTCTGACGGGACACCACACAGCGATCAGTCAGAAGCGACCTGTGTGGGACCGTTGACAAAGAATACGGCCCCCAATGGCGGCAGGAAGGGACCGTGCAGCATATGGTTCAGCGCGCGACCGGGTGACTCAGCTCGTCCCAGCCTCTCAAGCCAGGGCTTCCAAGCCTCAGCATCGAGGCGAAAGTCAGGAAAGTCAGGATAGTTTCCGTACCATTTCTTGAAAAGATGCCCATGTGTTGCTTCATCAAGTTCCTCTCTTCTGCGCTTATCGGACAGCAGACTTGCAAGCAGGTAGTAATGCAGTGGAGTAAAGCCTGCATTGTGCAACTCGGCGGCTGTCTCTTTCCATTCCTCGGGAATCTTGGTTCCCCCGTAGACCACACCACGCGCGATGAGAGTCATGATCGTTGGCCCAAGAAACTGGGGGCAGTAGTCAAGCATGTAGCGAGCCCATAGGGGCCGATCTGCTTCCGGTACCTCGCCCCACCCATCGGTGGGGTCAAACTCATCAGCCGCACCATTACCGGCATCGACAGGTTTATTAGACATGGGAAAATTCCTTACGGATCCCGCCATGCGCGGATCCATCGACTTGTATGAACTTTTGTTCATACCGGTTCTTCCCCTGGGGCACCCCACTCGATGGAGGGGGTTGCCGTGCAGCCAGCCAGGTACTGAAAGCTACAACTCTTGAACCTGAGAAGAAGATATCACAGCCTTAGGGCAATCTGAAATGAATTTCGTAGGTACTCTTCGACCAAGATGTGGTCGCGGTCTCAAATATTCAGCTGAGCATAGAGCGTTGAGAGATCTGCCCTCGAACACAACAGTTGCGGCGCACTCTTTTGCCTCGTGCCGAGTACTAGGAGCGCGCTCGGAGGCTCAACTCGGGTAGAGGTTTCTCCAGAGAACAGATTGATAGCCTCCAGAACGGTGGCAGTTGGGCTGAGTGTCTCTAGACGATCGCCGTCCTCCGCAAACTCCAACACTTCGCGAATTGTTGCTGTTTCGACGATATCGTCTTCAATCAGGCTTGGTGCGAGGTAGCGGGCGACAGCGTTGGTAGTAACAAGCCGGTAAGACCCACCATCCCGCACTGGTGCCTGAGAATAGCTCCTCTCCACCACGAGAGATAGAAACGCGTTAATACTGTCGTCCATCTCGAAGACCTGTGGTGGCTCGTGACCGGAAAGTGCTTCTACCAGGCGAGGTGGTTTCAACAGAAGGTTGCGGATCTTCTCAATGTCGCGCACAACGTCCTCTCGAGGATCCGCAATGGGTACTCCTTCCGATCGCTTTACGTGCACAATCGAATTGCGCAACTTCGCGTACTGGCGAAGCCTATCCTTATGGGACTTCAGGAGCGTAGTGGATTCTTCGAGCAACTTCCAGAACGGTACCCAGTCATCCCCAAAGTTGCGACGCTTCTGCTGTTGCTCAGACTTGCGACGATTCTGCTGTTGAGCAAGCTTTTCCTCAATATCCGCAAACGCTTCAAGGAACCGCTCTGCGTTCGATTCGGTCACAGTGTTTCTCCCTACCCACACGACGAAAGTGGCAATACACTGAGCATAACGGCGCTTCCCAAAATTGTTACAAGGAATTGCTGACGGAATATCTCGCACCCTGCCGGGCAACACACGCCTCTGACTTAGGGAAGAATATTTTGAGTGTCTGGGTACCACGTTTGCCGGTGTCTGCTGAACGGAGAACCTCCGAGAACAGGAGATTCCTGATCACTTTCGGGCTAGACGAAAAAGGCTCGAAAGTACGGGATTCCGATCATTTCCGAGACGTCGGACCAATCGATGGCAAGTCTCATTACTGAGGCGCTCGTATTCAGACGGAGTGCACACGCATCGCTTGCGCCAACGTGAAAGTCTCGCCCCAACACCGAAGACGCTTACCTGGTCAAAAGACGCAGGAACTCCAGTCCAATCGAATACACCACGTCCGTGCGGAGCCGATGCTTGACCATCTTGCCGTCGCGGGTGGATTCGACAAGGCCAACTTCTCGGAGTCTTGTGAGGTGTCGGGATACCTGGGGTGCTCCCATGCCGGTCCTTCGTGCAAGTTCTGAGGTCGTGTACTCGTCGTTCACGAGGTGACGGCACAGTTCGCTGCGAGCACCGTCTGCAAGGATGCTCATCTGCTGACGCAGAAGATCCAGAGACATGGTTGAAGATACCGGCGAGAGTGCGGTGAACTGGATGACTATGGGAACGGTTTTATCCGCGTACTTGCGGTCGTATTTGACGAGCACGTGCGGGTGGGTCCACCAAGAGGGAACCAGAACAAGCTTGCTTCCCTCTCCCGCGATGCCAACCGTCTGCAACTTATCGAAGATGACGGTAGAGGAACCATCGAGGTGCTTTGTTCCATCAATGAAGTCAGAGAGTGCCCGCGGCACTCCCTCTCGATCAATCGTTTGACGGATGATGGTAGCCCTCTCATCAAGAGCAGTCCTGAGTCCAATCCATCGCTGTTCAAAGAACGATGAACGGCACCGTTCAATCACTTCGAGGAGGCGGGCACGGATGTTTTCGGGATCCTGGAGGAACTGTGCTGCGAGGTCCTCTCTGGCTTCGCCCTTCTTGCAACATTCGGCAATGAACCAGTCGATATCGGCATCGTTCTCGATTGAAAATCCTGCCGGCAGCCTGGAGCCATAGATCGACTCCACCATCATCGGTCGCAGAACTTCTATCGGGACTTCCTGGAGTCCCTTCACTTCCTCATCGAGGCTCAGTCTCTTTGAGCCCATGGGGAGCATGCCACGGAAACGGAACCTAACCCAGAGTGGGCTGAGGCCCCTGAGGTCTCGTTGCAATCCCGTGGGCATCGAGTCCCTGACCGTCACTACTTCTCGACTCATGTCTAGGTGATGATCAGATGCCGCGAGCGCGTGAAAGATTGCCATCAGCTCCGCAAGCGGGGAAGGATGGACTGCGACGTCTGCCGAGGACACGTTGGTGAGATCGAGGGTGATTGGCACCTTGTCAGTCTAGCTAGAAGGTGACCTGGATCGCTTCACGTCGCAGTTCTTCACCGTCAATTGGAAGGAGAAGTCGGTCATCAATGTGGCTATCGATGTTGCGGGAAACGGCGCGCTGGTAGTTCTCGACCGTTCCGTACCTCTTGATCAGTGTCTCCTGATCGAAGGGGATTTCGCTGCCGTGGTACCAGGAGGGTCTGCCCATGGGAGTGGCTGCGATGAGGCGCGAGGTTGGCACATCCGTGAATGTGGTCCGCACTCCCCCACGAGCGTTCCCGTATTCATCACGAACAATCTCATCGGTGTCGCCCACAGTCTCGATAACCTTGGAGGCGGGAGGCTCAATGCCATCCTCGATCCAGGCGCTGATGACCTCGAGTACTGCGTGGTAGATGTGGGATCCGGGGAACTTGGACCAGTGCCCTCCTTCAGGGAGCGGGCAGTCCTTCAACCGGGCCTTGTCTCTGTCGGACATGAAGCGAGTTTCACGATGTGCCATGCCGGCCACTTCGTACAGGCGGAAACTTGATGAGTCTTTCCTGCGGTGCGTGAGCCCACGGACCTGCCCCGAGACGCCGCAGGACCAGCGAACCGACTGAAACTCTGCCTCGCCCAGGAGCTCGATGACCTTCGAGTCGACATCGGGTAGTGCGGCGCCACCGGATGCTGCGGGAATGTAGCCATCGAACACGGGACTGCCATCATCCTGGCGCAGGTCATTGTGATAGAGCTCGATGAAGCGGCGTGCGAGGCCACCCGTTTGGGAGAGTCCGGCAAGAATGATCGTGCGAGGTGCAAATTCTTCCAGTCCAGGTAGACCCGCCCTCAGTGCTCGTGCTACCGCAGCGATGATCTCGAACGACTGGGGGGTGGCTTCCCACCAGCGGAGCTTGAAGTCGTCGTACTCCTTGGCAAGCTTCTCAGGGGTCGGGTTCGGGTCGAAGGGAATCGTGGCCTTGAAGTCGGCCGCGAGCTCACCATCGATGAACTCCATCGCTTCATAACGTTTAGGGTTTGCGGCCTTGATGAGGCCGAGCGCGGAGGGCGCCTGCGAGTCGATTTCGACCCACATGTATCCCCCGCGCAAGAGGTGACGATTGTAGGCACGCCACACGGATGTACCACCCCAGATGTGGGACACCTCAGAGAGGATGCGTCCGTTGAACTTGGTCATGTCGCTAGGCCGGCGCACAAGGATGCGGGTGGTGTAGGGAGCGCCCGCGGCCTCACCCGAGACGAAGTATTCCTCTTGCACGTAGTCGTAGATGGCAAGGCGGTCCGCTCCGTAGGGCTCAAGTAGGTGTGCCTTGCTGTCCTCGGTCTCCGGGATGGGTCCCGTGATCGAAGCGGTGTGTGCACGAGGAGGAGTGGCATGGGATGTTGACATTCACTGGTCCTTAGAGAGACGGAGCGGCTGCGAGAAGGGTGCGGGTGTAGGCGGAGGATGGCGAAGCGAAGATCTCCTTCGCGTTCCCGCTTTCCACGACTCGACCATCGAGAAGAACGGTCACGCGGTCTGACATGAACTCCACGACCGCCATGTCGTGACTGACAAAGACCATGGAGAGGTGACGCTCCTCCTGGATGGATTTCAGAAGGTTGAGTACGGTGGCCTGGACCGAGACGTCGAGGGCAGAGACTGGTTCATCAGCCACGATCAGCTCGGGTTCCAAAGCAAGTGCGCGCGCGATGGAGATGCGCTGACGCTGGCCGCCTGAGAACTCGTGGGGAAGGCGCCGCATCCACTTCTGGGACAGCTCAACCTCGTCCGCGAGCGCCTTGGCTCGCCTTGTCCGCTCGGCCTGGTCGTACAGTCCCTGCACCTTGAGTGGTTCCTCAAGGAGATCTTGAAGTGTCATGCGCGGGTTGAGGGAGTTGGAGGAGTCCTGGAAGATCATCTGCATCTTCCTTCTGTACTCACGCAACTCCTTACCCTTGAGGGTGGAGATATCGGTTCCAAGAACGTTGACCGATCCCTTCGTGGGGCGGATCAGGCCAATGGCGATGCGGCCGAGAGTAGACTTGCCGGAACCGGATTCACCCACGAGCCCGTGGACCTCGTTGCGTCCCACGGTCAGGGAGACGTTGTCCACTGCCCTGCGATGGGCCTTCTTGAAGACGCCACCGAGGACAAAGTCCTTCGTTACCGACTGCAAATCGAGCACGGTTTCCATCAGTCCGCCTTTCGTGAGTACAGGCTGCGGTCAATGACCGGGAGGCGATCCACGTGCATGCCCAGCTTCGGGGCCGCCTCAAGCAGGCCCTTGGTGTAGCCGGACTGAGGGTTGGACACAACTTCCTTGGTGGCTCCCCTCTCCATCTCGTACCCATCGAGCATGACCACAATGTCGTCCGTGTAGTTCGAGATGAGGCCAAGGTCGTGGGAAATGAGTATGACGCCAAGGTTCAGTTCGTCACGCAATCGGTCAATGAGATCAAGGATCTGCTTCTGAATAGTGGTGTCCAGTGCCGTGGTCGGCTCGTCAGCGATGAGCAGGGATGGGTTGCAGGAGATTGCCATAGCAATCATGACGCGCTGCCGCATACCGCCGGAGAGCTGATGAACGTAGGAGTCCAGCACTCCCCTCTCTGGGGGAATACCAACCATGTCCAAGAACTCCGTGGCGCGATCCCGTGCCTGCTTCGTGTTCAGCCCTAAGTGCTTCTTCATGGGTCGAATCATCTGCTTGCCGATGGTGATCGTGGGGTGCAGTGCGCTCATGGGTTCCTGGAAGATGAAACCCATCTCGGGACCCGCGAGCTTGCGACGCTGCTTCATCGGCATGGTCAGGAGCTCTTGGCCCTTGAAATAGATCTCGCCGCTTGGAACCGCGACCTCGGGAAGGATTCCCATGACGGCCGTGACGGTCATGGACTTGCCCGAGCCGGACTCACCCACGATTCCGACGGTCTTGCCCTCCTCGAGATCAAGACAGAAGTCGTTCACGACCCTGCTCGTTGCATCCTCACCGAGGATGTCGATGTTGAGGTTACGGATGGAAAGAAGCTTGTCCATGACTACCCCTTCGCCTTCTGGTAGCGGATGCGGGGATCGATAATCGCGCAGATGATATCGACCAGCAGGTTGATGAGAACAAACACGATTGCGATGAGGAAGATCGAACCCTCGATCAGCGGGTAGTCGCGCCTGCCAACTGCGGTGAGGAGGGTGTCGCCGAGGCCCGGGATGGAGAAGATCTCCTCCGTCACGACCGCACCACCGAGAAGCGATGCTGCCGAGAGACCAACAACCGTGACAACGGGAGCCATCGCGGCCCTGAACACATACTTGGAAACAATCGTTCCCTCGCCAAGGCCCTGTGCCCTGGCCGTCTGAACAAAGGGCTGGTGCTTCGCGTCGAGGACAGCGTTGCGGGAGTACCTGAAGAACGTGGCCGCTTCGAGAACACCGAGAGTGATGGCGGGTAGCGCCATGTAGAAGAAGAACTGTCCAAAGTCCTCGCTCGGAGCCACATAGCCCGAGACAGGTAGAACATTGAGAGTGACGCCAAAGATAAAGATTCCGATGATGGCGAGCCAGAAGGTCGGCATAGCAACACCAAGGGCGGATCCAACCACGAGTCCCGAGTCGAGTGCGCGGAACTTCGTCGATGCCGCAAAGGCACCGAGGAGGGGGCCAATGATGATGGCGATGACGAGTGCGCAGATCGCGAGCTGGCTGGTGACAATAAAGGCGTCAATCACAAGTGTAGAGACTGGCTGGCCAAGGAAGAGCGAGTCACCAAAATTGAGTGTGATCATGCGACCAAGCCACGAAAAGAACTGAACGAGAAGGGGATCGTTGAGTCCGAGCTCCTCACGGATCGCGTTGACTTCCTCAGCCGTGGCATCCTCACCTGCGAGAACCGCAGCCGGGTCACCCGAGGAGATACGAAGCATGAAGAACAGGAGCAGCATGGGCACTGCAACCGTGGGAAGGAGCGCAAGGAGGCGCTTACCAATGTAACTAAGCACGCGGACCACCTTCGTCTCGTGCGTCGTTCTCGACGACTGCGTTGCCTTCTGTTAGATCACTGTCTGCGGGGAGTTCCTCTCCCCCGGTGGTCACCCCGAGTGGGGTTTCCCCTGACGTACTCGAGCTACTCGACCGGTTCGATCCAGCTGACGTTGTTGATACTGAGCCTGATGCGTGAGCTCCAGATACGGGAGCTGCGGAGTCCACCAGTTCCACGTGCTCGCCGGCGGAGAGCTTCTCCGCTGCCTTCTGCGCCTTGAGAACGCGCTTCTTGCGGCGGGTCAGGGATGCGAGGCGGCGAGCATGGGGATCGAGAGTATCGCGAATGCCATCACCTAGGAGAATGAGGCCAAGAACGGAGACGAGGATGGCAATGCCGGGGAAGATGCCCAGCCACCACGCAGTGCGGATGTAGTCCTGGCCGGCAGAGAGTGCCGCACCCCAGTTGGGATCATCGGGGTCAAGGCCGATGCCGAGGAAGGAGAGGGCCGCGATCGACAGGATGGTCGCGGCGAAGCCCTGTGTGGCCTGCACGATCAGAACGGAGACCGATTCCGGAGCCACGTACTTGCGGAGCAGCCAGCCATCGGTTGCGCCGATGGAGCGTGCGGACTCCACCATGGCCATGTCCTTCACCTTGAGAGCAGAGGAACGGACCACGCGGGAGATGGGAGGAATGAGCACGACCGTGAGGCCGAAGATAACCGGCCCAAGGCCACTGCCCATGACACCCACTAGCGAGAGAACAATGATGATGTTCGGGAAGGCCATAAGACCATCCATGACCCTCATGAGGATAGCGTCAGCCCAGCTCCAGTAGCCACAGATGATGCCAACGAGAAAGCCGATGACGATCGCGATGATCGTGCAGACTGCTGCGATACCGAGAGAGGTCTGTGCGCCGTAGAGAATAACGGTCCAGAGGTCACGACCGTAGTGGTCGGTTCCCAGTGGATGAGCATCCACTCCCGGTGCGAGGAGCCGGGATCCTGGGTCAAGGCGATCGACATCTTCACCCAGCACCGGCGCAAGTAGCGCGAGGAGCACCATGATCACGACCAGGACAAGTCCGACCATTGCCGACTTGTTGTGTCGGATCTCTAGTAAATTCGACATTCAGTACTCCTCACGCCACTTGCACTTGATCAATCACAGCTGACTAATCGGGTTTGATTGTTTACTCGTTGATCCACACGTTGAAGAAGCCACGTGCGGTACCCTGCGAGGGAACGAAGCCGCCGACGTTGTCAGAGATCACGGCAAGGCGGGGCTCATGACCCAGCTTGATGAACGGGAGTTCCTCCCAGATCAGGCCCTGGTACTCTTCCCAGATCTCGTAACGGTCCTCGAACTCGGTGGTCGCAGCCAGTTCGCCCGAGAGTTCGGACTTCGCTTCAGAGGTCCACCAGCCGGGGAACTCATCGTTGAGGAACACGACGGTCATCGGATCCGAGTACGAGTTACCGGCGGCAAGGAACAGGTCCCACTCGCCCGGATCGGTACGGATCTCACCGAACGCGGCAGCGTCGACTGCCATCATCTCGACGTTAAAGCCGGCATCGGTCAGTTGCTGCTCGAGGAGCGGGCCCCAGGGAGAGTTGGAAGCACGGTAGAGGATACGGAGCGGTTCACCGTTGTAACCTGCCTCATCAAGTAGATCCTGAACCTTCTCGGGATCACGTCCGTTGTAGATTTCAGATCCTGCCTCCGAGTACCACGGGGATCCATCGGGGAACATGGAGGAGATGTTCGAGTAGTAATCGAGTGAGCCCAGGTTCATGAGAGCGAGAGCCTCAGGATCAACGGCGTTGAGCACCGCCTCTCGGATGACCTTGTCGGAAGCAAGACCCTCAGCCATGTTGAACTGGATCAGAGAGAAGCCACCATCCTCGGTGATTGCGGGAACGAGATTCGGGTCGCTCTCGTACACATCGAGCTGATCGATCGACACGAACTGGGGTGCGATGTGGACCTGGCCGGTCGACACCTGATTAATCGTGTTGGACTCGTTATGAGGAATGAACTTGATGGTGTCAGCGTAGGCAACCTTGGCGCCTGCGGAACCATTGGACTCATCGTCACGCGAAGCGTAGTCATCAAAGCGGGAGATGACGGCTTCACGGTCCGGGGTGAAGGAGTCCAGCTTGTAGGGCCCGGTGCAGTCGAGCCCAGTCAGGTCGCTGTCGCCAGCGGCCTCAATGGAGGCTGCGGAGAAGATGTAGGCGCCCGTGTCCGGCGTAGCAAGGAGCGCTGGGAGAGCGGATGCCGGACCGTTCGTCGTGATGGTCAGGTTCAGTTCGTCCTCAACTTCGATTGAGGCAATGAGTTCAGCGACATCGGCGCCAGCAGAGGCACCCATGAAGCGCTCAAGGGAAGCCTTGACGTCATTGGAGGTGAGGGTTCCGCCATTGTGGAAAGGCACGTCCTCACGCAACGTGATCTCGTACTGCGAGGTCTCGTCGTTGTACTCGTAGGAGTCGATCAGACCATCGTGAATCTGCATGGTTGCATCGTTCGTCCACAGCGACTCACAGACGGATGCCGCGACCATCCAGTTGGAGCGCGAAGTGGTCTGGTAGGGATCCAGAACGGTCGGCATCGTGGCGACAACAAGGTCTCCACCCTCAACGGGCTCGCCCTGCTCGCCTACCGCAGTCTGATCTCCACCGCTGTCGCTGGTTTCGTTCGCATCTCCCGAACAAGCCGCGAGAAACAGGCCGGCAACGAGGAGGCTGGACGCCGCCTTCGCTGACCCTGTACGGAAATTCCGCTTCATAATATGCCTCCTGAAGGTTGCCCTCATCAGTGATGAAGGTGGAGTCGTCGTTGACTTGTCGTACATGCTAGGGCCAAAGCCCCAAGGCGCGAATAACAATGTTCGCGAGTCAGGTAATTGTTCAGTGATCCAGGTCTCGTCATAGGATCTGTCAACCGAGCGTTCATGCAAAATTCAGTCTCGCAAAGAAATCAGCAGCCACGTTTCGGCAGGTCACAGAGCCAAACAGCTGATTCGCAGGAGAAATCTCTTCACAGAAACTTGTCACATCATTGCGGCACGAAAAAAGCGAGACCCAAAACTCCGAGTTAATACTCGATGAATTGGGCCTCGCGATGGGGTGGCCGACGGGGCTTGAACCCGCGACCTCCTGGACCACAACCAGGCGCTCTACCGACTGAGCTACGGCCACCATGGCGATGTTCGCCGGTCTCTAACTATACCCAAGGGGTATTCGTTTTCAGAATTGGAAGACTGTGAGTTCTCACTCTCCCAGTACTCCACCACTATTCACACCGGGAATCGATCTCTCTGGAGATGGATTCTAGAATCTGGAACACTTCCTCATCATCCAGGTACTCCGCTACGTTTCCTGCGGCGTCCGCCTGGTCCCTGATGAGGGTGGCGAGGTCGTGGTCGGTTGCGAGCACGGAGGCCTCTGCCAGCCTGAACTCCCACTGGGTGGCGTCGTTGGCCTGTTCCGTGGTGAGGGTATCAAGTTCTCGATATTCGCGGATTTGAGCCCCGACTGCCTGCGATTCCTCGCAGGCCTCAGCATCTCCCCCGGTCTCTGCTGATCCACATGCGGAAAGCCCAGCGATGAGTAGAAGTAGTCCGAAGCGCTTCACCAGAATGCTCGCACCGCAATTGCATCGGCGAACTGTTCGAGGTTTTGTTCATCCGCACTGAGGTAGAGGGAGCCGTCGATGAGGGAGATCTCCATAACGTAGAACTCTTCCTCGTCGTTCGGTCCACCACGAACAATGTCGACGCGGTTGAAGAGAAGCTGTTCGTCGCGCCCCGACTTCTGCTTAATGTACTTGTGGAGTGCAAGTCTGATGCGCTCACCCCACCGCCACTCATCTTCCGTTGCCTGCTTGGAGTGGACGATCTCTTCTTGGAGGGAGTCGCCTGCGCGGAAGCGCGGGTGCAACATGGGTTCTTTCTTCACCATGTAGGAAGGTAGTCCGTTCAAGTAGATCAGGGAGATCTCACCAGAGTGGTCGACTTCCTGGTGGTAGCGCTGCACCATGACGGTGCGACCACGCTCAAGGTGGTGCATGGCGTCGTTGATGGCGTTCATGCGCGACTTCGCATCTGTGGACGTGTAGCGTCCCGTGCCGCGTCCTCCGGAGGAGATGGCAGGCTTGACCACGAAGTCACCGAAAGCCGGGAACCGGGTGTGGACCTGGTGGCGGGTCAGATTATCTGAGGGCTCCAGCCAGATCGTATTGATTGTGGGCATGCCGAGCTTGGCGAGGTCCTGGAGGTAGTGTTTGTCAGTATTCCACTCCATGACGTGCGCCGGGTTCAGCAGGCGCGGTACGGTCTTCGACCATTCGATGAACTGCTGGCGGTTGGGCGCGTAGTCACGGACGGAACGAATGACAACTGTCCCTGCCTGGGACCAGTCCACGTCGGGGTCATTCCAGATGGCAATGCGGGGCTCGATTCCACGCTCACGAAGCGCATCCGGCAGACCAGCTTCATCACTGTCCAGGTTCGGGAACGCTTCGGAGGTCACGAGGGTAACGATGGGATTAGACACGCTTACAACGGTACCCGAATTCGGACCTTCTTGGCTTTCCATTCCACCGAGTATGCACTTTTTGATCGAGACAAAGAGTACCGATTGAACTCTGCCCAGCCGCTAGCGCAATTCCCTCTAGAAACGAGCACAGGAACGCAACCACTTCACTAAACCTTGCAACGGGGACACGTGCAGGCTTGAGCTGTTGAGCTGAGATCGCACCACTCGCCTCAACTAAAACGCAACAAGGATGCTTTTCAAAAGAAGTAGCGCGTCGAGACAAGGAAGGAGCGGCACCTCTCATGCGAGGTGCCGCTCCCGTACTATTTACCCACTGACAGCGTGTCAGGGAGTGTCAGCTTGGCTGTTAGTTGTTGGCGGTGAGGTCGCTCAGTCGCTCGACTGGAACAATCTCTTCTGCCTTCTCGCGCAGTGCTGATGCTTCTCCGTCGGTGCGGGTTTCCTGTGCATCGAGGATGGCCTGGGCCTGATCGTTCCAGTTCTTGATTTCGCGTTCCTTGGTCTGCTCGTCCCAACCGAGTTCGGTAGCCATTATGTCGGCGATCTCGGGCGCTGCTGCCATGCCCCTGTCCGGCTGTTCGAAGTCGAGGCGGACACGGTGGAGGAGAACATCCTCGAGGTGGAGTGCACCCTCGTTGCGGACCGCGAACGCCACTTCTGCTCGCAGGTAGGCACCAGCGTGCTCAAGCGGGGTCAGGAGGCTGGAGTCCTCTTGGGTCAGTGCCAGCACGTCTGCCGTTTCGGATCCGTAGCGGGAGAACAGGTGCTTGATCTGGTCCTCGGTGAGACGGTAGCGGTTGGAGAGCTGGGGCAGGGTCCTGCGTGCGGCCTCGTAACCGGGTGCGCCCACGAGCGGGGTGGTGGCGGTGATGGAGGGGGTGGACTTTGCCTTCGAGCCGAGGACGTGGTCGACAGCGTCTTCCGCCATCTGCCTGTAGGTGGTGAGCTTGCCGCCGGCGATGACCGTGAGGCCGGGCTGGGGCGAGGTGACCGTGTGCTCGCGGGATACCTTGGTAGATTCTCCGGAGCCCTTGGTGCCGGGCTGAAGGAGCGGGCGGAGGCCCGCGTAGGTGCCAATGATGTCGTCACGAGTGAGCTTGTCCTGAAGGACGGAGTTCGCCTGCCCGAGTACGTAATCGATGTCTTCCGCGGTTGCGACGGGGGTGTCACGCTGCTCGTGCCACTTCGTGTCGGTCGTACCGATCACCCAGTAGCGGTCCCAGGGGATGATGAAGAGAACGGACTTTTCCGTGCGGAGGAAGACACCGGTCTTGCCTTCGATGCGCTCCTTCGGAACAACGATGTGGATGCCCTTTGAGGCGAGGACCTTGAGTCCGCCTTCGGAACCACCAAGTGATTCGGTTTCTTCGGTCCACACGCCCGTGGCACCGATGACGTGCTTGGCACGTACTTCGATGTCTTCACCGGTTTCGAGGTCCCTGAGGATGGCTCCGACAACCTTGTTGCCTTCGGTGATGAACTTCGTGGCCTGGGTACGGGAGGCCGCGAGCGCACCGAAGCCCTGTGCGGTACGGACGAGGTCAATGACGAGGCGAGCATCGTCCACTCGTGCGTCGTAGAAGCGGATGCCGCCGATGAGGGACTTGGGGTCGAGGCTCGGAACGAGTTCGAGAGCCCCCTTGTGCCCGTAGTGCTTCTGGAGGGGCACGGTCTTGCCGTGGCTACCCGCAACCGAGAGCGCGTCGTACATGCCCACACCGACGGCGGAGTAGGCGCGCTCAATGAGGCGCTGCTTGAGCGGCCACAGGAAGGGCTGTGCGGTAACGAGGTGGGGTGCGGTCGTGGTCAGAAGAGTGCCGCGTTCGCGCAGGGCCTCAGCAACCAGGGGGAAGTCGAGCTGGTAGAGGTAGCGGAGTCCGCCGTGGACGAGCTTGGAGGACCACTGGGACGTTCCGGAAGCCCAGTCCCTCATTTCCACAATGCCGGTGCGCAGACCGCGAGTGGCTGCGTCGAGAACGATACCTGCACCGGTCACGCCGCCTCCGACGACGAGGATGTCCAGCTCTTGCTCTGCCATTCCCACCAGGGCAGCGGAGCGTGATTCGCGGGTGAGTGCGGTTGGCTTGGTATTCACTTCTACCTCCTCGGGCTTCGGCGCCCGTTGTATCTGTACCTTTAGTCCAGTTTGCCCCCGCCTGCACTAATGGTCAAACCCCTTGCACGAATGTGCAAATTTAGCTAAGGCTCACCTTACATAATTTACGCACCTGCCCCGCTCGGATCGTCTTTCAGGCCCTATGGCCGGTAGTTATTCGCTCGTAGCACATTTTGTCTTTAGCCCCAGTTTGAGGCCCGGCACTTCTCTCCTCACTGCCGCAAGCCCAAGACCAAGCACGCGGGGCCCGGATTCGCCGATTCAGTATCGGAAGGTTTAGCGTGACCCCATAACTATTTTTATGGTAGAAATGAAAAATCCTGGCCGAAGCCAGGATTTCACTTGGTACACCGCCAGGGACTCGAACCCTGAACCCACTGATTAAGAGTCAGTTGCTCTACCATTGAGCTAGCGGTGCGCGCAAGAAATAACAATACTCTGACCCCCTCAGTTTGTTCAAACTGGTGGGACTTTTTTTATTGTGAACTCATGCACAGCATGCGGATGCGCTCCTTGATCTGCCCCCATGTGGCACCCTGAGAGGGTGACTGAATCTCTTTCCCCGCTGAATGATGCGCTCGATCTGCTTGCCGACAAGTTTGGTGAAAACCCGCCGGCCGATGAGGTGTATGACGCGTTCGTGAACTGGGTGCATTCCACGGGTAAGGATCTCTATCCCCACCAGGAAGAGTCCCTCCTTGCGGCACTCGATGGGGATCACATCATCGTCTCCACCCCGACCGGGTCGGGCAAGTCCATGATTGCGATGGCGGCTCTATTTGTTGCTCTTGCCGAGGGTAGGAGCGGCTATTACACAGCTCCCCTCAAGGCCCTCGTATCGGAAAAGTTCTTCGACCTCATCGGACTGTTCGGGGCAGCCAACGTTGGCATGGTGACCGGTGATTCAACGATCAACGCGGATGCTCCCATTATTTGTTGCACGGCGGAGATCCTCGCAAACGTTGCGCTGCGCGAGGGAAAGAATGCTGATGCCGGGGTTGTTATTGCCGATGAGTTCCATTTCTTCTCCGAACCGGACCGCGGATGGGCATGGCAAGTGCCGCTGCTCGAACTGACGAACACTCAGCACGTTCTTCTGTCTGCCACCCTGGGCGACACCTCTCACTTTGTTGAGGATCTCGAGCGCCGCACTGACCGCACGGTCTCCATCGTTGACGATGCTGAGCGTCCCGTACCCCTCACCTTTACCTACTCGCTCGAGACCGTGTCCGAGACCGTGAAGGAGCTGGTCTCCACTCACCGGGCTCCCGTCTATATTGTTCACTTCTCCCAGCTCGCCGCCATCAACGCCGCGACCGAACTGCAGTCAGTTGCGATTGCCTCGAAGGAACAGAAGGCGCAGATCGCTGAGGCATTGGGCGACTTCCGATTCGGTCCAGGCTTTGGTGCCGTGCTTTCCAAGCTCCTGCGTGCGGGGATCGGGATCCACCACGCGGGCATGCTCCCCCGCTATCGCCGCCTCGTGGAGCGCCTCGCACAGCAGGGGCTGCTCCGGGTGATCTGCGGGACCGACACCCTCGGGGTTGGTATCAACGTTCCGATCCGCACCGTGTTACTCACGAGCCTGGCCAAGTTCGATGGTGAGAAGCAGAGGCAACTGACCGCCCGCGAATTCCATCAGATCGCCGGCAGAGCCGGCAGAGCCGGCTTTGACACGGTTGGTGAAGTCGTCGTTCAGGCACCCGAGCACGAGATTGAGAACGCCAAGGCAGAAGCAAAGGCCGCGGATAAGAAAAAGAAGCCCGTCAAGAAGAAGGCACCCGAGGGTCAGGTCAACTGGACCAGGTCAACGTTCGACAGGCTCATTTCGGCTCCCCCGGAGACCCTTGAGTCACGCATGACCATCACCCACGCCATGATGCTGCAGATCCTGGCGCGTGCCGGCGACCCCGTGAAGACCGTATACCGGCTATTGACCGACAATTACGAGCCCAAGCGAGCCAGCAATCCCCTGCTTCGCAAGGCAGTCGACATTTACACCTCGTTGCGAGCAGCGGGAGTCATCGTTCATCACGACCGCGAATGGCGTGCGAACAATCCTGGTAAGCCCGCGATTGAACTTGCCAGGGAGATTCCCTCCGACTTTGCTCTCAACGCTCCCCTGTCCCCCTTTGCTCTCGCGGCCCTCGAACTGCTCGATAAAGACTCGGCCACCTACGCTCTCGATGTTGTGTCGATCATCGAGTCCGTTCAAGAAGACCCCCGACCCGTCCTCATTGCCCAGCGGAAGGCCGAGCGAGATGTGGCGATGGCGGCGATGAAGGCAGAAGGGCTGGAATACAACGAGCGGATGGCAAGGCTCGACGAGATCACGTGGCCTCAGCCACTGATCGAGGTCCTTGTTCCAGCGCTGGAAACCTATCGTCAAACGAACCCGTGGGTGGCCGAGTACGAGCTCTCGCCGAAGTCCGTTGTGCGGGAAATGGTGGAGAACGCCATGACCTTCTCCGACCTCATCTCGCGCCACGATGTGGCACGCAGCGAAGGCGTTGTCCTGCGCTACCTGACCGACACCTATCGGGCGCTCCGCCAAATCATCCCCGAAGATGCCCTGACCGATGAACTTAGTGACATTATTTCCTGGCTCGGCGATCTCGTCCGCTCCGTCGACTCCTCCCTCATTGCCGAATGGGAGGCGCTCGCTGACGGCATCATTAACGATGAAGAGATCATGACCCACACGCGGATCCCCCAGGGTGGTGAGGAACGTGCCTTTGGTGCACGCGAGGACGGGACCGTCCCCATCACCGCCAACCCCCATGCCTTCCGAACGAAGATCAGGAACTGGCTGTGGCGCTTTGTTGAGGCAGCGGCCGACGAGGATGTCGACCGCCTCGAGATGCTCTCGCACCCGCGCGTGTACGAACCAGCTATTTCTCTCGATGCTGATCGGTGGGATGAGTTCCTCGACGACTATTTTGATTCTCACGAGTGGCTTGGCACCGACACCAATTCACGTTCCGCAAGCTTCCTTGTTTTCAACGAGTCGCCCTCGGTATCGGATCTGGTCGATGCTGGGCTGAACGAAGATGATGCCCACGATGCTTCATCAAAGAAGCTCTGGATCGTGCACCAGGTCATTGACGATGGTGAGGAGTCGCGCGACACCGAGTTCGTGGCCCTGGTTGATGTTGGGGCCAGTGAGCAGGCCGATGAGCTGGTTGCCTCCCTTGCTAGAATTGGAGACGTTGTCTAGCCAAGGAGACCCATGATCGCCGAACGGTTCGCTGCACTCTCAGCCGAGGTACAGGAGGCGGCAGGTGACCGCAACGTACGGATCCTTCTTGCCGCTAAGCACCAGCCGGCGGAGAAGGTCATGGAAGCCATGAAGGCGGGAGCGTCGCTCTTTGGTCACAACATCATTCAGCAGCTCCGGGCCACCGAGGAAGAACTGACGGCGCTCGGTGCCCCAGACCGTGAGGTTCACGTGATCGGCCACATCCAATCCAACAAGGCTCGTGTCGCACTCCAGTACGCTGACACGGTTCAAACTGTTGATTCCCTCAAGACCGCCAATCGTCTCAACACCGTCTGTGACGGCCTCGACCTCTCCCGCAACGTCTTCATTCAGGTCAACTCCGCAGGTGCACAGTCACAGTTTGGAATCGACCCAGATGATGCGTACGCCCTTGCTGACAGCATTGCGCAGCTCCCCCACCTCACGCTCACGGGCCTCATGACCATCGGAGCAAACACGACGGAAGAGTTAGACATTCACCGGTCCTTCGCCTCAACGAGGGAGCTAGCCGAGTCTCTCCGCGAGCGCGGGCACTCAAATCTCACGGAGCTGTCGATGGGGATGAGTGGGGACTGGAGGATCGCTGTCGAGGAGGGCTCGACGATGATCCGAGTCGGCAGGCAAATCTTCGGCGAACGCCCCAAGCCCTAACCGAGAACTTCCCATTCTCGTCACACGGGGCCCAGTCCGTACTCACACTTCGTTCTTGACATGCTGGAGGGGTGGATCCATCTGATGGATCCACCCCTCCGGCATGTATTTACTCTGCCAGTCAGTATTTCATTTGTTGTTTATTTCAGCCGATTAACCACTAGACCGCGTGACCTCAGGCGTTGGCTGACACGTCGGTGGTGGATGCCGGGCTGGATGCTGGGAGGGGCGTTGCTCCCGCCCTGAACAGTCCGTAAATGTACCCATCGGTCAGTGCCTCCCAGGAGGCTTCGACCACGTCCTTACCCACGCCGACCGTTGCCCACATGCCAACCGGAGATGCCATCGACACGATGACTCGGGTGGTGGCCTTTGTCGCTGCACTACCGTCGAGAACACGAACCTTGAAGTCCGTCAGTTCGCAGTCACCGAGCTGCGGATAGACCGGCAGGAGCGCCTCGCGCAGAGCCTTGTCGAGAGCGTCCACTGGGCCGACGCCCTCACCGACCGTGACACTCCGTCCGTTTGCGGTGGAGAGCTTGACGATTGCTTCCGCCCCGTTCGAGTCATCCTTCTGACCGGACAGGTGGGCTGCCCAGGATTCGACCTCGAAAAAGCACAGCTTCGTACCGTCCACGGCCTCGCGGATGATGAGCTCGACCGATGCATCGGTCGCATCGTACGTGTAGCCCTGGGCTTCCGCTTCCTTGATTCGGTTTGTCACCTCGGTGAGAACCTCGGGGCGTTCAGACAGATCAATGCCGACCTCGCGACCCTTGAGCTCGATCGAGGCACGACCGGCCATATCCGACACGATCATTCTCATATCGTTACCCACGAGTGCGGGATCGATGTGCTGATACAGATCGGCGTCAACCCGGATTGCGGAAGCATGGAGACCTGCCTTATGGGCGAAAGCCGATACGCCCGTGTACGGCTGCCTCCCGTAGGGGGCGATGTTGACGAGCTCGGCGACCGCGTGAGAGACCCGCGTCTGTTCTGCAAGTTGCTCGGGTGTGACGATCTGTCGCCCGGTTTTGAGTTGAAGGTTGGCGATGATCGTGAGGATGTTGGCGTTGCCGGTGCGCTCACCGTAGCCGTTGATGGTGCCCTGCACGTGGGTGGCCCCGGCCTCTACCGCCGCCATTGAGTTCGCGACAGCAAGTTCACCGTCGTTATGGGCGTGAATGCCAATCTGCGCATCGAGCCCGGCTTCGTTCAGGTGCTCCCGCAGTTCCCTCACCCGCTGTTCGATCACGTGCGGTAGCGATCCGCCATTCGTGTCGCAGGCGATGATGGTGGTGGCTCCTGCACGGACCGCGGCCTCAGCCACCGCATACGTGTATGCCCTGTTCTCATCCGCCCCATCGAAGAAGTGTTCCAGGTCGACCATGACCTCACGGCCCTCACCTGCCAGGTAGCTAACGGTGTCGGACACCATGGCGAGGTTTTCCTGTTCGCTTGTGCGCAGGGCTTTGAGGACGTGACGGAAATCGGACTTGGCAACGAGGGTGATGATCGGGGCACCGGAGTTGAGGAGGGCCGCGACCTGCTGGTCGTCAGCCACGTCAACGTTGGCTTTCCTCGTGGCACCGAAGGCCGCAAGGCGGGCGTGCCGGAGCGGGTTATCCTCCCTGAGGCGGGCGAAGAATTCGGTGTCGCGCGGGATCGCTCCCGGCCATCCACCTTCGATAATGTCCGCTCCGTACGCTTCGAGGAGGGGCAGGAGGGTGAGCTTGTCCGTGACGGACAGGTTCATTCCCTCCTGCTGCGCCCCGTCCCGCAGCGTCGTGTCATAGATCGTGAAAGCGTGGCTCATGGCGTGATCTTGTAGGTCCAGTTGTAGGGATCGGGTTCGTGGCCGAGCTGGATGGCGGTGACCTGGTCGTAGATCGACTTCGTGACCTCTCCCCCGGCCAGGCTCACATCAAAGCCCTCGCCAGCAATCCGAGCCACCGGAGTCACGACCGCGGCTGTGCCACAAGCGAAGACTTCGGATACCTTGCCGGATTCAATGTCAGCAACGAGCTGGGCGGAGTTGATCGTTTTTTCCGTGACGGTCCTGTTCCGGTCACGAAGGAGGCGCAGAATGGCTCCGCGAGTGCCGCCTTCGAGGATGTTGCCGGTGAGGCTCGGGGTGGCAAGCGTCCCGTCTTCGTAGACGATGAAGAGGTTCATGCCGCCAAGCTCATCAATGTTGGTGTTGGTCGCAGCATCGAGGAAACACACCTCGTCAAATCCCTCATCCTTCGCCATGACCTTGGGGACGAGCGAGGAAGCGTAATTGCCTCCGGTCTTTGCGGCACCCATGCCTCCCGGGCCGGCCCGGTGGTAGTCGGGCGATACCCACACGGAAATTCCCTCAAAGCCACCCGTGAAGTACGGTCCCGAGGGGGATGCGATGCAGAGGTAGTCGTACTTGTGCGCCGCCCGCACGCCGAGGAAGGCCTCGGTGGCGATGATGAAGGGGCGCAGGTAGAGGGACGATCCGGGAGCAGAAGGTACCCAGACCTCATCGGCGCGGACGAGGCCAACGATGGAGGCGAGGAAGTCTTCCGGCGTGAGTTCGGGGATCGCGAGGCGACGCGAGGAGGCATTGAGCCGTGCCGCGTTGTAGCCGGGACGGAACGTCCAGACCGAGCCATCATCATGACGGTACGCCTTGAGACCCTCGAAGACCTCCTGGCCGTAGTGCAGGACAGCAGCTGCCGGGTCGAGGGTGAGCGGACCGTAGGGTTCGATCACTTTCGAATGCCAGCCCTTTCCCTCCTCGTAGATTGCGTGCGCCATGTGGTCCGTGAAGACGGAACCAAATCCGAGGCTGTTGAAGACCTCTTCACGCGCCTCGGGGGTGGCGGGGTTAAGGGAGGGCGTGTGCTCCCAGGAGTGTGCGAGTTCGTCTGCGGTGGGAAGGGGGTTGGCTGCCGCCAACTCCAGCTCCGACGGGTTCTGCGTCATAGCGGTTCTTCCTATGAGATTCGGGCGACGACTGCGTCACCGATTTCGCTCGTGGTGCGGCCCAGGGGCGCTCCGGCCTCAGCCGCATCTGCCCTCGCCTCCATGTCACCATCCACAGCTGCTTCGATCTTGGCTGCCGCCTCGGTGAGCCCCAGGTGATTGAGCATGAGAGCGACGGAGGAGATCGTGGCGATCGGGTCGGCCTTCTGCTGGCCGGCAATGTCCGGTGCGGAGCCGTGCACGGGCTCGAACATGGACGGGTGCGCGCCCTCGGGGTTGACGTTGCCCGAGGCCGCCAAACCAATACCGCCCGTGATAGCACCGGCTTCGTCGGTCAGTATGTCACCGAACAGGTTGTCGGTCACGATCACGTCGAAGCGGCCCGGGTCGGTCACGAGGAAGATCGTTGCCGCATCCACGTGCAGGTAGTCAACCGCAACGCCCTCGTATTCCTTGCCAACGCGCTCGACAGTGCGGCGCCACAGGTGGCCCGCGTTGACCAGCACGTTGTGCTTGTGCACGAGGGTCAGGCGATTGTCCCTCGTCGTTGCGAGTTCAAATGCGTAGCGCACGACGCGTTCAACACCGTATGCGGTGTTGATGGAGACTTCGGTGGCGATCTCGTGCGGGGTATCAACGCGCACGGCGCCGCCGTTGCCTGCGTACAGGCCCTCGGTGCCTTCGCGGACGACAACGAAGTCGATCTCGCCAGGGTTCGCAAGCGGCGTGGGCACGCCTCGGTAGTACTTGGAGGGGCGCAAGTTCACGTAATGGTCGAGAGCAAAACGGAGCTTGAGGAGCAGGCCGCGTTCAAGAATCCCGGACGGCAGTGAGGGGTCGCCGACCGCGCCGAGCAGAATCGCGTCGTGGGCAGCAATCTGTTCGAACTCTTCCTCGGGCAACACCTCACCGGTTCTGTGCCAGCGGGCCGCACCCAGGTCAAACGTGGTTTCCTCAATCGTGACATCGGTGTCACGCAGTGCCGTATGCATAACCTTCAAGCCTTCGGCAACAACTTCTGGACCAATGCCGTCACCGGGAATAACAGCAAGTTTGATTGTTCGATTCATGACCACATCCTAGCCTTTCGTCCATATTCTGATATTTTACGTTCACCATCTGGAAGGCGTGGGTGGATTCCAGATTGACACATCTCGTGCCGATAGGGCTGGCCGCTTCGCCAGCCCGTCACTTATTTCCCCACTTACTTCCCCGCACAGTAAACACTGCACAAAGCACACTGCATATTGCACAACTCTGCCATGACCCATCGCAAAACGATCAGGAAGGGAGCTGGCGTGGGGTTGCTTGTGTGGAGATAGGTTGGGGTGCCCCCTTGGTAGGAGCACCCCAAGCCTAGCTACTTACTACCTGGCTGCCTGACCATCGGTGTAGTCAGCGTCGGTGTCTTCCCACGAGAATGCCTTACGCAGCTCCACGCCGACCTTCTCGATCTGGTGGCCTTCGCCGCGCTTGCGCAGCTCCTGGAACTCGGGGCCGCCATTGTCCTGGTCGGTGATGAAGCGGGTGGCGAAGGTGCCATCCTGAATGTCCGCGAGGACGGCCTTCATGTTGTCCTTGACGTTGGGGGAGATAACGCGGGGACCGGAGACGTAGTCGCCGTACTCAGCCGTGTCGGAAATCGACCAGCGCTGCTTGGTCAGACCACCCTCGTTGATGAGGTCAACGATGAGCTTGAGCTCGTGAAGCACCTCGAAGTAGGCGATCTCTGGCTGGTAGCCGGCCTCGGTCAGGGTTTCAAAACCGTACTGGATCAGCTGGGTGACGCCACCGCAGAGAACAGACTGCTCACCGAACAGGTCGGTCTCGGTTTCTTCGGTGAAGGTGGTCTTGATGACACCGGCGCGGGTGGCACCGATGGCCTTCGCGTAGGACAGGGCCAGATCCCAGGCCTGACCGGAAGCGTCCTGCTCGATCGCGACGATCGCGGGAACACCGCGGCCTGCAACGTATTCGCGGCGCACCGTGTGACCGGGGCCCTTGGGGGCAACCATGCAGATGTCGTGGCTGGCAGACGGCTTGATGTAGTCGTAGCGGATGTTGAAGCCGTGGGCGAAGAACAGGGCTGCGCCTTCCTTGAGGTTCGGCTCAATGTCTTCGGCGTAGATGGTGCGCTGGTGCTGGTCCGGCGCAAGAATCATGACGACATCGGCTTCCTTGACTGCATCCGCAACGGAGGCAGTTGCAAGTCCCTGTTCCTGCGCCTTGGCGATGGAGGAGGATCCTTCACGCAGGCCCACAACGACGTCAACGCCGGAATCACGAAGGTTGAGCGCGTGGGCGTGGCCCTGCGAGCCGTAACCAATAACGGCTACCTTCTTGGATTGGATGATCGACAGATCGGCATTGTCGTCATAGTAAATTTCTGCCACAGTAATCTCCTTGTAGATCAGGCGCGACGGAGTGCTCGTTCGGCACTCACTCGTTCGGATAGGGAGCGCGAGCCACGAGAGATCGCGACTGCACCCGATTGGACAATTTCTTTAATCCCGTAGGGGGCGAGAGACGTCAGGAACGCCTCCACTTTTCCTGCGGAGCCGGTTGCTTCAATCGTGACAGCATCCGGTACTACGTCCACCACGTGGGCACGGAACAGGTCCACGATTTGAAGGACGGAGGTGCGGTTTTCGTCGGTGGCGGACACCTTGACGAGAAGGAGCTCGCGCTGCACTGACGTGTCGGGCTCGAGAGCCACAATCTTGATGACGTTGACGAGCTTGTTCAGTTGCTTCGTCACCTGCTCGAGGGGCGCCATGTCGGCGTCGACAACGATGGTGATGCGGGAGATTTCCGGGTCTTCCGTCGTTCCCACCGCGACCGAGTGGATGTTGAATGCTCGACGAGCAAACAGGGCCGTGACGCGTGTCAGCACACCGGGCTTGTTTTCGACGAGAACCGAGAGAGTGTGTCGATTGTTCATGAGTTCCTTCTATTCTTCGTCGTCCCAGTTGGGAGCAATGTCGCGGGCGTACTGGATTTCATCGTTCGAGACGCCGGCGGCCACCATCGGCCACACCATGGCGTCAGCCGACACCTGGAAATCAATGACGACGGGACGGTCGTTGATCTCCATGGCCTGGCGGATCGTATCTGCCACATCCTCCGGGCGTTCGCAACGCAGACCGACGCAACCGTAGGCGTCAGCGAGCTTCACGAAGTCGGGAATGTTGCGGGTGCCCCGCCCAGTATCGAGATCGGTGTTCGAGTACCGCGAGTTGTAGAACAGGGTCTGCCACTGGCGCACCATGCCGAGCGAGGAGTTGTTGATGACCGCAACCTTGATCGGAATATCGTTGAGCGCGCAGGTCGCGAGCTCCTGATTCGTCATCTGGAAGCAGCCGTCACCATCGATAGCCCACACGACCTTGTCGGGCCTTGCCACCTTGGCTCCCATGGCGGCTGGAACGGAGAGGCCCATGGTTCCTGCACCGCCGGAGTTGATCCAGGTGCGCGGCTCGTCGAACTTGAGGAACTGGGATGCCCACATTTGGTGCTGTCCCACTCCCGCAACGTAGATCGCGTCGGGACCAACAATCTCGGCGAGCTGCTCCAGCACGTACTGGGGTGCCATGTTCCCGTCCTCGGTTGGGGTCCAGCCGAGCGGGTACGTTTCCCGCATGCGATTCAGCCGCTTCCACCACGCGCTGATGTCACGCTGACCGTACTGGCGGTAGGCGGCCGGCATTTCCTCAGTCAGTTCCCGTGCCGTCTCGAGCACGTCACCGACGATCGGAACATCCGCGTGACGGTTCTTCCCGATCTCGGCGGGGTCGATATCGGCGTGAATGACCTGAGCGTGCGGGGCGAAGGACTCGAGGCTACCCGTCACGCGGTCATCAAAACGTGCACCGAGAGTGATGAGAAGATCGGAACGCTGCAGGCTATCAACTGCCGCAACAGTGCCGTGCATGCCCGGCATACCCAGATTGTGCGGATCGTTGTGAGTGAGGGAACCGATCGCATTGAGCGTTGTGACGGCGGGAATACCGGTGAGCTTAACCAGTTCGCGCACCGCTTCCGAGGCTCCCGCACGGATCACGCCACCACCCAGGTAGAAGACGGGCTTCTCCGCGGTGGCGATCATGCGCGCGGCTTCGCGGACCTGGCGAGCATTAGGCTTCGTCACGGGACGGTAGCCCGGCAGGTCACGCACCGGGGGCCACACAAATTCCTCTTCAGCGTTCTGAGCGGACTTGGCGATATCGACAATGACCGGGCCGGGACGGCCCGTCTGTGCGAGCTCGTATGCCTCGGCAATACGGGCGGGAATATCCTTGACGTCGGTGACAAGGAAGGAGTGCTTCGAGATCGGCATGGTGATGCCGACGATGTCCGCCTCCTGGAACGCATCCGTACCGATGAGGGCAGCCCCCACCTGGCCGGTGATAACCAGCATGGGAACCGAATCCATGTAGGCATCGAGAATGGCGGTCGTCAGGTTCGTGGCACCGGGACCTGAGGTGGCGATGCAGACGCCAACCTTGCCGGTTGCGTGGGCATAACCTTCCGCGGCGTGGCCCGCACCCTGCTCGTGACGAACAAGAATGTGACGGATCTTCTGCGAATCCATGAGCGGATCGTAGGTGGGGAGGATCGTTCCACCGGGAAGACCAAATACCGTGTCTACGCCCAGTTCCTCCAGAGAACGAATAATGGACCGAGCACCGGTTGATTTCTCACGAATGACACCGTCGCTCTGCGCCTTCAACGCACTCGCTTCAGCGAGTGTTGCAGGGGATGCTGGTTTCCCCATGGTTCCTCCTAGACGTGGATCGGTATGGCAATGAAAAAGCCCCCTGCATCGGAACAGGGGGCGCGCAACACAACCTCAGCGGACCGGTGTGGCGCGCCTGGTAATTACAAACTTCATTTCCATGGGTCAACATTAACCCCGGCCCCTCACACAACGCAAGCCACAATCCTAAAATCTCATATATTGGCGCACAGTACCGAACACTGAGACGAATAGTGTCCTATATACAGCAAGAGAAAATGAGGTCTTTTCCGGTTATCTCAACGCTCTGAGCACACTGGCATACGAATTGTTTGCCCGATAAGGGTGTTCCCCGGGACACGACCTTCCTGTCAAGATCGAGTTCCGGGGAACACAGTCAAAGTGTGCCATGCGAGCACGGTCGACTACAAACCCCCAAGTACATGAGCAACGAGTATCTTCGCCACCATCGCAACCGGGTACACGAGGGCATATCCGAGGGCAACGCGCGGATCGGAGCCCGTGCGAGCATTGGCAAAGGCGAGAACCGCGGGCTGAGTTTGTGAACCGGCCAGCACCCCGGAGAGCCGGGTCCCTCCCATGCCGAAAACTCTCCTCATGGCAATGTAGAGTCCCACCGCCATGATCGACGTGACAAGCATGCCAAGCAGGAGAATCTGCCACCACGAGTCTCCCGTGAATGCTTCACCGATCTGCCCTCCGGCATTGGTTCCCGCCTGAGCGAGGAAAACGAGGAGGCCAAGTTCGGAGATCACGAGATTTGCAGTCTTCGGTAGCGCGGTCACGACCGTCCCGACTCTGCCGAGCCTGCCCATAATAAGGCCAACGATGAGCACACCGGCAGCAGCCCCGAGGGCGAAGTGCCCACCACCGGGAACCGGGATCTTTATTGTGCCGAGAAGGATACCGAGACCGAGACCAACGCCGAGCGCGACGGGGTTGATGTCGGTCAGTCCCTTCGAGGAGTCACCGAGCCAGGCAGAGATCTCTTTCAGCTTGCTCGTTGGGCCCACAACCCGGGCCCTGTCCCCCATCTCCATCATCAGCCCCGGGATGGCAAGCATGTCCTGATCGCCTCGGCGGATGCGAGAGATTTTCGCACCCCACCGTTCCTCCAGCACCTCGTCCATCTCCTTCACCGTCCGCCCAACATGAGACGGTTCAGAAACGGTGATGCGTCGGAAGTCGAGCAAACGGCGGTCCTCGCGTAGCGAATGGGAGGATCGATGCCCGAGCTCATCGATAACGGTCTGCACATCGCTGTGTTCACCTACCACGGTCACGAGGTCCCCGTGGCGCAGTTGCTCGACCGAGCTGGGAATCCAGATTGGTCCCTGTTCTCCCCTGCGGATCCGGGAGAATTCGACGGTGCTTCCCGTGTGCTGCATGATTGCCCCCACGGTCGGCAGATCATCGCGATCCACGCGCACCGTCTCGTGGCCAACGGGTGATGGCGTATCAGTATCGTGTGCCGAGTTTCGTAGCGCCACATTGGCCGCGATGATCATGCCGATCACCCCAAACAGGTAGGCGACGGCGTAACCAACCGTGGCCGTTCCGGGATCCCCCGATGATTCGCTGGCTGCCGCGAGCGCGGGAGTGTTCGTCACGGCACCGGAGAACGTGCCGGCCACGAGTGCCACATCCATGTTGAACAGTCGCGTGCCGACAAAGTAGGCCGCCGTTGCGGCAACGATGAAGAGGAGCACCATGGTGACAATGGGGCCGGTTGCTTGGCGGAGTGACTGAAAGAATGTGCCGCCAGCATTGTTCCCAATCGCAAATGCGAAGAGGACAAGCCCAAGAGTTCCAACAATGTGCGGGATGGCAATCTCGATGCCGTGTGCTACCCCAAGTGCTGCCAGTCCGATCGCGAGGAAGAGGACTGCCGCGGCACCGAGCCCGACGCCTTTTACCTTGATATTGCCAAGTGCCATGCCAAGCCCAATGATGATGAAGAGCGTCATCAGTGGCTGGTCGGCGAGGAACTGGAGAACGTCACTCATGTTCGTGGATGCTCCTTCAATCGAAACTGCCACCACCAGTATCTCCCCGGCTTGATGAGAGATTGGGGGCCATGAGTCCCGATACGACACCTTTCTTCTCTCCCCAGCTCGGACAGCTCCGACGCTCCTCTCCCCCGAGGATTCAGTTCAAGAGAGACAGAGAGCGGAGGCAGGGCAGGAGGTGCGACAAAAAATCTCAGGGGCTAGTGGCGCATCCACGGACAGGGAAAATCAAAGATTGTGCGAGCAGGCAGCGAGTCGAGGCGTACGGCTGAACCGGTCGATGTGTAGCTAGAAAAAAGTCAGCTGGCAAAGAGAAGCCGGCGCCGGGATCAATCCCAGCGCCGGTTTAGTCCTTACTGACTCAGAACTCTCGTATGTTCTCAGTCGTCGAGACTACGGACACCGCCGTATGTTGCAGAGCGTGCCAGTAGCGCATATGCCTTCAGTGCCTTGGAGACCTTGCGTGGGCGTTCCTTCGCAGGCTTCCAGGGAAGCGGACCCTTGGCTGCGCGGCGAGCTTCCAGGGTCTCGTCGTCGACAAGCAGTTCAAGCGAACGGGAGGCAACGTCGAGGACGATGCGGTCGCCTTCTTCGATGAGCCCGATCCCGCCACCTGCCGCAGCTTCCGGGGAAATGTGGCCGATGGAGATACCGGAGGTGCCCCCGGAGAAGCGACCATCGGTGATGAGCGCACAGGTCTTGCCAAGTCCAAGTCCCTTGAGGAAGGAGGTGGGGTAGAGCATTTCCTGCATACCCGGGCCGCCCTTGGGGCCCTCGTAGCGGATGACAACAACATCGCCGTCAACAACAGACTTGGAGAGGATGAGTTCGATCGCGTCTTCCTGGGAATCAACCACGCGGGCTCGACCCTCGAAGTGGAAGAGTTCTTCGTCGATGCCGGCAGTCTTGATGACGGCGCCTTCCTCGGCAATATTGCCCTTAAGGACAGCCAGCCCACCATCTTCCGTGTAGGCGTACTTGACGGCACGGATGCAGCCGTTCTCACCGTCCGTGTCGAGTTCCTTCCACTCGTTTGCCTGGGAGAAGGCCTGGGTGGTGCGAACACCACCGGGGGCTGCTTTAAAGAGCTGGATTGCTTCCGGTGCAGGATTCTCTGCGCGAATATCCCACTTCTCCAGCCACGACTTCAGGTCGGGAGAGTGAACCGAGTGAACAGATTCCTGGAGCAGACCGGCACGGTAGAGCTCGCCGAGAATCGCGGGAATGCCACCGGCGCGGTGCACGTCCTCCATGTGGAACACGGGGTGGTTCGGGGCAACCTTGGCGATGCAGGGAACCTGACGTGAGATCGCGTCGATGTCCTCGAGGGTGAAGTCCACTTCGCCCTCGATTGCGGTCGCAAGAATGTGAAGGATCGTGTTGGTCGATCCACCCATGGCCACGTCCATCGTCATCGCGTTCTGGAACGCCTCACGGGTGGCGATGTTGCGAGGCAGAACAGACTCGTCATCCTCGTTGTAGTAGCGCTTGGCTAGGTTCACGATTGTGCGCCCAGCTTCGAGGAACAGTTCCTTGCGGGAAGCGTGGGTGGCAAGGGTGGAACCGTTACCGGGCAGGGACAGTCCCAGTGCCTCAGTTAGGCAGTTCATGGAGTTCGCGGTGAACATGCCAGAGCAGGAGCCGCACGTGGGGCAAGCAGCATTTTCAATCTGTGCCAGCTCTTCATCCGAGATCGATTCATCGGCCGCACCACTCATGGCGTCAACGAGGTTAACCGGGTGATCGATAACGCCCTCAATCGACTTGCCCGCTTCCATGGGCCCGCCCGACACGAACACGACCGGGATGTTGAGCCTCATGGCAGCCATGAGCATGCCCGGGGTGATCTTGTCGCAGTTGGAGATGCACACGAGAGCATCCGCGGTGTGTGCGTTCACCATGTACTCGACCGAGTCCGCAATGATCTCGCGCGAGGGTAGCGAATAGAGCATGCCATCATGTCCCATGGCAATACCATCGTCAACAGCGATCGTGTTGAATTCTTTACCGACGCCACCAGCTTCTTCGATTGCCGAAATAACAAGCTGCCCCATGTCTTTCAGGTGCACGTGACCCGGCACGAACTGGGTAAACGAGTTTGCTACGGCGATAATCGGCTTCCCGAAATCATTGTCACCCATGCCGGTGGCGCGCCACAGAGCACGAGCTCCAGCAAAGTTCCTACCCTGGGTTGATGTAGCTGATCGCAAAGTTGGCATACCATCTCCTTTTGGTCCTTCCCAACTCTACGACTCACCAACGAAAGCGTGAAAAACAGGGTCACACAGCGAGACTAATCACGCACTTTGATGCTCAGGTCACATACAACATCCTTGCCATAAACTTATCGGTCCTGGTTCCTGGCCGGCAAAAAGAATGCACTGATTCCCAAACTTGTTCAGCACTGGAGTTACGAGCTGAAACCAACGCTCGGATGATCCTCGAAAAGTACCGCATCGTCCCAATTCCGACAGCGCACATCTATCTGTCACCGCGCACTCTCAACTTCACTCCGCTCCCCATCGCTCGTTACTCTGCTGACTCTCGGTCTCATCAGGGGTCCCAAGGATGGCACTACTTCACTACTGACTGGGGTGAAATAGAGGAGCTTTTCTATGATTCCCCACTACTTTGCACTCGATGACGAATTGGCGATGGAGTTTATTCACGAACAGGGTGCAGGAACTCTCGTTACTGCACGGGATGATGGAACGATCGATGCGACAATGTTGCCGATTATTATCCGCGATGGCGTCATCATCATGCACATGGCCCGGTTCAACGATCACTGGAAGGCATCCGACGTCCCGCGTCCCGGTGCTCACGTATTCACCGGAGCGCACGGCTTTGTTAGTTCACGGGATTACGATCTGCCCGAAGGCACATCAGTTGCCTCCACCTGGGATTACACGCAGGTAACCATCCACGGACAGGTCACCGTCCATGACAACCGAGAGTGGGTCAAGGAAGCATCTGTCGACCTTACCCGCCACTGGGATGAAGAAGAGGCCGACAGCATGGACAGCAAGTACCTGGACCGTGCTTCCAAGGCCATCATCGGTGTCTCCATGACGATCGACCGCATCGGGGGCAAAGCCAAGCTGTCACAGAACCGTCTCCCCATTGAACGAGACAGAATTTCTACGAGGCTACGAGAGCAAGGCACTGCCCGAGCTAAGCAACTCGCTGACGACATCGACGCGGCCCCATCAACTGCTCGCCGCTTGCCCTTTGTTGGTGGGCTTCACGCCGTGCGCAAGGACGAACCCAGGCTCGAACACTGAAAGGCAGAGTGCCCTTTCAGTCAGTGGAATCCCTCGGATTCCTTGACATGCCAAAAACTGGTGTCCTCTCACCCGCTCACGTCTGTGATGATGGAGAGTTCCTGAGATAGCACTGTTCAATGCACCCTGATGAATGCGAAGCACTCACGAAAGCACATTCCCCCTAGAACCGATCACTGATCGCCCTCGGAGTTATCAGCATTCTCCTGGTGATCTTCACGATGACTATCGGTCAGAGGCTGCAGCCCGGCATTCATGAGCACTTCGTAGGGCAAAGCACAAAGGAAACCGCCACGGTCACCCACATAGAAAAGGTGAACATTTGTGGACGAACCAATAAGGACGAGTACACAATGACCTGGACCGAGGACGGTATCCAGCGCACGGAAACGGTCAAACGTTGCGGGGATTCCTGGAAGGTCGGTGACCAGGTCAAGATCTCGTCCACGGCCGGCATCCTCCAAACCCCGCCCCGAATCGTACTCCAGCTGACAGTCACCGTTATCGTCGTTGCTATGGCAACCGACTTCACCCTCGTTCTACGGACCCGCCGTAGCGTAATAAACCAGGCACAGGCCATCCTCAACGTGACATGGCAACCCGTGGAGATCCCAACGGCGGGACTGCCAGGAACCGGAGGATCCCCCATCAATCCCCAGGCACCGCTCAAAACGCGGATGTTCTACCGGACACCAACCATTATAGGTCCGAGAGAATAGAGCAGATACCGCAAAAAGTACCCGGTACTCACTACACCACAAGCGTCAGGAAGAACAAGGCTCGAGGAATGTCCCTCCACGTCTCAGCGGTGACACTCGCAGTTCTTAATGCCAAAAGAAAGGTCAAGAACCTAACTCAATCGGCCATCGACGGAACCTGGCAGCCCATCACCCTGTCAACAACCGGACTTCCCGACAAGCACAACTTCGTTGTGAATCCCCTGTCCCCACATCAAGACCCGCAAGCGCGGCTTCCACATACGAATCCACCGATCACGCCGGAAGCGTCAACAGGATCCGAATATCCCCGGCACCTTCTATGTCACCGAGGTCGAGAAAAAACAAAGCTGGTGGCCTGTCACTTCATGTCAGAGGGAAAAAAGTCAACAGAGAGTGGGCCTGGCACGGCTAACCGCCAATCGCACATCCTCTTACAATGCCAAGAGAAGTCAAAGTGCCCACGTCAAAAGACGTGGGCACCCCCCTAACAAGACTCAAGAGCAAAATTAACGAAGAAGAACATACGCTCCGGATACAGACATGCTAGTCGGCAACGGTGACAATGAATTTGAAACCGTTATCCGGGTGGTAATTCCAAGAAGCCTCAAAGTCACCCCAGGTACCCGACTGCATCCCATCCAAAGCGCGAGTAGACCACATGCGGGAAGTGACAGAAGTCGGGACCTCGAGCATCTCAACCACACAATCCAATTCGCTCTGGCTTGCACCGTGAGTCTCCTCTCCTTCGGTCCACACGTTGAGTGTGCGACCTCCGTCCGAAATCTCCAGGTACCCGGACCGATCGCAGGCTTCAACCGCATCTGAGATCAAGGCAACGCCGGGGTTTGGACGGGAAGCAAAATAGCCAATACCCACAGCACCACCGATAACGAGAAGACCAATTACCAAAATAATTACGGGAACTACCCCAATCCGCTTCCTCTGTACCGTGTAGGGAGAGTGACCCTGTTGGCTCCACCCAGCCTGAGGCAATGGACCCACCCCTGCCTGACCACTATTCCCGTTGAACCATCCACCAGCTGCACTAGGAGTCCGGGTGAGTCCCTTAGTGTGGTGTAAATTCCTGCGGGGTTGCCAGCAACGGTGATGGTGAAGATTGTTGGGAGTCATGGTGGGAGACTCAAATGTTCGACCAAGATACAAGAAAGCGACATCCCACGATGACTCACCACCAGTCTGCCCTGACGACCCTGATTTCTGAAGTCCTCACCGACCCTGATCTTGCTCACAACGATGTCTTCCGCCGCCTGCTCCAGGCCGGCCTTCAAGATCTCATCGATGCTGAAGCCACCGTCAAGATCGGCGCTGGCCCTCACGAACGCACCCCTGACCGGATCACTCACCGTAACGGCACCCGGCCCAAGACTCTTGCCACCCCGGCCGGGGAAGTTGACCTACAGATCCCTAAGCTGCGTCAGGGCTCTTTCTTCCCGGCGCTGCTGTCCCCGCGCCGTCGGGTAGATAAAGCGCTTTATGCAGTGATCTGCCAGGCATGGATCGATGGTGTCTGCACCCGCAAGGTTGATCACCTGATCAAAGCCCTGGGCAACGACACCGGTATCTCAAAATCAACCGTCTCGCGTATCTGTGCTGACATTGACGAGGGCGTGAGCCAGTTCCTGGGCCGGCCCTTGGATCACACCTGGTTCCCCTACCTGTTCCTGGATGCGACCTATCTCGACGTGCGTGTACGTAACCGAGTCGTCTCTCAAGCACTTGTCATAGCCACCGGCGTCAGCGGTGAGGGTAACCGCGAGATCCTGGGCATGGCACTGGGTGATTCTGAGACCACCGATTTTTGGACTGAGTTCCTCCGCTCCCTGCGAGAGCGCGGCCTGAAAGTCGCCACAAGCGCTGATCCGCTCGGGGTGGCGGTAGTGACCTCGGATGCTCACGCGGGGTTGAAAGCCGCAGTCAAAGCGATCCTGCCTGGGGCGGCTTGGCAGCGGTGCCGGGTCCACTTCGCCCGTAACATCACCCAACGAGTCGGCTCAGCCCGATCTAAGCCTGTCAATGCCCTGGTCTCAACGATCTTTGCTCAGACCACCGCGCAGGCTGTCAGAGCTCAATACCGCACCGTCATTGACGGTCTATCTGGCTCGTTTCCCGAGGTAGCAGCCATGCTCGAACAGGCCGAAGCAGAGCTGACAGCTTTTGCTGACATGCCTCAAGAGCATTGGAAGAAGATCTGGTCCAATAATCCGATCGAGCGGTTGAATCGGGAGATCAAGCGTCGTGCTGACGTGGTCCAGATCTTCCCCGACCCTGCCAGTGTCACCCGCCTAGTCGGAGCTGTCCTTCAAGAACAGCACGAAGAATGGCTCTACGCCGAACGGCGCTACTTCTCCGAAGTCTCCATGCGAAAACTCATCCACACCCTCAACGCCCCCACCGGGCAAACCGATCACCATCCCGGCCAGGAACTCTTCCTCACCGCCTAACCCAACCCCGAAAAGTTACACCACACCAAAGGACTTGACC
>NZ_LN831056.1:232655-341641 GCF_001375495.1 Flaviflexus massiliensis | reverse complement strand
CGACCACGCACCCGGTGCGGTACTGCATCATCAACAAGGTCGACCGCCTCGCCCGCAACCGGCTCGATGACGCCATGATCCACGCCGCGCTACGGGATGAGAACATCAGCCTGGTCTCGGTCACCGAGAACATCGACGAGACCTCCTCAGGGATGCTGATGCACGGCATCCTGGCCTCCATGGCCGAGTTCTACTCGCTGAACCTGGCCCAGGAAGTCCTCAAAGGCATGACCCAGAAAGCCGCGATCGGCGGCACCCCCACCAAAGCGCCTCTGGGCTACCTCAACGTCCGCACCACCGACGCCCAAGGACGCGAGTCTCGCGTGATCCAAATCGACCCCGAACGCGCCGACCTCGTCCGTTTCGCCTTCACCACCTACGCCACCGGCAACTGGTCCCTGTCGCGCCTAGCCAAGGAACTCACCGCCCGTGGCCTGACCACCCGGCCCACCCCCTCGCAGCCGGCCAAGCCAGTCACCACGACCGGGCTGCACAAGATCCTGACCAACCCCTATTACCAGGGCACCGTCACCTGGCCTCGAGCACCGGCTGATCGTGGATGAACGGTTGCGGGAGCGGGACCTGGGGGTGATGGACGGCTTCACCCGCAAGGGCATCGAGGCGCAGTTCCCGGAGGAGGCGGAGCGACGCACGCGTCTGGGCAAGTTCTACCACCGTCCGGCCGGCGGTGAGAGCTGGTGTGACGTCGCCCTACGCATCCGCAGCGTCCTGGCCGACATCCGTGCAGAGTACGACGGTGAGAATGTGTGGGTGTTCAGCCACCAAGCCACCATCATGTCGTTCAGGTACGTCCTTGAGTCCCTGGACGAGCCCACCCTGCTCACAATCGATGCGGAGCAACCCCTGCCGAACTGTTCCATGACGTCCTACGAACCGGACGACGACGGTGGCCTGGACCTAATCCGCTATGCCGCCGCCGTGGGGGATGCCCCCACGACGCGGGAACCACCCGCCGATGGGGAGGGCGCATGAGCGCCGTCGTCGTCACCCCCGGGCTGCTCCGCTCCTGGCGACTGCCCAACCCGGAAGGCGACAAGAATGCTGGTGGCCGGGTCCTGATCGTCGGTGGCAACGACCACGTGCCGGGGGCCGTGTTCCTGGCTGCCGAGGCCGCCATGCGGGCCGGTGCTGGCAAACTCCAGATCGCCACCGTCCAGAGCGCTGCGACAGCCTTGGGCCTGGCCATCCCGGAGGGTTTTGTCCAAGGTTTGGAGACCGACGGCGGCGGCGACATCGCGCCGAGCGCTGCCGACACCACCGTCGACCTGGCCTCCGAGCGTGACGCCGTCCTGCTGGGACCCGGCATGATGCACCCCGCAGCGGCCAACGCGTTGCTGGAGCAGGTGATTCCACAGCTGTAGGCGACCGTGTACCTGGATGCCCTGGGGCTGGCCTACCTGACGGGAAACCTCGACGGTCTGGCCCACCTGGGCGGACGCTCGGTGGTGTCCCCGAACGTCAAGGAGTTGTTCACGACGCTGGAGCAGAACGCGCCCGCGGAGCTCCAGAGCGAGGCCGGGATCAAGGAACTACGGGCTGCCGTGAGCGACCTCGCGAAACGCGCCGAGGTGGTCGTGGTCAGCGGCGCGGACACCTCCTTCGTCGCGGCGCCGGATGGGCGTGCATGGCGCGATGAGACCGGTGGTCAGGGCCTGGCGATCTCCGGTAGCGGTGACGTGAAGGCGGGGATCATCGTGGGACTTCTGGCGCGCGGGGCAGATCCGGTGCAGGCGGCTGTATGGGCCAAGTACGTCCACGGCCGATGCGGTGAACGGCTGACGTCGCACTTCGGGCCGAGAGGGTTCCTGGCCCGCGATCTGCTCACCCACATCCCCCAGGTGATCGCCGAGCTCGAGTACTGAACAGGCCGCCCAAACCTACCCCCAGGGATGTAGACTGGACCCAATCCGCCAGCGTAAAATGATGACTCAAGAAGGAGTCTGCCATGAGAATCGCATCGGTGCCGCATGGGCATGTCTACGTCGAGCACCTCAGCGATCCCGACCGAGACGATGGTGTCGTCCGCCTGCCGGACCCGACCCCCGAGAACCCGGCCGTCGGGGCGCCATGGTGGCCCTTGGTCATGTTGGACGCACAGTGGATTCATGACCACGCCGAGGAATTCGACCTGTACCACCTCCACTTCGGGTTCGATTCGATCGAGCCATCGGAGTTGGACACGATCGTGGCCGCGCTCCGTGAGCAGGGCAAGCCGTTGGTCTACACCGTCCATGACCTGCGCAACCCCCACCAGCTCGACCGCCGCACGCACGACGCAGCCCTGGACGTGCTGGTCCCTGCCGCGGACCAACTCATCACCCTGACCCCCGGCGCCGCGGACGAGATCTCCCGGCGATGGGGCCGGGCTGCGCACATGGTGAAGCACCCCCACGTGGTGGGATTCGACCAGATGTCCGTGAACCGCCCGCAGCGGACCGTTCCCCGGGTGGGGCTGCATCTGAAGAGCATGCGCGCGAACCTCGATCCCCTGCCGATGATCGGAGCGCTCGTGGCTGAGCTGCGGCGCAGGGAATTCGAGCTGGTGATCGACGTCCACACCGACGTCATGACCCCGGGACAGTACAACCACAAACCGGATGTCGTCGATTTCCTGCGGAGCCTCCCACCTGAAGTCGAGGTCCATGTGCATGACTTCTACAGCGACGAGGAGTTGTGGGACTACTTCCGCAGCCTCGACCTCTCGGTGCTGCCCTACCGCTTCGGCACGCATTCCGGCTGGCTGGAGGCGTGTCACGACGTGGGGACCCGCGTGCTCGCCCCACACCTGGGCTACTACCACCAGCAGCATGCCGGGGTCCTCGGGTACCACTTGGACGATGGCCTCCCGCGGGCCGCCGACATCGCGGCTGCCCTGGACGCGATGGACCGATCCCGTGACGACTGGCGGGCGGATCCGCAGGACCGCCTCGAGCAGCGGCGCGATATCGCCGCTGCCCACCGGCGCATCTACACCGACGCCCTGGGACGGGCATGAAGGTTGCCCTGCTCGCCCATGACAGGTTCCCCATCGCGGCTCCCTTCGCCGGGGGACTGGAGTCGTTCACGTGGAGCCTGACCGTCGGCCTCAGGCGTCGAGGGATCGAAGTCGTCCTGTTCGCCGGGCCCGGCAGCGACCCGCACCTCGAGGCCGAGGAGTTGGCCTTCACGCCCCCGGAGCTGAGCGCCAGCGCCCGCAATGATGTCGCCATGCCGCCCGCGCACCAGGTCCAGGAAACCACCGCCTATCTGCAGGCGATGCGATACCTGGCCGAGCGCCGAGACATCGATGTCATCCACAACAACTCGCTGCACTACCTGCCCATCGTTCTGGGACAGATCGCACCCCAGCCCCTCGTCACGACGCTGCACAGCCCACCCACGCCCTGGATGGAGCCGGCCCTGAAGCTGACGCCGTCGGCGCGCACGGTTGCCGTCAGCCAGGCCGTGGCCGAGATGTGGAGCCACGTCACCACCGCCACGGTCATCCGCAATGGCGTGGACCTCGCCGAGTGGCGGTTCGGGGAGGGCGGCGACGACCTGGTGTGGTCCGGACGGATCGTCCCCGAGAAGGCGCCCCACATCGCCGCGGCCATCGCACGAACCGCTGGCCGGCGTCTCGTGCTGGCCGGTCCCATCATCGACGGGCAGTACTTCGCCTCACAGGTGGAGCCGCTGCTCGATGAGCGGATCCGCCACGTCGGCCACCTCGCCAATGTCGATCTCCAGCGACTGCTGGCGCAGTCTGCCGCCTGCCTGGTGACACCCGCATGGGACGAGCCCTTCGGCCTGGTGGCTGCCGAGGCGATGTCCTGCGGCACGCCAGTCCTCGGGCTGGCTCGTGCTGGCCTCCTGGAGGTCGTGCGCCCGGGTGCCGGCATCCTGGTCCCGCCCGGCACTTCCGACGAGATGACCGTGGCCGCGGCGGTAGCTGTCCTCGACGACGTGGTCCAGTTGGATCGACGGGTGGTCCGGGCCCAGGCCGAGCACACCCTCTCCCTGGAGGACACCGTGGCCGCCTACGTCGACCTCTACGGGGAACTGGTGGGACGATGATCGGCTACTACGTGCACCACCAGGGACAGGGGCACCGCATGCGTGCCCTGCAGATCGCGTTGGCCCTGCGTGCGCCCGTGGTCGGGTTCAGTTCCCTCGAGGCCCCCGAGGGGTGGCCCGGACGCTGGGTGATGCTGGAACCCGATCTCGTCCATGAACCGCTCGACCCGACCGCGAACGGGGTGTTTCACTGGGCACCCCTCGAGGTTCCCCGCCACCGCACCCGACTCGCGCGAATCGTTGACTGGCTGACCGGGCACGTCGACGTGATGGTCGTCGATACCTCCGCCGAAGTGACGCTACTGTCCCGCCTGTTCGGTGTGAGGACCGTTGTGGTCGCACTGCGTGGTGACAGGACCGACCGACCCCATCTGACCGCCTACGATGCGGCATCCGCAATCATCGCGCCGTGGAACCGGGAGCACGGTGAGCCGTGGTGGCCACCCGAATGGGAAGCCAAGACCGTCCACACGGGCGCCTTCTCCCGCTTCGACGGTATCGAGTCGCCTCCGCCATCCACCTCCGATGTGCCGCGCGTTCTGGTCGTGTGGGGCTCGGGGGGTGACCGGTTGCGGGACGGGGACCTCGCGGGTGCCCGTCGAGCGACGCCGGGATGGGAGTGGATCCTACGAACCCCGGAGGAACCGTCACCCGACCTGTGGCGGGAGTTGGCCGAGGCCGACGTCGTCGTCACGCATGCGGGCGACAACGCCGTCGCGGAGGTCGCCGCCGCCCGCCGACCCGCCGTTGTGGTGGCCCAGCCCCGACCCTTCGATGAGCAGGGCGCTACTGTGGGTGCACTACGCAGGGCAGGGGCGTGTGTCGCCCTGGAGGACTGGCCGAGCAATGAGGACTGGCCGATCCTCCTGAAACAAGCGACATCCATCGGCGGCCAGGCATGGCGGGATTGGAATCCGGGCGACGGCGCACGCCGGGCAGCCGCAGCTCTCGACCGGCTACACGAGGAGGTTCAATGATGCGACTCGCACTGGTCACCATCGTGCATCGACGCCATGCCCATCTGCGGCGCCAGCGGGCTTGGATCGAGGCGATGGAGCCGCAGCCGCTGCTCCACGTGGTCGTGTCCATGGACGACGACGAGATCCGGTCCGTGGTGGCGGAAACCGATGCCTGCCCCACCGTCGTGACCCAGCTGGACACTGGTGGAGAGTTGCCGCTGTCCGCCGCACGGAACCTCGGTGTGCGGGTGGCGGAGGAACATGGCGCGCAGAACGTAGCCCTGCTCGATGTGGACTGCCTGCCGGGTCCCGACCTGGCGAGGGACTACACCGAGGCGATCCAGGAGGCCGCCGACGAGGAATCACCCGCAGTGGTGTGTGGGCGGGTCTACTACCTGCCCTCGGGGCTCGTGGAGGCCGACTACACCCTGGCTCGTCTCCGTCGTGCAGGTGAGGACCATCCGGTGCGTACCGTCCCTGAACCGGGGGACCTCGTGGAGGGCGATCCCCGCCTGCTGTGGTCCCTCAACGTCGCCATGAGCCTCACGGACTGGCACCGTATTGGCGGCTTCGACGAACGCTACGTCGGGTATGGGGGCGAGGACACGGACTTCGGGCAGCGTCTCAAGGCTGCCGGGGGCACCATGTACTGGAGTGCAGGAGCCGAGGCCTTCCACCAGTATCATCCGATCAGCGACCCCCCGGTCGAACATGCAGTGGCGATCGCACGCAACGCGAACCTCTTCCACTCCAACTGGGGCTTCTACCCGATGGAGGGGTGGCTCGCCCAACTCCAGCGTGAGGGGCATCTGATGCTCGGTCCCGCGGGATGGCGCGAAGCCTGACCTGGCCGCAGCACCGCCTGTTGTGCCGGTATGCTCTCGGAGCATACATGTGGATCCGATCTCGGTGGCCATCGTCAATGACTATCCCGTCATCGTCGAGGGCGTCTCGAACCTGCTGCGACGAGACCAGCGCCTTGCCGTGATCGAACTCGACTCGATGGTCGACCCCTCAGGTGCTGTGGATGTCGTCCTCGTGGACACGTTCGCCTCCGAGGACCAGGAGGAGGAGATGGGCAAGCTCATCAGGGATCCGCGCTTCGGGCGGGTCGTGATCTACTCCTGGAATCTGGATCCCGGCATCGTCGAGCATGCGCTGAAGCTTGGCGCCGATGGGTACCTCTCCAAGGCGCTGAGCGCAGATGAACTCGCCGAGGGGTTGGTCCGCTGCCACGCTGGGGAACGGGTGGTGGATCCTCGCCCCGTCTCGGACGAGGCCGACATCAATGCTCCGGACTGGCCGGGGCTTGACACGGCTCCTTCACCAAGCTGGAGCCGTCTTTCGGCAATCTGGTGCTCTACCGCGCCACCACCGAGCGGGCTTTCGAACGCTTCACCAAGGGTGACCAGTTCGTCGCCGAAGGCTACGCCCACGACTATACCTACGAGCGCGACGGACAGCCCATCGCGGGCGAGGAGTTCGTCGCCAAGAAGATCGGCCACGACACCGCCCGCACCCGCTACGACGTCGACCGCACATCCCGCCAGGCACTCGAACGCCAGGCGGCTGGGCAGGCCTTCGAACCACCCCAGCACCACCAGGCCACGCCTGCTGCCGACAGCCTCAGCATGTGACCCGGGCGGACCGATCATGAGCACTCACGGCCCCGATCCCGACGACCAGTACGACGACCCCGGTATCCTCGACGACCAGCCCGACATGTTCAACGCCGATGCCCTGCCCGAGCCGCCGCACCCGATCAACTGGAACCTGCTGTCGGCGCAGGATCTGGAAGCAGAGCTGCTGGAGCTGAACTGGTGAGTCGACTGGCTCCGCCACACCTACGGCCTACCCGCCTCAGTGGTGCCGCCCTACTGGCACCGCCACCCCGAACTGGTCTGGGAGCTGTCCGCGCTGCACCTGCACTGGCTGTGCGCCTACGACCCCGAACAAAATGGTTCCGCACCTTTGGGCTGGCACCGCGACTTCGCCGACGCCCGCCACCGTCTGCGCGACTGGGTCACGGCCTCCGGCACCCGCCTGCGCCACCTGCCCCGTGCCCCGCCGACCAAGGGACCCCCCCGCCCGTGCCCGGACCCCCCGCCCCACCCCCTCCCAGCCCGCCAAGCCAGTCACCACGACCGGGCTGCACAAGATCCTGACCAACCCCTACTACCAGGGCACCGTCACCTTCCGCGGGGTCACCTACGACGGCACCCACGAGCCCCTCGTCGACGCAGAGACGTGGCTGCGTGTCCAGACCAACCTCGACGCCAACAACGCCCGTGGCGAACGACCACAGAAGTACGACCACTACCTCAAAGGCACCCTGTACTGCTCCTGCGGACCAAGCTCATGATCGAACGCCCCCGCGACAAGACCGGGGACCGCTACGAGTACTTCACCTGCTCCGGACGACGACGCAAGACCACCCACTGCACTCGCTCCGCGATCCTCGCCGAACGCGCCGAAGCCGAGATTGAACGTACCTACCAGCGCAACTCCCTGAGCCCAACCCAGGCCGAGCACGTCCGGAAGGTCCTCAACGACGTGTTCGACCAGCTCGAAGGATCCAGCGAGGACGAACGCAAGCTCCTGACTGCCCAACGCGACAAGCTCGAAGCCGAACGCCTCAAACTCGTCCAGGCCCACTACGCCGACGCGATCCCACTCGACCTCCTTAAGAGCGAACAAGACCGCATCCGCGTCAGCCTCGACCAGATCAGCACACGGCTCGACAACCTCACCGACACCTACGCCGACGCCCGAACAGGCTTGGACCAGCTGCCCGAACTCCTCGTCGACCTCGACAACCTCTACAACAAGTGCGATCCAGCCGAACGACGCATCCTCAACCGCGCCCTGTTCACCCGCATCACCATCGACGACGAAGAGAACGCCACCTACACACCCGACAAGACCACCGCCAGCATCCTCGCCCACACCAACATCGACGCCCCGGCGCACGTCACCGCAGAAACAAAACTGCCCCGCCATCAGGCGGGGCAAGTTTCGATTTTCTCATCTTACGTGGAGCTAGGGGGATTCGAACCCCCGACCTTCTCATTGCGAACGAGACGCGCTACCAACTGCGCCATAGCCCCAGGTACCCATAAATATTATCAGGCCCCACTTCTCTTCCAAGGTGTGGGGCCAGTCTCGTTCGTCACTTATGCGTGGCGTCGCCTTTCGAGAACTTCATCGAAGTTGAAGGTCGCGATGACGGGAGCAGCATCAGCAGACGATGCCGAGACCGAGCTGGAGAACTTCTCACCAAGCTGGGTGGGCCGGTATGGAACCGCGGCCGTGGGCGCCTCTTCGGGTTCGAAGGGCTTGACCGTGCGGCGGGAGAACGTGGGCTTCGGAGTGTACGACGGTGTCGCAACTTCACGCTTCGGGGCCTGTTGCCGGATGGGCTGGGCTACCACTGTCTGTGCCTCAGGAGCAGATGCAACCGTGGGTGCGGAGACCGCATCGGTAGCCGAAGCGGTGGAGAGGGCGGAAGTACTGGAGGTTGCGGAAGCCGAAACTGCGGAAGCGGCTGAGGCCCTGCGGGCTTCCTGGACTCGGCGGGGTGCCTTCTTCGCTACCTTGGCCTTGCGGTCCTGGGTGCGTGCGGTTGCGGAGAGCTTCGCAAGCTTCGCATCGAGGTTGGCGATGGCGACCTGGTCCTGGTGGTTGAGTTCGCGAGCATCCATCAGCATCTTCACATAGAAGGCTGTTCCGGCCACGGTAAGAACCGTGGGGACAAAGCCGAGGAGGATGGTGATACTGGTGGCAGCAACTAGGATCCAGACAATGAGGGAGATGAGGACTGCTACTCCCACGCCCATGCCCAGCGCCTTCATGCGGGCCGTACGTTGGGAGACCCTGGCACGTGTGCGGGCGCGGGTGGCCGCGAGCGTACGCAGATTGTTGGGATCAACCCGTCGCTTTTCGCTCATTGTCGACTCTACTCTCGGAAGGATCGTGCCGCGGTTCGATGAACGAGCTGTTGACCATCGGTCCACGGAGTTAACTACGCGGAGGTTCTCAGATTCGCCTTCAGCAACCGGTGTTGCGAGTGCAACTCGGCTTTTCCAGGATAGTGCCGGATATACGACTGCCACCAAGATGACTATTGCCGCAAAGAGAGCGTATCCCTGAATCTCCACACCATAAACCTAAAGCTTGAACCCCCGGTAAATCATGAAGCCTCACGGAGTGTTGCCGTAACGTGCAGGTGATCTTCAGGGTATGGGGCTCAATCCAGGATCAGGCACCTCAGCCAATCCCCTACAGCCACCGTTTCTTGTGCTGCTGGGATGATCGCAAGCGCATTAGCTCTCGCGAGGCCGTACAGGAGTTCCACTCCGGGGATCCCGGTCGGTTCGAACCGATATCCGGTACTTGGCTTGCCCGTGACCTTGACGGGAACATATTCACCAAGCCCTACTGTCGAGGTCCAGGGAGCTGTTGCTTCCGCTTCGATTGCTCTGCGGTGCATGGTTCGGTGCCCAACTGCTCGGCGTAGCGCGGGGCGTACGAAGAGTTCGTATCCAATGAGTGCAGCAACGGGACTGCCGGGTAGGCAGTAGATCGGGACCTTCATTCCGTATTCCGCCCCAATGGTCCCAACTCCGTATTGGCGCAGCGGTGCCATGCTGACTCTGTCGAAACGGACTTCACCCAATTGGTTAAGAACTTCCTTGAGGTTGCCAGTACCTCCTGAGGACAGTCCGCCTGTGGTGATGACAGTATCGGCACGGGTTATCTGGTGGAGAAGTGATTCTCGCAGGTCCTGCTTGCTATCCGGCACTCGGGTTGCTTGGAAGACTGTTGCTCCAATTTCTTGGATGGCGGTGGTGAGGCCATAACCGTTGGCGTCGTATACAGTTCCCGGGTGCCCGGTTCTTCCTGGTTCAACGAGCTCATCTCCCACTGTCAGGACCACGACTCGGGGCGGCGGCTTGACCATAACGGAACCGAGCCCGACAGCAGCAAGAAGTGCAATGTCACGGCTCCCGATCCGGGTACCAGCTTCAAGTACGGGGAGGCCCACCTCAAAGTCTTCAGCCTCGTAACGGACCCCGTGGCCCTCAGGAACACTGCGGGTGATCGTGACCTTAACTTTGCCACTATCGGTTTCCTCGAGCGGGACTACTGCATCTGCACCCTTGGGGATGCGGGAGCCGGACCAGACACGCATGGCATGGCCAGGTGGGAGGACCGAGAAGGAATCCTCACCCGCACGGATTACCCCCACCACGGGCAGGGGCACCGGCTTCTTAGGTGTGGCACGTGCGAGATCTGTGGAGCGGATGGCGTAGCCATCGGTGCTCGCCATGTCCACTGGGGGCAAGCTAACCTGTGCGAGCGCATCGCTTTCGAGCACCGCTCCGAGGCTCTCCGCCAGCGGCATGTCCAACGCCTGCATATCACCCATGACAGCCAGGCAGGCCTCACAAAATTCCTTCACCGTTTTCACAACAACCTCCTGGGAGCAAGCCTAGTCAGGTAGCTGTCTGAGCAGGCGGAATATGCCCTACCAAGGACATCCTGAACCCGCTCTCTACAACCTCAGTTGAGCCCCTGACCTGCGAAAAGTCTCCTGTCCGTTACCAGCGCAAAACTTCATATCGGAATCAAAATGATGAAACAATGGTGTCCATGACCACCCACGAAGTGGCCCTGCCCGATCTCACTGGCTTCGAACTGGTCGATGCCAAGCAGATGGTACGCAGTACATTGCGCGAGCAGAGGTCAAAGCTGACCTCGAAGGAACTAGCAAGGTACTCAACCGCATTCGCGTCTACCATCGCCGAGTTTGTTGCAGACGCCAAGACTGTTGCTATGTACGTGTCCGTGCACAATGAGCCGGACACGCGTTCCGCCATCACCACACTCCGCGAGCGCGGCACACGAGTACTCCTTCCCAAACTTGGTCCGGGGCTGGCTCGCATGTGGGCCGAGTACGAGGATGATGACCTGGTGGTGGATGCTCCCGGGCGCCCCCCTGCACCCCGAGGTGAAGCACTCCCCTCCGAAGCAGTGGAGGAAGCCGATGTCATTGTTGTTCCGGCTCTTGCTGTTGACCATGCGGGATTCCGTCTCGGTCAAGGAGGGGGCTGGTACGACAGGATCCTCAAACTGAATGTCACCGACCGCGTTGGTGCCGTTATTTATCCCTGGGAGTACCTCGACACATCACTGCCGCATGATGAGCAGGATGTTCAGGTCTCGTGGGTGATGCAGCCAGACTCCATCATCAAAATCGATCGATCCATCTAAATTCAAAGTTGTGCCTGGTTGATCCCAGCCGATCAGCTGTGCAATCTTCCCAGCCCAATTCCGGAGCATTCTTGATGCCTCACGATTGGGACTGTCTTACGGGAGTGTCATCCCTGCCACGCTCACGGCTACCAGGGTGTTCTTTGGAGTACGATTACAACTCGTTAGATCCTTGTCCGATGGAGTGTTGAGTGCCTACCTATTCTTACCGTTGCAAGTCGTGCGGAAACGAATTCGATATTCATCAGTCTTTTAGTGATGATCCGCTGTCTGTTTGCGACAAATGCGGCGGCGAGCTGCGCAAGCTCTTCAACTCTGTTGGCGTTGTCTTCAAGGGCTCAGGCTTCTACCGAAACGATTCGCGCTCCCAGTCGAGCGGCCTGACCGCCTCAGACAAGCCCGCTAAGGACTCCTCTTCCGAGTCGAAGCCCGCCGCTTCCACCTCCTCTGACTCGGGTAGCTCCTCCAAGTCCAGCTCCTCATCGAGCTCCGCTTCGTCATCCTCGAGCTCGTCCACGTCATCGAAGGCAAGCTAAGCTCCGAACTCTTTTCTTTCACTGCTTGCCAGGATCAAGCATCCAAGAGTCTTTCTGGGAATTCACCACTGGTGGATCCCCAGTCCTTTTGTCCAGCCGTACTCAGCGATTTGTCTAGCTGCGCTCAGTTATTTATCCGACCCTGCTCAGCATTTGTAAGCAGGTATCCTTAGGCTCTTCCACATTGCATGCCTCCTCCAGGTTCTCCCCACTTACAGTTCCCTGACATTAGTGCGTCAAGGCGTGGTTCTTAGGATCTGACCATGTCCTCAAAACCTTCTGTTCGGGCCATGCTTTGGCGCTGGCGCAAGCTCCTGACCGCAACGTTTCTTGCACTCTGTCTGGCCCTGGTTGTGGCGAGTATTGGTTCCTCGGGGCGGGTGATGATGGCGGAGTTGGCGGTGGCGAGCAGATCGATGCCGGCGGGGCACGTGATCTCTGAGGAAGACATCACATTGGTGCAGGCTCCCTCGGGCCTTATCCCAGCTGATAAGAACGTTGATGACCTACAAGGGAGACGTTTGGCGGTGGCCATTCCCGAGGGCACTCCCCTAACCTCGAGCATGGTCATTGGCCCCACCCTGTCCGATGGTGCGCCGGAGGGGACGGTGGTTGTTCCGCTTTATCTCGCCACTCCGAAGGATCTGATTCCCGTGGGTTCGGTGGTCATGCTGCTGGCATTGACGGAGGAAGGGAATGCGATTGAGGTGGCCACTCATGCCACGATTCTCGCTTTTTCTGACGCTGAGGCCGCACCATCATCAATGTCCGATTCTGACAACTTGGTCTATGCCTATGTTGCAATCGACGTAGAGCACGCTACATTTGTCCTTGGCATGAGTGCCAGGGCGCCCCTTTTTGCGGTTCTGCAGGATTAAGTCGTCCCCATTCAGAAAGGACCCCATCCCATGATTCAAGGTTTTAAAGAATTCATTTCCCGCGGTAACGCCATCGACCTCGCCGTCGGTATGGTTATCGGTGCTGCTTTCACCGCGGTTGTGACCGCTCTCGTCGACAAGGTTCTCAACCCGCTGATCGGCGCGATCTTTGGTGAGCCCAACTTCGACTCCGTTGGTGCCTTCACCATCAACGGTGCAACGATCCTCCCGGGCGCGGTCCTGACCGCCCTCGTGAGCTTCCTCCTCGTTGCTCTTGCTCTCTACTTCTTCGTTGTCATGCCCATGAACAAGCTCGCTGAGCGCCGCAAGGCCGGCATCGCGGAGGATCCCGAGCTCCCCGCCGATGACGTTGTTCTCCTCACCGAGATCCGCGACCTGCTTCGCCAGAATGCTGGTGGCACCGATCCCCGCCTCTAAGGCTTAACCCCAGTGGGGTGGGCGGTCTTCCAAGATCTCCCGATCCCGCTGGGACAGTGCAGTCTTCTTTTTCGATTCCGCCTGTCCGGGTTTTCTCCGGGCAGGCGGATCGTCTTTATGTAGTGCCTCTTCAGCAGAGGTGATCTCGCCGCGCTCGAGCCTCTCCCGATCTACTCGGGAAAGGTAGACAGCTCGTTTCTTCACCCGATCTCGTCCTGCTCATCCCCACCCGGCAGATCACCCTCATCTATTGAATCAAGTGACTGATTACCTTCGACTCGGTCACCCTGGTCGGTTCCACGAGCACCATTCTCACCCGTGTTCGCCTCGGCATCGGTGAATGATTGCCCATTGTCTTCCACCGGTGCACCTGCAGGTTGCCGCTGATCGGAATCTGCTGGGAATTGACGGCGGACAACGTTGCGGAGAACGACATCGATTTGGACGCCGCGGCGGCGTAAATCGAGTTCGGAACGAAGTTCATTCACCACGTCCTCCTCGCTTCTCTTGCGCCCATCACTCAGAATCCAGGTCACGAGCTCATCGAGCTGATCATCCGAGTAGGCGGCAAGTGGCATGCCCGGGGAGACCTTGGGACGGGGACCGCGTGACTTCCACATGGGATTGTCCAGATCATCATCCAGGGTGGAGATGTCGAGGTGTGAGGGCAGGGGCTTGCCAACCATGGCCTGCCGCTGTCGCGCTCGGCGCACCTCGTCACGAACGTGATCCACGGCCGCGATGATCCGGTCGACTTCGGTTTGGGGACCGAAGAACACGGAGGTCGTGACGGTGGAGACAACGGTCCAACCGCGTGAGGTGAGCATGGCGGGCCAGAACTCATCCCTGCGCCGCAGGGATGTCTCCCGCGCATACACATCATCATCAATCGTGACAGCCACGGCCCAAGTGCCGGGGATGTCATCGTGACCAACGACGAGCGGAATCACGAGCGAATCGCCACGCGAGTATGCTGCCTGCGCCCGATATCCGCGCTCCTGCAACCTCAGCGAGAGGTCGGTGATGAGGGCGTTGCGGGTGCCTTCCTGCGGGGCGGTCTCTGCCGGGCCCTGCTGGGAATAGGCTTCGAGCAGGTCGACGAGCAGGATCGAGCCCGGTGCTCCCAGCCGCTTGCGGTCAATGTCGCTTGCGGCAAAGGACGAGATAATGGTCAGCGACTTCCGTGGTGACTCGAGTGCGGACACGAGCCCTTCCACACCCGCCGGGGTGGAAAGCTCACCGAAGGAGTGGAGGACCCGGCCGTGCACGGTCTTGCCAAGCCCCACGGTCAGAACAATGTGGTCCCTGCGCAGCCCCAGCGTAGAGAACGCATCCACGACAGTAAAGGGTTCCTTCACGGTCGGGTCGGTCAAGTGACCAAGCGCGGAGGAGGTGCGGGCGACGGATCGGATGGCGGCGCGGATGCGCTCCGCATGTGCCGCATTCAGAGCAATGACACCCACGGATTCGCCGGGCTTGGACAGTGCGAGGTCCACGACCTGCTCGACCACTGCTTCAACTTCCTTCTCGGGCCCCTCAACGAGTCCCGAGGTCGGTCCAGGCACCCCCGTGCCCTCCACGATCTTGAGCTTCGGGGCGGGCCTGGTGGGTGCGCTCGGGAAGACCTTGAGGTCGGAAGCAAAGCCGTTGCTCGCAAGGAAGCTCGCGGTCATGTCATCGTGGCGCGAGGAATGCGTGGGTAGGCTCGCGACGGGCAGGGACTTGGCTAGTGCCGAGACCGCTTCGCCGGAGCTGTGGGCACGGCCCGACACCACGACGGTTCGGCCGCGCAGGAGTGAGGGAACGAGCTGAGCGAGCTCCACACCATCAATGCCATCGAGAATGACAACATCAGCCCACTGCATGGGAGGCAGGAACTGGGCAACAGCCACCGCGCTCATGGCCCACACGGGACGTGCCGACTGAAGCAGGTCACCGTGCTTGGCAATCGCTTCCTTCAAGCCCGTCACACCATGATCGGCCAAGAATCCATCGACCTCGAGGGTCTGGTCCTTCTTCTTGGTGATATGGGAGCGCATGGAGGAGATGACGGCACGGGAAATGTAGGTCGGCATCGAGGCCACGTGCTCACGGTCGAGACGCACAACCGTGGAGATGAGGTCACCGGCCCGGTTTCCTGCTCCTGCCGCGAGCGCCGGCGTGCTGGAAAACATGTGCTCGAACACAGAGGCCAGGTAGGCGGCGTGGAGTTCGTTGCCGGCCCGTTCCGGGGTCACGCCGCGAGTCTGCAGGTCCGCGTAGAGTTCCGATAGTCCGGCTTCCGCGATCTCTCGGTTGAGGGTGTTGCGGCGCGGCAGATCCTGGAGGTCACCGGATTCGCGTGCGAGCACCTGGCAGCGCTGGCGCAGAGCGTGCAGGGGCATGCTCGTCAGCTCATCCTCGGGCAGAAGCTCGGTGATCTCGTCGATCTCTGCCCTAACTTCCCGGTAGGTGTCCTGGAGCTGCGACATTCCTTCCGGAACGGTGGGCCACGAGCCCGGTTCGGCAAGCAGGCGCCACTTCTCACGCTCGCGCTGCACTTGTGCAAGTGCCGAGTGGAGATCGGGGGTGTCTTGGCCGGGGCGGACCATGTCGCGGGCTTCCTTCTTCAGGTGCCTGCGTTCGGTCATGCCCATGGTGGCCCCGTGGCTTGCTCGCCATTCCTTCGATGCTGTTGCGATCAGCATGTCGGCAACGGAGCGTTCGTAAATGTGGGGTCGGAAAACATCGAGGGTGTCGGATACCTCGACCATGAGTTCCAGTTGCTCTGCCCAGTCGTCAAGGGATTCTGCTTGTCGGAGGCCGGTCTGTGCTGCGACTCGCTGGACCTGGTCCATGAGCGCGGGCAGGCTGATATCGGCCAGGTGGGTGACCCGCTCGTGAGCCGTCGTTGCCTCATCTTCGGTGAAGATGTTGCTGCCTGCCCACGGGTTGGTTTCCGAGGTGCGCTGGCCGAGCCTGAGGGATTCATCCAGCTTCGCTGCGGCACCGCGCCGCGCTTCCTCATCGGACAGATCACCAACGACCTGTTCGGATAGGCGCACGCTCGTGCGCGCCCCATCCTCCACCAAGGACATCTCAACGATCTGGGTGAGGAGCTCGTAGGCTGAGACTCCCCACTTGGGTGAGGTCTCGTGAAGCGCGGTCATGAATTCCACGAGCGCTTCCCTGCCCGATTCAAGTTCCGAGTTGCGTTCCGATACGGCTTCAACATCGATCGAGGGCGCCTTGAGCCTCATCCCGGTGCGGAGTCTCAGGGGAACGGAGGAGGACTGACCGAAGTCGGCCACGAGATCATCGAGACCCATGCGTTCCAGCTGCCCCGTGAACGACCGGTGGGCGGCCGTGTTTCCGTACACGTAGAGAACGGACTTGCCGGAGGCGGCAATGTCGGAGGCGATGGAGGCAAGGACCCGGCGCGGGTCTGTTCCGGGTGTCGAATTGATAAAGATAGAGGTGCCCTCAGCAACAGCATCGACGATGTCGAGTTCGGTGGTGTCGAGTTGACCGGCACCGCGCTCCGCATGGGGCGGCCGATCGTACGGGTCAGCCGCGATCTCGGTGGTCGGTTCCTTTTCCTGCACCAGATCGGCAATGAATCGGGATCCGCGGATCTGCGGTTCCATCATGACCAGATCGTCGTGCAGGATCGCCGAAGGTGAGGAAGCGAGGGCAACGAGGGTGGCGCTCTTAAACTCGCAACCTGGCAGGTACACGCGTGCGAGTTCACGGAGCCGGACCAGTGCCTGCTCCTGAGTATCGGAACCATGCGCGAGAGTGCGCACGTCTTCGACCGCTTCCGGCGGTGCCCCGTGCCGGCGTAGCGCAGCGAGCACGGCGGATGACACATCCGCCTCATCTCCCAGCGTCAAGACCGGGTCGGAGGCCGTGGAGGAAACTACGTGAATGGACCTGCGGAGGGCAGGCTCGGTGATTTCCGTGATCTGGGGACCAACGGGCTCACCGACTGCCTCAACCTCGGTAACGTCGATCTGGCCGGTCTCATCAAAGGCGGCACCGAGCTCAACCTCGTCATGGTCTTCATCGGGTTCGACAGGGCCGGGGCGCCCGGCCCTGATCTCGGACCACGTGAGGGTTCCAAGAATGAGGGAGATGGGGGCGGAGCCGTAGGCTTCCTCGAGGGACCTCTGCTTCGCGATCAAAGCGTTGATCTTGGTGCGCGCCCTGGATTGCGCGTCGACTTCGCGAATGAGTGAGGTCAGCGGAGTGGGGCTACCCGAATACAGTTGAGCAGCACCCGTCGGGTGTAGCTGCGACAGGTCGAGAACATCCGGTTCATCAGCAGACAGCACGATGTCATCCGTCCGGTTCTCCAGGTCGGATCGCCATGTCGCAAAGGCTTGAGTCACTGCCGCATAGGCGGCCTGAGAATCGTCGTTCGTGTCCTCGCCGTGGAGGTCATCCTCAAGCTGCGGGGCAGGTTTCGGCTCCGGTTCAGGAACTGCGACGGGCGCTGTTTCCTCCACCTCAACCGGTGAGTCGGCAGAGGGTGCCGACTCCTGTGGCTCGGAGCTTTTCTTACGGAAGAACGATATGGGACTCACCCCTTTACCGTACCTAGTGAAGGGCTCCGAGTCTGCTAGGCAGGGCCGCTTTCGGCAAGCTGGTCAATCATCCACTCCACCATCTGATCCTGCAGGTCATCACCCTCGGGCTCCTGCAGAAGCTCATGGTAGGCACCCGGAATTGTCACAAGCCGGGCGGGTGCTTCTACGAGCCTTGCGGAGGCCACAAATTCTCTCGAACCATCGACGTTTGCCAGCCCATCATCCTCCCCGTGCATGACAAGGAGAGGCAGCTTGCTATCCCACAGGCGAGCATGATCCAGAACCCTGCGCCCCTGAACCGCCATGGAAGCTCCCGTCAGCAGGGGTACCCTGCCCTGGTAGTTCAGCGGATCACGCTCGTACTTGCGTACAGCGAGCGGATCGCGGCTGACCAGCCCAGCATCGAGCTTCACCATCGGCACACCTGGCAAGAGCCGAGAGAGGCGATAGCCCATGCGGGAAACCACGGGTGCTGTCTCCGGGTATTGCCGGAAGGCCGGTCCTGAGAGCACGACAGCATCCACGCCACTGGGATCAATGAGTGCGGAGGCCGCGGTGACCAGGCCTCCCATGGAGTGACCGAAGAGCATGAGACTCTCTGTACGCTTTCGCTCCCCCACCATCGCCCTCGCTACCCGGTGGTCGGCGATCAGGTCAGCCACATCGACTCGGGCCCGCTTCCCTTCGGACGTACCGTGCCCTTGCTGGTCGTACGAGAACACATCAAATCCGGCCGCAGCGAAACGTTCGATGGCGTGCGAGTAGCGACCGGAGTGTTCGGCGTAGCCGTGCAGGAGCAGGATCGTACTGCGGGGCTGACCATTAGCGATGATGTGACGTAGTTCCATACCACTCACTTTCCCACGAAACAGTCACCGGTTCACCCCGGTTGTTAAGCACCAGCTGAACGATTGGTGAATTACAGGATCCCGACAAACATGGATGTGACACCACTGGGCCCCAACCAGGAGATATAGCTTCCGAGGCGACGAGGTTTACACACTGTCGAAATGAGAAGGTGTTCCCCCTGCGCTCAACACAAGTGGTACTTCCTCTCTTGAAGTTGCGTCTACTCCCCCATCTCTATGCCCATCCAAGATCGTGGAGACGATCATCGTCGATCCCGAAGTGATGAGCAATTTCGTGAATGACAGTGATGGCTATTTCTTCGGTAAGTTTTTCTCTGCTTTCGCACAGCCTCAACAGGGGGCCACGGAAAATGAAGATCGTATCGGGCAGGGCTCCAGACCAACCATCGTCTCGATCGGTCAATGCCGTTCCCTCGTAGAGTCCCAGTAGGCCCGGCTGACCATCCACTAGCTCGGTTCCAACCATTTGCTCTTCTGTGGGCTCCTCTTCAATGAGGAACACGACGTTGTCGACAGCATTCATTAGCTCAGGCGGCACCAAGTCAAGGGCGTCACCGACAGCTTCCTCGAACTCTTCTTCAGAAATCTCTACCACGTGGCTATTTTGTCATGCCTGTGGCGTGACTAGTCTTCAGGTGGGATAACCCAGCCGTCACGGATCCGAAACCAGGCTCGTTCTCCAATCTGGCGTGGAGGCTTTTGCGTGGAGTCGTGAGCGACAAGCGTCCCGAAATCCGTCTCAATGTCATAAACCATATGGGTTCGGGCGAATCCTGCTTCGATAACTTGTCCAAGCATGAATCCTTCCCTCTGGGGAGCGTCGGAAAGGTCCACAGATTCGGGAGGAACAAACACCGTGACGGGGCCATTTACTACGCTGTCTTGGCACGGCAATGACACTGTCGCCTTGCCAAGTCTCACATGCGCTAGATTGCCTGTCCTATTGATCGCCCTCGCAGCAAACCCGTTGACCACCCCCATGAGCTCCGCAACGAAAGCACTGTTTGGATGCTGGTAAACCCACCGCGGTGTACCTTCTTGAACAATCTGACCGTCATTCATGATCGCGATCCGACCACCCAGTGCACAGGCCTCGCTAATGTCATGGGTGACGTAGATTGCGCTCATCCCCATCCTGCGCACTTGGGTGGTGATGTCCTTGTGAATTGCGTGCCTTAGTGCCACCTCCACGTGAGCAACGGGCTCATCAAGTAGAAGTACGCGCGGCCTACGGACAATAGTGCGAGCAAACGAAACTCGCTGACCCTGCCCACCTGAGAGGACATCCGGTCGTAAGTCGGCAAGCCCCGCGATATTCATCATGGTCATGCCAATCTCGACCAGATCATCGCGGCGACTGTCACTCATCATTGCGTCATCTAATCCGAAAGCGACATTTTCTCGGACTGTTAAGTCGGGAAAGAGTGCCGGCGTTTGGAACACCAAGCCGGTTTTGCGATGCTGTGGTTGTTCATCACTGATATCGCGCCCGTTGATCAAGATCCTCCCACCTGCATGGGCATGCAAGCCGGCAATAGTCCGTAAAAGAGTTGTTTTTCCTGATCCCGAAGGGCCCACCAGACTCAGTATTTCACCTTCATCAACACGAAGGTTGACACCCCTAATTACTGGTTTGTCAAAGGAGACGTTCAGGTTTCGCACCACCAGTCCCGTTTCGGTATTGCCGTGCTCACGGTGATTTTGCCGTTCCAGTTCCGTCACGCGTTCTTACGTCCCTTTCCTTGAAATTCATGAGTTGCAGCGTAGGCAAAAGCTAGCATCGGGATAATCGCCGATACGACCCCGAGAGCAAAAACGTGCTCATCCCACCCTGCCGATGCCAGTGTCAGAAGATTCGTGGATGGGACGGCATAGCCGGGAGGTTGCACAAACAGGATCGGTGAAAGCCTCGTCAAGATAATCCCTGACAGGATCGCCATCATGGCGACCAGACGTGGCGCCACGGCAGGGAGTACCATAAAAACGGAACGAAGTCGGCCGGCCCCGTTATCGAGTGCAGCATCGTAAAGATCTGTAGTACTCCGTAAAATCCCACTCATTGTCAGGTGTGCTATCGGAGCTGCGATGGAGAGGTACGCAATTCCTACCGCAATGTATCCTCCAGCGAATGCTCCACCGCCAACGAGTGACGGAAGCACAGGTGTCTGTCCGATGATGACAGCATTGCGAAGCAGGGACGAGAGAATCATTCCAATGGCAGTTTGAGAAACAAGAAAGCTCAGGATCAGGACAAAGGAAACGACGAACGCCGAGCTTGATCCCCGCCTCGAGAGTCGCGCTGTCCACAGACCAACCAGGGACGCACTCACAACTATGGCAATGACCGTTACCAGTGTTGTCAGTACAGTACTGACGTTGAGAACCTCCCCAATATTTACGCCAAGTGCTCCTACGACAATCACCAACAGGACAAGTCCAATCAGAGCCAGCAGAGCAAAACTCAGGAATTGGTATAACCTCTGCCTCCCAAAGTAAGTACTGACATCAGATTGACCGAATGCGAGCAGGCTACTGGCAGACCATGAGGACGTGATCGTCCTGGTGAGGTAAATCGCCAGAAAAACGGCCGGTAGTAGAAGTGCGAGAGTCGCACCGATAGCGGCACCAGGTTGCATCCCGGCATTCAGCCCCCGATAAATATGGGATGCGAGATAGCTCTGAGTTCCGCCGTATACCAGGCTTACCGAAGGATCCGATGCCGCAAAGAGCGATGCAACCATTCCGCTAACAACAAAGGACCATCTTCTTCTGCTCCCGAAGAGGCGCCTAGCAGTTCTGCGAGGCTCGAGTCCCAATGTCGCGCTCGCAAAAATAAGATTGTCATGGACCAGCATGAGGGTCCCTACCTGTAGCAGGAATGCAATCGGCAGGTTAGCTAGCGCCTGCGACAGCACAATGACTGCCGAGCCGTACGGATCAAGGTTAAAAGGTTCTTGGACCAGTGCGGTCGCTAGTGTCAGTGGAGCGAAGGCAACAGGAGTACAGGCACCAAATCCAATTAGGACCCTGCTTGTCCGGGGCCCAGTGCGGTAGTAGAACGCTAACGGTACTGCCACCAAGGCAGCCAAGTAGCCCGAGGAGAGTCCCATAACCCACGTTCTTTGCACCACCGGCAGAAGATGGGTCCCCTGCTCTCCAATAGCAATCCAATATGCAGAGAACCAAGCGAAAGCGAGGACCGCAATGAGACCAGTACGAACACTGACCCGATTTCTCTTGACCTGCACCGACGGCGGGCTAGTACGCACCGTTGCGGACCTCGTTCAACCAGAGATTGATCAAACCGGCTCGGCTTGCTCCAATTTCCTGAATATTCCAGCCATAAATTGCAGTCTCAAGTTCCTCCAACTGCCCGATTAAGTTCGGTTCGAGCGACTCACTTACCGGTAACTGGTTCTCAACCTGGGCGCCAATTTGCTGCCCTTCATCCGAGACTACGTAGTTAAGGAACTGGACTGCGGCATCCTGTCTCCTACTTTCCTCCAAGACTGCGATTGCCCCAACTTCGAAACCCGTACCGTCGGATGGATAGATTGCAGAAACGTCCGCTCCAAGGAGCTTTTCAGTTTCACAGTAAGGGGCGAAGGAAACCCCAATGTCGGCTCTTCCCGACGCGACGAGATGAGCCGGGACCGTTCCCGAATCCGTGTATGAGAGCACGGCTTCGTCGAGTCTTTTCATATAGTCCACCATCGCACTCTCACCTCCCAGCCGTTCTACCTGGACAGAGAGGATCGTGGCCGCAGTTCCAGAACTCACCGGGTTGGGAAGAACAATTCGGTAAGAAGAGTCGCTGTTGAGTTCCGCCCAGGTGGTTGGTGGCTCAATCGAGTTGGTAACGCAAAAAGAAAGAATACCTCCGTAGATTCCGTACCATCGCCCTTCTGAGTCCTGCAACCTGTCCGGTACTGATTGAGCTTCAAGTTCAACACTTGCAAGATGACCCTCACGGGCGGCAATGGCATAGGCGTCTGCAGGTCCACCCGTCCAGACATCGAACTCTCCAGATTCCTTGGGAACACGCACTCGAGTCAAGGCTTGAGATGTGGGCATACGAACCACGGTGACCTGTTGCCCACTCTGCTCTTCATAAGCCGCACTGACGGCCTCACATGCTGAAACATTGTTTGAGCACAGAACCACAAGTTCGGAAGCACCAATCCGGGGTACTACGACCAATCCGAGCGCGACGGCGGAGAGGATTACTAGTGTGGCAATTGTGGGCAGCTTTGCCCGCCACCAGCGAGACCGTACAAGCATAATTGGCAGTGTATCCGCCAGCATCAAGTGCTGGCGGATACACGTCATGATTGAGCGTTTACTTGGTGTCTTCCACCATGTCGCGGAGTTTTTCTTCCCGCTCGATCATCATCTTCCGCTCATCTCGTCCCAGCACCCACATAAAGACGAGAGCCAGAAGAACAACCCCTACCAGGCAGGCGAATGTTACGTCCCAGCCAAAGTGCTTGACCAGCAGACCAACGCCAGTGGAGGCGAGCGAAGCTCCAAGCAGGTATCCAAACAGTCCTGTGAAACCGGCTGCTGTTCCCGCGATGTTCGTAGGAGACATGTCAATTGCCATCAAACCAATGAGCATGACCGGGCCGTAAATCAGGCCACCAATGATTGCGATCAGAACGTAGAAGATCCATAGCGGAGCCGACGCGGGAATCTGCCAGTAGAAAACTAGCGCGATTCCAACTCCCAGGATGAAGACTAGTCCCGCACCGGAACGCCATCCCTTGAACACCTTGTCAGACATCCAACCGCACAGCAGGGTGCCGACAATTCCAGCAAGCTCGTAGATAGCGAAGCCGATGATGCCATCCGTGATGTTTGCGGCGTGGATTTGATTCGTCAGGTAGATCGGAATCCAGTTCAGGACACCGTAACGGAGGGTGTAAACAAATACATTGGTCAGTGCGAGCAGTACGATCACTCGGTTGGTGAGGACGTGCTTAAACAGCTTGTCCTTCCACGGCATCTCCAGCTCTTCAGCGGTCTCGTCAACCTTCGCCGGGTCTTCTCGCCATTCTTCAATCGGGGGAAGACCGACTGCCTCTGGCCTGTCGCGAATAAGAATAAAGGCAATGACTGCGACAACGAGAGCGACAATAGCAGGAACCCAGAACGCCGGAGTCCAGTCAGCCTCATTGCTCGCAAACTCAGACAGGGCCCAGGCTGACAGAATACCGACGCCGGCACCGCCAACATTGTGGGCGCAATTCCAAATCGAGGTCATCCAGCCACGTTCATTGGTCGAGAACCAGTGCACGAGTACACGCCCGGAAGGCGGCCAACCCATTCCTTGGAACCAACCGTTGATGAACATCATCGTGGCAAAGATGCCGACCGACGCCGTCAGAATCGGAACGAAGGCAAGGAGGAGGTTAACGATCGCGGACAATGCGAGTCCGAGCGGGAGGAAGTAGCGCGCATTCGCCCGGTCGGACAGCATGGCCATGAAGAACTTGGAAAGACCGTAGGAGAAGAGAACAGCATTCGCAACAATGCCCAATCCCAGTGCGTCAAGCACATTGTGTTCTTCAAGTACTGCAGAAACAATCGATACGTTGTTTCGAATCAGATAATAGCCTGCGTAGCCTAGGAAAATTCCTAGGAATGCTTGCCCTCGGAGGCGCTTATAGAGAGGCGCTTGCTCTTCTTCCGGAAGGCGGGGTGCGACGCTTGGAGCTGCTAGCACGCCCAAACTCCCTCTAGATTTTTCAGCCATGAAATATCCCTTACTCAGTGGGGCACCATCACTCCAATGTCAACGGCACCGTTCACTGAATATCCTGGCTATACCCGGGTAACACCACCACAGCCCCAGGTAACACTTGGTAACAACGCTGTCACCAAGAGTGAGGTCAGCCAAAGAAATAGCTATTCCTCAACGTTCAAGGAGTAGCCCAGACCCCTGTGAGATTCGATCTCGAGGCCCTCAACCTTCAGATTGGCCAGTTGCCGCCTCAGTCTGTAGATGGTCGTCTTCACCATTTCACGCCCGCCAACGGTCTCGGTCGTCGCCCATGCTTTATTGAGGATTTCCCGTTGGCTCACGATGTCACCCCCGGACAAAGCCAGTAACAACCGAACTTCCGTGTCCGACAGATCCAGGTGGCGACCCTTCCACGTTGCCGACAACCTTGTGCGGTCAATCAGAAGTGAACCGTACTCCACAAAATCCTGGTTAGCTCTCGAATTGGACCGGCGCACAATTGCCTGTGCTCTCAACGCGAGTTCTCGCGGACTAAACGGTTTCGTCACGTAGTCATCAGCCCCAGCCTCCAAGCCAGCAATCCTGTCCTTCTCCGCACCGAGGGCGGTCAGGAGGATGATGGGGATGCTGGACGACAACGTGCGAATCCGATGCGTAAGGTCGATACCTGATCCGGAAGGCATCATGACATCCAGGACAACAATATCGATCGAATAGGTGTTGAGAATTCGCCACGCATCGGCCACATTGTGGGCGGTATGAAAATCAAACCCCTGCACTTCCAGCGCAAAGGAGACAATTGATGTCATTTGCTTTTCATCATCGACGATGAGGGCAACCGGCTTAGTCACAGGCGCCCACCGCCTGCCGGCAAGGCGACGAGAACGGCCGTTCCATATCCTTTCTCAGAGTCGATCATTATTTTCCCTCCGTGTGCTTCAACGATTTGCTTGGTTACCATCATGCCAATGCCGCTACCTGGCCTACGGGAAGAACCCGTAGCAAATGGCGTGAATAGCTTTTTGAGATCCTCCTCCCCCATACCCGAACCCGAATCATTCACGGACAGGAGCACTCCCCCGCTCTCAGAAGGCGAGATACGCACCGACACGGGCACTCCCTCGCCCGCGTGCCTTGCCGCATTATTGACGAGATTCCAAACGAGCTGACGAATGAGTTTCGGATCCGAAGCAATCGGCATTGGGCCACCTCGAGCATCCACATGAATCGGTACGCTGGTTACCTTTCTCAAGTTCCGCGCAGTCTCGTAAACGACATCCCGCACATTTACGGTTTCCCAATGCTGAATTTCCGGGTTCTCAGCCAGGTGCACCTGTGCAATAAAATTCTCCGAAATGTCGATAATCTGCGATAAGTTTTCGGTAATTGTTTCAACAAACTCGAGCTGTCGATCATTGAGTGGTCCGGGAGTTTGCTCTGCAAGAAGTTCTGCAGCACCACGAACGAGTGCCAGCGGAGTTCTAATTTCATGAGCGATGATGGCTGGCCTTCGTTCTCGCACCTCAGCCTCATCCCGAAGTTCCCCAACCTCGTATTCCAGTCTCTTGATCTTGCGAATCAACACCACGCAGGTACCCGAACTGACTAGCAGAAGTATCAGAAGCACAGTGAGGAGAAGGGGCATCTTCGAATCCTCTCACATGGCGCACAAACTCGCCGCAAAGCGACTTACCACGGTCAAGTCCCGTGTAGTGGTGTAGCGGTCTAGCTTTCGGCTCGGTATGAAGTTCGGGGTTTTGGGTTAGGCGGTTAGCTGGTGTTGGTCGCCATGATCACCTCCTGGGTGGTGCATGAGGTGTTTGGTGTGTTCGAGTGCGGACAGTGACATGTAGCGCTTTTGTTGGATCCAATCGTCGTGTTGCTCGGCAAGAACCGCACCGACAAGCCGGATGATGGATTCGCGGTTCGGGAAGATGCCCACGACATCGGTGCGCCGGCGGATCTCCCTGTTTAACCGCTCGGTGGGGTTGTTCGACCACACCTTCGTCCAGACTGGTTTCGGCGCTGCGGTAAACGCCAACACCTCATCAAGCGACTCCTCCAGATAGGCCGCAACCTGCGGGAATTTCGGCTCCAACAAGTCGACGACCTCCCGGGCTTGTCCCCAAGTAGATGAGGCATCGGGTTGCTGGAAGATGGTCTGGAACATCGCAGAGACCATCGGCCACTGTGTCTTCGGGACCTTTTCGTAGAGGTTTTTCGCGAAGTGGGTGCGGCACCGCTGCCACGACGCATCAGGCAGCACTTCAGAAATGGCGTGCTGGATGCCTTCGTGGGCGTCACTGGTTATAAGGAAGACACCACAAAGCCCGCGGGCTTTTAAGTCCTGGAAGAAGCCTTTCCACGATGCGTTGGATTCCGCAGTGGCGACATGTATGCCGAGCATTTCGCGGTACCCGTCAGCGTTAACACCGGTGGCCAAAAGTACGGAGCATTTGACCACCCGGCCGCCTTCGCGCACTTTGATCGTCAATGCGTCGCAGGACAGGTAGGCGTACCCGCCGGGATCGAGTGGGCGGTTTTTGAAGTCTGCGACCATCTCGTCGAGTTCTTCCGACATGCGCGATACTTGGGATTTCGACATGTTGGAAATCCCAAGTGTTGCCACCAGGTCATTCATCCTACGGGTGGAAACCCCTTTGAGGTAGCAGGTCGCGATCACAGTCGATAAGGCTCGTTCGGCCCGTGAACGTCGCTCTAACAGCCAGTCCGGGAAGAACGCGCCGTGGCGCAGCTTCGGTACCGCCACATCGATCGTGCCGACCCGGGTGTCGAGGTCTCGGTGACGGTACCCGTTACGGTGGTTGACCCGCTCAGCAGAAGCGACGCCGTATTCAGCCCCGCAGACGGTATCAGCCTGGGCGGAGAGGATCTGGTTGATAAACCCTTGCAGCATCTGACGCATCAGATCCGGGGAAGCCTGTGCCAGCAGATCGTCCAGATAGGTTGCAGGGTCGATAGAATGCGGAGCAGCGGTCATCGTTACGTGCCTTTCGGTGAGATGTGGTAGTTGAGTCGAAAGGTTACTGACGGTGGCCGCCCCAATATTTCCCAAGGCCCACCATCAGAAAGCGTTACACCACACTAAGGGACGCAACCCTTACCACGTGCCCAAAAACCGCAGTCTCACTCCATTTCACAGAATCACCTGTGTATTCCGGACATTTCATGAATCAATCTTCTTCGTTGTTCCCTGGAGCCTTCTCTCCAAGCGATTTATTGAAAGGAGTGAAGTCCCGAATCTCCGCTCAAAAAAAGATTCGATACTCGCACTGCTTCCCGCCGAGCAATAGAGTGGAAGGGAATGAAACGCACACTTCGAAGGAGAAGGACATGACCGAGCACAATATCGCTGGCCTCCTGGCCCATATCCCCACCAATCTTTTTATTAACGGCGAGTTCCGTCCCTCTGTAAGTGGTGAGCGATTCAATGTCCTCAACCCTGCGACCGGCGAGGTCCTGACAACGGTTGCCTCTGCAACTCCAGAGGAGGGTATCGAGGCTCTGGATGCTGCGGTTGCCGCGCAGGAAGAGTGGGCGGCAACCTCTCCCCGGTTCCGTGCGGATATTCTCCGCAAAGCCTTTGAACTAGCAGCCACGAAATACCGCGATGATCTGGCGTTGATCATGACGTTGGAGATGGGAAAACCCCTCGACCAGGCTCAGGGTGAGGTCACGTACGGGGCAGAGTTCCTGCGCTGGTTCTCCGAAGAAGCCACCCGTATTCGCGGAGACTACTTCCGCCTTCCCGAAGGTCACCTTCAGGCACTCGTCGTGCGCCGCCCGGTTGGTCCCTGCCTTTTCATTACTCCCTGGAACTTTCCTCTTGCCATGGCCACCCGCAAGGCCGGCCCCGCCTTCGCGGCCGGCAACGTAGCCATCCTCAAGCCGTCGAAGGAAACCCCGCTCACTGCCCTCATGTTTGCGAAGATCATGGACGAAGCGGGCCTACCCAAGGGCGTTCTCTCCGTCATTCCTTCCAAGAACTCCCGAGAAATCACGGGCCCGATCATTGCCGACCGGCGCCTGCGCAAGCTGTCCTTCACCGGCTCCACTGCCGTGGGCCGGGCACTCCTTAAGGAGGCGGCCACGAACGTCCTGCGCACCTCGATGGAGCTGGGCGGAAACGCACCCTTCATTGTGTTCGAGGATGCCGACGTTGATCGCGCTGTCGACGCTGCCGTGGCGACAAAGATGAGGAACATGGGTGAGGCCTGCAACGCAGCCGACCACTTCTTTGTTCACACCGACGTGTATGACGAGTTCACTTCCAAGCTCACGAAGGCACTTGCGGCACACAGAGTCGGTGACGGTCTCGAGGAAGGCACCCAGGTTGGTCCGCTCGTCAGTCAGCAGCAGCTTGACGATGTCACTGGCCTCGTTGACCGTGCAGTCAAGGGCGGCGCCACAGTGGAAACCGGAGGTAGCCGCATTGGAGACGAAGGTTATTTCTTTGAGCCAACGGTGCTAACGAATGTTCCGGTGGACGCGGAGATCATGACCGAAGAAATCTTTGGACCCGTAGCACCCGTTGTGCGCTTTGAGGACGAGAAGGAACTGGTCAGGATCATCAATACGGACACGGTTGGCTTGGGCGGATATTTCCACACCAACGACCTTCCCCGCACCCTCCGCCTCGCAGAGAAGCTGGAGATCGGCATGCTCGGCGTCAACACCGCCACCATCTCCAATGCAGCGGCTCCCTTTGGCGGGCTCAAGCAGTCTGGACTTGGTCGCGAGGGTGGGAAGGAAGGAATCGAGGAATACCTCGAAACCGTTTACGTGGGATTGCCAGCCCCCGATCTGAGCTAACCACAATTCCAAACCGGTCCGACTACTAGTTGGTTCAGATGGATTTGGAAAGCACTGTGCCCGGTCTCGATAGAGACCGGGCACAGCACAGCAAGTTGTTCGTCACTTTGTTAGTCACTGCGTTTTGGCAGGTGACATGGCTACTTACACTGCCGTGTATCCACCATCAACAATGAAGTCGGAGCCGGTTGCAAACGTGCTTGCGTCGCTTGCCAGGTAGACGGCAATGCCAGCGAGTTCTTCGGCTTGGCCGAGACGGCGTTGCGGGGTCACCGACTCCCACTCCTCACGGAGCGGAGCGAGCTCTGCCGACTGGAGCAGTTCGGTGGCAATGTAGCCGGGGCTAATCGTGTTCACACGGACACCGCGGGTTGCCCACTCGACTGCAAACGACTTCGACATGTGGACGACTCCGGCCTTGGAGGTGTTGTAGTGGATCTGGGGCTGGGGAACGTTAACGATCGAGGCGGACATCGAACCGGTGTTGACGATCGAGCCACCACCGTTTTCCAGCATGTAGCGACCAGCTGCCTGGGTACCGTAGAACACCGCATGCATGTTGAGGTTGATCATCTTGTGCCAGTCTTCGACCGACAGGTCCTCGGCCGGAACGTTGTGCGCCATGCCAGCATTGTGGAATGCGGCGTGCAATCCCCCAAAGTCGGCAACGACCTGGTCAACGAGCTTGCCAGCATTTTCGGGGTCCGTCACGTCGACGGCGTATGCCTTGGTCTTGCGCCCCGTTGCTTCGGCGATTCGCTTTGCGGCTGCTTCGGCCTTTTCTTGGTTAATGTCGACGATTGCAACGTCGGCTCCCGCTTCTGCGAGTCCCGTTGCGAGTGCCTCACCAATGCCCTGCGCCGCACCGGTCACGTAGGCTACCTTGCCATCAAGTTTGAACTTATCCATCACGGTCATGCCGTTCTCCCTTTCCTGGGTTCCGTCTCACGCTCTTGGCGTGACGTACCTCCAGGATACAAACAAGACCATTCAAAGGGAAGAGATTTACTCTAACCGGGCAAATGGTACTTAAGTCATATATTGCTTAAAGTTCCTGTATTAGAATTTACCGAGTAGCGGTGTGTTCTCGTTCGAGAATGTAGTCAATGTCGATGCCTGATGCGAGATCACCGCATTCGATGCTGGCAACGCCAAGTTCCTTGAGGATCGGTCCGGCTCCAATGTCACCGTGGACCCGTGCTCTGACGGTTTGGATGAGCGGTCCGGGGATCTTGGCCGGATGGCCCGGGAGTCCGTTGAATGTGGCTCGAGCAAGCGGCGCCTCACTGAGCAGCACTCGGCGCACGACGTTGGCTCCGATGTCCGGGCAATCAATGAGGTGGATGGCGAGACAGTCCCAGGTACTACCGACGAAGTCGAGGCCCCGACGAAGGGAAGATCCAATACCTTCGCTCCAGTCGGGATTGTGTATCTCGATTACTCCTAGGGGCATGGGAGGCCTAACCGCACCGGTGACGACAAAGACCTCGTGGCAACCACCATCAACAAGCGCCGCCACAGATCTTTCCAGCCAGTCATCGACGAGAATCTTTGGCTTGCCGTAGCGGCTTCCTGCCCCGGCAGCAAGCACGATCCCTCCGATTCGCTCTTGTCCTTGTACAGCCTCCGCGTGGGTCACGGCTGAGTCACCGCTGTCTCCAGTTCCCTGGCAAGAACATCACCCGTGCGTTCGGCTGTCGATACTCGGGAGAGCGACTGCCCGGTCCCACCGTGGCGTTCGGCAATGAGTTCGGCAGCGACTGCGACCGCAACCTCCTCGGGTGAGTATCCGCCAATATCCAGGCCGATAGGGGAATGGAGTCTGCTGAGTTCCGTTTCGGTCAGTCCGCGAGCACGCAGCTCCTCCATCCGTTTCTTATGAACCTTGCGGCTCCCCATTGCACCGATGTATCTGGCTCTTGTTGCGAGCGACTTTTCGAGCAGGGGAATGTCGAATCGCGGATCGTGGGTGAGGATGCAGATCGCGGTCTGTGAATCGATGACGGTTTGGTCGAGGTAGTCTTCTGGCCATTCCACAACGACCTCGTCAGCATCGGGGAACCGGGCCGGTGTCGTGAACACGGGGCGGGTATCGCATACTGTGACGTCGTATCCCATGAACTTGGCGATGCGGCACACTGCCGCCGCGTGGTCGGTGGATCCGAAGATCACCATGCGTGATGGCGGGGTGAGTGACAGGACAAAGGCTCGTGCATGCACGGGTTTGTCGAGCCAGTCGCATGCGATGTCGATGATCGACCCATCATCGCGGCTCACCGTATCGAGCGCCCTCCGGTCGAGCTCTCGATCAACGTGCGGAACATGGGTGGTGCCATGCGATTCTGCCCGCAAAACGAGTCTTGTTTGCCCGGCTCCGTCGCCATCCAGGATCGTGCAGAGTGCAACGGGTGTTCGCGAGAGGACCGCGTCATGGAGTGCTGCGAGCCATCCGAGGGACGGATCGATGTATTGAATGACGACATCGATCCGTCCTCCGCACGTCAGCCCAATGGAGAGCGCATCACCATCACCAACGCTGTACCGGACCACCTGAGTGTCCCCTCCCGCGATCACCTCTTGGCATCGCAGGTAGAGGTCGCTTTCCACGCAACCACCCGAAACGCTTCCGACGACTTCGCCGGTGGAGCTGACCGCCATGGACGATCCCGGCCTTCTGGGGGCGGAGCTCCATGTTTCTGTCACGGTGGCAACGGCAAATGGTTCTGTCCAATGCACAATGCTGCTGAGAATGTCACGCATGATGCGCTCTCCTACTCTGGTGGCTACCTCTGGCTGGGCGTTTCGATGTCTTCGTCGAAATCGTCTTCGCCAACCTCAATGAATTCGGGTTGCACCTCGTCCTTGTATCTGAAGTCCTTGGACTCCAGCAGGAGGGCTGTGATGACTCCTCCAACGAGTGACCAGAACGGGGCCGAGATGTTGAGTAGTGAAACTTCACTCATGGCAATTATGAGCGCGACAAGCGCACTGACCTGGAATTGCCCAACTCCGAAGCTGCCCTGGAATGCAGTGAGGAGCACGCCGATCATGGCGAGACCGGCCAGTGTTGCCGTCAATTCGCTCGGCAGAATACTGACGGTTGCAACGGCAACGCCAGCAAAGACACCGAAGGCACCGAACAAGACGCCGTTAACAACGGCGGCCGCGTAGCGGCCTTCCTTCCTTTCACCGGCCTGATCGGAGGAGCAGATCGCGGTCATTGGGCCAGCAATGTTGGCATTGTGTCCACCAAACAGGGGCGCGAGGAGGCCTCCGATGCCGGAGATGATCGTCATCGAGTTGAATGGGATCTTGTACTTCTGCGACATCAGCACTCCCATGGCCTGCGCATTCTCAGCGCCGATGACCAGCAGTACGAGCGGGAGGCCGATCGCGAGGATCGCTTCAAAGCTGAACTGCGGAGCAACAAGCTGGGGTGCGGTGAAACCAATTCCGCCCTCCACGGTGTTGAAGGATCCGGAGATGAGGGCCGCAACCACACCGAAGATCAGCGCGCCAATGACGCCGGGGATCTGCTTGGTGAAGCGGCTCATGAGGATGTATCCGACGATGGCGGAGAGGACGACTACCGGCAGCGCAACCGCAGCGCCAACAACGCCAACCCCGAATCGGATGAGTGCTCCCGCGATCATCGCCATGACGATCGGATACGGCATCCAGTTCGCCACTTGTCGGATCAACCCCGAGAGGCCGATGAGGAGGACGATGACACCGGCAGAGAGGAATGCCCCAACGAGTTCGGCGAAGGTGAATTCACCAAAGCCGCTGATGACGAGAACTGCTCCTGGAATGGAGAAGGCCCCGACGATTGGAAGCTTGTAGTAGAGCGCCATGAGGAGCGAGATGAGCCCGCCGAAGGCGTAGATGCCGAAGATCCAGGACGCTGTCTCGGTGGCGGTGAGCCCGCCCTGCTGTGCGCCGTTAATGACAATGAGTGCGGGTCCCGTGCATCCGAAGATTGCCGCGACAACGCCTGCGCCAATGGTGGCGGCGTTAAGGTTTCTTGGTAGGTCACGACGGCCGGCACGGAACCCCGGTCCTCGTTCAATGAGGTAACGTTTTTCTGATTGTTGATTGTCTTGACCGCTAGCCATGATTATTTCCCTTTATGTCAATGCTGGCCGTGGAGGTACCGACTACTCGGTTTCGTATTCGCCTGAAACGAGCTTGCGTCGAAGAATCTTTCCGACCGGGTTCTTCGGCAACTGAGGAATAAGCCGCACTTCTTTGGGGCGCTTATAGGGAGAGAGCGGCGCTTCGTTGCGCAGCCAGTCGTTGATTTGATCGAGGAACAGCTGCCTATCCCCCATTTGTACTCGCGGCACCACAAACGCGGTGACGGCCTGTCCCCACTTGTCATCCTTAAGGCCAACAACAGCCACTTCTGCGACGTTGGGGTGGCGGGCAATAATGTCTTCCACCTCGATGGGGTGAACGTTTTCGCCGCCGGTGATGATCATGTCATCGACGCGACCATCAACCCACAGGTCACCATTCTCGTCGATGTGGCCGAGGTCGCCGGTCCGGTACCACTCGCCGTGAATCGCTTTCTCATCGGCATCCGGCCTACGCCAGTAGCCCTGGAAAGCTTCATCGGAGCGCAGTGATGCAACAATCTCGCCAACGTCATTGGTTGGCAAGGAGTCAAATGTCCCATCCGGGCTCGGGTCCACAACGCGAAGTCGTGACAGCAATCCGGGGCGTCCCGCACTACCTGGCTTCACTCCAGCCTTGTTTTCAATCGCGTACGTGTAGATTTCGCTGGAACCGTAGTGGTTGACGAAGACCTCCGGCTGGACCTCACGATCCAGCTGTTCACACAGGCTGGAGGTCATAGCGGCACCGGCGAATGCGAGTTTCCGAACCGACTTGGCCACACGAGATAGTTGCCCGGTTTCAACAATCGACCAGTACGCGGTGGGCACGAGATAGAGCGCTGAAATCTGTTCAGACTCAATGAGCTGAATGGCGCGCTCTGCGTTGAAGATCGGTTGCTCAACAAACTTGCCACCCACGATGATCATGGAGATGAGCGAGCGTATCCCCATCGTATGGTACATCGGCATCGCACCCAGCGTGGACTCATCGTACGAGTACTGGCATTGCATGACGTGGGCGGATGATGCGGCGTACTCGTTCAATTGGGTACGGGGCACACCCTTCGGCTTCCCGGTGGTACCGGAGGTGTAGAGCATGACCGACGGGTCATCGGGTCCAACAACAATGTCCGGAGCCTTCGTTGAGGCCGCGGCAACGAGATCCTCAAACGACTGGCTACCTTTCAAGGTCGTGTTTCCGGCATGAAGAATAATGGGCTTGACTGACGCACCATCGAAGGCCTTTTGGGCAATGGCTGCGGCAACATCGTCGACGATGACGACGCGCGGCTCAGAATCGTCGAGGCAGTAGGACAGTTCAACGGCGGATAGCCGGATATTAAACGGGGTCGACATGGCACGGATCTTTTGGAGTGCCAGGTGGGTGGATGCGAGCACTTCGGAGTTGGAGAGGAACAGGACCACTCTGTCGTGCGGTTCCACCCCAAGCCCCAGGAGGGCGTTCGCTATTTGATTGGTTCGAATATCCCATTCACGGTAATTCATGGGCCGCGAGCCTGTGATTGCGGGCTTCTCAGGAAACCGCTCCACAGTCCACGCGAATGCGCGAGATACTTCCATAACTCATTTCTTTCTTGTCATCTTGTTACTAAGGCCAGAGATTCTTCCCTTGATGATTTGCTTTGCCATTCCAAAAGCCGATGCGGAACCGACGTCAGCAATTTCTTCGCCTCGTGCCGTGGCATCGAGTGCGGAGGTGAACTGGAGGAACATGTCTCGCACGGCATCCTGTCCTAGCGATCTGCCGAACTGTGCGATCCTGCCAGTCATGTGGACATTCCCCAGGGCGCGGATCACGCTTCCCTGCGGATGTTCGTCGATAACAAGGTCGACCTCAGCCTGTACGCTGCCGCCGCCCTTGTCTGCTGCTTCAACAAGCGCAACGATGCGCTTGTTTTCTTGGTCTCGTACCACCACGTGCACGTCACCGAGGAAGGAAAGTTTGACGGGACCGAGGGCCACCTTGATTCGCCCAACGTATTTGTCATTGCCGAAGTCTTCGATGAGTTCAGCGCCCGGCAGGCAGCGAGCGAGCTGCTCAGTGTCCTGCATGATCGTCCAGATCTCGTCCGCGTCGGTCTCCACGACCGTCTCCACTTCGACCACCATCGTCGGTTCTGAGGTTGGGAGCGTGATGGTGTCGCGGGAGCGAATGAGCGAATCCTGGCTGATGCCCGGGTTTGCAACACCCGTGACACCGCAACCGTGGGACAGGTGCTGCCCGGAACCGCAGTTGCGCGGCGCCGGCCGCTCATCCGGGTACTCCTCGGCCACCTGGCTGACCGCTTCAACAATGTTTCGGTAACCCGTGCACCGGCACAGGACGCCGGACATCTGGTCGGCGATATCGTCACGGTCGAGGGTTTCTTCGTGCTCCAAGAGATCGTAGGCGCTCATGAGCATCCCCGGTGTGCAGAATCCGCACTGGAGTGCGTGGTTCGCCCCAAACGATTCCTGGAGGGGATGGAGATCATCCGGTGTTCCCAGGCCTTCGACTGTCATGATTTCCGATCCTTCGACCTGGCAGGCCAGGATCAGGCAGGACCGGGCTGCTTCCCCGTCGACAATGACCGTGCACATTCCGCACACACCGTGTTCGCAGCCAATGTGCGTACCCGTCAGTCCAAGGTGCTGACGAAGTGCATCACTTAAAAGTACGCGCGGTGCAACGTTGACGGTCGCTTCCTTGCCGTTGACCGTGAAGGAGATTTCTCGCGTCTCGTCCGCTTCAATCCGGTAGACCGGATTCTCTTCCGATCGTTTTGTGAATCGCTGTAGCGTCGATTTCATCGTGTCAATTGCACTCACGTCGTCTCACTCTTTCTTGCTTGGCGATAGGCCCTCACTAGTTCCCTCTTGGCCTGAACCGCGATAAGTCTCTGCCGATATTCGGTGGTTGCCTGCACGTCATCGGGCGCCGTCACAACATCACGGGCCATCTCCCATACCGGATCATCGAGGTTCCGTTCAATGTCCGGATCGGCCCCGTCACCGCGAACTGCTTCCCTCAGCGCCCCCGTCATATCCCGCACCTGCGGCCTGTCAGAGACACCAAAAGATACGACCGTGGCTTCGCGAACATCGGAGTTCTTCACAGCAACATGGATGGCGACACCGGCCAGGGCGAAGTCGCCGTGGCGCCTGGCAACCTCACCGAAACCAAACCCGTCACCGGGCCGAGCGGTCGGGAATCGCACCGAGGACAGAACATCGGTTGATGACAGCTGCGTCGTCATGGCACCAACAAAGAAGTCACGTGCCGAAACCGTGCGCACTCCCTCCCTGCCCATGACAACAATTTCCGCATCCAAGCAGGCGGCCACCGCCGGCAGTTCCGCCGAGGGATCAGCGTGCGCGATCGATCCACAGACGGTGCCGCGGCTACGGATTTCACGATGACCAATCCACGGGATCGCACGTCCCAGGAGTGGAACCGAGCCCGTGTGGTTTCGTTCCACAGCTCGCTGACGCACCCCGGCCCCAATCGACAGGTAGTCACCGGTGATGCCAACCCGCTTGAAATTTTCCACACCTGTGACGTCAACGAGAACTCCCGGCCGGCCCAGCCTCATGGCCAGGACCGGCACGAGTGACTGCCCGCCGGCAATCACCTTCCCGCCCTGGCCAGCATCTGCGGCAACGAGTTCTGCGACGACGTCACTCGGCTGAGCCGGACGCACGTAGGAAAACGGAGCAGGTTTCACTATCGTCCTTCAAACTTTGGTGCGCGCTTCTCCCCGAACGCAGCCACGCCTTCAGCAAAGTCGTGGGTCGCCCGCAGCATGGAGTAGGCCTTCCGCTCAAGCTCCACGCCGGTCGCGAGCGGCCCATCAACACCACGGTCGAGCACCTCTTTCGCGGTGCGCAGCGCGGAGGGAGAGTAGCCGAGCAGCATGGCGACAACTCTTTCGACTTCTGCCTCGAGCTCTTCACGGGTTTCGGTCATGGCAGACAGCAATCCCCAGGCCTCCGCCTTGTCAGCGGGGATCCGTTCAGCCGTGAGGATGTGGTACTTGGCGCGCGACAGGCCAATGAGGCGTGCAAGCCGCTGGGTTCCACCGCTTCCGGGCATCATGCCCAGCCGCATCTCGGGAAGCGCGAACTCGGATCGCCTGGTTGCGATGCGAATATCGGTCGCGAGCGCCATTTCAAGCCCGACTCCAAAACAGTATCCGTCGATTGCCGTGATCACGGGTTTGGGTGACCGGGCTGCTGCCGTCACGTCTTGGCCGAGATCTGTCAGGTCGAATGGTTCAACCTCCATGAATCCCGCGATGTCACCGCCCGAGGTGAAGTGTTCACCCTGGGCTCGAATCACAACGACGGCTACGTTCGGGTCGCGATCGATTTCGGCAAACCGTTCCTGCATGAGGGCACGCATGGACATGGTGATGATATTGAACCGCCCATGGTCCAGGGTCAGGTTGGCTACTCGACCATCGTGGCTTGTGGTGTAGTGGATCTCTCCGCCTTGCAGGGGCATACTTTCTCTTTTCCTTAGTTGGAGTTTGAATCTGTGAGCAGGCTATGGATTTTGCTTCCATGAACCGGTAAGAAATCAATGTCGATACTGTGTTCGAACAGTGCGTCTGTCACCGCATTGGCGATGGCAACAGGGAAGCTCATGCTGCTTCCCTCTCCGGAGCCCTTCGCTCCGAGCCTGGTCACGGGTGAGGGCGTGACGACACGGCTGGAGTGGAGTGGGAATGAGGTTTCCGCGGTCGTGGGAATCAGGTAATCCATGAACGTTGAGGTCGGCTGACCAGCATCCGTATAGGCCATCTCCTCGTACAGTGCGCCGCCAAGTCCGTGCACCATCGCACCATGGATCTGACCCTCGATAAGTTTCGGATTCAAAACCGTGCCAGCATCATGGACCGCGTACACGTTTTCGATCGAAACCTCATAGGTGTCCGGATCAAGGCGTACCTCCACGAGCTCAGCCGCAAAGCCGTAGCACAGCGATGAATTCACTCGGTCTTCCCGGCTGGGTGCTTTCGACTCGGGTGGAGTAAAGGCAGCATCAACATAGGTTTCCGCATCCACATCCGCTGGAAGCGCACCGGGATCCCAGTGCAGAAGCCCGGCGGCTGCCTTAAAGGGAACCGACTTGCCCGGGTCGCCTACAACCTGGATTGTTCCATCGACAAGCTCAACGTTATCCGCGTCCTGCCCCAGCAGAACCGCGCCCGCCCGCTTGATTGAGATGGCGATCTTGGCGCACGCCTCAACGAGGGCAGAGGACAGGAGGGGGCTGAATCGTGAGGAGTAGCTTCCTGTTGTTACGGTCCACGGCGTGCTGTTCGTGTCCATCTCTACCTTGGGAACGACCTTGTCGAGCGGTAGTCCGAGCTGGTCGGCAACGATTTGTCGAGCAACAGTTGCGTGCCCCTGACCCTGGGGAACGGTCCCAAGGAGAACCGTGACGGTCCCGAACGGATCAACCGTGATCCGAACATGCTCTGTCGATCCGGACTTGTCCCTGCCCTCGCGGCGATGCTCGGGTGGGGTTGCCAGTCCTACGTAACCAATGTTCGTTGCTGAGGGTTCAACGATGGCCGCAAGGCCAAGACCAACCAATTCCCCACGGGCTCGCGCTTCCCGGTGCCGTTCGCGAAGCGCCTGATAATCCGCCGATCCCTCGAGAATTTCGAGAGCCTTTTCGTAGGCCCCGGAATCGTATATGCCACCGGTGGGTGTTTCGTACGGGAAGGACTGATCTGAAATGAGGTTGCGCCTGCGAAGCTCCAGGGGGTCGACACCGAATTCGCGGGCAACCTTATCCATTGTCCGTTCCAGGCCGAAATAGAGCTGCTGACCACCGAAACCTCTGTTGAGGCCCGTTGGTAGTTTGTTCGTGACGACCGCCCGCGAGCGCAGGCGAACGGAATCAATGCGATATGCCCCGGTCAAGTTACCAAAGCAACGGTAAAGCGTGGCCGGCTCGGGAGGACGGAGATAGGCGCCAACATTTTCCATAAAGTCGATATCGAGCGCCGTCACCTTTCCGCCCTCATCAACCGCAGCCTTGAACTTCATGACGCGGTCAGAGCCCGCGGAGCTCGACAGCATGTGCTCGAGGCGATCTTCGGTCCAGCGGACGGGCCTGCCAGCATATTTGCTCGCCACCGCCATGAGTGCAATTTAGGGGTAAATGCCGGCCTTGATTCCGAAGCTCCCGCCGATGTCCTTCGGGACAACGAGACGCAGGCGGGACGGGCTGATCCCGAGCGCTCCCGTGAGAACGGGAACCATGGAGAAGGGGCCGTGAAAGTTCGAGTATGCGGTCACTTCCGGACCGCTACCCAAGTCTTCCCAGTGTGCAATGACCGAGAAGCACTCCATGGGCGTAGACGAGTAGCGGGGGAACGAGTATTCAGCCTCAATGACTCGCGAAGCTTCCGCGAAGGCGGTCTCCGGATCCCCGTAGGAGAAGGATCGATCGCTCACGACATTCGATCCCGCTGCTTCGTGCAGGACCGGAGCCGATTCCTCCATCGCCTTCTTCGTGTCCACAACGGTGGAGAGGAGCTCGTATTCAATATTGACGAGCTCGGCAGCATCTTCTGCCGCATACCTATCCCCCGCAACAACAACCGCAACGGGTTCGCCAACGTAGCGGACCTTGTCGGTTCCAACCGGGTAGTACGGGGTGGGAGCCTGCAGGGAGAGAGGGAATGGTCGAAGAGTTTCGAGTACTTCCTCTGGGCAGATTACGCAGGCAACGCCTAGGACGGCCCTTGCTGCCTCGAGGTCGACGGACACGATGCGAGCATGGGGATGGGGGCTACGGACAACGGTTGCTACGAGAGTTCCCGGAATTGGATCCAGGTCATCAAGAAACTCCCCCTTGCCGGTGAGGAGAGGCGGATCCTCCAGTCTTGCCAAAGGTTGGCCCACAAATGATGCACGTTCGATCGACAATGATCTTCCCACTTCCCATTGAGACATCATCCAGATGTTACGGTCCAAATTAGACCATGCCGAGGAGCTTAAGGTAGTCTATGTCACATGTCAACCAGTAGGCTCACAACGATTTCGTTTGTCATTTTGGGACTAATCGGGTTGCGCGGCCCATCCACTTCTTACGACCTGGAACGCGCCACCTCAAATTCAATCGGCTACTTTTGGCCGTTCCCACGCGCGCAACTGTATTCCGAGCCCAAGAAACTGGTAGACGCTGGCTTACTGGCAGTCTCTGTCGAAGAGGGTGGACGTCGTCGCCACACGTATTCACTGACCGATAATGGGAAACACCGGTTGTCCGAGTGGCTGGCAGACCCCCTCACTGAACCCATGCAGGTCCGAGACGTGGCAGAATTAAAACTCTTTTTCGCCGAGCTCACCACACCGGAGAACATCAAGGCTATGGCGCAGGAACAGGTAGAGCAACATAGTGAGAGGCTAAAAATTTACCGCGCCAAGGAAGAGCGCTATGCAAATATTCCGGCACTAGAACTGCGTATGGTCCCCCTCGAACTTGGCATCAGAATTGAGCAAACGGTCAAAGACTTTTGGGAAGAACTAGCGAAAGAGAACGAACCTCATACTCGCTAGGCACGCTGGTGCAGTGAGGGAAGCAAAAGCGCACCAACCCCGCTTGCCGAATCCCCATATCAACAGTATTGAACAGGATCACGCATCAGCCGGTGCGGGGCTCACCCTACGCGCACTGCAATGCATAAGAACCGCGTCCCTCTCGATACCGTGAAGCATCGAGAGGGACGCGAGAGTGTTTGGCTAGGACTGCTTTGCCCACCAGGGTTTGTGCACCTCGATGAGCTCAAGGAACTTGTTGTAGCGTTCCTGCTGGACCTGCACCCCGGGCCCGGGTGTAACCGTGACGGTTTCGGATGCCATGGCAGATGCTTCCTCGAGGTCGGAGAACCAGCCAGCACCCACGGCGGCGAGCATGGCCGTGCCCAGCGCTCCACCTTCCGCCGCTGTGGGGATAATGATGGGGCGGTTGAGGGTATCAGCAAACAGCTGGGGCCAGATGCTTGATCTCGTCACACCCCCCACGACTCGAATCTCATTCACATCGAATGCCCCTAGGAGGCCGTCAACATGGTAGCGGTGATTGAAGGCAATGCCTTCGTACAGCCCGCGCAGGATGTGACCGCGCGTATGCCAGGCGCGCAGTCCGGCGATGGCGGCGGAGGCATCGTGCGGTAGCGGGCTGCCGTAGAGGAAGGGCAGGAAGGTCACGGGATCGTCCGTGTCTTCAACACGGGAGATCTCGCGGTCAACGAATGCGAAGGGAGATTCCCCGGCACGCCGTGCCGCATCAACATCGGCCGAACACAGGGTATTGACGAACCATTCGAGGTTGGCAGATGATGCTGGTGAGATCGACATATTCATCCATCGGCCACGTTCAACGAAGGCGCGTCCCAGCCATCCTTCACCGATCTTGGGATGATCCGAGATCACTTCGTTGATGGACCACGTCCCCGCCATGACAGCCAACTGCCCGGGACGTACCGCTCCAGCACCGATCGCTCCAGCATCAACATCGTGAACGCCTGCGATCACGGGTAGCCCTGCGGGGAGGCCCGTGTGTAGGTGGGCGAGGTAGCTGACTTCCCCAATAACATCGGAGGACAAGTCGATCTTCGGTGCCTTATCCTTGAGGGATTCGAGGCCGTATGCAGCGAATGCCGCATCGTCATAGTCCTGGGTCTCGACATTGGTGAAGGCGGTCGACGCCTCGGTCAGATCCGTTCCAACCGTGTCGGTGAGCCTCATGCGCAGAAAGTCTTTTGCGGACATGAACCAGGTGGCGGACTCCACCGCTTCGGGTTCGTTGTCGTAGAGCCACCGCAGAACAGCTCCCGTAGAGGCCGGCACCACTCCCTGCCCAGTGATGCTCATGAGCTTTTCACCGCTCACTTCCATGAGCTTCGCGGCAGTGTCCTGTGCGCGGGAGTCGAGCGAGAGAATGCCCGGGCGGACCGGAGTGAGCTCCTCATTAACCAGCCACACACCGTCACCGTGAGCGCTGATGCCAATTGAAGCGATTTCTCGCTTCTGCGCTTCGAGCTCGGTTGTGAGCGTCCTGAGCATCCGACCAAAGAGAGCCCAGAATTCCCTTTCGTCACGCTCCACCCAGTGTGGGCGCGGCATGGTTTGCGGAGAGGCTTCTGTCGCGATCGCAACGGCCTCGCCCGCAGCCGTGAAGGCAACCGCCTTCATTCCAGTCAGGCCAATATCGACCCCAATAACTACTGCTGAATTCTCGGTGCTCGTCATCGTGCATCCTCTGTTTTTGGTATGAATCGAGTGAGGTAGTGTTCATATCGCGCGATCTCGTCCGCGAGGCGCGCATCATCCCAGCCAAGCAGTTCCGCGGCAATGTCCGCGACCGGCTCGATGACTGCCCTACCCAGGTCGTTTTCCAGGCCCACAACTGTTCTACGGGCAAGAATGTCAGCGAGGCGGACGGCATCCTCGTAGCGGATCGCCCACTCCACCTCACCAACCGTGAGATTAAAAGACTCGTCAAGCACCCTGGTCAGGGCCTCGCCCGAGACAATGAACGTGGCGACATCGATGGCTCTGCTACCGTACTGGTCGACGAGCCGGTTGACGAGATCGTCGGCGAGACCGAAGCGCGCCACTCGGCCACGCAGCCGATTGAGATCGCGATCCCCACCTCCCGGGAGGGCGAGTTTGCGCGTCACGGACTTGCGCTTGGAGCCAAAGCGCCTGGCCAGAATATCACCAAAGTCCTGACCGACCTGGCGGAACGTGGTGAGTTTGCCTCCCACGAGCGTGTAGAGCCCGTCGGCCACATCCTTGTGGTGGCGGATGTCGTGGCGGCGCGTAATATCCGAGACATCAGAACTTTCATCCGCGTACGGCAGGGGCCTCACTCCCGTGTAGGAGTAGCGCACATCCGCCATGGTCAGGTTGGCACCCGGGATGATCTTGTTCGTTTCCCGCAGGATGTAGTCGTACTCATCCTGGGTTGCACTCGCCATATCCAAATCCCCGGTGAAGCGCAGATCCGTGGAACCAATGAGATAGCGCCCAGTCCAGGGAATCACCATCATGGGGCGACCATCGGTCACCGCTTCGTAGTAGAACGCATCCTTGGGGGCTCCCGGGAAGGAATCGACAACGAGATGGGTTCCCTTCGTGCCGCCGTTCATGCGGGGCAGCCCGAGGTTATCCTCGGCCCAGACTTCATCAATCCACGGTCCTGCCGCATTGACGATTGCTCGCGTAGGAATCGTATATTCCTTGCCATCGATCTCATCGCGGACCGTCAGGGAAGCCACCCGCCCATCGATACGACCAACCTTGGTGGCACGAGTGTAGGTAAGGAGGGTGGCGCCGGCCCGCTGGGCCGCGAGCGCAATCTCGAAGGAGAGTCGCTCGGCGTAGTTCACCTGACCATCGGAGTAGACGGCTCCACCAGTCAGCCCCTCGGGATCCAGTCCGGGCTCGCGAGCTAGCATCTTATCCCGGGAGAGTAGCTCGAATCGCCTAACCGACTTGTCAAACGACAGGACATCATAGGCAACCATTCCGAGAGACAGGATTGCCTTCGAGTGCACGTTACGGTCGTAGAACGGCAGGATGAATCGCAGTTCCCGAACTAGGTGCGGAGCCGCTTGCAATAGCCATTCCCGCTCCCGCAAGGACTCCCGGACGAGTGAAACATCGTACTTTTCGAGATACTTGAGCCCTCCGTGGATCATTTTCGATGACCACGAGGATGTTCCCGATCCCACATCACCCTTATCGATGAGCAGGACCCGAAGCCCTCGTAGCGAAGCATCCCATGCGATCCCCGCACCGTTGACTCCCGCACCTACCACGACAACGTCGTATCCCGCGCTTGTTGCAGCGAACTTGGCAGCTCGTTTATCTGCAATCTTCATCATTCACACTCCTTCGTGCTAGCAACATTTGCCCGATATGCCCACGAGAATAACACATACTAATGTTGTTTTCACACTATGAAACTAAAAAACTGGTCTCATTTTCACTTCGCAAGATCGTGAGATGATGGCGCAATGGACTCTTCAACACCCTCGAACCGAAGTAATGAGCGGCAGGACCGCCTCACTTCCATGGCAGAGCTCGTTCTCAAGAACGGTTCCATGTCGGTGGATGAGCTCACCGTCCGCTACCCCGTTTCTGCCATGACGATCTACCGTGATCTTGCCGAGCTGGAGAGGCTCGGTATCATCACGCGAACTCACGGATTCGTGTCGGCACGCGCAACCTCCTTCACGGAGGCCTCGGCATCATTCCGGAAGGGCCTCAACTCCACCATTAAGTCAGCCCTCGCGGAGCGTGCGGCAGAGGAGATTGAGGCGGGCGCGACGATTATGATTGACGATTCGACGACGACTCTCGCCATGGTCCCGTTCCTTCCCTCCCGCGGCCCCCTCACCCTCATTACCCACTCCCAGGCCGTAGCCCAGGAGGCTACGGGACTCTCGTCGCTGAATCTGTTCGTCACCGGCGGCATGTACCGTCCGGAATCCGAATCCATGTACGGGTCCACAACGGTCAGTAACCTTCGCACGCTACGCGCCGATATCTGCTTCATGTCAACCACGGCCATCGTGGGCGGCGAGCTCTTTCATCCGCTCCAGGCTAATGCCGACGTGAAGCAGGCGATGCTCGCATCATCTGCCGTTTCCGTTCTGCTGGCAGACCATTCGAAGTTCGGACACACCGCCACCTATCGCGTTGCCTCCGTTGCCGAATTCGACATTGTGATTGTTGATGAGGGGGCACCGGCCGAAGAGATTGGAATCATGAAAGAAGCGGGCACCACAGTCATTTCTGTCGCTACGGGCTCTCTGTAGGCCTCAGCCGGGAGCTTTGCACGCAGCAACCTCACCATGCGGCCCACGGATGTGCAGACACATATCGAGCCGAGAAGTAGCTGACACATTACCGCGATCCACGAGCAGGCACACCGGTTCCCCGCACAAAACTAACTACACTTCCATGCTTGCAGGAGGGTACCCGTTTGGGGGCCGGGAGGTAGGGAAATGCCGCGACAGCGGAGAAAGTGCAACGAGGGTCCCAACTCATCTTCTACAGCACGGCGGGACGTGGGTGGGATCTTGCTGGGTGATGACACCTTTCGACGGATTGCCACGACCGTTGCATCCGTGCCGATTAGTGCCAGAACGGTCCAATAGAATCCGTTGCCGCTCGAGCGGTCCAGGCCGGCCGGGGGCCACGGTTGCCGTCACGAATAAGAGGTCCCGAGCGCGGCGAATCCTTGTCCGTATTGAACTGCCGTCTTATTTTCGCTCAACCGGTTCCCCACCCAACGTGAGGCACATGTGTTGCGATGGTGCGGGTGAGCGACTTTCTGAATTGCGTCTATAAGGTAAATCAGTGGAAATCATTCAGTAAAAATCGTTCGACGGCAAACGATCGTCACTGCCTAGGTGAATACTGCAACCCGGTAACTGAGTCCTACATCCCTAAAGATCATGCCACTACGGGAATCTCAAACCCTTCCCGATAGGCAAACGCATCAGGCAGGCCCGCGTGCACAGGGAGTGGGCAACCGGGGCTTTGACACCTGGCACCGATCATTTTGGGCCCCGACTGCTGCCTGGACTGCCCCTGGGTCGGTTACGGAAATGAGGCAGTCACTCCGCACAAAGCACTTGGGCAGTTTCCCTGCCTAGTAGTCTTCGGGTTGGTTTTCGATCTCGAGTCTCATCATCTCACCAATGGCCTGGTGCCGCCCCAGTTCTCGTTGCATATCTGAATAGCGCTGGGAAGTACCGAACTCGTCATCGAATATTTCATCATTGCTTGCCCAACTGGTCAGACCAGGATCCAGCACCTTGAACGTGTCATTGCCCGTGTACCGGAAGTCCTCAATATACGTCGTGTCATCACCAAGGATGCTTGCTAGGTCAACGTCAACCGTTGTCCCATCCTCCATCACAAGCCGGAACGACAGAGGCTTAGCCGCCGCAACATCCGCTTGCTCTTGGCTGATCAAGAATGACGTTGCCAGATGGTATTCATCCAAGTCAGCCAGGTTCCCATGCCCAACATCCGAACGGTCGTATGTGAAGGGTTCATGATCCCCCAACGGCAGGTCGGGGTCATATTCGAAAGTTTTCTCGTCCTTCCCGCCACGAGGAACGGTGGAGAAGTAGTAGTCACTGTTCACCACATCAAGAATCACCTGCGGTTCTGCCACCGGATCAATGTAGTCATCGCCCGCCTTCAACTGGATCTTGGCGATTGGCGAGAAGTCACCGGAGTCGCTAATCAAATTCCCGCGTTCATCGACGAACCAGAAGAAGTTTGAGAATGCTAGAACCTCGTCACTGGCGTGCGCCAGGACGATTGCGTCCTCGAGCTGATCGGTCACCCCATCAGCAAAGCCCTCACCTTCGAGTACAAGCGGGGTTTTCAGCACCCCGTCCTCGACCAGCTCAAGTTGGGAATTCAAATCATCATGCGCTACATAGAGGGTTCGAAGGTCCGGAGTATCATCGTATCCATCGCCGTAAACAAAGTATCCGTTCCCCAGGTCCTGGTAAAAGTCGGACTCCGCCGGACGGCCCTCCGGAACCTCCCGCGAAACATTGGAGTCTTCTTCCATCGAATCAACATCTTCGCTATTTGAGGAGTCCTCGCTACACCCGCTCAGAGCAAGCCCGGCTCCTACGCAAGTAGCGACGATAGCGGTAAGATTCTTCCGGTCCTTGGAAATAAACATGAGACCTATTCTCCATGTTTGCCCGAGTTTGTCACGGTCACACTCTGACACCGGAATAGGGCAACGGTTCGCAGCAACCACTCCAGTCTTAAGTGGACAAAGGTTTCGCCCCACCAGCCCTCAAATCGTAGACATCCTACTGTGTACGCGATGTCGAACAAGCGCAGGAATGCTGGCTCCCACAGGCAAATCCTAGTGAAGGGGAATGACAACCTCGACCTAATCGCATCGACGCGAATAGCCTGGTTGAGATGGTGCCCCATAGAAGTTGGGACCACAATATACTTGCGACCCCATCTCATGAGGTTATCCTCGTTTGGTGGACACCCTACTTGTACAGATGTCGTGTCTGTAGGAAAGGATGTTCATTGTGAGTCAGCAACGCAAGAAGTTCACACCGGAGTATCGGAGTGAAGCCGTGAATCTAGTTTATTGACTCCGAGCGTCCGATTGCTCATGTGGCAAGGGGAATTGGTGTCGTTCCTGGACTTTTGGGCAAGTGGGCCAAAATGAGAGGTAGCGTCGAGGTGCCTGTGGCGGGATGAGCGCGGCTGATCTTCGTGCTGAGAATGCTCGTTTGCGCCGCGAGTTGGCACAGGCCAGATTGGACAACGAGTTTTTTGTCAAAGCGACACCCTTCTGCGAAGCAACGCGAACAGAAAAGTTCGAACTAATACAGCAGGAGAAGGCGAACTACAGCATCAAACGTATGGCACATCTGTTGAAGCTGTCTCGGCCCAGATGCTACACGCGGGCCCGTAAGCAGCAGCACCGACTATCAGGCAAAGATGACCGGGAAGCATGCTACGACGACGGTGATCGCAAGATCCACAAGATCTGATCGAATGCCGGTGAGACTTATGGGTCCATGCGGATCGCCGCAGAACCAGCCGGACGCTACGGCATTGGTCTTAACCGGAAGGCCGTGGCCAAACGGATGGGTCTGATGGGGTTTGAAGGGATCTCGCCACGCGCCTTTGTCCCGGTGACAACGATTCCATCCGAGCGTAAATCCACGCTCCCTGACCTGGTCGAGCACATGTTTGATGCCGGTGAGCTTGACAAGGTTTGACTGTCGGATATTACCTACCTGCTCAACGGCGAGGACCGAGTGTGCTTGAGTGTCATCCGAGATGGGTATTCCCGCCGCATGTTGGGATGGGCTTTCGATAGCGTTCAAGATGCTTCCCCGGCCGAAGGGCCCTGCGGATAGCGCACACGCTCCGCGGTGACGTTGCTGATGGCCTTGTGTTCCACGCCAATCATGGAACACAAGGCCATTAGTGAGCAACTCGGGGATGTCTGCTGGGACTTGGGCATTGCCCAGTCCGTTGGCCGTTACACCGTGTGCTTCGTAAATGCGATGACTAAGTCATTCTGGTCAACACTCAAGACTAAGTAATACGATCGACGGGAGTTTGTCCTGGAGCCCGTCAGGGACTCCGCCCTCCAGGAACACCGGCTCTGGAGGTTGCGGTAACGGCTTTCCTTCTGTTTGGGAGACATCAAACACCGAAACAGGTTTCACGCTCACCACATCAGATCGCCAGATCACAGATCCCGGCGGCCGTTTTTTCGCTTCATCCTTCGTCAATCGTTGTTGTGTTTCCCGATCAAAAGGGCTTCGTCGAATAACTGGGGCGAGAATCCGCAGTCCCTTCTCACCCTTACGCACATATCGATTGAGCTTCTTCCACGTTGTATAGGATGCCGGCAACGTTGCCTTCCCATGACTTTGCACCAAGATCAGAAGCGCATTGCGGAAACTATACTGATGGAATTTCGCGGCCGTCCGGACCATGTCCTGCCATTCAGCCCCGGTTGATACTCGGTTGATCTCATCAGCGATTATCGAATGGAGATCTTCTAACTGTTGACGTTGCCGGGCAAGATATTCATCGCGCGAGGCACCCATCAGTTTTCACGCCGTTCCTGTTCTAGGTCGGCCACACGCCGCTCAAGCACCTCGATCCGTTCCAGGAGTGTCTCGACTATGTCTTGGTGGGCTGCCAGGATCGCTTCGGCATCAGTCATCTTCTTGTCCTTTCTCAAAATATTGGCGGATGCCTGCTATGTGCATGCCATTGCGCACCGTGCACACGGCCCACGCACGGTCAAGTCCCGTGTAGTGGTGTAGCGGTCTAGCTTTCGGCTCGGTATGAAGTTCGGGGTTTTGGGTTAGGCGGTTAGCTGGTGTTGGTCGCCATGATCACCTCCTGGGTGGTGCATGAGGTGTTTGGTGTGTTCGAGTGCGGACAGTGACATGTAGCGCTTTTGTTGGATCCAATCGTCGTGTTGCTCGGCAAGAACCGCACCGACAAGCCGGATGATGGATTCGCGGTTCGGGAAGATGCCCACGACATCGGTGCGCCGGCGGATCTCCCTGTTTAACCGCTCGGTGGGGTTGTTCGACCACACCTTCGTCCAGACTGGTTTCGGCGCTGCGGTAAACGCCAACACCTCATCAAGCGACTCCTCCAGATAGGCCGCAACCTGCGGGAATTTCGGCTCCAACAAGTCGACGACCTCCCGGGCTTGTCCCCAAGTAGATGAGGCATCGGGTTGCTGGAAGATGGTCTGGAACATCGCAGAGACCATCGGCCACTGTGTCTTCGGGACCTTTTCGTAGAGGTTTTTCGCGAAGTGGGTGCGGCACCGCTGCCACGACGCATCAGGCAGCACTTCAGAAATGGCGTGCTGGATGCCTTCGTGGGCGTCACTGGTTATAAGGAAGACACCACAAAGCCCGCGGGCTTTTAAGTCCTGGAAGAAGCCTTTCCACGATGCGTTGGATTCCGCAGTGGCGACATGTATGCCGAGCATTTCGCGGTACCCGTCAGCGTTAACACCGGTGGCCAAAAGTACGGAGCATTTGACCACCCGGCCGCCTTCGCGCACTTTGATCGTCAATGCGTCGCAGGACAGGTAGGCGTACCCGCCGGGATCGAGTGGGCGGTTTTTGAAGTCTGCGACCATCTCGTCGAGTTCTTCCGACATGCGCGATACTTGGGATTTCGACATGTTGGAAATCCCAAGTGTTGCCACCAGGTCATTCATCCTACGGGTGGAAACCCCTTTGAGGTAGCAGGTCGCGATCACAGTCGATAAGGCTCGTTCGGCCCGTGAACGTCGCTCTAACAGCCAGTCCGGGAAGAACGCGCCGTGGCGCAGCTTCGGTACCGCCACATCGATCGTGCCGACCCGGGTGTCGAGGTCTCGGTGACGGTACCCGTTACGGTGGTTGACCCGCTCAGCAGAAGCGACGCCGTATTCAGCCCCGCAGACGGTATCAGCCTGGGCGGAGAGGATCTGGTTGATAAACCCTTGCAGCATCTGACGCATCAGATCCGGGGAAGCCTGTGCCAGCAGATCGTCCAGATAGGTTGCAGGGTCGATAGAATGCGGAGCAGCGGTCATCGTTACGTGCCTTTCGGTGAGATGTGGTAGTTGAGTCGAAAGGTTACTGACGGTGGCCGCCCCAATATTTCCCAAGGCCCACCATCAGAAAGCGTTACACCACACTAAGGGACGCAACCCCACGCACTCGTTCCACAAACGACCCTTTACGAAACGTCCCACCAATATTCAGAAAATCAAGAGAATCTGTCACCCATACACCTGTACTGAGTTCCATAAACCCGTTCCATAAAGGAGGTACAGCAATGGATGAGCGTTACCAGGTCGGACCCGTTTATGAACCACCACCACGCCTTGAATGGCATGAACTCTCCCCTGATCAGCAACGAGTCCTCAACCTCAAGGGCTTTATCATCGCGGGAAGCATTCTCTGTCTACTTCCCTCTGTTGTTCTCGCCCTGGCAGTCGTCAATACAAAACTCGCCAACATCCTTCTCGTCTTATGGCTTCGTACAACGTGGGTGGCTTGGAAGTATCGCGGGAACTACGGACAGGCCCCTCTCGGACTCGTGAAAGCGCTTGCTAAGCTTTTTCTCTTCACAGGTGCTTTTATGCTTTTCTTTCTCTTCCTAGGACTGCGCAGATTTTGAGTTCATACATTGGATATGCTCGCGTTTCGACAGCCTCACAGTCTCTCGATTTGCAAATTGATGCACTCGAACAGGATGGATGCGACAAGATTTTCACCGACACCGTGTCAGGCGGTAAGGCGTCCCGGCCCGGGCTTGATAAATGCTTAGAATACCTCCGCCCTGGAGACACTCTCGTCGCGTGGAAGATCGATCGCGTTGGCCGATCACTCTCCCACCTGGCGACAATTATGGCGGGGCTCGGAGATCGCAGAATCTCCTTCAGGTCTCTCACCGAGCCGCTCGATACAACGACTCCCGGTGGGGAGTTTATCTTTCATGTCTTCGCAGCCATGGCTCAAATGGAACGGTCACTCAACCGAGAACGAACCATGGCAGGGCTTGAAGCAGCAAAACAGAGAGGCAAGAAGCTCGGCCGACCAGAAGTCATGAGCCTCATTGAGATTGATTTAGCCCGCAGACTCCAAGAAGAAGGAGCATCATTATTAATGCTCGCCAAAAAATTCGGTGTCTCCAAAACAACAATACATCGACGTTTATCCGCTTTAGAACAGCCAGATACAAACGGTAGCTAGCATGAGCCCATGGAGGGTCAAGTCAACTACAAATTCAGCAAGACACCAATTTTGACCTATAGCCTTTATATGCGGCGCAGACCACGAGCACATTCTTCCTTGGTGACCAGAGTCATCTTGAGTTGGAAATGTGGGCCTCCAGCAAGATATATGAGCGTTATGCTCGCATCCAGCTGGAGGCCCACGACTGTTAAGCGATGACAATCTGGCGGGAAGTACAGTGAATAGGCCGTAGACAGTTACCGGGACCCACAGGTCACCAGTCCCGCGTGGGATCGGTCAGGCTGGTGATCTCGGCCTCGGGGATGGTACCCGACGTATCCGTGATCTTCACGGTGACATCCGCCCCCCTATCCCAACCGGACGGAAGACTATCATTGCCAACGTCCTTGCGAGTAAATCCATTGCCCTCGAAGTCGTAATTCTCCGGGACCGGAATCAGCAAATCCGGCCAACTACATTCAGTCAGAAAGTCCTCGGGCATGATCTCATCTTCAGTTCCAAAACCGGACTCGTCAACCGAGTAGCAGAGCTCCATAGCATCCGCATCATCCTCGTAGCTGAGCGCAATATGCTCAAGAGCGAATTCATCCCCAACCTTAGCCTGAGAGAGCTTCTTAGGTCCCGTTTTATAGTTGAGAACTTCGGGAGATGAAGAACAAGCGACCAGAGCAATACCGATCATCCCGGCTAGCACAACCTGTTGCAACTTCATCATGGCACCTGTCTCGTATCGATCCTGAAATTTTGACCTGCGGTAGCATCCATATAGAGATGGATTGCGCTGATCTTAGTAAAAATAGAGTGACCAGATCCACTATTTGCTGAACCGCCAGTAACTAACGGACAAAGCTCCTTACCACCCTTATGTATCCCAACTGCGACGCGATACCCTTGGGGATTCTTATAGACCCATCCACCTCCGGAGTCACCGCGGCACGCATCATAATTATCTACCCTCACCCGGGGTCCGAGGACTCCTCCTGGATAGCCTCCCACTGTCCCGCACATGTCACCCGAACGAGTTCGACGAGCATGGAGGCATACTACATCTCCTCTTGCTACCCCCACGCTACCGGCAGTGTAATAATAGACGCCAACGGGACTATTGTTGAGCAAGACCATCTCCGGGCCCCCATCACGGGCAATACCAGCAAAAGTTCGGGTTGGCCCTGAAAGCCATCCCTTCGAGCCTCCGAGCCAGTACGGGTTGCTAATTCGAACGCGTGTCCAATCAACACCAGTTGGTTCAATTTTGTGTGACTCTCGAACTTTCCCTATATATTGCTCGCCATGCTTAACGGTTTGGCCGACAATACTCGCATTCTTGCCACCATTTTCATGAAAAGTCGTGATGAGCCAGCGACTACCGTCAGCTGCGGTCGCGGTGAAACCTGCAGATGAAATCCTGCCACCTGGCAAGCTCACGGTGACTCCAGAGCGAAGCGGACGCCCCGCATAGTAGTGCCCCTTAGAGTGGTGTAACCGCACGGTGATCGTGTGCGTCGTTGCTGACATGGACGCGGTCACCGTCGGAGTCCTTCGAGAAAGCCTTCTACTTCTCACTCGAAAGGACATCACCACGATGACCGCTCCTCATATTATCGACCCTGCAGGCCTGCCAAGTGAAGCCCTGGCCGAAGCATCTCCAGATCTCATGCGCGACCTGCTTCAAACCATGATCAACGCCCTGCTCTCAGCCGACGCGGATGCCGTGGTCGGAGCCGAATACGGTAAACCCAGCCCCGACCGGATCACCCAGCGCAATGGCTACCGCCACCGCCCCTTAGACACCAGGGTGGGCACCATCGACGTCGCCGTCCCTAAGCTGCGGGCTGGCACCTATTTCCCTGACTGGCTCCTCGAACGCAGAAAACGAGCCGAAACAGCACTGATCACCGTTGTTGCTGACTGCTACCTCGCCGGCGTAAGCACTCGGCGGATGGACAAGCTCGTGAAAACCCTCGGCATCCATTCCCTATCGAAATCGCAGGTCTCACGCATGGCCGCAGACCTGGATGAACACGTGGACCAGTTCCGCCACCGACCTTTGGATCAGGCCGGTCCGTTCACGTTCGTCGCTGCTGATGCGCTCACGATGAAAGTGCGCGAGGGCGGGCGTGTGATTAACGCGGTCGTCCTCATCGCTACCGGTGTCAACGCTGATGGTAGGCGTGAAGTCATGGGATTACGTGTAGCAACGTCAGAGACCGGCACTGCCTGGAACAGCTTCTTTGCTGACCTGGTTGCCCGTGGCCTGACCGGGGTCCGACTGGTGACTTCTGATGCTCACCCGGGCCTGGTACAGGCGATCGCAGCAAACCTGCCGGGCGCCTCGTGGCAGCGGTGCCGGACCCATGACGCCGCGAATCTGATGAGCGTGACACCCAAGAGCTACTGGCCAGCAGTCAAAGCGATGCTGCACTCGGTCTATGACCAGCCCGACGCGGCCAGCGTGCACGCCCAGTTCGACCGGCTCTTAGATGACGTGGGCGAGAGACTCCCTGCCGTGCACGATCACCTAGACGCTGCTCGGGCGGACATCCTTGCCTTCACTGCCTTTCCGAGCCCGGTGTGGGCCCAGATCTGGTCCAACAACCCCAATGAACGCCTCAACCGTGAAATCCGTCGCCGTACCGATTCGGTGGGGATCTTCCCCAACCGGGACGCGATCATCCGCCTGGTCGGTGCGGTCCTTGCCGAGCAGACTGATGAATGGGCTGAAGGCCGCCGCTACCTCAGCCTCGATGTCCTCACCCGAAGCCGCTTCCAAACCGTAGACGACAACGGGATCGAGGTGAACGACGAACCTCTGGAACTCAGCGCCTAACCCCCAAACCAACAAAACGAAGGAAAACCCGCCACACCACTCAAAGGGACTTGACCGATAATCTATTCCATGCTATCCATCTCCGAGCATCGATCGAGTAAGCCTGGAAAGCCGCAGATGAGGTAAAGGAAAAAGACCGGCCGACCAGGAGGGAGGCGAACGGGCTCATTACAGTTGATAAGAGGTTGTCGCTCGTTGCTGCTGACAGGTTGAGGTTTTTGAGCTGGAAGAAGCTGCAGATCGAGATGATCACCATGATCATGACCCCGTGAAGGACTGCTCCTCCGTACCGTCGAAGGTAGCCAATCGTGATTGACTTCGTTTCCTGATTTCCCAGGAAGGCCAGTGACAAGGCGGCCGCCGCAGAGAGAATTTACAGTTCGGCGAAACGAATGAAGATCATGATCTTCACGGCGACCCCGCAACTCTCGAGAGTATGAATGGGAAGAACAGGACAATCATCATTCGAGCCTTGTCGATATTTCCAATGTCTTGCACAGTTTGACGTACGTCATCGGAAAGTTCTTAGCCACGGACTTCTTGGTTTAGACTTGCCATATTTCCGATGATGAGTTCGCCGACTTCGCTCACGGCATCAAGGATGAGATCAACATTCTGAATGGCGATGATGAGGCGGACTGCCTTGAGAATTGCCGCTACCTTAACTTAGGTGCCGATGCGTGAATCACCCTTATAGCGAGACGATATTCGCACCAGATCCAACCGTCAAAATGATCGCAACACTGGATGCCGCAATAGGTTTAGCCACAAAATCTCTGGAATTCCTCACGAAGGCGTAGCATCTAAGCGACGCTACGGTGAAGGTCAAAAGGTAAGAATCAGAGAAAAGCTTTGCAAATCCCTGGCCGATCTGTGCCCTCGATTGGATTCGAACCAACGACCTATCGCTTAGGAGGCGATTGCTCTTCCGCTGAGCTACAAGGGCGAACTCCCCCAGTTTAGCGAATCGTGTGCATCGGTCCTATTCGGGGGGATGAGCATCACACGACACTGCACGGTGCGGGCCAGGCACCACGCATCACGGTTGCTTGAGGGTGTCCTGAGAGACTGCTTTGCCTCAACATCGCCAATATTTCCTTAGCCTGCCGGGGCAACGCAGCTTACTTGTTCCAAGCCGACTTGGACTATTCGGGTCGCTTCCACGGGACATCCGTAACCGTCGGGGGTACGTCGTCACCGGGGCGGATGCGCTTGGGAACCACCATGACCGGGCAGGTCGAGTGGTGCAGGACCGCCTGGCTGGTGGAGCCGAGCAGCAAGCCGGCAAACCCTCCCCTACCTCGAGTGCCGATGACGAGGAGATCAACCGCTGTGGAGAATTCCGCCATGAGGGCGGCGGGATTGCCTTCGAGTGCGTGGGTACGCACGTCAATGTCGTAGCCTTCGGTTGCCTTCTCGACAACGACTTCGAGTCCGCTCCGCACATCATCAAGGACATCGACGGAGTATCCTGCCCCCGGCATCCACGCAATCGAGGAGGTGTTGACGGTCGCAACGGCAGTGAGCTTCGCCTTCCACCGTTCCGCCTCCCATACGGCACGTTCAAGGGCGATGTTGGCGGCCTCAGAACCATCAACGCCTACGACGATGTGGCGGATGGGGAGGCAGGAGCCCTGCGACTGTTCGGGAACCACCACGGTCGGGCAGTAGCCATGTGCGGGAACGGCACTAGATACTGTGCCGAGTAGCCGGTCTGCGAAGGAGCCCTTGCCGCGGCTGCCGATGACGACGGTGGCAACTTTCTTGGACAGTTCAACAAGAACCGCTGCGGGGTCACCGGTCTCGAGCGAGGAGGTGGTTTCCACTCCCGCCTTCTGCGCCCTCATCATCGCCCTGTCGAGATAGTCATTGGCGGCTTCGAAGAGGCGTGAGTCCATGGAGGTGGCGGCACCCTCGAAGGTGTGCGCGGTGTAGGTGGGGAGTTCGTACGAGGTCACGACGTGAAGTTTCGCGTTCCTCCGCTGCGCCTGTTCAATAGCCCAGGTCAGGGCAGTTTCAGATCGTTCCGAGCCATCGATTCCAACAGCTACCACATTCTCATGTGCCATGGTGGCCTCCTCTACGTGCTTGCCACCACTTTACAGGCCGGGGAGGCTCCCGCGACGATCTCCACCAATCCGCAACCTACAAAAATGCCCACTACTTTACGAGAGGCGGTGGGGACGACAATAGGGGAACAGCCCGATGGGCTGCTCCCCTATGTAACTAATGTCTTAGAAGACGCGGAAGTAGGTGGGCGAGCCCCACACTGCGGATTCCTGGGTTCCCATGGAGGGGTTCCAGGCCGCGATGTGCATGCCGTTGCCGGTGTAGATGCCGAGGTGGCCGGGCCACCACATGAGGTCACCGGGCTGTGCCTGCGAAGCAGGGATCTGGGTGCCAACACCGGGGTAGGCGGAGCTGGACAGGCGCACGCCAACGCCCGACTGGGCGTAAACGTAGTTGACGAAGCCAACGCAGTCCCAACCGGCGGGGCTGGTTCCACCCCACACGTAGGGGGCGCCCGCGTAGGAGCGAGCAACTGCGGCGACGGTCGAGCCGGGGCCGGACGATGCGGCGGGGGGCGGAGGAGCGAGCAACTGCGACGACGGTCGAGCCGGTGCCGGACGATGCGGCGGGAGCCGGTGCGGCGGGAGCCGGTGCGGCGGGAGCCGGTGCGGCTACCTGCTGCTGGGTGGTTGCCACCTGGGTCTGAGCGGTCTCAGCGGGGGCTACTGCAGCGGGAGCGGCGGGCTCTTCCGTGACGGCGGGAGTGGCTTCTTCAACCACGGTCGTCTCAGCCGGAGCTTCTACGACCTCTTCTTCTACAACTTCTTCTACGACGGGCTCCTCAATAACGGGAGCTTCCGCGGTTACAGAGACCTCATCGAGGGCGAAGTCTTTCGCACCATCGGTCTGGACTGTAAATTCCGCCGCAGTTTCTTCGACGGGCTTCTCAGCGAGCTCAATACGCTCAGAGGCGTCGATCTGCTCTTCAGAGCCAACTGCCGAAGGGACGGTGATACTGAACAGAAGGCCCGCAGTTGCGGCGCCTGCAGTAACGGCTCCCGCGGCCATGGGCTTGATCGGAGCAGCTGCCGCGTGACGGCCGGTGCGCTGGGACTTGGTCATTGTTTTCTCCATGCGGGCGAGCCCGCGTGTTTCATTCGTCTTAAGGTCTTGCTGATGCCGAGCTGACATCGGTCCGTTGTTCGAACTTCCAAAACTATAACAATATTGAAACGGTGATGTCACGCTTCGATAACAATTTATTGCGGTGACCGTGACCTCGTTTTCCAGAACCGCTTGTTTTCAACGAAAGGTCCCGCGACCGCAGTCACAAAACGTTATAAATGTGTCTCACACCATGCTTGTTACAGCATTTTTCCCGCTACTTTCTCCAGTTTTTCGTTATTTTCTACATTTGCCCAGGACCTGAACTTGCGAAAATAACAGTTTGATTTCGCTACCCTTTGGTCCCAGATTGCATCACGAGCCAGTGGCAAGTTTCCGGTTAGCACGCAATCCCGGAAGTTAGACCAGCATCGTTGCTGAACCTGCGAGAAGAATGGACCTGAAACTGATCGTCCCTCACGACTCTTGGACAATCTTTGCTGCACCTGCGTGGAACGAACGCTTGCTACTCTGCCATACCATTACCTGGAGCAACCATCCGAGTACTGTGTGAGCGGGAGTCGCTCCCTCTGCAGGTAGGGACGCGACCGGGCAAGCTCGGAGCTGGGGATGTGATTCAGGGAGGGGCGATGCCCCTCCCTGAATGGTGAAGTTTGGTGCGAGCCGTGGTGGCTGGCAGCTTAGCCTACGCGGATGTAGGTGGGGCTTCCGTAGACCGGGCCCTCGTAGGTTCCCGAGGAAGGGTTGCGTGCAGCGATGTGCATGCCATTACCGGTGTAGATGCCGATGTGACCGGGCCAGTAGACGAGGTCGCCGGGCTGCGCCTGGGAGGCGGAGACGATCGTGCCGGAGCCGGCCTGTGCCGAGGACGAGCGAGGCAACGAGATACCAGCCTGTGCGAAAACGTAGGAGGTGAAGCCGGAGCAGTCCCAACCGGAGGGGGTGCTGCCACCGTAAACGTAAGGGGCACCAACGTACTGGCGTGCAATAGCAACGACTGAGGAGTTAGATGCTGCAGGTGCGGGAGCGGGAGCGGGTGCTACCTCGGCCGGCGCTGCCGCAGCTTCCTGGGTCTGTGCAGGTGCTGCCTGGGTGGCAGGAGCCTCGTCAACGACAGTTTCCTGGGGGGCGACCTGTGTGGGTGCCTCGTTGGTAACGGTTTCTTCAACGACCGTGTCTTCGACAACGACTTCTTCGACCTCCTCAACGACGGGCTCCGGGGCCTCGGTCGAGGAAACGGTGATGTCGGTCAACTCAACGGCAGCCTCGGCGGGAAGGTCAACGTCGATGACGGATGCTTCCGGCGCCTCAACGGTGTCGAGGGCGAGGGGCTTGGCCGGGCTAGCGTCGCTCTCCGATGAGGGGGCTGCGACGGCGGCTGTTGCCGTCATTCCCAGCGCTGCCGATACTGCTGCGACGGCAACCGCGGATGATGTATGCACCTTGGTAGCCGCGTGGCGGCCGGTGGAACGCTTGGTCATGATTCTCCTGAACGTGGTCTGTTCTACCACACAAGAGAATAACGGAAGATAACAAAAGTGTCACGAAGAATTACAAATTGTGACTCAGGCGTCAATGAAGAGGTGCTTGCCGATGCTGCCGGGGAGGCTGTTGAGGGTCGATTGCGAGCCGGTGATGGTGAGACCTTCCCCTGATTTCACGACGGTAATCTCTTGGCCGGGCAGGATCCCTGCCTTCTGGAACAAGCCGAGAAGATCAACATCAACCTGGAGAGGTTCGGCGATGCGTCGGAGTGTCGCGGTGACCGTGTCGGTGAAGTCGTGTTCAGCGAGCGACACGAGTCCGCTTTCGTGGGCGACGAGGTTGCCGGGGCCTTCGGTCATGGCGGGGATGGGGTTGCCATACGGGTCCATGCTGACATCGCCCAGCATGCTTTCCACCTGGCTCGTGACCCGGTCGGACATGACGTGCTCCCAGCGGCAGGCTTCCTCGTGGACGTACTGCCAGTCGAGACCAATGACGTCGGTGAGGAGGCGTTCGGCGAGTCGGTGCTTGCGCATAACCTCGGTAGCTTTCCTGCGTCCCTCGGTGGTGAGTTCGAGTTGACGGCTGGAGTTGATGTTGAGGAGGCCGTCGCGGGAGAGTCGATTGACGGTTTCAGATACCGTGGGTCCGGAGTGGTCGAGTCTTTCGGCGATGCGGGCCCGCAGGGGTGGGATCCCTTCTTCCTCAAGCTCGTACACAGTTTTGAGGTACATTTCCCCGGTATCAATCAAATCTGCCACAATGCCTCCTACGCAAGACTCCGTCCATATTATCTGGACACCCGGTAAAAATTCGTTGAAGTTTGCGAAGATCATGACATGACGATTCCACGCGAGCTTCTTCCCAGTGACGGCCGATTCGGATCGGGACCTTCCCGCATTCCGTCTTCTCATCTGAGCTTAGACCCTTCCTGGATGGGAACATCCCACAGGAAGGCTCCAGTGAAGAACATCCTGGGCTCAATTAGAGAAGGTATCGCTCACCTTTTTAATCTTCCCGATGGCTACGAGGTGGCACTGGGTAATGGTGGTGCTTCGCTGCTGTGGGATGCGATCCCGTTCTGTTTGGTGGAGGATCAGGCGAAGGCCTCGACGTTTGGCCAGTTCTCTAGCAAGGCCGCTTCTGCGATCGACAAGAACCCGTTCGTGAGTTCACCGATCGTGACGAAGCTGGAGCCGGGCGCTGCCGCGTTGCCTACGAGCGAGGAGGGTGTGGACACCTACCTTTATCCCCACAACGAGACGTCGACGGGTGCGATGTTGCCGGTCAAGCGGGTGGGCGGGGATGAGGCGCTGACCGTCGTTGATGGGACCTCGTCGGCCGGTGCTGTTGCTTACGACCCTGCCGAGGCCGATGTCTACTACTTCTCTCCCCAGAAGGCATTTGCGGCAGACGGTGGGCTGTGGCTTGCGGTCCTCTCCCCCGCGGCAGTTTCCCGCATCGAGCACCTCACCGCCGAGCGGTGGGTTCCCGACATTCTCAACCTCAACCTGGCACTGACGAATTCCCGGCAGAACCAGACTCTCAACACTCCGGCACTCGCCACCCTGCACCTGCTCCATGCTCAGCTCGAGTGGATGATGCAGCAGGGTGGGCTGTCAGCAATGGATGCTCGGACGAAGGAATCCTCGAGCCTCATCTACGACTGGGCTGAGCGCACCGAGTGGGCTCACCCGTTCGTGGACGAGTCCGTTCGATCCCAGGTGGTTGTCACGGTCGATGTGGATCTGCCGGCCGGTGAGATCTCACGGATCTGCCGCGAATCGGGAATTGTCGATATTGATAGCTACCGTGGGCTGGGGCGTAACCAGTTGCGGATCGCTACCTTCCCGGCAACGGATCCGGGTGAGGTTAGGGCTCTTCTGGAGTCGCTGACCTGGGTGGGACAGCAACTGTCGACGAACTGATCGCCGCCATCTCCGATGTCGTCGCATCGAGCGTTCGTTCGCTCGTGCGGCGCTTCGCCTTCTCGGCGGCCCGACGGGCCCTGTTCTCAGCGTGCTCGGCCGGGCCGATGATGAGGAGGTGGGGTGTTTCGTCCCTGCGGTACTCGAAGGTCACGCGCCAGTTCTTGCGCGCCCAGATCAGCGCACCCACGGACACGACGAGTGCGGAGATGGCGCCAATACCGATGCCCCAGCGGGGGTGAACGCCATCTGAGATGGCACCGACGATCGGGGCGCCGATCGGGGTGGAGCCCATGAGCACCACCTGATATAGCGCCATGATCCGCCCGCGGATCGCGGGATCAACGGAGCTCTGGATTGCCATGTTCGCAGAGGTGAGCATCGTGAGCGTGAAGTAGCCGACGAGGATGCAGGAGATGGCGTAGGTCCAGTAGGTCGGCATCATCGCATTGATCCCGGCAGCAATGCCGAAGCCAAAGGCCGACATGACCACCAGTCGCACCCGCGATTCTTTCCTGCGCGCCGCCATGAGCGCACCGGTCAGGGATCCAATCGCCATGATCGAGCCGAGTAGGCCGTACTCGCCCGCGTCCTTACCGAACACTTCGGATGCCATGCTCGCGCTCGTCAGCTGAAAGTTCAGGCCCAGGCAGGAGACAACACCGGCCACGACCATGATGACGATAATGTCGGAGCGGTGCCGAACGTAGGATACTGCCTGCCGGATCTGCCCTTTTGCGCGGGGCTGGGGCACGCTGCTGTGGAAGTCTTTCGACCTCATAATCATGAGGCCGATGAGGGTCGCACCAAACGAGAAGCCATTGATCACGAAGACCCAGCCGGTTCCGACAGCGGCGATAAGGAGGCCGGCGACCGCGGGGCCGAGCAGGCGCGCGGAGTTGAAGCTTGCCGAGTTGAGACCGATTGCGTTGGCCAGATGGGACGGGGGAACAAGTTCGGAAACGAAGACTTGGCGGGGCGGGGTGTCAAAAGCGGACACGGTGCCGAGCACGAACGCGAAAACGTAGACAAGTTCAACGGTGGCATGGTCGGTTAGGACAAGCACGCCCAGCCCGAGGGCAAGAAGGCCCATGAGGGACTGGGTGACGTACATGATCTTCCGCTTGTCATACCTGTCAGCAAGCACCCCCGCATACGGAGTAACAAGAAGGAGTGGAAGAAACTGGAGCGCAGTTGTCACACCGACAGCAAAGGCATCATTGTCCGTCAGTTCGGTGAGAACGAGCCAGTCCTGTGCCACCCTCTGCATCCACGTACCCGTGTTGGCGACAATGGCCGTGAAGAACCATACCCTGTAGTTATAGATTTTGAGCGAAAGAAACGTGCGACTCACGTGGTAGGCAACCCCCTCATGAGCTCCGCTGCGCGGGCCAAGACGAGGATGTCATCCTCCTTTAATTCCTGAAGAAAGTTTCGTATACCTGCCGTGCCTGACGATGCTGCCTCGATAAGCGTGTCGCGGCCCTCCTCGGTCATGCTGACAACAACCCGTCTGCCATCAGCCTCGTCCCGCACCCTCTCGACCAACCCCTGGTCGGTCATGGAGGCAATGAGTTTGGACATGGAGGGCATGGAAACGCGTTCGTGTCGCGCCAATTCACTCATGCTCATAGGACCCTGGTTTAAAGCCCGAAGAACGCAATAGCGTGACTCGCCAACCTTCGCCATTCCCCGAACCGATCGGGACATGTGAAGGACCGCTACCCTTAAGGATTCTCCAACGTCATCACGATCAAGCACGATTACTTAGTTTAGCAAACTATTAGCCACGGAAACCATAGCAGGATGGCATCTACTCGATCACAGTCACGTGGGTTTCGGCGTGCAATGCACAGTGCGCCACCCGGATGGGTGGCGCACTGGCGCTGTATTCAATTCATGGAGAGCATGGAGAGATCTGGCAGAGATCAATAAGGGTGACTGCCGCCCTCCCACTTCTCCTAGGCGAGGCCGAGGGCGGTCTCGATGGGTCCGCGCACGAAGTAGAACACGAACAGGATGCTGACGACCCACAGGAGCGGGTGCACCTTGCGGCGAGCAACCGCTGCGAGGATGACGTAGGAGATGAAGCCCATGCCGATACCGACGGTGATGGAGTAGGCGAAAGGCATGAAGACGATCGTCAGGAAGGCGGGAATGCCGACGACGAGATCCTGCCAGTCGATCTGCCCGACCTGCTGCATCATAAGGAAGCCAACAACAACGAGTGCCGGGGTGGCAGCCTCGTAGGGAACCATGCCGGCAAGCGGCGCCAAGAACGTGCATGCCAAGAACAGGATGCCCGTGGTGACGGAGGCGAGACCGGTGCGAGCACCGTCTGCCACGCCGGTGGCAGACTCGATGTAGGCAGTGTTCGAGGAGACGCCACCAGCGCCGCCGGCGATAGCGCCAAGGGAGTCAATGGCGAGGATCTGGCGCATGCGCGGCGGGTTGCCATCCTTGTCGAGGAGATTACCTTCCGAACCAACGGCCACCATCGTGCCCATCGTGTCGAAGAAGTCGGCGAGCATGAGGGAGAAGACGAGAACGAGGACGGCAATGACCGAGATCTTCTCGAAGGGTCCGGCGATGGAGAAAACACCAATGGTGGAGAATTCGGGAACCGAGACGGGCGAGCCCTGGAGGGAGGGAACGGTCAGCCCCCAACCGGTCGGGTTCGAACCATCGGGGCCCTGGGCACCGAGCTTGAAGATCGCCTCAACGACAATGGCGGAGATCGTCGCGATTACAATGCCGATGAGGATCGCGCCGCGCACCTTCTTCACCATGAGGACGATGATCGACAGCAGGCCGATGATGAAGACAATGAGCGGCCAGGACGCGATCGAACCGTTGATGCCAAGATCGAGCGGGGTTCCGGAACCGGGACGGATAATGCCGGCGTTCACCAGGCCAACGAGGGCGATGAAGAGACCGATGCCGACCGAGATCGCGGTCTTGAGGAACCCGGGAACTGCTTTAAAAATAGCTTCCCGTAGGCCCGAGAGCACGAGAAGCAGGATGACGATACCTTCGAGGACGACGATGCCCATGGCATCCGCCCACGTCATTCCCGGGAGCGAGACGACCGTGTAGGCCAGCATCGCGTTCAGGCCAAGTCCGGCTGCGATCGCCATCGGGTAGTTGGCGACCGTACCCATCAGAAGCGACATGACACCGGCCACGAGAGCGGTACCGGCCGCGATGGCGGGGGTGTTGGCACCGTCGGTGCCGCCGCCCAGGAAGTGCCCGGTCGAGTCAGGTGTGGAGAGGATGATCGGGTTGAGGACAAGGATGTAGCTCATCGCGAAGAAGGTGACGAGCCCACCACGGAGCTCCTGACCCACGGAGGAGCCACGTTCGGTGATTTTAAACGTGCGGTTCAGTAGTTCGTTCACTCCACCGATAGTTGACGAAAAAACGTTCCCAACAAACTCCCATCTCACCCAATGAGAAGAAAAGAGTCCGAACTTTGAGACAGTAGTTAGGGAATGTCGGCCTGAATCAGAGTGCCCACGCCCTGGACCTGCAGGTTTCCTTCATCGGCCCTCACGAAGGCGGCCTCGCCGAGGTTCAATGTGATTCCCTGCTCCTTCGTCGAAACCTCGATCGCACCCGACAGTGCGAGCAGGATTCGGGGGCCCCGACCCGGCAGCGGTCGCTTCGTCGTCCAGTCCATGAGTTCCGTAACCGACAGCTCAAAATCATCGACCGGAGCGTAGTAGGTGCGCGTCACCTCACTCACGTGCTCGGGGGCGATGCGGATCGGCGGGGCGGCCGTGTAGTCGACCGTGGCCAGCAGCTCGGGAACATCGATGCGCTTGGAAGTAAGTCCGGCCCGAAGCACGTTGTCGGAGTTCGCCATGATCTCCACCCCGGTCCCAGCAAGATAGGCATGGACCGTGCCCGCGGGCACAAACAGGGCTTCACCCGGTTGCAGGGTCACGGGGTTAAGAAGGAGGGAGGCAACAATTCCGGGGTCGCCCGGATAGTAGGCCGCCAGGTGATTGACGATCCGGTCCGCGCGGGCCGACGGTGAGGTGCCGGTGCGGAGGCGCTCGCGGCATCCCTGCACCAGCTCGTCGATCTCTTCCACGCTCGGCCTGGTCTCATCGCTCAGCAGGTATTCGAAGCAGGCCCTCATGCCGACCGGCGACATGTCATCCGCGAGGAACGTTAGGAGGGTGTCGGCGATCGTGCAGGGCAGTCCGCCCACCACTTCCATGACCCGCCTCGGCGCCCTAAACCCGGCAATCGCCTCGAACTTGGTGACCGCGAGAAGCAGTTCCGGCTTGTGATTGCGATCGAGGTAATTGCGTTCCGGATCGGCAATGTCGACGCCCGCCGCTTCTTCATCGTCGAAGCGCCTGCGCGCCTGGGCGCGGGAGGGGTGCACCTGGAGGGAAAGCGGTTGGTCGGGGGCAATGAGTTTCAGGAGGTAGGGCAGGGAGCTGCCCACGCGCGACAGGGTGGCTCCGAGACAACCTTCCGGGTCCCGATCAATGTAATCAAGAAGGTTCTGCTCGGCCGGTTTGCCCTCCGGGTTGTAGACGATGCCGTCCGCGAGTTCGGCCGGCCCCAGCGGGTGGGTGCCGAGCCAGATCTCTGCGACCGGGCCACGGCTTGGTGGCAGATCAAACATCTTGGGGATCGCAACGGCAGAGCCCCAGGCGTAGTCCTTAATTGCTCCCCGTAGCCGCTCCATTAGTTCGAGCTTTCTACGATTTCGATATCGGATTCGTTAATGACCGGCTCGGTCTGAACCCACAGCTTCTTTTGCCGGGGCGCATCCGTTTCGGAATGGGCGCCGCAGCCGTGATCGAGTGACACGACCTTGCCATCGTCTGGCGACCACTCGTTCGCGCACACACCGAAGAGGCTGCGGGCGGAGCCCGCCATGAGCATCATAAACCCGCATGTCGAGCAATTACCCTTCGCCGCTCGGGTCGAGGGATTGTTGGGGCCGCGGTCTGAGTCGTACCAACGGGAGAATGCTTCCTTGCGGCCCTCGATCGAGAGCACGCGTTCCCTGCCGAGTCCCAGCTCAAACTCTTGGAGCTGGTCAGCATCGTCGCTCGTGTCCTGGAATCCTTCGACGAGCCGGTAGTCATCAGCACGGTACGGGAGCGGTTCGGTCCCCGTCACGTCTTCCGGTTCGAGGCGGTCTGCCCACGGCACCCAGTCGGGTGCAAGCAGGGCGTTCGGGCCGGGCTTGAGCGACATTTCGTTGATCGTGACCTTGCGGGAGCGGGAGGCTCTCGCAACAGTCACCGCCCAGTACCAGCCGGTGTAGCCGGGCAGGACGCAGTCGAAGGCATGGGTGAGGACCCGCTCCCCTTCGAGGACCACGCCGCGGTGCTCGCCGATGGATTCTTCGGGCGTGATCTCGATGAGCGCGGTGCGCGCAATGTCGACCGCGCCAGCGAGGGTTTTTTCCTTCGTCACTGACTGGACGGGTTCAAGTCGGCTCATGCGTCAAACTCACTCGCGAGGGTACGGAGGGCTTGGGCGATGCGGTGACCGCCCTCTGGGTAGCGGCCGCGGCGCAACTGTCCCGAAGCGGAATCAAGAATCTTAATCAGGTCCTCAATGATGGGAACCATGTCCTCGGGCTTGCGGCGGCTCGCCTTGGCCACCGAGACAGGTGCTTCCTTGACCTCTACGGACAGGGCGTGCAGGCCGCGACGGCCCTCGGCAACCGAGTACTCCACGGAGGCACCCTTGCGGGGGCGGACTCCGACCGGGAGGACGGATTCCGGGAAGTACACATCACGGCCATCATCGCCGGTGATGTAACCAAAGCCCTTGTCCTGGCTAAAGAACTTTACCTTGCCTGTAGGCACGTCAGCTCCTTCTTGTTATAGAGATACTGTTCCAGTCTACCGTCTAGGGCAAGAACTTGACCGCCGCCTGAGCGGCCGTTTTTGCCCCGCAAGTTAGCCGGTTGCGAAACATTCACCCTAAAATCCTCAACAATGTGCCGGGAACCACAAAACCGCTAAACTGACAGCAGTGCTCTCCAGCCGTTTCGGCCGAGACCACCCCTGTTCGTGAGTCCCCGACCTGTAAGGCCGCCTGATGATGCGAGACTTCCCCGCTGTTGAGCCGTTCCGCCCCACGGACCTGCTAACTGATTCCGACGGTGTTGTTGCTGATCAGGGCGCTGCCGAGGACGCTCTCTACCAGCTCGCTGACGAGACGGGACACGAGGTTTACGTCATCTTCGTTCCCGATTTCGGTAACCTCGGACCGAGCGAGTGGGCTTCACAGTCCAGCAATTCGGTCCTCGATCAGGACGATGCGCTCATTGCGATCGCGACCGACACGACGGAAGTTGGCTACTGGGCGCTGGATCCGGATGTCGCGAACGATGTTGAAGCCGCGATCATCACGGCCCGACCAGATTTGCGTGAGGGCGACTGGAATGCTGCCATCACCACCATCACCGATGAGCTGTCAGCCGAGTCCTCTAGTGGCGGCACCGGCATCGGTGTCGTCTTAGGAATTGTCGTTGTCGCTATTCTCGCCCTCATCGGCTTTTCAATGTTCCGCAAGTCCCGCAACCGCAAGGCAAAGGAGCAGCGGGAGGCCGAGTCTCTCGAGGCTCTCAGCAAGCGGGCAGCCACTGCCCTCATCGAAGCTGACGATGGGGTGCGTGAATCCGCTGCCGAGCTCGAGTTCGCGCGCGCCGAATTCGGTGTCCAGGCCACCGTCAAGTTCGACGAGGCCCTCACCAAGGCACGTGAAGAGGTCAGTCAGGCCTTCGAGTTCCGCAAGCTCCTGGACGACAACATTCCAGACACACCGCAGGAACAGCACCGCTATTACACCGGGATCCTCGAGCACACGGCTAAGGCCCGCCAGTACATTGGGGAGCAGGAAGAGGAGTTCGCAAGGTTGCGGAATATGAACGCCCGCGTTCACGACGTGCTCGCCGAACTCGAGGTCCGAATCTCAGAGATTGGCCCCCAGATTTCTTCCGCCCAGGCCCAGATCGACAACCTCGCCTACAAGTTCCCGCCTGCCGCCCTCCAAACCATCAAGGGTTACCCGGGACAGATCACAAGCCTGCTCGGTGCGGCACGGGAAGCTGTCACGAAGGGTAAGGCTCAGGTTGAGCAGAATCAGCGCAGTGAAGCCTCCGTCTTCGCCCGCATCGCCGAAGACCACGTCCAGCAGGCCTCGAAACTGTTGACGGAAGTGAACGAGGCAGATCAGACCCTCAATAGGGCGAAGCAGGACCTCCAGGCCGCCATCGCCTCTCTCTCCTCCGACGTGGCAGACGCCAAGCGCCTCGGTGGGGAAGACCCGATCATCCACGCCCGCAAGGTCAACGCCGAGCAGGCCCTCGCCTACGCAACAAACAGCCAAACGGATCCGATCAAGGCCCTCCGCGACCTCGAGGAAGCAGAGACGCTGATCGATGCGGCGCTCGCCGGCGTCCGCGAAGAAGAAGAGAACCAGCGTCGTCTCGCCAGCGGCGTTGACCGCGCACGCGCCTCTGCCGAGCTCGCGGTCCGCAGCGCCGACTCCTTCATCAACGCCAACCGCCAATTCGTCGGCTCCGCCGCCCGCACCTCCCTCTCCACCGCGATGTCCAACATCTCACGCGCGGAGAAGAGCAGAGACTTCCAGCAGCAGCTCTCCCTCTACCGGGCTGCGGAAACCTCCGCCCGTCAAGCCGAAACCCAGGCCAGGAACGACTTCAATTCGGGCCCCGACTACCACGGTGGTTATCGACGCCACCACCATGACGAGCGTGGCTTTGATGGCATGATCCCGGGGCTCATTATTGGCTCGATACTCTCCGGCGGTTTCGGGGGCGGCAACCGCGGTGGCGGATTCAGTTCCGGCTCCTTCGGTGGTGGCGGCTTCGGAGGCTTCGGCGGAGGCGGAGGAGGCGGTGGCGGAGGCTTCGGTGGCGGCATCGACTTCTAGTTCGCTTTCCACCAAGTACACCAGCCCGATACCTAGTTCCAATCACAAACCTGTTCCAGTCAATCCACCTAGTTTGCCCAACAACATCGTTCCAACGAAAGGTTCATCATGGCAGAAAAGCAATCCATCCTCGGACGCATTAACCAGCTCGCAAAGGCCAACATCAACGCGCTTCTCGATCGTGCAGAAGACCCTCAGAAGATGCTCGACCAGCTCGTGCGTGACTACACCAACTCCATCTCCGAAGCAGAGGACGCTATCGCAGTCACGATCGGTAACCTCCGCCTGGCAGAGGCAGACCACGCCGAAGATCTTGCCGAAGCCGAGGACTGGGGCCGCAAGGCCATTGCCGCCTCCGATCGTGCCGAACAGTTCCGCTCCGCCGGTGATGATGCGAACGCGAAGAAATTCGATGATCTTGCGAAGGTTGCGATCACGAAGCAGATCAATGCCGAGAACGAGGCCCGTTCCGCGGAGCCGATGATCACCTCCCAGAACCAGGTCGTGGATCAGCTGAAGGATGGTCTGCAGACCATGCACCAGAAGCTGGAAGAGCTCAAGTCGAAGCGCAACACTCTCGTTGCTCGCCAGAAGTCCGCGCAGGCTCAGGCACAGGTCCAGCAGTCCATGGCATCCATCAACGTTCTCGACCCGACCTCGGAGATCTCCCGTTTCGAGGAGCAAATCCGCCGCGAAGAGGCAGCCGTGGCTGGTCGTGCTGAGCTCCAGGGCAACTCCCTGCTTGATCAGTTCGCTGAACTCGAGGATGCTTCGCAGGCAACCGAGGTAGAGGCACGCCTTGCCGCTCTCAAGGCCGGCAAGAAGGAAACCCCCAGCATCGAAGCTGGCGACACCACCATCTACTAATCTCTGCCCTGGCAGAATGAATTGGGGACCCCGGTCGGGGTCCCCAATCTGTATCACTTCATCACTTGAATTCTGATCTGAATTCTTGTCCGTCTGATTCGAACGACTTAATCTTCGCTTAACTTTCTGGACCGAGTCCCGAAGAAAACTGGAAATTTTTGCAAAGCCACGGAGCGCCCCTACCGGGGTGGGGAGTCATGGGTGGAACATTGAGGAAACTTGACCCGGTTTCACAGCGGGCATCCAGCAAACTTTAAGAAGATGACGATTATGAGTGCAGAAGCAAAGATTCTTGTTGTTGACGATGAGCCGTCGATCCGTGAGCTCCTAAGCGCATCCCTGACCTTCGCTGGGTTCGATGTGCGCATCGCTGCGGATGGGCACGAGGCTATTTCCCAGGTGTCGTTCGTTCACCCCGACCTTGTTGTCCTCGACATCATGTTGCCGGACATGGACGGCTTTGAAGTGCTGAAGAAGCTCCGGGAGCACGAACCAAATCTTCCCGTCCTGTTCCTCACGGCAAAGGATGACATTCAGGACAAGGTGCGCGGACTGTCCGTGGGCGGTGACGACTACGTGACGAAGCCGTTCTCCCTCGAGGAGGTCGTGGCCCGCATTCGCGCCATTCTCCGCCGCACGAGCGATGAACGGGAGGAAGGCAACATTGTGTATGCCGATCTCGTCCTGAACGAGGACTCGTACGAGGTGCACCGCGCAGGTGTCAGCATTGAACTGTCCCCGACCGAGTTCAAGCTTTTGCGCTACCTCATGATTAACGCGGAGCGTGTGGTCTCGAAGGAACAGATCATCGATCACGTGTGGGACTACAACTGGGATGGTGAGATCTCAATTGTCGAGTCCTACATTTCCTATCTGCGTCGCAAGATCGACTCTTCCGCGGCCCTCGGGGTTGAGGTGACGCCTCTCATTCACACGAAGCGCGCTATCGGATACGTGCTGCGCGAGAAGTAATCTTGCGTAACGAAAAGAGCCTGACCGGCAGGCTTGTTGCTCTCTACGTCCTGGTCCTCACCTTCGCACTCGGTGGGGTGTTCGTCAGCACCATGACGGTCATGAACCAGGTCCTCACCAACCAGGTGGACGAGGACCTCAAGTCCTCCGGTGCCACGGTCGCGCAACAGACCTTTAACGCGTTGGCGGGGACAAACGTTCAGGTTGTTCCCTCCCCCTACTACATTTACGTCCAGAACTCCGCGGGCGCTGACTGGCACTACATGTCGCCGTCCATGAAGGAGCGCTACGGCACCCCGCAGGACGTCACAGTCGTCTTCGACAGTGAACCGTCAAAGCCGCAGACAATACCCGGAACAAAGCTGCATACGAGTTGGCGGGCGATCTACCTGCCGACCGTGTCCGAACAGTTCCCCGCGGTCGCGATCGCCTATCCGCTCTCGGATTTGGAGGACACGAAGACGCAGATGATGCTCATCCTGCTCATCATCGCCGTCGTCATCGTCGCCGTCGGCGCGCTCCTGTCCTATGTCATTGTTCAACACTCCCTCAAACCCCTTCGCATCATCGAGCACACGACCCGTCAGATCACCCAGGGCGACCTGACTATCCGCGTGCCAACGGAAAACATGGGGATCGAAGTGGGGCACCTTGCTGGGTCGATCAACATCATGCTCGGCCAAATCGAAAGCGCCATGACCGCACGTGCTCGTTCCGAAAGCAAGGTCCGCCAGTTCGTTTCCGATGCCTCCCACGAGCTACGCACCCCGCTTGCCTCGGTACGGGGTTATGCGGAGCTATATCGCATGGGAGGGATCGGCCCCGACAAGGTCGATCAGGCCATGGAGCGGATCGAATCCGAGGCACGCCGCATGGGAGGGCTGGTCGAAGACCTCCTGCAGCTCGCACGCCTCGACGAATCCCGCCCCCTCAATATTGCTCCGGCCAACCTCACCGACCTCGCCCTCAGCGCAGTCCTGGACTTCCAGGCACGAACCTCCAACTATCCCGCACAGGTCACGGGCCTGTTCGGTGGTGAACCGGACGAAGTGATCGCCCTCGTTGATCGGGACAAGATCACCCAGGTGATCTCGAACCTGCTCTCCAACGTCCTTCAGCACACCCCACCCGGCACAACGGTTGATGTTGCAGTCGGTACGGAACAGGTGCGGGCAGTAACGGGAATGGTGACGATGGCGGTTATTGAGGTGCGCGATCACGGCCCCGGCATCCCGCCCGAGAACCGTGAGAAGGTTTTTGAACGCTTCTACCGCGTCGACACGTCACGGTCGCGAGCTTCGGGTGGTTCGGGACTGGGACTTGCCATCGTTCACTCGATTGCATCCGCCCACCACGGTTCAGCGAACATCTCCGAAACTCCCGGGGGCGGCACAACCGTGTCCCTCAACTTCCCCATCCTCAACAGCACCAGCTCGGGGCAACGCATCGTTTCCCCCGCCACCCCGCGTGAGGACGACCTGCCCGAATAGGGATCCGCGAGCGCTCAGAGTCTCACTCGATCAATCACACGGGCCGGCTCGAGCGCACATTGCTGATCGATCACCAGCCGGCAGGCCTGGATTCAGTACTTACTGCCGGTCGCAGGTTTCGGGTATGCACAAGCGTAATAGGCACCAACCTAATGAGTGCCAGGCAAGTGAATACCAACATGACCAGTACCAAGTGGGGTGCCCGGTGACGATCCATTTAGATCGAGACCGGGCACCCCACTGCTGCTTATGCGCTTACTGTGAAGGCTTGTTACGCGGCGTCGAGGTCCACGCCTTCGCCGGTGTGTGGGTGTCCGGTTGCTCGCATGGTGAAGACGCAGGCGCGGATGCGGGCGTTGTAGTGTTCCACGGTTTCACCCGGCAGTGCGGTCATGGGGCTGCCGAGCACGAGTTTGACCCGGGGCCGGCCGAGCTTTGGCCAGACTGCTCCCACGGGCATGGCGTCATGTCCGCCAATCAGTGCGACGGGAACGATCGGGACGGAGAGTTTTTGGGAGAGAGCAGCGGCACCGGCCTTGAATTCGCCCATCCGGCCATCCCGCGACCTGGTGCCTTCGGGGAAAATCAGGATCGGGACTCCGGCTTTAAGGAGGCGCCCGGTCATGCCGGCCGCGGGGCTGGGACCTTCCTTCATTTCCAGCCCCTTACCCGTGACCTTCTTGACCTTGCCCTTGCGTTCAATCGGGTAGGTGTTGAAGAAGAGCGCAGTGAGGCGGGAGATAAAGCGCCGGCGATAGAAGTAGTCGGCTGCCGCCCCGGTGGCGAGTCGTTCGGTCATGTGCTCCGGCAGGAGCGTAAACATCATCGGCGCATCGAGGTGACTCGAGTGGTTGCCGACAACAATGTAGGCACCTTCCATCCCCGCCACCGATTCTTCCCCTTCGATGGAGGTGGAGAGGATGGTGGTGATGAGGGGACGGGCGACGGTCTTCCGAATAAAGGAACGGAGGGACCTGTGACGCCGTGACGTGTATTGGCGTAGCGGATGCAGCTGGCTCATTGACGCCCCTTATTGATCTTGCTGACGACGGAGCGTACGGCCGATTTGGGTCCGCTCTGCGCCAGGAAGGCAATCACCTTAAATCGCTTCGAGGGGATTGATATAGCTTTTCCACGCTCGGTGTCCGCCAGGCATTCGCTGACAACCCGTTCCGGCTGGAGCCAGAGGAAATCGGGAATCGAAGAGGTTTTAACGCCGGTGCGCTGGTGGAATTCGGTCCGCACCCAGCCAGGCATGAAGGCCGTGACATGGACGCCGTGGTCGCGGAGCTGAAGGTAGAGCGATTCGGAGTAGGTTTTCACCCAGGATTTGATGGCGGAGTAGCCGCCCATGGGCACCAAGCCGGAGACGGATGCCGTGTTGATGATGACCCCGTGTCCGCGTTCCTTCATGGCAACGCTCGCGGCCGCACCGAGCTCAAGCACGGCCCACAGCATGACAGTCAACCCTTCCTTGTGGATGTCAAGGTTCGTGGTCACGAGGGGCTCGTACAGGCCAGCACCAGCATTGTTAATGAAGACTTCGATGGGCTTCTCACTATCCGAGAGGCGCTCCGCGACCAGTGCCCGATCACGCTCCACGCCGAGGTCAGCCTTCAGCGTCTCAACCGCGACACCGTAGCGCCACTCGAGCTGCTTTGCGGTCCGTTCAAGCCGGTCACCGCTACGCGCCACCAGCACGAGGTCGAGGCCGCGCTCGGCTAGTTGCCGAGCAAATTCAAGCCCAAGACCGGAGGTGCCGCCGGTGATGAGAGCACGCCCCGTCAAGCGAGGTTCGGTGCTGGTCGCCATGGCTGATCCTTCCTTTCTTATCTTCCACCTAGGTTAGTGCACGAAAGCACAGAACGTGACGATGGTCAGTCGCGAACTCGCGCGATAGGGTCTAGACTTCCGGATGATCGCAGAAAGGCAATGCACTCCAGATGGACTATCCGCAGTGGCTTCTCCCCACGTACGTGCGTAGCGCACGAGCAGCCGGGGCAACGGCATCCGAGCAGGAGATCACGGCCGCAGGGCAGCGCCTGCTGGAAATGTGGGCAGGCCCCACCCGCCACCACCATAATCTGCACCACGTGTGCGATGTTCTGTCCCGTGTCACCACACTCGCACCGGAGACCCACAATCCCGATCTGGTGCGCCTTGCGGCCTTCTATCACGGCTGTGTCTTTTCCACTGCCGAGAAGGACACGTACACGCGCAACGGTGGCGAGAACGAAATTGAATCGGCTGCCGTAGCAAAGAACGAACTGAGTTCCCTTGGTCTGTCGACCAAGTCCGTTGATCGCATTGCCGAACTTATTATTGGGCTGAAGAAGCAACCGAGCGAAGCCGACCCCTCGGCAACCACGGCCCTCAATGCGATTGATATCGACAAGCTGGCCCTGCGCGATGCTCACCTTGGTGGGCTCGCTGCCGGCCCTCAGAAGTACGCCAAGTATTTGGAGACGGTTCAGGCCGAGTACGAGCATATTCCCGAGGAGGACTTCCTACGTGCACGGCAGAAGATCATTGGGAAGCTTCTTGCCCGCAAGCATCTCTTTCTTTCACCACTTGGCCGCCAGTGGGAGGTTCCCGCACGGGAGAACCTGATGGCTGAACTCGACAGGGTCGAAGCGAAGCTTGCGAAGATCGCCCCCGCCATCCCCGCCGAAACCGAGCCACCGGCCGCCTGGGAACACCCTGTCGCGGGTGGTGTGGATGATGAGGGCTCCGAATCAGCACCCGAGTCGGCATCCCCAAGCTCTGCCTCCGATTCTCACGGCGACACCGGTGCGAACTCTGGCCTAGGTAACGACTCCTCCTCGGAGCAGGACGGAGCGCTTTCTCCAGAAGAGTACGAGCAGAAGCATCCCCAAGCCCCTCATTCACTGTTTGAGAAAATGTCGGACTTGGAGGTTGAGCCGTCACCGGCGCACGACCCGCTCCCCCGTCCTCTCGCCCAGGGTGCGATCCGCCGCCCCGACAATCTATCCTCCCTGGAGGACCTGCCCGACGAGGCAGATCCGGGGCCGGCTCCTCGGGAACTCACTCCCGCTGAGAAGAAGAAGGCGGAACGTGACGAGATTGCGCGCCAGATGCAGGAGAGGCTCATTCGCAGGCAGCAAATGTGCAATGCGAAGAAGGAGTCCGGCAGCGACGAGGTCCCGGAGCTCGATATTGCTCCGCCCCGCCACGAGCACCGTCACCCTGAGCGTTCACCGCGCTCCGCATCAACTCCCGATTGGGAGGAAGACGATGGCTCAGGACGGGCTGGGTTTGAGAGGGAACCCAACTACTAGCCCGCATCGCTCATAGCCTGAAACGGGATAAGCAACCACTGATTGTTTGAGGCCCGCCTCGAATCCGAATGCGGCGAAGGACTAGCATCGGGGTATGACGAATCCACTTCTAATCCCATCAAAGCTTCCCTACCGCGTACCCAATTGGGGGCAGATCAAGCCCTCCCATATACTTCCCGCTGCCCGGGAGGCCATGAAACGGCAGAAGGAAGCATGGGAGCAGATTGCGAGCAATCCCGAACCCGCCACGGTCGAGAACACGCTCGTTGCGGTGGACGAGGCCGGTGATGAATTCAGTCGAGTTCTCATGCCCGCCTATACCCTCTTCTCCTCCATCGGTGGCGATGAACTCGATGCGATCCAGGCAGAACTGGGTCCGGAAATGTCCGCGCACGGCAACCTGTTTTGGCTCGATCGCCGCATGTACGACCGCTACAACTCGATTGACCTCGAGGGAGCAGACGAAGAAACAAGCTATGTCGTATCCGAGACACTGAAGAAGTTCCGTCAGAACGGGATTGATCTGCCCGCCGAGAAGCAGGAAAAACTCAAGGAGCTCGACGCCGCACTGTCGAGCCTCGAGATCAGCTTCAGTCAGCGTGCCACGCGTGCCATGTCCGACAACGCCCTCGTTGTCTCCTCCCGCGAGGAACTTGATGGCATGACCGACGAACAGGTCGCCTCCCTCAAACAGTGCGACGGCACCTACCGCCTGCCGCTCCTCAACTTCACGAACCAGCCCCAGCTCGTTGACCTCGTCTCGCCAAAGACCAGGAAGGCTCTGCTTGATGCATCGATCAGCCGCGGGCTTGGCGGAGTGGAGACTTCCGATACTCGCCAGATCGTTCATGACATCGCCACTCTGCGCGCGCAACGCGCCGAGTTGCTTGGCGCACCCCACCACGCTCAGGTTGTGGCACAGCGTGGCATGGCCCAGGATTCGCAGGCAATCATCGACCTTCTGTCCACGGTTGGCGCAAGGGCCACCGCGGCTGTGGATCGGGAGCTTGAGGAACTGAAGTCCGTTGCTGGTGACAACGAGATCACGGCTGCTGACTGGACTCACTACCAGGAGCAGATTCGCGGCCAGGTGGCGGTTGATGATGCCGCTCTCGCCCCCTACCTCGCACTCACCAACGTTGTCGAGAAGGGCATTTTCTTTGCCGCAACAGAGCTCTACGGGATCACCTTCAATCTCCGCCCCGACATCCCCACCTACGTGGATCCGATGAAGTCGTGGGAGGTTCTCGACGAGGACGGCACCCCGATTGGTTTGTTCCAGGCCGACTTCTTTGCTCGCCCGGGCAAGTCCGGTGGCGCGTGGATGAACAGCCTCGTCCACCAGTCCCGCCGTGCCGGTACCCTCCCGGTTATTCAAAACAACTGCAACTTCGACGAACCGGCCCCGGGCACGGAACTGCTCCTCACGTGGGATCAGGTCGAAACTGTGTTCCACGAGTTCGGTCACGCCCTCCACGGCCTGCTGTCCGATACGTACTACACGTCAACGTCGGGCACTGCGGTGCCCCGTGATTTTGTGGAGATGCCGAGCCAGCTGAATGAGATGTGGGCCTACCATCCGAGGGTTCTCGCGAACTATGCCACCCACGTCGAGACTAGTGAGGCACTTCCCGCCGAACTCGCATCCCGCCTGTCAGCCTCGAAGACCTTCGGTCAGGGCTTTGCCACAACCGAGTTCGTGGCCTCCGCTCTGCTTGACCAGGCCTGGCACCGCCTCACCACCGATGACGTGCCACCCGCCTCCCAGATCGAAGAGTTCGAAGAGACCGCTCTCAAGCGTCTCGGAGTATTCCACTCCCTCGTTCCACCCCGCTACCGCACCGCGTACTTCAAGCACACGTTCGGTGGTGGCTACGATGCTGGTTACTACTCGTACATGTGGGCCGAAGTGCTCGTGGCCGACGTTGAGCAGTGGTTCATGACCGAAGGAGCAAAGGATGGTGATGGTGGGCTGAATCGTGAGGCTGGCACCATCCTCCGCCGCGAGCTCCTGTCCCGTGGTTCCTCCCGCGACCCCATGGAGTCATTCAAGGCCGTACGCGGCCGCGAACCCCGCGCCGAAGCCCTCCTCGAACGCCGCGGCCTCTAAGCACGCAGCTGTAGAGAACCACAAAAGAACAGGCTGAAGCTAAAACGAGGGTGTCCCCGCACGGTTGTGATTGTGCGGGGCACCCTCCTTTACTACCTCAAACCAGTTTTAAGCCCTTCTAACCAGTCAGTGATTATCACCCGGCTATTAACAAGTCCGGGCAATAACGAAAATTCTGTTGTTCCGTTGTTCATCCACATCCTGAACCACGAGAAAACTGTCTGAACCACGAGAAAACAAGAAACAGGCGGTAGATATGGCTGAGGGGAACGAGTTTCCCCGTTCCCCTCAGCCAGTAGTTCTTATCGAACTGGGTCTGCTTAGTACATGCCGCCCATGTCGTCAGCACCGGGTGCTGCAGGTGCAGCGGGCTCGGGCTTGTCAGCCACAACAGCCTCGGTGGTGAGGAACAGGGATGCGATGGAGGCGGCGTTCTGCAGGGCAGAGCGGGTCACCTTCACCGGGTCGTTGACGCCAGCCTTGAGCAGGTCGACGTATTCGCCGGTTGCAGCGTTGAGGCCAATGCCCTTGTCGGAGTTGGCGACCTTCTCAGCAACGACGCCACCCTCGAGGCCAGCGTTCTCAGCGATCTGCTTGAGCGGTGCGGAGACAGCGATGGAAACGATCTTCGCGCCGGTCTCTTCATCACCTTCGAGACCGAGGTCAACGAGAGCTTCCTTGGCTGCCTGGATCAGGGCCACGCCACCGCCGGGGACAATACCCTCTTCAACGGCTGCCTTCGCGTTGCGGACTGCGTCCTCAATGCGGTGCTTGCGTTCCTTCAGCTCAACCTCGGTAGCTGCACCGGCCTTGATGACGGCGACGCCACCGGCGAGCTTGGCGAGGCGCTCCTGGAGCTTCTCACGGTCGTAGTCGGAGGTCGAGTTCTCGATCTCGCCCTTGATCTGTGCCACGCGACCATCGATTGCTTCCTTGGTGCCAGCACCCTCAACGATCGTGGTCTCGTCCTTGGTCATGACGACCTTGCGTGCGGTACCGAGCAGGTCGAGGTCAGCGTTCTCCAGCTTGAGACCGACGGTCTCGGAGATGACCTGGCCACCGGTGAGGATCGCCATGTCCTGGAGCATTGCCTTGCGGCGGTCACCGAAGCCGGGTGCCTTGACGGCAGCGGACTTGAAGGTTCCACGGATCTTGTTAACGACGAGGGTTGCGAGTGCTTCGCCCTCGATGTCTTCGGAGATGATGACAAGGGGCTTGCCGGTCTGCATGACCTTCTCGAGCAGGGGCAGGAGATCCTTGACGTTCGAGATCTTCGACTCGACGAGGAGGATGTAGGCATCCTCGAGGACAACTTCCTGACGCTCAGCGTCGGTCACGAAGTAGGGGGAGAGGTAGCCCTTGTCGAAGCGCATACCTTCCGTCAGTTCAAGGTCGAGACCGAAGGTGTTCGACTCTTCAACGGTGACAACGCCTTCCTTGCCGACCTTATCGAGGGCTTCGGCGATGAGCTCACCGATGGTGGCGTCGCCTGCGGAGATTGCGGCGGTCGAGGCGATCTGCTCGCGGGTCTCGATCTCGGTGGCGTTGACGAGGAGGCGCTCGGTGATCGCTGCAACAGCGGTGTCGATGCCCTTCTTCAGCGCGATGGGGTTGGCGCCAGCAGCAACGTTGCGGAGGCCTTCGCGGACGAGAGCCTGGGCGAGAACGGTTGCGGTGGTGGTGCCGTCACCTGCGATGTCGTCGGTTTTCTTAGCAACTTCCTTGACCAGCTCGGCGCCGATGCGCTCGTAGGGGTCCTCGAGTTCGATCTCCTTGGCGATGGACACACCATCGTTGGTGATCGTGGGTGCGCCCCACTTCTTGTCGAGAACGACGTTGCGGCCCTTGGGGCCAAGCGTTACCTTGACGGTGTCTGCGAGGGTGTTGAGACCGCGCTCCATGGCGCGACGAGCATCCTCGTTAAAAGCAATGGTTTTAGCCATAGCGGTGATAATCCTCCACGTGGTGATCGGCCAACGCCCGCGACGGACGACCAGGAAACAGTCGGACTTTCCGATCGTTTCACTGACCTCATCGGCCGAAAATTTTCACTCTCACCTGGAGAGTGCTAATAAGATTCTGGCACTCTCAACCCTCGAGTGCAAGATGGGGGAGGGTTTCATCTGTCAGCGAATCACGATGAGAAGATCGTTCGCTCCGGTCATGCCGCCCGACTCCGCCCAATAGTCAATCGCGAGGGTTTGGGACACGTTCTGGGCGGTTGTATACAGGTCGTTGTTCGCGAAGTAGAGGGCGGTGGTTGCCGGGTTTGCGGCCGCGTAATCCTCGACCGTGATATTCGTGTATCCGGCTAGTCGTAGGGCCTCAACGGCCTGGTCTGCGCCACCGGGGATCCCGGTGCCGTTGTAGACGAGCACGGACGAATCGTAGGCCACGCCCTCAACCGGCGGCAGGGTTTCGATTGCCTCGGTTTCTTCCTCTGTTGGCTCTTCGGAAGGTGCCTCGTCATCGCCGGTTTCATCAGCGGGGCCAGTCGTGTCCTCTGTGGCTTCTTCGTCACCCGGGACGGTCGTGGCCTCCCCATCTGTCGGGGTTTCTTCCGGGGTTTCCTCGGGAGTCTTCTCGTCGGTATCCTCTGTGGTTTCCTCGATGAACGGGTTGGTCATGCCGTCCTGGCTCCACAATTCAACAAGGCCCCAGCCAGCAAGCGGTGCGAGAACAAGAACGGAGAGGAAGGGGATGGCGATGCGCCACGGGTTACGCTTCTTCCGGTGTGCCCCGCGCACCTGACGAGACTGCGCTAACTCGTCAAATTCATCCCTTGGATACTGCTCCACGCCGCCTACTTTATCGCGTTAAAGAGGAGAATGCGCACCTGTACCACCGCGCTCCCCAGCCCGACCATCACGCAGCCTCCGCAGGCGGGAGACCGTGACGGGGCGGGAGTAGATGGCATCCGGATGATCGAGGAGCAGGTTGAGCCGAATATGGTAACGCGTTGTCGACCATCCGAACGTCTGCCGTATCGCTTCGGCCTTCGTTTCAAACTCGGTTGACCAGTTTTCTTCCAGATCCAGGATCGCCAGATCTTCTTCACTCAACTCGGTCATGCCACCTCCAACGTTTCATCGTAACCTGATGGCATGGCGAACTCACTAACGGATCTCACGGCACCGGACTGGGCCGAAGCTCTCGCCCCGGTCGAAGACAACATTCATGCCATGGGGGACTTCTTGAGAGCTGAGCTGGCGGCGGGACGTACGTATCTGCCCGCGGGAGACCGCGTCCTTCGAGCATTCGGCACCCCACTTTCTCAGGTGAAAGTTCTGATCGTTGGCCAAGACCCCTACCCCACCCCGGGTCATGCCGTTGGCCTATCCTTCTCGGTTGAGCAAGCCGTTCGCCCGCTCCCCCGCTCCCTCACCAACATTTACAAAGAACTCGAAGCAGACCTGGGGATTCCGCCCGCCCCGTCGGGCGATCTCACGCCCTGGCAGAACGAGGGAGTCATGCTTCTCAACAGGGTCCTGACCGTCCGCCCCGGCAGCGCCGCCTCCCATCGGGGCAAGGGCTGGGAAGCGGTGACGGATCACGCAATCAGCACGCTCGCGGAACGAGATCAGCCACTGGTAGCGATTCTGTGGGGCAGGCAGGCGCAAGAACTCGCGCCCCTCCTGGGGGACACCCCAATCATTGCCTCGGCCCACCCCTCCCCGCTCTCAGCATCGCGTGGGTTCTTCGGGTCCAAACCTTTCAGCCGCACGAACGAACTGCTCGAAAAACAGGGAGCAACGGGGATTGATTGGCGGCTGGCCTAGTAGCCGAGCCCAGTCCTATTCGACCGTGATCGTCAGGCGGCACGCATCCGGTTCCGCAAAAGGCTCGACGAAGGCCCGGGCGGAAAGCCCCTTCTTCTCAATCACTTGATCGAGCATGCCTTGGTGAATATCGCACAGCCCCGCGGGAACCTCCTGACCCTCCGTCAGGAGCGGGCACTGGGTGAGGCTGAGGCATGCTGGGCGGGTCTGCAAGGGGCGCGGGGCGAAGCCCATGTCCGCCATGAGCGACGTAATGCCCTCCTCGGTGCCTTCCTTGGTGTCGAGCAGGCCGCTTGCCACCACGTTTTCGCCCCAGGTTTGGCCCCACCGATAACCATCGTGGTGGGCGGTCTCTGCCGGGAAGCTCCGCAGCGCGGAGTTGATGAGTCCAACAAGGTGGCGGGCGGGAGCACCCTGGCTGCCGGCCGTGGCCCGGTATTCTTTCCTGGGTCTACCGCGTCCCGTGGAGGGCATGGTCGCAACCGTGACAAGACCGTGGTCTTCGAGGACTGCGAGATGTTCACGGACCGTATTCGGGTGCGAATCGACCTCACGGGACAAATCGACAACGGTGGCTGGCTTACCCAAATCGACGAGAGCATCGAGTAGACGCCTCTGTTGGCGGGTGAGCAAAGCCGCCTGGTTCAGAGCCTCCGCCATCGGGCGCGGTCCACGCCTCGGTGTCGCAACCATGGTACCCTCCCTTAATAGTTACGGATCTTTCCTGACAATACCACGCGAACTGCAACCATCTCTGGGTCTCGTGACTCAAGGAGCGAGAATCAGTGGAGTCATGACCGTGGCTGAAACGCAAAAGGAGTCACATGCCTGAGGGGCACACCGTTCACCGGCTCGCCGGAGCACTGACAGAACTCTTCTCAGGACAGCGGCCCACCGTCACATCCCCGCAGGGCCGCTTTTCCCAGGGAGCAGCCAAACTCAACGGTCAACTCGCCCTCCCCGCAGAAGCCTGGGGAAAGCACTTCTTTATGCCCTTCTTCCCCGAAGAAACAACCGTGGAGCTCGGCGAGGATGGCCCCGACTGGCTCCACGTTCACCTCGGCCTGTACGGCTCCTGGTCATTCGATGGGGACCACGAGTTCATTGCAGAAGACACGATCGGTGCACCGCGCCGCCGGATCGGTGAACGCGAACGCCCGGTCGAGGGTGACGATGAGAGGCCGGTGTATGACTGGGAACCACCTACTCCTCGCGACACCGTCCGCATCCGCCTCGCCCAACCCCACGGGATTGCGGACCTGACGGGACCGAATCAGTGCCGAGTTCTGGAGGGCCACGAGGTTCGCACCATTTTGCGCAGGCTAGGCCCCGACCCGCTACGCAACAATCCAGGTGACCGCGAGCGCTTCATCCAGCTCGTGCGCAAGCGCAGGGTTCCCGTTGGTCAGCTGGTTCTCGACCAGGCCGTGACCGCAGGCCCGGGCAATATCTATCGGGCCGACTGCCTGTTCCGCGTGGGAATCAATCCGCTTCGCCCCGGCAACCGCGTCTCCGCCCACCGTCTCGGGCTGCTGTGGGATGACCTGGTGAGTGCCATGAACGAGGGGAAGCGGGACGGCATCATCCAAACGATCCCACCCGAATACACTCCTGAGGATCCGGCGGATGAGGCGGATGCCAGATTCGCGGTCTATCAGCGCAACGGGCGGGATTGCTGGCGGTGCGGGACGAAGATTGCGGAGATGGAGATGGCAGGAAGGCGCTTGTTCTGGTGCCCCGGATGCCAGCGTTGAACCCAGCCGCGCCTCGTGGTGTTTGTACTTTATGAATTGATCTAGACATGGCTGAGGGCTGGTCCCGTTTTGGGACCGGCCCTCAGCTCTTTCCACGCGAATTACCTGACGACTTTTCTTACGCGGTAGTCTTCCGGATTGTTTGCGTGAGCAGGCGTACCTGCTTGTTTAGGACTTGACGAGCCTCGTGATGGCGGCCATGGCCTCATCGATCTTGTCGTCGGCTTCCTTCCCACCCTTGCGTGCAGCATCAACCACGCAGTGGTCGAGGTGATCCTTCAGGAGGGAGAGACCCACGTTCTCCAGGGCACTCGTGAGTGCCGAGATCTGGGTGAGGATATCGATGCAGTACACGTCCTCATCAACCATGCGGTGAATGCCGCGGGCCTGGCCTTCGATACGGCGGAGGCGAGCCAAGTATTTTTTCTTGTCGTCACTGTAGCCGTGACCGTTGTGGTCGTGGCAGTGCGTCTCAGTTTCTTGAGATGCCTGTTCCGGGTTGTCAATGCCGGCACCGGTCGCCTGGTCTGTTGTGATGTCCTGGCTCATGCCGCTACCTCCTGTCTTGCGTGGGCCTTGAATCCGCGGAGCCTCAGCGAGTTGGAGACAACGAACACGGACGAGAATGCCATGGCTGCGCCGGCGAGCATGGGGTTGAGCATGCCGAGGGCGGCGAAGGGGATGGCAAGAGTGTTGTAGGCGAATGCCCAGAACAGGTTGCCCTTGATGGTTGAGAGGGTCTTGCGGGAGAGCCTGATCGAGTCGGCTGCGCTACGGAGGTCGCCGCGAATGAGAGCAATGTCGGCAGCCTCAAGCGCAACGTCGGTGCCGGTTCCCATGGCGAGACCAAGGTCTGCTTGGACGAGGGCGGGGGCGTCGTTGACGCCATCACCAACCATGGCCACGACCTTGCCCTGCTTTTGCAGGTCTTGGACAACGGCAACCTTGTCTTCGGGAAGCACTTCGGAGATCACGTTGTCGATGCCCACGCCTGCAGCGATGTGGCGAGCAACCTTGTCGTTGTCACCGGTCAGCAGGATCGTGTCGAGGCCGAGATCCTTGAGCTGCTGGATGGCTTCCTGGGAGGTGGGCTTGACCTGGTCGGCTACCACGAGGACTCCTCGCACCTGACCGTCCCAGCCGGCAGCAACCACGGTCTTGCCCTCGTTCTGCGCTTCGTGGAAGACAGACTCGAGGCCACCAAGCGGCATGCCTGACTCTGCGAGCATGGTGGGTTTACCAACGAGAACTGTGGTCCCGTCAACTGTTCCGGAAACTCCGTGACCTTCCCTGTTCTGGAAATTCTCAACCGGGGCGAGGGTACCGAGCTTGGCCTTCGCGCCGTCGGCGATTGCCTTGGCAATGGGGTGCTCGGAAGCATCTTCGAGGCTACCCGCATACCTCAGCAAAGTCTCTTCATCGGTTCCGGACACGCGGACCTGCTCGAGTGTCATGATTCCGGTGGTGACGGTGCCGGTCTTGTCGAGCACGATCGTGTCAACAGCCTTCGTTTGTTCGAGGACCTCGGGGCCCTTGATAAGGATGCCGAGCTGGGCTCCGCGCCCGGTTCCAACCAGGAGTGCCATCGGGGTCGCAAGCCCGAGTGCACAGGGACAGGCGATAATGAGGACCGCAACGGCCGCGGTGAACGCCATGTTCGCACTGTGGCCCGTAGCAAGCCAACCAATGAGGGTGATGAGGGAGATGGCGATGACGATGGGGACGAAGATGCCGGAAATGCGGTCAGCGAGACGCTGCACGTCAGCCTTACCCGACTGCGCATCCTCCACAAGCTTCGCCATCTGCGCCAGCTGAGTATCGGACCCAACCCGAGTGGCACGGACAACGAGGCGCCCGCCGGCGTTGACCGTTGCGCCGGTCACCAGGTCACCCACGCCCACCTCAACGGGCACGGATTCACCGGTGAGCATTGAAGCATCCACGGCGGAGGCACCCGAGATGACTTCACCGTCGGTTGCGATCTTTTCGCCGGGACGAACAACGAACTCGTCGCCTACTGCGAGCTGGGAGATGGGGATGCGCACTTCGGTGCCGTTTTTCAGGACCGACACGTCTTTGGCACCCATGTCCATGAGCGCCCTCATGGCCGAACCGGCCTCGCGCTTCGACTTCTTCTCGAAGTAGCGGCCGAGCAGAACGAACATGATGACGCCGGCAGCAACCTCGAGGTAAATATTTCCCTCACCGGATGCCTGGCTGGGGGTTAATTCAAAACCGTGGGTCATCCCCTTCTCGCCAGCAGTTCCGAAGAACAGGGCGTAGAGGGACCAAGCGAAGGCTGCGATGGTGCCGAGGGAGATGAGCGTATCCATCGTGGTCGCCCCGTGCTTGATGTTGGTCCAGGCGGCCTTGTGGAACGGGTACCCGCACCACACGACAACGGGTGCGGTGAGGGTCAGCATGAGCCACTGCCAGTTCGGGAACTGCAGGGCAGGGATCATGGAGATGAGAATGACCGGGACGGAGAGGATGACGGCACCAATGACGCGCTGACGCAGCCCGAGCATCTCCGCATCCATCGGCTCCTCATCGGAGCCGGAATCTGACGTTTCATCACGCGGCGGCTCGGGAAGGGTGGCGGAATAACCGGCTGCCTCAATCTCGGCAATTAGCTGGGCAGGATCGTAGCCCTGCGGGATCTCAACGCTTGCCTTCTCGGTCGCATAGTTGACCGAGGCGGTAACGCCCTCGAGCTTATTCAGCTTCCTTTCCACCCTGTTCGCACAGGAAGCACACGTCATGCCACCGACCTGAAGCTCTATCGAGTCGATAGAGAGACTCTTGGACATCATTACCCTCTTAATCTAGGAGCGGAAAGGAAACTGAATAGCGCAAATCAAAGGTTGCGACTTAGGCGCGGACCGCGGTGTAGCCGGCCTCGTCAACGGCAGCAATCACGTCAGCATCGGCGATCGGAGCGGACGAGTTGACGACGAGCTTGCCGGTTACGTGCGAGACCTCAACGGATTCAACACCAGCAATTTCCGATACTTCTTCACGAACGCTGGCCTCGCAGTGTCCGCATGTCATTCCCGTGACATCAAATTCAGTGGCAGTCATGTTTTCCCTTTCGGTACGGATACCCCCTGCGGGTATTCCACACCCAGGTTATACCCCGCAGGGGTATGTCGCAATGGGACGTATGTCCTAAAGCACGGCTGGACAGAGGGGCACCAGTAGCGAATTGTGGTTTAGAGTTGCGATTGTCCAAAAGACTAGGAGGACACGTGTCAGAGAATATTGAACGTGACGAGCGTGGCGGGGAAGATGCTGCCCTCCGCGCCGACGTCCGACGCCTCACCAGCATGCTTGGTAAGACCTTGGCCCAACAAAAGGGCGAGGATCTGCTCAACCAGGTGGAGCGCATTCGCCAGCTCGCGAAAGAAGCCCAGCAGTCAGATAACAGGGTTGCTGTTTTTGAGAAGATGGAGGAGGAGCTTCGGGATGTGCCCATGGACAGGGTCACCGATCTCGTGCGTGCCTTCACCCTCTACTTCCAGCTAGCCAACACGGCCGAGCAGAATCAGCGCACTCGCAGCCGCAACAATCGCGAGGATAACGAAGACTGGATCTCGCGCGCCGTTGCTCGCATCACCTCCTCCCTGGGTACGGAAGAACTCGACCGCATTGCCGCGTCCCTCGACATTCGTCTCGTCTTCACCGCGCACCCGACAGAAGCATCGCGCCGCGCGGTCCTCACGAAGCTCCGCAGGCTCTTCGAGGTACTCTCGATCGACACCGTTGAGGGCACGGCGGCACGCCGCCGTCAAGACCGCGACCTCGCCGAAGCCATTGAGCTCCTGTGGCAGACCGACGAGCTCCGCCAAACCGCGCCCACCCCGGTCGATGAGGCACGCAACCTCCTCTACTACCTCAAGTCCCTCTACACGGATGCTCTGCCCGGCACGGTTGCGCTTCTGACCGCCGAGCTCGAGGCAGTTGGCGTTGATTTCAGCCCCTCTGTAGAGCCCCTCAAGCTTTTCTCCTGGATTGGTGGTGACCGCGACGGCAACCCGTTCGTCACCCCGGCCGTGACCGCGGAGATTCTCCGCCTCCAAGCCAACGAAGCAATCGACCTTGCCCTCGAGAAGCTGGATGCTGGCTCGCAGGTCCTGTCGATCTCCTCCGTCCTTGTCGAACCGGACCAGGCCCTCCTCGACTCCATTGAGGCCGACCTTGAGGCCCTACCCAAGTTCCCCTCCTTCGTTGTTGATCTCTTCAAGGAAGAGCCTTACCGCCTCAAGATTGAGCTCATGAAGGGCAAGTACCTCAACACCCGCCAGCGTATCAACGAGGCCTCCGACCACGTGCCCGGCCACGACTACGCCAACGCCCAGGAAGTGCGTGACGATCTTGCGCTCCTCATTGGCGCACTGGAACGCACCGGATCCCAGCTCGTTGCGAACGGTCTCGCAGGAGACTTGCGCCGCACCCTCGGCGGCATCGGCCTCTCGCTCGCAGCAATCGACGTGCGCGAGCACTCCGCGAAGCACCACGAGCTCCTCGAACAGCTCTACGACCGCCTGTCGGATGGGGATGTGACGTACGGGGAGATGACGGACGAGCAGCGCACCGTTCTTCTCGGTGAAGAGCTTGCCTCCAAGCGGCCCCTAGCCGGCCCCGGCCTACACAACGGCACCCTGGGTCTCACGGATACGGCACAGAACACGTACGAGACCTTTGCGGAGGTCGCGAAGGCCCAGAAGATCTACGGCACGGACATTGCCGAGACCTACATTGTTTCCATGACCCACGGCGCGCACGACATCCTTGCCGCCGCCGTGATCGCCCGCGAAGCCGGCCTCATCGAAATGCCGAACGGCAACAACTCCGGCCGAGCCGATATCGGTTTCGTCCCCCTCCTGGAGGAGGTGCGTGAGCTGCGCATGGCGGGGGACATTCTCGAGCGCCTGTTCGAAGACCCGTCCTACCGCGAGATCGTTCGCCTGCGCGGCAACATCCAGGAAGTCATGCTCGGCTACTCCGACTCCAACAAGGACTCGGGCGTTCTCACTTCCCAGTGGGAGATCCACCAGGCGCAGCGCCGCCTGCGTGACATCTGCGCCAAGCACGATGTTGACCTGCGTCTCTTCCACGGCCGTGGCGGTTCCGTTGGTCGCGGTGGTGGCCCCACCTACGAATCAATCCTGTCCCAGCCTTACGGCGTGCTCGATGGTGCCATCAAGTTCACCGAGCAGGGCGAGGTTATTTCAGACAAGTACCTGCACCCTGAACTTGCTCGCGAGAACCTCGAACTAACCGTTGCCGCGGTCCTCGAAGGCTCCAGCCTGCACCGCGTCGCCCGCTCGGCGATCGAGGTCCAGGAGAAGCGCGACAAGCTTATGGACACCATGTCCGAGGCCGCCTTCCAGCGCTACCGTTCCCTCATCGATGACCCGGACCTGCCCGAGTACTTCGTGACCACCACCCCGGTGGAACAGCTCGGCATGCTCAACATCGGTTCCCGCCCCTCCAAGCGCACCACCGCAGACAAGGGCCTCGATGGCCTGCGTGCGATCCCCTGGGTGTTTGGCTGGACCCAGTCCCGCCAAATCATCCCCGGCTGGTTCGGTGTCGGCACCGCCCTGCGGGCTGCCCGCGAGGCCGGCAAGGAGAATGAGATCCGGGAGATGTACCAGACCTGGCACTTCTTCCGTGCCGTCATTTCGAACGTGGAGATGACCGCGAAGAAGACCGATCTTGGCATCGCCTCCCACTACGTGCGTTCGCTCGCACCCGAACGCCTCTGGCACCTCTTCGATCTCATCAAGGAAGAGTTTGCGATCACCATCGAGGAGATCGCGCTCCTCACCGGTGAGAACGAGCTCCTCGACTCCAACGAGGTCCTGAAGCGCACCCTCGAGGTCCGCGACCAGTACCTCCACCCGATTAGCTACATGCAGGTCAACCTACTCACCCGCATCCGCCAACTCGGCGAAGATGGCGCTGGAGAGGACATCAAGCGTGCTCTGCTGACCACGATCAACGGTATTGCCGCCGGCATGAGGAACACCGGCTGATCCGTACACACGATCAACCTGCGCCCCGGACACTCATCACGAGCCCCGGGGCGCAGTCATTTCAACTCACAACAAGCTTGTCGAACTCTCCGAGAAACCAGCAGCGTTGCTCGACCCTGCCAGGATCTGCCTAAGCCTACTTTGTCTCCTTTAGTTCCTTGGGTTATCGCCTCATCCGCCCAAGACATCCCGATCGTGGCGAATACCCACGCGAGGCAACCCCCTAAATGCTGAATAGGAGACCGTAAATATGTGCATATTACGCATCGATACGAACACGAAAGAAAATAGTACAATTCACACTTCGCGAATGAATATACAATTCCTAGCCATATGTGGGTAAAACAAGGTATTCTCTAATCAGGCCACACCAGTTATGAGGGGCATCCCATTAAACGGATGCCCCTCATTTCTATTCCAAAACCCTCATAAACAGGTTGGGACCGACGACTGCAAGGCCGTTGATTGGGAGAAGTCTCTAACGTCGCTTGCACCGCCCTGCGATCTGGAACATTTTACGCACCCTTAGGGTGAAGAAACAAAGGCTGCCTGCACTGCCAGATCACCTTCGTTCGGAGCTATCGTGAATGCCCCCAGAGGCTCAACCACTCTCACTCCTCACCACCATCAGTCACGTCTGATGAATGGTGTCCCGTAACGAAGTAGCTGCGCACGGTGGCCGGGAAATAGAACAAGGCCCCGATCTCGCTTGTGACGAATGCCGGGGCCTTGCAGAGCCACCTGTCGGATTCGAACCGACGACCGTCCGCTTACAAGGCGGGTGCTCTACCAGCTGAGCTAAGGTGGCGCGACGCGGATCAATTCTGCCAGATTTGAGCCTGGCAATGCCAACCCGCGTGCTGTGATCTCTATTCCTGAGTCGAGTCCTTCGGCTCGGCCAGACCGAGCATCGCCTTGAAGTCATTGTTGGCCCAGGCCGTTGTCTCTTCACCGTTCACGAGGACCGTGGGGGTGCCACGGTATTCCTTGAGAAACTCTGTCGTCACGGTGTTCGCCCATTCCAGGTCAGCCTCGTCCTCAATGCGGTCAACGATGTCAGAGGGAACCCCAGCATCGGATGCTGCATTACGAATATTGCCCCAGTCGGGGAGGGTAGAGGACCGGCCGTTGAGAACAGCGTCCGTGTCTTCAAAGACATTCTTGTGGAAGCCAGCCAGGTGCTCGGGCGAGTTCTCGGCAATGAACTTGAAGGCCGCGGCACCCTTGGCGGAGAAGTCGTTGTTCAAGATCGCAACCGGGTGGTACACGAACTCGGCATCCGCTTCAGCAACGAGGTCATTAATGTCGGCACCGTTCCACTGCTCGAGGTCGTTGCAGTAGGTGCACATGTAGTCAAAGTAGATGTCGACACGAGGCGCATCGGCCGAGAGTTCAGCGTTTTCGCCAATGATTGCGAAGCCGGTGGTGATTTCGGTGTTTTCCTTGACGACCGGTTCCACCTGGACTGCTACGGGATCGTAGTCGGGGCGGCCGTTCGCATCATCCTTGTTGCCATTGGAAACGATCGACCAGATCGCCACACCCACGAGCGCAATCGCTACGACGATGACGAGGATGGTGATGAGCTTGTTGCGCTTCGCGCGCTTAGCTTCCTGCTCCTGGAGTCTACGCGCCTTTTCGCGGGCTTCTGCCCGACGGTCTGCCTTGGTCTTATTGGCCATGATTTTTTCTTTCTAAACTTCTTCTTAACTGCTGATGGTCGCTTGCCCAATGTGAGGGAGGGTCAAGATAGTGGTGGGTCCCTCGATCCGACGCTGTCCGGGCCCTGCCAGCAGTCTGGCCGGATGTAGCCGGTCGTAACCGGCACCGGATCGGGCAACACCAGCGGCTCTACGGCACCGAAGAGCTGGCGCAGGTAGGCGCCCGCCGCTTCTTGGACCGCGACAGAGTTCGCGAGCACACCGAAGCTAATAAGAAGCGCGAGACCTGCCAGTTGTAAAAAGCTGGGGCCGAGAGCGGTTCCGCTCGCACATCCCGGATCCGCATGAACGAGACCGAGGTGGTGCAAGGCGGCATGTGTTGCACTCGTGCACTCGGCTCCAACCACCATGAGAACCGCCACGAGTGTGGGCACCGTGGCGGCAAGCAGTCGGAGACGGGTCGTCATGCGGCTCAGTCTAATTGAAAATGAAAGGGGTGGATGACGGGACCCAGTCCGGTCCCCCACCGTTGGTATAAATCGGTAGTGCGAGCGAGAGGAGCGCAACCCCGAGCACCAGCCAGAACAGGCGGTAACCCGCAGACGGGGCGATGCTTGCAAGCAGGTAGCGTGTGGTTTCCCGCGACGGGGCGCTCGTCGGGTAGGCCCAGGCAAGCCAGGTGCCGATCAGGGCACCGGACGCAACGCACACAATCTCATCAAGTCCGAATGCTGCGAAGCCTAGCCAGGCAAGCGCACCACCGAGGACGATGCCGGAACCGACCGAGGCAAGGGTGCGGGTTCCACCGGCGAGAATGGAGATCGGTAGCCTACCGAGCACCGTCATTGACTCCGCCCGGAATCGCCCACCCCGCTCGAGACGGGATCGGATGAGTGCCTGCCGGGAGACTCCAACGATTGAGCTGATGAGCATGTAAACGAAAAAGAGCCCAATCATGATGATGGGCAGCACGCCCGCCCACGCCGTGTACACGATCCACAGCATGAGAGTGAGCCACGGCCTGCGAGGGGCGGGCTTCAACCAATCCGGAATGGGATTTGGGTTGCGTGAGAAGCGCGGATCAAAGCGTGCATGCGCGACCACGGCAGAGTCCTGCCTGGGATGGAACACTGCGGACCCGGAGTGATCGTAGGGGCTCGGTTGGCTCATTCCCTGGGGTGGGATGCTGGGTGGCGGCGCCTGCTGCACGTCACTACGCTGCTCAACCTGGTGAGCCTGCTGGGACTGAGACTGTGTCTGTTCAACCGGGGTGCTGACCGGGTAGCCGTGCCGCTGATCGTGGGGCGGGTACTGAACCGCGTGGCGGGCCTGGGGAGCGTAGTACGGGGGCTGGTTCTGATACCCATCCACATGCTCCGTGGCTTCAGCAATGTGGGGCGACTGGGACTCCATGTATTGGGCCCGAGGAAACGTGCCGGTGTAGGCGGGGCCGAGGGCCAGGTCTTCTTCGCTGACCGCAATGGTGCCGTTGAGCATCCCGATGACATCGGCGGGCGCGGGCCGCCGATCGGGACGCGGATTAAGAGCTGCTTCGAGCGCGTAGGCAACCACCGGGTCGGCCCCGGTCAGGTCGCATTCACCGGTATGGACCTTGCGGGTTACTTTCGGGCTCTGCCCCGTACCGAAAGGGGCATGTCCAGTTGCCGCATATGCGAGGGTCGCGGCCCAGGACCACCAGTCGGCTCCCGTGGTCGGATCCTCCCCGTTCAGCACTTCGGGGGCCGCGTATCCGGGAGTGTGGGCGAGCATGCCCGTCATGGTCAGTCTCGACTCTTCAGCAATCTGAGCGATCCCGAAGTCGATAAGGACGGGGCCGCGCTGGCTCATCATGACGTTCGAGGGTTTGAGGTCACGGTGCAGTACTCCCTTGGAGTGGATGGCCTGCAGTGCTTCAGCAAGTTCCGTGGCGAGGTCGGCCAAATCCTTCCCGACAAATACTCCGTTTTCGGACACGTCAACGGACAGGGTCGGGCCGTCAATCAGTTCGGTAACGAGAAATGCTTCTTCGTCTTCTGTTTCCGCGTCCATCACCTGCGCAACATAGGGGCCGGTGACCTGGCGGAGGGTGCGCACCTCTCGACGCAACCGGTCACGCGAATTTGGGTCGGCTGCGATTGACGGATGAAGGAGCTTGAGGGCAACGCGATCTCCGCCACCATCAAGCGCCTCGTATACGGTTGACATGCCACCAAAACCGATTTTCTGTATCAGCTGGTAGCCGCCAATTTCGCTACGTTCTTGCACGTTTCTACGGTACCTGAGTTTCAGCTTGGAACGTTGTGTTCATTGGGGACCTCTCACTTGAAATTGCGGGATCAAAAACGGCACTATTGAGTAGTTCGCTTAAGAACGAAGCAAAACACTGATGTTGTGCTCACCCCCTTTCGCGAACGTGTCAGTGTCGACTACGGCGCAGACACCTTCACAACGGATCGTCCGGCACGTACCTGCCGGTGAAGGGACCTTCAATGGCCACGGTAACTTTTAGCAATGCCACGCGCATCTATCCCGGTTCGGAAAGACCGGCGGTTGATTCGCTGAACCTAGAAATCGAGGACGGTGAATTCCTCGTCCTTGTCGGCCCATCCGGCTGCGGTAAATCCACATCGTTGCGGATGCTCGCGGGCCTGGAGGAGGTTGATTCGGGCCGGATCTATATTGGGGACAAGGATGTTACAGATATCACCCCCAAGGATCGCGACATCGCCATGGTGTTCCAGAACTATGCGCTGTACCCGCACATGACCGTGGAACAGAACATGGGCTTCGCCCTCAAGATCGCAGGTACCCCGAAGGAAGAGATCAAGGAACGCGTCCTGGAAGCAGCGCGCATCCTCGACCTGGAAGATTACCTGGACCGCAAGCCGAAGGCACTGTCCGGCGGTCAGCGCCAGCGCGTTGCCATGGGCCGCGCAATCGTGCGCCAGCCCCGCGTGTTCCTCATGGACGAGCCGCTCTCCAACCTCGATGCGAAGCTCCGCGTCCAAACCCGCACCCAGATCGCGTCCCTCCAGCGCCGCCTCGGCATCACCACCGTCTACGTCACTCACGACCAGACCGAGGCGCTCACCATGGGCGACCGGATCGCAGTCCTCAAGGACGGCCTGCTCCAGCAGGTTGGCACACCGAGGGAGATGTATGACGCTCCCGCCAACCGTTTCGTGGCCGGCTTCATCGGCTCCCCCGCCATGAACATCGGCACCTGGACCGTGAAGGGCGACACCGCCACCCACGGCGATGCCACGATCCCCCTCCCCGACAGCGTCCGTGCCGGAATCACCTCCGAGGATCAGGGCAAGGTTGTTGTGGGCTTCCGTCCCGAGAACCTCGAACTCATCGGTGAGGGATCCGAGTTCACCATCCCGGTCAAGGTCACCCTTGTCGAAGAGCTCGGCTCCGACGCCTACATTTACGGCAACATCCTGGGTTCTGAGAACGAGGCAGACAAGTTTGGTTCCGGTGACGGCTCCGACCAGGTCGTTATTCGCATCCCTCCCAATGTCGTTCCCGAGCCGGACACCGTTGTCCACGTTCAGCTCAAGCCCGGTGCCGGCTACTTCTTCAGCCACGCCACCGGCAATACCATCTCCCGCGGCTAACCAGCCGCACCCTGCCCGAAAGCTCTTTGTGTCCACGTCCTTGAGAATCACTGCCGCGTCAGTCGAACCCGAACTGTTCGACCTGCCCTGGCACATCCCACTCAAGGCGTGGCCCAAAGAGACCATTGCCGCACTCCCCCGCGGCATCTCCCGCCACATCGTGCGTTTCGTTCACCTTGATGGGCGGGTTATCGCCATCAAAGAGATCGGCGAAAAGGTAGCCCACCGCGAATACGACATGCTGCGGAACCTCGGCAGGATCGGGGCACCCGCAGTCGCTCCGCTCGCTGTCGTCACGGGCCGCATTCGGGAAGATGGGAAACCTCTCGAGGCGGCGCTCATCACCGAGCACCTAGCCTACTCCCTGCCCTACAGGGCACTGTTTGGGCAGTGGCTGAAACCCGAGACCGCGAACCGGCTCATCGATGCCCTATCAATTCTGCTCGTCAGGCTCCACCTGCTCGGCTTCTACTGGGGTGACGTGTCACTCTCCAACACGCTCTTTCGGAGGGATGCTGGGGAGTTCGCTGCCTACTTGGTGGATGCTGAAACGGGAGAGCTGCACGAGAACCTCTCCCCCGGTAAACGCGCCTACGACATTGACGTTGCTCGCACCAACATTATTGGTGAGCTCATGGACCTGCAGTCGGGTGAGATGCTCGACGAGGATGCGGATGTTGTGGGGCTCGGGAATCGACTCCAAGAACGCTACAACACCCTCTGGGGTGAACTGACTCGAGTGGACTCCTTTGCCAGCACGGAACGGTGGCGAGTGGACGACCGCATCAACCGCCTCAACTCGCTCGGGTTTGACGTGGGCGAGCTCGCGATGAGCTCCGACTCTTCGGGCAGCTCCGTCTCCATCCAACCCAAGGTGGTGGATGCTGGGCATTACAACCGTCAAATCATGCGCTTGACGGGCATGAATGTCGAAGAGAACCAGGCCCGCCGCCTCCTTAACGACATCAAGTCATACCGGGCACTCGGAGGCCGAGGTGATCAGGACCTGACCGTGGTGGCACGAGACTGGCTGGTTAATATCTTTCAGCCCGCAGTCAACGCCGTCCCGGTCAATCTTCGCGGCAGACTCCAGCCCGCAGAGCTCTATCACGAGCTCCTCGAGCACCGCTGGTATATGTCAGAAGCAGCTGGACACGACGTATCCATGGCCTATTCGACCCGCTCCTACATCGAATCCATCCTCGTTCACCGGCCCGATGAACGAGCACTGCTCGGACAAGTCACCGAGTAAACAGCTCAACGTCCGTCTGGGAGCCCGGCGCTAGGATGCCCTATACCCGTCAGGGTTCATTGACTGCCAACGCCACGTATCGGCGCACATGTCCACAACGGTCCGTTCGGCACTCCACCCCAGCTCGTCACGAGCCCTGCTGGAGTCCGCCCACACGGACGGCAAATCCCCTGCCCTGCGAGGACCAATAACGTAGGGGATCTCCCTACCGGACACCTCCTGGAAGGCGTTGACTAGCTCAAGAACGGAGACTGCTTCACCGCGACCAAGATTCCATGCGCGGACCGCGACATCTCCTCGAGCGATAAGTTCAAGCGCCTTGACATGCCCCTCAGCAAGATCAACCACGTGAATGTAGTCCCGCAGGCACGTCCCATCGGGAGTGTCATAGTCTCCGCCGAAAACGGTCAGCTTTTCCCTGCGGCCGGTTGCGACTTGGGAGATGTAGGGCATGAGGTTATTCGGAATACCCAGGGGGTCTTCACCAATAAGACCGGAATGATGGGCCCCAACGGGATTGAAGTAGCGCAGCAGAGCGACCCTGATGGGGTGAGCCTCGGCAATGTCGCCAAGCATCTGTTCAATCATGATCTTCGTACGGCCGTACGGGCTCCCCGACCGCAGGTATTCCTGGGTCTCCTGCATGGGAACATCCCCATCACCGTAGACGGTGGCTGAGGAGGAGAAGATGATATTTCTACATCCCACCGCCAACATCGCCTCAACGACCGAGAGCGATGAGTCGAAGTTATTGCGGTAGTAGTGTAGCGGCTTCTCTACTGATTCTCCCACCGCCTTGTGGCTCGCGAAGTGAATAACAGCCTCGGGCTGCACTTCTTGAAAGACCTGCAGTGTCTTTTCTGTATCGGTCAGATCAACTTCGTGGAACTCAATCTCTCGTCCGGTGATCTCGTTGATCCTTAGCAGGACTCCCGGTGAAGAGTTAGAGAAGTTATCGACAATAACCGGCTCATGCCCCGACTCAATCAGCTGCGCAACCGTGTGCGACCCAATGTATCCGGCTCCGCCGGTGACCAGTACCTTCACCTGTTACTCTTTCCCCTTACTTACCAGCACTCAGTGACATGCCACAGTCCCATTTCGCCCTCGCCAGCAACCTTTTCCGATGTTCGGGCAACAAAAGCTTGTGTGAAGAACCTATTGCGGAAGCGCGTCCCCATCGATGGTTCAACAACAACCCAATGAATATTATTCTCGATGATGAACTGGCATCCGGGACTACCCTCAGACAGGTCCGCCTCACCCCGAATCCCTCGAGCTGCTTCCAGCCCCTCTGGAGGCAAGTCCTCCATACTGCTCGTCGCCGGTACGGTGCGAATATTCTTCAATGCTGGCAAGAAAACGCTACCTGTGGCTGGGTCACCGAAGACGGTGTCATCACCAACGATCCGAGCCCATTCATTCCAGATATCCACATCAGCCTCAGTCCAGACCGGGCCACCGATCATGTATTTGTTCGCCGTGTTCGGATAATAGTTTTCCGCGAGGACAATGTTCGTTCGAACATCGGTACGGTGCACCCACACCGGCACTACGACGAGGGCAACTAGCACTGCAGCTGTTGCGGCAGTCAGCAAGTCCTCTCTTGCGGAAATGTATCGAGCAAGAACTGCCCCGGCTGCCCCGATGGCCGCAGCCCCAGCAAGAATAATGATGGGAGCAATGGTTGCCGTGATCCGTTCCGGATCGCCGTACCAAACAGCTCCCAAGAAGTCCGCCAGTGAGGAGGTGGACGAGGTGAGAACTAGGATTCCGGTTAGGATCAGGCCTGTAATGAGGAGATACCGAGACAGGGTGAAGTAGGCGAGAACAATAAAACCAAGAATTGTTATCGCGAAAAGCAGGGTCGAGTTGAAGACGGGGTAAGGCTCGAAGGGATCAACGTGCCCCCACCCAAGCAATGACTTCAAGAGAACGATTGCAGGTGTTTGGTCTCGTGGATACGCTCCCATCGCCAGAAGCCGCTCATTCCCCGAGGCAACAAGGATAACTCCCGCCGCGACTGCCAAGAAAGAAGCGGACAGTGCAAGGGGGACGGCAATCTCCTGAACACTCTTTTGCTTTCGTGCGATTGCCACCAGCGCCGTCAGAACTTGAAGGGCAACTACGACAAGTGCGAGGATTCCCGGGAGGACCAGTCCTGAAGGGTGCGCTCCCGCGATAGCAACGAATCCGAAAGCGATACCAACAAGTCCGAGTCGAGACTTTGTCGACAATACATGGAGCGAAACGGCAATAAGCCCGGGCAGCAGGGCCAGCGAGAGCGCGAATGGCCACTGACCGTGCCTAAAGAACGGTACTAGCGGGAATGAAATGGCAACTACTGTCAGAAGTGGTGTTGCGATCCAAGCACCGGGTAGCTTTGGCAAGACCACACGTGCGAGCGAGACCATTCCAATGATCCAGACAAAGACAGCCGCAATTGCCGTGGCATTCCCAGCCAAGACGCCACTCGATCCCGGCAGTACGGCGGCAAGTCCGTAGTAGGCGCTCGGATAGTATCCGGCCGATCCCTCGCGACCGAACATCCAGCCGGTGGAATGAAGCGGGTCAACGGTTCCCCAACCGTTAAGGATCCCGGCGATGGCGTTGTAGTGGAACAGAGCATCACGTCGCTGCAGAGGGACTGACAAGTCCCCCATGCCATTCCTGATCTGCCATCCCGTGATCAACAGGGCAATCATGGTGGAACCGATAACCGCTACTGTAAGAACCCAACTGTGTTCACGTTCAACAGTCTCGCGGTGCTTCCACCAGAAGAAAGCCCCACCGATGGTCAGGACAAGCAGTGTCACAAACAGCGTGACACTCCACGGCTGCCCGCTCCCCAAGTTCGCGGGAAGCACGAGCGACAGCGCCGTGACCACACCAACGGCGACGAGCGGGGCCGCCCCAATCGCAACTGCTGGCGGTAACCGTAGCCCCCGGGCTACGACATAGCCCGGGCCCACAAGAATAAGCAGGCTAAGGGCTACCAGTGTCCAGCTTGCCAGCTCCATTATTGAGCTTATGCCTACGAGTCGTTCGCAGCGTCACCAATGACGACCCGGACAACGCCCTTCCACAGATCCGGGTCTGTGACGCGACGACCATCGGCAAGCAGGCGAACACCGGGAAGATCGGAAGACTTAAGAGTCTTGTACTCTTCGTGATCGGCCTGAACGATCGCCACGTCAACATCCTCACCAAGGTGGTAAGCATCCCACCCGAAGCCGCCAAGCTCTTCATCGGAGTACATCGGGTCATGCACAACAACCTGCGCACCGCGCTGGCGTAGTTCATCGACAGTTGCGAACACACCGGAGAAAGCTGTTTCCTTCACCTTACCACGGTAGGAAGCACCGAGAACAACAACCTTGAGTCCCTCGAGACTACCGATCAGTTCCTCAACCCGGGACACGACGTAGTTGGGCATGCCGGCGTTGAACGTGCGGGCGGTACGGACGATCGAGGCATCCGGGTCTGTGGACAGGTACAGGCGCGGGTATACGGGGATGCAGTGACCACCAACGGCAATACCGGGACGGTGAATATGCGAGTAAGGCTGGGAGTTGCAGGCATCAATAACCAGGTCAACATCGATGCCTTCCTTATCCGCATAGACCGCGAACTGGTTGGCTAGCCCAATGTTGACGTCACGGTAGGTGGTTTCCGCGAGCTTCGCCATCTCAGCCGCCTCAGCACTACCCATGTTCCACACGCCATTCGGCTGTTTAAGGTCAGGACGCTCATCAAAAGTCAGAACCGACTCGTAGAACTTCACAGCCTTCTCGGTTCCGGACTCGGTGAGTCCACCCACGAGCTTGGGGTAGCGTCGCAGATCTTCAAAGACTCGGCCGGTCAGAACACGTTCCGGGGAGAAGACCAAATCAAAGTCTTCGCCCTCGGTGAGGCCGGAGATCTCCTCAATCATCGGCTTCCACCGGTTGCGGGTGGTTCCCACAGGCAAGGTTGTTTCGTACGAGATCAAGGTGCCAGGGGTCAGGTGCTCAGCGAGCGACTTCGTTGCAGCATCCATCCACGCAAAGTCGGGTTCCCAAGTTTCGTCATTAACAAAGAGTGGAACAACGAGAACAATGGCATCCGCACCAGGAATGGCTTCTGCGTAGTTTGTGGTTGCTTTCAACTTGCCGGCAGGGACGAGGCGTTCAAGGTACTCCTGCAGGTGCGCTTCGCCGGGGAAAGGTTCCTTCGCAGAGTTGACCGAGTCAACAACCTTTTGCGAAACATCGACACCGATGACTTCATGTCCAGCATCTGCGAACTGGGCTGCCAGCGGCAGCCCAATCTTTCCCAACGCAACGACTGCAATACGCATGAATGCTCCTCAAATTAAGAACGCACCTCACCCTGCAGATGCGTAAGTTTAGAACTGAAAACAGTATACGCTTACCCGTTACACGAATTTCTTGGTGAAACGCACGTAACAATAGCCTTGCTTGTCTACCTATCTCGTTAAAAAGGACGCCACCATGAAACGCAAAGGTGCCTCTCTCGCGAAAAGCATGGCAGGGTTAGCAGGTACAAGTGTTGATGGCATGCCGTGCCGCCTGCGCTGATGTGCTCGCCGGAGCATTTCCTCATGACTAATCGATCGTGACCTGATCGCGGTAAGTAGGCGATTGTCAGCAATCGAAAGTCTATCTCCAACCCCCGGAGCCGCTTCAAGGATTCGCTCCGTCACGGTTGCTAGATTCTTCCGTTCGGTATCCGTCCACCAATCAGTTGCCCTATTGAGAACTACACCAAAGATGTGAATTCGCAGGAGTTTCGCACAAACAGCAACCCGTTCCCGGTAAGTCAGTCTTGCGAACCAGCCTGCATCAAGCAGGTGCTGAATGAATCTGAACTCATCCCCGATTGATCGCGACACGTACGTCACTCGGTCGGCCGCTGATTCTCCGATAACATAGGCGGGACCATTACGTTGTACCGCAACCTTCGTGTTGAACCACAGGTTCGTCACATAAGGCACGTCACCCCCGACCTGCATGTCAGACACCAGTTGTGCACCCAATCGCCTTCTAGCCTCAACTGAGACAAGCCCTAAAGGTGCACTGCGATATGAAAGCCGATCTCGCACCGGGTCAGCAAGTCCTGAATAGGTGGGGCGCGTCGGCGGGGTATGTACTGGATTACCTTCGAGCTTGAGCCGGGTAATTACCACTTCCGCACCAGTTGAATCAGCAAGATCTAACCAATGTGCAATAGCACCCGGTTCCAACGTGTCATCGGATCCCATGATGGAAACAAACTCGGCACTTCCGCTGTTCATTCCATGCTCAAATGGTCCACTAGCAGATCTGATGCCATCCTCAAGGTGAAGGAACATAATGCTCGAACGATACCGCTCATCAATCACATTCTTAATTTCCTCAACGGCAACGTTGTGGCAAACGACAATGAGGTTAACATCCTCAGCATTCCCGTCAAGAACGGAAGCTACAGCTCTGCCAATGGGCCTCTTTGGTGAATGACAGGCAATAACGAAGTCGACTCTGGCGGTCATACGAGTCCACCCACAAGGGACTCGTAGACTTCCCGATATCCTCGACCAACCGAGTGGGGATGGAAAGCATCACCAATCGAATCGGCAATCTGCTGCGCAGACGCAGATCCAACTACTTCTTGAACCGCATCGGCGTACTCCTGTGCGGTTGCATCTGATAGGACCCTGCCGGCTACAGGTCGCACATATTCTCCTTGTCCTCCCTTGTCAGAAACGACAACAGGCCTTCCCTGGGCAATGGATTCTGCGCAGGAAACAAAGAAGTTGTCACCATTGGTGGGGCCGAGGAATACATGGCTATCGTTCAGGGACTCAACCACTCCGGCTCGGTTAAGATTCCCGGTCAAGGTGACATGACCCCGGAGAGTACCTTGTGAGGCTCTCTTCTCAATTTCTTCTCGTAGCGGTCCTTCACCAACAAAAATCATCCGAGCATTGACTCCTCTGCGGAGAAGTTCTTCTGTCACGTCCAATGCCATCATCGGATTCTTACGTTTGATCAATCCCCCGACTGTGACCATGCGGAGTTCTCCGGCCTCCTCAACGGAAACTGGTTCAACAATCTCGTCGGCTGCGGGGACAATACAGGGAACAATTCCTACGGCACGCTCACCACGAATCTCGCGAATAGGTTGTGCTAAATATTCACAAACAGCGGTTACGAAGTCCGGTTTCTTCAACACCGACCGAACAATCGGCATCACCGCATTGAGCGTTGACGATCGGGTATCAGGATTGGTCAAACCCGACCAATGTTCCGTGTGGACCCATGGCTTCTTCACCCTCATCGTGGCAGGTAGGGAAGAGATCGCCATAGAGTGCACTAGATCTGCACCCGCCGAATATTGGCGAATGATGTCTGCTGCCTTCATGGCATGAAGTGGGTTCAGCGGGCTGTATGGAATCCGAATAACCGGAATCCCTTCATACACAAATTGCCTATCACCATCATCGAATTTCGGGTTGACCAGGTGAATAAGGCGAACATCGACTCCCTCGGCCCGTATCGCTTGAACATCCTTCACGACAAAAGCACCCGAGCTGGGAGCCTTTCTCGACGGGAACCACGTCGTTACCACTAAGACACGCATACCCCACATAGTACCGTCGAGAATGTGACACCAGCACATTCCCGAAGGCCCGTCACTTGATGCCATAGAATCAAACGCATGCAGATCGTAAGCGTGGTCGGCGCACGACCCCAATTCGTCAAACTTGCTCCGATTGCCCACGCGGCCGCACGAGCGGGTATAGACCACAAGATCGTTCATACGGGTCAGCACTATGACCCGATGTTGTCCGACGTTTTCTTTGAACAGCTCGGTATCCCGGCTCCTGATCGGCACCTCGGTGTCGGCTCGGGTAGCCATGGCGTTCAGACCGGAGCGATGCTTGCAAAGCTCGATGAGGTCTTCACTGATCTGCAGCCCGACTGGGTCCTAACCTACGGTGACACGAACTCAACAATCGCGGCAGCTCTTTCTGCCGTAAAACTACACTTTCCCGTTGCCCACCTCGAGGCTGGCTTGCGATCATTCAATCGCGCCATGCCCGAAGAGATCAACCGGATCCTGACCGACCATGCGTCCGATCTCCTCCTGGCTCCCACGCAGGTGGCAGCCGATCATCTTGCCAGCGAAGGTCTCGCAGACAAGACCGTCATCGTTGGCGACGTCATGACGGATGTGCTCATGTCAGAGGCCGCAAACCTTGGGGATACCCCATCGCCGGTTGCTGAGGAACTTGGATTTACAGATGGTAGCTACTCCCTTGCAACCATCCACCGCGCCGAAAACACAGATGATCCCACCCGCTTGGCTGCTATCGTCCAGAGCTTGCAGAATTTGGACCACCCCGTCGTCCTCCTCGCGCACCCGAGAACAGTCGCAAAGGCAAAGGATCAGGGCTTAGACCTCAGTGGTGGTTCATTGTATTTGCATGAACCACTCTCCTACGCGAACCTTCTCGCCTCAGCTCGCAGGGCGCGCGGAGTTATTACGGACTCCGGTGGCCTCCAGAAAGAAGCTTTCCTCCTTCGAGTACTGACTACGACCGTTCGCCCACAAACCGAGTGGGTCGAGACAGTAGAGCTTGGCTGGAATGAACTCGTTGAACCAGATGGGATCATTCAGGCAGCTACCCGAGAAAAGCCGCAATCAACGGATGCAACGCCCTACGGTGATGGTCACGCTGCTGACCGAGTTGTTTCAGTTCTTTCGAGCTCGGGCCGCTAACCGATCAATAGCTTCAACCCATGCCTCAGACTGGCGCTCTGCGGAAAGTTCCGCAGTTGCACGGTCAGAATTAATCTTCCATTTCTCCACGTCCTGCTTAGTGATAGTGGACAGAGTTTGCGCAAGCGACTCCGCAGTAAACTCCTCCGTCACCGCGCCAAGATCGTAGCGGTGCACCAGCCTTTCCATTTCTGGGCTCGGCCCGATTACAATCCCCAATCTGGACTGCACAAAGTCGAAAAACTTGTTTGGGAGCGCAAACTTGTAATTGAAATTAACGGGCGGGAGCAAGAACACTCCAATGTCGTACTCATTGAGTCGAGGAACGAGCTCTTCCATAGGAACCGGATCAGTAATGGTCACACCCTTGACCTGCGAAGCTCGTTGTTTTAGTTCCTCAAGATAACCCGGATCGTTTGGAGTGAGATAGAAGTCGAGAGTAAATTGGTCAGATTCCACCTTTTCCATGGCATCAATCATCACGTGCAGGTTGCGATTTCGAAGGCAGGCGCCGGAATGGACAAGCCTTAGTGGCTCACTCGGAGCTTGTGGCTGAAGATCATGTAGCGCAGTTGCGTTTACAACAACACTCGCTTCAACACCGAACTGCTCCCTATATTCGTTTGCAATACCCTCACAAACCGTGGTCACAGAATCTGCCTTGGTGACGTAATTCCGAACCACCCACGAAACGTAGGGCGCAACAAAGGCTCGCCACTTCAAATCATCCTGCTTCTGTCCTGGTGAGTACTCATGCAAGTCAACATGCACCCCACCATTTGGTATCAGCTTCAGGGCCACCGGCACGGGATCGAGGTCATCAACCAGGATAACATCAAATTTCTTATCCAAGAGCTGCGGAAGTACAAAGCTATTAACTTCTTGCCGTTTCACAACAGACTTGTATTGACGCGCCATGAGGAGTTTCCGATCTTTTCTCCAATAGATCAACTCATCCGGAATCTGAATATGCCGAACCACACCCTCGGGCGCCGGACCATAACCACAAGTCGTAATGTCATATCTGTCCGAAAAGAGTCGCACCTGCTTGAAAACCCTAGCATCAGAGACAATTGGAGAATATGAAATTATCAAGAGGGACGGCCGCTTCTTAGAATTCAATTCTTCTCCATCTTCCCGAATAGTTTGACAGAACATTCAACACCATTTGGATTAGTTCGCACTAGCGACAACGAATCGTAAACTCTATCTGGTTAGCGCCCATGAAGAACTTTGGCATAAAGATCAATCATTCGCGCCGCTTCATTTCCCCAACTAATGCCCTTGCGCGCCTCAGACGTTGCGTGACGATATTGCGCACCATCATCAAGTACAGCTTGGACAGCACTCGCGAGTACCCCAGGCTCGTCGCTTTCAAGGATCCTGCCAATTCCAAGCTCAGAAACAAGATTCGCGGCTTCCGGACGGTTGGATACAACCACGGGAAGTCCGCCAGCAATAGCTTCGAAGAGCTTATTCGGGAGTGCAAATCTGTGACTCAGGATGTCTGATTTTAGGTAAATGTATGCAACATCAGAATCAGATAAGGTGCCAGCAACTTCATCTGCTCGCACTGGCCCAACTATATGAATCCGATCTTCGACCCCCAATGATACCGCAAGGTCATTCAATGATTTGGAGTAGTCAGCAGACCCATAGCCCAGCATGACGAAATGGACCTTGTTCGGGAGCATAGAAAGTGCCTGAACTGCAATTTCGATACCTCGCGTGGGATTTATGCTTCCCGAATACGAGAAAATTCTGTCGTCAGTACCCAGTCCGGCCATTTCTCGTAGACTTCCTGGGACTTCGGTTTCCATAGTCTCTGGAACATTCCGTACGAGGGTTGGCATCTCTGGGAGCTTATACTCTAATTCGAGCCACTCTGCGATCGACTGCGAAACAGTAATTATTCCGGCAGCACGAGGCGCAGCGAAGGTCTCAATCAGGGCCTCAACATGAGGAGCAATAATTCTATTCTCGCGGGTTGCTCGATGGCGCCAAAGCTCATGCGAGTCATAAACAAAAGGTACTTTCAAGGCCTTCGACGCAAGATACCCGGGAATCAATGTGTTCGCATCATTGCAGTGAATCAGGTCCGGCTTCGATTTCCGCAACTCCGAAACGACTCTGAGCCACCAAGATGCCAGGCCTACGGGTGCATCAATGAGATTTGCAACTCGGTAACCGCCATCTTTGACGAGCTTAAAAATTCGTTGCGAGGACGTTCGTCTTGATGAAGACTTCCCCTTTGCTTCAGGTGTTTCATTTGCCGCATTAATCGACTGTCCATCTGGTTGACTGTTCTGACTAAGAATGGCAATTGAATTAGCATCCATGCCAGATGCTTTTCTCAGCTTATTCAAGGCTTTCTCAGGCAATATCGAGTACATAGAATAGCCGGGAATTCGGATAACGGACTTCCCTTCGACCTGCAAATACCTTTCAGCCATATTTGTACTCGGAAGCGCACGACCAATGATCTGTACTTTGCCACCAGCATCAATCACTGATGTCGCTTCTTTAAGGACTCTAGAATCGTTAAATACCTCGTGCGCAACGAGCTGAGCGATTTGCGCGGGCCGTCCCTGCTTCCATAGCTTTGTATTTTTGCCGGCCTCGTCATTACTCAATGTCATAGTCCAACCTCATCTTCCGTACCTGCCAGACCTGCAAGAATCGCTTGACGCGCGAACTCAGGCTCCTTCTCCACAACTTCGTCGAATGTACCACTAGCAGTCACTCGACCATCCTTCATAAAGCAGACTTGATCTGAGTGCCTGATTGTGGCCAACCTATGGGCAACAACAATGGTTGTCACTTGACCCGACAACACTTTCACGGCCTCAGTGACCGCCGCTTCAGTATTTGTATCGAGAGCGGAGGTAGCTTCATCCATGACTAAAACTTCCGGTTCCGTGTACAAAGCACGAGCTATTCCAAGGCGCTGTCGTTGACCACCTGACAGGCTAATGCCGCCTTCACCTACTCGTCCCCAGATACCTTCGGGACGTGCTTCAATTACATCTAGCAACTGGGCACGTTCGAGAGCACGGCGAACTTTGTCCTCGTCAATATTGTCTTCCCGCCAAGACAAGGCAACATTGTGAGCGACACTATTGTCGAAAATAGCAACCTGCTGGGGAACATAACCAACTCGAGCTTGCCACGATGCCATTGCTTCAGACATTGGAACATCATCCAAGTAGAGCGCGCCTTCAGTTGGTTCAAGCAGGCCAAGAATAATATCGACAAGCGTAGATTTTCCAGATCCAGATTCGCCGACCAGTGCCAATGATGATCCAAACGGGAGCGTAATATTCACGTCCTTCACAGCATCGGCGTTAGCGGTTGGATATCGGAAAGTCACCTTTTCAAGTCGCAGATTCTCAATCTGTTCATCAAGTACTGTTCCGCTCTGTTTCACGGTGTAAGCAGCACGATGTTTCTTGCCTAGTTCAATCTCATTTAGAACCCGTTCCGCGAACGGCATTGCTGACGCTGTCTGCGACATGATCGTTTGGAATCTCGTAACCGCAGGAACCAGACGGAAACCCGCAACTCCAAAGAGTGCAAGCTGTGAGACGGCACCCCCCATACCAGATGTGCTGTAACCGTAAAGTGCGGCAAGAGCTAATCCACCAATTAGTGCCATCTCCAGGATGTATCGCGGCACTGATCCGAGGAATGTTTGGTTCGCTCTTGCTAAGGAAGCCTTTTGCCTAATTCCAAGGACAACGTCCTCAATTTCATCGGCCTTGCTACGAAGAGTTACCTCTTTCAGAGATTGCACCATCTCTGAAATCAGGCGCACGGAACGTGTCGAATACTCTCTGTTATCCTGACCGGCTTTCACTGACCGAGCCAGCACCCAGCGCGCAAGGAAAAATCCAACAAATGAGAAATACACTATGGCGCCTATTGCCATTGCCGGCGTTGCAACAAGGAGGACAACAAGAACTGCGGTAACCGTAGCAATCTCGCCCATTAACTGCGTATATGGAATAAGGATTCCAGAAACCGTTGTGGCAACGCCAACATCAGTGGACCGAACTAGATCTGTCGAGTTCCGTGACAGTCGATCGAGCCAGGGAGCAAAAAAGAACGAGTCCAGCAATCTGGCGCCCAGCTCTTGTTCAAATCTTGCAAATCGCTGGGTCGAGAGTCTCTGAACCAAGATACCGAGCAGGTCTTTCAACAAAATGAGTCCGCAGATGAACCCCAACGCAATCCCGAAGTCGCCCGGCTCCGAAAGCGTCCAGCCAATTACCGGGACCGTCACACTTGATCCCGAGAGCATAGGAGAAATGAGGAGAGCGAGCATCCCGAGCGCCGCAATATCCAACAGAGCCAGTGCCGATTGTGCAGATGCAATGGTGCGAATAAAACGGCGGGAACCATCTGGCAAAGAGTCCAGTAACTTATTGACGACTCGAAGAAGCTTTTTCACGCGTGATCCTTGCTATTTTGCGACTGAGGTCATTGTACTCATCAGAATCTCAATACTTCCCTAACGAGAGTTCAGTAACGATTACTCACAACCGAGCTGAGCATGTAGGCAAATCATGTTCCGTTTCATCGGGGCTCCACGTTTTTACCCCGACGAGAGAACCGTAGTTAATTCAGAAAGTACTCAAAATCAGATTTCAGAAGGTTGCGTCCCTTAGTGTGGTGTAACGCTTTCTGATGGTGGGCCTTGGGAAATATTGGGGCGGCCACCGTCAGTAACCTTTCGACTCAACTACCACATCTCACCGAAAGGCACGTAACGATGACCGCTGCTCCGCATTCTATCGACCCTGCAACCTATCTGGACGATCTGCTGGCACAGGCTTCCCCGGATCTGATGCGTCAGATGCTGCAAGGGTTTATCAACCAGATCCTCTCCGCCCAGGCTGATACCGTCTGCGGGGCTGAATACGGCGTCGCTTCTGCTGAGCGGGTCAACCACCGTAACGGGTACCGTCACCGAGACCTCGACACCCGGGTCGGCACGATCGATGTGGCGGTACCGAAGCTGCGCCACGGCGCGTTCTTCCCGGACTGGCTGTTAGAGCGACGTTCACGGGCCGAACGAGCCTTATCGACTGTGATCGCGACCTGCTACCTCAAAGGGGTTTCCACCCGTAGGATGAATGACCTGGTGGCAACACTTGGGATTTCCAACATGTCGAAATCCCAAGTATCGCGCATGTCGGAAGAACTCGACGAGATGGTCGCAGACTTCAAAAACCGCCCACTCGATCCCGGCGGGTACGCCTACCTGTCCTGCGACGCATTGACGATCAAAGTGCGCGAAGGCGGCCGGGTGGTCAAATGCTCCGTACTTTTGGCCACCGGTGTTAACGCTGACGGCTACCGCGAAATGCTCGGCATACATGTCGCCACTGCGGAATCCAACGCATCGTGGAAAGGCTTCTTCCAGGACTTAAAAGCCCGCGGACTT
>NZ_LN831056.1:0-230310 GCF_001375495.1 Flaviflexus massiliensis | reverse complement strand
CCGCAACAGCGGCATGAAAACAAGCTGTCACCTAAACCTTCAGCAGACCCGGCGAAGGAAAACTGTATCTGTGTGCGATCAAAGACCTGTACTCGCGTAAAATCGTGGGCTACGCCACTAGTGCGCGGATGAAATCAGGTTTGGCTGTGGCCGCGTTAGATGACGCAATGAGGAAACGAGGACATCCCCGTGGCGTGACCGTCCACTCCGATCGAGGCTCGCAAGGTGGATTCAATTGATTGTCGCAACACCTTGGTGGGAAAGGTGTGAGTCGATGGCTACGGATGACTGGAGTAGGAAGCCTGGTGATATGCCGGTGGAGGTGCGTCGTCAGTGGCGTGCGGATCGGGCGCTTCGTCCCCCGATGCGTTCACCTGGCCGGCCGGTTCCCTCGCGGGCAGTTCAACGTGACTTTTGGGCGTTGATCGCTACGGGAATCACGACTGCGGAGGCTGCCGTGAGGGTGGGGGTGTCCGTACCGGTAGGGACACGGTGGTTCCGTCATGCTGGTGGGATGAGACCCTTAACATTGGACGAGCCCTCGGGGCGGTATCTATCGTTTGCTGAACGGGAGGAAATCGCGATCTTAAGCTCCCAAGAGTTGGGGGTACGTGAGATCGCCCGCCGGATCGGACGCAATCCGGCGACGATCTCTCGTGAGCTACGGCGTAACGCTGCCACCCGTGGTGGCACGACCGTCTATCGGGCAGGGGTGGCGCAGTGGAAAGCTCAGGAAGCCGCCAAGCGTCCCAAACAAGCAAAACTCGTGGGTAATCCGCGACTGCGAGACTACGTTCAGGATCGTCTTGCCGGGACGGTCCGAGATGAAAACGGGGTCGTTATGGCGGGGCCTGGTACTGCTGGGTGGAAGGGCCGGAACAAACCTCACAGGGCAGACCGTCAGTGGTTTACTGCATGGAGCCCGGAGCAGATATCGCAGCGGTTAAGGATTGACTTCCCCGATGATGAGAGTATGAGAATCAGCCATGAAGCGATCTACCAGTCCTTGTATATCGAGGGGCGCGGGGCGCTTAAGCGTGACCTCGTTGCCGCACTACGCACTGGGCGGGCACTGCGTAAACCCCGGGCCAGGAGCAAGTCGAAACCGCATGGACACGTGACTGACGATGTTGTCATCTCTAACCGGCCCCCTGAAGCCTCGGATCGGGCAGTACCTGGCCATTGGGAAGGCGACTTGATCATCGGCACCGGACGTTCAGCGATCGGGACCGTGATTGAACGCTACAGCCGGTCGACCCTGCTGGTGCACCTGCCTCGCCTGGACGGCTGGGATGAACAACCAAGGACGAAAAAGGGACCTGCCTTGAGCGGATTCGGAGCTCAAGCGATGAACTCCGCCCTACAAACCGCGATAACCGATCTGCCATTACAATTACGTCAAACGTTGACCTGGGACCGAGGAACCGAGCTCGCTGACCATGCCGCTTTCACTCTAGCCACGGGCACGAAAGTGTTCTTCGCTGACCCTCACTCGCCATGGCAACGGCCCACGAATGAAAACAGCAACGGGCTCTTACGCCAGTATTTCCCCAAAGGCACCGACCTGTCTCGATGGACAGCCCAAGACCTCGCCGCCATCGCCTACACGCTCAATAACAGACCAAGAAAAGTCCTCGGATTTCGAACCCCAGCCGAAGTATTTAAAGAACAATTACAATCAATTCAAAACAGCAGTGTTGCAACCACCGATTGAATCCAAGCAATACACCTCCTCAGCTTTCCAGACCACCTGTCGGCGGTTGGGAGTCCGCCAGTCGATGGACCGGATCGGTTCGAGTGCGGATAATGCGATGCCCGAGTCGTTCAACGCCTCCCTCAAGCGAGAAACTCTCCAAGGTGCTCGTGGGTGGGACTCTGCCGAGGTGTGCCGTCGCGAGGTCTTCCGGTGGGTCACCCGCTACAACACTCGCCGACGCCACTCAGCCCTGGACTACCGCTCGCCCCTTGCCTTCAAGACCGCGACGACGGCTGCTACCGTAGGCCTCGTTGCCTAACTGACACCAACGCCGTGTCCACTACTCGGGGGACACCCCCCGACCTATAACCGGCTCCAACACCCCGAAGGGCTGGTGTGGATTGCTGAAGCACTCGGAGCAGACACCACTCTCCTCCAGCGGGTAGCCGAGGAAGCGTTGAGCATTCCCAGGCGCAGGCGAAGCGGATTCGTGCGCACGCACCTGCCCTGGAATCTGATCGCAGACCTGGCTAAATCCCAGCGGGGATGATGTCGTCGATGAACCAGTACCTGACTGGTTCGGCTCCGCCGGTGTCGATCAGCCAGCAATCCACCAAATCAAGCAGCTGCCCGAACACCATGAGTTCCACCTCGAGTGGGCGCAGGTGCAGGTGCGCCATGCCAATGTAGGTAAGCCGGGTGAAAGTGGCGGCTAGGCTGGTATCTACGCGCCCGATGCCGGGTCTTTTGGGACCGGTGCGGTTTCGATCGTGCGGCGGGTTCCGTGCTGGAGTGCGGTAGCAATCGCAGAGCGGTACTCCGACAGATCGGCAGGCACGGTCAGGAGCTCAACCGCATCCACCGTCAACTCGGTCTGCGGGTCATCTGGGTGGGTGAGGTTATGAATCGCCACCGACTGGTTCGCCAGCAAAGTGATCAGCCAGATCACCTCACCGAGCGTGTGTGCGAAGTCCTCACTGGTCTCCAAGGCTTCGCCGAGGTTCTCCAGCCCGCCGTAGCGGGCAGCGATCTCGCGCGTGGCCCGCGTGGTCGAAATCAACTCATACTCGCTGCCACCGATAGTCACAGTGGCAGCAGACGTGGTCTTTTTCTTGGTGCTCATGTTGGGGGCTCCTTACTCTGCGGTGGCGGGTTCGTAGACGGCCTGGTACCAGGCGTTGATGGTCTCGTCCTTCACTCCAGCAGCCCCTTCGGTGACTTCGGCCTGCCACGGGTGCTTACCAGTAGCGTCTGGTTTGTTACGGCGCAGGATTGTGCCCTGCACCGTCGGGGTGGAGAACGTAATGGAGTCGGCCTTGGTTGCCAGGGTCGTGGTGGGCAGGGCGAACTTGACCCGGTAGAGCCAGAAGTACTGGTACTTTCCGTTGGAGCGTGCGGCGCGGAAGCCGATCGCGACCGGGGTTGTGTTGTCCTCCGAGGTGGAGATCAGCACCCCGTTGGCATCGACGTGTGCGCCGGTGAGTGCGGAGGCTGCTTCGGTGCCAAGGTCATCCACGCCGAGGGTGAGGGTACCGGACTTGAATTCCTTCACGATCTCGCTCGCTCCGTCATCGGCGTACAGAATTGCTTCTGCCAGTTCCACAGAGAGCTCAGCACTGATGGCTTTAGCAAGCTGAGTGGGGGTGGCGTAGGTTTCCTCGCCCGTGGTGGGGTCTTCGGTGATAGTCGCGTAGTAGAGCTTGTCGAGTCCGATGGTGGCTGGGCGGCCTAGGGATTTCGGACAGTGGGCCCTCTTACAATCGAGGGGGCGTTACTGAAAGAGAGATCCGAGTTTATGTCGGCAACACGCAAGCATTACAGCCAGGAGTTCAAAGACGAGCTTTGTCGAGAGGTCGTCTCCTCCTCGAAACCGGTCAGGGCTGTCGCCAAGGATTACGGCGTCAATCCTGAGACTTTACGAGGCTGGGTCTATAAGTACCGCCAAGAGAACGTCGGGGACGAAGAAGCACTAACCCTGCCTGAGCGGGCCCGGCTCAAAGAGCTGGAACGAGAGAACCGAGAGCTACGCGCGGAGCGAGAGTTCCTGAAAAAAGCCAGCGCTTACTTCGCGAGGGAGCAGCGGTAGTGAGCAAGTATGAGTACATCGACTCCCTGCGCAACGACCCAGCTAACACGAATCCGGTGACGTCAATGTGCCGATGGCTCCAGGTATCGACCTCGGGGTTTTATCACTGGCGCAGCCGCCCCCAATCGGCAACCGGTGCCCGGCGCGAACAGCTCGCAAAGCGAATCATTTTCTTCTTTGAAGAATCGGAGGGCATCTACGGGTATCGGCGTATCCATGCCGATCTGAGAGCTGAAGCCATTGAGTGCTCACCTGAGCTGGTCCGTCAGATCATGAAAGACGAAGGCCTAGTGCCTTGTCAGGTCCGGCCCTACAAAGTCACCACCACACCTGATACCCGGGGCGCTGAGGAGGTCCCTGACCTAGTTGAGCGTGACTTCACCGCCGATCGTCCCGGGATCAAGTTCGTTGGCGACATCACCTATATCCGCACCTGGCAGGGCTTCATCTACCTCGCCACGGTCATCGACTGCTTCTCCAAGAAAGTGGTGGGCTGGTCGATCGCTGATCATATGCGATCATCTCTGGTGGAGCAGGCCTTAAAGAACGCTGCCGCAACGACAGTGATCAAGCCCGGTGCGATCTTCCATTCCGACCGAGGAAGTGTCTACACCTCAGCACGCTATCGCACGCTCCTCAAAGACCTTGGAATGCGTTCATCCATGGGCCGCACCGGTGTGTGCTGGGATAATGCCCTGGCTGAGTCATTTTTTGCCGCGTTGAAAGTCGAACGGGTCTATCGCACTGTGGACTGTCCCAGGTTTTGTTCCGTCTGAGTAGATGGGAAAATCTAGACCATGCCGAAGAAGTTTGACCAGGACGCGAAGGACCGTGTGGTTCGCCTCGTAGAAGACCGTATTCTGGCAGAAAATCTNGTGTGGTCGAACAACCCCACCGAGCGGTTAAACAGGGAGATCCGCCGGCGCACCGATGTCGTGGGCATCTTCCCGAACCGCGAATCCATCATCCGGCTTGTCGGTGCGGTTCTTGCCGAGCAACACGACGATTGGATCCAACAAAAGCGCTACATGTCACTGTCCGCACTCGAACACACCAAACACCTCATGCACCACCCTGGACTGTCCCAGGTTTTGTTCCGTCTGAGTAGATGGGAAAATCTAGACCATGCCGAAGAAGTTTGACCAGGACGCGAAGGACCGTGTGGTTCGCCTCGTAGAAGACCGTATTCTGGCAGAAAATCTATCCATCCAAGCAGCATGCAAACTGGTAGGCCCAAAGCTGGGGGTTTCGTGGCATACAGCCCGCCAGTGGGTACAACAAGCTCGTCAAGCCGGTGGAGTACACCGTGCGGAGGAAGACGTGATCGCCGAGAATGCGCGGCTACGCAGGGAGAACCAAGAACTTCGTGACACCAACGAACTGTTGAAAGCTGCCTCAGCTTTTTTCGCGTCCGAACTCGACCCGAAACGTCAGAAATGATCTCATTCATCGACGAATACCGTGATCATTTCGGGGTTGAGTTCATCTGCCAGACGTTACAACAGCACCGCGAAGGCGGGTTCATCACTGCCCGGGGATACCGCCAATCCAAATCCCGCGGCCCCAGTGCCCGGGCACTGCGTGATGCTGACCTCGTGGAGATGATCTGCCAGATTCATGAAGAAAACTACGGGGTCTACGGTGTACGCAAGATGTGGCATGTACTGCGCCGTGCAGGAATCAGTATCGGCCGGGAGCAAACTGGCCGGTTGATGCGCCTGGCCGGGGTATGCGGCAAGAGCAAAGGCAAGCCTCCTGTCACGACACGTAAACCACGGACTGTTGATACGCGCCCTGACCTGGTCAAACGAGACTTTCAAGCAAGTGGACCGAATCGGTTATGGGTTGCTGACATCACCTATGTTCGCACCGTGACAGGGTTTGTGTATGCAGCGTTTGTCACCGATGCCTTCTCCCGCAAGATCGTGGGCTGGGCACTATCGGATTCGATGCGGACCGAAGCCCTCCCCTTACAAGCATTGAATCAAGCCATTGCATCAGCGAAGGAAACCACGCGTCTGGTCCATCATGCTGACCACGGCTCCCAATACGTTAGCGTTGTCTATAACGACAAGCTGACAGAGGCTGGTATCACTCCGTCAACCGGCACAGTGGGAGATTCCTACGATAACGCTCTAGCAGAAAATGTCAACGGCTCATACAAGAATGAATTGATCCATACCCGCCGGTGGGCTGATGTTATTGAGGTCGAGATCGCCACATTTCAATGGGTGACGTGGTGGAACGAAGCCCGACTCCACCAAAGCCTGGGATATCGGACACCACACGAGGTAGAAGTCGACTATTGGGCTCACTACCCAACACAAGAAACAATCAAAAATAGGGTAAACGCCTAGGAACAAAACCCGGGGCACTTCAGATTGCTTACATTGACATGTTCAGGGATCGTTTCGGAGTCGAGTCCATCTGTCGCGTGTTGGGTGCGACAGACCGTGGGTTTATCACCTCACGCGGGTACCGGGCAGCCAAGACACGACCAGCCAGTCAGCGCGCGCAACGCGATGCGGCGTTGATTCCGGTGGTCAAAGAGTTGCACCAGGCTAATTATGGGGTCTATGGGGTGCGCAAAATGTGGCATGCCATGACCCGTGCTGGGTGGGATGTGGGCCGCGACCAAGTCGCCCGGCTGATGCGCCTGGCCGGAATCCGCGGTGTCGTTCGTGGCCGGAAGCCACGCACGACGAGCCCAGCGAAGGTGCCAGATCACCGGCCGGATCTGGTCAATCGGAACTTCAAGGTGAATGCACCGCATCAGCTGTGGGTTGCTGATATTACCTATGTGCGCACGACCAGCGGATTTTGCTATACCGCGTTTGTCACCGATGCATTCAGTCGCAAAATTGTTGGCTGGGCGACTCGGACCACGATGCGCACCGATGCGCTGCCGTTGGAAGCGTTGGAACACGCGTTGCTCAGCGCCAAGGGCCAAGCGCTTGAAGGATTAGTTCATCACAGCGATCGAGGGTCGCAATACGTCAGCATTCGCTACACCGAACATCTGGCCAGGGCTGGTCTGACGGCCTCGGTTGGCACTGCTGGAGACGCGTACGACTGTCAGACTGTTTTCACCTGGTTCCGCAAGAATCGGGTAGACCTGACCGGTGAGCTCTGACTCCAGCATACGAATGACCCCAATGGTGTCTTAGCGTTGTACTGTCGAGCACCCGGACAGGCATGTAACAGAGCACTGACACCTGGCGGGAGTGACCTCATAGGAGCCTGGAGCTTTACGCATTCCTCGTGACAGTCCTGTCCACCCGGCAGGCGACAGTGTGAGTCCACTCGAGCGAGCAAGGAAACACAGTGCCATGGAAACCCCGATAAATATTAGATCCGGATACGTTGTCATCGGCGTCGATACACATAAACACATCCACGTTGCAGCCGTGATGGACTCCGTGGCCGGGATTCTCGATACTTTAACGATCCCCACCGATACTTTCGGGTTCGCGAAACTCACCACATGGGCCCAAACCTATGGACAGATCTTAGTTTTCGGTATCGAAGGGACCGGATCCTACGGAGCCGGGCTCACATCCTATCTGCGCCGTCATGGTCATCGTGTTGTGGAGGCGGGCAGGCCCGATCGCCGGCTTCGGAGAATGAACGGTAAATCCGACACCCTGGATGCGAGAAATGCTGCTCGGGCAGCACTGGCAGGCATGGCTACTGCAACCCCGAAAACTGCTGATGGCACAGTCGAGATGCTCCGCCTGCTCAAGGTTGTCCACGGCACTGCAGTCAAAGACCGCAGTGCCGCGATGATCACGCTCAAAGCGATGCTGGTCCACGGTGACGATCACCTGCGAGCAACCACGAACAAGCTGACCCCAATCAAGCTCGCCCGCCACCTAGCACGGTTACGCCCCTCTGATCTGACCACAGTCGCTGGGACGCTGCGGTACTCGTTACGGGCCTTGGCAAGGCGCTGGCTCTTCCTCGATGCTCAGATCAAAGAACTAGAATCACAGATCAACGCCCTCGTGACTGATTACCGACCAGCACTACTGGAGCAATTCGGGATCGGTGCCGACACTGCCGCGAAGATTCTCATCGTGGTCGGCGATAATCCCGAACGCATTAAATCAGAAGCAGCCTTCGCGAAACTCGCAGGCATCAGCCCGATCCCCACCGGCTCGGGACAGACCAGCGGCCGGCACCGGATCAACCACGGCGGTCACCGCCAGCTCAACGCCGCGATCTACCGCACCGTCATTGTCCGGATGCAACACCACGAACCGACAAAAGCTTACGTGGCTAGACGAACGGCCGAGGGCAAGTCCAAACGCGACATCATCCGATGCCTCAAACGCTACGTCATCCGCGAGGTCTACCACCTCGTCAAAGCTCAACCAGCCACCGCTATACCTCTGCAGAAAGCGAGTTGACAGATATAGGAGCGTCAATGCGTTAGCTGAGACCGTCAACGGGTTATATAAGGCCGAGTTGATCTATGCTCGCCCCGCTTGGCCGTCAGCTACTGAGGTGGAATTCGAAACCATGAACTGGGTCCACTGGTGGAACACGAAACGATTGCATGAAGCCCTGGACTATCAGACCCCGACCGAAATCGAAGCAAGTTATCATATGACCCAGGCTCAAGCCCTGAGCCCCGTATAAAAAGCGGAACAAAACCCAGGGCGATTCACATCCAGACTATCGCCGTCCCCCACATCCAGTGCGGACGCCTGATCTTGCGCCGGAACACATCGCTGAATACACTGTATTCTCGAGCGCAGGGAGAAACTATGAGCACCATGACAATCCGCATGAACGAGCAAGACGCCGAGCTCGTCCGCAAGTTCGCCCACTTTGAAGGCGTCACCATCTCCGACTTCGCACGTGCCGCCATCCTAGAAAAGATCGAGGACTCCTACGACCTCCAGGAGCTGCGCGAGGCCGTCGCACAGGATTCCGGCGAGCGCTTCAGCATCGACGAAATCCTCGACGAACTCGACTGATGACCGCACAGCCTACTCGGTACCGCGTCGAGTTGACGGCACGAGCACGCAAGCAGCTGAACAAGATGGACCGGTTCGATGCCCGGATCCTCACCACCTGGATCAAGAACAACCTCGACGGATGCCTCGACCCGCGCGTCTTCGGCAAAGGACTCACCGCGAATCGTTTGGGCGAATGGCGCTACCGCGTAGGGTCCTACCGTATCCTCGCCCTCATCCACGACGATGTCGTCACTATCGAAGTCTTCTCCATCGGTCGACGCGACAGGATCTACGAGCGCTGAACGTCGTCGAACTCAGCGCAGAACTCTTCACCGACTCACGCACGGCTTGTAAGCGGTTCGCCGCACAAGCCAGGAACACGAGCCCAAGCACCGGGTCGCGATACTGAACCGGGATCAGCGTGGGGTTCGCATGTGACTCGCCTGGTTCACTCCACAGCATGCAGCGAACCAGGCGAAAGAGTGACCTCCATTTCCCCAGACGTCACACGATAGACCGGAACTTCGCAGAGTTCCAGCATGGGGAAAATCAGCGCCCGTGGTCGTGCGTGGCATCGGTTCGCTGGCGGGCCAGCCAGCGACTGAGCACGTCGATCCACATATCGAAGGCGTCGAGGTGCCCGTCATGGCTACCTCCGTTGAGATCAATCCAGTCTGTCTGGGGCCTGCGCCGGATCAATGCATCCCGCTCGTCGTTACCGAACATCCCCTGCCTCGCGAACACCGCAAGGGTCGAGACCGTCAGAGCCTCCCATTCATCCCAGCAAGACTCGTGCACGATCTCGTTAAACCGTCGCGGCAGGACACCGATGGACACTGCAAGCTTGTGCCGCGTGATGTCGAGCCCGTCGATGAATTCCCCCACCAGGACCTCGCCAGGGTGAATCGGGGCGTCAAGCTTCCCAGTCATGTTGCACCCCGGTCGTAGTCCTCAATGATCACGATTTCTGGGCCAATGTTAATCCTCGAGCAAAACCGCCAACCGGGTAGCAAGAGGAGACAGCCGCGTAACCACCACGGCCCACACGATCTCGTGATCGACAATGCCATACTCATGGGCGATGATGTTGCGCATCCCGATGATCCGTTCAAGGTCCGGAACTTCGGCGGCGGTCTGGGCATCTGTGCGGCGCAGACGGTTCAATGCTTCACCGAGAATCTCCAGCTGTCGCTCCACTGCCGATTGCACGAGTAGGTTGACTTGAAACTCGTGGACGTCGATCCCTTCGACGAAGGATAGGGCAGCCAAGCATGCCTGATGGGCATCCCATAAGTGGGCCTTAGATGTCGGCAACATAGACAACCTTTGCCTGGCGGAGCGCCGACTCACGGAAGTAGGGATTGCGGATTGCTCGCTTCACAACCAGATCGACATCACGGTTAACGATGGTGCGAAGATCGTCGCGAAGCGCGCAGAAGTCCTCAAACGGATCCGGCCGGTCGGGGAGGAAATCAACGAGGAAGTCGATGTCACTGTCCTCGCCCAAGTCTCCGGTGACGACGGATCCAAACAGCGCTAATTCTGCCACGCCGTGGCGCAGAGCGGCGCGACGAATGGCGCCGAGATTCACGCCAGCAGAGATAGTCATGGGACCAGTATACTGCCGTCGCCTACCCGCGGAGCGGCTATCGATCCTAGATTGCGGTTCACACCTTACGGAGGAACTCCATCAATTTCAGGACGGAGTGAAGCGCCCTGGGTTTTGTTCCGCTTTTTATACGAGGCTCAGAGCTTGGGCCTGGGGCATATGATAGCTGGCTTCTAGTCCTGCTGGGCTCTGATAGTCCAAAGCTTCATGCAATCGTCTCGTGTTCCACCAGTGAACCCAGTTCATAGTTTCGTACTCGACTTCGGTCGCTGATGGCCAGGCGGGCCGAGCGGATCAGTACCGCCACGCCGAAGCTGGAGGCGCGCCAGCTCTGGTCGGCCGCCGCCGCGATGTGCCTGACCCTCCTGCCGATGGTCGTGGTCGTCGCCGGCGTGTGGATGTCGGTCGCCGGACTCATCACGGGTACGCCGTAGGCGCTGGACGTGGACGGGAGCGTGCGGCTCGGCATCGGGCGCTGCTCGTTGTCGGCGTGGGCCTCGGGGCGGGCGCGATGTGTGTAACAGAGAGGGATTCTCGAGCGCAGGGAGAAACCATGAGCACCCTGACAATCCGCACGAAGAGCGGCAGAGCATCACGGGTACGCCGTAGGCGCTGGACGTGGACGGGAGCGTGCGGCTCGGCATCGGGCGCTGCTCGTTGTCGGCGTGGGCCTCGGGGCGGGCGGCGTCAAGGAGTCGACGCCGCGTCCGCCGGTTCCCAGCCGAGTTCAGGAGCAACGTACTTCGCGAACGATTCGAGCACGTGCAGGTAGTACTGGGTGCCAACCTGGTTGGGAATCGTCAACATGAGCGTGTCCGCCGACATCACCGCCGCGTCCGCCCGCAACTGCTCGACGAGCCTGTCCGGCTCGTCGAGCAGTTGCGCAGGAGACACATCGATGTCATCGCGCCCCAACAGCGCGCGGGCCTGCTCGAGCAGTCCGGACCCACGCATCAGAAGATTCCCCTCAGCGGGGTCCGTCTCGACGAGGATGTCGATGCCTGATCCAGCGGACGCGGTGCCTCGCGCCACGGATCCGAACAACATCGGGTTAGTCGCGCGGTAGCGATCGAGGAGCACCTCGAACTCGTCACGGCGCGCAGCTAGAAGCTCGCACAGCGCGAGCGTCTCGGGCGTCATGACGGGATCAGCATGCCTCCAGGGTACCTACCCTGACAGCACGTCGACATGGCGCTCTACACGTAGACGTGGGGCTCCACCACTTTCCAGCATGGAGATCCATCTGCAGTCAGCGACTACCAAGCCCGTCCGCGCAGGTCGATGTCTCCGTCAGGCCACATCTGGAGGGGCGAGATGGGCAGGATGAGGATCGGCGGGCCAGGCTCGGTCACGACAGGTCGACCATCACGCCCGACCGACCCTTCGCGTGCACGGATCCTCTTCCACCCGCATGACTCGTAGAACGGGACGACTTCCTCGCGACACCCCAAGTAGACGAACGCGGCGCGGCCATGATCGCGCATCGACTGCGCAGCCCAGCTCATAAGTTCGCGCCCGAGGTGCACCCCTCGTGCGTCAGCGGAGACCAAGACACCGCCGACTCCCCCGATCGCAAGGGTCTGGGTTCCAACAGTAATCTCGCGGTGTGCCCACCCCACATGGCCGATAACGCGACCTTCGATCCGCGCCATGCTGTGGACATCATGTGACGCATAGCCGTAAGGCTGTCGCGGATCCCACTCACCGAACTCCTCGAGATACTCGCTGTCGAAGAGTGACCGAAGCCCATGCAGATCAGCCTCGGTGAGCTCTTGGTGGGCGAGGACCTCGATTGAATACTGCTTCAATCGTCCACGTCCCACGGGTTCACGAGTTCGACGCCGGTGTGCTGGAAATCCTTCACATTGCGCGTAGCGCAGGTTGCCCCGCGTGCCAGGCAGATCGCAGCGATCTGGGCGTTGGCGGTACTGATCCGCGCACCTGCCGCCTCTCGCAAGGCCAGCACCTCCGCGTATCGCCCCGCCGCGTCAGCATCGAACGCGAGTACCGCGCGGCTCCCCCGATAGAGTGCTACCGCTTCATCGATCCCGCGAGCAAGCTCGTCTTTTCGTCGCCCTTCCGGCAACCTCCGGATACCAGCAAGCAATTCAGCAAGAGTGATGGACGTGATCGCCACGTCGCCCGTCAGCGACGCGAGCCACTCGAGGACACGAGGCTCCGGCGAGGGCCGAAAGATCTCCGAGATGACGTTGGTGTCGAGGACGATCATTCGAAACTCGCCACCCGGGCGACATCATCGCGCGTCTGAATCGGTAGCTCACCGACCCCACCGACATCCTGTGCCACATTCAGAAGAGCCATGCCGATATGCGGGAAGCGGGCCGCCTGCGTCAAGATATCGCGAACCTCGGCCTCCATGGACCGCCCATTCTCCTTCGCCTGAGCTGCGAGCTGTTGCTTCACACGGTCATCGAGACCACGCACGATAATGGATGCCATCAGCACCACCCCCCTTCTGCTATCAACAATGATAGCTCCGATGGTGCGCTGGGGAAAGACAAAGCTAAGAGAACGAAATCCGGCCGATCACAAAGATCAACGGGACTCGAGGAGCAAGATCAGCTCCCATCACGCGTCAAACCAGAACTCGACCCACGTTCCGTAGCCGAACAACCTTTGGGTCCGCGCCGCCAGTCGGTGGCAACGTACTCACGTAGCGCCTCGGCGAGAGGCGGCAGATGAGTCTCGACGACATCACGGGTCGACGCCGAAGTACTGGTGCACCAGGATGCTGCGAAAGCCCCGAATCTGCGGCGAGGCGAACTCGGCGTGCGCGCCGGTGATCTCATCGGGCAGATGGTTCACGGCTTCGCCGATGACCTGCAGGTTCCGCTCGATCGCACCCCCTGCCATCTCCGCGATGTCACTCTAGCGGTCCAACGCAGCGACATACCTCTGGCATGGCACGACAGCCTTGAGCACATCGCGATGCGCTACGCCGAACTGCGACTCACAGCGGCACCGCCTCGGCGAGCACCGCGGCGGAGACCTGGCGCTTGAGTAGTTGCGCAGGAAACACGTTGATTGCGCGAAGGGAGGAGAATTCTCCTCGACCTAGACCGGATTACTCTTCTACACCAGATTTATCTGACGTAGCTCCCAGTACATCCCAGATGTTGGCACTGAGATCGAGGCGAGAACGACAGCGATGACACAGCTCGGATTCACCCGACCCGAGATCAATTCTTCCAGCGGGCTTCACTGTCGCGGACGGGCTTCATTCACACGAGCGACTGCTGAGCGGCAAGCCGATTGCCACAATCCGCGAAACATTCAAGAACGCCATTTAGAATGGGACGTACCTCGGAGCATCACGCAACACGACATCAATCCGGACGACTCGGTTTCCGCCGCGACATCAGGCCACGTTTTTTCCGACCCCACGCGACGAAGAGCACCCTCAGCGGGAATTGCGCCTCGGGTTCGACGACTCAATACGGTTCCTCGAGCTTGTCATCCTCACATGGGACGACGGCACCGAAACGGAGCATTGACTCGATGAAAACGCGCAAACCTACCGTGCTCTACCAATTAGGCCTCAAGTCTGGATCGCAGCCCCAACTCCGCCTACACGTTAAATCTGAACTCCACGACGTGTCGCTGCGAAGTCACCTTCTCATTCGTGAATAGCAGCTAAAAACGACCGCACCCCACTATGTGCGGCAAAGATAGGGTTCACACCAGGTAGTCTCAGCCCTCGCTCCTCGTGCAGCAGCATCCTTTAACAAGACATACATGGGATTCGCCCTACATACGGTTAATTCAGGCTTCCGATGTCGCCCAAGCGACCCGTTGAAACTTAACCGAACGGTCCGTGCGGAACGCTCGGCCGTAAATAGGATTGATGCTGCGCAAAGGCGGGCGCGAATGCATTAAACGTCCTGCCTGCTACCTCCGCGCTCTACCGGTCCGACCACCTGCCAATGCACGATACCCAGAGGCCGATGGATGTAACCGCTTGGAGCGTAGCATTGGTAACATGCGCATTTTCACCGTGGGCCACTCCAACCTCGAGTTCGAGGACTTCGCTGAAATGATCAAGGCTGCCGGTGTGGCATCCATCGTGGATGTGCGCAAGCTGCCCGGGTCCAGGAAGTACCCGTGGTTCAACGGCGACCACCTTGCCGAACACCTTCCCACATGTGGCATCACTTACAGCAGAAGCGAAGGCCTAACCGGGCGGCGCAACACGTCCCACTCGGTGCCGTTTGAGGTTAACGGCAACTGGCGTAACCGCAGCTTCCACAATTACGCCGACCATGCGCTGGGCGAGGAGTTCTCCGACGCAATCTCGCAGCTACGGGCGAACGCCGCCGAAACCCCCACCGCGATCATGTGCGCCGAGGCGGTGTGGTGGCGCTGCCACCGGCGTATCATCGCCGACCACCTCATCGCCCACGGTGACGAGGTTGGCCACATTATGGGCCTGGGTGCAGCCGGGGCGAAGGTGAGCGAGGCAACGCTCAACGACGGCGCAGTCATCGGCAACGATCTCCGCGTGCGCTACCCCGAGCGGGGCTAGCGCGTACACCAGAGGCCAGGGGGTGCGGAAACTCGGACTACGAATCAGTCAGCCACGGCATCCTCCTCGGCCTGACCTCAGGTGCGCCCTACGCCTTGTATTCATGGAGCGCCCGCCGCCTTATGAGCAGCAGCATCGGAGGCACACCAGCGGATAGCACGCTCAAACGAGTTTTAGGTTAGGAAAACTGAACCGCTCAACCTAAGAAGACTACCGGGAACCCCAGTAGTGCCCCAAAGCGTCGAATCGAAAAACGTGCTACCGACTTGCCACGGACCTAGACGTTGAACTTGAAGTCTACGGCATCTCGTTGCAAAGTCACTCTCTCGTTCACGCCATCAAAGGGAGTGTTATCCAATGAAAGCGTTCGGATTCTTAAGCTTCGGGCATTACGCCTTCGGTGGCCAGCGCGGGCCATCTGCGGAAAAGATCGCCAAGACACATCTGGAGATCGCCCAGGCTGCGGACGAAATCGGCGTGAACAACGCGTCCTTCCGTGTCCACCACTTCGTGCCGCAGGCCTCCGCTCCGATGCCGCTGCTGGGTGCTGTCGCGGACACCACCAAACACATCGAGGTGGGCACCGGTGTCATCGACATGCGCTATGAAAACCCGCCGTACCCCGCCGAAGAGACCGCGTCGCTGTACCAAATTTCCGGTGGCCGCGTGGCCCTGGGCATCTCGCGCGGCGCCCCCGAGGTGGCTGACCGCGGCTGGGAGGCCTTCGGCTACAAGGGCGAAGCGCCCGACGGCGCAGACGTGGCACGAGCCCACCTCGAGGCGTTCATGGCTGCAGTGGACGGCAACGGACTCGCCACCGCCGCACCGCGGGACCGGCAGTACCCCAACATGTTCCAGCCCGGCTCCGCCCTGCCGGTCTTCCCCGTGGTGCCCGAGCTGCATAAGCACATTTTCTACGGCTCCGGCACCCACGCTTGTGCCGTGCCAACCGCAAGGACGGGCTCAACCTGATGTCGCCCACCCTGGTCTCCGAGACCACCGCCGAGCCCCTGGGCGAAGTCCAGGCGGAGCAGATCAGCCGGTACCGCGCCGCGTGGAAGGAGGCGGGCCACGATTGGACGCCGCGCGTGTCGGTGTCCCGCTCCGTCTTCCCCATCGTCGACGGCGCGGACATGCAGTTGTTCGGCATGCAGGCCTCCGGCGCCGATCAGGTGGGCATGCTTCCCGACGTCGACGCCTCCACCTTCGGCCGCACCTACGCCACCGAGCCGGACAAGCTCATTGAGCAGCTCAAAGCTGACGCCGCCGTCATGTCCGCCGACACCCTGCTCATCACCATGCCCACCGGGATGGGCGTCGACGTCAACGTGAGGATCTTGGACAACTTCGCCACGCATGTCGCCCCCGCGTTGGGTTGGCAGCCGAATCGCGAAGGCCCAGTTACCGGCTATTCCATCGACTAATTCCTGCAGGTCGCAAGCTCTTCGCTTCAATGCCAGTTCAGTGCGTGTTGAATAGTTCAATAACTGCTGTATAGTACAGCACATGCTGACTATTGCTTCACGCCTCGACGTCATGAACCGGCTCGGCCGGGCCATGGCGGATCCGACGCGCTCCAGAATCCTGATGACCCTGCTCGACGGCCCGAGCTACCCGGCCGTGCTTTCGCGCGACCTGGACCTGACCCGCTCGAACGTCTCGAACCACCTGACCTGCCTGCGTGACTGCGGCATCGTCGTCGCCGAGCCAGAGGGCCGCAAGACTCGCTACGAAATCGCCGATCCGCACCTCGCGACAGCGCTCAACGCGCTAGTGAACGCGACGTTGGCTGTCGACGAAAATGCCCCGTGCATCGACCCTGAGTGCTCGGTGCCCGGCTGCAGCGTGAAAGGAGCAGACGCATGAGCTCGTCGTGTGGATGCGAACACGAACCCGCCAAAGAGATCGAAGAGCGCGATCGACCATGGTGGAAGGACCCCGAGCTGCTGCTACCGATCTTCTCCGGCGTAGCCCTCGGCATAGGCCTAGCGCTGGACTGGTCTGGGCAGGAGACGCCCGCGACGGTACTGTTTTGGGTTGGCCTGCTGCTAGGGGCGTATACGTTCGCACCTGGAGCGATCCGGAACCTCGCAACGAAGCGCAAGCTCGGCATTGGTTTGCTGATGACAATCAGCGCGGTCGGCGCGGTAATCCTTGGTTACGTCGGAGAGGCCGCGGCGCTAGCGTTCCTATACTCGATCGCCGAGGCACTGGAAGACAAGGCGATGGACCGAGCCCAGGACGGACTACGGGCACTGTTGAAATTGGTACCGCAGACCGCGACGGTGCTGCGCGACGGTACGGCGGTCGAGGTCGCAGCGAAGGACCTCGTGGCTGGCGAGCTGATGCTCGTGCGCCCCGGAGAGCGGATCGCCACGGATGGCATCATTCGGTCTGGGCGCTCCAGCCTTGACACCTCAGCGATCACCGGAGAATCCATTCCGCAGGAGGTTGCGCCCGGCGACGAGGTGCCCGCGGGAGCAATCAACTCCGCCGGCGTGCTGGAGGTCGAGACGACCGCAGCTGGAACAGACAACTCGCTGACCACACTCGTGGACCTGGTCGAACAGGCGCAGGCGGAAAAGGGCGACCGCGCCCGGATCGCCGACCGGATTGCCCGACCCCTCGTGCCCGGGGTGATGATCCTCGCGGTGCTGGTCGGCGTGATTGGCTCACTGCTGGGCGACCCCGAGACGTGGATCACCCGCGCGTTGGTGGTCCTGGTCGCAGCATCGCCGTGCGCGCTGGCAATCTCCGTGCCGCTGACGGTCGTGGCCGCGATCGGCGCGGCCAGCCAGTTCGGCGTGGTCATCAAGTCCGGCGCCGCGTTCGAGCGACTCGGCGGCATCCGTCACCTGGCGGTGGACAAGACCGGAACCCTCACCCGCAACCAGCCCGAGGTTACCGGCGTGGTCCCGACAGTGGGATTCGATCGAGCGCAGGTGCTTGCTTTCGCGGCGGCAGTTGAGCAGCAATCGACGCACCCCCTCGCCGCGGCGATCGCGGCAGCGGTGCCCGAAGCGCCCGCTGCCTTGGACATCAGCGAGGAAGCCGGGCATGGCATCGGCGGCACCGTCGACGGTCGACGGGTGCGGGTGGGCAGCCCCCGGTGGATCGATGCCGGGCCACTAAAGGCAGACGTTGAGCGCATGGAGTCCGAGGGCCAGACCTGCGTCCTTGTCACCGTCGATGACGCTCTCGCCGGGGCTATCGGGGTCCGCGACGAGCTGCGGCCCGAAGTGCCCGAAGCCGTGCAGACCCTGCACGCCCATGACGTGGAAGTAAGCATGCTCACCGGCGACAACACCCGCACCGCCCGGGCGCTGGCTGAAATCGCCGGAATCAACGACGTGCGCGCCGAGCTTCGCCCGGAGGACAAGGCAAGCATCGTCGCCGGGTTCTCCTCCAAGACGCCGACAGCGATGATCGGCGATGGCATCAACGACGCGCCGGCACTGGCGGGCGCGACGGTGGGTATAGCGATGGGAACGACCGGCTCTGATGCCGCAATCGATTCCGCTGACGTCGCCTTCACCGGCCACGACCTCCGACTGATCCCGCAGGCGCTGCAGCACGCCCGCCGAGGCAGCAGGATCATTAACCAGAACATCATGCTGTCTCTGGCCATCATCATCGTGTTGATGCCGCTGGCGATCAGCGGCATGCTGGGCCTGGCCGCCGTCGTGTTGGTTCACGAGGTCGCCGAGGTTATCGTGATTTTGAACGGCCTGCGGGCTGCGCAAGCGAAGCGCTGAGACGCACCTTCGCCCAGCGCGCTGGCTCTCCAGCGCGGATCTTGGAAGGATCGAGCTGCTCAGGGACCAAGCATCGTCTCAAAACTTTTGATGCCGAGCTTCATCGACACGGCCCGCGACTACCTGGGCGGTGTGTTTGGCAAAGGGCCCAACACCCATCAGCGTTACCGAGCCGTCCCCGGTCCAGTTGCCATAACCGACTAGATGCATATTCGTCACCGCGGTTTCGCGGCCGCGCATGAGGTGGCGGAATGGGCCGAGGGCCGGACGGAAACCAGTGCACCAGATCAGGTGGTCGTGGTCGAGCTCGCTCAAGCTATCGAAGATGGGGGTAGCGGTGAGATGGTCGGAGTTGCGGAGCTCACGTAGATGAGGAAGCGCGACAATGTCCCCAAGGTTCGGGCCGGAATCGCCGCCGAGAATTCGGCGGCGGCTGCGGAGAAAGAGATCGCGGCCATCGACATCATCAGGCATCCAGCGCGGCCGCTCAATTGTGAACCATGTGACCTCCGACGTCCCGATGAGGTCCGCGGCAATCTGGGCACCCGAGTTCGCGCCACCGAGCACCGCGACCTTCGCGCCGCGGAATGGTTCGGGACCGGGGTAGGTCGACGAGTGCCATTGGCGTCCGCGGAAGGTACCGGGGTAGTGGGGCACGAAGGGCGCGGACCACGTGCCTGTGGCCGCGACCACGTTCTCCGCTGTGAATTGATCGTCGGTCGAATCTAGGAAGAACATCCCTCCGTCATGGGACACGCTGCGAACGTACACTGGGCGTCGAACCGGGAGGTCGTACCGTCGTTCGTAGCTTGTTAGATAGTCGATGACATGGCGTGCCGGCGGATACCCCGGGTACTGCGGCATAGGCCAGCCGGGCAGGTTGGAAAACTCCGCGGCGGAGAAAAGCGTCAGTGAAGGCCACGCGTGCAACCACGCTCCGCCGGGTTCCTCTTGATTATCCAAGATCAAGAAGTACACTTTGAAGCGCCGCAGGTAGTATGCCGTGGCTAGGCCGGACTGGCCACCACCGACGACGATGGCCGTGTGATGCTGAGCCAATCGACCATCCCTCCATAACCTCCCGGAAGCGCCGCTCAGTATCGCTTCTCACTTCATCGGACAAATGCCCACCCAGTTATGTCTCCGCGACCTCTCCATCGGGAGTGGTCGGTTTCAGGCGCATGCCGCCGTCTCGCAGTTATTCAGCCTTGCACGCGGTCAGTTCCACGACCTTACCGCTTATCCAGCGGTCAGCTAGCTGGATCGACTGCGAGTCCCTCGCTCGCACTCATGCCCGCGGCCGAAAGGTCAGCAGTGTCAGTATCAATCGCGCGCTTCCCGTGAACGATCTCGTCGATCCCGAGAGGGAGAACACCGATGGAGACAGCGAGCTTGTGCTGGGTAATGCCCATCTCCCAGAGCAAAGCTTCCATGAGAACCCGTTACATTTATTTGTAGGTCCTCGCCAGAGGATCTGGTCGCTGGACCTGGTATGGCTGTTTTGCCCTGTCATCGATGATCCGTGGGGGGGGGATACCACCCTCGCTCAGTGCCCGGCGGGGAAATCTTCATCAAATCTTCAAACATCACCCTTCGACCGCCGTCACCCCTGTGCCCCACCCCGGGCCGGCGGCATCGCCTCCCCTGGTCGGTTCAGCAGGCGCCACCAGGGATTTCACTGCCTGCACCGCATACCCGGGGCGGGTAGAAGGACATCGCCCACGGCTGTGGGGTGGTGTCCCGGTGGTGACCCAGCCCACCGAATCCACCCCTTTTTCGCCCTGCTATAAGGCTGTGAGCAGGGTTTTTGATTTCTAGTCCATCAGGCACCCGTGCTAGATTAAAGGTGTGATATCGACCTTGAGGCGGTGTCTTCTCACGGTCTTACCGCGATCCAAGGAGATTGACGTGAAACGAGCAGCGATCGCAGCCGCCGCCCTTGCCCTCGCCCTCACGGGGTGTTCGGCCGCTGACCCGGAACCCACCGCCGACGGGACGGTGTACCAGGATACATTCCTGACTACCCATGGCCTGGCCGCCATGGACGCGGTGGAGATCATTGATCATCTCGACCGGCAGAAGGTCACTGAGCGTCCCACGGATCTGATCGCCTCAGTGCGTGCCGATGAACTGCTGCTCTCGAGCGGTGACCAGGAAGTCGTGGTCGATCTTCCCGACAATCAGACGTATGTCTCGATCGCACCCTATCTCACCTCCACCCACGACTGCTTCTACCACAGCCTCACGACCTGCCTGGGGGAACTCAGCAATGAGGATATCCAGGTCACGATCACCGATGAGACGACCGGTGAGGTGCTGGTGGACGAGGCGACAACCACCTTCGACAACGGGTTTATTGGCTTCTGGCTTCCCGATGATGTCACCGGCCTGATTGAGGTCAGCTACCAGGGGCGTACCGGCACCACGGAGTTTTCCACCACCGACGACGGTGCCACCTGTATCACAGACCTGCGCCTGACGTGATGGCTCAGCAGGGTCCTCACCTGCGCCTGTCTCCCGTGTCACCGAAATCTTGCACCAAGGACGGTTAAATCATGACGAACGCGTTTTCCCGACGACAGTTTCTGCTCGACGGGCTCGTCCTCGGCGGCACCGGGGCCGTGGCCGCCTGCACCAGCGACCCTGGACCCGCTGCCTCGGCACCAGGTCCCTCCCTTCGCCCCATTCCCCGTTACATTTATTTGTAGGTCCTCGCCAGAGGATCTGGTCGCTGGTCCTGGTATGGCTGTTTTGCCCTGTCATCGATGATCCGGGGGGTGTTGCCGCCAGGAGTCCAGGACGCGCGTTGACTGCTGATAGGGACGTGGCCCGACTCTTGTCGAGGTCTGTTCGTAACGTGGGTGCCAGCATCGGGTGTCGTGACATCAGCGACCCGGGTATCGCAGAACGAAGGGGGGCCTGTCATGGCAACCGAATACGCAGTCACCCTGGGCCTCGATGTCGGTAAGACCGCCCATCATGGGTGCGCGCTCACACCCGAAGGGCAACGAGTGTATGACCACGAGCTACCCCAAGATGAGACCGCGCTACGGAAGGTCGTCACCGACCTGCAGCAGCACGGTCGGGTGCTGGTCGTGGTCGACCAACCGAACACGATCGGGGCACTGCCAATCGCTGTCGCCCGTGATCTCGGCGCGGACGTCGCTTACCTGCCAGGGTTAGCGATGCGCAAGGCCGCCGATCTGTATCCGGGACGGTCGAAAACCGACGCAAGGGACGCGTTCATCATCGCTGATACAGCCCGGACAATGCCACACACGCTACGAGCCGTGGACCGCAACTTTGAGGCCTTGTCGGCACTGAAGGTGCTCTCCGGGTTCGACGAGAATACCTCGCCCGCGAATCAACACGCGCGATCAACCGACTACGATCCCTCTTGGCCCAGATCTACCCATCACTGGAACGTGTCTTCCCCGGTATCATTCTCACTCGGGCGATCGTGTTGGATCTGCTGATTCGCTACCACGGCCCCGCAGGACTCAAAGCAGCAGGCAAAGCCACAGTGAAACGGTGGGCACGTCACCACAGCCGCAAAGACCCGGGCCCGCTCATCGACCAGATCTTCACCGCACTGTCCGAGCAAACCGTCACAGTGCCATCCACGCTGGGCTGAGTCCTCGTTGATGCAGGGCAGTCAGTGCTGCGTGAGTTTCTGGGTGGAGGGCTTCGACAGTTCCACCGGGGGTGTGGCTAGGTTTATCGATATCGATAATCAGGACTGCCGAGCGTTGCGGGTGCGTCATGACTGCGTATTGACACCGGTTAAGCGCTGGGCTGCCCACGGTATAGAAGCGTGGGGTGCTTTCTCCGGTGGTGGGGTCTTTGCGCCAGGCTTTGGAAAAGTCCCGATCCACGCTGGCGTGAAACGCTTCGCGGCCTATGTGATCCAACAACGCTGCAGCTTGAACATCTGTCCACCCGTTGGAGACCAACTGCTCGGTGTGTGGGACGCTGAATAGGTCAGCTGGTGCCGAGGTGATGGGGGTCCCATCGCGTTCTGTCCACGCTTGCGGCCGTTGTGATGGGCTTGTGGTGAAGGATGGGGTGGTGTTGCAAACTCCGGGAGAAGAGCCGTGAAGACTCCGTCTTTCATCCTCTGATGGTCGCTGAGAGCCGGCGTTCTCAGGCATTCTCGAATACCCGGTTGACGATCACCGCATCCGGGTTCGGTTGCCCGTAGGCAAACATCGTGCCCTGGCCTTTCCGCAATGAGTGCATCGCCTCCACCCCTTTCAGAGTCCGGTAGGCGGACGTTCGGTTTTTGAACGCCCCCTTCGGCCCCAGGATCCGTTTCAGCCGGCCATGATCGCCTTCAATGACATTGTTGAGGTATTTCACCCGACGATGCTCGACCGTCGATGGACAGATGCCTTCCGCCTTCAAGTCAGAGATTGCCCTGGCGAGTGAGGGGGCCTTGTCGGTGCTGATCACCCGCGGATAGCCTGCCGATTTATTCGCCCGCAGCGTCTTCGCCAGGAAACGCTTCGCTGCGGCCACGTTCCGCTTCGGGGAGAGGTAAAAGTCCAGGGTCTGTCCACCGGCGGTGATCGCCCGATAGAGGTAGCACCACGTGCCGCCGACCCGGATATAGGTTTCATCCACCCGCCAGGACCGGGCTTGCCAGTCAGGAACTTGCCGATACCACCGCGTTTGTTTGTCCAGTTCAGGAGCATATTTCTGGACCCAACGGTAGATGGTGGTGTGATCAACCGGCGCACCACGCTCGGTCATCATCTCTTCCAGATCGCGGTAGCTCACGCCGTAGCGGCAGTACCACCGCACCGCCCACAGAATGATCTCGCGAGGAAAATGACGACCCGAGAAGATGCCCATGGCCCTGATTATTTCACGCCGGTCTTCTTACTGCCCCAACTTTGCAACAGCACCAGTAACCTGGCCACCGTGAAGGCAGTGTTAGAAGCATGTCGCATCGCGTGTGCAGAATGTGCCGCCGAGTGTGAAAAACACGCCGACATGCACGACCATTGCCGTATATGTGCTGAGGCCTGCCGACGCTGTGAACAGGCCTGCGCAGACCTGCTGGCAGTTATCGGCTAAGCCACCATATCCAGTAGCCCAAAGGACCAGTCGAAACATACCTCTCCGACTGGTCCTTTGGCATTACGGCCACTACTTCGCACCGGTCGGCCATCGCTGGTTCGTGGCGATAGATGCAGCCACCTGCTGGGGTGTGGGCTGGTGGGGTCTTAGTTGCCGGGTTGGATTTCGCTTTCCACGACCCATTTGTGATTGGTCATTTCCACCACCAAGGGGGCATTGCCATGACCCACGACCAAATCGACAACGGCGGCTACCAACCTCTAGTGGACCTAGCCCAACAAATAATCGACATCCAAACCGCTGAGATGCACGAGATCGAACAACTCCTGGACGCCAAAGGTGAAAGCCTTCTGACTGAGTAACCAGCACGCTGCATCCAAGGCCACCACACGGGTATACCCTTTTACACACCGGGAACGCTGACGAGAGTATGCTGTGACTGTTAACTTCATTTGGCGGGGTTTCACAGCTTCGTTTGGCGGCTTCAACCACATTGTTGGTGATGGTATTCAGCTGTCCTCAGCAGGCAGCTGTTGGATACGCCGGTACAGGGTGGCTCGGGACATGCCAAAATCACGGGCCACCTGGGTAGCTGGCTCCCCGGCGTCAATGAGTTTCATCGCGCTACGGATCTGACTGTCGGTAAAGGCGCGGCGTCGGCCGCCCAGATCTTTGCCAGCGGCTCGGCGCTTGGCCACCGAATCGGTGATCCGTTCACGCTTGATATCCAATTCCATCTGCGCCAACGCAGCCATCACCGTGAACACCATCGACCCCATTGGCGTGAAGGTATCCACATCCCCACCGCCCAGATTCAGCACCCGCAACCCCGCACCCCACTCCCGCAGCTGCTGAGCGAAAGTCAGCATGCTCTGGGTGGACCGGCCCAACCGGTCCAAGGTGGCAATGACCAACGTGTCACCGGATTCCAGGGCCGCGAGGGCTTGATCGAAGCCTGGACGGGAGGTTCGAGCCCCAGAGACGCCATGATCGACATACAGGTCATCGCGCCGAACACCAGCGGCCACTAAGTCCTCGATTTGCCGATCGGCCTGCTGGCCACGAGTCGACACCCGCGCATACCCAATAAGTTTCTTCATGCCACCTCACACTGTCTTACAACCCACGTTGTTGACACCATTCTAGACTTTCGTTGCAAGACAGAGCTGCAAGACACTCAAATGCTTGAATTCGTGTGAGCCTCAAAATTTTGGGTGAGACGTCTTGCAAGCCAACCGTTGCAAGACGCTACGCCTGATGCCCGGCACCGTTCGTCCCCATCGCCCAGCTGCGACCGATAATGCAACATTGGGAAATTCGGAGAGTGCTAGTTCAATATCCGCTGTATAGTTCAGTCTATGCTGATTAATGTTGCTCGTTTAGATGTGATGCACCGGTTGGGTCGAGCCATGGCCGATCCCACGCGGTCCCGAATTTTGTTGACGCTGTTGGAGGGGCCTGAATATCCGGCGGTCCTTGCCCGCGATCTGGACCTGACACGGTCTAATGTGTCCAACCATCTGGCCTGTTTGCGTGATTGTGGCATTGTGGTCGGACAGCATCAGGGACGCCAAACCCGCTATGAGATCGCGGACCCACACTTGGCTCAGGCGCTGACCGCGTTGGTGGACACGACCCTGGCCGTTGACGTAGCTGCCCCTTGCCTTGATCCGGTCTGCACTGTTGCCGGTTGCACTACCGACGAGGAGCTGAGCGCGTGATTTCTTCCATCGTGCAGGCGATTGGCCTGTTTATCGCCACCAACATTGATGACGTCGTCATCCTGTCGCTGTTTTTTGCCCGAGGCCAAGGGCAACCAGGCACCACTCGCCGCATCCTGGTGGGACAATATCTAGGATTCCTGGGCATTTTAGGCGCGGCGGTAGCAGTAGCCTTTGGTGCCCAAATACTGCTACCGGAAGCCATCCTGCCGTACTTCGGTTTGATTCCCCTGGGGCTAGGTCTCTGGGCGGCATGGCAGGCGTGGCGCAATCGCGGCGAAGATGACGATGACGAAGCACAACTGGAAGGCAAACGCGTCTCGATCTGGACCGTGGCGGCCGTGACCTTCGCCAACGGTGGCGACAATATCGGGGTCTATGTGCCCGTGTTCGTCAGCGTCAGCTGGGGTGCAGTGCTGGCCTACTGCATCGTCTTCTTATTGCTGGTGGCCGTCCTGGTGTTCCTGGCTAAATGGATTAGCTCAAGAAAACCTATTGCCGAAGCCCTGGAACGATGGGAACACATCCTGTTTCCAGCAGTCCTCATTGGCCTGGGCATCGTCATCCTCGTCAGCGGCGGAGCCTTCGGACTGTAGCCAAGACCATAACACTCCAATACTCAGGAAACTGGGGCGCATTTACACGAACGGTGCCCGCTTGAGATTCATCGTCAGATATGGCTAATATCACTGTATGACGATGAATCGAATGGCTGGCGAACCGCCGCAGTGTGACGACCGTAGTGCGTATGCTGCGCTGTTTCATGCACTGGAAGAGCCCACGAGGCTGGCGTTGTTGGAACATTTGGGCAGTGGGGAGCACCGGGTGCGTGATCTCGTGGAGCACATGCACTTAGCGCAATCTACGGTGAGTAAACACTTGGCATGTTTGCGGGATTGCGGGTTGGTGCAGGTGCGCAGCGAGGGGCGGGCTTCGTGGTTTTCACTTGCTGATCCTGACCGCCTGACAGCTCTGGTCGATGCTGCGGCGTCGTTGCTGCGCGCCTCGGGCGTTGCCCTGTCACGGGCTGAACACCGGGACCACGAGGCGCTGTCGGCGGAGCTTGTCGAGGGGTTGTCATGAGCGGTGGCCACGAGCACGGGCCCAGCCCTGAGCAGGCGGCAGCTTCTCCGGACTTTCGCCGCAAGCTCGCTATAGCGTTTGGTCTGGTCTTTTCGATCGTTGTGGCCCAAGCCATCGGGGCCTGGGTCACCGGGAGTCTGGCGCTGCTGGTCGATGTGGTCCATTCCTTAACGGATTCCATCGGCCTGCTGGTGGCGCTCATTGCGGCAGTGTTGATGGTCCGGCCTGCCAATAGTAAACGCACGTGGGGTTTTCGGCGCATCGAGGTACTCGCCGCGCTGGGCCAGGCACTGTTGTTGGCCGGGGTGAGCATCTATGCATTCTTCGAAGCCATCGATCGGTGGAACCATCCGCCGGAGGTGGCCGGACCGGAACTCTTAGTCTTTGGGGTCATCGGACTGGTGTTGAATATCGCCGCCGTTCTCGTGTTGGCTTCCGGGCGCAAGGCGAATTTCAATATGCGGGCGGCTTTTTTGGAAGTCTTGATGGATGCCTTGGGCACGGTGGCCGTGATTGTGTCGGCCATCCTGATTATGACCACCGGATTCCAACGGGCCGACACCCTGGCGGCTGTGGCGATTGCGTTGATGATCATCCCCCGGGCGTTGTTATTAATCCGTGAGACCACCGGGGTGCTGATGGAATTCACGCCCAAGGGCCTTGACCTCGATGACGTCCGGACCCATCTGCTGGACTTGGAACATGTCCAGGGGGTCCACGACCTGCACGCCTCCACGGTTGCGACTGGGTTGCCGACCCTGTCGGCGCATATTGTGTTAGACGAACAGTGCTTTCAAGACGGGCATGCCCTGGAGGTGCTGCAGGCCGTGCGCCACTGCGTAGCAGAGCATTTTCCGGTGGGCATCGAACACTCCACATTCCAATTGGAGACCTCCCAGCTGCATGCCAACGAGCCAGCCCATGTGATCCATCCCTGAGCGGAGCCGATCGGAAGGTTTAGTAGCCGGTGAGGGCGGTGAAAAAGGTCACCAATACCGAGCCGGCCACCGCGACGTAAACGATGCCGACCACCGGCCAGGCCCATTCTTGGGCCCAGTGCACGACCCGGACGGGAGCTGGGATGACCCCGTGGAGCAGATTGCGCACGGTGAGCAAGATGACCATCGGGATCATGACTGCCCACACGATCATGCAGTACAAACACAGAATATGGATGACAAACAAGGCTTGATACCACAGCCACCCCACAAACACGGTGCCGGCGGTGACACCCAGCTGCAGGCCCATCCAGTACCAGCGGCCCAGGCGGGCACCGGAGAGCACGCAGAGTATGTTGCCCACCAGTGGGATGCCGAAGTAGGCGAGAAGCCCAATATCCACATCGTGCGAGATCGCCACTTCAAACCCGTCACCTACGAGGATGCCCAACGCCGGATCCAGCAGCTTGACCAACGCATCGACTGGGCTGAACACCCAGCAAACCAAGAACAGGTGGTCACCGCACTGGACGATGCCAGGCAGCGCCGCCAAGCACAAGCAGCCAAAAAACAATCCACTCGAACATCGCGCCTTGACCCGTATAGCCTGTCCTCTCAGGCTGCCGTGAGACCATCATCGACGCCAGACCCAGACCGCGGCTTCGATCTAGGGCGTTAAAGAGGTCAAGATGCAACAGCCCACCAAACCCCCATCACCCCAGATGGGGCAATGGGGCTTTGGGGTTAACCCTAGAACCCCAGATGGGGGAATGGGGAATGGGTAATGGGGGTTAGTCTTGGAGCTCGGGGTACGTTTTCCGCAACGCCTCCAACACGAGATCGCGTTGACTCATTTCATGCTGGGCTGCCGTGATCTTCAAACGACGATGAAAGTCTTTGTCCAGATCAATAGCCAACCGGACAGTTTCTACCACGGGTTTTTCCGCAAAACTGCTGGAGAAACCTTTCCCACCGCGACGGGTGTTGCGGCGCATTGCTGCGCCAAGTTGGTCTGCATCTTTTTTAGCCATGTTGTTGCCTTTCAAGAATGGCCAGGACCTCATCGACCAATGCGTCATAGCCGTGTAACGCTGTGGGACACGAGACCCCGGCAACTTGTCGAATCGCTTCACGTTTCGGGATAAACGTCTCTAACGCATAGACTGACCCACCGGCTGCTTCCTGCAATGCTGCTCGAGATAAACCAAAGGTCGTGGAACCTGTCTCAGCCCGGGCCAGAAATAATGCGGCAGCCGTACCGTCAATGGCATCAAGCGCCGCCCACGCCCGGGTGAGTTCCAAACTTGATTGCATGGTGGGAATCAACACGATATCTGCTGCCTCTGTGGCTGCATCTAACACCTCAGCCACCCCAGGAGGGGTATCGATGATGACGAAATCACAACGTGGCAAGGCCCGCCGAATCGTCGCTGCAGAACCAGGCACGACCTCAAAGGGCAGTGGCGCACCAGCATCCTCGGCAGTAAAAGCCCACTCAGTGGCAGAAGCTTGGGGATCCGCATCGACCACGGTGACCGACCCATGCCGGGCCAGGGCGGTGGCCACAAAGATCGAGGTCACTGTTTTAGATACCCCGCCCTTGGGATTCAAGACCGTAATGACTGTACTCATACCACCCACCATACCCCCAGATGGGGGTATGGTGGTCTGGCCAAATGACGCAACGTAGAACGTGGTGATATGCGGACATACCGCCCGAAACCTGCGGGATCGTACGATGCAGATGGTAGGTTCAGCCATAATTGAACAAAAAAGAGCGCCTACCCGGTTGCAGCCGGATAGACGCTCGCTTACCACCGGGGACATCCGGTGAGGAAGCTTGTATAGATGACAATACCACCTAGAGACGATTTTCATCGTCTTGGAACCCAGCGCTTCGCCGATGAGCTTTGAATCGCCCTGGGTTTTGTTCCGCTTTTTATACGGGGCTCAGGGCTTGAGCCTGGGTCATATGATAACTTGCTTCGATTTCGGTCGGGGTCTGATAGTCCAGGGCTTCATGCAATCGTCTCGTGTTCCACCAGTGGACCCAGTTCATCGTTTCGAATTCCACCTCAGTAGCTGACGGCCAAGCGGGGCGAGCATAGATCAACTCGGCCTTATATAACCCGTTGACGGTCTCAGCTAACGCATTGTCGTACGCGTCTCCAGCAGTGCCAACCGAGGCCGTCAGACCAGCCCTGGCCAGATGTTCGGTGTAGCGAATGCTGACGTATTGCGACCCTCGATCGCTGTGATGAACTAATCCTTCAAGCGCTTGGCCCTTGGCGCTGAGCAACGCGTGTTCCAACGCTTCCAACGGCAGCGCATCGGTGCGCATCGTGGTCCGAGTCGCCCAGCCAACAATTTTGCGACTGAATGCATCGGTGACAAACGCGGTATAGCAAAATCCGCTGGTCGTGCGCACATAGGTAATATCAGCAACCCACAGCTGATGCGGTGCATTCACCTTGAAGTTCCGATTGACCAGATCCGGCCGGTGATCTGGCACCTTCGCTGGGCTCGTCGTGCGTGGCTTCCGGCCACGAACGACACCGCGGATTCCGGCCAGGCGCATCAGCCGGGCGACTTGGTCGCGGCCCACATCCCACCCAGCACGGGTCATGGCATGCCACATTTTGCGCACCCCATAGACCCCATAATTAGCCTGGTGCAACTCTTTGACCACCGGAATCAACGCCGCATCGCGTTGCGCGCGCTGACTGGCTGGTCGTGTCTTGGCTGCCCGGTACCCGCGTGAGGTGATAAACCCACGGTCTGTCGCACCCAACACGCGACAGATGGACTCGACTCCGAAACGATCCCTGAACATGTCAATGTAAGCAATCATCTCGTCGTGGGGCGGTCGAGCTCCGCTGCGAAAAAAGCTGACGCCGTCTTGAGGATCTCATTGGCCCGGCGCAGCTCGGCGTTCTCGCGTTTGAGCTTCCGGATTTGCTCCTGCGCATCCGTAGACACTCCCGACTTCTTGTCGGTATCAACCTCGGCCTGTTCCACCCATCGGCGCAACGTCTCGGTTGCGATACTCAGCTTCGGCGCGGTCTCACGAATCACCACATAGCGACTTGGCGCATCATCATCTTCTAATCGATCAAACACCATACGCGTCGCGCGGTCTTTAAACGATTGAGGGTACTTACTTGGCATAGTTCCATCCTCTCATCACAGGACGGAACAAAACCCAGGACGGTTCACTTGAACCGCTTGATAGCCCTTCTACTGACCTCGCCGCACCCCCGGCACACTGGGCTACCACTGATGAAGAACCCCTGAGTTCCCCACCCGGGCAGCGACCCCCGCGTCACCGGGAAACCCGCGCTTACGGCGCTCCCGTGGGAACCGGAGCTTGGAGCTGCGACATTTGCCGCTGCGAATAATGCGATATTTAGCGTTGACAGCCACGGGTCATGGCACACCTTTGCTGCACGAGATGACGAACACAGCCGCCTACTCCCCCGAAACCTGCCACCTGCAGCTGCGAAAACCCGCCAAACGAAGATGTGAGTCACACTTTCAACCTGCGTTGACAGCATCCCCTCGTCAGGATGGTCGGTGTGGAAAAGGGTATACCCACTTTTACACGCCCTTCTATCCGCCTTGGTCGGTTCCGGCACTCTGCGTGGTGCATTTGGGTAGCAATAGGGTAAGTAAGAGGCGAATCGCCACATGAAGCTGCGAAACACTGCCAAACAAAATTAACAGGCACATCATGTTGATCGTCAAAGGATTCTGCAAGAAACTACCCACGAAGCCGCTGTCGCCCTCCAAGCCAACAGCTGCTGACGTAGTGGTGAGCTAGTGTCCGTGTCACTAAAGTAGGCTATTCATTCGGGCAGTAGTTTCCCGATCTGCGCTCATGTCGCAATAACTGTTCGTGCATTTATTTCACCAGCATTGACTCTTTACTCGCTTGGCCAGATCTGTCCAAATACTCGAGGGTAATCGATTGTCGCCGGTGCTCACGCCGCAATCAATTACACAGAGTTCGTTCATCACGTCATCTAACGACCCGTCCTTTTGGCGGGGTCGACACGTTGCAGCGGTCGTGGCCACCCTTGGGAGCTTCATAGTGGAAACTAGCCGCGCCCTCACCGCTTCAGACCTAACCGACGGTTCGCGCTATCTGGTTTACACAAACGTGTGGCGAATTTCCGCGCTTACTCCTCTAAGCGTCACCTGCCAGTGAATCAAAATTCCGCAGTCTCTTTGTTGCTACATTCGTGTAGCGTTTTTTTCTGGTACCATGGTGTATGTAAGTTATTCTCTATCCAGGAGTCGGTGTGTCAGGTTTTATACTGTTTGACCGTAAAGCTGCGGCCTCAGCAAAAGGGCCGGTTGCCACAGTTCAAAAGAGCGGCAATATCGGTCTGAACGCTGCCGCGCACCAAATGCTGGATGAAACAAATTTCGTGGAATTTCTGTACGACCCTTCAAGGAAGGTATTAGCCCTTCGTCCTGCTGAAGATTCGGTGAACAGTTATAAGATCCGAGAACCTAGCTCAACTGGGTATACGTCAGTTTTTGCCGCTGCAGTGTTTGAGGCATACGACATCGACTACACAGAAAGTCGACGACAAACCCCTTGGCTAGAAGGCAATATGCTCTGCCTTGATGTGGGCAACACTTCAACTGATGCTAATCACTCGACAATGGAAGGTGATAACCCTCAGTAAAAGATTAGGCAGTGGAAACACTGTCCAAAATAAAAATGGCCCCCTCCTGTTGGCGCAGGAAGAGGCCACCATACTGGGCCCGAGGGCACCAGGAACTTATCGCATAAGTACTGGTAGTCTACCCAAAAATTTGTCGTTAGTGCTAAAAATGCTCTAGCAGTGCGGGCCCTTCCTACGACGAAAGGCCTAAATTGGCTACTATTAAATCCCTTTTTTCAATCCCCTACGACGCCCCATTCCTTGATATCGACCCGAGAAGAGACAATAAACGCTTCGTTGACTCTCATCGAATTCGGCACCTGTCTCATTCTTCGAAACATGCTCTAGCTGCGACCGCACTTATCGATGATTTTCTGGACACTGTCACCGAAAAAATAATGTCTGGTGACGACCTAGGCGCTAAAAGACTTCTCAGTCAGTTTAGGGAACCTTCCGAAACTCGCCTTGGCCTCTCAAAAACAAGCTTCCAAGGACGCGGAGGAGCTTCGGAAATCGGCCGCCGGATAGCGAATATTCTCACGGAAGATCTGCGACCACTCATGGAAGTGGGAATACTCAAGCATCTCGAAAACTTACCGCTTTTTGTCGAGGGCATTGATCGAGATATCACTAGCGACATTGTCACACGAATCGCATTTGGGGCTCTAGTTGATTTCACCCACGAAATGATAGAACTCTACCCACAGCTAGGGGAGACCACAGCGAGGGCAGAATATCAACTATGGGATAGAAGAAATCATTCGTGGGTATACAAAGAAGTGGAGTTGCCGTATATAAACGGGGCCCCAGTACTTCTAGTCCCCGAGTCCTGGACAGGAAAATCTCTGCTGATGTCAGCAGACCGTTATTACAACAAGACGCTGCTCGACTGGATTCAAGAAAAGCAGACAGTAATACTTCCTGATGGAACTATAGATCGCCCTACTAAAGACGAGCTTCGAGAACGTGGCAACATTCCTCGGAACCGTCTCACCATCTTGCGCCTCACTTTAGAGGCGTATGAAGTCGATATAGATCTAATCGAAAGATTCACAGCCTTCGTTGTACAGAAACAAGCGGAGCTGCAACTCAAAGCTGCGTAGAAGTAGAGAAATAGGGGCGTTAGATTATATCTAACGCCCCTATTTCTCTTTAATCATCTGGACTACTTGCCCAATCATTTATCACATCAAAAAATATTAAGGCGTAAGGGGCGAGGGAACCGTACACCGCCTACGGCATTTCCACCCGTGTAACTAACAGTAGGAACCCGTGATTTGAGGATGTTAAACAGAGCCTAGAAGCATCCCCCGCCCCTACGGGGCGGGGGAACCGTATACCGTCTACGGCCTGTCCGGTATTATTTTTGGGAGGGTTTTCGTCCTCTCGGAAGTTGGATATCTGCCGCTTTGAGAGCACGACGAACTGTCCTTTCTGAAACGCTGAATTCTGCTGCTGCGTCAGCAATCCGCGGGTACTTTCCTGTCTCAAAGAAATGCTTGTGAAAATAGGCAGCTATCTCGAATTTGGTTCCCCTAGCTCCTATTTCTCGTCGTTGATTAGCTTCTGCTAAAGGTTTTCGAGCTGCTTCTTGATAGTCCTTGTGCGCTGGGTCATGCCAGCGTTTGGCGGCTTGTTTTCCACCGCGGCGTCCCATGGTTGCTAACGCTTTTCGTCCGCTGCTGGTTTGGTTGGAGCTGGTTTTGCTGCTGGTGTTGGGGTTGGTGATGCCTTGGATGACGTAGCCGCGAACACGACGAGCCATCGTGAGGCGGTCGCGCATGGGTGGGAGGTCTGGTTCTCGGTAATCGGCACCAACGGCTTGCGCGACGTTGTAGGCCCGTTCGTAGGCATCAATGATCTTGGTGTCTTTGAGCGGTTGGCCTTGCGCCCTTAAACGGTGAGCGGTCGCCAGAGCATGGCGGAAGGCGGTTTCATCGCGGGCTGCTCGGTGCTGATTAATCCAAATGACCCGCACCCCATCGATCATGCCGGACGCTGCAGGGGCCAGTTCAGCGGTGGTGGGCAGCTCAGATTCAAGTTCCTTGAGGGTTTGGGCTGCTTTTCTGGCGGCTTGGGCTGCGTCAATACGTTCGCGTCCGCTGGCGTATTGTTCTGGCTTCCTGGCCTGATGTTGGGCGTTCTGGGGGTTCATCGTTCGTACCTCGTGGATGAGGTCAGCAAGGCGAATAATCTGGGAATGCTGGCAATGCCAATGATACGCGGTGGGATCATTTGAACGATGCAGCGGCCACCGTGAGAATTGGTGGGCGAATGCACGATCGCCACCCAGAAGGGCGTTGAGTTCTGCCGTGGCAACGTTCAGCAGTCGGGTGTTCGGACTTGTGTGGCCTTTTGCGGCATAGACGGGATCAATCATCCATAGGGCTTGCGCTTTGCCATTGAGCGGGTTAATTCCGATCTGGGCTGTGTCAAGAATCTTGAACAGTCGTTAGTGTTTTTCTTCTTTCACGCTGCCGTGGTAGCGAGGTCTTTCTCGTGGTCTTGCCAGGTCTGGACCGGGGTGCGGTAGCCGAGAGCGGAGTGCCGACGCTGGCGGTTGTAGAAAACCTCGATATAGTCCATGACCGCGAACCTGGCACGGGCCCGGGTGGTGAACACCTGGTGGTAGTACATCTCGTTCTTCAACGAGGCAAAGAAACTTTCCGCAACCGCATTGTCCCAGCACACCCCAGTCCGGCCTACCGAGGGGCGAACCTTGACCTTCTCGCAATATTTCTGAAATTCGCTCGAGGTGTACTGACTTCCTTTGTCCGCATGGAACACAGAATTCGGCGCGATGCGTCCGTGGTCGATGGCCATCCCCAACGCGTCGATCACCAGCGAGGTGCGCATGTGGGAAGCCATCTGCCAGCCCACCACCATCCGGGTGGATAGATCAATCACGGTGGCCAGGTACAGCCACCCTTCCCCGGTGCGCAGGTAGGTAATATCACCAACCAACGCGTGCCCGGGGGCGTGGGCAGCAGGATCGAAATTTCCCTCCAGCAGATCCGGAATCACCACCGGCTCCTCACCGACGATAGTGGTGCGCCGATAAGCACGTGGTTGAATCCCCGCTAACCCGAGCTCGCGCATGAGCTTGGCCACCAACCCCACCGACGCAGGGTAGCCGCGGTCGTTGAGTTCAGCGGTGATGCGCCGGCACCCGTACGTTTTGCGGTGCTCGTGGTAAATTTCCTGGATCAGGACCTTCAGCACCTCCCTACGGGCAGCCGAGGCGCTGACCTGATTCACCTGGGTACGCCAGGCATAGAAACTCGAGCGCGCCAGACCAAGTTGCGTGCACATCCACGCGATCGGATAGTTGTCCTTCTCCGCTTCGATCAGGGCAGCCTTCTCGGCTACCCCTGCTCCCGGGCGAAGAAGGCCGCGGCTTTTTTTAGGAACTCATTTTCCATCCGCAGCCGCCGATTCGCCTCTTCCAACTCCGCCAGCCGTCCGTAGTCGGCCGGGGTCATCTTCTTGGCCGGCTCTGGATTATCTTCCCGATACTTCTTCACCCAGTTCCCCAACGTGCCTGCATTGATCCCGAGCTCACCGGCAACCTCCACAATCGGTCGCTCGGACTGGATCACCAGTTGCACAGCCTCAGCTTTGAACTGCGCACTAAACTTACGCCTCGATGTTGAACCCATACCTTTGATTCTCCCTGATCAATGACTGTCCAACATCTTTAGTACACCCCAGGGGCGGGATGGTACGTGCTGCTGGGCACCTGGGTGCTGCTGGGCATCGGCACCTCGCTCGTCAACACGCCATCGTCGAGGCTACTGGCCGACGCGTCGACGACGGCGAACCGGAATCTCGTCTACACGGCCCAGTTCGCCCTCTCCCACGCTTGCTTCCTGGTCACCTACCCAATCGCGGGGTAGCTGGGTGCCGCGAATCTGACCGGCGCGGCTATCGCGCTTCTGATCCTGGCGGCGGTCGTCGGGGCTAACGCCGTGGGGTTTGCCCGCTCCCGACTCCTGCGGGCAGACACAGACATGCCCACGGTGACGAGTCAGCTCGGCCGCTGAGCGGAAGCATTTCAGGCGGCCGATAATGAACGCCGGATCGCGATCGTTCAATCGAGTGGCGACCTCAGCGGTTTAGTTCGAGAAGCGGAACTCCACCGCGTCGCCGCAGCTAACAACCTCAGCGGACACTGGTCCGCGAGTCGCTGGCCTGATCGCGAGATAACCAGCGGCGAAGCACGTCGATCCACTCGTCGAAGGCATCGAGGTGCGCATCATGGCTGCCGCCAGAGAGATCGACTCTGACCGTCTCGGGCCTGCGCCGGATCAGCTCGTCCTTGTCGGCATCGCTGAACATCCCGTGCTTGGCGAAAATCGCGAGAGTCGGAACCTGCAGAGCTTCCCACTCGCCCCAGCGCGGTTCATGCACAGCCTCGATCGTGCGTTGCATGACCGCGGCGTCGAAACGCGGGACGAGCCCATCATCCGTCGACTGGAGATCCGCTACCCAGGCATCAACGATCGCGTCATCACCGAGGAACTCGCGGGCAGCGGCCTCGTCCCGGAACGGAACCGACCAGGACGCGAAGTACGCGCCGAGACCAGCAGCCTCGCGCGGATCGTCACTTCCCGACACATGACCTTCGAGCATCACGAGCCCCTCGACCAGGTCTGGGCGCGCTGCTGCTGCGAGAAAAGCAGTGTGGGCTCCCATCGACTGCCCGACGAGCGTCGCTCGACTCCCTGGGGCGAGCTCCTCGATCGCCGCCACGACGTCGCCGACGAACGCGTCGCGGGATAGATCATCGGGAAGCCGCGTGCTCGCACCGTGCCCTCGCTGGTCCACGAGCAGGACCCGATGGTCCTGCAACGCTCGCGCCGTGCGCAGCAACTCCCGCGAGCTCCCGGCAAGCCCGTGCAGCAGCACGACGACAGGGCCGTCGCCGCCGAGGTCGGTGACCGCGATGCAGACGCCTCCGGGGCGTTGCACGACGCAGCTGGTCACGCGACCTGTAGCGGCGCGATCGCCGCGATCTGCTCACCTGCTGCGTCCTCGGCGCGGTCGAGCTCATAGTGGCTCTGCAGGTTGATCCAGAACTCGGCCGACGTGCCGAAGTACCTCGCGAGCCGCAGCGCCGTGTCTGCGCTGATCCCCCGCTTGCCGTGCACGATCTCGTTGATCCGCCGGGGCGGGACGCCGATCGACACGGCGAGCTTGTTCTGTGTGATGCCGAAGCCCTCGATGAAGTCCTCCATGAGGACCTCACCCGGGTGAATCGGCTCGATCCTGTCAGTGGTAGTCAACGATCTGCACCTCCTCTGGTCCAGCGTCGGTCCACACGAAGCAGATCCGCCACTGGTCGTTGATCCTGATGCTGTGCTGCCCGACCCGATCGCCCTTGAGCGCCTCGAGCCGATTGCCAGGCGGGACGCGGAGGTCCTCGAGAGACTTTGCAGACCCCACCTGACGTAGCTTGCGCAGCGCGACCCGATGGATCCTCGGATCGATCGAGCGCACGCGCTCACGACGCCACAGCCGTTCGGTGTCCTTGTTGCCGAACGATCTGATCACGAAACCAGTGTATAACGGAGTCCGTCATTAACGCTATACGTTAAACCTGAACTCCACGACGTCACCGTCACGCATGATGTAGTCTTTTCCTTCCATTCGGACCTTGCCTGCAGCTTTCGCTTCCTGCATGCCGCCCAGTTCTACGAGGTCGTCGTAGGAGACAATTTCTGCCTTGATAAAGCCGCGTTCAAAGTCGGTGTGGATGACACCCGCAGCCTGCGGAGCGGTCCACCCCTTCTCGATGGTCCAGGCCCGTGTTTCTTTCTCGCCAGCCGTGAGGTAGGTCTGAAGGCCAAGGGTTTCAAAACCAACCCGCGCAAGCTTGTCGAGTCCGGCTTCTTCTTGACCGGTGGCTTCCAGCATCTCCTGGGCTTCTTCTTCGGAAAGCTCAACGAGTTCCGATTCGAACTTTGCGTCGAGGAAGATCGCTTCGGCAGGAGCAACGAGGTCGCGCAGTTCCTGCTGCATCTTCTCATCCGCCAGACCCTCATCGTCCGTGTTGAAGACGTAAATGAAGGGCTTCGCGGTCATGAGCTGGAAGGAGCGAATAATCTCGGGATCAAACTGGTCTCGGACCGAGTTGATGGTCTTACCCTCTTCCAGGACCTTGAGTGCGGCCTGTGCGGTGTCGAGGTATTCCTTCGGGGTCTTCTTGCCCTTCACCTCTTTGTCGAGCCTCGGAATCTGCTTCTCAAGAGTCTGCATGTCAGCCAACAGAAGTTCCGTCGTGATGGTCTCAATGTCAGAGGCCGGATCGACCTTGCCATCAACGTGGGTGATGTCAGGATCGGCAAATGCTCGCGTGACCTGGCAGATGGCATCGGCTTCACGAATATTGGCGAGGAACTGGTTTCCGAGTCCCTCACCTTCGGATGCGCCGCGGACGATGCCGGCGATGTCAACGAACGAGACAGTGGCGGGGATGATCTTCCGAGCATCGAAGATCTCGTAGAGGACTTTGAGTCGCGGGTCGGGAAGCGGGACCACACCAACGTTAGGTTCGATCGTCGCGAATGGGTAGTTCGCTGCGAGAACGGTTGCTCGCGTGAGAGCGTTGAACAGGGTCGACTTGCCGACATTAGGGAGTCCGGCGATTCCAATTGTTAGTGCCACAGTCGACCATTCTAGTAGATAACAGGGCCGCGTTCGGTGGTGGGATAGTCACATGCCATACCCCAACGAATTGAAATGGAACGGTGGCTTTTCGCCCCTGCCACCCACGTGACCGGAGTCGGAAGCCTTCCAAGCCTGACGATAATGGTTGCCCGGTTAGCTGACCTCCTCTACTGAAGAGCTACCGCTAATCAAGCGTTGTCACCTGAGAATTGAATTCCGATGGTCTGTGCCCTGCTGCTAGTGCTAATTGAAATGAAGGCTTTGGTTGCTCTCAGGAATTGCGGGGCGAGAAGCTCGGCGGGTCCGGCGCCTCGGTTACGACCTGCTGTCCGAGAACCACGTTTCCGCTGTGGGGCTGATTGGCGTCAACGAGGTGTGCAACTTGCTGGTATGGGATGAGATTGCTAGTACCGCTAATAGCGCCCTTGAGGCGCCCAATGGCCCACAGGACATATCCGGCAATGAGGAATCCAACTAGCAGACCTACTACTACGGTGAAGAAGTTGTCGGCATTCGGGTCGAGGAAGTTGTACATGGGTCCGCCACCGCCATCACGGACCGCATCCCACCAGTACACGGCCAGGTACGGGAGGATCAGCACCGCCCACAGAATGGGAACTGCCGGGTGGAGCCGTTCTTGGTTTCTTCCGACGAAGATCCAGTCGATGGCGACAAGGATGGGCACGAGAAGGTGGGCGAAGAGACCGCGCATATCCGGGTACGTACCGTCGAGAAGTGTGGAAAAGATAATGCCGGTCATGACTGACATGAGAACAGCAAGCCCTCGGAACCAGCCCTGATCCGGTTCCATTCTGGTTCTCAACGACCCAGACTTGAATACGCGGAGAATAGAAGCCCCGTATGCGAGGGTAACGATGACAGCCGAGAGGGTCGTGAAGTAAATTGCCTGGTCGAAGGCTCCCTCCCAGGTCCCAGTCCGTTGATAGGCATTGTGGACCATGGCGAATGCTGACCAGCCTGCCATGCAGACAATCATGAGCCTGAAGACAAGTGTCAGAGCAAAGGTTGCGTTGTGGGTGGCCGGCAGAAACGAATCAACCTCTGTGACTCTCACCCCCTGCACCTGCCACACCCGACGATCGCGATATTCCACGCTCCCGCGCGGATCTGACCCACCGTATACGTTCGACATTGCCGTCTCCTTCCCTCCCCGTAACACTACTGAATGGGTCCTTCGTTTTCTTACCGCTGGTGAGTTTTGGTCACAAAAGTGCCCTTCCCGTTTGGCAAAGTTGAAGCATGGAAATCCCTCCCCTGCTGTTTGTTCTCGCGATCCTTGTCGTTCTCGCTGTCGGCATTGCCGTCGGATACTTTCTGGGTGTTGCCCGCACCCGCATCACCTCCGCCGAGGCACGGGTGGAGATGGCGGAGGTGAGAGCACGTTCCGAGCGTCTCGAAGAAGAGAACAACGGATTGATCGAACGCGCCAGCCGGGATCAGAACCTTCTCCAGGCCCTCGCCCCCATCACAACCAAGCTCGCGGACATGACGACCAAGGTGCAGCAGATGGAGCGGCACCAGGTCTCCGCTACCGCGCGCCTGGGAGAGCAGCTCACAAACAGCAGCCAGGCATCGAAGGAACTCCTCAACGTCACGACTTCACTCCGGAGTGCATTGACCTCAACAAGCTCGCGAGGAGTGTGGGGTGAGGCCGAACTCGAACGGATCGTGACCGCTGCGGGCATGCTCCCCCACGTTCACTTTGACACCCAGACAGCAATTGGTGGGCAGCGGCCCGACATGCTCATCTACCTGCCCGGGGATGGCACCATTGCTGTCGATGCGAAGGTCCCGCTCAGCGCCTACCTGAAGGCAGCAGAACTGACGAACGATGTAAACAGAGCTGAGGAGCGTTCACAGCTCTTGAACGAGCACGCGAAAGCAGTGCGTTCGCACATTCTTGAACTCGCCAAGCGCAATTACCCGAGCCAGTTCCCGGGCTCCCCTCAGCTCACGATCATGTTTCTGCCCGCCGAATCACTACTCTCCGAAGCCGTACAGGCAAATCCTGCTCTCCTGGATGAGGCTGCAAAGCTCGGTGTAGCCCTCACCTCTCCCTCATCGCTTCTCGCCCTTCTGCGTGCCGTGGCCAGCACCTGGTCCACCTCCCGCGTCACGGAGGAAGCGGGCGAGGTCCTGGCATTGGGGAAGGACCTCGTGCAACGCCTCGGTGATCTGAGTAAGCATCTGACCAATGTCGGAACTCACCTGTCACGCACGGTCAAGGCCTACAATCAGTCAATCGGTACCCTAGAGAACAGGCTCCTCGTGACAGCAAGGAACTTTGATTCGCTCCCTTCCGACAACTTGGAGGTTCCCCAGCTCAGCAACGAAGCGACCCAGATCCGCAGCATTTCCCGAGCAGAATTGCTGGATGAGGCGTCAGGAAGCTAGGAAAACCGCGAGCGCACAAACCTCGTAACCTGCACAATGCCATTCAAGCGTTAGGGGTGTGTAGTTACCGAATTGGTAGCTGCACGCACCCTATTACTTGTCAGTTCTTAAGCGCGGCGTGCCGGGCGGAGCTTCTTCGGTGCCCGGTCGGGTTCGTAACCCGCGGCCTTGAGATCAGCCCGAAGGTTCTTGGGAAGGGTGAACTGCACATTTTCGGTTGCGGTCGTGACAGTTTCGACGTCCGTGTAGCCATGCTCGGCCAAGAGTTCCAGAACTCCACGGACGAGGATCTCGGGAACCGACGCTCCTGAGCTCAGGCCGATGTTCTTGGCTCCCTCGAACCAGGCCAGGTCCACCTGGTCGGCGTTGTCAACGCGATAGGCTGCCCCGGCCCCGGCTTCGAGTGCGACTTCGACAAGTCGGACGGAGTTGGAGGAGTTAGCGGAGCCTACGATGATGACTACGTCTGCCCGGGGCCCGATCTGTTTGATGGCGACCTGACGGTTTTGGGTGGCATAGCAAATGTCGTCCGAGGGCGGGTCCTGAATATTGGGGAATCGCTTCCGTAGGAGATCGACTGTCACCATGGTTTCGTCAACCGAAAGTGTCGTTTGGGAGAGCCAGATGACCTTGTCGGGGTCTCGAACCTCAATCTTGTCGACATCTTCGGGACCATTGACGACCTGAATATGGTCGGGTGCTTCTCCCTGGGTGCCTTCAACCTCTTCGTGGCCTTCGTGGCCAATAAGAAGAATGTCGAAGTCGGAGCTGGCGAAGCGGACTGCCTCCTTGTGCACCTTGGTCACAAGAGGGCATGTCGCATCAATCGTTGCGAGGTTCCGCGAGGCTGCCTCTTGGTGTACTGCGGGTGAGACACCGTGTGCTGAGAACACGACGCGTGCGCCTTCGGGGACTTCATCGGTTTCGTCGACAAAGATCGCTCCCCGCTTGGTCAGGGTCTCGACCACGAACTTGTTGTGGACGATTTCCTTGCGGACATAGATTGGTGCACCGTACAGCTCCAGTGCTTTTTCTACCGCGTCGACTGCCCTGTCCACTCCTGCACAGTAGCCGCGCGGGGCCGCGAGAAGGACCTTCTTGCCATCCTCGCTCGGGGCAGAAGGAACCTCGCCGGGGAATGCTGAAATCCCTGCGAGTGACGACGGATGCGATGAAGTGCTCACGTTCACTACCCTACGCGAGGCCGGCACGTTCAGCCACGGTCTTGACGACCTCACCGGAATAGTCATGGGAGTGAGTGAGGGTTGGGACCTAATTTGGATTTTCCTTCCGCGGACATGGGAAACTACAGAATATGAGCTCGCAGGTCGTTGTTCCACCCGATCTACCACAGCTGGCGGCGGAAACTTCTGCGGACCGGCCGTGGCCGCTCGCCCTGCTCTCAAACAAGATCTCCGAGTACGTGGCTCGCATGTCTCCCCTGTGGGTGGAGGGCGAGGTCCTGCAATACACCCCACGAGCATCGTCCCGCGTCCAGTTCTTTACGCTTCGGGACCTGTCGGAGCAGATCTCGGTGAACTGCAAAGCTTGGACGAATGTCGTTCCCGACGACTTCGCTGAAGGGTCCCGAGTCATTCTGCGCGTCAAACCTGACTACTGGGTGGGTAACGGATCACTCTCACTTCAGGTAGCCGAGGTTCGTTTCGCCGGTGTCGGTGACCTGCTAGCACGCCTGGAAGCACTGCGGAAGCGGCTGGGAGAAGAGGGACTATTCCGTGCGGATCGTAAGAAGCCCCTCCCCTTCCTGCCTCGCAAGATCGGCCTGATTTGTGGCTCGAACGCGAAAGCGAAGGATGACGTGATCGTCAACGCTCAGGCCCGCTGGCCGGAGGTCGAATTCGTTATACGTGAAGTTAAGGTCCAGGGCGCTGCTAGCCCCGAACAAGTGCGCGGCGCACTGGCGGAGTTAGATGACATGCCCGAGGTGGATGTCATTGTCATCGCTCGCGGTGGTGGCTCCGTTGAGGACCTGATGCCGTTTTCCGATGAGGGGCTGGTACGAGCTGTAGTCGCCGCACAGACCCCTGTTGTCACCGCCATCGGTCACGAAGGTGATCGACCGATCGTGGATGATGCTGCCGATTATCGTGCTTCGACCCCGACCGATGCTGCGAAACGCATCGTTCCCGAGGTCGCAGAAGAAAAGAAGATTCTTATGGAGGGGGTGCGTCGGGGCAGACTTGCGATTGATCGCCGCCTGACAGTGGCCCAGTCGGAGCTCGAAAGCCTCATGACCCGCCCCGTTCTCGCCAATCCCCATTCCCTTGTTGATACCCACCAGGACGACATTGACCGGTTGAGGGATAGGTTGACGGAGCTCATGGACCGGAAGATTGAAACCGGCACCGTTGCTCTCGATTCTCTCGTCCGGCACCTGCGGTCACTCTCTCCCCAGTCTGTTCTTGACCGCGGGTACGCGGTTTTACGAACCCGTGACGGTGTCGTCCGGGATTCTTCAACTCTTGAAGTAGGTGACCGAGTGGAGGCGCTACTTGCGTCTGGGAAGCTCGGCCTTGACGTCATAGCAATAAGGAGTAGCGATGACAACGAATAGCAATCCTCACGGCGATATTGCCGGGCTCAGCTACGAAGAAGCACGCACCCAGCTTGTTGAGATCGTGACGAAGCTCGAGCAGGGCACCGACTCTCTCGAAGAATCCATTACCGCCTGGGAACGGGGCGAGGCTCTCGCCCGACGCTGCCAGCAGTGGCTGGATGGTGCCCGGGTCCGCCTCCAGGCGGCACAAACCGGCCGTAAGTCGGCCGAGTCTGAGGATGATGGGGAATGACCTGCTTCGTTGTCGGCGAGTCTCTCGTCGACGTGTTCGAAACAGAGGAAGGCACTGTTGAGCTTCCCGGCGGAGCACCGTATAACGTTGCTCGCGGGCTCGCGCTCCTCGGCCGCAAGGTTAACCTCGCAACCGACATTGGCTCAGGCCCTCGCGCCAGTGTCCTGAAAGAGACACTCACGAAGTCCGGCGCTAAGCTGTGGCCCGGCTCCGAAACCGACAACCCCACCTCGTCGGCCCGAGCAACCGTGGGTTCCGACGGTCAGGGTACCTACGAGTTTGATCTGCACTTCACGCCACCGGTGGCTCCCGTACCGGGCACCGAAGAAGCACGGCAACTGGTTTCTCTCTCCCCCAGCATCCTGCACACCGGCTCCCTCGCCGTTCACGTTGCCCCCGAGGTCATGAGGGGCTGGATTCACGCGCTCTCCGATGTTTCGACAATTTCGTACGACCCGAACTACCGGGAGGGACTTGGCCCCCACGATCAGGTCCTGGAACGGACCGAGGAGTTCATTCGCCTGTCAGATGTGGTCAAGGCTTCGCAGGCTGACCTGCGCGCACTATATCCGACCATGTCACAGCAGGCTGTGATTAGCAGATGGTTGAGCATGGGACCGCAACTCGTCGCGATCACTGGTGGCAGCGAGGGCGCGGTTGTTGCCACCGAGAATGTTCAGGTCCGATCCACCACCCCACCCGTCACGGTCGTTGACCAGGTCGGAGCTGGTGACGCCTTCATGTCAGGACTGATCGACGCGCTCGGTCGGACGAGCATGCTCGGTGTTGGTTCACGAGAATCTCGACGCCGCCTGTCCGAACGCCAACTGACCTCCATCGCCGGTTATGCGAATGCTGGGGCGGCGATCACCGTCTCCCGCCGAGGCGCGGTTCCTCCCACTCGCGATGAGCTTCTCGATTTCGTCTCGTCCTATTCGGTCGTGAGTAGTTAGTCCGAAACCTCCTGCCCCACAAAACGTCCTCTCCCGCGAACACACCGCTCTTGAGCGGGGCGAAGGACAATCTTTCGTCCAGACTTGTGGACCTTCTACGGTTAGTTGCACCCTGTCTTTCGCGGGTTAGCGTCCGTGGCGGCGGTCCCGAAGCTCGTATGCTCGGAGCGCACGGAGGAAGTCTGTGCGCCGGAAGTCGGGCCAATAGGCTTCACAGAAATAGTATTCGGAGTGGACTGTTTGCCAGGGCATAAAGCCCGACAGGCGCTGTTCACCCGAGGTCCGGATAACAAGGTCGGGGTCGGGTTGTCCACGGGTGTAGAGATGCGCTTCGATTTCATCGATCGAGACTGCCGCCGCGATCTCGTCGGCCGCCAATCCTTCCTCAGCTTTCGTCAGGATAAATTCCCGAACAGCTTCCGTGATTTCACTGCGACCGCCGTACCCCACAGCCACGTTGACCCAGGCCCCGTTACTATCCTGGGTTGAGGCGATCGCATCGGTGATGCGTTTCTGGTGCTCATCATTGAGAAGTTTAAGGTCTCCCACGTGGTGGAGCTTCCAGTGTCCCTGGTAGGCGAGCCGTTCAACGGTCGCCACGATGATCTCCGACAGGTCATCAATTTCCTGCTGGGAGCGACTGAGGTTCTCGGTGGAGAGGAGCCAGAGGGTGACGAGCTCGATGCCGGCCTCATCGCACCAGTTGAGAAACTCGCTGATCTTGTCGGCGCCCCTCCGGTGACCATCGGCGGCAGTTGCACCAACCGTTTTCGCCCACCGCCTGTTTCCGTCAAGGATGACTCCAACGTGGCGGGGCAGGCGGGATCTATCCAGAGACCGCGAGACCCGATTCTCGTAGACCTGGTACACAATATCTTTGATTGACACGTGAGAGTGCTCCCTTCGGAAACTACTCATAGGTTACCCGTAGGGTGACACGATATTCTGAACTTATGACGTCGATTGATCAGGTTACTTCTCACGACAACGGTTCGGGAACGCCTTCTCGGGAGCCGCGGGGCTCCTACCGGGAGATTCGCAGGCAGGCGGGTAAACCAGCGGCTCGTGGTCTCCTCCATCTCATCGCAACACCCCTTGCTATCGCTTTCTGCATTGTCCTCATTGTCATGTCAGATACGGGTACCCAGGCTGTTGGGGCGGCCGTTTTCCTTTTTGCATCCACCGCCCTCTTTGGTTTCTCTGCCCTCTACCACCTTGGTAACTGGTCACCGAAAGTTCTTGCGATCATGCGCAAGATCGATCACGCCAATATCTTTGTCCTTATCGCGGGCACGTACACGCCAATCTCTCTCATTCTCCTCGAAGGTTCTTCGCTCGTCACGTGTCTCAGTGTCGTGTGGGGCGGCGCCATTATCGGCAGCATCATGCACATCTCCTGGATCGATTTCCCCAGGTGGCTGTACGTAGCTCTCTATGTTGCTGTTGGTTGGATAGCGATCTGGTATTTGCCTGAGATCTGGCGAAACGGCTCACCCACGGTCGTCATTCTCATCATCGCCGGTGGCGTCATCTACACGATCGGTGCTCTCTTCTACGCAACAAAACGGCCCAATCCCTGGCCACGCCACTTTGGTTTCCACGAGTTCTTCCACCTGTGCACGGTGCTCGCCTATGCCTGCCACGCGGTCGCCATCGCCCTCGCCTACGCCGGCGTCTAGCTCACGAGCTTCCACACATATAGCCTCCAGAATTCTCGTAGTTAAAAAGCCTCACCGGTGATAAGAACGAGAATTCTTAGGACGTAACGGGTCAAGTCCTGCCGCAAAGCGGCAGGACTTTCTTCCACGCAGGGCGTGCCGTATCCGTTACACTCGTACAATCCTGAATCGACTAGGAGGATACAATGGCAAAGAAGCTCTGGGACACGTCCCCTCACTTGGCGTTACGTGCGGGGCCCGATTTTGCTCTCGCCGCGCTCGATCGCTCCAGCACCCCCGGTTTCACCGGGGATAAGGCCGATGGGCAGGAGCGTATGGCAGACCGCGGTGAGCTGCTCAGCGAACTTCAGGAACGCCTGTTTGCCGACGGAAAGCACGGCGGCACTCGCTCAGTACTCCTCATCATTCAGGGCCTCGATACTGCGGGGAAGGGTGGGATTGTCCGTCACGTCATGGGCATGGTCGACCCTCAGGGCGTCTCCCTTGCTTCGTTTGGTGTACCCACGAAAGAAGAGCTAGCCCACCACTACCTGTGGCGGATCAAGAAGGAACTGCCAGAGCCGGGCAAGATCGGTGTCTTCGACCGCTCGCATTACGAGGATGTTCTCGTTGCTCGGGTCGACAATCTTGTCGAGGAGCAGGTGTGGCGCAAGCGTTATGCGGAGATCAACCGGTTTGAGCAGAGACTGGTTGACTCTGGGACAACGATTATCAAAGTCGCCCTCATGTGCTCCTACGAAGAGCAGGCCAGACGCATTCTTGAGCGCATTGAACGACCCGACAAGCGTTGGAAGCACAATCCTGGTGACCTCGACACGAGAGCAAAATGGGATGAATACCAGGATGCCTACCAGGATGTTTTCCGGTACACCTCAACCGATCACGCACCCTGGTACGTGGTCCCCGCCGACAAGAAGTGGTACGCCCGCGTCGCCATCACCGAACTCGTCACCCAGGCCCTTATCGACATCGACCCGAAGTGGCCAAACCCCCGCTGGCAGGTAGCGGTCCAGCGACGCAGACTGCTCTCAACCGTCGAACCCGAACTCGCCAAGCATCTCGAAGAAACAGTTGCGGAACAGCTCAAGGAGGCAAAGGAAGAGTACGGCGACTACCTGGCACTCAAGGACTCCGTGGCACAACTGAAAGATGTCGACAATGGGGAGCGCGCACCCGCGACCACAAACTCTGATCAGGACAATGGCGAGAAGGACACTGAATCTTCCGACTCGTCCGAGTCGTCCTCGAAGAAGTCAGGCGATTCTGCGGAGCACTCCGTAACGAAGAAGTCCGCCGGCTCTGGAGCAAAGGACTCCAAGGCAGGCTCGGGCTCCAAGAAAAATACGAAGAAGCAGGACAAGAAGAACAAGAAAAAGAAGTCCAAGAAAAAGGGTAAGAAGTAGCCGCCCCTTGGACCAGTCATGGTCCAAGTCGGGAGGGTAGATGTGGGGAGGGGTGACGACGTAGTCGTCACCCCTCCTTAAGCGTCCGTTTATTCCCCTCCGCCGGGAACAAGCTCCCTCAGTGCTTACTTGGGAGATTGGGAGGATGCGGCCGGCAGAGTCTCTTCCGTTCCTGTCTCCTCAGCTGGCTTTCCGGTCTCGGCCTTTGCCTTCTCGCTCGCTTCCTTCTCTGCGGCGCGTGCCTCCGCCTTCTTTGCGGCTTCAACCCTGGCGTTGTGGTTGATCTTGCGAAGGGAGCGGTTCATTGCCCACATGAGGAATGCGACGGCAATTCCGATGAAGAAGAAACCGAGGAGGAAGCCTTCGACGCCCGGGGTTGCTTCCCACGGTTCTGTCGGAATGTCATCGGTCGAGTCGGGGTCCATGAGGTTGAGGAGGAACACTAGATTTCAATCCTTGCGAAGAGGTCGGTTTCAATCTCGTCTGATCTACCCACCGTGGAGTAGGCGAGTTCAAACTCTTCCCACGGCCACACTCGTGCCTCAATGTCGCGGGGCACCGCCATGAAGAACCCATCCGGGTCGATCTGGGTGGCGTGCGCAAGGAGAGCTCGGTCGCGTTGCGGGAAGTATTCGTGCACGTCGAGGCGTGCATGGACCGGGCGAGTCGGTGCCTTGCCACGGTTGGAGAGCCACTCCTGGAACGGAGACTCGTGGCCGTCGCGCTCGAGTTCTTCGTGAATGGCGATAATGCGGTCCTTGGAGAACGACACATCGTAGTACACCTTGGAAACCTCCCAGGCGGGTCCCGCTTCGGGGAACTGCTCCGGGTCGGCCGCGGCCTTGACCGCAGCCATCGATACCTCGTGGACCCGGATGTGGTCCGGGTGCGGGTAGCCGCCGAGCTCGTTATAGGTGGTCACGACCTGGGGCTTGAATTCACGAATCTGGGCAACAAGCCTGCCCACGGGTTCTTCGATGGGGACAACCGAGAAGCATCCTTCGGGTAGCGGGGGCATCGGATCGCCCTCCGGCAGGCCCGAGTCAACGAATCCCAGCCAGTGGTGTTCAATATTGAGATGCTCGGCGGCTTGACGCATCTCCTCCCTACGCACCTCGTGCATGTTCTCTTCGATGTCGGTGCGTCCGGCTAGTCTCGGGTTCAGAATGGAGCCGCGTTCACCACCGGTACATGTCACTACCCGGACCCGTCCAAGCGTGGCATAGTGTGCCATCGTGGCAGCACCCTTCGACGATTCATCGTCCGGATGTGCATGGATCGCCATGAGTCGTGGTTGCGACACTGATTCTCTTCCCTCCAACAATTATGTTCTTTGTCGATAATACTGAGACAATCAGTTACTAGACTAATCTCTTTCCGAAAGGCGTAACCTGTGAGAAAGAACGACATTCCGGCCGAACTTCACGATCGGTATGGGTTGGATCGCAATCCGTTGCGGGTTGTCGGCATTGTTCTCGTCGTTCTCGCCGTTGTCTTCGCATCGGTTGCGATCGCGCTCCAGTTTATTGGTCGCGGACCCCACATCGAGCTTCACAACACTGGGCACAAGGTTCTCTCAGATTCGCAGGTACGCCTCGATTTCCGGGTTCACGGTGAGCCGGGGGTCGAACTCGAATGCACGGCAACCGCGGTGAATGACGACTTTGCTGAAGTTGGAGCTCAGTCGTGGACGTGGACGATGGAGAAGGAAACCGAGGTACGTGAGCTTGTCCTCGCAACATCCGAGCGAGCAGCCACCGGATCTGTCGAATATTGTGTACCTACGTCCTAGGTCTCACGCTCAACACCTGCTAACATAAATTTTTAAGCCTGCCGCACCTATGCGGCATTTTTCTTACTCTCAACCAAGGAGACCAACATGGCTGAATCGCAGACCACGTGGCTGTCGCAAGAAAGCTTCGACCGCCTCTCCGCGGAGCTTCGCGACCTCGAGACCCGCGGTCGCGAAGAAGTCGCGGAACGTATTGAGGCCGCTCGCTCGGAGGGCGACCTCAAGGAGAACGGTGGCTACCATGCTGCTCGTGAAGAGCAGTCGAAGATGGAGGGGCGAATCATTGAGCTCACGCACCTCCTCCGTAACGCCCAGGTGGGTGAAGGCAACGTCGATACATCCAAAGTTGGTCCCGGCGTTGTTGTGACCGCCGAGATCAACGGTAAGGAGCAGAAGTTCCTGCTCGGTTCCCGTCAGGCGGCTGCCGACCTCAACATCAGCGTGTTCCCGGAAGCAGCACCCCTTGGTGCGGCAATCATGGGCGCCACGGTTGGTGACGAACGGTCTTACAAGGCACCCAATGGCAAGGACATTGCCGTGAAGATTATCGGCCTCGAATCGCTACGCTAAAGGCAACCGTTGTCGACGTGGGGAGTGCGCTCGTGCGCATTCCCCACTTTTCATATCTGGCAGTTCAAAATACCTAACCGGTAATAACGAGATAAGGGAGGGTTATCATGCAGGACGTTCTCGTGTTCTTTGTTCCGGAAGCCGATCGGGACCGGGTACTCAACGGATTATTCGAGGCCGGGGCGGGCACGATCGGCGACTACGATCGGTGTGCCTTTTGGTCGGCCGGTACGGGACAGTTCCTGCCGGGCAGGGACGCCAACCCAACAATCGGAGAATCCGGGCAAATTGAAATGGTTGCCGAGTATCGCGTCGAAGTGCGGTATCCCCGCAACCTCCGAGACCGCATCATTGCGACGCTCGAGCAGAACCACCCGTACGAGGAACCCGCCTACTACACGATAGAGGTCACGCAAAAGTAGGCTCCCTCCACCCCTCACGAATCCGATCTGCACTGAGTTAGGACGGCAGAGGCTTTAAGTGGTTGCCCACGCCCTGCAGCATAAGCAACCCCTTAAAGTATCACGGCCTGATGCCGCTACTATTTCGCGGCTTCCTGACCGTCGTCGGTCCCTGAAGTATCAGGCGTAGTCTCTTCCCCACCATCATCTTCAAAGTCGAGTTCGTGGGTCAGTTCGGCGGCGGATGGAGTGTCATCTCCTGCCTTGCTCATAGCTTCAGCCTTCTCGGCCCGCATCGCAAGCTTCTCATCGCTCGCCGAAATGTATTCATCGAAGGCCTCTGGCGGCCCACCGGGCCGGTTGGGGTCGTAATTGAGTTCGGGATACATGTCCCGGCCCACGAGGTAGTTGACCACCACGTTAACGACCGCCACCAGGGGAACGGCGAACAGGGCACCGAAGATTCCCGCGAATGCGGAACCTCCCGCGACCGCAACAACGACAACGACAGGGTGGAGGGAGAGCTTATTGCCCTGAAGGAAGGGCTGCAGGAAGTTGCCTTCGATCTGCTGGACGAGCAGTACGCCGACGAGCATGAGGATGGCGGCGGTGACACCCTGATCCACGAGCGCGACAAGAGTCGCGATCGCACCGGTGACGAAGGCACCGACGATCGGGACAAAGGAACCAACGAAGACAAGGACACCGATGGGGAACCAGAGCGGCACCTGAAGCGCTGCCGCGACCCCGGCAATACCGACAGCATCGATGAATGCCACCTGAATCTGCGTACGTGTGTAGGCACCGATCGTGTACCAGGCACGAACACCCGCCTCGTTCGCATCGTCACGTGCCTGTTCGGGGAAGAGTCGAACAATGTAGAACCAGATCTTCCGCCCATCCTTCAGGAAGAAGAACATGGTGAAGAGCGCCAGGATCAGGCCGGTGAAGAAGGAAACGAGTGAGCCGGTTGCACTCACCACTCCCCCGGCAATCATGCTCGCATTCGAGGACAGGGTTGACTGCAGTTCACTAACGTAAGTGTCGATCTGCTCCGCACCGATACCGAGCGGTCCTTCTGACAGCCAGTCGAGCAGCTGATCGAAGCCGGCCACGGCCTTGTCCGACAGGTCGGAGAAGCCGGAGACGATGGAAGCACCGGCACCGCCCACGAGACCCGCCACAATCAAAATGAAGGTGATGAGAGTGACCGCCGCGGCAAGGGTGCGGGGCATGCGGAGCTTCGAGCGATAGAACCTGAGGATCGGTTCCATGAGCACAGTCAGGAGAACCGCAACCAGAATCGCGAGAAGGATCGTGCTGAAGAAAGTCAGGACACGACCGATGATGACGAGGGCGATACAAACAACGATGATGCGCCATGACCAGCTCGCCGCCGTCTTAAGGGACCACGGCACTGCGCTCCCACCACCATCTTTCGCCTCTTGCCGCTCAAGCCGTTCCAGGAACGCGGTATCCGTCCGTCTTGCTGGGGCATGCGAAAGTCGCTTGCGGCGCTCGAGGGCACGTTGCCGAATCGTCCGCTTCTCATTCTCTGTTGACTTGGGCATGTCTCCCTCTCGTAGCTTCAAGGAATCATTGTACTGATCAGAGCTGGTATCCGGCACACCACAAGAATTCTTCATTTATCTTGATCCTGGGGGTATTTGCGCAATTCCTTCCCTGGCGAGATTCCTTGAGAATAATGATGGTGGGGAGGACAATTCAGTCATGAGTTTCCTACAGTTCAGCCAGCCACCAACCGTGACGGCGGAGAATGCACTGCCCGGCAGGGACACCCCCGTTCTGCCCAATCCCCGCCCCCATACAGTCCTCGGCACTCCCCTCGCCGGCCCCGTTCCCGAGGGTATGGAAGAGGCGTATCTCGCGCTCGGATGCTACTGGGGTGCTGAGAAGATCTTTTGGGAAATGGGTGCCTACACAACCTCCGTGGGATTCATGGGTGGCTTCACTCAGAATCCGACATACATGGAAGTGTGCACGGGCATGACCGGCCACACGGAGACCGTGCGCGTTGTGTACGATCCGGCGAAGCTGAGCTACGGCGAAATACTTGCAACTTTCTTTGAGTCGCACGATCCCACGACCCTCAACCGCCAGGGCAACGACCGCGGCACCCAGTACCGGTCCGCGATCTTCGCAACCACGCCCGAGCAGTACGAGACTGCTCTCAAGGTCCGCAGCGACTACCAGGTCGTGTTGGACGGTGCTGGCCGGGACCAGATCGTAACCGAAGTAAACGAGCCCGGAGCAGAATACTTCCTGGCTGAAGATGAGCACCAGCAGTATCTAGATAAGAACCCGTTCGGATACAACTGCCACTCCCGCACGGGCCTGCCCTGCCCGATCGCACGATAACCCACCATCTCCTCCGCACGCGATCTGTGCCAAACTTGACCTTGTTCATAATTGAAAGGAATCACATGTCCGTTGAGCTACCCAACGTCTCCGGTTCGTTCGGTGACGAGCCCACACTCGAGTTCCCGACCGAGCAGGCCCCTGCCGGTTTGCACGCCATTGTCCTTGAAGAAGGTACCGGCCCCGTGGTCCAGGGCGGTCGCGAAATTGAGGTGAACTACCACGGCCAGATCTGGAACGGTGGCCTCTTCGACTCGTCATACAAACGCGGCCAAACCACCTCGTTCCCCATCGGTGTTGGCATGGTTATTAAGGGCTGGGACGAGACCCTGGTCGGCAAGACCGTGGGCTCCCGCCTCGTCATCTCCATTCCGCCGGAGAAGGGCTACGGCGCACGCGGCGTGCCACAGGCCGGTATCGGCGGCACCGATACCCTCGTTTTCGTTGTCGACATCGTTGGCGTGAAGTAACCAAAGAGTTTATTCACATGATTGTGGGGCCGTCACTGACGGCCCCACAATCATCTCTTCCCACCACGATCCGTTCCATCGCTCAAGCACGGCAGCGGATTGAGCGAATAGGTGCTGGAGAAAGGGATTGGCCCCCGGTATCCCGAGGGCCAATGTCAATCTCGGTCGCGACTAGTCCTGGTTGAGGATGGCGATGAGGCGGAGGATCTCGAGGTAGATCCAGAGGATGGTCATGACGATGCCGACGGCCGCAGTCCATGCAAACGACTTTGGTGCGCGGTTCGCGACGGCGATCTTGGCGACCTCAAAGTCGTTGATGAGCATGTAGGAGGCGACGAGGATCATGACGAAGCCGAGGATGACGCCGAGCGGGATGCCGGCAATTTCAGCGGAACGCATGCCCCAGGGAGCGTCGACGATGCCGGTCCAGGAGAGGAACAGGTTGGCGAGGGAAAAGACGATCGACGCGATCATGACCGTCAAGACGATCTTCATACCCTTCGAGGTGGTGCGAACCAGACCGGTGGTGTGCAGGAACCAGCAGACCGCGACAACGGATACGGTGGCGAGGATCGTCTGGACTGCGATGCCGGGGTAGATTATCTCCAGCGCACCGGTCAAGGTACCGAGAGCGACACCCTGGAGTGCCGAGTAGCCGATCGAAAGGCCGGGGCCGATCTGGCGCTTAAATGCCATGACGAGGCCGAGCACGAAGGCGGCAAGGGAACTAACAACCGCAACGGTCATTCCCAAGCTGACGTCGCTCGAGGTGGCATTTGACGGGATGAAAAACATCCAAGAAAGGGCACCCGTGAGAATTGTGATGCCGAGAAGGATGCCCGTCTTCATCATGACGTCTTCGTACGTCAGCGCGGGTTCACCGTTAGCCGCACGGTCCGCCGGCATCTGACCGAAAACATCCTGCTGGTAGCCGTATTCGGGAGCCGCCTGCTGGTAGTCGTACTGCTGTTGCTGCTGGCCGTACTGGTTGGGGTTGGCCTGCTGGCCATTTCCGGGGGCGTAACCCGGCATGGTCGGGTAACCGGCCGGGGTGCGCTGCTCGGTGAAGTACGAGTTGCGCGACATAATCGGATTGCTCATTATGCAATTCCTCCAAGATCTAGTGGTGCACTTCTTGCATTCTATCCAACGAGTCTGGAGAAACACAGGTTCCGACCGCTATTGAGCGCGGGGTGAACTACCCGCAATCAGCTACCTACCAGGAAGCGGGAACAGGCATTTCGTACGTACCTCTCGGGCAGGTGCCTCTGACTGCTCCCGCCAGCCTCTCACCTTGATTTTTATATCCTGAATGCACCCTCGCTTCATCCAATTTGCCCGATTCCCTGTTGCCAGTTGCTCTTTTTTGCCACCTTGGGCGCAACTGTGACATGTTCAATAGAAGCGTTGGTGAAGCTAGAAACCCGAGCGGAAATCGACGAGAGTGAATCCACTGGCCCCGGCTGAAATCGGCCTTAACCTCAATGTTTCCCTGACCTTGCGGTACCCCCGATGGGACTCGAACCCATACTGAATCGATTTTAAGTCGACTGCCTCTGCCGATTGGGCTACGGGGGCCTCGTTCAATTATGCAAGACGCCGCCGGTAATCACAGAATTCGTTTGGATTGTCCGGAGTAAAGTGGAGGCAGATCACGGTCAATGCAGATCACAGGAGGAAAAGTTTTGGCGGCAACCATGAATCCCATCACCTGGTATAGAGGGAAGCTCCATTCGGAGACCTTTGCGGGTGGCATGCTCATGCTCGGGGCACTCATCGCGCTCATTTGGGCGAACTCTCCCGCACGCGAATCGTATTTCGACCTGTCGAACACGATCGTTGGACCATCATCGATCGGCCTCGACCTGTCGATCGCCACGTGGGCTTCCGATGGTCTGCTCGCCATCTTTTTCTTTGTCATCGGCCTTGAGCTCAAGACCGAGTTCATCACCGGAAGTCTGAGGGATATCAAGCAGGCGCTGGTCCCCATGCTGGCGGCCGTGTGTGGCATCGCCGGACCTGTTCTCATCTATGTCCTGATCATTACGATCACGGGATCCGGTGTGTATGACGGGTGGGCGATCCCGGTGGCAACGGATATTGCGTTTGCCCTTGCAGTACTTGGGCTGTTCGGGAAGGGCCTCCCCACCGCAGCGCGCACCTTCCTCCTCACTCTCGCCGTCGTTGATGACCTCCTGGGCATTTTGATCATCGCGATCTTCTTCACCTCGTCAATCTCTTTCCTCTGGCTCGCAGTGTCTTTCGCCACGATCATTGTGTTCGCTGTGCTCGTCAACAAGCGGATCACCCACTGGTGGCTGCTGTGGCCTATCGCGATCTTCGCCTGGGCAACCATGCACGCCTCGGGTGTGCACGCCACAATCGCGGGCGTTCTCATGGGTCTGTCCATTCCTGCCATTGCGGCAGCGAAGGAATCGAAGCCCCTCACTGAATTCTTTGGTGAGAAGCTCGACTTCTGGTCCTCCGGCATCGTTCTCCCCATCTTCGCCTTCTTCGCGGCCGGTGTGAACATCGTGGATTCTGGCGGTCTCGGTGACGTTTTCACCCACCCGGTTGCACTCGCCATCTACCTCGCCCTACCCGTGGGTAAGTTCATTGGTATTTGGGGCGGCACAGTCCTCCTCACCAAGGTGTTCAGATTGCGGCTCGGTAAGGGACTGCTCCTTGCTGACATTGCGGCTGTCTCGCTCATCGCCGGTATCGGCTTCACCGTGTCCCTCCTAATCGCCCAGCTCTCCTTCGATCAGAGCCTGGACGTGGCTGGTTACGCCCGTGTCGCCGTCATTATCGGCACCCTACTCTCCGCGGTCCTCGGATCAATTGCGGTTCACATCAGGTCCCTTGCTCACGCGAATGATGCTCCGAAACTGCATGACGCCACCTCGGACGATATTCGCCTCGACGGCAAGCCCAACCTCGATCCGGATGAGCTCCCCGAGTCGGGTGCAACCAGTCCTGGAATTAACAACCCATAGTCGGGAAACGTAACCCAAGACGCGATAGCGGGTGGCGAGTAAGGAGAATCTCCTGCTCACTACCCGCTCCCTTGTTAATAGATCATTGTCTGAATAGACAGAGTATGGAGGGATCAGATTCTGGATCTGACTTGATTTCTGAGTCTTGTTCGAGGGATCGAACGCTCCGTCTACGAGTCTTCTAGTTTCCGCCTACTCCGTGCGCTGCTTGCTGGAGGAGTTTCACCTGCTCGCTCAGTTCTTCATCGGGTCCGGTTGCCTCAATTCCGGTGGCTACCTGGTTGATGGGGAGCGTTTCCACGGGCCCTGGCGGGATCCCCCACTCCGCAAACCAGCCCGCAAGTTGCTTGCTTGAACTGGCGTAGTAGATCGGGCCGAGCCCGACCCAGGCGTGCGCGGCTGAACACATGGGGCAGTGCTCGCCCGAGGTGTAGACCACTGCCTTCTTGCGCTGGTCCGGGCTGAGATTCTCTGCCGCCCATCGCGCAATCTCAAATTCGGGGTGGCGAGTATTGTCACCCCCGCTGACCCGATTTCGGTCGGCGAACAGCTCCTCACCTTCGAGCACAAGGACGGATCCAAAGGGTTCATCGCCGTCACCGAGGGCCTCTCTGGCGAGTTCAACAGCCCCCGGGTAAGGAATTTCCGATCAGCCTGCGTCATTGTCGTCATATCGACTCCTTTCCACCCCACCATATAATCAGCCCAAAGTGCCCCGTAGGGTGCTGTAGAACGATCCCTGGTCGGGATGAGTTTGAAGCCGCTAGAAAGCGGAAGCGGGTAAGAATTCCCGGATGGTTGGACCTACTCGATTTCTCCCGCGGCCCAGAGTGCAATGCCGTCAAGAATGTCGTGCTCGGATGTGGTGACCTCGGTCAGCCCACTGTCCCGTTCAAACCGTGCCACGACTTCGGACCAGACAAGGGCACCGGCGCCGATGACGTCAACGCGGCCGGGATGGAGGTAACCTTCTGCTTCCCGTTCCTCCTTCATTGCGGAGAGGAACCAGTCGCAGGCCTCGTGAACCTGCTCAACGCTCAGGGTGGCAGCATCAATCTGCTTCGGGTCGTACGTGGGCAATCCGAGCGCACGAGCCGTGACGGTTGTAACCGTGCCTGCCAGGCCGATCAAACGGGTGGCCTGTGTGAAGTCGACTGTTTTTCCCGCCTCATCCAGTGTCATACGAACATCGGCCCGCGCTGCCTCGATCTCGAAATCGCTTGGTGGGTCGTTGCGGAAGTGGCGTTCGAACATGCGAACGCATCCCACGTTCATAGAATGCGCGCCGATAACTCCCTGCTCTTTGGAGCCGAGCACAATTTCGGTGGATCCGCCACCAAGATCGACAACGGCAACCGGTTCGTTCGAGTCGAGGACGGATGCGGCACCGTGGAAGGACAGCTGTGCTTCCCGTTCGCCAGACACCACTTCGGGGATAACTCCGAGGCGGTCGTGGATGCCGGAGATGAATACGTCCCGATTGCGAGCATCCCGCGTCGCCGAGGTCGCAACGAATCTGATTGCCTCTACCTCGTGTTCCTGGCAGAGCTGTGCGTAGCGTTCTGCTGCCGCAAAGGTGCGGTCGAGCGCTTCCTGGGCGAATTCGCCTCTCGTGTCGACTCCCTGGCCGAGACGCACCACTTCCATGGTTCGCACAATGTCGACGAGGGGTTTGCCTGGTTCAACCGAGGCTATGAGAAGACGAATGGAGTTGGTTCCACAATCAATACCGGCAACTTTCACTTCTTAAGACTGCCACGATTGGTGGACTGATTCGACCTCGAAATCGTGATCTTTCTCGGATTGAGCTAAACCCATTCTCCACGCACAGCGGCATGGGACGAAGGCTTCCTGCCGCTTTCAGGCACACAAGGATTGGTGCCCGGGACCAGCTCGTTAGCTTTCGTTCGCTTCTGGATTGGCGGTGTCCTGTGCGCAGGTGCAGGTGTCGGGAGTCCAGTCGATGAGGGAAAGGGCAAGGTCGCCGATGGGATTGATGCCGGGGCCGACTGCGAGACTGTGTCCGACGAGGGCATGGAGGCACTTGACGCGCGTGGGCATGCCGCCCGCTGAGATTCCCGCGATCTCTTCGACTTCGCCGTGGCGGTTGCGTCGCTCAATGTAGTCTGCATGGGCTGCCCGGTAGCTTGCGGCGAGTTCCTCATCGGTCTCGAGCCGATCGGTTAGTTCAGCCATGAGGCCGCTTCCCTCGAGGCGGGACACTTCGAGAACCACCTGAGGGTGGGTGAGGTAGAACAGTGTGGGGAACGGGGATCCGTCCTCAAGCCGGGGGGCTGTTTCAACAACGGTGGGCTCCCCACATCCGCATCGTGCGGCCACTCCCAGTACTCCGCGCGGTACGCGCTGGAGTTGCCTTTGGAGGGATAAAAGGTCTGCCTCGGAAACGGTCACTCGGTTTCTCCTACATCGGGGGTTGTGCCCGGGTCGGTCGGGTCAACCACGTCATCACCTTCGCTGCTATATCCGGCGATTGTCACCGAATCCCACATGGTGGTGAACCAGGGGGTTGCGGCCCTGCGATTGTATTCCAATTCTGTTGCGAGGGCTTCCCGCTGCTCTTCAGCCGTGCCCTCGGTCGGGTCTTCGACCGTGTAGAGGACTTCACCCGGTTTGACATAGCCGAGTCGTTCGCGTGCCTGGGCCCTGACGTATTCGTCGTCGTTCCAGAGTCTCAGCTCGTTCTCGAGCGACGAGATTCTGGCCTGCGCTTCTTCAACGGACCGGTTGAGTTCACGCAATTCCTGCTGCTGGTTCAGGTAGTTCGACAGGGTTGGGGCGACGATGATGATGGCGAGTAGGCCAACGAGAACAACGGTGACGAGCCTCATGGACAGGGCGCGGACCTTGCCGCCTTCGCTACCCACGACAATGCTGCGCTTCACTCGCTGTTTTGATTTGAGGCGCGGCACGTCCTTTGTCGAACTCTGCTGCTGAGAACGCCCACCGGTCACGGTTCTTCTGGGTGCGCCGGGCCTGCTGGGGCCGCGCGATGCGCTGGGGCGTCGAGAACTCATGGTTTCCATAGTAGAGCCGGCCCCACGGTTTTTACTGCAGGGCCGGCTCTGTGTCGCTTACTCAACACGTGTGGGACACGTCAAAATGTCCCGCTCGGGTTTTAGAAGGAGGCGCGGGGGAAAGCTCCGCGACCGGCGTACGCAGCTGCGTCACCCAGGCCGTATTCGATGCGGAGCAGCTGGTTGTACTTGTTGATGCGTTCGCCACGTGCCGGGGCACCGGTCTTGATCTGACCGGAGTTGGTGGCAACTGCGAGGTCAGCAATCGTGGTGTCCTCGGTTTCACCGGAACGGTGCGAGGTCATCGAGGTGAAGCCTGCGCGGTGCGCTGCTTCAACGGCATCGAATGTCTCGGTCAGGGTTCCGATCTGGTTGACCTTGACGAGGAGGGAGTTCGCTGCCTGGGTCTTGATGCCGCGGGCGAGACGCTCCGGGTTGGTGACGAACAGGTCGTCGCCAACGATCTGGACGCGGTTACCGATCTGTGCGGTGAGTGCCGACCAGTCATCCCACTCGTCCTCCGACAGCGGGTCTTCGATGGAGACCAGCGGGTAGTCGTTGACGAGCTTCTCGTAGTAGTCGATCATTTCCTGAGCGGTCTTCTGACCACCCTCGAACTGGTACTTGCCTTCCTGGAAGAACTCGGTCGAGGCAACGTCGAGTGCGAGCGCAATGTCCTTGCCTGCTTCGAGGCCGGTCTTGCCGATCGCGTCAACGATCAGGTCGAGTGCTGCGGCGTTCGAGTCGAGGTTCGGGGCGAAGCCACCCTCGTCTCCGAGGCCGGTATTGAGGCCACGATCCTTGAGGACGGACTTGAGTGCGTGGTAGACCTCGGCACCCCAGCGGAGGGATTCCTTAAAGGAGGGGGCGCCGATCGGGGCGATCATGAACTCCTGGATGTCAACGTTGGAGTCGGCGTGCGAACCACCGTTGAGGATGTTCATCATCGGGACGGGCAGAACGTGTGCGTTCGGGCCGCCAAGGTAGCGGTAGAGGGGCAGGCCAGCGGATTCGGCTGCTGCCTTAGCGACGGCAAGGGAAACACCAAGAATAGCGTTTGCGCCAATCTTGCCCTTGTTGGGGGTGCCGTCCAGATCGATCATCGTCTGGTCAAGCACACGCTGCTCGTCAGCTTCAAGGCCAACAACTTCGGGTTCGATAACTTCGAGTACCGCGTTCACGGCCTCTTCGACACCCTTACCCAGGTAGCGACCCTTGTCACCATCGCGGCGTTCGACGGCTTCGAATGCGCCGGTTGAAGCTCCGGAGGGAACCTGTGCAACAGCGTACGCGCCGTCGTCGAGCTGGACCTCAACCTCAACGGTCGGGTTGCCGCGGGAATCGAGAATTTCACGGGCGTTCAGTGCCTCAATAATGGCCACTGGGACTCCTTCACAAGATAGACATGCGGTCGTATAACCACACTCATTCTAAACCGAATTGACTTAATTTGAACCGGGACTTGACTACCGGTCGAAACACGGGAGGGGTCTTGAACGTCTTTGCACAAAACGACCCAGTAATTCCGCAACTACAGTCGACGTTTCCCCTGGTCACAGCGCCATGAGCACTAAGGCACATGGTGGCCACTCCCCCGGTTTCACCCGACCGCGTAACTTCCAGATTCAGTCAAGAGTGCCACCCGGGAACTTCCTGCAACGTCAGTGAGATTTCCTTCGATCGATCCGGGACCTTCATCCCACGAAACCTCACACCAACCGTGCCTCGGTGCTCCGTGCTACTCCTGAAAAGACCGTGCTCTGTGATTCTTCGGACTAGGCATATAGAGCGATAGCGCTGTCCTGGCGACAAAAGCCGCCGGGACAGCGCCATCAATCCATCAAGGATTCTGTACAAGTTCCCTATAAACCGAGGGCATCTTCTTGCGTGACCTGAATGAGGTAGTCGCGGGTGGGTTGAACGAGGGAGAGCTGAGCTCCGTCCCATTCACCGAAGCGGGGATTCACGTCAACGTTGGTTTCGGCGGCCGCCTGGCTAAGGTTGCTAACGAGCGCCATCGCCTCATCCTGGCTGATCTGCTCAGTGTCGAGCATAAGGGAGAGAGCGAAGTAGTTGATGAGGGTCTCCGTGCGGCCCTCGTAGTCCACATTCTCGTTGAGGCTGAGCTGGGCGATGGTCACGTCCTGCATTTCCTCACTGATCTCAATACCCATGTCGGCCATGGACTCTTCAGCAAGCTCCGCCTGGATAAGAAGGGAAAGAACAGCACCAGCATCGGTGTCCAGACCTTCGGCACGGAAGTCTTCCTGTACCTGTGCAAGCTCATCAATCGTGATGTTGTCGCCTGCGACAACGGCCGCGGATGAGGGGTCGGTCGAGCAGGCTGCCAGCAACATTCCGGCACCGGCGAGTGCAATAAGCTTCTTCACTTTTCCTCCAGGGTTTTACTCAAGGCCATCATAGTTCGATTGCCAGACATTTACCGATTCAGCCCATCCGGGTTGTTCCCACCCCGGCCCTCCGAGTCCGGCAAGAATACGGCTCGCAGCAGGTCGTCCAGCCATTCAACAAAGTCCTCGTTCATGACCGGTTCCGGGCTTGCACCAAGGCGCGCCTGGGGCCTGGTGGGGAGCGGGATGAGAGCGGAACGCACGCCGGGTTTGAGGACGGTGCGCGGATGCAGTCGCCTAAGCCGTGCCTGCCTCGAATCTGGCAGGTCCACCGGGTAAAAACGCACGTATTCGCCCTGAATAACGGCCTCTTCGAGCTGTGCCTGGCGGAGCTTCTCTCGCATCTCCGACAGCAGGAACATGCGGTTCACGGCAGGTGGGATCGGGCCGTAGCGGTCGATGAGCTCGTCCCGGATCTGGTCGCGTTCCTCGTCCCCGGTCGCTCCCGCAACCTTGGAGTAAATATCGAGGCGGAGGCTTTCTTGCGGGACGTAGTTCTCTGGAACGGTGGCCTCGATGGGCAGGTCGATACGGATGGGTTTAGGGGCAGGCTCTTCCACCTTGCCACCGGTCAGCATCGCCTGCATGTTCTCCACCTGTTCGGAGATCATGCGCACGTACAGGTCGAATCCAACTCCGGCAATGTGCCCGGACTGTTCGCCGCCGAGCATGTTGCCGGCGCCCCTGATCTCGAGGTCTTTCATGGCGACCTGAATGCCGGAGCCGAGCGACGTGTGGGAGGCAATGGTACGCAGGCGCTCCAGTGCGGTCTCGGTCATGGTCGTATCGGCCGGGTACAGGAAGTAGGCGTAGGCCCGTTCGCGGCCCCTTCCGACCCTGCCCCGCAACTGGTGCAATTGGGAGAGGCCAAGCTTTTCAGCGTGGTCGACGATGAGGGTGTTGGCGTTGGAGATGTCGAGACCCGTCTCGATGATTGTCGTACAGACAAGCACGTCGATTTCGCGATCCCAGAACTGCTGGATCACGGTCTCCAACTGCTTCTCACTCATCTTGCCGTGCGCGACACCGATCTTTGCCTCGGGGACAAGCTCCTGGATCTTGGTGGCCTGGGCACGGATGGACTGGACGCGGTTGTGGACGTAGAAGACCTGACCATCGCGCAACAGCTCCCGCCTGATTGCTGCCGTGATCTGTTTGTCTTCCGAAACACCCACGTAGGTGAGGATGGGGTGGCGTTCTTCGGGCGGGGTGGCGAGGGTCGACATTTCACGAATGCCCGTCACCGCCATCTCCAACGTCCTCGGGATCGGGGTTGCGGACATGGACAGCACGTCCACGTTGGCTCGCAGCTGGGTGAGAGTTTCCTTGTGCTCGACACCGAAACGCTGTTCCTCATCGATGATGACCAGGCCCAGGTCCTTGAATCCGATCGAACCGGTCAGCAGGCGGTGCGTACCGACAACCACGTCGATCGTTCCGTCCTTGATTCCCTTCTTCACGCGTTCCGAATCCTCTTCGGACTGGAAGCGAGAAAGCCCTGCAACGGTCACCGGGAACCCCGCATACCGTTCCTCGAAGGTTTCGAGGTGCTGGGAAACAAGAAGGGTGGTGGGAACGAGGACAGCAACCTGCTTGGAGTCCTGCACGGCCTTGAAGGCTGCCCTGATCGCGATCTCGGTCTTGCCGTATCCGACGTCACCGGAAATGAGACGGTCCATGGGAGTCTCCGACTCCATGTCCTTCTTCACTTCCTCGATCGTCGCAAGCTGGTCGGGGGTCTCCACGTACGCGAAAGCATCTTCAAGTTCCCGCTGCCAGGGAGTATCGGGAGAGAACTGGAATCCCTTAGTGGCCTTACGGGTAGCATAGAGGCGCACGAGCTCCCCCGCGATCGCCTCGGTTGCCTTCCTGGCCTTGGCCTTGGTTTTCGCCCAGTCCGAGCCACCCATCTTCGACACCGACGGGGCCTCGGAACCCGAGTAACGGGACACAAGGTCGAGGGAATCGGTGGGGATCCACAGCTGGTCGCCGGGCATGCCCCTCTTCGAAGGAGCGTACTCGACAACCAGGTACTCGCGTCGAGCACCGTCAGTACCGTCAATGTCGCGCGAATCCATGCGCAGGAACTTGCCGACGCCGTGGTGGTCGTGAACGATGTAGTCCCCGGGCTTGAGTTGCAGGGGATCGATGCCTGCTCGCCTACGGGAAGGGAGCTTGCGCATGTCCTTCGTGGACGAACCGCCCTTGCCGGTCATGTCGGAGGCCGCGAGAACAGCGAGCTTCACCCCGGGCATGAGGAAACCGGTCCGGATCGGCGCTGCCGTGATCGTGACCGTCCCCTCCATGGGGGACCCAAGCTCGGTGACGAATTCTGCGGGCACGCCGAGCTCACCGAGTTCGGAGGCAATACGCCGGCCGAGGCCACCACCTTCGACGACGATGATCGGCCACCAGCCCTGGGCTGCAAGCATGCCCATTTCTTTCAGGGCACCATCAACGTCGCCGTGGAATGTTCCCGGCTCACGAGCATCAACCGTCAGCTTCGAATCATCCAGTTCACCATCGCCGGTGAAGCCACCGAATGTCCACCAGGCCATCCCTGCCTGCCGGACATCCTTTTCCACATCAGCGAGTTCCAGGAACGAAGCTTCAGATACGGTCAGGGGCACATCGCCACCTGCGGCGGCCGATGACCAGGCTGCCGCCAAGAATTCATCCGTCGTTGCCACGAGATCTGCGCTGCGGGAGTAGACGCGCTCCGGTTCCACCACAACAAACCGGGAGGCCGGATCGACGAGCTCGTAGAGGGGCTGCATGCCGCCAGTCAGCACCGGGGCGAGGGATTCCATCCCTTCAACCGGGATCCCCTGCGCGATCTTTTCCAGCATGTCCCGAGCACCGGGAAGACTGTCCGATGCCTTCCTGGCGCGTTCGCGGACCTCGTCGTTCAGCAGAATTTCCCGGCAGGGCGGCGCGTACATTTCGTCAACGCTCTCGAGACTGCGCTGATCGGCCACCGCGAAGGACCTGATTTCATCCACTTCGTCGCCAAAGAATTCGATACGGAGCGGGTGGGATTCGGTGGGTGGGAAAACGTCGAGGATGCCACCGCGGATCGCAAATTGTCCGCGCGCTTCCACCATGTCCACCCGCACGTAGGCCGCATCAACCAGCCCCTGGGCCAAATCCTCAAGGGGAATCTCGTCACCCGTGCGTACGCGGACCGGCACCATCTCCCCCAGGCCCTTGACGATCGGCTGGAGGAGAGCCCGGATCGGCACAACGAGAACGGAGAGTTTCCCGAACTCTTCGGGGTGGGCGAGCCTGCGGAGGACAGAGAGGCGCTTCGCGACGGTATCCGCCCGCGGGGAGAGCCGCTCGTGCGGCAGGGTCTCCCACGAGGGGAAGAATTCAACTTCGTCGCGGGGCAGGTAGGGCGCCAGTGCACCGACGAGCTCCTCACCATCCCGTCCCGTTGGTGTCACGACAACGGTTGGGCGATCACCTTCGGTTGCCAAGAGTGCAAGCGCACCGGGAACGAGCCCGAGCGGCATGCCAACGTCGAGTCGTCGCTGTCGTGAAAGGGGAAGCCCCGCCAAGGTCTGATCTTGACGGAGCCTGTGAATGATGTTCTGAAAGTCCATTAGTTTGAGTGTAAGTCAGCCTGGGTGGCAACAAACCCTCGTGAGAGGATACTCTCCACGACATCTGCTGCCTTTGACACTGTCACCGCGTATTCGGTTCGTGCCGTTCCGGTGATGGGGCTGAGCACATAGTCGGCAGCATCCTGGTTTCCGGGCGGCCGCCCAACTCCCACCCGCAGTCGCTCATAGTTCTTACTTCCTAGTGCGGAGGAAATCGACTTGAGACCGTTATGGCCGCCTTCTCCACCCCCGTCTTTCAACCGCAGGACGTGCTCGGGAATGTCGAGATCGTCGTGGATGACAAGCAGGTCGTGGGGTTCGATTTTGAAGTATTGGAGCAGTCCCTTGACGGGACCACCCGACACGTTCATGTAGCTATCACAGACGGCGAGAACAAAGTTCCCTTCGCCGATGGGGGCAGTCATGAGCCTGCCGGTCATGATGTAGTTTCGGGAGCGGTGGGCAGCAAGGGTCCCTTGCGAGCGCGACACGAGTTCGTCGATCACCATGTGACCGACGTTGTGACGAGTATTCGCATACTTCGGTCCCGGGTTTCCGAGTCCAACGATCGCTTTCATGCACCTGCTCCCATGAGGAGCGCCCGGGTCGGAACCCGGGCGCTATCTCACTTAATTATTCGGAATCCTCTTCGGACTTCTCTTCACCCTCGGCTTCACCCTCAGCGGACTGCTCGGCAGCAAGGGCAGCGTCAGCCTCTTCGATCGAGGTGTCGACCTGCGGGACGTTGACCGAGACAACGAGGTCTTCGGGATCCATCTCGGTGGTGACGGACTCGGGGAACACGATGTCGCCAACGCGAATCTGGGTGCCCTCTTCCTTGCCCTCAACATCGATCTCGATAGTCTCGGGGATCGCAGTAGCGTCAGCCTGGACGACGAGCTGGAGGACATCGGTGGTGACAACCGTACCGGGAGCGGGCTCGCCGATAACCGTGACGGGGATAGTAACCTCAACCTTTTCACCCTTGCGGACGCCAATGAGGTCGATGTGCTCGATGTCCCAGGTCATGGGGTGGCGCTGAATGTCCCTTACGAGAGCGAGCTGGGACTTGCCATCAACCTTGACGGTGACGAGAGCGTTAGCGTTGTAACGAACAGCGAGGAACGTTTCGTGTGCGTTAAGAGCCAGGTGAGCGGTTTCGCCACCGTGGCCGTAAACAACTGCGGGAACCTTGCCTTCGCGGCGGAGGCGGCGGGCAGCGCCCTTACCGAAGTCCTCACGGGTTTCGCTTGTCAGCTTAACTGAATCTACCAAGATGTCTCCTTACGTTCGGCACGCCGAGGCGTGCATCAGCCTCGAAAGCCACGTGCCGGATGACACCTGGACCGCGTCGATAACGGAGTGCGGATCAACCGCCTCCCTCGCCGAGGCAACCACAATATGGTAGCGCACCCGGCTAACACTGCGAAAGATCGAGACTTATGGCCCCCATCACGCACGAGCAAAATACGAGCAAAAGGTGATGGGCTCGGACCTCACGAGGAGATCTGAGCCCATCAAACTATTTCATTCTGGTCAGTGTGCACCATCGAAGAGGCTGGTCACGGAGCCATCGTCGAAGACCTCACGGATTGCACGGGCCAGGACCGGTGCAATCGGGAGGACCGTGAGCTCCTTGAAACGCTTCTCGCGTTCGATCGGGACAGTGTCGGTTACGATGACTTCGCGGGCACCAGACTCCGACAGACGCTTGACCGCAGGATCGGAGAGAACACCGTGGGTGGCGGCAACGATGACGTCGGCAGCTCCGGCCTCCAGGAGAACCCGGACCGCTTCACAGATGGTGCCGCCGGTGTCGATGAGGTCGTCAACGAGCACGCAGGAACGGCCCTCAACGTCACCCACAACGCGGTTAGCGACCGCCAGGTTGGGGCGGGAAATGTCGCGGGTCTTGTGTACGAAGGCGAGCGGGGTGCCGCCGAGGCGATCAGCCCACTGCTCGGCGACCCTGATGCGGCCAGCATCGGGTGACACGACCGTGGTCTTCTTGGGATCAATGCGGGTGCGCACGTATTCGACGAGGGTGGGCATCGCCCACAGGTGGTCGACGGGGCCGTCGAAGAAGCCTTGCGCCTGGGCTGCGTGCAGGTCGACACTCATGATCCTGTCCGCTCCCGCGGTCTTGTACAGGTCGGCAACGAGGCGGGCCGAGATCGGCTCGCGACCGCGGTGCTTCTTGTCTTGACGGGCGTACGGGTAGAAGGGGGCGACAACGGTGATGCGCTTGGCGGAGGCACGCTTGAGCGCATCGATCATGATGAGCGCCTCCACGAGCCACTTGTTGACCGGAGGGGTGTGGGTTTGGATCACAAAGGCATCCGCACCGCGCACGGATTCGTCAAAACGGACGTAAATCTCGCCGTTTGCGAAGTCGTATGCGCTCGAGGGAAGCAGATCGATGTCGAGCGACTCTGCGACCTCCGTCGCGAGTGCGGGGTGGGAGCGCCCGCTCGCAATGACAAGGTGCTTAGCTCCGGTGGAGTGGATGCCACTCATTTTTGTTCGTCCTTCGTTTCGTTGGCACTGGCTGTGGTGGAAGCATCTGACAGGTCCGCGAACGCAACGCGTGAATCCTTCTCGACCCTGACATTGTGAAGTCTCACGTGGGGGCCGACCTGGGCGCCCGTTGCGATTGATGTGGTGCCGGTGAGGTAGCTGCCGGGCAGAATCCTCGAGTCCGGTTCAAAGGTGACCTGAACATCAACCCACGTGCTGTCCGGGTCTTCAACGGTGACCCCGGACCTCATCGCGGCAACGAGTGTGCGACGGTTGAGGATTTGACGAAGGTTAGCGAGCTGAACCTGATCGTTCACGCCCTCAACAATCATCCGGTCAGCCGTGTACGAGCCAATGGGGGAACCCTGCCGGTAGGCGGCTTCCACGACATCAGTCAGGTACATTTCGCCCTGCGCGTTATCCGTATCGAGACCGCCCAGGGTGGCTCGGAGGAGCTCGGCGTCGAAGACATAAATGGAGGAGTTGATTTCGTCGATGAGGAGCTGTTCGGGGAGCGCATCCTTGTGCTCAACGATGGAAGAAATGATGCCCTTGTCGTCTCGAACGATCCGGCCGTAACCGGTCGGATCCGGGACATAGGTGGTCAGGATTGTCACGGCATTGTCGCCGTGCGCTTCAAGCAGAGCCTGGAGAGTGTCGCCATCGAGCAGGGGTGTATCCGCGGCCGTAACGAGAACGGGGCCAGTGAGATCTTCTGGTAGCACCTGCATGCCGCACCAGACCGCGCGACCCGTGCCGGGGATGTCATCCTGGTCGGCAATGATTGCTTCGGGGGCGATGGTGGCGATGTGGGAGGCAACTTTTTCACGCTGGTGCCGAACAACCGCAACAAGGTTTGCGGGCTCGAGTTGCTGGGCGGCGTTGATGACGTGTCCGACAAGGCTGCGTCCGCAGATTTCGTGGAGGACTTTCGGGGTCTCTGACTTCATGCGTGTGCCCGCACCCGCGGCCAAAAGGATCACTGTGGGGCGTTGGTTGTTCGGCACGTTCAACTCTCTTATCACGATCCCAACCATACGTCGGATCGGCACTTTCGTGCGCAAATTCCGTTGTTTTGTGGCTCCGCCCCCAGGATTCGAACCTGAACTAAAGGCTTCAAAGGCCTCTGTGCTGCCATTACACCAGGGCGGATCGCACGTCCTTTAGTCTGCCAGTAATTGAGTGGCCTTGCCAAAGTGGAAGGTGCTTCTTTCATGGAATACTGGTCACATGACCGAGCCCAATAGTCCCCGTAAGGTACGCATGTCCCGCTCCGAGCGCCGCCTGCAGCTCATCGAAATAGCTCGAGCTAGTTTCGCGCACCGTGGTTACGACGCGACCTCGATCGAAGAGATCACTCTCGCGGCAGGGATCTCCAAGCCCGTTCTCTACGAACACTTTGGTGGTAAGGAAGGTCTCTACCAGGTGATTGTTGACCGCGAGATCAACTTGCTCATGTCCACCCTGACAGAATCTCTTCCCGCTCACGTCTCCCCCAGGAAAGCACTCGAGCATTCGATTGTCGCCCTGCTCGACTACCTGGAATCAAACCCGGACGGCTATCGCCTCCTCGCACACCAGTCACCCCTTGGCGTATCAACCGGAGTGTTCTCGCCCGTGATTGGAGAGGTGACTGAACACCTGACGATCCTGCTTGCCGAAGTGTTCAACCGTCAGGGATTCGAATCCTCCATCACCCCCGTCTACGGCCAGCTGCTTGGTGGTGCGGTCGCTCAGGTCGGCCAGTGGTGGCTCTCGGAGAAGGACCAGGCCGAGCGCGGCGAACCCGTCACACCCATGTCCAAGGACGACGTCGCCGCCCACACGGCCAATCTCCTGTGGAACGGACTCCACCATCTCGAACTCAAACCGCGCCCGATCGGACGTCCGGATGAGGGCGAAGAAATCCAGCCCTCCTAAACCACCGGATACTACTTCCCGATTAGGTGACCGTTTTCGAGGTGCTTCCCGCTACTCAGGTAGATTTCCGCATCTCGGGTGGGCAGAGCCAGCCCACCGTCACCATCAAGCACCGTCACCATCCGGCAAGCACCGCCTCATCGGGCCTTGGCGGACCATGGCGGGCTCATAACTCTCAGGTAGAGACCAGCCTGCGAACATTGGGGCGCATAGGCTGCCAACCACTCAGTTTCTCTTTGTCTCACCGGTCTTTCACTCTGTCGACTATCTCTCTCTATTCCTTACTAGAGCTGTGAGCACGAGATTCATTTGAGCGGGCAGTCTCACAATCGCTGTCGGTTCGATCTCAAAGGGAGATTACGGACAAATTCCAGTAAGTTGGTGAGCGATCTAGACCACTTCAACTTTGGAGCCTCATGCTCATCATCAAGGATTTATACAAGACGTATGGGACCGTCAAAGCTCTCAACGGGATGAGTTTCCACGTGAACCCGGGCGAGATGTTCGGTTTCGTCGGTTCAAACGGTGCCGGTAAAACCACCGCCATGCGCATCATCCTCGGTGTCCTCTCCTCCGACTCTGGGGAGGTCACGTGGCAGGACAACCCGATCGATTTCGCGATGCGGAAGGAGGTGGGGTACATGCCGGAAGAACGCGGCCTCTATCCGCGGATGAAGGTCGGTGAGCAACTCATTTTCCTCTCCCAGTTGCACGGCGACAGCTTTGAGAAAGCCAAGCACGACATGGAGTACTGGACGGAGAAGCTCGATATTGCGCACCGCCGTGACGACCTCGTCCAAACACTTTCCCTAGGCAACCAGCAGCGTGTTCAGCTCGCTGCCGCCCTCGTATCCGAACCGCAGCTGATGGTCTTGGACGAGCCGTTCTCGGGTCTGGACCCGGTCGCGGTCGATGTCATGAGCGAGGTGCTTCGGGAGAAAACTCGTGAGGGTGTTCCCGTGATCTTCTCCTCCCACCAGCTCGACCTGGTGGAACGCCTGTGTGATCGGGTCGGGATCGTTTCCAAGGGCCGCATCGTTTCCGAAGGCACGATCGACGATCTGCGCCGCACCGAGAACCCCGAATACATTCTCGTGACCCCGGCCGATTCGGAGGCACGTTTCGATCACCTTGGTGTCTCCACACCGTCCCAGGTCATTAATGAGAATACGATGACCCGTCACCTCGTTGGCCCGCCGGGCTTCGACGGTCAACAAATCCTCCGTGCAGCACTCGAATTCGGGCCCGTCTACGAATTCTCGCCCCGAAAACCGCATCTCGAGGAACTCTTCCGTGATGTCGTGTCGACCAGCTCCGACAGGAAGGACCAGCAGTGAACTCGATCAGCCTCGTAGCCAGGCGCGAGTTCCGTGCCCAAACCCGTTCCAAAGCCAGCATCATCTCAACGATTGTCATGGCGATCTTGATCATCGCCGGCGGTGTTCTCGGCAAGTTCCTGCTCGATGACGAGGACACTCCCGAGGTTGTCTCCGCAACCGTGGGTGTCACCTCGGATACTGCTCCGCTCACCAGTTACCTGGAAGATACTGGTCTCACGGTGGTGGAGGTTTCCGGGGATCCAGCAGAGGCCCTCACAGACGAGGATATTAATGCGGTCCTGGCCGATGATCCCAGTATCCCAACTATCTATGCGGTTGATGGGGCGGAGGATCTGGAACTCGTCACGGAGCTCACCGAGCTGTCGACCAGCAACTACCTTCTCACCGAAACCTTTGGTGACGAAGCAACTGCCGAAGTGAAGCAGGAGTTCATCGATTCGCAGGCGCTCACTGTTGAAATCATTGGCGCAAGCGACTTCGATCCGGTCGCGTTCATCGTTGGTGTTCTGACCGTCTCCCTCGTCTACCTGACGATAGTCATGGGTGTGTCAATGTTGGCTATGGGAGTTGTGGAAGAGAAGTCATCCCGCGTGGTCGAGTTGCTTCTCGCTACGATCCGTCCCCGTGACCTGCTCATGGGCAAGTTCCTCGGTATCGGTCTCGCAATCTTCCTCATGGTCGCGGTATACGTTGCCGCGATGGTCACGGCCGGAGCAATCGCCGGAGTGTTGCCCGACATCAACATCGCTTCCTACGTGCCGATGCTGCTTGTCTGGGTCATCCTGGGATACATCATTTACGCCTCGATCACGGGTGGCCTCGCAGCAACAGTGTCCCGTCAGGAAGACATCGGTGCGATTACCACGCCCGTCATCTTCCTGTCCATGGTGCCATTCTACTTCGCCATGTTTTACGTCCCCAACAATCCCGATACTCTCCTGTCGCAGGTGATGGGATATATCCCGTTCTTCAGTCCGTTCGTTATGCCGGTCAGGGCATCAGTCTCCGATGTTCCCCTGTCCGATAACCTCATCGCGATCGGCATCTGCCTCCTCACCATCCCGATCCTGGCCGCAATAGCCGGCAAGATCTATGAACGCTCCATCCTCCACACCGGTACGCGGATGAAGCTCACCGAGGTACTGAGAAACAAGTAGCAGGCAGAAACCCCCAGGACTCCGGATCCTGGTGGGCGAGGTTGAGGGGCAGCTCCGTGTCGACCTGCCCCTCAACCTTTCTACTCAGAATTCACGCACGGAACCACGCCGTTGCGTGGAGCAGTGAATGGACACTCGGCTCCACCGAACACCTGGTGATCACTGCCGAGGTCCTGCCCGTAAAACACCCATGAAGGCCTGTTAGTTACCTGGCTTGTTGCCGTTCTGGAATGGGCGGAGCAGGTCGCGGAGAATGCGGCTGATTTCTTGCCGATCCTCGTGCGGGATCGGCTCCAGCATCCGCTCTTCGCTCTTGAGCAGGTCCGCCATCGCCTCATCCGAGCGCTCAATCCCGAGCGGGGTTGCCCGCACATACTTAATTCTGCGGTCGCGCGAATCTTGGTGACGGATGGCGTGACCACGTTCCACCATCGTATTGATCCGGTGCGTGAGCGTGCCCGAGGGAACGAGCAATTCGTTCACGAATTGGCTGGGCTGCGCCTGAAAAGGCTCCCCCTGCCTACGCAGAAGCGACAGCATTTCGAACTCCCACACGTCTAGACCGTGTGCGGCGAATGCTTGGGCTCGGAACTTTTCGAGATGCCGGTTGAGCCTGAGGAGTCGGGAGAAGATCTCGAGAGGCGAGGAGTCGAGGTCGCCACGTTCTCGTTGCCACGCTGCAACAATCTCATCAACCTCGTCGCCACTGCCGACATTTCGTTCCATCCAGCCAGTTTACTCGATATCAAGATTTCTCATGCAGGGGTTGCCCCACAACCTTCACTATTACTTGCCCCATCCAACCGATTCTGCCCTGATCGATTTGGTGGGAGATTCAGTTGGGAAGCCAAGGATTCTTGGAACACTATCGAAGCAGCTCGTCGGATAAAGATGCTCAAACTGCAGAAAACACCGTGCCATGTGAAGCATCGTGTCCGCAGATCATTCCAGAACAGCCACTGCGATCACGCAATGGTCAGTGTTCAACTGTCAACGCTGCAGCAGAGTGCGGGGCACTGCCTACTCAATTGCTATCGTGCCGAGGTGGGCGATGTAGGCGGCATTCATCGCCTCCCATCCTTCTGGTGTGGGATGAAGAAGCTCGGCCCCATTGCCCGAGGTGTTAATCCACGAATCTTCTCCACCAATCCCGTGTCCCTGCCACAGGGGCGCAACGGACTCAACGTAGTAGATGGATCCATCCGCGCTCAGGGACTGGGTCATGTCTCGCAGGTCTTGTTCCCACCGCTCTTGGAACGAGGTGACGCGTTCGCTGACATTGATGTTTCCGGCCCTCAGATCGTCGGTGCTGACCATGCGCGGGTAGGGAACGACATGAACGCGAACATCGTTGCTTTCCATTATCTGTGCAAGCGCTTCCCGTTCCTGTTCGATGACTGCCGGGAGGCGGTCTTCCGCTTGCTCGAGTGCCGCCTCGCAGGCGGCCTCGTCGGTGAGGATCAAACAGGATCCTGCGATCTGGGAGAAACCAATGTCATTACCCCCGATCGTGACGAACACGTCGGTGGCTCCTTCCACCATCTCGATTTGGGGATAGAGGGTGATGGTGCAGAAACTTGTGATCGTATCTGTTCCTTCTTCGCTCGTAAACTCGGTTCGTGCCCCTTCCATGGGCTGACACTCCTGGCGGGCCTCACTCAGTGTTGCATCTGTCTCGGTTCCAGAATCCGTGCTCACATCGTCCCGGGTTTCTTTAATGACCCGATCGGTTGTTAGTTCCGAAGTCCATGCGCCGTTGCAGGCAACATTTCGCGGCTTATGACCAACGAAATCTCCCACGTATTCGATAGGCGCATCGATAGATCTCATGCAGAGGGTGTCCGAGTAGTTCCCCATGCCCGTCCCGGAAGCATAGGAGTCTCCGATGGCGAGGGGGCTTATGCCGCCACCGAGGAGTAGGCCGGCGGCGACCAGCCCTGCCACGATCATGTCAGTCGGCCTGTTCTGCCGCCCACAGCCATTCTTCCTCCAACTGGTCGATGCGCTGCTGGATGCGGGAGGAGTCCTCGGTCAGCTTCGCAAGCTTCTCAAAGTCGAGTGAAGCCGCCACCATGTCTTCCTGCACTCGTTCCAGGTTGCTTCGTTCCTTGGTCAGCTGGCGTTCCACGCGGGCCATGGTCTTGCGCGCGGTCCGAGCAATCGCAGCATCCGAGACCGGGGCCGCAAGCTTCTCGCCTGTCACCTCGTCAACGACGCTCTGCGCTTCGCGCAGGGTCAGGTACTCATCAACCCCGCCCGGCAGGTCACGAACGTGACCGTCGAGGATGGCGACCTGGCGGTCGGTAACGCGTTCCAGAAGGTAGCGGTCGTGGGAGACAACGATGAGGGTGCCAGGCCAGCCGTCGAGCAGGTCCTCGATCGCCGATAGCGTGTCGGTGTCGAGGTCGTTCGTGGGCTCATCCATGAGCAGGACGTTGGGTCCCGCCATGAGGAGCCTGATGAGTTGGAGTCTGCGCCGCTCACCGCCCGACAGTCGGTTCACTTCTGTCCAGGCGCGTTCCCGGGTAAAGCCGAGGCGTTCAACGAGCTGGCTCGCGGTCATGTCCTTCCCGCCAACTTCTATCGCGGTGGCGATGCTCGAGACAGACTCCACAACTCTCATGTCCCCCACCTGGTCGAGTTCGCTCGTGTGCTGGGAGAGTTCGGCTAGTTCAACGGTCTTGCCTCGCTTGACTCGCCCGGAGGTGGGTTCAAGCCGGCCGGCGAGGAGCCCGAGGAGGGTGGATTTACCGGAACCGTTGGCTCCCACAATCCCGAGCCGCTCCCCCGGCGCGAGCCGTAGCGTAGTGGATTGCAGTATCTCCTTATCCCCGTACGAGAACGACACTTCTTCCAGGTCGATCACGTCCTTGCCGAGGCGGGCAGTGGCCATCTTTGTCAGTTCGATACGGTCGCGCGGGGGCGGTTCGTTCGCAATGATTTCATTGGCCGCGTCGATCCGGAACTTGGGTTTGGAGGTGCGTGCCGGAGCTCCCCTGCGGAGCCACGCCAGTTCCTTACGCAACAGGTTTGCTCGTTTTGCCTCTGCCTGATTGCGGAGCCGCTCCCGCTCGGCTCGAGCAAGAATGTAGGCGGCATAGCCACCCTCGTACTGTTCAACGTGACCGGGAACGGGGTTGCGACCGCCCGAGCCATCGTGTCCGGGAACCACTTCCCACATGCGCTCACAGACAGCATCAAGGAACCAGCGGTCGTGCGTCACGGTCACGAGCGCTCCCTTACCCCGACCAAAACGGTCGTTCAGGTACCGCTGCAGGTAGTCGACGCCATCAACGTCGAGGTGGTTCGTTGGCTCATCTAAGATCACGAGGTCAGCGTCCGCGGTCAGAACTGCCGCGAGCGCCACCCTGCGTCGCTGCCCACCGGACAGTTCGGACAGGTTGCGGTCAAGATCAACGTCGGGGACGAGGCCCTCGTGCAGTTCCCGGATCGCGCGCTCCGAGGCCCACTCGTGTTCTGAGGATGAGCCGTGAATCGCTTCCCTGACGGTCACGTCCTTCAGTGTGTCCTGCTGGGAGAGCGCAGCAACCCGGAGGCTGTTGGAGCGGGTTACCTGGCCCGACTGGGGTTCAAGAGCGCCGGTCATGAGCTTCAGCAAAGTGGATTTACCGCCACCGTTGGGCCCGACAACTCCCACACGTGCCCCATCATCCAATCCCAGGGTGATGTCTCCCAGGATTGGGCGGGAGCCCAGGATCGCTCCTACTCCTTCAAACGACAGCAGGTGTGCCATTAATTGCTCCTTACGATGTGGGTGCCAACGGCCGGGCCGACAGCTCTCAGCACTCTCATCCCATCATTCCTCAAGCCTTCTGCCAACACATCCGCCTCCTGATCGCTGGTGCAGAGGATGGCGATGGTTGGCCCGGATCCAGACAGGACTGTCGCAATTCCGGAGCCGTGAGCTCTCTCGAAGGTGCGTCGAATATCTGGTCTGAGGTGGAATGCGGGTTCTGCAAGATCGTTAACGAGAAGACCTGCCAGCCCATCAATACTGCTTCCCTGCAGGGCCGCCACGATCTCCTCGATGGATGCTGGTTCGTGCGGCTCGGGCCGGAGCTCGTCGTACTTCTTGAACACCGCTGGGGTGGACATGCCCTCATCATTCACGATCAGTACCCACGATTGGAAGAATCCCGGCCTGATGGGAACGAGGTTTTCCCCTCGGGACGTTCCGATGGCGAGCCCTCCCATGAGGCAGAATGGAACGTCTGATCCCAGTTCACTACCGAGCTCAGCTAGCTCAGATGTCGTTAATCCCAGGTCCCAGAGTTCATTGAGGCCAACGAGAACACCGGCTGCGTTCGCACTTCCCCCCGCCATGCCACCCGCCACAGGAATGGTTTTGGTAATGGTGATGCGGGCACCGTGGTTCGTGCCGGTGCGGGTTTGGAGGGCACGTGCTGCTCGGAGGGCCAGGTTGTGTTCGTCGACTTCGAGGTCGCAACCGACCAGCTCCAAACTCAACTCATCGGCTTGCTCCACGTCGATAACGTCATAGAGGTCGAGTGAGCAGAAAACCGTGTTGAGGGGGTGGAATCCGTCCGGACGCGGGCTACCCACGCGGAGCGCCAGATTGATCTTGGCGGGGGCATGCACGGTTACGGAGTTCTTCACTCTCAAAGGATACGCGGTTCTCACACCTGAGTCCCACAAACCTGACGGGAACACGAACCTGCCAGGTACACGGTCCCGGTCATGTCCAGGAACTCGGAACCGGTCATGAGTTAGCCGCACTGCCTGCAAGGTGCAACGCGAATGAAGAGCCCATGAGCGCACATGAAGGAAGTATCTAGCTCGGAGAGCTAGATACGGATGAACTGAAACTAGTGTGCGATCTCGGTCTTGGCTTGGGCGATGGCGACGAAGTCACCGATGGATAGGCGTTCGCCACGCAACGTGGAGTCAATTCCGGCGCGGAGGAGGATCTCTTCCGCCTGCGCGGGAGTTCCCGCCCATGATCCCAGTGCCTGCCGCAAGGTCTTGCGACGCTGCGAGAATGCGGCATCAACGACCTCAAAGACGCTCACTCGATCGGCGTCGGGTACGGGCCGTCGGTCCAGGCGTACGAGTGCCGAGTCAACGTTTGGTACCGGCCAAAACACATTCCGGGAAATGAGGGGGCCGCGGGTTGCACTCGCGTACCAGGCGGCCTTCGCGGAGGGAACCCCGTAGACCTTGCTTCCGGGCTGGGCCGCCAGTCGTTCAGCAACCTCAAGTTGCACCATAACGTCAACGATGCGGAGGCTGGGGAGCTCTTCGAGTGCTGTGAGGATGGCGGGCACTGCGACGTTGTAGGGCAGGTTTGCGACCAGGTGGGTCGGGGTGAAGGTATCGAGCGCGGGCGGGATCGCAAGCTCATTCTGTCCCAGCTTGAGAGCATCAAACTGTGCAACAGCGAAACGCTCCGGCCGGTCGTGACGTGCGGTGACTGTCGCGGGTAGGGCGGGAGCGAGGACGGTATCGATTTCGATAGCGGACACGTAGGCGCCCGCCTCAAGAAGAGCGAGCGTCAGGGATCCGAGTCCGGGGCCGATCTCGACAACGTGATCACCTTCGGATACGCCGGCGTGGGACACGATCTTTCGGACCGTGCCCCCATCGCCAACAAAGTTCTGCCCGAGTGTCTTGGTGGGCCTAATACCGAGCTTGTTGCTCAGCTCCCGGATATCACTCGGGGTGAGGAGACTAGTACCAGCCACGCGAGTTCGAGTGACCGAGTGCCCCGCAGGGAGTGCCGTAGCGTCCCTGGATGTAGTCCAAGCCCCACGCGATCTGGGTTGCGGGGTTGGTCTGCCAGTCAGCACCGTGCGATGCCATCTTCGAACCGGGCAGTGCCTGGGGAATGCCGTAGGCGCCCGAGGAGGGGTTCTGTGCTAGGTGGTTCCAACCGGATTCACGCTGCCACAGGGTTTCGAGGCACTGGAACTCGGAGGTGGACCAGCCCTTGGCTGCAACCATCTGCTGCGCAATGCCCTTCGTACCACCCGCGTTCACGACAACGGGCTGCGCCGGTGCCGGCTCCGGTTCGGGCTCAGCTGTTGCTGCGGCCGGTTCGGGGGTTTCGGTCGGTGTCTCAGCGGCGGGCTCCGGCTCGGGAGCTACCTCTTCGACAACCTCTTCCTTGGTGCCGACGGCGATGACGCGATCCTGAGGATCGGATACCTTCGCGGTGATGGTCGTCTCACGAGAATCTTCAACACCATCAATGAGCTTGACCCGGTAGGTGGTGCGGGTGACGCCCTCGGCGCCCTCCGACAGGACCTTCTCCGTGCCCTTTTCCAGGGTGTCGTCTTCCTGCCGGATAGTTTCGAAGCCCTGGGTCTCTTCCTCGACCACGTCTTCGAAGGTCACACGCTCGATGGTGATACGACCACCGTCGGTGACGTCCGCACCGAGATCTTCGGACACGATGTCGTCGGAGCCGACCTTAATGTCGTTTTCGGTGAGGACCTGACCCCAGGTATCTGCCTCGGTGGTCACGACGAGTGCCTGACCGTCTGCGACGATCGTGACTTCAGCGGAAGTGTCGGGATCGGCGGTGACGATGGAGAGGGGGGTCTCAAGACTGGAGGACACCTGCGCAGCCGATGCGCTGGGCACATTGGACGGCTCGGAGGTGAGGGCAACGGCGGAGAGTGCGGTTGCGGCGGCGAGTGCCGCGACGGCGCCATAGCGGCGCGAGCTCACACGGGAGGGAGCTGAAGAAGTGGTGGCGTCAGTACCGGTGACCCATACTGCCGACTCGGGCAGGGTGTTGTCTTCCGGTGCCTGCGGTACTGCAGGAGCCAGGTTCTGGTGGCGGGAGTGTCGTCCCATGAAAAACCTCAGTCAATCTGGATGTTCTGAATACTCGACTGAGTGTAATCAAAAATTGTCGCGTTGTAATCAAAACGTGACCTAATTTGCGCTGAGTGGACAGAATAAACACCGGAAAGCCTTGAAAATCGGCCCTCCCGGACCGTGACTTTCCCGTGATATTAAGGGAAATAGACCCCGTTCGCGTTGCTGAGCAAACGTTCACAGAACGTGTCGAGCGCCACACCTTTGTTCGTTGCCATGGCCCGCACCGTGAGATTTGCGAGGTAGGGTGCGTTGGGTTTGCCGCGATGGGGATGGGGCGTGAGGTAGGGAGCATCCGTTTCGACAAGGATGAGCTCCTCCCTCATCTCCATCAACGCCTCCCTCAGGTATTCATTCTTCGGGAAGGTCACGGTGCCCGCGAAGGATGCATACCAGCCGTTCTCATTGAGGATCCCGGCGAGTTCCCGGTCACCGGAGAAGCAGTGGAACACGGTGCGCTCCGGGGCTCCCTCTTCCAGAAGAATCCGGACCGTATCCTCGTGCGCATCGCGGTCGTGGATCTGCAGGGGCAGGCTTAACTCTTTCGCGAGTGCGATGTGGGCGCGGAAAGACTCCTGTTGCGCGCCCTTCCCTTCGTCTCCGGTCCGGAAGTAGTCGAGGCCGGTCTCGCCGATCGCAACTACGTGCTCGCTGGTCGCGAGTTCCGCCACGAGGGCCACAGCGGCATCGAGATCGTAGTCCCGATGGTGATCCAAAACGTTGGGTTCCAGCCCATCGGGCGCTATCTCCCTAACACCGGCATGGAGTGCCGCCTCGTTGGGGTGGATCGCGATCGCAGCGGAGAACTCCTTGACGGTGCTGGCGAGTTCGATGACGTCTTTCAGGTCCGGTACTTCGCAGCCAACGGTGATGGCATGCTTGATGCCGGAGTGGGCCATGGCCTCACGCTGTCCCTCGATGAGGAGCGGGTACTTTTTCTTCCCCTGATCATTGACCTTCTGCTCCTGCCCTTCCCGGTCGGTTCCCACGTGCGTGTGGTTGTCAATGACCGAGACGGGAAGGGGATCGGGCAGTGGCGGGAAAACGGACCTGTCTTTTTTACTCACTGTTCTTCCAGGCGAGCCAGCTCTTCGTCGACGACCTCGGGATCGAGCTTGACGAACACGGGGCTGGGCTTGGCAATCGGAGTGCCGACGACCACCGGAGCGTGCGCCCAGGGTCGCGGGTTTGAATAGTCGCCGGTAATGATCGGGTACGGGTCTCCCCCATCCAGATCTTCGGCTTCTTCGATGCGGGGCATGGGCGCGAGATCGCCCGCGCCACCCAGCACCTTGTCGATTGCATTCGACGAGTGGGGCAGGAACACGCTCATCATCACGTTCAGGTCGGCAACAACCTGGATGAGGGTGTGGAGAACGGTCGCGAGTCGCTCCCGCTCCTCGGGTGCCTTGAGCTTGAACGGTTCGGTCTGTGAAACGTAGGTGTTTGCTTCCCCGACGAGGCGCATGAGCTCACCGAGAGCGGAGCGCTGGTGGTGGTTTTCGATGAGGGAACCGACCTTCTCAAAACCGATGCGCACCTGCACAAGCAGATCGTTGTCGATTGCTTCCAGCTGACCAGGCTCGGGGATTTCACCAAAGTTCTTCGCGATCATCGCAGCCGTGCGGTTGACCAGGTTGCCCCAGCCCGCAACGAGCTCCGAGTTATTGCGGCGCACAAATTCTGCCCACGTGAAGTCTGAGTCAGACGTTTCGGGGCCGGCAATGGAAATGAAGTAGCGGAGCGCATCCGGCTGGTAGCGGGACAGGACATCACGAACGAAGATCGTGATCTTCCTGGAGGAGGAGAACTTCTTCCCCTCCATGGTCAAGAATTCGGATGCTACGACCTGGGTGGGCAGGTTGAGTTTCCCGAAGGAGCCGGGTTCGCCGCCCTTGTTTCCTTCACCGTTGTAGCCGAGCAGCTCGGCGGGCCAGATCTGGCTGTGGAAGACGATGTTGTCCTTCCCCATGAAATAGTAGGAGAGGGCTTCCGGATCGTTCCACCAGTCGCGCCAGCGCTCCGGGTCACCGATGCGGCGCGCCCACTCGATCGAGGCAGACAGGTAGCCCACGACGGCATCGAACCACACGTAGAGACGCTTGTTGGGCTTGTCTTCCCAGCCGGGGACGGGAATGCCCCAGTCGATGTCACGAGTCATGGCACGGGGGCGAATATCTTCGAGCAGGTGCTGCGAGAACTTAATGACGTTGGTGCGCCACAGCCCCGACTTCTCACGGTTATCGAGCCAGCGGCTCAGCTCTTCCGCGAGCGCCGGCAGGTCCAGGAAGTAGTGGTCGGTTTCGACAAATTCGGGGGTTTCCCCGTTGATCTTTGAGCGGGGGTTGATGAGCTCGGTCGGATCGAGCTGCTTACCGCAGTTATCGCACTGGTCACCGCGCGCCCCGTCATATCCGCAGTGCGGGCATGTGCCCTCAATGTAACGGTCGGGCAGGGTCCTGCCCGTCGATGGGGACACGGCACCCGAGGTGGTTTCAACAAGCATGTAGCCGTTGTCTCGCACCGTCTCGAACATCGACTGGACCACGGCGTAGTGGTTCTTGCTGGTTGTGCGAGTAAACAGGTCGTAGGACAGGCCGAGTGCCACGAGGTCTTCGACGATCACTCGGTTGTTGCGGTCCGCGAGCGCCTTCGGTTCAATACCTTCCTGGTCGGCGGCGACGAGGATCGGTGTACCGTGCTCGTCGGTTCCGGACACCATGAGTACGTCATGGCCTGCCATGCGCATATAGCGGGAGAACACATCGGATGGCACACCGAATCCGGCGACGTGTCCGATGTGGCGGGGTCCGTTTGCGTAGGGCCAGGCAACAGCTGAAAGTACTCGTGACATACCTACTAGATTAGTACGTATCGTCCATGGTTATGAATCCGGGGCACTTCGTTTCCAACACAGTTAGGATTGCGACCATGAGCGATACATTCATGGATGGAACCGAGCCGACCGACGACGAGACACTTGCGGCACTCCTCGTCAAGCCCCACCGGGCACTCATTCTTGTTGATGTGCAACCCACCTTCTGCGAGGGCGGTGCTCTCGCCGTGGAGGGCGGTAACGAGGTGGCGCGCAAGATTGGCGAGTTCACGAAGATCAACCGCGATAACTACGGCGTCATCGTGTCGACCCAGGACTGGCACATTGAACCCGGCGACCACTTCTCTGAAAACCCGGACTTTGTGGACACGTGGCCGCCGCACGGAGTGGCAGGCACTGAAGAGGCCGAGCTGCACCCCGCGGTTGTTGGGCTGCCGACTGATTCGGTGAAGAAGGGGCAGTACGCCGCCGCTTACTCGGGCTTCGAGGGGAAGACTGAGGATGGCAGGGCGCTTGCCGACATCCTCAAGGAAGCCGAGATCACGTCCGTTGACATTGTGGGTCTTGCCGAATCCCACTGCGTGAAGGACACGGCACTCGATGCGAGGTCAATGTTTGACGAGGTGCGAGTGTTTTCGGACCTGACTGCACCCGTGAGCGAGGATCTGGGGGTTAAGGCCCGCACGATCATGGAGGGTGCTGGCATCATCCAACTCGAATCCAAGAACGCCTGGCTCTAGTACTGCCTCGCGAAAGTATGTAGGCGCCGCGCCACTGCGGGGTAAAGGGTGTGGCAGGCGGTGGGGAATGCTCAACACATTCCCCACCTGCGGCTCACCGTGGGCCACACCACTGGAGCCGCAACCCAGCAAAGCGGGCCCAAGCAGACTATCGCTAACTCCTCAGAGCAGTAATGGGCGTCCGTAACGTAAGACTAACTTAGGTCACCACGAGGTAACGTTGTGCGGTCTCCCATGGTTGAAGCTCGCTAACCCACTCCGTAACAGCAGGTTCTATCCGATACCGGGTGCGAGCAAATAAGCTCGGCCCGTACACATTTCGCCGTTCCTAGTCGTCTTCTCGGCGTGCGAGTGCCGCTTCGTAGAGTTCCTTCTTGCGCACTCCGGTGCGTTCGGAAATGTAGGCGGCTGCGGCTTTGAGCCTCATGCCGGCATTCGCCAATGTCAGCACCTCGGCAACGTAGTCGTCGGCATTCGCTTCGAGTTCGGAGGCACCTGATACGACGATGGTGATTTCTCCGCGCAACCCGTCAGCAGCCCATTCGGCAAGCTCCGCTAGCGGCCCCCGCTTCACTTCTTCATAGGTTTTGGTGAGCTCACGGCAGACTGCCGCTTCTCGGTCGGCCCCGAAGTGGAGGGCCATGGAGGCAAGGGTGTCGCCGATGCGGTGGGGTGAATCGAAGAACACCATGGTGCGTTCCTCATCAACCAGGTCATTGAAGAGTTTGCTGCGGTCACCGTCCTTGCGGGGAGCGAAACCCTCGAACGAGAAACGGTCGGTTGCCAGTCCCGAGATCGCGAGCGCAGTCAGGACCGCAGAGGCACCTGGGATCACGGTGATGGGCACATTGTGGTCGTGGGCTTCCCGGACGAGTCGGTATCCCGGATCCGACACAGTCGGCATCCCCGCATCCGACACCACCAGGACTGTCATGCCAGCTCTCGCAGCCTCCAGGAGTTCCGTGATTCTCTCGGACTCGTTGTGGTCGTGGAAGGCGAGGATCTTTCCGGATGTTGCGATGTCGAGGCGTGATGCCAGGTTAAGGAGCCTGCGAGTATCTTCCGCCGCAATGAGGTCCGCCCGTTCCAGGAGGTTACGGAGCCTGGGGGTTGCATCCCCAGCATCACCAATCGGGGTTGCTGCCAAATAGATTTTGCCGTCACTCACCCTCCCACTATGTCGCATCACTGCCCCTCGCGTCACTCCAATTGAAAACTCCCCGTACACTTCAGTTGTGACAGTGGACGAAGAGAATCCGGTTAAGACCGCCGATAGGGGCCGCACGCTGACCGAACGTCAGGCAGCCGCCTGGGAGCGGGACCTGCTCAGCAGACTTGGAATCACCTGGTCGACCCTACCCACGCAAATACGGCTGTGGGGCTGGCTTGTGACTCTCGCGACCGGCCTCATTGCTTTCCTTACTCGCTTCATTGGCCTCAGCCACCCGCACCAGATGGTGTTTGACGAGACCTATTACGTCAAGGGCGGATACTCTCTCATCACCCACGGTTACGAACGCAACTGGGTGGGCGAGAACGCTGATGAAATCTTTGTCCAGGGCAGCGATGTAGCGTCGGAACTGGCGGCGGATTATGTCGTGCATCCGCCGTTCGGCAAGTGGCTCATTGGTTTCGGGCAAGCGCTCTTCGGGACTGACAACGGCTTGGGTTGGCGATTTGCTACGGCCCTCGCGGGAGTCATCTCCGTCATGCTCCTCACCCGCATCGCCCTCCACCTCTTCCGTTCCGTGCCCCTGGCCTTCGTGGCCGGGTTGTTCATCGCACTCGACGGGGTCGGCATCACCCTCTCCCGCACCGGAATCCTCGACAACCTTCTTGCCACATTTGTCTTGGCAGGGTTTTGGGCGGTGCTGAAGGACCGCGAGTGGACGAGGCGCAGGCTCGCTCACCGGGTCGCTCACGGCCGGGTCGGAGCGGGCGGTGAGCCCCTCTCAAGCCTTGGGCCTGTGTTGCTTTGGCGGCCGTGGCTTCTGCTAGCTGGCGCGTTTATTGGTCTGGGCTGCGGAGTCAAGTGGTCGGCCGGCTACGCTCTCGCCGTTTTCGGGATCCTTGTCTTTGTTTGGGACACGGCTGCTCGGAAGGAGATTGGTGCCCGACGCTGGTTCACGTCGGGCATCATCACGGGTGGCATTCCCGCCTTCTTCTCCTTCATTCCCATCGCACTTGTCGCCTACGTTGGGGCGTGGACCTCATGGTTCCTTGACCCGCGTTCCTTTAAGAAGGGCTGGGCCGAATCACAGCGTGTGATCGGGGAACAGGTGCCGTTTGAGGGGCTCGGGGATACGGTCGCGGAATGGATTGCCTACCACCGTCAGATGTGGGAATTCCATACGGGACTCGACTCCCCCCACACCTACATGTCCCAGCCTTGGGATTGGCTCCTCCAAATCCGTCCCGTCAACTTCTATTGGCCTCCCCAAGAAAAGATTGTCCAAGACTGCGGTGCCGAGCGCTGCGTCCAGGCCATCAACTCCGTTGGCAACCCTGCCGTCTGGTGGTTCGCAACCGCCTCCCTCCTTGTCGTTCTCTGGTTCGCTTTCAAGCACGGCGACTGGCGGGCCTGGGCGATCCTGGCGGGATATGGGGCGATGTACCTGCCCTGGTTCAATTACATTGGTCGCACGATCTACCAGTTCTATTCGGTCGCCTTCCTCCCCTACGTCGTTCTCGCCCTCGTGTTCGCACTCGCCTGGGTTTCCGACCTGCTGAGTCCACCCTCGCTCTCCGCCATCCGAAAAGCCGTTGCCAGGCGTCGCAGGAAAGAACTCGACGAGGACTGGACCCTGGGACTACCCGAACCGAAGAAGCTCGCAACACCCGCTACTTACAACGAAGATTTAGGCGAAGACTCAGAGAAGACCGAAACGGAAACGCTCGACCAGGATCACGCACCTACCAAGGAGCAGGGTCCCGAAACCACAGTCACCGCAGACTCTGAGGATCGAGCAGCCCCGAGTCCGGAAGATAACGCGGAAGTGGCTGAGGATCCGGTCGATCGGGCCGTGCTTTTGTATGGTGGGCCGGACGCTCTGCCCTATCAGCTCGGTCTTCCCACAAAGAAGGCCGCGATTGTCCTCGGTGTCACGAGCGGTGTGGTCATCATCTTTGCCGCTTTCTGGATGCCGCTCTGGACGGGAATGACCATCCCCTATGACTTCTGGCGCCTCCACATTTGGTTGCCCGGCTGGTCCTAGGACCCTCACCGTTCACGGTACTGATACTCCCGTGAAACGGGTAGGTTGAAGACAGTAGTTTCTAGACAGGGAGGCCCCATGAGCCCGGTACGGTTCGGAATTATTGGCACCAACTACATCAGCGACTGGTTTGTTCAGGGCTGTCAGGAAAGCGATGGTGCGGGCGAGGCCGCAGCCGTCTATTCGCGCGCTCAAGAAACCGGTCAAGCCTTTACCGATAAGTACGGTATTGACGCCGTCTTCACCGACCTTGATGCCATGTTCGAGGTGGTGGATGCCGTCTATGTGGCAAGCCCCAATGGCTTCCATTTCGAGCAGGCGATGAAAGCGATTGAAGCGGGCCGGCACGTTCTCATCGAGAAGGTCATGGGCACCTCGAGTGCCGAAGTGGAAGCGATCTTCGAGGCCGGTGAAAAGCAGGGTGTGGTGGTCATGGAGGCGATGCGCCACCTCCACGCACCCGCTCACCAGATGCTGCGGGACTGGCTTCCGAAGCTTGGCACTCTCCGCCAAGTTCAATTCAACAAGTGTCAGTATTCGGGCCGCTATGACCGCTACCGTCAGGGCGAAATCCTCAACGCTTTCAATCCGGCTCTCGGCAACTCGTCAATCGCCGATATCGGTGTCTATGTCATGCAGCCCGCACTCGACCTCTTTGGTAGCCCGCTGGATGCTCACGGTTCGAGCGTTGTTTTGCACAACGGCTTCGAGGGTGCCGGGTCGATGACCTGGCGGTACAGCGACTTTATTGTTGACCTGACCTGGTCGAAGATCACGAAGGGCGTCACTCCCAGCGTCATCCTCGGTGAGGACGGCGCACTCACGGCTGACGATCTGGGTGAGCCCACCCTCATCCAATACCACCCGCGCGGCGGCGAGACCGTCACCCTGCTCGATGCACCCAACACTCCCCCGCAGACCATGCATCACGAGGTGCGTGCCTTCGCGAAGCAGGTGGAAGCCGGAGCAACCGATCCTCGTTTCCGTGACGTGTCCGTTGCGTGCAGGAAGCTCATGGACGACCACCTGGAACGAGTCGCACTCCAGTCCATATAGCTAGTTAGCGCTCTTGCAGTTTGGCTCCGGCAATCATCATTGTCGGAGCCAAACCTTTGAATGGTCGATGAGGCCGAGATACACGTTGCAAAGCGTTAGCGGCTGGACAGCCACCAAGCAGCTGGACGTTCTTAGCGATTGGATGGCAGCGAAGCAGCTGATCAGTTACCGTGTTCGGCCCGTGAACCGGTCCATTGTGGAGTTGACCCCGAAGAAGTCCGTGATCTGGTCTTGCAACGGGACGGGGAGGGCCTTCACGAACTTCATGAGCCCAGCGAAGGGCGGCAAGACGAGATTCTGTTTTCCAGCTTCAATGGCGTCAAGGACCTTGGCCGCAACCTCGTCCTGGTCAAGGATCGGGAGGAGCTTCGGGAACTTGGTGGAGACTCCATCGAACATTCCCGTGTTGATGTAGTAGGGCTGGACGAGAAGCGTGTGGAGGGGCGTTCCCGCGTGGCGCAGTTCGGCACGGAGTGACTCGGTGAAACCCGATGCGGCAAACTTCGAGGCCGAGTAGTCGGTTTGACGGGCAACACCGACGATGCCGGCAGCGGAAGCAATAGTGACGATCGATCCTTTCCCGCGCTCCAGCATTCCTGGCAGGAATTCCCTGACCGTACGGTAGAGGGCAAAGACATTGAGGTCGAAGGTGCGTTCAACATCCTCATCGGTCAGATCGAGGAACTTTTTCCCGGTGACGATACCGGCGTTGTTGATGAGAACATCGACTCGTCCCCGTTCCCCCAACACCCGCGCGGCCTTGTTGGCGACGTCGTCCCGGTCTGTCAGATCCACCTGATCATGGGATGCTGACCCACCAAAGGATTCGATCTCACGAATAGTTTCTGCACCACCGTCGTCGTCAATGTCCCAGATGATGACGTGTTTGGCGCCTCGGTGGGAGGCCCCGATCGCCATCTCCTTCCCGATTCCGGATGCTCCTCCGGTGATGAGGACTGTGGCTCCAGCGAGTGGGATACGCATGCTAGTACTTTCCTTTGATGAAGAGCTTCATGACCTTGGCCCAGGTCTTTTCTGTCACGAAGGCAGGAGCCTGGATCGGGTGCCCGAGTGAGGTCGCAACTGTTTGGGCTTCCGTGTACTTGAGAATGCCTTCACTGCCGTGGCGGCGGCCCAGCCCGGAGTCTTTCATGCCACCCATGGGGGCACTGGTGGATGCCCAGGCGGCAATATATCCGTCGTTCACGTTGACCGTGCCAGACTTGATGGACTGGGCGAGGCGGGCACCGCGTTTGGATGTTGACCAAATCGAGGCATTCAGCCCGTACCTGCTGTCGTTGGCTCGAGCGATTGCTTCTTCCGCGTCACGGACGCGGAAGAGCGACACAACGGGACCGAAGGTCTCCTCTTTCGCCACCATCATCTCCTCGGTCACATCGGTGAGGACGGTTGGGGCGTAGGCTGTTTTCGAGACCTTGGGAAGCGGCTTCCCGCCGCACAGCACGGTCGCTCCCTTCTTCACGGCATCGTCAACGTGGGCACTGACGGCTTCAAGTTGCTGAGGCGAGATCAGCGGACCCATGTCCCACCGCCACGAGGTCGTGGCCCCAACCTTGACTTTCTTCATGGCGGAGACGAAGGCTGAAATGAACCGGTCCCATACGCTGTCTTCGATGTAGATGCGTTCGATGGAGATGCAGAGCTGCCCGGAATTTGAGGTTACGGACTTGACCGCGCTCTTCACGGCACGGGCGATTGGGGCATCGTCGAGGACAATGAGCGGATTCTTACCACCAAGTTCGGCCGAGAAGGGGATGAGGCGCTGGCCCGCCTGCTCGGCAAGCTTTCGTCCCACCGCGGTCGAACCGGTGAACATGAGGAAATCGGATTCGGCTGCCAAGCTACTGCCAATGACCTTGCCCGCCCCAGTCACGACCTGGAACAGGTCAGGATGAAGCCCTGCATCAATCAGCAGTTTGCGTGCCGCAAGGGCGCACATGACCGTTTTCGAATCCGGCTTGATCACGACAGCGTTGCCTGCCAGGAGTGCAGGAATGGCATCGGAGACTGCGAGCGTGAGCGGATAGTTCCAGGGGGAAATAATGCCCACAACTCCGACGGGGTGGTGATGAACAACGGCCCGAGAAAGGATTGGGAGCACCCCCGAAACGTGCTTGCTCTCGAGCAGTCCCGGAGCCACCTTCGCGTAGTGCATGGCTGTCATCGCCACATCCGATAGTTCCTCGAAAGCGTGCGAACGCGCCTTGCCGTTCTCGGCCTGAATCAGGTCAAGCAAACGCTCATCGTGCTTCCACACGAGTGAAGCAAACTTTTTCATGATCGCTGCCCGCTCGCGAACAGGAACCTGTTCCCAGCGTTGTTGCGCGGCTTTACCCGCTCGAACAGCGACCTTCACATCCGAGGTCTCCGACTGCGGGAATGAGATCGACTCCCCCGACAACGGCGAGGTGATGGTCATGGTCTCGCGCGTATTTTTCGCCTGGATCCACGTCCCTGGACCACCAAGGAGCGTCTTCACGGTGTTGATGAGCATCACGTTCTCCCCAGATTGTTGCCTTCGATCCTGGCACCACTGTACTCGCGAGAACGGACCACCTCTCACCTAGGAATTCTCAATCCTCCCCGACCGGACGGCTCCAGTAGCCGACGCCAACAGCCGGCTAGATGAGACAGAAAACGTTCCCCTCGGGATCTTCCATGATGAGGAAACCGGGGCGGGTGTCGGTTGCTTCGGTTCGTTTGATGCGGGTGGCACCGTAGTCACTGAGCTCATCCGACTTTGCTTCAAGCACTGCCATTCGCTTCTCCCCCTCAAGTCCCGGTGCCACCTCGACATCAAAGTTCATGCGATTCTTAGCCGCCTTCGCCTCGGAAACTTTCTGGAAGCGGATTCGGACTCCCTGACCATCCTTGGGAACGATTGCGGCGGAGTTGAGCCACGGGTCTTCTAACGCTCCGGTTTCCTCCCAGTACGCTTCCCACGTCTCGTACCTGGTGGACGGATCCTCAAGTTTGTAGTGGAGTGCTACGGCCCAGAAGACCGCGAGAGCCCGGGGATTGTGAGCATCAAACGTGACCTGTACGCGCATACCCCCAATCTACTCGCAGGCCTCGCCGGTCCGCATGGCTTTGTCGCTCAAGTGCCCATTGTTCTCGCACTGATCCCGTGACAGTTAGTGGCTGGCCCAATGGGCCAGCCACTAACTAGATCCATCTATTTAATCGTTTTAGTCGAGGCAGAACTCGTTTCCTTCGGGGTCCACCATGACGATGAATCCGACGTTGAGGTGGTCAGCGTCCACTCGCCTAACTCGGCTTGCCCCGATGCTCTCGAGGAACTTGGCTTTCTTTTCGAGCTCGATCATGCGCGCAATATCTTTGAGGCCCGGGGCCACTCGCAGGTCAAGGTGGACGCGGTTCTTGACACGCTTTTCTTCGGGTACTTTCTGGAAGTAGATTCGCGGGCCATCCCCATTTTGGGGAACGATGGCATCGGCGTTGTTCCAGTCTTTTTCCGGGACCCCGGCTTCTTTGAGGAAGTCATCCCAGCTATCAAAGCCTTCCGAAGGAGTATCCCTGCGGCAGTTCAAGGCCGCCACCCAGAAGTCAGCCAGTGCGCTCGGGTCGTTCGCATCGAACGTGACTTGAAATTCCATGCGCTCACAGTAGTCCTCCAGGCCGCTCGTGGAAAGCCAATTTCTGTTCCGTCGCCAACACTTTTCAAGCGCTTCCAACAAGTTCCCAGACTTGCGGGAAGGAACGGTAGGAAACCGCGGAATGGTGGGCTTTCTACGCCGCCATCATCACCCGTTCCAGGAGTGCGTAGTGCCCGCCCTGTTCGACCAGCTCATCACGCGTGCCACGTTCAATAATCTCTCCATCATCCAGCACCACAATCTGGTCAGCATCCCTGATCGTAGAGAGGCGGTGGGCAATGGTGATCGTTGTGCGTCCGCGAGACAGGGCGGTGAGCCCGTCTTGGACGAGGCGCTCAGTTTCATTGTCGAGCGCAGAGGTTGCTTCATCGAGGATGAGGATCTCAGGGTCGCGCAGGACTGTTCGCGCAATCGCAAGTCGCTGCTGCTCGCCACCGGAGAACCGGAATCCGCGCGCACCAACAATCGTGTCAAGACCATTCGGCAGCATTCGAACAATGTCTTCCATCCTCGCAATCTCGAGGGCTTGCCACATGTCCTCCTCGGACGCTGAGGAATTGCCGAGGAGGAGGTTTGCTCGGATGGTGTCGTGCACGAGGTAGGTCTCCTGAGAAACCACGCCGATTCGACTCGTTCGCTCCCCTGCCGTCATGTCCCTCAGATCAACCCCACCAATCGTGACCTGTCCTAGATCAGGATCGGCGAGCCTCGTGAGGATGGATGCGAGAGTGGATTTCCCGGAGCCGGTATGCCCGACGATCGCGAGGGAACCTCCTGCCGGGACGGTGAATGACACGTCCCTGAGGGCGGGGGCGTCGCTTCCCGGATACGAGTAGGTCACGCCCCGAACGTCGACGGTTGCGTCCGTGGGGAGTTCGCCGCCCACGGCCGGCTCCTCAAGCTCAGTCTCCAGGTCGAGGTATTCGAATACTCGAGAGAAGAGCGCCATCGCAGAAATCCACTGCGCACCAATATCGAGCAGTCCCATGAGTGGCCGGAAGATCTGGGTTTGGAGGGCCGTGAACGCCACGAGTGTGCCGATGGAGATGCTGGTGCCGGGGAGCCCCGCCACGAGGTACACGAGGGCCGGGATGATCGCGAAAATGATCTGCATGGTTGCCATGCGCCACCTGCCCGCGAGCTGCGAGTTCAGTTCCAATTCAATGAGCTTTTCAGAGACCTTGGTGAACGCTTTTTCACGGTCCTGTTCCAGTCCGAGGTTCTTTGTGAGCCTCATGCCCGACACGGACAGGTTTTCGGTCACCATCGACTGCATGCTTGCCATCGTCTCCTGCTGCTGTGCGGTGATCGCCTTTCTCGTCAGCGCAACCCGCCTGGTCAACCAGATCGAGGGCGGTAGAACCAGGACGGAGAGAAGCGACAGGGTGGGGCTAAGCGCGATCATCGCAATCATCGTCGCGATCGTCGTGGTCGTATTGGATGCGATGGAGGTGGCGGTAGAGGTGACGATGGATTTCATGCCCGCAATGTCATTCGTGAGCCGGGACTGAATCTCACCACCCTTCGTTTTGGTAAAGAATCCAAGGGATTGGCGTTGCAGATTGCTGTAAACGTCGACTCTCAGCCGGTGCATGATCCGCTGCCCCACCCTGGCACTCATGTAGGTTTGCACGACGGCAATCGCCTGGGTGACGACCACGATGAAAATCATGGCGGCAATGAGCCACAGCAACAGGTCAACATTGGATTGCGGGATGGCCTGATCAACAATCGCTCGCACGAGGAACGGTTGCACCACGGTCAGCCCCGAGACCGAGACAATGAGAGCGATAACAATGACCAGGTGTAGGCGGTAGGGTCGGAAAAGTCGGATGACCCTGGAATAGGAAACTGGGGAATTTTCAAGACGCTGACGGTCTTCGGGTCGCACTCGTTGCGGCCCTCGAAGCTCATTCATACTCATCGAGCCTCCCTTTATTGAAGTTACCTCACAATGTAGTTAACTCAAATATTGGGGTATTATTCCCACATGGAGAAAAACATGGAAGAGAACACTGTCCCGACAGGTTCCGAACTGGGTGAGCTCATCTCCTCAGTTGCTCGCTACATCCGCCACCATTCGCGCAACATCCCACCCCACCAGCACCGAGCGTTGAAGATGATTTCGCGTGAACCCATTCGCCCTGCGCGACTTGCTGAACAGCTGCACGTCACCCCGCGCGCAGTCACCGACGTGGTGGATGCCCTGGTCGAGAAGGACCTCATTCACACGGCACCGGACCCGGACGATCGCCGGGCAAAGATCCTGGAAATCAACGACAGCGGGCGCGCACTCCTGACCGAGCTCGACGAATTGCGCGCACGCATTGCCGACGACTACTTCTCCGCCCTTACGGACGAGCAGAAGACGGAGCTGCACAGCATCCTCTCCTCACTGCCCCGCAACATCAGCAAGTCGTAATCAGCGGGCCGCAGCCAGCAACCTCTTCCCAATTGGACAGTCGGGGCCAAACAACCACACCACCACACCCAAGCCGCCCCGAGCCGCAACGAGAAAGGTGCTGCCACCGAGAATGAATTCGGCGACAGCACCTCTCGAGTGCGATCCTTGCCGCTACATCCCTACGTTCATTCACGCAGCAATCACGGCGCGGAGGCCGCGATGATCGCTTCGGCTCCGAGGTGGATAGAGGAAATGTCGGGAGCGAAGAACGGGGAGTGATTGGAGGGTGCGGGCTCTCCTTCCGGGAAGCCACCCAGGCCCCAGTAGCAGTACCGCACCCCGAGAGCGTCCGGGAGGACCGAGAAGTCTTCCGATCCCATGGTCGTACCCTGTTCAACAGCATTGTCACCAAGTAGTTCGCAAACGACTCCGCGACCGTTCCCGTCACCTCTTCGTCGCTGACTGTCAGCGGGAACCGATCATAGTACTCAAACTCGGGTTCTTTCGGAGCACCGAGGCCATGCATTCTGCGCGGACGATTCGCTCGATCGCGGCATGGAGCATCTTCTCCACATCCGAATCGAACGCTCTCGCATTAACGAGCAGGGTCGCGGTATCGGGGATGATATTGGATTTTGCTCCGGCACGAATGGACCCAACGGTCACGACGGCAGACTCGGAGGGAGCAACCTCGCGGGAGACGATGGTTTGGAGGCGGAGAACGATAGGGGATGCGAGAACAATTGGATCAATGCAGTTCTCGGGCTGGGATCCATGCCCACCTACGCCGTGAATGGTGATTTTAATGGAGACGGCTGATGACATCATGACCCCCGGCCAGGTCGCCACCTGCCCGAGGGGAATGACGGGCATGACCTGCTGACCGAGGAACACATCCGGTTTCGGCATGACATCCACCAGACCGGCCGCAACCATTGCCCTAGCTCCCTCACAGGCTTCCTCGCCGGGCTGGAACACTCCGACGAACGTTCCCGACCACTCCTCGCGCTTAGCGGCGAGCGCTTCGCGAGCGCCGAGCAGTGAGACGATATGAACATCGTGGCCGCACGCATGCATGACCCCACCTCGTCACCCGGTGCACTCACGCCGGCCGCAGTCGAGGCATAGTCCTTGCCGGACTGTTCTGTGACGGGCGAGGCGTCAATGTCCGCCCTCATCGCCACCGTAGATCCCTCCCCGTTGTCGATGGTGACGACGATGCCGGTTTCGCCGACACGGACGGGCTCCAGCCCGAGCTTGCGCACACTTTCTTCGATGAGACCGACAGTCTGATACGCGACGAGCGACAGCTCGGGAATCTGATGGAACTTCTTGTAGAGCGCGATGCGCTCGCCCTAACTCGTTTCGAGCACGCTAACAATGGATGAAATACGGTCGGTCAACATGTCTTCCTCTCTCGAGAACCAGACTACTCCGCAATCACCAAAGTGCGAGTTACAGCACAGCCACTCGGCCTCGCATTAAACAATAATCAGACCGTGTTAAATTGTTGTATTCGACTTTCCCTACTCGTGAAACGGATCCGCATGGAACACGAATGCAAGTGCAATAGCTCGAACACCGAAGAACAGGTCCTGGACGTTCTGTCTCTCCCCCGCCAGGTGCGCCACCCCGCGATCCTCGGGGCCCTCGAATCCCTTCCCACGGGCGGCACGCTCCTCCTCAAGGCACCTCACATGCCCAGCCCCCTTCTCGCCGAGGTGGAGAGCCTTGACGGTTCCTTCACACACGAGGTTGTGGTTGATGGGCCTGACGAGTGGCAGGTGCGACTACGCAGGCAGAGCTAGCAAAAAGAATTCGATAAGGGGGCCCTTGCCGCTTCCGCGAAGGTGACGCAGCCTTTTCCCAGAACGGCAAGGGCGCTCCCCCGTCCAAGCCCACGACTTAGTAGCCACGAAGAGAAACATTGTTGAGGAGTTAGAGCGAGACATGACCGATGCGAGAACCCTGGGCGATCGACAGCTGAGCAAGTGTCCCGTTTCCCATGATGATGGCACGTGGAACGTGTGGGGCAATGAGGAAGCTCGGGTCGTGGCAGAGAACGCCGACGTTTTCTCCAGCCGGGTTTCCCAACATCTCAACGTGCCGAACGGCATGGATGGGGATGAGCATCGGCGCTTCAGGGCAGTCATCGACCGGTACCTGTCTGACGAAGTCATTCTCCCGCTCTACGACATGTTCGAGAAGCACGCGCAGGAGGCCTACGGATCTCTGCCCGAGAACTTCGACGCGAACGACTTTGGCAGGCTCGTCGCGGTCGGTTGCCAGCTCGATTGGCTCGGCTGGGACTCTTCCTACGAGAATGAACTCACCGGCTGGATCGCATCCAATCAGCACGCCACCCGTTCCGGCGACCGGTCACGCACAAAGGCGGTGGCCGACCACTTCACGGAGATCATCCACCGCATTATTGCCGATCACGAGGGCCACAATGGTGATGATCCGACGTGCAAGCTCATGCGGGAAACGGTGGAGGATGGTGACGGAATAAGAAGGCTGACCATGCCCGAGATCGTTTCCATTCTCCGCAACTGGACCGCGGGGGATCTTGGTTCCATCACCTACTCGATTGGCATCATCGCCCATTTCCTCGCCACAAACCCATCAGTCTCCCATCAGCTTGCGGCCTACGATCGGGCCGACAACACTCGCGCACTCGATCTTGCCCTCGACGAGATCCTGCGTATCGATGACCCGTTCCTTGCCAACCGCAGGATCACCACACGGGACGTGACCGTTGCTGGAGTGGAGATTCCGGAAGGCAAGAGAGTTCTTCTCAACTGGACAACTGCGAACCGTGACCCTCGCGCTTTCGGCAATCCGGATGCCTACAATCCCGAAGGTAATGCGTCACGCAACCTCGTGTACGGGGCTGGACCACACGTGTGCCCGGGACGCACCCTGTCGACACTGGAGCTTCGAGCGGGGCTGGTTGCGCTTCTGCGCGGTGGTGAACTTGCGCTCACGAGCACACCGGTGCGCGAGGAGTATCCCGTGGGCGGATACCATTCTGTTCCCGTGAGGAAAACAGGGGTACGCAGCTAGTTGGCGATTGCTTCCTCGCCTGTATCGAAGGACCTAGGGCCTACGTGCTTATTGCCGGTAACATTGCCAAGTTCACCTGTTTCCTAGCGAGTGGTTTATGCGTCATCAGTCGAAATTCATGACCATCCTCATCACGGCTCTGGCCATGTTCTCCATGTACTTCGGTGCAGGGAACCTAATCTTCCCCGTCATGATCGGCATGACCGGAGGGGAAAATGTTCCTCTCCTCATTACTGGATTCCTTCTCACGGGCGTCGCCCTGCCCGTGCTGGGCATGATTGCGGCCTCCTCACAGGAGAAGGGCGAATCGGATGGCATTGCTTCCAGGATCGGGACAAGACCGGGACTGATTTTTACCGTCGCAATCTTTCTCTCCACGGGCATGCTCTACGCCATCCCCCGCGTTGCGACCGTGAGCTACGAAATCGCGGTTGCCCCACTCATCAACGGCGGAACTGGAAGTACGGATGGCTCCCATCTCTTCCTCTACACCCTGGTCTTCTTTGCGGCAGTTGGGATTGTTTCCCTCAATCCGGGCCAGCTCGTCAACCGCCTCGGCACCTATCTCACGCCGGCACTTCTTCTCGTGCTCACGGTCCTCATCATCGCGACGATCTTTACCATGGACCCCGTCTCGGTTGAGCCCTCACCAAACTACGCCTCGGATCCCCTCCCGAAGGGGCTGCTCGACGGGTATTACACGATGGATGCGATCGCATCGCTCGTGTTCTCGGTCGTCATCCTGGGTTCTCTCGCACGCTCGGGTTTCAACACCCGCAAGAAGCTCATTAGCTCCACGATTGCAGCCGCCGCCCTCGCGGGCCTCGGTCTGTGCGTCATCTACCTGGGCCTCGCAGCCGTGGGCACCAGGGTCGCGGGGAACGGGTTTGCCGATGGTGCGGCTGGACTCTCCCACGCTGCCCTCACCGCTCTCGGCCCCTTTGGTCATCTCATTTTTGGGCTCGTCACGATTCTTGCCTGCCTCACGACCGCGATCGGACTGATCGGCTCTTCGAGCCAGTACTTCCGCAGGCTCCTGCCCGGCGTCAGTCACCCAATACTCGTTTTCGTTCAATGCCTCGTGGCTCTCGGACTGTCGAATCTGGGACTGGAGATGATCCTCGAGATCGTCACCCCAGCGAACCAGCTTCTTTACCCGGTCGCCATCTGCATCATCGCCATCGCGATCCTCGACATGCTCCTGCCGGGGCGGATGCACTGGACGTACAGGCTGTCCGCGTGGACCGCTGGCCTCCTCTCCATCCCCGAAGCTCTCTGGGCCACCAAGATCGATACCTTTGCTTTCCTGCGCGAGTACCTCGACATGTTCCCAGCCGGTGACGTCAACATGGCATGGGTCGTTCCGGCACTGGTGATGGCAGCAGTGGGATTTGCCATCGACATCTCCCAGGGCAGACTCCGCAGAAGCAACAAACCGGCATCCATCCCCGCCTACAGCGGGGTCTAATCAGCCACAATACTTATTAGGGTCCGACTCTGATGGCTTGGCACACTGACCTGTTTTCGGATCACACCCTCACAAGGCACGCCTGACTGCGAATCTCCGAGACTCACATGGGAGCCGCGATACGAACTCAATGGCAGGCAGGGCGGTTTCGATTCATTCCAGGCGCCCAGTCCCTGGGCTCAGTCCCGGAGTTCAGTCCCGGTAGCGCCTGATTCCGACACCGGTGTAGAAGTCTTCGCGTTGCCCACCCACGTGCATGATGTGGTCCGGATAGACGGTGAGCTGGCTCCGGTAGTGAGATAGAGCGTCCACAACAAAGTCGAGGTATTCACCGAGCTCCAGTTTCTCAAAGGTTGGGTCTTCCAAGTCGGACGCTATTTCGTAGAACGGAACCCGTGATTTCCTTGCGGCTGCAAGGGTGATTTCGTGGATTCGGATGTGGTCCGGATGGGAGTAGGTGCCCTTGGAGTCGTAGGAGATGATGGAGGTGGGTTTGATCGCGTCAATGAGGGCAAGCAAATCGGACGTCTCTTCGTCGACTGATGCTCCGCAGAGCGTTTCTTCCGAGAGGGATTCCATGGGGCCGGCCACGCTCTCCTCGATCCACACCATGCCCGAGTCCGAGTACACCCGGTCCATCACGCCGACAGCACGAGCAGGCGCCGTGCCGAGCCAATAGTGTTCGCTCACTCCCAGCACGCCGACCGCGAGCGCAAGCTCCTTTTCCCGGTGGGCAGCCAGTTGATCAATCGTGGAGTCTGAGGGGATCACTCCGGGAACAATCTCGCCCAGTTCGCCCCGCGTGCCGGTGACAACACTGGTTTTGAGGCCCTGATCCTTACAGGCCGCAAGGAGCGATCCGGTGGAGAGTGTTTCGTCGTCGGGGTGGGCGTGGACGAAGAGCGGGGCTGTCCCGAAGAGTTCCACGAGGTTCACAAAACTTCTCCTTGGTAGATCACGTCGAGTTCCGCGCCCACATCGGACCATTGTCGCGTTAGCGCGAAGGCTCGTGCGTTCTTACCCAGGACTCGGCGTAGCCTGTCGTCCCGAATGAGCCTCTCCATGGCGCGAGTCCACTCTACTGGATCCCGGCCCTTGATCAGGTATCCGGTCTCACCGTCTCGGACCGATTCGACCATACCGCCCACATGCGAGGCAATGACGGGAGTGCCGCATGCTTGTGCTTCAACGTTAATGATTCCGTAGGTTTCCAGGTGACTCGGATTGACCAGGAAGAGTGCTCCTCCCAGGAGTTTCGCGAGCTCCTCCCTTGTTACGGATGACATCCACTCTACTTTTGGTTCAACTCCGAGGTGACTGGCAAGGATCCGTAACTCATCCCGGTAGTCATCGAATCCGGAGGCCGGGTCACCCGTGACAACAAGGCGGGGCCGCCAGTCCGGGGTCATGAGAGACAGGGCGCGCAGAACCAATTCGGCGCCCTTGAGTGGGTGGAGGCGGGCCGCGAACATGATGTACGGCTCCGCCACATCCTCATCTTCCCTTTCCTCTTGCTTCGTGACAGCGGGAGGTGCAAAGAGCTCGGTGTTGACTCCGGGTGGGGCGATGGAGACTTGGGAGGGGTCGGCCCCGTAGCGGTCCACGATCAACTGTTTTTCGAACTCGCTGACGGATACAATTCTGCCCGGCTGTTCGGCAATCCATTTTTCTCCCGGGATCCGCCCCTGCGATTCCGCGGCTTCGCCGCCACCCACACCGCTTCCTTCTGGAGCAGCGATCGAGTGGTAGCTGTACACGTGGGGAATGCTGTGCTTGCGCGCGGCGGGGATGCCTGCAAGACCCGCGAACCAATGGTGGGAGTGCACAACATCGATGCTCTCCCCCGCCAGCCACACATCGAGTGCTTCTCGGAACGGTTCAATCAGCTGTTCCGACTCGGATTTCGGCACGGAAGTGACGGGTCCGGCGGTGAGATAGACGGCGGTCAGTCCGTCACCCACCTCCTCACTGTCGGGCAATTCCTCGCGGTCCTTGCGGGACACGAGAAAGACGTGGTGTCCGAGGTTGACGAGTTCTTTGGCGGTGCTGAGGAGGTACACGTTGAGACCGCCAGCCTCCCCCGATCCCGTAGTGGCCAAGGGCGAGGTGTGCAGTGCGATCATGGCGATCCTCAGCCGCTCACCAGCGTTCTGTGTCATGGCAATCCTCCCGCCCTATTGGATTCACATACCGTGCTGTCACTGTAGATGAAATAGTTGGCAGAAAATACGAAACCGTTAATCAATAATCTGGCCCCTGCCATCAACCCACTGACTAGCAATCCAGTGTCAATACGTCCTGCCAAGAATGGCAGCCAATTGACCGCCCCTTCACCGCCAGCTCAATTCCCAGTTAGTTCCCAGAAATCACCTAAACTGGTGTCAGGGTAGATACACTTCGACCTCACGCATCTGCGTGAAGCCGGAAGGACTCCTCATGGCGAATTATTTGATTATCGGTGGGCACGGAAAAGTTGCGCTTCTCGCAGCTCCACTCCTCGTAGACGAGGGCCATTCCGTCACCTCCATCATCCGCAATCCTGACCACACCTCCGATGTTGAAAACACTGGCGCTAAGCCTCTCGTTCTCGATATCGAATCCGCAACCGTTGACGATCTCGTAGAGGCCATGGGCGGCATGGACGCCGTTGTGTGGTCCGCGGGCGCAGGCGGCGGCAATCCTGCACGCACTCGGGCAGTCGACTACGAGGCCGCGACCCGGTCGATCGATGCTGCTAAGCAGGCTGGCGTTGGCAGGTACGTCATGGTTTCGCACCTGGGCTCCCGACTCGACCACGGCGTACCGGAGGATAACTCGTTCCACACTTACGCCACCGCCAAGGCAGAAGCCGACGAATACCTGCGTGCTAGCGGGCTCGACTTCACGATCCTCGGCCCTGGCAGCCTCACCCTTGAGGAACCATCGGGATCCATCACCGTGCACCAGGCGGATTACGATGGTCCGTCGGAAACTTCGCGATCAAACGTTGCTCGCACAATCGTGGCGGCTCTGAACAACAATGGTTCGATCTGCAAGACCATTCGCTACTCAGATGGCGATACTCCAATCGATACCGCAATCGACTAGTGTCATCGCTTCGTTCGTGGGTGGTATGCCAGGCTCCGTGCCGGCGTACCACCCACGTTCTTTGCTCTATCCGCACATTCAGGCAATTAACGTTGCGAGGCCCGCTACCGGAAGAAGCCGGCTGCGAACCGCTTTAGCAGTCTCCCGGGTCGGAATCCCAGGCGTGCTTAATGAGCTCTGCCACCACCTCAAGGTCAATGTCCTCGAGCTTATTGACGTAGACACAGCTCTTAGCCAGCTTGTGCTTCCCAAGCTTTGCTAGGAGCTCTTCGCTACGTGGATAGCCCTGCAGTCCGTAGAGGGAGAGGGATGCCTTGCGGGGGCTGAAGCCAACGTGGAAGGTATCTCCCTCTCTGCCGGTGGCGTACCGGTAGTGGACTTCGCCGAAGCCGATCATGCTCGGCCCCCACATCACACCTTCAACTCCCGTGACCTTCGTGAAGAGCTCTAGGAGCACCTTCCCCTGCTCGGTACGCTTGGACCACTCGAGGGTCTCAAGCCACCGGGCCGGATCTTGCTCTGTTTGAGCGGTCTTAATGTCCTTGGCGTTTTCTCCCGTGTGTCCCTTGGTCCAGGTTGCCCCGGGGGCTTTCGGGATATCACCGGTCAGTCCCATTCCGCGCTCCACGAGAGCGTCGTGTACGTGCCTGAGTCCAGCTTTGCCGACTCCATGGAGCTTGAGGAGCTCGTGATAGTCGGCTCCGTTGAGGGATTCAAGGTCCGGTATAGCCCGCGAGTGCGACCGCATCACTCAGCGGCCGCCCAACGCCCGGAATGGTGTCGAGTGGTGTTGCCATGGGTTCAACCTAGCGGTCGAGGAGCTCTTCCGTCGAGACCCCGGGAAGGGAAATGCTGACCTGGGTGTTCCACGGGTCGGTCGTGACCACGGACGTGCCGTTGTCGGCGAAGGACAGCTTCTTGTTCTTGAGGCGAGCAACGAGTGCATCGAGGTCCTCCCTGCCGGGCACGGTGATCGCAACATTGCCGAGGCCAAGCGTAGCAGCGCGGGGCCCTGACCCAGCGGAGTTCCAGGTGTTCATAGCGACGTGGTGGTGATATCCGCCCGCGGAGGCAAAGAGTACCTGGCTGCCAAAAGCAAGGGTGGATTCAAATCCGAGAGCGTCCACGTAGAAGTCGCGGGCGGTGGGAATGTCACCGACTTGAAGGTGGACGTGTCCAACCTTGCCCGCCATGGTGGGGGCCAGGTTCATCGAGTCCTCGGTCAGGTGCTGACGCAGATACTCGTTCGGGTCGAGGAAGAGGGTTGCCATCTGGACCTGACCATCAACCCACGTCCATTCTTCCCTCGGTCGGTCAATGTACAGTTCGATGCCATTGCCTTCAGGATCGGTGAAATAGAAGGCCTCGGAGACGAGGTGGTCGCCCGAACCGGCGTAAATACTTCGGTTGTCACGTGCGGCACGGTACAGGGTCGCGGCGAGAGCGGAGGGCGTATCGAAGAGGAATGCGGTGTGGTAGAGACCTGCCTTGGAGGGATCCACTCCCGGCAACCCCGGGGTCGCAACGAGACGAACAAACGGGACTCCGTTACGCCCGAGCACGCGGTGCGCCTCATTGCCGTGCGACTTCTCCTCAATCGGGGTCAGCGCGAGCACCTTCTCATAGTAGGAGGACATGAGCTCCATGTCCCCCACGCGCAGGGTGACCGCGTCCATGTCCGCAGCCGGGTTGATCGTTACGCCGTCAGCAAGAGTAGTTGTCGACACGATGCCTCACATCCAATCCAATTCATTAATTGAGCTTTCAACTAACCCTATAGTTAGCTAATTGATTTTACAACTACTTAGTCAGCGAGCTAAGCGACTCCCCGCCCTGGAGTTATTTAACGAACTGGCGAAACCCAAGGATGAAACACCTTCATCACACCACCCACCACCCCGCCCCACTCGCCACGCCACACCCCTCAAGCCCGCATCCCACCGCCCACACCCGAAGGCCCGCGAGCAGCCCACAACTTTTGGCCAATTTTCCACAACCAAGAGGCTGTGCAGCAATCCAGTCTTTAATCTCTGAGTTTTCCGTAGGTTCACCTAAAATGAAACGAACGGAAAACCGAAGGCGAACAAACACTGAAGTTATTCGTTTTTTGGAATTCTTCAAGTTAAGAGTTAGGATGGGTTTATGGCTCCCGACGAAAACGTTGACGCACTGCGCCAAGCAGGCCTGCGCGTAACGGCTCCTCGGCTGGCAGCCCTGGCTGTCATTGCTCAACATCGGCACGCTGATGCTGAGCTCATCACTGAAGAGGTACGAGATCGGCTCGGTTCGGTGTCTACTCAGGCCGTTTATGACGTCCTGCATGCACTGACCAACGCTGGCTTGGTACGGAAAATTACGTTAGATGGTCGAAAGTCACGTTACGAGATCAGCGAACACGATAACCACCATCACATCCTGTGCGATGTGTGTGGCCGGATCGAGAACATTCCGTGCGTTATTGGTGAGGCACCCTGCATGATGCCCTCCGAGGACCACGGGTTTGCTGTCAACGAGGCTGAGGTTATCTACCACGGAACTTGCCCAGACTGTCGGGAGGCCGCTCTTGCACAATAGCGACACCAGAAAGTTGATGGCAGTACATGAACACGGATCTGAACAAAAAGTCGACAACCGAGGCCGGAGCTCCGCGCGAATCTGATTCACATTCGCTCAGCATCGGCACCAATGGCCCCCTCCTACTTCACGACGTTGCTCTCGTAGAGAAGCTTGCTCGCTTCGATCGCGAGCGTGTTCCCGAGCGCAGCCCCCACGCCAAAGGTTCCGGCGCTTTCGGTGAGTTCGAAGTTCTCGAAGATGTCTCTGCCTACACGAAGGCCGACTTCCTGCAGCCGGGTAAGAAGACCCGCATGCTCGCACGTTTCTCGACCGTTGCTGGTGAGCTCGGTTCGCCCGACTCGTGGCGTGACGTGCGTGGTTTCGCACTGAAGTTCTACACCGAAGAGGGCAACTTCGACATGGTCGGCAACAACACCCCCGTGTTCTTTGTCCGCGACCCCATGAAGTTCCCCGACTTCATTCACTCCCAGAAGCGCACCCCGGACTCGGGCCTGCGTTCGAACAACATGCAGTGGGATTTCTGGACCCTCTCCCCCGAGTCGGCACACCAGGTTGCCTACCTCATGGGTGACCGTGGCCTGCCCCGCAGCTGGCGTCACATGAACGGCTACTCCTCGCACACCTACATGTGGGTCAACGAGGCCGGCGAGAAGTTCTGGGTTGTCTACCACTTCCACACCGACCAGGGTGTTGAGAACATGTCGAACGAAGAGGCAGCGAGGCTCGCTGGCGAGGATGGCGACGTCCACCGCCGCGACCTGTTCGAGGCTATCGAGCATGGCGACTTCCCGTCGTGGACCCTCTCGGTTCAGGTCATGCCCTACGAGGATGCGAAGACCTACCGTTTCAACCCCTTCGACCTGACCAAGACTATCTCGAAGAAGGACTACCCGCTGATCAAGGTCGGTCGCTTTACCCTGACCGAGAACCCGACCAACCACTTTGCCGAGATCGAGCAGGCCGCATTCTCGCCCGCGAACACCGTTCCCGGCACCGGCGTCTCCCCGGACAAGATGCTGCTCGGCCGCGTGTTCTCCTACCCGGATGCTCAGCGTCACCGCATTGGCACGAACTACAACCAGCTGCCCGTCAACCAGCCCATCACCTCCACGAACTCCTACAACAAGGAAGGTGCGATGCAGTACCACCACACGGGCAACGCCCCCGTGTACGCACCGAACTCGTACGGCCGTGCCTACCAGGACACGCAGGGACCTGTCGAGAACGGCTGGGAGGCAGACGGAGAGATGGTGCGCGCAGCCTACTCGCTCCACGCTGAGGATGATGACTTCGGTCAGGCACACACGCTTGTCCGCGAGGTCTACGACGATGGTGAGCGCGATCGCCTCGTTGAAACCGTTGTCGGTTCGCTCCTGACGGATGTGGAGGAGCCTGTCCTCTCCCGCGTCTTCGAATACTGGAAGAACATCGACCAGGAAGTCGGCGAGCGCATCGAGAAATCCTACAAGGAGAAGTCCAAGTAAGACCGCGGCAGTGCGCCACTGAACAACCCGGTTAGCAATAGCAACACCGATGCCTTGAGGGCGAGACCACGTGGTCTCGCCCTCAACGCTTTCCGCCCTTCGATTCCAATCGTGGCCACCGAGTATCAACGTTTCTTGTGGTCAGATGTTCACAGCGCAAAGAAGTCGGGTAGGTTAAGTTCTGGATTCACTTCTACGAAGGTCACCCAGGAGGTCACATGGCATTGTTTCGTCGGAAATCACGCGCGGATCATCGCACCAGGGTGACGGCTGTTGCTCCCGTTCCCCAATCTGATACTCGCACTCAGCATCGAGTGGGGGAGACTCCAACCCTGCCGGGGACTTCCGTGGGGGTGTCCCCACAGCTCGCCAAGTACGGGCTGAGTTCCTGGTATCTCATCGGGATCATCATTTTCATATCCCTCATTGTTTTCGCGACCACGCAGGTGTCCTTTATCTTCATCGGTATCGTCCTCGCGTTAGTCTTCACCTCGGTGCTCAGGCCGATTACAGACCTGTTTGATCGATGGATGCCACGGGTCCTTGCCATGATCCTCGCGTTCATTCTCGTGGTCGGCATTTTCTCCGGCATTGTCACCTACGTCGTGTATTCGGTCCAGGGCGAGTGGGACGATCTAGCAGACCAGTTTTCGGACGGCATCGATTCCCTTCTCGATCTGCTGGAGAACAGCGCGTTGCCGTGGAGTGTGACGGCGGATGACGTAAGAGAGTGGCTCAATAGCCTCACGGAGTCCGCAATTGACTGGGTGCAATCGAATACGGGAGAGATTTCTTCCCAGATCATGAGCTCCGCTTCTGTCATCGGCAACCTCCTCATGATCTTTTCACTAGCTCTCATGGCCGCGATCTTCTTCATCATGTCGGGAAGCAAGATGTGGCTGTGGTTCCTGAACCTCCTGCCAGAGCGGAACCGGGATAGGACCCATGAGGCGGCCCACGCCGGCTGGATTGCGTTCTCCGGCTATGCTCGCGGCACGATCATCGTCGCCGTTCTCGACGGTATCCTCGCCTTTGTTCTGCTCTTGATCCTCAAGGTGCCACTCGCCGCACCGCTTGCGGTCATCGTGATCATCGGTGCTTTTATCCCCCTCTTCGGTGCGCCGATTGCGATGATTATCGCGACGATCGTCGCTTTCGCCGCGAACGGCCCAATCACGGCCCTCCTCGTTCTCGTCGGTGTGGCTCTCATTGGTCAGCTTGAGGGAGACGTGTTCCAGCCTCTGGTCATGGGCAAGCAGGTGAACCTGCACCCGGTCGTCATCGCCGCCGGTGTGCTGGCGGGAACGTACCTGGCGGGCCTCACGGGCGCCATCATCGCCATCCCCATCCTCTCCGTCATCTGGGCCGTCATCAAGGTTCTCTACAAGCCCGATCCGCCACGCAAGTCACTGCCCAAGGTCAGCTCAGAAAACCAGCCTGACAGCAAGTGATCGCTACTTTGTCGTATCGTTGACAGAGCACCAAAGGAGAGTCTTACATGTCCGCAGAACAGGCAAAGATCGCCGCCGGAATCTACGCAGCTTCCCTCATTGAGGATGGGCAGAAGGTCGGGCTCGGGTCCGGGACCTCCGCCTGGCATTTCATTCGTGCCCTCGCCAAGCGCATTGGCGAGGGATTGAACGTCGTCTGTTCTCCCGCCTCCAGCACCTCACGGAAACTCGCTCTCGAGCTTGGTGTGCCGCTCGTGGAGCTGGATGAGCTGGATGAATTGGACGTTTGTGTTGATGGGGCGGATGAGATCGCACCCGATGGTTCCATGATCAAGGGCGGTGGCGCGAACCTCCTGTGGGAAAAGATTATCGCCACCAACTCAGCGAAGATGCTGACCGTTGTAGATCCGAGCAAGGTCGTCACCACCCTCGGTGCTTTCCCGCTGCCGATTGAGGTCACGCCCGCCTATTACGGGACGACGATCAAGAACATTGCGAGCCTGCTGGAGCGCATGGGCTGGTCGAATGTTAGGGTGGAGCGCCGTATGACAGAGTCCTCCCCCGTCATCACCGACAACGACAACTACATTGTTGATGCTCACCTCGGCACCCTCACCCAGCCTCTCGAGCTCGCCATCGCCCTGAACCAGATCCCGGGTGTTGTCGAGAACGGTATTTTCCCGGCCATGTCCTCCGGTGTCATTGTCGGCCGCGAAGATGGTACCGCTTCCCTTGTTGAGCCCGGCTTCAATGCTGACGAGGTTCGTGTGGGCTCACAGTAGCCATCCCCGACCTTGAGGAACTCCACCCGTCTTTAAGGAAATCTTCGCCTGGTGCCCTCGTATAAATTACACGGGCACCAGTCTGTTTATTGTCTCAATCAAGGATGGTGAACAGTTGGCTAACGTTGACCGGAAACTCTGACCAGGACGGCCTTGAGCCCGTATGCTCACTCTCATGACAAATCAGCTCATTTTCATTGATGGTATGGGAGAGAAGGCGGCGACGTACGAGAAGCTAGCCGACCTCGTCGACTATCCCGATGCGAAACTCCTGTCCTACGGTGGGTTGCGTCCCTTAGTGTGGTGTAACGCTTTCTGATGGTGGGCCTTGGGAAATATTGGGGCGGCCACCGTCAGTAACCTTTCGACTCAACTACCACATCTCACCGAAAGGCACGTAACGATGACCGCTGCTCCGCATTCTATCGACCCTGCAACCTATCTGGACGATCTGCTGGCACAGGCTTCCCCGGATCTGATGCGTCAGATGCTGCAAGGGTTTATCAACCAGATCCTCTCCGCCCAGGCTGATACCGTCTGCGGGGCTGAATACGGCGTCGCTTCTGCTGAGCGGGTCAACCACCGTAACGGGTACCGTCACCGAGACCTCGACACCCGGGTCGGCACGATCGATGTGGCGGTACCGAAGCTGCGCCACGGCGCGTTCTTCCCGGACTGGCTGTTAGAGCGACGTTCACGGGCCGAACGAGCCTTATCGACTGTGATCGCGACCTGCTACCTCAAAGGGGTTTCCACCCGTAGGATGAATGACCTGGTGGCAACACTTGGGATTTCCAACATGTCGAAATCCCAAGTATCGCGCATGTCGGAAGAACTCGACGAGATGGTCGCAGACTTCAAAAACCGCCCACTCGATCCCGGCGGGTACGCCTACCTGTCCTGCGACGCATTGACGATCAAAGTGCGCGAAGGCGGCCGGGTGGTCAAATGCTCCGTACTTTTGGCCACCGGTGTTAACGCTGACGGGTACCGCGAAATGCTCGGCATACATGTCGCCACTGCGGAATCCAACGCATCGTGGAAAGGCTTCTTCCAGGACTTAAAAGCCCGCGGGCTTTGTGGTGTCTTCCTTATAACCAGTGACGCCCACGAAGGCATCCAGCACGCCATTTCTGAAGTGCTGCCTGATGCGTCGTGGCAGCGGTGCCGCACCCACTTCGCGAAAAACCTCTACGAAAAGGTCCCGAAGACACAGTGGCCGATGGTCTCTGCGATGTTCCAGACCATCTTCCAGCAACCCGATGCCTCATCTACTTGGGGACAAGCCCGGGAGGTCGTCGACTTGTTGGAGCCGAAATTCCCGCAGGTTGCGGCCTATCTGGAGGAGTCGCTTGATGAGGTGTTGGCGTTTACCGCAGCGCCGAAACCAGTCTGGACGAAGGTGTGGTCGAACAACCCCACCGAGCGGTTAAACAGGGAGATCCGCCGGCGCACCGATGTCGTGGGCATCTTCCCGAACCGCGAATCCATCATCCGGCTTGTCGGTGCGGTTCTTGCCGAGCAACACGACGATTGGATCCAACAAAAGCGCTACATGTCACTGTCCGCACTCGAACACACCAAACACCTCATGCACCACCCAGGAGGTGATCATGGCGACCAACACCAGCTAACCGCCTAACCCAAAACCCCGAACTTCATACCGAGCCGAAAGCTAGACCGCTACACCACTACACGGGACTTGACCCCTACGGTGAGCTGTGCGAGCCGGAGCAGCCCTATTCCATCGAGCAGGCTGCCCTCACTCTCGGTGATCACCTCAGCGCGGTGGGAGTCACCTCGACTGTCCTGGTTGGTACGTCGATCGGCGCCAAGATCGCGACCGAGTTCGCGGCCAATCATCCCCAGTTTGTTCGAGGCGTCGTTCTGGTTGGCCTGCCAGCAAACTCCTCGCCCGATGACCTCATTAAGCGCTTGCGCTCATTACGCTTCGTTCCGAAGAAGCTCCTCCCGATCCCTGCCGGATACGACAAGGACGGATTCAAGGGCATTCTGACCGCGGCACACAACTACGAGGCTGAAACAACGTTGCCGGGGCTGACTATGCCAACTGCTGTGCTGTATGGGGTGAAGGATGACGCTCGATCCGAGAGCATTGAACAGATCGTTGGGGAGCTGGAGGAATCTCGTTTCGTGACTGTTCCAGGTGGACACTTCCTCGCAAGCGACAATCCGAGTGCGCTCGCACAGGAGATTCGCGCCATGATCGAGGAGACAGGCCTATAAGCCCGAGCGGCTCCCTTCAATTTTTCACTCTGGCCCCGCTAACAGTCCGTTCACCTGGGCCTACTACTTGAACGATCCTCCAGTAGCGGGGAATCCTTCCCAGGTTGCACCCCCTCACGGGATCGTACGGACTCTAGGCTGGGAGCGGGCCTGAGAGGTCGTCCTTGTGGCCTCTCCTTCCGCCGAACACCGTTGTAAGTGAGGACATGATGAGATCAACACTCTTTGATCAAGCGAACAAAGAGGTTCAATCCGGTGAGCGCTGGAGCTTGCAGTCAAGCAAGATGTTGCGTTGTCGCCTCGAACCCGATTCGAAAGAGATTGTCGCAGCCCAGGGAGTCATGGTTTCCTACCAGGGGCACATGGACTTCGCCTACCAGGGCTCCGGCGGTGGCATGAGGATGCTGAAAAAGTTCGCGTCGGGTGAGGGCGGGAGTCTCATGAAGGTGAGGGGTCAGGGTGAAGTGTTTTTCGCCCGCCAGGCCCACAACATTTTCCTCATGGAACTCGAGGGTGAGGCCATCACCCTTAACACCGGAAACCTCCTCGCCTTTGATGGAAACCTGGACTGGGATATTCGGTCCCTCGGCAATGTTGGGGTCATGTCGGGAGGCCTCTTTAACCTTCACATTCAGGGTCACGGGACGATCGCACTCACCAGCCATGGACAACCCATGATCCTTGACTGCTCACAGCAGCCAACCTTTGTCGATCCGCAGGCAGCGATCTGCTGGTCCCCGAACCTCACTCCGACTCTGAAGAACGATTTTAAGATGAGTTCACTCATCGGACGCGGCTCCGGTGAGTCATTCCAGCTCGGCTTCCACGGCCCCGGTTTCGTTGTTATCCAGCCCTCGGAGGGCGTCACACCCGCGGGTATCCTCGGCTAGCAACACCCACTCGGCGGGCATGCAGGCACCCGGCAATCAGCGACCGGCAAACTCACCACGAAACCAACCAGGAAACTCGCATCTTTAGGTTGCTTCAGGGTGGGGATGGCTGAAGGCGTAAACCATCGGTGCACGCCTTCAAGAAATCTGTGATTCAGTAATCCAGTAGTCGGGATACTCTAGCGAGTCTCGTACTGCCGAACACGGTCGGTGACGCCAGCGAACCGGAAGGGAGCCTGCGTCACCTCCTCGGTCTCGTAGTTTTCGGAGGCCCCGTTGTAGGCGGCGTGTAGTTCCCGATATTCGTCGAAGGACACTTCGACGCGACGGTCGAGTGAGTCGGCGACGTGTGCCGGATAGATGTGGTCATGGTAGCCGGGCTGGACCACTGCGGTGAAGAATTCTGAGACGGAACCCGAGCCGTAGGAGAACAGTCCGAGCCGCTTCCCTGCCAGGTCATCGTTGCCGTGCAGCTGCGCCACCAAACCGAAGTAGAGGGAGGCGGTGTAGGAGTTGCCGAGGCGACGGTTGTAGGCCATGGATTCTTCGATCAGCTCGGGGCCGAGCTCGACACCAACATGTTCGGCGAGCTTCGTGTGGGCCTTGCGTGCCATCTTCGTGAACGGCTGGTGGTGGAGGAAGCGGTGAATGTCATCGATCTTCACTCCCCTGCGCGATACGAGATCATCCCAGGCCCCGATCGTCGCATCGAGGTAGGCATCGAGGGAGAGCTTTCCTTCAACGAACGGCGTGGAGGAGTCGTTGGGACGCCAGAAGTCGTTAACGTCGGCCGTGAACACACCCGAGTCGGGTTCGATCTCCACGAGGGCGGGGTTGGCGGTGATGAGCATTGCAACCGCACCGGCTCCCTGCGTGGGTTCACCACCGGAGTCGGCCGCGTAGCGGGCGATGTCGGAGGCAATGACGAGCACCTGATCGTCCGTGTAGCGGGCGACGTGGTTGACCGCGGTCTGGATCGCTGCGGTTCCCGAGTAGCAGGCCTGCTTGAATTCGACCGTGCGCACGGACTGGGGCAGTCCAAGCAGTCCGTGCACGAACACTCCGGCGGCCTTGGACTGGTCGATACCGGTCTCGGTGGCGAACAGGACCATGCGGATCTTGGACTTGTCGTGGCGCTCGAGCAACCGTGCCACCGCCTCGGCTCCCATGGTCACAACGTCCTCATCGGGTGCTGGGACGGAGAACTCGTCCTGTCCGAGACCGATGTGGTACTTGTTGGGATCAATATCGAGTGCCTTCGCCATCGAATCCAAGTTCAGAACGTAATGCGTGGTCGCGATATCAAGATCGTGAATACCGATTTTCAAGAGTTCTTCTCCTTTTTGGGTGCGTCGCACCTAGTTCTTGCCGCGCTCGAAGTTAACGTGTGCTGCCATGAGTTCGCCCGGGTTTGTCTGTGCTGCGAGCAGTGACAGTTCGCCGCAGAGAACTGTTCCGGCGATGAGGGCGGCGAGCCGCCTCGTGTTCTCACCGGGTTCGCGGTCCTCGCGCAATCCCAGCCTCTCCATGGCGACGTTGACGTGCTCGAGGTGCTTGCCGTTGCCGACCGTGCCAACGATGAGGTGGGGCAGTGAGCAAGCAAAGTAGAGGCCCTCGTCCCGGTTCTCCGCATACGTGAAGCCCTGCGAGCCCTCAACGATGTTTGCAGCATCCTGGCCCGTTGCCAGGTAGAAGGCGAGCAGCATGTTGGCGAAGTGTGCGTTCGAGGAGCGTAGTGCTCCCGCGATTGTGGATCCCACGTAGTTCTTCCGCACCACGAGGTCCGTGGTCTTTTCTGCTGTGGTCTTGAGCGTGGAGGCAACTATGTCGTGGGGAATGAGGATGTCGGCGTGAACGTTGCGGCCGCGACCGAGGGCACCGTTGATTCCGGTAGCCTTCTTATCGGTGCAGAAGTTCCCCGAGATTGAGCCGTATCCGAGTCCCAGATTCCAGGACAGGATGGTGGACATGAGGGAATCGGAGGCCTGGGTCGCCATGTTGTGCCCGGAGGCATCCCCCGTCCGGAATGCAAACCTGACAAAGAGGAGGCTCCCGACGATCTCGGGGTGGATCTCGATGAGCTGAGCGAAACGCGAGCCCGCCGAGACAACCGCGGCAAGCTCGTCAAAGCGCGAGGTGATGGTCGTGGCGGCACGATGAGCATCCGCAGCCGACTCAGAGGTGAACATCACGGAGCGTGTCATCCGCTCATCCACCACCGTGGCGACGATGCCGCCTTCAACGAGTCGCGACACCTTCGCACCGCGACCGACCGAGGGCCACAGGGGCGTCTCGTAGGTGGCGAGGGGAACATCAAATTCGCCCTCGATAGCGTTACCGCTGAACCGGATGGGACCAACCCAGCGAGTCGGGATCGCGGTTACGGTTGTTTCTGAATAGGTGGATTGGCTCATTTTCTCTCCTGGCTCCGTCGCGCAAGACATGCTAGGTCAATTCCACGATCTTCAGCAAAGTCACGGGATTCTCCCCGAATCAGAATGTCAGTGTATGCCATCTGGGAAGGAGCCGTGACTCCCATGAGAGCCAGCATCTCCCCCAGACGCGACTTCCACGCCTCCAGGACCTCGGTCATTGCCTCCGGCCCTTCGTTCAGCGCAACCGTCAGGAACGAACCGGCCACACCGACCGCACGCGCCCCGAGCGCAAGGCTCTTGACAACATCGAGCGGGTTGCGCACACCGCCCGACGAGAGGATCGCAAAATCATCCACGGCTTCTCCGCCGATCAGTCCCGCGCTGCGAGCATCGAGCAGGCACTGGACGGCGGAGTTACCGTAGCCGTGGAGGAACGAATAATCGTCGTGCCCGCCGTCGCGCCGGCTGTTTTCAATCTTGCCGAAGTCGGTCCCGCCCGTGCCGGCCACGTCAACGAACTGCACGCCCACGTCCCTCAAGGCGAGGAGGGTTTTGGCGGAGAGTCCGCCACCGACCTCCTTGATGATAACGGGAACATCGAGTCCAGCCACGATCTGTTCGATGAGGGGAAGCCAGGTCGAGAAGTCCCGGTCACCTTCGAGCATGATCGTTTCCTGCACGGCATTGACGTGCAACTGCAACCCATCGGCACTCAGCAGGTCGACCGCCCGCTTCGCATCAGCCACGCTCCGCCCGGCACCAATGTTGGCAAACACGATGCCGTCCGGGTTCTCGTCACGGATCACCGTGAAAGACGCGGCCGTTTCGGGATAGTCGAGGGCAATACCCACGGAACCCGAAGCCATGGCGATGCCTGCGGATGCGGCGGCGATCGCCAGGTTCCGGTTGATGGTCATGGCCGTTTCTGTCCCACCGGTCATGCCATTCACGTAGAAGGGGGCATTGAAAGTCAGTGGCCCCACCTGAGTATCGAGCGAGACTCGGTCCCGGTTGACGCCGTCGAGGGCGTGGTGGATGAACGACACGTCATCGTAAGCCCTGGGAGCCGGGTTCTTCTGTTGCTCGGCTGCGAGGCGAATGTGGTCTTCCTTGCGAGATGAGACGATCACGCATCCCCCTTTGAGTACACGGCAAGATCGAGCGGGCGGATTCCTGCCTGCTCCCATTCTTGCCAGATCGCAGTCACATCGGTATCTGCGTTCGCGAAAGCGATCCCGCAGTCACCACCACCCGCTCCGGCTGGCTTCGCCGGAGCATCGAAACGACCCGCGATCTCACACAGTGCAGTCAGTGTATCGGTTTCGATGACGATCCCGGAGGATTCCTGCAGGAATAGCAGGCACTGCCTCATTTCGTTCAGCTGCTGACCCGAGGCCGCAAAATCATCTGCCTTGAGGGCATCGGTCAGCTTCTTCACCGTGTCTGCCGCGCGGGACAGGAACGTGCCGTAGTCGGGACTGTCCTTGGGACTTGCCTTCTTCACGGAGCCCACGAGTGCGCTCGTTGAGGCCGGCGAACCCGTCCATCCAACAAGGAGTCGAATGTTGCTGGGGGCGGGAATCACTTCAATCTCGCACTCGTCCCAGCCCGGCCCGGACAGTGATTCGGTCACCGTGTGGGAGGCAGCGTACTCGCGCAGCGTTTCCCGGTTCGGGGAGGAATAGTTGATCCATCCCCCATAGGTTGACGACGCGAGGTCCCCGCCCGAAGCGCGGGGAGAGACCGCGATCGTGGCGAGCATGGCCAGCTTGAATCGGTCCATCGTTGACAGCCCGAGATCGTAGAAGGAATTGATCGCCGCAATGGTGGCGACGACAACGGCCGCCGAGGAGCCGAGACCAAACTTCTGGCCCTCAGCATCGTCGAGCTCAGATTCAATGTGCAGATCAAAATAGGAGGGTGCGATCCCGCGTTCTTCACGCAGCCGCTCCACGGTCGACAGTGCCGACATGACATAGTCGTACGGGTGATCCTGGGCAACGACTTGCCCGGTCTCGTCACGCCGCCATTCCACCGGCAACCTCCCGTACTCGGCGGAATGAATCCTGCCAGTGTCGGTCGAGGGAGTCAGGGTGATGGTGATGAAACGATCAACAGCAACGAGAACAGCGTGCTGTCCCGGTTCCACCACCGCATACTCCCCGGCGATGAAGAGTTTGCCGGGGGCGGATGCCTGAATGGTCACGGCTGCTCACCGGTCCCCGCCCGTACCTGATCCGTATCAACAAGGTGGGCTCCCCGACCGGGAAACAGGATCTTTGCATCCCCATCGCGCGTGAACGGGGCGAATGCCTTCGCAACCGCCGCAGCATCCCCGGGCTTCGTAATCGCGAAGACGTTCGGACCAGCATCCGCCGTTCCGTAGGTTTCGATCCCTTCTTCACGTAGCTGCGCAATCCGGTCAAAGACGTCGAGGCTGGCGGAGTTGAGGTAGCGGATTGAGGGGCGGGAGGCAGCAATAACGGCATGCATACGCATCGCGTGCACCTCGGCGATTTCACCAATCGTCGTGAAGTCACCCGCGGTGCAGGCATCAATCATTTCCTCAAGGATCTGCTCCGTCGAGGTGATCCATTCGGGATAGAACGGCGAGGTGGTGGCGGTTGCCACCATGCCCTTGCGGGAGGACACAGCCTTCTCACCGGTGGCGACGGGAACCGAAATCATGGCCATGTCCGGGGCCTGAATCTCTTCCGCGTAGGAGGATTCATCATCGCCAGCGTGCCACACCGCGAAGCGGTCAATAATCGAGCGACTCGCGGATCCAGAACCGCGCCGTGCCAGGCGCGACAGGTCCTTCGTGTCCAGGTCGAGGCCGTAGGCGGCGGCAGCTGCGACCGCGAGCGCAGCGAAGCCCGAGGCCGAGGACGCCATACCGGCAGCGGTGGGGCCTTCGTTGACGGAAACGACCCGTGCGTGGGCCGTAGCCGTTGGCAGGCCCTGCTTCTCGGCAAGGTCTCGAATGAACCCAAGGAACGTGTGCACACGTGCTGAGCCGGCACCGTCTTGCTCTGTTCCGTTGAGGTTGAACGTCTCCGTGTCGGCGAGGGTGACCGAGGTCGTTGTCGGGTAGTCATCGAGTGTCATCGACATTGAGCCAGCAACGGGAAGGATCAGATCCTCATCGGCTTTGCCCCAGTATTTGACGAGAGCGATGTTGGGGTACGCCCGAGCGGTTACGGTCACGCATTCTCCTGGTTGTCGAAAAGGCCCTCATGGCCCGTGGGATGCTGGTATTCCTCAGCCAGATGCGAAGGGACAAGTGAGGTCTTCCAGCCGCGGCTGGCTCCGGCTGCTTCGAAGCCTGCGATGAGCTCCCGGGCATGATCTTGGTCTTTGGCGAGCGCAAGAACGCATCCGCCCAGGCCCGAGCCGGTGAGTTTCGCACCGAGGGCGCCTGCCTTATCAGCTGCTTCAATGAGCGCATCGAGTGCTGGAGCGGATACTCCCAGCCGGGTCAGCTGCTCCTGTCCCTCCCTCATGGAAGATCCGAGGTCGTATTCGTTACCTTCGCCGAGGGCAACCATGGCTCGTTCGGCCAGATCCGCCAGGCCATTGATGATGCCGTCAACGAATCGCGGGCTCTGTTCTCGGAGCATGCGCACGCCGTTGACTGCTGCCGAGGTGGATCCGGAGGTGCCGGAGTCTGCGATAACGAAGGTGAAGGGTTTAGCTACGTGCACATCGGAGGGCTTGCCGCCTTGGAACCGGACAGGGGTGAGTGAACGTACCGTGTGAGCGTCCAGTCCCGAGGAGGTTCCGTGAGCAACGTTCTCGGCGATTTGGACGAGCTTGAACTCATCCGAGTCGGATAAGGTCACGCCGGCAGCGTTACTCACTGCGGCCACCATGGCTGCCGAGACTGCGGCTGAGGAGCCGAGTCCCCTCTCCAGTGGCACGGTTGAGGAAATGACAATCTCGCAGGATTCAATGTTGAGGCCTACGTGGTGGGCGGTTGCTCGCAGGGCGGTAATGACGGGGCGGAGTTCTTTTGGCGCCTTCGCCAAGGGTCCCGTGTAGAGGTCGGAGGTGATGGTTGCGGTCTTTGAGGCGCGGACCGAGACTGCGGTCTGGAGGTCGAGGAGCGGTAGGGCAACGGCCGGTGCACCATAAACAACCGAGTGCTCCCCCATGAGGATCGACTTTCCATGCGCGCTTCCCAGCCCGCCGTGGCGGAGGTTCTTGAGCGGTCGCTCGGTCCCAACAGACAGCTGTGCGCCAGGGGTGGTTGCCACCTCCGGCTGGACTGGGACCTCTAGATCGTTAGATTCCGGCTTGTACATACTCACTTCACGTTCCGCTCGGGGTGTCATGCCCGCGGAACAACGCAGTTTTGTTGAACTTACTTAAAGTACACAATCTAGGTTATCTTGGCCATGCCCTGAATGCGGTATATATGTTACCTGAACTGCTCATGACAGTACTCACACGCGGCAAATCGCCGCGGCAACACGCCTATCGGCACACCCCATGATTCTCCTCCAATTGCCTACGAATACTCTTCTTTCCGGAAATTTTCTGTTGCGGCCCCGCTTGTTGAGTCCCCGGATTCAGCTGAGGTCCTAGTTCTTGTTGAGGTCCTGATTTTGTTGAGGTCACGGATATTTCGGCACTAGTTTCTATCTCGGTATCGGCTTTAAACTTCCTGCACCATCCGTGGCACAGGTGTGGGGACCGGAAAGTACCGGTCCCCACGGTCGGGTCGCACTATCGCGGATGCGACCTTGCAGGCGGGATTCAGTCGGTGATCGGCACAGACATCCTCCCGCCCGCACGTCTTAGGCTTTCTGAACGGTGATGCTCCAGGTTGCTTCGTCGAGCTGACGGAAGTCGGTGACCCCGTGGCCGTTCTCGGCCGCCCATGCGGGGATCGAATCGGTTGCCTGGGTGCAGTCGAAGTCGATCTGCAGCTCATCTCCCGAGCTCAGGGGTTGGATTGCTCGCTTCGCTTCGACGAGCGGGAAGGGGCAGACCTGGCCGATGGTGTCGAGGCGGTATTTCTTTGTTGGTCCGGTTGCTACGGTCTGTTCGACCGGTTTCTTTTGTTCTTTCTTGAGTTTCAGAAAAGCCATCCTGTCATCCTTTTCTTTGCTGCCCGGGATCACATCACACGGGCTGGGTTGATCTTTGGTTTCTTAATGCTTGGCTTCACCTGTTCCACACGTGCAAGCATTGCGATGCCCGCGGCTTCTGCTGTGGAGCTAGTGGAGGGATAGGTGCTCTGGGACTTACGGAAAGTACTGCTTCGAGCGGTGTTGTTAGCGGACTTCGGCAACCTGGGGAACTTCGCTTACCACGGCACCGGCACGGCGGTGGGTTTGGACGAAGGACTTGGCTGCGAATCCAACACCGAGGAAGGTGAAGAGGAGTGCGGTCCAGCCCTGCCAGGAGAAGAGTGCGGTTTGGACGAGGGAGTTGCCGATCGAGCATCCGCCCGCCACCGCGGTTCCGGTTCCCATGAGCGTGCCGCCCGCGATTGCACGAATGGTGGTCGGAGCATCCGGCGCCCTGAACCGAAACTCACCCGAGAACTTGGCGGCAATGTAGGAGCCGGGAATGATGCCGAGGACGAGCATGACACCCCAGTCGATGAGGGTCGTGTCCCCAGTGGCAAAGAATTCCACGATATTGGCTGACGGGGTGGTGATGCCGAGCCCCGAGTTGCGTCCGGTTGCCTGCGAGAGCGGGTAGGCGATCGCTGCGAGAATGCCGACTATGACGGCAGTCGTGTTCGGGGTCCACTTATTTTCAAACAGGAGGTGGGCAAGGCCCGTTTTCTTTGGTGGGAGAGTTGCGAGGGGTGCCTTGGTCTTGCGGACCTGCTGAACGAGCAGGCACCCCACAAACAGAGCAAAGAGAAGAACGAGAAACCAAACAGAAATGCCAAGTGTGTCGTGGATGGTGGTGGCGTTCTGGGTTTCGTCGCGCTGGCTGGCGGTGAACTCCGCTCCCAGCCCTGACTTCATGACTGCGGCGCTGAGCGCGTAGAAGATCAGGGCGACCCAGGAACCGATCAGTCCCTCACCGCTGCGGTAGTAGGTGCCGGTGGCGCAACCACCGGCGAGCACGATACCGACACCGAACATGAAGGACCCACCAACCACGGCCACCAGTGCCAGGGTGGGAATGTTGGGGTTGATCCAGCCTGCCGAGATCATGGCGTTCACGGCGACGGCCTGGATGGCGATGGCGACCAGGAAGGCCGTGAACCAGCGTCTGGATCCGCTCAGCCACACGTCACGGAACGCTCCCGTTACACAGAATCGTCCTCGCTGGAACACGAAGCCGAGAGCTAAGCCCAAGAGTAAACCGGTAATAATCATGGATGTCTCCAAATTTGATAAAAGGGTTGAGATACGTGAAAGAGGGATGGCTGACGCACCCCTGTGGGGTTGGTGAAGGGCATCTTCTGAGTCGCTACGGGTCAGATCCGGCTACCGCCATCGAACACAGTCGTGTCCCTCACGGCAGGCATGGGTGTGGGCCGATCATTTTTGACCAGCAACGCATCAACAGATGGTGCTCACGGGGTGAGCGCGGGGCGCTACTAGATCATTCGACAACGCATCGAACAACACATACAGGCAACCGTGGCTGTCCCAGCGGTGGGCGCGGTGCGCGTATGGAGGAATGACAACATAGATTGTCCTCAAGTTCGACAACTCGCAGAATTGCGATGTAGTCAAACTATCAACTTTCGCTATCCCCACCGACAGATCTCAGAAACTGGACATTGACACGGCTTGGTGAATGTAAGAAGCACTGAGTAGCCGCCTGGGCCGTGTCCTTTCTCCCTAGAACAGGACCTGGGAGGCGCATAAACTTGATACGGCTCAATCCCCTCCGACTCAAGGAGTCAGCATGCTCTTAACTGTCCTGTTCATCATCGGTATCACCGCCGAGGCGATGACGGGCGCACTGGCAGCTGGCAGGCAGAAAATGGACCTGTTCGGGGTCATCATGGTTGCGAACGTGACCGCCCTCGGAGGTGGCTCCGTTCGCGACATGCTTCTGGGCCACTATCCGCTGACCTGGGTGGAGAATCCGCACTACCTCATCATTGTGAGCGTCGCGGCCCTCATCACCGTCTTCACCTCGTCACTCATGAAGTACTTCAGGGTGCTGTTTCTTGTCTTGGACTCGGTGGGCCTAGCCGTGTTCACGGTTTTCGGCATCAGGGTGGCGCAGGACATGGGGCACGGCCTCATAGTTGCGCTCGTCTCCGCCCTTATCACCGGGATCATGGGGGGTGTGCTACGCGATATTCTCTGCAACCGTATCCCGCTCGTCTTCCACAAGGAGCTCTACGCCTCCGTCGTACCGGCAGGCGTGTTCGTGTACCTCGGAATGCTGGAACTCGGAGTCAGCGAGGGCATCACGATCATCACCTCCCTTCTCACCGTGTTCCTCCTCAGAGTCATTGCGATCTACTTCAAGTGGAGCCTGCCCGTCTTTGACTATCAGGAGAAGGAATACACGCGACTCAACCGCACCACGCTCTTCCATCTGCACCGCAAGGGAACCTCGCGTCTCTCCTACAACTTCACCAGCCCACTCAAGAAGAAGGACACCGGTACGCAGAAAAAGGCCAAGAAGAACCGCGGTTCCCGGCCGTCCGGCCCCTCGGCCGAGCTTCAATCTTCCGGGCCAGCCATCCACGTCCCAGACCAAGACAACACAAATTCACCCGGCAGTAGCGCTTTGAGGGAGCGCGGGGAGGGTGAAGGCGGGGAGAACGTCGACTGACACGTCCCCCTATCCTCTGTCATGTGCCCAAGAGACGGGTAGTCTGATTCGGCAAGTACAGGGCCGCCGGTTCCGACCCATGTCGAACCTGGGCACGTGAAGTTCAGCAATGGCCAACTGCTGTAATCCGCCGTGGCACCGAAGGGACAATCCGTGCGAACTATCTCCATCGACCAGGCCCGCCGGATAGCCATCCGCGCCCAGCTCCTCGACAAGCCACGCCCTGCCCGCACTCGCCGCGACATCGGCAGGCTCGTGGAGGGCATGGGGGTGCTCCAGATCGATACTGTCAACGTCTTGGCCAGAGCCCACTACCTGCCGCTCTACTCTCGCCTCGGCCCCTATGACACAACTCTGCTGGAGGATGCATTCAACAAGCAGCCGCGACTCATTCTCGAGCAGTGGGGGCACGAGGCCTGCTACGTCCCGCCCGCCACCCACCGCCTGCTGGCCGGCTTTAGTCGCAGATGGAACTCGGGACACGCACTCGATGAACATCCAGCATCAGCCACATTGAAGAGACGAATCTTTCACCGCATTTCCCAGTCGCCCGCCACTTCCCAGCAGGTGATGGAGTGGTTGGCGGATGAAGAACTGACGGATGAGGAGCAGGCTCTTCTCACCACCACCTCGGACCACGCCTGGTCAAGAAATTCAGTCAAAGTCATCCTTGAGAGCTTGTTCGATGAGGACAGGGTGGCGGCTGCTGGCCGCACCCACCACTTCCACCGGATCTACGGCCTCACCGAGCAAACACTCCCACCCTCGGTTGCGAACATTCCGCCCGCGGATCGCGACACAGCAATCCGGGAACTGACGAAGATCTCGCTCGACAAGGTTGGTATCGGAACGCCGGCTACGATTGCCGATTTCTTCCGCCTCAATCAGAGGGACGTCAAGCCGGCACTCGACGACCTGGTGGCCGATGGAACCGCGCAGTGGGTTCAGGTCCCTGACCGTCCCGATCACCTCCTCCCCACCTCCACAATCATTCCCCGCTCCGTCACGGGAACGACGTTCCTGTCACCGTTTGATCCGCTGATTTTTGAACGGAATAGAGCTCATGGCCTATTTGGTTTGCACTACCGGATCGGCATCTACACCCCGGAAGCCCAACGTACCCGCGGCTACTACTCGCTTCCCCTCCTCCACAACGGCACAATCCCCGCACGTACGGACCTTGCCCTCGACCGGAAGTCCCAAACACTGCTCGTCAAGGGAGCCTGGTACGAGCCCGGCTACGAGCGTCCCGACACGGATCGGGCACTCGCTGGAGAATTGAAACGCTTAGGCGGCTGGCTTGGGGCCACCAGCATCACGCTCACTGATGGAGCACCGGGCGAGGCTATGGAAGCCTTGCACCGGATCCTCTAGGGAACATCCACATCTCGCTAACCACACACAATAACGGGTGGAGTAAAGCAGTCCGAGACTTCTACTCTTCCGCTTTCTCCCACTGGTCGTAGTCAACCTGGATCCAGGTCTCTGGCAAACCTTGCTCCACATCGGTGAGCCAGTAGGTTTGCCCAGGATTCCAGCCCGCAATCATTGACTCCCCATCCCTCACCCGAATGGCCTTCGTGGCGGAGGTGAGATAACCGTTGATAGTCATTCGAACCGCTCCCCAGTCCCGAGCAACATCCCGCCAGTTGGGAATGATCCAGGTGCTGTCCCTACCCGTGGTCCGATACCAGTCGTGCCTGACCTCTGCTGTCACATCCAGCGGGTGAGCATCGCACAATCGCACCCAGTCAGTCACTGAATCAATGACGAACATGTGCGCCTCGGCCGTGATCTTGCGTATCACGGCACGTTCCCAGATCGACCCATCCTCTACGTAACGCAAGCCTGCCGGCACCCCGTCCGGTGCTTGTCTATTGCTCGACACAAGCCCGTAGGGAGGGATGGAGAACCAATTACCGGACCAGTTCGCAGTGGGATCTGTGGGACGTTCCCGCTCGGCAGCCTTCACGTTCGCCATCGTGTTCAACGCCCACCGATCGAGGACTACATCAGCCTCAGCATCACCCTGCTCGCCTTCGACGATCGGCAGATCCATGATCCACTCAATGCTTAGCTCCTCTCCTGCCGAGAGTTTCTCAATCATGGTGGGGGTGAGGCCGGAGCGGGTTTCGAATGCGGCGAGGCTTGCGATGATGACAGGATTGTCGAGGATCCGATCAACCATCTCCGGTTCCTGCCAGTACATGGCCGATGAAACGGAGATCTCCAGTGCTTGGCTCAATAGTTCTAGATCCGAGCTGCCTGGAAGAGTGTCTATGCGAGCAGCAATGCCTGCCGGTGTCACCAGATTCTTCTCGCTATCGAAGCCGGGTCCTCGGACAGCTCGAGCTGACCAGGAGGACATGCTCCTCACCGGCCGCCTGCTTCTTAGCCAGACGACGGGAGACCATAGTGACGGCAAGCCCAGGCGAGGGAACCGCAAACTGAATGTCCCATCCTCATCATCGATACGGTAGAAGAGGCGACTAAAGAATCCTAAGGGCTGGAAGGACGGCATGATCGTACTGTCATCGCTCGGTGCTAGTCGCATCTCCAGGCTCATCATTGCCCGAGCAAGTTCCCCGCTCTCATCGGACAGTTCAGCGAGCCGGTAGAGGAGATGGCGGCCCCTCGGTCCCGAAACAAGATCACTCATGACAACTCATTCTGTTCCGCAAATATGCACTTCATCATTCTCTTGAATATCCTGTCACGCACCGCCGATTCACGCGCCAAAATTCCTCGAAAGGACAGCGAATAATTAACACCTCCGGAATGTATTCCACCCGCCCTCACCTCCCGGGAAGTGGCCTTGGTCCTTGAATGAAGAACCCCGGTCCTCGAAGGAGTAAAGAATCCCGCCGGTCGGTTGACCGGCGGGACACGTTTGTTTCAGATCAGCAATGCTGAGCCTGGTTGGCTAGCGGGATTCGGTTGCGCCCCACCACTGGTTGATACCGGACTCGACGGCATGCTCGTCGATGGCCGCAAGTTCCTCGTCGGTGAAGTCGAGGTTCTTGACCGAGCCAACGCTGTCTTCCAGCTGGGAGACGGAGGAGGCACCGATGAGGGCCGTGGTCAGGGTCTTCTCACCCTGGTCGCGCAGCACCCAGGCAATCGCCATCTGCGCCAACGTCTGTCCCCTGCCATCGGCAATCTCGTTGAGGGCACGGACGTGGCCGAGGGTCTCTTCGGTGAAGAAATCTTCATTCACGCGGCCGCGCGCGAGCCGCGAATCTTCCGGTGTGCCGTTCAAGTACTTGTCGGTCAGCAAGCCCTGGGCGAGGGCAGAGAATCCAATGACTCCCATGCCTTCCTCGGCAGTTGTCTCCAGGAGCGACGGGTTGCCTTCTTCGATCCACCTGTTGAGCATCGAGTAGGAGGGCTGGTGAATAACCAGCGGGGTGCCGAGTTCCCTCATGATCACAGCCGCTTCCTTGGTGGCTTCTGCCGAGTAGGAGGAGATGCCGGCGTAGAGGGCCTTGCCGGAAACCACGGCCTGGTGGAGTGCCAGCATCGATTCCTCGACCGGGGTGTCCGGGTCGGGGCGGTGGTGGTAGAAGATGTCGACGTGATCGGTTCCGAGACGTTCGAGGGACTCGTCGAGGCTGGTCAGGAGATACTTGCGGGAGCCTCCGAAGCCGTGCGGGCCGTCCCACATATTCCATCCCGCCTTCGTGGAGAGGATGAGTTCATGACGGAAGGGTGCGAGGTCCTTCTTGAGGATGCGACCAAAGTTTTCTTCCGCACTGCCCGTGGGCGGGCCGTAGTTATTAGCTAAGTCGAAGTGGAAGACACCAAGGTCAAAGGCGCGACGGACAATGTCACGCTGGGTTTGGAAGGGGCGATCATCGCCAAAGTTATGCCATAGTCCAAGCGCAATGACTGGGAGCTGCAGTCCCGAATCGCCACAGTTGCGGAACGGAATCTGATCGTAACGGTCGGGCGAAGGCTGGAAAGGAATGTGACTCATGCCGTTATCTTCCCACGTTCACCTGGGTTCGTCGCCCTTCTCCTGCCCTACCCGCCAACAGCGAACAGCCCTAGACAAAGAAGACCTCCCACCACGATCACCGATCGGGGCGGGAGGACCTAGATCCGACTTGCGTCAGAGAATTTAGTTATCGGTGCCAACGAGGACGGAGGAAGCCTTGATGACAGCGTAGGCTTCTGCGCCCTCGACGAGGCCAAGTTCCTCAACGGAAGCGTTGGTGATGGACGAGGTGATAACAACCTCGGGAGCAACCTCGATCTTGACGATGGAGTTAACGGCGCCCTTGTCGATGGCGACGACGGTTCCCTTGAGCTGATTCCGTGCGCTGAGCTTCATTTTTCTCTCCTTAAAAGGCTTGAATAACCTGACCATATCCCACCCACTTATCCGCAACAACTCGCCATTTAATGCACATTTCCGCACCGGCGGAACAGAACTTTGTACCCATTCGTAGCTACGAACAAAGAATCAGAAAACGAACGCAAAAACGATTCAGAATTCGGCTGAAGGAGAGGAGACAACAAACGGAAAAGAGTACAGAGTGGAAGGGAAGGGAACAGTAACGAGAAGAAAAGGAGACCCCGACGTCACCCAGCTATGAGATGCGGAGCCTCAGCATCCGTTAGGCATCGAGGGCGTATTGGGCTCGCGTGACGATGACGGCTATGAGCACGCGGCCCGTGACACCAAACTTCTGTTGGATCGCTGTCAGGTGGGATTTGACAGTGCCATCTGAAACAAAGAGCTTCTTAGCAATTTCCGCATTGGACATGCCCGCGGTCACCGCATCTGCAACTTCTCGCTCCCGCTCGGTCAGGGTGCGAACGAGAGCCACGGCCTCCCTGATCTGAGGATCGGCCGCGATGGCACGCACGTGAGCAACCATTTGTTTGGCGGTGCGGGGCGAGAGAGCTCCCTCGCCTGCGGCAACCTCCCTGATGGAGTCGAGGATCCTCTCGGGGTCTTCGGACTTGAGGAGGAATCCGGCCGCTCCAGCTTCGATCGCTTTGAGTGGTTCCCCATCGGCATCGAAGGTGGTGAGGACGATGATTTCGGGAGCTCCTGGCTGGCTTCGAATCCTCCGGGTGGCTTCGATCCCGTTCATCTTCTTCATGACCACATCCATGAGGATGACATCGGGGCGGAGGATCACGGCTTGAGCGATGGCCTCCCCACCATCATTCGCCGCACCCACCAGTTCGATGTCTTTCGCACCGTACTGGACGATGTTGGAGAGCCCACGGATCGTCAACTGGTCATCATCAACGATCATCAGCTTGATCGGTCTCTCATCTGTCACAAGCAGACAGTCTACCGGGCCGGCATAGTCCACGGGAGCCAGGCGTCGACAAAGAACTTCCCGTTTTCTTTCTTCACTTCGAGTGTTCCGCCCACGGCCTCGGCACGTTCTCTGGCGCTCGTGAGCTTGCTCTTGTGCAGCTTCCCATCACCCGAGCGGACGCGTGCCACATCAGCAGGATCGAGATCGCTGGACTTGAGCGGATTCACGGTCTGGATGGTGATGCCCTGGCTGGGACCACCCTGGACCTTGAGGTTGATGCGTTCTTGCGGTGAGTGCTTCATCGCGTTCGTCAGCAGCTCTTGCACGATCCGATAGGTCGCTTTTGTCAGGACGGAGGGTGCTTTGTCGGGGTCGGTGATCATGACGCTTGAGTTGAGGGCTCCGCCCACTGCCATGACGTTCTCAATCACGTCATGGAGTTCGGCAAGCGTGTAGTTTTGCTGGTTGACTCCGCTGCCACCAACTCCGTCCCTCATGATCTGCACAACGGAGCGAAGGTCATCGGTTGCTGTTTGGGCGAAGTGACGGATCTGTTGCGCCTGTTCCTTTGCCTCTGGCGCATCCACCATCATCTCCAACGCCCCGGAGTTGAGGCTAATGAGGGCGAGCTGATGACCAAGGGTGTCATGGATTTCCCGCGCAATATGTTCGCGTTCTTCCTTGCGGATCAGTTCCGATGTGGCAGATTCCGCGACCAATTCTTTTTCCCGAAGCCTGTCCGATGTCTCTTCCAACTGCTCTTCCTTGGCCCCGAGCTCATCATCCTTCGCCGCAATCTGGCTCTTCGTGCGCCGCGAATATCCCATCCACAGGGGAACGATGAGGCTAAGGGTGACGAGCAGGGTGGCAGCCGAATAGTCGGATGTTACCTCACCATTCTGATTCGAGTAACCGAGCTCGCGAAGAAATGAGCCCTCCGGCATCCACAAGAGTTCACGGGCGGTAATGAAGGTGAGGGAGGCAACGTAGATGATCGACATGCGCCACACATCCCCAGCCCGTTGCGATTGCATGAACTGTGGCATCGCAATTCCCTGCACGGGGCCGATGGGAAAGAGAACTTGGAGGAAGGCCAGACCAAACGTCACCCGCCGAGTATCGTCCCGTCTTTGGGAAATCAGGTAGCAGGCACCCAGCGCAGCGAGGAACGTTAGCCAGCCATACACATCGAAAAGGAAGGAGGTATCGGCACTATCTGCCGAGGCCTGGAGCCACGGGGCTGTGGACAGGGAGACGATGAGCAACCATGCCACGGGGGTCAACACGACCATGCGAAAGCTCTCCCATTTACTGGGGTTCTGTTTTTCGCGTGAACTCTTCTTGGCCATACCCATCATCATAAGTAGCGCCCCCTGTATTGAACTCATCCTTTCGGTCAGTGAAGTCTGACCGAATGGCCGATGTGGGAGGAGGGGACCCAAAAATAGATTGAGGGTGTACCGATCCAAAGCAAAGGAAAATCTCATGTCTCGCAACTATGCCCCCGTTCAGAAAAAGAGCTGGTTCGCCCGCCACAAGTTCCTCACCGCCATCCTCATCTTCATCGTCGCCATCATCGCCGTCAGTGCATTCGGCGGCGAAGACAGCAACGACAACCGCACCACTCGCACCTCCTCAAGCTCCCAGTCATCCAGCCAGCCCAGCTCTCCCAAGGCTGAAGAGAGTGCACAGCCTGACGTGGTCGAAGCTGAGGCAGAACCGGCTGAAGAGGAGGCCGCTCCGGCAGAGGAAGCCCCAGAAGAGGCTGCTGAACCAGCCGAGGAAGCTGTTGAAGAAGCACCCGGTGTTGGCTCCACGATCAACAATGGTGAATTCGACATCACCGTCACCTCCTACGAGGCCGGACTTGCCACGGTCGAAAGCGGATACTTCCAGGAGGAAGCAACTGGACAGTACGTGCGAGTCTTCGTGACCGTCACCAACACTTCGAACGAAGCCCATTACTTCTTTGCGAGTAGTCACAAGCTCATCGATGATCAGTCACGCCAGCACACTGATTCCAGTGACGCGATCTTCATGGACGACGCTTTGAGCGCTGAAGAGATCAACCCAGGAGTCACCGTCGAGGGATACCTCCTGTACGACATTCCGGCTGATGCGACGGTCACCGAGATCCAGTTCGGAGCAAGCGGCTTCTTCGACGACCCGATCCCCGTCACCCTCAACTAACCCTCCACCTCCACTAGTTGCCTTATCAGTCCTTTCACAACTAGCGGTCACCAGGCTGGCACCCCGTGGGGTGCCAGCCATCTTCTATTCAAGAAAGTGCTGACACTCAGCGGTCCTGGGTGTCACGGTGCATCCTCTACTCAGCAAACGACCCGGCACCCTCGCCCACCAATACAGATCAGTTGCTCCAAACAACTGGTTCTCTCTTCCGGATTAAAAGTCCGTAGGTTGCGGGCGCTTGATGGAAGATAAAACGGAGGAGAGAGCGGAGGATAAAGCTATGAGCCCGGTATCTTCCACAGGAAGAACCGGGCTCACATGCACTCAGGGCGCTCTGGTTAGGTGTTACTTGACCTGGCGGTTGACACCCGGGGTGTCGATGCCATCGCCGTCCCAGTCACCCACCAGGACCCTGTCAGTTGCCCTGCCGTACCCGATGCTCCACTCGGCGGGACCGCCGGTCAGCGCATTGTTGATGTGGAAGCGGTTTCCGCGGCGCACCGAAACAGTGTCCACTCCGTCCCCATTAAAATCACCGGCGAAAGCTAGGTCGGCTGCCTTGCCGTAGCGGTACTTCAGGTCGGCATTGCCACCGGTGAGGGCATTGTTGGCGTGGAATTCGTTGCCGCGGCGAATCGTGATCGTATCGACCTTGTCGCCGTTCCAGTCACCAACAAGCACCTCATCTGTTGCCTTGCCGTAGTTGAAGGAAACATCGGCATTGCCTCCGGCCAGCGTGTTCTTGAGAAGGAAGGTGTTGCCGCGGCGGACCGCAACTGTGTCCTTCCCATCCCCGTTCCAGTCACCAACAAGAACCTCGTCGCTGTCGCGACCGTACTTGAAGGAGGTTTCGGAGTTACCGGAGCTGATCTTGTTGCTCAGGTAGATCGTGTGCCCGCGGCGCACGGCGAGGGAATCCTTGCCGTCACCGTCCCAGTCACCAACGAGAACCGTGTCATCGTAGCGACCGAAGGACACCGCCAGATCCTGGTTCGTGCTGCGCCAATCGTTCGCAAGGAAGAACACGCTACCCTTCAGATCCCCGACCGGAACACTAGGCTCCTCCGGCTCTTCAGGCTGCTCCGGTTCTTCCGGCTCGCCTACCGATTCCACCGACACTGCGAACGACAGCTCGTCGGTCGACCCATCACCGTAGGTGACAGTCAGGCCGATCTGTTCAGTTCCGTCCTCATGATCTGCTGGGACAGCAACGGTTACCAGACCTGCGGCCGTCACGTTCACGTCCCAGCCTGCTGGTAGCTCTGAAGCAACCTCGTACGAAACCGTGACATCGTCTCCCAGGTCGGGGGTGAAGGTCACCTGGGTCTGACCCGACTTCCCTGCCGTGACGACCAGGTCGTTTGCTTCAGGCTCGTACTGGTCGGCGTTCGGTGCGGGGACCTCGTCACCGATGGTGAAGCGGGAGGTAACCGACCGGGTGACGTGGCTTTCCTGGTCGGTGAGTTCCACAAACCATTCGTATTCGCGATCGAGCTCAAGGTCGGTGAGGACCTCGGTTCCGGTTTCAGCTCCGACGAGCTCAACGGGTTCTCCGATTGCGACGGGTTCGCCTTCGGATAGCGTCAGGCCACTGGTGGACAGTGTTCGTGTCGTGTTGAATCCGAGGTCGAGTTCGAGAACGAAGTTCTCAGAGTCGTCTCCGTGGAATCCGGGCACCTTGTCTTCACTGATGGGTGAGTGCCAGCGCCCGTCCGATGTCCACGTGTCCAACCACGGTGAGTACGTGTTGACGTAGAGGAGTCCGTTCTCGGCATCGACCGAGATGTTCTTGTAGAACTCGTGCCCACCCCAGGGTCTCGTCTGGTAGTCGGAGAGGATTCCGTAGGAACGGGTGCCGTGGTCGGGCTCGCGGGTGGAGACGTACGAACCTGAGTTGTGTCCGGTGAGGACAAGTCTCACGTTCGGATACTTGTCAACGATCATGTCGTTGATTCTCGGGTTCGAGTACGGGTTCTCGTCATCTCTCGCCGTCAGGTAGTCGTGGCTGAGCAGGATGACCTGGTGGTCGGGGTGTGATTCGATTACTTCCTGCGCCCAGGTAATACCCGGGTCGTCATCGGTGTTGGATGACCAGTAGCCAAGAGACAGGATGAGGAGCTTCGAGCCTTCGATATTACTCGTGTAATAGAAGTTGTCGATGTCGTAGCTGCCACCGAACTCGAACTGGCTACCTTCCGTGCTTGCTTCGAAGCGTTCCATCGGGAAGTACTTCGGGAGCATGACGCGGCCGTTGCGGTCCTCAGAGTAGTCGTGGTTGCCCCAGGAGATCATGATGGGGATGCCGGCCTGTTCCATGGCTTGGGCGGACGGATCGACCGTGCGCCACTGGTATTCATCGAACAGGTACTCGCGGTTGACCCAGTCGCCTGCCTGGATGACAAGCTCAGTCTTGCGTTCGTCAGCATCGGCCACGATGTAGTTGAACATGTCGTTCATCATCCATGGCGTCGCCTCAGCATAGAGCTGGGTGTCGGGTACGTGGTTGAATGCCCAATCAAAGTTCGCCCCGTCGGGGTACTGCTCGTACACGTGGTCGTCACCCCATGGGAGAGAGGTCATGCCACGCCACACGAGCACCGTGATCTTGCCGTCGCGGACAGCGTTCTCGGAAGCCTGGGCGGTGATGTCGAGAGAGACTTCCCCACCATCAGCGTCCGCACCCTCGTCCTTCAACAGCCATTCGGCTGTCTCATGGTCGTAGACCCAGGCGGACACCATGCGATCATCGCCCGTTCCCGACCACGTCAGGTGGTATTCGGATGCCTCCCCAACTTCGATCTCGTAGATCTGGTAGGGATTCTCGTTCTCTCCCACGGTCGCGGGGTGAAGAGCGGCGGGGGCACCCGAGCCTGGCGTGATGTTCTCGGGCGTGCGATCAGTCGTGCTGCCTTCGCGCACCGTCACGTTGTCATCCGTCAGTTCAACGGTTTCATTGGCGAAGAACTGGGCGGTGACCTTTTCCAGGTCAGCCGTGTCCGGCGTGGCCGAGAGTGTCACCTCCGCATCGGGACCTGCCTGCGTGGCCGAATCATCGGAGACAATCGGCTGGTTCGGTGCGGTCGTATCGGTGATCGTCACGCTGATCGCGTCGGTCCCAGTGCGCACCTCGTCGAGGGAGGTGGCGGTGAAGGTGATCTCTTGGTCGCCTGCCGGGTTGATGGGCACGTCGACCGTGAACTGGCCGGCCGGGATCTCGCCCTCGAAGATCGTGTCCTCACCGATCTGTGCGGTGAGCACGGATCGTTCGGAGACGGTTCCGGAGACGGGGATGAGTCCGGCTTCGTGGGTGGTGCCGTTCGCGGGGGAACCGATGACGAGTGAGAGTGCGTCCTTCTCGTGACGGTCCCCGTAGGTGACAGCGTCACCGAAGTAGTTCTCGTAGCGGAATGCCTCGTATTCGGGGATGAAGGGGAATCCGGCGATCTGGACGTCGTCAATGTGCCCATGGAAGGGTGCATACGCCGAGTTGTCGTCCGTGTAGAGGTCACCGATGGTGGTCTGGACGGTGCGATCCGAGTTTGTCGGAACCCGCTCGACCATGGCCTCGTGCTGCTGGACACCATCAACGAAGATCGCGAGGGTCATGCCATCGTAGGTTTGGGTCACGAGGTGGGGCTTGCCATCGGCAGGCACCTCCACCGTGTGTGCGTTTGAGTTGTATCTCGTGTGCGTTGACCCATCGACCGCGACCACCTGCGCGTAGGCGGGGTCGGCCGAGTCCGTGGGCCGCTGCTTACCAACAACTGCTCCCCCGGTCGTGCTCGAGGCCAATAGGTTCTCCTCGGTAAAGGAGTACACGGTCGAGACCGCGAGTTGCGAGTAGCCGCCACCGATGTTGCCCGGGTACTGGATCTTCGCGCCGTCGAAGCGGGTCTGCTTCGTGCCCTGCTCGGAGTCCGTGACCTCGAGGTCACCACCGTGGACGGTACCGGTGTTACGTCCGGTCGAGTCGGTACGACTTTCGCCCTCGGCGACCGGTTCCATGAGGTGGTCGACGAGCGCATACTGCGACCACACATCGGCCGGGTCGTTGCCGAGGCCTTCGCCACCGTAGTAGGCCCACAGGGAGGTGATGTCGTGAGCTGCGAGGACCGGGACCTTGACCCAGATGATCGAGGTGGAGCCGGGGTTCCAGGACTCAACTTCGTGACTGAGCACCTTCCCATCTTCACCCGCAATCGTCACCGTATCGGAGCCAACATCGGGCGTGTTGCCGATCGTGAGCCTCACCGGAGCGTTCTCGAAATCCTTGTTCGAATCATTGCGGACGGTGATGGCCTCACGGGAGGTGGCGGCGCTGTCGCGCCACATAATCTCATCCCCTTCGGGGGACACGAGACCCTGGAGTTCCGCGAGCGCCCTCTCGGCCGCGAGCAAGCGATCGAGGTTGGGGAGAATATCGAGAGCCGAGCGCGGCAGTGAATCAACCGCTGCGCGTGCCTGCTCGATCTGCTCCGCATGCTCTTCGGTCACGTCGTCAGCATCGGGAAGCGCGTCAATGAGGGCCGCGACGGCTTCGGTTTGACGGTCGATACCGAAGGCCTCAGCGAGGACTGGCGTACCGGTTCCGGAGATGTGGTACACCTCCACGGTCAGTCTGTTGTCGGTGACATTGATGCCGGTGAAGCTTTGGACTGTGCCCTGGCGGGGCGTGCCGAGCCGGTCAAACAGGTCGAGGAACGCTTCGAGGATGAAGGATTCGGTTTCCCCGATCTGCCGGTAGTGCTTGGCTCCGGCCGTGTTCGGCATGTAGTAGATCGTGCCGTCCGGGTTGACCGCGTACTCGTAGCGCTTGCCGTTGACAACCTCGGTGAACCTTGTGGTTTCCACGGGGCTGACGAGCTCGGTGCCGTTCTCGTCGTAGGACAGCACCTTGGTGCGCGAGTAGTAGTGGTCGTGGCCCTGGAGAACAAGGTCGATTTCGAGGCGGTCGATGACCGGAACGAGTTCCTTCCTCATCTCCACAATGTCGGGATCTTCGGCGTGGTTGCCGGCCGTATAGAGGCCCTTGTGCATGACAAGGATCGTCCACTGGGCACCGTTCTCGCGAGCCTGGGCGGCGTCCTGTTCGAGCCAGGCCAGCTGCTCATCGGTGATCGACTTTTCTTCGTCCTCGTTGGTGTTGAGAACCATGAAGTGCGCACCGTTGTAGGTGTACGAGTAGTAGGCTCCCGTTTCTGTATTCTGCTCGTTTGGATGTTCGAGCATGAAGTGGTCAACGAAGGTCTGAGGATGCATGTCGTGGTTGCCCGAGGCAGGGGCGATCGTGGTGGCGAGCAGGGAATCCTGTGCTGCACCGAGCAGGTCAACCCAGTCCTGTTCGGGATTGGAGTCCTGTACGACGTCGCCGTTGTGGACCATAAACTCTGCCTCCGGCAGGGTTTCCAGTGCCTGGCTCATCGTGTGGGCGGACATGTCCGCCTCCGCCGGTCCCTTCGCCTGCGTGTCGGTGAGGTCAATGAACGTAAAGTCGCTCTCCCCATCGGCCGTGACAAACGTACCGGTCTCGGACCAGATTTCCTCGGCCGAGTCACCCACCTTGTAGTAGTAGGTCACTCCCGGCTCAAGGTCGGTGGCAACGGCCTGGTAGACGGTTTCACCGTGGGTTGCGGTGCGGTGCTCCGCATCAACCGTGGTTTCTTCCGTGAACTCCGGGTCGGTGGACATGCGAACGGTAGCGGAAGCCGGATCGGTGATCGAGTCCTGGTACCAGGTGAAGGCACGGCGGGTTTCCGGGTCACCGTAGAAGGTGTTGGTGATGCGGTTCGGCATCTCCTCCGGAAGCACGTACTTGACGATCGGCAGCCCGGATTCGGCGTCCCAGCGCCAGTGCTCGGCAAAGTCCCAGCCCAGCTCTTCGTAGGTGGCCTTGTCTGCGAGCATCGCAGCATCCGCATCCGCACCGTGCTGATTCTTGTATCCGGGACCGGTGACGGTCTCACCAAGGATCAAAGTGTCGGTGAAGGCAAGGTTGGAATCAGCGACCCAGCTATCACCATCGGTGTTGCCGAGGATGCGGCCAGCAAACTCATCGCTCTCACCCTCATAGTCAACGCTCGCGCCAAGGACAACGTTGCCGGTGATTGTGGCTGAGCCCTGCGGGTCACCGACCACGAGTCCCGCGCCTCCCGAGCCGGCAACGGTGCGGGTGATGGTGGCGGTCACGAGGTTCTTCGAGACGGTTGCAGAATCTGCTGCCGTGCCGACAACACCGCCCACGGTGTTTCCACCCTCGATGGTGATGTCGATGAGGTTCTGATCGATCGTGGCTGTGCCGGAAGCGTGTGCAACGAGACCGCCCGCAACCTCTGCCTTCGGAGCGACGAGTGTCGTGTTGTGGATGGCGATGGACCGAATGTCAGCCCCGTCCCCTGCCGTAACGGCAAGGACAGCGACGGAGCCTTCCCCACCCTCGACCTCAACGTTGTCGAATGCGAGGTTGGACATAGTGCCGGTCAGGTCACGGATCAGTGCTCGATCGTGCGAGGAGTCGCTTGCCGAAAGGGTGATGTTGCTGATCGTGTGGTTACGCCCATCAACAATCCCGTCGAAGCGGTCGAGGCCCGGGAAGGGATCCCTGCCCTCGAAGTCCAGGTCGGCTGTGATGGCGAAGTGCTTTCCGCCGAGCATCGACTCGTCACCGGAGTTGATGGCCTCAGCCAGGAACTCAAGGTCTTCCGGGGTGTCGATCGTGAACGGCTGAGCCTCAGTTCCGGAACCAAACAGGAAGGAACGCTGAGGAACCGGGTGGCCCCGCCCCTCATCCCACACCCAGGCGTGCTCGAAGTCCCATCCGAGATCAAGGTAGGTCTGCTGGGTGGAGAGTTCCTCCACGGTCCGGTTCGTGCCCTGCTCGTTTGCAGCACCCGGTTCGGTGGGGACGGAGTTGCCGAGCTGAACCTGGTCGCTGACCAGGTTGCTGGCAACGAGCCAGCCACCGTTGGCATACTGGCCGAGCACGCGACCGGCGAGGATGCCGCCTGCGCCACCGCTCCAGTGGACGCGACCACCCTTGATGACGTTGCCGGTTGCAATGCCCATGTCCTGGTCCTGCGAGAAGCTGCCCATGAAGGAGAGGATCATGCCGCCGTGTGCGCGGTTGCCGCGCGAGGACACATTTGCATCCACCAGGTTGTTCTGGATCGTCGTGCCATAGCGACCATAGCCAACGACTGCGGCCGGGTAACGTGCCGAACGGAACGTGCCCTCCACCCAGTTGTTCGTGACCTGAACACCGTTCTGAGCGTTGGCGGCGAGGCCGGCCACGTACTGGGCTCCGGTCGACAGGTCGGCATTGATGATCGTGTTGCCGTCGATGATGGCGCCATTGGAGGCCGTGGAAACCAGCGCCGAAACCTGGGAGGCCTGGGAGATGTGGGTCACGACCCCATCGATTGTCAGGTTCTCGACCGTACCGCCATCAAGCTGGCGGATCAGCGCCCGTTCATCGCTCGTTTCCGAGGGCCCGTAGGTGAGGTTGTAGATCTTGTATCCATTGCCGTCGAGGACTCCGCGGAACTGGTCGATACCAACAAAGGTGCCACCGGCGAAGTCGATGTTTGTCGAGAGCGCAAAGTGGGAGGTGTTGAGCCCGAGCGGGTTCGCGTTCAACTCGGCAGCCATGAGGTTCAAGTCAGCTGCTGAACCGATGAGGAACGGATCCGCTTCGGTTCCACGACCGTCGAGTCCTTCGATTTCTCCCCCAGCACCCGGGTGCTCGGTGAGATCGCCCGGTACGACAGCACGTACCGGAACCGGGTGGGAAAGCTCCTCATTCCACACCCACGAGTTCGCAAAGTCCCAGCCGAGGTCTTCATAGGTTGATTGGGTTTGCAGGTCGGCGAGGGAGGTCGCGGTGCCGTTCGCATTGTTTTCGCCCGGCCCTTCCACCTTCTGACCACCAACGAGAATGTTCTCGTTTGCGAGGTTGTTCTCAACCTGCCAGCCGCCATTGCCGTACTGGCCGAGGACGATGGAGGAGATGACAGCATCCTTACCGTCGAGCCAGTCAACAAGCCCGCCGTAGACAACGTTGTTGGTGAGAACACTGCCGCCCTCACCGCCGCCGGTACCACCCATGTAGCCGAGCAGAAGGCCGGCGTGGGCTCGGTTGCCCGTTGCCACAACGGTGGCGTCCACGAGGTTGTTCTTCACCGTGACACCGTGGCGGCCGTAGCCGACGGTGGCGGAGCCGTAGCGGGTGGAGGTGAAGTTGCCGTGCACCCAGTTGTTGGTGATGGTCGCCTCGTACTCTGCCGTGACGGCTAGGCCCGCCACGTACTGGTTGCCTGAGGTGAGCTGAGCATTCGTCAGCGAGTTGCCGTCGATGACGGCATGGTTGTTGGCGACGAGGACAAAGCCAGCAACCCGGAAGTCACCGGTCTCTTCGACAACGAGACCATCGATGGTCAGGTTCCTCAGTTCACCGCCATCGAGCGCGCGGATGAATCCAAGCTCGTTCGAGTTCGCCCCTGGGCCGTAAACAATGTTGGTGATCCGGTGCCCATTGCCATCGAAGCTTCCCGTGATGCGGGTGATGCCGGGGTGGGTGCGTCCACCAAAATCAATATCGGCGGTCAACTGCACGTGACCCGATTCGAGGTTGCCGATACCGGATTCCACGGACTCGTTGACGGCGGTCACGTAGGTCGCGAGCTCATCGGCCGTGCCTACCAGGAACGGTTCCTGCTCCGTTCCGTGCCCTTCAAGACCATCAATGGCGAGCTGTTCTTCTTCTCCTGGCTCGTCGAGGCCATCGGGGAGGAAGGCTGCCGGGACTGGCTGCGATGCTTCCTCATCCCATGCCCAGTCGGCAGTGAAATCCCAGCCGATCCCCGCATAGGTCTCCTTCTCCGAGAAGGCGGATGCCGGGGTTGTGTCACCCTCGTTGGGTGAGGATGCTGGCACTTCGCCACCCACGGTGACAGTGTCAGCGGCAAGGTTGTTCGTCAGAACGAGGTAGCCGCTCGAGTGGGGCGCACCAACAACGCGGTGCGCACCGGGCGCTCCGGTCAGCGCCTCCTCATCCCATGCCACGCTGCCGCCCGCGAGCGCATTGCTTCGCAGGTTCGTTGCTCCACGGGTTGCGCCAGATGCGGAATTGCCCTGGTATCCGAGCACCAGGCCGCCGAGTGCCCGATCTCCCGTCGAGGTGATGGTCGCATCAATGTGGTTGCGTTCCACATCAACGTCGTAGCGAGCATAGCCCGTGATAGCGGAGGGGTAGCGTGCAGACGTGATCTCGCCAGAAACCTGGTTGTTGAGAATATCGACACCATCAGCAGATTCGTAGACGAGGCCACCCGCGTAATCCTGAGCGGTTTGAAGTTCGATATTGGTGACCCGGTTGCCTTCGATAGTGGCGCCACCGTTTGCCTTCACGGCGATACCGGCCACGACCTGACCGTCGGTGGAAATCGCGGTGACCGCATCCAGTCCAAGATCAGTGACGGTGCCTCCGGTGAGGTTGCGGATCAGACCTAGCCACTTCGAGGAAGCGCTTGGCCCGTACGAAATGTTCGAGATCGTGTGCCCATCACCGTCAAGGACACCGGTGAAGGTATCGATGCCAACAAATGTCTCCCCCGCATAGTCAATATCTGCGGTCAGAAGGACGTGAGAGGACTCAAGCGTGCCGGGTGCACTCGTTGCAGCCTCGTTCAGGGCCGCAGTAAGAGTATCGAGGTCGGAAGCGGAACCAATGAGGAAGGGAGCATCTTCAGTTCCTTCCCCTTCGAGTCCAGCGATCGGAGCTACCGGCTCCTCGGTGGGTTCATCAGTGGGTTCTACCGTTGGTTCTTCCGTAGGCTCTTCGGTGGGCTCTTCCGAAGGTTCTTGCGAAGGTTCTTCGGTGGGTTCTTCACCCTCACCGGCAGCGAATGCTGTAGGGATGGGGCGTGAGAGTTCATCACTCCAGGTCCACTGGTTTTCAAAATCCCAGCCCAGTCCCTGGTAGGTTTCCTGAGTTAGCTCGTCGGCAGCAACGGTATCGCCGTTGAGAACCGAGTCGCTCGGGACCGCACCATCAATGGTCACAGCATCGCTTGCGAGGTTCCCAGCAACGAGCAGTCCGGTGTCGAGTCCTCCGGAGCTGTGCGGGAGGGACACAACACGGTTCGCGTTCTGAGTCTCGGTTGCGACGTTCTTGTTCCAGGTCAGTTCGCCACCAAGGATGACGTTGTTGTAGACCTCGGTGACACCCTTGTTAACGTATTCAGCCGAGCTGCCCTGGAAAGCAAGCCCAAACGCACTGCGCACGAGTGCGCCGGTGACAGCAATGTCGGTGTCAACCAGGTTGTTTTCCAAAGACACGTCGTAGCGCGCGTAACCGGCAATGCCGGCAGCGTAGCGAGCGGCAGTAATGGAGCCTTGAACATAGTTGTTCGACACCTCGGCACCTTCGACAGCTTCGTATGCGAGACCACCCGCGTAGGGCGCACCGGTCGTGAGGTTGAGGTCGGTGAGGGAGTTGCCGGTTACCGTGGCGCCCTTTGTTGCCTTCAGAACGAGGCCCGCCACGTTCTGGCTGTTCTCGCTCGTACCCGTCACACCATCGATGCCAAGGTTGGTGATGGTGCCGCCAGTCAGGTTCCGGACGAAGCCAAGAGTCCCAGCTGCCGAGCTCGGGCCGTAAACAATGTTTGAGATTGTGTAGCCATCACCATCGAGCACACCGGAGAAGGTCTCGATCCCGGTGAACACCTGAGAGTTGTAGTCAATATCCGAAACAAGCTTGGCGTGGGAGGAAGTCGTTGCTCCCCCGAGCCCATCGTCACTCGCATCGTTGACAGAATCCGCAAACGCATCAAGCTCTTCCGCGGTTGCAATTTGGTAGGGATCTTCGCTTGTTCCCGTTCCACTCAATCCCAGCTCATCGGCCTGAGCAATGGGAGTGGCAACGGTGAAAGCCAGAATAAAGGACGCGAGTAGCGTCAACGCTCGTTTCAAAACTGCACTCTATTTCTTCGTGTTTGCCTGGCCGGATCTGAACTTTCCCGGCATATACCTGCAAGAAGCTATCGAAATCAGACAAACACGAGGTGAACAGAAGAAACAATCATCGTAAACAAAACATGTCGACTCCCTTCACATTATTTAATAGCGGTGGAGTTTCACTGAACATAAGCATTGACCCAATTTGACCTCAGTAATTAATGAAATATCAACATTGCCATGGTGGATTGAGCCAGCTTCCCAATGGGCCAGGTGTTCGCGCAAGGTAGCTCTGCCCGTGTGTGGTGGCAGTCGCCTTCAACCATCGCAGTAACTGGGTACACCCTCCCCGAGGTCCCACTCCGAAAATGATTTCTGCCAAATGACGCGGGCGTGCGATTCCAGGTCCGGAATATGAGGAGTGCCCGTGACCGAAATATGTGGCTAACAAATGTCAGGAACAACGACAGTGAGGGCGCCATTGGCGCCCTCACTGTCGTTGTCGTATTTACTTTCGCTTCGCCCTATGCGTCGAGCAGCATGCTGAGGACGCTCAAGACCCCTTGTTTGGTGTTGGAGGGAGCAATGTAGCGTGCCGTTTCCCTGATCGTGGGGTGCGCATTCTCCATGGCGAAAGACAGGTGGGCGCGCCTCATCATTTCCAGATCGTTCAGGTAGTCACCAAAGACGACGGTCTGTTCCGGGGTGACACCGAGGGCACGCTGCAGGTCGGCAACCGCCTTGCCTTTGTTGCCTGCCGCTGACATGATGTCGATCCAGCGGTCGCCCGAGAGGACGACGTTGGCGGTGTCGGGAAGGATCGCCAGGTCCTCGAGAACCCTGCTTGAGATTCCGTCAAAGTCGTAGATCGCCATCTTCAGCATCTGGTCGTCAACGTTCTTGAGATCATCAACGAGGGTGAGCGCACGGTTGTAGGTGCGGATCTTGTCAACGAACTCCTGGTCCTTGCGTTCTGCGTAGGCTCCCTTGGCGCCACCAACCACGACTCCAGCATTTCGGTAGTCGATGTTGCGGATGATGTCGACGGACTGGATGTAGTCCGCCCTCTCGATCGGGGTGATCGACACAATCTCACCGTCACTCATGACGAAGGTGCCGTTCTCGGAAATGTAGGTGCGGATCTCGTCTTCGTGGCCAAACATTTTCTTCAGGGTGGCGAGCTGTCGCCCCGAGGCGGGGGCGAAGACGATCCCACGCTCCAGCATCTTGTCCAGCAGGGGCCAGAATGCCTCCGGGATGTTGCCATCATCGTCCAACAACGTTCCGTCCATGTCGCACACGACCAGGCGAACATCGTGTTCGTTCGCTTCAATCGCGTCCCACATTTGCTCCGTCATTCACAAGCTCCAAGTCACAAACTAGTTCTGGTTTACTCCCCAGTATTCCCCATGTCGCATTTTGTGGGGCGTAGAGGTGGCCATCTTCTCAACTCGCAACCCTTAAAATCCGCTTAAGTAGCGATCAACGAATCAGATGCGCAGCAGATGAGCAGGAGATGCCAACTTTGCCAGGAACACAGGTGTTACGCCGGGCAGTTTCAGGCCCCGGGTGGGTCATGCCGGTAAGGTTGCCTCAACGACCACCGTCATGAATTGGGGATAGTCATGCTCGCATACGAGTTCCACACGGACAGCACGCTCCGTTTCATCGAAGCACCCGATCCCGGACCCGGGCCGGGCGAACTCGTGGTCACCATGGCCTCCAATGGCATTTGCGGAACCGACCTCAAGATTGCTCGCGGCGAGCACCGCTTCTTCCCTCCCGGCACCTCCCGGATTCCCGGTCACGAAGCAATCGGCATCGTGACAGACAACAGGTCGGGCGATGAGAGGTATGCACCGGGCACGGCCGTTGCTCTCGCCCCCAATATTTCCTGCAATACCTGCCGCCCCTGCCGGCGCGGTTTCCAGAACCTGTGCGAGAATTACGAAGCCTTCGGGCTCACGTTCAATGGTGGTTTTGCCGAGAAGATCCTCGTCCCCGCATCCGCGATCACCAACGGCAACCTCCTCCCCATCCCCCAGGGACTCGACCTCACGGTTGCGGCCCTGACAGAACCGATTGCCGCGGTCCTGCGCGGGCTGCGCCCCCTCAACATCACCTCCGATGACACACTGCTGATTTGTGGGGCAGGACCAATCGGACTCATTGCCCTCCTCATTGCCAACCACCGCGGCGTCGGCAAGGTAATTGTCTCCCAGACGTCTGCACCGCGCCGGGAACTTGCTGCCAAGCTCGGTGCCGATGTCACGCTCGACCCCAGGGCAGGAGATCTTGCCGAGCAGGTGCTGGAGGTAACTGACGGGGCGGGCGCTGACGCCACCGTCGTTGCCACCCCGAAGGGAACAGTATTTGGTGATGCTGTTCGGGCAAGCGCCGTCGGGGGCAGAATCAACTTCTTCGCCGGGCTCCCTTCCGGCGGTGGCGAGATCCCACTCGACGCGAACCTTATCCATTACCGCGAGCTGGTCGTCACCGGCTCCACCGCGAACAATAATGCGGACTGCCGCGAAGCTCTCGACCTGCTCGCGAGCGCACCCGGGCTCTTCTCTCCCCTTATCACCGCCACCTTCCCGCTCAATAAAGCGGACGAGGCATTTGAAGCGGCCCGCGCTGGGGAACACCTCAAGGTTGTCGTCACCGACGGCTAATACCTTCTACCTAATAGTCCCTGGCTCTAATAACCCCTGGTTCTCATCGCGATCGAGCTCGAACGATCGGCTGACTATAAACAGTGATTCCCCGGACCGAGGTCCGGGGAATCATACTTTTCCGATCAGCACTTGCTCACTGCAAGAACTGACGCTGATGAGCTATGCCTGTTCTATCCCGTCGGCGATTGCTTCGAGGAGGATCGTGACGGACATGGCGCCCGGGTCGACGTGGCCGCGGCTGCGTTCACCGAGTGACTTGGCCTTCCCGACCTTGGCAATCATGTCTTTCGTTGCCTCTCGTCCACTGGCAGCACCTTCCGCCGCGGCGCGTGCCGCTACCGCGAGGCCGTCAGCGGACTGGCAGCACCTTCCGCCGCGGCGCGTGCCGCTACCGCGAGGCCGTCAGCGGTGTGCTGGCGGGCGGCTTCGGCGGCCGGGATGAGGGCGTCGAGCATGGTCTTGTGGCCGGGTTCGGCCTTGCCCCGTGCCTGCACCTTCTCGGCGGCCACTTCGAGTGCTGAGGCATAGCCCTCAGCATCCAGGGTGTCGGAGTCGAGGGACTTCGCGGGTGCGCGGAACATGGTTCCAAAGACTGCTCCGGAGGCTCCACCACTCGTGGACAGGACTGCTGTTCCGACTTCCTTAAAGGCATCGCCAACGGTGGCGAGTTCTGCGCCTTGGAGGGCGGTGATACCAGCTCCGAAGCCTCGGGACATGCCGACGCCGTGGTCACCGTCGCCGGTGGCACGGTCAGCATCCCCCAGCTCTTCCTTCGCGTCAACAATGGCCTGGCAGGCCGCGAGAAGGATGGTACGGATCTGGTCGATATTTACTGTTTCTGACATGTGTCAGCCTTGGGTGTAGGGAACGGATTCGCAGGGAGCCGCGATGAGTTCTTCGATTTCGTCGGTGAGCTTGAGGGGGGTGAGGGACAGTCCCGCCATGTCCTGCGACGTGAAGTGTGCGCCGATGTCGGTGCGGCCGACGGTGATGCCCTTCTGCTCGAGAAGCTCGGCAACCTTGCGGTAAACAACGAGCAACTCCATCTGGGTTGTCGCACCCAGGTTGTTGATAAGGACGGCGACTCGGTCACCGGACTCGTACGGCAGGTCTTCGGTGATCATGTTGACCATCTTCTCGGTCAGCTCATCGGCGCTCATCATCTTCGAGCGCTCAACACCGACTTCGCCGTGCATGCCCAGCCCAATCTCAATTTCGTCATCGCCGAGTTCGAAGGTGCGCTTGCCGGTGTGGGGCAGGACTCCGGCGCGAACAGCAACACCGATCGTGCGGGTGTTGTACTGGACGCGTTCGGTCACGGCGGCCGCTTCTTCAAGGGAGAGTCCCTTGGCACACGCAGCACCGGCCGCCTTCACGACGTAGAAGGCTCCGCCGATGCCGCGGCGGCCCTCGTAATCGTCGGTGGCAACATCGTCACGGACGAGGACAGTCTTGGATTCGATATCCGAATCGTCTTCCGCCATCTCCGCACCCATGTCGAAGTTCATGACGTCACCGGCGTAGTTTCCGTAGACGATCAGAACGCCGGCACCAGCGTCGGCCGCTTCGATGGCTTCTTGGACGTGCTGGGGTGCGGGGGCTGCGAAGATGTCACCGGAGACGGAAGCGTTCGCGAGGCCGGGGCCAACGAAGGCGCCGTACATGGGTTCGTGGCCGGAGCCGCCGCCCACGAGCAGGCCAACCTTGCCCTGCTCCTTCTTGGTGCTACGAATAACGCGAGAACCGGGGTCTCGGGTCAGCAGTCCGTTCGAGATCGCAACGAGACCATCCAGGGTCTCGTCAACGATGTTTTCCGGATCGTTCATAATCTTTTTCGCAAGTGCCATGACTACCTCATTGTTGTCAGGTTTCCGAGTAGCCAGGGCACGGCCACCCGACACGTTAACGACGTGCTGCCCTTCACACTACAACGGGTTACACGTCTAGGCGAGCGGCCGCACACTCGTCCACTTCAGGTCTCAATTCCGCGAAATATCACCCTTTATCAAGCTTTACAAAACAACGTGATCGGCCGACTTATGAGCGGCTATCCCGCTCGTCAATTGACCGACGCTGAGGCGATAATGCGCGGCAGGTTCGGCTGCCACACACCCCTTCAGAAAAGATCGAAGCTGTTCCCATGCTCAGCACGCCAGTTGCTCATGGAGAGATTGCCAAATCTCTTCCACTCTTTGTCAGCACACAGCCTTGGACTCAGAGAACTTCCCAGTATTGATATCTAGTGCAGTAAATACCAGTACAATGGCATCATTATTTTAAGAATTGAGACTAACCTAATGTCCCGAGAAATATCCGCATTCAACACCTACAGTCAGCGGGAGAACCGAGTTACAAACTATGTCGGACTAATGCTGAAGCTACTTCATGAAGAAGATGCGACCGGATTCCAAGAAACTCTCAATGCTCTGCTAAACGATAACTCTGTTGAAGTGGGCCCAACATTTCGCCAACAGACACGATTCGGTCGGTCAATTCCAGACCTCGTTATCGATCAGAGACGATTTACAGTCAGATTCGAGGTCAAACTCTCCGACTGGTTTACTAGGCCTCAGATAGCAAACCATATCAACGCCATGCCTGATGTTGTAGGCGATGACACATCCGTTCTTGTCCTGCTCTCTCCAGAAGAAATCCGGCCCGAGGAGCGGTTCACTGAGGAAGCCGAAGCCGCTGCTACCCGCGGAGTTCAGGTAACTTCCACTACATTCCAGAAACTCCTCGAATCGATTCAAAGCAACGCCACCTCGACCTCCGGGGCTTTCAATTCATTACTGCCGGAATTTGAGGAGTTTCTCAATGGTGAGGGACTTATTCCAAAATGGCAACGCATTCTCGACGTTGTAAATAACGGGCAAAAGATTGACGAAATTGATAACTTCGGCATTTATTGTTGCCCGGATACTGGCGGCCACTACTCTCATGCACGGGCAAGGTACTTGGGAGCATATAAAGATAAGACAGTCTCTCGAGTATCAGAAATCGAAGGCGTCGTCATTGTTAGCCTCGATGAGAACCAGAGGCTCACCACAGAAATAAAGCACTCTTCTCCTTTTACCGAACCTTCAGCTTCTGCGAATCTCAAACAAAGGGCAATGGACTTTATCGAAGCGAATGCCGATCGTCGTGCTGAACTCAAAGATTATGATCTGCAAGTGTTTGTACTTTCAGAAGTTGAGGAAACCGACTTTCGCAAGGATACGCCCGGTGGCATGTTCGGATCAAAGCAGTACTTCCGCGATATTCCCACGGAGGTTTCAAATGCGAAGGAACTGGCTAACTTCCTACGGGGTCGAGAATGGTCCAAATGGAATCTCCAATCCTCATAGCATTCTCCATACGACTTTCCCTATGAGCCAAGGACTGGTCACGCAGACAAAGCCGACGGCTGTGAGTGTCCGCGATTATTAGTTGCACACGGACACACACAGCCTTAGCGATAGATTCTGGGCACGTCAATTATCTGATTCACCCAGGCATCTTGCTACGGACTACGGGACGAGAATGCCTCGCCCGACAAGTCGGCCCTGATCAAAATCGTTGATGGCATCCGCATATGCCTCGAGTGGATAGACGGCAGTGGTCAGAGAGATTTTCCCTTCGGCCGTCAGTGTCATGAGCTCAACGAGGTCCTGGTAGGTTCCCACCTGGTTACCGATGACGTTGATCTCCTGAGAGATAATGTCAATCGTCAAAAGGTCGACGTTGCCGCCGCAACCAATGACATAGTAGTCACCCCTGCCCTTAAGCATTCTGGGGCCAACCTTCTCCATTCCTTGTTCACCAACAAAGTCGAAGATAACGTCGGCTCCGCCCCCGGTGATCTCCTGAACCTGATCCAGTGTGGCTTCATCGCCACCCGAGAGAACGGTTTCGTGAGCACAGAGGCTCTTGGCAAGCTCGAGGGCCTTCTCGGAACGATCAACAACGTGATGTGTGCCGAGGTGAGGGCAACGAGGGACTGAAGACCAATATGGCCGAGTCCGCCCGAACCAATGACGACGACATAGCTTCCAGGGAAGAGCCACTTCGCGGCCTTCCTTACCGCGTGGTACGCGGTGAGGCCAGCATCTGCGAGCGCAGCGATGCCCTTGGGTTGGAGAGAAGCATCGAGCTTAACGACTGCTCGAGCATTGGTTTTGAGGAACTCTGCCATCCCACCGTCTGCGTTGAGGCCAGGGAAGCGTGAGTTCGAGCAGTGCGAGTCTTGCCCGGCACGGCAGGCTGGGCACAGCCCGCTCGTGACGAGGGGATGCATGATAACGGTGTCGTCAACGCTGACATTGGAGACGGCGCTACCGACTTCTTCTACCCAGCCAGCATTTTCGTGGCCGAGGATGTAGCGGAGGTCGGGGTTCTGGATCGGGGCCCACAGGCCTTCGATAACGTGGAGGTCTGTACGACAGAGACCGGCTGCGCCGACTTTGACGATGACATCCCAAGGCCCTGTGACCTTTGGATTGTCGACTTCATCAAGGAACGGCATTTTCTCGTATTCGTGAATTCTTACGGCTTTCATTGCACGCTCCAGTTTTCTGCGTCTGCATTGACACGCGGTACGTGCAAGCGTGGTAGCGGTCCCTACTCAAGTCAATAGTTCAACTAATCAAGCAGCTGCCTTTCGCGGCGAGCACGCCCCTTCACAGGATTGGGAAATCTAGCGCACCGCAAACCACTCAGCCTTGTCACCAGTGCCATCGCAGGGTTTACGATCCTGGGTCCCCCACTATTCACAGGCGTTCTAGGCCTGACAAATTACGAGGGTTACATTCCGATCAGATTGTCAGGGTTGAAATCGGTCAGATCATCAGCGCCAGAACGTACGCGACAAAGAGTGCCAGGTGAGCAACCCCTGCCCCGCTGGAAACGGACTTCCGAGTAAAGACACCGATGGTCAGGAGCATTGTCAGTCCAAGCAGGACCAGGTTGATGGAGCTCTCGGCAAGAGCAACGTCCTGTCCTGTCATCATTCCAATCAGGAGTACAGCGGGAATCATTAAAGCCAGTGTCGACACAAGTGCTCCGTGACAGAGATTGCTGACCCGCTGAATCTCCCCGGCAAGGGCCGCGCGGACGCTCGTGATCGACTCGGGCAGGAACACAATCATGGCGATCAGGAGACCGGCGAGAGCCGGTGGAGCCCCCAGCGCGATCAGTGCTTCATCCACCAGAACCGCCATGTCGTGTGACAGAAGCACGATCGGGAGCACGAGGCCAATGAGGAGAAGAACCCGGGCCAGGATCTCCTTACGGTGCTGCTTGAGTACAGCACCGATCGATAGTTCTGCCGACTCTTGCTCCGTCACGCCAACAGATGTGGGTGCTAGGGATCGGGAGTCCCCACCATCAGAACCAACATCCCCACTTGCTGAACTAATATCCCGACCCGCGGCACTATTCGAACCAGCTTCCTGGGAAGAGCGTTCTCCCGAGCCGACTCCAGTCTGAATAGTTTTGTCAGAATCAACTTCCTGGAAGTCCCGCGCCGCGGGCCCCATCTGTCGCCAAAGGAAGCCAGCATAGAGAACCATCGTGGCGATGGCGATCGGGATTGCCAGTGCAGTCGGGTAGGAGCCGCCCTCAAGGAGTGGCGGGATTCCAAAGGCAATGACTCCGAGAGTGCCGATCATGGCGAGATAGGCTCCTGCTCCCCTTCGGTTGTGCCGCAGCCTGCCGTACTTGCGACCACCAACGATGAGGCAGATGCCGATAACAAGATTGAGGATGATCATCGATACTGCCATTACCGAGTCACGGGCAATGGTGGCGTGCTCACCTGGGCCTAGCATCACAGCAGAGATAAGGATGACCTCGATAAGAACAATTGAGAGCGTCAGTACCAGAGATCCGTAAGGATCCCCGAGGCGATGTGCCAGTGCCTCCGCCTGCTTCACGACACCGAAGGAACAGGCGGTGATAACCGCGATGATGATAACGAGTGCCATGAATAGAGTCGCGGTCGACATTGGCGGTTGAAGTAATGAACCGGACACAGCCAGAGCAATATACGCGCCCCCTCCGACAACCAGTCGAAGGATTTCTGAAGCGGTGATAACTCGGGGCTTGGTTTCCTGAGACATAATCGATCTCCCACGGGGTCGTCCCCGACAGTCAGAGAGATCGACCGGGTCGTCCCGTCGAGCCAGCTCGCTGAGCAGACACCGCCGACCTATCAAACCGGCACAGTGAGATCAGGGATTGTGAGGGCTCTGGCCGAGACACCGAGAGCAAGGGACGACAGATAAGACTGGACTACACAAACTCCTTGGGCGTGGGTAGTGAGATAGCCATAGTTGTGGCACCGACGAAAGGGCACAGTGGCTTATCTCAGGGCTCAACGAGGGCACTTCAATTGCCAGCAACGGGACGCAAGTCATTTGACGTTCTGGCCGAACGGGACTAGAATAAGGTCATAGCTCCCTGCCATTCTCCGGAATTGGCAGGGTTTATTTTAATAAGAGGTGGCATTTATGGCTAGTGTTGCTATCGTCATTGACTACCAGAATCTCCACATGACGGGCCATGAAGTTTTCATGCCAAGTCAGGCCAAGGAACACTCGCTGATTTCCCCGTGGCGCTTTGGACATCAGCTCATTGCAGCAAAGAATGCGAGCCCACCACCCGGCCTCGCAGAGAAGTTTGAACTCAAGTTCGTCGATGTGTTTCGAGGGCTTCCGGATGTTGAGGACCCGCACCGCTCCTACAAGCGCAATTTGGCCCAAAAGTCGCAGTGGGAGAAGGAAGGGCACGGTCGCGTTCGAGTAACCTACCGGCCGCTGAAGTACCGGTACGACTACGAGAACAGAACTAATGACTGGAGCATTCCTCCTCAGGAAAAGGGTGTCGATGTTCAGTGCGCCTTAGCCCTGTGCAAGCACGCGCGTTCCGGCCTTTACGATGTCGTTATACTCGCTAGCCGCGATACGGACTTGGCGCCCGCGGTCGACGAAGCCGCCACCTACCGCCAATCTCGTATCGAGTTGGTGAAGTGGTTCTCCCCGAATGTCAGGCACACCCGCGGAAATCTCCGAACCCAAACCAGGGTGTGGACCACCAGCCTGGATGAAGCCTCATTCCGTGCATCGCTTGATCCCACGGTTTACCATTAGGGCCCATCCCTAAGCGAACCTAAAGAGCACGACCACAGTGGTGGCAATCCGTTGTAGCTTGCAATAGATCCGACAACCACAGACCCTGACCGGACATCACACAGACACTGGCCAAGTACCGCCCATTGGGCGGCGCCGCTGACTACTTCGTAGTCCCGCCCGGCCAGTAATACGCATCCGTGGTCGAACGGGCTCCGAAAATGGCCTGGCCAACGCGGACAATGTTCGCGCCTTCTTCGATGGCGATCTCGTAGTCACCGGACATGCCCATGGAGAGTTCACCGGGACCGATCAGATCGGGGTCCCGATCCCTCGCCTCATCCCTCAGCCTTTTCAAGAGCTGGAAGCAAGTTCGGACTGCTTCCTTATCGTCGGAAAAGATCGCCAGAGTCATCAGCCCTTTGACGTTGAGGGATTCGAAGCCCTTGAACGCGTTCAACATGTCAGGAACGACCTCGGGCTCGAGGCCGTACTTTGATTCTTCTCCCGAGGTATTGACCTGGACATAGACATCGAGGGACCGCCCCACCAGCTCCAGCCTGCGGTCAAGAGCCTCGGCCACTCGGAGGGAATCAAGGGCATGGAATTCGCTGGCGAAGGCGGCAACGTCCTTAGCCTTGTTGGTTTGGAGGTGGCCAATGATTGACCACTTCACATCTTCATCAATCAGGTTGGCGTGCTTGCGCTTCGCCTCCTGAACCTTGTTCTCCCCCAGCTGGTGTGCACCGGCAGCGATCGCAAGGCGAATACGTTCTTCGGGAACGGTCTTAGAAACTGGGAGGAGCCTAACCTCCGAGGAATCCCGACCGACCCGCTCCGCAGCCTTGTCCATCTTCTCGCGGACCGCGCGAAGGTTTTCTTGGAAATCCTCGATCGTTGTCGCTGTCGAAAACGACATGGCACCACTCTCCCGTTGGAATACTGACCTCACCCATTGTGCCACCACGCAGTTTCTCACGTCTCGCGCAGTAGCTCACCGGACAGCCACCCGACAATCCCGCAATGCCCGCAATGCCCGCAATGCCCGCAAGAACTGTAATGCCTGTAATACTTTCACCAGTTGCATTTGTTGCCAATTTGGCCGTGCGGCATGGCACCCTATCAGCCAAGCCGAGCCCCACACTCTAGAGATTTCTCAAGCGGGCGAAAACCGCTGGCTACCAGTCATTAATTGATGATTATGAATGTGGGTGATGTGGGGAACCTTCTTTCACCTTGTGCATTCTTGCAGTCAGTGCAATTATGAATCTCGTGCAAAAGTCAGAGCCCGGACTACGGGAAAGAAAACGCGAGGCGACAACTGCGGCGATTGAACACGGCGCAGTGGATGCTGTTGAGGAACTCGGATACAACGACACCACGGTGGATGAGATCTGCCGTCGCGCCGACATCTCCCCGAGGACCTTCTTTAACTACTTCCCCTCCAAGGACGCCGCTATTGCCGGTCTGCCGCTAACCGTTGCTGGAACGGACGGTGTCGACGAGATTCTCGCCGATACGTCGCAGCCGATCGTTATTCGCCTTGCAAGCATCGTCGAACTCGCACTCACACCAGAACTTCTTCACGATGACCTGACTCGCCGCAGGGGCCAGCTTCTTAAGAAATACCCGCAGTTGCACGAATTCCATCTGGCCGGGATCAGCGCATACATCTCTGAACTATCGGCCCTCTTGACCGATCGGCTTACCAGTCACCCGGAGGAAAGAAGCATCAACAGCGGGCTTGCTGTCGAGAATGAAGCCCACCTGACCGTGGAGCTCGTTGGCACTGCCCTCCGATACACCATTCGTTGCTGGGTCGACCAGCCTCCCACTGACCCTTCTGCCTGGTCGGATGATCTGAAACAGGCTCTCGACTCTATGTTTCTCATTCTTCGAAGGAACTCATGAACACCACACCTGAAACAGATAAGCGGGCTATCCACCTCGTTTTCTTGGGGCTTTTGACGGCAATGTTTGCCTCATCGCTCGATCAGACCATTCTCGGCACGGCCCTGCCCACGATCGTTGGCGAACTCAACGGAGTTAACCACATGCTGTGGGTGACCACCGCCTACATTCTTGCCGCGACTATTACGATGCCGATCTACGGCAAGCTCGGCGACCTCATTGGTCGCAAGTCGCTCTTCATCTTCGCCCTCGGTCTTTTCCTTGTTGGCTCGATCATTGGCGGGCTTTCCCCCACCATGAACTGGCTGATTGCTGGCCGCGCCGTTCAGGGCCTTGGTGGCGGCGGGCTCTTGATCCTGTCGCAGGCAATCATCGCCGACGTAATCCCGGCCCGCGACCGCGGCCGCTACATGGGAATCATGGGTGGTGTTTTCGCCATCTCTTCCGTTCTCGGACCGATCCTCGGCGGCTGGTTCACCGAAGGTATTGGATGGCGTTGGGCCTTCTGGATCAACATCCCGCTCGCCATCATCTCCATCGCCGCAGCCTGGGCGTTCCTCAAGATCCCCAAGAGGGAGATGCCGGAAGGTACAAAGCTTGACGTTGCCGGCATGGTCACCATGGCCATTGCCGTCACCTCGATTGTTCTCGTCACCTCGTGGGGTGGCACCGAGTACGACTGGAGCTCCCCCACGATCCTCGGCCTCATCGCCCTGGCAATCGTTGCCTCACTAGCCTTCATCGAGGTCGAGCGCCGCTCGGTAGAGCCGATCATCCCGCTCCACCTGTTCAAGAACAAGAACTTCAACCTGGCAACCGCCGCCGGTCTGTTCATCGCCATCGCCATGTTCGGTGCCGTCGCCTACCTACCGACCTACCTTCAGATGGTCAACGGCCTATCGGCAACGAATGCTGGTCTTCTCATGCTGCCGATGATGGCGGGGGTTCTCCTCACCTCGATCGCCACCGGCTTCCTCGCGTCGAAGACCGGTCGCTATAAGTGGATGCCGATCGCTTCGACTCTCGTTGTTGCCGGAGCCATGGTTCTCCTGTCCACCATGCAGCCCGACACCTCAACTCTCGTGTTCAGTATCTACCTGTTCATCTTTGGTTTCGGCCTGGGACTTGGCGCGCAGATCCTTGTCCTGATCGTCCAGAACACGTTCCCGAACGCCATCGTTGGTACAGCAACAGCAGCTAATAACTTCTTCCGTGAGATCGGTGCCTCTCTCGGTGCCGCAATCGTCGGCGCGCTATTCACCTCGAGGCTCACCGCCCTCCTTACGGAGCGCATGCCGGTGGAGGCCATGCAGGGTGGCTTCAGCCAGAACTCGCTTACCCCGGCGGCAGTCGCGGAGCTTCCCGCTCCCATCAAGGATGTCATTGTCTCGTCCTACAACGACTCCCTGGCACCCGTGTTCCTGTACCTGCTTCCCCTCATGCTGTTCGCCACGATCATCCTGTTCTTCATCAAGGAAGAGCCGCTGGCCACCAGCATCGACGGTCAGGTCGCCCTTGCCCTCGCCGACAACGCGGACCAGGAAGCCGAGCAGCTCTCCCAGGAAGCAGGAAGCGCAACCCCGATCGGATTCTCCGGCACTTCAGCAATGGACAATGGAACGCCCAACGAGCTCGGCCAGGCCGACACCCCCACGAGCAACTGATTGGAAACAATCAACGCCTGATAGGGCACTTTCAATCACTGATTGAACACGATCAACGACACAGAACTGAGTAACGGGTGCCACCACGACAGGGCACTCCAAACGAAACAGTGCGGGGCGTTAATCCCGAATGTTCAGTCTGGGACATTGTGAATCGCCCTGGGTTTAATGGAGACATCGATAACCCGGAAGGATGGGCGGCATGGTCGCACCACGAAAGTGTTCCGACGAGCTACGCGAGCGAGCAACGAGGATGGCGATCGATCCGCGCAAAGATCCCGAAGCTCGCAGGGGCGCGTTCAATCGGATCGGCGAGCAACTCGGTGTCCACCCCGAAGCGCTGCGTACCTGGGTGAAGAAGGCCGAGGTTGATGAAGGCTTCAGGCCGGGTACTACGTTGGAAGACGCGGCTCGGATGGCGGAGCTTGAACGGGAGAACCGCGAGCTCAGGCGTGCGAACACGATCCTGGGGCAAGCCTCGGCTTTCTTCGCGGCGGAGCTCGACCGCCCCTCGCGGTGATGTGCGCGTTCATCGACGCGCACAGGGATGAGCACGGGGTCGAGCCGATCTGTAGGGTGGTGCAGATCGGCTCGAGCAGCTACTACGCCCACCGCACCCGCAAGCCTTCACCGAGGCGCCGGTGGGTTGCGGAGCTGACAGAGGAGATCACACAGGTGCATAAGGAGAGCTACGGCGTCTACGGAGCGCGGAAGGTCCATGCCGAACTACGCAGACAGGGCCGTGACGTAGCCTGGTGCACCGTGGAGCGGCTGATGAGGACGGCGGGACTCCGCGGCGTGAGCCGAGCCAAGGGGCCCCGGACGACGAAGCCGGCACCGGAGACGGACAGGCCTGCGGATCTCGTCAATCGTGACTTCACGGCAGAGACGGTCAATCAGTTGTGGGTCGCGGATATTACGTACGTGCGGACGTTCGCCGGATGGGTGTACGTCGCGTTCGTCCTGGATGTGTTCTCGCCTCGGATCGTGGGCTGGCAGGTGTCAACGCGGTTGTACACGGCGTTGGCGATCGATGCGCTGGAGATGGGGATCTGGACACGTCGGCGTGATGGTGAGGATCTGTCCGGTCTGGTCTATCACAGCGACCGTGGAGTTCAGTATCGTGCCGTGCGCTACGCGGAGCGACTCGCGGTGGAGGATGCTGTCGCGTCGGTCGGGTCCCGTGGTGACTCGTATGACAACGCGATGGCGGAGGCTTTGAACTCGTTGTTCAAGGCTGAGTTGGTCCGGAATCACGGGCCGTGGCGGGATGTGTCGCATGTCGAGGTCGCGATGGCGGAGTGGGTCGATTGGTACACCATCGCCGTCTTCATGGCGAGATCGGGCACGTGCCTCCCGTTGAGTTCGAGGCAGTCCACGCGGAGCAGCCTGCTCGGGCGTTGACATCAATTTCCAGATAGAAATCCCTCTACAAAACTCGGGGCTTGACATGCAGTCCCACCGCGGTCAGGCCCATGCCGTCCAGGCCGTAGAAAGTATCAAGATCCGGGTCGGTGAAGATAGTCTTGTCCGTGTCGGGGTCTTTAAAAGTGGTTTGCTGTTATTCCAATCATGAAAGGTCCCGACCCCGTTTTATGGCACGACGCGCAAAACCCGAATCACACGCTTAATTATGAAGAGCCAGTTTACGTGCAGGCGCTACGGGCATCGGCCTGACGGTTAGTGACCGGATCTGTGCGCAGAACTCCTGATACCAATAGGGAACGGTTTGCTCGCGGCGCTTCTGTTGTTCCCCGTGACTCACCTAGATCGGGAACGACTTTCAATCATGTGGTCCCCGCATATGGTGGCTAGAGTGGGTGTCGCCAAGGATTGTAGGCCCGGGGGAATTCGACCGCGTACCTCACATATCCTCGTCAAAATTTAAAATTCCAACGGTTTTGCTTATTGCGGGTATTGCTTCCTCGAGCAGGCCTGGATCCCCCAAAGGGATTCGGACATGTGTCTGCCAGTTGTCACATGGAGAAAAATCGGGACCGGGCACGATTAGAATGTTGTTCCGGCGGAGACGGGAGGCAAGTTGGACTGAATTGACCTTTGTGTTGATCCAGAGGCACGCGCCTCCTCGGGATTCGTCAAACTCCCATGTCGGTAACCAGTCCTTGATCAGTGATGTGGCGAGTGTTCGCGTATGACCTAATTCTTTTCTCCGCAACGTGCGTGCATCATTAGCAATAGGCAAACATGCGCTTGTGAGAACTTGTGATGGAATGGAACCGGCTAGGTCGCTTGTGACACGTGCATTTAGAGCGGCCTTCAATACGGGCTCGGTGGCACGTATCCATCCCACACGCAGACCGGACCAAAATAACTTTGTCAGTGAACCGATCGTGATCGACAGTTCCGCGGGCAGTAGTGAGGCTAGATGACCGGGGTGGGGGCCGGAATGTAGGTCAGCTGTTGAACCGTCATCGAGGAGGGGAACCCCAAATTGTCTAATACTGTCGGCAATCTGTTCTCTGCGCCGTGGGGACCAAGTAATTCCGGTGACGTTGTGTGCTGTTGGAATCGTATAAATCATTCGCGGCGTGTGCTTACGGATTGCTGCGATCAGTTCACTTGGAATAGGTCCGTCGTCATCACATGCTATGCCGACGACATTTACTCCGCGACGACTAAAAACATCAAGGGCACCGCGATAGGTAGGGTCTTCAACCAGCACGGTATCGCCAGGTTCCAGTAAGCATGAGACAAGAAGCGTCAGTGCATGGTGTGAACCGTTTGTTGCGAGTACTTGGTCGGGCTCGGTAGGAGTATTGACCTCTGCATAGTAGTGAGCCACTGCAACGCGAAGCTCATTGATCCCCCAAGGCATGAAGCGATCGTTTGACGATAACCGGCGAAGATCTTGGTCCCAATTGCTGCGCAACACCCGCCGCAATAAAGGCGAGGTTGAAAGGACGCCGCTACTTAAATCAAATGATTCTGATGGTATGGCGTAGGTACCTAATCGATCGTCCTCAGCCAGCGGACCAGAGCGTAATGCCGTGGTTCGTACTCGAGTTCCAGAACCGTGATGAGTTGAGATCCATCCCTCATCGCCCAGTTCCTGATAGGCATGGCCGACAGTAGTTCTGCTGACTGCTAGCGCCTGCGCTAGTTCGCGCTGTGACGGGAGCGTGGTTGCCCGAGCAATGGCGCCGCTTCGAATCAACTCACGGATTGCGTGAGCTAGAAGCGTGTGCAGTGCACCATCCTTGCCATCCCACCCTGCGAGTTGGCGAGCGAGCCTGCTACCTGAAATCCGGTCTGACACAGTCCACTCCACTCGAATTCATCTGCGCCCCCTATTTGAGATCGTGAGTTCCATCCTATCGGTGTGAATTGGACTCGACCATTGCCACTTAGTCTTAAGTGGTCATTGGTTTAGTAGTGAAATCCGGGGAGAGTTTGAGAAACCCCAACACAAAGAGGTGAATGATGGGAGACGTAATTGTAATTGGGACGATTGACACCAAAGAAGCTGAGGTCTGTTTCGTCGTTGATGAACTGGAAAAGGTTGGTGCAACCTGGAAAGTCATCAATATTGGTGTATTCGAGACAGAGTCTTCTGCTGTACCGGTGAGCGTGGGACCAAGTGAACTGGCAGGGCTTGCCGGGGAGGACATCCACGAACTGCGGCGCGGTGGTGAGCAGGGCAGTGCCCGAGCACGGGCGCTCGATGCCATGGCTAAAGGCCTGGCAATAGTATTGGAACGGTTGAATCACGAAGGAAATATCGGGGCCGTCCTCGGCTTTGGTGGGTCATCCGGCTCGTCCGTTATCGGTAGGGCGATGCAGGTTCTCCCTGTTGGAGTTCCCAAGGTACTTGTGTCGACAATGGCGAGTGGCGATGTCACGCCTTATGTTGGTACCCGCGATATTTCACTCATGTATTCGGTAACAGACATTGCTGGCCTCAATCGAATCTCTCGCAGGGTTTTGAGGAATGCCTCGAGAGCAGCTGCAGGTATGGCGGAAGGTTATGCCGATGACTCCAGCATTGAAGAGTCAGGTCAGCCCCTCGTTGCGATCAGCATGTTTGGTGTGACTACCCCGGCTGTCATGGCAGTGCAGGCTGGACTCGAATCTCGAGGGTTTGAGACAACTGTTTTTCACGCTACCGGGGCTGGAGGCCGCGCGATGGAGGGCCTTGTCAGTGACAACCTTGTTGATGCTGTCATTGACTTGACGACAAGTGAACTTACAGATGAGCTTGTCGGTGGCGTTCTGACCGCCGGTCCAAACAGAATGGAAGCGGCTGGGCTTGCAGGGATCCCGCAAGTTCTGGTGCCGGGGGCCCTGGAAGTCATCAACTTTGGCGCAGAACACACGGTTCCCAAAGAGTTCCAGGTTCCCGAACGGCGAGTGCATGTTCATAACTCAGCTGTGACTATCTGCCGGACGAATATCGATGAGAGTACGGCACTTGGCAAAATATTCACGCAGAAGGCCAACATAGCTACAGGCCCAACGGTTGTCGTTATCCCTCTCAGAGGGCTCTCGGCACTCGGAGAGGAAGGGCAACCATACTACGACCCAATTGCTGATGGTGCTCTGTTTGACGAGATTCGTGCCGGGCTCCGGGATGACATCCCCATCGTCGAAGTAGATGCGCCCATCAATAGCACAACGTTTACGGATGCTGTCCTGGCTGAGTTTACGAAGCTTTGGGAGAAGAAATGAGCATCGTTGCGGCAGGGGTAGGGTGTGGTCTCACTGCAGCCGGAGCTGTGGCAGGCGGTGTAGATCTTCTCGCTTGCTATTCGACAGCGATCTACCGAGCGGCGGGCCTACCCTCCGCACTTGCCTTTCTGCCATATGACGACCCAAATGAACTCGTCAGGTCGGCGCTCCCGGAGATCCTTGCAGTTGCCGGAGATGTTCCAGTTATTGCAGGGGTGGGAGCACACGACAGGCGCGAAAGACTGCCCCAACTCGTTGATGAACTCAAGAGTAGTGGTGTTGCTGGGGTAACGAATGAGCCATTCGTTGGAATTTACTCCGGTGAGCTCAGAGAACATCTTGAGCTTGCGGGCTTGGGATATTCGATGGAGTTGAAGTTAGCCAAGCTTGCGGTTGAACGAGAAATGCTCTGTCTCGGTTGGGCGTGGAATGAAGAAGAGGCGCGCAAGATGGCTGCCACTGGAGCGAGCCATGTGGGTCTGATGCTTGGAATTACTAGCCCATCACGCGACGTCGAAGAAATTCAGCAAGCGCATACCCTCCTTGCTCGGATGAATGATGTCGTCCGAGAAGAGAATCCAGATGCGCTTACTCTCATTCATGGTGGACTCCTCAGTGATCCAGATTCCGTCCGTGATGCCCTCGAAGCTTCCGGTGCTGACGGATTCCTCGGCGGGTCCGCACTCGAGACAACGCCGGTAATTCAGGGCATCAGTGCTGCTGTCCAGTCATACAAAGAAAACAAAGTAAAGAAGGAAGGTTCCTAATATGTCAATTCAGTACACCCGCGATGAAGTTGTCACAAGACTAAATAAGGAAATTGAGAATGGGCGCCCGGTCGTTATTGTCGGAGCCGGTACTGGGATATCGGCAAAGTTTGCTGAAAAGGGCGGCGCTGATCTTATCGGCGTATACAATTCCGGAAGGTACCGAATGGATGGCCACGGATCTCTAGCCGGGCTTATGCCTTATGGGGATGCGAACGACATTGTTATCGAACTCGGTAGCCGAACGGTTCTGCCAATAGTCAAAGAAGCTCCAGTAATCGGTGGAATCTGTGGGACAGATCCAACACGGCAGATGCCTGTGTTTTTGGAAGAGCTGAAGAGGCTTGGCTTCTCTGGTGTCATGAATTTTCCGACCGTTGGACTCATTGATTGGGACAGCAGGTTTCGTCAAGAGTTGGAGACCACCGGAATGGGCTATGGCAAGGAGTTGGAGGCTCTCAAGATCGCCAAAGATCTTGGCTTGTTCACGATGGGCTATGCGTTCCGTCCTGAAGAAGGTGCCATGGTAGGTGAGGCCGGCCTCGACGTTGTTATTGCACACATGGGCCTCACACGTGGGGGCTCGATTGGGTCAACAATGTCCAAGGAAGAGGACTTGGCTAACGCGTGCCGACTCGTCGATGAGATTGGCGACGCTGCACGGGCTGAGAACCCGGATGTAATGGTCTTCTGTCACGGAGGCGCTATTGCTTACCCCGAAGACACCGTCTATGCGTACGAGCATTCACAAGCCGTCGGATTCCTCGGTGCATCGAGTGCGGAGCGGATTCCCGTGGAGGAACCCCTCCAAGAGGCGACGGCAGCATTCAAGGCGGCGCCACTGCGTAAGTAGGGTTAATTACTGCGGCGCACGTTGATAAGGCAGGCTACATAGGCCGGACTAAGTAGCCTGCCTCATCGTTGTGTGGGAAGTGGAAAACAATGTGCCAAATAACGCAGTGTACTTTCGGTGTAAGCATTCGTACTCCCATCAAGGATTTGAACGCGTGAGCCTGGCTTCGTACGTATTCACCAATTAACTCGGTGGCAACTTGGGCATCCATGCCAGCCCCGGGCGGCCCCAGGAGCGTTCGCGGACGATTCTCGAAACCGTTGCAGCATCGTCTCCGGTGAGCCGGTCGACGTAGAGAGTGTCGTGCAGGTGATCGTATTCGTGCTGGAGAATGCGGGCGAACCAACCGGTCGTCTCTCAATTTCGTAAGGCTCTCCGGTAACGTCCTGAGCACGCAATATCGCGCGCCGGCTACGTAGAAGCGCAAACTTCTCATCTGGAAACGAAAGACAACCTGAATCGCCCTGGGTTTAGTGGAGACTCAGCTCATTTGATTTCTACCAGTTCTTTGGCACTGGTAACCCCAGCATAGAACGATTCCTCGTACTCGAACGGTGGCACATCACCGAGGTAGCCGTGGAGCCGTTTCGTGTTGTGCCAGTGCACCCAGCCCAGTGTCGCGAGCTCGAGATCATCGACCGTTTTCCACGGCCCCGGTTTGGCGGGCCCGCGCACAAGCTCAGCCTTGTAATAGCCGTTCACCGTCTCAACGAGGGCATTGTCATAGCTGTCACCAACGGTCCCGATCGAGGGCGTCGCTCCGATCTCAGCAAGACGCTCACCGTAACGAATCGACGTGAATTGGCTGCCCGCATCGCTGTGGCAACGCAGGCCTGGAAGATGCCTGCCCCGTGACCAGCGGGCCATCTCGATCGCATCAAGCACCGTCCCGGTTTTCATGTTCGATGCACACCGCCATCCCACAATCGCGCGACTGAACGCGTCAATGGTGAAGCAGACGTAAGCGACGCCCTGCCAGGTCGGCACGAACGTCAAATCCGTCACCCACAACTGGTTCGGCGCGGCAGCACTGAATACGCGGTTCACGAGATCGGGGTGCCGTGGTGCTTTCGAATCAGGCTTCGTGGTCTTGTGCCGTTTCTCGCGACGCACCCCTTCAATCTCGAGAATCTTCATGAGCCTTGTGACCTGGTCACGACCGATCTCGATGCCAGCACGTTTCGCGGCTTTCCAGAGCTTGCGCACCCCATACACGCAGTAGTTCGCCTCTCAGATTTCAAGCAGCCGTGGCGCGACCTCCGCATCCCGAATTTGCCGGGCTGATGCTGGCCTGCCGTTCGCGGCGTAATACGTAGACGGGGCCACCTGCAATACTTTGCAGATGCGCTCGACCCCGAGCCGCCGACCAGCGACGATATCGTCCTTATTCGCGTTAATAAACCGCACTAGTTCCGATGTTGGCGGTCGAGCTCCGCCCCGAAGAAAGACGCGGCCCGTTTCAAGATTTCATTCGCGCGCTTGAGCTCACGCACCTCTTGCTCGAGTTCTCGCACTCGTGTTTGATCGTCGGTCGTGACTGCGGCTTTGACTCCGTCATCGATGTCAGCTTGGCGCACCCACGCTCGTACCGACTCAACCCCGTAGCCGAGCTGTTCTGCGACGCGCGATGTCGTTCCTTGGCTCGTACCAAGCTCGGCACGGAGGGTACGCACCATCCTGACTGCAGCGGCTTTCTCTTCAGCCTTGTAGCGGCGTCCCTTGTGCATGACTCCATTCTCCATCCGTAACTCTGGCCCCCGTTACTTTATTGAGAACCCAGATTCTTAGATGATGGGTATGTTGGCTGAACGATCCCGGCATGATTATTTTCCCCTGTCTTTTAAATGATCCGGGGGGGTGTTGTCACCGGGGTCGGACAGGCACACTCGTGATTGCTGATCAGGGGCGTGGCACCAGAAGATGCCTGTCGTAACGTGGGTGTAAGACGAGAGGTGTTTGCCACCAGAAGCCAACGATTTAACACACGGTTTTTCTACTTCGAAGGCGACACGTCATGGAACCTCAACACTTTGATATTTGGCTGGGCATCGATGTGGGAAAAACAGATCACTGGGAACAGCTGTCAACAGCATCGGCCAGCAGATCTACTCCCACTCGCTTCCTAACGATGAAACGAAACTTCAAGAAATTTACAAGCAGCTGACCGGTCAAGGGCGGGTGTTGGCGGTCGTAGATCAGCCTGCGACCATCGGTGCACTTGCAGTGGCAGTGGCTCAAGATTTAGGCATCACTATCGCTTATCTTCCAGGGCTAGCGATGCGAAGAATTGCTGATTTGTATCCGGGTAATGCCAAAACGGACCAGCGGGATGCCTACATCATTGCTGAAGCAGCTCGCACTATGCCGCATACTCTCAGAACTCTTCGGCGGGTGGATGAGAACGAGGCAGAACTGGGAATGCTCACCGGGTTTGATGATGATCTGGCTCGTCAGATTACTCAAACGCGCAATCGTGTTCGCGGGCTGTTCACCCAAATCCATCCAGGACTGGAACAAATCATTGGGCCACGGTTGGATCATCCTGCTATTTTGGCGGTACTTCAGGCCTGGCCTGTTCCGCAGGCGTTGAAGAAGGCCGGAAAAGCCCGCGTCGGAGCGAAACTGAAGAAGCACGGTGCCCGTCGTTGGCAAGTATGGGCAGCCGAAATCATCGAAGCTTTGGGCACTCAAACGGTCACGGTGACCGGCACCAACGCGGCGGCGACAGTGATTCCCCATCTGACCAGCACGCTGGAAGGGCTGTATCGTCAACGGGCCGATGTTGAACACCACATTGAGGCGCTGGTGACTAAACACCCTCTTTACCAGGTCCTGACCTCGATGCCCGGTGTTGGGGTCAGGACGGCTGCGGTGACTATTTCAGAACTTGCCGGCAAAGAATTCGCCACTGCTGCTCATCTTGCCTCATATGCAGGGCTGACACCCAGGACCCGGCAATCGGGGACCTCGATAAAGTCTGAAACAGTCTCACACACGGGCAATAAACGCCTGAAACGAGCGATGTTTCTTTCAGCATTTGCCTCACTGCGGGCAGACCCTATTTCGCGAAATTACTATGAAAAGAAACGTCTTGCTGGTAAACGTCACAACCAGGCTGTCATCGCCCTAGCCCATCGACGCGTTGCGGTGATGTTTGCGATGCTTCGCGATGGCACTTTCTACGAAACCGGGCCAACCAAAGTAGCCTCATAACCCTTGACAGAAAAGATAGGGGCACCCCACCAGGCTGAAAGGTGCGTTAGCGTGAGTCATGAAGACCTCCGGGCCTGGTAGGAGTTGTGGTAACCCCATACTGCCCGGAGGCCTTCCCTAAATCACACCCCGTTCACAACCTCCCAAGGAAATACAACTAGGTTATATGGCGGTGGAAGTAGCTCGGATACTCGAGCATTACGCAGATAATACTGAAGTGTTCTTCAAGATCAAAAGCTCAGGGTCATTCCGCCCGCCTTCCGCGGCTAGAAAACAGCCTGCACACCCATTCGTTCTATCTCGTAACTCTTCACCTGCCGGCTCGCAGCTTTGGTCACTCTCCAGGACTGGGTGCTGATGACGGTCACAGTTTCCTGAGAACACCCGTTTCTTTCCAACCTTGGCATCCCCTCAATCCACCATCGACTCCCTCCCTACCTGCATATATGGTGGGAATCACAGGTGGTGGTCATGGTGATGATCGAACTGAACAAGGACGTCGACGAGACCGCTGTACAGGAGGTCGCAGAATCGTCGGCGAAGAAAAAGTTGAAAGCAAAACAGAAGCGCAAGAAAAGGCTCAGCAAGCTAGTTGATCAATCAGGAAGGGGCTCGTTTCCGGCTAGCGACCCGCCCGGCCGCTACTGATCAACTCACTTCAGCGATATCCGGCTCCCCATCCCACACCGCACCGTGGTGGTGGGGAGCCACCTTTTGCAGCCCCCTCAATCGAAGAAACGACCAGCGCAAAGCTCAGAGCCGCTCCCACTCCCCCTGCTCATCCGGTCTGCCACCACCGCTTCAGTGCAGAAATCCCAACAGTTGGCAGAGATGAGGGGCCTAGGTGGTAGCGTCCGCCTCAACACCCTCACGAGTTAAGAGTGCCTGGTCGCCGCACTCCGAGGAAATGATAGGCCCACATCTTCAAGCCTGTGCTCCTGTTACAAGATAACCTCGGGTTCTGACTTAAAAGATGACTCTGAGGCCGAGAACGATCCCCGCGGACAGCGCCGACACGACGGGCAGTGTTACCACCCAGGTGATGCCAATGGACTTCATGAGCTGCCAGTTAGCCGCCTTATTGGCTACACCGATGCCCAGGACCGCACCGATAAGGATATGGGTGGAGGACACTGGCAGGCCAAGAACCGATGCTCCCATGACGACCATGGCGGCAGCTAGTTCGGCCGCGAAGCCGGATGAGGGATGCATCTTCGTCAAGCTCGTACCAACCGTGCGGATCACGTTGCGTCCCGTGAACCAAAGCCCCACAACGAGAGCAATGCCGAAGGTGACCATCGCAATCGTGGGAACGGCGGAGCTAGCGTTAACGGTTCCCGTGCGCAGCACGTCGAGGATCGCCACGAACGGGCCGATCGCGTTGGCAATGTCATTCGACCCGTGCGAGAACGCGAAGGCCGAGGCGGTAAACACCTGCATCCACGCAAACACGAGGAAGGTGGAACGCTGCAGGGACTTGCGCTTGAGCAGGCGTACGAGGATGGAGGTTGCCATCCACACGGCTGCGGTGATCATGGCGAGGACGCCCAGTTTGGATTCGAGCGACAGTTGCAGATCGACGTTGGACAGGCCCTTGAAGATCAGCATGGAGGCGATGACGAGGGCACCGAAGGAGGCAAGGACGGGAACCCACTTCTCAAGCGCACGGAAAGAGTCGACCTTATCCGCCTTCCGGTCGAGTCGCTTCAGCTCACGGTAGTAGTCGGACTCCAGCTCATCAATTTCATAATTGCCGGAACTGAGCTTCTCCTGGTCGCGCTGCAGAGCACCGGTGTACGCCACCTGCTGGAGCTCAGAGAGCGCCTGGAAGGACTTTGTGTGCTTTTGGGAGTGCTCCTTCCGCTCATCAGCCAGAGCCGCCAAAGCAGCATCTGCTCGTTCGTTGAACTGCAGAATGTGGATTTTGATCCAGCGGTACATGAGGTAGGAAACGATCCCGCCAAGGACCGGCGACAGCACCCAGGAAACGGCGATCTTGCCGATCTCGGACCACTGCACCATGTCGAGCGGGTTGTCCATGTCCGTCACGTAGCCGATGACCAGAGCGGCACCGACGATACCGCCAACGAGCGAGTGCGTGGTCGAGACGGGATATCCCATGCGGGAGGCGAAAAGGAGCCAGATAGCGGCGGCCAGAAGCGCGCTCATCATGACATACATGAAGTCGTTCGGGTCAAGGTTGGCCACGTTCAGGTCAACAATTCCCGACCGCACCGTGTCCGTCACTTCCCCACCGGCGATGATGGCCCCGCTGACTTCAAAGACGGCGGCGATGAGGAGGGCCTGCTTGATGGTGAGAGTGCCGGCCCCAACCGAGGTACCAAACGAGTTCGCAACATCGTTGCCACCAATATTGAAGGCCATGAACAGCCCGAATAGTGCGGAGAGGAAGAAGAGGGGGATGTTGGCATCAACCCCGATATAGTCGAGCCCCCATCGAACAAAGACGAAGAATGCCACGGCCATCAATATCGCAAAGAAGATATTCCAGCCGGTGTTCCTCCCCTGCTCGTCCCTTAGGGTGAGCTCCTCAGCAGAGTTGGGTTTCGGTGACGAAGTTGTCATGCCACTCCAATAATCGAAGACTTGCCGCGCGACCGTGTCGCATAGCCAGACCGATTATTGCACGAGTCAGACACCTTCTCGACATGAAGTGCTCACTTTTTGTTCACATTTTGTTGGGCTGGCATTTACAACTCTGCTTGACACACGGAGGAACAAGTCTGGTCCCATCACGCAAGTCACCCTTCCAAGCCCGGTTCTTGCAAAGAAGAATTTCACAAGCACCGCCACAGCCAAGGGCGCACTCACGGAACCACAACAACGGCCTGAAGACGTGAGCAAACCCAATGGGGCACCCACCCATAAGGAAACCAGCTATTCTCACGAGCCCATAAGGGACAATTTCGGCACTTCACCCTTGCGATAAATGCACCTGGACGTACGGACTAAAACTGCTGGTCGCAGGCTCATTTGTCACATTCTCCATCCGATTAGGCCGAATTGTCCCACTTAAAAAGCAAGCCGCTACGCTGTTTAGGCCGACCGGAAAACTAATCGGGACTTTGGTGCCATTTGGACCAAGTTCTCGGTCATATGCTCATACCGCTATCAACGGGAATGCGAAAAAGAATTTGGAGCGCGAAGATGAGCACCAACACTAGTCAACACACAATTTCGAGGCAAAGACCGTCCCGACGAGCCTTTATGAAGTGGTCTGCCGCATTTGGCGGAACAGCCGCAGTTACTGGTGGACTCTCCTTCGGGCTTCAAAAGGTTTCGGCTGAAAACTCGAATTCGGACAGCAAGTCCCTTCTCTTCCGGTCCGCGAATACTCCCGAGTGCTTACACTGCGCCCTCTTGATCCACGTGGAAGACGGTCAAGTTAAGAAGATTACGGGCGATCCGAACTTCAACATCATGGCCTGCGGTCGAGGCACATCTCGGATCAACCAGCTGTACAGCCCGCACCGACTCCACTACCCGATGAAGCGGGTAGGAGAACGTGGGGCCGGGGAATGGGAACGCATTTCCTGGGACGAAGCATTAGACACGATCGCCGACAGAATGAAAACCATCCGGAGTGAGAGTGGAAACGAAGCGTTTCTACCCCTGGGTGGAACCGGCAACTGGTCCTCACTTTCGACTGGAATATCAGGCCTCTTTTCCGCCTTCTGGAACCGCTTTGGCGGGGCAACTCCGACAATTTCCTCACTGTGCTGCCCAGGCGTCACCGAGGGCTTCAATGCCGCCTTGGGCGGAAACCGTTCAGAATTCCGCGATGAGTGGATCCACTCCAGGTACTTCATAGCATGGGGAAACAACCCTGCCGTTTCCAATGTCGGATATTTCAAGAACATCGTTGCGGCCCGGCGAGATAATGGCGCAAAGCTAGTCACGATCGATCCTCGACATAGCGAAACTGCCGGGCACTCCGATATGTGGCTACCCATTCGTCCCGGAACGGATGTTGCTCTAGCACTTGGAATGATCAATACGATCATGACCGAGAAACTCTTCGATGAAAGCTACGTCAAGGAGCACACGAACGCTCCGTTCCTAGTCAAGCTCGGCAAAGACGGGATTGACCTTGAGGCTGAATCGAAGAACTGGACACCCGGCACAGAACTTCCCATTAGTCTCCAGGACCTGGAACTCCTCACCACATCGGGTGACGGCGATTCGGAGAACCCCACGTTCTTTGTTTGGGATGAAGAAACAGGCAAACATGTGCCATCAAGCCAGAGCGATATTAAGCCCGCACTGTATGGCTCCTTCGAGATAGACAACGCCAAATACCAGCCGGTCCATCAGTGGATGGCAGCGATCGCGAAACGGTACACTCCCGAGGCCGTCGAAGCGCTCACGCAGATTCCTCGCTCGGATGCACTGAATCTCGCCCGAGAATACGCCGCTGCCAAGCCAGCTACCATCATTCAGAACATGGCAGGCGCTCAACGCACTGACCAAGGAACTCTCCTTGTTTTGAGCCACATCTACCTCGCCGCACTGACGGGCAACATCGGCGTACTTGGCGGCGGGGTGAACGACAATGGTGGTGTCACTCAATTTGTGCCGATTGGTTCCCCCGTTCCATTACAGGACAATCCCCCGATCGAACCAATTCCCCAGACAGCGGTAGCCAAATACCTGCTCGAAGAAAAACCGCACAAGGTCCGTATGCTTTACGTGGCTGGCACGAATGTCATGACCCAGCACCCCGATACGAACAGCATGATCGAGGCATTTGAGCGCATGGACTTTGTTGTCGTCCAAGATCCCTTCATGACCTCCACGGCAAAGTACGCAGACATCGTGTTACCAGCCTGCACTTCGTTTGAGACTCGAGACGTTCTTGCCGGGATCCGAAGCCGCTACATCCAGCTCATGGAGCAAGCAATCGAACCACTCTATGAGTCCCGGAGCGATCACTGGATACTGACCGAACTCGCCAAGCGACTAGGCTTCGGTGAAGATTTCGACAGGCCGATCGATGATCTGATCCGCAATGTACTCGAGCCAACTGGCGTATCACTCGAAGAAATTGAGAAAGGGCCCGTGCTCGTCGCACCAGAGAAGTGGATTCCATTCGGGGACAAGAAATTCAACACCCCCTCCGGTCGGATCGAGTTCTTCTCCACCTATTTGCAGCAGAAGGGTTTTGACCCAATCCTCGAATACAAGGAGCCAGTTGAGGCTCCCTGGGTGGACCGAGAACTCGCGAAAAAATACCCGCTCCAACTGGTCAATAGGCGCAACCATAATCAGGTCAATTCAAGCTTTATTCACCACCAGAACTTGACGGAGATCTGGCCGGGACAGGTAGTGCAAATTAACTCGTCAGACGCTAACCAGCGCGGGATCGTTCACGGCGGGAAAGTCTCGGTGTTTAACGACAGGGGAACGATGGAAGCGACTGCAGATGTCACAGACCAAATACGTCCGGGCGTCATTAGTGTCACAACCGGTTGGGGCATCACCAATGAGAAGGAGAATCCTAGCCAGCTGACACCTAGTAAGCTCGACCCAATCTCGCTTGGACAGACATTGAATTCCTCCATGGTTGAGGTCAAACTCCAGTAGAGTTGCCAGCCAAGAGAATACTGGTGGATCTCGGGTAAAGCTCAAGATCCACCAATATTTCTGCCATCAGTTCACGCTCCCAGACTCCGTACGCACCTCGAACTCAATGCACCATCGCAACTGACTTGTAGAACGTTTCATTTGAGTTTTAGACATGTTTTCGATGACGGGACTCGGCGTTTATTTTGGAGACCTTTCGTTGGGGTGCATGTTCCGACGAATTGAGTTTGCATGACTTTGGATCGTTCAATACCCGCTACCAAGAAAGCTTTTTCTCCGAAGCGCTTTTCGAGATATCAGGTGAAAATTGCGCTACGCAATCGTGCAACCTTCATGGGCGTCGTAATTGTCATGTTCTTCGGATACATGATTCTTGCTGCCGTCTTCTCCCTCCTCCTGTCGTCAGTCCAGGCGGGGTGCGGCAATGCGTTCCGAACGGATAGAAGCGCACGTGACTGGACCGCCTTCTCTCGACACAGAGTCTTTACTTCGGATGTGTCCCCCATTAGTTTCCGGGATCCACTCGCCAATACCTTGGTCCTTGCTCTCGTCACGGTCTTCTTTTCCTTCCTCATTGGCGTACCGACACCTTTCCCCTGATGGAGGACGAGCCTGCTGGGGAGAAAGTGGAAGGAGCCGAATCAGCGATGCGGGAGCGCGACCTTGAGGTTGTGGTCGCTCACGGAGGTAGCAATCCAGCAACGCCCGTAAAGAAGTTAAACCCGATGCTGGAACTCAATGTTGAGGGAATTATTGTCTTCTCCTCGTAGTTATCGCGATCGCCGCTCAAAAGCGGTCGCGAATTTGCTTCCCACGGTCGATATGTCGAGTTATACGGATCCCCCATAGAACCTCGACACCGTCACCTCAGATGATGAGCTGGGCGCCCGTGTCGTATGCCAGCACCTCCCTCCATTGACGCCTAGTAGATCGCCTACGTCACCCACTCTCAGAGCACTACGAGCAAGGCACGGAGGCAGGGTATAACTGAGAGCGCCTTCCGCAACCAGCTCGCACCCCTGACTGACCAGTACATCGAGAACTGGGATACAGCGAAACTTGTCGACGTCATCATCAGGCAAGGATTGGAAGGTATCGTGGCCAACAATGACATGACAGGGGCGAGGCTCTAGCCTTTCCCGGTCCTCTACCCGTCTCTCACAACCGTGAATCAGCCGCGAGGGGGACACAGGGCATAAGGCGATTGACCTACTCCGTAAGGGCATCTCGGGCCGTTCCGAGCCAGCGCATGCTCTCTTCCAACCAAGCTCATTGTTGGTGGAGCAAAGACGCTCGCTCACCGAGGCACATGCCTTCTTTTCGCCCTTTCTCACGCCAGTCAAATTTCATGCACCTGTGTGCAGTCGAGGTGCTTTGCCTACCACGACAGTGTTTTCTGTCGCTTACTCCTTCACTTCTCCTCAATCACGGCCTCTCCACTGTCGCTGACTCATTCGTAGTGAAAGACTGTGCCAGGTGAGGGGACCTGACGACGCTTGGGTGATCTCAAGAGGAATCCCCTGGAAAGAGGTCTGACTCCGATGAGGAAAACACGGTTACTGCCAGTCGCGGCGAGTAGCGCGCTCGCCATCACCCTCGCTGCCTGCTCCGACAGCACCGATGAAGCGACGACAAGCGAGTCGAACTCCGCCCAGGAAACGACCGGTGAGAGCAATCAGCCCACGCCCGTCGATCCCAGCCCATCACCTGTTGACCCCGAACCGTCTGACACGACCGTGCCGGCCGACCCCACGGAGACGGCCGAGCCGACTGAGCCTTCCGAAACATCGGATCCGCCGCAGGAGTGGGAGACAGAACCAACCGATTTCTCGGTTCCCACAGATCCTGTCGAGTACGCGGACGCTCTCGTGGTGTCTTGGGGAAATGGGTACACGAATACCATGGAGGAGTTCGCAACTCCGGAAGTTATTGAGGTTCTGGGCGAGCAGGGCGGGCCCAACTGGCAGCGCACGGCGAGCGATGGCGGTGCCGGTTCAGTATTCGTAACCTACACGAATCAGGAAGACGGACGCACCCTCGAATTACGAGTGATCAACGAGGTCGCCAGCCAAGCCGGCCCACAGGGCGTAGTCGAAGCCAAGCTCAGCGAATAGTAGGGCGATCGAGTTCATACTCACGTAGCGAGGTAAGAGAATACAGTGGTGGCCTCGAAAGACTTGCTTTCGAGGCCACCTACCTATCAACCTACTCACTATTCGCAGGGAGAGTGAGGCCCCGCGAGCAGTGCCCGCATTTAGACACGAGGGAGGGTATCGGCGAATGCCTTCGCCTGTTCGTAGGATTCGAGAACCGCATCGGAGCCCAGCCCCTGGGCGACGAGTGAACCGCAGGCCATGCCCAGGCGAGCAGCTTCTTCCACCGGCTCACCGTCAAGGAGACCGCGGATGAGGCCGGAGGCGAATGCGTCGCCACAGCCGGTCGTGTCAACGACATCGACCTTCGTGGTGGGGTAGCGACGATCGATGTCGTCCTTCGTGCTGATGCTGACGCCCTCGGCACCGAGGGTGATGATCGCGGTCTTGACGCCGCGGTCAAGGAACCATCGAGCAGCATCCGCGTAGTTGTCCGCACCCGACAGGAGCAGGGAGTCATCGTCGGAGGGCAGGATGTAGTCCACGTAGGGCAAGCAGTCATCGAGTGCCTCGTGGTCGGAGTCGGAGCCCGTGGGGAGCAGGTCAAGGGTCACGATAATGCCCTTTTCCTTGGCGCGGCGAAGGAAATCGACCGTTGCGGGGCCGTCGATGCCGGGCATGAGACCCACTCCACCGAGGTGGAGAATCTCGATGCCCTCCAGAATGTCATCGGTCAGGTCTTCCGGGGAGATCTTGCCGTTAGCACCAACAACGTGGAGTGCGGGACGGCTACCGTCGCGGCGGATGTTGAGCATCGAGGCAGAGGTCGGAGCTGATGCATCTACGCGGAGGTTCGTGACGTCAACGCCCTCCCCTTCCATCGTGGACCGAACGAACTGGCCCAGAGCATCGTCGCCAACAACACCGGACGTTGCGACGGGAACTCCGAGGCGAGCAAGGTTGACTGCGGGTGCAGCGGCGGTGCCTGCCACGGTCAGCTTGATCTCATCAAGCAGGGTCAGTCCCTGGCCATCGGGAATCTTGTCGACGTACCGTCCGAGAACATCGGCGATGTGGAGTCCGAGTGTCCGGACGCGGGGTGCTTGGGCGTTCAAAAGAAACCTCCTCGTTTCGCTTTATTTGACAACTCCACTATATCTACCCAACTTACGATCGCCAAATCAACATATGTTGCCCCTTTTCGCTCACGGAAGCACCAATTTCGCGCTTGAACTTCCGACACCCCTGTCGAGATTGACTAACAGCTTGCCGTGCAAAGGTTTGCATGCCATGCTCTCGGAAACGCGTCAGTGATTGTGCAACGAAGCACAATACGCAATCAATGGAGGTGCAACGCGCATGAATTTCCTCGACTGGCTTGTTGTGGGTGCCTATTTCCTACTGATGGTCTACATCGGTTGGTGGGCCAAGAGCCGCATTAAGAATGCTTCTGACTTCTTTGTCGCCAGCGGCAAGATCCCCTGGTGGCTCGTTGGTATTTCGCACCACATGTCGGGCTACTCGGCAGCAGTGTTCGTGGGCTATGCGGCACTCGCATACACGACTGGTTTCTCCCTCTACGTGTGGTGGGCCCTGTCAATTACGGTGGCATGTACGATCGGTGCAATCTGGTTCGCTCCCCGCTGGCCGCGGTTGCGCAAGAAGTTGGGAATCATTTCCCCACTTGAGTACCTGTCCACTCGTTTCAATGTCGCTACCGAACAGCTACTCGCCTGGTCCGGCGCACTTCTCAAGGTCTTTGATGTCGCTGCGAAATGGTCCGCGAGCGCCATCCTCCTCTATGTTTTTGCCGGCATTCCCCTTGGCTGGGGAATCCTCCTCGTCGGTGGCGTCACCATGGTGTACTCGACGATTGGTGGTATCTGGGCTGACGTCTTGACCGACCTTGGCCAGTTCATCATCCAGCTCGTTGCAGCTATTGCTCTTGCGGTCGCTGTCATGACACGTCTCGATGGTGTATCGACTCCGTTCACGATGTGGCAGGAGCTGCCACCGGAGCATGCCCAGCCTTTCAACGGCAACTTGACTCTCTGGTTCTTCCTCGCCTACATCGTCATCACGACACTGTCGTACAACGGTGGTACCTGGAACCTGGCGATGCGCATGATCTCGACCGAAAACGGCAAGGAAGCTCGCCGCTCGATGATCTTCTCGGGAGCCCTGTACTTGATTTGGCCGCTGGTACTGTTCTTCCCCATGTGGGCCGCACCAATTATCCTGCCGGGTCTCGAAGATCCCGAACAGTCCTATGCACTGCTCACAACCGAGCTGCTCCCCCACGGGCTGATCGGCCTGGTTCTCGCCGGCATGTTTGCCCATACGATGGCCATGACCTCGTCCGACTCGAACGCCATCGCCTCGGTCGTGGTGCGCGATATCATCCCCATGTTCCGCAAGAACAGGTCGTTCCTGCCCGAGAAGACTGAGCTGTGGTTCAGCCGCTTCATCACCTTCCTGTTTATCTCCCTGTCGATGGGTATCGCCCTCGCCTCGGATAGCTTCGGTGGTGTCCTTGGCCTCCTCATTCTCTGGTTCGGCGCCCTGGTCGGCCCGGTCGCGGTGCCCATGCTGTTCGGCATGCTTCCGTTCTTCCGTAGGTCCGGCTCGTCCGCAGCTCTCATTTCCACCGCACTCGGACTCATCATGTTCGCGAGCAACCGCTACATTCTCGATGACTGGATCCCGACCCTGGGCAACAACGCGGATGCGTTCACGGTCGCTACACCGGTTCTCGTCACCATCATCTCCTTCACTCTCATTGGCTTCATCAAGCCAGAGAACACCCCGGAAACGGATGCTCTCATCGATTCCTTGAGCGAAGATGACGATGTTCCTGCCATTTCCCCAGAAAAGGAAACCCCGGCATCATGACCCGTTGGCAGAACCATCTCGAGAAGGAAATCCTGCCCTGGTGGGTCGAGCACGGAGACGACAACGGAAACGGTGTCCTCACCTGCTTCGACAATAACGGCGATCTCCTGGAAACAACCAAGTACACGTGGTCACAGGGCCGGTGGGCCTGGCTTGCGTCCGAGCTCGCAACCGAGGGCGAGAACGGATTCCTGTCCGTCAACCCCCGCCAGTGGCACGAGCGGGCGATCGGGACGGGGCGCTTCCTGTCTGCCCATTCTTTAACTGGGGATGGTCAGACGTCGTTCCGCACAACTCGGGACGGCGAGCATCTTCCAAGCGGCGCTGATGGGAACGTGAGCACCAGTGTCTTCGCTGACCTGTTTGCTGTCATGGGGCTGAGCGGTGCCATCCGCTCAGCCCTCGCCGAAGGGCGAGACGACACCAAACGGCACAACGACGACTCTGTCTCCGACTGGCAGACGCAAGCCAACTTGATTCTGCAGACCGCTCATTCGTCCATTCGTGATGGTTCTGCCCTGAGCGAGCCCTACCCTGTCCCGTCTGGGTTTCGTGATCTGGCGGGGCCGATGACTCTGCTCCATGCATCGTCCGAACACCTGAGGGCGGATGCTCATAGCGAGGTGGCGCGTGAGGCCCAGCAGTGGGCACTCGATGCGCTGCTGGGCAGGGGCGGGATGCTCCACCAGGATTCCTGGTGGGAGTTCCAACCTCTGACCCCGGATCGGAAGGAGACACTGCTCGCTCGCCACCGCACCCCCGGTCATCTCATCGAACTCGCGTGGATGATCATCCACGCCTCGATCCAAGCGCGAGAGCGTGGCGAGAATCTTCCCGTCGACATCGATCAGCTCGCGAGGCTCGCGCTACGGGCATGCGAAATCGGCTGGGATCCTCAGCAAGGCGGGATGCTCCGCTACACGGATCAGGATGGTGGGGTGCCAACCGGGCCACTCCTGGATACAGATCCCGGCCCCTACGAGAAACTCGTCCTCGAGACCTGGGATACGAAGCTGTGGTGGGTCCATTCGGAAGCCATGTACGGCACCGCTCTTCTCGCCCAGCTCACCGACAATTATGAGTTGCGCTCGTGGAGCCGGCAGATAAACGACTGGACCATGCGTGTCTTCCCCGAGAAGGGACACGAGTGGATTCAGATTCGCACGCGGGAGGGTTTGCCCCTTAATAGCGTGGTGGCGCTACCGGTGAAGGACCCGATGCACATTGCCCGCTCACTCCTGTTTCTCAACCGACTCACCAAGCAAGGACAATAATGGAAACATTTCCCCTTCACGTACATCCGTTCCCAACAGCACAGGAGGCTGGGCAGGTTGCAGGAAACCATGCAGCACAGATCCTCAACTCCGCTCTTCAATCCGGTGGCCGGGCACGGGTCATGTTGGCAGCGGCCCCAAGCCAGCTCCACACCCTCAAGACACTTACCCGGAGCGATCTCGACTTCTCACGAATCGATTTCTTCCACATGGATGACTATCTCGGACTCGACCCGGAGCATCCGGTTGGGTTTGGCAAGTGGCTCATCACCAACTTCCTCTCTTCCCTCCCTGCCGTTGGCAACTTCCACCGGATGGACATGAGCCTCCCACCGGAGGATGCGGCCGCAAACTATGCGGAGCTCATGGGCGATGCCCCATTCGACGTAACGCTCTGCGGGCTGGGTGTGAACGCGCACCTCGCCTTCAACGATCCACCCGCCGACTTCCATGCGCCCCGCTCGGTTGAGGTTGTCGACCTGTCGTACGAGTCCCGGAAGCAGCAGGTTGATGAGGGGCATTTCCCCGATGTTGACTCGGTTCCGAGCCAGGCAACAACCGTCACCATCCCGCGTCTCCTCAACGCGCACCACATCATCTGCTCCGTTCCCACTTCCGCGAAACGGCAGGCAGTCACCAATACGATTGGAAACGAGCCCGATCCGATGATTCCCGGCACCGCGCTCAAATTGCATCCCGATGCTCATCTCTACGTCGACAGGGAGGCTTACCCACATGACTGATTGGGGAAACACGTACTTTGACGCGGTCACGTCTCTCATGGCCACGATCCGCGATGAGGAAAAGGACAGTGTTGCTCGCGCCGCGGAGATCTTAGCGGAACAGATCGCCGCAGACCGCCTCGTCCACATCTACGGCCCCGGAGGGCACTCCAACCTGGCCTCTCAGGAAGTATTCTTCCGGGCGGGCGGTCTCATGCACATGTCAGCGATGCTGGACGAGGGCACACTCCTATCTTCGGGTGCGTTGCGCTCGATGGCGATCGAACGCACCCCGAGCTATGGAAAGGTCGTGGTCGACAACTATCACCTTGGCCCAGGCGATGTCCTCATCCTTGTCAATGCCTATGGCATCAACTCCGCGTTGATCGATGCCGCGCTGCGTGCCAGGGAGCTGGGAGTGACGACGATCGGGATCTCTTCCCGTCGCCATGCGGACTCAACCGCTCCCGATCATCCTGCCCGCCACCCGACCAAACACAACCTCCATGACCTCGTCGATGCTCACATCGATACGAAGGTGCCGATCGGAGACGCTCTCGTTGAAGTGCCAGGTAGCCTTGAAGCGAGCGGCCCCAGCTCAACCTTTGCGAATGCTTTCTCTCTCAACTGGCTGGTTCTCGAAACAATAGAACGGCTCGTAGACCGAGGTGTGGAGGTGCCGATCTGGCGTAGTGGGAATGCGCCCGGAGGAGACGAAGCAAACGGCCGGTTTATTGACCGGTTTACGACAAGGGTGAAGCATCTATGAGAACTGTGGTTGGGCGCGACCCGAAGACCGGAGAGGGCCTGTCGGTCACATACGGCGACAGGATCGAGTCGGTAGAAAAAATCGATGGCGAGGATCTTCCGTGGCTTTCTTCCGGGCTGATTGACCTGCAGGTCAATGGTTACGGCGGTTACGACGTCAACGGTGAAGAAGCATCAGTCGAGGCGATCGAAGCCATCACCCAGAAGCTTGTACAGGTGGGTGTCACAACCTGGATTCCCACCATTATCTCCGCCAGCGAAGAAACAATCTCACGGTCTCTCGCGATCGTGTCGGAGGCGAAGAAGAGCTCACCAATCATCGACCATGCCGTGCCTTTTGTTCATGTCGAAGGACCTTTTATCTCCGACCAGGACGGTCCTCGCGGCGCGCACCCACTCGAGCAGATCCGACCGATTGATTCTCGCGAAGTCGAACGGTGGATGGCACACGGCCCGCTCGGATACGTCACCGTGTCACCGCACTGGGAGAACTCGGCAGAGCAGATCCACCTCATCCGCAATCTTGGCATCCACGTCGCGATCGGCCACACTCACGCCACGACCGAGCAGATTCAAGAGGCAGCAACGGCAGGTGCGAGCCTTGCAACTCACCTGGGGAACGGGATCTTCGCAACTCTGCCCCGTCACCCAAATCCAATCTGGGCACAGTTAGCCAATGATCGTCTCGATGCTGGCTTTATTGGGGATGGTCACCACCTTCCACCCGAAACCCTGACCGCGTTGATCCGCGCCAAGGGAGATAAATCTTTCTTGGTCTCGGACTCGGCGATGCTTGCAGGCACCACCCCCGGCCGGTACAAAAACGATATCGGTGGGGACGTTGAACTGTTCGAGAATGGCCGGCTCGAGCAAACCTCGAGCGGGCTCTTGGCAGGCTCGGGAGTGAACCTGCTCAATGTTGTGCGCTATACGCTTGCGAATACTCCGTTCTCACTCGACAGAGTTTTGACGATGGCAGTGTCGCATCCGGCCCGGCTTGCCCAACGCATGGGAGCTAGCCCCAGGGGCAAGATCGAGGTTGGCTATCCCGCCGACATCATCACCCTCGATGATAAGGCTCAGGTTCTCAGCGTCATTCAGGCCGGAAAGACCATCCTGTGAAGGTCGCAGTTGCAACGGTGACGGTCGATGTTCCGCATGGAACTCCGATGGCCGGATTCGCCGCCCGGACCGGGACATCGACCGGAGTTCACGACCCTACGAGCATTCGCACCATCATTTTCGACACTGTGTCTTTCGTAGCTGTCGATGCGTGTGCGCTGCACGAGGACACGTGTGCACGCATTCGGGAGCGAGCCTTGAGGGAGACCGGGTTGGTCGAAGTGATCGTTGCTGCAACGCACACCCATTCGGGCCCCAACGTCACTCTGCGCGGACTTGGCGCTCACTCCTCCGAGGTGCTTCAGCAGGTCGTGGAGGCCGCGCACCGCAGCATTGTGACCGCATGGGAAGCACGAGTCGAGTGCAAGGTCGAATTCTCCAGCACGACCGGTGTTGGGATTGCGAAGAATAGGCGGGACGGGAGGGACGTCGATCCGCCCATCACCTGCCTGAAAGCAACCCACGACGGGACCGTTCTTGCCACGCTGGTCAGCTATCCCTGTCACCCCGTGGTCTTAGACGCCAAGAACACTCTCATCAGCGGCGACTACCCGCACTTCTTGCGCACTCAGGTTGAAAAGGAGCTGGGTGGAACCTGTGTTTTCATGACCGGATGTGCGGGTGACATCAATACTGGTCATCGAGCAGAAGACTCCTACCAAGAATCCGCTTCCTCATTGCGAACTATGGACGAGGCAGAACGGATTGGCCGGCTCCTTGCAAAGGCAGTCGCATCCTCCTCATTTGAGCCCATTGGAGACACTGTCACTAGCTCCTCGAACGAGGTCGCCGTTCCGCTGGAGAACTTGAGTCAAGCAGAGGTGAGGGCGAGAGCTATCGAGTGGCAGGAAGCTGTCGCTCAGTGGCAGCCGGGCAGTGAAGTCATGCAGATCTGGATTGATTGGGCGAACCGGTGGTCCCCCACCCACCCTCTCTCCTGGCAGGCACGCACGTGCCACATACAGATTGGAAACGCGTCCGTGTTGACCCTGCCCGGGGAACCGTTCCTGGATTGCGCTGTGCGCCTCAAGAAATACTACGGAGCTCGATCCATGGTCCTCGGATACTGCGACGGGGTACCGGGCTACTTCCCGGTCGAATGCGAGTACGACCGAGGCGGATACGAGGTCGTGGATGCTCACCGCTATTACGACATGCCGGCACCATTTGCGAAGGGTGCAGCCGAAGCTCTCCTCCAAAGCCTCGGGGTGACGTAGAGTGCCAGAAAGAATGGGGGTGGGGTATGTCGGGTAGAACGACGATCGTCCAGGTCGCCAAGGCCCTGGGTGTTGCCCCCTCCACGGTGTCACGCGCTTTCAACGAACCTCACCGGCTTTTGCCAGCAACCGTCGAACGGGTTCACGAGAAGGCTGAAGAGCTTGGCTACATCCCCAATGTTCACGCCCGGGCTCTCATTACCGGGCGTTCCGGCGTTATTGGCCTATGCGTTCCGGATATTACGAACCCGTTCTTCCCTCCCATGGTTCGTGCCGCCCAGAAGCGGGCTGAGCAGGAGGGCATGGTCGTGTACGTGACCGAAACCGATAACGATCCGGATCGCGAGCGCAAGATTCTGGCCACGATGAGGCAGCAGACCGAGAGTATCGTTGTTGCCTCACCGCGCCTGCCCGCCGAGGAGCTTCGCTACATTGCCGAGGCCTCCAGGCTGGTACTCATTAATTCCGATCATGAGGGTCTTGCTCGAGTCTTGATCAGCACGGCCGACGCTATTGCCAAGGCAATTCGTGGATTCTTCGATCAGGGCTGCCGCACCATTACTTACGTGGGTGGGCCGCGCAGATCATGGTCCGAGTACGAGAGGCGAACCACGGTGGAAACCACGTGCAAGAGCCTGGGGATCACGTCGACGAGCCTTGCGGCCGAGTCGGGCACGTACTATGCCGCACGGAGCATGGTTGACCAGATTCTTGAGACCGGCCCAGATGCAATTGTTGCCTTTGACGACGTTATTGCCCACGGTGTTATGCACGGGATCGAGAGTCGAGGTCTGCGCATTCCTGACGATATTCTCCTCGTTGGTTGCGATGATGCACTACCTTCCCAAACCAGACCTCAACTATCAACGATCCGACTGCCAGCCCGCCGGGCAACAAACCTTGCCATCGACATCCTTGCTGCCAGGTCAACTCCCGTTGACGAGGTCCGGCAGATACTGCCCGGGGAACTCATCCATCGTGAAACCACCCTCCGCCCGTCCTCCACTATCACGACCTGAAACTGCAAGGCCTTACCGCAGTGAGCACAGCTGAAGTACTCTGCCACCTGACGTGGGGCGAGCTGACATCAACTGTTCTGAAACCAGAAGCGCGCCCGTCATGGTGACGAACGCGCTTCTGCATGCGTGCGATACAGCTAGATCGCGGCGGGTTGAGAGTGTCCGTGCCCCTGCCGGCCGGGACACTCTCTCTATTAGAGGAGTCCCATCACCCCTGGTAGCCACATGGACAGTGGTGCTGCGTAGGTGATGACGAGGAGGAGCACGATCGCTCCGATGAGGAAGGGCCAGAGCTTCGCCACAACTTCTTCCATCGTGGTCCTGAAGACTCCGATGGAGACGAACAGGACGGAGCCGACGGGCGGAGTCATGGTGCCGATGCACATGTTGAGGACGAGAACCACGCCGAAGTGGACCGGGTCCATTCCCAGGCTGGTTGCGATGGGGAGGAAGATCGGCGTGAAGATGAGGATTGCTGGCGTGATGTCGAGGAACATGCCAACAACCAGGAGGATGACGTTCATGAGCAGGAAGATGACGAGCTGATTGTCAGAGACGGAGAGGATCGCGTCCGCGATCGCTCCCGGGATTCCGGTGAACGCCATCACCCATGACATGGCTCCCGATCCTGCGATGAGGAAGAGGATCATGCCGGAGGTGCCTGCCGTGGTCATGAGCATCTTCTTCAGCACCTCAAGGTTGATGGTGCGGTAGATGATCGACAGTATCAGGCAGTAAAGAACTGCAATGCCCGCACCTTCGGTTGCGGTGAAGATACCCGCAGCAATACCTCCAACGACAACGACGATGAGGAGGAGGCTGGGGATCGCGTCAACGAAGGTCTTGAGTGCGACCGAGGCGGTGACGCGCTCCGATGTGGGGTACTTTTCCTTCTTGGCATACACAAAGGCGATGATCATCGAGACTGCACCAAGGAGGATGCCGGGAATGACTCCCGCCATGAACAGTGCCGAGATCGAGACACCGCCGGCGATGGTCGAGTAGACGATGAATGCCGTGGTGGGCGGGATGAGGAGTCCTGCGGGTGCTGATGCGACGTTGACGGCCGCACCGAAGCCACGGTTGTAGCCCTGCTCGCGTTCCATCTTCTGCATCGTGCCACCAATAGCGGCGGCAGCTGCAACGGCGGATCCGGAGAGTGCTCCGAAGAGCATGTTGCCCACGACGTTGGTTTGGGCGAGGGATCCGGGGATGCGGCCGGCGATGACAAGCGCGAGGTTAATGAGCCTGCGTGCGATACCGCCGTTGTTCATGATGTTGCCCGCCAAGATAAACAGTGGCACGGCAAGGAGGGAGAAGGAGTCGAGCCCGTTGTTCATCTTCTGCATGATGATGAACGTGGCCTGGTCCCAGGGGAGGGTGAAGAGGGTTGTCACCAGGGAGGAGACAACGATGGAGATGGAGATGGGTGCGCCCATGAAGAGCAGCACTGCAAAGACGCCGAAGAGTACGGCGATAACGATTCCGACGCTCATGATCAGTCGTCCTCCTCTTCCTCGAGGAGCACATTCCCCGTCCAGGATTCCCACATGTTGATGATCTGGGTGATCGCGATGAAGACGCCGGCGATGGGGGCGACAGCGTACACGAGGCCGCGCGGGATTCCGAGCAGGGCTGAGGGGTCGCCCGCGGCGCTGATGGCAAGCTGGGTGCCACCGATCACAATGACGAGAAGGGCGAAAGCGAACACGATGAGGTCGGTGAAGACCATGACGTACCGCTTCTTCTCGAAGGGCAGATTGTTGCGGAACAGGAGCAGGGCGATGTGCTGGCGGGTGACGAACGCGTACGCACCCCCAATGAAGCCGGTCCAGATCAGCATGTAGCGGGAGAGCTCTTCCGTGAAGTCAGCGGGAGAGTTGAGAACGTAACGGGTGAACACCTGGTAGATCACGAGCGCGGTCATGATGATCAGCAGGAGGGCGGTGAGCCAACCCGTGATCGCTGCCAGGGCCTTCTTCGTGGCCAGGAAGTACCTGTGTGTCGTGGTCATGCTCATCGTGCACCCTCCACAATGTCCAGAACATCCCCAACGAGCGGATATTCACTCACGTACTGATCAATCATGGGCGCGGTTGCCTCCTGGAAGGCTTCCTTGTCGACGTCCTCAATGAACGTCACACCCATCTCTTCTTCGGCCTCGATCTTCGCGGCCTCAATCTCCTCATCCCATGCAATCTTGTGGGCCTCGGTCGACTCGATGGCGGCCTCAATGATCGCATCCTGATCCTCGGCAGACAGGCTGTCCCACGTGGCGGTGGACATGATGAGCATGTCCGGAATCATCGAGTGCTCGTCGTAGGAGAAGATCTTCGACACGTCACCGTGGCTCGACTGGGTCAGCGCGGTCTCGTTCGATTCGGCACCGTCAATGATGCCGGTCTGGAGCGAGGTGTAAATGTCACCGAACGGGATGACGACGGGTGTACCGCCGAGCGCATGCATCATGTCGGTCTGAGACCGCATGTCCTGGACACGGATCTTCATGCCTTTCAGGTCATCCGGGGTACGGATTTCCTTATTGGCATAGAAGGAGCGGGAACCCGACGTGTAGTAGGTGAGTCCCACGAATCCGTCGTCGTAGGACGACATGAAGAACTCCCTCATCTCATCCGAATCCATGGAGGCGTAGTAGTGCTCCTGGTCGTCGAAGATGTAGGGCAGGCCGAACGCGTGGTAGCCCTCGTTGTATCCCGACAGGCCCGGCGCGGACACGCGAGTCATGTCGAGAATGTCGGCACGGAGCTGCTCGATCACTTCGGTTTCGGAGCCAAGCTGACCGTTGGGGTAGATCTGGACGGTGATACGACCGTCCGTGTTCTCCTCAACCATGTCAGCAAAGTCCGACAGTGCCACGGATGTCACGTGGTCGGTAGATAAATTGTGGGCCAGCATGAGAACCATCGGGTCCTCTGCCGTGGCCTCGCTACTATCCTGAGCGCCCTCCCCCGCACATGCCGCGAGCATCGCGGCGGCGAGGGAAAGCGCCAGGAATGGTCGCACCTTTGCCATAACCATCACTTTCTCGAGAACTACATCCCGACTAGATCGAACTTGTCGAACGAAACCGTCACCCGGTAAGAACCTGCCGGGTTCGGGAACTTCACTTGAACGGATTTCTTGGTCTGCGAGTAGTACCAGCCAGAAGGCGCTTCTTCGAATGCGTCACGATCCTGGAAATGGTGGAGCACCTCATCATCGAGCTTCACCCAGAACGGCGCCTTCTCGGGCGCCACGAGGTCGTAACGGACTCGTTCCACCGTGGTCGGATAGTCTCCCTCGACAGCAACATCGAGAACCACCCAGTCGCCCGCGGTCATGGTGATCGTGCTCTTACGCACCTCACCCAACTCGTAGCCCTTCGTCACACCGTCATCTTCAACAATCGTGAACTGACCGTCCTCGCGCGGGAAGCAAAGAATATGCCAGCCGGTCACAGAATCCTTACCAAAGGACATGAGGTCATGGTCCGCCATCGGAACAATCCCACCAGACTTCAGGAACATCGGGATGGTTGAGAGTTCCACGGGAACTTCAATGCCGGTCCCGCCCTCGTGGACGGCCCGCGACACGTAGTCCGCAAAGTCGGCACCCATCGGGAACCGGACGGGACGCAAGGCCTGCCCCTTCTCAACCACGTTGGCAATCAGGAGGGAGTCGCCAAACATGAAGTCCACGCCCTCGTTGTCCATGCCAGGATCGTTCTGGAAGGCGCTCGCGAGTGCCTCCATGATCGGCAGCCCCGTCTCGTGTGCACGCACCATGAGGCTGTATAGGTAGGGGAACATGCGGTAGCGGAGCTTCATCGCATCCCTGATCGTGTCGGTCAGACCCGAGTACATCCACGGTTCAGTCACCGTGTTGTCATCGGAAGCCGAGTGCACGGAGAAGCGGGGCTGGAAGATGCCATTCTGGATCCACCGGACCAGCAGCTCCCCTTCCGGAGCCGGGCCTGCGAAGCCACCAATGTCGCAGCCGTGGTTTGCAACCCCGGATAGGCCCATGCCGAGGATGGTCGCAATGTTGTACTTGAGCGAATCCCATGAGGTCCTGTTGTCACCGGCCCAGGTCTGGGCGTAGCGCTGGATCCCCGTGTGTCCCGAGCGGCATACAACGAAGGGGCGGATCTCGGGATCCTTCTCTTCAATGGCGTCGATGGTGAGCTTGCACATGAGGTTGGACATGACGGGTTTGTATTCGGCAATCGTCCCGCCCACACCCTCAGCGTGCACTCGCGAGTCAAGGTCCACGATCGAGTCGTATTCGCAGTTGTCATTCCAGACCGACAGGGTGCCGCGATCAAGAATCTGTTCGGTCAGCTTCTTCTTCCACACATCGCGAGCATGCGGGTCGGTGAAGTCAACGAGGTGCCCGGGTCCACCCCACCAGCGCGCCGGTGCCGGGTCGTCTGAGTCCGCTTCCTTGACGAAGATCTGCTCAGCGACGAATTCATCCATGTCGGGATGAACGAGAAGCACGCCCGGCTTCACGTTCGGGGACACCACGATCCCGCGCTCTTCCATGCGAGCAAAAAAATCTTCCGGGTCCGGGAATCGGCGATTATTCCACGTGAGCACGCACCGCTTGAGCCCCTCGGAGGTCTCCTGCTGGTTGAAGCCCGAGGACAGCTGGAAGCCATCCGCCGGGAATCCCTTCCGCTTCGTCGTGTCCACAAACTCGACGATCGCATCGTCACAGTTCTCGTCGAGCTCGGGGTAGTACATGCTGGAGCCGAGATATCCGAGAGCCTGCTTGGGCAGCAGTGCCGAGCGTCCCGTCAGGTACGTGAAGCGACTGACAATGTCCCGGATCTTGGGGCCGGCAATGATGAACAGGTCAACATCCCCACCGTCAGTGCGGTAGGTGGAGGAACGCTGCCAGTAGTTTGATTTCGACTTCCCCATGTCGAAGTCACATGTATAGGAGCCGTGGTAGAAGTAGCCGACTGCACGGCGGCTCACTGATCCAAGCTTGATGTAGAACGGAATGTGCTTGTACAGGGAGTCAGTCTTGATCGGGTCGTAGCCCATCGAGTCCTGCGGGTTCATCGTCAGCAGGTGACCAAACTTGTTGAGCTCACCCGCCTTCTCGCCGAAACCGTAGAAGCGATCATCCTCAAGAATCTGGGAGGTGTGGAGCCTTCTCCCATTGCGGTCCTCACGGTAGGCGAGGTCCGGGGTGTCGGAATGGAGGACTTCACCATCCTCATCCAGCACTCGCAGGATAAAGGGTTCACGATCGGCTTCAACTCGGAGTCGCTCCCCCTGCAGAACCACCATCGTGTCCTTTTCAATGAGCTCAAACGAGGCTGGCTCAATACGATTGCGCTCCCCCACCATGACCTCGTCGAACTCGTCTTTCCACGCGGTCGTCACAAGTGAGTAGGAAGCTTCCTGGAAGTCACCGTCGAAGCCGGCTCGGATCCGAAGAATATCGTTCGTCACGAAAAGAACACGAATATCAACCGCATTCGTATGAAAAACAGCAGTCGATCCATGACGATCAACATTTACTAAACGACGAGAAACTCGCATGACAACTACTCCAACTTTGCAGCAGAACAACCAGGGGTTGGGAACGGCAGAACCGCGTTCACGGTAGCAGAGCAAAAAGAACACGGGGTAAACTCTTGCGCGGCAACAGAACGGACAAATTGCCCACGCCCTAATAGAGATGCTGGTCACGAGCCTGCGCTGCCACACCTCTCACCAAGAACTAAGGTGAGCCAACCAGAAACAAACGGCAACTCGCAGAAATTGCTTGACAAACAGCCGGCTAATGAATTGCCCTTTGCGCTGGGTTTTTGAGGCGATCACCGTCTTGAACGACGCCATTGCATCCACTCTGATTCAGGGACTGAGATCCCAAGCATGAATTCCTCGAACTCGACAACATCACGCTTGTCTCGCACCTAGCGTGCACATCCGCGGACACGATGCAGACTTCTGTGGAAATCGGCATCGAGGAAGTCACCCGCTTCCTGAAATCTGCATAGCAAGAAACAAGAAAACGAAGACATCGCTATAAGTCCTGCGCCTGCCATAAGGAGCTCTTCTTGCGCCAGGCACAGGACTTCTCTAATCCTCGCCGCGACCGAGTAGACAGAAAATAGTGCTTATGCGCAACAAATCTGCACTTCGGAGCAAAGAAACTGACCTATTTCTTTATCTATACAACGAAATTATATCTTTGCTATGGTGACAGTGGTTGGCCAAGTTGACTGCCGACCAGGTGCTCTCCCAAACATTGCGACACTCCTTCTTCGCAAGGCACCAATTGAAACATCGTGGTTTCAACTGTGAGAGGTAAGAATGACCAAGTATTTTGCCGGCATCGACGCGGGAACAACAGGCACAACCGTCATGATCTTCGACGGTTCCGGAAATATCATGAGTAGCGGTTACGCCGAGTATCGCACGAAGCATCCGCACCCCGGCTGGGTGGATCAGGACATGGAAGAACTGTGGTCCGGTCTTGTCACCGCCGCCAAGCAGGCAACAAGCAGATTCAAGGGAGACATCCGAGACGTTGTCTCGATCGGTGTCTCGTCCCAGCGTGGCTCGTTCGTACCGGTCGACAATAACTGGGCGCCGCTCATGGATGCCATCGTGTGGTCGGATGGCAGGGCGACAAAGGAAACTCAGTGGATCAGCGACACGATCGGAGCGGATGAGTACACCAAGATCACCGGACTCAATCCCTCAAGCCTGTGGGTCTACCCCAAACTCAAGTGGCTGAAGGACAACCGTCCCAAGATTTACGACAAGACCTGGAAGTTCGTCAACGGCCAGGAGTGGATCCTCAACCGTCTTGGTTCCTCGCAAGTGTTCGCGAACCCCTCGGCACTCAACTACAACGGCATGTTCGACATCCAGACCCTCGACTACGCCCCAGTCCTGTTTGAAAAGGCTGGGCTGGACCTCGACAAGATGCCACCCATGATTCAGGAACTCACCGCAGTGGGCACACTATCGGCAGAGGGCGCGGCAGCAACCGGCTTCGCAGAAGGCACAGTTCTGAGCCCCGGCGGTGGCGACCAGCAGTGCGCCGCGGTCGGCTCGGGAGTCAACAAGGCGGGCATGGCGGAGCTATCCATGGGCACCGCGGCCGTCATGGTCGCCCAACTCGACGAGGCCCCGGACATGGTCGCGAACCTCGAGAGCGGTGTCTCCTTCGGTGCTCACGCCATCCCCGGAAGGTGGGACATGGAAGGAACTGCCCACGCCGCGGGTGCCGTCCTGCGTTGGTGGCGCGACACCTACGGCCAGCCCGAGGTCGAAGCCGCCAAGGCCCTCGACCTGAACCCATACGACATCATCACGCTCGAGGCAGCCGATGCTCCCGTGGGCAGCGATGGTCTGCTGTTCTTCCCGTTCTTCAACTCCCAAGCAAACCCGCACTTCCACGATAATGCGCGCGGAGGAATGCTGGGGCTCACCCAAATCCACACCCGCAAGCACACCGCCCGCGCAGTCCTCGAGGGTGTTGTGTACGAGTTGAGGATGGCGGTGGAGGCCATGGAGGGGGCCCTCGGACGCCCCTTCGACACCATCCGCCTCTCGGGCGGTGGCGCAAAGTCCCTGTTCTGGAGCCAGATGCAGGCCGACATCTACGGACGCAGGGTCGAACGACTCAAGGTCTCCGAATGCGCGGTTCTCGGCGCAGCCATCCTCGGTGCGGTCGGTGCCGGCCAGCTCCCCGACATCGACACGGCGATCGACGCCATGGTTCACACCCACGGATTCATCGAACCGAACATGGAGAACCACGCCATCTACTCCGATTACTACCAGGTATTTGAGAACGCCTTCCTCGCACTCGTGAAGGAAGATGTTTACAACCAGCTGGCCGAGGTCAACACCCGCCACGGCGGAACCGACTAATGAGCAATGAATAACTGACTAGTTATGACTTAAGTGGGCCGCGGTGCATGGACTGGGCTTTGCGCCGCGGCCCACTGCAATAAATATTTCAGTCAGGACTCTTCAATAGCCTCTAGTAGAGCAGGGCTACCGTCTTGTCGACGAGCTCCTCCAGGCGAGTCACATCCACCTGGTGTGCGGTGGTGATGACGATCGCATCGCGATCGGGAACGATGACAAGGGACTGCCCATCGGTTCCATGACCGAAGAAGATTTGGTTGCGCTTGCCAAGCCACAGGCTGGAGCCGTACGCCCACCGGCGGAACAGTGGGTTCGTTGGAGTATCAACGCCGGGGGTGAATTCGGTGAATTGCTTCATTCGCTCAATCCACTTCGGGGATACGATCCCCTGCCCACCATGCAAGAGAACTTCACCGATCTTGAGTAGGTCGTGAGGATCCAGCCAGAGCCTCGTGGCCCCGGCCAGGTACTTGCCGTATCGCTCCCAGGTGTACTCGGTGATCCCAAGCGGATTGAACAGAACCCATTGAACATAGTCTTCGAGATCCTCTCCGAGGATTTCTTGGAGAACAACGGAGAGAAGATAGAAACCGGCATTGGAGTACAGGTAGCGGGTGCCGGGCTCGTGAACGATCGGGGCGTTGACGATGTAGTCAATGTATTCAGAAGGGTCGAGATGACCGATGTCACCCCTCATCATCAGCACCGTGTCATAACCAATCGTGTGGTTGAGGAGGTGCTTGATCTTGACTCGCTCAAGCTTCTCCCTATTTCCCTCATTGGTGAGAGTGCACAGCGGTTCGAGAATTGGCCAGACAGCCGTATCCTCGGTTAGATCATCGCGGCTCTCAATCAAAGTGCCGGCAACGAGGGTGAGGATGGTCTTGGAGATCGAGCGAACATCGGACGGCTCCTTCCTGCCATTGAAAGCGTGGAAGAATTCCCTCTCCCCCTGCTTTACAAGCAGGTAATGCATGTTGAGATTATTGCCATCTTTATCTGTTGCCGACTCGAAGAGGTCGACGATGCCCTCGAATTGTTGATTATCCACAACTGCCCTTTCAGAACGGAAAGCCTGGCGCCACCCTATCAGTCACGCACATGGCACTTGCGGGATGGCGTGCGACTTTCTCAGAGTAGCTACAACCCCACCAGATCGCGCCACAACCCCTGGAGAATCAAAGAAACCTAAGCCACCAACGCGGCTCACCGGTCCCATGACCTGCGGCTTTGCACGGAAGTTGGCACGGTGTACACATTTGCGTATGCATCTTTCCAACTTGACTAGACTTGTACAGCTGTTAACGTGTTCCCTATGTGCGTCACGCTACCAGGTGTGATCAGCTGACCTTCGAGGGGGAAGTTTCATGGCGCTTTCGGTTGCCGAGTATGCGAAGCATTTTGATATGGCCCTGCATTTGCAGAGCTCAACAGAGGAAGAGATCCGGGCCCACGCTCAGGGAGCTAGGGATGCGAATGTGGCGGCGTGCTACACGAACTCGTACTGGACCCCGGTCGTTGCCGAGGTCCTGGAAGGCTCCGATGTGCACGTCGGTACCGCTATTTCTTTCCCCTATGGTGCGACATCGACGGCGATGAAGTTCGCTGAGATCGAGGAGGGCCTCGAGCTTGGGGCAACTGCGGTGGACATGGTGCTCAATATTGGTGCACTGAGGGATAAGAACTATGCCTTGGTCGAGAAGGAACTTGCTGGTCTTGTGGAGCGTTGCTCGGGTAAGGCGATCTCGAAGCTCATTTATGAAGTGTGTTTCTTGACCGATGAGGAGATCGCATCCCTGACGCGGATGTGTTCGGATGCTGGGGTGGATTACGTCAAGACTGCTACGGGTTCGGAGGGTTTCCCGACCGAGGCTCAGGTCAAGATCATGCGCGATAATATTACGAACCCCAAGACCCTCCTGAAGGTCTCCGGTGTGCCGCGCACGTTCACTCTGCCTGCCACCCTGTGGGCAATTGAGAAGCTGGGCGTGTCCCTGATCGGCACCCGCTCCGCAGCCAAACTCGTCAAACAATACGAGGAGTACCTGAACAATGGCGAACAGGTCTAACTAGATCAGCCTTGCGGCACGCAAGGCCCCGATGGTGGCGTCTATATTCTTCGCTCTAGAGACGCCACCATCGGAAACACGAATGGCCCAGGTCATTTACCCGGTTCGGTGAGGGCTTGCTTCAAGCCCGCTATTTTCACGGACCAGTCAACGATTTTCATCCAGCAATGACACATCATTGATCGACCACGTATCAAAGGAGAACACTGTGGCGACCTATCTTTTGGGAATTGATGCCGGAACCACCGGCTGTAAAACCAATATCTTTGACCTCGACGGAAACCTTTACGGCTCCGATTACCGCGAGTACCCCTGCTACTACCCGAACCCGGGTTGGGTTGAGCAGATTCCGGAGGACATGACACACTCCCTGTTCGACTCGGTGCGTGCCGCGCTCCGCGACTCCGGACTAAACCCTGCCGACGTGAAGTCGATGGCGATCTCCACCCAGGGCTCCGTTTTGGAGGCCTTGACGAGAACAACGATCTGATCCGCCCCTTCATTGGCTGGCAGGACACCCGCGGTGTTGGATACGTGGAACGCATCCGCAACGGAGAATTCATTGACCCGGACCGCTACTACGAGATCTCCGGCTACCCTGTGGCCACCGTTCCCTGCATGACCAAGTACATGTGGTACAAGGACAACGAGCCCGAGAACTGGGATCGCACCGTCAAGCTCAGCCACCACCAGGACTTCTTCCTCAAGGAATTCGGTGCTGACGACTGGTACGTGAACGACACCGCAACCGCCTCTCGCACAGGCATCTTCGACGTCGAAGCTTCCGAGTGGAGCAGCGAGATCATTGAGGCGACCGGCCTGAGCGGCAAGGAACTCCCCCGCATCGTCCAGCCCGGCACCGTGGTCGGCAAGATCAACCGCGACATCTCGCTCCTCACCGGGCTTGCCGAGGGCACGCTCCTGACCGTGGGTGCGATGGATCAGAACTGCTCCACCCTCGGTGGCGGACTCATCCACGAAGGCACCGCAGTCTCGGTCATCGGCACCTACGGCGCAGTCTACGTTGCGGCCGACGATTCGGTCCGCGACCCCAACGGCACCCTGATCGTCAAGAACAACTCGGGCCCCGAAAACTACACGGTTGAGGCTGCTTCTATCGCATCGGCTTCCGCATACCGCTGGTTCCGTGACACCCTCGGCCCGCTCGAGGTCGCCATGGCACGCGAATTCGGTACGGTCGGCAACCCCTACCACCTCATCAACAAGCAGATTGACTCCGTTGCACCGGGAGCTAATGGCCTCACGTTCCTGCCGTACATGCAGGGAGCTGGTTCGGGCCCCCGCTCGGATCCGTACGCTCGTGGCTCCTTCCTCGGCATGACACTCGGCACGACCAAGCCCGAGATCGCACGGGCTGTCATGGAGGGGATTACGTTGGAGATGAGGGACAACCTCGAATCGATCCGCAAGATCGGAATCGAGGTCAAGGAGATCCGCGCAGCCGGCGGTGCCACCAACTCTCGCGTGTGGAACCAGATGCAGGCGGATATCTACCAGGTACCCGTTGCGGTTCTCGAAGTGTCCGAAACCGGATGCCTTGGTGCTGCCCTCTACGCCGGCATCGGCCTCGGCGCTTACAAGGACTTCGACGACGCCGTTAACCGCGCCGTTCGCATCAAGGAAGTCTACGAACCCATCGCCGAGAACTTCGAAGCCTACGACAAGGCCTACGGTCGCTTCGTAGCCGGATACGAAGCTCTCTCCAAGGGCGGATTCTTCAAGTACCTGCACGAGCAGAACAATTCGTAGTTCCTAACCTCGCTGGCACAAACCAGCGCTGACGATGCTGTCCTCAGCGCATTCCCCTAAAGTCGCCGGGGCAGCATCGTTCGCGTTCTCGGAACAATCGAAACAACCCAAGCAGAGATTCCTAGCACCATTGCTGGATGGTGTTTCGGATGGAGAGATTCCTCTCGTCAACGAAATCCTTTCCTCGAGATGTGTATAGTTAGTTGTGCGAGTTGGAATTCGTCGGCTCGTTTGCAACAACAGTGAGAAGGACCGCTCCCGTAATATTTGAGCTCTTGATAGCTTCTCCATGATTTACCCGGTATCCAGCTAGACCCCACGGACGTGTGTCCAATGCCTGCGATCACCCCGATGTTCACCCATTCACCGCCCTGCCCAGATGAATTCTGGCACCGGGCCCCTAGATTCACGTGGCAATCCGTCGCGGAAATAACGGATCACTCATGTGTTCCACACTTAAAGAAGGAAAGACGATATGGCCACTGGCACCGTCAAATGGTTCAACTCCGACAAGGGATACGGATTCATCGCTCCCGATGATGGCTCCGAAGATCTCTTCGCACACTTCTCGGCTATCACCGGGTCGGGTCGCCGTGATCTCTTCGAAGATCAGAAGGTTGAATACGACACCGAGCAGGGCAACAAGGGCCTCCAGGCCACCAACATTCGCGGACTCTAAGTCCCACCCGGCTCCCATCGGGAGCCAGGAATAGCGATTCCCCCACCGGATTTAATATCCGGTGGGGGAATCCTTATTCTCAGAGAGCCTGCAGCACGGCACTCTCTACTTCACGAGGATGACTCGGAGGTTACGGGGGCCGTGGACACCGTCGACTCGGACGAGCTCAATGTCGGAGGTGGCTGACGGTCCAGCAATCCACGTGGTGGGTCGGTCCGGGAACTGTTCCAGGACGGCGACGGCCTGGGGCACGGTCGGGTAGATGTCCTTCTCGTACAGGACGATGACGTGGGTGTCGGGAACAAGGGTGATGGCTCGCCTTCCCTGGTCAGGTTCACAGTCGAGGATGATTGTTCCGGATAGGGAAATACCAACCCGCGATCCCGTGACGACGGCATCGATCTTGTCAAGCTCGTAGTTGCTCAGCCCGTTCTCTCGGGAGTCTTCCCTGACCGTTCGCCCCTCCCCTGCAGCTGCCTTCCAGGTGTCGGGAAGCCCGTGTGGAACAACCACGGAGGTGCAGTCTTCCAGGAAATTGGATATCGCCTGAGGAATGCCATTTTCGGTGACCCGGGTGACGATCGCGGTGTAGTCCTCAAGAACGTCGATCATTTCCTCAATGACCGGTTCGGACCCGGGAGCATGCTCTGTTTCTTGGCGATAGTCACGGGGCACGGGTTCTGTCATCGTGCTTCCGGCAAGAGACTGCCTGATTGAGGCAAGGATGTCGTCGCGTGCGCTCATTTGTTCTCCTCTTCCTTGAACCAGTCCCTGAATGTCTGCGCGGGTGGTGCGGGAAAATCCCTGTTCTTGGTCCATGCGTTGACCGGCCATGGCACGGATGAGATCTTCTCGTCCTTACCCGCAATCGGTCGGAGTGCCTTGGCTCCCTTGATGGCGGTGCCGAGGACCTTGCCGTTGCCCATCACTTTCGAACTCGCCTTCATCGCCACATCCCAGCCCGTTGGCATTCCTCCGCGGTTGGATTCGGTGATCTTGTGGCGGAGGTGGACGAGGATGCCGGGGATGTCGATCTTGACCGGGCACGCATCCCCGCACGCCCCACACAGGGAGGACGCAAACGGGAGGCTCGCCTGAGGATGATCAGCATCGAGAGAGTTGAGTAGCTGCGGGGTGAGGATCGCACCAATCGGGCCGGGGTAGACCGAGTTGTAGGCGTGCCCACCCGTGTGTTCGTACACGGGGCACACGTTCATGCACGCACCGCAACGAATGCAGTTAAGGGCTTCCCTACCTACAGGGTCGGCGAGAGTTTGGGAGCGGCCGTTGTCGAGGAAGATGAGATGGAATTCTTGTGGCCCATCCCCCGGGGTCACCCCGGTCCACATGGAGGTGTAGGGATTCATGCGCTCACCGGTGGCGGACCTGGGGAGCAGCTGCGCAAACACTTCCGCATCCCTGAACCTCGGCACCATCTTCTCAATACCAACAACGGAGATGAGGGTTTCGGGAAGGGTGAGGCACATGCGGCCGTTGCCTTCCGATTCGAAGATTGACAGGGTTCCCGTTTCGGGAATCATCATGTTCGAACCAGAGATCGCAACCTTAGTCTTGAGGAAGAGGGCACGCAGGTGATCACGGGCGAGCATCGCCAATTCCCTCGGATCGGTCGACAGATCCTCTGGCACATCCTCCATTTCCTTCATAAAGATCTCTCGGATCTCTGCACGGTTGCGGTGGATTGCGGGGACGACGATGTGGGAGGGCATGTCTTTACCCAGCTGCACGATCATTTCCGCCAGGTCCGTTTCCCAGGCGGTAATGCCACGCTCGGCAAGGTATTCGTTCATGTTGATCTCTTGAGTCACCATCGACTTGATCTTGATGACCTCATCAACTTGCTTCTCAACGAGGATCTTGTGAATGATCTCGTTCGCTTCTTTCGCGTCTCTTGCCCAGTGGACGATCCCGCCGCGCTTCGTGACGTTCTCCTCCATCTGCTCCAGCAGCTCTGGCATGCGCAGCATCGTCTCGTTTTTGATCGCTGCGGCCGCTTCGCGCAGCTCTTCCCAGTCGGGCAGCTCTGCCACCCTCGCATTTCTCTTGTTCCGGATGGTCGTGGTCGCATAACCGAGGTTCTTCCTCATTTGGCTATTGCGTAGCGTAACGGAAGAACCTTCGGGGAAACTTGTCCCCCAGTTGAGCGGATCGGTGGGGACGGGCTGGCCCTGCACCCACTGGTCGGGCTTCTTCTTCAATATTCTGGGCATGCCAAGAAATGTGAACATTAGACACCGACTTTCGTGGTTGTGGCGGGGGCTTCCCACGGCTCCTGCTGGGTGCCGGCGAGGACCTCGGCGAGGTGCATGGTGCGGATGCCGGCACGGTTGCGTGCGAGCGCACCACCAATATTCATGAGGCAGGAATAGTCACCAGCCACGAGCACATCCGATTTTGTGGAGATCACGTTGGAGACCTTCCGGGTGACCATGGCCGAGGATGTTTCTGGATTCTTGAGGGAGAATGTCCCACCGAACCCGCAGCAGGACTCCGCTTCTGGCAGGGGAACAAGATCGATGCCCTGCACGGCTGACAGCAGCTGCAACGGCTTGTCGCCGACACGGGTTACTCGCAGGCTGTGGCAGGTGGGATGGTAGGTGACCCGGTGCGGGAAGTAGGCACCAACATCTGTCATACCCATGACATCCACGAGGAACTCGGGAAGGTCATAGGTTTTCTTGGCGATCTCGGCCGCCCGATCGGCAAGCTCATTCTTTCCCTGCTCCTTCGCGACCATGGCCTGCTGGGTGCGGATCGAACCGGTGCAGGAACCGGATGGGACCACGATCGCATCCCACTCACCATCGAGGACGGGACCAAACGTTTTCACGTGGTTTTCGATCAGCGGCATGGCCTCCGGGTAGTACCCGGTGTTGATGTGCATCTGACCGCAGCAGGCCTGGGACCTTGGAAATTCCACCTCCACTCCCAGCCTGCGGAGCAGGTGAACGGTGGCCTGTGGCGCCTGGGGGAACATGGCGTCGTTCATGCACGTGGCAAACAGTGCGACTTTCATGAGATCAACTCTTTTCGTGTCGTGCGGTTAACGGATTCTATCGAGGACTGGAGCTCCAGATGATGGGAAGGGCAGATTGGGTTGCGAGGAAATCGAGAATGCACAGCATGTGGAGGAGCCCGAGCGACCAGGGAGCAACCTTTCGCAGAATCTCGGACTCACCCACGCTTCCCGTGCTTTGCGCGCCCGAGGAGGCCGCGATCGCCAGGATTTGGGGTGAGACAATTTTGCCGATGCAGCCGGCCCAAAACACCCCAAAACCGCAAAGCTGGAGATGGAACAAAGGGGGGTTCCGGGGAACTAGTCGTTCTTGGCCGGCAGATCCGGCACAGCCCTCACTCACGGAACGTGTTTTACTCTGCGTCCCGGTCTTTCACGACCTCCCGGCCGTTCTCCACGATAGGAACGAGGTTGTTTCGGAACGGCTTCGGCTTGAGGTCGAGTGCGATGACACCGCTTTCGGTGACCTCACGGTGTACGACACTCATGCCCGTCGCCGGCCCCTCCCGGTGGAAGATGCGCGATCCGCGACCAACAACCACCGGCGCTATGAGGAAGCGATACAGGTCGACGAGGCCCGCTTCGTGGACTGTACGGGCCAGCTTTACGCTACCGTGCACCTGAAGTTCACCCGAGCTCTCGCGAGTTTTCATTATCCTCACATCATCCAAAAAGTCTTCACCAAGGATCTTGGTGGTGTCGTTCCAGACATTGTCGACCGGGTGCGAAGTGACGACGTTCTTGATGGAAGAGTTGATGAGTTTGGCTCCTCGATCGTCGGGATCCGTGACCGTCGGCCAGTGACCTGCAAACGTGTCGTAGGTGAATCTGCCGAGGAGGAACTCATCGAGGTTGCTGAACCAGCGGTCGACGTTCTTCCCACATCCCTCATCGAAATAGGGCATAAGCCAGCCACCCGAGGTGAAGTTGTCTCTCGTATCTTCTTGATCGTTGCCCGGGCCCTGGCTGACACCGTCCAGGGTCATGAATAGGTTGACGCTGAGAATCATAGCTTCTCCCTCGAGATCATCACCCAAGAAAGCACTCCCAGGTGAGTGCGTCCCTACTCGCAGGCAGGCCATGCGGTCCACTGTTTGGGTCGATGGAGAGGCCGTCTCAACTCGGAGTGGAAATACGTTGTGGAGCGGTGGCTACCTGGTCTTGAGCAGTCCCGTTGGCGGGCAGAGGCGCTCCAACTCATCAACTCCATAATCGTCGATCATCCTGGAAAAGATCATGCCGCACGCCCTCGCATCGGCCAGTGCCTCATGGTGTTGGAACGTTTCGTGCGGAAAGTAGTGCCCAAACACGGCGTTGAGACGCTTCTGCGGGATCTCGGCCAGGACTTTTCGGGCAAGGCGCAGGGTGCAGAACCTCCGGTTGTCCATCGTAGGAAGCCCATACAGCCCGGCCAGGTCGCTGAGGACATACCCGTCGAAGGCCATGTTGTGAGCAACGATCGGGAGGTCCCCGATCAGGTCCCGGATCTCGCCATCAACCTCCGACCATTCGGGAGCACCGACAACATCGTCAGGGGTAATCCCGTGGACATTAATATTGCGCCACGAAAAGTAATTCAGTTCCTCGATCGGCCGCAGCAGAGTGGTGAACGATTCCTGCTCCACTCCGTCAACATAGCGGATAAGACCAACGGAGCATGCGGAGCCCCGGTTTTCGTTGGCGGTCTCGAAGTCGATGGACACAAATGATTGCACGAAGCCTCCTAGCAACCTTCCCACTGTATCGCCCCGCCACCCACTCTCCGCAAAGGAGCCCCACCAGGCAGCTCCACCAAGCCAGTTGAATGAAAGGAACTTTTCTCAATCGCCGGGTGGGATACTGCTTCCCAACCTCACTCTTGTGTGACGGCAAGCACAACCTGGTACGGTCAGGGGACGATACCTGCGACTACAACTTCTTACGGACCAACAGAACGATTCCGAATGACGCAGGCTTAGCGGAGGAGGCATCGTGAAAAGAATATTGAGGGCGGGGGTTCTACTATCTGCAACGGTCATGATTCTTGCCGCATGCTCGGACTCAAGCATCGACGCCGACGAGACCACACCCCCTGCCGAGACCACCACGCCAGAGGAGCTCGAGGTGCCAACCGAGGAACCGACCGAGGATCAGAGCAACGATCCGAGTGAAGAACCAACCGATGGCACGGGTGATCCCACCGAGGACCCTACTGACCCGGCCGAGCAGACTGCCACCCCGGAGATCCTCGAGGGCGGTGGGGACTTGATGGCGCAGGGGGATGGGCCAGCCACGGTGACGTGGCTTGTACCTGGCGAAACCCTACATATCTACGTCAACGGTTCGAGCACCCCGGGCTGCTACCCCTCCCCGACGGAGGCATGGACGGATGGTGAGTCGCTCGAAATCACCTTCACTCCCGCTGAACCAGGTCGGATCTGCACGCAGGATCTAGCCAGTCACGGATGGGAAGTCACCTGGGATTCCCCATTCGAAGTCACGGAACCGATGCCGATGATACTCAACGACATTCCTCAACTCGGACGAACCTACGAGAGCGAACTACCCATCGAACAAACAGCAGGAGAAGCAACCCACTAATAAGGAATTCATTCCCTTGTGGAGAAAGTGGAGGGCCGCCCGGGGGCGGCCCTCCTTCACGCGAGAAACAGTGAGGTCTTAGTCTTCGACAAGCAGGTCGAGGTCCTGACCGAGCTCGCGTCCCCACGACTCAGCCTTCTTCAGCTGATCTTTCCCAAGAGGTCCTTCAGTGCCTCCAACAAGGAAGCTGGGTGAGCGGTGCACCTCGGTAAAACCGCGTTTCTTCATTTCACGAACGGCTGCTTTTGAGGCGCTACCAATGAGGGAGCTGATCTTCGTGCAGGTATCGATAGCGAACACGGGAAGGCCCGCGACCGGCTCGACGGCACGGATCCACTCCGCCAAACCAAAATCCACGCTGCCGGAGGCACCCTGGTCGATGGCGACTTGGCGGGTCTTCGGGGTTGGCATTGACAGCTCGTGGGTGGGAGAGGAAATCACGAGGGCCTGCAGTCCGTGCGGTAGAACCCGTGGAGCCTTATCCGCGGTAACGACCTCCACCTCGGCAGCATCCATGACTTGCGAGATACCATGTGCAACTTGCTCAACAACCGCACGGCCGTTCCCAAACCAGGACTCGTGCACTAGGAGAACTCTCATTCCACCCACCATTCTTTAAACACGGATAACTCAAGGTTAATGCATGGCGGAGGGAAAAGACGATTTACCATTTCGGCAATCACTGTTCGGAAAATAGAGCTGCAATTTTCGGGAGGGTCAGCGTTCTTTTCAGAAGCTCAAGGTCGTCCTGACCCCGATGAGAGAGCGCCGACATCCCATACCCCATCTTCCAGGCCCAGGACATAATGTCCGGGGTGAGGTTATTAGGAACTGTTCCAGCTTCTCTCGCTCGTGCTAGCGCCGGTTCAATCAGTTTCTGTAGCCTTTCCAAGCCGCGATACTCTTTATCCGAAACCAGAGAAGACAGCAATAGTTCGACGAAGCCGTGATCGGTGACCGCATATTCGAGGAGTCGATCCCACAGGTCGTAGATTGTTCGATCCCCCTCCTGGGATGCGATCTGTCCCAGGGAGCCAAAGTTCTCCTCAAAGACCGCAAAGGCGAGGCTCGCACGATCGCGGAAATGACGATAGAGCACACCCTGACTGACACCAGCACGGCGCGCAATTGCCGACATTGGGACTCCATACCCTTGCTCACGCAGGAGCACTCGAGCAGAGTCGATGATCGCTTTGCGATTGGCGGCGGCAGCTGCCGGTCCTCTATTGACGCGGCCTGGGGAAGAAACCATACTGAACAATATACCTACCGGACATAGGTGTCCGGTTTCAGATTGGAGAGTATCGTGCCAGATGAAACAAACCCTTCAAACAACTCCGCTTTTGACCACAGCTATGACGTTGTCGTTGTCGGATCGGGCGCCGCTGGATTCGCGACCGCGCTTGGATGTGTGGATGAGGGACTGAGCGTCCTCATCGTTGAAGGTTCCGACAAGTGGGGTGGCTCCACCTCAATGTCGGGCGGTGGCATGTGGCTGCCAAACAACCCGCTCATGAAGCGTGCCCGAGTGTCCGATTCCCGCGAGGATGCCCTGACGTACATGGAGGCATCGATCGGAACCCCATCGAAGTCGAGCTCCACCGAACGCAAGGAAGCGTTCGTCGATGGCGTGGAAGACTTCGTGTCAACATCGGAACGCTACGGTATCGAATTCATGCGCGCGCCCAACTACCCGGACTACTATCCCGAGCTCCCGGGAGGAAAGATCGGCCGCGCCATTGAAGTGAAGCCGCAGGACTCGAAGAAGATCGGAGTCTGGTGGGATCGGCTCCTAGGTGCCGTTCCCATGCCAGCAACAACCGACGACGTTTATCTTCTCGGTAGGGCATGGTCCACCCCGAGCGGTTTCGTGCGGGGAGCACGGTTTGTTTTCAGAGCCCTCGGTGGCGTCGTCACCGGTAAGCGCCTCGCCGGCATTGGTGCCGGGTGGGCAACCGCCTATCTCAAGGCCACGGTCATCGACAACGGTGTTCCCCTCTGGCTACAGTCACCGCTGGAGGATCTCATCATCGACAACGGTCGAGTCACGGGAGTGACCGTCACAAGGGACGGGAAGCAGGTCCGGATCGAGGCACGTAAGGGAGTCATGCTTGCAGCGGGTGGCTTCGAATCCAATCCCGAGTGGCGGCAGAAGTACCAGAAGGTCGATGGCTCCCCCTCCGGCAATCCCTACAACACAGGTGGCCCGATCGATATTGCGATAAAGCACGGCGCTGCCGTGGAGCTGATGGACGATGCGTGGTGGGGAGCCTCAGTCGAACCCAACAAGGGTGGATCTCCCAGCTTCATTGTTGGCGAGCGCTCCATGCCCTTCTCGGTCATGGTCGATTCCGAGGGCAAGCGGTTCGCGAACGAATCCGAATCCTACGTGGATCTTGGTCACCACATGCTCGAGCACGATGGTGGGCAGGGACCATACTGGCTGATCTTGGATGCTCGCTACACGCGCCGCTACCTCCGAACCTTTGCAATCGATCCCCAGGCCGGCAAGGCGCGCAAGGAAGAAGGCATCACGGTCAAGGCCAAGACCCTGACCGAACTGGCGAAGAAGATGGGGGTACCCACCACCAACCTCAAGTCCACCCTCGAACGCTTCAATGCCTTTGCCAGGGCTGGCGTTGATGGTGATTTTGGTCGAGGCAACTCGGCCTATGACCGCTACTACGGCGACCCCACCATCACTCCCAATCCCTGCCTCGGACCGATCGAAAACGGCCCCTTCACCGCATACCGGGTTGTTCTTGGTGACCTGGGAACCAAGGGTGGCGTCCTGACCGACACCGAAGGCCGCGCACTACGCGAGGACGGGTCCATCATCGAGGGCCTCTACTCGGCAGGAAACAACTCCGCCTCTGTTATGGGCAACACCTACCCCGGCCCCGGATCAACCATTGGACCGGCCGCAGTATTTGGCATGAGGGCGGCACGGCATATGGCAAAGAATAGAACGCATCAGGCGAATCAAGGGGTCCGGGGCTGCACGCATGCAATCCCGGACCCCTCACTAATCGACTAGCGCCGAAAACTAACTAGCTGACGAGCGCAAACTGATGCGAGCTGCGGGGATTGAAGGGGTGCGGCGTTCGAAGAAAGTGCGCACGACTCAGCCCGATACTGGGGTTGCCCGGCACCCGGACCTGGTGGATCGTAACTTCACTGCTACGGCTCCGAACCAGCTGTGGGTCACCGATCTGACCTTCGTGGCTACCTGGGCTGGCGTGGCGTATGTCTGTTTCATCATCGATGCGTTCTCGCGCATGATCGTCGGCTGGCGGGTCGCCTCGCACATGCGCACCCCTATGGTTCTTGATGCGATTGAGATGGCCCGGTGGTCACGCGGTGCGACACTGCCCGGACTAGGCTGCCATTCCGATGCCGGCAGTCAATTCACCTCTGTTCGCTACGGCGAAAGACTGGCTGAGATCGACGCTACTCCGTCCATCGGCTCTGTGGGAGACAGTTTTGACAACGCCTTGGCCGAAACTGTCAACAGCTACTACAAGACCGAGCTCGTGCGAGGACCGAACCACGGTCCGTGGAAGACGATCGAGGATCTAGAGCTGGCAACCCTGGGGTGGGTTCATTGGCACAACACCGAGCGGCTTCACGACTACCTCGACCATGTACCGCCCCTCGAGTACGAGAACACCTACTACACTGCTATCGGCACCACTGATGTGCTGGTAGGAAACAGATAGAAAGAGTCTCCATCAAACCCAGGGCGATTCAGCCCGACCTGGAAGAGCTCATCAGCGTCGCGGCCGATAGGCCCCACGGGAAGACACAGCTGCTCAAGAAGCTGAGTAACTTCACTCTGCTTGTGATCGATGAATGGCTCTTGGATCCGCCTGACGAAGCGCTTCAGAGCTTCCTCCTGGAGCTGCTCGAGCGTCGCTATGACGCTGCCTCAACAGTGTTCTGCACCCAGTATCCGAAAAAGGACTGGCACACCCGCCTCGGCGGCAGCGTCCATGCTGATGCGATCATGGATCGCATCGTTCACAACACGACGTGGATCGAGACCGGCACCTTCAACATGAGAGAACACCAAGCACGAATAATGCCCTAAAAATACTTGTGAGAGCCAGTGGCTCCCAACAACACCAGTCACTGGCTCTCACAGGCACCATAGCCGGCTCCCCGACACACGAACAGATGGCTCTAAACAGGCCGGATACTCAACATCTCTTACATGAACTCCGGGCTCATGCCCCGTGGCTCGCTAGGACTCCTCATCCTGGGGATCATTGGACTTGCACTCATCGCGCTCTCGACCTACCTGCCAAAGAAAGCCGGGAGCGCAGCAGGCCCGGCAGTATCCGTGAATTCGGCAGAATTAACCCACGCCGCTACGCCGGCCACCGGCTCACCCCACGCTGATTCGCAAGAGACCCTGTCCGATTCCACCGAAGCCGGACATGCCAAAAGCTAATGTGCGCCGGGCTTTAACGTAGGACGGTCGAGGGAATTGGGCGGTCAAGGGAACTGAGTGGATCAGCTCCCCTGACTTACGCATGTCAGCAGAGATTCCTAAGCGGAAGCGGGTTACCTCTCCGAAAGAGTGCCGTCTTACTGCTATTCAAGGAAGTCTGAATCAGGGAGGGAACCGAAGAAAGCTCCAACGATGCCTACGGCACTGATGATTGCGACGTGAAATTCAGGACGGACTGTCACCTGATCATCAATGACCTGAAGGAGCCCCACTCGTTCCAGCCCCCTCCGGATCAGAGTGGTGTTCCACCGGGCTGCATACTCGCTTTCTCCCGTACTCGGCATCAGCTCTTCGACACTTGGATCAATTGCTTGCATGAGATCGGTCAAGACCTGGAAGATACGTTCCTGCTCTTCCGCGGCCGAATCTATCCCCATTGAGAGCACCGGGAAGGTCAGGAAGTCGACAACATAGATGCTGACCAGGTGCTCCAACTCAGCAAGCTCAATAGATTCAACGCTTAAGTACTTCTCGGCGTTTGGACCGGGATAGATCCGAGAGGGTGATGATTCGAGAATGCCGGAGATCTGCAGACAGCTCCACCATGCTCGGAGCTCATCAATGTCGTTCGCGGACTGTACGTGCGCGACATTCTCATCATGATCATTCACATCGGGCATCCGCTTGACGCCGATGGCGGAGATGCCGAGCATGGCCGCGATGGGTTGAATGTCCTGGCGCCGCATCGCACCCGTTGACGTAATCGGCATGGACTTACCGATGTACTGAAGCAGGTCAGGGATTGCCTTAATAAGCGGGAGGGAAAGTACCGCGGCAAGCCGATCCTCGGACTCCACCTGCTTTGCTTTCTCAACAATATCTAAAAGAAATTCGGGGACATCCTCGAAATCATGCTGATCCTCAAACAAGTCGTGCACGTCGAACCATGGCGCCGGATCTAGTTCCACATCTTGCCGGAAATGAACGTAGTCGTGCAGGGATTCAATCACGTTCTCAGAAAGCTCACCATCCATCAGCCTCTCAGCCCATTCAAGGATGTCTTCGTAGTCGTCTGGATCGTGGATATCGAGACCGACAGCTGCAAGGTTGAAGATGAGTTCTCCGAAGAATCCTATCCCTTGGGTCACTTCGTAGCGGCTCATTCCCTGTTCTTGGAGCCAGCCCTTAAATGATTGGAGCCTCGGATCCTCTCGCACATCTCGCAAGAAAGCTGCGGGCGAGTGTGGGTTTACCTCCGCCCTTGCGGAAGCGGTAGCACCCGGGCCAAAGGCGGAGCCAGTCCCGGCACCGCTCCCATCGAGAGATGCCTTTCCTTCGAGCACATACTTTTCGACCAGGGCACCGTGGTCCAGTTTCTCTTTCTTGGCCTTCACCGCGAGCGCATGCCCCACAAGGTAGGTGGAGGCATGGAGGATTGTTCTCCCTCCATACTGCCGAATCAGCGTATCGAGTGAAGCAAAGGATCTCCGCTGCCGCGCATAGGCAAGAATATTCTTCGCGGCGGCCCAGACGGGCCCGGCCCAGCTGGGCACCTTGAGGTTCCGGAGTACGGGTTCAGCCGAGGGGTTGGAGAACAGGTTGTCCAGAAGGTCAAGGCTGACCCCCGTCACGTGGGCATTACTCGCCGTCGTCGCTGTCGGTTCCGGACTCAGTTCGTTCAGAAGAGACTCTGCCCGGTCAAGGTTCCCGACATAGATTGCGTGACACACTCTCTGCAGGGTTTTAAGAGCGCGTTCTCGCTGCTCACCAACCGGAGTCGAGAGGGCCATGTTGTGACGCTCGACCGCATAGGCCATGGCTTCATTCAGCTGGTCGATATCAATATTCTCGTCATCCAGGTTTACTCCCTGCTCTGCAAGAAGCGGGGCAAGCTCCCCCATGAGTCGATCGGCCATGCCTGGCTGATGGACGATCCCCATCTCAGCCATAGCGGCACGCATTTCCGGATCATCGAACGGTGAGTAGCTACCTGTCACATGCAAGAGATTATCAGCCAGTCAAAGCTTGCGACACGGATATTCTCAGGCGTTGCTTCTACTCAAATTCAATTGGACTGAAATTTAACAAATCACATTCCTCAATCACTGAGAGGTCATACCACTCACGGGGTGTATTCCAATTACAAGTCAGAAAGCCACCGCGCCAGAACATTGAAATTACGACCGCAGAGTGCGACCAGGAATTATTAAAATCATCAGCATGCTTGTCAGAGTTTCTTATACCGATCAAGCAATACCCAACCAAGCCAGAACTGGAAACTCGAAAATAACACGATGAAGGTCCAGGATCTCCTACGGGGCCATGAGTCCATTATGGAAGTTTTTGCCTTACAAGCCTCCTATCATCGGGCTATGAGCGATGCAGAATACTGGGACATTAAAATCGGGGAGAAAATCAATAGAACAGAGTTCAGCGGGCAATATGGAGGTGAGCCAGGGCGAGGTGTAGCCCCCTCTATAAAGTGCCCCAATGAGCTATATGTTTTCTCAAATCCTTACACTAACGATTTTGATATATTTAGTGGATTTCAGGAGGATGGAAGCTTTCTTTATTACCTTGGCAACGATAAAGGTGAAACGGTTACAAAGGAGAATATCGAGGCTGTTCACGAGGCAGTATCTTCAAACAGGACTGTCAGGTTCTTTCGGAGGCAAGAAAAGGGTGAGGCCTATACGTATCTCGGACGAGTCAGAATTGATGACAACCCAGTAGTAAAGAATCTAAGAAGCACTGAGAAGAAATACGAGAACCGGTTCGTTACTCGCCTCTTTTTCCAAGACGATCCAAAAGCACGCAACGTGATTCTGGGTTGGAGAGAACCTCGAATAGAACCGGCTGAGACAATCACAAAGGTCAGCTCCACCGATACAATCGAACGTGTTGTCACATATGACGAGCATGAGTTACAGATTGCTTTTAGAAACTGGATGGCCGAGACCGAGCAACAGAGCGCTCAACGACTCAACCTTCATATCGGAGCAGAAACTCTCCAACCAGATCTGTATTTTGCCGACCGAGCATGGATCGTCGAGGCTAAACGATCTGCAGGTAGAAATCATGTAAGGCAGGCCATAGGGCAAGTCCTCGACTACTGTCACGCCGTAATGCTTGATGTGGAGAATCCCATCTCAGCACAGCCCGTCATCCTTCTGCCCACAGAACCGCAGCCAGACCTGCAGGCTCTTCTCAAGAATCTTGGGATCCATCTCATCGTCCGTGAGGCAGATTCTTCATCCTTTAAGATCATCGCCCCATAGGACACGTTGCAACCAGCAACCTAACGTTTTTGAGTTTGACCAGAGAAATTACAAGCGATTGTGCCGAGGGTGGTTTGGCCACTGGACTAGTGGCCAAACCACCCTCAACCACGTCTGGCTAGGTCGCAGATCTCACGTCCCAAGCCTGACGCGCGAACTACCGAGGTAAACCGAGCTGTTCCATTGACGGCGAGAATGAGGCTACTAGTTGCACAAATCCAGGTATGTACTACACCGGTAGAAGCCGCAATTGTCACCGCCTCCAATCACAGTTTTAGAACAGCTGACGCAGGTTGTTTCTTGCTAGGTCAACAAGCTCTGTTCCCTTGCCGTCAAGCACCGTGCGGACTGCGTACATCGTGAAGCCCTTAACCTGCTCGGCATCGATCGTAGGAGGCAGGGTGAGCTCCTGGCGTTCGGTTGTCACATCGAGAATCGCTGGACCGTCATGAGCCAAGAACTCCTCAACCGCCCTGGGCAGATCCTTCGACTTCTCTACCCTGAAACCTTTCATCCCAATCGCCTCGGACAGGGACGCGAAGTTGGGATTCTCAAAGCCTGTTCCGTAATTGACGAATCCTGCCGCCTTCATTTCCAGCTCCACGAAGTTCAGCGAAGAATTGTTATAGACAACGACCTTGACCGGCAGGTCATACGTTGTGAGCGTGAGGAGGTCACCCATGAGCATGGTGAGCCCACCATCGCCCGCCAAGGCAATCACCTGACGGCCTGGGTGAGTGAGCTGGGCACCGATTGCCTGGGGTAGTGCGTTGGCCATGGAGCCGTGAATAAAGGATCCAATGAGCCTCCTTTTCCCATTCATGGTCAAGTGCCGGGAAGCCATCACGACCGGGGAACCAACATCGGGAATGAACACCGCATCATCAGTAGCACCCTCATCAATCAACCTGGTCAGGTACTGGGGGTGAATAGTGCGACGCGAAGGCGTGGCAAGCTCATTAAAGTCTTTACGAGTTTTCTCGTAATGTTTGAGCATCGACTTCAGGTGCTTACTCGACTTGTTCGTCTTCAAACTTGGAAGGAGCTTCTCAATGGTTTCTTTCACCCCACCAACAAGACCCAAGTCAACCGGGGTACGCCTACCGATCTGCTCACCTCGGATATCGACCTGGATGATCGTGGCATTTTCTGGGAAGAACTGTTGGTAAGGAAAATCAGTGCCGAGCATGAGGAGGGTATCGCAAGCCTCCATGGCTCGATACCCTGACTCGAATCCGAGCAGCCCAGTCATTCCCACATCAAACGGATTGTCGTATTCGGTAAATTCCTTGCCACGCAGGGCGTGAACAATCGGAGCCTGCAGCCTATCGGCAAGCGCTACCAGCTCGTCGTGCGCGCCTTCAGCGCCGGCTCCTGCCAGGATCGTGACCTTCTTGGAGTTATTGAGAAGCTTGGCAGCCTGAACCAGATCAGCTTCTACCGGTACCTGGTGCGTCTTGGATTCCACGATTACCTCGGCGGCGGCTTTCGTTGTTTCCAAGAAAATCTCACCGGGAACAACCAGAACAGCCACCCCCCTCTTTGAGAGCGCCTCTCTCATAGCAATCCGCAAAACCCTCGGCATCTGCTCCGCCGACCTCACGTCTTCAACGTAGACCGAGCATTCCCGGAACAGTTCAACAGGATGGGTTTCCTGGAAGTAGCCAGAACCGATCTCCCCACCGGGAATCTGAGCCGCAATCGCAAGGACCGGCACACGTGACCGCTGAGCATCGTAAAGCCCGTTGATGAGGTGAAGGTTTCCCGGTCCGCAACTACCGGCACACACCGCAAGCTCACCGGTCAGCGCCGCTTCAGCAGAGGCCGCAAAGGCCGCGACTTCCTCGTGACGGACATGGACCCATTCGATATCTGAATCTCGAATCGCGTCAGTGAAACCGTTAAGGGAATCTCCTACAACACCATAAACTCGCTTTACGCCACTCGCCCCAAGAGTTTCAACCATGTTCTCAGCAATAGTTGCCATCGTTCAGCCTTCCGTTTTCCCTAACCCCGGTAACACCGGCACATTTTCAACCGACCCTCACGAGGCATTTCTCTTGTTCGCTACACGAAACGTACCCACGCGGCTGGCCAGAAGTAAACAGTTTGCTCGAAACTTCAGCTTCATGCGGAACCTCGCCACTGTAGAAAAACTCAAATTCGGGGACACTGTTCACTCAGATACTCATATCGCTAGGAACTATTCAGACACATACATCGCTAGGGCCATTACAACTCGGCCGCACCAAGAATCCGGGATGATTCGATCATTGCCGAGTGGACTAGATAGCTTTCCGTAGCCGGCTACCTTGGTTGCAACGCTGGCCCTAAGACCTCGGACTGATCTTCTCCACTACCCTCCGCCTACTCACTCAGTCCATGCCTACTCCCTCTTGTCGTAGGGGAAGAACGAGATCTTTCCGTCCTGTTCAAGCACGGCTAGCCGAATATCTGACATTCGTTCGAAGCCAGATTGACGCCCTGCACTGAGGATCTCGGCAACAGATACTCTCTGGTGGAGCATGGCAGTGGTGCAAGCCTCACCCTCGGAAACCAGGATGATGGGAGGGCCTTCGAGGAGCTTGCTAGCCCTGGACCATTTGGAGACAACGAAGTTGAACGCCACTGCAAGAACAGCAAATGTCGCAACCGCGACGAACCCTCCCGTCAGGGTGCGATCCTCTCCCGTGATCCCCTGCTGGATCAAATCTCCCATGGTAATAAAAAGCAGAAGATCGAAGGAACTGAGCTCACCCAGGGTGGCTCTGCCCGTCGCTTTCGTCAAAAGCCAGAGCACAACGAACGCAATCGCGGCACGGATTACGGTATCCATCAGGGCAACCTCCACGTTGTCACAGGGATCTTTACTTCCGAGCCATCTGAGCCGAGAAGCCTCATCATTCCGGCTGTTCTCGGTTCCCAACGGTCCGAGGCACGCCCCTCGATAGAAAAGCGAGCGTGCGTCGAACCCGGGGGCAGTTCGTACTCAAACCGCCCGATCTCCCCCGGCAACGACATTTGATCGGTGGGCTCTGGGACAAGCAAAAAATCCTCGAACATGTCGAGATACTCCTGATCGATCTCAATCCGGAGAGTTTCGGGCAACCCCGCTTGATCCGTTACCTCAACGATCACCTTGAGATCCTGGCCAGCTCTCGTTGTTAACGGGTAATCGACCGTGACATCAGCAGTACCAAGAGTAGCGCTCCGTTGCTTTTCAACATCGAAAAGACCGATAACAGCGGCGAGGAGGACGAGGGTGAAGGACGCTAAAACAGCCACCCGCGCCCACCGGCGCCACCCCTTACCAGTGTCGTGAGCAATATCGTCGAGAAGGGATTCCGGTGGCCGTTCTTTCGCAGTCTTCACAAAACCCCTATTCGCCAGCAAGACTTAGATACACTCGCCAGCTAAAGTCAGCTGGTGGCCTATAGCATATCCCTCTGCCAGTGAACCGTCCTGGGTTTTGTTCCGTCCTGTGATGAGAGGATGGAACTATGCCAAGTAAGTACCCTCAATCGTTTAAAGACCGCGCGACGCGTATGGTGTTTGATCGATTAGAAGATGATGATGCGCCAAGTCGCTATGTGGTGATTCGTGAGACCGCGCCGAAGCTGAGTATCGCAACCGAGACGTTGCGCCGATGGGTGGAACAGGCCGAGGTTGATACCGACAAGAAGTCGGGAGTGTCTACGGATGCGCAGGAGCAAATCCGGAAGCTCAAACGCGAGAACGCCGAGCTGCGCCGGGCCAATGAGATCCTCAAGACGGCGTCAGCTTTTTTCGCAGCGGAGCTCGACCGCCCCACGACGAGATGATTGCTTACATTGACATGTTCAGGGATCGTTTCGGAGTCGAGTCCATCTGTCGCGTGTTGGGTGCGACAGACCGTGGGTTTATCACCTCACGCGGGTACCGGGCAGCCAAGACACGACCAGCCAGTCAGCGCGCGCAACGCGATGCGGCGTTGATTCCGGTGGTCAAAGAGTTGCACCAGGCTAATTATGGGGTCTATGGGGTGCGCAAAATGTGGCATGCCATGACCCGTGCTGGGTGGGATGTGGGCCGCGACCAAGTCGCCCGGCTGATGCGCCTGGCCGGAATCCGCGGTGTCGTTCGTGGCCGGAAGCCACGCACGACGAGCCCAGCGAAGGTGCCAGATCACCGGCCGGATCTGGTCAATCGGAACTTCAAGGTGAATGCACCGCATCAGCTGTGGGTTGCTGATATTACCTATGTGCGCACGACCAGCGGATTTTGCTATACCGCGTTTGTCACCGATGCATTCAGTCGCAAAATTGTTGGCTGGGCGACTCGGACCACGATGCGCACCGATGCGCTGCCGTTGGAAGCGTTGGAACACGCGTTGCTCAGCGCCAAGGGCCAAGCGCTTGAAGGATTAGTTCATCACAGCGATCGAGGGTCGCAATACGTCAGCATTCGCTACACCGAACATCTGGCCAGGGCTGGTCTGACGGCCTCGGTTGGCACTGCTGGAGACGCGTACGACAATGCGTTAGCTGAGACCGTCAACGGGTTATATAAGGCCGAGTTGATCTATGCTCGCCCCGCTTGGCCGTCAGCTACTGAGGTGGAATTCGAAACGATGAACTGGGTCCACTGGTGGAACACGAGACGATTGCATGAAGCCCTGGACTATCAGACCCCGACCGAAATCGAAGCAAGTTATCATATGACCCAGGCTCAAGCCCTGAGCCCCGTATAAAAAGCGGAACAAAACCCAGGGCGATTCACAGAGCTGTTGGGACTGCTGAAGATTTGGTTGACAGTTTTCCTTCTGTTTTTTAGGCCGCGAGTGGTGCGGCTGGTTCCATGATGGTTTCGTATTCAATGGGTGTCAATTTACCGAGCGCGCGTTGGCGTCTCTTGCGGTGATAGGTGCTTTCGATCCAGTGGGTGATCGCTACGGAGAACTCTTGACGGCTGGCCCAGGATTGACGGTCAAGGACATTCTTTTGCACAAGGGCGAAGAATGACTCCATGGCCGCGTTATCCCCACAGGCTCCGACCCTGCCCATGGAGCCCTTGGCATGGTAGGCCTTCAATGCGGCACGAAAACTCCTGGAGCAAAATTGCTTGGATTCAATCGGTGGTTGCAACACTGCTGTTTTGAATTGATTGTAATTGTTCTTTAAATACTTCGGCTGGGGTTCGAAATCCGAGGACTTTTCTTGGTCTGTTATTGAGCGTGTAGGCGATGGCGGCGAGGTCTTGGGCTGTCCATCGAGACAGGTCGGTGCCTTTGGGGAAATACTGGCGTAAGAGCCCGTTGCTGTTTTCATTCGTGGGCCGTTGCCATGGCGAGTGAGGGTCAGCGAAGAACACTTTCGTGCCCGTGGCTAGAGTGAAAGCGGCATGGTCAGCGAGCTCGGTTCCTCGGTCCCAGGTCAACGTTTGACGTAATTGTAATGGCAGATCGGTTATCGCGGTTTGTAGGGCGGAGTTCATCGCTTGAGCTCCGAATCCGCTCAAGGCAGGTCCCTTTTTCGTCCTTGGTTGTTCATCCCAGCCGTCCAGGCGAGGCAGGTGCACCAGCAGGGTCGACCGGCTGTAGCGTTCAATCACGGTCCCGATCGCTGAACGTCCGGTGCCGATGATCAAGTCGCCTTCCCAATGGCCAGGTACTGCCCGATCCGAGGCTTCAGGGGGCCGGTTAGAGATGACAACATCGTCAGTCACGTGTCCATGCGGTTTCGACTTGCTCCTGGCCCGGGGTTTACGCAGTGCCCGCCCAGTGCGTAGTGCGGCAACGAGGTCACGCTTAAGCGCCCCGCGCCCCTCGATATACAAGGACTGGTAGATCGCTTCATGGCTGATTCTCATACTCTCATCATCGGGGAAGTCAATCCTTAACCGCTGCGATATCTGCTCCGGGCTCCATGCAGTAAACCACTGACGGTCTGCCCTGTGAGGTTTGTTCCGGCCCTTCCACCCAGCAGTACCAGGCCCCGCCATAACGACCCCGTTTTCATCTCGGACCGTCCCGGCAAGACGATCCTGAACGTAGTCTCGCAGTCGCGGATTACCCACGAGTTTTGCTTGTTTGGGACGCTTGGCGGCTTCCTGAGCTTTCCACTGCGCCACCCCTGCCCGATAGACGGTCGTGCCACCACGGGTGGCAGCGTTACGCCGTAGCTCACGAGAGATCGTCGCCGGATTGCGTCCGATCCGGCGGGCGATCTCACGTACCCCCAACTCTTGGGAGCTTAAGATCGCGATTTCCTCCCGTTCAGCAAACGATAGATACCGCCCCGAGGGCTCGTCCAATGTTAAGGGTCTCATCCCACCAGCATGACGGAACCACCGTGTCCCTACCGGTACGGACACCCCCACCCTCACGGCAGCCTCCGCAGTCGTGATTCCCGTAGCGATCAACGCCCAAAAGTCACGTTGAACTGCCCGCGAGGGAACCGGCCGGCCAGGTGAACGCATCGGGGGACGAAGCGCCCGATCCGCACGCCACTGACGACGCACCTCCACCGGCATATCACCAGGCTTCCTACTCCAGTCATCCGTAGCCATCGACTCACACCTTTCCCACCAAGGTGTTGCGACAATCAATTGAATCCACCTTGTGAGCCTCGATCGGAGTGGACGGTCACGCCACGGGGATGTCCTCGTTTCCTCATTGCGTCATCTAACGCGGCCACAGCCAAACCTGATTTCATCCGCGCACTAGTGGCGTAGCCCACGATTTTACGCGAGTACAGGTCTTTGATCGCACACAGATACAGTTTTCCTTCGCCGGGTCTGCTGAAGGTTTAGGTGACAGCTTGTTTTCATGCCGCTGTTGCGGCGGGTGTGTTCATCATGGTTTCGAATTCGATTGGAGTCAAACGTCCCAAGCCTGCTTGTCGGCGCCGACGATGATAGGTCCCTTCGATCCAGGCCATGATCGCACCGCGCAGCTGGTCACGAGTGGCCCAGCGCCGACGATCGAGAACGTTGTTCTGTAGCAGAGCGAAGAAGCTCTCCATGGCTGCATTATCGCCAGCAGCCCCGACCCGGCCCATTGACCCGACCAGTCCGTGGCGATTCAGCGCGGCCAAGAAATCTCGGCTACGGAACTGCGAGCCTGTGTCGCTGTGGACGACACAACCGGCAACTGGCCCGCGCATGCTCACTGCGTTTTCCAGTGCGGCCACGGCAAGATCAGATGTCATGCGAGAGTCCATGGAATAGCCGACGATCTTGCCAGAGAAAGCATCCTTGACCGCGCACAGGTAGAGCCAGCCTTCATCGGTCCAGTGCTCGGTAATATCGGTCAGCCACAGCCGATTGGGCCCATCAGCAGTGAATTCATGCCGGACCCGGCCGTGTTCATCGATCCGGGCGCACAGGTCGTCATGGACCGCAGGTCCGGGCAACTTCGCGTTCTTGGCCCGCTTTTTGCCAAACACTGACCACCAGCCGTTATCGCAAGCAATTTTCCATGCGGTGCGATCACTTATGTCTTGGCCTGCTTCGCGTGCCACATCGGCTAACAGACGGTGTCCGAACCCAAGATCAGCCCGGTGAGCATCGAATAGAATGTTGGCACGGTAGGCTTCCACGAGCTCGGTATCGGTGATTGGATTGGCCAGCCACCGGTAGTAGGGCTGACGGGCAAGCTTGAAGACCCGGCACCTCACCGTAACGGGGATCCCGTCCTCGGCGAGCTCGCTCACGAGCGGGTAGAGCCTTTTCCCGGCAGATGTGCCTGCGACAAATACGCGGTTGCTCGCCGCAGCACTTCCACTTCCTGCTCAAGTAGCCGGTTACGTTTACGCAGCTCGCACAGCTCATCACCATCGGCACGTGTCGGTCCCAGTTGAGCGCCTTCATCGATCTTTGCTTGGCGCATCCATTTATCCAAGGTGCCCACGTGAATGCCGAAGTCTTTGGCAATCTGGTCGCGTGTCACTCCCGGGCCGCGGCTATTGGCAACGCGTACGACGTCATCGCGGAACTCTTGAGGAAACGGTCTTGGCATAACTGTCATCCTTCCAGACCAGCACACCGGCTAGCCAGATCAGATGTCACCTAAACCTTCAGCACTCCCTCTTTCTTTGATCTGAGCATCGAGGAAGAGCCAGCGCCTTGCCAAGGCACGTAACGAGTACCGCAGTGTCCCAGCGACTGTGGTCAGATCAGAGGGGCGAAGCCGTGCTAGGTGGCGGGTGAGCTTGATTGGGGTCAGCTTGTTCGTGGTTGCTCGTAGGTGGTCATCGCCGTGGACCAGTATCGCTTTGAGCGTGATCATCGCGGCGCTGCGGTCTTTGACTGCGGTGTCGTGGACGATCTTGAGCTGGCGGAGCATCTCGACTGTGCCATCAGCAGTTTTCGGGGTTGCAGTGGCCATGCCTGCCAGTGCTGCCCGAGCAGCGTTTCTCGCATCCAGGGTGTCGGATTTACCGTTCATTCTACGAAGCCGGCGATCGGGCCTGCCCGCCTCCACAACACGATGGCCTTGTCGGCGCAGATAGGATGTGAGCCCGGCTCCGTAGGATCCGGTCCCTTCGATACCGAAAACTAAGATCTGTCCATAGGTTTGGGCCCATGTGGTGAGTTTCGCGAACCCGAAAGTATCGGTGGGGATCGTTAAAGTATCGAGAATCCCGGCCACGGAGTCCATGGCGGCTGCGACGTGGATGTGTTTATGTGTATCGACGCCGATGACAACGTATCCGGATCTAATATTTATCGGGGTTTCCATGGCACTGTGTGTCCTTGCTCGTTAGAGTGGACTCACACTGTCGCCTGCCGGGTGGACAGGACTGTCACGAGGAATGCGTAAAGCTCCAGGCTCCTATGAGGTCACTCCCGACAGGTGTCAGTGCTCTGTTACATGCCTGTCCGGGTGCTCGACAGTACAACGCTAAGACACCATTGGGGTCATTCGTATGCTGGAGTCAGAGCGCACCGGTCAGGTCTACCCGATTCTTGCGGAACCAGGTGAAAACAGTCTGACAGTCGAAGCTGTCACCGATGGTCCCGATCGAAGGACTAATCCCTTCCAGGGCCAGGCGCTCGGTGTAGGTTACAGCGGTGTATTGACTGCCTGCGTCCGAGTGAGCCCGTAGCTGTCGTGGTTTGATTGGGCGGCCTTGGCGTTCTCGCTCCCACAGCGCCATCCGTAACGGTGTCATCACCAGATTGGTGTGCATCGTGGTCTGGGCGTGCCAGGCAACAATCCGCTGCGAGAAGACGTCAAGGATAAAGGCGACGTAGACGAAGCCGGACCAAGTGCGTACGTAGGTGAAATCCATGACCCAGGTATGGTCCGGTCGCGGAGCGGTGAAGTCCCGATCGAGTAGGTCTCCGGCGCGGTTGCCATCCTTGCCTGGAATCGTCGTGCGAATGGCTTTCGCACGTGTCACGCCTGATAGTCCCAGGGATCGCATGGCTCGGTCGATTGATTTCCAGGACGTGTCAGCGATCGCGGTCCTGCGAATCAGAGCGGTCATCTTCTTCCGCCCATACATGCCTTCAGGCGTCATCCTCCTGCGCACAGTCTGAACCGTCTTCGGTTTTCTGCCGTTGTTTTCTGAGTCTGAGAGAGAATGGATTTATGCCCAGACGCATCCCTGAAGAAACCAAGCAACGAGCTATCCGTTTGGTGTTGAATCACCTTGACGAATACGACAATTTGACCGAGGCCTGTAAGTCGGTCGGTGCCCAACTGGGTATCGGTAAAGAATCCCTACGACGCTGGGTCCGGCAAGCCCAGATCGATGTCGGTCAACGAGAAGGGACACCGAGCGACGTTCTTGAGGAGAACAAGCAACTACGGAAAAAGGTCCGTGAGCTCGAAGAGGCCAACAGTATTCTGCGGGACGCAGCGGTTTTCTTCGCGGGGGAACTCGGCCCCCGAACCCGATGATCGTTGCTTTCATTGATGAGCAACGCTCTTATGGTCATGCAGATCAGTGCACGGACCTACCGTTCCTGGAAGACGGCTACACCTAGTGCTCGCGACCTCGATGATGCTGTCATCATGGACGCGCTCCTGGCTACAGTCGGGACTGCCGAAGGGATGTATGGCAGGCGCAAAATGCTGGTCTACCTCCGCCGATGCGGCTACACCACATCGGCTAGGCAGGTTGACCGTCTCATGTCCCTACTCGGTATGAATGGTGTGATGCGAGGCAAAGGTGTACGGACCACGGTCCCTGATAAGCAGGCTGAACGTGCTCCTGATCTGGTGGAGCGGGACTTCACTGCCCCGGCCCCTAACCAGCGCTGGGTTGCCGATTTCACGTATGTGCGTACCTGGGCGGGCTTCGTCTACGTGGCCTTCGTGATCGACTGTTTCTCCCGAGCAATCGTGGGCTGGCACGCGTCCACCGTTATGACGACTCCGCTGGTCACGAACGCACTACGGATGGGATTATGGCGCCGTGACAAACATGGCCACCCCGCCGGTCAAGGACTGATTCATCACTCGGACGCCGCAAGCCAAGGTGGATTCAATTGATTGTCGCAACGCCTTGGTGGGAAAGATGTGAGTCGATGGCTACGGATGACTGGAGTAGGAAGCCTGGTGATATGCCGGTGGAGGTGCGTCGTCAGTGACAAACGCGCATACACGAAACCTTTTCGAGTGCGTACATACGTCATGTCAGCCACCCACAACTTGCCTGGCCCTGGTGCGTTGAATTCACGCTCGACCAAGTCCGGGCGCAGATCAGGCACGTTAGCTTTTCGGGTTGTGATAGGTGATCCGCTTTTGCCTTTGCCTGATACACCGGCCAAGCGCATCAGCCGGGCGGTTTGTTCACGACCGATATCAATTCCGCCACGGCGAAGAGCATGCCACATTTTCCGCACACCGTAAACACCGTCATTATCCCGATGAATAGCACTAATAACGCTCAACCAGAACAGCATCACGAAGGCGGCGAGCACTGAGTCCACGGGCCTTGGACTGGCGGTAACCACGCGAGGTGATAAACCCACCAGCCCGGTTATTTTTCAACGTCTTACAAATGAACACGGGCAGAGAAACGATTCCGGTATTCATCGATGAACCGGATCATTTCCGACGTTTCGGGCCTGGTTCCGACGCGAAAAAAGCCGAGGCAGCCTTCAGCAGCTCATTCGTGTCGCGTAGCTCTTGATTTTCACGGCGCAGCCTCGCGTTTTCGGCGGCCAAATCTTCAGGCACAGGTCCTGGGATGTTTCCCGAACGGCGGGCCTGCTGAGTCCATTGACGAGCCGTGTGCCATGAAACCCCCAGCTTTGGAGCTACTGCCTAGCACGCGGCTTACATCGACATATTTTCCGCCAAGATGCGATCTTCCACGAGACGGACCACACGATCCTTCGCATCCTGATCAAATTTCCTAGGCATATCCCAGATTTTCCCATCTACTCAAACGGAACAAAACCTGGGACACTTCAATGTTCCCTTCCTAGCGAATAACCTCGGCAGATGCCTTTTTCTTCTCTAGAGTGAAACACAGAGAAGTGAAAGGGCTAAGCATGTCGAACTATCTCCTTATCGGCGGTCATGGAAAGGTAGCGTTGCTGGCGTCGCGACTCCTCGTTGAGGACGGCCACTCCGTCACCTCGATCATCCGCAATCCCGATCACGTACACGATATTGAGGAGACGGGAGCAAGGGCGCTCGTCCTCGACATTGAGGATGCCTCGGTTAAAGATCTCGCGGATGCGGCACGGGGTCACGACGCTATCGTATGGTCCGCGGGTGCGGGTGGAGGCAATCCAGCTCGGACCATGGCAGTGGACTACTCCGCTGCGGTTCGCTCCATGGATGCGGCAGCCAAGGCAGGGGTCTCTCGTTACGTCATGGTCTCCTACCTGAATGCAGGCCTCGATCATGGCGTACCGGAAACGGACTCGTTCTACGCCTATGCTCAGGCGAAGGCGATGGCTGATGACTATCTGCGGACCTCCGACCTCGACTACACGATCCTCGGACCCGGCGCGCTCACACTCGATGCACCGTCGGGGATGATCTCCGTCCACGATGAGAAGACTCCCGAATCTACGAACACATCGCGCGGGAACGTCGCTCTCGTCATCCATGCAGTTCTTGGAAAACCTTCAACGATCGGCTCCACCATCGGCTTCACTGACGGTGACACTCCGATCTCGACTGCTATCTAACGCTCAACAACGGGGCCCAGACACCGGTTGTCCCACGCACGTCGACATCCTCGAACGAGAGCAGAGAAGAAAGGCCCGTCTCGCAATGATGGGAGGCGGGTCTGTTCTCAACCACAACTTTAAACCCGTCAATACTGGTTTCTCCTCCTTCCAACACCGAACCGGTAGTGGCGAATGCACGTCAATCGTGGGTCATGGGCTGCGGTGGCTAGCTGACGGGGTTAGCCGTCACTGACGCTCTTCCGACACACCATACCTCGGCAAACACGATCCGGTGGAGTGCCATCGATACTGGCTTCTCACATCGCGGCCGGCCCTGAATATGCAATGGTGGTGGCCTGTAGCCACCACCATTGCTGTGTCGCTCCCCTACCGGGTCGCCACCACTTCCTTTGCGAGCTAGGGCGTAATTCGCCCGCCCGTGACGCCGAGAGACTCTCCAGCGATGTAGGAAGCCTCATCGGAGGCAAGGAATACGTAGGCCCCTGCGAGCTCAACGGGATGTCCTGCTCGTCCGAGCGGGGTGTCCTGCCCGAAGCTCGTGATCTTCTCCTGAGGCTGGCCATAGCTCGGCTGCAACGGCGTCCAAATCGGTCCCGGGATGACGGAGTTGACCCGGATGCCCTTAGGGGCGAGTTGTTCAGCGAGACCCTTTGACAGGTTGTTCATCGCCGCCTTCGTCATCGCATAGTCAAGGAGAACATCCGAGGGCTGATAGGCCTGGATGGAGGACGTGAAGATGATCGCCGAGCCCGGTTCCATGTGCTTGACAGCCGCCTTGGTCACGCGGAAGGAGCTATAGATGTTCGACTTCATCGTCTGGTCGAAATCCTCATCAGAGATCTCCTCGATCCCATCGTGCCAGATCTGACGGCTCGCGTTGTTCACGAGGATATCGAGACCGCCGAATTCGGCGACTGTCTCGTCAACAATGCGCTCGCACTGCTCGCGGTCGGTGAGGTCGCCGGGCAGAGCAAGAGCTTTTCTGCCTGCCTCTTCGATCGCTGCGATGACACGATCGGCGTCGACCTGTTCTTCGGGAAGATAGGAGATCGCCACATCTGCACCCTCACGGGCGTAAGCAATAGCGACGGCTGCGCCGATGCCGGAGTCACCGCCGGTAATGAGGGCTCTTCGGCCTTCAAGACGGCCTCGACCTACATAGCTTTCAAGGCCAATATCGGCCTGCGGCTCAAGGTCGCGATCCAGCCCTGGGTGTTCCTGGGTCTGCTTCGGCGGATCAACTTTGGGTAGATATGTTCTCGGATCGTTCAGCGCCATTTTTGCCTTCTTTCAATTGGCCTGTGACTCACACTACAGGCATACCACCAGGTAGGGAACTTGTCTGGCCCATTTGCTGTTCTAATACGCTGTCCGTGAAAGAATCGTTCATACTTCGCTAGTACGTGTTGACTGGGTATCTATCGGCTTACCGTTGCCCGATATAAGATGACGGAACCGCCGTCGACAAAGGAGGATCCATGGGTGGAAAGCACACGAAGCATGAGGATGCCGACCTCGAGAAGGTGGCATCTGAGGAAGAGCCCGAACAGGGCGAAACTACTTCCGAGGCGGAAGAAGCCAGCGAAGATAAGTAACGGTCACGTGTGTCCCGGATTCGTCCGGGACACACTCATGTCAGAAGCCCTCCAGATCCTCGATCTCCACCACCTCCCTCGAGGTCAAACCAACCCTGCGTTGACCGCCCCACCAAGACAAAGCAAAGCCACGCGTGGGCCCGAACAGGTGCATTGGTCACGACATCCCGTAACTCGCCCGTGGGAATAACTCCCCGGCGACGTGTACACGTGCTGGTGAAAATGCTGAGCAGGTATTGCACCTTTCGTATGCAGGGGCAGTGGGTGATCACGTAAGCTACAGAAAACTCACTCCATACCGCATTCCGTTTCCCTCACGGAGGCGACATGGTTCCTTCAACTGAAAAGCGGCAATCATGACTCAACAATCGTCACGCCTCAAGAAGGGCATGGGAGGTTTCCTCCTCTTTGCTTTTATTCTCGGCGATGTCCTCGGCGCGGGCGTATATGCCCTCACGGGAAAGCTCGCCGGTGAAGCCGGTGGAATGACGTGGCTACCAATCCTCATCGCGCTCGGCATGGCAATGCTGACAGCGGGTTCCTACGCGGAGCTGGTGACGAAGTATCCGAGGGCGGGCGGAGCTTCAGTCTTTGCCCAACGGGCTTACAAGAACCCCATCATCGCGTTCCTTGTCGGCTACTGCATGCTCTGTGCGGGCATCGTCTCCGTGGGCGGTCTCGCTATCGCATTCACGGGCGATTACCTGTCGACTCTCATGCCGGTCTTGGTTCCCCTCGCAGCCCCACTTTTCCTCTTTACCCTCGCTCTCATTAACCTCCGAGGCATCACCGAATCCGTACGCTCCAACCTCGTCATGACGATCATCGAAGTCTCGGGCCTGGTCCTCGTGCTTGTGCTCGTGGCAATGGCAATGAACGATGGGAAGGGTGACACGTCACGCCTGTTGGAAGCGCCCGACGGTGTCAGCACCGCGGCCGCCGTTCTCAGTGCAGCTCTCCTCGCGTTCTACAGCTTCGTCGGGTTTGAAACCTCGGCCAATATCGCCGAGGAAGTCAGGGACGTCAACCGGGTTTATCCGAGGGCCCTTTTTGCCGCGATCGGAGTGGCCGGTCTCGTCTACGTTCTTATCGCCATGGCATCGTCGATCATGATGGAACCAGCAGATCTTGCGTCATCCTCCGGACCACTCCTCGACGTAGTTCATTCAACCGGAGCAACCTTCCCCAGCTGGTTCTTCGCCACGATCGCACTCGTTGCTATCGCCAACGGCGCCCTCATGACGTCAATCATGAGCTCGCGCCTCGTGTACGGCATGGCGGACCAGGGGATTCTCCCCCGCGTCTTCACTGCTGTTCTCCCTAACAGGCGCACCCCGTGGGTGGCAATCCTTGCAACAACCGCACTTTCGGCAATTCTTTCAATTTTCGGGGAACTCCAACTCTTGGCCGAGACGGTTGTTCTCTTCCTCCTCTTCGTTTTCATCTCAACTAACCTCGCAGTTCTCGTCCTGCGCAAGGATGAAGTTGAACACAAGCACTTCACCGTGCCCGCCGTCATCCCAGTCCTAGCTCTCGTTAGCTGTTTAATCCTCCTCATCCAGCAATCCGCCCAAGTGTGGCTCCTCGGAGCGGGGCTCCTTGTCGTCGGAGTTATCCTCTACTTCCTCGCCAAGAAAATCGATGCACCCGCGGACAGTAGTGCTACCTAGGTGTTCTTCCCATGGAGGTTGTGCACACGGTCGATGGGTGAGTGTCCTGCGAGTGCGGTATGGCGTCGGTGATGATTGTAGTCGTGGATCCAGGCTTGGTAGGTGTCAGCTCGGGCAGTATCTGAGTCGAAGTGGTGGGCATAGGCCCATTCCGTGGACAGGGTGCGGTGGAATCGTTCGATTTTCCCGTTGGTCTGTGGCCGGTACGGGCGCGTGCACTTATGTTTCACATGTACACCGAGTGCGTCTTGAAAGACCCTTGAGCGGTAGCAGGGACCATTGTCGGTCAGGACCCTGTCGACGGTGATCCCAAGACTCTCGTAGTAGGCATTGGCACGCTGCCAGAACCCAGCCGCGGTCTCTTTGCGTTCATCATCAAGGATCTCGGAATAGACCACGCGTGAGCGATCATCAAGGGCAGAATGGATGAAGGAATAGCCCACCCCAGGATGGGTCTTTTTGACCTGTTGCCGGCCCAGGCTGCGCCATCCACCCCCGTCCGGGATACGGCCCAGTTTCTTCACATCCACATGCACCAGATCTCCCAGGAGTTGATGCTCATACCGTACCGGGCGTGGGCGACGGATCCGCACCCCGGTGTTCAAGTCGATCTGCCCCAATGGGGGGTGCCCCTATGTTGTGTGTCAAGCTGCGAGGAGGGTTTCGGGACTGTCGTAGAGTGTGCCGTCTCGGAGCATGGCGTACAGGACGTTGAGTCGGCGGTGGGCGAGGGCGATGATTGCTTGGTTGTGTCGTTTTCCTTGGGCTCGTTTGCGGTCGTAGTAGGCCCTGCTGGTGTGGTCGGTCCGGATGATGGCAAAGGCTGATAGGAAGAGGGCGCGTTTGAGTCGTTTGTTACCGGAGTGGCTCACTCTTTCAGATCGTATGGATGATCCTGATTGTCTGGTTGTTGGGGCAAGGCCAGCGGAGGACGCTAGTGCGGCTGCGCTGGTGAAAGTTTTTCCTGAGAGTTCGGCGATGATGACGGCGGCGGTCCTGAGGCCGATGCCAGGCATTGATCTCAGGACCGGGTAAAGAGGGTGGGTAGCGACAATCGTTTCTACCTGGGTTGCGACGCCGGCACGTTGAGCATGCAGGCTTATTAGTTGGCGTGCCAGGTGCGGGATCACTAACTCGGCTGCTTCGGTGCCGGTCACTGTCACAGTCTGCCTACTAAGAGCATGAAAGAGTTCGGTCGTCCACGTGGCGTGGCGACGTGCCCCGTGTTTCTTGAGTTTCGCATCAACTCGGGCTTTACCTGCCTTTTTCAGTGCCTGTGCAGTGGGCCAGGTCGCGAGGACCTGAAGGATGGCATCATGATCGAGCCGGCTACCAATGACTTTTTCAAGTTCGGGGTGAATCTGAGTATAGAGGCCCCGGATCCGGTTCGTGACTTGAGTGACTTGACGGGAGAGATCAAGGTCAAACCCGGTGAGCATCGCTAAGCTAGCTTCGTCCTTGTCCGTTGTGGTTAAGGACCTCAGCGTATGAGGAAGAGTGCGTGCGGTGTCAGCGATAATAAAAGCGTCCTTCTCATCGGTCTTCGCCTCACCTGGATACAGGTCAGCGATGCGGCGCATGGTCAGTCCCGGTAAGTAGGCGACGTCGATTCCCATGTGTTGGGCAACAGCAGTCGCAAGGGCACCGATCGTGGCGGGCTGATTAACAATGACTAAGACCTGTCCCTGCGTGGCGAGCTTGGTGTAGATATCAATAATTTTTGCTTCATTATTGGGCAGAGTCTTGTTCCAAAGCACCTGCCCGTCCTCGGTCAAGGCGCACGCCCAGTGATCGGTTTTATCAACATCAAGACCGAGGTAGATTCTGGGTTTTGCTGTGGTCATGGCAATCGTCTCCTTTGCTCTGTGCCAGCAGTCGGTCGAGCCATGACAGTGTGTCTCACATCCACGTTACGACAGGCATCCATTCGTGGTGCCGAGCCCCTCATCAGCGATCACGTACTGTCAACCAGCCCCGGTGGCAACACCCCCCGGATCATTCAATAGACAGGGGCAAGACACCATGCCGGGACGGCTGACCGATAATCCCAATCAACACCCGCCGATCCGGACCTGTCAACAAGGTAACGGGAAAGGCCGGCATCGAGGCAGGTAAGTCCAAGGCCTCGAGCCGGGAGCAGCAGCTCGAGGACGAGGTTGCGGAGCTCACGCAGGCCCTTGGTGAGGCCGCGGTCGAGATCCGCGTCTGGAAGAAGAGCGCCGAGGGCCGCTTGGGCCCTTCGAGGACCTCGAGGTGATCCGCACGGAGGCGGGCATGCCGACGTCGAGGTTCTGTGAGAAGTTCGGCATGCCCGAACGCACGTGGAGACGCTGGCAGGCCAAAGCAGGATCGGCCGCCGAAGGGTCCGTGGCCGCAGCCGGCGCGCCACCCCCTGCCGCCGAACCCCGACCACCCCTCCTCCACCCCCCCCGTTTCCCCCCTTCCCTTAACCCCCTCATGTGGGGTGAAAAGAGCCCCCGCCCCCGCGGCCGCGCTGGGGCCCCCCCCCCCGCCCCCCGCCTGGACCGCGACCGACCCACCCGCCAGACCACCTGGCCCGGCGAAGAACCCCAACCCACCCACGACGAATCCGTCATCACCGACCGAGACGCCGACTTCGTCCAATACGTCATCGACCAGGTCAACGAGCGACAGGCTGCTGAAGACGCCTTCTACGCCAGCCTGGATGACCGGATCGACCCGGCGACCGGGGAGGTTCGCGACAACGTTCTCGGCCCGGAAGGCGGCTGAGGATGGTCCGCCGGTACCGCCGCGCCACGGCCCGAGTCGAGGCGGATCGGCCCCTGCGCGTCCGGTATGAGCCACGTGAGGAGATCGATGCCGCGAAGGTTGCGGAGGTGTTGATCCGGATCGCGCTGCGCACCGCTGGCGACCAGCCCGTCGGGCAGTCCGGTGCCCATCTTCGTCGCCTGCTCGTAGCCGGTCGCTAGACTGGGCCCACATCAAGTTTCGGCGCTGTTGGCACCTACTCTTGCTAAGCCCCGTTCGCGGGGTGTTCCTTTCGACTCTGACGTGACCGCCTCCGGCGCCCCACCCGCCCCAGACATGTGGGGGCTTGTGAAAGGCGGTCACCATGACACTCGATCAGCTCTCCGGCCTCGACATCTCAGGCCTTCGACGCCTCGCCTGCACCAAACCCCGCCCAGACGCCACAGCGACCGGGGCTGAGGGGCAGGTGGCGGCGATCAGCTACCTGCGGGTGTCCACCAAGGACCAAGCCACCCGCAACGGGCTGGAAGAGGGCCTGTCGATCCCGGCCCAGCGCGAAGCCGCGCAGCGCAAGGCCGAACAGCTCGGTGCGGTCATCATCAAGGAGTTCATCGAGCCCGGCGAGTCAGCCAAAACCGCCCAACGACGCGCGCTCCAAGAGATGCTCGACTACGCGACCACGCACCCGGTGCGGTACTGCATCATCAACAAGGTCGACCGCCTCGCCCGCAACCGGCTCGATGACGCCATGATCCACGCCGCGCTACGGGATGAGAACATCAGCCTGGTCTCGGTCACCGAGAACATCGACGAGACCTCCTCAGGGATGCTGATGCACGGCATCCTGGCCTCCATGGCCGAGTTCTACTCGCTGAACCTGGCCCAGGAAGTCCTCAAAGGCATGACCCAGAAAGCCGCGATCGGCGGCACCCCCACCAAAGCGCCTCTGGGCTACCTCAACGTCCGCACCACCGACGCCCAAGGACGCGAGTCTCGCGTGATCCAAATCGACCCCGAACGCGCCGACCTCGTCCGTTTCGCCTTCACCACCTACGCCACCGGCAACTGGTCCCTGTCGCGCCTAGCCAAGGAACTCACCGCCCGTGGCCTGACCACCCGGCCCACCCCCTCGCAGCCGGCCAAGCCAGTCACCACGACCGGGCTGCACAAGATCCTGACCAACCCCTATTACCAGGGCACCGTCACCTGGCCTCGAGCACCGGCTGATCGTGGATGAACGGTTGCGGGAGCGGGACCTGGGGGTGATGGACGGCTTCACCCGCAAGGGCATCGAGGCGCAGTTCCCGGAGGAGGCGGAGCGACGCACGCGTCTGGGCAAGTTCTACCACCGTCCGGCCGGCGGTGAGAGCTGGTGTGACGTCGCCCTACGCATCCGCAGCGTCCTGGCCGACATCCGTGCAGAGTACGACGGTGAGAATGTGTGGGTGTTCAGCCACCAAGCCACCATCATGTCGTTCAGGTACGTCCTTGAGTCCCTGGACGAGCCCACCCTGCTCACAATCGATGCGGAGCAACCCCTGCCGAACTGTTCCATGACGTCCTACGAACCGGACGACGACGGTGGCCTGGACCTAATCCGCTATGCCGCCGCCGTGGGGGATGCCCCCACGACGCGGGAACCACCCGCCGATGGGGAGGGCGCATGAGCGCCGTCGTCGTCACCCCCGGGCTGCTCCGCTCCTGGCGACTGCCCAACCCGGAAGGCGACAAGAATGCTGGTGGCCGGGTCCTGATCGTCGGTGGCAACGACCACGTGCCGGGGGCCGTGTTCCTGGCTGCCGAGGCCGCCATGCGGGCCGGTGCTGGCAAACTCCAGATCGCCACCGTCCAGAGCGCTGCGACAGCCTTGGGCCTGGCCATCCCGGAGGGTTTTGTCCAAGGTTTGGAGACCGACGGCGGCGGCGACATCGCGCCGAGCGCTGCCGACACCACCGTCGACCTGGCCTCCGAGCGTGACGCCGTCCTGCTGGGACCCGGCATGATGCACCCCGCAGCGGCCAACGCGTTGCTGGAGCAGGTGATTCCACAGCTGTAGGCGACCGTGTACCTGGATGCCCTGGGGCTGGCCTACCTGACGGGAAACCTCGACGGTCTGGCCCACCTGGGCGGACGCTCGGTGGTGTCCCCGAACGTCAAGGAGTTGTTCACGACGCTGGAGCAGAACGCGCCCGCGGAGCTCCAGAGCGAGGCCGGGATCAAGGAACTACGGGCTGCCGTGAGCGACCTCGCGAAACGCGCCGAGGTGGTCGTGGTCAGCGGCGCGGACACCTCCTTCGTCGCGGCGCCGGATGGGCGTGCATGGCGCGATGAGACCGGTGGTCAGGGCCTGGCGATCTCCGGTAGCGGTGACGTGAAGGCGGGGATCATCGTGGGACTTCTGGCGCGCGGGGCAGATCCGGTGCAGGCGGCTGTATGGGCCAAGTACGTCCACGGCCGATGCGGTGAACGGCTGACGTCGCACTTCGGGCCGAGAGGGTTCCTGGCCCGCGATCTGCTCACCCACATCCCCCAGGTGATCGCCGAGCTCGAGTACTGAACAGGCCGCCCAAACCTACCCCCAGGGATGTAGACTGGACCCAATCCGCCAGCGTAAAATGATGACTCAAGAAGGAGTCTGCCATGAGAATCGCATCGGTGCCGCATGGGCATGTCTACGTCGAGCACCTCAGCGATCCCGACCGAGACGATGGTGTCGTCCGCCTGCCGGACCCGACCCCCGAGAACCCGGCCGTCGGGGCGCCATGGTGGCCCTTGGTCATGTTGGACGCACAGTGGATTCATGACCACGCCGAGGAATTCGACCTGTACCACCTCCACTTCGGGTTCGATTCGATCGAGCCATCGGAGTTGGACACGATCGTGGCCGCGCTCCGTGAGCAGGGCAAGCCGTTGGTCTACACCGTCCATGACCTGCGCAACCCCCACCAGCTCGACCGCCGCACGCACGACGCAGCCCTGGACGTGCTGGTCCCTGCCGCGGACCAACTCATCACCCTGACCCCCGGCGCCGCGGACGAGATCTCCCGGCGATGGGGCCGGGCTGCGCACATGGTGAAGCACCCCCACGTGGTGGGATTCGACCAGATGTCCGTGAACCGCCCGCAGCGGACCGTTCCCCGGGTGGGGCTGCATCTGAAGAGCATGCGCGCGAACCTCGATCCCCTGCCGATGATCGGAGCGCTCGTGGCTGAGCTGCGGCGCAGGGAATTCGAGCTGGTGATCGACGTCCACACCGACGTCATGACCCCGGGACAGTACAACCACAAACCGGATGTCGTCGATTTCCTGCGGAGCCTCCCACCTGAAGTCGAGGTCCATGTGCATGACTTCTACAGCGACGAGGAGTTGTGGGACTACTTCCGCAGCCTCGACCTCTCGGTGCTGCCCTACCGCTTCGGCACGCATTCCGGCTGGCTGGAGGCGTGTCACGACGTGGGGACCCGCGTGCTCGCCCCACACCTGGGCTACTACCACCAGCAGCATGCCGGGGTCCTCGGGTACCACTTGGACGATGGCCTCCCGCGGGCCGCCGACATCGCGGCTGCCCTGGACGCGATGGACCGATCCCGTGACGACTGGCGGGCGGATCCGCAGGACCGCCTCGAGCAGCGGCGCGATATCGCCGCTGCCCACCGGCGCATCTACACCGACGCCCTGGGACGGGCATGAAGGTTGCCCTGCTCGCCCATGACAGGTTCCCCATCGCGGCTCCCTTCGCCGGGGGACTGGAGTCGTTCACGTGGAGCCTGACCGTCGGCCTCAGGCGTCGAGGGATCGAAGTCGTCCTGTTCGCCGGGCCCGGCAGCGACCCGCACCTCGAGGCCGAGGAGTTGGCCTTCACGCCCCCGGAGCTGAGCGCCAGCGCCCGCAATGATGTCGCCATGCCGCCCGCGCACCAGGTCCAGGAAACCACCGCCTATCTGCAGGCGATGCGATACCTGGCCGAGCGCCGAGACATCGATGTCATCCACAACAACTCGCTGCACTACCTGCCCATCGTTCTGGGACAGATCGCACCCCAGCCCCTCGTCACGACGCTGCACAGCCCACCCACGCCCTGGATGGAGCCGGCCCTGAAGCTGACGCCGTCGGCGCGCACGGTTGCCGTCAGCCAGGCCGTGGCCGAGATGTGGAGCCACGTCACCACCGCCACGGTCATCCGCAATGGCGTGGACCTCGCCGAGTGGCGGTTCGGGGAGGGCGGCGACGACCTGGTGTGGTCCGGACGGATCGTCCCCGAGAAGGCGCCCCACATCGCCGCGGCCATCGCACGAACCGCTGGCCGGCGTCTCGTGCTGGCCGGTCCCATCATCGACGGGCAGTACTTCGCCTCACAGGTGGAGCCGCTGCTCGATGAGCGGATCCGCCACGTCGGCCACCTCGCCAATGTCGATCTCCAGCGACTGCTGGCGCAGTCTGCCGCCTGCCTGGTGACACCCGCATGGGACGAGCCCTTCGGCCTGGTGGCTGCCGAGGCGATGTCCTGCGGCACGCCAGTCCTCGGGCTGGCTCGTGCTGGCCTCCTGGAGGTCGTGCGCCCGGGTGCCGGCATCCTGGTCCCGCCCGGCACTTCCGACGAGATGACCGTGGCCGCGGCGGTAGCTGTCCTCGACGACGTGGTCCAGTTGGATCGACGGGTGGTCCGGGCCCAGGCCGAGCACACCCTCTCCCTGGAGGACACCGTGGCCGCCTACGTCGACCTCTACGGGGAACTGGTGGGACGATGATCGGCTACTACGTGCACCACCAGGGACAGGGGCACCGCATGCGTGCCCTGCAGATCGCGTTGGCCCTGCGTGCGCCCGTGGTCGGGTTCAGTTCCCTCGAGGCCCCCGAGGGGTGGCCCGGACGCTGGGTGATGCTGGAACCCGATCTCGTCCATGAACCGCTCGACCCGACCGCGAACGGGGTGTTTCACTGGGCACCCCTCGAGGTTCCCCGCCACCGCACCCGACTCGCGCGAATCGTTGACTGGCTGACCGGGCACGTCGACGTGATGGTCGTCGATACCTCCGCCGAAGTGACGCTACTGTCCCGCCTGTTCGGTGTGAGGACCGTTGTGGTCGCACTGCGTGGTGACAGGACCGACCGACCCCATCTGACCGCCTACGATGCGGCATCCGCAATCATCGCGCCGTGGAACCGGGAGCACGGTGAGCCGTGGTGGCCACCCGAATGGGAAGCCAAGACCGTCCACACGGGCGCCTTCTCCCGCTTCGACGGTATCGAGTCGCCTCCGCCATCCACCTCCGATGTGCCGCGCGTTCTGGTCGTGTGGGGCTCGGGGGGTGACCGGTTGCGGGACGGGGACCTCGCGGGTGCCCGTCGAGCGACGCCGGGATGGGAGTGGATCCTACGAACCCCGGAGGAACCGTCACCCGACCTGTGGCGGGAGTTGGCCGAGGCCGACGTCGTCGTCACGCATGCGGGCGACAACGCCGTCGCGGAGGTCGCCGCCGCCCGCCGACCCGCCGTTGTGGTGGCCCAGCCCCGACCCTTCGATGAGCAGGGCGCTACTGTGGGTGCACTACGCAGGGCAGGGGCGTGTGTCGCCCTGGAGGACTGGCCGAGCAATGAGGACTGGCCGATCCTCCTGAAACAAGCGACATCCATCGGCGGCCAGGCATGGCGGGATTGGAATCCGGGCGACGGCGCACGCCGGGCAGCCGCAGCTCTCGACCGGCTACACGAGGAGGTTCAATGATGCGACTCGCACTGGTCACCATCGTGCATCGACGCCATGCCCATCTGCGGCGCCAGCGGGCTTGGATCGAGGCGATGGAGCCGCAGCCGCTGCTCCACGTGGTCGTGTCCATGGACGACGACGAGATCCGGTCCGTGGTGGCGGAAACCGATGCCTGCCCCACCGTCGTGACCCAGCTGGACACTGGTGGAGAGTTGCCGCTGTCCGCCGCACGGAACCTCGGTGTGCGGGTGGCGGAGGAACATGGCGCGCAGAACGTAGCCCTGCTCGATGTGGACTGCCTGCCGGGTCCCGACCTGGCGAGGGACTACACCGAGGCGATCCAGGAGGCCGCCGACGAGGAATCACCCGCAGTGGTGTGTGGGCGGGTCTACTACCTGCCCTCGGGGCTCGTGGAGGCCGACTACACCCTGGCTCGTCTCCGTCGTGCAGGTGAGGACCATCCGGTGCGTACCGTCCCTGAACCGGGGGACCTCGTGGAGGGCGATCCCCGCCTGCTGTGGTCCCTCAACGTCGCCATGAGCCTCACGGACTGGCACCGTATTGGCGGCTTCGACGAACGCTACGTCGGGTATGGGGGCGAGGACACGGACTTCGGGCAGCGTCTCAAGGCTGCCGGGGGCACCATGTACTGGAGTGCAGGAGCCGAGGCCTTCCACCAGTATCATCCGATCAGCGACCCCCCGGTCGAACATGCAGTGGCGATCGCACGCAACGCGAACCTCTTCCACTCCAACTGGGGCTTCTACCCGATGGAGGGGTGGCTCGCCCAACTCCAGCGTGAGGGGCATCTGATGCTCGGTCCCGCGGGATGGCGCGAAGCCTGACCTGGCCGCAGCACCGCCTGTTGTGCCGGTATGCTCTCGGAGCATACATGTGGATCCGATCTCGGTGGCCATCGTCAATGACTATCCCGTCATCGTCGAGGGCGTCTCGAACCTGCTGCGACGAGACCAGCGCCTTGCCGTGATCGAACTCGACTCGATGGTCGACCCCTCAGGTGCTGTGGATGTCGTCCTCGTGGACACGTTCGCCTCCGAGGACCAGGAGGAGGAGATGGGCAAGCTCATCAGGGATCCGCGCTTCGGGCGGGTCGTGATCTACTCCTGGAATCTGGATCCCGGCATCGTCGAGCATGCGCTGAAGCTTGGCGCCGATGGGTACCTCTCCAAGGCGCTGAGCGCAGATGAACTCGCCGAGGGGTTGGTCCGCTGCCACGCTGGGGAACGGGTGGTGGATCCTCGCCCCGTCTCGGACGAGGCCGACATCAATGCTCCGGACTGGCCGGGGCTTGACACGGCTCCTTCACCAAGCTGGAGCCGTCTTTCGGCAATCTGGTGCTCTACCGCGCCACCACCGAGCGGGCTTTCGAACGCTTCACCAAGGGTGACCAGTTCGTCGCCGAAGGCTACGCCCACGACTATACCTACGAGCGCGACGGACAGCCCATCGCGGGCGAGGAGTTCGTCGCCAAGAAGATCGGCCACGACACCGCCCGCACCCGCTACGACGTCGACCGCACATCCCGCCAGGCACTCGAACGCCAGGCGGCTGGGCAGGCCTTCGAACCACCCCAGCACCACCAGGCCACGCCTGCTGCCGACAGCCTCAGCATGTGACCCGGGCGGACCGATCATGAGCACTCACGGCCCCGATCCCGACGACCAGTACGACGACCCCGGTATCCTCGACGACCAGCCCGACATGTTCAACGCCGATGCCCTGCCCGAGCCGCCGCACCCGATCAACTGGAACCTGCTGTCGGCGCAGGATCTGGAAGCAGAGCTGCTGGAGCTGAACTGGTGAGTCGACTGGCTCCGCCACACCTACGGCCTACCCGCCTCAGTGGTGCCGCCCTACTGGCACCGCCACCCCGAACTGGTCTGGGAGCTGTCCGCGCTGCACCTGCACTGGCTGTGCGCCTACGACCCCGAACAAAATGGTTCCGCACCTTTGGGCTGGCACCGCGACTTCGCCGACGCCCGCCACCGTCTGCGCGACTGGGTCACGGCCTCCGGCACCCGCCTGGACCGCGACCGACCCACCCGCCAGACC
>NZ_LN831055.1 GCF_001375495.1 Flaviflexus massiliensis | reverse complement strand
CTCGGACTGGATCACCAGTTGCACAGCCTCAGCTTTGAACTGCGCACTAAACTTACGCCTCGATGTTGAACCCATACCTTTGATTCTCCCTGATCAATGACTGTCCAACATCTTTAGTACACCCCACGATCTCGATACGGTCGTCAAGTGTCAGGTGGCGGTAGTGTGTGGACAAGGAAGCGCAGCCCTTCAGTTGTAGGTGTGGTAACTCACAACTTAGAAGGTGTTGCGCTTCCGATTAGAACCCGGGAACGTGTAGCAGCCCCGCAGGCTGAGGTATTCTCGAACAGTGAGGCCAGAGAGTTTTAGATGATCACCGCAGACTTAGTCATGGATGAGCGGCAAGAACGAATCGTCGCCGCGCTTGAAGAAAGACGTCATGAACTTGCCAGCGTGTACCGGACTGCATTGGCGTTACTAAATGCAGAAGTCGGAGAAGTAGATCGCCGCACGAAAGTGTCATTGATCGCGCATTGTATGCGTGAATTGATGAATCGTGTCTTAGACGCTTTCGACCGGCCAATTGGGCCCAGATTTGAGCCATCTTCTAGTGAGCAGATAAGGAGGCTCCCCGACCTACTGGCAAAATTTCCTGAACTCGAGCTGGACGGAGATCGGGAATCGGTACCAGTTCCTCAAGAAATTGCGACAGCTATGAGCAAGATTTTTAAGGCGGCGGTACAGGAGAAGCGACGAATACGAGATGATGTCGCTGCTCTAATTACGGATGATGGCAACGCGAATCATGTCGCAGTCACGCGCTGGATTGATTCGCGAACCTACTTTGTAAAGTGGACGCATTTACAAAACAAGGATATAGAAGTAGCTGCGTTGCCTGTGGACGACGAGATTCGAGAGCACATGGGTGTTTTTGAAGAACTGCTCGATGGTGTGATTACTGCCTTTTTTACGGCCAGGCAGTCGATTAATGATTTACTCGCTGAGATTAATGCCACGGGGGACGATACCAATGCCTAGTTTCAGTAGGCCTAGCCAGGAGCAGGTAGAAGCAGCCTTGCTCAAAATCCCAACGTTTCAACTTAGGCGTGTGTTCTACGAGGGGCTTCAGAATCCCCACTGGGTCCGCCCTCTCTTAGCAGCAGGAGCATTTACAGACCCACCAGAGCCAGTACCAACCGGAGACGGTCACATTCAAGAGAGATATTGGCCGGAACTGTCGTACCTGACTCGCATTGCGGAACAAGCACCCGATGAAGTCGTCGAGGTACTTCTACAGTTGAAAAAGAGCACAAACTCCTGGGTTCGCAGCGCCGTATTCGAAATTGGGTCGCGGATTCCGGCCGCTTCGGCTGTTCGGCTGGAGCCCTTAATCAGAGAATGGGCGTGTGACTTTGGGTTTCGCACCGACCCCCGATCACTGGTATCTCTATCCGTAAACTTATTGGAGGGTGGTGAGCCGCAACTCGGCCGTTGGCTTGCGAATACACTATTCGAACCTCATACGGAGGATGGGGTAACCCCGAAGGTTCGTAGACCCAGTACTCTCTTGGAGGATTATTGGTACGAGGAAGAGTTACCGCGCATCATTCCTGCCCTTGGCGAGAACGCTCTCAAGGCCATTGTTGGTTGGCTAGTTTCTTATGCTCGTTTGTCTGGCCTCGCATCCGATGATTATGACATTAGTGCGATCGTCCGCCCCTCGATAGTGTCCCAGGACAATTCTTCCGATCGGATCGAGGGGGCGCTTATCGACGCCGTTCGAGATTTGGCAATCCCGGCGATGCGCACAAATCCGAGTGAAACCGCAAACATCCTGGTGCGCTCTGGCGTTCAGCTCCTACAGAAGATCGCAATTTACGTCGTGGCTGAGGCTCTTCGACGGGAACTGGAGGATAACGGGGATGTTGAAGCCCTTGCAGGGATAGCAAAACAGCTCCTTGGCGATGCAAAGTCTGATGATGAATACATTCGCGTCGAATACGCAAGGTTGGCGCAAGAAGCAGCTCGTGCCGACAATACTGCAACCTCTGTCATCGTAGATTTTCTCGCAAGGGCATTTGAAACTGACCTGACGTGGATGCGAGAGCGTGTACCTCGTGACGAGGGCATAACCGAAGAAGGATGGGAATCAAAGATAAGGGCCAAGGCGCGACGTTACCGGCATAGCTGGTTAGCGGCTATCGGAATGGACTCACTTCCAGAGGTACTGAGGGAAGAGTTGCTAAAGCTCAATGAAGAGAATGGTGTGATCGATAAGCCTCTTGAGCCCCTCGGTCAAATCACCAGCTGGACTGGCCCGAATCCTCACACCAGTCAGGAGGAGATGCTGTCGATGGCTCCGCTCGAGCTTGTTGCTCATCTTGCCAATTGGCACGATAACGGCGACGGATGGGGGCCGGAACCTTCGCACGAGGGCCAAGGTCGCGCTCTCTCGGGTCTCTTAACGACGAACCCGCTCGCTCTAGAAGGAGTTCCGCAGCTGGGCAAGAGGCTTCGCCCGACTTACCTGCGTGCCATTTTGAAGGGATGGGAATCTGCCCTAAAAGCGGACCTTCCTCTCAACTGGCAACAAGCTTTCGAACTCGTAGAACATGTGCTCAACCACCCCCTTGCGTCCCCTTTTCCAATCGAAGGTGGTGATTTCGACGATGACAAGAATTACAGTGGCGCGAAAGGCGCCGCAATCGGACTAATTGAGGAACTACTTAAGAAGCAAGGATCAGTGGTAGTTCCTGAGTATTATGAAGAGCATTTCGCTCGAATGTTAATTAACTACTCCAATGACGAGGATGCGTGGGTCGCTTATGATACCTATGAGCGCGGCGTGTCGGAGTGGGATCCGCTAAATATGTCGCTGAATTTCCAATGGCCGGGCATAGTGCGAGCACTCATTATCGCTGCAACACGCACTAAGGAAGCGGCGTGGCGCGGGGAGGCACTTAAAGTTATCGAGCGTGAGATGTCGCGGGTTGACCAACATGGAGCTGGCCGGGCAGCTCTAGGCGAGGGCCTTGGCCGGTTGATGCAAGCCGCACCTGACTGGGTCGATGAGCACCTTGAAGAATTCGTTGGTACGCGTGAAGCCATTTCTATTGCGCAACAAATTGTGCTCACTACCGCTATGGCCATATATCGTTACAACCCTGTAATGTATGAATTACTGACCCCTTCGATGCTCGCTGCAATCGATGTCGGTGATTCTTTGACAGCAGGATGGAAATCCGACTTAGAGCCGCTGCCCCGAATAGGTGAGTGGGTAATCGACGCTTATGTTTTCGGCGATATCTCTGCAGATGATCCAGTATTTCAGAGTTTCTTCGGTCTTGTTACCCCTTCAGTTCGTGGCGAAGCCCTTGCGCATATTGCGTGGTCCTTCTTCCGTGCAGATAAAGTTGATGATTCGATCCGAGATCGATTTGGAAGGCTTTGGGACGATCGCATTAGGCATGTTCGTGAACACCCTGAGGAAACTCAAGAGCTCAGGGGGATCTATTGGTTAGCGAGGAGCAGTACTTTTTCTTCCGAATGGTGGCTTCCGCGTTTGCGTGACATACTCGAGCTGGATCCCGCTATTGGATCTGAAAGAACAACAATAGGGAAGGAGCTTGCACAAGCCTCGTTTTCGGACCCCGTCGCGGCGCTGAAGGTTCTCAAATTGGTAATCGGTGATTCCCCCGAGGGAGGGCGTTTCACCTACGATTTAAGTAGGAGGGCAATCCCGGTTGTTATCGCAAACGCAATGAGATTTGGTGATACGCAACTTGGGGCCGATGCCGAGAATTATATGAACCAACTCGGAGCGCGCGGGAATCACGGCCTGGAGGAAGAAGTTCAGGAAGTCCTCAAAGGTAGTTTAGGTATTGATGACATGGAAGATTAGCATGTGAAAGTACTAGCTCTCTGTTCTCGGGCCCTGTATTTTCCTTGGGAATGGTGGGTGCGGATATTTGCTTCACGAAGGCGGATTGGAACTGTTGGCTCGGAGAAGCCCACTCGCTCTGCATACTGGCGACGGGACAATGGGCTTTTCAGGGATTCGTCGAGGTCGGATGCCGTTAACCACTGTCCCTTCTCAGGGACCCGATCATCGACCAGACCTTGTGGGCCGGAAGTTGATTGCCCAAGATCTCAATGATCTACGGGTCTTCGAACTTACTTATGTTCGCACCATCTCGGCGTTTAGTTACACAGCGTTGGTCCTCGATGTTACAGATCGCTAGCCAGAGCAGTTTCACAACGGAGTTCTCGGTGGGGAACTGGGAACGGTTTTTCGTGACCTTGCGTAGCTGGTAGTTCAACGACTCGATCGCGTTCGTTGTGTATATCACCCGGCGCACGGCTGGCGGGAACGCCAGGAACGGGATGAATCGATCCCAGCCGTTCTCCCACACCGCGACCGCTGAGGGGTATTTCTGGCCCAGCGGTGAGTCAGCAAACTCCGTGAGCGCCTGCAACGCCGTGTCCTCGTTCGCCTCGCTGGCTTGAACCACTTCAGCTGTTGATTCATTGACCATCTTTTTTGTTCTCGTTTACGGCGCTTCCTGTAACTTAGATGGCTTGGTCCTGATTGCTGTGGGACAGCATGTCGTCAATGAGGAGGCTATCGTTGCGTGCAGGGTGGTTCCTGATTCCCGCGCGGGCTGATGTAGTGTTTTTGGCGGGCCAGGAACCCCTGCCGGATCCCTAGTGCATCGGCTGGCGCATGGGAGCATCAAGCTTCACGATTTCCCAGTGGCGGAGCATTGTTGCCTTGTCCATGGCTGCCAGATTGTCATGCCTGGTAAATTATGGGTCTTCTCTTTCGAAAATTTGTGGTGGGTCGATCTTGAGAAGGTTGGTTGTTTCTCGCGCTTGGGACTCTTCCACGTCTACATATAGTGCTGTGGACTGGATGGATGCGTGTCGCATGAGGGTTTGGGCGACGCGAATATCTCCACCAACACGTAGGAGTTGGGTGCCGAAGCTGTGTCGGAGTTGGTGGGTTTCGATTCTTATACCATTCCTGTCGAATGCTCGGGTGATGCAGTTCCCGACGGACGCACGGTGAATGTGGCCTCCTTTCCTGCTGGGAAACCACCAGTCATTAGTTGGCATAGTGTTAAAGAATGGTTGTAATTGTTCATTGATGGGAATCACGGCGATCTGGCTACCTTTGCCTAGTACGGTGAGTTGGCCTGCGAGTTGGTCATAATCACGTCCGTGTACCTTGGCGATTTCGTGGACTCTGAGTCCGACGAAAGCGGCGAGGAGGATCATTGTCCGTGTTTTCTTTCGCAGGTTTTGACTGAGTACGTAGTTGATGTGGACGGGTGGGGCGGGGCTTGTATCGGGGTCGTCGGGGTGAGGGTATGACTCGCGTTGGATTGTCGTCGGTGCGGTCAGTCAGAGTTGCCCATCGATAGAAAGCGCGTAAATGTGACAGATAGGACCATTTTGTGCTGTTGTTACGTTTCGTCGCTAGCCATTCAACAATGTCATCCGTACTGGCGTTGAGCGGGAATTTACCAGTGTATTTGGAAAATTGCTTCAGTACTCGAATTCGTTCGTCAATCGTACGGGAGCTTAGCGACTGCGCAATCATTGACATGCGCCATTGTTGTAACATTCGATCAATTCCGGACATACATAAAGGTTTATCCGGTTTTAAATCGATTTTATTCAGATTCGAAGTGTCTGCCGAATTGACGGTGGGGAAATCTATTGTCTAATCCGTTCGAGATCTGATCTCTGGGGCGAAGGTCCCAAGTGTGCCGCCTGGTAGGCGAGGGCAAGGCAAAGAGCGAATAAGGTGCTGTATGTCTTGTGTGCAACTATTCCACTAACCAGGGAAGTGTCGAACTTGTAATGAATAGGTCAAGAGTTCGATTCTCTTAGGCGGCTCAGTAAATCCCCACCAGATCAACAAAAGATCTTGGTGGGGATAACTTATCTTTCGCCCAATGATGGGCTGGCAGCCCCTGTGGTAGCCAATCAATATGGTCGGAACCCCACACAAGCCGTCCCGTCATCACTTGCCCTTGCAAGCCTCGATAACGAGGTCGGGTCGGTGCTGTGCGAGCCGCTTGTGGTCTGCCCGAATACTTCTTCTGCCCAGGTATGGAGCTCGAGGGAATTCGGTGAGAGTTTTCACCTCGAGGATGCCACCGTGGTTGCGTCCCTTAGTGTGGTGTAACGCTTTCTGATGGTGGGCCTTGGGAAATATTGGGGCGGCCACCGTCAGTAACCTTTCGACTCAACTACCACATCTCACCGAAAGGCACGTAACGATGACCGC
>NZ_LN831054.1 GCF_001375495.1 Flaviflexus massiliensis | reverse complement strand
AAACACCTCATGCACCACCCAGGAGGTGATCATGGCGACCAACACCAGCTAACCGCCTAACCCAAAACCCCGAACTTCATACCGAGCCGAAAGCTAGACCGCTACACCACTACACGGGACTTGACCTGCCACCGTTCTCTTTGTCGGCTCGTCCTGGACCCATCATGTGCCAGTATTGCGGCAATATTTTTGTCAATACAGCTCCCCGTGGAGCTTCGCTGGCACCTTGCACAACTTCCTAGGCGGTAGCTTTAGAACCCATTTTCAAGTGTCAAGATAAAAACATGGCTAGGTAATCATATTGGGTATACCACTGGCACTATTGGAAGTTGTATACCTGTCATGGTGTTACGCAGAAAGGAGGAAGCAAGGGATTACTTGGGAGAAATCCTCATTGGAGTCGGAGCAGTGCTCGGCAGAATCGTTCAAATCATCAAAGCAATCCGCAAAACCAAAGACAAGGATTAAAAGCCAGGGTCCGAGATAGAAACAGTATCTCGGACCCCGGCCCTCTTAGTATCCCATTGCGGACAACGCCATGAAACAAATACTCGGACTTATCCCCATCGCCATCGGCGCGATCGGTGTCTTCACCGACATCCTCCAAGGCCTAACGATCCCACTTGGACTCATCGCACTGACCTGTGGAGCCTTCGCACTCAAAGACGCAGTCAGGCCCGCCCGTGACCACTGAATACCTTTGGGCTGTGTCAAGAATCTTGAACAGTCGTTAGTGTTTTTCTTCTTTCACGCTGCCGTGGCAGCGAGGTCTTTCTCGTGGTCTTGCCAGGTCTGGACCGGGGTGCGGTAGCCGAGAGCGCAGTGCCG
>NZ_LN831053.1 GCF_001375495.1 Flaviflexus massiliensis | reverse complement strand
GATAAGAGAGACACAGTCTAAAACCCGGCGGTCCCCGCCACGACCATCACGGTCCTCAAAAGGACGCCCACCACACCCATCACGTTCATTAAAGCGGCGACCCCCACCACGTTCGTTGGGGTCATTGAAACGACGTTCGTAACCGCCACGCTCGCCACGATCATCAAACCTACGACCACCGCGATCATCACGATCATCAAAACGGCGACCACCACGATCGCCACGATCGTTAAACCTGCGATCCCCACCGCGACCATCACGGTCGTCAAAACGACGACCACCACCACGGTCCTGACGATCATTGAATCGCCTGTCGCCACCACGATCATTAAAGCGACGATCCCCGTCGCGGTCATCAAACCTACGACCACCACCATCGCCACGATCGTTAAACCTGCGATCCCCACCGCGACCATCACGGTCCTCGAAACGACGACCACCACGATCATTGCGGTCATTAAAACGACGATCCCCACCACGATCATTGCGATCATTGCGATCATTGCGATCATTGGAGCGGCGTTCATAGCCACCACGTGGCTTATCAGGTCCGCCGGAGCGAGATCCTCTACGTCTGTCTGAGGCAGATTCCCAGGAGCTACGACGACCTTCAGATTCGTCTTCGAAATTGTTGGACATTAGAGATCTCCACTCATTCAATTCTCAAAATACGGCCCATACGGCACGCGTCGCATACAACCTTAATGCAATTTAAGGCCTCACGATATTGCTCGTGCATGTTGATTCCAACACCGCGATCTTGCCCATATTGAAATTCCGGGCGTGTCTATGTCGGAACTAAATTGTGAGAGTAATCTAGCCAAGTAGGACAGGGCCCGACCGAGGTCGGGGCCCTGTGAGCTCAAGCTTTACTTGGCTGCCTCATGGTCAACAATCTCGTGAATCGAGTCCGCAACCTTGGGGAACAGTTCAATGTACTTGCCGAGGTAGAACTGGTACTCCTCGTGAACATCCTGACGCGGTTCGAGCGACTCACGCACGTGAACCATGTTGTCTGCTGCGTCTTCAAGGGACGAATAGACGCCCGCGCCAACGGCCGCCATCATACAAGAGCCCAGCACAACTGCGTCGCCAACCTCCGTCAGCGTGATCGGGACACCCGTCACGTCGGAGTGCATCTGCATGAAGTCACGACCGCGGGTCGCACCACCACAGGCCACAATCTCCTTAGGTTCGAAGCCCTGGGCCTGCATGACCCTCAAGTTATGCGCCGTGCCGTAGCAGATACCTTCTTGAATAGCCCGGTACATGTGCTCCGGTCCATGGTGGAGGGAAAGGCCATAGATATTGCCACGCGCCTTACCATCAACGTACGGGGTGCGGTTGCCCTGGAAGTACTCATTAATGATGAGACCGTCAGCACCGGGTGCCAGATGCTTCGACTGCTGGTTGAGCAGATCGTAGGCATTGAGACCGGCACGGTCGGCTGCCTGAACAAGGTCGCGAGCAAAGTTGTCCTTGAACCACTTCATGACAGAACCGGTCGAGACCTGCCCGCCTTCAACCGTGTACTGTCCTCGCACGACACCGTCCGTGTACGAACCAAAGAAGCCAGCACCGTGGATAGACTCCGCGGACTGACCGGTGATGACGTGGGAGGAGCCGGTGATGAGGGCGAGCTTGCCGGGAACAACAACGCCGAGACCGATCTGACCAGCCCATGCATCTGCCGAGCCTTGAGCGACGGGAATGCCCGGGACCAGTCCGAGAACGGTGGCTGCACGAGCGGAAAGCGTTCCAACGGACTCGCCGAGATCAACGACCTTCTCAGGAAGCTTTTCGAATATGTCACCGATACCGAGGTGCTCGTAGAGATCGACGGGCCAGCCACCCTCATCACGGTTGTAGTACATGCGCTGCGCGGCGGTATTGATGCTGAGTGTCCATTCCCCGGTGAGAATCCTGGTCGCCCAGTCGGTGGCGTCAACAATCCGGTAGGCACGCTCGTAAACGTCGGGCTCATTCTCCTTGAGCCAGGCGGCCTTGAAAGGGAACCACTCTGCTGATGCAGGAGCCGTACCGTCACCGTTGTACAGCTTCGCGACAGAGTCGGTCGACGAAATCTTGGCGGCTTCCTTTGTAGCTCGCACGTCCATCCACATAATCGCCGGACGCAACGGAGCAGCATGCTCATCCAATGCCAACACGGTTGAGGTCGTCGCATCATAGGAAATGCCAACGATCGACGAGGGAGAGATACCAGCGTTCGCCAGTGCCTTATGACTCGATGCCTCCAAGCACGTCAACCATTCATCCGGATCCTGTTCCGCCCAGCCCGGCCTGGGGTGGGTCGTCTTGTAGGGGGTGGCTGCGAAGGTGATGGGAGTACCTTTGGTATCGAAGATTGCGGCGCGAACGCTCTCCGTACCAAAATCAATTCCCAGCAAGTAACCGTCGGACGATCCTCTAATGTTCGACATTGAACAACCTTTCAGTAGGAGCCGGATGGCCGGCTTCTCAAATGTGCCTCTTCGTTAAGGCAGACCCAACACTTGGGCCTCACTAAGACATAGGTCATAGTGTGGTCATGACTATACCGGTACAGTCCAGGCGGGTCTATACGAAACGCAGAAGCGATCGGGACTAATACTGGAGGGTACTCTAGGGATGAAGAAACACCTGACGAGAAGCAATATGCCAAACACACATAGGTTACCGAGGGCAGATTTCTTCTTGACACGCTAAGGCAAAGACAAGCCGATCTTGCCGGGCACCTTTTAAGCAGCTGGCAGCAGAGGTCAGCAGATCGAGATCCCAAGTCAGCCGCTTCACCCTCAAGGACACAACGCAATTCCTCATTCACGTGTAACCAGGGAGCCAGACCCAACCGCGGCTCCCCGAAAACGGACGTATCCGGAACCTAACCAAGACCACCCAAGCCGTACGCTCAAGCCCGGACGACCCGTTTTCTATCGACAAGGACATGAAGCGGCTGCACAGCAGCCACATACATTGACTGACTTGATGTAAAAGGCGAGCTGCCCTCCGGCAGTCAAACAATTAGGGCCCCTGACAAAGTCAGGGGCCCTAATAATGAATAAATGGCGGCGGTGTCCTACTCTCCCACACCCTCCCGAGTGCAGTACCATCGGCGCTGGTGGGCTTAGCTTCCGGGTTCGGAATGAGACCGGGCGTTTCCCCACCGCTATAGCCACCGCCAAAAAC
>NZ_LN831052.1 GCF_001375495.1 Flaviflexus massiliensis | reverse complement strand
TCGGTGACCGAGACCAGGCTGATGTTCTCATCCCGTAGCGCGGCGTGGATCATGGCGTCATCGAGCCGGTTGCGGGCGAGGCGGTCGACCTTGTTGATGATGCAGTACCGCACCGGGTGCGTGGTCGTGTCCCGCGTCAAGTAGTTGGCAGGATTTTTTGGTTTCGAAGTTGGGGATGGTGGGGTTGGCGGTGCCGGCGTAGACGTCAGCGGGTCGGTTCCAGGCGATCGCTTCGTGCGGTCGGACGTGGTTGTAGTCGCGCCGGTAGGCGTTCACGTGCTCGACGAGTTGGAGGCCGTCGTCGATCTCTTCTCGGAACAGCCACTCGTACTTCATCGTCCCGAACCCGCGTTCGCGTTACCCGTTCTGGCCGGGTGTTCGAACCCCCGTGCGTACGTGCCGCAGCTCGGGGCGCGTCGCGATGAACGCTTCGAACGTGAACGATCGGAACGGGCCGCCGTTGTCGATCACGATCGTCAGAACCGGCAATAGCTCGCCGGTGGCTTCGTCGACCTCGCAGTCGTCGATCAGCGGGTGACCGAGGAACGCCTCCGCTTCAGCGAGTGCGAGTTCGACCGCGGTGACGGCGTCGTGCATGTTCGCGGTCGGGGACACGTGCGCGTCGAACTCGTACTTCGCCCAGTAGTCCCGGCACGACGCGATCCGCCAGGTCCCGCCGGTCGTGGTCTCGTACTCGGAGAAGTCCAATTGCCAGACCTGGTTCGAGCCCGTCGGCTCCTTCGCGAACGCCGCCTTGCGACGCTCGGCGAGCTTGCGGCGTTCCCGCTGGTAGTTCGCCTCCAGGATCAAGCCCTCATCACGCAGTAGCTGCAGCACGGTCGCCTGCGAGACCCGGTGCCCGTCGTGACGTGTCATCGCCCAGACCTTCCGATGCCCCCATGCCGGGTGCGCCTTCGCGTGAGCGACGACGGTGTCGCGGACCGCGGTGCGCGCCGGCTGCGGCCACGGACCCTTCGGCGGCCGATCC